>NZ_CM149688.1:0-4267287 GCF_056173725.1 Anaerobacillus sp. 63XJN7_4_ISO-PGPR-S23-413
TTGGATAACATCACGGATCTCTGGCAACAGGCATTATCCGAAATCGAAAAAAAATTAAGTAAGCCGAGTTTCGAAACCTGGTTAAAGTCCACTTCTGCTAACAGAATGGAAGGCGACACCATTATTATTACTGCCCCCAACGAGTTCGCTAGAGACTGGCTCGAATCTAGATACTCAAGTTTAATAACGGAAACGTTACTTGAGCTAACAGGCAGTGAACTCAAAGCAAAGTTCATTATTCCCCAGAATCAGTCCGATACTGATTTGGATCTTGAACAATCTATGAAGAAAAAACCAAAAGCAAATCCCGCTCAGGAAGAACATCCGCAGAGCGTGCTAAATTCCAAATATACGTTTGATACTTTCGTTATTGGATCGGGGAACCGTTTTGCTCATGCAGCTTCCCTGGCAGTGGCTGAAGCGCCAGCTAAAGCTTATAATCCTTTATTTATTTACGGGGGGGTTGGCCTAGGAAAAACACACTTGATGCATGCAATTGGTCACTATGTCATTGAGCATAATCCGAATGCAAAAGTGGTGTATTTATCATCCGAGAAGTTTACTAATGAGTTTATTAACTCCATTCGCGATAACAAGACCGTTAATTTTCGCAATAAATATCGAAATGTAGACGTACTACTGATTGATGATATTCAATTTCTAGCTGGTAAAGAACAAACCCAAGAGGAATTCTTCCACACATTTAATGCGCTTCATGAAGAAAGTAAGCAAATTGTGATTTCAAGTGATCGACCACCTAAGGAAATACCAACGCTAGAGGACAGGCTACGATCACGTTTCGAATGGGGATTAATTACTGATATTACGCCTCCTGATCTTGAAACAAGGATTGCGATTCTTAGAAAGAAAGCGAAAGCTGAAGGTCTAGATATCCCAAATGAAGTGATGCTCTATATCGCTAACCAAATTGATACGAACATTCGTGAACTAGAAGGTGCTCTTATTCGAGTGGTGGCCTATTCTTCACTAATTAATCAAGACATGAATGCGGACTTAGCAGCTGAAGCTCTAAAAAATATTATTCCATCATCAAAACCTAGAGTCATCACCATCCATGATATTCAAAATGTTATAGGTGATCACTTCTCAGTAAAACTAGAAGACTTTGCGGCTAAAAAGAGAACGAAATCAGTCGCTTTCCCACGTCAAATTGCGATGTATCTATCAAGAGAACTGACCGATTTTTCTCTTCCGAAGATTGGGGAAGAATTTGGAGGCCGAGATCACACAACTGTGATCCACGCTCATGAGAAGATTTCAAAACTAGTGGATTCTGATCAAGCATTTCAGAAGAAACTGCAAGATATAGTAGAGCAGCTGAAAAATGGATAGTTACCTTTTTTGTGGATATTAGTTGATAGAGTGTGTACAATTATCCAGAGTTACTAACACACTATCCACAGGTGGATAACTTACGTGATATAGGTTCAATAACACTTATCCACACATTCACAGCCCCTACTAGTAAGACTACGACTTTTTTTAAGTAATAAATATATAATCAGGGTCATTTATTTAGGAGGTAAATTATGCGTTTCAAAATCGAGAGAGATTATCTAGTATCAAGCGTATCTGATGTCATGAAAGCAGTATCTTCAAGAACAACGATACCGATACTGACTGGTATTAAAATCGTGGCAAGCGATGAAGGTGTAACATTAACAGGCTCTGACTCAGATATTTCAATCGAATGTTTCATTCCCGCAGAGGAAAATGATAAACAAATTGTTGAAATCTCTCAGATGGGAAGTATTGTTCTTCAAGCACGTTTCTTCTCTGATATCGTTAAAAAACTACCAGGTGATCAAGTAGAAATTGAAGTTCACGATAGCTTAACAACGAGAATCCGTTCTGGATCTTCAGAGTTTAACCTTAACGGTCTAGATCCTGAAGAATATCCACGTCTACCAGAAGTAGAATCCAAAGAAGGATTTCAAATTCAAGCAGATCTCCTAAAAAACATTATTAGACAAACGGTATTTGCTGTTTCTACTTCAGAAACTAGACCGGTGTTGACAGGTGTAAACTGGAAGCTTGAGAATAGCGAATTAAACTGTACTGCGACAGATAGTCACCGACTTGCTCTCAGAACAGTGCAGGTTGAACCTAATGGTAATGACCTTTCATTCTCAAATGTCGTTATCCCAGGAAAGAGTTTAAGTGAACTTTCTAAAATTATTGATGATAACGAAGAACTTGTAGATATTACGGTTACAGAGAATCAAATTCTATTTAAATCAAATCACATTCTCTTTTTCTCAAGACTTCTTGACGGAAATTATCCTGATACAAGTCGACTTATACCTAACGAAAGTAAAACAAACGTAACGGTATCAGCAAAAGAACTATTACAAGCAATTGATCGAGCTTCAGTTCTTGCACGAGAAGGAAGGAATAACGTAGTCAAGCTCGCAAGCATAGAGGAATCAACGTTAGAAATTTCCTCAAACTCTCCTGAAATCGGTAAAGTTATTGAACAGGTACAATCTCAATTCTTTGATGGAGAAGAGCTTAAGATTTCTTTTAGTGCTAAATACATGATGGATGCGTTGAGATCGATGGATTCCAATGAAGTGAATATTAGCTTTACTGGTGCGATGCGTCCATTCTTAATCAAGCCTATTGAAGGAGCTGCTATTATGCAGTTAATTCTACCGGTACGAACTTATTAATTTTAGTTAAAATTCATGCAAAAATATTGAGCTGCTGAGAAGAATTCTTCCAGCGGCTTTCTCTTTTTTTTTGCCATTGTGAAATTTCCACTCTATAAGTCATGCGTTTTAGTTAAAAAAGAGTTATAATAAACTATTGTCATCCTTCAAACTCGTCATCGTTGAATGGAGTAGAAGGAAAATGAGGTGAACGAAGATGAATGAAATCAAATTAATTAAAGAATACATCACTCTTGGCCAACTTCTTCAAGAAGCTGGAGTGATTAATACAGGCGGAATGGCAAAGTGGTTTCTGTCAGAGTACGAGGTCTATGTAAACGGAGAATTAGATGACCGACGTGGCAGAAAACTCTACAATCAGGATAAAGTGATGATTCCTGGAGTCGGGGAGTTTGTTGTATCTAGCTGAATGGGGGTTTCCCGTTGCATCTAAACACATTGAAAGTAACGAATTATCGAAATTACACGAAGCAAGAACTGCAGTTTGAAAATAACGTGAACGTTTTTCTCGGTGAAAATGCTCAGGGGAAAACAAACATCATGGAAGCTATCTATGTACTAGCTATGGCGAGATCCCATCGTACACCAAGAGATAAAGAATTAATC
Source organism: Anaerobacillus sp. 63XJN7_4_ISO-PGPR-S23-413 (assembly GCF_056173725.1). Lineage (NCBI taxonomy): Bacteria > Bacillati > Bacillota > Bacilli > Caryophanales > Bacillaceae > Anaerobacillus > Anaerobacillus sp. 63XJN7_4_ISO-PGPR-S23-413. The sequence continues at coordinate 3,300 of NZ_CM149688.1, forward strand.
AATTGGGACGAGGAATATGCTAAAATAGAAGGTAGAATAGAAAAACGAAATGGTCCCCTCTCCCTCCAACTGGTTATTTCCCAAAAAGGTAAGAAAGCCAAACTAAATCAATTGGAACAGCAGAAACTGAGCAACTACATTGGTGCACTGAATGTTGTCATGTTTGCACCAGAGGATCTCAATCTGGTTAAAGGCAATCCTGGCGTTCGCAGAAGATTCATCGATATTGAAATTGGCCAGGTACAACCAGTCTATCTCTATTATCTTGGTCGATATCTGAAGCTTCTTCAGCAGCGTAACAGCTTGTTAAAGACCTTGCGATATCAAAAAAACCCCGATTATGTAATGTTGGATATCTTGACCGAACAATTAATTGAAGCTGCTGCGAATATTTATATACGTCGAGTTCGATTTGTTCAACTCCTTCAACAATGGGCTGAACCAATTCATTATGGAATTAGTAGAGGGCTAGAAAAATTTGAAATTCACTATAATCCAACTGTAGAGGTATCAGAACCAACCGATTTGTCGAAAATAGTAGATGGATATAAGCAAAAGTTTGATAAAATTAAAGAGAGAGAAGTTGAGCGTGGTGTTACGCTAGCGGGCCCCCATAGAGATGATTTGTCGTTTTTTGTAAATGGAAAAGACGTTCAAACTTATGGATCTCAAGGGCAACAGCGTACCACGGCTTTATCACTAAAACTTGCTGAAATTGAATTGATTCATAGTGAAGTAGGCGAATATCCTTTACTTCTGCTCGATGATGTTCTGTCGGAGTTAGATGATTACAGGCAGTCTCATCTTTTAAATACAATTCAGGGGAAGGTCCAGACGTTTGTCACAACGACTAGCGTCGAAGGCATCCATCATGAAACGCTTGAGAAAGCGACGACTTTTCAAGTCCAAGATGGACTAATCGAAAAGGTGAAATGAGGTGAAGTGGTGTTTATACACTTAGGAGAGGACGTAGTTGTTCAATCGAGAGATGTTGTTGGCATCTTTGATTGGCAAGTTATGGAGGAAGCGGAGATTACGAATGAATTCTTGCACCGCCATCAAAAAGATAAGCTAGTAGAAGATATTGGTGGTGATTTAACGAAATCAATCGTTATCACAACTGATACGGTCTATCTGTCCCCTTTATCTTCACTTACACTAAAAAGACGTGCTTACACAGTATCGGATAGTGTAGAAGTAACATCGAATGGAGAATCATCTTAAAACCAGGTTGGCTGTCAATCAGCAAGCTTAATTGAGTCTATCTTTGATAGAGAAATGTAGGTGAACAATATGACATTAGAGCAACAGTCTAATAAAGAAAGTTATGATGAAAGTCAGATTCAGGTCCTTGAGGGACTTGAGGCTGTTCGAAAACGCCCAGGGATGTACATTGGTTCCACAAGTAGCAGAGGACTCCACCATCTTGTTTGGGAAATTGTTGATAACAGTATCGATGAAGCTCTTGCAGGGTACTGTTCGCAAATTACAGTTAGTATTGAAAAAGACAATAGCATTAAAGTAGAGGATAACGGACGAGGCATTCCGGTCGGTATTCAAGAGAAAATGGGCCGCCCTGCAGTCGAAGTTATTATGACTGTGCTGCATGCCGGTGGTAAGTTTGGCGGCGGTGGATATAAAGTGTCCGGTGGACTGCACGGTGTAGGGGCATCAGTTGTAAATGCTTTGTCGTCTAAACTTGAAATTACGGTAGAACGTGAAGGCAAAGTTTATTACCAAAGCTATACACGCGGTGTACCTGATGAAGATCTTAAGGTTATTGGTGATAGTGATGTAACGGGGACAACTATTCACTTCATCCCTGATACCGAAATTTTTACGGAAACAATAGAATATGAATTTGATATTCTTGCTCACCGTCTAAGAGAACTTGCTTTTCTAAATCGCGGAATTAAAATTGTTGCGCAAGACAAGCGTCCTGAAGAAACAAAGCGTAATGAATATCATTACGAGGGTGGTATTAAATCATACGTTGAACATTTAAATCGTTCACGTGAAGCGCTCCACGAAGAACCAATCTTTGTAGAAGGTGAACGTGAAGGGATTTCTGTCGAGATCGCTGTTCAATACAATGATGGTTTTGCGAGTAATATCTACTCATTTGCCAATAACATCAATACGCATGAGGGTGGGAGTCATGAATACGGTTTTAAAACAGCCCTTACTCGCGTTATTAATGACTATGCACGAAAAAATAGTTTATTCCGTGAAACGGACCCTAACTTAACAGGGGATGATGTACGAGAAGGATTAACTGCAATCATTTCAATTAAACACCCTGATCCTCAATTCGAAGGTCAGACGAAAACAAAGCTTGGAAATGCAGAAGCTCGTACAATTACCGAGTCTATTTTTGGAGAAAAGTTCTCTACATTCCTTTTTGAAAATCCCCTCGTTGCTAAGCAAATAGTTGAGAAAGGTCTTATGGCCTCACGCGCTCGTGCTGCAGCAAAGAAAGCACGAGAGTTAACAAGAAGGAAAGGTGCTCTTGAAGTGAGCGCTCTCCCAGGTAAATTAGCTGATTGCTCATCTAAAGATGCTTCTATTTCTGAACTCTATATTGTTGAGGGTGACTCAGCGGGTGGATCAGCTAAACAGGGACGTGATCGTCATTTCCAAGCAATATTGCCTCTAAAAGGTAAAATTCTGAACGTCGAGAAAGCACGTTTAGATAAAATACTATCAAATAACGAAATTAGAGCGATTATCACAGCACTTGGAACAGGTATAGGTGAAGATTTTGATTTATCAAAAGCTCGCTACCACAAATTAATTATCATGACTGATGCGGATGTTGATGGAGCCCACATTCGAACGCTTCTATTAACATTTTTCTATCGCTATATGCGTCCGTTGATTGAAAATGGCTATGTTTACATTGCCCAGCCGCCACTTTATAAGATTACACAAGGAAAAAAAGTCACTTACGCTTATAATGACCGCGAGCATGATATTATTTTGAACGAGATTCCGAAAGCTCCTAAGCCCGGTATTCAGCGATACAAAGGTCTAGGTGAAATGAATCCAACTCAGCTTTGGGAAACAACGATGGATCCTGAGTCTCGTACAGTACTGCAAGTTGAACTACAAGATGCGATCGAAGCGGATGAAGTCTTTGATATGTTAATGGGAGATCGTGTTGAACCGAGACGGAACTTTATTCAAGACAACGCCCATTATGTAAAGAATCTAGATGTTTAAGAAATAAGCTGAAGGGGGGGATCCCCCCCTTTTCTGCTGTTCAAGGGTTAATAAGGCAATACAGCTAAATGTTATGAGATGAACAAGAGTATAATTGGAGGTTTTCCGTATGTCTGATATGGAAAGATCGAGAGTTAAGGAAATAAATATTAGTCAGGAAATGCGCACCTCCTTCATGGATTATGCGATGAGCGTTATTGTAAGTCGAGCTCTTCCTGATGTACGAGATGGTTTAAAACCAGTGCATCGCCGTATTTTGTATGCCATGAATGACCTGGGTATGACTTCTGATAAAGCTTACAAGAAGTCTGCGCGTATTGTTGGAGAAGTAATTGGTAAGTACCATCCACACGGTGATTCAGCTGTATATGACACAATGGTGCGCATGGCTCAGGACTTTAGCTATCGTAATATGTTAATAGATGGCCATGGTAACTTTGGTTCTATTGACGGAGATTCAGCAGCTGCAATGCGTTACACTGAGGCGAGAATGTCTAAAATCGCTATGGAAATGGTGCGAGACATTAACAAAGACACAATAGACTACCAGGACAACTATGATGGCTCTGAACAAGAACCAATTGTTCTCCCTGCAAGGTTTCCTAACTTACTAGTAAACGGAGCTTCAGGTATCGCTGTAGGAATGGCTACGAATATACCACCGCATAACCTTGGGGAAGTCATTGAAGGGATTTTGGAACTTAGTAAGAATCCAGAGATTTCGATACCTGAATTAATGGAGTTTATTCCAGGACCAGATTTCCCGACTGCAGCTGAGATTCTTGGACGTGAGGGTATTCGCAAAGCTTATATGACTGGTAGAGGATCAATTATCCAGCGGGCAAAAGCTGAAATCGAAGAATTTAGCAATGGTAAAAAGACGATCATTGTATCTGAACTTCCTTATCAGGTTAATAAAGCACGTCTTGTCGAAAAAATCGCAGAGCTTGTTCGCGATAAAAAGATAGAGGGTATCACAGATCTTCGTGACGAATCTGACCGCACAGGAATGCGTGTTGTCATTGAAGTGCGTAAAGATGCAAATGCGAATGTTCTCCTAAATAACTTATATAAACAAACTGCACTTCAAACTAGCTTCGGGATTAACACCCTTGCTCTAGTAGATGGACAACCAAAAGTATTAACGCTAAAAGAATGTCTTGAGCATTATCTAGAGCATCAAAAGGTTGTTATTAGAAGAAGAACGCAGTTTGAGCTAAACAAAGCGGAAGCAAGAGCACATATATTAGAAGGTTTGCGAATTGCACTTGATCATTTAGATGAAGTGATTAAATTAATTCGAGCTTCTGAAACAACAGATATTGCTAGAGAAGGCCTTATGACAAAGTTCTCGCTAAGCTATGATCAGTCTCAGGCGATCCTTGATATGCGACTTCAGCGTTTAACTGGTCTAGAGCGTGATAAAATTGAATCAGAATATCAAGAATTAATGAAGCGTATCGCTGAACTAAAAGCGATCCTTGCTGATGAAGAGAAAGTTCTTGAAATCATTCGCGAAGAGCTAGCGGAAGTAAAAGAAAGGTTCGCAGACAAACGTCGTACCGAAATAACGGTTGGCTTCGATATGATCGAGGATGAAGATTTAATTCCTAAACAAAATATTGTTATTACCCTCACACATAAAGGGTATATAAAGCGTCTGCCAATCGATACGTATCGTAGTCAAAAGCGCGGTGGTCGTGGAATTCAGGGGATGGGTACAAATGATGGTGACTTTGTTGAACACCTATTCACTACTCTGACGCATAATACGATTCTTTTCTTTACGAATAAAGGGAAGGTCTACAGACTTAAAGGGTATGAAGTACCTGAGCTTAGTCGAACGGCGAAAGGGATTCCAATTATTAATCTCCTTCAAATAGAAAAAGATGAATATATCACTGCAATTATTCCTATAGAAGAGTTTGTTGATGATTGGTTCGTTTTCTTTGCGACGAAGCAGGGTGTTGTTAAACGCTCTCCATTATCTGCCTTTGCGAATATTCGAAAGGGTGGGCTCATTGCCATCAACTTTAAAGAAGACGATGAGCTAATGGGCGTTCGTCTAACGAATGGATCGAAAGAGCTTATTATGGGAACGAAACAAGGAATGGCGATTCGCTTCCATGAAGAAGACGTTAGATCTATGGGGCGAACAGCTACTGGTGTTAAGGGGATCACCCTTCAGGAGAACGATCAAGTTGTCGGTATAGGCATTCTAGATGAAAACCAGGATGTACTTATTGTGACTGATAAAGGATTCGGTAAACGAACACCTGTTGAAGAGTATCGCGTGCAAACAAGAGGCGGTAAAGGTATCAAGACGTGTAACCTTACTGAACGTAATGGTGTGTTAACAGCTCTCAAGACTGTCACGCTTGAAGAAGAATGTATGATTATTACTGAGAGTGGCGTCATTATTCGTATCGATGTACAGGATATTTCTCAAACCGGAAGAAACACGCAAGGTGTGAGATTGATCCGTATCTCTGAAGGTGACTCTGTCGCAACGGTTGCGAAGGTAGAGATTAATGAAGAGGGTATCGAAGGTGAGGACATCGAAGATACAGAACCTACTAATGAAGTAAGTGCGGAAGAAATCATTGATGTTGATGCTGAAGAGATCATCGAGAATGATGATAACGATGATTCAAAGCCTGAAGAAGAGTAACAAGTTAGAAGAAGAGGAGAAATCCTCTTCTTTTTTTAATTTTTCTATTGCAATACTGATAAGCAGATGATAAGATGTAATTCCGTCGCTTTGACGGTGTCTCCAAAACCTTCTAATATTGGTTTTAAAAAACTTATAAAAAAGTGTTGACGAGATAACGCATTACATGATATATTATTTAAGTCGCCGATAAACAACGGCGGAAACGAAAGAAACAAATCGATCTTTGAAAACTGAACGAAACGCCATGTAAGTAGTTGTTTCTACGGAAACAAAACATTGTTTTAAAGCTAGATTAAGCTTTCTATCGGAGAGTTTGATCCTGGCTCAGGACGAACGCTGGCGGCGTGCCTAATACATGCAAGTCGAGCGAAGAGATGGGAGCTTGCTCCCTGATCTTAGCGGCGGACGGGTGAGTAACACGTGGGCAACCTGCCCTGCAGACTGGGATAACTCCGGGAAACCGGAGCTAATACCGGGTAATACATCGCACCGCATGGTGCAATGTTGAAAGTTGGCTTTCGAGCTAACACTGCAGGATGGGCCCGCGGCGCATTAGCTAGTTGGTAAGGTAATGGCTTACCAAGGCGACGATGCGTAGCCGACCTGAGAGGGTGATCGGCCACACTGGGACTGAGACACGGCCCAGACTCCTACGGGAGGCAGCAGTAGGGAATCTTCCGCAATGGACGAAAGTCTGACGGAGCAACGCCGCGTGAGTGACGAAGGCCTTCGGGTCGTAAAGCTCTGTTGTTAGGGAAGAACAAGTACCGTTCGAATAGGGCGGTACCTTGACGGTACCTAACCAGAAAGCCACGGCTAACTACGTGCCAGCAGCCGCGGTAATACGTAGGTGGCAAGCGTTGTCCGGAATTATTGGGCGTAAAGCGCGCGCAGGCGGTCTTTTAAGTCTGATGTGAAAGCCCACGGCTCAACCGTGGAGGGTCATTGGAAACTGGAGGACTTGAGTGCAGAAGAGGAGAGTGGAATTCCACGTGTAGCGGTGAAATGCGTAGATATGTGGAGGAACACCAGTGGCGAAGGCGGCTCTCTGGTCTGTAACTGACGCTGAGGCGCGAAAGCGTGGGGAGCAAACAGGATTAGATACCCTGGTAGTCCACGCCGTAAACGATGAGTGCTAGGTGTTGGGGGGTTCCACCCTCAGTGCTGAAGTTAACACATTAAGCACTCCGCCTGGGGAGTACGACCGCAAGGTTGAAACTCAAAGGAATTGACGGGGGCCCGCACAAGCAGTGGAGCATGTGGTTTAATTCGAAGCAACGCGAAGAACCTTACCAGGTCTTGACATCCTCTGACAATCCTGGAGACAGGACGTTCCCCTTCGGGGGACAGAGTGACAGGTGGTGCATGGTTGTCGTCAGCTCGTGTCGTGAGATGTTGGGTTAAGTCCCGCAACGAGCGCAACCCTTGATCTTAGTTGCCAGCATTCAGTTGGGCACTCTAAGGTGACTGCCGGTGACAAACCGGAGGAAGGTGGGGATGACGTCAAATCATCATGCCCCTTATGACCTGGGCTACACACGTGCTACAATGGACGGTACAAAGGGCAGCAACACCGCGAGGTGAAGCGAATCCCATAAAGCCGTTCTCAGTTCGGATTGCAGGCTGCAACTCGCCTGCATGAAGCCGGAATTGCTAGTAATCGCGGATCAGCATGCCGCGGTGAATACGTTCCCGGGCCTTGTACACACCGCCCGTCACACCACGAGAGTTTGTAACACCCGAAGTCGGTGGGGTAACCTTTATGGAGCCAGCCGCCGAAGGTGGGACAAATGATTGGGGTGAAGTCGTAACAAGGTAGCCGTATCGGAAGGTGCGGCTGGATCACCTCCTTTCTATGGAGAATTACGAAGGTAACTTACGTTACCAACCTTACATGAGCGTTTCGTTTAGTTTTGAAAGAATGATTTATTCTTTCAAACCAGGTGAAGTGATGAAGCTTAGGCGGATTCAAGTAGTAGCCTTGTTCCTTGAAAACTAGATAGCACAAACAACGACATCCAATAATTATTTTTTATGCAATAACTTAGTAATAACTGATGCGTTATGGCAGTAATGCCTAACAAATCGAAGGTTAAGCTACTAAGGGCGCACGGTGGATGCCTTGGCACTAGAAGCCTAAGAAGGACGGGACGAACACCGATATGCTTCGGGGAGCTGTAAGTACGCTTTGATCCGGAGATTTCCGAATGGGGGAACCCACCATCTTTAATAGGATGGTATCCATTTCTGAATACATAGGGAATGGAAGGCAGACCCGGGGAACTGAAACATCTCATTACCCGGAGGAAGAGAAAGCAAACGCGATTTCCTGAGTAGCGGCGAGCGAAACGGAATCAGCCCAAACCAGAGGGCTTGCCCTCTGGGGTTGTAGGACGTCTCTTTGGAGTTACAAAGGCACGGATAGACGAAGCGACCTGGAAAGGTCCATCAGAGAAGGTAACAATCCTGTAGTCAAAATCCGATGCCCTCCGAGACGGATCCTGAGTACGGCGGGACACGTGAAACCCCGTCGGAATCCGGGAGGACCATCTCCCAAGGCTAAATACTCTCTAGTGACCGATAGTGAACCAGTACCGTGAGGGAAAGGTGAAAAGCACCCCGGAAGGGGAGTGAAAAAGAACCTGAAACCGTGTGCCTACAACTAGTTGGAGCCCGTTAATGGGTGACAGCGTGCCTTTTGTAGAATGAACCGGCGAGTTACGATCCCGTGCAAGGTTAAGCTGAGAAGGCGGAGCCGCAGCGAAAGCGAGTCTGAATAGGGCGAAATAGTACGTGGTCGTAGACCCGAAACCAGGTGATCTACCCATGTCCAGGGTGAAGTTCAGGTAACACTGAATGGAGGCCCGAACCCACGCATGTTGAAAAATGCGGGGATGAGGTGTGGGTAGCGGTGAAATGCCAATCGAACCTGGAGATAGCTGGTTCTCTCCGAAATAGCTTTAGGGCTAGCCTCGCGGCAAGAATCTTGGAGGTAGAGCACTGATTGGACTAGGGGTCCTTACCGGATTACCGAATCCAGTCAAACTCCGAATGCCAACGATTTATCCGCGGGAGTCAGACTGCGAGTGATAAGATCCGTAGTCGAGAGGGAAACAGCCCAGACCACCAGCTAAGGTCCCAAAGTATACGTTAAGTGGAAAAGGATGTGGCGTTGCTTAGACAACCAGGATGTTGGCTTAGAAGCAGCCATCATTTAAAGAGTGCGTAATAGCTCACTGGTCGAGTGACGCTGCGCCGAAAATGTACCGGGGCTAAACGTATCACCGAAGCTGTGGATTGTCTTACGACAATGGTAGGAGAGCGTTCTAAGGGCTGTGAAGTCAGACCGAAAGGACTGGTGGAGCGCTTAGAAGTGAGAATGCCGGTATGAGTAGCGAAAGACAAGTGAGAATCTTGTCCGTCGAAAGCCCAAGGTTTCCTGAGGAAGGCTCGTCCGCTCAGGGTTAGTCGGGACCTAAGCCGAGGCCGAAAGGCGTAGGCGATGGATAACAGGTTGATATTCCTGTACCACCTCCTTTCCGTTTGAACGACGGGGGGACGCAGAAAGATAGGGAGAGCGCGCTGCTGGAAATGCGCGTCCAAGCGATTAGGCTGGTGAATAGGCAAATCCGTTCACCATGAAGGCTGAGTCGTGATGGCGAGGGAAATTTAGTACCGAAGTCCTTGATTCTACGCTGCCAAGAAAAGCCTCTAGTGAGGAAAAAGGTGCCCGTACCGCAAACCGACACAGGTAGGCGAGGAGAGGATCCTAAGACGATCGGGAGAACTCTCGTTAAGGAACTCGGCAAAATGACCCCGTAACTTCGGGAGAAGGGGTGCTTCCTCGGGTTTATAGCCCAGGGGAGCCGCAGTGAAAAGATCCAAGCGACTGTTTAGCAAAAACACAGGTCTCTGCAAAGCCGTAAGGCGAAGTATAGGGGCTGACACCTGCCCGGTGCTGGAAGGTTAAGAGGAGGGGTTATCCCTTACGGGAGAAGCTCTGAATCGAAGCCCCAGTAAACGGCGGCCGTAACTATAACGGTCCTAAGGTAGCGAAATTCCTTGTCGGGTAAGTTCCGACCCGCACGAAAGGTGCAACGACTTGGATACTGTCTCAACGAGAGACCCGGTGAAATTATAGTACCTGTGAAGATGCAGGTTACCCGCGACAGGACGGAAAGACCCCATGGAGCTTTACTGTAGCCTGATATTGGATTTTGGTACAGCTTGTACAGGATAGGTAGGAGCCATAGAAGTCGGACCGCCAGGTTCGATGGAGGCGTCGGTGGGATACTACCCTGGCTGTACTGACATTCTAACCCAGCACCGTGATCCGGTGCGGAGACAGTGTCAGGTGGGCAGTTTGACTGGGGCGGTCGCCTCCTAAAGTGTAACGGAGGCGCCCAAAGGTTCCCTCAGAATGGTTGGAAATCATTCGCAGAGTGTAAAGGCACAAGGGAGCTTGACTGCGAGACCTACAAGTCGAGCAGGGACGAAAGTCGGGCTTAGTGATCCGGTGGTTCCGCATGGAAGGGCCATCGCTCAACGGATAAAAGCTACCCTGGGGATAACAGGCTTATCTCCCCCAAGAGTCCACATCGACGGGGAGGTTTGGCACCTCGATGTCGGCTCATCGCATCCTGGGGCTGAAGTAGGTCCCAAGGGTTGGGCTGTTCGCCCATTAAAGCGGTACGCGAGCTGGGTTCAGAACGTCGTGAGACAGTTCGGTCCCTATCCGTCGCGGGCGCAGGAAATTTGAGAGGAGCTGTCCTTAGTACGAGAGGACCGGGATGGACACACCGCTGGTGTACCAGTTGTTCCGCCAGGAGCATAGCTGGGTAGCTACGTGTGGAAGGGATAAGTGCTGAAAGCATCTAAGCATGAAGCCCCCCTCGAGATGAGATTTCCCACAGCATGAAGCTGGTAAGATCCCTTAGAGATGATGAGGTAGATAGGTTCGGGGTGGAAGCGTGGCAACACGTGGAGCTGACGAATACTAATCGATCGAGGGCTTAACCGAATATATTGGAAAACGTTGCGAGTGCTATCTAGTTTTCAGGGAACACCTGAAATAAGGAAGTTCGATTAAGTGCCACCACGTCCTGTGGTGAACACCGAACGGCTAACATCCTGTTAGTCTAGTGATGATGGCGAAGAGGTCACACCCGTTCCCATGCCGAACACGGAAGTTAAGCTCTTCAGCGCCGATGGTAGTTGGGGGATCTCCCCCTGCAAGAGTAGGACGTCGCTGGGCAACATAAGAGAAGCGAGAGACCTGAGGGTTTCTCGCTTTTTTGTATTCAAAAAATGTTGAAAGCTCGTAAGAGAAAAAGCTGCAGGAAAGACAATCAAAAACTTCTTCGAAAGCTTCGTAGGGGTGGGAGAAGCAAGAAATTCGAGGAAGCAAGTGATGTCAGACCGGAGTGGATATTCGAGAGATCCATGAGGATCTGGCATCGCGCAGCTGACGAAGAAGTTCGCCGCTTATCGCGCCCCGTATGAGAACACGGAAGTTAAGCTCGAGCGCCGATGGTAGTTGGGGGATCTCCCCCTGCAAGAGTAGGACGTCGCTGGGCAACTAGGAGAAGCGAGAGACCTGAGGGTTTCTCGCTTTTTTGTATGGTTTTTTCGGTGTGTATTACCTAGCTGAATACCTAGGTCCACAACGTTCTTCGAATAAATACGAACTACCTGTTTCAACTCCCTTTACATTACCAACGTACTGCGATCAACTTTTACCTCTCTTATTTAAAAACTCATATAGCAAATGCGGTATTTTTTCAGAAGTTACTTCAAGAAATTGTAGAATAAAAGGTAGATCTAATGACTCCTGAGTATGAAAAAGATCTCCCCACCATTCTGTCTCGTATCGGCAAATCATACTGAGGTTATATAAAATTAGATAGTGAGCCATTACCTCAGCAATAGGATTGTACTGACTACGTTCTGCCGGGAGGTAAAGAGTATTCCTATCATATAGGAAGGGGCGCCTCTGTAAACCTGCGACGGGGTCTTCCTTGAACTGCAAAGTAATGAAATCACGATTATGAGTAAGAACTTTTATTGAAGTATCCCCATGCTGCTGAAGGTAGGATTCAAAACGTTCTGCAGTCATATTTAACGTATCAAGAATACTTGCCTGAATAGTGAAAGAAGTGGAGGTAAGAGAAATCATTTTATAGCTCGTTACTTTACGAGTCAGCTTCTCAAATAATGGGCAAACTTCGGGTATAAGGGTAAGAAGATCTTCCATTTTATATTTCTCCCCTTCTACCTGTTTCACATGAAACATTTTCCTTGAAAAGTATTCAAAGAGTCCATTTTTTTGACCTTTTACTTCATCTTGCAAGAAAGCATAATGGCGTTTTTTTCTTTTTCGAGACGTAACGCCGTGTGCAAGAACATGTGTGTCACCCGGATAATTTGGATCAATTGTAATAAGACAAGCTTTTAACAGTTGAATCATCCCATAAAAAAGAAGGATAGGTTTTAGCTCTGCATCGGCAGTTGAAGCATGCCGATAATAGCGTTCGGCATATTCGATAAAATACATAAATCGATAACAGGAATCGTAGCTTTTACGTTCGGCATCCGGAAGTTCGATGTTAGAATAACATTCCTTTAAATATTGCTGAACATATGAGGCTGAGTGATATGCAAAGTTGTTTGAATGATAATGTCCAGAATATCCCATAGGAGCCCTCCATGTTTGATTATTCAAACTTATTCTATCTTTCTTGACAGTAGTTTAACCAATTGATAAGCTACTAATAAAATTTCGGACAATTCGATTAGAGGAGGATGAAAGGGATGTGGGAAACAAAATTCGCTAAAGAAGGGTTAACCTTCGATGATGTCTTATTAACACCAGCTTTTTCCGATGTACTACCAAGAGAAGTATCGGTGAAAACTCAATTAACGAAAGATCTTGAATTAAATGTACCGATTATTAGTGCTGGTATGGATACAGTAACTGAAGCGCCTATGGCTATTTCGATGGCAAGACAGGGTGGATTAGGTATTATTCATAAAAGCATGTCGATGGAGGAACAAGCTGAACACGTTGATCGTGTTAAACGATCTGAAAGTGGTGTTATTACTGATCCTTTCTTTCTCACACCAGAACATCAGGTATTCGATGCTGAACATCTGATGGGCAAGTATCGTATTTCCGGTGTTCCGATTGTTAATGAGGAACGCAAGCTCGTTGGTATCCTTACTAATCGTGACCTTCGTTTTATTGAAGACTACTCTATACAAATTAAAGACGTTATGACAAAAGAAAATCTTGTAACAGCTCCTGTAGGCACAACATTAAAAGAGGCTGAGCGAGTTCTTCAAAAGCATCGCATTGAAAAGCTTCCATTGGTTGATGATGATGGAACACTTAAAGGTCTTATAACAATTAAAGATATTGAGAAAGTTATTCAGTTTCCTCAGTCTGCTAAAGACAGCAGAGGCCGTCTTCTAGTTGGCGCTGCTGTAGGGAATACAACAGATGCTCTGAAGCGAGTTGAAAAACTAGTGGAGGCTGGTGTTGACGTTATTGTATTAGATTCTGCTCACGGTCATACAGAAGGCATTATGACAAAGGTGAGTGAAATCAAGAGCGCCTACCCTGATCTCCCAATTATCGCAGGTAATGTCGCAACTGCTGAGGGGACTAAAGCGTTAATTGAAGCCGGAGCCGATGTTGTGAAGGTAGGAATTGGGCCTGGTTCAATTTGTACGACTCGCGTTATTGCTGGTGTTGGTGTACCTCAAATCACAGCGGTGTATGAATGTGCAACAGAAGCACGCAAACATGGTATTAGTATTATTGCTGATGGTGGCATTAAGTTCTCTGGAGATATCGTAAAGGCGCTCGCTGCAGGTGGACACGCAGTGATGCTCGGTAGTATCCTTGCAGGTGTTGATGAAAGTCCAGGCGAACGTGAAATCTATCAGGGTCGTCAGTTTAAGGTATACCGTGGAATGGGCTCGATTGGAGCAATGGAAAAGGGAAGTAAAGATCGTTATTTCCAGGAAAATATGTCTAAACTCGTTCCTGAAGGAATTGAAGGACGTGTTCCTTACAAAGGACCACTAACTGATACAATTCATCAGTTAATCGGTGGCTTACGTTCTGGAATGGGTTACTGTGGGACAAGAACACTTAACTCACTTCGTGAAGATAGCCAGTTCGTTCGAATAACGGGTGCAGGCCTTCGCGAAAGTCATCCACACGATGTTCAGGTTACGAAAGAAGCACCAAATTACTCTGTTTAAATAGTGCTTTAGACTGAAGTTATAACAGGTGTGTGACAAAAATAGCTTAATACTTTCGAAAAGTAGATAGGGGACTTTCCTCTATCTATTTTTTTAATTTTAGGTGTGATAGAATAGCGGTTATGTGAGACTTATTTGGAGGTGTAGGGGTTGAGAAACCTTGGTTTGAAAGCCATGATCGTAACTATGGCGATGGTATTATTACTAGCAGGAACATTTGGTGGAGGCAATACTGCAGAAGCAGCAGAGGCGCCCGACATCAAAGCAGAAGCATCAATCTTAATTGATGCAAATTCAGGAAAGATTTTATATCAGAAAAATCCTGAATTAACGCTCTCACCTGCAAGTATGACAAAGATGATGTCGGAATATTTAGTACTTGAAGCAATTAATAAAAACGAAATAAGTTGGGATGAAAAAGTTACAGTAAGTGATACGATCCAAAAGCTATCACAGAACCGTTCTCTTTCAAACGTACCACTTCGTGTGGGTGAACAGTATACAGTTAAGGAATTATATGAAGCAATGGCCATTTATTCGGCAAATGCTGCCACAATGGCGCTGGCTGAGCACGTTGCTGGAACAGAAGCGAAGTTTGTCGAAATGATGAATGCAAAAGCAAAAGAAATGGGTATGAAGGAATACAAGTTTGTTAATAGTTCAGGGCTGAACAACAAAGATCTACTTGGTAATCATCCTGCTGGAGACCCTGATGAAGAGAACATGATGTCCGCTCGTTCAACTGGACTTCTTGCTTATAACCTTCTTAAAGATTTTCCTGAAGTAATAGAAACCACTAGTACTCCAGAAAAGAAATTCCGCGAAGGTACAGATGATGAAATTACAATGAAGAACTGGAACTGGCTTCTTCCTTCACTTGTATATGCTAATAAATATAAAGTAGAAGGCATAGATGGTCTCAAGACCGGCTCTACAGACCTTGCTGGTTTTGCTTTTACAGGAACAGCTAAACAAGGTGATATGCGATTAATTTCTGTTGTTATGAAAACTGATTCGTATGAAGCTCGTTTTGAAGAAACAGCTAAGCTTCTGAACTATGGATTTGCTCAATTCCAGTCCCAAACAATTGTTACTAAAGGTGATAAAGCTGATGGTAATTCCACGGTTAAAGTTGTCAAAGGTAAGGAGAAAGAAGTTGGGGTCGCTGCAGGAGAATCTTTCAATGCAGTAACAGTGACGAATACGAAAGAACCATTTAAACTAAGCTATGAATACGATCAATCTCTTCTAACAGAAGATGGAGAACTAACTGCACCAATTAAAGAAGGCGATCAAGTTGGAAAAGTCGTCTTAAAATCAACCGGTGAAGACTTCGGTTACATAACAGGTGACAAGGGTTCTTCAGTACCTCTTGTAGCAACTGAATCTGTTGAAAAAGCAGGTTGGTTTACACTTACTATGCGAGCGATTGGTGGCTTCTTCTCTGGTGTATGGACTAGCGTAGCAGATGCTGTGAAAGGTCTGTTTTAATTAATAATATCAAGTATACTTGGAAAAAATACTCTTCGATGCGTTCATCGAGGAGTATTTTTCTAAATCTTTTATGAAATCACTGCACATGTGATAGGACAAGTCATGAAAAAATGTTACAATAAAAGCGTTTGATAGATGTCGTGTAACAAAGACGTTTCTAAGTATAGATATGGGAGGAATATAGATGAATCAACAAACAGGTACAGATCGTGTAAAACGTGGTATGGCTGAAATGCAAAAGGGCGGCGTGATTATGGACGTTGTCAATGCAGAGCAAGCTAAGATTGCAGAAGAAGCTGGTGCAGTAGCAGTAATGGCACTAGAACGAGTGCCATCTGATATTCGTGCAGCAGGCGGCGTAGCGCGTATGGCTGACCCTACAATCGTAGAGGACGTTGTGAATGCCGTATCGATTCCAGTAATGGCAAAATGCCGTATTGGTCATATTGTAGAAGCACGCGTTCTTGAATCAATGGGCGTTGACTACATTGATGAAAGTGAAGTTCTTACTCCAGTTGACGAAGAATTCCACCTTGATAAGCGCAAGTACACTGTTCCGTTTGTATGTGGAGCGCGTAACCTTGGTGAAGCACTGCGCCGCGTAGGTGAAGGTGCTGCAATGCTTCGTACGAAAGGTGAACCAGGAACAGGAAACGTTGTTGAAGCTGTACGTCATCAGCGTCTTATTCAATCCCAAATTCGTAAAATTTCAAGCATGTCTGAAGACGAACTGATGACTGAAGCGAAAAACCTTCAGGCGCCATTTGAGCTTCTTCTTCAAATTAAAGAGCTTGGACGTCTTCCGGTTGTTAACTTTGCTGCTGGTGGCATCGCAACTCCTGCAGATGCAGCACTAATGATGGAGCTTGGTTCTGACGGCGTCTTCGTTGGATCTGGAATTTTCAAATCGGATAATCCTGAGAAATTTGCTAAAGCTATTGTGGAAGCAACAACTCACTATCAGGATTATGAATTGATCGCGAATATTTCTAAGAACCTTGGTATCGCAATGCCAGGTATTGAAATTTCTTCACTTAAGCCATCAGACCGTATGCAAGAGCGCGGCTGGTAAAACATTGATTCCCCACCTGTGCAACATAAGGTGGGGTTCTTACTTAGATAAAGAGAAGGAGTCGAGAGAAGCATGGTGAGAGTTGGGGTCCTTGGACTGCAAGGTGCAATCCGAGAACACGTGAAAGCACTTGAAACAAAAGAAGCAGAAATCATTGTTGTGAAACGAGTAGAACAACTTAAGGATTTAGATGGCCTCGTACTACCTGGTGGAGAGAGTACGACAATGCGTCGATTAATTGATCAATATGGATTTTTAGAGCCACTTAAAGCTTTTGCAGCTGAGAAGCCTATTTTCGGGACATGTGCTGGGCTAATTCTGCTTTCAAAGCATATTGAAGGAGTAGACGGATCGCATATTGGTGTTATGGATGTAAAAGCAAAAAGAAATGCATTCGGACGTCAGCGCGAAAGCTTTGAAGCGCCATTACCTGTTAAAGGATTAGAAGATGACTTTATCGGTGTCTTCATTCGAGCTCCGTATATCGAAGAAGTTGGAGAAGATGTTGAAGTGCTTGCTACGTTTAATGAAAAAATCGTAGCTGCACGTCATGGACGTTTTCTTGCGTGTGCCTTCCATCCAGAACTAACAGATGATGATCGCATGCATCAGATGTTTATTGATATGGTTTTGGAGTTTAAGAAAGAAGGACTTGCAACAGAGTAATTTTTCGTGTAAATTATTACGTACCAAGAAGAAGAGAATTCTTTTTCTGCATAAGACGAATGATAAACGAAAACGTTGACGGGAATTAGTAATAGATGTTCAATGCCAAGAGAGTCGATGTGTGGTGCGAATCGATCATTGAACCCTGTGAATCCATCCTTGAGTAGAATGCTGAATGAAGTAGGCTTTCTCGGAGCAGACCGTTATTCTGTTAAGAGGCAGACAATCGTCTGCAATCAGGGTGGCAACGCGGGTAGCTCTCGTCCCTTTATAGGGGACGGGGGCTTTTTTGTATTTAAATACACGTCTCTACACCACTATCCCTTCCGTTAATTCGTTTATTGTTCATTAAAAAAGGAGGAAAAAGCATGATCGATTTAAAGTATTTGCGTAAGAATTTTGAAGAAGTAAAAGTAAAGCTATCTAAGCGTGGGGAAGATCTAGTAGGTCTTGATCGTTTTGAAGAGCTTGACCAGCGAAGAAGAGACCTTATCGCTGAAACGGAACAGTTAAAAGGACAGCGGAATGAAGCTTCTAAAAACGTGGCAGCATTTAAACGTGAGAAGAAAGATGCTGATCACCTTATTAAAGAAATGCGTGAAGTTGGCGATAAGATTAAAACAATGGATGAAGAGCTTCGCAATGTTGAGACAGAGCTTGAGCAAATTCTTCTTCAAATTCCAAACATTCCGCATGACAGTGTACCTGTTGGTGAGACGGAAGACGATAATATCGAAATCCGTACGTGGGGAGAGAAAAATGATTTTGCTTTTGAAGCGAAGCCACACTGGGACATCGCAACTGATCTAAATATTATTAACTTTGAACGTGCTGCAAAAGTAACGGGTAGTCGCTTCGCATTCTATAAAGGTGTTGGAGCTCGTCTTGAACGTTCATTGATTAACTTTATGATGGACTTACATGAATCAGAGCATGGCTATGAAGAGATTCTGCCTCCTTACCTTGTGAACCGTGAGAGCATGACTGGGACTGGTCAGTTACCTAAATTTGAAGAAGATGCGTTCAAAATTAGGGAAGAAGACTATTTCTTAATTCCGACAGCGGAAGTTCCTGTTACAAATTTTCATCGTGATGAAATTATGGACGGAGAAGATCTTCCACTTGCTTACACCGCATATAGTGCTTGCTTCCGTTCTGAAGCTGGTTCTGCTGGTCGTGATACACGTGGGCTGATTCGTCAGCATCAGTTTAACAAAGTAGAGCTTGTTCGCTTCGTTAAGCCTGAAGATTCTTATGATGAACTTGAAAAGCTGACTGGCCACGCAGAGAAAGTGTTACAGCTGTTGAACCTGCCTTACCGCGTGATGAGCATGTGTACAGGTGATCTTGGATTTACAGCAGCAAAGAAATACGATATTGAAGTTTGGATTCCAAGCTATGGCACATATCGTGAAATTTCTTCTTGCAGTAACTTTGAAGACTTCCAGGCACGTCGCGCAGGTATTCGCTTCCGTCGAGAAAAGAACGGTAAGCCAGAATTCCTTCATACGTTAAACGGATCTGGTCTTGCAATCGGAAGAACAGTTGCTGCAATCTTAGAGAACTATCAACAAGAAGATGGCTCTGTAATTGTTCCTGAAGTTCTGCGTCCATACATGGGTGGTCGTGAAATCATTAAATAGAAAATGATAAAGAGCAGAGGCATCTCTGCTCTTTATTTTTAGGATATAATCGTGTATAGTAAGGGGTGTTGATTTTCGGCGCGGTTTAACTGAAATGATCAACATAAGTAAGTAATTCAAATTCTTTTAAAAAAGTTTTGAGATATCGTTGACATTATTATAAGACGATGATATTATATTACTTGTCGCAGTTAGTTAATAACTTCTTCACACGGAGGAATACCCAAGTCTGGCTGAAGGGATCGGTCTTGAAAACCGACAGGGGCTTAGTCGCCCGCGGGGGTTCGAATCCCTCTTCCTCCTCCATTTACTAATTAATAACCAACGCGCATATAATGTGGAGATTATATTTCGACCGCTGTCATCGCCGACAGCGGTTTTTTCTATGTACTCATATTTTACGATAAGAAAAAAGCTATCCAACGGATAGCTTTTTTTAGATTATCTACTTAAAGAAGGGATTTGTTGAAATTTCTGTTCAATACGCTTTAAGATAAGTTCAACAGAGGATGGGTCGTTAACTAGATCATACTCATTGATATTTAAGCGGAGAATTGGACAGGCATTGAAACTGTCAATCCAATTTGTATAGCGCTCATACATTTCTTCCCAATAAGCAGTTGGCGTTTGCTGCTCCATCGGACGGCCACGCTCTTTAATGCGATCAACGACATCATCAAATGATCCTTCAAGATAGATCATTAAATCAGGATGGGGGAAGAAAGGCGTCATCACCATAGACTGAAACAGATTCGTGTAAGTATCATAGTCAACAGCTGACATTGTTCCTTTTTCATAATGCATTTTTGCAAAGATGCCTGTATCTTCATAAATGGAACGATCCTGAACAAATCCTCCACCATATTCAAACATTCTCTTCTGTTCTTTAAAGCGCTCAGCAAGGAAATAAATTTGCAAGTGAAAGCTCCAACGTGAGAAGTCATTATAGAATTTCTCTAAATATGGATTGTTATCTACTTTTTCAAGAGAAGTCCTAAATTGTAAGGCGTTAGCAAGTGAGCTCGTAATGGTAGACTTCCCGACGCCTACCGTACCAGCGATTGTAATGACGGCATCCTGTGGGATGTTGTATTTTTCTCTGAGATTCATTTAACAGGGTCTCCTTCTTTCAATGTTTTTTCGAGGGATTGGAAGATGGTGTGTAAATCATCTTGATTGGACACAAAATCCATCTCATCACCATTGAAACGGAGCACGGGAATATCAGGATGATGTGCTTCAAATTCTTGCATAAACCGTTCATAGTCAGATGAAAGACGCTCAAGGTAAGCGGGATCGATGCTTTTTTCAATCTGTCTTCCACGTTGTGAAATACGGTTAAGCAGCGTTTCAAGGCTAGCATTTAAATAGATAATGACGTTCGGTTCGGGCATTCCTTCGGTTAGAATGTCATAAATCTTCATATATTTAGAAAAGTGCTTGTCACTAAGTGTCTGTTGGGCAAATATCTTATTCTTAAAGATGTGGTAATCGGAAATAACGGGAAGCTGTTTTGATAAATGATGCTTCTCCATTTCCTCTAACTGTTTGTATCGATGGCTGAGAAAAAACATCTCGGTTTGGAAGCTCCACTCTTCAATGTTGTCGTAAAACTTACCGAGAAAGGGATTCTCTTCTACGATTTCTTGAAAAAGTTCAAATTGATAATGAGCAGCAATCGCTCGAGATAGGGAGGTCTTTCCAACTCCGATGGGGCCTTCGACGGCAATAAATGGGGTCTGGTTCATACGTATCCTCCTCCGTCGTTTCCTATAGCAGACCTTGCTTATCTTTGAATAGACAAAGATTATTGTAGCATACACCACGAACTGTTGACAGGGTTAAAGGAAGCAAGTTAGAGGTAAATAAAGCCTGCCTGTTTGAAGCCTAAATGGAGTAGGGAATGACACTAATACAAAGGAGTGAAATCATGGATTCTAATCAGATCTTAATTTTACTGTTCATCGGTTATTTAGTTTATACGATTGATAAAAAGCAAAAAAACTTCCCTGCACCACTGGTCTTATTAGGTTTAGGAATAGGACTTTCTTTTCTTCCGTTCTTCAGCTCCGTACATATAACGAAAGACATTATCTTTGAATGGTTTCTACCTGCTCTTCTTTTTATTTCTGCGTATCAGTTTCCGTTTGCTCATCTAAAAAAGCACGCGGGTATTATTGCCGCATTAAGCACGCTGGGATTACTATTGAGTGCTCTCCTCCTCGGTAGTTTATTATTTATTATAAGCGGGCCGTTCCTTTCATTATCATTTGTTGGGGCTTTATTAATTGCTTCTATTCTTACACCCACTGATCCCGTCTCTGTGGTCTCGATTTTAAAGCAGGCTTCAAAAGATCCAAAAATAGCAGATGTGGTCGAAGGTGAATCGATGGTGAACGATGGTACGAGTATCGTTCTTTTTACAGTGTTCGCTGGCATGTATCTTGGTGATGAGAGCTTTTCTATTAGCTCGTTTATTTATGACTTTGCTCTTGTGTCAATTGGAGGAATTGCGATCGGAGCGATATTTAGTTGGATTGTCTGTCGAGCCATTTCTTTTACACACCAGCGACAATATCAGGTGATGCTAAGTATCGTGCTCGCTTATGGAAGTTTTTATGTAGCAGAAAATCTTGGTGTGTCAGGAGTTCTCTCCGTCGTTGCAGCTGGAATCATGCTTTCATATGAACTTGATGGCTTTATTAAAGAATCACACTATAGAGAATACCTTAACAGCTTCTGGGAAGTTGTTGAGCCAAGTATTCTCGCATTGATTTTTTTATTAATAGGGATTGAATCAACAAACTATCTTGATTTTAACTACTGGGTATTTGCAGGATTGATCTTTCTCGCATCTGTAGTTGTTCGTTTCCTTGTGCTTGCAGGTATTATTAAATCATTTACAGCCTGGCGTAATGAATTTAATTGGAAAGACATTTCGCTTGTTACCTGGTCCGGCATACGGGGAACGATGTCGGTTGCACTTCTTCTAAGTTTGGAATCTGAGTATGGTTCAGGAGATAGTACACTTATCTCTCTCACGTTTGGGGCTGTGCTGCTATCTCTTGTTTTTCAAAGCGTGACGATCTATCCGATGTCTAGTTATTTTGAGAAAAAAGCGAAATGACCTGTGGTGTATGCGAATTCTGCGATATTTTAGTTTTTCCGCGATAACTGCATTTATTTCCGCGATATAGAGAAGGCGCCGTTTCTAAACGCTCGTCTTCGCTTTTCATTTACTGCGTTATGGCTTTAGTATATGTTCTTGAAATGTTTGGGAAAAAACTATACGTTTAAGCTGAGTGACAAACTATATTTGGAGGGATGATTGTGCAGGAGCAAATGATGAATCAAAATCAACAGGAAACGGCTGATTTTTTCCCGGTGCGTGATGTGGATTATTTGGAGATTTATGTTGGAAATGCGAAACAGGCTAGTCACTATTTTTGTAAGGCGTTTGGATTTACGCCGGTAGCTTATTCAGGGCTTGAAACAGGGGATCGTGAAAAAGTATCTTATGTGCTGCAACAAAATAACATTCGTCTTGTTTTATCAGGTGCACTGTCGAATGATCACCCAATTGCGGAGTTTGTCAAATTGCACGGAGATGGCGTTAAGGATATCGCTCTTACTGTAGAGAATATTGATAACGCTTACAAAGAAGCTGCTGAGCGAGGAGCGATTGAACTAAGTCCACCTAAAGAATATAAAGATGAGCATGGCGTAGTGAAGATGGCGGTTATTGGTACTTATGGTGATACCATTCATACATTAGTTGAACGAAAAAACTACTCCGGGCTTTTTCTTCCTGGGTTTAAGAAGTTTGAAGGGAAAATCCCTTCAAAGGAAACGGGGTTACTTGGTATCGACCACTGCGTTGGGAACGTGGAATCAATGGAAGAGTGGGTTTCTTATTATGAGAATGTGATGGGCTTTAAGCAAATGATTCATTTCGATGATGAAGACATTAGCACAGAGTACTCTGCGTTAATGTCGAAAGTGATGCACAATGGGGGACGCATTAAATTCCCAATCAATGAGCCTGCAAATGGGAAACGCAAATCACAAATTCAAGAATACCTCGATTATTACAATGGTCCTGGTGTCCAGCATATTGCTGTTCTAACGAATGATATTGTTGATACAGTTGCAAAACTTCGTGAGGGTGGAGTTGAGTTTCTTGAAACACCAGATGATTATTATGATGCGCTTACTGAGCGAGTAGGTGAGATTGATGAAGAGATAAGCAAACTACGCGAGTTAAAAATTTTAGTGGACCGTGATGACGAAGGGTACTTACTTCAAATTTTCACAAAACCTGTTGTCGATCGACCAACGTTATTTATTGAAGTTATTCAGCGTAAGGGTGCGAAAGGATTTGGAGAAGGAAACTTTAAAGCGTTGTTCCAAGCGATTGAACGAGAGCAGGAACGAAGAGGCAACTTATAGAAGATTATCTTCAATCTGCTTTAAGAAGGAGTTGCCTTTTTCATGAAAGTTCAACCGAATACTTTGGGATGGAAAGATGCCTATAAATTATTGATTGGATCTATTCTACCTCGGCCGATCGCATTTGTATCCAGTATAGATGAGAGCGGTGAGACGAATCTTGCTCCTTTTAGCTTTTTTACAGGGATATGTGCGGATCCTATGATGGTTTGCTTTTCTCCGATGCGAAAGGCTGGTGCAGGAGATAAGAAAGATACGCTCTTAAACATTGAAGAATCAAAGGAGTTTGTGATCAATATCGTTGGTGAGAAAATTGCTGAACAAATGAATGAGTGTGCTACGCCTTTTCCAAAAGGTAAGGATGAATTTCTGGAAGCTGGACTTACAAAAGTAGAAAGTGAGCTAATTCGTCCTCCTAGAGTGAAGGAGAGTGACGTTCAGCTCGAATGTGTTCTTGATCAAATCGTTGAGTTTGGTGAGCATGAAGGCTCAGGTAGTCTCGTTATCGGAAAAGTTGTGATGGTTCACGTGCGTGATGAGTTATATAAAGATGGCAAGATAGATACGGAGATGCTCCAACCAGTTGGGCGTTTAGCGGGTCAGGAGTATACGAGATCTATAACAGATACATTTACATTGAGACGAAAAACATCTCCTGATGGAAAGAGCTGAGGCCGTTGAAGTTCGTTACTTTCGAAGTAGAGGGTAGAAGACAAGCTGGTATTTATAAGGACTCGCGTATTATCGGATTACATGAGGCTTCTAATGGTGTTATTCCAGAAGATCTCATGAGGATCATTGTCGACTACCCGCGTTATCAACCGCTTATTGAAGCATGTATAAATGGTGATTATGAACTCGAAAACGTTACTCTATATGCGCCTCTTCCGCGTCCACTGAGCATCCGAGATTTTTATGCCTTTGAAGAACACGTGGTCACTGCACGAGGGAAAAGAGGGCTTGGTGTTGTGCAAGAATGGTATGAGCTTCCGGTCTTCTATTTTTCAAATCATCTTGCGGTCAAAGGACCAGGGGATGTAATTCTACGACCTAAAGCATGTGAAAAGCTAGACTATGAATTAGAAATTGCATGTGTCATTGGAAAAGAAGGGCGCAACATAAAAGCAACTCAGGCGAAAGACTACATTTTCGGTTTTATGATTATGAATGACTGGAGTGCGCGTGATCTTCAAGCACAAGAAATGAAAGTCGGCCTAGGTCCAGCGAAAGGAAAGGATTTTGCTACTTCCTTCGGTCCCTTTCTAGTAACGATTGATGAGCTTCCTATGGAACATGGGAAGCTTGATTTACAAATGGAGGCATTCGTAAATGGCGAGCGTTATTCCTTGGGAAATGCGAAAGATATGTACTATTCCTTTGGTGAGATCATTGAACAGGCCTCCCGCAATGTTACCTTATATCCTGGAGAAGTACTCGGTTCAGGCACGGTGGGAAGCGGGTGTATTCTTGAACAGACAGATCGTATCTTTCTACAGTCCGGCGATAAAGTTGATTTAGCTATTACGAACCTTGGCACGCTTTCAAATGTCGTGGGGGAGGAGGAAGAGTATGGTTTACTATCGAAAAATGGGAGAGGTTCCTTCTAAACGACATACAACGTTTAAAAAAGAAGATGGTTCCTTATACAGGGAACAAGTGATGGGAACGAAAGGATTTTCGGGTGTTCAATCGATCTTGTATCATCACCATTTTCCAACAGCGGTGACAGATGCGACCTTTCTAAAGAATATAGCACCAGAGTATGAGACAGAAAGCGCCCTTCGCCATCGTCATTTCCGAACAGCACAGTGCGACAAAAAAGGTGATGCGGTTGTCGATCGATGTTATTTCCTAGGGAATGAAGATGTGATTCTCGGGATCGTGAATCCTACGAAGACAATGAATTACTTTTATCGCAATGGGGATGGAGATGAGCTTTTCTTTATCCATCACGGTTCAGGGAAAATCGAGACGATGTTTGGGGAAGTCTCTTATGGAGCTGGCGACTATATTGTCATGCCAATTGGAACCATTTACCGCGTTATTCCAGCAGGGGAGGATAATCGCTGGTTGGTTTTAGAAGCAAACAGTGCCATTACGACTCCGAGGAGATATCGAAACGAATATGGGCAGCTGATGGAACACAGTCCATTCTGTGAACGAGATTTCAACGGGCCAGATCGTCTTCTATCTTTTGATAAAAAAGGATCGTTTGAAGTAGTAACGAAAACACGTGGGGGGTTGCACCGCCATATGTTCGATCATCATCCGCTTGATGTTGTCGGCTGGGATGGCTACCTTTATCCATGGAAGTTTAATATCAACGATTTTGAGCCGATTACAGGGCGAGTGCATCAGCCGCCACCAGTGCATCAAACGTTTGAAGGTCATAATTTTGTCGTCTGCTCCTTTGTGCCAAGGCTCTATGACTATCATCCAGACTCCATTCCAGCACCTTATTTTCATAGTAACGTTGATAGTGATGAAGTGCTTTACTACGTTGAGGGGAATTTCATGAGCCGGACAGGTATTGAGGAAGCGTCGATTACCCTTCATCCTTCAGGTATCCCACACGGTCCGCATCCAGGAAAAATTGAGGCAAGCATCGGCAAAAAAGAAACGCTTGAGCTTGCTGTGATGATCGATACATTCCGACCACTTAAGGTCATTGAACACGTTCAGCAATATGAAGATGAGAATTATATGAAAAGCTGGGTCACAGAATAACGAATTGGGGAAATGAACGGCAGTCGCGTGATCACTTGATCACGCGATGATTATGTTGCACGATGCTTTTGCTTTTATGTATTTTCATGTATAATGTTATTCATTCGGCCCCGTAGCTCAGGGGATAGAGCAACGGTTTCCTAAACCGCAGGTCGGAGGTTCGATTCCTCTCGGGGCCACCATTTAAATCCTTATATGATAAGGGTTTTTTATTTTGTTCTTTTTACCCTCTATTTTCTTCAATTATTCATTTCCTTCTTTTTTACTTCAACCCTATTATTTATAAAGCCAACTTCATAAAAGGAAACACCAATCCATTTAGCGAAAGAGTAACGAACGATTCACTGGAAATGAGTGAGCTGATGATGGGGAAGCGTAAATGGTTTATGCTCATTGTTCTTTTAGGAGCAGCTTTTATCACGTTTACATTTATCGGAAAGGAAAAGAAGATTTCCGATGACGTTTTAACTGTGGAAAAGGCTGATGATATCGTCCCTTACTTTAAAAGCATCACTCCTGGACTTGAACTAGCAATAAAGTCAGGAGATTATCAAGCATATGAAGGTCCTTCACTACCAAAAGATTTTAAAATAAACGTGGATAGCTTCTGGTACTCTCGACACAATGTCTTTGTTTTCTATCATGTTGATGTGTCGGATAGTAAGTTTGTCATAACAAGAGATAGAGAAGATCTCCCTAAAATTGATCAACTTGTGATGGAAGATGGTTCGGGTAAAGCATCTGTATTGGAACTCGTTGAAACAGGTGAAGGTGTACTGTTTGAAGATGACTATTATATGAAGGGAACGTTTCAAGCTGTTACTCATTCTGAGACAAACGAGCCTCTTCAAAAATGGAATGGAGCACTAAAAGCAATTGTAAGTGGAAAGCGATCTGCTACCGTTGAAGTGCCTGTGTCTTATGAGTACGAAAAGGAAGAAAAGATCACAAGACAAATAAATGAAACAAAGAAATTTGTAGAAACAATTGTAACTGTTTCTCAATGGGAGAAGACGCCCTCTGATAGTCGTCTCATACTAAATATCAATTCTCCTCTTTCAAAAATCGTTGAAATGGATTTGAAGATCTCAACCAATGAAAAAGAGATAGCGCCGCTAATAGTAGAAGAGATCAGCGGTCAATACTCAGTATCTTTTCCAAGTGGAACCGAGCTACCCGAAGCCATCCAATTCTATGGGCTGATTGGCGCATCTTTAAAGGAAATCATTTTCGAAGTTGATCCGAATCAATATGAAATTTATAAGCAGATTAAAGAATCGACTTACACGCATCGAGTAGATGAACCTATCACTACGATGTATGGTGCTGAAATTGTTAAGGAGACTCTCTATTATGATGATCATGGAGTTACATTTCACTTACTAGTGAATCAAATTGCTACGGAAGGTCTTTCCTTAAATTTGTTGTATAAAGATCAGATCTTGATAGAAGCCGTCAATGAGAGGAATGAGAAACGTCACTTGAGATTACTTGGGGATGAAGAAGATCGATTGACGTTTAAGATTGACCGTGGGTTTTATGAGCGGTCTGAAATAATTCAGGTTAAATTAACGAATCTCCCCGTGTATGTGACAACAAACTGGTTAATCAAACCTCCGAATGAGTAATGCTCATTGTTAAAAAATGCAAGCTAAAGCAACGTAAAGGTGATATGATAGAAATAGTATGGAGAGTTGGGAGGCTTTCAAGTTGGACGATTGGAAAGGGACTTTGGCAGAACTATTTCGTGCTGTTGGCATCAATCTTAAATCAGAGCTTTCTCCCGTGGTTGATGGTATACAATCTGTTTTCTCAGATAATCCGTGGGGACAGCTTTTCTTATTATTGCTTATCCTTCTCATCATTGCTCAAGGTATGAGCGCGATTGCTCGGCAATATGATCGTGCCTTCAGGCAAACGATTGAGCGGAAGATGGAGACGAATTCACATCTACATAATTTTTTTAAAGGTTTTTTGCATCATAAGCGTTCAGAAGGATGGATGAGAGACGCAGCCTGGCAACAAAAAGAGCTTCAGCGCTTTGATTTATATGAATTGGAATGGCTGAAAGCGGAACTTGCTACAGCAGAAAAAGACTTTCGCGATTATCGACCACAGACTTTTTTAGCTGGCATCCTTTTTTCGGTAAGCATTCTTTTTCTAATCTGGTATTATGATTGGACGATTTTCGAAAAAGAAGTTCTGACCATTTTGTTACCAGTTCTCCTTGTTATATGGTGTATGGGTCTCGTGTTTTATAAGGTTGGTATTAAGAAACGCTTCTATCAGTCTTTGAATACTAGCGTCCAACTGGCGATTTCGACAAAAAAGGTCCAGGATGTGATGATGTACATCGATTCTGATTTAAAGCGATATAAAACAGAGCGTGTGACAACTGACGGGGGATATTATGAAGTTGTTCGCTGCATGACCTGTCTTTACCATTCAAAATATCTTGAAGAAGTTCGCTTCCAGATCAATGATACGACCCTTGCCTTTGCGGCTAAAGAACGTGTGATTGAAGTTACAGTAAATAGCGGATTCGGCAATTCGTTTTTAATCGATCGTCTTGAGTTTAGAGACGGCTACTGTCAGAGTCTTCGTAAAGGTAGCAAGCTTTTCGATGATAAATTAATGGTTACGTATTTAAATGCTGCTTTCGAACAAAGACCGGCTTATTTCCAAACAAGCTCATAACAAATGACCCCTCTTCTATGGAAGAGGGGATTTTGTTATCCTTCATAAGCTGTTGTTGTATTTCGCTGATTCGCTTTTTCAATAAGGTCGTCTATATCCAATTCAGTTGAAGCTTGTGTACTGGCTTTTAAGTTTCCTTCCATTAAGCGGAGGGCATAGTCATTATCCTCCTTAACGTTAGAGGCACAGCAATCAGATGGTATATAAAGATCGTATTCCCTCATATAAGCATCATTCGCAGTAAAGAGTACACAAATGTTTCCTGCAAAACCAGTTAGAATAAGTGTATTGACGTTCAAGAATTTGAGTAACGTTGAGAGTGGGGTTGAGAAAAAGCCAGAATGCTTCGGTTTCACAACAGTATAATCATCGTCTTCTGGCTCAAGGCGATCCACAAGATGTTGACCATTTGCTTCGGCTGCATAGTTGATGACCTTTTTGAAGTCAGATTGCCATAAGCCGTAATTATCATTAACATAGATAACAGGCATCCCTTTTGCTTTCGCTTCTTTTTTTAAAGATTGTATATTGTCTGCTGTTTTCTCTGTGTATCTAGCAAGAAGTTCAGCATCTTCGAAATCCATTGTATTGATCACATCAATTAATAAAAGAGCGGCTGAAGTAGTTTGATGGCTATGTTCAATGTGTTTCTTACTCATATGAACTCCTCTCCTTTAAATGAATTGGAATAATATGTAGTTTACCCAAACGATTAATAGATAAAACGACTGTAAAGGATGGAAATGAATGCAGGACCAAATTGAAAAAGATGAGCAGTTTATGCGACTTGCTATAACGGAAGCACAGAAAGCTTCAACCATAGGTGAAGTACCCATAGGCGCAGTCATTGTAAAAGATAATGAAGTGATTGCCTCTGCATATAACCTTAGAGAAACGGAACAACGATCTGTAGCCCATGCAGAGTTGCTTGCGATTGATGAAGCATGTCGTAAAGTGGGGTCTTGGCGCTTAACTGACTGCACGTTATACGTAACCCTTGAGCCTTGCGCTATGTGTAGTGGAGCGATTGTTCTTTCTAGAGTAGAGCGTGTGGTCTTTGGTGCCTACGATCCAAAGGGTGGATGTGCTGGGACATTAATGAATTTATTGGAGGATCCACGTTTTAATCATCAAGCAGCTGTAACGCCAGGTGTTTGTGAAGAGGAATGTGGAAACATGTTATCAGCTTTTTTTCGTGACTTAAGACGAAAACGAAAAGAAGAAAAGCAGCGATCGTCAATCATTGAAAATCAGAAAGAGACGTGATATAGTTTTTTTGTCAAAGAGACAACGTTAGATGGAGGCGTACCCAAGTCTGGCTGAAGGGGGCTGACTCGAAATCAGTTAGGACGTTCACGCGTCGCGGGGGTTCAAATCCTCTCGCCTCCGCCAGTTACATTTATCGGTGTAGTAGACCTGTTGCTAAATTGGTCGAAATACGATATACTTTATCTTGCACCATTCGAGTGCACAACAATGTTATCAAATTTGCCGTGCTAGGTGGGGAATTAGCGGTGCCCTGTACTCGCAATCCGCTACAGCGAGACTGAATCCCTTCCCGAGGTTTAGCTACTGCGGGGTCTGCCCTGAATAAGTGGTGTTGACATTCGGGTCCTGCGCAACAGAGTCCTATGAACCCTGTCAGGTCCGGAAGGAAGCAGCAGTAAGTAGGTACCCTCTGTGTGCCGCGGGAGTGCCCGGATCGAGCTAACTGTTCAGGTAACGCCTGTGGTTGCTTTATCAAAGGAAGGTGCACGGTTTACTTAATTTAAATGCTCAAACTCACTCTTCTAATAGGGTGAGTTTTTTAGTATCGTTTTATCTGATTGTCTTTTGAATTAGAAGCGGTGAAAAGGTATAATAGAAATGTATGAAGAGGTTAGGAGGAGAGTAGGCGAATGAGTTATCAAGCGCTATACCGCGTTTGGCGACCGCAAACGTTTGAAGATGTGGTTGGTCAAGGGCATGTAACAAGAACAATTCAAAACGCACTCATGCAGCAAAAAATCTCTCACGCCTATTTGTTTACAGGACCTCGAGGAACGGGAAAAACGAGTGCTGCGAAAATTATTGCGAAGGCCATTAACTGCGAGAAGGCACCTGTTGCTGAACCATGTAATGAATGTTCAGCATGTCTCGGGATTACGGATGGTTCGATTTCAGATGTTATTGAAATTGATGCTGCCTCTAACACAGGTGTTGATGACATCCGTGATATTCGCGATAAAGTAAAGTATGCGCCGAGTTCTGTTTCTTATAAGGTGTATATCATAGATGAGGTTCACATGCTTTCAACTGGAGCGTTCAATGCCCTTCTGAAAACGTTAGAAGAGCCACCAAAGCATGTAGTATTTATTCTTGCGACCACTGAGCCGCATAAAATTCCATTAACCATCATTTCCAGGTGTCAGCGTTTTGATATGAGAAGAATTACGGCGCAGGACATCGTTGGACGGTTACAAACAATTATTAAAGCGCAGGATATAGAGGTAGAAGAAGATGCGCTTTATCAAGTTGCTCGAGCAGCAGATGGTGGGATGCGAGATGCGTTAAGTATTCTTGATCAGGCAATCTCATATAGTGAGGCTGAAGTTGTATTAGATGATGTGCTTGCAGTAACAGGAAGCGTGTCCCAAAAAATGATCTCGAAAATTGCGATGGCTTTCTACAATAAAGATGTGGCAGAAGCTTTGAACGCAGTAGAAGAATTAATGGATCACGGGAAGGATGCTGCTCGTTTTCTAGAAGACTTAATTTATTACTACCGAGATTTACTGCTATATCAAACCGCGCCTCAGCTTGAGGAAGTAGTTGAACGGGTGAAAATCGACGAAACGTTTCAGCACTTGGGAGATCGTTCTCGGAAAGAATGGATTTATACTGTTATTGAGACATTGAATCGATCGCAGCAGGAAATGAAGTGGACGAACCATCCACGAATCTTTCTGGAATTAGCGCTTGTTCAAATCTGCCAGGAAGAGACGAGTAGTCAGCCTATACAAGGTGGAGAAGACCAAAATGAACTACTTGATCGTATTCAAAAGCTAGAAAATGAGTTGAAAACACTCAAGGAGCAAGGCGTTACGGTTAAGCAACAAGAAGAAGGTTCTGAACCAAAACAGAAGAAACAATTTAAACCTTCCAGACAGAAATCCGGCGTATCTCATGGTAGAATAAAAGAGATGCTGAAGAAAGCTACTAAGCAAGATTTAATGAAAGTAAAAAGCGTGTGGGGAGAAGTGATGGAGAACGTTCGTCAGGAAAAAGTCTCAGCACATGCCTGGTTGAAAGATAGTGAGCCGGTGGCCGCTACAGACAACACTTTTCTTTTATCTTTTCAGTATGACATGCATTGCCAGATGGCAATGAAGGACAACATTCGTGGTACGCTTGAACAAGTATTAGCACGAACGCTTGGTAAACAGTTAGAAATGGTTGCAATTGTGGAACAAGAATGGAAGGAAATTCGCACAGAATTCTTGAAAACAAGAGATGAACCAGAACCTGATCAAAAA
The DNA here is from genome assembly GCF_056173725.1 of Anaerobacillus sp. 63XJN7_4_ISO-PGPR-S23-413. Taxonomy (NCBI): domain Bacteria; kingdom Bacillati; phylum Bacillota; class Bacilli; order Caryophanales; family Bacillaceae; genus Anaerobacillus; species Anaerobacillus sp. 63XJN7_4_ISO-PGPR-S23-413. The sequence continues at coordinate 35,727 of NZ_CM149688.1, forward strand.
GGGGCTGAACCGGCGGAAGATCCATTGATCGCTGAAGCAAGACGTCTTGTCGGCGATGATTTATTAGATATTCAAACATAAAAATGAACAATAACTAAGGAGGAATTTTTTTATGAAACGTGGCATGGGTGGCGGAGGAAACATGAATAACATGATGAAACAAATGCAAAAAATGCAAAAGGATATGGCGAAAGCTCAAGAAGAACTAAAGGATAAAATCGTTGAAGGTACAGCTGGCGGCGGTATGGTTCTAGTTAAAGCGAATGGTCATAAAGAAATCCTTGAAGTAATTGTAAAAGAAGAAGTCGTAGATCCAGATGATATCGACATGCTACAAGACCTTGTGCTTGCTGCAACGAATGATGCACTACGTAATGTAGATGAATTGGTAAACAAAGACATGGGCAAATTTACACAGGGTCTTAATATGCCAGGAATGTTTTAGGGGGTACGCAGGTGCATTATCCTGAACCAATATCAAAACTGATCGACAGTTTTATGAAATTGCCGGGAATCGGACCAAAAACGGCGGTCCGCCTGGCTTTTTTCGTTCTTGAAATGAATGATGATGATGTCCTTGATTTCGGAAAAGCGTTAGTTAATGCAAAGCGTCAGTTAACTTATTGTTCTGTGTGTAATCACATTACAGACACCGATCCTTGTCGTATTTGTTCAGATAGCCATCGCGATGAGACGATTATCTGTGTCGTTCAAGATGCTAAAGATGTTATTGCTATCGAAAAAATGAAAGACTACACAGGTTTATACCATGTTCTTCATGGTGCTATTTCTCCTGTTGAAGGTATTGGGCCTGAAGATATCAAGGTACCAGAGTTATTGAAACGTCTGCAGGATGATAAGGTAACAGAAATTATACTAGCGACGGACCCGACGATTGAAGGAGAAGCAACAGCGATGTATATTGCTCGCCTGGTTAAGCCTACAGGTATTCGTATTACTCGTATTGCTCATGGTCTCCCTGTTGGGGGCGATCTTGAGTATGCTGATGAAGTCACCCTTTCGAAAGCAATGGAAGGACGTCGTGAATTGTAGCATCAGGAGGGAAGCAAATGTTCTTCAAACGTAAAGGCTATTTGCGGAAAGACGCTGATGAGCGTTTGATTCAGACGCTATACGAATTAAAAGATGTATGGAACAATCAAAAAGAAATCGTAGAGCGCAGTGTTGAGCCTTCTGGAGCCGTTCTTGCGAAGCTTAAAGTGGATGAAGCAAAATACTTCTTTCTATTAAAAGAAGCAAAACGAAGAAAGATAAGAATGGGATAAACCTCCCGTTCTTTTTTATTTGGACAGACATATGCTTTAGTAATTCTGAAAAAAAGAGCGGAGGCCTATTATGGATCCTAAACTTATTATTGGCTTATTTGTCTTCAGTATTGTTTTGCTTCTTTTTGTGGGGGCACCACTGAAGCCGATGCGTTGGATTGGGCAGGGGTTAATCAAGTTAGCAATCGGTGCATTACTTCTATTCTTTCTCAATACATTCGGCACTCCATTTGACCTCCATGTTCCTATTAATCCCGGGACAGCAGTGATCACCGGTTTTCTAGGCGTTCCTGGCCTTATAGCTCTGGCTGCAATTGAACTGATTTTGATAGGTTGAATGAAAAGGACTCATGTAACTAAAAGAGTCCTTTTTTGTTTTTCTGAAATAACTTTTGAAAAAGGGGTTGCGTAACAGAGTTAACCCTGATATAGTTATATAAGTCGCCGCAACAACGCGGTTGACGCCGAAAAGAATTTCAAAAAAGTTATTGACGCTGACGGAGTTAATATGGTATATTAATAAAGTCGCTGAAAACGACATTGAAAGAAACAAATTGATCTTTGAAAACTGAACGAAACGCCATGTAAGTAGTTGTTTCTACGGAAACAAAATGTTTTAAAAGCTAGATTAAGCTTTCTATCGGAGAGTTTGATCCTGGCTCAGGACGAACGCTGGCGGCGTGCCTAATACATGCAAGTCGAGCGAAGAGATGGGAGCTTGCTCCCTGATCTTAGCGGCGGACGGGTGAGTAACACGTGGGCAACCTGCCCTGCAGACTGGGATAACTCCGGGAAACCGGAGCTAATACCGGGTAATACATCGCACCGCATGGTGCAATGTTGAAAGTTGGCTTTCGAGCTAACACTGCAGGATGGGCCCGCGGCGCATTAGCTAGTTGGTAAGGTAATGGCTTACCAAGGCGACGATGCGTAGCCGACCTGAGAGGGTGATCGGCCACACTGGGACTGAGACACGGCCCAGACTCCTACGGGAGGCAGCAGTAGGGAATCTTCCGCAATGGACGAAAGTCTGACGGAGCAACGCCGCGTGAGTGACGAAGGCCTTCGGGTCGTAAAGCTCTGTTGTTAGGGAAGAACAAGTACCGTTCGAATAGGGCGGTACCTTGACGGTACCTAACCAGAAAGCCACGGCTAACTACGTGCCAGCAGCCGCGGTAATACGTAGGTGGCAAGCGTTGTCCGGAATTATTGGGCGTAAAGCGCGCGCAGGCGGTCTTTTAAGTCTGATGTGAAAGCCCACGGCTCAACCGTGGAGGGTCATTGGAAACTGGAGGACTTGAGTGCAGAAGAGGAGAGTGGAATTCCACGTGTAGCGGTGAAATGCGTAGATATGTGGAGGAACACCAGTGGCGAAGGCGGCTCTCTGGTCTGTAACTGACGCTGAGGCGCGAAAGCGTGGGGAGCAAACAGGATTAGATACCCTGGTAGTCCACGCCGTAAACGATGAGTGCTAGGTGTTGGGGGGTTCCACCCTCAGTGCTGAAGTTAACACATTAAGCACTCCGCCTGGGGAGTACGACCGCAAGGTTGAAACTCAAAGGAATTGACGGGGGCCCGCACAAGCAGTGGAGCATGTGGTTTAATTCGAAGCAACGCGAAGAACCTTACCAGGTCTTGACATCCTCTGACATTCCTGGAGACAGGACGTTCCCCTTCGGGGGACAGAGTGACAGGTGGTGCATGGTTGTCGTCAGCTCGTGTCGTGAGATGTTGGGTTAAGTCCCGCAACGAGCGCAACCCTTGATCTTAGTTGCCAGCATTTAGTTGGGCACTCTAAGGTGACTGCCGGTGACAAACCGGAGGAAGGTGGGGATGACGTCAAATCATCATGCCCCTTATGACCTGGGCTACACACGTGCTACAATGGACGGTACAAAGGGCAGCAACACCGCGAGGTGAAGCGAATCCCATAAAGCCGTTCTCAGTTCGGATTGCAGGCTGCAACTCGCCTGCATGAAGCCGGAATTGCTAGTAATCGCGGATCAGCATGCCGCGGTGAATACGTTCCCGGGCCTTGTACACACCGCCCGTCACACCACGAGAGTTTGTAACACCCGAAGTCGGTGGGGTAACCTTTATGGAGCCAGCCGCCGAAGGTGGGACAAATGATTGGGGTGAAGTCGTAACAAGGTAGCCGTATCGGAAGGTGCGGCTGGATCACCTCCTTTCTATGGAGAATTACGAAGGTAACTTACGTTACCAACCTTACATGAGCGTTTCGTTTAGTTTTGAAAGAATGATTTATTCTTTCAAACCAGGTGAAGTGATGAAGCTTAGGCGGATTCAAGTAGTAGCCTTGTTCCTTGAAAACTAGATAGCACAAACAACGACATCCAATAATTATTTTTTATGCAATAACTTAGTAATAACTGATGCGTTATGGCAGTAATGCCTAACAAATCGAAGGTTAAGCTACTAAGGGCGCACGGTGGATGCCTTGGCACTAGAAGCCTAAGAAGGACGGGACGAACACCGATATGCTTCGGGGAGCTGTAAGTACGCTTTGATCCGGAGATTTCCGAATGGGGGAACCCACCATCTTTAATAGGATGGTATCCATTTCTGAATACATAGGGAATGGAAGGCAGACCCGGGGAACTGAAACATCTCATTACCCGGAGGAAGAGAAAGCAAACGCGATTTCCTGAGTAGCGGCGAGCGAAACGGAATCAGCCCAAACCAGAGGGCTTGCCCTCTGGGGTTGTAGGACGTCTCTTTGGAGTTACAAAGGCACGGATAGACGAAGCGACCTGGAAAGGTCCATCAGAGAAGGTAACAATCCTGTAGTCAAAATCCGATGCCCTCCGAGACGGATCCTGAGTACGGCGGGACACGTGAAACCCCGTCGGAATCCGGGAGGACCATCTCCCAAGGCTAAATACTCTCTAGTGACCGATAGTGAACCAGTACCGTGAGGGAAAGGTGAAAAGCACCCCGGAAGGGGAGTGAAAAAGAACCTGAAACCGTGTGCCTACAACTAGTTGGAGCCCGTTAATGGGTGACAGCGTGCCTTTTGTAGAATGAACCGGCGAGTTACGATCCCGTGCAAGGTTAAGCTGAGAAGGCGGAGCCGCAGCGAAAGCGAGTCTGAATAGGGCGAAATAGTACGTGGTCGTAGACCCGAAACCAGGTGATCTACCCATGTCCAGGGTGAAGTTCAGGTAACACTGAATGGAGGCCCGAACCCACGCATGTTGAAAAATGCGGGGATGAGGTGTGGGTAGCGGTGAAATGCCAATCGAACCTGGAGATAGCTGGTTCTCTCCGAAATAGCTTTAGGGCTAGCCTCGCGGCAAGAATCTTGGAGGTAGAGCACTGATTGGACTAGGGGTCCTTACCGGATTACCGAATCCAGTCAAACTCCGAATGCCAACGATTTATCCGCGGGAGTCAGACTGCGAGTGATAAGATCCGTAGTCGAGAGGGAAACAGCCCAGACCACCAGCTAAGGTCCCAAAGTATACGTTAAGTGGAAAAGGATGTGGCGTTGCTTAGACAACCAGGATGTTGGCTTAGAAGCAGCCATCATTTAAAGAGTGCGTAATAGCTCACTGGTCGAGTGACGCTGCGCCGAAAATGTACCGGGGCTAAACGTATCACCGAAGCTGTGGATTGTCTTACGACAATGGTAGGAGAGCGTTCTAAGGGCTGTGAAGTCAGACCGAAAGGACTGGTGGAGCGCTTAGAAGTGAGAATGCCGGTATGAGTAGCGAAAGACAAGTGAGAATCTTGTCCGTCGAAAGCCCAAGGTTTCCTGAGGAAGGCTCGTCCGCTCAGGGTTAGTCGGGACCTAAGCCGAGGCCGAAAGGCGTAGGCGATGGATAACAGGTTGATATTCCTGTACCACCTCCTTTCCGTTTGAACGACGGGGGGACGCAGAAAGATAGGGAGAGCGCGCTGCTGGAAATGCGCGTCCAAGCGATTAGGCTGGTGAATAGGTAAATCCGTTCACCGTGAAGGCTGAGTCGTGATGGCGAGGGAAATTTAGTACCGAAGTCCTTGATTCTACGCTGCCAAGAAAAGCCTCTAGTGAGGAAAAAGGTGCCCGTACCGCAAACCGACACAGGTAGGCGAGGAGAGAATCCTAAGACGATCGGGAGAACTCTCGTTAAGGAACTCGGCAAAATGACCCCGTAACTTCGGGAGAAGGGGTGCTTCCTCGGGTTTATAGCCCAGGGGAGCCGCAGTGAAAAGATCCAAGCGACTGTTTAGCAAAAACACAGGTCTCTGCAAAGCCGTAAGGCGAAGTATAGGGGCTGACACCTGCCCGGTGCTGGAAGGTTAAGAGGAGGGGTTATCCCTTACGGGAGAAGCTCTGAATCGAAGCCCCAGTAAACGGCGGCCGTAACTATAACGGTCCTAAGGTAGCGAAATTCCTTGTCGGGTAAGTTCCGACCCGCACGAAAGGTGCAACGACTTGGATACTGTCTCAACGAGAGACCCGGTGAAATTATAGTACCTGTGAAGATGCAGGTTACCCGCGACAGGACGGAAAGACCCCATGGAGCTTTACTGTAGCCTGATATTGGATTTTGGTACAGCTTGTACAGGATAGGTAGGAGCCATAGAAGTCGGACCGCCAGGTTCGATGGAGGCGTCGGTGGGATACTACCCTGGCTGTACTGACATTCTAACCCAGCACCGTGATCCGGTGCGGAGACAGTGTCAGGTGGGCAGTTTGACTGGGGCGGTCGCCTCCTAAAGTGTAACGGAGGCGCCCAAAGGTTCCCTCAGAATGGTTGGAAATCATTCGCAGAGTGTAAAGGCACAAGGGAGCTTGACTGCGAGACCTACAAGTCGAGCAGGGACGAAAGTCGGGCTTAGTGATCCGGTGGTTCCGCATGGAAGGGCCATCGCTCAACGGATAAAAGCTACCCTGGGGATAACAGGCTTATCTCCCCCAAGAGTCCACATCGACGGGGAGGTTTGGCACCTCGATGTCGGCTCATCGCATCCTGGGGCTGAAGTAGGTCCCAAGGGTTGGGCTGTTCGCCCATTAAAGCGGTACGCGAGCTGGGTTCAGAACGTCGTGAGACAGTTCGGTCCCTATCCGTCGCGGGCGCAGGAAATTTGAGAGGAGCTGTCCTTAGTACGAGAGGACCGGGATGGACACACCGCTGGTGTACCAGTTGTTCCGCCAGGAGCATAGCTGGGTAGCTACGTGTGGAAGGGATAAGTGCTGAAAGCATCTAAGCATGAAGCCCCCCTCGAGATGAGATTTCCCACAGCATGAAGCTGGTAAGATCCCTTAGAGATGATGAGGTAGATAGGTTCGGGGTGGAAGCGTGGCAACACGTGGAGCTGACGAATACTAATCGATCGAGGGCTTAACCGATTAAATTGGAAAACGTTGTGCGTGCTATCTAGTTTTCAGGGAACACCTGAATCGTCTAGTGATGATGGCGAAGAGGTCACACCCGTTCCCATGCCGAACACGGAAGTTAAGCTCTTCAGCGCCGATGGTAGTTGGGGGATCTCCCCCTGCAAGAGTAGGACGTCGCTGGGCAACTAGGAGAAGCGAGAGACCTGAGGGTTTCTCGCTTTTTTGTATTCAAAAAATGTTGAAAGCTCGTAAGAGAAAAAAGCTGCAGGAAAGACAATCAAAAACTTCTTCGAAAGCTTCGTAGGGGTGGGAGAAGTAAGAAATTCGAGGAAGCAAGTGATGTCAGACCGGAGTGGATATTCGAGAGATCCATGAGGATCTGGCATCGCGCAGCTGGCGAAGTTCGCCGCTTATCGCGCCCCGTATGAGAACACGGAAGTTAAGCTCGAGCGCCGATGGTAGTTGGGGGATCTCCCCCTGCAAGAGTAGGACGTCGCTGGGCAACTAAGAGAAGCGAGAGACCTGAGGGTTTCTCGCTTTTTTGTATGGTTTTTTCACGTTCGCGGAATAAATCTCAAATTCGCGGGATTATCATGGAAAAGCGCGGAATTAATCCGATTTTCGCGGAAACATCTGAAATATAGCGGAATTAAATTCGTATCTTCTTATATCTTCTTATCCTACAAGGATAATATACCTATGAAATTTTCTTTCTTTTTTAAAATCACTGACACGGGATAAGTTACAGCCACATATCCATAGAAAGAAGAAAAAAATAGGCTGAAATGAAGTGAATCGGTATAGATCCACTATAATTGGGCAAAGCTTTTACCATGGAGGTGGGAAGATGGAGAAGACAATCAGGCATAGCTTAAGTGAGTGCTGTCTTGTTTGCGAAGAACACAGTTTAAAAGGTATTCATATTTGCGACCGATTTATTTGTTATGAGTGTGAGCGAAAGGTAATTCAAACAGATACCAGTCATGAAAACTATCAATTTTATCTTGAAAAACTACGAAAACTACGACTTAGTCGATTAGCATAAGCAGATAGCTGTTTTATAGGCTATCTGCTTTTTTACGTACGAATGTGAAGCAGCAGTAAGTAGGAAGAGACGATACAGATTTGCTTGCGCCTTTACTTCTCCGAAAGTCTAGATAATGATAGAATACTAGTATAAGCAATGAATCTTCGATAGATAGAAGTTGGTTTTATGAATAAAGCAGATCAAGCACCTTTATATGAAGCATTAACTATGTGGAAGGATCAGAATCCCCTCTCATTTCATGTACCAGGTCATAAAAACGGTACGGTTTTTTCAACTTATAGAAGTGCAGATAACTCATTTAAAGAAATATTGAATATAGATGCCACAGAACTTTCTGGACTAGATGATCTTCATCATGCAGACGGTCCAATTAAGAAGGCAGAGCAGCTTACTGCTGATCTTTATGGAAGTATTGAAAGCCGCTTTTTGGTAGGGGGATCTTCAGCTGGTAACCTTGCGATGATCATGGCATTATGTTCTGAAGGGGACATTGTTCTTGTTCAGAAGAACTGTCACAAATCAGTACTAAATGGACTTCGCTTATCGAAAGCACATCCTATTTTTCTTAGTCCATCCATTGATGAGGAAAGTCAGGTTTCAACAGGTGTGTCAGTCGATCTCATCCATCGAGCGATCACAAAATATAAGAATATTAAAGCAATCGTACTGACAAACCCAAATTATTACGGAATGACGAAAGATCTAAAACCGATCATTTCTTATGCTCATCAGAAAGGAATTCCGGTTCTTGTTGATGAAGCACATGGTGCACATTTTGTAAAAGAAAGGTTTTTTCCTGAAAGTGCTTTGAAACAAGGAGCAGATGTTGTTGTTCAATCAGCACATAAAACACTCCCTGCCATGACGATGGGCTCATACTTACATATAGGTGATCCGAAATATAGGAATGCAATAAACGATTATTTACAAGTCTTTCAATCAAGCAGCCCTTCATACCCGATTATGGCTTCGCTCGATTTAGCAAGACACTATATTTCTTCACTTCCTGATAAACAACTTGGTCAAATTTTAGAAGAGATTCTTCAGTTTAAGCACCGGCTGAATAAGATTCCTGGTATAAACGTTATTGGAGATGTAAGTCATGCTTATAAGCAGATTGATCCAATAAAAATAACGGTCCAGTTATCTGGCACCTCAGGATATGATTTGGCAAAAAAGCTTGAGAAGGAAGGTATATTTGTTGAGCTTAGTGACCCATTAAACATTTTGCTCATTTGTCCCATAGCATTTAATGGTGAGGCTTATGAGCGAACGTTACAGGCATTTGAAAGGATTGCAGTTCATAGGGATGAAGCCACATTTAGAATATCTATGAATCAGTTGAATCATGAAGAGATAACATTTCCTGCTTATTCTTTTGCGAAGTTGGAAACGATGAATACCAATACAGTTAGTATTAGAAACGCTGTTGGTTTAATTGCAGCGAAAGCCATTATCCCCTATCCCCCAGGAATTCCTATCGTTCTGCCAGGGGAGCGCATAACTTTAGGTAAGATCCAACTAGTAGAAACAGTGTTGAATGGCGGAGGACACATACAGGGGATGAATGGTGATATGATTGAGATTGCAATAGAAGAGGAGTAGGGCATTGAAAGGATTATTTATAACATTTGAAGGACCGGATGGCGCAGGTAAGTCAACACAGGTTCAAAAACTAGCCGATTATTTAAACGAAGAAGGCATTCGTTTTATTCATACAAGAGAGCCAGGTGGTACAGCTATAAGCGATCAAATTAGATCTTTGATCCTTAATCCAGAACATGAAGAGATGGTGGATGAGACGGAAGTACTTCTTTATGCTTCATCCCGAGCTCAGCATGTGAGAGAAAAGATTCTTCCAGCATTAAATGAAGGATATCTTGTACTATGTGATCGCTTTGTTGATGCATCAGTTGCTTATCAGGGGGTTGGCCTTGGACTAGATGTAGAAACGATAAAGGTCATCAATGAATTTGCAACAGGAGGGCTAACACCTGATCGAAGCTATATGATTGATCTTCCTGTTTCTGTTGGTAAAGAAAGAATGGCAGCAAGAAATCAACTTGATCGTATTGAACAAAAAGGAACAGCTTATCATGAAAAGGTGAGAGAAGCTTTTCTGGAATTATATAAAAATAATAATGAACGGATTCATTTGATCGATGGTGAAAATGCTGTCGATGAGATTTTTTCGTCAATAAAAAAGGATTTTACAGTGTTGTGGGATAACTATTGTAGTAATAACTAATTGACGGGTGCATGCTTGCCGCCCGGGGAGGGATACACATGAAACTAGTAATGGCTGTCGTTCAGGATAAGGATAGCAATCGGTTATCCAATGCCCTGGTCGATCATAATTTCCAGGCGACAAAGCTTGCGACTACAGGTGGATTTTTACGTGCAGGAAATACGACATTTCTAGTAGGTACGGAAGATCATCGTGTACAAAAGCTTCTTGATATTATTAAAGACAATTGTCAGAGTAGAGAACAGATGGTGGCACCGGTCTCTCCGATGGGAGGAAATGCAGATTCTTATGTACCGTATCCTGTTGAAGTGTCAGTTGGAGGAGCAACGGTATTTGTTCTTCCAGTAGAGGCCTTCCATCATTTTTAATATGCACGGTAGGATGAGTGATAGCAATGACAGATTGGAATGAATTAAAAGACCGGCAACCCACGGTTGTTAGAATGGTCATAAATAGTTTCAAGAAAGAACGTCTTTCTCATGCGTATTTATTTGACGGTGGGGCAGGAACAGGCAAAAAAGATATTGCGGTTCATATGGCGAAAACGTATTTTTGTCAGGAAAGAACAGGAATCGATCCGTGTCAAAACTGCAGAGACTGTAAAAGGATTGATTCTGGAAATCATCCCGATCTTCATCTCCTAGAACCTGATGGACAATCGATTAAAATCGATCAAATTCGTAAGCTTCAGAAGGAATTCTCTTATCTTGGGGTAGAATCTCGAAAGAAAGTTTATATATTGAATCATTCAGATCGAATGACAACTCAAGCTGCTAATAGTTTACTTAAATTTCTTGAAGAGCCAGGACAAATGACGATGGCTATTCTCTTAACAGAGCAAAAGCAGCATATTCTATCCACGATTTATTCGAGGTGCCAGGTTATTACATTTCAACCCCTTTCAACAAATGGGGTGGAACAAGCCTTAGTGAATGACGGAGTAACACCACACCTTGCTAAATTAGCTGCTCAATTAACGAATGATCAGCGTGCAGCAAAGGAGTTGGCGCTTGATGAGTGGTTTGCACAGGCTAGAGCGATAGTGATACAATTGACTGAAGAGTTGAAGGAAAGACCTCATCAGGTTTTCCTAACGATCCATGACAAATGGCTAGCTCATTTTAAGGATAAAACGCAGCAGGATATGGGACTTAATCTTATGCTTTTTTGGTATAAGGATATAATGAAAATACAACTGCAGGATAATCGGATTGTCTATGCAGATCAGAAGGATAAGCTCGAACGTTATGCCCTTCAATTCGGAAGAAAGAAGATAAGTCAGCATATGATGGCGATACTTGATGCCAAAAGACGTCTGAGTGCAAACACAAACCCGCAGTTTGTGATGGAACAGCTAGTACTCAGGTTACGGGAGGGATAAGTTTGTGTATGAAGTAGTTGGCGTTCGCTTTAAGAAAGCGGGGAAGATCTATTACTTTGATCCGAGTAGCCTCCAGGTGTCCAACAAAGAATTTGTTATCGTGGAGACTGCAAGAGGGGTTGAATTTGGGAAAGTCGTATTAGCAAACAAGCAAGTTGATGAAGAGGATGTTGTACTTCCTCTCAAGAAAGTAATTCGCATAGCTGATGAAAAAGATCGCCTTGCGGTAGAAGATAATAAACACGCAGCTGAAGAAGCTTTTGAAGTGTGTGTTTCTAAAATTGAAGAGTACAAGCTTGATATGAAGCTTGTTGATGTTGAATATACATTTGATCGGAATAAGATCATCTTTTACTTTACAGCAGATGGAAGAGTAGATTTCCGCGAACTTGTGAAAGGGCTCGCATCCATCTTTAGAACAAGAATTGAACTTCGTCAGATTGGTGTAAGAGATGAAGCGAAGATGCTTGGTGGAATTGGACCATGTGGCCGAATGCTTTGTTGCTCAACATGGCTTGGTGATTTTGAACCTGTTTCGATTAAGATGGCGAAAGATCAAAATCTATCTTTAAATCCTGCTAAAATTTCTGGTCTTTGCGGCAGGTTAATGTGCTGTTTGAAATATGAGAACGATGCTTACGAATCCGGTAAAAAAGAGCTTCCAGACGTTGGAAAGACGATTCAAACCGGACAAGGTAAAGGGAAAGTTGTTGGGTTGAATATATTGGAACGTCTTGTTCAGGTCGAATTATTTGAACTCAACCGCGTGACAGAATATACGCTTGATGAATTGATACAAGACGGCGCAGTATCTACGCAAGCCACAGATTGATTGAGGTGGAACGGAAGTGGAGAAAAAAGAAGTTTTTTCACGTGTAAGCTCAATGGAAGAACAGATTGGTGACTTATACAAACAATTAGGCGAACTAAAAGAACATCTTGCAGGACTTCTGGAAGAAAATCACCATCTCGAAATTGAGAATCACCACTTGCGAGAGCGGTTAGAACAAACTTCAGAGCCGAAGAGTCATTCATCTGGAAAAAAGAAGCGCGGTAAACCAGAAGTTGGAGAAGGGTATGATAATCTTGCGAGATTATATCAAGAAGGTTTTCATATTTGTAATCTCCATTACGGTAGCATCCGGACAGAGGGAGATTGTCTTTTCTGCTTGTCGTTCTTAAATAAAAAGTAGTGATTTGGTCTTTCCACATCTGGAAAGACCTTTTTTACGGCTCTATAATATTTGTTGGGGTTTAAGAAAATGAAGCACAAAAATACACGCAAGCTCCTATATCTTTTAAACTTGAATTGACGAGAAACAAGAAAAAGATTGGAGTTGCGTGTACGTGCATTTTAACATGAATTTACCCGGATTAGAAGAAGTGATGGTATCGAAAATGGAAGCCATTAATGGCCAGTATCATGTTCATATTGAAGTGCCAAAGAAGGCGCACCAGTGCCCCCAATGTGAAGAATGGACTGTACGTGTTCATGATTATCGGACTCAGAAAGTACAACACCTTAAAGTATTTGAGCGAACGGCTTTTTTGTTTTATCGCAAGCGCCGTTATGTGTGTGCTTGTGGGAAACGATTCGCTGAAAGGAATTCGATCGTCAATCGCTATCAGCGTCACTCAAAGGAATGGAATCAGGCCCTGGGATTACGCGTGGTACAGGGGAAGAATTTCAAGGATACCGCAGCCCAATTTCGTACGTCGCATTCAACTGCGATAAGGCGGTTTGATGAAGTCGCCGCACCAACGCTTCAAGAAGTGAGTGATCTTCCTCGTGTCATCGCTATTGATGAATATAAAGGAGATACCGATGAAGGAAAATATCAAGTTGTCATTGCGGATGGAGATACAAAGCAGCCTTTGGATATCCTTCCTAATCGCTCCATTGAGACCGTAAAGGACTATCTTCGCAAGAAGGGGTCGCGAGTTGAAGTGGTGATCATGGACATGAGCTATGCCTTCAAGTCAGCTGTTCAAAAGGCACTAGGAAAGCCGATCATCGTGGCTGATCGCTTTCATTTTTGTCGCTACATCTATTGGGCATTAGAGCGTGTACGAAGAAGAGTTCAACAGAATTTCCATGATTATGACCGTAAAAAGTGCAAGCGAATGAAGCATGTTTTTTACAAGCGATATGAGCAGTTGAGTGAGAAACAAAAGTGGTATCTGGACCGTTACCTTGGATTATCCGAGGAATTACGAAAGGCTTACGAGTTAAAAGAAGCGTTTCGAAGCTGGTTTGAGGAAGCGAAACGAATCGGTCAAGAGAATCCTAACCAAGTTAAACAGTCTCTGTATAATTACTACAAAACGGTTGAAGCAGCGAATATGAAGGAGTTCAGACAAGCCGTTCAAACACTTAAGAACTGGCAACCAGAAGTCCTGAATAGTTTTGCCTTGAACTATAATAATGGTTTTATCGAGGGTTTAAACAATCAAACGAAGGTCATTAAGCGAAATGCCTTTGGTTTTAAGCGATATGACCGCTTACGAAGAAAGATCCTTTTACATCATCAGTACAAAAAAATTCGTCATTTTCAACTAGGATAAGGAGTAGGAGATGAATCTCCTACCCCAACATTTGATTTAGAACCTTTTTTACAATTAAATAACTTGTTCACTAAAGAATTAAAATAGATAGGAGAAAAGCATCATGCATTTATATGATGATGAACGGATTGACTACATCATTGAAAATGAATTAAGAATTATTCAAAGCCCAACGGTATTTTCTTTTTCTCTAGATGCCGTTCTACTTGCACGATTTGCCTGGGTGCCGATAAAACGTGGTAAAATAATTGATCTTTGTACAGGTAATGGCATTATTCCACTTCTATTATCGAGAAGAAGTCAGGTTCCGATTGATGCGGTCGAAATTCAAGATCGGCTATATGACATGGGGACGAGAAGTGTGGATTTAAATGACCTTAATGAACAGCTTACCCTACATCATGGAGATATTCGGGACCTACCAGCTGGGTTATTAAAGGAATCTTATGATGCAGTAACATGCAACCCACCCTATTTTCAAAGTAAGCGAAATGAACAGCGTAATCTAAATGAACACCTTACCATCGCCCGACATGAAGTTATGTGTACTCTCGAAGATGTTATTCAATCTTGCAGTCGTTTAGCGAAACAGGGTGGGAAGGTATCACTGGTTCATCGTCCTGAGAGGTTACTTGATATTGTGACGCTAATGAGAAAATACCGTGTTGAACCTAAGAGAATGCAGCTTGTTTATCCGAAAGCTGGTAAAGAAGCAAACACGCTATTAATAGAAGGAATTAAAGATGGGAAGCCTGATTTAAAAGTGTTGCCGCCGTTCATCGTTTATCAGAAAGATAATACGTATAGTGACGAGATGAGAAATGTTTATGAAGAACTATAGTCATTTTGTTTACATGCTCGAATGTCGAGATGGTAGTTATTATACTGGCTATACGACGGACTTATCTCATCGATTAGCTCAACATGAATGTGGAAAAGGTGCAAAATATACGAGGGGGAGAGGTCCACTACACCTTGTTTATCAAGCAGAATACGAGACAAAAAGTGAAGCAATGCAAGAAGAATATCGGATCAAACAACTATCTCGTATACAAAAAGAAAAGATAATAAAAGAAAAGAGGCAAGTTCATGTGGAGTCAGAAGAGTTACAAAGAGGGCGAGACAGGTAAACTTTATCTAGTACCAACCCCAATCGGAAACCTGAATGATATGACTTTCCGCGCTATACAGACGTTAAAAGACGTAGATCTTATTGCTGCAGAAGATACAAGACAATCAAAAAAGCTAACGAATCATTTTGAGATTGAGACACGGTTGATTAGCTATCATGAACATAATAAGGAATCGAGTGGAAATAAACTTTTGGAGCGTTTAAGGGAAGGACAAAGTATTGCTCTTATAAGCGATGCTGGAATGCCTGCTATATCAGATCCAGGGTATGAAATTGTGTCGGCATGTGTGGCAGAGGAAATTCCTGTTATTCCATTACCGGGTGCGAATGCAGCAATTACTGCTCTTGTGGCATCAGGTTTACCAACACAGCATTTCTATTATTATGGTTTTTTATCTAGACAAAAGAAAGAGCGAAAAATTGAATTACAACAGCTAAAAACAATTCCTTCACCAGTTCTATTCTATGAGGCTCCTCACCGCTTAAAAGAAATGATGAAAGCGGTTCTTGAAGTTCTAGGAAACAGAGAAATTATTATAGCAAGAGAATTAACGAAGAAATATGAAGAGTTTATTAGGGGATCAGTTGAAGAGGTGCTTCGCTGGTGTGAAGAAAATGAAATCCGTGGTGAATTTTGTGTGATCGTCGAAGGTGGCATAGTTGAAGAAGTGAATGAAGAGCTTTGGTGGGAAGATTTCACCTTACGAGATCATGTAGAACACTATATTAGTGACGGAATGAAAAGTAAGGATGCGATCAAACAAGTGTCGATTGATCGCGAGCTACCAAAAAGAGAAGTGTATCAGGCCTATCATGTAGAATCTTAGAGTACAAAAAAAGCTCCTGCCTTTATTGGCAGGAGCTTTTCTATACATTCATTATTTAGCAAGAGCTTTTTGGATTTCTTCCAATACTTGCTCCGCACCTTCGCGACTAAGGATTAGTTTGCCGTTACCGATGGCAAGATTGTCATCGGATACTTCACCAGTTACCTGGCAAGTCATGTTAGGCTTATACTTTTTTAGGATGATGCGCTCATCGTCAACGTAGATTTCAAGAGCGTCCTTTTCTGCAATACCAAGTGTACGGCGTAGTTCGATCGGAATAACAACACGGCCAAGCTCGTCAACTTTACGTACAATACCAGTAGATTTCATGTTTTATACTCCCCTATTCCCAATTTTTTATTAATTACGTCAGGATTCGACAAATTTCTCTATTTATGTTCTATATAATACCAGTGTTTCCCATAAGCGTCAATCCTTTTAATAGGGTAAATATTTCCTATAATAGGTTTGTTACGGGATTCGAAGTACTATATTATTACCAAAACCTAATTTCCTTAAATAAATGATTCGACAATTTTCTTGTAAATCCTTCGACATTAATTGTAAATTTGTGTAGGTTACGCGATTTAAGCTCCGCTTCCTTGCATTTCTTCCTTAAATTAGTTATATTTTGATGAAGAAGAATTGTACTTGAATGAACAAAATGATGTTACACAGCGATACGCAAACGCGGGCTGTAGTTGAGAGTTGCTAACGTTCTCGTCCTACATGGGGCGGGAGCTTTTTATCCAGTAGCCCCCACCTCTAAACGTGAGTCAATTTTGCGTTAAGGTGGGGGATTCACTGTTCTAAAGAACGAATTAAGCTTTTCACTTTATCACTGTTTTAATCAAGGAGGAAGCAACATGGGTGACAAGACGTTTTATATTACGACACCGATCTATTATCCTAGTGGAAAGCTCCACATAGGTCATGCCTACACAACTGTAGCAGGAGATGCTATGGCACGTTACAAGCGTTTAAGAGGTTTTGATGTTCAGTATTTAACAGGAACGGATGAACATGGGCAAAAGATCCAAAAGAAAGCACACGAGCAGGGGGTTACTCCTCAGAAGTATGTTGATGACATCGTTGCTGGCATTAAAGATTTGTGGGATAAGTTAGACATTAGTTACGATGATTTTATCCGTACAACCGAAAAGCGTCACGAGGAAATTGTCGAAACGATTTTTCAAAAGATGTATGAGAAGGGTGATATCTACCTTGACCAATATGAAGGTTGGTATTGCACACAATGTGAGTCCTTCTTTACTGAACGCCAGTTAGTCGATGGGAAATGTCCCGACTGTGGACGTGAGGTGGAGAAAGTAAAGGAAGAGTCTTACTTCTTTAAAATGGGCAAGTATTCCGATCGTCTATTGAAATTTTATGAAGACAATCCCGAGTTTATCCAGCCGGAATCTCGAAAAAATGAAATGATCAATAACTTTATCAAGCCTGGTCTTGAGGATCTTGCGGTATCAAGAACTTCTTTTGACTGGGGTGTTAAAGTTCCAGGAGATCCGAAACATGTCATTTATGTTTGGATCGATGCATTGTCCAATTACATCACCTCCCTTGGGTATGGAACTGAAAATGATGAGCTTTATAATAAGTTCTGGCCAGCGGATGTGCATCTTGTTGGGAAAGAAATCGTTCGTTTCCATACGATTTACTGGCCAATTATGCTGATGTCACTAGACCTGCCGTTACCAAAGAAAGTCTTTGCTCATGGTTGGTTGTTAATGAAAGATGGAAAAATGTCTAAATCCAAAGGTAATGTGGTTGACCCAGTTACCTTAATTGATCGCTATGGCCTTGATGCTTTACGTTATTATTTATTGCGTGAAGTACCGTTCGGTTCAGATGGCGTCTTTACACCTGAGAGCTTTGTGGAGCGAATCAATCATGATTTGGCGAACGATCTCGGCAACCTGTTAAATCGAACAGTAGCGATGATCGCTAAGTACTTCGACGGTGAAGTACCTGTGTATGAAGGATCGGTCACAGATTTTGATGATACTCTTGTAGAGATGGTAGATTCAACAATTTCTAAAGTAGAGACCTCTCTTGAAAACATGGAGTTTTCAGTTGCCCTTGCTTCGATTTGGCAGCTCATTAGTCGAACGAACAAGTACATTGATGAAACAGAACCATGGATTCTTGCTAAAGATGAAACTCATAAAGACAAGCTTGGTGCTGTAATGGTTCACCTCGCTGAATCATTAAGACAAGTGGGTATTCTATTGCAGCCTTTCCTTACGCAAACGCCTAAAAAGATCTGGTCACAGCTAGGTATTGAAGAAGGTGAGAAAACAAGTTGGGAATCATTAGGATTCAAAAAAGGATTCGGTGGTACAACGGTTCAAAAAGATGCTCCGCTTTTCCCAAGACTTGACCGTAAAGAAGAGGTTGCATATATAGTTGAACAAATGGGTGGCAATGTCGTTAAGGAAGCACCGCCAATTGAAAAACCAGATTTAGATGAAATTTCAATTGATGACTTTACAAAAGTTGATTTAAGAGTCGCCCAAGTACTTGAAGTAGAGCCGGTGAAAAAAGCCAATAAGTTATTGAAATTAAAATTAGATCTTGGTTATGAAACGAGACAAGTTGTTTCAGGAATTGCAAAACATTATAAACCAGAGGAACTCATCGGCAAAAAAGTTGTTTGTGTTTCCAATCTTAAGCCAGTAAAGCTTAGAGGAGAATTATCTGAAGGTATGATTCTAGCAGGTGAGCATGACGGCGAGCTGAAATTGTCGACTATTGCTGAAAGCTTGCCAAATGGAACACAAATCAAATAATGACATATGACTCGGTCTTAAAATAGACCGGGTCTTTTTTACTTTCTAATTCACAATAAATCCCTGCCATTTACTTTGCTATTTGTGACTAAACTTCCATTTTGAGTTGCAAGATAAGTATATAAAAAAGAACCAAAACACCTTAATATACAGAATATTCTAACTTATTTTGTGAGCATTGTAAACAAAATGTAATTAAAATGAAACTGTTTAGACTTAGAAAATAACTAGGACATTTGGTACACTAGCATCGTACTAGAGCGGAGAAGGGGTTTTGACATGTTATTCGACACACACACGCATTTGAATGTTGAACAATTTTCCGAAGATCAAAAAGAAGTAATTGAGCGTGCCCAGGCAGCGGGAGTAAGCAAGATGGTTGTTGTTGGTTTTGATCGTGAAACGATAACACATGCTATGGAACTTGTTGAACAGTATGATTTTCTTTATGCAGCCGTAGGTTGGCATCCTGTTGATGCGATTGATATGAAAGAAGAGGACCTTGAGTGGATTGAAGAACTTGCTGGTCATCCAAAAGTAGTAGCAATCGGTGAAATGGGACTTGATTATCATTGGGACAAATCACCTCATGACATACAAAAAGATGTTTTTCGTAAGCAAATTCAACTTGCGAAAAAAGTGAAATTACCGATCATCATACATAATCGTGAAGCGACACGAGATGTCATTGATGTATTGAAAGAAGAAAATGCAGCTGAGGTAGGTGGCATCATGCACTGTTTCGCTGGAACTGTAGAAGAGGCTAATGAGTGCCTTGATATGAATTTCTACATTTCTCTAGGTGGACCAGTAACGTTTAAGAACGCTAAACTACCAAAAGAAGTAGCGAAAGAAATACCAATTGATCGTTTGCTAATTGAAACGGACTGTCCTTTTCTAGCACCACACCCAAACCGCGGGAAGCGAAATGAACCTTCATATGTGAAGCTCATCGCTGAACAAATTGCGGATTTGAAAGAAATGGATTATGAAGAATTAGCAAGAAGAACATCCGAAAATGCTATGACATTATTCGGTATTAGTCGCTAATAAAAAAGACCGTTGTCGTTAAAAAGAAATGATAGGATGCTTTTAAAAATAACTTCTCCCATCATACAAGATCAAAGTAGATGCCTTTTCTACTAAACTAGCAATTGGGGATAAGTAAGAAGCTTTTCTTTTTGAAACACAGTCGGTTCAGGGGGTAACTATGACAATGAAATCGAACATGGAAAACTTTTTTGCTCGCGTTAAGGGTGGAAAGAACGTATTCATGATTTGTTTAAGTGTAATTGTACTAGGTTTAGTCTCCGGCTTTATCGTGTTTGAAACTACAAAAGCTTCGGTCACGCTTGTCCTTGATGGGGAAGAGAAGCCGGTAGATACACATGCAGATACAGTTGCGGAGTTATTAAAGGATGAAGAATTGAATCCTGGTTCTCATGATTATTTAAGTCACGATTTATCAGCCAAGGTTGAGGCTGGAGATGTGATTGAATGGAAACCGGCTTTTCAAGTAACGCTATCGATTAATGGGGATAACCAACAAGTTTGGTCCACCAAAGATACAGTGAAAGGGTTACTTGAAGATCAAAACATGGAGCTCGGTAAGCATGATCAAATGTCTGTATCACTCGATGATGAATTGAAAGAAAATATGACGATTGCCGTTGATGAAGCTTTCAAAGTTGCGGTAAACGACGGTGGGAAACAAAAAGAGATTTGGACAACTTCGACTACGGTCGCTGGCTTTTTAGAACAGCAGAATATACAACTTGGAGAACTTGATCGCGTAGAACCCAAAAAAGATGAGGACGTTACAGCGAACTCGGAAATCAACGTGATTCGAGTGGAAAAGGTCACCGATGTAGTGGAAGAGACGATTGACTATGCAACGATTAAGAAGAATGATAATTCAATTCAAAAAGGTAAAGAAACAGTCCTAGAAGACGGACAAGAAGGCAAGCGGGAGAAACATTACGAAGTTGTTTTAGAAAATGGTAAAGAGGTTTCCCGTGAGCTTAAGAAAACCGATGTAGTGAAGGAAAGCAGTGACAAAATCGTTGCTGTTGGTACCCAGGTTATTACACAAACAGCTGTGAAAACTAGCAGTGCCCCTTCAACTCAATCTAAATCAACAAAGACAGCTAGTAAGCCTGCTACAAAAACTTCAAAATCACCATCTAAACCTGAAAGTAAGTCGTCAGGGAAGGTAATGAACGTATCGACGACAGCTTATACGGCAAATTGTGCTGGCTGTTCAGGTATCACATCTACGGGCTTTAACTTAAAATCTAATCCTGATGCGAAAATCATTGCGGTTGATCCTAGTGTGATTCCACTCGGCTCAAAAGTTCACGTAGAAGGATATGGAACGGCTATTGCGGCTGATACGGGTGGTGCGATTAAAGGTAACAAGATTGATGTGTTTTTCTCTTCGAAGTCTGCAGCTTACGCATGGGGAAACAAGACTGTTCAAATTACAATCCTCGATTAGTGATCGAGATATGGTATGCTAATAACACAGAGTGGGGAAAGTCTCTCTCTGTGTTTTTTGTATGATAAAGAAAAGATATATGAGAGAAACTATAAAAATTCACGTGTAGTTATAATAACAGGGTAGAATCGGTTATGTATTATGGAGGAAACAGAGTGAAAGTAAAAGAAATCATTATCGTAGAAGGCAAAAACGATACATTGGCTGTGAAACGAGCGCTTGATGCGGATACGCTAGAAACGAATGGATCTGAGATTAGCGAAGAGACGCTTAGACGTATTGAGCTTGCTTGGAAGAGACGAGGCGTAATTGTTTTTACAGATCCAGATTATCCTGGTACAAGAATTCGTCAAATCATTAGTGACCGACTGCCTTCTTGTAAACACGCCTTTCTAAATAAAAAACGTGCCATCTCATCTAATGGAAAGAAAGTTGGAATTGAACATGCCTCTATTCAGGATATTCAAGAAGCCATTCTTTCAGTAAGAGAAGAGATAGAAGCTCCAGATGTTTTGATTGAATGGGAGGATCTTATCGCTGCTGGTCTGGTTGTAGGCGATCGTTCTAAGGAGAGAAGAAAAGCTTTAGGAGATCGGTTGCAAATGGGCTATATGAATGGAAAGCAGCTTTTCAAACGGCTACAAATGTTTCAAATTTCAAGAGAAGAGTTTAGTCAGGCTTTGGAAGAAGTGTTACAGGAGGAAGAGCAATGAATAAAGAAATATCAACCCCTTTTAGAACAAAAGAAATTTTATCTAAACATGGTTTTACTTTTAAGAAAAGTCTTGGACAGAACTTTTTAATTGATTCGAATGTCCTAACAAAAATTGTTGACCAGGCTAAGTTATCACCGAATTCTGGCGCTATCGAGATCGGGCCAGGTATTGGAGCCTTAACAGAGAAACTAGCAAAACAAGCTAAAAAGGTCGTGGCATTTGAGATTGATCAGCGTCTACTCCCTATTCTAGAAGACACTCTTTCTCCTTATCCACACGTTCACATACGTCATAGTGATGTGTTAGAAGCCGATGTTCGTCAAGTGATTGAAGAAGAGTTTGAAGAGGGTCAGGATTTGATGGTAGTAGCGAATCTTCCTTACTATGTGACGACGCCTATTCTCATGAAGTTATTGGAAGAAAAATTACCAGTACGTGGGATCGTTGTTATGATTCAAAAAGAAGTAGCAGAGCGTATTGCTGCAAAGCCTGGTTCTAAGGAATACGGCTCATTATCACTTGCAGTGCAATACCATGCAGTGGCTAAAACGGCTCTCACAGTACCAAAAACCGTTTTTGTACCAAAGCCCAATGTAGATTCATCCGTTCTTCACTTGGAGCTGCGTCAGGAGCCTCCTGTCGATCTTTTGAATGAAGCCTATTTCTTTGAAGTGATTCGAGCAAGCTTCGGTCAACGTAGAAAGACCTTATTGAACAATTTGCAAAATAATCTTTTAAGTAAAGAGCAAAAGCCAATGATTGAGGAAGTATTACAAGAGACAGGGATTGATGGAACACGTCGGGGCGAAACGCTCTCAATGGAAGAATTCGCGGCGTTGAGTAATGCTTTTTATAGCAGAAAAAATGAAACTAAAAAAACACCTTGATTGTGGTGCACCCCGAAAGTTAGAGTTATAAACTAACTTCCGGGGTGTTTTTTTAGTTTTCATGATTCGAACATCTTCCTAATAATCAGTGAAGGTAAACCAAGTTCTCATTTCTATATAAATCATCTTTTCTTAAAGTTCTCATATAGTAGGTAAAGGAGATGCTGTTTAGTCTTTCAGGTCAAGCGGTGTGGAGGGAAGATAATGACGATGAAAGAAGGAGATATCGTTGCCAGGCGTTCATATGGCTGTGACTTAATCTTTCGAGTAACAAGGATGAATGAGTCAAGTAAGTCAGCGGAGCTCGTGGGCGAGGATATGAGGCTAATCGCAGATGCCCCGTTTGACGACCTGGTGGTAATTGACTCCAATGAACACAAAATGAGACGGGAGCAGTCCAAAGAGAAAGAAGACTATTCCTTTCGTTTGTTTCGACAAGACTATCAACTGTTGCGAATGAAGCGAGAATATTCGGCAACTAGTCATTTTAAGAAAGAAACAAGTTTTTTTGAACTCCCGGGGAAAATTCTTCATATTGACGGGGATCCACTATACCTTAGTAAATGTTTGGAAATGTATAAGCGTCTTGGCGTCCCGGTTTATGGGCTATATATGAAGGAGAGCGAAATACCGGAGAATATTATCAAATTAGTTAACAATGTTAGACCAGATATTTTGGTTATCACAGGGCATGATGCGTATACAAAACATAAAGGCGAGAAAAAGGATCTTCAATCGTACCGAAATTCACGGTACTTTGTTCGAGCTGTAAAAGAAGTGAGAAGTGTTTTTCCGAATCTTGATCACCTTGTAATTTTTGCTGGAGCGTGTCAGTCTCATTTTGAGTCACTCATTCGTGCAGGGGCTAATTTTGCAAGCTCTCCAGCTCGAATCAACATTCACATGCTTGATCCAGTTTTTATCGTATCCAAAATTGCACTCACATCTTTTACTGATCACGTTAATGTTTGGGACGCTCTTAGAAACACGTTGACTGGTGAAGATGGACTTGGTGGAGTAGAAACAAGAGGAATTCTACGCACAGGTATGCCTATGAAGGACCAGGAGGATTATTCAGAGTGAGCGAACGGGTGGAATACATATCCATCCGTTCGCTTTTTTACGTCAGTTTTAATAAAAAAATAAGCTCGTTGAAAGGGGCTAGAATAGAGAAATGTTCTTTTGCGAAACCTGAGATAACCAGCATATTTCAATGAGTATACATATTTTTCGACAAATTAAGAAACAATAAAAATACACATCATCAGTAAATAACAATTGACATTGTTTTTGCTTCGTTGTTATAATTTAAGTTTTATTTGACAAGATGATGCAAAAGATGTTATAATTTGTCTAAGTGAGGTGGAGGTTCCGATGGCAAAAACGATTATTGAGATCAAACAAACGTTACAATCTCAGGTTGGCAAACGGTTGACCTTAAAGGCAAACGGAGGTCGCAGAAAGACAATTCAACGTTCAGGCATCCTTGAAGAAACCTACCCGGCAGTGTTCATTGTTAAGCTGGATCAGGACACGAACGCATTTGAGCGTGTGTCATACAGCTACACAGATATTCTAACAGATACAGTACAAATTACATTTAATGAAGAACAAGCGGCAGTAAGCGGTTAAGGCAAATGGTCTAACTGCTTTTTTGCTTTATTTGGGAATAAATAATTTTTCTCCTTCTTTTGGTTACATATTGGCAGTATAGCGATGGCTTTCGATCCTCACACTAAGAGTGTTACAGGATAGAAAGGAGCTTGATTCGCATGGCAAGACGTAAAGGGATTATGTCTGATCAATTGAAAGAAGAAATTGCGAAAGAGCTTGGTATTTATGATACGGTTCAGAAAGAAGGTTGGGGAGGAATAAAAGCTCGCGATGCAGGTAACATCGTGAAGCGTGCTATTCAACTAGCTGAGGAGCAACTTGCAAACCAACAAAAACACTGAACCCTGTGACGATTGAACTCTGACTAATAGTCAGGGTTCTTTTTTTGTTGCAGAGAAGTTAAACTCTCCCGTGGTTGCATCCTATTCCGTTTCTTTCTTTTAGGCTTGTTGTGTTACAATAATTCACAGTAAGTTAAAATGTCGAACGGTAGGACGAAAATGTAGGTGAACGAGATGAAAAGAAAACTGAGTGTGAAAGCACCGGCGAAAATAAATTTAGCACTCGATGTGCTTCATAAACGACCTGATGGCTTTCATGAAGTAGAAATGGTTATGACGAATGTCGATCTTGCAGATCGACTTGAGTTAACGGAATTGAGACGAAATGAAATCATTATTGAGTCAACAAGCGGTTTTGTTCCAGACGATCAAAGGAATTTAGCTTTTCAAGCTGCAGCATTATTAAAGAAAAAGTTCAACATTCGGCAGGGTTTATCGATCAAGATTGATAAGCAAATTCCAGTTGCTGCTGGTCTTGCTGGAGGAAGCAGTGATGCTGCCGCGGCATTACGAGGACTTAATGAGCTTTGGCAATTAGGTTTAACTTATGATGAGCTTGCTAATATTGGTTCTGAGATAGGGTCAGACGTTGCATTTTGTGTATATGGTGGCACCGCCCTTGCAAAAGGACGTGGAGAAATTATTCAGCCAATGGATGCACCACCTCCTTGTTGGGTGATTCTTGCTAAGCCTTCTATTGGGGTATCGACAGCAGATGTATATCGACGCCTTAGAACAGCAGAGATGAACCATCCAGACGTAAGAGGAATGATGCAAGCAATAGAGGAAAAAAATTATGAAGCGATATGTCAGCGCCTTGGTAATGTTCTCGAGGATGTTACATTGAAACTTCATCCTGAAGTACGTCAAATTAAAGAAAAGATGGAAAGCCTCGGAGCAGACGGTGTGCTGATGAGTGGCAGTGGGCCAACTGTCTTTGGTCTTACACGACATGAATCGCGCATGCAACGAATTTATAACGGTTTAAGAGGTTTTTGTGGTCAAGTTTATGCGGTACGTCTATTAGGTGAGAAGAACCCTTGAATAAATCCGTACATTAGTGATATATTATGATTAATTATTCGGATTTTTTGGAGGTTCTTCTATGAAGATGAAACGAAGTTCTCGGCTAGTGGATATGACAAGGTATTTATTAGAGCATCCACACCGGTTAGTTTCACTAACTTATTTCTCAGAGCGATACGGGGCGGCTAAATCATCTATAAGTGAGGATTTGGTCATCATTAAAGAGAATTTTGAACAACAGGGTGTGGGATCGTTGTTAACCGTTCCAGGTGCAGCTGGAGGCGTAAGATACATGCCGCTTATTAGTGAAGAAGAAGCAGATCGTGTGGTTGGTGAACTATGCGATTTTCTAGAAAGTCCTGATCGTCTTCTTCCGGGTGGTTATTTGTATTTAACAGATATCCTCGGTAATCCGGAAATTATGAATCAGGTTGGCCGCTTATTTGCGTCTGTTTTCGCTGATCGTAAAATTGATTGTGTGATGACTGTTGCTACGAAAGGAATCCCCCTTGCGTATGCTGCTGCAAGTCATCTTAACGTTCCGGTTGTCATTGTTAGACGCGATAGCAAGGTCACTGAAGGCTCAACAGTAAGTATTAACTATGTATCAGGATCGTCAAAACGAATTCAAACAATGGCGCTTGCTCGTCGAAGTTTGAAACCAGGAGCGAACGTTTTGATTGTAGATGATTTTATGAAGGCTGGTGGAACAATTCAAGGAATGGTTAATTTGCTTGAAGAATTTCAAGCAGACGTTGCTGGAATTGGAGTGCTTGTTGAGGCTGAGGGTGAAGGCGAAGAACGACTAGTTGAAGAGTACGTATCTATGATGAACCTTGGTGGAGTCGATATGAAAGAGCGATCGATTCAGGTTGCGCCAGGGAATTACAAGAAATTTCTTACGCCATTAACAGAAGGAGTGGAGAACGAATGAAGACAGTCTATACGAAATCAGCACCAGAAGCGATTGGCCCCTATTCACAAGGAATGATCGTGAATAACATCTTTTATAGCTCTGGCCAAATTCCTCTTAAAGCAGATGGAACGCTCATTGATGGAGCGATAGAAGACCAGACTCATCAAGTATTTCAAAATGTGAAAGCTGTACTAGAAGCTGCCGGATCTTCACTCGAGAATGTCGTAAAAACTACAGTTTATATTAAAGACATGAACCAGTTTAGCGCGATCAATGAAATCTATGGTGAATATTTCAATGCACATAAACCCGCAAGATCTTGTGTTGAAGTTGCGCGTCTTCCAAAAGATGCCCTTATCGAAATTGAAGTCATTGCTCTAGTAGGCTAATCAATTTAACCCACTCATCCGCTGAGTGGGTTTTTTATTTATGAAACTTTTTTCTAATTTATTTAAGTTTTTGGAGTGAATGTCACTAAGGTGATTAATTTAGCTTCTTTCAGTCGATTTTTTATTCTGAAATAGAATCTTAGTGTGAAAGCAACTAAATTTTTATAACATTTTTTATATTTAGAAGAAGGAATTAATAACTAGAAGTTGAATAGTGCATATATGCTCTAATTAATGGAAAAAGGTGGTGCACTCAAGTTGGAAATTACAGATGTTCGCCTACGCCGTGTGAATACGGAAGGACGCATGCGCGCAATCGCTTCCATCACAATGGATCATGAATTCGTCGTTCATGATATTCGCGTCATTGATGGGAATAACGGCATGTTTGTAGCGATGCCAAGCAAAAGAACTCCAGATGGAGAGTTTCGCGATATCGCTCATCCAATTTCGTCGAATACAAGGGAAAAGATTCAAACAGCTGTATTAGCTGAATATCACCGTGTTGGTGAAATGGAAGCTGCTTATGAGGAAGCTGGAGCTTCCTAATCGTAAAAGTCTGGTCAACTGACCGGGCTTTTTTATTTGACCAGAAATTTCGCTTCATTTAGAAAAAAGTCATAGACCTTTCTTTTCCAACTTTTTATATGCTGAGGATTTAGGGAACTTCCTTGAAAATGAGGGGTTTTTGAGATATAGTCAAAGTGGAAAAATAGGATACAATGGAGGAACCATATACATGAATAGATTTGCAGTTGTGTTAGCAGCAGGTCAGGGAACACGGATGAAATCAAAGCTTTATAAAGTGCTTCACCCCGTTTGTGGGAAGCCTATGGTAGAGCATGTTGTTGATCAACTTGATGAACTTAAGCTCCAAAACATTGTAACTGTCGTCGGTCATGGCGCTGAAAAGGTTCGTGACCAGCTTGGTAGTCGAGTGAATTATGTCCTCCAGGAAGAACAGCTTGGTACAGCGCATGCTGTGATGAAGACTCAAGAAACCCTAAACGATAAGGATGGCGTCACCCTTGTCGTATGTGGAGATACCCCTTTAATTACGAAAGAAACAATGGATGCACTATTGACTTATCATGAAGATCAGGGTGCAAAAGCCACGATTCTAACAGCAGATGCGGATAATCCATTTGGATACGGTCGAATTATCCGTGATGAGAATGGAAGTGTTCAACGAATTGTAGAACAGAAAGACGCAAGTGAAGCTGAGCAGAAAGTAACGGAAATTAACACAGGTACATACTGTTTTGATAACAAAACCCTTTTTGAGACGCTTCAGCTCGTTAAGAATGAAAATGCTCAGGGAGAGTATTATCTTCCAGATGTTGTTGAAATTCTTCAAAAGCAAGGTGAGATCGTAAGCGCCTATCAAACAGCAGATTTTGATGAAACAATGGGCGTAAATGATCGAGTCGCGCTTTCAAAAGCTGAAATTGCGATGAAAAAACGAATTAATGAGAAACATATGCGTAATGGCGTTACGTTAATTGATCCCAATCAAACATATATTTCTTCAGAAGCAGTGATTGGTCAAGATACTGTTATCTATCCAGGAACCACTATAACTGGCAAAACCACTATTGGTAATGAAGCTAAGATCGGCCCTAACTCTGAAATTAAGGATAGTAAAGTTGGAGATAAGAGCGTTGTGAAACAATCGGTTATTCATGATAGTGAAGTGGGAAATGCTGTCAATATTGGTCCTTTCGCACACGTTCGTCCAGCTTCACAAATTGGGAACGAAGTGAAGATTGGAAACTTCGTTGAAGTAAAGAAGTCTGTTATGGGTGATGGTAGCAAAGCTTCCCATTTAAGTTATGTTGGCGACGCTGAAATTGGTAAAGATGTGAATCTTGGGTGTGGTTCAATTACAGTAAATTATGATGGTAAGAAAAAGTACCTAACAAAAGTTGAAGATGGCGCGTTCATTGGATGTAATGTGAATTTGATTGCCCCTGTAACGGTAGGTAAAGGTGCAACTGTTGCTGCTGGATCGACGATCACAGATGATGTTCCTGAACAGGCGCTATCAATTGCTCGTTCTCGTCAGACGAATAAAGAAGACTACGCAACGAAAAAGAAGGATAGTTAATTTTAAGAAGATAAGAAAGCTTGAACTCTTGGTGTCTTACTACAATGCATAATCGTTTTGAAGTGATTAAGACGCTCGCGCTTTTCTTACTAATTAATGGAGGGGTACCGGCCAATGGCTAATTATTTAGATCCAAACTTGAAAGTGTTTAGTTTAAACTCGAATCCTGATCTTGCAGAAGAGATCGTAGAACATATTGGTGTTCCGATGGGGAAATGTTCTGTTGTTCGCTTTAGCGATGGGGAAATCCAGATTAACATTGAAGAGAGTATTCGTGGGTGTGACGTTTACGTTATCCAATCAACTTGTGCTCCAGTAAACGAAAACATTATGGAGCTTCTTATCATGATTGATGCGCTAAAGAGAGCCTCAGCTAAAACAATTAATATTGTACTCCCTTATTATGGATATGCACGTCAGGATCGTAAAGCAAGGTCTCGTGAACCCATTACGGCGAAGTTAGTTGCAAACTTACTTGAAGTTGCTGGAGTAACTCGACTCATTACACTCGATCTTCATGCTTCTCAGATTCAAGGATTCTTTGACATTCCTGTTGATCAATTAATGGGGGTTCCGACTCTCGCTAAACACTTTGAAGAAAAGAACCTTGAAGATATTGTTGTCGTATCTCCAGACCATGGCGGTGTAACTCGTGCTCGCAAGCTTGCTGAGCGACTGAAGGCACCAATTGCTATTATTGATAAGCGTCGTCCACGTCCAAACGTAGCAGAGGTCATGAATATTGTAGGTAATATTGAAGGGAAAACGGCAATCATTATTGACGACATTATTGATACGGCCGGTACAATTACCTTAGCAGCCAATGCATTGATCGAAAATGGAGCGACTGAAGTCTTTGCTTGCTGTACGCACCCTGTTTTATCAGGACCAGCTATTGAACGCATCGATCAATCTAAAATTAAGGAACTTGCTATCACAAATACGATTCCGCTTCCGCATGATAAGCAAATCGATAAAATCACACAACTATCTGTTGCACCTCTTCTTGGTGAAGCAATCATCCGTGTTCATGAGCAACTTTCTGTAAGTAAATTATTTGATTAAATAATTTATGTTTATTGCCTCGTGATTATGGGTATCCATATAGAAGAGTAAAACCTAATCAGGAAGGTGATTTCAAATGGCAGCAACATTAAAAGCATTAGATCGTAATACGAAAAAAAGAAGTGAACTTAGAACATTACGCGAAACAGAAGAAGGACTTCCGGCTGTTCTTTACGGTAAAGACCGCAAAAGCGCACCGGTACAGGTTGACGCTTTAGAGTTCATTAAAGTATATCGTCAGGTCGGAAAAAACGGCGTTATTGAATTGAACTTTGAAGGACAGGGCACTTACCCAGTCATGGTTTACGACATGCAAGTTGACCCAATCAAGAATCAAGTTCTTCACGTAGACTTCTATTCAGTTGACCTTAACAAGGAAGTTGAAGCGGAGGTTCCAGTTCATTTGACTGGCGAAGCTGCAGGTAGCAAAGAGGGTGGCGTTGTTCAGCAAATGCTTCACGAGATTCTCGTAAAAGCGAAGCCGAACGATTTCCCTGATAGCATCGACGTTAGTATTGCTGAATTTAACATTGGAGACGCTATTCAAGCGGGAGATCTTCCAAAAGGAGATAAATACGAAATTCTTCTAGACGCTGAAGAGCCAATCGCTTCGATTGTTCCTCCGACGGAAGAACCTGCTGAAGACGAAGAAGAAGCTGATGAAGTGGCTGAAGAGCCACCAGCAGATCAAGAAAAAACTGATGATGAAACAACGAAAACCGAATAAACTTCGAAGACGTAACCGAACG
The DNA here is from genome assembly GCF_056173725.1 of Anaerobacillus sp. 63XJN7_4_ISO-PGPR-S23-413. Taxonomy (NCBI): domain Bacteria; kingdom Bacillati; phylum Bacillota; class Bacilli; order Caryophanales; family Bacillaceae; genus Anaerobacillus; species Anaerobacillus sp. 63XJN7_4_ISO-PGPR-S23-413. The sequence continues at coordinate 66,672 of NZ_CM149688.1, forward strand.
GGTTACGTCTTTTTTTCAAGATAATGAGCTAACAGGTGAATAAGTGCTCGCATTTTTGATAGGATAGAATAAAAGTAATGAAAGGTAGGGCGTCAGCTGTTGAAATTAATTGTAGGCCTCGGTAATCCGGGGAAGAAATTTGATAATACAAGACATAATGTAGGATTCATGGCTATTGATCAGCTATCGAAAGACTTAGGCATATCTTTAGATCAAAAGAAGTTTCAAGGGATCTATGGGAAAGGTATAGTAAACGGAGAAGTAGTGTACCTCTTAAAACCGCAAACATATATGAACTTGTCAGGTGAATCGGTACGTCCTTTGATGGAATACTTTAATATTGAAGTGAATGATATGCTAGTCATTTACGATGATTTGGACCTTCCTACTGGTAAAGTGAGAATTCGTCAAAAAGGTAGCGCCGGTGGTCACAATGGGATGAAGTCGATTATCACGCACATTCATACTCAAGATTTTAAGAGAGTGCGGATAGGAATAGATCGATCTGCCAGACAGTCCGTTATTGACTACGTTTTAAAGCCATTCTCTAAAGAAGAGGCAGAGCCAATTCAGCTTGCCATTGAACAGACGGTCAAAGCTTGTGAAGCATGGACAACGACGTCGTTCCCAGAAGTAATGAATCAATATAACACATGAATATCCTTCTATTCTCCCGTCCATACTAGTAAAAGTTAGGAACAGGGAGGATCTGTTATGGATATTCATTACGTATGTCGTCACTGTAGAGCTGAGATTGGAAGATTGTCACAGATGAATCACACAGCTGATGAACTCGGATTTCAGCAGCTCACTGAAGAGGAGCGGCAAGCAATGGTTCATTACCACCACGATGGTACAATTGAAGTGAAAGCCATTTGTGAAGATTGTCATGAAGCTATGGAGCGTACGCCTTCTTTTCATGAGCTTGATACATTTATTCAGTAAGAAGCTTTGGGAGTTCGTCCAAAGCATTTTTGCGTTAACAGAATGATTATAAAGAATAGTCTGTGTTATAGAATATAAATTTAAGAGAAGTCTAGCTTCAGTGACAGGTCCCTTGGGCTGCTTCGCCTTTTTCAAAACAATCAAGATTTGTTTTGGCTAATTGGTGGAAGCGTTTCTTGGGACTACATGTGCGCTTGCGCTTTTCAGAGTGAGAGGGGAGAATAACCTACCGATGTTAGGCTTAAGAGAATATTTTAGTAAGGGCGATGAATTCCAGTCCGTTTTTACCGGGGTGAAAGAGGGTCTTAAAGAACAACTTGTTGCAGGGCTAGCTGGTTCTGCTCGGATGTTCCTAATGGCTTCTCTCTATCATGAAACAAAGCGCCCCCAGCTGATTATTACCCATAATTTATATCAAGCACAAAAGCTGTATGAAGACATGTGTGAGCTTGTTTCACCAGACGAAGTGTACTTATACCCAGTTAATGAACTCATTTCTTCGGAAATCGCGATTGCTAGCCCGGAATTAAGAGGGCAGCGAATGGAAGCTTTAAATTATTGGATGAAAAATAACAATGGTATTGTGATTGCCCCGATCTCGGGAGTAAGAAGATATTTACCACCGAAGAGTATCTGGGAAAGAAGCCAGATTTCGTTTGCATTAGGCGACGATATTCCTTTGGATGAAACACTCGCTACTTTTGTAGCGATGGGTTATGAACGAGTACCAATGGTATCTTCACCGGGGGAGTTCAGTGTGCGTGGTGGTATCATAGATATTTATCCATTGACTGAAAATAGCCCAATACGAATTGAGTTATTTGATACTGAAGTTGATTCGATTCGATTTTTTGACATCGAGTCTCAGCGCTCTGCTAATAAAACAGAACGAATTACGATAGGACCAGCAGACGAAGTTGTTTTATTCCCTGAGCACTATGAAAAAGGGGCAGAACGTCTTCAACAAGAACTTCAGACTTCTTTAAAGAAAGTGAAGGATCAGAAAGTAAAAGAAGCAATGCATGAAAACATTACTTACGAAATTGATCAATTAAAAAGCCAGCAAAATTTTCAGGGTGTTATCAAATACATGGACTTCTATTACGATCAGCCTGCGAGTTTGCTAGACTATTTACCCGATGATGGTCTGGTCGTTTTTGATGAAGTGAGTCGCATTCAGGAAATGTCATCTGATCTGGATAAGGAAGAAGCAGAATGGCAAACAGCTCTTCTCAATCAAGGAGAGATTGTCTCGTCTGTTTCCCTATCGAGATCTTATGATACGTTATTCGCTAAGCCTGTACACTCAACTATCTATTTATCGATTTTCTTACGACATGTTCCCTATACAAATCCTGAGAATATCATTAATGCTTCAAGTAAAGCGATGCAAAATTTCCATGGTCAGATGAAAGTATTAAGTACTGAGATTGAACGATGGAAGAAAAGCGGTATGGCGATTGTCTTTCTTGCAGCAACGGAAGAAAGACGTAAACGACTTGAACGTGTACTAGAGGATTATGAAATTAATGCGATGATGGTCGAACAAGATACGCCGATCTCTCATCAGCAGCCACAGATATTAATCGGAAGTCTTAATGGTGGATTTGAACTGCCGATGCAAAAGCTAGCCGTTCTAACAGAGGCGGAAGTGTTTACGAAACAGTCGAAAAAACCGCGTCGCTCTCAAAAGATGTCTAATGCCGAGCGAATCAAGAGTTATTCAGAACTAAAAGTAGGCGATTATATCGTTCACGTGAATCATGGGATAGGAAAGTATCTCGGTATCCGAACCCTTGAAGTGAGTGGTATTCATAAGGATTACCTGTATGTGAGCTATGCTGGTAATGACAACTTGTATGTACCAGTTGAACAAATTGATCAGGTGATGAAGTACGTTGGATCTGAAGGAAAAGAACCAAAACTATATAAGCTCGGTGGAACAGAATGGAAGAAAGTTAAACGTAAAGTACAATCTTCCGTTGAAGATATTGCAGACGATTTAATTAAATTGTATGCAGAACGTGAAGCAAGCGTTGGCCACAGCTTTGAGAAAGATACGGAAGAGCAAAGAGAATTTGAAGCTGCCTTCCCTTATCAAGAAACAGACGACCAGCTTAGAGCCATTCAAGAAATTAAAGAGGATATGGAAAAAACACGTCCGATGGATCGATTGCTTTGTGGAGATGTTGGTTACGGTAAGACAGAAGTCAGTATCCGTGCCGCTTTTAAAGCTATAATGGACGGAAAGCAAGTAGCCTTGCTTGTTCCAACTACAATTCTAGCTCAGCAGCATTTTGCAACGATTCAAGAGCGTTTTGCAGATCATCCGATTAACATTGGCTTATTAAGTCGTTTTCGCTCACGTAAAGAGCAAAATGAGACGTTAAAAGGATTAAAAAATGGGACCGTGGATATTGTTATTGGTACGCACCGTCTTTTATCAAAGGACGTCACCTATAACGAGCTTGGGTTACTTATTGTAGATGAAGAACAGCGTTTTGGAGTAACACATAAAGAGAAAATTAAGAAGTTAAAAGCGAATGTCGATGTGCTTACTCTTACTGCAACGCCAATTCCACGAACGCTTCATATGTCGATGTTAGGTGTGAGGGACCTATCTGTGATTGAGACCCCGCCTGAGAATCGCTTCCCAGTTCAAACGTATGTGGTTGAATATAGCGGCACACTTGTACGAGAGGCAATTGAAAGAGAGCTTGCTCGAGGGGGACAGGTCTATTTCCTATATAATCGAGTGGAATCAATTGAATACATGACAGACCAAATTCGTACACTAGTGCCTGAAGCAAGAGTTAGCTTTGCACACGGTCAAATGACTGAGACGGAGCTTGAATCTGTGATGATTGATTTTCTTGATGGCAATTACGATGTTCTTGTAAGTACAACGATTATTGAAACAGGCGTTGATATTCCTAATGTCAATACACTGCTCGTGTATGATGGGGATAAAATGGGACTTTCTCAGCTCTATCAACTACGTGGTCGCGTTGGGCGTTCCAACCGAGTAGCTTATGCTTATATCACTTATCAACGGGATAAGGTTTTAACCGAAGTAGCGGAAAAACGTCTTCAAGCGATTAAGGAATTTACTGAGCTAGGTTCTGGATTTAAAATTGCGATGCGAGATCTTTCGATTCGAGGTGCTGGTAACCTTTTGGGTGCAGAACAGCATGGGTTTATTGATTCAGTTGGTTTTGATTTATATTCTCAAATGTTAAAAGATGCCATCGAAGAAAGAAAAGGTGATGCACCGAAAGAGAAAGCATTTAGCGTTGAAATTGACCTTGAAGTGGATGCCTATATTCCTGGTACGTATATTAACGATGAGAAACAGAAAATCGATATGTATAAACGTTTCCGATCAATTGAATCGTTGAAAGATATTATGGACTTACAAGATGAAATGATGGATCGCTTCGGTGATTTTCCTGAAGAAGTGGACTATCTTTTCCAGGTCTCCCGCATGAAAGAGATTGCCAAAGAAGTTAAGGTTGAGAAAGTTGGCCGAAGTAAAAAAGATATACAACTTCTATTCCACGAATCGGCTCGAGAGGCGATTGGTGGGGAAACAATTTTTGAAGTAGCGAATGAATTTGGAAATAAGTTAGCTTTAGGAGCAGATGGAAATAAAGTGAAGGTAACGGTGAAAGGGAGAGGTCTTGATACAAAAGCTCACCTACAGCTTGTTGAGAAAGTCTTAAAGAAAGTGAAGCAAGCAGTAAAACAGCCAATGAATGCGAATTAAAGTCGATTTTGGATGAATCTCATAATTTTGACAGGTTTGTGAATAGAACTGATACCTCGAAAGGATACTAATGGAAACATATTGTAGAACAAACAATAGTAAAAGTGATTGGAGCAATCACCTACAACTTCCAGAAAGTGAGGCAACTTAGATGAAAGCAACAGGTATCGTTCGTCGTATTGATGATTTGGGTCGTGTTGTCATTCCGAAAGAAATTCGCAGAACCCTCAGGATTAGAGAAGGAGATCCATTAGAAATTTTTGTTGATCGCGAAGGGGAAGTTATTCTTAAGAAGTATTCTCCCATTAGTGAATTAGGTGACTTTGCCAAAGAGTATGCCGAGTCTCTTGCAGAACATTCGGGACACATTGCTCTCATATCTGACCGAGATGTCTATATTACAGCTGCGGGGGGACCAAAGAAAGAGTATTTGAACAAAAGCATTGGCGATTCTGTAGAAAAAGCAATGAATGAGCGAAGAAGTTTACTGAACGAAAGTAAGTCAGAGCTCATTGAAGGTGTTCCTGTTGATACAGGTCACGTGATAGCTCCAATTATAGCGAATGGCGATCCAATTGGTACGGTGATTCTACTTGCAAAAGAAGATGAAAAAGTGACTGAATTGGAACAAAAGCTGTCTGAAACGGCAGCTGGTTTCCTAGCAAGACAAATGGAACAATAAGTATAGAAGAAAATGGAGGCCAATGCCTCCATTTTCTTCGTTTTATGAAGCTTGAAAAGTTTCCCACTTTTATTCATGTGATATAATTCGTACATAAACTGGTACTTTCATTTGGCAGGTGTATATGACAAAAGAAGAAAATCAAAAAGGATTTTGGCAAGGCGCACTTCTGCTAACTGCAGTAGCCCTTTTTATGAAAGTCCTCAGCGTCGGCTATCGAATTCCTTATCAAAATATAACTGGTGACATCGGTTTTTATGTGTATCAACAAATTTATCCATTTTACTCAATCGCGATAATACTTGCTACATATGGGTTTCCTGTCGTGATCTCCCGACTTATTTCAGAAGAAATTGCAAAAAGTGAGTATGAGAAGGCTGAGGAGCTTTCACGGTATAGCTTTTGCGTGGTTGTGATTCTAGGCATTACAGGCTTTATTTTGCTTTATACAGGTGCGCCAGCGGTGGCGGCTTTAATGGCGGATCGAAATTTAGTTGGTCCTCTGCGAATGACGGCATTTTCATTTCTTATTATGCCTGGCATTGCTTCAATCAGAGGTTTTTTTCAGGGGCAGGAAAATGTGGTACCTACTGCATGGTCTCAAGTGACAGAACAATCGATTCGTGTTATCGCTATTCTTGCTATTTCAATTGGTCTTGTAGCGGGCGGAGCGGATGCATATGCGACTGGTACAGGTGCAGCGCTAGGGTCAATATTAGGAGGAGTCGCTGCGCTATTGCTTCTTGTAGTGCTTCGATTTAAAAAACGAGTAGCTAAAATAACGAAAATCAAATTTGAGCCTTTTCGGTTCATTGGCATTGCGCGTAGGCTCCTAACAGAAGGGACGTTAATTTGTGTAAGTGCGCTTGTATTGGTGCTATTTCAGTTAATGGATGCTTTAACGATTGTGCCGGGATTAACTGAGCATGGTCTTTCTTCTTTAGAAGCTCGTGAAATGAAAGGGGTATTTGATCGAGGACAGCCATTAATGCAGGTCGGTACCGTTCTGGCCACATCTCTCTCATTATCGATTGTCCCAGTCATTTCTAAAGCGGCTGCAGAGAATAATGAGATATTGATTCGCGAAAAAACAGCTCTTGCTCTTAAAGTGAGCTTTGTAATAGGGCTTGCTGCTGCAGCGGGATTGGCCATTATTATGAGTGAGACAAACATGATGTTATTTAAAGATCAATCCCTTTCTGCTACGCTCAGTATCCTTGCCATTGCAATCTTTTTTAGTTCGCTTAGCATGACGGCAGCAGGTGTTTTGCAAGGAGTAGGCTTAGCGAGAAACGCTGCTCGGTATGCTGGAATTGGAATACTAGTTAAGGGATTGTTAAACCTTGTTCTAATCCCGCTTATCGGTATTAATGGGGCGGCAGTGGCCACGGTTTTTGGCTTTGTCGTTGTCGCTACGCTCGCCATTCTTGCCGTATATTACAAAGTAGGGCTTCTCCAGTACCAATTTCATTTAAGGCGTGCAGTAACAGCCGTTATGTTCATGAGTGCAGCAGTAATCATTCTGCAACTATTTATCCCCTCCTTCCTTTCTAGGGGGCTTTCAAGCGTTTCAGCACTTGGAGGCGCATTACTCGGAGGCATCGTTTTTGGGTTTGCAACATTAGCGCTGCGGGTGTTTACAGAGAAAGAATTAATGCAATTGCCAAAAGGAGAAATTATTACGATCTATCAAAATAAATTACGGAGAGGGGCATAAGCGATGCCACGTATAACAATTGTAGGAACTGGAGCGGGAGATCTCAGTCAGCTTTCACTAGGAAGTTACCGCACGCTTCAGTCAGCTGAACGGATATTTGCTAGGACGCTTGATCATCCCGTTCTTAGGGAATTGATGGATGATGGGCTATCGATGACAGGGTTTGATGAGGTATATGAAGCGAATGAATCTTTCGAGGAGACTTATCGAACCATTGTTAATCAGCTGTTTCATGAAGCACAAAAAGGATCGCTTGTTTACGCAGTACCTGGTCATCCAATGATGGCTGAAGCAACCGTACAGCTCCTGTTGGAAGAACAATCTCAACATGGTGTTGAAGTGACTGTTGCTGGAGGTCAAAGCTTTCTTGATGCGCTTTTTACTGCAGTTCGAATCGATCCTATTGAAGGTTGTCAAATTCTAGATGCCACGCGTTTTACAAAGTCTGAGGTTCAGGTACGTAATCACTTAATCTTTGTCCAAGTTTATGATCAATTTACAGCATCGAGTGTAAAACTCACATTAATGGAGCTCTTACCTGACGATTATGAAATTACTGTACTGCAAGCAGCGGGAAGTCGGGATGAGAAAATCGTCTCTGTTCCCCTATTTGAATTAGATCGTTCGATGGAAGTAAATAATTTAACCGCTGTCTACGTTCCTCCAGTAAAAGAAGAAAATCTTCTCTACCAGGATTTCGGATGGTTACGAAATGTGGTTGCAACACTGCGAGGACCTGGGGGGTGTCCGTGGGATAGAAAGCAGACGCATGAGTCTCTCAAAAAATATTTGATTGAAGAAGCCTATGAAGTATTAGAAGCTATTGATGATCAAGATGAAGAGCATCTCGCAGAAGAGCTTGGTGATGTGCTGCTTCAAGTTATGCTTCATGCTCAGATAGGTGAAGATGAAGGTATGTTTTCTGTGGATGATGTGATTCATAAGCTAAACGACAAATTAATACGGAGGCATCCACACGTATTCGGCGACGAAAATGTGCAAACAGCCGAGGAAGTAGCTGGTGTTTGGAAGCGAGTGAAAGAAGAAGAAAAGAAAATTGCACCATCACAGTTTGATCAGGTACCAAAAGGGCTTCCAGGTCTCATGCGCGCCAATGAAATCCAGAAGGCTGCTGCGAAAGTCGGGTTTGACTGGGACGAAGTTGAACCGATTTGGGCAAAGATTTATGAGGAACTAGCCGAATTTAAAGAAGCTGTAAATGAAAAATCTTTTGATGATCGAGAAGACGAATTAGGCGATTTAGTGTTCGCTGTCGTCAATTTAGCTCGGTACTATAAAGTTGATCCGGAAGTGGCGATCCATCGCACGAATCATAAATTCTTCTCGCGTTTTCAATATATTGAGAATCGGGTAAAGGAAAAGGGACTTGAGATCGAGAATTTATCACTTGAGGAACTTGATCACTTCTGGGATGAGGCAAAAGAAAAAGGAATTTAATAGGGAGCGTTGAAACAAATGAGATTAGATAAATTTCTGAAAGTATCGCGTTTAATTAAACGTCGTTCAATCGCAAAAGAAATTTGTGATAAAGGACGAATTGAAGTGAATGGAAATAAAGCTAAAGCTGGAACAAATGTGAAGGCCGGCGACGAACTGGTGATTTCCTTTGGTCATAAGAAAGTGACGGCCCGAGTTGATGAAATTAAAGAAACAACGAAGAAAGAAGAAGCTAGCAATATGTTTACCATTTTAAAAGAAGAAGCTGCAGGTGAATAAAAAAGATCCGAGAGGGTCTTTTTTTTATTGATGTTCATTTTGAAATTCTCTTTTAATGAGAAGGGAATGGGCTACTTTTTGAATCGTTTTAGCCATCAGAACAGCTTGTTCTAAATGATCTCTTCTTCTCATAGACATGTATCGAGAAGAGGAGGAGAGCGATGGATAATTATTATGAATATGGCACATACGATAAGGCTTCTAACACCCCAGAGCATGATTTAGTTATGAAGTCGCGAAAGTCGCTTGAAATTACAGGTGTGAAGCACGTCGATAGCTTCGATAATGAAGAATTTCTTCTAGAAACAGCAATGGGATTTCTTGCGATCAGAGGGCAGCATTTGAAAATGAAAAATTTAAATGTCGAGCAAGGTCGTGTTTCGATCGAAGGGAAAATCTTTGATCTTAGTTATCTCGATCATCACGAAGGGGAAAAAGCTAAAGGTTTCTTTAGCAAGCTGTTCAAATGACGCTAACGGTGCAATTTTATACGATGGTAGCCATGGTGGCTATGGGGGTGTGGCTTGGTATAGCCATGGATACCTATAGCCGTTTTCTTCATCCAGATAGAAGTAAAAGTTTGTGGCTCTATGCGAACGATATCGTTTTCTGGTTGCTACAAGGGCTGATTATCTTTTATGTTCTCTATCTTGTTAACGAGGGTGAATTACGATTTTATGTCTTTTTGGCCATATTATGTGGTTATGCAGCATATCGGTCCCTTTTTCAACCGTTATATCGCCGTTTACTTGAACGAATCATTTTAATAACTATTGCTATTATTCGTTTTGTGAAGTCTTTATTTATTTATCTTATTTATCAGCCGATAAGGTTCATATTGAAAGTTGTATTTAGCTTATGTATGATGATAGTGAGTATTATGACAACCATTTTTTGGTTTATCTTTAAGTTTTTTTGGGTACCGTTAAAGTGGGGATTCTCGTTGATCTGGCGATTAATACCACAATCGGTACAAATGCCACTAATAAAATTAGCAGGAGTTGCCGATAAAATAAAGAACTACATATACCATTGGTTAACTAAAATACGAAAGTGAGGAGGGAAAAGCTTGGTTACTGCGAATAAGCGTAAGCCTAAAGTTACGGAAGTGCATTCGGAATATCATCAAGAGAAACAGCTACAGGACAAAGTGAAAGAACGAAGAAAGAGAGGTCTTGTACGGCGTCTGACAGCCTTCGCGGTAGCTGCTTTAGCCATAGCTATTCTATTCATCTCCGTATTCACTTCACAGGCAGCAACGATCGAAGAAAAAAACTTACAGCAAAAGCAGGCTGAAGAAGAATTAACGAAACTGAAAGACCAGGAAAAATATTTAACGGAAGAAATTGAGAAACTTAATGACCTTGATTATATCGGTGAATTGGCAAGAAGAGACTACTTTATGTCAAAACCCGGAGAGACAATCTTTAAGCTTCCTTCTTCCTCAAATTGACACGTTGTTTTTTGAAGGGGTATAATTAGCGTACGACTGATCTTTTAAAGATTCTAAGGAGGAGCTTTTTTTACATGGCAATCGAAGTAGGCAGCAAGTTACAGGGAAAGGTAACAGGTATTACAAATTTTGGCGCGTTTGTTGAACTACCAGACGGCAAAACAGGTCTCGTTCACATTAGTGAAGTTGCAGACAATTATGTTAAGGACATTAATGATTTTCTTTCAGTTGGCGATCAGGTTGAGGTAAAAGTCATCCAGGTTGAAAACGACGGTAAAATTGGTTTATCGATTAAGAAAGCAAAAGATCGACCTGCTCCTGAGCGTCCTCAGGGCCGTCCACAAGGTCGCCCTCAAGGTGGAGGAGGCCGTCCACAAGGCGGTGGAAGACCTGGAGGCGGTGGTTTTAAAGGTAAGCCACGCGGTGGTGGCGGACGTCCACCGGTAGAGTCATTTGAGGATAAAATGAGCAAGTTCCTTAAAGACAGTGAAGACCGCCTTTCAACTTTGAAGAAACAAACAGAGTCAAAACGCGGTGGTCGCGGCGCTCGTCGCGGCTAGGGCTTGTTGTCTACTATTTATATTCTATAACAAACCAGGCATGCATTCGCATGCCTGGTTTGTTATATGTGAAGATGTATTCCCTGTCATCTCAGTAAATGTTTTTGGTTAATTTTCTTAAGTAAGTTGCAGTATAGGATTATACGAAATGAATCTTTTATAGTTTCTGAAGAAGATTATAAGATTTTTATGCAAAAATATTAAAAAGAAGTTGACACAAACTTTCTCGCAATGTATTATATATCTTGTGCTTAAGAAAGCAACAGTCTTATGGCGGTGTAGCTCAGCTGGCTAGAGCGTACGGTTCATACCCGTGAGGTCGGGGGTTCGATCCCCTCCGCCGCTACCATTTTTATTAATTGGCCCGTTGGTCAAGTGGTTAAGACACCGCCCTTTCACGGCGGTATCACGGGTTCGAATCCCGTACGGGTCACCACTTATTAGTAATAACTATTCATTTGAATGTTTGTTATATACATAGTCTGCTAAAAAACACCCTGCATTTTATTAATGCAGGGTGTTTTTTTGTCTTGTCTTTCATGATTTCACTATGAGTCCTAGGATTCATAGTGAAAATAAACGTTATTAATATTCTTTTATTGGTTTTATGAGAGTTTCTTTTCTTTTTTATCTTTAACATTTCGACCTTTTATTTCTAGTTGCTTTTTTAGATAGAAAAGCATGAAAAAGCTTTATCTTTCTAATGAAAATTCATACTCTCCTATAATATGGATCGTTCCAGTTGTTTACAGGTTTCTTGTTCTGTCTACAAGTGATTGACAAGCTTCACTGAAAGAAGTCGAGAAGTTTATATCATACCTGTTCTTTTTTTGACAAAAAGCGAATTTCTATTGTGTTTTAATGATTAACACAAACTGCTTCAAGCAGATCGGTGAAAAAAAGAATGAAAGAAAGCAGGTGGGGGAATGCAAAGCGAACTAGTGATGGAAAGGTCAAAATCGAAGGTGGGCAAATGGATTCACGGAACAAAGAGTCGATTAGAAACGATTCTATTCCAGCGAGGTCTTCTGCTTTTTGTGATTGGGTTCCTACTTGGACGAGCTGTTATCCTTACTCAGGTTACTCCTTTCGCTATTCCTTTTTTTGGCGCAGTATTCTTCCTGAGACGAGAACGTGCACCTATGATTATCGTTGCTTTATTAGCTGGAGCGGTATCAACGGCTAATTTGCAGAATACAGCATTTATAATGTGTGGCATTCTTGTTTTTCTATTCATTAATCGTTTTGTGAAGTTATCTTCCCTTTCTCTTGTTAAGACGTTACCCATACTTGTGTTCTCAACGAGTATGTTGGGACGTCTGATCCTAAGTTTACTTACTGAACGTTCATTAGCTAACACAAATTGGATCCTAGCAGCTGTTGAAGGTGCTCTTGGAATGATACTAACCATTATTTTTATTCAGAGTATACCGGTATTATCTATTAAGAAAAGAACTCAGGCTCTAAAAAATGAAGAGATCATTAGTTTTATCATTTTATTAGCAACGATGTTAACAGGAACAATAGGTTGGGTTGTATATGGTTTCTCAATTGAAAATATCCTTTCTCGGTATCTCGTATTAATTTTCGCATATGTAGGTGGAGCAGCGATTGGCTCAACAGTTGGCGTGGTTACTGGCTTGATACTGGCCCTCGCTAATGTAGCTAGTCTCTATCAGATGAGTATGCTTGCGTTCTCGGGATTACTTGGTGGGTTATTGAAAGATGGTAGAAAAGTTGGAGTTGGTATGGGTTTACTGATCGGTACGTTATTAATCGCTTTATATGGGAGTGGTCCTGAGTTTCTATATCCTAATCTGATGGAGTCTGTGATTGCCGTATTACTCTTTTTCTTCACACCATCTAAAGTTACTTCACAGCTTTCTAAATATATCCCGGGAACGGTGGAACATGCGAATGAGCAGCAACAATACTTAAGAAAAGTACGCGACGTTACAGCTAATCGTGTCGAACAATTTTCAAGCTTATTTCAGGCTCTTTCTAGTAGCTTTACAGATGCCGATCTTCAAGGTGAAGAACAGTCAGAACGCGAAGTTGATTATTTTCTAAGTCACGTTACAGAAAAGACTTGTCAAAATTGTTTTAAGAAAGAAACTTGCTGGGCGAAAAACTTCGATGCCACCTATGGGTATATGACAGGGATAATGGAGGAACTGGAACAAACGGCGGAATTGACTAACTATAGTCTGAAGAGAGATTTCGATAAGCACTGCATTAAGGCAAATAAGGTGATTGATCTTATTGGAAAGGAGATGAGTCACTATCACGCCAATCGAATGTTAAAAAAACAAGTTCGTGAAAGCCGGAAGATCGTTGCCGATCAATTGCGTGGAGTGTCGCATGTTATGGGGGATTTCGCGAAAGAAATACAAAAAGAGCGTGATAACCTCCACCAACAAGAAGAGCAAATCATGGATGCCATTCAAAGTATGGGTCTGGAAGTAGGACAGGTGGAAATCTACAGCTTAGAAGAGGGAAACGTCGACATTGAGATGAAGATACCTGCCTGCGGAGGGAGAGGAGAAGGAGAAAAGGTCATCGCTCCAATGCTGTCAGATATTCTAAAGGAAAACATCGTCGTGAAAAGAGAAGTGTGTGCAGAACATGAGCACGACACATGTCACCTTTACTTTGGTTCAGCTAAAGATTTTGTGATCGAAACAGGCGTAGCAAATGCAGCGAAAGGAGGAGCTTGGATATCTGGAGACAGTCATTCTACGATTGAGCTAGGTGCAGGCAAATATGCTATTGCGATAAGTGACGGAATGGGCAATGGAGAGAGAGCGCATCAGGAAAGCACGGAAACCATTCAACTCCTTCAAAAAATTCTACATTCAGGAATTGATGAGACGGTGGCGATTAAATCGGTTAACTCTGTTCTATCTTTACGAAATACCGACGAAATATTCTCAACGCTTGATTTAGCCATGATTGACTTACAGGATGCTTCAGCCAAGTTTCTTAAAATTGGATCAATTCCAAGCTTTATAAAAAGAGGCGATCGAGTCATGATGGTGGAATCTGGTAATCTACCGATGGGGATTATTCCAGAATTTGATGTAGAGGTCGTAAGTGAACAATTAAAAGCTGGGGATCTCTTGATCATGATGAGCGACGGTATTTATGAAGGGGTTAAAAATATAGAGAATCCGGAGTTCTGGATGAAGCGGAAAATTAGAGAGCTTTCAACAGATAAGCCACAAGAAATTGCAGACCTCATCATGGAAGAAGTAATTAGGACGGAGTATGGCAGAATTGATGATGACATGACGATTGTAGTGGCAAGAATAAAACGTAATGTGCCTAAATGGTCAACTATTCCAATCTATTCAGCTCCTTCATTCAGGAAGAAAAAAGCGCAGTAGGTAAGTATAAACTCTCCTCCTAAAGGCGATGCTTGTAACAGCAAAAAAGGAGGAGTCGAGATGAAGAAAGGAACGCTAAGACAGATTCTATTAATCACAGACGGATGTTCAAATCAGGGGGAAGATCCGGTTGCAATGGCGGCTCTTGCACGGGAGCATGGAATGACAGTGAATGTAATTGGAGTGCTAGACGAAAACGAGCGGACAGATCATGGACTAAAAGAAATTGAGAATATTGCATTATCTGGCGGGGGCATCCACCAGCTTGTTTATGCTAAGCAGCTATCGCATACGGTACAAATGGTTACACGTAAAGCGATGACCCAGACGATTCAAGGATTCATTCATAAAGAATTGCAATCGATCTTGGGTAGCGAAAAAGAAATAGAAGATTTACCACCTGACAAACGGGGGCAGGTCGTGGAAGTGGTCGATGAACTGGGGGAAACGATGGATCTCGAAGTGTTGATTATGATCGATACAAGTGCGAGTATGCAGCATAAACTTCCTACGGTAGAAGATGCCCTTCTTGATCTTTCAATTAGCCTTCATTCAAGAATCGGTGAAAACGAATATTCTCTATATGCATTTCCCGGGAAACGAAAGCAAGTAGAACGTCTAATGGATTGGACGCCAATGTTGAAAGATATTCATACCATTTTTCCAAAGCTGACATCTGGAGGCATTACGCCAACAGGTCCGGCATTAAAAGAAGCGATCGAAGCTTATCAGAAAAAACGCTCAAAGAGAGGGCTATTAGATGACGGGTACTTCGAAGAATCAGGCAGCTGATGTTTCTCGTGGAACAAGACTAAGTGGGAAATGGAATCAGCAAAGCTACCAAATTATGAGGAAATTAGGTAGCGGGGCACTTGGTACAGTATACTTAGCTGACTCTGCAAGGGGGCGAGTCGCATTAAAATTAGGTACTGATAGTATGTCCATTACGTCAGAAGTGAATGTTCTAAAACAGCTTTCGGTGGTCCAGGGAACAGTTCTTGGGCCGTTTTTCTATGAGGTGGATGACTGGGAGATAAATGGGAAGCGTTATCCGTTTTATGTGATGGAATATATTGATGGTGAACCTCTTTTTACTTTCATTGAACGTAGAGGAAAAGAATGGATTGGGATTTTAATGCTTCAATTGCTCCGTGATCTTTCAGCCCTTCATAAAGAAGGCTGGGTTTTTGGTGATCTAAAACCAGACAATCTTCTAGTAGAAGGATCGCCTCCAACTATGAGATGGCTTGATGTGGGAGGGACGACTTCAATGGGAAGGTCAGTGAAGGAGTTTACGGAGTTTTTCGATCGAGGATACTGGGGGCTTGGCAACCGAGTAGCAGAGCCGTCGTATGATTTATTTTCTGTAGCTATGATCGTAATAAATGCCGCTTACCCTAAGCGATTTGACCGTCCTAAAAAAGACTCAGAAACCTATTTGCTCAATAAAATGGAACAAAGTCATCTGCTAAGGGAGTATAAGCCAATTCTTCGAAAGGCTCTACTAGGGAAGTATATACATGCTCAAGATATGCGACAGGAGCTTTTTTCCCTACTGCAAGGAGATAAGTCAAAGGTCCGTAAACGACCAGAAGCACCTTCTAACTCAAGGGTAGCCTCAAGGCAGAAGCCTCCAAAACGTGTGAAACAAAAGAGCTCAAAATGGATTGAAACCGTACTAATAGTTGCTTTTCTTCTATTCTTCTATACTTTATACTTAGTTGGTCATGTTTTTTAACAGAGCCTATATAAAAGAAAGGTTTGAAAAAGACGTAGTTGGGTTATTAGTACTAAAATGAAATGCTGTTTATCGAGACAGTGAGTGAGAGGAAGACAGAGTTTGTTGCAAGATGTCGAACGTTTTATCCACAAGCATGATTTAATCAAACATGGGGATACGCTAGTTATTGGAGTTTCTGGAGGACCAGACTCTGTTGCGCTACTTCACTACTTAGTAAGTTTAGCTCCCCGATTAAAATTATCAATTGTTGCCACGCATGTGGACCATAGTTTACGGGGAAAGGAATCTGCTGAGGATTTAGCGTTTGTGGAGAGCTATTGTGAACAAGAAGGGATCATCTTTGAAGCTTCTACGGTAGATGTGAATGCTTACAAAAAGGAGCGAAACCTCTCTACACAAGTTGCAGCACGAGATTGCCGCTATGATTTTTTTCGAAAAGTAATGGAAAAACATCATGCTAGCGCTCTGGCCCTTGCTCACCATGGAGACGATCAGATTGAAACAATGCTTATGAGACAGGTTCACGGTAGCTCAGGTTCTGGACTTTCTGGGATGCCGGTCCAACGTCCCTTCTCAACTGGAAAAATCATTCGTCCGTTTCTATGCGTTACAAAGGAGCATCTCGTGAACTATTGTAAGGAGCATTTACTTGGGTATAGGCTCGATCCATCTAATGAGAGCAATCAATATATGAGGAATCGTTTTCGGAATCATGTGTTACCTTTTCTTAAAGAAGAAAATCCCAATGTCCATACAAGATACCAATTATATAGCGAGCGAGCTCAAAGTGACGAAGCATTTTTAATGAATTTAGCTAAGGGATATCTCGATGATGTGATCATCGATCAATATGACAAATTTGTGAAGTTGGATAACAAGGCGTATGATTGCCTTCCTATTCCTTTACAAAGAAGAGTGATTCATCTAATATTAAATTATCTTTATACAGGCAATGCTCCTTTTTCTTCTATACATATTGAGGATTTGCGGTTAATGCTCGATTCTGAGCACCCTTCTGCTTCCCTTAATCTACCCCTGGAACTGAGGGCGGTAAAATCTTATACCACCTGTTATTTTTCTTTTGAAACCTTTTTGCAACCAGAACCGTATAAGTATCATCTCCCTTTATGGGGTACTGTCGAAACGCCACTTGGAACGATTACGGCCATTCCAGTTAACGACGTTCCGCAACACCTGACAAGTGATGATCTTATTATTGAGGAGCAATTGCTTCCTGCGGTTGTGCGCTCCAGGCGTCCTGGTGATCGAATTCAGCCAAAAGGCATGATAGGGACGAAAAAGGTAAAAGATATTTTTATCGACCGTAAAATAGACCGTTCAGAACGCGATGTATGGCCAATCGTTGAGGATGTGATGGGCCACACAATCTGGGTCGCTGGAGTAACTCGTTCTGAAAAGGCAACACTGTCTGCAAAAAAGAATCAGCTCGTGCACGTGCACTATGAGAAAAAAACACTTACATAGGTTGGGAGGGCAATACCACTGATGTTAAATGAAATTCAAGAAACACTAATTAGTGAAGAACAGATTCAAGAGAAATGCCGCGAGTTAGGGAAACGGCTTTCAGATGAATACGAGGATCGCTTTCCGCTTGTAATTGGCGTCCTTAAAGGTGCAATGCCTTTCATGGGTGATTTAACAAAGCGGATGACTTGTCATCTTGAGATGGACTTTATGGACGTATCAAGTTATGGCAATTCAACCGTTTCTTCTGGTGAAGTAAAGATAATTAAAGATCTTGATACTTCCGTAGAAGGACGAGACGTTCTTATTCTCGAAGATATTATAGATAGTGGGTTAACGCTTAGCTATTTGATCGACCTTCTAAAATACCGTAAAGCAAAGTCGATTAAGATTGTAACGCTTCTAGATAAGCCTACTGGAAGAAAAGTTGATTTAAAGCCGGATGTGGCAGGATTTATCGTACCTGATGAGTTTGTAGTCGGATACGGTCTTGACTTTGCTGAAAGGTATCGTAATCTTCCGTTTATCGGGATTCTTAAACCCGAGATTTATCAAGGTTAATTTGTTGTAGTCAGTTGTGCCAGTATGGTAAGATAATCTATGGTTTCCTGTTCGTGGGAGGAGGTAAGGAATGAATCGTATCTTCCGAAATACAATATTTTATTTGTTAATATTCCTCGTCGTAGTAGGTGTAGTCAGTTTCTTTAACGGAACAAATAATGACACGAATGTCCTCGATTACGGCGAATTTCAGTCCAAATTGAATAATGGTGAGATTCAAGAGTTAACGTTACAACCTGAGCGTGGGGTTTACACTGTCACTGGTCAATTAGCTGGTGGCGATGAAGACAGCGAAGATGCCAATGCATTCGTAACGAATGTACCTGACTCAGAGAAAGCTGTAGAGAATATCTTAACTGCAGCTGACGAAGGGATTGTAGAATTAACGACAGAACCAGCCCCTGAACAAAGTGGGTGGGTTACATTTCTAACAAGCATCATTCCTTTCGTTATTATCTTCATTCTGTTCTTCTTCCTACTTAACCAGGCTCAAGGCGGCGGTGGCCGTGTCATGAACTTTGGTAAGAGTAAGGCGAAGTTATACAGCGAAGAGAAAAAGAAAGTTACATTTAAAGACGTAGCTGGTGCAGATGAAGAGAAGCAAGAGCTTGTTGAGGTCGTTGAGTTTTTGAAGGATCCTCGTAAGTTTGCTGCAGTTGGGGCCCGTATTCCAAAGGGTGTTCTATTAGTAGGACCTCCAGGTACAGGTAAAACGTTGATCGCACGAGCGGTTGCTGGTGAAGCAGGCGTTCCGTTCTTCTCAATTTCTGGTTCTGACTTCGTAGAAATGTTCGTAGGTGTCGGTGCATCTCGTGTACGTGACCTATTCGAAAATGCGAAGAAGAACGCACCTTGTATAATCTTTATTGATGAGATTGATGCAGTTGGTCGTCAGCGTGGTGCAGGTCTTGGCGGCGGTCACGATGAGCGTGAGCAGACGCTTAACCAACTTCTCGTTGAAATGGATGGCTTTAGTGCAAACGAAGGTATCATTATCGTTGCGGCAACAAACCGTCCTGATATTCTTGACCCGGCACTTCTTCGTCCTGGACGTTTTGACCGTCAAATCCCGGTAAATCGCCCTGATGTGAATGGTCGTGAAGCGGTACTTCGAGTACACGCACGTAACAAACCTCTTAGTGATGAAGTCGATTTGAAAACAGTCGCAATGCGTACACCAGGGTTCTCTGGTGCAGATCTTGAAAACTTGTTGAATGAAGCTGCTCTTGTTGCTGCTCGTCATAACAAGAAGAAGGTTGATATGAACGATATCGATGAAGCGACAGACCGTGTTATTGCTGGGCCCGCTAAGAAGAGTCGCGTGATCTCTGTAAAAGAGAAAAATATCGTTGCTTATCACGAAGCTGGTCATACAATCATCGGTACACAGCTTGATAATGCAGATGTTGTTCATAAGGTTACGATTGTTCCGCGCGGACAAGCTGGCGGTTATGCTGTAACACTTCCTAAAGAAGACCGTTACTTAATGACAAAGCCTGAATTGGTCGATAAAATCATAGGCTTACTCGGTGGGCGTGTTGCCGAAGAAATTACATTCGGTGAAGCAAGTACCGGAGCAAGTAATGACTTCCAACGTGCGACAGCCATTGCCCGTAGTATGGTTACAGAATATGGTATGAGTGAAAAGCTAGGTCCGATGCAGTTTGGATCAGGTTCGGGAGGAAATGTCTTCCTTGGACGTGATATCCAAAATGAACAGAACTATAGTGATTCATTCGCCAATGAAATTGATCTTGAAGTTCAAAAGATCATCAAATCAGCTTATGAGCGTTGTCGTGAAATACTCCTTGAAAATCAGGATAAGTTAAATCTTGTTGCTGAAACGCTTAAGGAAATTGAAACGCTTGATGCTGAACAAATTCGTTCTCTTGTTGAAGAAGGAAAACTTCCTGAAGGTCACCATGCAACTGGTAGTTCAGAAGATGTGAAAGTCAACATCTCTAAAAAGGAAGATAAGCCTGAAACAGATGAAGAACAAGAATAAGTAAGATTGAAAGTAGGATGTCTTAAGGACGTCCTGCTTTTTTATTTATAATAAATCCATGTTATCTGTGAAATCGATATCTATGGTAATCGTTTTCAAAAAAGAACTTCGTTTTTAATTCCATTGTGTGGTATAACTATAGAGAGCATGATGAAAGTTAAAATTTTTTAATAAGGTGATAATATGATACTTGTGCTTGATGTAGGAAATACAAATATTGTTCTTGGTGTATACGAAGGCGAAGAGTTAACGCATCACTGGCGAATGGGAACAAGCAGAAAACAGACAGAAGATGAGTACGCAATGGTTATTAAAGGACTCTTCTCTCATGAAGAACTTTCTTTTGACGATGTGGAAGGCATCATTATTTCGTCTGTAGTGCCACCTATTATGTTCGCTCTTGAGCGTATGTGCCAGAAATATTTTCATCATAAACCGTTAGTGATTGGTCCAGGAATTAAGACAGGCCTCAATATAAAATATGATAACCCGAAAGAAGTAGGAGCGGATCGTATTGTGAATGCCGTGGCGGGGATTCAATTATATGGAGCACCGCTAATTATTGTGGATTTTGGAACAGCTACAACTTACTGCTACATTGATGAGCAAAAACAGTATGTTGGGGGCGCCATCGCACCAGGCATTAACATTTCGACAGAAGCTCTATACATGCATGCAGCAAAGCTTCCACGAATTGAAATTGCGAAGCCAAATCATATCGTTGGAAAGAATACGGTTAGCGCCATGCAAAGCGGCACGCTATATGGATACGTAGGACAAGTGGAAGGGATTGTTTCTAGGATGAAGAAACATTCTCCGAAGGAACCTACTGTAATAGCGACTGGTGGACTTGCCTCACTTATAGCAGAAGAATGCGATCTTATCGATGTGGTTGACTCGTTTCTAACATTAAAGGGATTACACATAATTTATAATAAGAACAAAGAAGAATTAAACGCATACCGATAAAACGGGGTGCGTTTTTCATTTTGCGTTTTGGGGGAAAATAAAAATAGATACTCTTTTTATCTCTTGTTTTATGGATGGATGTACCGTTTCCCATAATGATATCTAGACTTAGTTAAAAAAGCATTTAAAAAGTAAGTCGCAAGCCACAGATTTATTTAACGAAAGATACTAAAGGGAGAGCAAGTTAGTTTCTCATAATGGAAGTTCTTGAAAAAATATTGTATCGTGTAATTGGGCAATGGCCCATTAGTGAAAGGAGCTACAAACAAATGAATGATTATTTAATAAAAGCACTTGCGTTCGATGGCAATGTAAGGGCTTATGCGATATCTAGTACTGAAATGGTTGCGGAAGCACAGCGACGTCACACTACTTGGCCTACTGCATCTGCTGCAATTGGTCGTGCTATGACTGCTTCCACAATGATAGCAACAGGATTAAAAGGTGAAGAGAAAATCACTGTGAAAATTGAGGGCGGTGGTCCTATCGGAGCCATTGTTGTAGACGCTAACGCGAATGGTGAAACGCGCGGGTACGTAAGCAATCCACATGTGCACTTTGATCTTAATGATAGTGGGAAATTGGACGTTGCGCGTGCCGTTGGACAAGATGGTTTCCTATCCGTTGTAAAAGATATTGGTATGCGTGAAAAATTCACAGGGCAAGTTCCAATTGTCTCAGGTGAATTAGGAGAAGACTTTACGTACTATCTTGTGACTTCAGAACAAGTCCCTTCTGCAGTTGGAGTGGGCGTGCTTGTTAATCCAGATAATACGATCCTTGCAGCAGGTGGTTTTATGATTCAATTACTTCCTGGTGCAGGTGAAGAAACGATTCGTTTTATTGAAAAACGTATTGAAGCGATTCCTCCAATCTCTAAATTGATTGAAGCAGGGAAAACACCTGAAGAAATCTTGAATGAACTTCTCGGAGAAGAAAACATTAAAATTATCGACAATATGCCTGTTCAATTTGAATGTAGTTGTTCCAAAGAGCGCTTTTCGAATGGCATTATGGGGCTTGGCAAAGAAGAGATCAGCAGTATGATTGAAGAAGACGGTGAAGCGGAAACAACTTGTCACTTCTGTAATGCACATTATCACTTCTCGAAAGAAGAGCTTGAAGAATTACACGCTGAGAGCAAAGTTTAATAAGGTTCAAATTGACACTTTTGACCTACGGTGATATTCTTTTAGAAAGAGAATTCCTATAAAAACACTCGGGTTTGAGGAGGCGTGATGATGAGGGTAGCAAATTCTATTACTGACTTAATCGGTCAAACACCTATTGTGAAACTAAATCGCATCACTAACGAGGATCATGCAGAGGTATATTTAAAGCTTGAATTCATGAACCCTGGAAGTAGCGTTAAAGATCGTATTGCACTTGCAATGATCGAAGCAGCTGAAGAAAAAGGCGAATTGAAACCTGGTGATACATTTGTAGAACCAACAAGTGGTAATACAGGTATTGGTCTTGCTATGGTTGCGGCTGCAAAAGGTTACCAGGCTGTTCTTGTTATGCCAGATACTATGAGCATGGAACGTCGTAACCTGCTGAAGGCGTATGGAGCAAAGCTTGTCCTTACTCCTGGTTCTGAAGGTATGGGCGGAGCGATTCGTAAATCAGAAGAACTAGCGAAGGAACATGGTTATTTCATGCCTCAGCAATTTAATAACGAAGCAAATCCGGAAGTGCACCGTCGTACGACTGGTCAAGAAATTGTTGATCAGATGGGCCAGCTTGATGGATTTGTGGCAGGTATTGGCACTGGTGGGACAATTACTGGAGCAGGCGAAGTGTTAAAAAAGCATTTCCCTTCAATCAAGCTATACGCGGTTGAACCAACAGATTCACCTATTCTATCCGGAGGCAAGCCTGGCCCACATAAAATTCAGGGGATTGGTGCAGGTTTTGTACCGTCAGTTTTGAATACGGATGTATATGATGAAGTTGTTCAGGTTCAAAATGAACAGGCTTTTGAATGGGCTAGAAAAGCTGCACGAGAAGAAGGTATTCTTGGAGGCATTTCTTCAGGCGCGGCGATTTATGCAGCGCTTGAGGTAGCAAAGAAACTGGGTAAAGGAAAGAAAGTGCTTGCTGTGATTCCAAGTAATGGGGAACGTTACCTCAGCACACCTCTTTTTCAATTTGATGAAGATTAAGCAACTCTAAAAACAGTCCTTAACGGGCTGTTTTTCTTTTTAGTTTTTTGAAGTGTTGATTTTTTACTATTCTAAACGAACGCTAATTAAATTAGACCGTCTATTAATTTATTTATTAGAGACAACGAAAAGCAAAATGAAAAGGTGAGTTTTTCCAAAAGGGTGTTCGGAAGAGTTTGGGGAATATAAAAAGGATGAAGCAACGAAAGACTTCATGTAGAATAGAGGCATAAACAGGGCGTACGCTTAGCTTTTGATAGGGTGTGAAAAATTTGCCGGAACAACTAGAGAAAACAACACGGTTTTCAATTTTTGAAACTCTCGAATTAAGTGCGGATGAGTGGTTTTCAGGGTATAAATCTTTTATTGAAGGCCGCGATGAACATATTTTATTGGATAGTACACGTGGTGGTCGATATAGCATGTTTGGTATTAAGCCTATTGCGAGCCTGTATGGACACGGCACTTTTCTTACGATTGATGAAGTAGGAAAAGAACCGAAAACGTTAGAGGGTAATTTACTTGAGTTGATGCAACACTGGATGGAACGGAATGTGTCGATCGTGGATGAACGCTTACCTGACTTTCAGGGTGGGGCAATGGGGTTTCTGAGCTATGATATTGCGCGTCAATTTGAAAAACTTCCCGATATAGCATCAGATGACCTGGAGCTTCCTGAACTTTTCTTTGTTGTGTATGAAGATGTTGGCGTATATGATCACACTACGCAAACACTATGGTTTATTGCGCAAGTTGAAGAGGGAAATAAAGAAGAAGGTAAGCGGCGTCTCGAAGCTTATAAGGAGAAGTGGGTACAACATAGTGAAGCAAGTTCTACTGTGTGTGATTCTTATTCGAAAGCAACAACACAGACCTTTTCAATGAGTCAAGAGTCATTCTCTATTGCCGTTCGAAAAGTACAGGAGTATATTTCAGCTGGAGACGTTTTTCAGGTCAATCTTTCTTTAAGAGAGTCAAGAAGTCTCCACACAGCCCCTATTTCTATTTACGAGACGCTTAGAACAATTAATCCATCTCCGTATATGTCCTTTATTCATACTCACTCATTTGATCTTGTGAGTGCGTCACCAGAATTACTTATTAAGAAAAAGGGACAAGAATTAAGTACAAGACCAATTGCAGGGACGAGATCACGGGGAAAGAATGACGATGAGGATGAAGAATTGGCACGTACCCTTATTGAGAATGAGAAAGAGCGCGCCGAGCATGTGATGCTTGTCGATCTTGAGCGAAATGATCTGGGGCGCGTTTGTGCCTATGGAACGGTAGAAGTAGATGAGTTTATGGTGATCGAGAAATATTCTCATGTGCAGCACATTGTTTCAAACGTTCGTGGTATTTCATCGCCTGAGGCGACAGCATTTGATGCTATTAAAGCCACTTTTCCAGGGGGGACAATCACGGGCGCCCCTAAGGTTCGAACAATGGAAATTATTGAAGAACTTGAGCCTGTTCGCCGAGGGGTTTACACTGGATCTATCGGATGGATTGGATTCAATGATGATATGGAATTAAATATTGCTATTCGAACTATGGTCATTAAAGATAATATTGCTCACGTACAAGCCGGTGCTGGAATTGTAATTGACTCTAATCCCGAAGCGGAGTACAAAGAGTCATTAAAGAAAGCAAGAGCATTATGGAAAGCGAAAGAGTTAAGTGAAGAGATTAGCAGAGATTAGCTTAGAGGAGGAAACAAAATGATTTTAATGATTGATAACTACGATTCATTTACGTATAACCTTGTGCAATACCTTGGAGAAATGGGAGAAGAGCTAGTTGTAAAAAGAAATGATGAGATAACTATTCAAGAAATTGAACAGCTTCGTCCGTCATTTATTATGGTTTCTCCAGGACCGTGTAGTCCTGATGAAGCGGGAATTAGTATGTCTGTTATTCAGCACTTTGCCGGTAGCATACCGATATTCGGTGTTTGTCTTGGTCACCAGTCGATTGCGCAGGTATTTGGTGGAGATGTTATTAAAGCCGATCGACTTATGCATGGGAAAACATCCCCGATGCATCATGATGGACGATCAATCTTTAAGGGGCTTGAGAACCCGTTTACTGCAACGAGATATCATTCATTAATTGTCAAAAAAGAGACATTACCGGACTGCTTTGAGATCAGCGCCTGGACACAGGAAGGCGAAATCATGGCAATTCGACATAAAGAGCTTGCGATTGAAGGGGTTCAGTTCCACCCTGAATCGATTATGACTGGTATAGGGAAAGCTTTGCTTAAGAACTTTATAGATGAGCATCGAAAAGAGCCATGTTTATAAACGTTAACGGAGAACTTATCGATGAAAAATCAGCAGTTATACCAGCTTATGATCACGGTTATCTCTATGGCGTAGGAGTTTTTGAGACGTTTCGAACGTACGATGGACATCCCTTTCTATTTGAAGATCACTATAATCGACTTTGTGATTCCTTAAATGAACTTCAAATCGCACTACCTTTTACAAAAGAAGGGCTTCTCTTTGAGATAAGGCGAACGATTGATGTAAATGGCATTAAAGACGCATATGTTCGCTTAAATGTTTCTGCTGGAGAAGGAGAGATTGGTCTGAGGACGGAACCCTACATTAGTCCAACGGTGATTATTTATTTGAAAGAAATAGGCGAACCAGTGCGAAAAGAAAAGCGTGGTGTGATTCTTTCGCTTAGGCGAAATACGCCTGAAGGCCCTGTAAGAATTAAATCACACCATTATTTAAATAATATTCTTGCGAAAAGAGAAGTTGGAAATGATCCTTCAGTGGAAGGGATTTTTCTCTCACAAAGAGGAAAGCTTGCTGAAGGAATTGTTTCAAATTTATTCTGGTTTAAAAACGGCATTCTTTACACCCCGGACCTTACTACAGGAATTTTAAATGGCATTACGAGACAATATGTGATGGACGTAGCAAGAAAAAAAGGGATTTTAGTTAGGGAAGGTAACTTCGAGAAAAAGGAAATTCTCGAAGCAGATGAAGTGTTTGTTACAAATTCTATTCAAGAGATCGTGCCATTATCTAAGATTGAGCATAAATCTTTACCCGGACTTGAGGGTCATGCGACAAATGAGCTCATCCTTCAATATGAACAACACCGCACTTCGTTAATGAGTCGAAATGAATGCTAGCTGAGAACATATGTACGAAAAGGAGTGAGCCGTTTGTCGACGGTAATAGATAATCATAAAAAACACCCAATGATGATGAAATGGCGGAATGGATTCATTGACTGGAATGAAAAAACCTGGGTTATGGGTATTCTGAATGCTACCCCCGATTCGTTTTCTGATGGTGGAGAATATAACACCACAGTTCAAGCAGTAGCGCATGCTCTCCAACTTGTTGAGGATGGCGCGGACCTCATCGACATTGGCGGTGAATCTACCCGCCCAGGGGCTACAATAGTTCCGATGGATGAGGAGTTGAACCGTGTTATTCCAGTTATCAAAGCTGTGCGTCATACTGTGGATGTTCCTATTTCTATTGATACTTATAAAGCGGAAGTGGCTAACCAAGCAATATTAGCAGGAGCGGATATTATTAACGATGTATGGGGAGCTAAGGCGGACCCTGATATGGCAAGGGTGGCAGCGGAACATAATGTACCAATTATTCTTATGCATAATCGGTACGACACGAATTATGCGGATATCATGCTTGATATCAAGTCTGACATTGAAGAAAGTATTGAGATAGCTCGTTCTGCAGGTGTACGGACTGAAAACATCATTCTCGATCCTGGAATTGGATTTGCAAAAACTCATGAGCAAAATCTTGAAGTTATGAGGAGACTCGATGAATTTTCTTCTCTTGGATATCCTGTTTTGCTTGGTACATCAAGAAAATCGATTGTTGCTAGAACATTGAATACGCCGCCGAATGATCGAGTAGAAGGTACTGGAGCGACAGTTTGTCTCGGGATTGAAAGAGGCGTTCAAATTATCAGAGTTCATGATGTAAAACCAATGGTACGTATGGCTCGTATGATGGACGCTATGCTTAAACCACAGCTTAATTAAACAACAGGAGAGTGAATGATATGGATAAGATCTATCTAAACGGAATGAAATTTTACGGTTATCACGGCGTTTTTCCTGAAGAAAATAAGCTTGGTCAGCGTTTCTATGTTGATTTGGCCCTCGAAACAGATCTATCCAAGGCTAGTAACTCTGATGATTTAAATTACACTGTGAATTATGCAGACGCGTATAATTCAATCAAATCAATTGTTGAAGGAACGCCAAGAAAACTAGTTGAAACTGTTGCTGAGGAAATAACAAAAAAGATGTTTCAAGAATTTGAGATTGTCGATGCTTGTACGGTGAAAGTGACTAAACCGGATCCTCCAATCGATGGTCAATATGATTCTGTTGCAATCGAGATGAAGAGGGAACGTAATGAATAGTGTATATGTTGGTATTGGATCCAATGTAGGGGATCGAGAAAACTATATCAAAACATCTTTATTAAGACTTCAAGAGTACCCGGGTGTAGAGATCACATCTACATCCTCGTTATATGAAACCGCTCCTGTAGGCGTAACAGAGCAGGGTGCTTTTCTTAACATGGTGGCTTTGCTAGAAACAGAATTGAATGCATTTCAGCTGCTCGAAATTCTTCAAGGGATTGAGCAGTCTCTAGGTAGAGAGCGCGACATTCGATGGGGCCCAAGAACAATAGACCTTGACATTTTGCTCTATAATCATGAGAATATTGTAGCAGAAGGTCTGGTCATTCCTCATCCTCGTCTCATTCAAAGAGGATTTGTGGTTATACCTCTTCACGAATTGAGTCCTGATATTATTATTCCAACTACCAATAAGAGAATTGATTCCTATTTTAATCATATAGAAGATAAAGAAGGTGTACGTCTATGGAAGCGGAGATCTACGGAAGACGTATTCGCGCTTTTCGAAAGTTGAAAGGTTATACTCAGGAACAGCTTGCGAAGGAACTCGGTGTTTCGGTATCTGTACTAGGAGAGATCGAGCGAGGGAACCGAAGACCTACAAATGATTTTATGCAGCTAGTAGCTAAGCAGCTCAGAGTTCCGCTTGAGGAACTTTTTCCTTTAGAACACAACTAAAAAATGAAGTGAAGCGTGTTAACGATTGGTGATGTTGCTTTATCGCACGGCTCAATACCTTGAAACCGGAAAGATTCTGGGTATCCTATGGCTAAAGAGAAGATTGATGTAGCAATGCTTCATCTTAATCGCCTTTTAGAGCTTAAAGGAGAAAGAGTCACCGTTCACGAAATAGGTAAACATGTTGAATAATACTCAATAGAACTTCGCGGTAACGATAAGGTTCTTTATCAAATCAATGTAACGACTACGAGAGATGGTCTTGCTGAATTACTATGCGGGTTTATTGCAGAGCTTGAATCTAGACAGGCAGTTTGACTTTCTAACTAGCGCTTCACCTTTGCCATGATACACCCGGCGCGTTTGTCATAAGTTTTATATAAGTGAATGCTTGCTATTCATGATGCTTTCCGATAAAGTTATAGCGGGATAAACATAGATTTGACAGGAGTGATAGAGATGAGTCAGGAGCTTGAACTGAATGACCTTCTTAAAGTAAGAAGAGAAAAGCTTGACGTTCTGAAAGAGAATAATATTGATCCATTCGGACATCGGTTTGATCGTTCTCACTCAGCTAGCAAAATGCTAGAAGAGTTCGATTCTTTTTCAAAGGAAGAATTAGCTGAACAAAGCAAGGCAGTATCCTTAGCTGGAAGAATTATGACTAAACGCGGAAAAGGAAAAGCAGGATTCGCGCATATTCAAGATTTAACTGGTCAAATTCAGCTTTATGTTCGTAAAGACACTGTTGGAGATGAGCAGTATGATCTTTTTGACTCAATGGATATTGGAGATATCATTGGTGTAAGTGGTGAAGCGTTCAAAACAAAAGTCGGAGAACTCTCTGTTAAAGTGAGTGACCTTCATTTGCTTTCAAAATCACTACGTCCATTGCCAGACAAATTCCATGGTTTGAAAGATGTAGAACAACGCTACCGTCAGCGTTATCTTGATTTAATAATGAGTCCTGACTCTAAAGAAACGTTCATCGCAAGAAGTCGCATCATCCAATCGATGAGACGTTATCTTGATGACCAGGGTTTCCTAGAAGTTGAAACACCAATGATGCACTCTATTCCTGGCGGCGCATCAGCACGTCCTTTCGTTACACACCACAACGCTCTTGATATGGAGCTTTATATGCGTATTGCCATTGAACTACATCTAAAGCGATTGATTGTAGGTGGCATGGAGCGTGTATATGAAATCGGAAGAGTTTTCCGAAATGAAGGTGTTTCTACACGACACAATCCTGAATTCACAATGCTTGAGTTATACGAAGCTTATGCGGATTATAAAGACGTCATGTCCTTAACAGAGCAAATGGTTGCTCACATCGCTAAAGAGGTAACAGGCTCTACAACGATTCAGTACGGTGATTATGAGATTAACCTCGAACCAGAGTGGAAAAGAGTGCATATGGTTGAGGCTGTTAAAGAAGCAACAGGTGTCGACTTCTGGAAAGAGATGACGGATGAAGAAGCGCGCAGTATCGCTAAGGAACATGGTGTCGAAATCAAAGAGACAATGGAATTCGGACATGTCGTAAATGAATTCTTTGAACAGAAAGTTGAAGAAACGCTCATTCAACCTACTTTTGTATATGGACATCCGGTGGCTATTTCGCCTCTAGCTAAGAAAAATCCTGAAGATGGCCGTTTCACAGATCGTTTTGAGTTGTTTATCGTAGCTCGTGAACACGCCAACGCATTTACTGAGCTTAATGATCCAATTGATCAAAGAGAACGGTTTGAAGCGCAGCTTGTGGAGAGAGAGCAAGGTAATGACGAAGCCCACATGATGGACCATGACTTTATCGAAGCTCTTGAGTACGGTTTACCACCAACCGGTGGTTTAGGTATTGGAATTGATCGGCTTGTAATGCTTCTAACAAATTCTCCTTCTATTAGAGATGTTCTTCTATTCCCTCAAATGAGAAATACGGAACGATAGAAGGTAAAGGCCTTTAGAATGAAGTTCGTTTATCGAACTTCATTCTTTTTAGTTTTCCTAAAAAGAATTCAAAAAAGGGGTTGCGTATCTAAAGTAACCCTGATATAGTTATATAGGTCGCCGCAACAACGCGGTTGACGCCGAAAAGAATTTCAATAAAGTTGTTGACATTGACTTAGTTAATATGGTATATTAATAAAGTCGCTGAAAACGACATTGAAAGAAACAAATTGATCTTTGAAAACTGAACGAAACGCCATGTAAGTAGTTGTTTCTACGGAAACAAAACATTGTTTTAAAGCTAGATTAAGCTTTCTATCGGAGAGTTTGATCCTGGCTCAGGACGAACGCTGGCGGCGTGCCTAATACATGCAAGTCGAGCGAAGAGATGGGAGCTTGCTCCCTGATCTTAGCGGCGGACGGGTGAGTAACACGTGGGCAACCTGCCCTGCAGACTGGGATAACTCCGGGAAACCGGAGCTAATACCGGGTAGTACATCGCACCGCATGGTGCAATGTTGAAAGTTGGCTTTCGAGCTAACACTGCAGGATGGGCCCGCGGCGCATTAGCTAGTTGGTAAGGTAATGGCTTACCAAGGCGACGATGCGTAGCCGACCTGAGAGGGTGATCGGCCACACTGGGACTGAGACACGGCCCAGACTCCTACGGGAGGCAGCAGTAGGGAATCTTCCGCAATGGACGGAAGTCTGACGGAGCAACGCCGCGTGAGTGACGAAGGCCTTCGGGTCGTAAAGCTCTGTTGTTAGGGAAGAACAAGTACCGTTCGAATAGGGCGGTACCTTGACGGTACCTAACCAGAAAGCCACGGCTAACTACGTGCCAGCAGCCGCGGTAATACGTAGGTGGCAAGCGTTGTCCGGAATTATTGGGCGTAAAGCGCGCGCAGGCGGTCTTTTAAGTCTGATGTGAAAGCCCACGGCTCAACCGTGGAGGGTCATTGGAAACTGGAGGACTTGAGTGCAGAAGAGGAGAGTGGAATTCCACGTGTAGCGGTGAAATGCGTAGATATGTGGAGGAACACCAGTGGCGAAGGCGGCTCTCTGGTCTGTAACTGACGCTGAGGCGCGAAAGCGTGGGGAGCAAACAGGATTAGATACCCTGGTAGTCCACGCCGTAAACGATGAGTGCTAGGTGTTGGGGGGTTCCACCCTCAGTGCTGAAGTTAACACATTAAGCACTCCGCCTGGGGAGTACGACCGCAAGGTTGAAACTCAAAGGAATTGACGGGGGCCCGCACAAGCAGTGGAGCATGTGGTTTAATTCGAAGCAACGCGAAGAACCTTACCAGGTCTTGACATCCTCTGACAATCCTGGAGACAGGACGTTCCCCTTCGGGGGACAGAGTGACAGGTGGTGCATGGTTGTCGTCAGCTCGTGTCGTGAGATGTTGGGTTAAGTCCCGCAACGAGCGCAACCCTTGATCTTAGTTGCCAGCATTTAGTTGGGCACTCTAAGGTGACTGCCGGTGACAAACCGGAGGAAGGTGGGGATGACGTCAAATCATCATGCCCCTTATGACCTGGGCTACACACGTGCTACAATGGACGGTACAAAGGGCAGCAACACCGCGAGGTGAAGCGAATCCCATAAAGCCGTTCTCAGTTCGGATTGCAGGCTGCAACTCGCCTGCATGAAGCCGGAATTGCTAGTAATCGCGGATCAGCATGCCGCGGTGAATACGTTCCCGGGCCTTGTACACACCGCCCGTCACACCACGAGAGTTTGTAACACCCGAAGTCGGTGGGGTAACCTTTATGGAGCCAGCCGCCGAAGGTGGGACAAATGATTGGGGTGAAGTCGTAACAAGGTAGCCGTATCGGAAGGTGCGGCTGGATCACCTCCTTTCTATGGAGAATTACGAAGGTAACTTGCGTTACCAACCTTACATGAGCGTTTCGTTTAGTTTTGAAAGAATGATTTATTCTTTCAATTAAATATAGTTAACAAGCCTTTATGGGCCTGTAGCTCAGCTGGTTAGAGCGCACGCCTGATAAGCGTGAGGTCGGTGGTTCGAGTCCACTCAGGCCCACCATAAAAGTTTTGTTGATTCAATCTATTCCTCTTGGTTGAATGCCATTTGGATCATTTGGGGCCTTAGCTCAGCTGGGAGAGCGCCTGCCTTGCACGCAGGAGGTCAGCGGTTCGATCCCGCTAGGCTCCACCAACACATCTACTATAATGAAATGAAACAAATATGCACCTGCGTCTTCGAGTAATGCTAACGATGTTGGCTTCCTCGGTGCAAGGCAGCATAAAAGTGGATTCAAGTAGTAGCCTTGTTCCTTGAAAACTAGATAGCACAAACAACGACATCCAATAATTATTTTTTATGCAATAACTTAGTAATAACTGATGCGTTATGGCAGCAATGCCTAACAAATCGAAGGTTAAGCTACTAAGGGCGCACGGTGGATGCCTTGGCACTAGAAGCCTAAGAAGGACGGGACGAACACCGATATGCTTCGGGGAGCTGTAAGTACGCTTTGATCCGGAGATTTCCGAATGGGGGAACCCACCATCTTTAATAGGATGGTATCCATTTCTGAATACATAGGGAATGGAAGGCAGACCCGGGGAACTGAAACATCTCATTACCCGGAGGAAGAGAAAGCAAACGCGATTTCCTGAGTAGCGGCGAGCGAAACGGAATCAGCCCAAACCAGAGGGCTTGCCCTCTGGGGTTGTAGGACGTCTCTTTGGAGTTACAAAGGCACGGATAGACGAAGCGACCTGGAAAGGTCCATCAGAGAAGGTAACAATCCTGTAGTCAAAATCCGATGCCCTCCGAGACGGATCCTGAGTACGGCGGGACACGTGAAACCCCGTCGGAATCCGGGAGGACCATCTCCCAAGGCTAAATACTCTCTAGTGACCGATAGTGAACCAGTACCGTGAGGGAAAGGTGAAAAGCACCCCGGAAGGGGAGTGAAAAAGAACCTGAAACCGTGTGCCTACAATTAGTTGGAGCCCGTTAATGGGTGACAGCGTGCCTTTTGTAGAATGAACCGGCGAGTTACGATCCCGTGCAAGGTTAAGCTGAGAAGGCGGAGCCGCAGCGAAAGCGAGTCTGAATAGGGCGAAATAGTACGTGGTCGTAGACCCGAAACCAGGTGATCTACCCATGTCCAGGGTGAAGTTCAGGTAACACTGAATGGAGGCCCGAACCCACGCATGTTGAAAAATGCGGGGATGAGGTGTGGGTAGCGGTGAAATGCCAATCGAACCTGGAGATAGCTGGTTCTCTCCGAAATAGCTTTAGGGCTAGCCTCGCGGCAAGAATCTTGGAGGTAGAGCACTGATTGGACTAGGGGTCCTTACCGGATTACCGAATCCAGTCAAACTCCGAATGCCAACGATTTATCCGCGGGAGTCAGACTGCGAGTGATAAGATCCGTAGTCGAGAGGGAAACAGCCCAGACCACCAGCTAAGGTCCCAAAGTATACGTTAAGTGGAAAAGGATGTGGCGTTGCTTAGACAACCAGGATGTTGGCTTAGAAGCAGCCATCATTTAAAGAGTGCGTAATAGCTCACTGGTCGAGTGACGCTGCGCCGAAAATGTACCGGGGCTAAACGTATCACCGAAGCTGTGGATTGTCTTACGACAATGGTAGGAGAGCGTTCTAAGGGCTGTGAAGTCAGACCGAAAGGACTGGTGGAGCGCTTAGAAGTGAGAATGCCGGTATGAGTAGCGAAAGACAAGTGAGAATCTTGTCCGTCGAAAGCCCAAGGTTTCCTGAGGAAGGCTCGTCCGCTCAGGGTTAGTCGGGACCTAAGCCGAGGCCGAAAGGCGTAGGCGATGGATAACAGGTTGATATTCCTGTACCACCTCCTTTCCGTTTGAACGACGGGGGGACGCAGAAAGATAGGGAGAGCGCGCTGCTGGAAATGCGCGTCCAAGCGATTAGGCTGGTGAATAGGCAAATCCGTTCACCATGAAGGCTGAGTCGTGATGGCGAGGGAAATTTAGTACCGAAGTCCTTGATTCTACGCTGCCAAGAAAAGCCTCTAGTGAGGAAAAAGGTGCCCGTACCGCAAACCGACACAGGTAGGCGAGGAGAGAATCCTAAGACGATCGGGAGAACTCTCGTTAAGGAACTCGGCAAAATGACCCCGTAACTTCGGGAGAAGGGGTGCTTCCTCGGGTTTATAGCCCAGGGGAGCCGCAGTGAAAAGATCCAAGCGACTGTTTAGCAAAAACACAGGTCTCTGCAAAGCCGTAAGGCGAAGTATAGGGGCTGACACCTGCCCGGTGCTGGAAGGTTAAGAGGAGGGGTTATCCCTTACGGGAGAAGCTCTGAATCGAAGCCCCAGTAAACGGCGGCCGTAACTATAACGGTCCTAAGGTAGCGAAATTCCTTGTCGGGTAAGTTCCGACCCGCACGAAAGGTGCAACGACTTGGATACTGTCTCAACGAGAGACCCGGTGAAATTATAGTACCTGTGAAGATGCAGGTTACCCGCGACAGGACGGAAAGACCCCATGGAGCTTTACTGTAGCCTGATATTGGATTTTGGTACAGCTTGTACAGGATAGGTAGGAGCCATAGAAGTCGGACCGCCAGGTTCGATGGAGGCGTCGGTGGGATACTACCCTGGCTGTACTGACATTCTAACCCAGCACCGTGATCCGGTGCGGAGACAGTGTCAGGTGGGCAGTTTGACTGGGGCGGTCGCCTCCTAAAGTGTAACGGAGGCGCCCAAAGGTTCCCTCAGAATGGTTGGAAATCATTCGCAGAGTGTAAAGGCACAAGGGAGCTTGACTGCGAGACCTACAAGTCGAGCAGGGACGAAAGTCGGGCTTAGTGATCCGGTGGTTCCGCATGGAAGGGCCATCGCTCAACGGATAAAAGCTACCCTGGGGATAACAGGCTTATCTCCCCCAAGAGTCCACATCGACGGGGAGGTTTGGCACCTCGATGTCGGCTCATCGCATCCTGGGGCTGAAGTAGGTCCCAAGGGTTGGGCTGTTCGCCCATTAAAGCGGTACGCGAGCTGGGTTCAGAACGTCGTGAGACAGTTCGGTCCCTATCCGTCGCGGGCGCAGGAAATTTGAGAGGAGCTGTCCTTAGTACGAGAGGACCGGGATGGACACACCGCTGGTGTACCAGTTGTTCCGCCAGGAGCATAGCTGGGTAGCTACGTGTGGAAGGGATAAGTGCTGAAAGCATCTAAGCATGAAGCCCCCCTCGAGATGAGATTTCCCACAGCATGAAGCTGGTAAGATCCCTTAGAGATGATGAGGTAGATAGGTTCGGGGTGGAAGCGTGGCAACACGTGGAGCTGACGAATACTAATCGATCGAGGGCTTAACCTAAACGAAAAGCGAAGTAAGCCGTTGAAATCCGACAAGCGTTGGAGGCTTTTGACTCAGACGCGCTTTATGCGTCAGAATCAAAAGGTGAAACGATCGAGGATTTGGCTTACGTAGCTGAGCATATTGGAAAGTTGTGCGTGCTATCTAGTTTTCAGGGAACACCTGAAATAAGGAAGTTCGATTAAGTGCCACCACGTCCTGTGGTGAACACCGAACGGCTAACATCCTGTTAGTCTAGTGATGATGGCGAAGAGGTCACACCCGTTCCCATGCCGAACACGGAAGTTAAGCTCTTCAGCGCCGATGGTAGTTGGGGGATCTCCCCCTGCAAGAGTAGGACGTCGCTAGGCTTATATAGTGGAGGATTAGCTCAGCTGGGAGAGCATCTGCCTTACAAGCAGAGGGTCGGCGGTTCGAGCCCGTCATCCTCCACCATATTTTTCTTATAACCCGAAAGGGTACATATATCGCCGGTCTAGCTCAATTGGTAGAGCAACTGACTTGTAATCAGTAGGTTGGGGGTTCAAGTCCTCTGGCCGGCACCAGCTTTTCTTATCGAAAAGAGCCATTAGCTCAGTTGGTAGAGCATCTGACTTTTAATCAGAGGGTCGAAGGTTCGAGTCCTTCATGGCTCACCATGCATTTGCGGGTGTGGCGGAATTGGCAGACGCGCTAGACTTAGGATCTAGTGTCTTACGACGTGGGGGTTCAAGTCCCTTCACCCGCACCAATTGCGCGGAAGTAGTTCAGTGGTAGAACATCACCTTGCCAAGGTGGGGGTCGCGGGTTCGAATCCCGTCTTCCGCTCCATTAACTAAATTAGATTTTGCGCCCGTAGCTCAATTGGATAGAGCGTCTGACTACGGATCAGAAGGTTAGGGATTCGACTTCTCTCGGGCGCACCATTATTTTGTTGGTTTTCTTCTTTTTACGGGAAGTAGCTCAGCTTGGTAGAGCACTTGGTTTGGGACCAAGGGGTCGCAGGTTCAAATCCTGTCTTCCCGACCATTCATACCAACGGGGCCTTAGCTCAGCTGGGAGAGCGCCTGCCTTGCACGCAGGAGGTCAGCGGTTCGATCCCGCTAGGCTCCACCAATTATTTTTTAAAAAAGTTGTTGACACTGACAAATGAATCATGATATGATGGTTTAGTCGCTGAAAACGACGTTGAAAGAAAAATTGATCTTTGAAAACTGAACGAAACGCCATGTAAGTAATTGTTTCTACGGAAACAAAACATTGTTTTAAAGCTAGATTAAGCTTTCTATCGGAGAGTTTGATCCTGGCTCAGGACGAACGCTGGCGGCGTGCCTAATACATGCAAGTCGAGCGAAGAGATGGGAGCTTGCTCCCTGATCTTAGCGGCGGACGGGTGAGTAACACGTGGGCAACCTGCCCTGCAGACTGGGATAACTCCGGGAAACCGGAGCTAATACCGGGTAATACATCGCACCGCATGGTGCAATGTTGAAAGTTGGCTTTCGAGCTAACACTGCAGGATGGGCCCGCGGCGCATTAGCTAGTTGGTAAGGTAATGGCTTACCAAGGCGACGATGCGTAGCCGACCTGAGAGGGTGATCGGCCACACTGGGACTGAGACACGGCCCAGACTCCTACGGGAGGCAGCAGTAGGGAATCTTCCGCAATGGACGAAAGTCTGACGGAGCAACGCCGCGTGAGTGACGAAGGCCTTCGGGTCGTAAAGCTCTGTTGTTAGGGAAGAACAAGTACCGTTCGAATAGGGCGGTACCTTGACGGTACCTAACCAGAAAGCCACGGCTAACTACGTGCCAGCAGCCGCGGTAATACGTAGGTGGCAAGCGTTGTCCGGAATTATTGGGCGTAAAGCGCGCGCAGGCGGTCTTTTAAGTCTGATGTGAAAGCCCACGGCTCAACCGTGGAGGGTCATTGGAAACTGGAGGACTTGAGTGCAGAAGAGGAGAGTGGAATTCCACGTGTAGCGGTGAAATGCGTAGATATGTGGAGGAACACCAGTGGCGAAGGCGGCTCTCTGGTCTGTAACTGACGCTGAGGCGCGAAAGCGTGGGGAGCAAACAGGATTAGATACCCTGGTAGTCCACGCCGTAAACGATGAGTGCTAGGTGTTGGGGGGTTCCACCCTCAGTGCTGAAGTTAACACATTAAGCACTCCGCCTGGGGAGTACGACCGCAAGGTTGAAACTCAAAGGAATTGACGGGGGCCCGCACAAGCAGTGGAGCATGTGGTTTAATTCGAAGCAACGCGAAGAACCTTACCAGGTCTTGACATCCTCTGACAATCCTGGAGACAGGACGTTCCCCTTCGGGGGACAGAGTGACAGGTGGTGCATGGTTGTCGTCAGCTCGTGTCGTGAGATGTTGGGTTAAGTCCCGCAACGAGCGCAACCCTTGATCTTAGTTGCCAGCATTTAGTTGGGCACTCTAAGGTGACTGCCGGTGACAAACCGGAGGAAGGTGGGGATGACGTCAAATCATCATGCCCCTTATGACCTGGGCTACACACGTGCTACAATGGACGGTACAAAGGGCAGCAACACCGCGAGGTGAAGCGAATCCCATAAAGCCGTTCTCAGTTCGGATTGCAGGCTGCAACTCGCCTGCATGAAGCCGGAATTGCTAGTAATCGCGGATCAGCATGCCGCGGTGAATACGTTCCCGGGCCTTGTACACACCGCCCGTCACACCACGAGAGTTTGTAACACCCGAAGTCGGTGGGGTAACCTTTATGGAGCCAGCCGCCGAAGGTGGGACAAATGATTGGGGTGAAGTCGTAACAAGGTAGCCGTATCGGAAGGTGCGGCTGGATCACCTCCTTTCTATGGAGAATTACGAAGGTAACTTACGTTACCAACCTTACATGAGCGTTTCGTTTAGTTTTGAAAGAATGATTTATTCTTTCAAACCAGGTGAAGTGATGAAGCTTAGGCAGATTCAAGTAGTAGCCTTGTTCCTTGAAAACTAGATAGCACAAACAACGACATCCAATAATTATTTTTTATGCAATAACTTAGTAATAACTGATGCGTTATGGCAGCAATGCCTAACAAATCGAAGGTTAAGCTACTAAGGGCGCACGGTGGATGCCTTGGCACTAGAAGCCTAAGAAGGACGGGACGAACACCGATATGCTTCGGGGAGCTGTAAGTACGCTTTGATCCGGAGATTTCCGAATGGGGGAACCCACCATCTTTAATAGGATGGTATCCATTTCTGAATACATAGGGAATGGAAGGCAGACCCGGGGAACTGAAACATCTCATTACCCGGAGGAAGAGAAAGCAAACGCGATTTCCTGAGTAGCGGCGAGCGAAACGGAATCAGCCCAAACCAGAGGGCTTGCCCTCTGGGGTTGTAGGACGTCTCTTTGGAGTTACAAAGGCACGGATAGACGAAGCGACCTGGAAAGGTCCATCAGAGAAGGTAACAATCCTGTAGTCAAAATCCGATGCCCTCCGAGACGGATCCTGAGTACGGCGGGACACGTGAAACCCCGTCGGAATCCGGGAGGACCATCTCCCAAGGCTAAATACTCTCTAGTGACCGATAGTGAACCAGTACCGTGAGGGAAAGGTGAAAAGCACCCCGGAAGGGGAGTGAAAAAGAACCTGAAACCGTGTGCCTACAATTAGTTGGAGCCCGTTAATGGGTGACAGCGTGCCTTTTGTAGAATGAACCGGCGAGTTACGATCCCGTGCAAGGTTAAGCTGAGAAGGCGGAGCCGCAGCGAAAGCGAGTCTGAATAGGGCGAAATAGTACGTGGTCGTAGACCCGAAACCAGGTGATCTACCCATGTCCAGGGTGAAGTTCAGGTAACACTGAATGGAGGCCCGAACCCACGCATGTTGAAAAATGCGGGGATGAGGTGTGGGTAGCGGTGAAATGCCAATCGAACCTGGAGATAGCTGGTTCTCTCCGAAATAGCTTTAGGGCTAGCCTCGCGGCAAGAATCTTGGAGGTAGAGCACTGATTGGACTAGGGGTCCTTACCGGATTACCGAATCCAGTCAAACTCCGAATGCCAACGATTTATCCGCGGGAGTCAGACTGCGAGTGATAAGATCCGTAGTCGAGAGGGAAACAGCCCAGACCACCAGCTAAGGTCCCAAAGTATACGTTAAGTGGAAAAGGATGTGGCGTTGCTTAGACAACCAGGATGTTGGCTTAGAAGCAGCCATCATTTAAAGAGTGCGTAATAGCTCACTGGTCGAGTGACGCTGCGCCGAAAATGTACCGGGGCTAAACGTATCACCGAAGCTGTGGATTGTCTTACGACAATGGTAGGAGAGCGTTCTAAGGGCTGTGAAGTCAGACCGAAAGGACTGGTGGAGCGCTTAGAAGTGAGAATGCCGGTATGAGTAGCGAAAGACAAGTGAGAATCTTGTCCGTCGAAAGCCCAAGGTTTCCTGAGGAAGGCTCGTCCGCTCAGGGTTAGTCGGGACCTAAGCCGAGGCCGAAAGGCGTAGGCGATGGATAACAGGTTGATATTCCTGTACCACCTCCTTTCCGTTTGAACGACGGGGGGACGCAGAAAGATAGGGAGAGCGCGCTGCTGGAAATGCGCGTCCAAGCGATTAGGCTGGTGAATAGGCAAATCCGTTCACCATGAAGGCTGAGTCGTGATGGCGAGGGAAATTTAGTACCGAAGTCCTTGATTCTACGCTGCCAAGAAAAGCCTCTAGTGAGGAAAAAGGTGCCCGTACCGCAAACCGACACAGGTAGGCGAGGAGAGAATCCTAAGACGATCGGGAGAACTCTCGTTAAGGAACTCGGCAAAATGACCCCGTAACTTCGGGAGAAGGGGTGCTTCCTCGGGTTTATAGCCCAGGGGAGCCGCAGTGAAAAGATCCAAGCGACTGTTTAGCAAAAACACAGGTCTCTGCAAAGCCGTAAGGCGAAGTATAGGGGCTGACACCTGCCCGGTGCTGGAAGGTTAAGAGGAGGGGTTATCCCTTACGGGAGAAGCTCTGAATCGAAGCCCCAGTAAACGGCGGCCGTAACTATAACGGTCCTAAGGTAGCGAAATTCCTTGTCGGGTAAGTTCCGACCCGCACGAAAGGTGCAACGACTTGGATACTGTCTCAACGAGAGACCCGGTGAAATTATAGTACCTGTGAAGATGCAGGTTACCCGCGACAGGACGGAAAGACCCCATGGAGCTTTACTGTAGCCTGATATTGGATTTTGGTACAGCTTGTACAGGATAGGTAGGAGCCATAGAAGTCGGACCGCCAGGTTCGATGGAGGCGTCGGTGGGATACTACCCTGGCTGTACTGACATTCTAACCCAGCACCGTGATCCGGTGCGGAGACAGTGTCAGGTGGGCAGTTTGACTGGGGCGGTCGCCTCCTAAAGTGTAACGGAGGCGCCCAAAGGTTCCCTCAGAATGGTTGGAAATCATTCGCAGAGTGTAAAGGCACAAGGGAGCTTGACTGCGAGACCTACAAGTCGAGCAGGGACGAAAGTCGGGCTTAGTGATCCGGTGGTTCCGCATGGAAGGGCCATCGCTCAACGGATAAAAGCTACCCTGGGGATAACAGGCTTATCTCCCCCAAGAGTCCACATCGACGGGGAGGTTTGGCACCTCGATGTCGGCTCATCGCATCCTGGGGCTGAAGTAGGTCCCAAGGGTTGGGCTGTTCGCCCATTAAAGCGGTACGCGAGCTGGGTTCAGAACGTCGTGAGACAGTTCGGTCCCTATCCGTCGCGGGCGCAGGAAATTTGAGAGGAGCTGTCCTTAGTACGAGAGGACCGGGATGGACACACCGCTGGTGTACCAGTTGTTCCGCCAGGAGCATAGCTGGGTAGCTACGTGTGGAAGGGATAAGTGCTGAAAGCATCTAAGCATGAAGCCCCCCTCGAGATGAGATTTCCCACAGCATGAAGCTGGTAAGATCCCTTAGAGATGATGAGGTAGATAGGTTCGGGGTGGAAGCGTGGCAACACGTGGAGCTGACGAATACTAATCGATCGAGGGCTTAACCTAAACGAAAAGCGAAGTAAGCCGTTGAAATCCGACAAGCGTTGGAGGCTTTTGACTCAGACGCGCTTTATGCGTCAGAATCAAAAGGTGAAACGATCGAGGATTTGGCTTACGTAGCTGAGCATATTGGAAAGTTGTGCGTGCTATCTAGTTTTCAGGGAACACCTGAAATAAGGAAGTTCGATTAAGTGCCACCACGTCCTGTGGTGAACACCGAACGGCTAACATCCTGTTAGTCTAGTGATGATGGCGAAGAGGTCACACCCGTTCCCATGCCGAACACGGAAGTTAAGCTCTTCAGCGCCGATGGTAGTTGGGGGATCTCCCCCTGCAAGAGTAGGACGTCGCTAGGCAACATAAGAGAAGCGAGAGACCTGAGGGTTTCTCGCTTTTTTTGTATTTCTTTCTCAACAATTTTAGATAGCTAGTTCTGTTTTAAAAGATCGCGGAATTAATTTTTCTGTTTGCACAATTGTTTTGCCTTACTATCGCAGAGTAATTCCTCAAGCATCTAAATACCTGATCGGATATATTCTCTATCTAAGCACTCTATATAATAGAGAAATATAAGCAATTCATATTGCAGGGTTAAGAAACTTTTAATGAAAAATTTTGCTACCCTTATGTAGCAAATAAATTATTCGAGTCTAATCGTATTTTTTTGTTTAATAGTTTTCTGAAGAAAATTTTAGTTGCTCTATTAAAAGGTGAAAACTAGAGAAAAAAGAGTCTTGGATTTATCTTAAATGGTAATGCTTTATACAGAAGAACTACGATAGGCTTGTTGCTTTGCAATCCTTGATAAAAACGTTATAATATATTTAACGTCAAATATAGTCAAAGTCAGTATGGGGACGGAGAGGAGGGAACTACGTGAGGAATGTTTCCGATATTATTGAAGCATATCTAAAGAAAATTTTAATGGTGGATGGAAGGGATGCTGTTGAAATAAAGCGAAGTGAAATAGCAGATAAATTTCAATGTGTTCCCTCGCAAATTAATTATGTAATAAATACCCGCTTTACGATTGAAAAAGGCTATATTGTGGAAAGTAAGAGAGGTGGAGGGGGTTATATACGGATCGTTAAAGTTAAACCCGAAACCCACGCTGATTTAATAGACGAAATGATACAGATCGTCAAAAATCAAGTGCCACAAGTAGTTTCAGAAAATATTATTCTTCGTTTACATGAAGAAGAGGTAATTTCGGAGCGAGAAGCGAAGTTAATGTTAAGCGTACTAGATCGTACTGTGATTACTATAGAATTACCAGTTAGAGATCATCTGCGTGCGAATATGTTGCGTGCCATGCTAACTGCTTTAAAATATAAATAAATTTTATACTTTTTAGGGTAGAGAAGGAGGGTTGCCCTATGACTTGTCAGGAATGTGGTGAGCGCCCTGCTACGCTTCATTTCACTAAGATTATTAATGGTGAAAAAACAGAGTTTCACATTTGTGAGAAGTGTGCTAAGGAAAAAGGTGAGGTTGAGCCAGGCACTAACCATTTTTCTATCCATAACTTATTATCGGGATTACTAAATTTCGATACCCCTATTGAGGAGAATCCAGCTCAGTCTTTTTATAAAAAAGAGCCAATACACTGTCCAAAGTGTGGGTTGACCTATCAACAATTCACTAAGATTGGAAGATTTGGGTGTTCTGAGTGCTACAAAACCTTTTCGGATAACTTGGATCCTATACTTAAAAAAGTTCATGGGGGCAATACTGTTCACGCTGGAAAAGTTCCGAAGAGGGCTGGAGCAGCGATAGAAATTGAACGCAAAGTTCAGAACTTAAGAAGCAAAATGAAAGAGTATATCCAGCATGAAGAATTTGAAAAAGCTGCAGAAACTAGAGATTTGATTCGTTCCCTTGAAGAAAAGAGCAAATGGGAAGGGGGAGCATAATGTCACTTCAGCATTTTATCAGTGAAGCCGTAAGCCCATGGATGAAAGATGAGGGTCCAGATTCTGATATTGTCATGAGCAGTCGGGTCCGATTTGCACGTAACTTAAAGAATTATGTTTTTCCGATCGTTTCAAACAGTGAGGATAATTTACAAGTTATAAAAGAAGTTCGACAACAGTTTACAGATATTCCAGACGACCAGATTGGTGAACTTGAATTAATTGAAATGGATGAGTTAAAACCTATCGAGAAGAGAGTTCTTGTGGAGAAGCACTTGATTAGTCCTAACCTTATCGAACACTCAAATAACGGCGGTGTGCTTCTGAGCGAGAATGAAACGGTTAGTATAATGATTAATGAAGAAGATCATTTTCGTATTCAATGTCTAGTTGCAGGGTTC
Source organism: Anaerobacillus sp. 63XJN7_4_ISO-PGPR-S23-413 (assembly GCF_056173725.1). Classification (NCBI taxonomy): domain Bacteria; kingdom Bacillati; phylum Bacillota; class Bacilli; order Caryophanales; family Bacillaceae; genus Anaerobacillus; species Anaerobacillus sp. 63XJN7_4_ISO-PGPR-S23-413. Next base: position 110,534 of record NZ_CM149688.1, read on the forward strand.
GAACTGAAGAAGGCGCTAACCATTGCAAATTCATTAGATAACTGGATTGAAGGAAAAGTTGACTACGCATTTGATGAAAGAAAAGGATATTTAACAAGTTGTCCTACTAATGTGGGAACCGGCATGCGAGCTTCTGTTATGCTACACCTCCCTGCGCTTGTATTAACACAGCAATTAAACCATATTATTCCGGCTATCAACCAGCTCGGTCTTGTCGTAAGAGGTAGCTATGGGGAAGGTAGCGAAGCGCTAGGTAATATTTTTCAGATATCAAATCAGATCACTCTTGGAAAGACAGAAGATGACATCATCGAAGATTTACAAGGTGTGGTTATGCAAGTTATCGAAAAAGAACGTGCTGCTAGAAGGGCACTTCTAGATAACTCCCGAATTGAGTTAGAGGATCGTATTTATCGTGCCCTTGGTGTTCTGCAGAACAGCAGAATTATTCAATCAAAAGAAGCAGCTAAGTGTTTGTCAGATGTAAGACTTGGTATTGATTTAGGTCTTGTAAAAGGCTTATCTAAATCGATATTGAATGAATTGCTTATCCTAACTCAACCAGGTTTCTTACAGCAGTATGCTGGGGCAAGTCTTACCCCTACGGAACGAGATATCAAACGTGCTACTTTAATTAGAGAAAGACTTGAACTTGAAGATCAACTAACGAAGAATTTGGAGGGTGATGAACAATGATGTTTGGACGATTTACAGAACGTGCCCAGAAAGTACTTGCTTTAGCACAAGAAGAGGCGATCCGACTTGGCCATAACAACGTTGGTACTGAACATATCTTACTTGGGTTAGTCCGTGAAGGTGAAGGTATTGCAGCCAAAGCGTTAACAGCACTTGGACTTGGCTCAGACAAGATTCAAAAAGAAGTAGAGAAGTTAATTGGACGCGGACAGGATTCTGTTCAATCCATTCACTATACACCACGAGCTAAAAAAGTGATTGAATTATCGATGGATGAAGCACGTAAGTTGAGCCATTCCTATGTAGGTACTGAACATATTCTACTTGGCTTAATTCGCGAGGGTGAAGGTGTTGCTGCACGCGTACTTAATAACTTAGGGGTAAGCTTAAATAAAGCTCGTCAGCAGGTTCTACAATTGTTAGGTAGTAATGAAAGCTCTTCTTCTAGTCATCAAGCTGGAGGAGCGAGCGCAAATACTCCTACACTAGATAGTCTTGCAAGAGATCTTACTGTGATCGCTCGAGACAACGGACTGGATCCTGTTATTGGTCGAAGCAAAGAAATTGAGCGAGTGATTGAAGTGCTTAGCCGACGTACAAAGAATAACCCTGTCCTAATCGGAGAGCCAGGAGTTGGTAAAACTGCAATTGCAGAAGGCCTTGCTCAGCAAATTATTAACAATGAAGTACCTGAAACGCTTCGTGATAAGCGCGTTATGACGCTAGATATGGGTACTGTCGTTGCAGGTACGAAATACCGCGGTGAATTTGAAGACCGTTTGAAGAAAGTAATGGATGAAATTCGTCAGGCAGGTAACATTATTCTGTTTATTGATGAACTTCATACACTAATTGGCGCTGGTGGTGCAGAAGGAGCAATTGATGCTTCAAATATTCTTAAACCTGCACTAGCAAGAGGAGAACTTCAATGTATTGGTGCTACTACTCTTGATGAGTATCGTAAATACATTGAGAAGGATGCTGCCCTTGAACGTCGCTTCCAACCAATTCAAGTTAACGAACCGACAAGTGATGAGTCCGCTCTTATTTTAAAGGGACTTAGAGATCGTTATGAAGCTCATCACCGCGTTACGATTACTGACGATGCGATCGAAGCCGCGGTTAAACTTTCAGATCGTTACATTTCGGATCGTTTCTTACCGGATAAAGCAATTGATTTAATTGACGAAGCCGCTTCGAAAGTTCGCCTTCGTTCTTATACTGCACCACCAAATTTAAAAGAACTTGATAAGAAGCTTGAAGAGGTTCGAAAAGAAAAGGATGCTTCTGTTCAAAGCCAGGAGTTTGAGAAAGCCGCTTCTCTTCGTGATTCTGAACAACGCTTACGCGAGCAGCTAGAGCAGACGAAGAAAGAATGGAAAGAAAAGCAAGGAAAAGAGAATCAAGAGGTTACACCGGAGGATATTGCGATTGTCGTTGCCAATTGGACCGGTATCCCGGTTTCCAAGCTAGAAGAGCAGGAAACAGAACGTCTATTGAAAATGGAAGAGATTCTTCATAATCGCCTGATCGGTCAAGAAGAAGCCGTAAAATCTATTTCAAAAGCAGTACGACGTGCTCGTGCTGGATTGAAGGATCCTAAGCGCCCAATTGGTTCATTTATTTTCCTTGGGCCAACAGGGGTAGGTAAAACTGAACTAGCTCGTGCTGTTGCTGAAACACTATTCGGTGAAGAAGATTCTGTTATCCGAATTGATATGTCTGAGTACATGGAGAAACACTCAACGTCACGTCTTGTTGGTTCACCTCCAGGTTACGTTGGATATGAAGAAGGCGGCCAGTTAACTGAGAAGGTAAGACGCAAACCTTATTCTGTTATCTTGCTAGATGAAATTGAGAAAGCACATCCAGATGTCTTTAATATTCTTCTTCAAGTACTAGAAGATGGACGATTGACTGATTCTAAAGGTCGCGTAGTCGATTTCCGTAATACTGTCGTTATTATGACTTCAAACGTTGGAGCTAGCACGCTTAAACGTAATAAATACGTTGGCTTTTCGACAGGCTCTGAAGGTCAGGAATATAGCGATATGAAAGGTAAAGTGATGGATGATCTTAAGAAGACTTTCCGTCCAGAGTTCCTAAACCGAATTGATGAGACGATTGTATTCCATTCGCTTGAAAAGAAACACTTGAAGGAAATCATTGTTCTGATGGCCAACCAGCTTAAAGCTCGTCTATCAGATCATGGTATTGATTTTGAATTAACGGATACGGCTCTCGATAAGATCTCTGAAGAAGGTTATGATCCAGAGTATGGTGCTCGACCGCTTAGAAGAGCTCTACAGCGCCATATTGAAGATCGCCTTTCTGAAGAGTTGCTTAGAGGTAACATCGAAAAAGGCCAACGAGTGAAAATCGATTATAAAGAAAATGATTTTGTTGTCGAGACCCTTTCTGAAGCAACTTCATCTTAAGAATAACAACCGGAAGGCAAATGTCTTCCGGTTTTTTTTATATTTGAGGAGTGGTTTGAGATACTTAAGGGAAAGGTATTGAGATAATGACTATGTCTTATTTCGGAATGCTAGTGTAAAAGAGTTGAAAAGCAGGTTATTTCAATAAACAGGACGGTTTATTTGTCCTAGAAAACTTTTTGAATCTGCCAATCATTATGAGTTCATAGGAACTTATAAGTTGTGATAAAATAAAGACAGTAATTTGTTCGGTTGATCGTGAAGGTGAGGATGTTAAATGGCAAAGAAAAAAACGAAATTTATGTGTCAGGATTGTGGCTATGAATCTGCAAAATGGATGGGGAAATGTCCGGGGTGCCATCAATGGAATACTATGGTGGAAGAGGTTGTACCAGGTGACAATGACCGAAGACGCTTTGTTACTTCAAGTAATGAAACTGCAAGTAAACCGACGTCCATACGACGTATTCAAAAAGAAATGGAGCCTAGGATTTTAACTCATATTACAGAGCTTGATCGCGTGTTAGGCGGCGGAGTAGTACCAGGCTCCCTCGTGCTTGTTGGAGGGGACCCAGGCATTGGTAAGTCAACTCTTTTGCTCCAAACGTCATCAAAGCTTGCTGACCAAGATCATCCGGTTCTTTATATCTCTGGTGAAGAGTCGGTCAAGCAGACGAAGCTTCGTGCAGATCGTCTAGGGGTCGATGCAGAAAAATTATATGTATTAGCAGAGACTGATCTTGAGTATATTAGTAAAGCAATTGAAGAAATAAACCCCCAGCTTGTGATCATCGATTCGATTCAAACCATTTTCAGGTCAGAAGTTACGTCTGCACCAGGTAGTGTTTCACAAGTGCGGGAATGTACTTCTCAACTTATGCGTATAGCTAAAACAAGAGGAATAGCTATTTTCATTGTTGGACATGTGACAAAAGAGGGATCAATTGCTGGTCCGAGACTTTTAGAACATATGGTTGACGCTGTGCTTTATTTTGAAGGGGAACGTCATCATACGTTTCGAATTCTACGCGGAGTAAAGAACCGTTTTGGGTCAACAAATGAAATAGGTGTTTTTGAGATGAAGGAAGAGGGGCTTGAAGAAGTACTTAACCCTTCAGAAATCTTTCTAGAAGAACGATCATCTGGATCAGCTGGTTCAACAGTTGTTGCATCTATGGAGGGAACGAGAACTGTTCTAGTTGAGATCCAGGCATTAATATCACCAACAAGCTTTGGGAATCCACGAAGAACTGCGACAGGAATTGATCATAACCGCGTTTCTCTATTGATGGCAGTTCTTGAGAAAAGAGTAGGACTTCTCCTGCAAAATCAGGATGCCTATTTAAATGTTGCAGGTGGTGTGCGACTTGATGAGCCGGCAATTGATCTTGCTATTGCAGTATCAATCGCGTCCAGTTTTAGAGATCAACCAACACGTCCATCAGATATTGTGGTAGGAGAAATTGGACTAACAGGAGAAATCAGAAGGGTATCACGGATCGAACAACGAGTGATTGAAGCTGCCAAACTAGGTTTTGAGCGGGCTATTATTCCAAAGAAAAATATAGGTGGTTGGACTTTCCCTGAAGGTATTCAGGTTATTGGCGTTCAAACCGTAGATGAAGCATTAAATGAAGCGCTAGGAGGGTAGAAGATGGAGATCGATAAGCAGCAGGAAATCATAAATGAAATTCTAAAAATCGTTGCACCCGGTACGCAGTTAAGGCATGGAATCGATAATATACTACGAGCCAATACTGGCGGTTTAATCGTTGTGGGGTATGATGGGAAATTGCAGGATATTGTTGATGGTGGATTTTCAATAGAGTGTCGGTTTACCCCTGCTTACCTGTATGAGCTTGCGAAAATGGATGGAGCCATTATTTTGAACAAAGAAGCTTCTAAAATCCTTTATGCTAATACACAGTTAATACCCGAGACTTCGATCCCGTCTACAGAGACGGGTATCCGACATCGAACAGCGGAACGCGTCGCCAAGCAAACAGGTAATCTAGTGATCTCGATCTCACAACGTCGCAACGTTATTACACTTTATCAAGGAAGTATTCGTTATTCATTAAAGGAAATCGGCGTTATACTGACAAAAGCGAATCAGGCGATGCAAACACTTGAAAAATACAAATCAGTTCTTGATCAAGGGATTACCGATCTCGGAGCTCTTGAGTTTGAAGAACTCGTAACCCTTCAGGAAGTTGCTCAAGTTATCCATCGTATTGAGATGGTTTTGCGCATCAAAAAAGAGATCCTTAACTACATTAATGAGCTTGGTACGGAAGGTCGACTGATTAGTATGCAGATGGAAGAGCTTGTTTCGAATCTTGAATCGGAAGCAAAGTGGCTGATTGGAGATTACGTAAAAGATGTGGATGAATCTCCAGCTGATGTTATGAAACGTTTAAAGAAGCTTTCAAGTGATGACTTACTAGAAGACAATGCCATTATGAGAATTCTGGGTTATCATGATCAAAATGAGAATGTAGCACCGAGAGGGTATCGGATCTTGCATAAAATTCCGAGACTGCCATCAAATATAATTGAGAACTTGGTAGATAGTTTTGAAAACCTTAACGCTATTTCTAAAGCCTCTATTGAAGAACTCGATCATGTAGATGGAATTGGGGCCATTCGAGCTAAGAAAATTAAAGATGGATTGAAACGAATTCAGGAGCAACTCTTTGTAGATCGCCACATATAGGGCTGTGAAATAGACATTCCATAGGGGGTGTGCTAATCTATAATTAATTTATAGTCATGCAAGCTAACCTATAATCATACTATAAAATTCACAAACTTCAAGGATTTATGTTTCAATTCTGAGAATTTGTTTATAATGTTAAAAGGAGGTGAAAACGTCAATGATAAAGTGGATTGTACAGTTATTTTTTATCATTTTAGGCGGAGCACTGGGATTAGTATACTTACCAGATTTAATACAATTACTCAATATAGGGGACCTTCCAGCAGTATTTACTAATTCTTATGCAGGTGCTGTCATAGGAGCGGTGTTATTCTTTTTAGCAACTTTTTGGGTGACAGATTATATTGTCGATTTCATTCGTCTGGTTGAAGAAAAGGTTGTTAGTGCACCGGTTGGAGACGTACTATTTGGGGCAATTGGACTGATTATTGGACTTATAATTGCATTTTTACTAACCGTACCTCTGGCTGAGATTAACTTTCCAGTTGTGAGTAACATTCTGCCGATTTTCATTACCATTTTGCTTGGGTATTTTGGATTCCAGGTTGGATTTAAAAAGCGTGATGAGCTTATTAATCTTTTCTCGAACACCAAAGGAAAAGATAAGAAAAAGGATAACGATGAGGATGAGATTGATTCTGGTTCATCCAAATTGAAGATCCTTGATACAAGCGTAATTATTGATGGAAGAATTGCTGATATCTGTCAAACTGGTTTTCTTGAAGGAACACTCGTTATACCACAATTTGTACTAGAGGAATTGCAGCATATTGCTGATTCATCAGACGTTTTGAAACGAAACCGTGGTCGTCGAGGTCTTGATATACTAAACAAGATACAAAAAGAGCTTGCGGTGAATGTGGAAATATACGAAGGTGATTTTGAAGAAATTCAAGAAGTTGATAGTAAACTGGTTAAGCTTGCCAAGCTTGTTAATGGCATGGTTGTTACAAACGACTTTAACTTAAATAAAGTATGCGAACTTCAAAAGGTTCAAGTGTTGAACATCAACGATTTAGCCAATGCGGTTAAACCAGTCGTTCTCCCTGGTGAAGAGCTTAATGTTCAAGTCATCAAAGATGGAAAAGAATATAATCAGGGCGTAGCCTATCTAGACGATGGTACAATGATAGTAGTGGAAGAAGGTAGGAATTATATTGGCAAAACGATTGATGTTCTTGTAACGAGCGTATTGCAGACATCAGCTGGACGCATGATTTTTGCCAAACCCAAACTACTCGAAAAAGCACTTTAAGTGATAGGCGACGGGGGTTCTAGCTTTGAAATATTCAGTAGTCATTCCTGCTGCCGGACAGGGAAAAAGGATGAACGCAGGGAAAAACAAACAATTTATTATGCTTGAAGGAAAACCGATTATCGTTCATACGATATCGGTTTTTCAGAGTGACCCACATTGCGAGGAGATCGTGCTCGCTGTAAATGAACGTGAGCATGAAGATTTTCACTCGCTTATTCAGGAATATGGACTAACAAAGGTAAGTCATGTCGTAACAGGTGGCTATGAACGTCAGCAAAGTGTTTATGAAGGACTTAAAGCATTGCAAGGGGATAAAATTGTTTTAATTCACGATGGTGCCCGTCCATTTTTTACACATGAAGTTGCAAATCAAGCGGCGACAGCAGCTAAAGATTACGATGGTGCGATTGTAGCTGTTCCAGTTAAGGACACAGTGAAGCAAGTGGATGAACTGAAGGTGCAGAAAACCATTGATCGCTCAAGCTTGTGGGCCGTGCAAACTCCACAGGCTTTTCGTCTTTCGGTCATCAAAGGAGTTCATAAATGGGCTGAGGAGAACGGTGTGATTGGAACTGATGACGCCAGTTTAGTAGAGATGAATGGACGCTCAGTCCAAGTGATCCCGGGGGATTATTGGAATGTGAAATTAACAACACCTGAAGATTTAATTTTTGCGAGAGCGATCTTGCGAGAGAAGAGGGAGAGTGGAGTTTAATGCGAGTTGGTCATGGCTTTGATGTACATAAGTTAGTGGAAGACCGTCCGTGTATTATTGGAGGGGTTACCATTCCATTTGAGAAAGGTTTGCTTGGTCATTCCGATGCTGACGTACTCCTACATTCCGTTGCGGATGCTTGTCTTGGGGCTATTGGAGAAGGCGATATAGGAAAACATTTTCCCGATACAGATGAAGCTTTTAAAGATGCTGATTCAAAGGAACTTCTTCGACATGTATTTGGAATTGTGAAGGAAAAAGGCTTCACGCTCGGTAATGTGGATTGCACAATTATTGCGCAGCTTCCCAAAATGGCTCCTCATATTTCAGCTATGCGTGAAGTGATTGCTCATTTACTTGAGTGTGACATTAGTCAGGTAAATGTGAAGGCTACTACTTCAGAGAAGCTTGGATTTACTGGTAGAGGGGAAGGAATTGCGGCTGAAGTTGTCGTGTTGCTTCAAAAAGCTTGACCGATAATTTGACGGTAATGGTAAAATAATAAGACAGTTAAAGATAATAATTAATGGTGGTGGATATAATGGGAAACGAAGTACGCGTACGTTATGCGCCGAGCCCAACAGGTTATTTACATATTGGGAATGCAAGAACGGCGTTATTTAATTATTTGTTTGCTAGAAATCAAGGCGGTAAGTTCATCATTCGTATTGAAGATACGGACCAGTCTCGTAATGTTGAAGGTGGCGTTGAGAATCAGCTTGATTACTTAAAGTGGCTAGGAATGGATTGGGATGAGAGTATCGATAAAGAGGGAGAATACGGTCCATATACTCAAATGGAACGTCTAGATATTTATACTGAACATACAAAAGAGCTTTTGAATAAAGAACTTGCATATAAATGTTATTGTACAGAAGATGAGCTTGAGGCAGAGCGAGAAGCACAGCGTGCGCGAGGAGAAATGCCGCGATATTCTGGAAAATGTCGACATCTTACAGAAGACCAGCGTGAAAAGTTAGAAGCAGAAGGTAGAGAACCGAGCATTCGTTTTGCAGTTCCACGTGATAAAGAATATTCGTTTGACGATGTTGTAAAAGACCGCGTATCCTTTGAATCGAATGGAATTGGCGACTTTGTTATCGTTAAGAAGAACGGTATTCCGACTTACAACTATGCCGTTGCTCTCGATGATCACCATATGAAGATTTCTCACGTTCTTCGTGGGGATGATCATATCTCAAACACACCTAAGCAGTTAATGATCTACGAAGCATTTGGTTTTGAACCACCTAAATTTGGTCATATGACACTGATCGTTAATGATCAGAAGAAGAAGCTTAGTAAGCGGGATAAATCAATTGTGCAGTATATTGAACAGTACCATGACTTAGGTTTTCTTCCAGAAGCGTTATTTAATTTTGTGACACTACTTGGTTGGTCGCCTAAGGGAGAAGAAGAGCTGTTTACGAAAGAGCAATTGATCGAAATCTTTGATCCAGAACGCTTGTCCACTTCGCCGGCAGTTTTTGATTCACAAAAACTCTACTGGATGAATAATCAATATATTAAACAGGCGAGTCTTGATCGAGTGGTTGAACTGACTCTTCCACATCTTGTTGAAGCAGGAAGGTTCCCTCATGAAATGACAGCGGAACAAAAGGAATGGGCTCAAGAACTAATCGCCCTTTATCAAGAACAACTTCACTATGGTAGAGAAATTGTTGAGCTTACTGAGTTGTTCTTTAAGCAAGAAATTCAGTATAATGAAGAGGCAATGACAGTACTAAACGAAGAGCAAATTCCTGAAGTGATGCAAGGATTCTTAGACCAACTTAAAGAAGTTGAAGAATTTGAGCCAGCTGCAATTAAATCAGCTATCAAGGCTACTCAAAAGGCAACTGGTCATAAAGGGAAGAAACTCTTTATGCCAATCCGTGTGGCTACTACAGGTGAAACACATGGTCCTGAACTTCCACAGGCGATTGCCTTACTTGGAAGGGAAGCAGTTAATGCTCGTTTGAATCAAGTTCTTGCGATGAGTAAAGCATAATAATAAGCGAATTGACAACAAACGTTGAAGAGGAAAAGTAAATGAGTGTAATTCTTTATAGAGAGAGCTGTCCTCGGCTGAAAGCAGCTTAAGTATTTACTCATTGAAATGCCCCTCTGAGTCTTCTACAGAAAGCCTTTATGGTTATTAGGTAGGAGCGGTGCCGCCGTTATCGGTGATAGGAACATTTGTAAAAATGTTCGAAGCAGAGTGGAACCACGCAAATAGCGTCTCTGTGTGATGGAGTCATCACACAGGGGCGCTTTTTTTAATAATTATTATTCTTTGGAACGCAGAGATGGTGAACCTACATTCTAGTTGATCTTATGGGAGTATACGGAGAGAGGTGAAGACATGTGGAAGACGTTGAAGCAGGATATCGATGTGGTCTTTGATCAAGATCCAGCAGCACGAAGTTATTTTGAGGTTATTCTAACTTATGCTGGCCTTCACGCAATATGGTCACATCGAGTGGCACACTGGTTTTGGAAAAAGAAGTTTTTCTTTCTTGCTAGAGCAGTATCGCAAATCAGTCGATTTTTCACAGGTATCGAAATTCATCCAGGAGCAACAATTGGAGAACGTTGTTTTATTGATCACGGTATGGGTGTTGTTATTGGAGAAACATGTGAGATTGGAAATAATGTGACGTTATTCCAAGGCGTAACACTTGGGGGAACTGGTAAAGAAAAAGGGAAACGTCATCCAACTCTTGGGGATAATACGCTTGTTGCGACGGGAGCGAAGGTGCTAGGCTCCATCACGATAGGAGAGAATTCCAAAGTAGGTGCCGGGTCAGTTGTTTTGCAGGATGTGCCTGTTAATTCAACTGTGGTAGGTATACCTGGAAGAGTCGTTATCCAAAATGGAGTGAAAGTTCCACATAATCTTGACCATCATAAGATGCCGGATCCAGTGGCTGATAAATTTAAACAAATGGAACAAGAATTGCGAGAGTTAACAGAGGAAGTCCGAACGTTAAGGAAGAGGAGTGAAAGTTATGGCGATTAAGCTATATAATACATTGACACAGAAAAAAGAAACGTTTCAACCAATTGAAGAAGGTAAAGTACGGATGTACGTGTGCGGTCCGACCGTATACAACTATATTCATATTGGTAACGCGCGCCCTGCTATTGTCTTTGATGTTGTCCGTCGTTATCTGCAATACAGAGATTATGATGTGCAGTATGTTTCTAACTTTACGGATGTAGATGATAAATTGATTCGAGCGGCCAATGAATTGGGTGAAGATGTACCGGCAGTGGCTGAACGATTTATCGGTGCTTATCATGAAGATACGGGTGCGCTTGGCGTTAAGAAAGCAGACGAACATCCAAGAGTAACAGAGAACATGCAGGAAATCATTGATTTTATCACAGCTCTTATTGAAAAGAACTACGCATATGAGTCTGAAGGAGATGTGTACTTTAGAACTCGTCAATTCGAAGGTTATGGAAAACTTTCACACCAGTCCATCGATGAGCTTAAGCTCGGTTCTCGAATTGTGGTGGGTGAAAAGAAAGAAGACCCTCTTGATTTTACACTTTGGAAATCTGCAAAAGAAGGTGAAATTTCATGGGCGAGTCCATGGGGAGAGGGGCGACCAGGCTGGCACATTGAATGCTCGGCGATGGCGAAGAAATATTTAGGAGATACAATTGATATTCATGCGGGAGGAAAAGATCTGGCATTCCCTCACCATGAAAATGAAGTAGCGCAAACGGAAGCGTTAACTGGGCATACTTTTGCGAATTATTGGCTTCACAACGGGTATATCAATATTAACAACGAGAAAATGTCTAAATCACTAGGTAATTTTGTCCTTGTTCATGACTTGATTAAACAGCATGACCCAGAAGCGATTCGATTCTTTATGTTGTCTGTTCATTATCGTAATCCCATTAACTTTGACCATGAGCTCTTGGCAAGTGCTAAAACAGGACTTGATCGCATTAAGGATACGGTAGAAAACCTTGAGCACCGCCTTCAACACAGTGCTGACCTTGATGGAGAAGTTGAGAAATGGCAAGAGAGAATTGAGGGATATCGTGAACGCTTCGTTACAGAAATGGACGATGATTTTAATACGGCGAATGCGATCTCCATTTTATTTGAACTTTCTAAAGAAGCTAATCTCTACCTCCAGGGGACAAATTCATCCATGGAGATTCTTGAACTATTTATGGAGCGCTTTGAAGACTTTGGTTCCGTTCTTGGCATTTCCTTCAAAAGAGAAAAAGCTCTACTTGATGAAGATGTGGATCAACTGATAGAAGAACGAAATGAAGCAAGGAAGCAACGTGATTTTGGAAGAGCAGATGAAATTCGTGATGAATTAAAAGAACAGGGAATTCTTCTTGAGGATACACCTCAAGGCGTTCGCTGGAAAAGGATGTAGCGCATGAAGGAAATCGATGCAAAACAACTTAATTCACTTGCGCTTGCTTATATGGGAGATTCTGTTATTGAAATTAACGTTCGGAAGCGGCTGCTTTCACTTGGTCACATTCGACCTAATCAGCTGCACCAAACAGCAACGACGTATGTTTCTGCAAAAGCACAGGCAGCGTTCCTGCACCATGTATTAAACAAAGAATGGCTGACAGAGGAAGAAGCTGGTGTTGTGCGCCGAGGAAGAAATGCTAAATCGGGAACTGTCCCAAAGAATACGAGCGTAAGTACGTACAAATATTCAACAGCCCTTGAAGCTTTGTTTGGGTACCATCATTTAAAGGGAAATGAAGAGAGAGTAAATGAATTGTTACAAAAGCTTTATGAATTCGTAGAACAACCGAAGAAAGAAGTGAAGTCAGATGGATAAAGAATTTATTGTAGGACGAAATTCGGTTCTTGAAGCATTACGATCGGGACACGAAATCAATAAAATTTGGATAAATGAAGGGTCTCAAAAAGGCCCTCTTCAAAACTTGATACAAAAAGCAAAGGAACAAAATGTACTCGTGCAGTTCGTGCCGAAACGAAAGCTAGAACAACTATCCGGGGAAAGTAACCATCAAGGTGTTGTCGCTTCAATTGCGGCTTATGAATATGCTGATCTTGAGGATTTATTTAAGAAAGCAGAGGATTCTGGGAAGCCGCCGTTTTTCCTTATTCTTGATGAAATTGAAGATCCTCATAATCTAGGATCTATATTAAGAACAGCGGATTCTGCAGGAGCTCATGGAGTTATTATTCCAAAAAGAAGAGCGGTTGGTTTAACTTCTACCGTTGCCAAATCTTCTACAGGAGCGATTGAGTATATCCCGGTTGCGCGAGTAACGAACCTTGCTAGAACAATGGACGAGTTGAAAGACCGCGGCTTGTGGTTTGTGGGCACTGATGCAACCGGGGGGCAGGACTATCGTCAGGCAGACTATGATATGGGGATCGGACTTGTCATCGGAAGTGAAGGTAAAGGGATGGGACGTCTTATTAAGGATAAATGTGATTTCTTAGTAAGTCTTCCAATGGCCGGAAAAGTAACCTCTCTCAACGCTTCAGTTGCTGCAGGGTTAATGATGTATGAGGTTTACCGACAACGTCATCCTTTGGGGGAGTAAATAATGGACGTGCTGTTAGTTGATGGCTATAACATTATTGGTGCATGGCCAGAATTGCGAACACTTAAAGAGAGAGATTTCAGTAAAGCACGTGAGCTTCTAATTGAAAAAATGGCCGAATATCAAGCTTATACCGGGTATCAGGTGATCGTCGTTTTTGACGCTCACCTCTCTCATGGTATTGAAAAACGTCATAGCCAATACAGAATTGATGTTATTTATACGAGAGAAAATGAAACAGCAGATGAGCGGATTGAGAAAATGGCGAGGGAACTGAAGGGTATAAGAACGCAAATACATGTGGCAACATCAGATTTTACAGAGCAATGGGCTATCTTTGGCCAAGGTGCACTTAGGAAATCTGCGCGTGAACTTTACAACGAAATGCAAGGAATTGAAAAAGGAATTGAAAAAAGTGTAAATACTGAAAATCGTCGCAATCGTTCTGGTGGCCTGCATTTATCAGAAGAAATTAGCGAAATATTTGAAAAATGGCGAAGAGGCGGTAAATAGGCGGTTGACGATTTTTCGACACGTACTGTATAATATTTCTATATAGCGTACTGGTCGGGGGGAACGCATATTGAGTACAGTAGACCTCAAAGAAAGCACGGTAAATCAAGAACAACTGTCAGTAGACCAAAGACACCTGGAACACGTAGCATTCGATCAACTTGATGATGAAATGCTCGTCATCATGGTTCATGAAGGTCACAGTAGAGCGTTGGAACATTTGATTACGAAGTACAAAAATTTCGTACGCGCTAAGGCGAGGTCGTATTTTCTCATTGGAGCAGACCGAGAAGATATCATCCAAGAAGGGATGATCGGTCTCTACAAAGCCATTCGTGATTTTAGAGGAGACAAGTTCTCATCTTTTAAAGCGTTTGCCGAATTATGCATCACCCGGCAGATGATTACAGCTATCAAAACCGCTACAAGACAGAAGCATATTCCGCTTAACTCTTACGTATCGCTTGATAAGCCAATTTACGATGAAGAGTCTGATCGTACGCTTCTAGACGTTATATGCGGCACGAAAGTAACAGATCCTGAGGAATTAATTATTAATCAGGAAGAATTTGATGACATCGAACTTAAAATGTCAGAAATTTTGAGCGATTTAGAGAGAAAGGTGCTAATGCTCTATCTCGATGGACGTTCATACCAAGAAATTTCGGTTGATCTAAACCGTCACGTCAAGTCAATTGATAACGCATTGCAACGAGTGAAACGCAAGTTAGAGCGTTATCTCGAACTACGTGAAGTCAGCCTTTAATATGGACAAACCTAAGATGGTTAGGGAAAAGAACAGGGGCGAGTTCCCTGTTCTTTTCTTATGAGTACCTATCCGACGCTTTATTGACATGCTGAAACACGCTGTGATAAAGTGATAAAAGTAAGAATGTCAATTTTTTGTTAGGTTTGTAAGAACGTCACAGGGTAGCTGAACGTTTTTTTATTTTGCTCTTTTTTGAAATAATATAGCTTATATAAATTACAAACTTCACTACTGCGCGGCTTAGGAAGGTGTCATTATGCGAAAAAAGGCAGTACTAGCATGTGTTCAATGCAATAGCCGAAACTATACAACTATGAAAAACTCACAGACGAGCCCGGCCCGCATGGAAGTTAAGAAGTATTGCAAATACTGCGATGTTCACACTGTCCATCGTGAAACAAAGTAATGCCTCGAAGGGTGTTTGCTTCTTGAGGCAAACCTTATCAAAATAGATTCTCGGGGGAGTTTTCCACCAGATTAATTGGGGGTAACAAGTAATGGCAAGTATTGTTCAACGTTCTGGTAAGTTCTTTCGTAATGTCGCAAGTGAAATGAAGCGGGTAAGTTGGCCAACGCGTAAGGAATTAACACGCTATACGATTGTAACTGTTACAACGGTTATTTTTATAGCTGTTTTCTTCGCATTGATTGACCAGGGTATTTCCTCGATAATCCGCCTCATTTTAGGATAATTCGTTATAAATTTTCATTCAGAAGGTTAGAATGAGAGAGTAAATGAGCTGGGGAGGGAAGGACGCAGTCCTGCAAATATGGAAAAAAGATGGTATGTTGTTCATACGTACTCGGGGTATGAAAACAAAGTAAAAACCAACCTTGAGAAAAGGGTTGAGACAATGGGCATGACGGATAAGATCTTTCGTGTTCTCGTCCCGGTAGAAGAAGAAACAGAAGAGAAGAACGGCAAGAAAAAGACAGTTATGAAAAAAGTCTTTCCTGGCTATGTTATTACAGAAATGGTCATGACAGATGATTCATGGTATGTCGTTCGGAATACACCAGGTGTTACTGGATTCGTAGGGTCTAGTGGTGCTGGGTCTAAACCGACTGCATTGCTTCCGGAAGAAGTGGAATCACTTCTTAAGCAAATGGGTATGGAGCAACCAAAAGTAGATGTAGACTTTGAACTTAAAGAGAAAGTTAAAGTGAAAGAAGGTCCATTTGCTGATTTCGTAGGTTCTGTTGAAGGGATCGATACGGACAAAGGAAAGGTCAAAGTGCACGTAAATATGTTTGGCAGAGAAACGCCTGTTGAACTTAATTTCGGACAAGTTGAGAAGTTCTAATTGAAAAGTCCTTGCTTAACTTTTCGATTAATGATAGAATTTTAATGTTTCATGAGTCTCATACTAATCGAGACATTCAATTGATATATAAGGTGGGAGGGTGTAAAACACCCAAATACCACATCACGGACTTAAGGAGGTGTGTCGCGTGGCTAAAAAGGTAATCAAGGTTGTTAAATTGCAAATCCCGGCTGGGAAGGCGAATCCTGCACCGCCAGTAGGACCTGCACTAGGTCAAGCTGGAGTTAACATTATGGGATTCTGTAAAGAGTTTAATGCTCGTACTTCTGACCAAGCTGGTATGATCATTCCAGTAGAAATTACGGTTTTTGAAGACCGTTCATTTACATTTATCACTAAAACTCCACCAGCTGCAGTTCTTCTTAAGAAAGCAGCAGGTATCGAGTCAGGTTCTGGTGAACCAAACCGCAACAAAGTTGCGACTGTGAAGCGTGATAAAGTGCGTGAAATCGCTGAAACAAAAATGCCAGACCTTAACGCAGCGAATGTTGATTCTGCAATGCGTATGGTTGAAGGTACTGCACGTAGCATGGGAATTACGATCGAAGATTAATGTTACACAAGCCGTTGCGATTAAAAGGGATTCCTGCCTGTGTTATACAGGTTCGCAACTTTTATTATGATGTCGACATTTTGGCGTCATAAATAGTGGGAGGTTAATCCGCTAAACCACATTCAAGGAGGAACACAAAATGGCAAAAAGAGGTAAGAGATACCAGGAGGCTGCCAAGCTAGTTGAACGTACAACTTTCTATGAGCCTCAAGAAGCAGTTGAACTTGTGAAAAAGACATCTGTAGGAAACTTTGATGGAACAGTTGAAGCAGCAGTTCGTCTTGGAGTAGACCCTAAGAAAAACGACCAGCAGGTTCGTGGCGCGGTTGTACTTCCAAACGGAACTGGTAAAACACAACGCGTTCTTGTTTTCGCTAAAGGTGAAAAGGCTAAAGAAGCTGAAGCAGCTGGCGCTGACTATGTAGGAGAAGCAGACTATATCGCTAAAATCAACGAAGGTTGGTTTGAGTTTGACGTAATCGTTGCAACTCCAGACATGATGGGCGAAGTTGGTAAACTAGGTCGTGTACTTGGACCAAAAGGTTTAATGCCGAACCCGAAAACTGGAACAGTAACGTTCGACGTTGAAAAAGCTGTTAACGAAATCAAAGCTGGTAAAGTAGAGTACCGCGTTGATCGTGCTGGTAACGTCCATGCACCGATCGGTAAAGTATCTTTCGAAGCTGACAAGCTTGTTGAAAACTTAAACACACTTGTAGAAACACTTGTGAAAGTTAAGCCAGCAGCAGCTAAAGGTACGTACCTTAAAAACATTTCGGTTACATCTACAATGGGACCTGGTGTTAAAGTTAACGCATCAACTTACCGCTAATTAAATTAGCTGTTGACATTTGCGTAGCTATTAAATATACTTGTAAATGTTGTTTGATAAATTAATACTTTCTGTACCGTAGACAGCAGGGGTGTTCTTGCACTTAATATCCTGCCGAGGTGTGAAGTGATTCGATACGTATGTAATCGTAAAGCCTTCATGTCTTCGGATGTGAAGGCTTTTTATATGACCTCATATTCCAGGGCGGTATAGATACATTTCTTTAGGAGGTGGAACTATGAGCAGTATAGTTGAACAGAAGAAGCAACTAGTTACGGAAATTGCAGACAAACTACGTGATAGCCAATCAACAATTTTTGTTGATTATCGTGGACTTGATGTTTCTGAAGTAACTGAGCTTCGTAAGCAATTGCGTGATGCAAACGTTGAGTTCCGTGTTTACAAGAACACAATGACTCGTCGCGCGGCAGAAGAGCTTGAACTTACTGATTTGAATGAACACCTTGTCGGACCTACGGCAATCGCGTTCAGCAATGAAGATGTTGTTGCTCCTGCTAAAATTTTGAACAACTTCGCTAAGAATCACGAAGCTCTTGAAATCAAGACTGGCGTAATCGAAGGCGGCGTTGTATCAGTAGAAAAGATCAAAGAACTTGCGGACCTACCAAACCGCGATGGACTACTTTCTATGTTGCTATCTGTGCTTCAAGCACCTATGCGCAATATGGCACTTGCTACAAAAGCTGTGGCTGATCAAAAGGAAGAACAAGGCGCGTAAACGCACGGCCTATCAATTGGTATAAATAAAACAAAAATTAAGGAGGATTTACTCATGGGTAACGAGCAAATCATTGAAGCAATCAAAGAAATGACAGTTCTTGAGCTTAACGACCTAGTTAAAGCAATCGAAGAAGAATTTGGTGTAACTGCAGCAGCTCCAGTAGCAGCAGCAGGTGGCGCAGCAGAAGGTGCTGCTGAAGAGCAATCTGAATTTGACGTAGTTCTTGAAAGTGCTGGAAGCAGCAAAATCAAGGTCATCAAAGTTGTTCGCGAAATCACTGGTCTTGGCTTGAAAGAAGCTAAAGAACTAGTTGATGGCGCACCAAGCCCGATTAAAGAAGGCATTGCTAAAGAAGAAGCTGAAGAGCTTAAAGGCAAGCTTGAAGAAGTTGGCGCAGTAATCGAAGTTAAGTAGTCGTTTGAAACAAAAGCTCGCTTTTAAAAGCGAGCTTTTTGTTATTTGACGCTATTATTTTTGGTTTGGTTATAGGGGTTAGGCTTATAGAAATGACGTTGAAAAGAGGGAAAGCAATGGGTGAACATTATTATACGAAGAATCCGGGTGTGAAAAGCAGTCCGAACAAAATTGATGCGGATTTACGGGGAAGTAAATTTCAATTCACGACTGATTCTGGTGTTTTTTCAAAGAAGGAAATCGATTTTGGGAGTAAACTTCTAATCGAATCATTTGAAGAACCTGAACTTGAAGGGGATATTGTTGATGTTGGATGTGGCTATGGCCCGATCGGCATTTCACTTGCTTCTGAATTTTCAAATCGTTATTTTTATATGCTAGACATAAATGAACGCGCAACAGAGCTTGCGATGAGCAATGCCATTAAGAATCGCGTTCATAATTTGAGCGTTATGGCAAGTGATCAGTTGAATGCCGTAAAAGATAAAACGTTCGCGTCTGTCCTTACGAACCCTCCTATACGTGCAGGTAAACAAGTTGTTCATGGAATTCTTGAAGAGGCCTATGACGTTTTAAAAAAAGGTGGGACGCTTTGGGTAGTGATCCAAAAGAAGCAAGGGGCCCCATCTGCAATAACCAGACTCGAAGAAATGTTTGAGCATGTTGAAACCGTCGTGAAAAAGAAAGGATACTATATTCTTAAAGCAGTCAAGTAAAATATGAAAATATCCTTTGACTTCATGGATGGCCTATGCTAATATAATATAATGCCAATGATGGATTTTCCAGGCCTTTTTCACATTCGTGTGCAAAGAGGTATAAAATGCCGTCGTCTGGAAAAACTAATATAATCGCTTATAGTTAAGGGGAATTTTTATCAATGCCCTTTTTCTTTTTTTGTCCAACGATAGATTCTTTTTAAAACAGAATATCATTGGGCTAAGAAAATAAATACGCTGGATTTGAGGGGTGAATCATTTGACAGGCCAACTAGTTCAGTATGGACGCCACCGCCAAAGAAGAAGCTACGCGCGAATCAAAGAAGTGTTGGATTTGCCAAATCTAATTGAGATTCAAACGGCTTCTTATCAATGGTTTCTTGATGAGGGTTTACGAGAAATGTTTCAGGATATTTCTCCAATCGAAGATTTCACTGGTAATCTTGTGCTGGAATTTATTGATTACAGCCTCGGTGAACCTAAGTATCCCGTGGAAGAAACCAAAGAGCGAGATGTGACCTATTCTGCGCCTTTACGTGTAAAAGTACGCTTGATCAATAAAGAAACAGGCGAAGTAAAGGAACAGGAAGTGTTCATGGGTGACTTCCCATTAATGACTGAAACAGGTACGTTTATTATTAATGGGGCAGAACGCGTAATCGTATCTCAGCTCGTGCGTTCTCCAAGTGTCTACTATAGTGAAAAGATCGATAAGAACGGCAAAAAAGGATATACAGCTACTGTCATTCCAAACCGAGGAGCATGGCTGGAATTTGAAACTGATGCCAAAGATATTGTCTATGTACGAATTGATCGTACTAGAAAGCTACCAATTACGGTGCTGCTCAGAGCGTTAGGGTTTGGGTCTGATCAAGAAATCATAGATCTCCTAGGTGAAGATGAGTATCTTCGCAATACCCTGGAAAAAGACAACACGGACGGCACGGAAAAAGCGCTTCTAGAAATCTACGAACGCTTACGTCCTGGCGAGCCTCCGACTGTCGATAACGCCAAAAGCTTACTTGATTCTCGCTTTTTTGATCCAAAGCGCTATGATCTTGCGAACGTAGGACGTTACAAGATTAACAAGAAGCTTCATATTAAAAATCGTCTATTCAATCAACGTCTTGCGGAAACGCTTGTTGATCCTGAAACAGGCGAAGTGATTGCAGAAGAAGGCGCGATCCTTGATCGTCGTCTACTGGACAGAATCCTTCCTGCTCTAGAGACTAACGTTGGATTTAAAGACGTTGAACCTCACGGTGGAGTAATTGAAGATGAGTCTATCGGTCTGCAATCCATTAAGGTATACGCACCTGATGATCCAGAAGGGGAAAGAGTCATTAATGTAATTGGTAATGGTGGAGTTGAAACAGGCGTGAAGAATATCACACCTGGCGACATCATTTCTTCTATTAACTATTTCTTTAACCTTCTACATCAAGTAGGTAACACAGATGACATTGATCACCTAGGTAACCGTCGTCTTCGTTCTGTAGGTGAACTACTTCAGAACCAATTCCGTATCGGTTTATCTCGTATGGAACGTGTCGTTCGTGAACGTATGTCTATTCAGGATACGAACGTTATTACGCCTCAGGCGCTTATCAACATTCGTCCTGTTATCGCTTCTATTAAAGAATTCTTTGGTAGCTCTCAGTTGTCCCAGTTTATGGATCAGACAAACCCGCTAGCTGAGTTAACTCACAAGCGTCGTTTATCTGCTCTAGGACCTGGTGGTTTAACACGTGAGCGTGCTGGCTTTGAAGTTCGTGACGTACATTACTCCCACTATGGCAGAATGTGTCCGATCGAAACTCCAGAGGGACCAAACATCGGACTTATTAACTCATTGTCTTCTTATGCGAGAGTTAATAAATTTGGCTTTATTGAAACGCCATACCGCAGAGTAGATCCTGAAACAGGTAAAGTGACGGAGTTTATTGACTACCTAACTGCTGATGAACAGGATAACTACGTTGTGGCACAGGCAAATGCTAAGCTACACGATGATGGTTCATTCCAAGACGAAGATATTGTTGCTCGTTTCCGTAGCGAAAACATTATCATCGCTCGTGAAAAAATTGATTACATGGACGTATCACCGAAACAGGTAGTTTCGGCCGCAACGGCTTGTATTCCGTTCCTTGAGAATGATGACTCCAACCGTGCGCTTATGGGTGCGAACATGCAGCGTCAAGCTGTACCTTTGATGGTTCCTGAAGCACCAATTGTCGGAACAGGTATGGAGCATGTTAACGGAAAAGATTCCGGTGCTGCTGTGATTTGTAAGCATGACGGTCTAGTCGAGTTTGCATCTGCTGCAGAAATTCATGTTCGTCGTATCTCCGTCATTGATGGACAGGAAGTGAAAGGCGATCTTGATCGTTACAAATTGCTTAAATTCATTCGTTCCAACCAGGGAACGTGCTATAACCAAAAGCCTATTGTTGTTGAAGGCGATCGCGTTGTAAAAGGAGAAATCCTTGGCGACGGACCTTCAATGGAAAAAGGTGAAATGGCCCTTGGGCGTAACGTCCTAGTCGGGTTTATGACATGGGAAGGTTACAACTACGAGGATGCTATTATTATGAGCGAACGTCTTGTAAAAGATGACGTTTATACCTCAATTCACATCGAAGAGTACGAATCAGAAGCTCGCGATACAAAGCTAGGACCTGAAGAAATCACTCGTGACATTCCGAATGTTGGGGAAGACGCATTGCGTAACCTTGATGAGCGCGGAATTATACGCATGGGTGCTGAAGTGAAAGACGGAGATATCCTTGTAGGTAAAGTTACTCCTAAAGGTGTAACAGAGCTAACTGCTGAAGAACGTCTACTTCATGCAATCTTTGGAGAAAAAGCTCGTGAAGTTCGTGATACTTCTCTACGTGTACCTCACGGCGGAGATGGTATTGTACTTGATGTGAAGATCTTTAACCGTGAAGACGGCGATGAGCTTCCTCCGGGAGTAAATCAACTTGTTCGTGTTTATATTGTACAGAAGCGTAAGATTCATGAAGGAGATAAAATGGCGGGACGTCATGGTAACAAAGGTGTAATCTCTAGGATTCTTCCTGAAGAAGATATGCCATACTTGCCTGATGGAACTCCGATCGATATCATGTTGAATCCTCTAGGTGTTCCTTCTCGTATGAACATTGGACAGGTACTAGAGTTGCATATCGGTATGGCCGCACGTGCACTTGGAATTCACGTAGCAACACCGGTATTTGATGGAGCTCGTGAAGAAGACGTATGGGAAACACTAGAAGAAGCAGGAATGCCACGTGATGGTAAAACTGTTCTTTACGATGGTCGCACAGGCGAACCATTTGATAACCGCATTTCTGTCGGTGTCATGTATATGATCAAACTTGCTCACATGGTGGATGACAAGCTTCACGCACGTTCTACTGGACCATATTCACTTGTTACGCAGCAACCGCTTGGTGGTAAAGCACAATTCGGTGGACAGCGTTTCGGTGAGATGGAAGTATGGGCACTCGAAGCATATGGTGCTGCATATACCCTTCAAGAGATTTTGACTGTGAAGTCGGATGATGTTGTTGGACGTGTTAAGACTTACGAAGCAATCGTAAAAGGCGAAAATGTTCCTGAGCCTGGTATTCCAGAATCGTTTAAAGTTCTAATCAAAGAATTGCAGTCGCTTGGTATGGATGTCAAAATGCTAGCAAGTGATGAGCAAGAAATTGAAATGAAAGAGTTAGACGATGAAGAAGACCAATCCAGTGAGAAATTAAACTTGAATGTTGGGTCAAATCAGGCGAGTGAGTAAGGGTTAAACCTGAATTCTAAAGGGAGGTAGGCCCCTTGATAGATGTCAATAAATTTGAGTATATGAAAATCGGTCTGGCGTCACCGGCTAAAATCCGCTCTTGGTCAAGAGGAGAAGTTAAGAAGCCAGAAACCATTAACTACCGTACCTTGAAGCCAGAGAAAGATGGTCTTTTCTGTGAGCGAATCTTTGGACCCACAAAAGACTGGGAATGTCATTGTGGGAAATACAAACGTATCCGTTATAAAGGAGTCGTTTGTGATCGCTGCGGTGTTGAAGTAACACGTGCAAAAGTCCGTCGTGAGAGAATGGGGCACATCGAGCTTGCTGCTCCTGTCTCTCACATCTGGTACTTTAAAGGCATTCCAAGTCGTATGGGACTTGTTCTCGACATGTCTCCGCGTGCACTAGAAGAAGTTATTTATTTTGCTTCTTATGTTGTCACTGAAGCTGGAGACACACCGCTTGAGAAGAAACAACTTCTTTCTGAAAAAGAATACCGTGCATACCGTGAAAAGTATGGTAAAACATTCTCTGCAGAAATGGGTGCGGAAGCAATCCGCAGACTACTGTTTGATATCGACCTTGATAAAGAAGTAGATATCCTTAAAGAAGAGCTTAAAACTGCACAAGGTCAACGTAGAACTCGTGCGATTAAACGTCTTGAAGTACTTGAGGCATTTCGTGGTTCAGGAAATAACCCGTCATGGATGATTTTAGATGTTCTTCCGGTTATTCCTCCAGAGCTTCGTCCTATGGTACAGCTTGACGGCGGACGATTTGCGACATCGGATTTAAACGATCTGTATCGTCGTGTAATTAACCGCAATAATCGTTTGAAACGTTTGTTAGATCTTGGTGCTCCTAGTATTATCGTGCAGAACGAGAAGCGTATGCTTCAAGAAGCTGTCGATGCCCTTATTGATAACGGCCGTCGTGGTCGTCCAGTAACAGGTCCTGGTAACCGTCCTTTGAAATCTCTTTCTCACATGCTGAAAGGGAAGCAAGGTCGTTTCCGTCAGAATCTACTAGGTAAGCGTGTTGACTATTCAGGTCGTTCCGTTATCGTTGTAGGTCCTCACTTGAAGATGTATCAATGTGGACTTCCAAAAGAAATGGCGCTTGAATTGTTCAAACCTTTCGTAATGAAGGAGCTTGTATCAAAAGGTCTTGCACACAACATTAAGAGTGCGAAACGTAAAGTAGAAAAAGTTCACCCTGAAGTTTGGGACGTTTTGGAAAACGTAATTAAAGAACATCCAGTTCTTTTAAACCGTGCACCAACGCTTCACAGACTTGGAATTCAGGCGTTTGAACCCATTCTAGTTGAAGGGCGCGCGATTCGTCTTCACCCACTCGTATGTACAGCTTACAATGCTGACTTCGATGGTGACCAAATGGCCGTCCACGTACCGTTATCTGCTGAAGCACAAGCTGAAGCACGTATCTTAATGCTTGCAGCACAGAACATCCTTAACCCGAAAGATGGTAAACCAGTTGTTACGCCGTCACAGGATATGGTTCTAGGTAACTACTACCTTACTATGGAACGTGAAGGAGCAATCGGTGAGGGTTCTGTTTACAAAGATACAAATGAAGCATTAATTGCTTACCAGAATGGATTTGCACATCTTCATTCTCGCGTAGCAATCCCTGCTGCATCATTGAATAAATCTGCCTTTACTGAAGAGCAGAACAAGCAATTGCTTGTGACAACGGTTGGTAAGTTGATTTTCAACGAAATTCTTCCGGAGTCATTCCCATATATTAATGAACCGACGACAAATAACCTTGAAATCGCCACACCGGAAAATTACTTCCTTCCTCACGGAGTGAATGTGAAAGAAGAAATTGCTCAGCGCGAATTGATTTCACCATTTAAGAAAGGTATTCTTGGTAAAATCATCGCCGAGGTGTTTAAGCGATTCAAAGTGACTGAAACGTCTCGTATGCTTGACCGCATGAAAGATCTTGGTTTCAAATTCTCAACTAAAGCTGGTATTACCGTTGGTGTAGCTGACGTAGTGGTACTTGCTGAGAAACAAGAAATTGTTCATGAGGCTGAAGAGAAAGTCGAAAAAGTTCTTAAGCAATTCCGTCGTGGTCTTATTACTGACGACGAGCGATATGATCGTGTTATTGCGATTTGGAGTAGTGCGAAAGATCGTATCCAGGAAAAACTAATGAATCGACTCGAAAAAGATAACCCAATCTTTATGATGAGTGATTCAGGTGCTCGTGGTAACGCATCTAACTTTACTCAGCTCGCAGGTATGCGTGGATTGATGGCAAACCCATCTGGACAGATCATTGAACTTCCAATCAAATCCAGCTTCCGCGAAGGTCTAACAGTGCTTGAGTACTTTATTTCAACACACGGTGCTCGTAAAGGTCTTGCCGATACGGCCCTTAAAACAGCTGACTCAGGTTACCTTACTCGTCGTCTTGTTGACGTGGCACAGGATGTTATTGTTCGTGAAGACGATTGTGGTACGGATCGCGGCCTTGAAGTTAGTGCGATTAAGAATGGAAATGAATTAATCGAAGGGTTGTTTGACCGTCTTGTTGGCCGTGTTGCCTTTAAGAAAGTTAGACATCCTGAGACGAACGAAGTTCTTGTTGAGAAAAATAACCTAATTACAGAAGACATTGCTACTGAAATCGTAGAAGCTGGTATTGAGAACGTCTATATCCGCTCTGCCTTTACTTGTAGCACTAGTCATGGCGTTTGTAAGAAGTGTTATGGACGTAACCTTGCAACTGGTACTCGTGTAGAAGTTGGTGAAGCAGTTGGAATTATCGCTGCTCAATCAATCGGTGAACCAGGTACACAGTTGACAATGCGTACATTCCACACAGGTGGTGTTGCCGGAGACGATATTACTCAGGGTCTTCCTCGTATCCAGGAGCTATTTGAAGCACGTAACCCTAAAGGTCAGGCTGTTGTGTCTGAACTTGATGGTAAAGTGATTGATTTGGCTGAGGTGAAAGAGAAGAAAGAGATTGTCGTTCAAGGTGAAACTGAAACAAGAAACTACCCTGTTCCATACGGCGCTCGTTTGAAAATAGTTGTAGGAGATGAAGTGAAGGCTGGTCAACCTCTAACTGAAGGTTCGATTGACCCTAAACAACTTCTAACAATTAGTGGTATTGACGGCGTTCAAGAATACCTACTTGCAGAAGTGCAAAAGGTTTACCGTATGCAGGGTGTTGAAATTGGCGATAAACACGTTGAAGTTATGGTTCGTCAGATGATGCGTAAGATTCGTGTTATTGATGCGGGCGATACTGAAGTGTTGCCAGGATCCCTTATCGATATTCACCAGTTTAAAGGTGTTAACCGTAAAGTTCTTAAACAAGGTGGCTTACCTGCAACTGGTCGTCCGGTTCTTCTTGGTATTACTAAAGCGTCTCTTGAAACTGAATCATTCTTATCAGCAGCATCCTTCCAGGAAACAACTCGTGTCCTAACTGATGCAGCTATCAAAGGTAAGCGTGATGAGCTACTTGGTCTTAAGGAAAATGTTATTATCGGTAAACTTGTTCCGGCAGGTACTGGTATGCAACGTTACCGTAGAATCAACGTAGCAGGTGAAGCACAAGAGGCTGAAGAGCTTTTAGAACAAGAAGAAAGTGCGTTAGTTAGTCAAGAATAAACAGGGGAAGTGTTGACATCGGAAGTACAGGGTGATATTATATCCAAGGTACTTCCGATAATCCTGTTACTTTGGAGGATATGTTCTTGTCTTATGAAAAAGTATCACAGGCAGATGAATTGATTATCGGAACGAAACAAACTCTAAAGGCCCTCCAGATTGGAGAAGCGAAGGAAGTTTTCATCGCTGACGACGCTGATCGCAGGGTAACTTCTAAAGTTGTTGCACTCGCCGAAGAGAAAAGCATACCAGTTTACCGAGTGGATTCTATGAAGAAGCTAGGTAAGGCATGTGGAATCGAAGTAGGCGCAGCAACAGTTACGATAAAAGCATAACCGTTTTTGCCGGGCAAGGCATGCCCTGTCAGGCAAAAACTTTCCTTTTATCTATACATGAACCACCTGGATGTGTGGGCTTGCTATTAACAAAAGAAGGGAGGAAAACAAAATGCCAACTATTAACCAACTTGTTCGCAAGGGACGCGTTTCTAAATCAAAGAAATCAGATTCTCCAGCATTGAACAAAGGATATAATAGCTTCAAAAAGTCTCATACTGATCTTTCATCTCCACAAAAACGTGGTGTGTGTACTCGTGTAGGTACGATGACTCCTAAGAAGCCGAACTCCGCATTGCGTAAATACGCTCGTGTTCGTCTTACTAACGGAATTGAAGTAACTGCTTATATCCCGGGTATCGGTCACAACCTTCAGGAGCACAGTGTAGTGCTAATCCGCGGAGGTCGTGTTAAGGATTTACCGGGTGTACGTTACCACATTGTTCGTGGTGCGCTTGACACTGCAGGTGTTAACGACCGTAGACAAGGTCGTTCTAAATACGGTACTAAGAGACCGAAACCAGCTAAGAAATGATAGCTATAAAATTAACTAAAACATGAAAGGGGGTTAACCCATGCCACGTAAAGGTCCAGTAGAACGTCGTGACGTATTACCAGATCCAATTTACAAATCCAAGCTAGTTACTCGCCTGATCAACCGCCTTATGGTAGACGGTCAGAAAGGTAAAGCTCAACAGGTGCTATACAAAGCATTTGATCTTATTCAGGAACGTACAAACACAGAGGCTATGGAAGTATTTGACCAAGCGATGAAGAACGTTATGCCAGTACTTGAAGTACGCGCTCGTCGTGTTGGTGGTGCAAACTACCAGGTACCAGTTGAAGTACGTCCTGATCGTCGTACAACTCTAGGTCTTCGCTATCTTGTGAACTATTCCCGTCTTCGCGGTGAAAAGACTATGGTAGAAAGACTTGCTAACGAAATTATGGATGCTGCTAACAACACAGGTGCTTCTGTTAAGAAGCGTGAAGAACAGCACAAAATGGCTGAAGCTAACAAAGCATTTGCTCACTACCGTTGGTAATCAGCACACAACCCAAATCCCTTTATAAAAGGAAGGAGAAATACTAATGGCAAGAGAATTCTCCTTAAGAGATACACGTAATATCGGTATCATGGCTCACATCGATGCTGGTAAAACAACAACTACTGAGCGTATTCTTTTCTACTCAGGGCGTATCCACAAAATTGGTGAAACTCACGAGGGTGGATCACAGATGGACTGGATGGAGCAGGAGCAGGAGCGTGGAATCACGATCACTTCTGCTGCTACCACTGCCCAGTGGAAAGACCACCGTGTTAACATCATTGACACGCCTGGTCACGTAGACTTCACAGTAGAAGTTGAACGTTCATTGCGTGTATTGGATGGAGCAGTTGCAGTACTTGATGCACAATCTGGTGTTGAACCACAAACAGAAACTGTTTGGCGTCAAGCTACTAACTACGGCGTACCGCGTATCGTATTCATTAACAAAATGGATAAACTCGGAGCAGACTTCCTATACTCCACAGGTACACTAACTGAGCGTTTACAAGCTAATGCACACCCTATTCAGCTACCAATTGGTGCTGAAGATGACTTCGAAGGAATCATTGATCTCATCACAATGGAAGCTTTCTATTATCTTGATGATCTTGGTTCACGTACAGAATCACGCGAAATTCCTGCTGAATACAAGGAACAAGCTGAAGAGTACCGCACGAAGCTTATTGAGGCTGTAGCTGAGCTTGAAGAAGACCTTATGATGAAATATCTTGAAGGTGAAGAATTGACAGTTGAAGAAATCAAAGCTGCAATCCGTAAAGGAACTTGTAACGTTGAATTCTATCCTGTACTTTGTGGTTCTGCATTTAAGAACAAAGGCGTTCAGCTTGTTCTTGATGCTGTACTTGACTACCTACCTTCACCACTTGATGTTCCAGCAATTAAAGGTCATCTAAAAGATTCTGAAGAAGAAGTAATTCGCACAGCTGACGATAATGGTCCTTTCTCTGCACTTGCATTTAAAGTAATGACTGACCCTTACGTTGGTAAGCTTACATTCTTCCGTGTTTACTCAGGAACGCTTTCTTCTGGTTCTTATGTTAAGAACTCGACTAAAGATAAGCGCGAACGTGTAGGCCGTATTCTTCAGATGCACGCTAACTCCCGTGAAGAAATCTCAACTGTTTACGCAGGAGATATCGCAGCGGCAGTTGGTCTGAAAGATACTTCTACTGGTGACACTCTATGTGATGAAAAGGATACTGTTATCCTTGAGTCTATGGACTTCCCAGATCCGGTTATCTCAGTAGCAATCGAGCCTAAGACTAAGAGTGACCAAGATAAAATGGCTGTTGCTCTAGCTAAGCTTGCTGAAGAGGATCCAACTTTCAAAACTGAAACAAACGAAGAAACTGGCCAAACGATCATTTCTGGAATGGGTGAACTTCACCTTGATATCATCGTTGACCGTTTACGCCGTGAGTTTAAAGTTGAAGCAACTGTTGGGGCACCTCAGGTTGCTTATCGCGAATCAATCCGTAAAGCCGGTAAGGTTGAAGGTAAATTCGTACGTCAGTCCGGTGGTCGTGGACAATTCGGACACGTATGGGTTGAATTTGAACCTAACGAAGAAGGCGCTGGATTTGAATTTGAAAACAAAATTGTCGGTGGTGTTGTTCCACGTGAATATATCCCTGCAGTTGAAGCAGGACTTCGCGATTCAATGGCCAACGGTCTGCTTGCAGGCTACCCACTAATCGACGTGAAAGCTCGTCTTGTTGATGGATCTTACCATGACGTTGACTCAAACGAAATGGCATTTAAGATCGCAGCATCTATGGCTTTGAAAAAAGCTAAGACTGTTTGTGACCCTGCTCTTCTTGAGCCTATGATGAAAGTTGAAGTTGTAGTTCCAGAAGAATACTTGGGAGACATCATGGGCGATGTAACTAGCCGTCGTGGACGTGTTGAAGGTATGACTGCACGCGGAAACGCTCAGGTTATTAACGCGTTCGTACCACTATCAGAAATGTTTGGTTATGCAACTACGCTTCGCTCACGTACACAAGGTCGTGGTACTTATACAATGACTTTCGATCACTACGAGCAAGTACCTAAATCAATTTCTGAAGAAATCATTAAAAAAGCTACAGGCGAATAATTGTAGCAAACCAACTTTTGTTGTAATCTAAGATAGGCGAGATTGATTCATTCATACGCCTATCTTGGCATAGATAATTTCTTGGTAATCAAAGGAGGAAACACTAATGTCTAAAGAAAAATTCGACCGCTCCAAGCCCCATGTTAACGTTGGTACAGTTGGACACGTTGACCATGGTAAAACAACTCTAACAGCTGCGATCACTTCAGTGCTTCATAAGCGTTCAGGTAGCGGTACTGCTATGGCTTATGATCAAATTGATGGTGCTCCTGAAGAGCGCGAACGTGGAATTACAATCTCAACTGCACACGTTGAGTACGAAACTGAAAACCGTCACTATGCACACGTTGACTGCCCAGGTCACGCTGACTATGTTAAAAACATGATCACTGGTGCTGCACAAATGGACGGAGGAATCCTAGTAGTTTCTGCTGCTGACGGTCCAATGCCACAAACTCGTGAACACATCCTTCTTGCTCGTCAAGTTGGTGTACCAACTCTAGTTGTATTCTTGAACAAATGCGACATGGTTGACGACGAAGAACTACTTGAACTAGTTGAAATGGAAGTTCGTGATCTTCTTTCTGAATACGACTTCGATGGCGATGAAGTTCCAGTAATCAAAGGTTCTGCTCTTAAAGCTCTAGAAGGCGACGCTGACTACGAAGCTAAGATTTATGAACTTATGGACGCTGTTGATGAGTATATCCCAACTCCAACACGTGACACTGACAAGCCATTCATGATGCCAGTTGAGGACGTATTCTCAATCACTGGTCGTGGTACAGTAGCAACTGGCCGTGTTGAGCGTGGACAAATCAAAGTCGGTGACGAAGTTGAAATTCTTGGTCTTGCTGAAGAGAACAAGAAAACAACAGTTACTGGTGTTGAAATGTTCCGTAAGCTTCTTGACTATGCTGAAGCTGGTGACAACATTGGTGCACTTCTTCGTGGTGTATCCCGCGACGACATTCAGCGTGGACAAGTTCTTGTTAAGCCAGGAACTGTAAAAGCTCACACTAAGTTCCAAGCTGAAGTTTACGTTCTTTCTAAAGAAGAGGGTGGACGTCACACTCCATTCTTCGCTAACTACCGTCCTCAGTTCTACTTCCGTACAACTGACGTAACTGGTACAATCGCTCTTCCTGAAGGCGTAGAAATGGTTATGCCTGGAGACAACATCGAAATGACAGTTGAACTTATCGCTCCAATCGCAATCGAAGATGGAACTAAGTTCTCTATCCGTGAAGGTGGACGTACTGTAGGCGCAGGCGTTGTAGCAACAATCACTGAGTAATCTCATTGATTTAACAAAACACCCGGATTTTTCCGGGTGTTTTTTATTTTGAATCTATGTTAGATTAGACAAATGGGTTCGATCAGAACCATTTGAAATTACAACCGATTCATTGAATAGTCTGAAATTGCTTTTAGACCTTGCATTTTTCGGCGCAGGCCGTTATACTATCAAGAGTGTGCGATCGACATACTTTTCTAATTGAGCTTAACCTTGCATATAGGCGCTTAATTTAGTATAATAAGAATGTTGGTCATAAACAGCGATGATGTGGAAGGTTGCTGACACACCCGGCCCCTTTGCCATGGCGAGTGTGTTGGGTTTATTTTCACGGAGAACTGTCTATAACAATATGGGCGATAAAGGAGGGGAAATAATGGCAAAGCAAAAGATTCGTATTCGTTTAAAAGCATATGATCACCGTATTCTAGATCAGTCTGCTGAGAAAATTGTAGAAACAGCAAAACGTTCAGGTGCTCAAGTATCCGGACCAATCCCGTTGCCGACGGAAAAATCTGTTTACACAATTCTACGTGCTGTACACAAGTACAAAGATTCTCGTGAGCAGTTTGAAATGCGTACGCATAAGCGTCTTATCGACATCATCGAGCCTACACCACAAACGGTTGACTCGTTAATGCGTTTGGACCTACCGTCTGGCGTTGACATCGAAATTAAACTTTAATATAACGCTAAATAAATCATTTAAAAACAATTAGGAGGTGTGACGAATGACCAAAGGAATCTTAGGAAGAAAAGTAGGCATGACACAAGTTTTTGCTGACAACGGAGATATTATCCCGGTAACTGTTATTGAAGCAGAACCAAACGTTGTCCTTCAAAAGAAATTGGTTGATACAGACGGCTACGAAGCAATCCAAGTTGGTTTTGCTGACAAGAAGAAGTCTCGCTTCAACAAGCCTGAAGAAGGCCATGCTACAAAAGCTAGCACAACACCTAAGCGCTTCGTGAAAGAAATTCGTAACGCAGAAGGTAGTTACGAAATTGGTCAGGAAGTCAAGGTAGATATCTTTAACGAAGGTGACGTAGTTGATGTAACTGGTACGTCTAAAGGGAAAGGTTTCCAAGGTGCAATTAAGCGCCACAACCAATCTCGCGGACCAATGACTCACGGTTCTCGTTATCACCGTCGTCCAGGTTCAATGGGACCTATCGATCCAATGCGTGTTATGAAAGGTAAACTTCTACCTGGTCGCATGGGTGGCGAACGTGTAACTGTACAAAACCTTGAGATCGTTAAAGTAGATTTAGAACGTAACGTCATTCTAGTAAAAGGTAACGTACCTGGAGCTAAGAAGAGCTACGTAACTATCCAAAGCGCGGTTAAAGCAAAAGAAGCTAAGTAAGAAGGGAGGATATCCAAGTGCCTAAAGTAACAATGTTCAACCAAACCGGAGCACAGGTCGGCGACATCGAACTCGCTGAAGCAATCTTCGGCATCGAACCAAACGAAAGTGTTATGTATGATGCGGTTATCATGCAACAAGCATCTATGCGTCAAGGTAATCATGACGTAAAAAATCGTTCAGAAGTACGCGGTGGTGGAGCTAAACCATGGCGCCAAAAAGGAACAGGTCGTGCTCGTCAGGGCTCAATCCGTTCACCACAATGGGTTGGCGGTGGAGTAGTATTTGGTCCGACACCAAGAAGCTATTCTTACAAGCTACCTAAAAAAGTTCGCCGTTTGGCAATCCGTTCTGCTTTGTCTTCTAAAGTACAAACAGAGGATATGGTCATCGTGGACAGCATTTCTTTTGATGCTCCAAAAACAAAAGAAATGAAATCAGTACTATCAAGCTTATCTGCAGAAAACAAGGCGCTTATCGTTACAGGAGACTATAACGAAGCAGTTGCATTATCTGCACGCAATATTCCTGGTGTTACTGTTGTAACTTCAGCTGGACTTAACATCCTTGATGTCCTTAAAGCTGACAAACTAGTTATGACAAAAGACGCTGTGGAACAAGTAGAGGAGGTGCTAGCGTAATGAACGCTCGTGATATCATCAAGCGCCCCGTTATTACAGAAGCTACTACAGATGTAATGGCAGACAAAAAGTATACTTTCGAAGTTGATACTCGTGCTAACAAAACTCAAATCAAGAGTGCTCTAGAAGAAATCTTCGGAGTTAAAGTTGCAGGAGTTAACACTCAGAACTATATGGGTAAAAAGAAACGTGTTGGCCGCCACAGCGGATTTACACCACGTCGCAAAAAAGCTATCGTGACGCTTACACCAGAAAGCAAAGAATTGGACTTCTTTGAAGGCTAAAAATTAATAGTGAAGGAGGGAAATAAGAATGGCGATTAAAAAGTATAAACCGACCACAAACGGTCGTCGTGGTATGTCAGTATCTGATTTTGCTGAAATCACAACAGACCAGCCGGAAAAATCGTTGCTTGCACCGATTCATAGAAAAGGCGGTCGTAACAACCAAGGTCGCTTGACAGTTCGTCACCAAGGTGGCGGTCACAAGCGTAAATACCGTGTTATCGACTTTAAACGAGACAAAGATGGAATACCAGGACGCGTTGCTACGATCGAGTACGATCCAAACCGCTCTGCTAACATCGCTCTTATCAACTATGCTGATGGAGAGAAGCGTTACATTCTTGCTCCAAAAGGAATTAAAGTAGGAACTGAAATCATGTCTGGCGCTGAAGCTGACATTAAAGTAGGAAACGCTCTTCCACTAATCAACATCCCAGTTGGTACTACTATTCACAACATCGAACTTAAACCAGGCCGCGGCGGACAGCTTGTTCGTTCTGCTGGCGCAGAAGCTCAGCTTCTTGGTAAAGAAGGCAGATACGTACTAGTGCGTCTTCGTTCTGGAGAAACTCGTATGATTCTATCTACTTGCCGCGCTACAATCGGTCAGGTTGGTAACCTTGAGCACGAGCTTATCAATATTGGTAAAGCTGGTCGTTCTCGCTGGTTGGGCATTCGTCCTACAGTTCGTGGTTCTGTAATGAACCCAGTTGATCACCCACACGGTGGTGGTGAAGGTCGTGCGCCGATCGGACGTAAATCACCAATGTCACCATGGGGCAAACCAACCCTTGGATTTAAGACACGTAAGAAAAACAAAGACTCTGACAAGTACATTGTACGACGTCGTAAAAAATAACGAGATTTTCCTACGGTTCCATGGAGCCGTAGCATAATCTCAAAAGGGAGGTTCACAAATGGGTCGTAGTTTGAAAAAAGGACCTTTTGTCGACGATCATTTAATGAAAAAGGTCGAAGACTTAAATGAAAAGAGCGACAAAAAAGTTATCAAAACTTGGTCTCGTCGTTCAACAGTATTCCCAGAATTTATTGGACACACTTTTGCAGTATATGATGGACGCAAGCATGTACCGGTTTATGTTACTGAAGACATGGTCGGCCACAAACTTGGTGAATTTGCTCCAACTCGCACATATCGCGGGCACGCTGCAGATGACAAAAAAACTAGACGTTAATTTGAGGGGAGGTACAACGAATGCAAGCTAAAGCTGTTGCAAAACACGTGCGTATTGCTCCTCGTAAAGCACGCTTAGTCGTAGATCTCATTCGAGGAAAGCAAGTCGGTGAAGCTATTGCGATTTTGCGCAACACAAACAAAGCTGCTTCTCCAGTAGTTGAGAAAGTGCTTAACTCTGCGATCGCTAATGCAGAGCATAATCTTGAGCTAGAACCGAACAATCTTACGGTTTCTCAAGTGTTTGTGGACGAAGGAGTAACAATGAAACGTTTCCGCCCACGCGCTATGGGTAGAGCTAGCCGCATTAACAAGCGTACTAGCCATATCACAGTCGTGGTATCAGAAAAGAAGGAGGGATAACGAGTGGGTCAGAAAATTAATCCGGTAGGACTTCGAATTGGTGTCATTCGTGATTGGGAGTCTAAATGGTACGCAGACAAAGATTACGCTAACCTTTTACACGAAGATATTAAAATTCGTGAATATATTGAAAAACGTTTGAAAGATGCATCTGTTTCAGCTGTTGAAATCGAACGTGCAGCAAACCGAGTGAATGTTACAGTGAAAACTGCTAAACCTGGTATGGTAATCGGTAAAGGTGGTTCTGAAGTTGAGTCTCTTCGTAAGTCTCTCGCGGAACTAACAGGTAAGAAAGTTCACGTTAACATTTTCGAAATCAAACAAGCTGACATCGACGCAACTCTAGTTGCTGATAACATCGCTCGTCAACTTGAAAACCGCGTTTCATTCCGTCGCGCTATGAAGCAAACAATTCAGCGTGCAATGAGATCCGGAGCAAAAGGTATTAAAACGCAAGTATCTGGCCGTCTAAACGGTGCTGATATTGCTCGTTCTGAATCATACAGTGAAGGTACTGTACCTCTTCACACACTTCGTGCTGACATCGATTATGGTACTGCAGAAGCAGATACTACTTACGGTAAGCTTGGTGTGAAGATTTGGATCTATCGTGGTGAAGTCCTTCCAACGAAAGGAACGCAAAAAGAGGAAGGGGGAAAATAAATCATGTTGTTACCTAAACGTGTTAAATACCGCAGAGAACATCGCGGAAAAATGCGCGGACGTGCTAAAGGTGGCACTGAAGTAGCATTTGGTGAATATGGTCTACAAGCTCTTGAAGCTAGCTGGATCACAAACCGTCAAATCGAAGCAGCTCGTATCGCTATGACTCGTTACATGAAACGTGGCGGTAAAGTTTGGATTAAAATTTTCCCATCAAAGCCTTACACTGCTAAACCACTTGAAGTACGAATGGGTTCCGGTAAAGGTGCTCCTGAAGGTTGGGTAGCTGTAGTAAAGCCAGGGAAAATCTGTTTTGAAATTGCAGGCGTATCTGAAGAAGTAGCGCGCGAAGCACTTCGTCTTGCTTCTCACAAATTGCCTATTAAAACTAAGTTCGTAAAACGCGAAGAAGTGGGTGGTGACACAAATGAAAGCTGAGGAAATTCGTAACTTGACCACTGCCGAAATCGAGCAGAAAGCGAAATCTTTTAAAGAAGAACTTTTCAATCTTCGCTTTCAACTTGCTACAGGTCAACTGGAAAACCCAGCCCGCATTCGTGAAGTCCGTAAATCAATCGCTCGCGCAAACACTGTTTTGCGTGAAAGAGAGTTAGGAATCACAAACGGTTAATATGAGGGGAGGTTTGCGAAATGAGCGAACGCAATAATCGCAAAGTATACACT
This sequence comes from Anaerobacillus sp. 63XJN7_4_ISO-PGPR-S23-413, assembly GCF_056173725.1. Classification (NCBI taxonomy): domain Bacteria; kingdom Bacillati; phylum Bacillota; class Bacilli; order Caryophanales; family Bacillaceae; genus Anaerobacillus; species Anaerobacillus sp. 63XJN7_4_ISO-PGPR-S23-413. The sequence continues at coordinate 147,259 of NZ_CM149688.1, forward strand.
GGGCGTGTAGTCTCTGACAAAATGGATAAGACAATTACTGTTATGGTTGAGACATACAAAATGCACCCGTTATACGGTAAACGCGTTAAGTATTCTAAGAAGTTTAAAGCACATGATGAAAACAACACTGCAAAAATCAACGACGTGGTAACTATCATGGAAACTCGTCCAGTTTCTAAAGATAAGCGTTTCCGTCTTATGGAAGTAGTTGTAGAAGCAGTTATTATCTAAATGAACTCGGATCATTGAATAATGTCCGAAGGGAGGTCTTTCTAGATGATTCAACAGGAATCTCGTTTGAAATCAGCAGACAACTCTGGTGCACGCGAATTGCTATGTATCAAAGTTCTTGGTGGCTCCGGTCGCAAAACTGCTAATATCGGTGACGTAATTGTTTGTTCGGTGAAACAGGCAACACCTGGAGGCGTTGTTAAGAAGGGTGAAGTCGTAAGAGCTGTTATTGTACGCAGTAAATCTGGCGTTCGTCGTCAAGATGGTTCATATATCAAATTTGACGAAAACGCAGCGGTTGTTATCCGTGATGACAAAGGACCGCGCGGAACACGTATTTTCGGACCAGTTGCTCGCGAACTACGCGACAACCAGTTCATGAAAATCGTTTCTCTTGCTCCAGAAGTTCTTTAATCATTTGAAAATAGATGCCTTGTAAGGAGGTGCGCGACCTTATGCACGTAAAAAAGGGAGATAAAGTAAAAGTTATTTCTGGTAAGGATAAAGGTAAACAAGGTGTGATCCTTGAAGCTTACCCGAAAAAAGATAGAGTTATCGTTGAAGGTGTCAACCTTGTTAAGAAACATTCGAAACCATCCCAGGCTAATCCTCAAGGTGGAATCATCGAACAGGAAGCTGCGGTTCATGTTTCTAACGTAATGGCGCTTGATCCGAAGTCTGGTGAACCTACTCGCGTTGGATACAAAGTAGACAACGGGAAGAAAGTTCGTATCTCAAAAAAATCCGGTGAAGTACTCGATAAGTAGTTCGTAGCGAAAGGAGGTCAATCCGATGAATCGTTTCCAAGAAAAGTATCAAAATGAAACTAAACCTGCATTGATGGAGAAATTTAACTATTCCTCTGTTATGGAAGTTCCAAAACTTGAGAAAATCGTAATCAACATGGGTGTTGGTGATGCTGTACAGAACCCGAAAGCTCTTGATACAGCTGTTGAAGAACTTGAGTTAATCTCAGGTCAAAAACCACTTATCACTCGTGCTAAGAAGTCTATCGCTGGCTTTAAGCTTCGTGAAGACATGCCGATTGGTGCAAAAGTTACATTGCGCGGAACTCGTATGTTTGAATTCCTAGATAAACTTATTTCTGTATCACTACCACGTGTACGTGACTTCAGAGGTATTTCTAAGAAAGCATTCGATGGTCGTGGTAACTACACACTTGGTATTAAAGAGCAGTTGATTTTCCCTGAAATTGATTACGATAAAGTAAATAAAGTACGCGGAATGGACATCGTTATCGTAACAACAGCTAATACGGACGAAGAGAGCCGTGAAATGTTGACTAACCTAGGTATGCCATTTCAAAAGTAAGTAAGGAGGGAAAATTGTGGCGAAAAAATCAATGATCGCGAAACAACAGCGTCAAGCTAAGTTTAAAGTTCAAGAATACACTCGTTGTGAACGTTGCGGACGTCCTCACTCTGTTATTCGTAAATTTAAACTTTGCCGTATTTGTTTCCGGGAACTTGCACACAAAGGTCAAATCCCAGGCGTTAAAAAGGCTAGCTGGTAAACCCGAAATAGGGAAGGAGGTAATTACTAATGGTCATGACTGATCCAATCGCAGATATGCTTACAAGAATTCGTAATGCGAACACTGTTCGTCACGAAAAACTTGAGTTTCCTGCATCTAATTCGAAAAGAAGCATCGCTGAAATCCTCAAACGTGAAGGTTTTGTGCGTGATGTTGAAATGATCGAAGACAGCAAACAAGGAATCATCCGTATCTTCTTAAAATACGGTTCAAATAACGAACGAGTTATCACTGGATTAAAGCGAATCAGTAAACCTGGTCTTCGCGTATACGCTAAAGCAGACGAAGTACCACGTGTACTTGGCGGTCTAGGAATCGCTCTTGTTTCTACTTCTAAAGGAATTATGACGGACAAAGAAGCTCGTCAACAGCAAGTAGGCGGAGAAGTTCTAGCGTACGTTTGGTAATTCTTAAAGCAGAATGGAGGTGTAATTATGTCACGTGTCGGACTTAAACCGATTGAAATCCCAAGTGGTGTAACAATTGATATCAAAGAAGACGTTGTAACGGTTAAAGGACCTAAAGGGGAACTTTCTCGTTCATTCAGCTCTGATATCAAAGTAAACATTGAAGAGAACGTGCTAACAGTAGCTCGTCCTTCAGATCATAAAGAGCACCGTGCACTTCACGGTACAACTCGCAGCCTGATCGCTAACATGGTTGAAGGTGTGACTAAAGGCTTTGAAAAAGGTCTTGAAATCATCGGGGTTGGTTACCGTGCTAGTAAATCCGGTCAGAAACTAATCCTTAACGTAGGGTACTCTCACCCAGTTGAGATGGTACCTGAAGAAGGTATTGACATTGAAGTTCCTTCAAACACAAAAGTTGTTGTTAAAGGAATCGATAAAGAACGCGTTGGAGCTGTTGCAGCAAACATCCGCGCTGTCCGTACTCCAGAACCTTATAAAGGCAAAGGAATTCGTTACGAAGGCGAATATGTACGTCGTAAAGAAGGTAAAACAGGTAAATAGGTAAAAACCTAGCGGAAAGGAGTGACTTTAATGATCACTAAGGCCGATAAAAACAAAGCGCGTCAAAAAAGACACGCTCGCGTTCGTCGCACAGTTACCGGTACTACTGAACGTCCGCGTCTAAACGTATTCCGTTCTAACAAGAACATCTATGCTCAGCTTATCGATGACACTAAAGGTGTTACAATCGTTGGAGCTTCAAGTATGGAAGAAGGAATTGACGTTAAACACGGCGGTAACACAGAAGCAGCTGTGAAGGTCGGAGAAACAATTGCAAAGCGTGCTGTAGAAGCAGGTTATTCTGTAGTGGTTTTCGACCGCGGAGGATACCTCTATCACGGACGTGTGAAAGCTCTTGCAGACGCAGCGCGTGAAGCAGGACTGAAATTTTAATAAAAAGGAGGTTAACTCATGCCTAGCATTGATGCTAACAAACTAGAACTTGAAGAACGCGTAGTTACCGTTAACCGCGTAGCGAAGGTTGTAAAAGGTGGACGTCGTTTCCGCTTTGCAGCAATCGTAGTTGTCGGAGATAAAAACGGTCACGTTGGATTCGGAACTGGTAAAGCACAGGAAGTTCCTGAAGCTATTCGCAAAGCTATTGAAGATGCGAAAAAGAACTTAATTACTGTTCCAGTCGTTGGAACAACAATTCCTCACCAAATCACAGGCCACTTCGGAGCTGGTAACGTACTATTGAAGCCTGCTTCTGAAGGTACAGGAGTTATCGCTGGCGGACCTGTTCGTGCGGTACTTGAACTCGCTGGTGTAGGTGACATTCTATCGAAGTCTCTTGGATCTAACAATCCGATTAACATGGTGCGTGCAACTCTTAATGGCCTTGAAAACCTTAAGCGTGCTGAAGACGTTGCGAAGCTTCGTGGAAAATCTGTAGAAGAGCTACTAGGTTAAGGGAGGGAAATTAGATGGCTAAGCAATTAGAAATCACCCTCACACGTAGTGTGATTGGTCGCCCTCAAGACCAACGCGTGACGGTAAAAACACTTGGACTTAAAAAGATGCATCACACGGTTGTTCATAGCGACAATCCTGCGATTCGCGGTATGATCAACAAGGTATCTCACCTTGTAACTGTTAACGAAATTGATGCGTAAAAAATCTATACATTGAGGAGGTGCCCACAATGAAACTACACGAACTAAAACCATCTGAAGGTTCTCGTAAAGAACGCAACAGACTTGGTCGCGGTATTGCTACTGGTAACGGTAAGACATCTGGCCGTGGTCAAAAAGGTCAAAAAGCTCGTTCTGGCGGCGGTGTACGCGTCGGTTTCGAAGGAGGACAGCTTCCAATTTTTAAACGTCTACCGAAACGTGGATTTACAAACATGAACCGTAAAGAGTTCGCGATTGTTAATCTTGATTCGTTGAACCGTTTTGAAGATGGAACTGAAGTTTCTCCAGAGCTTCTTTTAGAATCTGGCGTAGTTAGCAAAGAAAAAGCTGGAATTAAGATTCTAGGTAATGGTAAGCTTGAGAAAAAGCTTACCGTGAAAGCCCACAAGTTCTCTGCTTCTGCAAAAGAGGCGATTGAAGCGGCAGGCGGAAATACTGAGGTGATCTAATGTTCCAAGCAATCTCCAACATTATGCGCGTAGGTGATATTAGAAATAAAGTTATTTTCACCCTACTCATGCTTGTCGTGTTCCGTATCGGAACATTCATACCGGTTCCTGGTGTGAACAGAGATGTACTTCAATTTCAAGATCAAATGAGTCTCTTCGGAGTTCTCAACACCTTTGGCGGTGGAGCGTTGCAAAACTTCTCCATCTTTGCCATGGGAATTATGCCTTACATCACTGCTTCTATCATTGTGCAGCTTTTACAAATGGACGTCGTTCCTAAGTTTACCGAATGGTCTAAACAGGGCGAAGCCGGACGTAAAAAGCTAACACAAGTTACTCGTTATGGGACGATCGCACTTGGACTTGTCCAAGGTGTTGGACTTTCAATCGGGTTTAACAATATTGTTGGAGGTCAGTTGATTAGTAATCCCGGTGTACTAACGTATCTTAATATTTCTCTTGTTTTAACAGCCGGAACGGCTTTTTTGATGTGGTTAGGCGAACAGATCACTGCAAAAGGCGTTGGAAACGGAATTTCAATCATCATCTTTGCTGGGATTGTAGCTGCAATTCCTCCAGGGCTTAATCAGCTTTATGCTCAGATGTTTGAGGGTTCTCAGGATGAGTTGTTCATTAACATCGTTACACTTGTTATTATTGCACTAGCTGCACTTGCAATTGTTGTCGCTGTTATCTTTGTTCAACAAGGTCTTCGTAAAATTCCAATTCAATATGCAAAAAGAACTGTTAACCGCAGACAAGTTGGTGGTCAATCCACACACTTACCGATTAAAGTTAATGCAGCAGGTGTTATTCCAGTTATTTTTGCGATATCACTGATCATTACTCCACCAACGATCGCCAGGTTGTTCGGAGATAATTCGGTAACGGAATGGATCGTAAGGGTGTTTGACTATACACAGCCTATTGGTATGGTCGTGTATGCGTTACTCATCATTGGATTTACGTATTTCTATACGTTCGTCCAGGTAAATCCGGAGAAAATGGCTGAGAATCTGAAAAAACAGGGTGGATACATTCCTGGTATTCGTCCGGGTAATGCTACTGAAACGTACATTACACGAATTCTCTACCGTTTAACGTTTGTAGGAGCACTTTTCCTTGCTGTTATATCGATTATTCCGGTATTTTTCACAACCGTAGCAGGACTGCCGCAGACGCTGCAAATCGGCGGAACAAGCTTGCTGATCGTTGTTGGGGTAGCGCTTGATACGATGAAGCAAATTGAAAGTCAATTAATTAAACGTCATTATAAAGGCTTTATTAAATCTTGAGGATAAACCGGGAAGAGCTTTCTTCCCCTCCTTCATCCTCGATTGGGTGACGTGCGGAGGGATTAGATGAATCTAGTATTAATGGGGCTTCCGGGTGTCGGAAAAGGAACCCAGGCAGAAAAGATTGTCGAAAAGTATGGTATCCCTCATATCTCTACTGGAGATATGTTCCGAGCAGCGATCAAAGAAGGAACGCCTCTTGGTCTAAAAGCAAAAGAGTACATGGATTCTGGAAACCTCGTACCTGATGAAGTAACTATCGGTATAGTACGGGAGCGTTTAGGAAAAGATGATTGCGAAAAAGGATTTCTCCTCGATGGTTTTCCAAGAACCGTCGCACAGGCTGATGCGCTTGAAACGATCTTAGCCGATCTTGGTAAAAAACTTGACTACGTGGTAAACATTGCAGTCGAGGAAGATCAACTCATGCAGCGTTTGACTGGACGTCGCGTTTGCCGAAATTGTGGAGCAACCTATCACGTAATCTTTAATCCACCTAAAGAAGATGGAATTTGTGATAAGTGCGGTGGAGAACTTTATCAACGTGATGATGATAAGGAAGAAACTGTGCGAACTCGCCTCGAAGTCAACAAGCAGCAACAGCAGCCATTGTTGACCTTTTATGAAGGCAAGGGCTATCTTAAAACGATTGATGGCAACAGAGACATCAATGAGGTGTTTGAAGATGTCGACCAACTCCTAAAAGGGTTGTCGTAATGATTATTTGCAAGACTCCTCGTGAACTTGATATCATGCGAGAAGCAGGCAAAATTGTCGCGTTAACACATCAAGAACTACAGAAGCACATCAAGCCTGGAGTTACGACAAAAGAGCTGGATACGATTGCCGATCGGTTTATTCGTCAGCTTGGTGCAATTCCTTCCTTTAAGGGTTACAATGGATTTACTGGAAGTATATGCGCTTCAGTCAATGAAGAGCTTGTACATGGTATTCCAGGAGATCGCGTGTTGGCGGAGGGAGATATAATTAGCATTGATATTGGTGCTAAGTATAATGGTTATCATGGCGATTCAGCCTGGACCTATCCTGTTGGCACTATCTCAGAAGAAGACGAACGGTTGTTAAAAGTTACCGAGGAATCGTTATATAAAGGGTTGAATGAGACGAAGGCCGGTAGGAGGCTTTCTGATATTTCTCATGCGATCCAAGCATATGCCGAAGCTGAGGGTTTTTCGATTGTACGAGAATATGTTGGTCATGGTGTAGGTCAGGACCTTCATGAAGATCCTCAAATTCCCCATTACGGTCCTCCAGGAAAAGGACCGAGGCTTAAGCAGGGGATGGTCCTTGCAGTAGAGCCAATGGTGAATCTGGGCTCTCGCTACGTTCGAACACTTTCGGATAATTGGACTGTAGTAACAACTGACGGTAAGAACTGTGCTCATTTCGAGCATACGATTGCCGTTACAGAAGAAGGATATGAAATACTAACAAAAGCCTAAGTGAAGGTGATGGTTCGTGAAAGAGTCGGATACCGTTCCCGAGATCGGTCAGATCGTTTGGAATAGACGGGGAAGAGACGCTGAACAATATAGCGTGATTGTAGGGATTGTTGATGAACGTTATGTTTTCTTAGCCGATGGTGACAAACGAAAGTTTGATCGTCCTAAGCGGAAGAACCTCGCACACCTTGAGCTGGTAGAGTATATATCTCCTGAGGTAAAGCGAAGTCTTGAAGAAACGGGCCGTGTCACAAATGGCAAGCTACGTTTCGCGATCTCAAAGTATATGAATGAACACGTCATTGATTTAAAGGAGGGAGAGCAAGTAGATGGCTAAAGAAGAAGTAATTGAAATGGAAGGCACGGTTATCGAACCTCTACCGAATGCAATGTTTCGAGTAGAACTCGAAAACGGTCATAAGATTCTTGCTCACGTATCCGGAAAGATACGTATGCATTACATCCGTATTCTACCAGGTGACAAAGTAACTGTTGAGCTTTCTCCATATGACTTATCACGTGGTCGTATCACGTATCGATATAAATAAGAAATTAATCTCCGTATATAAGGAGGGTTAAAATAATGAAAGTAAGACCGTCAGTAAAACCAATGTGTGAAAAATGTAAAGTTATTCGCCGTAAAGGGAAAGTCATGGTTATCTGTGAAAATCCAAAGCATAAGCAAAAACAAGGCTAATATATAAGGAGGTGCAACGTAATGGCACGTATTGCTGGTATTGATGTTCCACGCGAAAAGCGCATCGTAATCGCGTTAACTTACGTTTATGGAATCGGTAAAACAACTGCGAAACAAGTTCTAGTTGACGCTGGTGTTTCTGAAGACACTCGTGTACGCGACTTAACTGAAGAAGAGCTCGGAAAAATCCGTGAAGTAGTAGACAAAATTAAGGTTGAGGGTGATCTTCGTCGTGAAATCTCACTTAACATTAAACGTCTAATCGAAATCGGTTCTTATCGTGGTATCCGCCACCGTCGTGGTCTTCCTGTCCGAGGTCAACATACGAAGAACAACTCTCGTACTCGTAAAGGCCCTCGCCGTACAGTAGCTAACAAGAAGAAGTAAGGGAGGTAATTAACAAATGGCTAAACAACGTAAAGCAAATACACGTAAAAAGCGCGTGAAAAAGAATGTTGAGAGTGGAGTAGCTCATATCCGTTCCACTTTTAACAACACAATCATTACGATTACTGATACTCACGGAAATGCGATTTCTTGGGCAACTTCCGGAAACATGGGCTTCAAAGGTTCTCGTAAGTCTACTCCATTCGCTGCTCAAATGGCTGCTGAAACTGCAGGTAAAACTGCACAGGAGCACGGCATGAAAACTGTAGAAGTTTCTGTTAAAGGCCCTGGTGCTGGTCGTGAAGCTGCAATTCGTGCACTTCAAGCTGTAGGTCTAGAGGTTACTGCGATCCGTGACGTAACTCCAGTACCTCATAACGGCTGCCGTCCGCCAAAACGTCGTAGAGTCTAAGGTAGTAGAGAGTTCAAAAACGTAGATGTTCCCTTCGGGAGAATGCCTGGTTTTGAACAATCTCTTATGGAAAGATTCAATCTATCGGTATACAATTGATGAACATGTCAATAATGATAATGTATAAATTGTTGACGGTTGACGAATCATAATTAGGTTGTTGGTATTTGAACCACCTAAGGGGATTATTCGGTTAGACAGCATGTCTAACCGAAGTTCGACGTTTTGAAGGAGGGTTTGTTGGATGATCGAAATCGAAAAGCCAAAAATTGAAGCGGTAGCTATCAACGAGGATGCAAAATACGGTAAGTTTGTTGTAGAACCATTAGAGCGTGGTTATGGAACTACCCTGGGTAACTCCCTTCGTCGTATCCTGTTATCTTCACTTCCTGGTGCTGCTGTCACATCCGTACAAATTGAAGGAGTACTCCATGAGTTCTCTACAATTGAAGGCGTACATGAAGATGTAACAACTATCATTCTCAATCTTAAGAAGTTAGCTATGAAAGTTTACTCTGAAGAAGAGAAGACATTGGTTGTTGATGTACAAGGACCAGGAACGGTAACAGCAGGAGATATTACTCATGACAGCGACGTGGAGATCTTAAACCCTGACCTTCATATTGCTACCCTTTCTGCTAGTGCGCGTTTCCAGATGCGAGTTACTGCAATTCGTGGAAGAGGCTATGTACAAGCGGAAGGAAACAAAAATGATGAACAGCCAATCGGTGTAATTCCGGTTGACTCGATCTTCACACCTGTTTCTCGTGTTAACTACCAGGTTGAAAACACTCGCGTTGGCCAGGTAACAAATTATGACAAACTAACCCTTGATGTTTGGACAGATGGAAGCATTCGTCCTGAAGAAGCTGTTTCGTTAGGTGCAAAGATTTTAAATGAACATTTAAACATTTTTGTTGGTTTAACGGACCAGGCTCAAAATGCTGAAATCATGGTCGAAAAAGAAGAGGATCAAAAAGAGAAAGTGCTTGAGATGACTATCGAAGAGCTTGATCTCTCAGTTCGTTCATACAATTGCCTGAAGCGTGCTGGCATTAATACAGTTCAAGAATTGACTCAGAAGTCTGAAGAAGACATGATGAAAGTTCGTAATCTTGGACGTAAGTCACTTGAAGAAGTACAAGAGAAGCTTGAAGAGCTTGGGCTTGGACTTCGTAACGAAGAATAGATATTTAAAGTTGTTGATTTTATAAACAACAAAGGAGGGAATACTTCATGGCATACCAAAAGTTAGGTCGTACTAGTGATACGCGTAAAGCGCTATTCCGTGACCTTGTTACAGATTTGATCATCAATGAACGTATTGAAACGACAGAATCAAAGGCGAAAGAACTTCGTTCTTTCATCGACAAAATGATTACGCTTGGTAAACGCGGAGATCTACACGCACGTCGTCAAGCAGCTTCTTTCATCCGTAACGAAGTAGCGGATCAAGAAAGCGGTCAAGATGCAGTTCAAAAACTATTCAGCGATATCGCTCCTCGTTATGCAGAGCGTCAAGGCGGTTACTCTCGTATCCGTAAACTTGGACCACGCCGCGGTGACGGTGCTGAAATGGTTATCATCGAGCTAGTATAAGACGCACTTGATTAAAAGGGCGGGACAGGATCTCGACATTGGATACTGATTCTATGCCCTTTTTTCGTGCGTTTTTTTGTTTGAATCGCACAAATTCAAGTGGTTATTTGCTGCTTGCCATTAAAAAAAGCCTGGCATCTGCCAGGCTTTTTTTATAGGATAAGTACAGTTAATATCACGCATTAAAAAGCTTATTATACTGATAGGAAAAAGCGGCGGTTCCATCTGCCCGCCTTTTTTTCGCACCAGTATATTGCCTGAAGCGATCACCGCTTGAAATTAGCAGAGGCAGGAGGAACGAGTATGGAAGAACTAATCACCGTTCAAAATGTATCCTTTCGGTATCAGGAAGAGCAACCCCATGTATTGCATGATGTTTCATTATCTGTTCATAAGGGTGAATGGCTAGCGATCGTAGGACATAATGGTTCTGGGAAGTCGACACTTGCAAAGCTTCTAAATGGGCTGCAACTTCCTGAAAAAGGCGATGTTACCGTAGAAGGATATAACAGTAGAGATGAGGAAAGTATTTGGGAAATTAGAAGAAGAGTGGGGATCGTATTTCAAAACCCAGACAATCAGTTTGTAGGTACGTCTGTGCGTGATGATGTAGCTTTTGGTCTTGAAAATAACGGAATGGCACGCGAAAAAATGTTGGAGCGCATCCATGAGAGTGTGAATAAGGTGCGGATGGCAGATTACCTTGATCAAGAGCCACACCGTCTCTCAGGTGGTCAAAAGCAACGTGTAGCGATTGCTGGGATTATTGCCTTAAGACCATCCATTGTCATCCTAGATGAAGCCACTTCTATGCTAGATCCAGCTGGTCGTAAAGAAGTGCTTCAAACAATGCGTGAGCTTAAAGACGAAGAAGGCATGACGGTGATCTCTATCACCCATGATCTCGAAGAAGCTGCACAAGCTGATCGATTGATCGTCATGAATGCAGGAGAGGTCATTGATGAAGGTCTTCCGGTTGATGTGTTTAAGAAAGGTGACATGCTTGAGCAAATTGGTTTAGATTTGCCGTTTCCACTTCAGGTGCAGCGAGCACTCAGTGAGAAAGGCTATGATTTCTCAAAGCTTACTTTATCTCAAGAGGAACTGGTGAATGAGCTATGGACATTACAATCAAAGATTTAGAGCATTCTTATGGTAGAGGGACCCCTTTCGAAAGAAAAGCGCTCTCTGAAATATCGTTATCTATCCCAGCACGTACTTTCCAAACGATTATTGGGCATACAGGCTCAGGCAAATCAACGCTGATCCAGCATTTAAATGGGTTACTTAAACCTACAAAAGGAAGCATTCAGATTGGCGACTTTTTGATTCGAGCTGGTGAGAAAGAAAAACGCCTAAAAGCCCTAAGAGAGCATGTAGGGATCGTTTTTCAATATCCAGAACATCAGTTGTTTGAAGAGACTATAGAGAAAGATATTATCTTTGGTCCTCGTAATTTTGGAGTATCAGAAGAAGAAGCGAAACAGCGTGCAGCGAGGTTAATTGAACAAGTGGGACTTGATCAATCATACCTTAGCCGTTCTCCGTTTGATTTGAGTGGTGGCCAAATGCGCAGAGTAGCTATTGCAGGAGTACTAGCGATGAAACCATCTATTCTAATTCTCGATGAACCTACTGCTGGACTAGACCCTAAAGGGCGACGGGAGATTATGAGTCTCTTTTATCGTTTACATCAGGAGGAGGGCCTCACTACGATTCTAGTGACCCATAGCATGGAAGATGCAGCGCAGTATTCCGATGAGATCGTCATAATGGAAAAGGGCGGTGTGGCACTTCAGGGGAAACCTGAGGAAATTTTCGCTAATTCCGATGCGTTAAAGAAACTAAGTCTTGATGTACCAGAAACTGTTAAGTTCATTCATCGGCTAGAAGAACGCTTTAATCTCAGTCTGCCAAAGAGTGTATTTACTCTCGATGCGGCAGTTGATGCAGCCCTGTCTATTTTGCAGAAAGGAGATGATTCTTGATGCAAAATATTATTATTGGTCAATACGTCCCAGGTCAATCCTTCATTCATAAACTTGATCCAAGAGCGAAGTTGCTAACGGCGTTTCTATTTGTTATTATCGTTTTCTTGGCTAACAATTGGATTACCTACGCATTACTTGGTGGTTTTACACTTCTAGCGATCCTGGTATCCAAATTACCATTGCGCTATATCTATAATGGTTTAAAACCAATTTTACTTGTTATCATTTTAACGTTTCTTCTTCATGTGTTTTTAACGAAAGAGGGACCGCTGCTGTTTGATTTTGGTTTTCTTGACGTTTATGAAGGTGGCTTGAAGCAAGGTGTATTTATTTCACTCCGGCTATTGTTTTTAATCATGATTACTTCCTTGTTAACTCTGACGACAACGCCTATTGATATTACAGTAGGTATTGAAACGTTACTTGGACCTATGAAAAAAATTGATCTTCCTGTTCATGAGTTTGCTCTCATGATGTCTATTGCTCTTCGGTTTATTCCGACGCTTCTGGAAGAAACTGAGAAGATTATGAAAGCACAATCTGCACGAGGTGCGCAATTTTCTAGTGGACCAATTAAAGAACGATTGAAAAGTATTGTTCCTCTGCTAGTACCTCTCTTTGTAAGTGCATTTAAGCGTGCTGAAGATCTTGCTATGGCAATGGAGGCTAGAGGATATCGTGGAGGAGAAGGAAGAACTAGCATCCGATTACTGAAGTGGTCAGGAAAAGATACAGCCTTATTTCTTATCCTCCTCCTTCTATGTGTTAGTTTGCTGCTTCTAAGAAGTTAGGGGAGAATGTGATGCAACGAATAAAAATGACCCTCTCTTATGACGGGACGGCTTTTAATGGTTATCAAATTCAGCCAAATGGCCGCACAGTTCAAGAGGAAGTGCAGTGCGCCCTGAAGCAGATGCATAAAGGCGCCTCTATTCCGATTACCGGATCAGGAAGAACGGATGCTCGGGTGCATGCTCACGGGCAGATTATTCATTTTGACACCCCGCTTTCGATTCCTTCTGAAAATTGGACACGGGCATTAAACGCTCAGCTCCCACAGGATGTGAGGGTTTTACACACTGAAACCGCTCCTAGCGATTTCCATGCGAGGTATGATGTCGTTCGCAAAACCTATCAATATCGAGTGCATAATCGTGCAGCTTCAGATGTTTTTAGAAGAAACTATGCCGTACATGAACCTCATCCGCTCAATGTTAAAGAGATGAGGCGTGCAGCCGCTCACCTCATTGGGGAGCATGACTTTACATCCTTTTGTGCTAGTAAGACTGATGTGAAGAATAAAGTGAGGACCATCTACCGAATAGAAATTGAGCGAATTCAGGATGAACTCGTTTTTACCTTTGAAGGAAGCGGGTTCCTATACAATATGGTTCGCATTTTAATGGGGACATTCCTTGAGATAGGGAGAGGGCGGCGCTCAGCGAATGAAATGGTGTCCATTTTAGAAGCAAAGGATCGAAACACAGCGGGAAAGACGGCACCACCACATGGGCTTTATTTATTGGAAGTCTCTTATAGGTAAAAAAGGAAAGAAAGTTACCAAACACTTGACATTTTCGCCCCAGTATTATAAGATATTCTTTGGTATTTCTACATCCACTTGCCCCGGATTTAGAAATCTGACTGACAACTGACAATGAAAATTCTGTGCTAGTTTTAAAATAAATTGGATTGATTTTAGGAGGGAAACTCATGCGTACAACATTTATGGCTAAAGGCCACGAAGTAGAACGTAAATGGTACATCGTTGACGCTGAAGGTCAAACACTTGGCCGTCTAGCAAGTGAAGTAGCAGCGATCCTGCGCGGTAAAAACAAAGTAACTTTCACACCTCACGTTGACACTGGTGATCATGTGATCATCCTTAACGCTGAGAAAATTGAACTAACTGGTAACAAACTTAATGACAAGATGTACTACCGTCATAGTGGACACCCAGGTGGTTTGAAATCAAGAAATGCTCTTGAAATGCGTACTAACCGTTCTGAGCAAATGCTTGAACTTGCAATCAAAGGTATGCTTCCAAAGAACAGCCTTGGTCGCCAAATGATTAAAAAGCTTCATGTATTCGCTGGTAGCGAGCACAATCACCAGGCACAACAGCCTGAAAAATACGAACTAAGAGGATAATTAAAAGGAGGGAATTAACTTGGCACAAGTACAATACAACGGCACTGGCCGACGTAAAAACTCTGTAGCACGCGTACGTTTACTTCCTGGTAACGGACGTATGGTTATTAACAACCGTGAAATCGATGACTATTTCGATCTTGAAACACTTAAGCTAATCTCTAAGCAACCACTAGTTGAAACTGGTACTGAAGGCACTTACGATATTTTCGTGAATGTTAACGGTGGTGGATTCACTGGACAAGCGGGCGCAATCCGTCACGGTATCGCTCGTGCACTACTTCAAGCTGATCCGGAATCACGCGCTACACTTAAGAGTGCAGGCTTCCTAACACGTGATGCTCGTATGAAAGAACGTAAAAAATACGGTCTTAAAGCAGCACGTCGTGCACCTCAGTTCTCAAAACGTTAATATGGTTTTTCAAAACCTCTGGCCTATGGCCAGGGGTTTTTTTGTATTTAGAAAAGATTTGCTACTATGGTCTTTTTAACAAAAGACTTGAGAATTATTCATTTTGAAGCCTGAATGAATTACCAATTTATTTGCTGTATACTCCCCAACTCTTGAGTGAGACTAAAACAATATGATTCGAGAGGATGGGTGAGATGGACAACGTTATTACTGTATTCAAGGAACGTCAGCGTCATAAACGCCTTGAATTCGAACGAAGGGTGTTGATTGAAATTTCATTGAAAGAGCTATCGGATAACATAAGAGAACTGTTTTCTCCATTTTTCTCAGAGGCTATTCTGTATAAAGGTGATGTGGAGAATGTTTGTATGGACATTGCGATCGAAGCATATTTACTTGGTGCTGAGTATAGCAAGTTTTCTTATTATGGAGAATCAATGTCGACAGCGCATAAACGGTGCTTCAAATTAGAGAAAGCATTAATTGAAGCGTTGTTTGATTACTGGCTTTTCTGGAAAACGTCAGCGGTTTACGAAGAATCATTACAAATTACGTGTGATGTATTTGTTTCGAATTGGTGGAAAGCAGGCTATGAAAAAGGAACAATGAGGCGTCGACTTCGATTACAATAAATTGATTAAGTTCCATGACTAATTCAGCTACCCGTCCCATATAGATAAGATAGGACAAAATAAGGGGCGGTGTTAGTGGGATATGAAAAAGTGGTATAAGCGATTTGGTGTTGCCACTGGAATCATCGTGCTGTTATTTATTATTAATTACAAATTCGCTATTGATTCTTCTTGGGATGCCTGGCATCTTCCTTTATCAGGACAGGTCATTGTCATTGACGCTGGACATGGAGGGGCTGATGGAGGAGCTGTTGGTGATAACGTGGTTGAAAAAGATATTGCGTTAACGATCTCTCTTAAGTTAAGGGATTATCTCCAAGAAGCGGGAGCGCTTGTTATTATGACACGTGAGACGGATACAGATTTAGCAGCAGAAGGAACTAAGGGACTTAGCAATCGAAAAGCTGAAGATTTAAGAAAACGAGTTGAGTTGATTAATGAGGGAAGTAACGATCTTTTTGTGAGTATTCATCTAAATGCGATTCCGTCTTCTAAATGGAGTGGCGCTCAAACGTTTTATAATCCAGTTAATGATGAGAGCCAGGCCTTATCTCGTTTTATTCAGGCTGAAATTAAGCGAAACCTTGAAAACACAAATCGATTGGCTAAAAACATGGATAGTGTATATTTACTAAGAGAGGCTGAAGTTCCAGGAGCTCTTGTTGAAGTTGGCTTCCTTTCTAACCCTACTGAGAGGGAGTTATTAAATACTGAAACGTATCAAAATAAAGTCGCAGCCTCTATTTATCAGGGCATTATACGATATACGACAAATGAGCCAGTACCCGAGGAATAAAGAAAACACTGGCTTATTGTACGTTCTATACTCTTTCATTGATTTGGTATATCCTTCAAGCACCGAAGTCAAAACTCTCTGAATGATATGTTATACTAGCAATGTAATCGAATTCAGAGAAGGTGGTGCCTCCATGTTAACGAAAGATCAAGTCGTTGAATTACTACAAAAGGTGCAAGATCCTATTTTACATAAAAGTATCACGATTCGTGATGTGAAAACGAAAGAAGGCTATGTCAGTGTTAAGGTTGCTCTTGCTCAAACTGAATCAGCTGAACAGATGAAGGTGCAGCAAGAAATCGTCAACACTTTAAAAGGCGAAGGGGCCGAATCAGTGGGATTGCGATTTGAACAGTTGGCGGATGAAGAGCTTCCTGAAGGAACATCTGCTAATCCTGACCTCCCGTCATTGCTTTCTCCAGAAAGTAAAACACAGTTTATCGCAGTGGCAAGTGGAAAAGGTGGCGTAGGTAAATCAACTGTAACCGTAAACCTTGCAACGTCACTTGCCCGTCTTGGAAAAAAGGTCGGCATTATCGATGCAGATATTTATGGATTTAGTGTACCGGATATGATGGGGATTGAAACCAGACCCAAAGTGGAAAACGAAAAAATCTATCCCGTTGAGCGGTTTGGCGTTAAAGTAATGTCTATGGCCTTTTTTGTAGAAGATAACGCTCCTGTTATTTGGCGTGGTCCAATGCTTGGGAAAATGCTGAATAACTTCTTTAGTGAAGTAGATTGGGGAGAGTTAGATTACCTGCTTCTAGATTTACCGCCAGGAACGGGAGATGTAGCATTGGATGTTCATACGATGCTTCCGGCTTCAAAAGAAATCATCGTGACCACTCCTCATGCTACAGCAGCTTTTGTAGCTGCGAGAGCGGGTGCTATGGCGCTTAAAACGAAACATGAAGTGCTTGGTGTTGTTGAAAATATGTCTTACTTTGAGAGTAAAGTAACAGGCGAGAAAGAATATGTGTTTGGTCAAGGTGGAGGAGATAAGTTAGCTTCCGAGTTAACAACTGACATTCTTGGTAGACTTCCTCTTGGGCAGCCAGATTTTAATGATGAAGAATTTGCACCTTCTGTTTATCAAGAAGATCATCCGATTGGACAGCAATATCTTCACATTGCACAAGAAATCTTAAAAAGAACAGCAAAATAATAATAAAAGGGCATGCGAGCGCATGTCCTTTTATTATGCAGATTATTTCTGACCAGAATTTGATCCTTCGCCACTATCTGATTCGGTATTGTCTGTGTTTTCTTCTTTCTTATTACCGCTCTCAGATGATTTTAGTTGTTCAGAAGTAATTCCAGTTAACATTTCCTGGATTTTGGCCTGGAATAACGGACTTTCAAATGTTTCGGATATAAGGTCTTTAATTTGCTGTCTCGATTGTTTACTTTCGAGTAGTTGTAAATAATGTTTTTCCATTACCGGATCTTGCAAGAGATCCATCATTTTTTCCTGGTATTCTGGATCATCCATCAGTGATTTAAATAATTTCTCATTTTCACTTTGAATGTTCTTGGCAAAGTTCTCAACGAACGCAGGATCTTTCAGCATTTCTTGCCAGTAATCTTTTCCTTCTTCAGTTGTTAGTACTTTTTGTATGGTTTCTTTCACAAATGGCTGTTCCATAACAAGTTGTTTTTTTATTTCTTCATCTGACATGACTTCTTGAATTGCTTTCTTGCCATCATCTGATTTAAGTAGATCGACAAGCATCTTTTTCGTTTCTTCGTAATTAGCCTGAGATCCTTCAGCAGAACCCGAGGCACATCCGGTTATTAAAAGAATGGTTAATCCAAGAGCAAGCAGTTTGAATCCATGACTCATAAGTCTGTGCTCCTTTCTCGAGGTGTTAACCTTAATATTAGGCGAAACTGTGAATTTATACCCGGTGAATAAAGGAAGGGTGGCAATTTAAAAGTGGCATTGGTACAATTCAACATAGAAGCACCATTAACGTTTACGGGGGTTTGATTTTGAAAACAAGAAATCTTGTTTACTTATTTTTTACAACCCTTCTGATTGGATCAACAGCAGGTATGCTCACAGGGATTGTTTTAGATTGGTCACAGTATTGGACGGATCTGAAAAATGGAGAATTTGTTTCGTTCCTCATTGTGATACTCTGGTTACTGGGAGTATCTAGTATCTTTAGTTTGATTAGTCAGATGGGATTCTTTGCCTATTTAACAATTCATCGTTTTGGTCTTGGTATCTTTAAATCAGTAAAGCTTTGGAATACGATACAAGTCGTACTTATTGCGGTCGCTCTATTCGATCTTGTCTACTTCCGCTATGCTGTTTTTGCTGAAAAAGGAGAGAGTATTCTAAGTTATATCTTGACCGCTCTTTTTATTTTGATTATTGGATTGGTAACAGCATATATTAAGCAAAAAGAAACGAATAAGCAGGCCTTTATTCCAGCTCTTTTCTTTATTGTTGTTGTAACTATTCTTGAGTGGATTCCTGGCCTGCAAAGTAATGATCCAAAATGGCTCTGGCTTATTTTGATTCCGCTATTGGTGAGTAATGTATGGCAATTGCTAACACTTCATCGATTAATTCGAAAAGAAGCTTAATACACAAAAGCAGCTCTCCTAATCGGAGGGCTGCTTATTTTACTTCCTTGGTATTTATTTTTGCATTAGATACGAGTTCACTGACTGTGACAAAAGAATAGCCTTCCTTTTTTAGAAGAGAGATCATTTCTGGAATGGCTTCAACTGTTTGTTTAGCGGAATCAGATGCATGCATAAGAATGATATCTCCCGGATCAGCTTGTGTTGTTACATTCTGAACAATTTTGTCTACTCCTGGGTTTTTCCAGTCTTCTGAATCGAGACTCCAATGAATGACTGTGTAATTAAACTTCTCAGATAGAATAAGAACACGTTTATCAAAGTTTCCATTTGGTGGTCTTAGTAATTCTGGTTGGTCATCTGTTACTTTTTTGATTGCTTCATTAGAACGAATAATGTCCTTTTTTATTTCCTCGTCCTTCATTGACGTATAGTTCTCATATCGATATCCAAGGTTCCCGATTTCGTGTCCATCTTTTGCAATTTGCTCAACAATTTCAGGGTGGCGTTCAGCCCAGGCTCCCGAAATGAAGAATGAGGCTTTCACTTTATTTTGTTTTAGCTCTTCAAGAATAGGTAGAGCTTTTGTCTCGCCCCAACTAATATCAAAGGTTAATGCAAGACGTTTATCCTCGCTTTTCACGTGATCAATTGCGAGCGGGACGTTGTTATTTGTAAATACAGCGAGGTCCCCACCTTCAATAAAAAGAATAATTGCAGCAAAGAAAGCGGCTGTAACTATAATCAGTCCTTGCTTTATTCGCATGCCATTCCAAATCCAAAAAAACCTCATCATGCACCCCCTTTGTCCCATTCATATGCGAAAAGTTTCTTAACTATGTACAAACTCTAGAGGAGACACATATTTCTTAAAAGCTTAGGTCATACTGGTTTGAGGAAGGAGAGGTTCAGATGATTGGATTCTTAGTAAACTTTAAAGAGATGAAGGAAATCGAATACTTACTTAAAAGAGAAATGGAAGAGCTACTGTTAGACCTGGATAACAATCGAATCGATGGACTAATTAAAAGAGCGATGGAAGAACGATATCACCTTCTATTAGGTATCTATAAAAGAACGGCTACAGAAGCGGAGATTTCGAAGTATAGGCGGATTTTGAAAAAAAGTACAAATTAATTTAAAATACCCCTTGCCAAATAGTACAACTACCTGTATATTTATATAGGTCGCCGCAACAATGCGGTTGACGCCAAAAAGAATTTCAAAAAAGTTATTGACGCTGACGGAGTTAATATGGTATATTAATAAAGTCGCTGAAAACGACATTGAAAGAAACAAATTGATCTTTGAAAACTGAACGAAACGCCATGTAAGTAGTTGTTTCTAAGGAAACAAAACATTGTTTTAAAGCTAGATTAGGCTTTCTATCGGAGAGTTTGATCCTGGCTCAGGACGAACGCTGGCGGCGTGCCTAATACATGCAAGTCGAGCGAAGAGATGGGAGCTTGCTCCCTGATCTTAGCGGCGGACGGGTGAGTAACACGTGGGCAACCTGCCCTGCAGACTGGGATAACTCCGGGAAACCGGAGCTAATACCGGGTAATACATCGCACCGCATGGTGCAATGTTGAAAGTTGGCTTTCGAGCTAACACTGCAGGATGGGCCCGCGGCGCATTAGCTAGTTGGTAAGGTAATGGCTTACCAAGGCGACGATGCGTAGCCGACCTGAGAGGGTGATCGGCCACACTGGGACTGAGACACGGCCCAGACTCCTACGGGAGGCAGCAGTAGGGAATCTTCCGCAATGGACGAAAGTCTGACGGAGCAACGCCGCGTGAGTGACGAAGGCCTTCGGGTCGTAAAGCTCTGTTGTTAGGGAAGAACAAGTACCGTTCGAATAGGGCGGTACCTTGACGGTACCTAACCAGAAAGCCACGGCTAACTACGTGCCAGCAGCCGCGGTAATACGTAGGTGGCAAGCGTTGTCCGGAATTATTGGGCGTAAAGCGCGCGCAGGCGGTCTTTTAAGTCTGATGTGAAAGCCCACGGCTCAACCGTGGAGGGTCATTGGAAACTGGAGGACTTGAGTGCAGAAGAGGAGAGTGGAATTCCACGTGTAGCGGTGAAATGCGTAGATATGTGGAGGAACACCAGTGGCGAAGGCGGCTCTCTGGTCTGTAACTGACGCTGAGGCGCGAAAGCGTGGGGAGCAAACAGGATTAGATACCCTGGTAGTCCACGCCGTAAACGATGAGTGCTAGGTGTTGGGGGGTTCCACCCTCAGTGCTGAAGTTAACACATTAAGCACTCCGCCTGGGGAGTACGACCGCAAGGTTGAAACTCAAAGGAATTGACGGGGGCCCGCACAAGCAGTGGAGCATGTGGTTTAATTCGAAGCAACGCGAAGAACCTTACCAGGTCTTGACATCCTCTGACAATCCTGGAGACAGGACGTTCCCCTTCGGGGGACAGAGTGACAGGTGGTGCATGGTTGTCGTCAGCTCGTGTCGTGAGATGTTGGGTTAAGTCCCGCAACGAGCGCAACCCTTGATCTTAGTTGCCAGCATTTAGTTGGGCACTCTAAGGTGACTGCCGGTGACAAACCGGAGGAAGGTGGGGATGACGTCAAATCATCATGCCCCTTATGACCTGGGCTACACACGTGCTACAATGGACGGTACAAAGGGCAGCAACACCGCGAGGTGAAGCGAATCCCATAAAGCCGTTCTCAGTTCGGATTGCAGGCTGCAACTCGCCTGCATGAAGCCGGAATTGCTAGTAATCGCGGATCAGCATGCCGCGGTGAATACGTTCCCGGGCCTTGTACACACCGCCCGTCACACCACGAGAGTTTGTAACACCCGAAGTCGGTGGGGTAACCTTTATGGAGCCAGCCGCCGAAGGTGGGACAAATGATTGGGGTGAAGTCGTAACAAGGTAGCCGTATCGGAAGGTGCGGCTGGATCACCTCCTTTCTATGGAGAATTACGAAGGTAACTTACGTTACCAACCTTACATGAGCGTTTCGTTTAGTTTTGAAAGAATGATTTATTCTTTCAAACCAGGTGAAGTGATGAAGCTTAGGCGGATTCAAGTAGTAACCTTGTTCCTTGAAAACTAGATAGCACAAACAACGACATCCAATAATTATTTTTTATGCAATAACTTAGTAATAACTGATGCGTTATGGCAGTAATGCCTAACAAATCGAAGGTTAAGCTACTAAGGGCGCACGGTGGATGCCTTGGCACTAGAAGCCTAAGAAGGACGGGACGAACACCGATATGCTTCGGGGAGCTGTAAGTACGCTTTGATCCGGAGATTTCCGAATGGGGGAACCCACCATCTTTAATAGGATGGTATCCATTTCTGAATACATAGGGAATGGAAGGCAGACCCGGGGAACTGAAACATCTCATTACCCGGAGGAAGAGAAAGCAAACGCGATTTCCTGAGTAGCGGCGAGCGAAACGGAATCAGCCCAAACCAGAGGGCTTGCCCTCTGGGGTTGTAGGACGTCTCTTTGGAGTTACAAAGGCACGGATAGACGAAGCGACCTGGAAAGGTCCATCAGAGAAGGTAACAATCCTGTAGTCAAAATCCGATGCCCTCCGAGACGGATCCTGAGTACGGCGGGACACGTGAAACCCCGTCGGAATCCGGGAGGACCATCTCCCAAGGCTAAATACTCTCTAGTGACCGATAGTGAACCAGTACCGTGAGGGAAAGGTGAAAAGCACCCCGGAAGGGGAGTGAAAAAGAACCTGAAACCGTGTGCCTACAACTAGTTGGAGCCCGTTAATGGGTGACAGCGTGCCTTTTGTAGAATGAACCGGCGAGTTACGATCCCGTGCAAGGTTAAGCTGAGAAGGCGGAGCCGCAGCGAAAGCGAGTCTGAATAGGGCGAAATAGTACGTGGTCGTAGACCCGAAACCAGGTGATCTACCCATGTCCAGGGTGAAGTTCAGGTAACACTGAATGGAGGCCCGAACCCACGCATGTTGAAAAATGCGGGGATGAGGTGTGGGTAGCGGTGAAATGCCAATCGAACCTGGAGATAGCTGGTTCTCTCCGAAATAGCTTTAGGGCTAGCCTCGCGGCAAGAATCTTGGAGGTAGAGCACTGATTGGACTAGGGGTCCTTACCGGATTACCGAATCCAGTCAAACTCCGAATGCCAACGATTTATCCGCGGGAGTCAGACTGCGAGTGATAAGATCCGTAGTCGAGAGGGAAACAGCCCAGACCACCAGCTAAGGTCCCAAAGTATACGTTAAGTGGAAAAGGATGTGGCGTTGCTTAGACAACCAGGATGTTGGCTTAGAAGCAGCCATCATTTAAAGAGTGCGTAATAGCTCACTGGTCGAGTGACGCTGCGCCGAAAATGTACCGGGGCTAAACGTATCACCGAAGCTGTGGATTGTCTTACGACAATGGTAGGAGAGCGTTCTAAGGGCTGTGAAGTCAGACCGAAAGGACTGGTGGAGCGCTTAGAAGTGAGAATGCCGGTATGAGTAGCGAAAGACAAGTGAGAATCTTGTCCGTCGAAAGCCCAAGGTTTCCTGAGGAAGGCTCGTCCGCTCAGGGTTAGTCGGGACCTAAGCCGAGGCCGAAAGGCGTAGGCGATGGATAACAGGTTGATATTCCTGTACCACCTCCTTTCCGTTTGAACGACGGGGGGACGCAGAAAGATAGGGAGAGCGCGCTACTGGAAATGCGCGTCCAAGCGATTAGGCTGGTGAATAGGCAAATCCGTTCACCATGAAGGCTGAGTCGTGATGGCGAGGGAAATTTAGTACCGAAGTCCTTGATTCTACGCTGCCAAGAAAAGCCTCTAGTGAGGAAAAAGGTGCCCGTACCGCAAACCGACACAGGTAGGCGAGGAGAGAATCCTAAGACGATCGGGAGAACTCTCGTTAAGGAACTCGGCAAAATGACCCCGTAACTTCGGGAGAAGGGGTGCTTCCTCGGGTTTATAGCCCAGGGGAGCCGCAGTGAAAAGATCCAAGCGACTGTTTAGCAAAAACACAGGTCTCTGCAAAGCCGTAAGGCGAAGTATAGGGGCTGACACCTGCCCGGTGCTGGAAGGTTAAGAGGAGGGGTTATCCCTTACGGGAGAAGCTCTGAATCGAAGCCCCAGTAAACGGCGGCCGTAACTATAACGGTCCTAAGGTAGCGAAATTCCTTGTCGGGTAAGTTCCGACCCGCACGAAAGGTGCAACGACTTGGATACTGTCTCAACGAGAGACCCGGTGAAATTATAGTACCTGTGAAGATGCAGGTTACCCGCGACAGGACGGAAAGACCCCATGGAGCTTTACTGTAGCCTGATATTGGATTTTGGTACAGCTTGTACAGGATAGGTAGGAGCCATAGAAGTCGGACCGCCAGGTTCGATGGAGGCGTCGGTGGGATACTACCCTGGCTGTACTGACATTCTAACCCAGCACCGTGATCCGGTGCGGAGACAGTGTCAGGTGGGCAGTTTGACTGGGGCGGTCGCCTCCTAAAGTGTAACGGAGGCGCCCAAAGGTTCCCTCAGAATGGTTGGAAATCATTCGCAGAGTGTAAAGGCACAAGGGAGCTTGACTGCGAGACCTACAAGTCGAGCAGGGACGAAAGTCGGGCTTAGTGATCCGGTGGTTCCGCATGGAAGGGCCATCGCTCAACGGATAAAAGCTACCCTGGGGATAACAGGCTTATCTCCCCCAAGAGTCCACATCGACGGGGAGGTTTGGCACCTCGATGTCGGCTCATCGCATCCTGGGGCTGAAGTAGGTCCCAAGGGTTGGGCTGTTCGCCCATTAAAGCGGTACGCGAGCTGGGTTCAGAACGTCGTGAGACAGTTCGGTCCCTATCCGTCGCGGGCGCAGGAAATTTGAGAGGAGCTGTCCTTAGTACGAGAGGACCGGGATGGACACACCGCTGGTGTACCAGTTGTTCCGCCAGGAGCATAGCTGGGTAGCTACGTGTGGAAGGGATAAGTGCTGAAAGCATCTAAGCATGAAGCCCCCCTCGAGATGAGATTTCCCACAGCATGAAGCTGGTAAGATCCCTTAGAGATGATGAGGTAGATAGGTTCGGGGTGGAAGCGTGGCAACACGTGGAGCTGACGAATACTAATCGATCGAGGGCTTAACCTAAAAACGAAAAGTAAAGCAGGCTTGGTCACTTTCGTAGACCATTGGAGCTCTTGAACGTAAGGCGCTTTTCGCCTGAAGTGAAAGAGTGAAATGGGCAAGAATGTAGCCTGCGGAACTAGACATTGTTATTGGAAAACGTTGTGCGTGCTATCTAGTTTTCAAGGAATGAAAATTTTTCTTGATCTTTATAAAGAAATATAGTAAGATATATCTTGTCCTTGGTTAAACACTTTCTAGTGGAACAACCTTTGATTAGTCTGGTAATGATGGCGAAGAGGCCACACCCGTTCCCATGCCGAACACGGAAGTTAAGCTCTTCAGCGCCGATGGTAGTTGGGGGATCTCCCCCTGCAAGAGTAGGACGTTGCCAGGCTGACCAATATTCCACAGTAGCTCAGTGGTAGAGCAATCGGCTGTTAACCGATCGGTCGTAGGTTCGAATCCTACCTGTGGAGCCATTATGCTTCCATAGCTCAGCAGGTAGAGCACTTCCATGGTAAGGAAGGGGTCATCGGTTCGAATCCGGTTGGAAGCTCCAGGACATGGCCCGTTGGTCAAGCGGTTAAGACACCGCCCTTTCACGGCGGTAACACGGGTTCGAATCCCGTACGGGTCACCAATTTAATTTATCTATACTCTGTGGAGGATTAGCTCAGCTGGGAGAGCATCTGCCTTACAAGCAGAGGGTCGGCGGTTCGAGCCCGTCATCCTCCACCATTTTTCTTAATAATTGCTTTACCTTCAGGAGTACTCAGTAGAGTGCACTCTTTTTTATTTGTTAATACTATATATTTGCCGGCCTAGCTCAATTGGTAGAGCAACTGATTTGTAATCAGTAGGTTGGGGGTTCAAGTCCTCTGGCCGGCACCATTTTTCCAGTGGAGGGGTAGCGAAGTGGCTAAACGCGGCGGACTGTAAATCCGCTCCCTCAGGGTTCGGCGGTTCGAATCCGTCCCCCTCCACCAGTAAGAGCCATTAGCTCAGTTGGTAGAGCATCTGACTTTTAATCAGAGGGTCGAAGGTTCGAGTCCTTCATGGCTCACCATATGCGGAAGTAGTTCAGTGGTAGAACATCACCTTGCCAAGGTGGGGGTCGCGGGTTCGAATCCCGTCTTCCGCTCCAAACTTTATATGCGGGTGTAGTTTAGTGGTAAAACCTCAGCCTTCCAAGCTGATGTCGTGGGTTCGATCCCCATCACCCGCTCCAAATGGGGCCTTAGCTCAGCTGGGAGAGCGCCTGCCTTGCACGCAGGAGGTCAGCGGTTCGATCCCGCTAGGCTCCACCATTTTCCTTAAACAATGTTTAGGGTTTTTTTTATGTCATAAAATCATTTTGAAGTAGGAAACTTTTCTATTTCTAATGCGCCTTGCAGATGATATATGATTCAGATCCTCCACGGCCAGGCTACTGTTCCTTATATTTATCCGTAAAGAACATCAATTTACGTAATTGTATGAATATTTATTCGTATTTTATGTCAGGTTGAGTCATTTACTGGAATATGGGTAGAATAGAGCTAGACTAGGATACGAGGAGGCTACATAATGAATAATAAACTTTCGATTATAGGAGTACCAATGGATCTTGGCCAAATGAGACGCGGGGTAGACATGGGTCCAAGTGCGATCAGATATGCTGGAATTGTAGAACGGTTATCAAATTTGAATTACGATATTGAAGATCTTGGGGATATTGAAATAGGAAGGCCAGAAAAGCGTCCAGAAGAACAGGATCATCAACTTAAAAATTTGAAAGAAGTTGCTGATGCTAGCGAAAAGCTTTCAAATGTTGTAAATGAAGTGATTAATCGAAAGCGCTTTCCACTAGTGTTTGGTGGAGATCATAGTATTGCTATTGGCACTCTTGCCGGTGTAGCACGTAATTATGAAAATTTAGGCGTTATTTGGTACGATGCGCATGGTGATTTAAATAACTCCGAAACGTCACCATCAGGAAATATTCATGGAATGCCACTTGCAGTTAGTCTTGGTATTGGTGATGAGTCTTTAACTAGCATTTCAGGATATTCACCTAAAATTAAACCAGAAAACATTGTGATTATCGGAGCTCGTTCTCTTGATGATGGTGAGCGTAAACTGATTAAAGAAAAAGGTATTAAAGTATATACGATGCATGAAGTTGACCGTATGGGTATGACGCAAGTAATGGAAGAGGCTATCGAGTATGTATCGAAAGACACTGATGGGGTGCATTTAAGTCTTGACCTTGATGGACTTGATCCGCACGATGCTCCTGGAGTAGGTACACCAGTACTTGGAGGAATTAGCTATCGTGAGAGTCATCTTGCGATGGAAATGCTTGCAGAATCAAACATTTTAACTTCTGCAGAATTCGTTGAAGTGAATCCTATTTTAGACGAGAAAAATAAAACGGCTACTGTTGCCGTCGCTTTAATGGGATCTTTATTTGGGGAAAAATTAAAATAAACACAAAGGCAGCGACTTTATCTTAAGATAAAGCCGCTGTTTTTTTATTTCGACATTGATCATATTCGTTTAATAGATAGTCCAGATAAGTGCTAATTTCAATTATTTCGGAAGAACTAAGTGGTTTGTTCCTTGCTAATAAATTCATTTTATTGCGGGAAGCCTCAATTTCTTGAAGGAGATGATCTTTCTCGCTTTTTATTTGAAAGCTTATTTTTCGATTCAACCTTTCCATGAGCCGAACCACCCTCTCAATAATTTATAGCTTTATACCCTATATATTAAAAAAATAAACTATTTTCACTAGAAAATTATGTATTTTCATTAAAAACAGTAATTCAAACGTGATAGAATAAGGAAAGATTAGAAAATGTTTTTTTAGAAAAAGTGAAACTTTGTTTTTCCTGATACGTAACTATAATAGCCGCAGGAATCAGCGGGGGTTGAAAAAATGGATGCAATCGTAAAAAGAATCGTGTTGAAAGTAAGAAAAGGGGACCATAATGCATTTGGGGAGTTAGTAGAGCTCTATAAAGATCGAGTCTTTGCTTTGACATACCGAATGCTTGGTAACAGGCAGGAAGCTGAGGATGTGGCTCAAGAGGCATTCATTCGTGCTTATACGAACATTGATCGCTATCAGATTGATCGAAAATTCTCTACTTGGTTATATCGTATAGCCACGAACTTATCGATTGATCGTATGCGAAAGAAAAAGCCGGATTATTACCTCGATGCTGAAATTTCGGGAACGGAAGGTCTGACAATGTATTCTCAAGTGTCGACTGATGAACCATTACCTGATGATGAAGTTGTATCGTTAGAGGCACAGGATGGGATACATCAGGCTATTCTAAGTTTGCCAGCTAAGTATCGAAGTGCTATAACTTTAAAGTATATTCAGGAGTTATCGCTAAAGGAAATCAGTGAAATTCTGGATTTACCAGTAGGAACGGTCAAAACCCGAATACATCGGGGTAGAGAAGCGCTTAGAAAGAAGCTTCGAGAGCAGTAAGAAAGGGGGAGAAGCTATGAAATGCCCTGCAGAAATAGTTGCAATTATGCATGATGTACTTGATGAAGAAGCTACAGATCAACAGCGTAAAGAGCTATTTGATCATTTAAAGACATGTCATGATTGCAAAGAGCATTATGAAGAACTGAAGAAAACGGAATCGTTTCTCCTCAGCTCACCTTCTATGAAGGCACCCGATGGTTTTACATCAAAGGTAATGCAACAGCTACCACAGGAGAAACGCACGGTCTGGATGAAACGATGGATGAAATCTCATCCATTCGTAACAGCGGCGATTTTATTCTTAGTATTAATGGCAGGATCTGTTTATTCATCATGGACGAGTGAGGATCAATTATCTGCGCTCTCTGGTAATTTAAGATTTGACCAGGAAACGAATACGGTTATTGTTCCTGAGGGTGAAGTCATTGAAGGAGATCTAACAGTAAAAAACCGTAATCTTGAAATTGAAGGACAGGTTAAAGGTGATGTTCTTGTGATCAATGGAGAACAGTATATGGCCTCTGCTGGACAGGTAACTGGTGAAATCGAAGAGGTGGATCATATTCTTGACTGGACGTGGTTTCAGCTGAAACACCTTTTTCAAGATATAGGTAGTGTATTTACAAATGATGAACAAAAATAAACCGTCCTATAGGGCGGTTTATTTTTGTGAATTATTGCTGTAGTAAAAAAATGATTCTTCTCCCCCGAACTCAACATTTGATCACAGAGTTACTAATTATATGAAATGTCATACTAATTGAGATGTGCTTTTTTTGAAGTTGTCAAAAATATGATATAATTAAAAAGTTACAAATGTATTTTAGCAATGCACTAGAAGTGAACTTCAGGCTAAATACAATACGTTTGGAGGAAGAGCCGTGCTGCCTGTTGGAAATGTAAATGTACTTGATTACATAACTGAGATTATTGATATTTTGCTCGTTACGTATGTGATATATAAAATTATTATGCTTATTCGCGGCACGAAGGCTGTTCAGCTTCTTAAGGGAATTACGGTCATTATTGCCGCATGGTTCTTAAGTAGTTTTTTCGAACTGAACACGCTACATTGGATTCTAGAGCGGGTCGTTCTTTATGGACTACTTGCCATCATTATTATTTTCCAACCTGAGCTTCGAAGAGCACTTGAGCAGTTAGGACGCGGTCGATTGTTTGCTCGCTCCGCTGTTGAAGAGGAAGAGACGAATAAAATGGTGGAAGCCATTATTAAGTCATCATCCTATATGGGTAAGAGAAGAATTGGCGCATTAATATCCATTGAGCGGGAAACAGGTCTCAATGACTATGTAGAGACAGGTATTCCTATGAATGCAAAATTAACTTCTGAACTTTTAATTAATGTGTTCATTCCGAATACACCACTTCATGATGGAGCGGTTATTCTAAAGAAGGATGAAATTTTAGCTGCAGCATGTTATTTGCCACTTTCAGAGAGTCCTTTTATTTCGAAGGAACTCGGTACAAGGCACAGAGCTGCTCTTGGAATAAGTGAAGTAACAGATAGCCTAACACTCATTGTGTCTGAAGAAACAGGGAGTATTTCCCTGACAAAGAACGGAGAACTTCATCGAAATTTATCTGAAGAGGTATTACGTGATCTTCTTAATGCTGAGCTAAATCCTTCTGTGTCTAAGACTGAGACTTCCAACCGCTTTAGTAATTGGAGGGGGAAAAAGTAATGGACAAATTGTTAACGAGCAACTGGTTTGTCAAAATCATCTCTTTTCTTCTCGCTCTCATGCTTTACACGATTGTTGCGATGCCTGATGGGTCTACTACTGATCCTAATGGATTACTTACTCAACAAACAGAAACAGAACGTTTACCAGATATGGAGCTTGAAGTGCTATACGATGAAGATAGCGTAGTGGTTTCTGATTTACCTGAAACCGTAGATGTCATTGTTGAAGGCCGCACAGATGGTTTAATGCTATCAAAGTTAACGAATAAAGAGGTCTATGTCGATTTGCGCAATTTAACACCAGGTCAACATCTTGTTACAGTAAAACACAGAGATTTTCCTGAAAATGTAGATGTCGCGATTGATCCAGTTAGAGTTTCTGTGACGATTGAAGAGAAAAAATCGAGTACCTTTCAAGCTGGAATTAACTTGTTGAAGGAAGATGAGCTTTCGGAAGGGTATGCGACAGAAGAACCGATCGTTTCACCTAAAACCGTTACAGTTACTGGTGCAAATTCCAAGCTTGAGCAAATTGCATTTGTTAGAGGCTATGTAAATGTGAGCGGTGCAAAAGAAGAAGTTAATGAAAGAATAACACTAAATGTGTATGATGCGAATATGGAAGAAATACAGGGGGTATCGATCGATCCTGCCGTAGTTGATGTAAAAGTACCAATTACTGCCCCTTACAAAAAGGTGCCGATTAAACTAGATCAAAAAGGAAAGCTTCCTGACGGTGTTAGTATCTCATCGATTGACCTTGAACCTTCGGAGGTTTCTGTCTTTGGTCCTGAAGAGGAACTTGGCAAACTAGAGTTTCTGGACGGTATTCCACTTGATCTATCAAAAATAACAAAGGATACAACGGTTGAGCTTGATGTACCAGTTCCGGACGGAATGAAAAAAGTAGATCCAGAAACGGTTGAAGCAAAAATTAAAGTTGGTAAAGAAGATGAAAAAGCATTTGAAGATGTACCAATTAAAGTAACTGGAGTATCTGATGGGTTAACAGCAAATATTTCAGAACCTGAAACGGGATCTACGGATATGAAGATATATGGTGTATCTAGCGTGCTTGAAAATATTCAGAATGATGATTTTCAGGCTTATATTGATGCAAGTGGTCTTTCCGAGGGAGAACATGAACTTGAATTACAATGGAACGGACCGTCTTATGTTCGCTGGTCCGGTTCATCCAAGAAGGTAACGCTGCAAATAGAGAATAGTCCTTCCTAATAGTTGGAACTGCGCGATAATAAAGGAGAGAGTATAACGATGGGTAAATATTTTGGTACTGACGGTGTAAGAGGGATAGCTAATACAGAGCTTACCCCTGAACTTGCATTTAAACTGGGCCGTCTCGGTGGGTATGTCTTAACGAAAGAGACCGAGAAACCTAAGATTTTAATCGGACGCGATACGCGTATTTCTGGATATATGCTTGAAGGGGCGCTAGTTGCCGGTCTTCTTTCCATTGGGGCTGAAGTAATGCGTCTTGGTGTCATTTCTACGCCAGGAGTTGCTCATTTAACGAAGGCACTAAGTGCTCAAGCGGGAGTAATGATTTCTGCTTCCCACAATCCAGTTGGGGATAACGGAATTAAGTTTTTTGGCCCGGACGGCTTTAAGCTTTTAGATGTTCAGGAAGAAGAAATTGAAGCGCTTATTGATAGCGATGAGGATCTTGTACCACGTCCTACAGGTGCTGATCTAGGTATCGTTAGTGATTACTTCGAAGGTTGTCAGAAGTACCTTCAGTATTTGAAACAAACAATTGATGAAGATTTCTCTGGACTTCACATTGCGCTCGACTGTGCACATGGTGCAACGTCTTCGCTTGCAGCTCATTTATTCGCTGATCTTGAAGCTGATATTTCCACTATAGGTACAAATCCTACTGGAACAAATATTAACGACGGTGTCGGATCGACGCATCCAGAAACACTGGCTGAATTTGTGAAAGAAAAGAATGCCAACGTAGGCTTTGCATTTGATGGAGATGGAGACCGTCTTATTGCCGTTGATGAAAATGGAGATATTGTAGATGGCGATCAGATTATGTTTATCTGCGCTAAATTCATGAAAGATCAAAAGCGTTTACGTCATGATACGGTTGTTTCAACTGTTATGAGCAATCTTGGATTCCATAAAGGGATGGAAGAGTCAGGTGTAACATCGCTTCAAACTAAGGTAGGCGATCGTTATGTGATGGAAGAAATGCGTAAAGAAGGCTACAACCTTGGCGGAGAGCAGTCTGGACATATTATTTTCCTTGATCACATCACGACAGGTGATGGTATGCTATCAGCACTTCAGCTTGCTAACATTATGCAAGTGACAAACAAACCGTTGTCAGAGCTTGCTGGAGAAATGAAGAAGTACCCTCAATCTCTTGTGAATGTGAAGGTAACAGATAAAAACAAGGTAGATTCAAACGAGCGTATTCAAGAAACGATTCAGCAAGTAGAAAGCGACATGAACGGAGAAGGGCGTATTCTTGTTCGTCCATCCGGAACGGAGCCTCTTGTTCGCGTCATGGCTGAAGCCCCTACAAAAGATCTATGTGATGAGTACGTCGATCGCGTTGTATCTATGGTGAAAGAAGAACTTGGAGCGTAATCGACAAAAATGAAAAGTTTGTACGAAAGGTATGCATGGGAAGCACGGAAAAAGCTACCCATGCATATTTTTATATATAGGGGAATTTTCACAAGTGATTTTCTCATTAAAATGAGTCAAAATAGAGCAAATTATAGCGAGAACGACTTGTTCTAGAAAAAAGAATTGACCAGCTTTTTACAATTGATATAATATAGAAGTATGTTTGGTTTTTATTCTAAAAGGGAAAGAGAGGGAAGTTGGGTTACTTTTGATATAAAAGCGCCTGGACTGTTTTCGAACGGTAGAAAACAGTTGACGAGGAAGAGGTTTATCGATCATCGGCGGATACCTCTCGATTGCTCCACCACAATCGAATGGTTTTGTGAAAAACAGAGAGGTGACTTTCTGAACAAAAGCAAAACTATGGTGACAAAAAAGCTATTAATCGGAAAAGAAGGGGCAGGTCTGCCCCGTTGTATGCCTGCTCCTTCAATTGAAGGAGGACTTTTACATGTGCGGTATTGTTGGATATATTGGAAATCAGGATGCTAAAGAAATTCTATTACGAGGTCTGGAGAAGCTTGAGTACAGAGGGTACGATTCAGCAGGTATTGCGCTTCTTAATGACGGTGGACTCCACCTTTTTAAAGAAAAAGGTCGTATTGCTGACCTTAGAAAAAAAGTGGATACAAGTGTGGAAGCGACAGCAGGTATTGGACATACACGCTGGGCAACACACGGTGAACCTAGTCAGGTAAATGCTCATCCACATCAGAGCTCAACTGAACGCTTCACGCTTGTTCACAACGGTGTAATTGAAAACTATCAACAAATCAAACGTGACTTCTTATCCGAAGTTAATTTCGTAAGTGCTACAGATACAGAAGTAGTTGTTCAACTTATTGCTACTCTTGTTGAAGATCAAAATATGTCTGTTGAAGATGCTTTCCATCAAACATTGAATGAACTTCACGGTTCATATGCACTTGCACTTATTGACAATCATAATCCAGAAACGCTCTACGTAGCGAAAAATAAGAGTCCGCTTCTAGTTGGAATCGGCGATGATTTCAACGTAGTAGCAAGTGACTCAATGGCTATGCTTCAAGTAACAAGTAAATTCATCGAGCTTATGGATGAAGAAGTAGTGATTGTGAAGCGTGATTCTGTCACAATTAAAGATATGAGTGGAAAAGTAATGGAACGCGAACCATTCACAGCTGAAATCGACGCAAGTGATATAGAAAAGGGAACATACCCTCACTATATGCTTAAAGAAATTGACGAACAGCCGCTTGCGATTCGTAACATTATTACAAAGTACAAAGATGAGAATGATAACATCAAACTTGATAAAGATATTCGTGAAGCAATGAAAGAAACGGATCGTATTTACATCATTGCGTGTGGCACAAGTTACAATGCTGGCCTTGTTGGTAAACAGCTGATCGAGAACATCGCTGAGGTTCCTGTTGAAGTGCACATCGCAAGTGAGTTCTTATACAATATGCCGCTTGTTTCACAGAATCCACTCTTTATCTTTATTTCACAAAGTGGTGAAACGGCAGATAGCCGTGGCGTACTTGTGAACGTGAAGAAAAAAGGATTTAAATCTCTTACGATTACGAATGTTCCAGGATCAACGCTTTCTCGTGAGGCTGACTATACGCTGCACACACATGCAGGCCCTGAAATTGCGGTTGCTTCAACAAAAGCCTACACTGCACAAATGGCTGTACTAACACTACTTGCTGTCGATACTGCTCAGGCAAAAGGCATTAAGCTTGATTTCAACCCAATTCAGGAGCTTGGAATCGTTGCAACAGCGATGGAGTCCATGATTGACCAGAAGGAAATGATCGAAACAGTTGCACGTAACTTCCTTTCAGTTACGCGTAATGCATTCTTTATTGGTCGCGGTGTAGATTACTACGTTTGTCTTGAAGGAGCTCTTAAGCTGAAAGAAATCTCTTACATTCAAGCTGAAGGATTTGCTGGCGGTGAATTGAAGCACGGTACGATTGCTCTAATTGAGAAAGGTACTCCTGTTATTGCTCTTGCTACGCAGAAGCACGTAAATGGAAGCATCCGTTCAAACGTACAAGAAGTCGTTTCTCGTGGGGCATCACCATGCATTATTTCTCTTGCTGGCCTTGAAGAAGAAGGCGACACCATCGTCCTTGATGAAGTACATGAGCATCTTACTCCGCTAGCTTCTGTTGTACCGCTTCAATTACTTGCATACTATGCAGCGCTACACAGAGAATGCGACGTAGATAAGCCAAGAAACCTTGCTAAATCAGTTACGGTAGAGTAACCATAGATTGATTAGAACGGCCTTTCCTTACTAGGGAGGGCCGTTTTATTTTTGGTTATCATTGTTAAAAAATGACTCGCCTCTCTTTTTGCGACTACTTAAAAGCATGTCCGAATACAATGATACGAATACGAAGAAGGGTGGAGGCGTATGAGTATCTTTGTAAGCTACATATTTTTAGGACTTTCCCTTTCAGCTCCAATGGGACCGATTAATGCGGCACAGCTGGACAGGGGGATTCGATTTGGTTTTATGAATGCCTGGTTAGTAGGGTTTGGAGCGATGGTAGCGGATGGCGTATTTATGATGCTCATTTACTTTGGACTTGCTCATGTCATTGAGACGCCGTTTATGAAAACATTTCTTTGGCTGTTTGGTTTTTTTGTTTTAACGTATACAGGAATTGAAAATATCGTGAAGGCTGATTCAATTGGACTTAAGCAGACAAGTGGTCGATATGAAACGAACCGCAAATCGTTTCGAACTGGTTTTTTTATCGCAATCTCAAATCCGCTGAACATTTTGTTCTGGCTTGGCATTTATGGTTCGATTCTAGCCCAAACATCTAGTATGTTTGGTGCCGCCCAACTGTTTCTTTATAGTACGGGCATTTTTTTAGGTATCACCCTATGGGATCTCACAATGGCGAGTGCATCAGCAGGTGCACGAGCGTGGGTAAATCCATTTATTTTGAAGCGAATATCGATCTTATCCGGTATCACGTTAATCGGATTTGGACTCTATTTCGGTATGCAAGCTGTTAGGTTGTTCCTTGGATAGACTGGCACCTCTTTTTGTCCCTCCTAATAGGATAACGCGTGTAGTGTTAAGGAGGGATTCCGTTTGGAACTATATACGAAATCATGGATTGATGAACATGGAGAAGGAATGGAAGGTTGGAAGCGAACTGCATTTGCTCATTTTGGAGCGATGTTATCAGATCGTGAACAACCTTACCCTTGCATTCCTGGGAAGCAGGGGTTCCATCAAGATAATTTACGATTTGGATTTGCGGAAGATCCTACAACAGACGTAGCAAGTGTACAGTTAGCTACATTGTTGAAACAGTACGGGGAAGTAGCGAGGGAAACGGGGAAATATGCCTCTCTTGTTGTTTTTTTTGACTCCACGACGTTACAGAAACAAAAAGCCGAAGTAGATCAATACCAGGAATTATTCTGGTCGCTACTAAACAGTTTACATGAGCTTGATGAGGCGCAGTGGCCAGAACATATCCCTAAAGACCCACATGATCCTAAATGGGAGTTCTGCTTCAATGGAGAACCGTATTTTGCATTCTGTGCGACACCAGCTCACCAAGTTCGAAAGAGTCGTCAATTTCCATCTTTTCTGATTGCTTTTCAACCAAGATGGGTTTTTGATGAAATTAATGCAGAAACAACATTTGGTCAAAAGCTTAAAAAAGCGATCCGGCAACGGTTGGTTTCTTACGATGGGATTCCAGCTCACCCCGCCTTGAAGTGGTACGGTCAACAAGATAATTATGAATGGGAGCAATATTTTCTATCTGATGATGATTCTTCTCTTTCCAAGTGTCCCTTTATGGCGATGAAAAACAAGTGGAAGAGCATTCGCTCTTAACTGTGTTTTCTTTTCATTTTCAGAAAAGTTGCCCCGGCAATGAGAACTAGAAAGCATAAACTAACCAAAAATCCAGCCCGGCTAATATGGTCAAATAACGTTCCTGAAATAGCTGTACCGATCAGGACTACGCCGATTCCTATTTTCAAATGATCTTTAAACGTAGTTTTGGTTAGTTTCCGATATGAAAAAAGAATGAACATCCAATTATAGAGAAGCATTAAACCAGCAGCTGTCGTCAAATACTCAAAGATGTTCTCCGGTAAAAGTAGTGCAACAACAATTGAAAGTAAGACGACTAGAGTCGTGAGACCAAAAGCAGGGAGAGGAATCTTCCTGCTTTTCTTTGCAAAGAGGGCAGGTGCATCATTTTCTTCAGCAAGTGTTACTAGCATGGTCGTTACGGCATATAGGGAAGCGACCATAGTGGAGAAACCGGCAATAATGAGGATCGCATTAAATACGTGCGGGATCCAGGGTAGATGAAATTGAGTTAAAGCTGTTAAAAATGGACTTTCATTCGGATCAATGCTTTTGATCGGAATAAGTTTTAACACAACGAAAAAAGACATTACGTAAAGAAACGTTAAGACTAAAAGCATGATCTTTCCAGATTTTGGGGCATTTTTGGGATCTTCAAGCTCATTCGCCATCAGTCCCATCACTTCAATTCCACCAAATGCATAGAACGCATAAACAAGGGCAACCCAGAGACCCATTGCGCTACCTGTGAGAAAGTCTTTTGACGTGATTTCAATTCCAGCGTTACCTTTTTGTGGTTCAAGCCATCCAAATAAGGCGGCGATTCCGATAGCGAGAAACATCACAATGGCAGCAATCTTCATTACCCCAAAAACGTTCTCCATTTTTTCTACGAGTTGAACACCGATAAGAATAACGATAAGGCCAAGTGAAGCGAATACAGATGCGGTGAGCCATAAAGGAGCTTTCGGAAACCAAAACTGTGCAAATAGAGCGAGGGCTGTTAGTTGACTTCCCATAATAAGCATTTCAGATGACCAGTATACCCAGCCGTTACTGAAGCCGGCCCATTGGCCAAAAGCTTGTTTTGCATAAGTGCGAAAAGACCCTTTTTCTGGATGTTCAGCAGTTAATTTCGCAAGTGCTTCATAAACAATCCATGTGCCGATCGCGGCCAGAAAATAAGCCAATAAAACGAGATAGCCTGCTTTTTCAATCGTGATACTAGAACCAAGGAAATACCCGGTCCCGATAATACACCCTACCCCTATAAACGACATTTGCCACCAGGTTAATTTCTTTTCGTGATTTGTCGATTTACTCATTATTGCATCCCCCTCTTATCTTCTTTAGTTTGAGAATCACTGGCAGTGTTTATGTGTGTTTCTTGAATTGGAGAATCTTTTCTTCGGATGAGGAGAAAGTAAGGAGACTATGTATGATAAAGGAGTTTGGTTGAATGAACATCCATCCGAATTGTTGGAATGAATATGGAGAATTAAAAACGGTTGTCGTTTGTTCTCCTTCACACTTAGATGTACCAGATCAGCAAACTGCTACAGATGTACAGTGGGAAAAAGCAGTGAAACAAAAGAAGGCGCAAGAAAATCATGAAGAAATGATTCGCGCAATGGAGGATGCTGGCGTTCATGTTATTGATTATTCCGTTCATTTATTACGAGAAGACCTTTTATTAAATGAAAAATTAATCAATCGTATTTTTGTACGTGATCTTGCTTGTGTATTTGGCAAGACGATTCTTCCGGGAGCAGCAGGAACTTCCATGAGGCGACCTGAATATTTTCAAAGCCACAGGTTATTTCAACAGTGGTTTGATGAGCGGACGTTTCAAATGCAATCAAATAATCAGTTAAAGGCATTGGAATATGGAGATGTCATGATACTTAATAAGGATGCTGTTTTTATTAATTCTGGGATTCGGACAAGCATTGAAAGTATAGAAGCACTGCAAGGGAGTATTTTTAATGCGGGGTTCCAGGAAATCGGTGTTATTGATCTACCACGACGTCCAGATACGATGCATCTTGATATGAATTGTAATGTAGCGGGAGAGAGTATATTTATAGCGAAAAGCTATATGAGGTATCTCCCTGTACAGGTTGTGACCGAAAATGATTTTCGATATGAGATGACGGGTGATTTTTTAGAGCGACATGGATATGAAGTCGAATGGACCTCTGAGATCAAACATACTGTTGCAGATATTAATTTCTTGAATTTAAATCCTGAGACGCTATTGATTAGTACGAAAACAAATAAATCTATTCTTAAGAATCATCCTACCCTTCGTAAAAAGAAGCTTATTGAGATAGAGGTAGATGAATTAGAAAACGGTGGTGGAGGAATCCGATGTATGACATTACCACTTGAGAGGGGATAAGAGAAAGTGGCTTGAAGGCTAATTCAATATATATTTCATAAAGAATCCTGCAAAGTTGTGGGATTCTTTTACATGTGTTTTGGTTGACTATTATACCTTAGGGGGGTATATTGATAGTAAGCTAAATTAGAGGAGATGATCGGATTGACAGATGAACTAAACATCCCTTTACAGCCGGATAAAAAGCCAACTGAACCGAGAACGGATGAAGAGAAACAGCAGCTGCAGAACCGATTGAAGCGAATCGAAGGCCAAATACGCGGGATTCAGAAAATGGTTGGAGATGATCGCTATTGCGTGGATATTCTTATTCAGCTGTCTGCCATTCAGGCTGCTTTAAAAAAGGTTGGCTATACGTTGCTTGAACGTCATACAAAAACGTGTGTTGCTAGTTCCATACAAGAAGGTAATGGAGATGAGCAAATAGAGGAATTAATGAAAGTGATTCAGCAGTTCTCTAAATAAAGAGGTGAGTCAGATGGATTCGAAGAAACAACTCTCTCTTGATGTGACGGGGATGACATGTGCTTCTTGCTCATCAAGAATCGAGAAGGTATTAAATAAAATGGATGGTGTCGAGGCAAACGTCAATTTAACGATGGAAAAAGCAACAATCTTGTACGATTACGATCAAGTGAAGACAGAAGATATCGTAGGGAAAATTGAAAAACTAGGCTATGGGGTTCGGAAAGAAAAAGTGGAGCTTGATATTCACGGAATGACCTGTGCAGCTTGCTCCACAAGAATCGAAAAAGGCTTAAATCGTACGAAGGGTGTTGAGCTTGCTTCGGTTAACTTAACAACAGAGTCTGGCGTTGTCGAATATCAGCCGGGAGAAGTGACGTTAGATGACATTCTCCAGAAGGTGAAAAAACTTGGTTATGAAGCGGTGATTAAAGAGAATCGTGAAAATCAAAAAAGCCATAAAGATGATGAAATTATGAAGAAGAAACGTCGATTATTGATTTCAGCTCTTCTTTCTCTTCCGCTTCTGTTAACGATGCTTGCCCATATACCTGGGGAGTTGGCTATTCCTGTGCCTCATCTTCTTATGGAACCATGGTTTCAGTTTCTTTTAGCAACACCTGTTCAATTTGTAATAGGTGCTCCATTTTACACTGGGGCTTATCGTGCCTTAGTAAATAAAAGCGCAAATATGGACGTTCTTGTTGCGCTTGGGACTTCAGCCGCTTATTTTTATAGTGTTATTGAAGGAATCAGAAGTTATTTGACAGAAGGATACAATCCGTCGCTTTATTTCGAAACAAGCGCCATTCTGATCACGCTCATCTTAGTAGGGAAGTTATTTGAAGATCTAGCGAAAGGGAGAACGACGCAGGCCATTACCAAATTACTAAACCTTCAGGCGAAAGAAGCGAGCGTCATTCGGGAAGGCGCTGAAGTGAAAGTACCTGTCGATCAGGTTCAGGTAGCTGATCGAATCGTCGTTCGCCCGGGTGAAAAAATACCAGTAGACGGTATCGTGGAAAAAGGGAATTCATCCGTAGATGAGTCCATGATTACAGGTGAATCCATTCCCATTGAGAAAGAAGTAGGGGCGAGTGTGATTGGCTCTACGATTAATGAAAATGGGACTTTAACAATGCGTGCTGAAAAAGTGGGGAAAGATACCGCT
Organism: Anaerobacillus sp. 63XJN7_4_ISO-PGPR-S23-413; assembly: GCF_056173725.1. NCBI lineage: Bacteria > Bacillati > Bacillota > Bacilli > Caryophanales > Bacillaceae > Anaerobacillus > Anaerobacillus sp. 63XJN7_4_ISO-PGPR-S23-413. Next base: position 187,848 of record NZ_CM149688.1, read on the forward strand.
CTTGCTGGAATCATTAAGATTGTTGAAGAAGCGCAGGGTTCAAAGGCACCGATCCAACGTTTAGCAGATGTGATTTCAGGCATATTTGTCCCTATTGTGGTAGGGATCGCAGCGATTACGTTTCTAGTTTGGTATTTACTAGTCGATCCTTACAAATTGCCACAGGCACTTGAAGCGGGGATTGCGGTGCTCGTTATCGCATGTCCTTGTGCACTAGGATTAGCTACACCAACTTCTATTATGGTAGGGACTGGGAAGGGTGCTGAGCAAGGGATTCTGTTTAAAGGTGGCGAATTTTTAGAAGCCACTCATAAAATTGATGCAATTTTACTTGATAAAACCGGTACAATCACAAAGGGAAAGCCTGAAGTAACGGACTTTGTTGCTTTTGACCTCGATGAGAAAACGGTGCTCGAACAATTGGTTGCCGCTGAGAAAGCTTCCGAGCATCCTCTAGCAAGGTCCATTGTTCAATATGGCGCGAATCACAATGTTACTTTAGCTGAAGCTGAGCAGTTTCAAACTATACCAGGTCACGGTATTGTTGCTACTGTCAAAGGAAATCAGGTTCTTGTTGGGACTCGAAAACTTATGGAACGAGAGCAAATTCCTTATTCCACTCATGAAGAACAAATGAAAACATATGAACTTGACGGGAAGACTGCCATGTTTGTTGCATTTGACGGTCGCGTACAGGGAATTATCGCTGTTGCAGATACGGTGAAAGAAACGTCGAAAAGTGCTATTGAGGAAATGAGATCCCTTGGAATCGATGTATATATGATTACAGGTGACAATAAACGGACGGCTGAAGCTATCGGGCGGCAAGTGAACCTAAATGGTGTGTTTGCAGAAGTACTTCCTGAGGAAAAGGCTACTAAAGTAAAAGAGTTACAGGCGCAAGGAAAACGAGTGGCGATGGTAGGGGATGGCATTAACGATGCGCCAGCTCTTGCAACAGCCGATATAGGAATGGCGATTGGAACCGGAACAGATGTCGCCATTGAGACAGCAGACGTTACACTTGTTGGAGGCGATCTTGAAAACATTGCAAAGGCGATTCATTTAAGCCGTAAAACGATGCGGAATATTCGCCAGAATCTATTCTGGGCGTTATTCTATAATTCAATTGGGGTTCCAATTGCTGCAATTGGTTTACTAGCACCTTGGGTTGCGGGGGCTGCTATGGCCTTCAGCTCTGTATCAGTCGTAACCAATTCCCTTCGTTTGAAGCGAGTGAAACTATAATTCATTGAGAGGAGAATCACGATGGAACAAACAACATTAAAAATTGAAGGAATGACATGTGAACATTGTAAAGCAGCAGTAACAACTGCTTTACAGGAACTTGAAGGGGTTTCAGAAGTAAATGTGAACGTAGAAGAAGGAACGGCAAAAGTTTCTTACAATGCTTCTAGCGTTAGCGTTTCGGAAATGAATGAAGCGGTTGAAGAACAGGGATATGACATTGTCTAAATAAGAAGCCGAAGAAGGGAGTGAATCCTTTCTTCGGCTTTTTAAATTCATAACTTTCGTTTCTTGATAATAAAATTCGCTAATAGGACAAGTGGAAGAATAAGCTTATCTTTGAGGAGGGAAAGACGCCAATGAACACTTCACTGTTCACAAGTTTATTTATGATAGGCTTCGGGGGTCTTTTGATAGGAGCTACTGCAGGGAAGGTGGCATTTACCTATTATCAACATCGTTTGGAAGCTCTTTATCTGATTTGTGGTGGTATGCTCATCGGCGTGATTTCCTTTGAACTGATACCAGAAAGCGTTCGTTCGTATTCGTTTTGGGCACTACTTGCAGGTGCGTCGCTTTCTGTTCTTTTCTTTATTTGGACAGAGCAAGTGGTTCACAGGAAGTTTCAAGACAAGAGTTACCTTCCAGTGTTTGCTTTCGTTCTTGCTGTCATCTCGCACAATATCCCAGTCGGGATCGCTCTTGGAATGACGTCAGTTAGTAGCGGAATTGGCATGTCATTACTGCTATCTTTATTTATCCATCACTTACCAGAGGGAGTGGCTTTGTATATACTCACTCGAATGAACGGATTACATCGGTTGTTTGTGATCTTAGCAGCAAGCTCTGTAACAATTATTTTAACGCTATCGGCCTGGTTCGGTATGGTTTCTTATCAATCGCATCTACTAAATGGTCTCTTTATGGGCGTAGCTATTGGATCTTTATCATATGTAGCCCTTCATGAAATGATCGGTCATGTTGTTGGAAGAGTTTTAAATCGGGAGTTGTACTTATATACAAGTCTGGGAATACTTTTACTGGCTATTTACCTTGAGGTGACTCATAAACTCTTTTGACAACATATATAAAATTCAGTAAAATTGTACATAGACTAATATGAACACATGCTCATATATTGAATAAAATAAATAAACCACATAAGAAAGGAGTTCCCATCGATGGAAGAATATCGTTTGACAGGTTTATCCTGTCCAAATTGTGCAGCGGGAATGGAACAACAGATTCAAAAACTTGAATACGGAGAATCCGCTCAAATTCAATATAATTCCGGTAAATTAAAGCTAGATGAGAGAGTGAATCTTGAACAAGTTGAGAAAATTCTTGCTTCAGATCACGCATCATTGATTAAAAACGGAAATGGACATGCCCATGAACATAGTAAGGGTGACAACAACGGGAAGTGGCTCCTTGCTATCTCATCAGCGATTTTCGCTGCTGCTCTTCTTTTAGATGGATTTACAAACATACCAGCTATTCCTTTCTATTTAATTGCCATTATTTTAAGTGGCTATCAAACGTTTATTAAAGGTCTACAGAACTTAATAAAACTGACATTTAATATTGAGACGTTGATGACTATTGCTTTAATAGGTGCAGTCTCTATTGGAGAGTGGAAGGAAGGCACGCTTGTTGCAATCCTATTTGGACTGAATGAATATTTAGAAGGCCTAGGTATGGAGAAGGCAAGAAAGTCTATGGAGTCCTTACTAGAAATTGCGCCGAAGGAAGCCCTTCGTATTCGAGAGGGAAGAGAAGAAATCGTTTCGATTCAGGATCTAAAAGTGAACGACATTGTTTTGGTCAAATCTGGCGCAAAAATTCCATCAGATGGAATCGTCGAATCTGGCTATAGTTCAGTGAACGAAGCGGCTATTACTGGAGAAGCTATGCCGGTTGAAAAAAGTGCTAATGAGTCTGTTTATGGCGGAAGTATAAATAATGAAGGAATTCTTCGTGTGAAAATCACGAAAGCTTATGAGGATTCCTCACTAGCAAAAATATTGCATTTAGTTGAAGAAGCTCAGGAAACAAAAACACCTACGGAATTATTTATTAATCGTTTCTCAAAGTATTACACACCGATTATTATGCTTATCTCAGCACTCGTGATGCTTGTTCCGCCTTTATTGTTCGGAGGGGCTTTTAGTGAGTGGTTTTACCAGGGACTTGCAGTGCTTATTGTAGGATGTCCATGTGCACTTATTCTTTCATCACCGATTGCCAACATCTCGGGTATTACTCGAAATGCGCGTAACGGTATTCTCGTAAAAGGATCTGTTTATCTTGAACAGCTAGGAAAAATTGATACGCTCGCTTTTGATAAAACCGGTACGCTTACAAAAGGGCTACCTTATGTGGAGAAATATAAAGTTTATGACCAGGAGCATTTCTTATCAGTAGCGGCAGCGGTTGAGAAACATTCTTCACATCCGTTAGCAAAAGCAATCATGACAAAAGTAAATAGCTTTCCTTATCGTGAAATCGAAGCAACAAATATCGAAACGATATCAGGGCAGGGGATCATAGCCGACATTAATGGAAAAAGACATTGGGTAGGAAATGAAAAAAGTGTTCAACATGTAACCATCTCTGAGGATGTGAGAACATCGATTGATGCGATGAAACATGATGGGTTAACGCTGGTCCTTGTAGCCGATGAGAAACATATTCTTGGGATATTTGGAGTTGCAGATGAAATTAGAGAGGAAAGTGAGTCTGTTATTCGCGCTTTACATCATGTAGGTATTAAGAATACGGTGATGTTAACAGGAGATCATGAGAAAACAGCTGAGAAAGTGGCAAAACGTGTTGGCGTACGTTCTTATTTCGGAGGTCTCTTACCTGAAGACAAAGTGGCTAAGGTGAAAGAATTAACAACAGAAGGTAAAGTAGCCATGATCGGTGACGGGATTAATGATGCTCCGGCTCTTGCTTCAGCTGACCTTGGAATCGCTATGGGAAAAGGGACAGATAGCGCGATTGAAACAGCCGATATCGTATTGATGCAGGATCACTTAGGAAAACTGCCTGAAGCGGTCTCGATCGCTAAACGAGTGAATCGAACGATACGGGTTAATATTGCGTTAGCCCTTGGCTTAAAAATGATTGCTTTACTGCTTACTATTCCTGGGTTATTAACGCTATGGATTGCGATACTGTCTGATATGGGGGCAACAATTCTCGTGACGTTCATTAGTTTAACGATTCTATGGGAACGGAAAACAAAAGAAAAAACACATATTCATAATGAAGCAGAACCACAGCATTCGTAACCCTCTAGATGTCTAGAGGGTTTTTTTATTTATGCTGGCATTCTAGATTATTCATCATAAAAATTAACAGGAAGTATAGCTTTGTTTAATCATGTCAACAAGTGCTATGCCGAATTCGCGTTTGGATTTCGTTGTAACTGACTTTGTCTCCCTTTATGATAGTAAGTAATTAAGACAAACAATACGTGCCGGGGAATAGGGGTTCCAATTAAGCGAAATATAAGATCATGTCAACAAGTCTCCTAAAAAAATGAAAACGCTTTAACGGTGCGGAAGAAAGGGAGGATATATAATGAGTGAACAGAACACAGCAGAGAAATCTGGATTTAAAGTAAAAGTTCAGCGTTTCGGAAGTTACTTAAGCAGTATGATCATGCCAAATATTGGCGCATTTATTGCTTGGGGATTGATTACTGCTTTATTCATACCAGATGGTTATCTACCAAATGCAAGCCTTGCCGAGTTAGTAGAACCAATGCTTTACTACCTATTGCCACTCTTGATTGGTTACACTGGAGGTAAAATTGTATACGGTGGTCGAGGCGGAGTTGTTGGTGCAACGGCAACCATCGGTGTTATTGTTGGAGCAGACATTCCGATGTTCCTTGGAGCTATGGCTATGGGGCCGCTTGGGGGATATTTAATCAAGAAATTCGACGAAGCGATTCATGGCAAGATTAAATCAGGCTTTGAAATGCTCGTTAACAATTTCTCAGCTGGGATTATTGGTGGGGCTTTAACTATTATAGCTTCTCTAGCAATTGGACCAGTTGTATTAGGTTTAAACAAAGCGCTTGCTGCAGGTGTAGAAGTTATTATTGCTGCAGGTCTATTACCATTAGTAAGTATTCTAATTGAACCAGGTAAAGTACTCTTTTTAAATAATGCGATTAACCACGGGATTTTCACCCCACTTGGACTTGAACAGGTAGCGAATACAGGTAAATCGGTTCTCTTTTTAGTTGAATCCAATCCTGGTCCAGGTTTAGGGATTCTCCTTGCCTACTCGATTGTGGGTAAAGGGTCAGCAAAACAATCAGCACCAGGAGCTGCACTAATTCATTTTGTTGGGGGAATTCATGAAATTTACTTCCCTTACATTTTGATGAAGCCAGCACTTCTTCTAGCTGCCATTCTTGGTGGAATGAGTGGTGTGTTCACATTTACACTTCTAGATGCAGGGTTGTTAGCGGCAGCTTCACCGGGTAGTATTGTCTCTCTTATACTTATGTCACCACGGGGTGGTTATCTAAGCGTCATTGCAGGTGTTGTGGTAGCAACGATTGTTTCTTTCCTGGTCGCTTTCATAATCCTTAAACGCTCAAAAGATAGCGGAGAAGATATTTCAGAAGCGACTGAAAAAATGGAAGCAATGAAAGGGAAGAAGAGCAGCGTATCTTCTAACCTAAAAACGAATGCAGAAGAGCCAAAAGAAGAAACAACATCTTCTTATGGCAATATAGCCAAAGTAATCTTTGCATGTGATGCTGGAATGGGATCAAGTGCAATGGGGGCATCCGTACTACGTAATAAATTCAAAAAAGCTGGGTTAACAGACATTGAAGTAACAAATACTTCGATTAGCAATTTACCTAATGATGCAGATCTCGTTGTGACTCATCAAGATTTAACCGATCGTGCAAAGGATAAGCTTCCAGAAGCGAATCACATTTCGGTTAAAAACTTTATGAACAGCCCAAAATATGATGAACTTGTTGCTGAGTTAACTTCCGCAGGTGAAGTGCCAGTGAAAGAAGAAGTAGAGCAAGTTGAGAAGAAAGATATTAATAAAGTAGTGTTTGCATGCGATGCTGGAATGGGATCAAGTGCAATGGGCGCATCAGTCCTTCGCAATAAGTTCAAGAAAGCTGGACTTCAAGACATTGATGTGACAAATACGGCTATTAGTAACTTACCAGATGATGCCGACTTAATCGTAACGCACCAGGACTTAACAGATCGAGCAAAAGCAAAACGTCCTGATGCTGAGCATATCTCAGTGGCAAACTTTATGAATAGCCCGAAATACGAAGAGCTTGTTGATAGACTTAAAAAGTAGGTATAGCCAGAATTCGAGGTGAACCATGTGTTTATTTCAGCAAGGGAACGAACAATTCTTCAGCTTCTATTAGAGAGTAATGACTATTATACGGTCAAAGGAATCGCTCAAGAACTTGAGGTAAGCGAACGAACGGTTCACCGTGATTTAGTAGGCGTAGAGGATATTCTCACTCAGTATGATTTAACCTTAAACAAGAAAGCTGGAGTAGGGGTTCGAATTGATGGTGAAGAATCCAACCGAAATGAGTTGAAAAGCTATCTAGTTGATCTAACCATTACGGAATACACGCAACAAGAAAGGGAGACGCTGATTCTATGTAAGCTATTGGAATCAGCTGATCCTATTAAGTTAATTGGTCTAGCGAATGACTTGAGAGTGACAGTTGCTACTGTCAGTCATGATTTAGACAAAGCGGAAGAATGGCTTGAAAGAATGCAGCTTTCATTAATACGAAGGCGGGGATATGGTGTGCAGGTTGAAGGGACTGAAGCCCTGAAAAGGCACGCCATGAGTTCCTTGCTTGCTTCTGAGTTTAATGATTCAGACTTTTTTACGTTGTTAAAGAAGTCGATTCAAAAGAAATCTCAAGGCAATGTTCTCGAATCTGCTTCCGAACGATTGCTAGGGTTAGTTGATCGAGATAAGCTTTTGAAAGTTGAAACAATCGTTGATGATATTAACAATGAGTTACCTTATATGATCGCTGATAGTGCATATATTGGTTTAATTGTGCATTTGACTCTGGCTGTGGAGCGTATTCAAAAGGGTGAAAAGATCGAGATTGATGAAGACTATTTAAGCACGCTAAGGAATACGAAAGAGTTTGGTTTTGCTAGAATAATCGCTACAAAACTTGAAGAATCTTTTAGTGTCTTAATACCTGAAGCTGAGATCGGTTATATCACCATGCATTTACGCGGAGCCAAATTAAGAAACACTGGAGACTACTATTTAGAAGAAACAAATTATCCGATTCTTGTTAAAACCAAGGAGTTAATCCGCTATGTAGATAAGCGTCTCAATGCGAATTTAGAAACGAATGAATCACTTCTAGAGGGTTTAGTGACACACCTCGGTCCTGCTACGCATCGTGTTAGGCAGAACATGAATATCCATAATCCTTTGCTTACAAAAATCAAAGCAGATTATGCTGACTTATTCCAACTGCTTGAAGATGCGCTAAAAGATACTTTTCCGGGGGTATCCATTCCTGATGAAGAAGTTGGTTTTCTCGTCCTTCACTTTGGTTCAGCCCTTGAAGGTCGCTTTCAACATAACGAAGTGAATATTCTTGCCGTATGCTCAAGTGGTATCGGGACATCCAAAATGCTGGCGACTCGATTGAAGCAGGAGTTACCAGAAATCCAAACTATCAAAAGCGCTTCATTATTTGAACTACAAGATGAAGATCCAGAGAATTATGATCTGATTGTTTCTACAATCCCTCTCCCTGAATATGAAGGAGAGTATATAAAGGTAAATCCTTTTTTAACGGAGGAAGAGGCAACACGAATCCGCTCGACTCTTCATAAGAAGTCGATGATGAAAAGAAGAAGCACGGTCGAGAAGCCAAAGACGGATAAGGAATCCTTGTTTTTTTCAAATGATGAAGCGAGTACCTGGTTTCGTAAAGCTGAATTATATACCAAGACTGCAGCTTCAGTAGTGGAATTATTTCGAGTAAATCAATCTGAACACAAAGAGGTGGAGAAGCTTTTAGCAGAAGAGTGTATGCGTCTAGAAATGCTTGATGCTATCAGCGATTCATCAGATGTTAAAGAAGCACTTCTAAAGCGCGAAACCATTAGTGGAGTGGGTATTCCTGAGACTTCACTTGCATTGTTTCATACGCGGACACCTGAAGTTAAGAAGCCTGTGTTTACAATTGTTCGATTAATGGAACCTGTTCAGAGAAAGGCAATGGATGGTTCATTTATTGAAATGGACACCGCTCTTTTACAACTGGCACCAGAGGATTCGCCAATTGAAAGCATTGAGATCATGAGCTACATTAGTTCTCTTATCATTGAATCAAATGAAAGCATCGCGCTTTTTTCGGGGAGCAATCAAGAATCAATTGGATTGTATCTCGCTAACAAAATGAAAAGTCATGTAGAAAAACAATTAGGATTTAAAGGAGACGATTAAAATGGCAAAAGAAATTCTATCAACTGAGAACGTATTACTAAACGAAACGGCTGCAACAAAAGAAGAGGCTATCCGTATGGCAGGTCAAATCCTTGTAGACAACGGTTATGTGGATGAAAGCTACCTTGAGCAAATGCAAGAACGTGAAAAGATCACGACGACTTACATGGGCAACTCTGTTGCAATTCCTCACGGTACGGAGGATGCTAAGAAAGCTGTGAAGCATTCTGGACTATCCATCATCCAATTGCGAGAAGGCGTTGATTTCGGAGATGGAAATATTGCGAAGATTATCATAGGTATTGCTGGTAAGGATAATGAACACTTAGAGATCCTTTCTCAAATTGCCATTGTATGTTCTGAAGAAGAAAATGTAGAAGAGTTGATTCAAGCGGATTCCAAAGAAACGTTAATCTCAATGTTTAACGAGGTGAATTAATCATGCTTGCCGTTCATTTTGGTGCTGGAAATATTGGAAGAGGCTTTATTGGTAAGCTTCTTTCTCAATCAGGATATGAAGTATGCTTCGTAGATATCAACGAGAATGTGATTAACGAGCTTAATGAACGAAATAGTTATACAGTGGAAATATTAGGTCAGGATAAGGAGAAGATTGCTGTTGAGGGTGTGAAAGGTATTAATAGCCAACAAGATCCTGAGGCAGTTGTCGATGCGATCTATCAAGCTGACCTTATTACGACCGCTGTTGGCCCGACCGTATTGAAATTGATTTCTTCTGCTATCAAAGAAGGCATCTCAAAACGTATCGCAGATGGAAAGGCTCCCGTTAACGTTATTGCATGTGAAAATATGATCGGTGGCAGTACAATGCTTCGAAAAGCTGTTGAAGAAAAGATGGATGAAGCGGATCGTAAAGTGCTAGATCAATATGCTGGTTTCCCAGATGCCGCAGTGGATCGTATTGTTCCAAATCAAACGCACGAAGATCCATTAATGGTTGCGGTTGAACCGTTCTATGAATGGGTAGTCGATCAAACTATGATGGCTGGAGAGGTTCCGGATATTGCTGGGCTTACGTACGTTCAAGATCTTGCTCCTTACATTGAGCGGAAGTTGTTCACCGTTAATACTGGACACGCAGTGACAGCTTACCTTGGTTATCAAGCAGGGTATGAGACAATAAAGGAAGCACTAGACACTGAAGATATCTATCATGATGTTAAGAAAGCTCTTGAAGAGTCTGGTGAATTGCTTCAGCATAAGCACGGTTTCGAAAAAGAGGCGCATGAGGCTTATATTACAAAAATTCTTGGTCGTTTTCTAAATCCACATCTAGTGGATGAAGTTACTCGCGTTGGACGAGCTCCAATTCGTAAAATTGGAGCTGACGACCGTCTTGTTGGACCGGCACGTCAGCTCGCGGAATTAAACAAAGAACCAAACTACCTTGCGAAAGGAATTGCAGCAGCATTACAATTTGATCCTAAAGAAGATGAAGATGCTGTAACGATTCAGAGTAAAATCAAAAACGAAGGTCTTTCTAGTGCGATTACTGCTTTTACAGGAGTAACCGAAGGAGAAACTCTATTTGATCTAATTAGCAAGCATTATAAAGAAATGGCGTAATCTCTACGCAGAAGGGGAGCTCATTAAATGGAGCTTCCCTTTATTTGTTTGAAATCTGTTCGTTTCGGAATTATTTATTAGGGATAAATAATATCTTAAATCGTATCATTTTGTTACGATTTCGTATTAGGACTTGTGCCAACCTCAATACAATTCTACTATTAAGGTATGGCGTTAGTCATATTCATTTTCAATGGGAAGGGGAACACGAATGTTCAATATATTACTTCAGTCTCACTCAGGTTCATGGGCGATTCTTGTTTTGCTATTAGTGGTTAGTTACTTTGCTCCTAAGCAAAAGATCTCGCTTATGATTCAGCGATTATTTTACTTGATTATGCTCGGTACTGGAATTGGGATGCTCTTTATCCTTGGTTTTCCGCTGATCTATGTGCTTAAAGGGATCCTGGCGGTTGTGTTAATCGGGGTTATGGAAATGATTGTTGGAAGAAGAAAGCGTGCCGAATCAACAAAAATGCTTTGGATCGCATGTATTGTTCTTATTTTAGTTATTATTTCAATCGGCTACAATTGGATTTAATGTGAAAAAGCGACAGCCAATAAAATTGGCTGTCGCTTTTTTTAGTGGCTTCAGTCCCTCGATCGCTTCACCTCATAAAATGAACACAAAGACCGTGTTCTTTTTATAAGGCTCCAGCGCTTGTCGGGCCTAATCGGTCACTTCCGCTTTTGTTACCATCCAGCTGCAGTGACCAGTCCCTCGATCGCTTCACCACTCAAAATGAACACAAAAGACGTGTTCTTTTTGAGTGGCTCCAGCGCTTATCGGGCCTAATCGGTCACTTCCGCTTTTGTTACCATCCAGCTGCAGTGACCACTCCCTCGATCGCTTCACCACTCAAAATGAACACAAAAGACGTGTTCTTTTTGAGTGGCTCCAGCGCTTGTCGGGCCTAACCAGTCACTTCCGCTTTTGTTATTCCCAAGGTTTTTCTGTGGTTAGGAGGCCGGCTAGTTCTTTACTGGCCTGGCGGTGTTCTTTGCGTTTTTCTGCTCGGGCGGGAGCTGTTTCGTGTAGGTTTTTTTCTTCTTCTGATTCAGGGATGACTTTTGGAACGGGTAGTGGTTTTTTCTTTTCATCCAATGCCACAAATGTAAGGAATGCTGTAGCTCCTATATGTCGTTCGCCCGATAGGAGATGTTCTGCAATTACTTTCACAAATACTTCCATAGAAGACTTTCCGGTGAATGTCACGTATGCTTCGAGACAAACAGAGTCGTCTGGTGTAATCGGGTGTAAGAAGTCAACAGAGTCAGTTGAGGCTGTTACAACTTCACTACGACAGTGGCGCATTGCTGCGATTGATGCAATATCATCAATGTCTCTCATCAGCTGGCCACCAAATAAAGTATTATGATTGTTTGTTGCTTCTGGGAATACGTGACTTGTTTTGACAACACGTGATTCGCGAATGTATTTAGATTCCATAGTCGTCTCTCCTTATTATGCTTTTCTTGTCGTCTATCTTTACTATGCCCTTGATTAGGAGCTGAAAAACCTCTGTCAAATATGTAAGAGTAGAGGAGTTACCTAAAGTAGCGATTATATAAATCGTCCCACTCATCTTCGTTCACGTCAAAGACTGTTTTTGAATCCCATTTTGATAAATTGTCTCAAGGTTTAAATCGATCCATGTGTTTCTTTATGTATCGAGGTTTTCAAAAGGATGTGATGTATGTGATTTTTTTGAAGTAATTGAAGAGAGAGAAGATCGGTTGACCACTTTCTGTACAGATGCGTAGTAAATACTCATCTACGTTCATACTGAAGCTCCTTTCTTCTCTCTATTTTCATGCAGTCGAATGGATAACGCAACTGATCTACCTCGGCATTCATGAAGAAGCCTTGTATGGGAATAGTAAAGGGTGAAAGGAGTGTGTGGACGTGAACAAGTGGGTTTGTTTTATGATGTTGATCGTACTTTTTCCAAGTCACGTGTATGCGGAGAATAATCGCGAGTTGGCCATTGTTATTGATGATTTTGGAAATGACATGGGTGGGACAGATGAAATGCTTCGATTACCTGTTACACTAACGGTAGCCATTATGCCGTTTCTTGAAACGACTGAAAGAGACGCGGAGGAAGCGCATCGTTATGGACATGAAGTGATCGTTCATGTTCCGATGGAACCGGTAAAAGGGAAGAGAAGCTGGCTAGGTCCAGGCGCAATTACAACTGATCTTTCTAATAAAGAAATTCAAAAGCGAGTAAACGAAGCGATTGAGGCTGTTCCTCATGCGGTTGGAATGAATCACCATATGGGTTCAAAAGTGACAGCTGATGAACGAGTGATGAGGATAGTTCTTGAAGTGTGTCGAGAAAAGGGTCTCTATTATTTAGATAGCAAGACAACAGGCAAAAGTGTCATTCCTGAACTAGCAGAAGAAATAGGGGTACCTTACCTTGAGAATGAGCTGTTTTTTGACGATGTCTATACGATTCAACATATGAGCAGACAAGCTCAAGAGTTGGCGGAAAAGCTGAAGGATGATGAGGCTCATATCGCAATTGGACATGTAGGAATCGCCGGGAAAAAGATGGTAGCTGTTTTAAATGAATTTATTCCAATGTACAAAAGCGAAGCAAAAATTGTACCTCTTTCACAGATGATTCCAGGTTTTGAAATGATTGATGAAAGCATGCCTTAAATAGAACTTCCTCCTTTCTATAATAAATGTTAACATTTATTATATATAGGTTAACATTTGGGGGGAGAAAATGCAGAAATCAAAGCTTAGAATGATAATTTTATGTGGATTCTTTATTGGCATTACAGCTATTCTTGCACAAATGGAAATTCCTTTACCACTTGTCCCTATTAGTGGACAGACTTTAGCTGTCGGTTTAACCGCCACAATTCTTGGTAGTAAATACGGTGCCATTACAATGACAGGCTATACAATATTAGGGGGGATTGGTCTTCCGGTGTTTGCACAGGCTAAAGGTGGATTAGGAGTCTTATTAGGGCCGACTGGTGGATATATTTTTGCCTTCATTATTGCGGCATATGTTACTGGCCTTATCCTAGAGAAAACATCGTATACTTTGATACATGCGATGTTGGCGAACACCGTGGCTATGATTATCATCCTTTTAATCGGTACGATTCAATTGAAATTTGTTGTAGATCTAAACTGGCATGATGCGATGATTGCGGGAGTTTATCCTTTCTTATTTGTTGGTTTAATCAAAGCATTTCTTGCAAGTTGGTTAGGTATTACTGTTCGCAAACGTCTGATTGAAGCAAGGCTCTTACAAAGTCCAGTGGGACCGATTCAAGCATAAAGTGACCCAAGGACCCTATCTGACACGTTAGCTAAGAAACAATACAAGTGAGGTGTCCATTGTGAAGAACAGAATGGAATGGGGCTTTCTGGGTGGGCGAGTAATACTCGGTTTCATTATGCTAGCTCATGGAATACAGAAACTAGGTGGAATAGGAGATACCATTGCCATGTTTGAAAAGATTGGTCAACCTGCCTGGTTAGCTTATGCTACAGCCATTATTGAAGCCGTTGGAGGAGCGTTTCTTATTGCGGGGATTTTCGTTGTCCCATCTGCGATCCTTCTAGGATTAACGATGATTGGTGCTATTGTTCTTGCAAAGCTTCCTATGGGATTAATAGGAGGCTACGAATTTCCACTCTCCCTTTTTGGATTATCACTTATATTAGCATTTACAGGTAGTAGGAAGTTGGCCTTATCTGAAGTTATTTCAAGTGAAAAATAAAAAGATGAAATAGAACGATCTTTGAAAAGATAATTTTTCAACAAATATTGTACAGCAAGATAGCTCTAAATAGTGCTAAATAAACGTTTGTTTAAGAAGAATAAAATAAAGAAGCGCCTTTCTGTAGAGAGGCGCTTCTATTTGTGTCATATCCAGATAAAATTCAGAATATATCTCGGTTAGCGATGCTCTTATGGAATATCATGTCCCATAGAACTTGTTAGAATTTCAAACCACTGATCACGTGATAAGGAGTAAGAAAGAGCTTCGACAGCACTATCAATTCGCTCTCGCTTTCCTGATCCAACGATTGGCATAATGTTTGCCGGATGGTTAAGTAGCCATGCATAAAGCACTTGATCGATCCCTTCAGCACCGGTCTCAGAGGCTATCTTTTCTATCGTCTTGCGGAGACGAACTGCTTTATCGTCTTGCGATGTGAACACATCTCCTCCTGCAAGTGGAGACCATGCCATTGGTTTCATTCGCTTTTCCTGACAAAGATTTAACGTCCCATCTTCGAAGTTCTCAAGATGGTAGGCTGAAAGTTCCAGCTGATTTGTAATTAACGGTTGATCCACATAAGATTGTAGCATGTTAAATTGATGATGTTTGAAATTAGAGACTCCAAAATGACGAACCTTTCCAGCTTGTTTTAATTCAGAAAAAGCTTCGGCCACTTGTTCTGGATCCATAAAGGGATCAGGTCGATGAATTAACAGGACATCGATATGCTCAATCCCAAGTGCTGTAAGGGACTGTTCAGCAGAAGCGATGATGTGATCTTTACTTGTATTATAATGATGAGATTGGTGGGAGGGACGATTGGGAGACTCGATTACAATCCCGCATTTTGTGACAATCTCCATTTGGTCACGTAGAGATGGCTTGAGTGCTAATGCCTTCCCGAAAAGTTCTTCACACTCATAACTTCCATAAAGATCAGCATGATCGAACGTTGTAATGCCACGATCGAGATTATGCTCTATTAAAGAAAGTGTTTCTTCGCTCGTTTGATTCCAGTCTGCCAGTCGCCAGAGACCATGAACGAGACGAGAGAATGATAAATCTGCTGTTAGATGAATACGCTGCATCATTAAACCTCCAAAATGGTTTTGTATGTACTTTTCTTATCATAATGTAATGAAATCGTTTGCGCAACTTGTTGAACCTTTATTAGTTGGCAAATGTGCTCACCCTTAATGATAATGCTTCTCATTATCATTAAGGCGTGCTATAATGAAAAAAATAGTCAACGAAGAGGTGGGTAAAATGGTTGAAACGTTACAAATCTCCATGTTTTTCTTAATACTGGTCTTTTCCTTTACAGCATTTGCACTTGTTCTTAGAGCAGAGGCTTTAAGAAGTGGTTATGTACGTGAAAAGAAAACGAGTGCTTTTGAATCAACACCACCAATTTCATTTAAGAAAAGTTATTGACTTTCTAATTGATAAAGATTATCATTATCGGTATAGAAGAAAAGAGACATGGTGTTCCCCGACACAAATTGTCCTATATAGCTCAAACAAAGCCAAAGAAGTTCCCCCTTCTCCAATTGTTTGAATATTGTAGCTGCCAACGCCGGCAGCTATTTTTATTTGTCTCCTTTAATAAATATACATAAATGCTTTTATACTAGTGATTTAGAAAGGGTTTTTATCCATATATTTTCATTTACAAAATTTAATAACGTGCTAAACTAATTTTTGGAAGTACACATATAATGGGGGTTATACCAATGAAAAAGGTCTTTTTTGTATTGAGTTTATCAATGCTTCTCGTCGTAGCAGCATGCGGTTCAAATACAAATAGTGCTAATGAAACTAGCGGAGATGCAGAGCAAATGGACACGAAGAGTGTTCTACTTGATTTTCAATCTGAAATTGTTAGCGTATTGAAAGAAAATAATGAAGACATTGCAGCATACGAGTCAGCTAAGTTTGCTGTAAGTGACAGTGAAACACCAGAAGAGGAAAAGCCTTCAACTGAAGAACTTAAAGAGCTGAAAGGCAGTGCTGTAGAAGCAAGCAAAGCCACTGTTGAAGGTATTGAAAGCCTGGAAGTTCCATCTGAATTGAAAGACTCGAAAGAAGAAATTGAAAGCGCACTTGATGAACTAACGGAAGCCTATGAAATTCGCGCAGAGCAAGCTGCTATTGATGATCCTTCAGTGCAAGAGAAGGCATTAGAGCATTTTACGATGTTTGAAGATCAAATGGGTAAAGTATTTGAAGATGCTGATTTAATTAAGCCAAGCTTTGCGAAAGAACTAGAATAGAGAAATTTAACCCTGCATATTAAATGCAGGGTTTTTTACATAGTAGTTTTTTGTATGACGTATACGATTTCACGTATGATAAGCTAGGGGAGGAAACGCTCTTAATAATCAAGAGGCCTGTGTTCTGATAGAATGAAAAAATGAACAGGTTAATTTAAAAAAGGAAGTGTCACTATGAACGAACGTTTATCGAAATTTACGAATTACCTTATTGAGCAGAATCAAGATTTTGCCTACATCCATTCCCCTTCTAATGTCTATTATTTGACTAACTTTCATTGTGAGCCTCATGAAAGGTTGCTTGGACTTTTTGTGGTGCCGAATCAGGAACCATTTCTAGTCTGTCCTGGAATGGAAGTTTCACAGGCTAGAGACGCAGGGTGGAAATATGACATTATCGGCTATAGTGATTCAGAACAACCATTTGACTTCATTTTTGAAGCATTGAAACAACGTGGCATCCATAAACCAACTAGTGCTTCGATTGAGAAAGGTACGCTTGCTTATGAGCGAGCTGAAGAACTGCAAGCACGTTATCCTGAGCTGAGCTATCACTCAGCAGAGCTTGGACTGAATCAATTGCGCCTAATTAAGGATGAGAAAGAAATTGAAGTATTACGTGAAGCAGCAGCACTTGCTGATTTTGGTGTAGAGACTGGTGTTAAGGCTTTACGAGAAGGTGTTACAGAGATGGAAGTCCTTGCTACCATTGAATTTGAATTGAAGAAAAAAGGAATTCGTGAGATGTCATTTTCAACAATGGTCTTGTTTGGTGAGAAATCTGGACAACCACACGGTAACCCTGGAGAGCGTCAATTAAGAAAAGGAGATCTCGTCTTATTTGATCTCGGAGTTGTATTAAACGGGTATTGCTCTGATATTACTAGAACAGTGGCTTTTGGTGAGATTAACGATAAGCAAAGAGAAATTTATGAGACAGTATTAAGTGCACAAACGGAATCACTTAATATCTCAAAACCCGGGACACGACTAGGTGATATTGACCTTGCAGCAAGAAACGTTATTTCTGATGCAGGCTATGGCGAACACTTTCCACATCGTATTGGACATGGTATTGGAAT
The DNA here is from genome assembly GCF_056173725.1 of Anaerobacillus sp. 63XJN7_4_ISO-PGPR-S23-413. Classification (NCBI taxonomy): domain Bacteria; kingdom Bacillati; phylum Bacillota; class Bacilli; order Caryophanales; family Bacillaceae; genus Anaerobacillus; species Anaerobacillus sp. 63XJN7_4_ISO-PGPR-S23-413. The sequence continues at coordinate 205,303 of NZ_CM149688.1, forward strand.
TGAAGTACATGAGTTTCCTTCCATGAGCGAGAAGAATGACGACTTGCTTCAAGTAGGTATGACGTATACGATTGAGCCGGGTATCTATCTACCAGATGTTGGCGGCGTGCGTATAGAAGATGATGTTCTTGTAACAGAGACTGGTTATGAGACGTTAACAAAGTACCCGAAGGATCTACAAATTATTAAGTGAGATAAAGTCGGCTCTTCAAAGAGCCGGCTTTAAAAAGAGTTAGGTGGATTGTCATCATTCTGTTTATTTCATGTCATCAATAGTAGTGTATAATAATAATATATTTTGGCTTGAAAGAAGAGAGGTACAGCTGTGAATACTGAGAAAAAAAGTGAGTATCTTTTATTTGGAGCGTGGGCTGCTTCAGTTCTTGCCCTTGCTGGAAGTTTGTATTTTTCTGAAGTTCTTAGATACGAACCTTGTGAACTATGTTGGTATCAAAGGATTCTCATGTATCCTCTAGTTATAATTCTAGGTATCGCTGTGGTGCGAAAAGACGCATCCCAACGATTTTATGTTCTCCCATTGTCGATCATTGGTACATGCGTTTCGCTGTATCATTATTTGCTACAAAAAACATCTTTTCTAGCAGAAGCGGCACCTTCATGTGGTAGGGTTCCATGTACAGGTGAATATATTAATTACCTTGGATTTATTACGATACCGTTTCTTGCACTTATTGCATTTCTAATCATTACGATTCTAATGGTTGCCTTACATAAGCAAACAAAGAGGGAGGAAAACATGTGAAGAAAGCTATTATCTTTCTTGGTATTGTCATCGTAATATTCGGAGCACTCGCCTTCGTTACAAACTATAGTAATAGTGAGAAGACAGAAGGGAATCCATACGGGAAGAGCTCTTTAAATCCGGCTACAATAGAGCAACTTGACGATCCATTATATCAAAATCAAATTTTACCTGATGAGCTTGAGGAAGCCCTGTCTAATGAAGAAGATGCCTTCGTTTATTTCTATAGTCCAACATGTATCCATTGTAAAAATACTTCCCCAGTCCTTGTACCACTTGCCGAAGACATGGGAATTGAATTGAAAAAATACAATGTTCTTGAGTTTGAACAAGGTTGGAATGATTACAGAATTGAATCAACGCCAACTCTTGTGCGATTTAAAGATGGTAAAGAAGTTGATCGTATTGTAGGTACGCAATCAGAAGACACTTTTAAACAGTGGATCGAAAAGAATGATTAACATACTAAAGCACCCTATGAGGGTGCTTTTTGTATACAATAAAACATTGGAATGTTTACACGTCATTCAACCGGGAACTAGAGATGTGAGGATAAAACGAAAGGTGGAGAATCATGAGTCATATTAATGGAAAAGTAGTTATTATTACTGGAGCAAGCAGTGGAATCGGCGAAGCAACGGCGAAGAAACTTGCAGGAGACGGCGCAAAAGTTGTTCTTGCAGCTCGACGTGAGGACCGCCTTGAAGAATTAAAGAACGATATTACGAACAATGGCGGAGAAGCAATTATTCAAACAACAGACGTAACTTCAAGGGAACAAATGCAGGCTCTTGCCGATAAAACCATTGAGCATTATGGACAGATTGACGTCATGATCAATAACGCAGGATTGATGCCACTATCATTCATGAATAAGCTTAAGATTGATGAGTGGGATAAGATGGTTGATGTGAATATAAAAGGTGTCCTCTACGGTATTGCCGGAGTTCTTCCACATATGGAAGAAAGAAAATCTGGACATATTATTAATGTATCTTCTGTTGCCGGTCATGAAATTATGCCAGCTGGTGCAGTGTATTGTGGTACGAAATTTGCTGTACGAGCGATTACAGAAGGACTGCGTAAGGAAATGTCTCCTTCAACAAATATTCGTGCAACGATCATATCACCAGGGGCTGTTGCAACAGAGTTAACGAACACAATTACAGATGAAGATGTTCAAGAGAAGTTGAACAATCGCGGACCAAATGGTCTTGATCCACTAGATCCAGAGGCGATTGCTGATGCCGTTTATTATGCTGTTGGTCAACCTGACAGTGTATCGATCAATGAAGTACTAGTGCGTCCAACATCCCAAGGATAATGAAAAAACCGTTCTCCATTTAGGAGAACGGTTTTTAACTTTCTAGATTAAGGTTCTAGAGCAACATTGTGGCGACCATCTTGGCCAATTGCGCACAGAGAACCGCTGCGTAGCTACCGACAACATTACCTACAATTCCCATCAAAAGTCCAACAGGAGCAAGTGAAGGTTGGAAAACAGAGGCAACGATTGGTGCCGAGCTTGTCCCACCAATATTTCCTTGTGAACCTACGGCTACAAAGAAAAGAGGGGCACGTAATAAGCGCGCTGCGATGAAAATAACAAGAATATGAATACTGAGCCACACAATGCCCATTAAAACATATTGTGGTGAATCCACTACATAAGTAAGATCCGCTCTTGCCCCTATTGTTGCAAGCAAAAGATAAATGGCTGTATAGCCGACTTTACTAGCGCCATAACCCTCTAGCTTTTTAATAGGAGTGAATGAGAACAAAATACCGATGGCAGAAATAATCATGACTGTCCATGTTGTTGTAGAAAGAACAGCTGATTGTGGAAGATTCTCGGAAATTTTCAATACAATATAAGAGACACCAAAGCCAAGTCCAAGTAATCCTAGTAGCTGAGGTACTTGAATTGGGCGTTCATTCTTACGTTGAATATCATTCATTTCCTTATTCACACTTTGAATAACGGAATCGTCCGCTTTGTTCCATTTGTTAAACTTGTGCTGGAATCCTGCTAGGAAAATCATAATCCCCATCCAGCTATAGCCGACAACAGTGTCAACGACAATAATTGGGGAAAGAATTTCTTTCGGTGTCCCCACTGCTTCAATCATTGCAGCCATATTCGCTGAGCCGCCAATCCAACTTCCTGCGAGAGCAGCAACTCCTGTCCATGCGTCAGCAGGTAGCCAAGGTTGGAAGATGGCTAGCGCAATCGGCCCGCCGATAATAACACCGATTGTTCCTGCTAGGAACATTAATAAGGCTTTTGGTCCTAATCTTAACGTAGCTGGGACGTTAGCTGATAATAATAACAGCAGGAGCCCAACTGGAAGAATATACGTAGAAACGAAGCCATATAAAGTCGACTCTTGCGGAATAATCGCAAATGTCGTTGATAGCATTGGGATAAAGTATGTCCAAATTAACGGTGGGGCATAATGAAATATCTTCTGCAGAACGTTGTTTTTTGATTCGCCAAGCATGAAGATTGCTCCAACTACAACCGTTAGATAGACAAATACAGCCATCGGATCCTCAATTAATGGATTAGCCTTTGACCAGGCTAGTGCAAATGTCATTATTGTTCACTCCTTGATGTTAGACTATAGTCGCAAATAGACATTATATCATCTAAGTGACTTTCTTCGCTTTTAAAATTAATTAAAGAAAAGTTGCGAGTATTAGAAAAATTCATAGCTTGTATTAATGAAGCATACATATTGTGTAGAGCGAGGATAAAGGAGTGAATTTCCATCGGTCTATTAAATGAATTTCGTCATTTCGCTATTAGAGGTAACGCGGCTGATATGGGAATTGGAATTGTCCTAGGCGCAGCGTTTAGTAATTTTATCGATTCGCTTGTTTCAGATATAATACTTCCACCTGTAGGTCTACTATTAGCGAGAATTAATTTTTCCGATCTTTTTATTAGTTTAAATGGGCATTATTATCCTTCTCTCTCTGATGCAAAAGAAGCCGGGGCGGCAACAATCAATTATGGAGTTTTCCTTACAACGTCCATTCGCTTTTTAATCATTTTCTTTTCGGTGTTTCTTGTCGTTCGTCAGTTGAATAGATGGCGAAAACCAGGACAGGATCCTATTAATTCTATGACTAGAAAAGAATGCCCGTTTTGCTGTACACCGATACCTTCGAAAGCGGTGATTTGTCCGAATTGCTCTACATCTCTTCGTGAAGAATTTGAACCGCCTTCACTAAAGGTTCATGTTCGGAAAGATTCAAGAACATCATTTAAGTAATAGGAATGATATGTATGGGCAACAAGCGATTAACTTTTTCTTCTGATGGGAATATAAAGTGGTAACGACAGAAGGAAAGGTGAGAGGACAAACATGATTGGTTGTTTGCTCATACATGGATTTACAGGGTCACCATTTGAGGTTGAACCTTTGGCAAATTATTTTCGAAGTCAAACGGATTGGGTTGTAGCATCACCGACACTTCCAGGACACGGTGAGAACGATTCACTTAAAGGGATTACCTTTCAACAGTGGGTAGATACAGCTGAGGAATATTTAGTACAGTTATTAGAAAGGTGCGACACGATTTATCTCATTGGGTTTTCAATGGGGGGCGTTCTTGCAGGCTATTTAGCAACGAAGTACCAAATCGATAAATTAGTATTATTAAGTGCAGCTATACAGTATATCCATCCTTTTCAAATGGTGAAGGATATAAGAGAAATGATGACTGATCTATGCAGAGGAAAGCTTCTTCAGAATGAGTTATTCATTCGCTATAGCAAAAAGGTAAAGACAACGCCACTCCTTGCTTCATTAGAATTTCGAAAGCTTGTCCAACACCTCAAGCCATCCTTCGAACAGGTCTCTATTCCAACGATCATTTTACAGGGAAAGCTTGATGGAATGGTACCTTATAAAACCGCTGATACGATTTATCAGTTGATTCGTTCGGATGAGAAACAGGTTAGATTGATGGAGAATTCAAAGCATTTGATCTGCCACGGGGAGGATCGGGATGAGGTTATTCATACGGTGTACCGTTTCCTTACAAACTAGCGGGATGATTGTTTATAAAACAAAGAACTTGCTTTTAACTATAAAGAACAGCTTCATACTTGCTAGCTCCTTCTTAGGGTCTCGGTGAAAAGGAGAAAAAGAGATGCGAAATCCACTACTTACTCCAATAATGATTGAAAAATACGCTAAACGACTTGTTGTCCGATTGAAACAACCATCGTTATCTGGGATTGTTTTGACTGGTAGCTTTGCTAGAGGGGAAGCTGGTCCATATTCCGATCTGGATATCTGGTGTTTTTATAAGGAGCTCCCAAGTAAGTCGCCATGTCTCCCTGAACTAACGGGTATTTCACTTGATCTAAGAGAAGTTAGTCTACAGGAATTTAGTGAAATGGCTGATGGGTCAAAAGAGTATGTGGCTCCTTGTTTTGAGCAATTAAATGTATTTGGAGAAACACCTTTTGTCCTTCCTTCAAGAAATAAAATCAAGGTTGGTCTTATGAGCCTGCTACAGTCTATTGATACTCGCTTGCAACAGTGTGTGCCACCAATCAACCACTACGAATTATTAAATGACATCATGTACGCCCTTCGCATCGAACAGTTCTTCAAGACTTCACAATACCCCCTCACCCTATCTGAACTATACGCTATACAATTTGAAGAGAGCGATCGCTTCCTAGTAGAGTGTTATTCTTCATTCTTATTTGGAGAGCGACACAAAAGTGAGGATGAAATTCATAGCGGGATTCATCTTTTTATGGAGAAGAGATTGGAATAAGAAGGATTTTAAAATCATCTCGAGAAACAAATGGTAGAGGTATTGAAAGAAAATGATACTATACTTAGATGAAAAGGCAGGGTGGATGAAGTGGCGACGTTTGATGATTTTATGAAACTTGATATTCGTGTTGGGGAAATTATTGAAGTGAATGATTTTAAAAAGGCTAGAAAACCAGCTTATCAATTAAAGGTAGATCTGGGGGAGGAAATTGGTATCAAGAAGTCCAGTGCACAAATTAAGGACCTGTATAACCAGGATGATTTAATCGGTAAACAGGTGATGGCAGTGGTGAATTTCCCCCCACGGCAAATTGCAGATTATATGTCTGAAGTACTTGTATTAGGCGTATACGGAGATGAAGGAGTCGTGCTAATACAGCCTGATCAAAAAGTGAAAAAAGGTGATAAATTAGGATAAGGAGTGCATATAAGCATTCTTTTTTTCTTGTCTATTTACTTCCAATCCCTATATAATGATTTAATATCTAAAAAATGTAAAAATGAGGTGAGGGAGTGAAGCAAGAAGAAGCAGTTCGACTGATATCTAACAGTCTGGAGCAAGATCCTCTCGTAAAAGCAATTTTCCTTAAAGGATCCATGGGGCGAAACGAACATGATGAAAATTCGGATGTTGATCTTTATTGTCTTGTAGAAGAGAACGATGTGGAGTTGTTTCTTAAGAATCGAAAGCATCATTTAGAAGCATATGCTAATCTTCTCTTTTATGATGAAATTTTCATTATTGCTCCACAGATCATCGCTGTGTTCGATAATATGCTCCATCTTGATTTATTTACAGTGACAGCGGAATCGTTGGTAGAGAAAGATTATTGCAAAGTGATTTATGATCCCAACAATCGGTTGAGTCATTTTAATGAGGAGTTAACCTTATCGAGGCAGGAGTTTATCAATCACGTGGATGATACAGCTTTTTTCTTATTTCAATACGAGAAGTCCAGAAGAAGAGGAAACGATATTTGGTCTGTTCATATGTTAAATCAAGTTATGCTTCATTATTCAAGAGTGATATTGCACCGTTATCATCCGGATCGAGCTCAGCTTGGTTTAAAAGCATTGGATGGAACACTGAAAGAGAAAAAGGTTGAGAAGTCGAAAGAAATTTTTCAGTTTATGACGATTGAAGAGCATGAGAAATCTGCTAAGTTTATTCGAAACTGGTTGAAGGAAGAGGAAGATTGGATCATAGAGCAGTTAGAAGGTACGGTTTATAGTGTGCCTTTTCTTAAACGTATGATTTGGAATTGATATAGAACGAAAAGAAAAGGCGCTCTCTGGCGTCTCTTCTTTTCGTTTTGGGACCTAGCTAGTTAATCGATATGGTTTCGGGTTCAAACGCGATTTTAGCACCTTCATAAATGGCGCGTTTCGCATCTAGCTCACCAGCAAGACGAGCGCCACCGATAACTGCGATATCAACACCTTTTTGTGAAAGCAATTCGCATTCACGGGGTATATTCGATTCCTGCCCAGCTGCGAGAATGATGGTGTCGGCTTCGAGAAATTCTTTCTCGCCTGTCTCTGCATTTCTGATTGTAAGACCATCCTTTGTCATTTCTTCATATGAGAGATTCGTTCGAAACTTCACACCATTTTGTTTTAAATCCTGCAACATCGCCCATTTAGTTGTTTTGCCAAGGCCTTCACCCATTTTTCCATTACGTCTTAGAAGGAGAATGTTATTGATTCCTTTTTCGATTAAGAAATGAGACACATCGCATCCGATGCCACCGGCCCCAATGATAATCACATTTCTGCCCACAGCCACATTACCAGAAAGAACGTCTGGATAAGCGATGGAGTGTTCAATACCCGGAATAACCGGTTGCCGTGGTGTCACACCAGTTGCTACCACAACAAGATCTGGTGAATGATTTAAAAGCTCTTGTTCTGTTGGTTTATGATTTAAATAAATCTTAACGCCTAATCGGTTTAGTTCCGTTGTATAGTAGCGAATGGTTTCATCAAATTCTTTCTTGATTGGAATTTTTCTAGCCAGGTTAAACTGCCCACCAAGCGCAGAGCTCGCCTCATAAAGTATCACGCTATGACCTAATTCAGCATGAGCTCTTGTAGCTTCCATGCCAGCGACGCCTCCACCGAGCACAATAACTTTTTTTATATTTTCAGCTTTCTTAATGGTCCACTTGTGCTCTCTGCCAGCCCTGGGATTAACAAGACAAGAGACGGCTTTGCCTTCGAAGGCATGATCAAGGCATGCCTGGTTACAAGCGATGCATGTGTTGATCTGATCAAGTGCTTGTTCCTTCGCCTTCACTAATAGATGTGGATCGGCCAGGAAAGGTCTAGCCATTGAGACCATATCGAGTTTCTGAAGTAACTCTTCAGCTAGAACCGGGTCATTAATTCGATTACTTCCAATCACCGGGATGGTCACCGCTTCTTTAATTTGTAGAGCGGGTTCAATAAAACCAGCACGAGGCACCATCATTGAAATCGTTGGGACTGTTGATTCGTGCCAACCGATTCCAATGTTTAGAATATCAGCGCCATGGGCCTCTAATTTTGTAGCTAGTTGAACGGTTTCTTCTGGTGTTGAGGAGTCGGGTACTAAATCGAGTCCAGACATACGAAAAATCACTGGATAATCCTCTCCGACTGTTTTTCGAACTGCTTTAAGGACTTCGATTGCAAAACGGGTGCGATTCTCAAAGTTTCCGCCCCATTTATCTGCTCGCTTATTTGTTCTTGGTGATAGGAATTGATTGATTAAATATCCTTCAGAGCCCATGATTTCTACTGCGTCAAATCCAACCTCTTTCGCTTTCCTGGCAGCTTCTGCATAGGATTCAAGTAAATTAAGAATATCAAGTTCATTTAGTTCCTGGGGAGTTTCTCTGTGTATGGGCGATTTGATAGGAGATGGAGCGACAGACGGAATGCCGTTCATCTCAGAGTAAGCATATCGTCCAGCATGAAAAAGCTGTGCCGCAATACGCCCATTTGCTGTATGCACGCTGCTTGTTAATCGTTTCATGACTCGAAGATCATCGTCTCGATAGAATCCTAGAAAATGGTGTCCACCATCGCCTTCAGGTGAAACAGAAATCCCTCCTGTGACAATGAGACCTGGCCCGTTCTCTCCTGACCGTTCAGTATAAAACGAAATGAGAGCATCCTCTTGATCCTTATTACCTTCCATTCCAAGGTGCATGGATCCCATCATTACTCTGTTCGGCAGGGTTAATCTCCTTAATTGAATTGGTTTAAATAATTTTTCCCATTTCATAACTGCTCACCACACTTCTTTGTTTTGAACACATTTCGATGAATGGTCATTCATTTCCTGTAAAGAAAGCGTTTTTTTATTTTAAATTTTTATTTTATTCAAGGCAATGGTAATGAATGTTATTGATTTTTGGCTCATTTGAGTAATCAACAATATGAGCAAACATAGATTTATCCAAAAAAAAGAGCGCAAAATGCGCTCCCTAAATGGATATTAATTTTTCTTGAATGCGACAAGAAGGCCACCTTCGCCAGCATAAGTGCCAATAAGCGGCCCCATCGTCGAAAGGATGACGTTTTTAAATTTATAGCGTTCTTGAATTTGCTCGATTAATGCTTTTGCTTTATCCTCACAATTACTATGAGCTACAGCAATGACTTTATCCTCAAAATTATGCCCATACTCGCCAATTTTTTGTATGAACTGGCGTACTGCTCGCTTGTTTCCGCGGATTTTATCAAGGACCTCAAGTGAACCATCGTCATCACTTGCCTTCATAAGTAATTTAATATTCAAGGCAGAAGCAATCGTTCCTCTTACACGATCGAGGCGTCCCCCCTTGATAACGTTCTCAAGGGTGTCTAATAAAAACATTGTTAGCGTATCTTCTGTGTATTCATATGCTTGTTCAACGATGGATTCAAAGGTTTCGCCGTCACGAGCCATTTCTGCAACGTGATAAACAATGATCCCAAGACCTGATGAGGCTGTTTTTGAATTGATGACTTCGATTTTCCTGTCAGGATGTTCCTCATGAAACATTTTCTTTGCAAGTACAGCATTGTCATAAGTAGTGCTTAATGCTCCGGACAGCGCTATAACAAGAATATCGTCCTCAGGACTTGCTTCTTCAAATTTTGTAAGAAAGTCCTGTGGTGCTGGGGCAGAGGACTTAGGAAGTTCTTTCGATTTTTTTAGTTTTTGGTAGAACGTTTGCGTATCAAGATCTACTCCAGCTTTGTATTCTTCTTCACCAAAGAGAAGGTTGAGTGGAACGACCGTTACGTTCAATTCATTTAGCAGTTCTTCAGGGAAGTCGACGCTGCTGTCAGTAATGATTCGAGTTGCCATACAATTACCCCTTTTTTGTTATTACCCGCATCCAGGTATTATGTCTATTGTACCACGCTTCAACGTCTAATCGAACGTAAGTTGTGGCTAATGAATTAAGAATGGAATGGAGAGCCTAATAGAAAGATGTTTGGAGGTGAGAATGGAATGACAATTATTCGGCTAGGGTATGTCGCAATGAGTACAGAACTGAATAACAGCTCTCCGTCTCAGACGATGACATATGCTCAATTTCAAAAAATCCAAGATAGAGAAGCTGCTATTCGGAAACTGGAGCGGATTGCAATTTCAAATCTTGAGAACTGCCTACGTCTTCTTAAGCACAATAAAGGGAACGAGATTCATTTTTTTCGCTTTAGCTCAAGGCTAATCCCGCTTGCCAATCATGAAGCCCTTGAAGGGTGGGATTATCTTTCTCCACTAAAGAAATCGTTGAAACAGGTAGGTGATTTTGCAATTAGAGAAAAAATGAGGGTGGACTTTCACCCGGATCATTTCGTCTTACTTAATTCACCTAAGAAAGAAATTTTACAAGCATCGATTCAAATGCTTTCTTTGCACGTGCGCCTTCTTGAAGAAATGGGACTTCCTTCAACACATCGGTGTGTCCTTCATGTAGGAGGAGCCTATGATGATAAGGAGAAATCACTTGAACGGTTTATCCATAATTGGATGTATACCCCACACAAAATACAACAAACCATTATTTTAGAGAATGATGATACAACGTTTACGCTCCTAGATACTCTTTATTTATGTGAGAAGTTAAACGTGCCGCTCGTTTTTGATTATCATCATCATGTGGCGTGTCATAAAACAAAAGATTGGGTGACAGAATGGGGGAGAGTGGTTAATACTTGGAGAGACTCTTCACTACCTGTTAAGATGCATATTTCTTCTCCTAAGAGTGAAGAGGATTTTCGAAGTCATGCTGATTATGTAGATGTTGATTGGTTCTTTTCTTTTCTAAATGAAGTCAAAGGTAGCACAGACCAAATTGATTGTATGATTGAAGCCAAGCAAAAAGATGCAGCGCTCTTTCAACTGATGGAGAGAATTAGACAAAGAAGTGATGTTGAACTAATTGATCAATCTACGTTTAAACTAAAGTAAAACCGGGCGTGCTTGGCCCGGTTTTACTCTGTGATTTTTTTGCTTTTTTGTTTAGTGGAAGGCTTTGTTTGGTTGGCATGTTCAACAGATTGAGACAGCTCTTTTTTCATGCCGCGTTTTTTCTCCTGAGGCAAACGTCATTCCTCCTTTACTTGATGTTAGCTTGTCCTTTCTCAGTTGTTTTATTAATAAGAGTGAAAGGCTGACTTGTTTTTTGAGAGAATGAAGTTCAATAGGAAATGTGGAGCTTTTCATTGAAAAGTAGCACGGGTCGAAAAGTAGCAAAAGTTAGTTTTGTATATAGGAAAGCACGCTTCTGTAACAAGCTGTTTTATATGCGCTATGTTGTATATGGTCACCCGTCATCATCCATTGAATCATATAACCGTCTATCATGGCCCTTATTGTTCTCCCTGCCTCTTCGTTATCAATCGTACGAAAGGCGCCCTCTTTCTTCCCTTGCTCGAGAATCACTTTAGAGATGGATGAACAATTTTGATAAAAGCGTTCATTTATTTCTCTGTACCGTTTGTTTTTGGTTGCCTGCGCAAGAAAATCTAAATATACACGGTAGAATTTCTCATTTTCTTTAGGACCTACAAACACTGTATTTAAATATGCCAGAAGCATGTTAGTTGAAGTTGTTTCTTTTTCAACAGCCAGCTTCTCTTTTTCGTATATGCGATCGGTAATTTGAGCGAGCAGATGAGCAAGTACGTCCTCTTTGTTCTGGAAATAATAATTCGGGACGCCTTTACTTACGTCTGCATAATCAGCTATGTCTTGAAGTGTAACCGCCTCATAGCCTTTATCAGAGACGGCTTGATAGGCTGCTTTAATAATCTGCTGTCGCTTTAACTCAGCTTTACGTTTCATCTCATTCCTCTCCTTACAGTGATCATTATACACAAACCATATGTGTGATTAAAGAATTCAGATTAATTGACCGGTCAGAATAATTTCTGTTAAGATGAGTCCGAAAGAAAGTTGAAGGAGGGATCCTAGATGGATCAATTTAAAGCTTTAGTTGTTGATAAGGTTGATGAGAATACAGAAGTATCGATAAAGAATTTAACGAAAGACGATCTTCCTGAAGGAGATGTGTTAGTTAAAGTTCATTATTCTAGCGTGAACTATAAAGATGGGTTAGCTACTCATCCAAAGGGAAATATTGTTAAGAAATATCCCCACATCCCTGGTATAGATCTTGCAGGTGTTGTTGCTGAATCGGATCATCCAGATTGGAAGGAAGGAGATCGGGTCATTGTTACTAGCTACGAGTTAGGCGTGTCACACTACGGTGGGTTTAGCGAGTATGCAAGGGTGAAATCAGATTGGATCGTCCCACTTCCTGAAGGGTTGTCTTTTAAGGAAGCAATGGTATACGGGACAGCAGGATTTACGGCAGCTCTTTCCGTGTATCAACTTGAACAAGCTGGTGTGACGCCTGAAAAAGGACCAGTTCTTGTGACAGGTGCAACGGGTGGCGTAGGAAGTATGGCTGTTGCTATTCTAGCTAAAAAAGGGTATGAAGTGGCAGCAAGTACAGGGAAAGAATCAGAATACGATTACCTGAAGCAACTTGGTGCGACACATACAATCGGTCGAGAAGAAGTAGCCCCTGAAGGATTTAAGCCAATTGGCAAGCAGAAGTGGGCAGGCGCAGTCGATCCCGTTGGAGGAGAAACGCTTGCTGCTGTTTTAAGTAATACAATGTACGGTGGCGCAGTTGCCGTAAGTGGTCTTACTGCAGGCGCTAAAGTTCCTACAACTGTTTTTCCGTTTATTTTAAGAGGAGTTAATTTACTTGGAATTGACTCTGTCTATTGTCCAATGGAAAAACGGAAGGAAATTTGGAAGAAAGCCGCTGACGAGTATAAACCGTCTGAGCACCTTGAAGCGATTCAAAATGAAGTGACACTTGATGAACTACCTGATGTGTTGAGTTCTATTCTAAATGGCAAAGTACGTGGAAGAACAATCGTAGCATTCTAAATAAGAGGGCGATGTTAGGCGGTTTCTTCGCCTTTCAGCTAACAAAAAGAAGGGAGAGCAATGCTCTCCCTTCTTTTTTGTATATTTCTTCTAGTTAAGGTTTTACTCTACAAATCGTTAAGCCATCGCACAAAGGCAATAGAATGGACTCAACTCTATCATCAGTTGCTATTTGTTTATTAAATGTTCGAATAGCTTCCACATTCTCACTATGAATATCTTCATCGAAAACTTTATCACCTTGAAGGGTATTATCAGCTACGATGACTGCTCCGGGAGTTGCTAATTTTAGTGCCATAGTAAAATAGTTAGGATAGTTCACTTTATCAGCATCAATAAAGAAGAAATCGTATTGCTGGCCGGCATTATGGAGAGATTCCATATTTTGAAGAGCGGGTCCTATGACATACTTCACTTTATCGCCAAGTCCAGCTCTAGTGAGGTTGTCTTTAGCAACATTGGCGTAGGTTTCTTCTAACTCCAGGGATGTGAGGGAGCCTTCTTTCTCAAGAGCACCTGCGAGCATGATGCCACTATAACCGCCAAGTGCACCGATTTCCATTACGTTTCGAGGTTTTGCAATACTTACGAGTAGAGCTAGGAAGCGTCCTACTTCAGGTTTAATTGAGATTGCGGGCATACCATTTCTACGAATGCTTTCATTGACTGATTGAAGTGCTGTGTCTTCATTTCCAAATAAATTGCGAATATACTCATCATGGTTGCGTGCCAAGTGAATCTCATCCTTCCTGAAATTAGTGGATTCGTAATCATTGTTATGCAGAAGAGAAAGGGTGTCAAGGTAAAAGTCGTCCTCCTACTACTGTTTATTCACTAGTAGTAAAGAGAGCATGTCCCGGTTAAGTGGCTTGAATAGGGAGTAAAGTCCTGGTCCATTCCACAATACTTGGGAAAGTAGGAAACAATTCGCTTAATTAATCCGACGAAAGTTATTGTTATTTCCCAATACCCCCTTGACGAATTGTTTGTTAAACTAGTACTAACAGCAAGGATCGGTTATAAATATCTATCCTTTTTCCTACTTGCCTAAACGGAAGAAGGCAGCTGATTATGAAGGGAGAGTTTAGAATGCCGTTAGAGCAAGGGAACAAAGCACTTAAATCCGGTGAAAATGCCCATCACAATACTAAAACATCTGAGCGGGTCAATGTACCCAAGCTACCAATCGCAAGTGAAGAAGGCTTTTCTAATGTTGTAAGGGATTCAAACCAGAATTATTGGTTTACCAAGCAACTTTCATCTAACCATGTCGAGGTTTATGTCTTTGTTCACCACCTTGCTCAATTGAGAACATTTCAAGTAAACGGGAAGCCAAGTTTCTATGAATATCCTGAGTCAGTTTGCATAGCTTGTGAAGGGGAAGAATGGAATGGATGGATTTATGAGTTCGCAAAGGAAGACCCGCGAATCACACACCAGTGGCATGTGAATGGCATTTTCTGTGATCTAAAAAGAAAAGGAAATCAGCTAATTGTTTCTTCTTACCATGTTGAAGGAAATGAAGCTCTTTTAACAACATTCGGTGACAAAGGAAAAAAAGTGATCCCGCTAGAAGCTGGATATTCTCCAGTTAATATGATGATCGCAGAGGAAGGCATATATATTGCTGCACTATCGATCTCAGCTTCTTATCAAGATCAGATTCTTCTTCTAAATGATTCTTATCAGATAAAAAATTCCTTTAAGCTCGACTTTTCTCCAAGAACGATTCACTCCTGGAACGGGAGCTTAATTGTTCATGGCATCAATGGGCGAACAGGGAAAAGTGATCAGCTCGTTTATATATGCTCCAAAACAGGACATCAAGAAAAATTCCCTATCCCAAGTAGTGAGCTTGTTCAATGTTCAGATCAACATCTAACTTTCTACAACGCTGACTCAAAAATACTATCGATTTGGGATCATGAACAAAAAGAAATCATTAGTATGAGAGAATCCGAACGACCATATGTATCAAAGCATTTTTAATTCTGTCATGCTCATAAACGTTATTAATTTATTGGGCCTTTATCCTTTATAAGGACTTTTCGCTCGAAATGAGCCAGAATCGAAAAATCAATATTATGGACTAATATAGTTTTGATTTTAGAAAAAACTTGAGCTGAATGTCGCTCAAGTTTTTTGTTTTGTGAGATTTTGATGAAATGAAAAGGTGAATGAAGAAGGAACAAAGAATACAGTTAGAACTAGTGATAGAGGACCTTAATAAACATGATATACTAATTTAAAGAAAATAGAAGATACGAGGTAGAAGGGGGAAAAGAATGCGACTGGAACCTTCAAAACAAATTGATCCACAAGGATTGAAAGTTTGGCAAATTACTGGTGGACTGGCTTCTTTACTAGCCATTGCTCTCCTATGTGGCCTGTTTGTTATTCATTTAATGATAGTACCAATTCCTATATGGACATTGGTGATAAGCTGCATACTTGCTTTGCTCTTTTTCCTATTACAAACCTGGATTTTACCGAGATTACGATGGTCAAAATGGCGGTATGAAGTAACAGAACATGAAATTGAGCTTAAATATGGCGTTATTGTAGTGAAGCGAACGTTGATTCCAATGGTTCGAGTTCAACACGTTGATACAAGACAGGGCCCACTTTTAAGAGCTTATCGTCTATCATCTGTGACTATTTCTACTGCAGCAACGACTCACGAGATTCCAGCTCTATCAAATGACATAGCAGATGAGCTAAGAGACCGTATCTCCGTGCTTGCAAGGGTGGCGGAAGAAGATGTCTAATAAGAAACGTCTTCATCCAGTGGCTATGTTATTATCCCTTTTAAGATACGCAAGAGAAGCGGCGCTCCCTCTTATTTTCTTTGTTTTTGTTGGGGGCGGAAGCGGCTATGAATGGTGGCACGTTATAGCAATAGGGGCACTCTTATTGTTTACGATCGGAAATGGTGTTCTTGGTTGGTTTTTTTATACATATCAAGTCGAAAACAATGAGCTTCGAATTCATCAAGGCTTTATATTTCGAAAGAAAAGATTCATTCCACGTGAAAGAATTCAATCCATTGATTTTTCTGAAGGTCTTATTCAACGTTTGTTCAGTCTTGTGAAAGTTCAAATTGAAACCGCTGGTGGTGGTGGCGAACCTGAAGTGGTTATGTCCGCTCTAAGACGTGAAGATGCAGAGTTATTAAGAAGTGAACTTTATGATAAAAGAAAACCAATATTAGATGAAGAAGTGGAAGAACTAGAAAATCCAAAGACATTCGAATATAAGCTTTCATGGCAAGAGTTACTTATAGCGGCATCCACGTCGGGCGGTATTGGCGTAGTGATCTCGTTCGTTGCAGCCTTTGCTTCCCAAGTGGATGATCTTCTTCCTGATGCATTTTATGAGAGTATGACAGAGCGAGTGATGGAGGCTACCCTTCCATTTGTATTACTTGCTGTTGCCTTTTTATTATTAGTCTCCTGGATCTTCTCTGTTTTGGGGACTGTTTTGAAGTACGGAGGGTTCATTCTCACTCGAATGGAGAATGATTTAATCATTAATAGAGGGATATTAGAGAAGAGACAGTTAACGATTCCTGTGCATCGTATTCAGGCCATACGCATTGTAGAGGGGGTTCTTCGTCAACCGTTCGGCTTTTCTGTGCTTTATGTGGAGAGCGGTGGTGGCGGTGGAAAAGATGAACAGTTTTCAACGATTTTATTTCCGCTTATAAAGCGTCAGAAAGTTACCGAGTTGCTTGCAGAAATTCTACCTGAATTAGCGATCCATGAAGAATATGTCTCCTTGCCTGTTCGTGCTAGGAGAAGGTATTTTTTTCGATTCTGTATCCCCGTTCTATTACCAATAGGTGTCATTAGTTACTTTGTTCCATATGGCGCTATGTCGATATTGTTGCTACCGCTCTTTGCTCTGATTGGTTATCTTCATTATCGAGATGCTGCTTCTGGTGTGAAAAATGACGTGGCGCTGTTACAATTTAGGCAAATTGGGAGAACACGTGTCTATGTTTCTCGTAAGAAGGTTCAATCGCTGGAAATCGAGACGAATTTCTTCCAAAAGCGTCGAAAATTAGCTACATTTAAGGTATCGATTTTATCAAGTCTTGCTGGAAAACAGTTTAGAGTGAAAGACATCGGTCATTCTCATGCAGAAGAACTGTTAAATTGGTATTCCTATCGTTCAAATAAAAGTAAGGATAATAAAGAGTGAACTTCTTCTTGCAGAATGTCACGTCATATGAAATAGCAATACTTTTAGAGGGATCATTCATCTTATAGAAAGGGGTGTGAACATGGCGATCAATATTGAAATGTTAACAGATGACTTTCTTGAAGGTGATCAAAATCAAGCATGGGAAAGAATAATGGAGCATTCTGAGTTGCTGGAAAACAGTTATTTAACCTTCGAAGTTCTTACAAAAGCGATGCATCGTATTGGAATACTATGGGAGGAAAATAAAATATCTGTAGCGGACGAGCATTTAGCTACAACAACTTGTGATTATGTTCTATCACGATATGCGCATTTTAGAAAGATGGCGAATCGGAATTCAGAAGGACCAAAGGCTCTTTTTCTTTGTATCGAACAAGAGCAGCACTACTTGGGAGTGAAAATGATTTCATTGCTCTTTGAGGAATACGGATTTCAAACAAAGCTTTTTGGAGCAAATTTACCTCTTGAGTATACTTTAGATCAAGTTAAGAAGTGGGAAGCATCAGTAGTAGGGATTTCAGTCTCTATTCGTTACCATGCGGAGCGCTTAAATCGATATGTAACCGAACTTGAAGATTTGCCACATTCACCTGAGATAATAGTAGGAGGTAGGCTTGCATCACAATATGATTTGTCTAGCTACTGCTCTGAACAAACTACGCTAGTAGCTGATTTGTATCAGGTACGTGAATGGCTTGAAAGTTGGAAGGATAGTGTACAGTATGATTTATGATATAAATGATCATCCTCTTCCAGCTTTTTTAATTGATGAGACATTGACGATCCTTTCACAGTCCGAAAATGCTGTGAAAGCTTTCTCATTTCATTCGTCTTTCTTAGATCTAGTTGATCTTGATAGCAGAGATAAAGCGGTACGTATGTTGAGCCCCTCTCAAAATGAAGTTGAGTTAGAATTGGTCATGAATACGGTTCAGTCGCCCTATTCTCTTTTTCAGGTTTTTGCAAAATGGTCAAGTGGGATCGGGCAGATAGTTTGTATCAGACAGGATGATCGTATTGAGAAGTTGTCCACTATGCTACAGAAGCAACAGGAGAGACTAGCAGATACAAACTTTGATTTATTAGATAAAAAGGAGGAGCTTGAAGCTGCTTTATTGAAAATAAAGCAGCTATCAAGCCCCTTCTTACCAATATCTAATAATATGGGGATTATTCCTTTGTTTGGTGAACTTGAAAAGGAGCTCTTTCTTGTTAACGAATTAAATCTTTTGCAAATTTTGAACAATGGAAAGTATGAACGTGTGATTCTGGACTTTAGTGGTATTGGAGAAATTGAAAATAGCGGTGTTCTTCCGCTGTTATCGTTTTGCTCAATGCTCGAAGTTACTGGCGTTTCCGTGGTTTTATGTGGGTTAAAACCGAATCATGTGCTTCAATTAATGAAGTATGATTTTGAATTAAATCAAAACTTTGAGGTTACGGGAAGCTTAAAAGATGCTGTAGATTATTATTTAAAACAGTCTTTCATGTAAAAAAACCAGTGATTAGTTAAAATCACTGGTTTTTTTGTGTGAACTTCGTTAAACAAATCTTGCTATAAAACCAATTACGACGAGGAAAATGAAAATTCCCCATAGAATTTTTCCGCCGCGACCAGACCCTGTACGGATTTTCCTCCGTTGCCAACGATTTGGTTTAAACCGTATTTCTCCACTGTCTGCCGTTCGTCTGACGCGAATAATGCCGCGATTGATAAATGGTTTAGCTCCAATCAAAAGAATAGGTGCCAGAGCTGCCCCGCCTATAAACCCAAAGAGATGACCAAGAATGTTGATATTAGGACTTACAAATGTCATTACGAGTCCTATTCCAAGAATCATTAAAATCAATTGTGAATTTGCTTGATCAATTAATTCTTTGCGATAGAAAGCCATATAAAAATATATCCCAAAAAGCCCAAAGATTGCACCAGAAGCACCCACGTGACTGAAATTACTATCTTGCAAATAGAAGGTGGCAATATTGGCGATAATTCCAGCCCCGAAGTAGCCAACCAAGAACTTGGCTTTCCCTAACATCTGTTCTAAAGCCGGACCAAAAAGATAGAGGGAAAAGGAATTGAATAAAACGTGGGCAAATCCACCATGTAGGAAGATCGGCGTAATGAGTCTCCAATATTCACCAATTTCAATCGCTCGATTGTAGCCCACCCCAAGTCTTAAGATCGAATACAAACCAAAAAGGTTTACGAGAACAAAGAGGAGGATATGTATACCAATAAGTATGGAAATGATAGGATAATAACGGATAAATGAGCGAAAATCTTCATTTCGCACAAACATAATTCGACCACCTTTTTCAGAGAATTTATTATCAATTCAGTTCAATGGAATGTTGTAGGAGTGGCTGGTAAATTAAGCTCACTCGTTTTCTTATTAGTTTAGCATAGCTAGAGGTATAATCACTATTGAAAACACTATGCAGGCTTGTGACGAATTAGTACGAAGGAGTATAGAGATGATTAGAGGAATCGGAATAGATATGATTGAGATTGATCGTATCAAACAGGTTGTTCAGAGGAATGCTGCATTTGCTGGGCGTATCCTAACTGAACGTGAACGTAGAGAATATCAGCAAATAAGTGGGCATAGAAGTGTGGAATTTTTGGCGGGACGTTTTGCAGCTAAAGAAGCGTATGCAAAAGCGAGGGGTACTGGGATTGGTAGACTTAGCTGGCAAGACATTTGTGTGCGGAAATCGCCAGAAGGTGCGCCGTATATTGAATCAGCCGATCAAGATGAGAAGATACATATATCCATTTCACATACGAAGCAGCATGCTATTGCACAAGTAATTATTGAGTGCTCGTCAAGCTAGTCTGCATAAGGTGGAGACTTGCCTCATATAATTTACCACGGTCAGGAGGGACCTGTTGTGAGAATCGTATCCGGAGAAGAAATGTATGAAGCAGACCGTTTTGCCATGGAGGAAATCGGGATTAGCGGTGTGATGTTGATGGAAAATGCGGGGAAAGCTCTATTTGAGGCGATGAAGAGCAGAATTCAAAAAGAAAAGCGTGTGGCTGTATTAATTGGCACAGGGAATAACGGAGGCGACGGTTTTGTTCTGGGAAGATATTTAAAAGAGCATGGATATGATGTAGATATCTGGTTGATTCCACCATATTCAAAGATAAGGGGAGACGCTAGAACTCACTTCGATATTTATCGTAGCCTCTCGTATTCTTACAAATCGTATGAAGACGGAGTTGCATTCGCTCGGGACATTCAAAACTATTCTGTAGTTATCGATTGTCTTCTAGGACTTGGCTTATCAGGGGCAATTCGTGCTCCATACGATGAGGTAATTAGGCAATTGAATCGGTCTTCTGCAACGGTTTTATCTGTTGATCTTCCGAGCGGTCTACATGCGAATGGAGGATACGTGGGCGAAGGCGTTCCGGTTCGTGCGAATAAAACTTATACGATTCAGTGTCCAAAATTAGGAGCCTTCCTTTATCCAGATGCCGATTTTTATGGAGATTTAGAGGTAGTTGATATTGGTCTACCACAGGCTGCTTTTTCATCTGTATTCAATAGAGAACTCTGGCAAAAGTCAGATGTACATCGCACGCTTTCTGATCGATCGGCGTCCTCTCATAAAGGAAGCCATGGAAAAGGGCTGGTGATTGGAGGATCAAAGGGAATGGTTGGAGCGCCTGTTATGACAGCGAAAGCTGCCTATAGGAGCGGAGCGGGGTTAATTCAGGCTTCAGTACCTGATGAAATTCTTTCTGTGGTGGCTGGAACAGTCGTTGAAACAATTTTCCAGGGGTGGTCATCTCGCGAAGGATTTTTCTCTGGAGAAGTGCCGGAGGACCTTTCTTCTTTCGATGGAATTGCTGTTGGTCCAGGTCTTGGGAGAAAACCGGGGTGTAAATCAGTCGTTGAAGCAGCGTTATCAACAACTTCCCCCCTCATTCTGGACGCAGATGCTTTGTACAACCTGGCAGAATTGAAAGGATGTCTGAAGGCAAGGGAAACACCGACTGTGCTAACGCCCCATCCTGGAGAGATGGCAAGGTTAACTGACTTGCCAATCGAGGAAATTCAGCGTAAGCGATTCGAGATCTCTCGTTCATTTGCTAAAGAATTCGGTGTTTACCTTGTATTGAAAGGCCCGAATACGATTGTAACTTCCCCAGATGGAAGTCAGTTCGTTAACACAACAGGTAATCCAGCGCTTGCTAAGGGAGGAACCGGTGACGTCCTGACTGGTATGGTACTTGCTTTCGTTATGCACAGTTCGTCCATCCAAGAAGGGATAAGCAATGCGGTATTTCTACATGGGCAAGCAGCAGATACCCTTGTTCAAACGACTCACACTACTCTTGACGTACTGGCGACTGATGTTATTGCTACGATTCCAACCGTTCTGCATTCATTTCTTAACCAACATCACGGATAGGTTTTTCACATGACAGGAACCTCCTTTGTCGTTTTAAATGAGGCAAAGGAGTTGGATAGAGTGAAAAAGTTCGGAGTCGTTTTTCTTATCGGAGTACTGATGCTTGTGGCACTATCGGGATGCGGACAGAAAAGTCAGCAGGATGTTGTAGATGCTTTAGACAAAAAGTTGAATGAGATGGAGAGCTATAAAGTAAATGCCAAAATGACGCTTGAAACAGGTGAAGAACCACAGCGTTATGATGTAGAGATCTGGTACCAAAAGCCCTCTTTTTATCGTGTTGAGTTAAAAAACGCTTCAAAAGAACAGAGTCAAATTATCTTGCGTAACGATGAAGGGGTATTTGTTCTGACTCCTGCTCTTAATAAAAGTTTTAGATTCCAGAGTGATTGGCCGGAGAATGGTAGCCAGGCCTATCTCTATAACACGCTTGTTCTAGATATACTAAATGATTCTGGAGCAGAATTTGAAGCAAAAGAAAATGATTATGTGTTTACAACGAAAACAAACTACCAGAACAAGAACTTATCAAAACAGTCTATCCAATTAAATAAGAAAGACCTTGCGCCAGAGAAAGTAACCATTATGAATCAAGATCAGAAACCTCTTGTTGATATTGAATTCTCTAATATGAAATTCAACGCTTCATTCGATAAGGGTGCATTTGATATGGAACGAAATATGACAGCTGCTCAGTTAGAAATACCTGTCATTGCTACAACAAATGAACCGTTTGAAGTTGTGTATCCAATGTACGAACCACAAGGCACAGGTCTTACAGATGAGAAAGAAGTAGCCACAAACAAAGTTATGTTAAGCTTCACTGGTGAAAAGTCCTTTACGTTAATAGAAGAGAAAAGTGAGGCGGTGCTCGAAACAAGTGCTCCTGTCTCGGTAGGTGAGGGTCAACCGGTGGACTTAGGCTTTACAATGGGTGTCATGACAGATACGACAGTTACCTGGAACCATAATGGTGTTGATTTCTTCCTGGCTTCAAATGATTTAACTCAAGAAGAGATGGCGTCTGTGGCAAGGTCAGTGTATGGTATGACGGAAATTAAATAACACTTCAAAGAGGTTCAGCTATGATTACATGGCTGAACCTTTTTTAGAAATAGCTATAGTAAACCATATTTAATAGCTTCCAGCGCTTGTCGGAATTAACGAGACACTTGCGCTTTTATTGTCTAGCTCCAGTGTCTAGTTCCTCGAGTCGCTTCAGCTTTTCCCCAGAACACAAAGGGCGTGTTCAGGAAAAAAGCTTCCAGTGCTTGTCGGAACTAAACGAGACACTTGCGCTTTTCTTGAAATCTCCTAAAATAGAGGGCAGAGTGATTTGTTTTAGGAGGAAGTTGGAATGGACAATCAGGCGTTTTATCGTGAAACTTGGGCTGAGGTTAATCTGGATGCCATTGAACAGAATGTAAAATCATATAAGCAATATGTGCCGAAAGATGTTTCCATCATGGCTGTTGTGAAAGCAAATGGGTATGGACATGGAGCTGTTGCGACAGCTAAGAAGGCTTTAAGCGCTGGGGCTAAATACCTTGCGGTAGCTATTCTTGATGAGGCACTTGCACTTCGTGAAGAAGGAATTGATGCTCCCATTCTTGTATTGGGATGGGTGCCTCCTGAGTATGTGAAAATGGCAGCAGAACATGACATTACCCTTACTGCTTTCCAAAAAGATTGGATCGAACAAGCTGCGAGAGTACTAGGGGAATTACCACTTAATATCCATTTGAAAGTTGACACTGGGATGGGGCGTCTTGGGATAAAAAAGGAAACAGAAGCAACCATGATTATAGAAAGGTTAAGAAAGCACACTTCTTTTATCGTTGAGGGGATCTACACTCATTTCGCGACAGCGGATGAACCGGATAATGCTTTCATTGAATCTCAAATAGCAACTTTTAAAAAAATGAAAGATTATTTTCGAAGAGAAGGTATTGAGCCTAAATGGGTTCATCTTGGAAATAGTGCAGGAGCGATTCGCTACCCTGATCGAATTGGAAATTTAATTCGTATCGGTATTTCAATGTATGGATTGATTCCTTCTCAAGAGATGAAGTCCATTCAACCTTTTGAGCTTAAACCTGCATTTAGTCTTCATAGTCAGCTAGTTAACGTGAAGCAAATGAGCACAGGAGAGCCGATTAGCTATGGGTCTACGTATCACACAGCTGAAGGGGAATGGATTGGAACAGTTCCTATTGGATATGCTGATGGATGGATACGTAAACTAAGTAATGCTTATGTTCTCATAAATGGCGAGCGTGCACCTATTGTGGGCCGTATCTGTATGGATCAACTCATGGTTCGTCTTTCTTCTGAAGTTGAAATAGGAACTCATGTGACGCTAATTGGAGTACAAGGTTCAGAGGAAATTACAATAGATGACATTGCTGAACGACTTGAGACGATTAACTATGAAATTCCTTGTATGATAGGACCGCGCGTTCCGAGACTTTTTCGTGAAAACGGAGAAAAAAAAGGCGTAATGAATACAATTTTAAAAAAATAGTAAAATAAAAGAAGGATTTTGGAAGAATATGATGAAATAGTCTTGTGGAAAGTTGTTTTGCAATGCGTCGTTTGCAATGGTAAGATTAATGGTGGAATACAATATGAGTAGCAGTGCTTCGGAGGTGTATGTTTGTGTCAGAGGCAAACAAAAAATCGATTGTTGTAACTCTCCCACAACATATTTTAAATGAGGTGGATGGTATTATTCAACAGGAACAGCTTGATCGTAACGAGTTCATATCACAGGCCACGACAATGTATATTCGCGAACGAAAGAAGCGACAAATTCGTGACGCCATGCGCCAGGGGTACATGGAGATGGCTAAGATTAACTTGAACCTTGCAGCAGAAGCCTTTCTTGTTGAGGAGGAAGCAGAGCACACCGTGGACCGCTTAGTAAGCGGGGTGTAGTGGCTTGATTGTCAAACGAGGTGATGTGTATTTTGCTGACCTTTCTCCTGTTGTAGGTTCTGAACAAGGTGGGGTAAGACCCGTCTTAATTATTCAGAACGACATTGGGAATCGTTTTAGTCCTACTGTCATTGTTGCCGCAATTACTGCGCAAATCCAAAAAGCTAAGCTGCCCACACATGTGGAAATTGATGCCAAGCGTTACGGGTTTGAACGTGATTCGGTTATCCTGCTAGAACAAATTCGTACCATTGATAAACAGCGTCTAACTGATAAAATCACTCACCTTGATGAGGGTATGATGCAAAGAGTGCAAGAAGCTTTGCAGATCAGCCTTGGACTCATTGATTTTTGAAAACGTATAATACCCAAACGAAGCTGCTCCTATGAGCAGTTTTTTTGTATCATATAATTGTTTTTAGGTAGAGTGCTTCCTTGCAACTCTTGGTCTGCTCCCCCTTTTATTCACCACATTTCGTGTAGCTCATAGCAGGGAATTTTCTAGTTATGTCGAAAAGTGTGTTAAGATGAAAATGATGTGATGCGCTAAGACTAGTAAGGCATAATAATTGCGAGTGATTTCTTGCAATGAGAAGATAAATGAATGAAGAAAGATCGTAGGGAGGAGCACGATGGACAAGTTAGTTATACAATTATTGAACGAAAGCCGAGAACGTATTTACACCAGATGGATGGATGAGATGGAGAGAGTACGTGATGAACATCGGCTTCAATCAATAACAGATAATGCTTATATAGAAACAAACAAAGAGTTGTTCGAAATTATTTACACGCATATTGAACAAAACGTTCATAAACCAACAGATCGAATGACGGAGTTTGCAGAGCGTTTGATGAAGATTGGGTGGAGACTGAGTTATGTCACTCAGGGATTACAAAACTTCCGTCGAATTATTCTAGGTGTTCTTCTTGATGCGAATCAATCTAATGATAGAGTGTTTAGCATGTACGATGAAATCGATCGTTGGATCGATCCAATTGTTAATCAATTAATTAATGAGAGCGCAAAAAATTGGGAGAACACTGTATCTATTCAAAAAGTTGCTCTTCAAGAATTATCTGCACCTCTCATCCCGGTATTTGAGAATATTAGCGTCATGCCACTTATAGGCACAATTGATACTGAGCGGGCGAAACTTATAATGGAAAACTTGTTAACTGGTGTTATTAAACACAGGTCTCAAGTTGTTCTTATTGAAATCACTGGGGTTCCAGTTGTTGATACGATGGTCGCTCATCATATTATACAAGCAGCAGAAGCAGTGAGACTTGTTGGCGCTCAGTGCATTCTTGTAGGGATTAGACCAGAAATTGCTCAAACAATCGTTAACCTAGGAATTGACCTTGGACAATTCCCAACGAAAAGTACGTTATTTAAAGGCATGAAAACTGCATTAGAAATGACAAAACGTCAGATGATTGAGATTGAGTAAGGGGGGAAGACAATGCGAATTCCTATATTAAAATTAAATGAGTATTTACTAATTACCATACAAATAGACCTCGATGACAAAACAGCACTTCAATTTCAGGAGGATTTGCTCGAGAAGATTCATGAAACAGGAGCAAAGGGCGTTGTAATTGATTTAACTTCTGTCGATATGATTGATTCATTTATTGCCAAAGTTTTAGGTGATGTAGTGCGCATGTCGAATTTAATGGGGGCAAAAGTAGTACTGACAGGAATTCAACCTGCCGTTGCTATTACGTTAATTGATTTAGGAATCATGATGAAAAATGTCCCGACTGCATTAGATTTAGAACAGGGGTTAGAGAAATTACAACAGGAATTGGGGGGATAAGTTATGAATATCCAATCCTGTGTGGAAGTACGAAATGAATGGGATATTGTGAAAGCGAGACAGTCTGGTAGGAATATAGCAAAAGAGCTAGGCTTCGGTACTGTTGATCAAGCTCGTATTACGACGGCTATTTCTGAACTCGCTCGTAACATATACCTCTATGCCGGGAGTGGCGAAGTAGCCATTGAACGGGTAGAAAACGGGGGGAAGTTAGGACTTAAAATCGAAGCATCTGACTCTGGCCCGGGAATTAAAGATATTAGAAAAGTAATGGAAGATGGTTTTACAACCTCTGGTGGTCTTGGAGCTGGTCTTCCTGGGGTCAAACGATTAATGGATGAGTTTACGATCGATTCGAAAGAAAATGAAGGAACTGTTATCACTTCTATTAAATGGCTCCGTTAAGGAGGATAGACAATAATGGACGACCGAGATCTTCAATATCAAAAATACAAAGCAATATTAGAGAATTATTTAGAGGAGCAGTCTGAGCAAACCTTATATAAGGGACAGCAGTTTAGTCGAAAGATGATCGAACAAAAGATATCTCCTGAAGAAGCTGTCAGTCTCCATGTGAGCGTTCTTGAGGAACTGTTCCCGGATATACCTGAGCCGCTTAAAAATTCATATGATTTTCTACTTGAGATGATGATTGGGTATGGATTTGCATACAGAGAGCATCAGAGTCTTCGTAGTCGTCAGCAACAATTAGAATCCGAAATTGAGATCGCGGCAAACATGCAGCAAACCTTGCTTGCGGGTGATAAGCCAGAAGTTCAGGATCTTGATATTGGTGCTATTAGTAAACCCGCCCAGAAAATGAGCGGGGATTACTATCATTTTGTTCAAGATGAGAACAATTGCGTTAGTGTAGCTATCGCTGATGTTATAGGCAAAGGTATTCCAGCTGCTTTGTGCATGAGTATGATTAAATACACAATGGATAGCGCGCCAGAGCAGCGAATGCAGCCGGGTGCGGTTCTTGAAAATCTAAATCGAGTAGTGGAACAAAATGTTGACCCTAATATGTTCATTACGATGTTTTACGGATTATATGATCCTAGGGTACATTCATTTTATTACGCTGGTGCCGGTCATGAACCGGGCTTTTTTTACGATGCAGAAAAAGATGAGTTCGAGGAGCTATTTACAAAGGGACTTGTCCTAGGGGTTTCAAAGAAAACGTCATATCAAGAATACCAACGTGTCCTTAATGGAAATGATATGGTTATCATGCTTTCAGATGGTGTAACTGAATGCCGCTCCACTAATGGTTTTATTGAACGTGATGAAATTGTTGCGTTAATTCGTAAATACATCCACCTCTCTGCTCAAGAAATTGTCGATGAGGTTTATCGAGAGCTTGAGCGCTTACAGGAGTTTGAACTCAGAGATGATTTCACCCTTGTTATTTTGCGTCGTGAGGTTTAACTTCTTTCTAAAAGTGGAATAAGGAATTAATGGATTTAACTAATAATTAGAAGCAACCTACAGGGGGTAATGTTATGAATTTGCAAATCAAACAAGAAGACCATGAAAATACACATCATTTACATATAGCTGGTGAAATAGATGCTTATACAGCACCTCAGCTCCGTGAAGCTTTGCTTCCGTTAACTGGAAAAGAAGGACATGAGACACTTGTTCATCTTGGTGACGTAAACTATATGGACAGTACTGGTCTTGGTGTTTTCGTAGGTGCACTGAAGTCATCTAAAGAGCACGGTAGCTCTATTAAGTTGACTGGAATGACTTCACGCGTACAGCGTCTTTTTGAAATCACTGGATTAGACGAAGTGATCGATATCGAAGACGTAAAGGGGGGATCGAAGTGATCAATATTTCAGATTTTGTTGAAATGAAAATCCCTGCACAAGCAGAATTTGTTGGCGTTACGAGATTAACGGTTTCAGGAATTGCGAATCGCATGGGGTATTCCTATGATGAGATTGAGGATATCAAAATTGCTCTTTCAGAAGCTTGTACAAATGCAGTGAACCATGCCTATAAAGAAGATGAAAAGGGTCAAATCACAATTGGATTTGGTATTTATGAAGACCGACTTGAGATGATGGTGCTCGATCGCGGTCAAAGTTTTGACTATACAAAAGTTTCCGAAAAGCTTGGACCAGTTGATAGTGACAAGTCTGTAGAACAACTCAGTGAGGGAGGATTAGGGCTCTTTCTGATTGAATCACTGATGGACAAAGTGGAAATCAGTGGAGAGGACGGAGTAGTAGTCATGATGACAAAGTTCCTCCACAGAGATGGGGTGGAAGTAGATGCCGACACAATCTCATCATCCCCGCAATAATAACAACAATGAGGTATATGAGTGGATTGAGCAATATCAAAACGATCCGACTGATGAAGTTGTTCAACTAAAGCTTGTTGAGAGGTATCAGGATCTTGTGCAGTCACTCGCTCGTAAGTTCTCGAAGGGGAAAAGCATTCATGACGACCTTTCACAGGTTGGGATGATTGGGTTGCTTGCAGCTCTTCGTCGTTACGACCCTGAATTTGGTAGAAGCTTTGAATCGTTTGCAGTTCCAACGATTGTCGGTGAAATCAAACGGTTTATTCGGGACAAAACATGGAGTGTTCATGTGCCGAGAAGAATAAAAGAGCTTGGACCCCGTATTAAAAAAGCGGTTGAAGAATTAACTAATGAACTTCAGCGTTCTCCAAAGGTCGATGAACTTGCAGAGTACCTTAATGTATCTGAGGAAGAAGTTCTTGAGACGATGGAAATGGGCAAAAGTTATCAAGCTCTTTCGGTTGATAGTTCAATTGAAGCAGATCAGGAAGGAAGTACAGTTACTCTACTTGATCTAGTTGGTGATCAAGAGCAAGGGTTTGATCTTGTGGATCAGCAAATGCTTCTTAAAAAGGCTTTTGCAGTACTCACTGAGCGAGAACAAGAAATCTTGAATTGTACGTATTTTGAAAATATGAGCCAGAAAGAAACTGGAGAGAAGCTTGGTATTTCACAAATGCATGTTTCCCGCTTGCAGAGAAGAGCTCTCGAAAAATTAAGACAGGCAATTCGTATTGAACCAACGGAGGCTTTTTAATCATGATTCATCATCATGATTTTAAAAAGCTTACTGTTGCAGCTTATCAGAAACCTAAGGCAGGTAATCAGATGTGCGGGGATAGCTATTATGTAGCTGAAACATCTGATTATTTCATTTGCGCTGTAGCGGATGGGCTTGGCAGTGGAGATATGGCTAAAGATTCTTCCCTAGCCGCTATCAATGTAGTAAAAGAATATCAGGATGAAGATGTAGAAACTTTGATGAAACGTGCAAATGAAGAGATGAGAGGGAAACGTGGGTGCGTGCTTTCTATTTTTAAACTTGATCTTAAGACAAGACAGCTCGAATATAGTGGTATAGGAAATATTAATTTAATTATTTACCAACCGGATGGTAAGATTATTCGTCCTATCTCTTATTCAGGGTATCTCTCAGGAAAGCTTCAGAAGGTGAAGGTGCAATCAATTGATTATCCTTCAGGGTCCTCTTTCGTTACTTATTCTGACGGTGTTCAAATTAGTTCTAAAAACTACTCAATGATTGCTCGATTTGATTCAGTAAAGGAATCCTTTCAGCATTTAACAGACGCGCTTCCCTCTACAAATGATGACATTACTCTCCTTGTAGGGAAAACGGTATAAAAAGTTCTTCCAGATAAATCAGGGAGAGCTTTTTTATTTTGGTTTAAGTTTCTACTACTAGTAGTAGAAACCGTCTGAAGTGTTTTAGTGATTATGCTTGCGCGCTTTTAACTAATCAACTTATCCGGTAAACTAATAGTATTATCGAATGAGTCCCGAGGAGGAATTATTTTGGAAATGACAGCAGATAAAAAGCAAGCGGAACATTTTCATAAGGTAGCGCAGAAATTGCAGCTTGCTGAACGAAGTGTACGAGAAGTAATCACACTTTTAAATGATGGTAACACGGTTCCGTTTATTGCGCGTTACCGTAAGGAGTTAACAGGTGGGCTTGATGAAGTTCAATTGAGGGATATTCAGGAAGCTTGGCTTTATCTTCAAAATCTCGCCAATCGAAAAGAAGAGGTTATTCGTCTCATACGGGAGCAAGACAAACTAACAAATGAATTAAAGAAGCAACTAGAGAAGGCTACTAAGCTTCAAGAAGTAGAAGATCTATATCGACCTTATAAACAAAAGAAACGAACGAAGGCTACAATTGCAAAAGAGAAGGGATTGGAGCCTCTTGCTCTTTGGATTCTAAATGATGGAACTGGAGAAGCCTCCGAAGCGGCTGTAGAATACATATCAAAAGAAAACGAAGTTCCTACAGTGGAAGATGCCATCCAAGGAGCGCAGGATATTATTGCTGAATGGATATCAGATGATGCGGACGCACGTAAGTGGATTCGTGCAAAAACATTTCAACATGGTATTCTTCAAACCGCTGTGAAATCTGAAGAAGAAGATCCTAAAAAGATATTTGAAATGTACTATTCCTACCAGGAAGGTATTTCAAAAATCGTTCCACATCGGGTTCTGGCGATTAATAGAGGTGAGAAGGAAAAAGTTTTACGTACATCAGTCACCCCACCTACTGATTCAATCCATGATTATTTAAATAGGAAAATAATAAAAAATCAGCAGCAAAGTTGCGTCACTCTATTAGAGGAAGCCATTATTGACAGTTACAAACGTCTTATTCAACCTTCTGTAGAAAGAGAAATACGTAAAGAATTAACTGAGCGAGCTGAGGACCAAGCCATTCATATTTTCTCAGAAAACCTAAAACATCTTTTGCTACAACCCCCTTTAAAAGGAAAGAGAGTACTTGGGGTAGATCCTGCCTTTCGAACTGGGTGTAAACTAGCTGTTGTTGATGATACCGGTAAAATGCTTAATGTGTCTGTTATCTATCCAACACCGCCACGCTCAGAAGTCGAGAAAGCGAAAGCTATAGTGATACAAATGATAAAAGACTACGATATTGAGATGGTTGCTATAGGGAACGGGACGGCATCACGTGAAACCGAACAGTTTATTGCAGATGTGATAAAAGAAGTGGAAGTAAAAGTGGTCTATTTAATTGTTAATGAAGCAGGAGCGAGTGTTTACTCTGCATCAGACCTTGCAAGAGAAGAGTTTCCTGATCTACAGGTGGAGGAACGTTCGGCGGTTTCCATTGCGCGTAGAGTTCAAGACCCACTTGCTGAGCTAGTTAAAATTGATCCTAAATCAGTAGGAGTGGGACAATATCAGCACGATGTGTCTCAGAAAAAGCTGAATGATCAATTAACCTTTGTCGTGGAAACCGCTGTTAACCAGGTTGGCGTTAATGTGAATACAGCTTCTGTCTCTCTCCTTCAATATGTAGCTGGTCTTTCTCGAGCAGTTGCGATGAATATCGTTAAAAAACGAGATGAAGAAGGAAAGTTTACAAGTAGGGTGCAGTTAAAGAAAGTGCCAAGGCTTGGTGCTAAAACATATGAGCAGTGTATTGGATTTCTTCGAATAATGGGAGGGAAGCAACCTCTTGATCAAACAGAGATCCACCCTGAAAGTTATCAGGTAACAAAAGCACTTTTAGAACGCATTGATTGTAAGCCGCAGGATATTGGGACTGAAAAACTAGTGCAATCTTTGTCTGCAATTCCGATGAAGGAAACTGCAGAGGCTTTAAATATAGGGGAACCCACGTTACAAGATATTGTGGCATCTCTGCAGAAGCCGGGGCGTGACCCCCGAGATGAACTCTCACAGCCTATTTTAAAAACAGATGTTTTGAAAATGGAAGATCTTGAACAGGGTATGGAGTTAGAAGGAACAGTACGAAACGTAGTAGACTTTGGTGCTTTTATTGATATAGGGGTTAAACAAGATGGGCTTGTTCATATCTCGAAATTAACGACTCGCTTTGTGAAAAACCCTATGGAAGTTGTCCATGTAGGGCAAGTTGTTACTGTATGGGTTGATGAAGTTGATTTGAAAAGGGAAAGAATCGCTCTTACTATGCTAAAGCCATCATAAGCACTGCCCTTAGGGGCGGTGTTTTCA
Source organism: Anaerobacillus sp. 63XJN7_4_ISO-PGPR-S23-413 (assembly GCF_056173725.1). Classification (NCBI taxonomy): domain Bacteria; kingdom Bacillati; phylum Bacillota; class Bacilli; order Caryophanales; family Bacillaceae; genus Anaerobacillus; species Anaerobacillus sp. 63XJN7_4_ISO-PGPR-S23-413. Next base: position 237,761 of record NZ_CM149688.1, read on the forward strand.
TCTGTAAAAAAACCAACATTGATTAAGAAGCTTGATTTGTCGGCGATTTTTCTCAAGGTAAGCTTGTTTCAGTTGTTTCTTAAACCATACAGGCAACTCCATCTCCTCCTTTAATGGATGACACTGCGTGAATGATGATGTAAATTAGTTTATGAAAAGCGGCTTGTATATGTTCGGAAAGTGAAAGGATGAATGAGTTGACTGAGAAAGAACTGCAGCGTTTAGTAGAAGCAATATCCGAGAGGTATTTTGGTATGCCTTTTCTTCATCAAGCTACATTTAATGCTCGTTTAAGAACTACTGGCGGACGTTATTTGTTAAGGTCACATAATCTTGAATTCAATAAAAAGCACTATGATCAATTTGGTGTAACAGAACTTGAAGGGATTATAAAGCATGAACTATGTCATTATCACCTACACATTCAGAAGAAAGGTTATAAACATCAGGACCAGGATTTCAAACAACTTCTTCAAAAAGTGGGGGGGTCACGCTACTGCCAGGTAGTACCTGGGCAAAGAAGAGTAGAATCATATAAGTACCTTTACGAGTGTCAACAATGCCATGCTAAGTATAGAAGGAAGAGAAGGATGGACACCTTACGATATGTGTGCGGAAAGTGTAGAGGAAAGTTAAAACAAGTTTATTGAAAGTTATCATTGACGACCTAGATTGTATGTGGTAAATTAATAAAGTCTCTTCGGAGAGCAAGTCCAGATCGAATACATAACGCTTTAAGAAATTTCAAAAAAGCTGTTGACTTTGATTGCTGGATAAGTTATTATATTAAATGTCGCCGATAACGGAGATAACAAATTAAACACTATTCCACAGTAGCTCAGTGGTAGAGCTATCGGCTGTTAACCGATCGGTCGTAGGTTCGAATCCTACCTGTGGAGCCAAACGGAGAAGTACCCAAGTGGCTGAAGGGGCGCCCCTGCTAAGGGTGTAGGTCGCGTGAGCGGCGCGAGGGTTCAAATCCCTCCTTCTCCGCCATTTTTATGGCCCGTTGGTCAAGCGGTTAAGACACCGCCCTTTCACGGCGGTAACACGGGTTCGAATCCCGTACGGGTCACCAACAAATTTTAAAAATAAAATGTTTCAACAACATGATATGTAATCAGTTATAGAGGTCTCGTGGTGTAGCGGTTAACATGCCTGCCTGTCACGCAGGAGATCGCGGGTTCGATTCCCGTCGAGACCGCCATTATTTTCTAAAATGAATCTGATTATATAAATTGTTGGGCTATAGCCAAGCGGTAAGGCAACGGATTTTGATTCCGTCATGCGCTGGTTCGAATCCAGCTAGCCCAGCCATGTTGAGCCATTAGCTCAGTTGGTAGAGCATCTGACTTTTAATCAGAGGGTCGAAGGTTCGAGTCCTTCATGGCTCACCACTTTTTGCGGGTGTGGCGGAATTGGCAGACGCGCTAGACTTAGGATCTAGTGTCTTACGACGTGGGGGTTCAAGTCCCTTCACCCGCACCAATTCTTTTAAAATGCTAAGTTTTCATCAAGTAACGATGTGCGGTTGTGGCGGAATGGCAGACGCGCTAGCTTGAGGGGCTAGTGGGGGAAACCCCGTGGAGGTTCGAGTCCTCTCAACCGCACCAAATATAATATGCGCCCGTAGCTCAATTGGATAGAGCGTCTGACTACGGATCAGAAGGTTAGGGATTCGACTTCTCTCGGGCGCACCATATTTATTTACTTAATAAAATGTCGGGAAGTAGCTCAGCTTGGTAGAGCACTTGGTTTGGGACCAAGGGGTCGCAGGTTCAAATCCTGTCTTCCCGACCATCAATATCGCGGGTGTAGTTTAGTGGTAAAACCTCAGCCTTCCAAGCTGATGTCGTGGGTTCGATCCCCATCACCCGCTCCATTAAAGATGGGCCTGTAGCTCAGCTGGTTAGAGCGCACGCCTGATAAGCGTGAGGTCGGTGGTTCGAGTCCACTCAGGCCCACCATCTTTTGAAAAAAGTTGTTGACACTGTTCAAGTCATCATGGTATGATGGTTTGGTCGCTGAAAACGACATTGAAAGAAACAAATCGATCTTTGAAAACTGAACGAAACGCCATGTAAGTAGTTGTTTCTACGGAAACAAAACATTGTTTTAAAGCTAGATTAAGCTTTCTATCGGAGAGTTTGATCCTGGCTCAGGACGAACGCTGGCGGCGTGCCTAATACATGCAAGTCGAGCGAAGAGATGGGAGCTTGCTCCCTGATCTTAGCGGCGGACGGGTGAGTAACACGTGGGCAACCTGCCCTGCAGACTGGGATAACTCCGGGAAACCGGAGCTAATACCGGGTAATACATCGCACCGCATGGTGCAATGTTGAAAGTTGGCTTTCGAGCTAACACTGCGGGATGGGCCCGCGGCGCATTAGCTAGTTGGTAAGGTAATGGCTTACCAAGGCGACGATGCGTAGCCGACCTGAGAGGGTGATCGGCCACACTGGGACTGAGACACGGCCCAGACTCCTACGGGAGGCAGCAGTAGGGAATCTTCCGCAATGGACGAAAGTCTGACGGAGCAACGCCGCGTGAGTGACGAAGGCCTTCGGGTCGTAAAGCTCTGTTGTTAGGGAAGAACAAGTACCGTTCGAATAGGGCGGTACCTTGACGGTACCTAACCAGAAAGCCACGGCTAACTACGTGCCAGCAGCCGCGGTAATACGTAGGTGGCAAGCGTTGTCCGGAATTATTGGGCGTAAAGCGCGCGCAGGCGGTCTTTTAAGTCTGATGTGAAAGCCCACGGCTCAACCGTGGAGGGTCATTGGAAACTGGAGGACTTGAGTGCAGAAGAGGAGAGTGGAATTCCACGTGTAGCGGTGAAATGCGTAGATATGTGGAGGAACACCAGTGGCGAAGGCGGCTCTCTGGTCTGTAACTGACGCTGAGGCGCGAAAGCGTGGGGAGCAAACAGGATTAGATACCCTGGTAGTCCACGCCGTAAACGATGAGTGCTAGGTGTTGGGGGGTTCCACCCTCAGTGCTGAAGTTAACACATTAAGCACTCCGCCTGGGGAGTACGACCGCAAGGTTGAAACTCAAAGGAATTGACGGGGGCCCGCACAAGCAGTGGAGCATGTGGTTTAATTCGAAGCAACGCGAAGAACCTTACCAGGTCTTGACATCCTCTGACAATCCTGGAGACAGGACGTTCCCCTTCGGGGGACAGAGTGACAGGTGGTGCATGGTTGTCGTCAGCTCGTGTCGTGAGATGTTGGGTTAAGTCCCGCAACGAGCGCAACCCTTGATCTTAGTTGCCAGCATTCAGTTGGGCACTCTAAGGTGACTGCCGGTGACAAACCGGAGGAAGGTGGGGATGACGTCAAATCATCATGCCCCTTATGACCTGGGCTACACACGTGCTACAATGGACGGTACAAAGGGCAGCAACACCGCGAGGTGAAGCGAATCCCATAAAGCCGTTCTCAGTTCGGATTGCAGGCTGCAACTCGCCTGCATGAAGCCGGAATTGCTAGTAATCGCGGATCAGCATGCCGCGGTGAATACGTTCCCGGGCCTTGTACACACCGCCCGTCACACCACGAGAGTTTGTAACACCCGAAGTCGGTGGGGTAACCTTTATGGAGCCAGCCGCCGAAGGTGGGACAAATGATTGGGGTGAAGTCGTAACAAGGTAGCCGTATCGGAAGGTGCGGCTGGATCACCTCCTTTCTATGGAGAATTACGAAGGTAACTTACGTTACCAACCTTACATGAGCGTTTCGTTTAGTTTTGAAAGAATGATTTATTCTTTCAAACCAGGTGAAATGATGAAGCTTAGGCGGATTCAAACAGTAGCCTTGTTCCTTGAAAACTAGATAGCACAAACAACGACATCCAATAATTATTTTTATGCAATAACTTAGTAATAACTGATGCGTTATGGCAGTAATGCCTAACAAATCGAAGGTTAAGCTACTAAGGGCGCACGGTGGATGCCTTGGCACTAGAAGCCTAAGAAGGACGGGACGAACACCGATATGCTTCGGGGAGCTGTAAGTACGCTTTGATCCGGAGATTTCCGAATGGGGGAACCCACCATCTTTAATAGGATGGTATCCATTTCTGAATACATAGGGAATGGAAGGCAGACCCGGGGAACTGAAACATCTCATTACCCGGAGGAAGAGAAAGCAAACGCGATTTCCTGAGTAGCGGCGAGCGAAACGGAATCAGCCCAAACCAGAGGGCTTGCCCTCTGGGGTTGTAGGACGTCTCTTTGGAGTTACAAAGGCACGGATAGACGAAGCGACCTGGAAAGGTCCATCAGAGAAGGTAACAATCCTGTAGTCAAAATCCGATGCCCTCCGAGACGGATCCTGAGTACGGCGGGACACGTGAAACCCCGTCGGAATCCGGGAGGACCATCTCCCAAGGCTAAATACTCTCTAGTGACCGATAGTGAACCAGTACCGTGAGGGAAAGGTGAAAAGCACCCCGGAAGGGGAGTGAAAAAGAACCTGAAACCGTGTGCCTACAACTAGTTGGAGCCCGTTAATGGGTGACAGCGTGCCTTTTGTAGAATGAACCGGCGAGTTACGATCCCGTGCGAGGTTAAGCTGAGAAGGCGGAGCCGCAGCGAAAGCGAGTCTGAATAGGGCGAAATAGTACGTGGTCGTAGACCCGAAACCAGGTGATCTACCCATGTCCAGGGTGAAGTTCAGGTAACACTGAATGGAGGCCCGAACCCACGCATGTTGAAAAATGCGGGGATGAGGTGTGGGTAGCGGTGAAATGCCAATCGAACCTGGAGATAGCTGGTTCTCTCCGAAATAGCTTTAGGGCTAGCCTCGCGGCAAGAATCTTGGAGGTAGAGCACTGATTGGACTAGGGGTCCTTACCGGATTACCGAATCCAGTCAAACTCCGAATGCCAACGATTTATCCGCGGGAGTCAGACTGCGAGTGATAAGATCCGTAGTCGAGAGGGAAACAGCCCAGACCACCAGCTAAGGTCCCAAAGTATACGTTAAGTGGAAAAGGATGTGGCGTTGCTTAGACAACCAGGATGTTGGCTTAGAAGCAGCCATCATTTAAAGAATGCGTAATAGCTCACTGGTCGAGTGACGCTGCGCCGAAAATGTACCGGGGCTAAACGTATCACCGAAGCTGTGGATTGTCTTACGACAATGGTAGGAGAGCGTTCTAAGGGCTGTGAAGTCAGACCGAAAGGACTGGTGGAGCGCTTAGAAGTGAGAATGCCGGTATGAGTAGCGAAAGACAAGTGAGAATCTTGTCCGTCGAAAGCCCAAGGTTTCCTGAGGAAGGCTCGTCCGCTCAGGGTTAGTCGGGACCTAAGCCGAGGCCGAAAGGCGTAGGCGATGGATAACAGGTTGATATTCCTGTACCACCTCCTTTCCGTTTGAACGACGGGGGGACGCAGAAAGATAGGGAGAGCGCGCTGCTGGAAATGCGCGTCCAAGCGATTAGGCTGGTGAATAGGCAAATCCGTTCACCATGAAGGCTGAGTCGTGATGGCGAGGGAAATTTAGTACCGAAGTCCTTGATTCTACGCTGCCAAGAAAAGCCTCTAGTGAGGAAAAAGGTGCCCGTACCGCAAACCGACACAGGTAGGCGAGGAGAGAATCCTAAGACGATCGGGAGAACTCTCGTTAAGGAACTCGGCAAAATGACCCCGTAACTTCGGGAGAAGGGGTGCTTCCTCGGGTTTATAGCCCAGGGGAGCCGCAGTGAAAAGATCCAAGCGACTGTTTAGCAAAAACACAGGTCTCTGCAAAGCCGTAAGGCGAAGTATAGGGGCTGACACCTGCCCGGTGCTGGAAGGTTAAGAGGAGGGGTTATCCCTTACGGGAGAAGCTCTGAATCGAAGCCCCAGTAAACGGCGGCCGTAACTATAACGGTCCTAAGGTAGCGAAATTCCTTGTCGGGTAAGTTCCGACCCGCACGAAAGGTGCAACGACTTGGATACTGTCTCAACGAGAGACCCGGTGAAATTATAGTACCTGTGAAGATGCAGGTTACCCGCGACAGGACGGAAAGACCCCATGGAGCTTTACTGTAGCCTGATATTGGATTTTGGTACAGCTTGTACAGGATAGGTAGGAGCCATAGAAGTCGGACCGCCAGGTTCGATGGAGGCGTCGGTGGGATACTACCCTGGCTGTACTGACATTCTAACCCAGCACCGTGATCCGGTGCGGAGACAGTGTCAGGTGGGCAGTTTGACTGGGGCGGTCGCCTCCTAAAGTGTAACGGAGGCGCCCAAAGGTTCCCTCAGAATGGTTGGAAATCATTCGCAGAGTGTAAAGGCACAAGGGAGCTTGACTGCGAGACCTACAAGTCGAGCAGGGACGAAAGTCGGGCTTAGTGATCCGGTGGTTCCGCATGGAAGGGCCATCGCTCAACGGATAAAAGCTACCCTGGGGATAACAGGCTTATCTCCCCCAAGAGTCCACATCGACGGGGAGGTTTGGCACCTCGATGTCGGCTCATCGCATCCTGGGGCTGAAGTAGGTCCCAAGGGTTGGGCTGTTCGCCCATTAAAGCGGTACGCGAGCTGGGTTCAGAACGTCGTGAGACAGTTCGGTCCCTATCCGTCGCGGGCGCAGGAAATTTGAGAGGAGCTGTCCTTAGTACGAGAGGACCGGGATGGACACACCGCTGGTGTACCAGTTGTTCCGCCAGGAGCATAGCTGGGTAGCTACGTGTGGAAGGGATAAGTGCTGAAAGCATCTAAGCATGAAGCCCCCCTCGAGATGAGATTTCCCACAGCATTAAGCTGGTAAGATCCCTTAGAGATGATGAGGTAGATAGGTTCGGGGTGGAAGCGTGGCAACACGTGGAGCTGACGAATACTAATCGATCGAGGGCTTAACCGATTAAATTGGAATACGTTGTGCGTGCTATCTAGTTTTCAGGGAACACCTGAAATAAGGAAGTTCGATTAAGTGCCACCACGTCCTGTGGTGAACACCGAACGGCTAACATCCTGTTAGTCTAGTGATGATGGCGAAGAGGTCACACCCGTTCCCATGCCGAACACGGAAGTTAAGCTCTTCAGCGCCGATGGTAGTTGGGGGATCTCCCCCTGCAAGAGTAGGACGTCGCTGGGCAATTGAAGAAAAGTGAGAGACCAAATGGTTTCTCACTTTTTTGTATTGATAAAGTGAAGAAAACTCGCAAGAGAAAAAAGCTTCATGTGAGACAATCAAAACTTCTTCGAAAGCTACGTAGGGGTGGGAGAAGCAAGAAATTCGAGGAAGCAAGCGATGTCAGACCGGAGTGGATATTCGAGAGATCCATGAGGATCTGGCATCGCGCAGCTGACGAAGAAGTTCGCCGCTTATCGCGCCCCGTATGAGAACACGGAAGTTAAGCTCGAGTGCCGATGGTAGTTGGGGGATCTCCCCCTGCAAGAGTAGGACGTCGCTGGGCACAAGATGAAAGGCGAGAGACCTGAGGGTTTCTCGCTTTTTTTTGTATGGTTTTTACGTTCGCGGAATTAATCTCAAATTCGCGGAATTATCATGGAAAAGCGCGGAATAAATTTGATTTTCGCGGAATTATATAAGGTATCGCGAAATAACCGCATGCGAGTAAGCATTTTAATTCTATCCAGCCAGAATGTGGTGCTTAATAAGAATAATTAATTGAAAATTTCGAACCGTATTTCTTGAAATTACTCTCTAGAACACGTACAGTTAATGAAAAAGAATTTTATTTAGAGGAAGGGGAAAATAAATGGATTTTCATTTTGATACAAAAGCAGTACGTTTTCCACGAAAGACGAAAGCAGATACAGTTAGTAAGGTTCAACCGATTTATCAGACCTCTGCCTTTGTTTTTGAAGATCTCGATGATTTGGAATCTTTTTATGAAGGTAAAAAAGACTATTTGTATACGCGTGTTAGCAATCCGAATACAGATGATCTTGGAATGGGTGTAGCAGACCTTGAGGGGGCTCCTAAAGGGATTGCAACTTCTTCAGGTTTATCTGCTATTCTTGCAGGAGTACTTGCTGTTGTTAAGGCTGGCGACCACATTGTGGCTTGTGAAGATCTATACGGAGGTACATACTCTCTTTTTAATGAAGAACTCCCTGACTTCGGCATAGAAGTTTCTTTTGTTGATTTTACTGACAAAGAAAAAATTGAGCATGCCATACGTCCAAACACAAAGTTACTTTATACGGAATCAGTAACAAACCCGCTATTAAGAGTAGAGGATCTAACCCTTCTTAAAGAACTTGGTGAAAAGCATGAACTAATTACAATGATAGATAATACGTTTGCTACTCCGTATCTTCTTCAACCTTATCAAGTTGGAATTGATCTTGTTGTACATAGCGCAACAAAATACATTGGCGGACATAGTGATGTAACAGCAGGCGTACTAGTAGGCAGAGAAGATCTTATGGCTAAAGCAAAAGCCAAAGTGATTAACCTTGGTGCTAACCTTAGTCCATTCGAAGCGTGGCTAGGGTGCCGTGGGTTAAAAACGATGAGTGTACGAATGGAACGGCATGTTAGGAATGCTGCATTTCTTGCAAGCCAACTCAAAGACGTTAAAGGCATAAAGAATGTATATTATCCAGCATATGTAGCTGAAAGAGGATCTGGGGCAATGGTTTCCATTGAATTAGAGGAAGAAACCAATGTGAAATCGTTCTTCAAGTCACTAGGATGGGTGAAGATTATACCGACTCTGGCTGGATTAGATACTACCGTTTCTTATCCCATTGCCACCTCCCACCGAACAGTACCTGAAGATACTAGACAGAAGCTGGGGATCAATAAGCAGCTCGTCCGTATTTCTGTAGGAATTGAAAACGAAAATGATATTGTAGATGCATTCAAAAATGCTGTGGAAAAATCCCTCTAATAGGAGGGATTTTTCTTTTTCTCCTAAAGGTTGCATTCATTACATTTATCTGGTATAGTAGTATTTGTGTCCGAGAGACATATTAAGTTCTTTTATATCGTCGCGGGGTGGAGCAACGAGCGTTACTTCAATGAAACAACATCGAGTTGTTTCGACGGATACGCATCGTAGCATAATCTTGCAGAGGAAGAAACAGTGCACTGCATAAAGAAGCAGGCACAAATTATTTTTTTATATCGTCGCGGGGTGGAGCAGTTCGGTAGCTCGTTGGGCTCATAACCCAAAGGTCGCAGGTTCAAATCCTGCCCCCGCAACCAAAAATTTACCTACGTCGATTAATCTTCCTTGTTAAATTTTTATTGTAGTCCCTTTAGGGGCAACCTAAACTGATAACTTGGTATTATTTCTCACAATCGTAAGTGTATATTGTTCAAACATTGCATACTGGTCTCGTGGTGTAGCGGTTAACATGCCTGCCTGTCACGCAGGAGATCGCGGGTTCGATTCCCGTCGAGACCGCCATTTCTAATAGAGCGATAGAATCGCTTTTTTTTTATACTCTAAAATCGTTTTTTTTTCTATAAACCTTAGGGAAAATAGAAGTTTTTCTAAACAAACATGTGAATTTGTCGTTAAGTAAGATAAACTGATAGAAAAAGCACCTTAGGATGAAATTCCTAAGGTTTTTTTATAAAATAGAAAGAGAGATGAGTTTGGTGAAAGATGAATTTGCATTTATTCAATCCATTAAGCCAGCTTATACATTTCGTGAAGAATTGATTCAAGGGATTGGAGACGATGCTGCTCTTTATCGTATTGGATCAGACTGGGATGAAATCGCCTGTGCGGATACAATGGTGGAAGGAATCCATTTTAAAAAAAGTACGCTCTCCCCTTTTCAAATTGGCAGAAAAGCGCTTGCCGTCAATATAAGTGATATCGCTGCTATGGGCGGAATTCCGATGTTTTACCTTGTATCGATATCAGTACCTCAGACAGGCTGGTCGTCTAAGCAGCTGAAAGAAATTTATAAAGGTATGAAAGAAATTGCTGATGACTATGAAATAGATATGATCGGCGGAGATACAGTCTCGACGCGAAGCGATCTTCACATTGCAATTACTGTGATTGGTAAAATCGAGAAAGGACGCAAACTTCTGAGAAGTAATGCGCGAGCTGGAGATATTGTCTTTCTTACTGGACCTGTCGGTGGATCAGCTGCTGGACTTTCTTCTTTGCTTGAAGGGGAAGGGAATGAAGCCCCATATGTAAAATATCATCAAGAACCTAGTCCGAGAATAAAGCAAGGACGTATTCTCGCCAAAAGTGGGTACCGGATTTCATTAAATGATGTTAGTGATGGAATTGCAAGTGAGTCCCATGAGTTAGCTGAAGCAAGTGGCGTTTCTATTATACTGAATCAGGATACGATTCCAGCTCCTGAGGGCTTCGATGCTTATTCTTCCTTTCAGCGGTTAGAATGGATGTTAAATGGTGGAGAAGATTATGAACTTATCGGAACAGTTGCTGAGGAGAATTGGGAAAAGGTTGTAGAACTTTTCGAGGCGCACGATGAAGAAATTTATCGGATTGGTTATGTAGAGGATAAGCGGACAAGTGTATGGATGAATTATAAAGATCAAAAATTCAAACTGGACAAGAAGGGTTACAATCACTTCTCGTCTAAGGAATAGGTGATGACCATGAGTGGATATGCTTTCATCATGAAGTCTCCAGATGAAACGATGGAGTTTGGTAGAAAGCTTGCTGAAAAGCTTAAGCCAGGCAGTGTATTAACACTTGAAGGAGATCTAGGTGCTGGCAAGACAACATTTACAAAAGGAATCGGAAAAGGACTAGGGGTTACGAAAGTGGTAAACAGCCCTACTTTTACGATAATAAAAGAATATGAAGGTACGATTCCTCTGTTTCATATGGACGCATATCGTCTAGAAGAGAGTGATGAAGACCTTGGTTTTAGCGAATACTTTGAAGGGGAAGGTGTCACTGTAGTGGAATGGGCAAAATTCATTCAGGACATGCTTCCAAAGGAACTACTCAGAGTTGAAATTTATCATCAAAGAGAATCAGAACGTCGGCTAATATTGAGACCCTTTGGTCCTTTTTATGAGTCGTTATGTAAGGAGTTGCAACATGAGAGTACTAGCCATTGATTCTTCGAATTATTGTATGGGTGTCTCCGTTATGGTGGAGGGCACGATTGTTGGAGAAATCATAACAAATATAAAGAAAAACCACTCGGTTCGGTTGATGCCTGCTATTGAGCAATTGCTAGAAGAAGTTCAATTAAAGCCTATTGACCTTGATCGTATTGTAGTAGCGGAGGGACCAGGTTCTTATACAGGTCTTCGTATTGGTATTAGTATAGCTAAGACGCTTGCTTGGACATTAAACATTCCACTTGTGGGGGTTTCGAGTTTAGAAGTTCTGGGCCAGAACGGCCGTTATTTTGCTGGAGCTATCATTCCCTTTTTTGATGCTAGACGAGGACAGGTCTATATGAGCGTATATCGAGCAAATGGAATAGAAGTCGAGAGAGAAACCGACGATCATATCGTCCTATTTGAAGACTGGTTGAAAGAGAATAAAGATCGCTATGAGCGCTTCTTATTTATTAGTGGCGATTTAAATCTACACAAGGAACAAATCGAAGCGATTTTAGGAGAGAAAGCAACTTTTGCACCGAGTAGCAGCTTGAATGCTCGTCCTTCTGATCTTGCAAGATTAGGGTCTTGTAAAGAACCGGTAGAAGATGTCCATCAGTTTACACCAAACTATGTAAGAATGGCTGAAGCTGAAGCGAAATGGCTGGCTTCACAGAAAAAGTAGGGGATTAACGATGAATGAGACGGTATCGTTTCGATCGATGACGATTGAAGATATAGAAGCTGTCATGCGAATTGAGCATGCAACGTTCCCTACGCCTTGGAGCAAATCCGCTTTCTATAATGAAATTGTAATTAACCATTTTGCTACTTATCTATTGCTCGAGGTTGGGGAAGAAATAGCGGGATATTGTGGTGTGTGGGTCATCATCGATGAAGCACATATTACAAACATAGCGCTTCATCCGGACTATAGAGGAATGAAGCTAGGAGAAGCACTACTTAAGAAAGCCATTCATTTTGCGAAATTACGTGGAGCGTTGACCATGACTTTGGAAGTTCGCGTATCTAATAAAGTTGCGCAAAACTTGTATCGGAAATTTGGATTTGAAGAAGGCGGCATCCGCAAAAATTATTACACTGATAATCATGAGGATGCGCTAGTTATGTGGGTGAATTTTAATGGAAAATAAAAATGAATTAATACTTGGTATTGAAACGAGCTGTGATGAAACGGCAGTAGCGATTGTAAGAAATGGGAAAGAAGTTTTGGCCAATGTCGTGGCTTCTCAAATTGAAAGTCATAAACGGTTTGGTGGGGTCGTACCAGAAATTGCTTCAAGACATCATGTAGAGCAGATGACGCTGATTTTAGGAGAAGCATTGGACGAGGCAAACGTTACAATGGACGATATTGATGGGATTGCTGTAACGGAAGGCCCAGGATTAGTGGGGGCACTCTTAATAGGTGTGAATACAGCAAAAGCACTTGCTTTCGCTCATCAAAAACCGCTGATCGGTACTCATCATATTGCTGGGCACATATACGCGAATCAGCTTGTAGCAGAGCTAACATATCCACTGCTTGCTCTCGTCGTCTCAGGAGGCCATACAGAGCTTGTTTATATGCCATCTGAAGGTGAGTTTGAGGTAATAGGAGAAACGCGTGATGATGCAGCGGGTGAGGCCTATGATAAAGTAGCAAGAACGCTTCAGCTACCTTATCCAGGCGGACCGCATATTGATCGACTAGCCGCGGAAGGCGAGGAATCCGTCCCTCTTCCTCGTGCCTGGCTTGAAAAAGGTTCTTATGATTTTAGTTTTAGTGGCTTGAAATCCGCGGTTATTAATACTGTTCATAATGCGAAGCAAAGAAACGAAGAGTTAAAGCCTGAGGATCTTGCGGCAAGTTTTCAAGCTTCGGTCGTAGAAGTTCTTGTTACTAAAACTTTACGAGCAGCAAAAGAGTATGGTGTGAAACAGGTTGTACTTGCTGGTGGTGTAGCTGCCAATAGAGGACTCAGAAGTTCTCTAACAGAAGCATTCAATGGCAGTGAGACAGAGCTTGTGATTCCGCCACTTTATTATTGTACTGATAATGCAGCTATGATTGCAGCAGCTGGAACGATAGCTTATCGTAAAGGGAAGAGATCTAGCTTACAACTTAACGCAAATCCGGGATTAGAACTGGGAATCTAATCCCGGTTTTTTTATTTGAAGAAAAACCACCCATTTATCAGAAAGCTAAACAGACGTTCTTTTCATGTTTAAGGTGAGGTGTTTTAATGAGAACAGTTATCCACACGATGGTGGATAATGTGGATATAAGGAGAGGAAAGGGATTCCCTCGCCGTTTCTTGGAAAGTGGTCATTTTGTGGATAATGTTGATAGTTTTTAGGGAATTAGTCATAACAGGTGATTAATTGTGCATAAGTTTGTGGATAGTGTGAATATGTCGGAAAATTCTTACCTAATAAAAAAACAGTCCACAGTGGACTGTTTTTTCTTATGCTTCTTGTAGTTGCTCCCATTCTTCCATGAGAGTTTCCGTTTGGTGACGAAGATGATCCATTTCTTCATTTAATTTCATTACTTTTTCATGATCTTCAAAAACTTCTGGAATGCAAAGCTCTTCTTCTATTTCTGCGATGCGAACTTCAGCATTGTCGACCTCTTTTTCAATTTCTTCAATTCGTCTTTGCATTTGTCGTTCCTGGCGCTTCGTTTCCTTATCCTGCTGAAATGTTGATTTGGCAGATGGAGCATCTTGTGTGACATTGTTCTTTGGTTGCTCAAGAGCTGCTAATTCAGCAAGCTCTTGTTTTTTCTCAACATAGTAATCGTAATCACCTAGATAAGGTGTTACGCCATCAGTTGAAAGTTCAATGACGCGCGTCGCGATTCTGTTAATAAAATATCTGTCGTGCGAGACAAATAGGATTGTACCGGGAAATTGAATAAGTGCTTCTTCAAGAATTTCCTTACTATCTAGGTCTAGATGGTTTGTTGGCTCATCCAGTATTAGTAGATTTGATTTTTGCATCATCAACTTGGAAAGTGCTAGGCGCCCTTTTTCGCCCCCACTTAAATCAGAGACATTCTTCAAAACGTCGTCACCAGTGAAAAGAAAGCGTCCTAAAACTGCTCTAATGTCTTTCTCGTCTGTTAGTGGGAAGTCATCCCATAGTTCCTTTAAGACGGTTTTATTCGAGTGAAGATTGGTTTGTTCCTGGTCATAGAAGCCAATTTGAACATTGCTGCCATAGTGAATATCACCATTGAGGAGAGTTTCACCTGATACGATTGCTTTAAGTAGAGTTGATTTCCCAATTCCGTTTGGCCCTACAAGCGCAACGCTCTCCTGGCGCTTCAAATCAAATGTTAGGTTGTCGTTTATGGTGTTATTTGGATAGCCAATCGCTAGTTCTCTTAGCGTTAAGACGTCGTTACCAGTTTGCTTATCGATCCCGAACGTAATATTAGCAGATTTCTCGTCGCCTTTTGGTTTATCTAGTCGCTCCATTCGATCAAGTTGCTTGCGCCGACTTTGGGCTCGTTTTGTAGTTGAGGCGCGAACGATATTCTTCTGAACAAACTCCTCAAGTTTGGCAATTTCTTTTTGTTGCTTCTCAAACTCTTTCAATTGCTGTTCATACCGTTGTTCTTTTTCATCAAGGTAATAACTGTAGTTACCTTCAAATCTTTCCGCACGATGACGTGATACTTCATAAACTTTATTTACAATTTTATCGAGAAAATAACGGTCGTGAGAGACGATTAATAAGGCACCAGAATAGTTTTGAAGATAGCCTTCAAGCCAAGTAAGTGTTTCGATGTCCAGGTGGTTAGTGGGCTCATCTAGAATAAGTAATTCTGGTTTTGTTAGTAAAAGCTTACCAAGGGCAAGGCGTGTTTTCTGACCGCCACTTAACGTTGAGATTTTTGTGCTGTAATCAAAGTCTTTGAAGTTGAGTCCATGTAAAACCGTACGAATGTCTGCTTCGTATTTGTATCCGCCCTGATCTTTAAAGGCGACTTGAAGTTCATCGTATTCTTTTAAAATTCGTTCATATTCAGTTTCATTCTCGTAAACATCAGGATTGCCCATCTTCTGCTCGTAACTCCTGAGTTCAGATTCCATTTTTCGCAAACGATTGAAGACGCCAAGCATTTCTTCCCAGATTGATAAATCTGATTCTAAACCTGTATCCTGCGCCATATAGCCGATGGAAACACCTTTCGGCTTAATAATGTCTCCTGAATCATAGGAAAGCTGACCTGTTATCATCTTGAGAAGGGTGGACTTGCCTGCGCCATTACGTCCGACAAGTGCTACACGGTCTCGTGATTGTACTTCTAATTTAATATTCGATAAAATGGTATCAGCACCAAATGATTTGGTGAGTCCATTAACTTGCAATACGATCATGTTCTTTCACCTCTATTTCCTTCCTTAAATCCGTGAAAAACGGTTAGTAAGGAAAGGTTATTTCCTGGTGTATCACCGATAGTTCGGCATTATCCGAGTTTCCTTTAAGTTTACCGCAGAGAGGACGAGCTGAGCAACTAAAGGAATGTGCATGAGTTAACAAAAAAAGTCATCAAAAAAACAGCAAAATCGAAAGAAATGGTGTATAGTCACAAGTAGCAGCATTATCCTTCTATCATCTTCGGATGAGGAAAGGGGCAAATATGAGTTCATTTACTCACTTTAATGAAGAAGGCCGCGCAAGAATGGTCGACATTTCTGATAAAACTCCCTCCGTTCGGACTGCAACAGCACGAACGAGCGTAAAGGTGAGTGAAGACATCTATTCTGGTATTCAATCAGGAACGATGAAGAAAGGCGATGTGCTTGAAGTCGCTCAAATTGCCGGAATTATGGCAGCAAAAAAAACATCTGATCTCATCCCCATGTGTCATCCGATAGCGCTTTCTGGCGTTGACCTTCATTTTAACTGGCAGGAGAAATCGCAAGCCTATGAGCTAATTATTGAGGCTCATGTGAAGACGAGCGGAAGTACTGGCGTTGAAATGGAAGCGCTGACGGCAGCCTCGGCAGCAGCATTGACGGTATATGATATGTGTAAAGCGGTGGATAAAGGCATCGTTATCGGGGAAACCTATCTTGTTACTAAAACAGGAGGTAAAAGCGGGGATTATGCGCGCGAATAACGTGACGATGGAGCGCGGAGATCAATATGGAGGTAGTGTATGGATATTGATCAGACAAAAATTCCGCAGGCGACAGCAAAAAGACTGCCGCTCTATTATCGATATTTAAAAAATTTAAGTGCATCAGGTAAACAACGCGTTTCGTCAGCAGAGCTTAGCGATGCCATCAAGGTCGATTCTGCTACAATTCGAAGAGATTTCAGTTATTTTGGTGCTCTTGGTAAAAAAGGCTATGGGTACAATGTTCATTATTTGTTATCCTTTTTTAGTAAGACGCTTGATCAGGATGAAACGACAAAAGTCGCGCTTATTGGTGTAGGTAATCTTGGAACGGCTTTCCTGCACTACAATTTCATTAAAAATAATAATACAAAGATCGAACTTGCTTTTGACGCAGACTCTGAAAAAGTAGGACAGGAGATTGGTGGCGTTCCAGTCTATCATATCGACGAGTTTCAAAAGCGGCTGAGAGAAAATGACGTTTCCGTCGTTATCTTAACCGTACCAGTTCATGTTGCTCAATCGATTGCCGATCAGATGGATCAAACAGGAATAAAAGGAATATTAAACTTTACGCCGGCACGATTAACGGTGCCGGATCACATTCGAGTGCATCATATTGATCTTGCAGTTGAGTTACAAGCACTAGTTTATTTCATGAAACATTATCCAGTATAACGACATGTTAAGGAGGTGACACGCATGGGAATGGGTGGCGCAAGTATCGCTTTAGTTGCTGTGGTTGCTTTAATTATTTTTGGACCTAAGAAATTACCTGAGCTTGGTAAAGCTGCAGGAAATACGCTTCGTGAATTTAAAAATGCAACAAAAGGTTTAGCGGATGATGATGAACCAAACGAAAAGAAAAATAACGACAAGTAATCGGTTAGGACGGATAGTGAATGGAGGATCAGAAGCAATCCATCTATGATCATTTAGAAGAATTAAGAAAACGGATTATTATTACAGTCGTTTTCTTAATTCTTTCCTTTATTGCGGGGCTGTTTCTGGCTAAGCCAGTCATTGTGTTCTTGCAACATGCTCCTGAAGCGCAGGGTATACCGATGAACGCGTTTCATCTGACTGACCCATTGAAAGTGTATTTCAGCTTCGCTTTTTTAATTGCTTTTATTATGACATCTCCACTGGCGCTTTATCAGCTGTGGGCATTTATTTCACCAGGATTATTTGAACACGAACGGAAAGTGACACTATCGTATATTCCCGCAGTGTTTATTTTGTTTCTTGGTGGTGTATCCTTTTCCTACTTTGTTTTATTTCCTTTTGTCATCGATTTTGTAGGGAATCTTGCTCAAAGTCTTAACATTCAAGAAATGTATGGAGCGAATCAATATTTCAGCTTTTTGTTTCAATTAACGCTCCCATTTGGGTTTGTTTTTCAGTTGCCAGTCATCGTTCTTTTCTTTACAAGGCTTGGTATGTTAAATCCAGCTATGCTTGTACAGATTCGAAAGTATGCCTATTTTGTCCTTCTTGTTATAGCGGGGATGATTACACCACCTGAAATCATTTCACATCTTATGGTTACAGTACCGCTGTTACTTCTGTATGAATTTAGTATCATTGTGTCACGATATGGCTACCGTAAAAGATTGCAGGCTGAAGCAAAACGGATCCTTGAGGAAGCTCAGGAAGAGAGCAATAATTAAATGCAAATAAAAAGCGATAGGGGAAGCCCCTATCGCTTTTCGTTATCATCTTTTTTCTTTAGTTCCGTTATCCTTCTTTTCAAGACGAAGAAACGAATAGCATAAACAAAATCTACCGTAGCGAGAACCATCAGCAGAATGGTATAAAAACTCCATATTTCCCCGTTACTACTAGCGCTTTGAATCGCCAGGTAGGTGAAGAGGGAGCCAAGTCCCAAGTAGAAAAAACCCATTACAATTGGTGAAAGTTTCATGAAAAGAGTCCTCCAATAAACGATTGCATCTCGTTCAGCTGCTTTTCCATCTCCATAATATCATCAGCAAAATAGACGTTAATTAATACAACAAAAGTATTCATCGTCATATGAGCAATGATTGGTACAATCAGACGCTTCGTTTTTACATAAAGAAAGGCGAAGGTGAGTCCCATTGCTGTATAAATAAGAATATGAGAAAAGTCAAAATGAATCGCTGCAAAAATAACAGAGCTGAGTATGCCGGCAATCCAAAAATTAAATCGTTTGTATAACGAACCGAAAATAACTTTTCGGAAAACAATTTCCTCAAGAATTGGTCCGATAATTGATGTCACAATAATAAAAACAGGTGCCGCTTTTGCGACTTCTATCAGCATTTCTGTGTTTTCAGAACCAGGATCAATCCCAAATACGTTCATTTCGATCATTGCAGCAATAATTTGGGAAGCATAAGCCATGAATACGCCTAGAATGCTCCATCCAACCGCCTGACCAGGAGAGACGCGCGTTGAGCGTTCAAAAGGGACGTCCGGAGTGGAACGGAGAAGAAATAGCATGATAATCAGTGCTGTCAGAAAACTAAAGACAGACCAAGTGACGACTGGATCAGGGATGTTTAATTCCTGAAGTAGGGGAACGCCTACTAATCCTGAGAGCTGCATTACAATATAAGTAATCAATATAGTCCAATAATGTTTGGCCAAGAAGCATAACTCCTTTTAATGGTTTGCATGCCGTAAATGGCATTTTGCATACTCGTATTAGTTTAACACACTTTCTTAAGGGAATGCCGTTCATAAGACTTCGTATAACTGGTTTATATAGCCATATCGAATATAATCGAAAAACAGGCCATAAGTCTTATCAGTTTATGTCACATAGTGACGAGTAAAGGAGAAAAGAAAAAACTGAAAAAAAAATCAACTTAAGTACTTGCAAAAGAATAGTGAATTATTTATTATATACATGTGTTAGCACTCGATGATGGTGAGTGCTAAAAAACGAATCAAACCATAATTTCCATCTGAGGAGGGTGTTTGAGTTGTTAAAGCCTTTAGGTGATCGAGTAGTCATCGAACCAATTCAATTAGAAGAAAAAACGTCTAGTGGGATCGTACTTCCAGATTCTGCGAAAGAAAAGCCACAGGAAGGTCGCGTCGTGTCTGTAGGTAGCGGTGCACTAACTGATGGTGGAGAGCGTGTAGCTCTTGAAGTATCAGAAGGCGACGCTGTTATTTACAGTAAGTATGCTGGTACTGAAGTAAAGTATGACGGTAAAGAGTATTTGATTCTTCGTGAGAACGATATTCTTGCAGTCGTAGGCAAGTAAAAACAAAAATAAAAAATACTACATACATTTAGGAGGGTAACAAATGGCAAAAGATATTAAGTTCAGTGAAGAAGCCCGTCGCGCAATGCTTCGCGGTGTTGATTCTCTTGCGAACGCAGTTAAAGTTACACTCGGACCAAAAGGACGTAACGTTGTCCTCGAGAAGAAATTCGGATCTCCACTTATCACAAATGATGGTGTAACGATCGCGAAAGAAATCGAGCTTGAAGATGCATTCGAAAACATGGGTGCAAAGCTTGTCGCTGAAGTAGCTAGCAAAACAAATGACGTTGCCGGTGACGGTACAACAACTGCAACCGTTCTTGCGCAAGCTATGGTACGTGAAGGTCTTAAAAACGTAGCATCTGGTGCGAACCCAATGGTTATCCGTAAAGGAATTGAGAAAGCAACTAGAGCTGCTGTTGAAGAACTTAAAAACATTTCTAAGCCAATCGAAGGCAAAGAGTCAATCGCACAAGTTGCGTCAATCTCTGCTGCTGACGAAGAAGTAGGTCAATTGATCGCTGAAGCAATGGAGCGCGTTGGTAACGACGGCGTTATCACTGTTGAAGAATCAAAAGGATTTGCTACTGAGCTAGAAGTAGTAGAAGGTATGCAGTTCGATCGTGGATATGCATCTCCTTACATGGTTACAGACTCCGACAAAATGGAAGCTGTTCTAGAAGATCCTTATATCCTTATCACTGATAAGAAAATTGCAAGCATCCAAGATGTTCTTCCAGTGCTTGAGCAAGTGGTTCAACAAGGTAAACCACTTCTTATGATTGCTGAAGACGTTGAAGGTGAAGCACTTGCAACACTCGTTGTGAACAAGCTTCGTGGAACATTTAACGCAGTAGCAGTTAAAGCTCCTGGCTTCGGTGACCGTCGTAAAGCAATGCTTGAAGACATCGGTACACTTACTGGCGCTGAAGTGATTACAGAAGATCTTGGTCTTGATCTTAAACAAGCGAACATGACTCAGCTTGGTCGCGCTTCTAAAGTTGTTGTAACGAAAGAAAATACAACAATCGTTGAAGGCTCTGGCGAAACTGATAAAATTGCTGGTCGCGTAAACCAAATCAAAGCTCAGCTAGAAGAAACAACTTCTGAGTTCGATAAAGAAAAGCTTCAGGAACGTCTTGCTAAGCTTGCTGGCGGCGTAGCTGTCATCAAAGTTGGTGCGGCAACTGAAACTGAATTGAAAGAGCGTAAACTTCGCATTGAAGATGCTCTTAACTCAACTCGCGCAGCGGTTGAAGAAGGAATCGTATCCGGTGGTGGTACAGCGCTAGTGAACGTCGTTAAGGCTGTTCAAGCTGTAGAAGCTTCTGGAGATGAAGCAACTGGCGTTAAGATTGTTCTTCGTGCACTAGAAGAGCCAATCCGTCAGATCTCTCACAACGCTGGTCTTGAAGGATCTGTTGTGGTTGAGCGCCTTAAAGGCGAGAAAATCGGTATTGGCTTTAACGCTCTTACTGGTGAGTGGGTAAACATGGTTGACGCTGGTATCGTTGACCCTACAAAAGTAACTCGTTCTGCTCTACAAAATGCAGCATCCGTATCTGCTATGATTCTTACTACAGAAGCAGTAATCGCAGATAAGCCTGAAGAAAATGCAGGCGGCGGTGGCATGCCTGATATGGGCGGCATGGGTGGAATGGGCGGTATGGGCGGCATGATGTAATTCATGCTCCCCTTCCGTCCGGTATTTCCGGATTGAAGTTCAAAAGCATTCTCTTGGTGATGAGCCAAGAGGATGCTTTTTGTTTTGTTCCAAAAGGGATTTTTTTCTAAATCAGTCTTAAGACGGAGTACTTATCAAACTGAGGGTCATCGTCTAGCTTTCTATGATTCGCTACACTTAAAGTATCAAAACAGCAGGGGTGTTAGTAATGGCGATGAAAGAAAATGTTATGGAAAGAATGCCGGATGTAAAAGCAGACAAGATTGACTCCATATTTAAAAATAAAAATTTCCTTCTTTTATGGGCGGCAGCGTTTTTATCAAGCTTTGGCATTTCCTTCTTTCTTTTTGCTGAGAGCTGGTACGTGGTGAATGTTTTAAATCTTGAAGCTTCACTCGGACTCATTTACATTGCTTCAAGTATTCCAAGACTAGTATTTATGGTGATAAGTGGCACGGTAGCGGATCGCATGAGTAAGACGAAGATCATGTTCTTATCTGATTTTTCAAGAGGGGTCCTTCTTAGTGGTTTAGTACTCTGGTTTATATTTGGAGATATCACTCTTTGGACATTTGTTGGAGTTGCCTTCTTCTTTGGAATTTTAGATGCTTTTTTCTGGGCAGCAGAGAGCGCTGTGATCCCATCGATTATTCGAAAAGAAAATCTGACTCGAGGCAATTCAATTATTCAAATGACTAACCAGGCATCGTTTATTATTGCACCTATGCTCGCAGGATTACTTATTGCTTTTGGAAGCTATGAAATCGTCTTCGCTGTAACAGCGCTAATGCTTTTTCTTGGAAGCGTATTGATTTATTTGATGAAAATCCCAAAACAAGAAGCAGAACAGAATCATCAAGACCAAACTTTTTTTGAAACTTTTAAAGAAGGTCTTCTCTATGTGAAAGAATCTAGGATTCTGGTGGTAGTTGTACTAACAACGGTCTTTATGAATCTATTTCTCGTTGGACCACTTTCCATGGGGCTACCTCTTTTTGTGAAAACAGTCTTAAATGGAGATGCATTTGCTTTCAGTTTAATGGAAGCCGGGGCGGCGATTGGAATGTTAATTGGGGCAGTAGTAATCGGTATTCTTAATCTAATGAAAGGACGAGGAAAAGTAGCTTTGCTTGCGTTAATCATTTCTGGTTGTGCTTTTATAGGTCTGAGTTTCTCGACGGAGCTATGGGTAAGTATTGTCATGCTGGTTATTTTTGGGGTGTGTCTTTCTGGAAGTAACATCCCTTTATTTTCTGCAATTCAGTCATTGATCCAAGAGAAAGTGCTAGGGCGAGTAATGGGTTTGCTGTCTTTAGCTTCAATGGGGCTTATTCCTGTTAGCTATGCGATGACTTCCCTTCTTCTCTCAGCAGGTATTGGCATTCAACATATCATGTCAGGCGGTGCGTTTCTAGTTGTGCTGTATGCTTGCTTCGTCTATGTGAAATATCATGAATTGAGAAATGTAGATTAATGCGAGTATGGTTTTATAGACCAATCAGATTGAATAATCGAGCATAGTAAAGAATAGCTAATAATCTAAAATATGGTTTGATCTTACTTTATTAGGGGAACCTTCCTATATAAGATTTTACATATATTAGCGGGAGGTATTACTGTGAGTGAAGACAATAAGAAAAAAGAACAACTAGAACAATATAGCACAAATGATAAAGGGAAAATGACGACAAATCAGGGCCTGAAAGTTTCGGAAGATGAATTTTCCCTTAAAGCCGGTGAACGCGGACCGACATTGATGGAAGATTTTCATTTCAGAGAAAAAATGACGCATTTCGACCATGAGCGTATCCCTGAACGTGTCGTACACGCAAGAGGATTTTCCGCTCATGGTGAATTTGAAGTATATGATTCATTGGAAGAGTATACGGATGCAGAATTCTTAAAAGATCCTTCCAGAAAAACGCCAGTATTTGTTCGATTTTCAACGGTGGCAGGTTCAAAAGGTTCTTCTGAAACGGTTCGAGATGTGAGAGGATTCTCAACGCGGTTCTATACAGATGAAGGGAACTACGATTTAGTTGGGAATAACATTCCAGTCTTTTTCATTCAGGATGCCATTAAATTCCCTGACTTAATTCATGCGGTCAAACCTGAACCTCATAACGGTATGCCGCAAGCTGCCTCTGCTCATGATACGTTCTGGGACTTTATTGCTAACAATCAAGAATCAGCACACATGGCGCTATGGGCAATGTCAGACAGAGCGATCCCTCGAAGCCTACGTATGATGGAAGGTTTTGGCGTTCATACATTCCGGTTTGTGAATGCAAAAGGAGAAGCGCGGTTTATTAAGTTTCACTGGAAACCAAAGTTGGGCGTACACTCGCTCGTGTGGGATGAAGCGCAAAAAATCTCAGGCAAAGATGCTGATTTCCACCGCGGAGACTTATATGAGTCCATTGAAAATGGCGACTATCCTGAGTGGGAACTAGGCGTGCAAATTATCAAAGAAGAAGATGAATTTAACTTTGACTTTGATGTTCTTGATCCAACTAAGATTTGGCCAGAAGAAGATATCCCTGTAAAAATCGTTGGGAAAATGACATTAAACCGAAATGTCGAGAACGTATTTGCTGAAAACGAACAGGTTGCTTTTCATCCTGGTAATGTCGTAAAAGGCATCGACTTTTCCAATGACCCGCTACTTCAAGGGCGCTTGTTCTCTTATACAGATACACAAATCAATCGTTTCGGAAGTGCAAATTATCATGAATTGCCGATTAATCGACCTGTTTGCCCGTTCTTTAACAATCAGCGTGATGGCTTTATGCGTCAAACAATTAACAAAGGTCAAGTAAGCTATCACAAAAATTCTCTTGCAGATAATCAGCCAGAACCAGCTACAGAAGAAGAGGGTGGCTATGTTCATTATCAGGAGAAAGTAGAAGGTCATAAGGTTCGCGCACGCAGTGAAAGTTTTAAAGACCATTTCTCTCAAGCGGTTCTTTTCTATAACAGCATGAGTGATGTGGAGAAAGAACATATCAAGAATGCCTTTAGCTTTGAGCTCGGCAAGCTAAAGAGTAAGTCAGTTCAGCAACAAGTGGTCGATATGCTTTCGAATATCAACCTTGACCTTGCTCAAACCGTTGCTCAGAATGTTGGAGCTAAAGAACCTACAAAAGGTGGATCAGATATCACGAAGACATCACCTGCGCTTAGCCAACTAAATACAACATTTACTGCGGATACTAGAAAAGTAGGTGTCATTGTAGACGATGGATTTAATGGAGAAGAACTCATACAAGTGCTTAATGAGCTTAAAGAAAAAGGCATTAAGCCTGAGCTCATTAGTGACAAACGTGGTGTGAAAAAAGCCACTGACGGAGCCGAGGCTGAAATTGATCATACGTTCCTTACAAGCGAATCCGTTTTATTTGATGCTATTTATGCGGTTGGTGGAAATCAGGAAAGCAAAGGATTCTATCAATCCGCTAATTACTTTATCAATGAAGCATTCTCACACTTTAAACCGATCGGTGGAACGCATGAAGGGATGAAGTGGCTAGAGAATAACGACTTAGTAGGTCAACCAGGAGTAGTCACTGGTAAAGATATGAATACATTCGTGAAAGAGTTCAGTGAAGCTATTGCAACGCATCGTCACTGGGATCGTGAGCTAGTATAATGGAATAGAATGAAGGAAGAGAGGATTAGATCCTCTCTTTTTTAGTGGAATAAGTGAAAATCCTTGTTCAACCTTCAATTATTTCTTTTAACACTACCGCATGATTATGCTCCATATCCTTTGCCCCAAATAAAAGAACAAGTCTTTCGTTTGTAGCCATTTTCTTTAGTTCTTGTAATTTCGTCTGTGCCGTCTTACTTCCATTGATTTCTTCTTGATATGCTTTCTTAAAGTCTTCAAACTTATCAGGATCATGATCAAACCATTTTCGTAACGAAGAACTTGGTGCGATTTCCTTCATCCATTCATTTAATTTGGCTTTTTCTTTTGAAATGCCTCTCGGCCATACGCGGTCAATTAGAATACGATTCCCTTCAAGCGGGTAATCTTCTCCATAAATTCGTCTAAGAATAACTGACATTTAAACCACCTTCCGGATTTATTGGCTTCGTATTAGTAGTATATAACTTAAAAAAAGAAGCCAATCCTAGCGATAAGGATTGGCTTCTTTTTGATTTACCTTCTTAACATCCCATGTGGATCAATGACAAACTTTTTTGATACACCACTATCAAACTCATTATACCCTTGAGGAGCTTCATCAAGACTGATAACGGTTGCATTTACAGCTTTCGCGATATCCGCTTTTCCATTTAAAATCGCCATCATTAATTGACGGTGATACTGCATGACAGGTGTTTGTCCTGTAACAAAATGGTGGGCTTTTGACCAGCCAAGTCCAAATCTTACTTTAAGTGAGCCTTCCTTGGCATCTTTGTCATCTGCTCCAGGGTCCTCTGTTACATATAACCCTGGAATCCCCATCTTTCCTCCAGCTTCTACAACATCCATCATCGTATTTAGCACTATTGCCGGCTGCTCTTCGTTATCTGTTCCATGACCATAAGCTTCGAAACCAACTGCATCGATCGCACAATCCACTTCAGGTATACCGAGTATTTGTTCGATTTGTTCGCCAGGATCGTTGTGTTCTTTGAGATTAATCGTTTCACACCCGAAACTCCGTGCTTGAGCGAGACGTTCTTCTTTTAAATCGCCAACGATCACAACAGCAGCACCAAGTAACTGAGCAGAATGGGCTGCAGCGAGTCCAACTGGTCCTGCTCCAGCGACATACACAGTGGACCCTGTCGTTACTCCTGCACTAATCGCTCCGTGGTAGCCGGTAGGAAAAATATCCGATAGCATCGTTAAGTCGAGGATTTTCTCCATCGCTTTCTCTTTATCGGGAAAGGCTAGTAATTGAAAGTCTGCATAAGGAACCATCACATATTCGGACTGGCCACCAACCCAGCCGCCCATATCAACGTATCCGTAAGCTGCGCCCGGACGTTCAGGGTTTACGTTTTGACAAATATGGGTGTCCTGACGCTTACACATTTTGCATCGACCGCAAGCAACATTGAATGGAACAGAGACAATATCTCCTTTTTTAATGAATTCAACATCTCGTCCAACCTCAATCACTTCTCCGGTAATTTCATGGCCGAGAACTAAACCAGAAGGAGCAGTTGTGCGACCGCGCACCATATGCTGATCGCTCCCGCATATATTCGTCACGATATTCTTCAAGATTACTCCATGTTCACATTTACGGCCGACATTACTCTTGGGAACGCCTGGACCCTCACGAAGAACTAAATCCGGATAGCTAATATCCTGAACTTCTACACGACCTGCACCTGTATAAACGACACCGCGATTACCTACCATTTAATTTCCTCCTTTTCGTTTTAGACGAGTGGGACGAGAGGCATAGCGTAATCTTATGTACTCACCTCATTATAATGGTTTGAAGATTCAGGATTCTTTTGGTGTTTTCATCTGAAAATTGTATTCCCTTTTTCATCCAGTATGAAACGATTTGCGATGTAGCTAGTCATATCTTTATTTGGATCAATAATGAAATTATAGGAAAACTCGCTTCTTATTAACGTGCCTAAAGTATTTTTTGTTACAATAAGGTTATGAGTATTCAGACATTTACTCTTGCTAATTTGTTGGAAAATTGATAGGTAAAGAGACCTGTTTTTAAAATAAAAATTTTGAGAATGACTATTGGAGGAATCAGCTATGAGTTCATCGTACCAATTTGATGCGTACCACCCGGCTGTCAAACAAGTGATTGAAAATATTGAGAAAGTGATGGTCGGTAAGCGAGACGTAACAGAATTAAGCCTTGTAGCATTGCTTGCTGGAAGTCACGTTCTTCTGGAGGATGTGCCGGGTGTTGGTAAAACGATGATGGTTCGTGCTCTTGCAAAATCAGTAGGTGCAAAGTTTAATCGAATTCAATTCACACCAGACTTACTCCCGTCTGATTTAACAGGTGTATCCATTTTTAATCAACGTGAGATGAAATTCGAATTTCGTAAAGGACCGTTATTAGGCAATATTATTTTGGCAGATGAAATTAACAGAACGTCACCTAAAACACAATCGGCTCTTCTAGAAGGAATGGAAGAGGGGAATGTAACGGTTGATGGAGAAACGCACATTCTTCCACAGCCGTTTTTTGTTATGGCGACTCAGAATCCGATCGAATACGAGGGAACGTATCCTCTGCCGGAAGCTCAACTTGATCGCTTCTTATTGAAATTACGAATGGGCTATCCATCTCCTGAAGAAGAACTTGAAGTATTGAATCGTACGGAACACGCGCATCCAATTGACTCGATTGGGAAGGCCCTTGAGCTGGAAGACCTTCTTGAGATGCAGAAAAAGGTGAAAGCTGTGTTTGTTGAAGGGTCTGTTAAACAATACATTATCGATATCGTGAGTAGAACGAGAAATAACTCATCTATTTATCTTGGAGCTAGTCCACGCGGGTCACTCTCACTAATGAAAGCGTGTCAGGCGTATGCGTTCATGCGCAATCGCGATTATGTACTACCTGACGATGTGAAATTCTTAGCTCCTTTTGTATTATCCCATCGCATCATTCTTAAATCAGAGGCTGCGTTTGAAGGACAGAAGCCTGAGGAGATTATTAAGGAGATTCTTCATCGTGTAAGAGTTCCTCTTCAAAAGGAAGAGAAAGTGAAATGAGAGAGAAGCTAGCGAATAACAGAGTGTTAAAGTTTTTCTTTTTAGCACTGCTTTTCCTGATTACTTTTTCGTATGCGATGTTTCAGGGAGGTTTTGTGAGCTGGTTCTTGTTCTATAGTTTTTTACCTTTCGTTATCTATTCTATCCTTCTTATTTTCTATCCCTTGAGCGCAATCAAGATGACGCGATTGATCAGTCATACAGAATTAACAGATGGACAGGAGTTAACTGTTACGATCCAGATAGAGCGGAAAAGTCACTTTCCTCTTTTTTATTTAGTTGTTGAAGATATGCTTCCTGATCGGTTAGCTCCGTTTGCTAGAGAAGCCTCCTCAAGGTATCAAAAACGTTCACTTGCCTTGCTTCTTCCCATGTTCAAAAAAGAGTTAACTTATCGGTATACCATCAAGCCAATTCCGAGAGGAGAATACCATTTTAAGAAACTACGCTGTCGAACGGGGGACCTCTTTGGATTCGTCCAACATGAGAATATGATAGAGAACGATCAAGCGGTTTATGTTCTACCGCAATATCAAGAAATATCATGGTCTCCCTATAATCAGCAGCTCTCTGGGACGAGACCTTCTCCACGTAAAGCAGATTTAGATTATTCTACGGCAGTTAGTGTTCGAGATTATGTACCAGGAGATAAATTGTCATGGATTGATTGGAAAGCAACCGCGCGAGGTTCGAAACTATTAACCAAGCAATTTGAACAACAAATTAGCCAGGATTATATGGTCTTCCTCGATCGAGAGACCGATCACTATGGTCGTGTAGATTCACCTTTATTCGAGAAGGGTGTAAGACTAGCTGCTTCCGTGACAAACGCTGCTTTAAAGCAGAATGCGATGATCGGTCTTGTTTCCTCAGGAAAAGATCATTCTGTTCTGAATATTAATGGTGGAAGAGCACAACGAAGGAGAGTATTTCATCATCTCGCACGAGTTCAAGCTAACGGGATAACAACGTTTGATACAGTTGTTAAAAGAGAGGCTCATCATTTCCCTGCTGGAACAGGTGTTATGATCATTAGTCCTTCGCTTGATGGGGCATTCACTTCTACGTTAAAAGAGCTTGTTGCACGAAAGGTTCAAGTGGAATTCTTTTATGTCACTGAGCACATTACGTTAGCGCAACAGGCTGAGCTTAATCAGCTTACTCTATACGGTGTTAAAGCACACGTGATTGTGGGAGATTCGTTTAATGAGGAAATAAAAGGGGGTGGGAAGCGTGCAACAAGGTAATGAAAAAACAGATTGGCTTTACGCGCTTCTCCTCTATGGATTGGGTTTTCTTCTGTTCTGGGAATGGCTACGACCTCTTTCGATCATTTCAGATACAGGTCAAACAGAAATTTTTATTCTGTTTACGGCATTTTTATTTTTGCTATCTTATTTTCAGCTACCTTTTTGGCTATCTTTCCCGATTAAAGGAGTGGCGTTAGTATATGCTCTACATGCCATGTTTTTTCCGGGACCGTTCTTTGAATTTCTGTGGGTAGATTACTTTCTATCAGACTTTTCACAGAATGTCGGTTTTCTATTTGATGGTAGTTTTGATCGTTTGTCAAATGTATTTCGAACCTTCTTGTTTTTCATATTGCTATGGCTTATAAGTTATTTAATGCAATACTGGTTAATTCAAACAAGACGGATTTTCTTATTTCTATTAGTGACGATCGTTTACATTTCGGTTATTGATACCTTTACAACTTATCAAGCGGATAATGCGATTATTCGTATTGTGATCATTGGTTTTGTATTACTAGGTCTTCTTCAAATTCTGCGAATTCAAGAACAAGAGGGAGTTATTTTTTCAAAGGGTCGCTTCCCAGTCTATTGGCTTATGCCACTAGTTGTTGTTATTGCTTTTTCTTCTATATTCGGTTATATCGCTCCGAAGGCTGATCCGCAATGGCCGGATCCGGTACCTTTCCTGAAGAAAACGACTGGAGATGGTGACGGCGCAGGGAGAAATGGCAACGGAATTAGTAAGATTGGATACGGAGAAGATGACTCACAACTTGGCGGCCCTTTCGTCATGGACGACACTCCTGTTTTTACTGCACAAATTAAAGATAGAGGGTACTGGCGTGTTGAAACGAAAGATGTGTATACCGGCAAAGGCTGGGAATCTTCCGTACAAGATCGAGTTATTTTTGAAGGTAGCACAGAAACATTATTTGAAGATGGTGTTGAGTTAGAAGCCTTTGATATGAAGATGAATATGACTGGGAATGAGAAGTTTGATTTTATTGTCCATCCAGGACAAGTAACAAACATCGAAACGGGAGCAGAAGTTCAACTACTTGAAAATCCTCTGACTGGAAAAGTGTTTACACAAAATCTTGGCGAGTCTATTGTGCTTGATAATTATAATTTAGATTACGAATCCCCTACCTTTTCTGAAAAGATGTTACGAGAAGCACCAGTTAACTATTCAGATCGGTTGGCAAATACGTACCTTCAATTACCGGAATCTCTTCCTGAGAGAGTCAGTGATCTTGCTGAAGAAATTACGGTAGAAGAAGAAAATCCTTATGATAAGGCGAGGGCGATCGAAAATTACTTCGTAGGGAATGGTTTTGTATATGAAACAATGGACGTTGCCGTTCCTGGGGATAATGATGATTATGTCGATCAATTTCTTTTTGAAACGCAGCTAGGTTATTGCGATAATTTCTCTAGTTCGATGACCGTTCTTTTAAGAAGTCTCGGGATTCCAGCAAGATGGGTCAAAGGATTTACCGAGGGAGAATTTGTGGCAGCTGCTGGAGACTATCGAGAGTATGAAGTAACAAATAACAACGCACACTCGTGGGTTGAGGCATACTTCCCGGAAGTGGGGTGGGTTCCTTTTGAACCAACTCGAGGCTTCACTAACCAGGCTGATTTTGTTAGCGATTATAGTGATGATGAAGCGACAAATTCTGAAGCACCTGATCCTGCACAAACTGAAGAAGAGCAGGCGCAGCAGCAGGAACAAACACCAGAGGAACAGGCATCATCAGGTTCATCATCTGTATCGTTTGAATGGACAGTGTGGTATACCGTTGTGCTTGTGCTTATTCTGTTGTTACTTGGATACGTCGTATTTAAGAATTATAAGAAATGGTTGAAGCGGTTGGTTATTTCAAGGTATAAGAAACGAGATGACGGAAAGGTGCTATCTGAAGCGTATTTTCGACTGCTATGGTTGTTAGACTTACATGGCATTAAGCGAGGGGAAAATCAGACTTTGCGGGAATATGCTGTTCAAGTTGACAGCAAGCTTCAAACAGAGGATATGAAGGAATTAACACGTCGCTACGAAGAAAATTACTATCGTGGAAAAGCGAACAGTGATGGTTGGGATGAAATGAAGGAATTATGGGAAAATTTAATTAAAAAGATGCAATCTTGACCGCTGTATAGACGGTTGATAGAATGAATCCATAGTTTGAACAACAAGTTGTAACCTTCGTATATCCCTGGGAATAAGGCCCAGAAGTCTCTACCGGATCACCGTAAATGATCTGACTATGAAGGCAGATACTCCTAGTATAAGCCAGGATTCTGCCTTTGTACCATGGCAGGGTTCTGGCTTTTTTTATATGACCTTGGATGAAAGAGATCGAAAAGCTTGTTAATCCCCTGTTTTTCGATTCGATTTCGGCAATGCTACTAGAGACTAAATAGAAGTGAGGGAATTAGATGTTAGAAGAACAGGAATCCATTATTGTCCTCGATTTCGGTGGACAGTACAATCAACTAATTGCTAGACGTATTCGTGACCTTGGTGTGTTTAGTGAATTGCACCCGAACACGATTACTGCTGAAGAAGTAAAGAAAATTAATCCAAAGGGAATTATCTTCTCAGGTGGTCCGAACAGCGTATATGGTGAAGACGCGCCGCGCTGCGATGAAGAAATTTTCGAGCTTGGCATTCCGGTTCTTGGCATCTGTTACGGCATGCAGCTAATGACACATCACTTTGGTGGAAGTGTAGAAGCGGCGAAACACCGTGAGTATGGTAAGGCGATGCTGACAATCAAGGACAAATCCCCATTATATGATGGTCTACCAGAAGAACAATCTGTATGGATGAGTCACGGTGATCTTGTTAAAGCTCCACCTGAAGGATTTGAAGTGGCCGCAACAAACCCATCTTGTCCAGTTGCGGCAATGAGCGATGCTTCTCGCCACCTATATGGCGTTCAGTTCCACCCGGAAGTTCGTCACACTGAGCACGGCAATGAACTATTGAAAAACTTTGTTTATAAAGTGTGTGAGTGTGATGGTAACTGGTCAATGGAAAACTTCATCGATGAGCAAATTAATGAAATCCGTGAAGCCGTTGGGCAAAAAAAAGTTCTATGCGCCCTTAGTGGTGGAGTTGACTCTTCTGTAGTTGCCGCCCTCATTCATAGAGCCATCGGTGACCAGCTAACATGTATGTTTGTCGATCATGGTCTTCTTCGCAAAGGCGAAGCAGACAGCGTAATGAAAACATTTGGTGAAGGCTTCGATATGAATTTGATCAAAATTGACGCTGCTGATCGTTTTCTTACAAAGCTTAAAGGTGTAACTGATCCAGAGAAGAAACGAAAAATCATTGGTAACGAGTTTATCTATGTTTTTGAGGAAGAGTCTGAAAAGCTTGAAGACATGTCCTTCTTAGCACAAGGAACACTTTACACAGATATCGTTGAGAGTGGAACAGCGACTGCTCAAACCATCAAGTCCCACCACAACGTAGGCGGTCTGCCTGAAGATATGAAGCTCGATTTGATTGAGCCCTTAAATATGCTTTTCAAAGATGAAGTTCGTAAAGTAGGTACAGAGCTTGGTCTTCCAGACGAAATTGTATGGAGACAGCCGTTCCCGGGGCCGGGTCTTGGTATCCGTGTGATCGGAGAAGTGACAGAAGAAAAGTTAAAAGTTGTACGTGAATCTGACGCGATTCTTCGTGACGAAATTAAAAAAGCAGGGCTTGATCGTGATATCTGGCAATATTTCACCGCGCTTCCTGATTTCCGTAGTGTTGGTGTTATGGGTGATGCGAGAACGTATGACTACACAATTGGTGTTCGTGCTGTAACATCAATCGATGGCATGACATCTGACTGGGCGCGTATCCCATTTGAAGTCCTTGAGGTTATCTCTACAAGAATTGTTAACGAAGTGGATCACGTTAACCGCGTTGTGTATGACATTACTTCTAAGCCGCCCGCTACAATTGAGTGGGAGTAAACACGAACGAAATATAAATAAATAGATAAAATGTTCGTGTTTTGTATTGACGGCTTGTGAGAAAGCTGATACACTACAAAAGTAAATAAATAGAACGACCATCCATCGTATAACATCGGGAATAAGGCCCGAAAGTCTCTACCAGGTTACCGTAAATAACCTGACTACGAAGGAAATAGAGAAAGTATTGAAACGTCTTGCTCATGTAGCGACTCGTGGAGAACCTTCTCTTTTCCTATTAGTCCGCTCCGGGTAGAGAACCCGGAGCTTTTTTCTTTTTATGAATAGTTAACCTAAATGAATCAAGAATAAAGAAAGGTTACTAAACCGTTAGAATGATGGATGAAGGGGAATAAGGGGGACTTAAAGAAATGGATCGTTTTTTTCGTTTTCATGAGCATAATACAACATATAGAAAAGAAACTATTGCTGGATTAACGACGTTCTTATCAATGGCTTACATTCTATTTGTGAATCCGGCTGTTTTGGCCGATGCAGGGATGGATCAAGGAGCTGTCTTTACTGCCACAGCACTTGCTGCTGCGCTCGGTACATTAATTATGGGTGTTCTAGCGGGATATCCAATCGCTCTGGCGCCAGGAATGGGATTGAATGCGTTCTTTACCTATTCTGTTGTCACCGTTATGGGCGTACCGTGGGAAACAGCACTTGCAGGGGTACTTGTTTCAGGAATTATCTTTATTATTATTACCATTTTTAAAATTAGAGAAATGATCATCAACGCGATTCCGATGGAATTAAAATACGCGGCAGCGAGCGGGATTGGACTTTTTATAGCATTTATCGGTCTTCAAAGCGCAGGAATTGTTCAAAACAATGATTCTACACTTGTTCAACTAGGTAATCTTCTCGCAGGTCCGACGTTACTTGCAGTCTTCGGATTAATTATTACTGTTATCTTAATGGTTCGTAACGTAACTGGCGGTATTTTCTACGGAATGGTGATTACAGCCATCGTAGGTATGATCTTTAACCAGGTGCCGATTCCAAGCGGGATTGTGGGTAGCGTACCAAGTCTTGAACCAACGTTCGGCGTTGCTTTAGGTCATCTTGGTGATTTGTTTACAATTGACATGCTTGTCGTTGTTCTCACGTTCTTATTCGTCGATTTCTTCGACACAGCGGGTACTTTAATAGCTGTTGCGACGCAGGCAGGCATAATGAAAGACAACAAACTTCCAAGAGCAGGGAAAGCATTGTTTGCTGATTCATCTGCAACTGTTCTTGGCGCTGTACTTGGTACGTCAACAACGACAGCCTACATTGAATCTTCATCAGGAGTAGCGGCAGGTGGTCGAACTGGTTTTACATCTGTTGTAACAGCAGGATTTTTCTTGTTAGCACTATTCTTCTCTCCGTTACTAGCAGTGGTCACACCTTCAGTTACAGCACCAGTCTTGATTATAGTCGGTGTCCTGATGGTGAGCGTACTCGGTAACATTGAGTGGAAACGATTTGAGATTGCGGTTCCAGCATTCTTAACAATTGTTGCAATGCCATTAACATACAGTATTGCAACAGGGATTGCGTTAGGATTTGTAATGTACCCGATCACTATGGTCGTAAAAGGTGAGGGGAAAAATATTCATCCAATCATGTATGGTTTGTTCTTTGTATTTATCGCATATTTCGTGTTTTTAGCATAGTTCGTTTTGGAGCAGTCGAGAAATCGGCTGCTTTTTGTTATGTAGTGATACTCTTCGGTTTGTTCCATTATTAAGGTGAGATCAAGTTTCGTAACCGAAGTGAGAGGGTACTTTTCTGTTGCTTAAGTAGAGTGAGGCGAGGAAATTCATTTTGTTAGTTAAAAGGTTAATTAAACGTTTGTTTAACCTTAAACATAGTTCTTCTTAATCTCCGTTAAAAAAGAAGCTTCATTATAGGGGATCAATTAGACGTGAATATCTACTAATATTAATGTGTCTCTCTAAGCAAGCTATGTCATATTGATTTAATTAATTTGAAAAATACTATTGACCATATCATTCTTTACTGATAAAGTAGAGAACGTTGTTAAGAAAACAACAACAAACGCATGAAAAAAAGTGATTGACATCATTTTGCACTTCATGTATTATAAATAACGTTGCCGCTAAAACAAGCAGGTAACACTAAATAAAACATTTCAAATTAGTTGTTGACATCAAACGAAACAACATGCTATATTAGTTGGGTCGCTGAAAACGACAACGAAAGAAATAAATCGATCTTTGAAAACTGAACGAAACGCCATGTAAGTAGTTGTTTCTACGGAAACAAAACATTGTTTTAAAAGCTAGATTGAGCTTTCTATCGGAGAGTTTGATCCTGGCTCAGGACGAACGCTGGCGGCGTGCCTAATACATGCAAGTCGAGCGAAGAGATGGGAGCTTGCTCCCTGATCTTAGCGGCGGACGGGTGAGTAACACGTGGGCAACCTGCCCTGCAGACTGGGATAACTCCGGGAAACCGGAGCTAATACCGGGTAATACATCGCACCGCATGGTGCAATGTTGAAAGTTGGCTTTCGAGCTAACACTGCAGGATGGGCCCGCGGCGCATTAGCTAGTTGGTAAGGTAATGGCTTACCAAGGCGACGATGCGTAGCCGACCTGAGAGGGTGATCGGCCACACTGGGACTGAGACACGGCCCAGACTCCTACGGGAGGCAGCAGTAGGGAATCTTCCGCAATGGACGAAAGTCTGACGGAGCAACGCCGCGTGAGTGACGAAGGCCTTCGGGTCGTAAAGCTCTGTTGTTAGGGAAGAACAAGTACCGTTCGAATAGGGCGGTACCTTGACGGTACCTAACCAGAAAGCCACGGCTAACTACGTGCCAGCAGCCGCGGTAATACGTAGGTGGCAAGCGTTGTCCGGAATTATTGGGCGTAAAGCGCGCGCAGGCGGTCTTTTAAGTCTGATGTGAAAGCCCACGGCTCAACCGTGGAGGGTCATTGGAAACTGGAGGACTTGAGTGCAGAAGAGGAGAGTGGAATTCCACGTGTAGCGGTGAAATGCGTAGATATGTGGAGGAACACCAGTGGCGAAGGCGGCTCTCTGGTCTGTAACTGACGCTGAGGCGCGAAAGCGTGGGGAGCAAACAGGATTAGATACCCTGGTAGTCCACGCCGTAAACGATGAGTGCTAGGTGTTGGGGGGTTCCACCCTCAGTGCTGAAGTTAACACATTAAGCACTCCGCCTGGGGAGTACGACCGCAAGGTTGAAACTCAAAGGAATTGACGGGGGCCCGCACAAGCAGTGGAGCATGTGGTTTAATTCGAAGCAACGCGAAGAACCTTACCAGGTCTTGACATCCTCTGACAATCCTGGAGACAGGACGTTCCCCTTCGGGGGACAGAGTGACAGGTGGTGCATGGTTGTCGTCAGCTCGTGTCGTGAGATGTTGGGTTAAGTCCCGCAACGAGCGCAACCCTTGATCTTAGTTGCCAGCATTTAGTTGGGCACTCTAAGGTGACTGCCGGTGACAAACCGGAGGAAGGTGGGGATGACGTCAAATCATCATGCCCCTTATGACCTGGGCTACACACGTGCTACAATGGACGGTACAAAGGGCAGCAACACCGCGAGGTGAAGCGAATCCCATAAAGCCGTTCTCAGTTCGGATTGCAGGCTGCAACTCGCCTGCATGAAGCCGGAATTGCTAGTAATCGCGGATCAGCATGCCGCGGTGAATACGTTCCCGGGCCTTGTACACACCGCCCGTCACACCACGAGAGTTTGTAACACCCGAAGTCGGTGGGGTAACCTTTATGGAGCCAGCCGCCGAAGGTGGGACAAATGATTGGGGTGAAGTCGTAACAAGGTAGCCGTATCGGAAGGTGCGGCTGGATCACCTCCTTTCTATGGAGAATTACGAAGGTAACTTACGTTACCAACCTTACATGAGCGTTTCGTTTAGTTTTGAAAGAATGATTTACTTCTTTCAACTGAAAAGGTAAGTTTTGAAGAAGAGCAAGTCTCTTTTAAGAAACACCTCCGGCTAATGGCTATGTCGGGGTATTTACTTTTCTTTTGTGGGCCTGTAGCTCAGCTGGTTAGAGCGCACGCCTGATAAGCGTGAGGTCGGTGGTTCGAGTCCACTCAGGCCCACCATAAAAGATCCTGGGGCCTTAGCTCAGCTGGGAGAGCGCCTGCCTTGCACGCAGGAGGTCAGCGGTTCGATCCCGCTAGGCTCCACCAACACATCTACTAATGATTAATACTAATCAAGTAGTAGCCTTGTTCCTTGAAAACTAGATAGCACAAACAACGACATCCAATAATTATTTTTTATGCAATAACTTAGTAATAACTGATGCGTTATGGCAGTAATGCCTAACAAATCGAAGGTTAAGCTACTAAGGGCGCACGGTGGATGCCTTGGCACTAGAAGCCTAAGAAGGACGGGACGAACACCGATATGCTTCGGGGAGCTGTAAGTACGCTTTGATCCGGAGATTTCCGAATGGGGGAACCCACCATCTTTAATAGGATGGTATCCATTTCTGAATACATAGGGAATGGAAGGCAGACCCGGGGAACTGAAACATCTCATTACCCGGAGGAAGAGAAAGCAAACGCGATTTCCTGAGTAGCGGCGAGCGAAACGGAATCAGCCCAAACCAGAGGGCTTGCCCTCTGGGGTTGTAGGACGTCTCTTTGGAGTTACAAAGGCACGGATAGACGAAGCGACCTGGAAAGGTCCATCAGAGAAGGTAACAATCCTGTAGTCAAAATCCGATGCCCTCCGAGACGGATCCTGAGTACGGCGGGACACGTGAAACCCCGTCGGAATCCGGGAGGACCATCTCCCAAGGCTAAATACTCTCTAGTGACCGATAGTGAACCAGTACCGTGAGGGAAAGGTGAAAAGCACCCCGGAAGGGGAGTGAAAAAGAACCTGAAACCGTGTGCCTACAACTAGTTGGAGCCCGTTAATGGGTGACAGCGTGCCTTTTGTAGAATGAACCGGCGAGTTACGATCCCGTGCAAGGTTAAGCTGAGAAGGCGGAGCCGCAGCGAAAGCGAGTCTGAATAGGGCGAAATAGTACGTGGTCGTAGACCCGAAACCAGGTGATCTACCCATGTCCAGGGTGAAGTTCAGGTAACACTGAATGGAGGCCCGAACCCACGCATGTTGAAAAATGCGGGGATGAGGTGTGGGTAGCGGTGAAATGCCAATCGAACCTGGAGATAGCTGGTTCTCTCCGAAATAGCTTTAGGGCTAGCCTCGCGGCAAGAATCTTGGAGGTAGAGCACTGATTGGACTAGGGGTCCTTACCGGATTACCGAATCCAGTCAAACTCCGAATGCCAACGATTTATCCGCGGGAGTCAGACTGCGAGTGATAAGATCCGTAGTCGAGAGGGAAACAGCCCAGACCACCAGCTAAGGTCCCAAAGTATACGTTAAGTGGAAAAGGATGTGGCGTTGCTTAGACAACCAGGATGTTGGCTTAGAAGCAGCCATCATTTAAAGAGTGCGTAATAGCTCACTGGTCGAGTGACGCTGCGCCGAAAATGTACCGGGGCTAAACGTATCACCGAAGCTGTGGATTGTCTTACGACAATGGTAGGAGAGCGTTCTAAGGGCTGTGAAGTCAGACCGAAAGGACTGGTGGAGCGCTTAGAAGTGAGAATGCCGGTATGAGTAGCGAAAGACAAGTGAGAATCTTGTCCGTCGAAAGCCCAAGGTTTCCTGAGGAAGGCTCGTCCGCTCAGGGTTAGTCGGGACCTAAGCCGAGGCCGAAAGGCGTAGGCGATGGATAACAGGTTGATATTCCTGTACCACCTCCTTTCCGTTTGAACGACGGGGGGACGCAGAAAGATAGGGAGAGCGCGCTGCTGGAAATGCGCGTCCAAGCGATTAGGCTGGTGAATAGGCAAATCCGTTCACCATGAAGGCTGAGTCGTGATGGCGAGGGAAATTTAGTACCGAAGTCCTTGATTCTACGCTGCCAAGAAAAGCCTCTAGTGAGGAAAAAGGTGCCCGTACCGCAAACCGACACAGGTAGGCGAGGAGAGAATCCTAAGACGATCGGGAGAACTCTCGTTAAGGAACTCGGCAAAATGACCCCGTAACTTCGGGAGAAGGGGTGCTTCCTCGGGTTTATAGCCCAGGGGAGCCGCAGTGAAAAGATCCAAGCGACTGTTTAGCAAAAACACAGGTCTCTGCAAAGCCGTAAGGCGAAGTATAGGGGCTGACACCTGCCCGGTGCTGGAAGGTTAAGAGGAGGGGTTATCCCTTACGGGAGAAGCTCTGAATCGAAGCCCCAGTAAACGGCGGCCGTAACTATAACGGTCCTAAGGTAGCGAAATTCCTTGTCGGGTAAGTTCCGACCCGCACGAAAGGTGCAACGACTTGGATACTGTCTCAACGAGAGACCCGGTGAAATTATAGTACCTGTGAAGATGCAGGTTACCCGCGACAGGACGGAAAGACCCCATGGAGCTTTACTGTAGCCTGATATTGGATTTTGGTACAGCTTGTACAGGATAGGTAGGAGCCATAGAAGTCGGACCGCCAGGTTCGATGGAGGCGTCGGTGGGATACTACCCTGGCTGTACTGACATTCTAACCCAGCACCGTGATCCGGTGCGGAGACAGTGTCAGGTGGGCAGTTTGACTGGGGCGGTCGCCTCCTAAAGTGTAACGGAGGCGCCCAAAGGTTCCCTCAGAATGGTTGGAAATCATTCGCAGAGTGTAAAGGCACAAGGGAGCTTGACTGCGAGACCTACAAGTCGAGCAGGGACGAAAGTCGGGCTTAGTGATCCGGTGGTTCCGCATGGAAGGGCCATCGCTCAACGGATAAAAGCTACCCTGGGGATAACAGGCTTATCTCCCCCAAGAGTCCACATCGACGGGGAGGTTTGGCACCTCGATGTCGGCTCATCGCATCCTGGGGCTGAAGTAGGTCCCAAGGGTTGGGCTGTTCGCCCATTAAAGCGGTACGCGAGCTGGGTTCAGAACGTCGTGAGACAGTTCGGTCCCTATCCGTCGCGGGCGCAGGAAATTTGAGAGGAGCTGTCCTTAGTACGAGAGGACCGGGATGGACACACCGCTGGTGTACCAGTTGTTCCGCCAGGAGCATAGCTGGGTAGCTACGTGTGGAAGGGATAAGTGCTGAAAGCATCTAAGCATGAAGCCCCCCTCGAGATGAGATTTCCCACAGCATTAAGCTGGTAAGATCCCTTAGAGATGATGAGGTAGATAGGTTCGGGGTGGAAGCGTGGCAACACGTGGAGCTGACGAATACTAATCGATCGAGGGCTTAACCTAAAAACGAAAAGCGAAGTAAGCCGTTTAAATCCGACAAGCGTTGGAGGCTTTTGAGTCAGAATCAAAAGGTGAAACGATCGAGGATTTGGCTTACGTAGCTGGACATATTGGAAAGTTGTGCGTGCTATCTAGTTTTCAGGGAACACCTGAATCGTCTAGTGATGATGGCGAAGAGGTCACACCCGTTCCCATGCCGAACACGGAAGTTAAGCTCTTCAGCGCCGATGGTAGTTGGGGGATCTCCCCCTGCAAGAGTAGGACGTCGCTGGGCAACATAAGAGAAGCGAGAGACCCTCAGGTCTCTCGCTTTTTTGTATTCAAAAAGTGTAGTAAGCTCGTAAGAGAAAAAAGCTGCAGGAAAGACAATCAAAGACTTCTTCGAAAGCTTCGTAGGGGTGGGAGAAGCAAGAAATTCGAGGAAGCAAGTGATGTCAGACCGGAGTGGATATTCGAGAGATCCATGAGGATCTGGCATCGCGCAGCTGACGAAGAAGTTCGCCGCTTATCGCGCCCCGTATGAGAACACGGAAGTTAAGCTCGAGCGCCGATGGTAGTTGGAGGATCTCCTCCTGCAAGAGTAGGACGTCGCTGGGCACAAGATGAAAGGCGAGAGACCTGAGGGTTTCTCGCTTTTTTTGTATGGTTTTTACGTTCGCGGAATTAATCTCAAATTCGCGGAATTATCATGGAAAAGCGCGGAATAAATCTGATTTTCGCGGAATTATATAAAATATCGCGGAATTACCATTAATTTCTAAGTTATTCACCTGATTCATTCACCATCCCCGTATTAAAAGTCCTGCATCTCCATAAAACTAAATTAATACTTGAAAATTTAGCGAGTAATATTTCATAAGTAGGATGATGGGAGAAGCGAATTGCTTCTTCTTTTTTTGTTGATCTTGCTGATTGTCAGTTAATCTAACATATTATTTTTAAATGGATTCATATAGAACATAAAAATTGTATGCGTTACCAAAACCTTATATGTTAAGGATTTTAGGTAGAAGGAATGCTTAACTTAAAATAAGACTTCAATATAAAAATAATCTAAACATATTTTTTAACTTACTATTTTATGTATAATATGAATTATCTTAATTTTCGGTTTCTATGTGCGGGAGGAGAACTTTCATTGAAGCTAATGGCGAGAGAACAAGAAAAATTGATGATCGTTGTGGCGGCAGATTTGGCGAGAAGAAGACAGGCTCGAGGCTTAAAGCTAAATTATCCAGAAGCTATTGCGATTATTACATATGAAGTACTTGAAGGGGCGAGAGATGGGAAGAGCGTCGCAGAATTGATGCAGTATGGAAGAACGATTTTAGCAAGAGAAGATGTAATGGAAGGTGTCCCAGAAATGGTCACAGATATTCAGGTAGAAGCTACTTTTCAAGATGGAACAAAATTAGTAACCGTTCACGATCCAATTATATGAAAGGGGTTCTGAGCATTGATTCCAGGTGAATATAAGTTAAGATCTTCTTCTGTTAGTTGTAATGTTGGGAAAGAATCAATCGAAATTGAAGTAACCAATATTGGCGATCGACCAGTGCAAATTGGATCTCATTTTCATTTCTATGAGGTAAATGAAGCTTTAAAGTTTGAACGTGACCTTGCTTTTGGGATGCATTTAAATATTGCTGCAGGTACTGCTGTCCGCTTTGAACCAGGTGACGCTAAAGAAGTCACGCTAGTCGCGTTTTCTGGTGATCGAAAGGTGTTTGGACTAAATAATAAAACAAACGGTTCGTTAGATAGAGAGGTAGATCAATGAGTTTTGAACTTTCAAGAAAAACCTATTCTGATATGTTTGGTCCGACGGTTGGGGATCAAGTTCGGTTAGCAGATACAGAATTGTTTGTTGAAGTAGAACGAGATGAAACCTCTTATGGTGATGAAGTGAAATTTGGTGGAGGCAAGGTGATTCGCGATGGAATGGGTCAACATCCACTTGCTACGAGAGGCGAATCTGTAGACCTTGTTGTAACGAATGCGTTGATCATTGATTATACGGGGATCTATAAAGCGGATATCGGTGTGAAGGATGGTCGTATTGCTTCAATTGGAAAGGCAGGTAACCCTTATTTGATGGACAGCATTGATATAGTGATTGGTGCTTCTACAGAGGTTATTGCCGCAGAAGGAATGATCGTAACAGCAGGTGGAATTGATTCTCATATACATTTTATATGTCCACAATTAATCGATACCGCGATCGAGTCTGGAATTACGACGATGCTTGGAGGAGGGACAGGTCCAGCGACTGGGACAAATGCGACAACTTGTACTCCAGGGGAGTGGAACATTCACCGGATGCTTGAGGCAGCAGAAGCTTTCCCTGTTAATCTTGGGTTTTTGGGCAAAGGGAATGCCTCAGGTGAAGAAGCTTTACGCGAACAAATAGAAGCGGGTGCGATAGGCTTGAAGCTTCATGAGGACTGGGGAACGACTGCTGCTTCCATTGACACGGCATTAACCGTGGCGGATGAATATGATATTCAGGTCGCGATTCATACCGATACATTAAATGAGGGTGGTTTTGTAGAAGATACCTTAAACGCAATTGATGGCCGCGTCATTCATACTTACCATACAGAAGGCGCAGGCGGGGGGCATGCCCCGGATATTATTAAGGCCGCTTCTTATGAGCATATCCTTCCATCCTCGACGAATCCTACTAGACCATTTACAACAAATACAATTGCGGAGCATCTTGATATGTTGATGGTTTGCCATCATCTTGATTCTTCCGTACCGGAGGATGTGGCATTCGCTGACTCAAGGATTCGAAAAGAAACCATTGCTGCAGAAGATATTTTGCATGATATGGGTGTTTTCAGCATTATTAGTTCAGATTCACAGGCAATGGGACGAGTTGGAGAAGTGATTTCAAGAACGTGGCAAACGGCGGATAAAATGAAAAAGCAACGTGGGGCATTACCAAAGGGTTCAGAAAACGATAATGAGCGGGTGAAACGTTATATTTCGAAATACACGATAAATCCGGCCATTGCCCATGGTATATCAGACGAGGTGGGGTCCATAGAAGTAGGGAAACTAGCGGACTTTGTTCTATGGAAACCTGGTTTTTTCGGAGTAAAGCCCGAACAGATCGTTAAAGGTGGGATGATTGCTTGGAGTGTAATGGGGGATCCGAATGCATCAATTCCTACTCCTCAACCAGCTCTCTATAGGCCGATGTTTGGCCGATACGGGAAAGCGAAATTTAGAACCTCGATTACCTTTTTATCACAATCGGCTATTGAAAAAGGTGTTCATAACCAGCTTTCGCTGCAGAAAATCATTCGTCCTGTTCAGAATATTCGTAAGCTAAAAAAGAAAGACATGAAGTACAACGGTGAGACTCCTGATATTCAGGTGGATCCACAAACGTATGAAGTCGTGGTGGATGGTGAGCTAGTTACGTGCGAACCGGCAACGAGCGTACCGCTTGCACAAAGATACTTTTTATTTTGAGGTGGTAAACAGATGATCATTAGTGAGATAAAAGGAAACATTCGTGACGAAAAGGATACGCTACCGCATGTAGAAAGAGTTTATCTTCGAAGTGATGAACTTGTGAAACGAATTCAGCGAGTAAAGACCGATCACGGAAAAGAGCTTGGGATTAAACTTTCTAAGCCGAAAGATTTAGTCGATGGTGATATTCTGTATCGTGCGGATGACAATATGATTATTGTCAGTGTGATGGAAGATGAAGTGATCGTCATTTATCCTAATTCTTTGAAACAAATGGGAG
The DNA here is from genome assembly GCF_056173725.1 of Anaerobacillus sp. 63XJN7_4_ISO-PGPR-S23-413. Taxonomy (NCBI): domain Bacteria; kingdom Bacillati; phylum Bacillota; class Bacilli; order Caryophanales; family Bacillaceae; genus Anaerobacillus; species Anaerobacillus sp. 63XJN7_4_ISO-PGPR-S23-413. The sequence continues at coordinate 281,856 of NZ_CM149688.1, forward strand.
AAGTCGCTCATATGCTAGGCAATCGCCATTTGCCAGCACAATTTGAAGGAGATGAGATGATTGTGCAACATGATTATCTAGTTATTCAGTTGTTAACAGAACTAAATATTTCTCATGTGATTGAAAAACGAAAAATGAAAGAAGCTTTTAAATACATTGGGCATGACTAATGCGCTCTTTCCGATCCTTCAACTAAGTGATTCGCAGTTTCCCTCAGGGGCCTTTTCGCATTCGTTTGGAATAGAAACATATATTACAAATGGCACAATTCATGACTCTTCTTCATTTCAACATGTTCTTGAGCTTTTTCTAATGAATCAGCTAGTTTATACGGATGGACTTGCCTGTCGGTTTGCGTATGAAGCCTTAGAAGTGGATGACACGAATCGTCTATGGGAGCTGGATCAATCATTGTATGCGTTGGGGATGGCTAGGGAGACCCGAGAAGGGAACAGAAGAATTGGTAATCGCTTAGTTAAGGTAGTTTCCACCCTTTATCCGAACGCGATATTTAATCAGTATATGGATGCAATGAAGGAGAAAAAGGTGTACGGCCATGGGGCACTGGTATTTGCGATTGTATGTTATCACCTTGGTATTGATGTTGAAAGTGCGGTTTCATGCTACGGATTTGCAACTGCTTCGTCACTCGTTCAAAACGCGGTTCGAGGCGTCCCGCTTGGTCAAACAGAAGGACAGCAAATTCTAGTTTCAATTCAGCCACTTTTAACAGATTGTGTGAAGCAGATTATGTCTCTTGAAGACAGGGACTTTGGAATTGGCGCTCCTGGCCTTGAAATTGCACAAATGAAGCATGAGGCGATCAATGTTCGTCTATTTATGAGTTAATGAAGAAAGGATGATTGAAAAATGAGTGAACCCATACGAATAGGAATTGGCGGACCAGTTGGCGCTGGCAAAACACTATTAGTGGATCGCTTAACAAGAGCGATGAATAACGAATTTAGTATGGCTGTCATCACAAATGATATTTATACGAAGGAAGATGCGATGTTTTTGAATAAGAACGGGATTTTGCCTTCTGACCGCATCATCGGCGTAGAAACAGGAGGATGTCCGCATACGGCGATTCGAGAAGATGCATCGATGAACTTTGCTGCTATTGATGAATTGAATGAACGTCATGAAGATCTTGATCTTATTTTTGTTGAAAGTGGTGGCGATAATCTAGCTGCAACTTTCAGTCCTGAGCTTGTTGATTTTTCGATTTATATTATAGATGTGGCGCAGGGAGAGAAAATCCCCCGTAAAGGCGGTCAGGGGATGATTAAGTCGGATTTATTTATTATTAATAAAACGGATCTTGCTCCTTATGTTGGCGCCAATCTTGATATCATGCGAGAGGATACGTTGAAATCAAGAGGAGATCGTCCATTTTTCTTTACTAACTTAAAGGATGAAACTGGCGTTAGTGATGTTGTACAGTGGATTAAGGAGCAGGCGTTTTTTGTAGGACTTGAGCAGTGACATATACAGGTTATCTGAAGTTAGAAGCATCTGATCGATATGGGAAATCCGTGCTTTCGGATGCTTACTATAACGGTGTTTTTAAGATTTCACGCCCTACTTACAATGAGGAAGGACTTCCTCTGTTGCAAATGATTCATGTAGGTGGAGGATATGTAGACGGTGACACGTATTATACGGAAATTCTTGTGAAGGAGAAGGCTCGGTTAGCTGTTACAACGCAGGCTTCCACTAAGGTTTACAAAACACCAAATAAGCAAGTTATACAAAAAGCGTTCTATAAATTAGAAGAGCATAGTGAATTACATATGAAGCTGGATCCGCTCATTGCTTATCGAGATGCTCGCTTTACGCAGGAAACAGAAGTACACATGGATGAAAGTGCTGTTTTCTTTTTGACAGACATTGTAACGCCGGGATGGTCAAAGGATGGCGTCCTCTTTCCTTATGAGTGTGTAACCTCTAAGGTGAAAATCTATCAGAATAAGAATCTCAAAGTATATGATCATTTACGGTTGAAGCCTGAAGAAGATATGAAGAGGTTGCTTCAGTTAGAGGGGAACACCCATATCGGTTCATTGTACTTTATTCATCCGAACGTAACAGGAGAGTGGATAGAGAAGTTAAGAGAGTACCTTGCTTCGTTCGGTGATACTCATTTCGGAATATCGTTGTTGCAGGTTCCGGGGTGCTGTTTCCGAATTCTTGCGAAGCGAACGGCACATATTGAGACGGTTTTTGCTGCTATCGAAACGTTTATTCATAACACCATTTACAAGAGGAGTGCGATATCCTGGCGGAAGTAGTGTATACAGGAGGAAAAAATGGACGCTAGTTTATTATCAATTTTAGTTATTGGATTTCTACTTGGAATCAAACATGCTATTGAACCAGATCATGTAATAGCCGTATCGACCATTGCGAGTAAAACGCGTAGTTTGTGGAAATCTTCATTAGCTGGAGTGTATTGGGGGATTGGACATACCACCACGCTTTTCCTAGTAGGAATCCTTCTATTTCTCTTCAATACGACGATAACAGATACATGGGCGATGTTGCTTGAGATGATTGTTGGATTTATGCTCGTATTTCTAGGGATAAAAGCCTTACGTACAAAAACGGAAAGTACAGGATTGAAAGGAAACCATACATACGTACAGTCTGGAGTGATCGGGTTTATCCATGGATTAGCTGGAAGTGCCGCGATGATTTTGTTAACGATGAGTACGGTTGAAACGATGTTTCAAGGAGCTATCTATATACTAGTGTTTGGTGTAGGGACATGTGTTGGTATGCTCGGGTTTACAACCATTCTTGGACTTCCGTTCGTCGCAACGAGGAAGCAGTTAAAGCTCAACCATCGATTAACTCAAGTGACTGGGATTCTCTCAGTCGGGTTTGGATTCTATTATATTTATCGTATTGGTATAACTGATGGATTATTTAGCTTCTTATAAAGTGATTCATAATAAACAGAGACGATCGATATCGCTTATCGATCGTCTCTGTTTTTAGGTTTCATCTGATTCTACGTCTTTAATCTTTAATCGTTTTTTCTCTTCCTTCGATTCAATAAGTCGGTGAAGATGAATTAAGAGTATGCCCCTACTGTAACTCGCATCAATCGGTTTTTCACGAACGGGGAATGGTAACTCAACGATGCGTTCGAAGGGACCGTGCTTATATTCTTCCTGAACATTACGATAACCTTTAAGGTTCATCGCTGTTTGGCCTTTTACCTTAAGTGTCCGATAATGGATATACACGTCAACATCATCAATTTTCTTAATGCCAGGAAGATAAACTGTGCAGATGAGTTCGTTTCCAGCTTCATAGAGATTAACAAGAGGTCCATTTGATACGAACATATCCTGAAAATCCGTCCAAAAATCATCTCCCATAAATTTATTCATTTTATTGCGCCAGTCATACATCTGTCCCCAATGGTCTCCCATGAGGTCACCTCCTGGGCTTTTTGCCAGTATATGCACCGAGAAGTGGAATGTTAAAAGAACGTACTGCTGGTTTAAACCCTTTTGAGAAGTGAATGGGAAAGATATAGGGGAAGTTTGGAAAAAATAGTCGAAAATTATTAGTCTAATTCGATAAATATCGCATGCGGTTTCAGGTTTCCTCGTGTTATGCTAGGGAAAGTTCGAGTTTGAACGATAAGGGAAAAGGAGGATGGACATGCTGGATACAGGTCTTGGCATGGTTTTGACCATTTTTGTTATTAATATCTTTTATGTATCGTTTCTCACGATGCGTACGATACTTACACTTAAAGGTCAGCGATACCTTGCAGCTGTTACAGGAACAATTGAGATTGCGATATATGTTGTAGGGCTTGGTCTCGTCCTCGATAATCTAGGGCAAATTCAAAACGTTATTGCATACGCCCTTGGTTTTGGTGTAGGAATTATCGTTGGGATGAAGATTGAAGAATACCTTGCGCTTGGTTATATTACAGTGAATGCCATCACAACAAAGCTAGAAGATGATATTCCCAATAAATTAAGAGATGTCGGTTACGGTGTTACACATTATCTTGCGCACGGGCGTCAGGGAGAACGTCTTGTCATGCAAGTTCTAACATCGCGTAAATCGGAGCGTAAGCTTTATCAGGCTATTGAGGAACTTGATCCTAAAGCCTTCGTTATCTCTTATGAGCCCCGTACCTTCCAGGGTGGATTCTGGGTTAGAAAAATTCGGAGGTAATGTATGGAAAAGAAAGCGAAGAAAAAGAAGTTTGAAGTTAAAGAAAATGAATCACTTTCTGACTGCTTAAAACGAATGGACGATGAAGGATACATGCCCGTAAGACGCCGGGAAGAACCAGTCTTTAAAGAAGGTAAGGGTTCTAAAGAACCTGAGCTATGCGGTCAGAAAATTGTTTTTGAAGGAAAGTTAAAGTAAAAACCGAACATTAGACTAAATATAAAACGCATCGTTCGATTTTCGTTGACAGTTGAACGTCGCTCTTGTTACTATGTAAGAGGAGCAAAAAGGATACCTCATATAATCTTGGGAATAAGGCCCATAAGTTTCTACCTGACGACCATGAATCGTCGGACTATGAGGGGGAAAGTCGTGTTTTGCATATGCGCAGAACAGGATGGATGTGTTTTCGCCCGAGGTAGAAGCTTCTTCTAAGTAAATAGAAGAATTCTATCTCGGGCTTTTCTGTTATTTTCACACTATTTCGATTAATTAGCACCTTCATTTAAGGAGGAATAGCATGAACACAAAAGTTGGCGTCATCATGGGGAGCACTTCGGATTGGGATACGATGAAGCATGCCTGTGACATACTAGAGGAGCTTCAAGTGCCATTTGAGAAAAAAGTTGTTTCGGCTCATAGAACGCCGGAATTGATGTTTGAATATGCAGAATCAGCAAGAGAACGCGGTTTGAACGTCATTATTGCGGGAGCAGGTGGTGCCGCTCATTTACCAGGGATGGTCGCTGCTAAAACGACACTGCCAGTCATCGGCGTACCTGTACAATCGCGGACGTTAAATGGATTAGATTCGCTTCTATCAATCGTGCAAATGCCAGGTGGCGTGCCTGTTGCGACAGTTGCGATTGGAAAAGCGGGAGCGAAAAATGCAGGGCTACTTGCTGCGCAAATACTAAGTACAGCTGATGAAACGATCGAGAAGAAGCTTAGCGACTATCGAATTCAGATGAAAGAAACAGTACTCGAAAGTAGTGACAGCTTATGAGGAAAACCATTTTACCCGGTAGTACAATTGGGATTCTAGGCGGTGGACAATTAGGAAGAATGATGGCGTTAAAGGCACGAGAGATGGGCTATCAAATCGCCGTTCTCGAACCGAAAAAAGATTCTCCCTGTGGCCAGGTGTCTGATCATGAAGTGGTTAGTGGATATGATGATTTGGATGGCGCTCGTAAGCTAGCTGATTTAAGTGATGTGATCACTTATGAATTTGAAAATATTACACACGATACTGCAAAGTGGTTGGAAGAAAATGCGTATATGCCTCAAGGTGGAGAATTGCTTCGCGTAACGCAGGATCGCTATGTTGAGAAGACAGCGATTCAGAAGTCGGGACTTCAAGTAGCACCTTTTGAAGCAGTCGATTCTCATCAAGATCTCAAGGGTGCGCTCGAGAAGATCGGTCTCCCTTCAGTCCTTAAAACACGTACTGGTGGTTACGATGGAAAAGGCCAGTGGGTTTTAAAAACAGAAAAAGATGTTGAAGCTCTCTCTTTTCCTAATGTACCTTGCATTCTGGAGAGTTGGGTACCGTTTCAAAAAGAATTGTCAGTGATTGTGACACGCAGCGTAACTGGGGAAACAACGACGTTCCCTGTAGGTGAGAACGTTCATGTGAACAACATTCTTCATCAAACCATCGTTCCAGCTCGAGTAGACGAAGCGGTCATAACGAAAGCGGATGAGGTCGGAAAGAAGATTGCAAATACCCTACAGCTTGTCGGTACACTTGCAGTTGAGCTGTTTCTTAAAGATAATGAGATTTATGTAAATGAGCTTGCACCACGACCACATAATTCTGGCCATTATACGATGGAGGCATGTGAGACTTCGCAATTTGAACAGCATATTCGAGCAATATGTGGACTACCACTTGGAAGCACTGAACTTCTAAAGCCGGTTGTCATGGGAAATTTGCTCGGTCAGCACATCACACCGCTAATGGACAGTATAGAAGAGCTCGGTGATGCAAAGCTTCATTTATATGGGAAAGACGAAGCAAAGCCTAATCGGAAGATGGGACACATTAACTTTCTTGCACCTTCAACAGAAGAAGCAATTAAGCGAATGAACTTATGGAAGTTATGGCAGTAAAGACAAGAGACCAGGAGGACTTACAATGATTGAACGTTATACCCGCCCCGAGATGGGAGCCATTTGGACAGAAGAAAACCGCTATAACGCGTGGCTTGAAGTCGAGATCCTAGCATGCGAAGCGTGGGCAGAACTTGGCATTATCCCAAAAGAAGATGTACAAAAGATCCGTGAAAATGCCGGGTTCAATGTCGATCGCATTCACGAAATTGAAGAGGAAACGCGCCATGATGTTGTGGCATTCACAAGAGCGGTATCTGAAACGCTTGGAGAAGAACGGAAATGGGTTCACTACGGTTTAACATCAACGGATGTCGTTGATACAGCACTGTCTTATCAGTTGAATCAAGCGAACGACCTTCTGATTAAAGACATTGAGAAGTTCATTGAAGTCCTAAAGGCTAAAGCGCAGGAACATAAATACACGGTCATGATGGGAAGAACGCACGGTGTTCACGCAGAACCAACAACATTTGGTCTGAAATTGGCGCTATGGTATGAAGAAATGAAGCGTAACCTTGAACGATTCAAAACAGCTTCAGATAACGTTCGTTTCGGCAAACTATCTGGTGCAGTTGGAACATATGCCAACATCGATCCATTTATCGAGCAGTATGTTTGTGAAAAGCTTGGCTTACAACCAGCACCGATTTCAACCCAAACGCTTCAGCGCGATCGTCATGCTCATTACATGTCGGCTCTAGCACTTGTGGCAACATCCATTGAAAAGTTTGCTGTTGAAATTCGTGGTCTACAAAAGAGCGAAACGCGTGAAGTAGAGGAGTTTTTCGCAAAAGGACAAAAAGGGTCATCCGCAATGCCGCATAAGCGTAACCCGATTGGTTCTGAAAACATGACTGGCATGGCGCGTGTGATTCGTGGCTATATGACGACAGCTTACGAGAACGTTGCTCTTTGGCACGAACGTGATATTTCTCACTCATCAGCAGAACGCGTTATTCTTCCGGATGCAACGATTGCGCTCAACTATATGCTGAATCGTTTTGCAGGAATTGTTTCGAAACTAACGGTCTTCCCTGAGAACATGAAGCGCAACATGACAAGAACATACGGCTTGATTTACAGCCAGCGCGTTCTTCTTTCTCTTATTGATAAAGGCATGGCACGTGAAGCTGCCTATGATCTTGTTCAACCAAAAGCAATGGATGCTTGGGAAAGAGGCATTCAATTTAGAGAGCTTGTTGAAGCTGACCCTAAGATTACAGATCAGCTGAGTGAAGCAGAAATTGAAGATTGCTTTGACTACAATTACCACCTAAAGCCGGTGGATATGATTTTTGAACGTCTCGGACTTTAATTAAGCATCGGAGGGGATCACCATGGAAAAGCAAACATTGTTGTACGAAGGAAAAGCGAAGAGAATTTATGCAACAGATGAAGCGGAGGTTGTCTGGGTCGAGTATAAAGACTCAGCAACCGCTTATAACGGGGAGAAGAAAGCAACAATTACAGGCAAAGGTCGCCTGAACAATGAAATTACAAGCCTGCTCTTTGATTATTTAAAAAGTGCTGGAATCCAAAGTCATTTTATTGAAAAGCTTTCTTCTACTGAACAGCTTGTGAAACGCGTTTCGATCATTCCACTCGAAGTGGTTGTTCGAAACATCGCAGCTGGGAGCTTTTCCAAACGCACGGGTGTGGAAGAAGGGAAGTTACTAAAACAGCCGATCGTTGAATTTTATTACAAGAATGATGACCTTGGTGATCCTCTTCTTACGCTTGATCATGTGTTAGAACTTGAACTTGCAACAGAAGAAACCGTTCAAGAATTAAAAGAACGCGCGTTAAAGATCAATACGCTATTACGCGAATACTTCCTTGAGCGTGACGTGAAGCTCGTTGATTTTAAATTAGAGTTTGGTGTAACACCGGAAGGCAAGATTATGTTGGCGGATGAAATCTCTCCAGATACTTGCCGCTTATGGGATAGTAAAACGAATGAGAAACTAGATAAAGACGTGTTTCGAAGAGATATTGGAAATTTGACAGAAGCGTACGAACAAATTTTAACTCGCCTGGGGGGCTCCGAATCATGTACAAAGTAAAAGTCTATGTAACGTTAAAAGAAAGTGTTCTAGATCCACAAGGAAGTGCCGTAAAGAATTCATTGCACAGTCTTTCGTATCATGAAGTGGAAGACGTACGGATCGGGAAATACATGGAACTCACAGTGAAAGATACGGAAAACCTGGATCAGCGAATTAAAGAAATTTGCGAAAAGCTTCTTGCGAATACGGTTATTGAAGACTACACCTACGAAATCGAGGAGGGAGTCGCACAGTGAAATTTGCGGTGATTGTGTTCCCGGGTTCTAACTGCGATGTGGATATGTATCACGCCATCAAAGATGAGCTTGGAGAAGAAGCGGTTTATGTCCGGTACGATGAGCAAAATCTAGCAAACTATGATGCGATCCTTCTCCCAGGCGGTTTTTCTTACGGAGATTACCTTCGAAGTGGTGCCATTGCACGCTTTGCACCGATTATGACTGAGGTCGTGAAGGCAGCTGAAGCAGGGAAGCCAATTCTGGGTGTTTGTAATGGATTCCAAATTCTCTTGGAAGCAGGTCTGTTACCAGGAGCGATGAAACGAAATAAGAACTTGAAGTTTATGTGCCGACCGGTTACACTTCGCGTTCAAAACAATGAAACAATGTTCACTTCAACTTATGAAAAAGAAGAAGAAATAACGATTCCAATCGCACATGGTGAAGGTAACTACTATTGCGACGAAACAACACTTACTATGCTGAAGAATGAAAATCGTATTGCCTTCACATACGCGGATAATCCGAACGGATCAGTGGAAGATATAGCTGGAATCGTAAACGAAAAGGGCAATGTCCTCGGGATGATGCCTCACCCTGAACGAGCTGTAGATGAGCTTTTAGGAAGTGTAGATGGATTAAATCTATTTAAATCGATACTACGTAACTGGAGGGAATCCCATGTCACACATGCATGAACCAACACCTGAGATGATTAAAGACCAAAAGCTCTATAGTCAGATGGGTTTAACAGATGACGAGTTCGGTATGGTGGAAGCGATTCTCAGCCGTACACCGAACTATACGGAGACGGGGCTATTTTCTGTTATGTGGTCGGAGCACTGTAGCTACAAGAATTCAAAGCCAGTGTTAAAAAAATTCCCTGTTACGGGTGAGCGTGTTCTTCAAGGTCCTGGTGAAGGAGCCGGAATCGTTGATATAGGTGATGAACAGGCGGTGGTATTTAAGATTGAAAGCCATAACCACCCGTCAGCTATCGAGCCGTATCAAGGTGCTGCAACAGGAGTTGGCGGCATTATCCGTGATGTCTTTTCGATGGGGGCACGTCCTATTGCCCTTCTTAACTCGCTTCGTTTCGGAGAGCTGAGCAATCCAAAAGTGAAGTATCTTTTTGAGGAAGTTGTAGCCGGAATTGCAGGATACGGAAATTGCATTGGTATTCCAACAGTTGGTGGGGAAGTTCAGTTTGATTCTTCTTACGATGGAAATCCTCTTGTAAATGCGATGTGTGTTGGCTTAATTGATCATAAAGACATTCAGAAAGGGATCGCATCAGGAGCTGGGAACACGGTCATGTACGTTGGCGCGAGCACGGGACGTGACGGGATCCACGGCGCAACCTTCGCATCTGAAGAATTGACAGATGCTTCTGACGAAAAGCGTCCTGCCGTTCAAGTTGGTGATCCATTCATGGAAAAGCTTCTGCTTGAAGCATGCCTTGAACTTGTTCACTGCGAGTCACTTGTCGGTATTCAAGATATGGGAGCAGCTGGACTAACGTCTTCAGCTTCCGAAATGGCGAGTAAGGCAGGCATGGGACTTGAAATGAATCTTGATGAAGTGCCACAGCGTGAAAAAGGAATGACGCCATACGAAATGATGCTTTCTGAATCTCAGGAGCGTATGCTCGTTGTTGTGAAAAAAGGTCATGAAGATGAAATTAAAGCTATAACAGATCGCTGGGGTCTTTTAGCGAAAGAGGTTGGTGTAGTAACGGAAGATAAGCGATTCCGTCTCCTTCATAAAGGAGAAGTCGTTGCGGACGTTCCTGTCGATGCATTAGCAGAGGAAGCACCTGTTTATCACAAACCATCTCGTATCCCAGAATATTATATTGAAAATCAGCAGCTTCATAAGCCAATTCCAAATGTGGAAGACGCGAAGGAAATGCTCTATACCTTGTTAAGTCAGCCGACAATTTCAAGTAAGGAATGGGTTTTTGATCAGTACGACTATATGGTGCGAACAAATACAGTTGTGGCACCTGGGTCAGATGCGGCTGTTGTTCGAGTGCGTGGAACGAACAAAGGGTTAGCGATGACGACGGACTGTAATTCCCGTTATTTATATCTTGATCCTGAATTAGGCGGTCAAATTGCAGTTGCAGAAGCAGCGCGTAACATTGTCTGCTCGGGTGGCGAGCCACTAGCGATTACAGATTGCTTAAACTTCGGTAACCCAGAGAAGCCAGAGATCTTCTGGCAAATTGAGAAAGCGACAGACGGAATGAGTGAAGCGTGTCGTATGCTGAACTCACCAGTTATTGGTGGGAATGTCTCACTTTATAATGAAACAAACGGCATCGCTGTTTATCCAACACCGGTTGTTGGAATGGTTGGCCTTGTCCACGATCTAGATCATGTGACAACACAAGCCTTTAAAGAAGAAGGAAACTTAATATATATGCTAGGTGAAACGGGAGAAGATTTTGGCGGTAGTGAGCTTCAAAAGTATCTTGATGGTAAGATCTCAGGTCAAGCTCCTACACTTAATCTTGAAATTGAAAAAGAACGTCAAAACCAACTTCTAACAGCGATTCAAGATGGACTTGTTGAATCAGCTCACGACCTCGCAGAAGGTGGACTTAGTGTTGCACTTGCGGAATCGCTCATTGGAACAGAATTTGGTGCTAATGTACGGATTGACGGAGATACGACAACAGATCTTTTCAGTGAAACACAATCTCGTTTTCTTGTAACCATCAAGGGGGAACATCAGCAGGCATTTGAGCAGCGTACAGGAGCGAAGCTGATCGGTGAAGTAACCGGTACTGGCGTATTAACGATTATGCACGAAGATGAAACACATATCTTCGATGCTCCGGTTCAAGAGCTTGAAGCAGCCTGGAAAGGAGCTATTCCATGTTTGGTGAAATCAAAGGCTTAAATGAAGAGTGTGGCGTATTTGGTATCTGGGGTCACCCTGATGCTGCTTCGCTAACGTATTACGGACTGCATAGTTTACAGCATCGTGGTCAGGAGGGAGCGGGCATTGTCACAACTGACGGTGATCGCCTCTATAATCATAAAGGACTTGGATTAGTGAATGATGTGTTCGGACCTGGTGATCTTGATCAGCTTGAAGGCAATGGTGCGATTGGTCACGTGAGATATTCGACAGCTGGTGGAGGCGGGTATGAGAATGTTCAACCTCTTGTTTTCCGCTCTCAGAACGGTGGCCTTGCGCTTGCGCATAACGGAAACCTTGTAAATGCGAATGCTCTTAAGCATCAGCTTGAAGGACAAGGAAGCATTTTTCAGACGACATCAGACACAGAGGTATTGGCTCATCTTATTAAACGAAGCGGCTACTTGAGTCAGCGTGAAAAGGTTAAGAATGCTCTTACAATGGTGAAGGGTGCTTATGCCTTTATTATGATGACAGAGAAAGAAATGATGGTGGCGCTAGATCCACATGGCTTAAGACCACTATCACTTGGTATTTTAGAAGGGGCTTACGTTGTTGCTTCAGAAACGTGTGCGTTTGATTTAATCGGTGCGGAATATATTCGTGACGTACAGCCTGGTGAGCTTTTGATTATTAGTGAGAACGGACTTGAATCAGAGAGGTTCTCGTCTTCAATCTCACGTGCGATTTGCTCAATGGAATACATTTATTTCTCTAGACCGGATAGTAACATTGAGAATATTAACGTTCACACAGCACGTAAAAAGCTTGGTAAGCAACTCGCTAAAGAAGCCCCGATTGAGGCAGATATTGTAACCGGAGTGCCGGACTCAAGTATTTCAGCAGCAATTGGCTATGCGGAAGAATCTGGTATTCCATATGAAATGGGATTAATTAAAAACCGCTATGTTGGCAGAACCTTTATTCAACCTTCTCAAGAGTTGAGAGAACGTGGTGTGAAAATGAAGCTTTCGCCTGTTCGAGGAGTTGTTGAAGGTAAGCGTGTTGTTATTGTCGATGATTCGATTGTACGTGGTACAACTAGCAGACGAATCGTGACGATGCTTCGTGAAGCGGGGGCAAAAGAAGTTCACGTTCGAATCAGTGCGCCACCAATTATTAGCCCATGCTACTACGGCATTGATACATCCAATTCGGGTGAATTAATAGCGGCGAAGATGAGTGTAGATGAGATGTGTGAAGAAATTGGAGCCGATTCACTGACGTTTCTGACAACGGATGGGATGACTACAGCGATTGGAAGAGAAGAAGACGGCTCATCGTGCGGTCAATGCCTTGGCTGCTTTACAGGAAATTATCCGACTGAAATTTATCCTGATACCGTACATCCTTACGAAAAAGTCTAACTGAAGGAGGCCGTTATGGCACAAGCATACAGGCAGGCAGGCGTTAATATAGAAGCAGGTTATGAAGCGGTAGATCGGATCAAACCGCATGTGAAAAAAACGATGCGTAAGGGAGTTATGGGAGGACTTGGTGGCTTTGGTGGCATGTTCGATCTGTCAGAACTCAATTATGAGAAGCCAGTTCTCGTTTCAGGGACGGACGGAGTAGGCACGAAGCTCATGCTTGCGATCCAACTCGATCAGCACGATACAATTGGGATTGATTGTGTTGCGATGTGCGTAAATGATGTTGTCGCACAAGGCGCAGAACCGCTCTATTTTTTGGATTACATTGCAACAGGTAAGCTTGCACCAGAGCGGATCGAACAAATTGTGAAAGGCGTTGCAGAAGGCTGTTCACAGGCAGGGTGTGCTCTTATTGGTGGTGAAACAGCTGAAATGCCTGACATGTACCAAGAGAATGATTATGACCTTGCTGGCTTTACAGTTGGCGCTGTAGAGAAGTCTCAGTTGATTACAACAGAGAATGTGACAGAAGGCGATGTTCTCATTGGCCTTGCATCAAACGGTATTCATAGTAATGGCTTTTCCCTTGTACGTAAAGTGCTTCTCAAGGATAATGATATGGATTTGAAAACGTCATATGACGAACTTGGTATGACGCTTGGAAATGCTTTGCTGACACCGACGCGTATCTATGTTAAACCTGTTCTAAATGTTCTTCAATCTAACACTGTTCATGGGATTGCACACATTACAGGCGGAGGTTTTGAAGAGAATATTCCGCGTATGCTTCCTGAAGGACTGGCTGCACAAATTGATTATGGTTCGTGGCCGGTTCCTCCTATTTTTGATTTGATCGAAAAGAAGGGAAGTCTCGCTCGTAAGGAAATGTTTACAACATTTAATATGGGTATAGGGATGGTCCTTGCTGTTCCAGAAGATGTTGCGGTTAATGTCATCAAAGCACTTGAGCAGGATGGTGAGCGTGCTTATATGATTGGACGCGTTGTAAAGGGAGAAGGAATCGAATTCGGAGGCGGTGACTTGTCGTGAAGAAGCTAGCCGTATTCGCATCTGGGAGCGGCTCGAACTTTGAAGCGATTGCCGCAGCGATTGAAAAGGGACAGCTTGAAGCAGAAGTGGCCCTCGTAGTCTGTGATCGTCCTGGAGCTAAGGTTGAAAAAAGGGCAGAACGCTTTGGCATTCCTGTCCTTTCCTTTTATCCTAAATCGTATGAATCGAAAGCTGACTTTGAAACATTTATTCTTCAGCAGTTACATGATGCTGGTGTTGAGTGGATTATTCTCGCAGGCTATATGAGGTTAATCGGTCCAACGTTGCTTCAAGGTTTCGAAGGAAGAATTGTGAATATCCACCCATCTCTTCTTCCTTCTTTCCCTGGAAAGGACGCAATCGGACAAGCATTTGAAGCTGGTGTTAAAATCACAGGCGTAACCGTTCATTTCGTGGACGAGGGAATGGATACCGGAAAAATCATTGATCAAGACAGTGTTCGGATTGATGAGGGCGACACGAAGGGTGACCTGGCAAATAAAATCCAGGCAGTAGAGCATCTTTTATACCCTGCCGTCATCCGTTCCCTTCTTTAGGAAAAAAACAAAAGGTAGTAGGAGGAATCATTATGGCTATTAAACGTGCGTTGATTAGCGTTTCTGATAAAACAGATATTACAGCATTTGCAAAAGGACTTGCGGACAAAGGGGTTGAGGTGATCTCAACAGGGGGGACAAAGCGTGCTCTAGAAGAAGCTGGTGTAGACGTGATTGGCATCTCGGACGTAACTGGATTCCCAGAGATTCTCGATGGTCGCGTAAAAACCCTTCATCCAAACGTACATAGTGGTCTTCTAGCTGTGCGTGATAATGAAGCTCATCAGAAACAGTTGGATGATCTTAATATCAAGCCAATTGATCTTGTTGTTGTGAATTTGTATCCTTTCCAGGAAACAATCGCAAAACCTGATGTTACTTATGAAGAAGCGATTGAAAATATTGATATTGGTGGACCGACGATGCTTCGTTCTGCTGCAAAAAATCATCGGGACGTAACAGTTGTAGTGGATCCTTCTGATTACAATCGCGTTTTGCGACAAGTTGAAGAAAATGGTGATACAACCGGAATTCTTCGTCGTGAGCTTGCTGCAAAAGTATTTCGCCATACAGCTTCATATGATGCTGTGATTTCGGAATATTTAACTGCTCAATCAGGAGAAGAAGAGCCTGAGTCACTTACGGTAACATTTGAACGGAAACAAACGCTTCGCTATGGTGAAAACCCCCATCAAAAAGCTGTTTTCTACAAAAAACCTTTATATACTGGAGCTTCACTTGCTTCAGCAGAGCAGTTAAATGGTAAAGAGCTTTCTTATAATAATATTAACGATGCCAATGCGGCGCTTAATATTGTGAAGGAATTTGATCAGCCGGCTGTTGTAGCTGTGAAACATATGAACCCGTGCGGAGTTGGTACTGGTGAAACGGTTGTAGAAGCTTATCAAAAAGCATATGAAGCTGATTCCACTTCGATTTTCGGTGGGATTGTCGCGATTAATCGTGAAGTGGATGAAGCAACAGCGCTTAAGTTAAAAGAAATTTTCCTTGAAATTATTATGGCACCTTCGTTTACTGAAGAAGCTTTAGCTGTGTTAACGAAGAAAAAGAACCTTCGTTTATTGAAGCTTGATGTTTCTGCCTCTCCTGCGATTGAACATCAGTTAACTTCCGTAAATGGTGGCCTTTTACTTCAAGAGCGTGATCGTTATGGATTCGATGAAGCTGATATTTCGGTTCCAACCGATCGTGAGCCGACAGAAGAAGAGTGGGAAGCACTGAAGTTAGCATGGAAAGTTGTTAAACATGTGAAATCAAATGCTATCGTTCTAACGAAGAATGACCAAACGATTGGAATTGGTGCAGGACAAATGAACCGTGTCGGTGCTGCGAATATTGCCATCGAGCAAGCAGGTGAGAAGAGCAAGGGATCAGTTATGGGTTCAGATGCTTTCTTCCCAATGGATGATACTGTTGAAGCAGCAGGTCGCGCTGGTGTAACAGCTATTATTCAACCTGGCGGCTCCATTCGCGATGAGGACTCCATCAAGAAAGCGAATGAATATGGCATTACAATGGTCTTTACTGGCATTCGTCATTTTAAACATTAAGAGGAGGTTTTTCGAGTGAAGGTATTGGTAATTGGTCGCGGTGGCCGCGAGCATGTAATGGCATGGAAAGCGGCGGAAAGCAGCCTTGTTGATCAAGTCTTTGTCGCTCCTGGTAATGCAGGTATGACAGATGTTAGTCAGCTTGTGGCAATTGAAGAGAGTGATCATGAGGAACTTGTTGCCTTCGCAAAAAGGGAAAACATTGATTTAACGCTTATTGGTCCTGAACAACCTCTTCTCGACGGTATTGTAAATCGCTTTGAGGAGGAAGGACTCCGTGTATTTGGCCCAAGACAGGAAGCAGCCTTGATTGAGGGAAGTAAAACGTTCGCCAAAGAATTAATGGTTGCGCATAACATTCCTACCGCATTTTCTAAGTCCTTCACTGACTATATCGAAGCGAAAGCTTATGTTGAAAAAGTCGGTGCGCCAATCGTCCTAAAAGCAGATGGACTTGCTGCAGGTAAAGGTGTTGTGGTGGCAATGTCACTGGAGGAAGCACTCGAAAGCCTTCATGACATGATGGAGAACAATCAGTTTGGTGCTGCTAGTGAACGTGTTGTAGTAGAAGAATTTCTAGAGGGTGAGGAATTCTCTTTAATGGCTCTTGTCGAAGGTGATCGTGTTTACCCACTTGTTATTTCTCAAGATCATAAACGTGCTTTCAATGGTGACGAGGGTCCAAATACAGGAGGGATGGGAGCCTATTCTCCTGTTCCGCAAATTTCTCAAGATACTGTGGATCATGCGGTTGAGACGATTTTACGTCCTGCAGCAAAAGGAATGAAATCAGATGGCCGCTCCTTTACCGGAATTCTCTATGCTGGCCTTATGTTAACAGTTGATGGACCGAAAGTGATTGAATTTAATGCGCGCTTTGGTGATCCAGAAACGCAAGTCGTTCTCCCTAGAATGACATCAGACTTCGTCCAGGCTGTCCTTGATCTCCTCGAGGGTAAAACACCTAAGCTTGAATGGAGCGAACAGTCCGTTATTGGTGTTGTCGTTGCTTCAGGTGGCTATCCAGGTAGCTATGAGAAAGGCAAGGCGATTACTGGGCTTGATCAGGTTGGATCAGAGTCTCTTGTTTTTCATGCCGGAACAAAACAAATCGGTGGAAAGCTAGTAACAGACGGAGGTCGTGTACTACTTGTTGCTTCTGCAGGTGATGATTTGAGAGAAGCGAGTCAGGTGGTATATAAAGAATTAGAAAATGTAAAAGTAACGGAAGGCTTCTATCGAACAGACATTGGGCATCGCGCTATTTCACACGTTTCTTCCTAATGTAGGCGAACGCAATCGCAACGATACTTCCAATAATCATCGTATAAATTAACCATGTATCTGTTATATACTCGAGCATAAATAGACCTCCTTTTGATAAGGTAGATGAAACTTCCCTGAATGCAGGGAAGTTTTTTTATGAAAACGTTAAGAAGGATTAATCACTCTTTCAAGTGCCGTTTCATCTGGATCAAGTTTTTCATCGGGGGTCATGAGGTCAACGATGGGGCAATACCTCGTATGTCCTTCAGCTACTTTCATGGCACCGATTGCGGCGATTATCCAGGCTGATTTGGATTCTTCTTTAGAAAGCTTTGCGGTTGAATAAGCAAGAAGTGTGAATCCGGTAGCTAGTCGAACAAAGGCATTCATCATACT
Source organism: Anaerobacillus sp. 63XJN7_4_ISO-PGPR-S23-413 (assembly GCF_056173725.1). Lineage (NCBI taxonomy): Bacteria > Bacillati > Bacillota > Bacilli > Caryophanales > Bacillaceae > Anaerobacillus > Anaerobacillus sp. 63XJN7_4_ISO-PGPR-S23-413. Next base: position 299,605 of record NZ_CM149688.1, read on the forward strand.
AATGTTTGGCTTCAATTGAAAAACTCCTTTCTTCATTCACAAATCTAAAGTAGCAATGTGTCGAAATTATGTTAAAATAAAGAAAACTTCTTGAAGCGGGTGATGGTTTTGGCAAAACGAAAAAATTTATGGACAAAGCAGCAATTACGACAACACGTTCAAGTAGTGTCTGGAGAACTGCCTCCATCGATCGTTTTTTACAATGCAACATATTTAAATAATGGACTTAAAAAATGGGTTACATCGAATATATGGGTATATGAAGATCGTATTGTGTACGTAGGCGATGATCTTCCTGAAAAGCACCCGTCAACTGAGTGGATTGATTGTTACGGGAAATATCTCGTGCCAGGTTATATTGAACCACATGCACATCCATTTCAACTATATAATCCCCTTACGCTTGCGCGATATGCATCTCAGCGGGGAACAACAACAATGATGAATGATAACCTTTTATTCCTTCTAGGTTTGACAAAAGAGAAAGCGCTTACATTGATTGAGGATTTAGATCAGTATCCCGTTTCGATGTATTGGTGGGCGCGATATGATTCACAAACACAGCTTCTCGATGAGGAGGCCATTACGAATAAAAATATGAAGGAATGGCTGGCACACCCACTTGTGATACAGGGTGGAGAGCTTACCGCATGGCCTGATGTTCTCGGGGGAGATGATGAAATTTTAGAATGGATGCAGGAGACGAGAAGACTCGGTAAACCAGTGGAAGGACATCTCCCTGGTGCTTCTCTCGCAACATTAACGAAGATGGGGCTTCTTGGCGTTTCGTGTGATCATGAAGCGATGACAGGAGAGGAGGCGCTGCGTCGCTTAGAGATGGGTATGATGACGTCACTCCGTTATTCTTCGATAAGACCTGATCTACCTGTCATTCTCGAATCATTGCTGAAAAAAGGAGTTACTTCCTTTGACCGCGTTATGATGAATACAGATGGATCAACGCCTTCATTCCTGGAAAATGGCACAACGGACAAGTTAATTGCAATAGCACTTGAGAAAGGAGTCCCTTCAGAAGATGCGTATTCTATGGTGTCATATAATGTCGCAAACCATTACGGTATAAGCGATACGCATGGTATGATAGCACCGGGTAGAGTGGCTCACATTAATATTCTTGCATCAAAAGAAGATCCGCTCCCTGTCTCTGTTCTAGCGCGTGGAAAATGGTTAAAGCGTGATCGTGATGAAGTAGAACAGGATTGGTCTTTTGATTGGGAAGATCATGGACTTTCTCCACTTGATAATTCGTGGGAAATCCAATCAAACGATTTAACTTTCTCTGGTCCGGCAGGAATTGAAATGGTGAATGCTGTTATTACAAAGCCTTATAATCTATCTGTCGAAACGTCAGTTGAAGAGTTACCTTCAGGTTCTGATGAAAGCTTTATGATGCTTCTCAGTCGTGAAGGGAAATGGCGTGTAAATACGATCATTAAAGGCTTCGCTAATCAAGTGAAAGGATTTGCAAGCAGCTTTTCGAATACGGGTGATTTTATTCTGATTGGGAAAAATAAAGCGGATATGATGACAGCTTTTAATCGAATAAATGAAATTGGTGGGGGGATCTCTCTTGTAGAAGATGGAGAAGTTATATCCGAAATTAAACTTCCTCTCATGGGCAAAATGTCTGATCTTCCACTTGAAGAACTAATCAAAGTTGAAAAGAGAATGATACAAGAACTAGAAGATAGGGGCTACTTATATAAAGATCCCGTTTATAGCTTGTTGTTCTTTTCTTCAACACATTTACCTTTTATTCGATTGACGCAGCAAGGAATTTATGATGTGAAAAGGAAAATGGTACTTTTTCCTTCGATAATGCGTTAAACTATAACAAAGTAACCTCTTAACGGAGTGAAGTGCATGATTTTATTCGGTTGAATTGTTAAAATGAATATAAAGCTGTAAAAATAGCACATCAAGATGAACGTTACAGAATGCAACATATAGACGAAACATACTTAAGTAAGGAGAGTGGATTTAGAATGCAAATTGATAAACTTCGAGGTAAGACACTTGACCAACTTTTTGAAGCGATTCTTTCATTGAAAGATCTTGAAGAATGCTATTTGTTCTTTGATGATCTAGCGACTGTAAATGAGATACAATCGCTTGCTCAGCGTTTGGAAGTAGCAAGAATGCTACGTGAAGGGTTTACGTATCATAAAATTGAAACAGAAACAGGCGCAAGCACCGCAACGATTTCCAGAGTAAAGCGCAGCTTGAACTATGGAAACGATGGCTATCAAATGACGCTTGATCGTGTTCACAATAAAGAGTAGAAAATGAGCCGGCTTCCGGCTCATTTTTGTTTTGGTTGGCGTGTTGATGGATATTTGCCTTTTCGCGGATATATTTGAGAAATCGCGGAAATAATGATCGATTTCGCGGATAAAATGAGATTATCGCGGAATTATCGAGGAAATCGCGGAATTATGGATTTTAAATGGTTGCAGATGTTTGTGGGGGCTAAACGGGCGCTTCCGCTTTTAGGTGATCCAGCTGCAGTGGGCAGGTCCTCGATCGCTTCACCATTTCATCCGAACACAAAGGACGTGTTCAAATGAAATGCCTCCAGCGCTTGTCGGACCTAAACGCCCACTTCCGCTTTTCATGTATTCTTTGATATAATCCAATTTATGAGGAAAAGTGGGAGGAAGGGTTAGGATGTTTGATTTTCGAGAGTGGAAGCATGTGTTTAAGCTGGATCCGAATAAGGAGATAGAGGATTATGATCTTGAGGCGATTTGTGAGTCTGGGACGGATGCGGTGATTGTTGGTGGTAGTGATGGCGTTACGCTTGATCGGACTTTAGATTTACTTGCTAGAATTCGCCGCTACGCGGTACCATGTGCTCTTGAGGTATCCACTGTTGAGGCAGTGACACCAGGATTTGATTTTTATTTTATTCCGACAGTGTTGAATACGGAAGATAGCCGTTGGGTGACCGGATTACATCATGAGGCTGTGAAAGATTTTGGCGAAATCATGAACTGGGATGAAATTGTGATGGAAGGGTATTGTATTTTAAACCAGGATTCTAAGGTTGCTCAGTTAACTTCTGCTCATACTAATCTAGATGAAGCTGATGTTCTTGCTTATGCTCGTATGGCAGAGAAAATGTTCAAACTGCCCATTTTTTATGTGGAATATAGCGGAACATATGGAGATGCAGAACTTGTTCGGAAAGTGAGCCAGGTTCTTGACGATACGCAACTTTTTTATGGTGGCGGAATTGACTCTCCTGAGAAAGCGAAAGAAATGGCAGCTTCTGCAGATACGATTATTGTCGGGAACGTCATATACGATAATATGAAGCAGGCGATAAAAACTGTTGCTGCTGTGAAAGGAAATTGATTCTCTCCTGTCGATCAGGTAAAATAAGAAACAAGAACATACGTTTGTGAGGAGTGCGAAAACATGCAACGAATAGTTGATAAGTTACTAAACGGGCTAAATCCCGAACAACAAGAAGCGGTCAAGCACACGGATGGACCGCTTTTAATTATGGCTGGAGCAGGTAGTGGAAAAACGAGAGTGTTGACGCATCGTATTGCGTATCTACTTGTGGAGAAACAGGTATCTCCATGGAATATTCTTGCGATTACGTTTACGAATAAAGCGGCGCGAGAAATGAGAGAACGAGTGAATTCGATTACGGGACCAGTCTCGGAAGATATTTGGATTTCGACATTCCACTCAATGTGCGTACGTATTTTAAGAAGAGACGGTGATCGGATTGGGATTAACCGCAACTTCACCATTCTTGATTCTGGGGACCAGCTGACTGTTATTAAGAAGATCTTGAAAGAGCAGAACGTAGACCCAAAGAAATTTGAGCCTAGAGGGATTCTTGGCAGTATTAGCTCTGCAAAAAATGAACTCGAAACCCCTGAAGATTATAAAGCTAATGCAAAGGGGCCTTACGAAAGTGTTGTTGCTGATGCATATGAGCAATATCAGAAACAGCTTCGTAAAAACCAGGCGCTTGATTTTGATGATTTGATTATGCGGACGATCACGTTGTTCAAAAAGGTGCCGGAAGTACTCGAGTTTTATCAGCGTAAATTTCAGTACATTCATGTTGATGAGTATCAAGATACAAACAAAGCACAATATATCCTTGTTAAACTCATGGCTGAGAAATATCAGAACCTTTGCGTAGTAGGTGATTCTGATCAGTCGATCTACCGCTGGCGTGGTGCGGACATACAGAACATTCTTTCCTTCGAGAAGGACTACCCAAGTGCACGTGCGATATTCCTTGAGCAAAACTATCGTTCAACTAAGAAAATTCTACAAGCGGCCAATGTAGTTATTGAAAATAATACGAACAGAAAGCCTAAAAAGCTTTGGACGGATAATGATGATGGGCCACATATTACTTACTATCAGGCAAACGATGAACATGATGAGAGTCGTTTCGTAACAGGGAAAATCCTTGATATGGTGAATAGCGGACAGCGAACGAATTCACAAATAGCGATTCTTTATCGTACGAATGCACAGTCGCGTGTGATTGAGGAAATTTTAAATAAGTCGAACATCCATTACAACATTGTCGGCGGTACAAAGTTCTACGACCGCAAAGAGATTAAAGATGTTCTAGCATATCTCCGTCTCATTGCTAATCCAGATGATGATATTAGCTTACTTCGAATTGTGAATGTTCCAAAGCGTGGTGTTGGTGCATCGACAATGGACAAGGTAGCACAATATGCGGCTAATCAGGATATTTCTATCTTTACAGCTCTTCAAGAAGTCGAGCAGATCGGGTTAAGCGCTCGTTTCACTAAGACTCTTAAATCATTTGGTAATCAAATGGCAAACTGGTCACAAATGCAGGAATATCTAGCCGTATCTGAACTTGTTGAGGAAGTAATTGATAAATCAGGGTATCGTGATGCGTTAAGAAACGAGAATACAATCGAATCCCAAACACGACTTGAAAACATTGATGAATTTCTTTCTGTTACACAAGAATTTGAGAAAGCAAGTGAAGATAAAAGCCTAATCGCTTTTCTAACAGACCTTGCGCTCGTTGCAGATATTGATAAGTTAGATGAGGATGAAGGTGAGCAGAAGGAAGCTGTTACACTTATGACGCTCCATTCAGCAAAAGGTTTGGAATTTCCAATTGTTTTCCTCATTGGCATGGAAGAAGGAGTATTCCCGCATAGTCGTTCCCTATTTGAGGAAGAGGAGATGGAAGAAGAGCGTCGTCTAGCATATGTTGGTATTACAAGAGCAGAAGAAGAGCTTTTCATAACAAATTCTCGTCTTAGAACACTTTACGGAAAAACAAACGCGAATCCTGTGTCCCGCTTCATAGGAGAGATACCAGAAGAATTACTTGAGAAGCAAGGTCAAGAAAAGCCAGCTACACCGTTTGGTGGAACTAGTTCCCGACCTTCTTCAAGACCTGCTACTCCAAAGACGCCTAGACGTCCTCAACTTACTTCAACGGGTGGAGATTCACTCGATTGGAAAGTAGGAGATAAAGCAAGTCACCGCAAATGGGGCGTTGGTACGGTCGTTAGCGTTAAGGGTGAGGGTGACTCGACTGAGCTTGATATTGCTTTCCCTAACCCGGTAGGAATTAAGCGTTTGTTAGCGAAGTTTGCGCCTATTGAAAAGCAATAGTCATTTTAGAAGGTGAGGTTTGACGATGGAAGAAAAGCAAAAGCGCATCGAAGAGCTTCGTCAGCTCTTAAATCAGTACAATTACGAGTACCACGTTCTAGATCAGCCGACCGTTCCTGATGCCGAGTATGATCGGATGATGAATGAATTAATTAACCTGGAAGAAGAGACTCCTGAACTTAAAACGGAAGATTCTCCAACTCAGCGCGTCGGTGGCCCGCCGCTTGAAGGCTTTCAAAAAGTTGAACACAGAGTACCTATGCTAAGCCTTGGTAATGCATTTGGTGAAGAGGACTTGAAGGACTTCGACCGACGTGTACGTGATCGAATTGGCGAAAACTTTTCGTATGTATGCGAGTTAAAAATAGACGGTCTTGCCGTTTCACTTATTTATGAAGATGGAGTTCTTGTGCGTGGAGCCACACGTGGGGATGGCACGGTAGGAGAGGACATTACTCAGAATTTGAAAACCATTCCAGCTATCCCACTTCGTTTAAGCGAGAATGTTAGCATGGAGGTGCGTGGTGAGGCGTTCATGCCAAAGCCATCCTTCATGAAATTAAATGAAGCACGTGAGAAGAACGATCAGGATTTATTTGCAAATCCTCGAAATGCAGCGGCTGGTTCTCTTCGCCAGCTTGATCCAAAGATTGCTGCTAGCCGCAACTTGTCTATTTTTGTATACGGTGTAGGTACGGTTGAAGGCAGGGAAATTAGTTCACATTCAAATGGCCTTGATTTTCTCAAAGAGCTAGGATTCAAAACCAATCCAGAATGGAAGCGATGTAACACGATTGATGATGTTATTGATTACATCGGTGGTTGGTCAGAGAAACGTCCTGATCTTTCATACGAGATCGATGGGATTGTTGTGAAAGTAGATGCCCTCAATCAACAAGAGGAGCTAGGATTTACTGCGAAAAGTCCACGATGGGCCATTGCATACAAGTTTCCTGCTGAAGAGGTTGTAACGCAGCTCTTGGATATTCAGCTTAATGTGGGCAGAACTGGTGTCGTCACTCCCACGGCTGTTTTAGAACCAGTGCTTGTTGCTGGGACAACCGTACAGCGAGCATCTCTTCATAATGAGGATCTGATTCGTGAGAAGGATATTAAAATTGGAGACTATGTCGTTGTGAAAAAAGCAGGAGACATTATCCCTGAAGTTGTTTCTGTTCTCGAAGACCGTCGTACAGGTGAAGAAAAAGCATTTTCTATGCCTGAGAAGTGTCCTGAATGTGATAGTGATCTCGTTCGATTAGAAGAAGAGGTCGCACTTCGATGCATTAATCCAAAATGTCCAGCTCAGCTCCGTGAAGGACTCATTCATTTTGTTTCACGCAATGCAATGAATATTGATGGACTAGGTGAACGGGTGATTACTCAGCTGTTTCGTGAGGAATTAATTCATGATGTAGCAGATATCTATCAGCTGACACACGATCAACTTATTGAGTTAGAGCGAATGGGTGAGAAGTCAGTTTCCAACCTTCTTGAGGCGATAAGCGTCTCAAGGAATAATTCATTAGAAAAACTGTTGTTTGGTCTGGGGATACGCCATGTCGGTGCAAAAGCTGCGAAAACTCTTGCACAACAATTTGGCTCTATGGACAGTATTGTTCAAGCAAATATAGAAGATCTTGAAGCAATTAATGAAGTGGGACAGAAAATGGCTGATTCTGTTGTGCGATATTTTCAAAACGAAGAAGTGCATGAACTAATTGAAGAATTAAAAGAAGCTGGCGTTAATATGACCTATAAAGGACCTAAGCCAGTTGCGGTAGAAGACATTGATTCCGTGTTTGCGGGTAAAACAATTGTACTCACTGGTAAGTTAGAACAGTTGAGTCGCGGGGAAGCAAAGAAGAAGCTTGAAGAACAAGGCGCAAAGGTGACAGGTAGTGTAAGTAAGAGCACAGATCTTGTCATTGCAGGGGAAGATGCTGGTTCTAAGCTTGAAAAGGCAGAGTCTCTTGGCATTGACGTGTGGAGTGAGAACAGGTTCCTTGAAGAGTTAAACGAATGAGGAGAGGGAAGTAATGCCAAAGAAGCAAACGTTCATCGTTAGTATCATGGCCCTTTCGCTCGTATTATCCGGTTGTGTTCCAAGTTTTATGAAGGGCGATCAGGATGATACAGTGAAAGTGAATGATTCAGAAGGCGAAGATAGCGAAGAAATGATTGTTAGTGAAGATATCAAAACATCTGAAACGTATTATCGTTCAGTACTTGAGAAGGATGGGGATAAGAATTCTCTTGATACTTCACAAGTTAGGGGATTAATCACGGCTGGCGTTGATAACCGTCTCGATGTTGATGCGCTTGAGATGGGTTTAATCAGACTTTCTCAAGAGCAATTTGATCCTGAGAAATATTTCTTTAAAGAAGGGCAGCTTTTTGATACAGAGCAAATTCATAGCTGGCTGTATCGAGATAATGGTGTAACGAAAGAAGAAGCTGAAAAAGATAAAGAGAAGGAAGTAAATGAGGGACTTAATCCACAGCTCGGAGTGGAAGAAAATCCTGCTAATTATGAGCAAGTAATTGAAGCAGAGAAGAAAAACCCTAAATTCTTATCTTATATACATGAACAAGATTACTATGTTCAAAACAAAGATGACGAGTTACAACTAGGCGGAATTTCGATTGCCTTATCGCTTTATTCTGAATATCCTTACTCTGTTCTTGATGAGAATGGCTTGAAATATACTGGTTCAGTGAAACTAGGGAAAGAAGAAGTGATTTCTAAGGCGAAGGAATCGATTGAACCAATTGTGAAGAAAATTCGTGCTGAGCATGACGTACCTATCATGTTCACTCTGTTTTTAGAGCAACCAAGACAATCAGTTGTCCCAGGAAACTTTGTGGCGAGCACGATTGTAGGAGAGGGGAAATCCAGCCCAGATTCATGGAAGGATTTGAATGAGAAGTACGTTGCTTTTCCTTCTTCCGCAGCCTCCGACGAGTATCCTGCTGAAGCAGAGAAGTTTGATGATTTCACGCGTGAAATCCAGGATTTCTTTCCAAACTTTGTTGGTGTCATTGGCACCGGGTTCTATAAACAGGATGAGCTTACACAATTGAAGGTTGAAATACCAATTCAATTCTATAGTAAAGCGGAGGTCATTTCGTTTACACAGTTCGTAAACGGTCTTGTCAAGAAACGAAATGATACATTTCCTCAGGAGCTTCCGGTCTCCATCTACATTACAAATAACGGAGAAACGGAAAGTATGATTGTGAAAGATCCTAACGAAGAAGAACCGTTTGTTCATATTTATCAATAAACAAAAACCCTCTCAGTGTAAGGACACTGAGAGGGTTTTTGTTTATTCAGACAAGGCTTTTTGAAGTGTTTGAATGTTTTTTTTCATTAATGTGAAGTATGTTTCATTATTTTCGATATCTTCCTCGGTTAAAACTGATAGGTTATGGATGCGAAGCGTATTGAGTCCAAGCTCTTTTTGAACTGCTTTAGCAGGCTTGGGCGTAGCATTTTGTTCGAAAAGCATATACTTCAAATTGTGGCTTTTAGCTGTTTCGATAATTTCTTCCAATTGTTTTTGAGTTGGCTCTTGAGAAGGAGAAAGACCTGAGACGCTTAATTGTTCAAGGCCATAACGACTTTCCCAGTAGCTATAAGCATCATGAGAGATGAGAAATTCTTTCTTAGCTGCACGATCAGCCATTTCTTGAAAAGATTGATCCAAGGCTAATAATTCTTCTTGCAAAGAATTAAAATTAGTTTCGAATGTTTCTTTCTGATCAGGATCGAGCGTGATTAGAGCATCTTTAATATTTTCAGCCTGCTCGATTGCAAGGATGGGATCGATCCAGATATGGGGATTCATATCACCATGATCGTGATCGGCGTGCTCTTCATGTTCTTCTTCTGATTCATCTAGATGGATGTCTTTAGCAGACTCAAGAACCATGACATCCTCATTGCTTAGCGTATCCTGTGCAGCATCAGCAAATCCTTCCATACCTGCACCATTATAAATAAACAAATCAGCTTCAGCTAATTCGGCCATTGTTCTAGTTGTTGGCTCAAAGCTATGTGCATCGCTACCAGGAGGAATGATTGAGTCTGCCGTTACACCTTCTCCTCCAATCCGTTCTGCAAAGTATTCAAGGGGGTAAAGTGTTGTATAAATGGTGAGCTTCCCATCCGTTTTAGAGTCTGACTCATCTTGACCACAAGCGACAAGGATAAACGTAGATATAGATAATAATAGCGCTAATTTAAAAAAGCGATTATTCATAAATGATTTTCCCTTCCGTAAGTTTCTCTGCCACTCATTATATCGTAATCATTACGTTTTGCAAACAGTAATCTTTCCGATTAGTTTCGTTCATATAATGAAAAATCTTAAAAAGATTTTGAAGTGGGAAGGTTCAAAATTACATGGAAAATATAGTTATAATAATTAGCGTTATGAAGGTATGAAAAGAAGAGAAACGCGGCAATCTATAAAAAAATATTTCAATTTAAAGATTAACATTACAAAATAGTGGGTAAATGTTACTAGAGTATGTAGATGAGGCAAATATTGGTGAATTAATTTAAATAAATTTTCCTGAATACTTATGACATAAAAGTTGCTAAAAGAAGGGAAATCTCTTTTATTGTGTATTTTTATTCATTAAAAAGTTTATCTTATAATATTTTCATTGTTCAGAAAAATATTTTGTGATATAGTAATCATTGGTTTGTAAAGGACTAATGGTCTACTTGAATAATTTGAATTCACAGCGAAAATGCATAGTTGTGAATATTGACTTTGGAGGGGGTGAAAGTGTGGAATATACCTTAACTACCGCAACATGGTTCTGGCTACTTATACCAATGCCTTTATTAGTCGTATTATCAATAATAACTTTTTTTACCGAAAGGAGAGAATAGTACTCGATGAGTATTGAGACGCCAACGTTAGTCACATTTATAGTGTACCTTGTCGGTATGCTCGCAATTGGATTAATTGCTTACAAAATGACAAGTAACTTATCTGATTATGTTCTTGGAGGAAGAAGATTAGGTGGATCTGTTGCAGCACTTAGTGCCGGAGCATCAGATATGAGTAGCTGGCTCTTACTAGGACTACCTGGTGCAATGTATGCAGGTGGTATGAGTCAAATTTGGATTGGGATTGGGCTCGCAATCGGAGCTTACCTGAACTGGCAGTTTGTTGCATCGCGTCTTCGCCGTTATACAGAAGTGGCGAATGATTCGATTACGGTTCCTGATTACCTTGAAAACCGTTTTCGTGATGGTTCGAAAGCACTTCGCGTGATTTCGGCAATTGTCATTCTTGTATTCTTTACGTTCTATACGTCTTCAGGTCTTGTTGGGGGCGCAATCCTGTTTGAAAGCTCGTTCGGAATGAGCTATGAAAGCGCATTGTGGATCGGTGCACTTGTTATTATTTCTTATACGTTCCTCGGTGGTTTCTTAGCGGTAAGCTGGACAGATTTCTTCCAGGGAATACTTATGTTCCTTGCACTTGTTGTCGTGCCAATTGTTGCCCTAAATGAAATGGGTGGCTGGAGCGAAACAGTTAATCAAGTTGGTGCAACGGATACAACTTATCTAGATATCTTTACTGGTATGAGCTTCATGGGGATTATTTCCCTGCTTGGTTGGGGACTTGGTTACTTTGGCCAACCTCACATCATCACTCGTTTTATGGCAGTTAAATCTTCAAAAGAGATTCCTAAAGCACGCCTTGTTGGTATGTCATGGATGGTTCTTTCATTGTTTGGTGCAATCTTTACTGGTTTCATCGGTATTGCCTATTTCGATGCGGGCCTTCCGAACTCGGAAACAGTCTTTATTGAATTTACACAAGTGCTCTTTAATCCATGGGTTTCCGGCTTCTTGCTTGCTGCAATCCTATCTGCGATTATGAGTACAATTGACTCTCAGCTTCTTGTATCTTCAAGTGCTGTTGCGGAGGACTTTTATAAAGCGATCCTTCGTAAGAATGCTAGTCAGACTGAGCTTGTATGGGTAGGTCGTATCGCGGTTCTTGCGATTGCGTTACTAGCTATTCTACTTGCTTACAACCCTGATAGCAGTGTTCTTGATCTTGTAAGTTATGCGTGGGCAGGGTTTGGTGCCGCATTTGGGCCAGTAATTATACTGAGTCTATTCTGGAAACGTATGACGCGTAATGGTGCCCTTGCTGGTATCATCACGGGTGCAGTAGTCGTTATTCTATGGGCTCAATTATCAGGCGGACTCTTCGACCTTTACGAATTGATTCCAGGCTTTATTCTTGCGTGGATCGCTGTTATGGCATTCAGCTTTGTAGGTAAAGAACCTGGTAAAGAGATTGAAGATGAATTTGAAGCAGCTAAGACATCTGAATTTTAATATTATCCTTTTTGAAGACTCACCCTGAGATGGGTGAGTCTTTTTATTGAGAAATGCCTTGTATAGTAGAGAACGTTTTAGTCTGCGGGTACGGCACCGCAGTCAAACAAACGTTTAATTACATTTTCTTAATTAAACGTTTGTTTAAAATTGGAACAGACGGCGTTCTGTTGCTTAATGAAGCTTGTTTTTGGTATCATCTATATATTGCAGGTTGTTCGAAATTTGTGGAGGTGAAAGTGATGTCCAGAATTACCAAAGAAGAGGTTAAGCATGTAGCGAACCTCGCTAGACTAGAAATGGATGAGGCAGAGGTCGAGAAGTTTACAACTCAGCTTGATGACATTATTTCAATGGCGGAGCAGCTGAATGAATTAGATACAGAGAACGTTGAGCCTACAACGCATGTTCTCGATTTAAAAAATGTACTTCGTGAAGACAAAGTACAGCCGTGGTTATCTCGTGAGGAAGCATTGAAGAATGCACCTGATAAAGAGAATGGTCAAGTAAAAGTTCCATCAATATTTGAGTAAGGGAGGCAACGTCCTTGTTTGATAAAAGCATAAGTGAGCTTCACAGCTTGCTTCATAAGAAAGAATTATCCGTCAGTGAACTTGTTCAAACCTCGTTTGATCGTATTCATACGGTCGACGAAAAGGTAAAAGCATTCATGACGTTAAATGAAGAAGGAGCAATGCAAGCAGCAAAAGCGCTTGATGAAAAGCTCGGTACAGAAGATGCAAGAGGGCTTCTTTTTGGTCTCCCTGTAGGTGTGAAAGATAACATCGTCACAAAAGGCCTTCGTACAACAGCGTCAAGCCAGCTTCTAAGCAACTTTGACCCATTACATAATGCAACGGTGGTTGAACGTTTAAATGCAGCGGAAACAATCACTGTGGGCAAATTGAATATGGACGAGTTCGCGATGGGTTCTTCTAATGAGAACTCTGGCTTCTTTGGCACGCGTAACCCATGGAACACCGATTATGTACCTGGTGGCTCAAGCGGCGGCTCAGCTGCATCTGTTGCTGCTGGAGAAGTTTTCTTCTCACTTGGCTCTGATACAGGTGGCTCAATCCGTCAGCCAGCTGCTTTTTGTGGTGTTGTAGGATTAAAACCTACTTACGGACTCGTTTCTCGATTTGGCTTGATCGCGTTCGCATCATCACTCGATCAAATTGGACCAATCACAAACACCGTAGAAGATAACGCCTATCTTCTTCAATCTATTGCAGGTCACGATAAGATGGATTCAACATCAGCGAACGTTGACGTTCCAGATTACCTTTCTAGCCTAACTGGTGATGTAAAAGGATTACGTATTGCTGTACCGAAAGAATACCTTGCTGAAGGTGTAGATGAAGACGTGAAGAACAGCGTCCTTCAATCACTTAAAAAGCTTGAAGAGCTCGGCGCAACTTGGGAGGAAGTATCTCTACCTCACTCTAAATATGCTGTAGCGACATACTATCTTCTTTCTTCTTCAGAAGCATCAGCTAACCTTGCTCGCTTTGACGGCGTCCGCTATGGCGTTCGTGCTGAAGCTGAGAACCTTCTTGATCTTTATAAGAAAACAAGAAGCGAAGGCTTTGGTGACGAAGTGAAGCGACGTATTATGCTTGGTACATTTGCACTTAGCTCTGGCTATTACGATGCTTATTATAAGAAAGCACAAAAAGTTCGTACGCTCATCAAGAATGACTTTGAAAAAGTATTCGAGGACTACGATGTGATTATCGGACCTACAACGCCGACACCAGCCTTTAAAGTAGGCGAGAAAATTGATAACCCGCTAACGATGTATGCGAATGATATTCTCACAATCCCGGTTAACCTTGCAGGCGTTCCTGCGATTTCCGTACCTTGTGGTTTATCAAATGGCCTACCTGTTGGACTTCAAATAATCGGAAAGCACTTTGATGAGAAGACCGTTTATCGCGTAGCTCATGCATTTGAGCAAGCAACGGATCATCATAAGGCTAAACCAGAGCTGTAAGGGGTGACGACTGAAAATGAATTTTGAAACTATTATTGGTCTGGAAGTTCACTCAGAACTGAAGACAAACACAAAGATTTTCTGTAATTGTTCAACGAATTTCGGTGCGCCGCCTAACACGAACGTTTGCCCGATCTGTCTAGGTCATCCTGGTGTTCTTCCAGTGATGAACGAACAAGCTGTTGATTTTGCGATGCGTGCGGCAATGGCATTGAACTGTGAAATCGCAGAAGATACGAAGTTTGACCGTAAAAACTATTTCTACCCAGATAATCCGAAAGCTTATCAGATCTCACAATATGATAAGCCAATCGGTGAAAACGGATGGATTGATATTGAAGTAAACGGCAAAACAAAGCGTATCGGTATTACGCGTCTTCACCTTGAAGAAGATGCTGGTAAGCTCACGCACGTTGATGGAGAGAACCATTCTCTAGTTGACTTCAACCGTCAGGGTACACCACTTGTTGAGATCGTATCTGAGCCGGATATTCGTACACCTGAAGAAGCGTATGCTTACCTTGAGAAGCTTAAAGCGATTCTTCAATATACGGAAGTGTCTGACTGTAAAATGGAAGAAGGATCTCTTCGTTGCGATGCGAACCTTTCTCTTCGCCCATATGGACAAGAAGAGTTTGGTACAAAAACTGAGCTTAAGAACTTGAACTCATTTGCTAACGTACAAAAAGGTCTTCAATTCGAAGAAGTACGTCAGGAGAAAGAACTTCTAGCAGGAAACGTGATCGGTCAGGAAACGCGTCGTTATGACGAAGCTGGCAAGAAAACAATTCTGATGCGTGTGAAAGAAGGATCTGACGACTACCGTTACTTCCCAGAGCCTGACCTTGTTCGTCTTGCGATTAATAAAGAGTGGATGGACCGCGTGCGCGAAGATATTCCTGAACTTCCAGATGCTCGTCGTGAGCGCTATGTGCAGAAATATGATCTTCCAGAGTACGATGCGATGGTACTCACTCAGTCCAAGAAAATGTCAGATTTCTTCGAAGTAGCGATTGACCAGGGAGCTGATCCTAAACAAGCCTCAAACTGGTTGATGGGTGAAGTATCGGCATACTTAAATGCGAACTATAAAGAAATTGATGAAGTGGCCCTAACTCCGGAAGGATTAGGCAAACTAATTTCTCTAATCGAGAAAGGAACAATTTCTTCTAAGATCGCGAAGAAAGTATTCAAAGATCTTATCGAAAAAGGCGGCGATCCTGAACAGATCGTTAAAGACAAAGGCCTTGTGCAGATTTCTGACGAAGGCGAGCTTCGTTCAATCGTTTCAGGTATTCTTGACGAGAACGAACAATCCATCGAAGACTACAAAAACGGGAAAGACCGCGCACTCGGCTTCCTCGTTGGTCAAGTGATGAAGGCAACCAAAGGAAAAGCAAATCCTCCAATGGTAAACAAACTCATTGTTGAAGAAATGGATAAGCGATAAATTGTGAAACCCTCCCATTGCGGAGGGTTTTTTTATTGTCTATATAGAAGTGCAAGCTTGTATACCTCATCCGCATTTTTTCGGCTTTGCTTTTTTTTAGGGAAAAGCCTATAATCAGAACAGAAGGTTAAGCGGTGGAAAACGGTCACGAGAATGTGGGCGTTTTTTGTTTGCGACTATCATATAAATAAAAGAAGACATTACTTAAGAGAACGCGTACGATTATTGTCCAAACCAATTCAAAAAAGTAACCATACATGCAAATCAGAATGAAAGAATTAAGATAGAGAAGATAGGATGATGAAGGATGAAACGTGCAAGACTAATTTATAATCCAACGTCCGGTAGAGAACAAGTGAAGCGCTCGCTGCCATACATTTTAGAACGCCTTGAAGTAAATGGGTACGAGACGTCTGCCCATGCAACCACTTGTGAAGGGGATGCAACGGAAGCAGCGCGCATCGCTGTAGAAAGACGATTTGATCTTGTTATTGCTGCAGGTGGAGACGGAACGATTTATGAAGTAATCAATGGCATCGCTGAGCAGCCGTATCGTCCAAAAATGGGGATTATTCCAGTTGGTACAACGAACGATTTCGCACGAGCGATTGGCGTTCCTCGCACAGTTGAAGGTGCTATGGATGTCCTATGCAACGGCCTTGAAATGCCAATTGATATTGGTCGTGTAAACGAACATTACTTTATCAACATCGCAGGTGGCGGACGCCTGACTGAATTAACGTATGAAGTACCTAGTAAGCTTAAAACAATGCTTGGCCAGCTAGCTTATTATATGAAAGGCATCGAAATGCTTCCATCCATTCGCCCGGCGAGGACTCGGATTGAATATGATGGAAAACTCTTTGAAGATGAAATTATGCTTTTTCTAGTCTCTAACTCAAATTCCATCGGCGGATTTGAAAAGCTAGCCCCTCATGCGTCATTGAATGATGGACTGTTCGATCTCATGATTTTGAAAAAGACGAACATCGCAGAATTCATTCGGATCGCAAGTAGTGCGCTACGTGGTGATCATATTAATGATCCAAATGTTGTCTATAAAAAAGCAAGTCACATCAAAGTAGAATCAGTCGATAAAATGCAGCTCAACCTGGACGGAGAGTACGGCGGCCCACTTCCAGCAGAGTTTACGAACTTATATCGTCACATCACAATGATCGTCCCGAAAGAAACGAGCGAGAAACATACAAACGAAGAAGAAGCCGCGCACAAGCGCGCTATTTCAGGTGAGTAGAAGTGAAGTGTATGGGAGAAGTCAGAGACTGAGAGCTCTGGCTTTTTCTGTTGTAGTGGAGGATCTGGGAGTGGAGGAGGAAATTTGGGTTTGGCCAATAAAAATTGATTTTGGCTAATATATTTCAGATTTGGCCAATATATCGTGAGTTTAGCCAATATAATCCCATTTTGGCCAATAAACCATGAAATCGAGCTTGCCTCACATGCAAAAAGCACCGCGCTGATCCATTTCGCGATCCATTCACACTGTGGTACAATTTTTGTACATGAAATTGAACGGAAAAGGACGGAAACCAAATGAGTAATCAAGAAGTACCTGTAAAAAAGAATGACGTTGTTGAAGTAGAGTTCAGAGACCTTTCCCATGACGGAGCAGGCGTTGCGAAAATAGATGGTTACACGCTTTTCGTCCCGTACGGTATCCCTGGCGAAACAGCGAACGTGAAAGTGATCAAAACGAAGAAAGGTTACGGCTTCGGAAAGATTCTTGATGTGAAAGTTGAGAGCGAAGACCGTAACACGCCGCCGTGTCCAATCTTCTATCAGTGTGGAGGCTGCCAAACACAGCACATTACGTACGATAGCCAGTTGAAGTTCAAGCATAAGCAAGTTCAAGATGTGATGGAGCGGATCGCGAAAATCGACGTACCCGTTCATCCTGTGCTTGGCATGGAAGACCCATGGCGCTACCGCAACAAAGCTCAGGTACCAGTTGGCGAACAGAATGGTAAGATCGTCGCTGGCTTCTACCAGCAGCGCAGTCACCAGATTATCGACATGGACCAGTGTCTCATTCAGGAGCAGGAGAACGACGAAGTTCTTCGCGTCGTAAAAGAGATCGCTGAAAAATACGGCATCCGCGCATACGACGAGCGTTCACATCGCGGAACGCTCAGACACGTTGTTGCAAAATACGGAAAGCAAACGGACGATATCATGGTCGTCATCGTTACAAAAAACAAAGACTTACCAAATAGAAAGAACATCATCAAAGACATCACTGAGCAACTTCCGAAAGTGAAATCAATCGTTCAAAACGTAAATCCCAAGCGCACGAACGTGATTTTCGGTGACGAAACCCGCGTCCTGTGGGGCTCACCATACATTTACGATACGATCGGCGACATTAAATTCGCGATTTCAGCACGCTCGTTTTATCAGGTAAACCCGGATCAAACGAAAGTCCTTTACGATCAGGCGCTTGAATACGCTGGACTTACTGGGAATGAAACGGTCATCGACGCTTATTGCGGCATCGGAACGATTTCTCTATTCCTCGCGCAAAAAGCAAAGCAGGTATACGGCGTTGAAATCGTACCAGAAGCGATTGAAGATGCGAAGCGAAATGCCGAGCTAAACGGCATCACAAACGCAGAGTTTGCGGTAGGTGAAGCAGAGAACGTCATTCCAGCCTGGAAAGAGCAGGGCATCAAGCCTGATGTGATCGTCGTTGACCCACCACGTAAAGGGTGTGACGAAGCTCTACTTCAAACAATTATTGATATGAAGCCTGAGAAAGTCGTTTATGTATCATGTAACCCAGCTACGCTCGCTCGTGATCTACGCATCTTAGAAGATGGTGGTTTTAAAACGAAAGAAGTTCAGCCGGTTGATATGTTCCCGCATACGACGCACGTCGAGTGCGTAGCCGTACTGGAGCTATAATAAACTTCACTAAACCCCACCTTAACTCCAGTGTTAAGGTGGGGTTTTAATTAGTTGCAATAAAGAGGTCGATTTATAGGAAGATACGTCTTTATAATTGTAATGACTGTTGAGAATATATTTTGTGCAATCGAATAGAGTGCAATTAAATTGAATCGCATATAGTGGTGTGATATGGTTTAGGCGTGAAGCATTATTGTATTCTTGAAGGAGTGAGGATCTTGACTATTACGTTTACGGACGCTGCAATTGAACATTTAAATACAGAGGATCACGTAGCTTTTCAGCTTAATCCTAGTTTAGGTGGATGTAGTATTGGTGCGGATTGGATCACATTTAAGGCTTTGTCTTCCAAGGAAACACAGACAGGTGAGAAGTTGTTAGAGACTAATTATAAGCCTGTGGTTTTAGGAGTTAAGCACGAATCCTTTTTCAAAGAAGATATGATCATTGACTACTCTAGTAAAAGAAATGCATATACGTTAAAAAGCAAAAGTGAGATTCTCAGTTCTCGTTTGCCATTAGAAAAATAAGTTAGATTTACGAGTGAAAACATCAGGAACTGAAAGATGACCGAAAAAAAGCACCATCTCAAACTCTTCTAAGCGTTTGAGATGGTGCTTTTATGATTTATTATGCGTTAGACGCCATTTTATCCTTACTCATTTTCAGGTCAAAACGATCAGCATTCATGATCTTCACCCATGCTGACACAAAGTCGCGCACGAATTTCTCTTTATTGTCTTCTTGTGCATAGACTTCTGCATAAGCACGGAGGATGGAGTTTGAACCGAAGACGAGGTCAACGCGTGAAGCAGTGCGGATAAGTTCGCCTGTTTTGCGGTCGCGTCCTTCGTATTCATTGAAGTCAGCTGGCTTCCATTCAATTCCCATGTCGAGTAGGTTTACAAAGAAGTCGTTTGTTAGTGTACCAACGCGATCAGTGAACACGCCATGCTTCGTACCCTTGTGGTTTGTCCCAAGTACGCGCATACCACCAATAAGAACGGTCATTTCAGGAGCAGTTAGACCGAGAAGCTGTGACTTGTCGACGAGTAGCTCTTCAGGACTTAACGTGTATTCCTTCTTCTGATAGTTACGGAATCCGTCAGCCATTGGCTCTAATACGTCAAAGCTTTCAACATCTGTTTGCTCTTGCGTTGCATCCCCGCGTCCTGGTGAGAATGGAACAGTAACGTCAACACCAGCATCTTTTGCCGCTTTTTCTACAGCTGCACTACCTCCAAGAACAATCAAGTCAGCAAGGCTAACTTTTTTATCAAGTTTGCTTTGGATTTTCTCATATACGGATAGTACTTTTGATAATTGCTCTGGTTCATTTACATCCCAGTTATTTTGTGGCTCTAAGCGGATACGCGCACCATTAGCACCACCGCGATAATCAGAACCGCGATACGTACTTGCAGAAGCCCAAGCTGTTGTCACAAGCTCGCTGACACTTAATCCGGAGTCGAGGATTTTAGCTTTCAGGTTTTCAACTTCAGCAGCAGTCAATTCGTAATCCACATTCGGGATCGGGTCCTGCCAGATCAAATCTTCCTGTGGTACTTCAGGGCCAAGGTATCTTTCTTTCGGTCCCATGTCACGGTGAAGCAATTTGAACCATGCACGTGCAAATTGATCAGCGAAATATTCGATATCCTCGTGGAAGCGACGTGAAATCTTTTCATAAATTTCATCTTCACGAAGCGCCATATCTGCTGTTGTCATCATAGTATTCACTTTAATTGAAGGATCTTCAGCATCTGGTGCAAGGTGCTCTGGTTTAGGATTCACTGGCTTCCATTGGTGAGCTCCTGCAGGGCTTTTTGTTAATTCCCACTCATAGCCGAATAGTAAGTCGTAGTATCCGTTATCCCATTTTGTTGGATTAGCGGTCCATGCGCCGTCTATACCACTTGTAATTGTGTCGCGACCTTTACCACTTCCGTAAGAGTTCTTCCAACCAAGTCCCTGCTCTTCAATATCAGCAGCTTCCGGTGCGGCTCCAACGTTAGCCTCAGCATCTCCTGCGCCGTGTCCTTTACCAAATGTATGACCACCGGCAATAAGAGCAACCGTTTCTTCATCATTCATTCCCATTCGGGCAAATGTTTCACGAATGTCACGTGCACTTCCTAGTGGATCTGGTTCGCCATTTGGTCCTTCAGGATTCACATAAATAAGCCCCATTTGAACGGCAGCTAGCGGACTTTCGAGCTCGCGGTCGCCTGAATAACGGTTGTCACCAAGCCACTCTTTTTCAGCACCCCAATAAATATCTTCTTCTGGATGCCACACATCTTCGCGTCCGCCAGCAAAACCAAATGTATTCAAGCCCATTGATTCAAGCGCAACGTTCCCCGTGATGACAAGTAAATCAGCCCAAGAAATCTTATTTCCGTACTTTTGCTTGATTGGCCAAAGGAGGCGACGTGCTTTATCAAGGCTCGCGTTATCTGGCCAGCTGTTCAATGGTGCAAAACGCTGCGATCCAGTAGCGCCACCGCCACGTCCGTCACCAGTACGATATGTACCAGCTGCGTGCCATGACATACGGATGAAGAGAGGGCCATAATGTCCATAATCAGCTGGCCACCAGTCCTGGCTGTCTGTCATTAAGTCACGAAGATCCTGCTTCAGTGCATAATAGTCCAGCTTTTTGAATTCTTCAGCATAATCAAAGTCTTCCCCCATTGGGTTGCTTTTGCGGTCGTGCTGTTGAAGAAGTTGCAAGTTTAACTGGTTCGGCCACCAGTCTTTATTTGTAGTCTTCACTTTAGTCGTAGTAATGGCGCTATCTTCCTTTGTTTGGCCGTGAGAGACAGGGCACTTCCCAGCTTGGCTGTCATGCATTTCATTTTTATCCATATTTCAATCTCCTTCCGAATTTAAGAAAATTAATTACAACTCCTATTAGATTATAATTATAATAAATTAATAATCATTTTGGAAGAGTTATGCACTAATTTTCACAAAATAATTTTAATAACTCGTTTTATAAAGCGGTTACAATTAACGGGAAAGAAATAGTCACCCTTGTTTCGGGTTTATTTATCCACTTACTATATATTTTCGATTCCATTACGAGTTTACCTCTTTCAAAAAACAGTTTATGGCATATCATATAATAGAAAAGAGAGGCGGTAATCCCCGCCTCTCTTTTTAGTAACCTATTTTGTTATAAGCTGATCCTTCAAAAGAAACTTTTCAACCACTTTTGCGACACCATCATTCTCGTTCGTATCTGCAATATAGTCAGAAATCTTTTTGATGTCATCAGGGGCATTACCCATTGCAACACCTAGGCCTGCAAATTCAATCATTTCTTGATCATTGTAGCTGTCTCCAACTGCAATGACTTCTTCCCGTTTAACACCGAGCTCGTTAATAAGCTTCTCGATGCTCGTGCCTTTCGTAATCCCTTTATCAGTAAACTCGAGAAAGTAAGGCTTAGAACGCATCACGCTGAATTCTTCACCTAACTCAGCTTGAAGTTTAGTTTCCACTTTCTTCAGGTGCTCCGGTTCACCGACCATCAGAACTTTTACAACTGGTTCTGTGACACGATCGATAAACGAATCGACGACAGTGATTGGTAGACCTGTTAGATCAGACTCAATCGTTGTGTAGGGATTTTTTTCGGCGGTAATAATTTCATCCTCGACGTAAGTGTGAATATAGACGTTCTCTCGAAGACTGATTTCGTAAAGTCGTTGAACAGCTTCGAAAGATAATGTCTGACTGAAGAAATCCTTTTTGGAATGACAGTTAATAATCTTTCCGCCGTTAAAAGAAAGAATATAACTCTCATAGTCTGCGAGCAGGAGCTCCTCAGCATATGGGACCATTCCGAATGTTGGGCGTCCAGATGCAAGCACGACTTTGTTTCCTTCTTGCTGGGCTTGCATAAGAGCTTCTTTGCTTCGAGCAGAAATCATTTGATCAGCATTGAGCAATGTATCGTCTAAATCTAATACAATCATTTTATATGACATATGTGATTTTCATCTCCTTACTAGTTTCCTTTACCATTTTACTAGAAATAATGAGATAGAGGGGGAGGGATTAATAAATGGAAAAAAGTAATTAGTGTATTAGGTAACGAATAGAACGTTAGATCATAATTGAAATAATAGAGGACTAGTTAAATTCATGGGCTGATCATGGTCAATTCCGTGAGCCGTCCCCACACTTTTAGAATACTTATAAGCTAATTAAATAGAAAGATATATCCATTTCGCTAAACTCTTATGCTTTACGCATCATGTTAACGGGTATATGAATAGTGTAGAGCATTGATGTTACAAAACCATTTATAAGAATTGATAACATTGTGCTAATGATCATTTGATAGCTTAATATACTTAGAAAGGGTGTAGTAAAGAATGAAAGTACTTATTGTTGGTGCAAACGGTCAGGTTGGAAAGCATCTTGTTTCATTTATTCAAGATCATAAAGACTTAGAAGCGAAAGTTATGATTCGAAAAGAGGAGCAAGCTTCCTACTTTAAAGATTTAGGTGCTGAAACAGCGGTAGTTGATTTGGAAGAAGACATTAACGCTATAGCAAAAGCTGCTGAAGGCGTAGATGCTGTTGTCTTCACAGCAGGTTCTGGACCAAACACTGGAGCAGACAAAACCGTACTTGTTGATTTAGACGGTGCTGTAAAAACAATTGAGGCTACAAAACAAGCTGGTGTGAAGCGTTTTATTATGATCAGTTCCTTTGATACATCTCGTGAAGCCATCCAGTCTGCACCTTCTTCCTTTTCACCATACGTGGTAGCCAAACATTATGCAGACAAATGGTTAAGAGCAACTGATTTGGATTATACAATTATCCATCCAGGTTTATTAACAAATGATAATGGAATTGGCAAAGTGAATGCAGCATACGAAGTAGAGAGAAATGAAATTCCTCGAGAAGATGTGGCAAGTGTCATTTTGGCCACTCTTGAAAATGATGCAACCATTGGGAAAGAATTTCAGGTTGTAACTGGAACGAATTCAATTAAGGATGAAATTAGTTCACTGTAATTGAAAGGTTATGCTTGGGACTTAGTACTCGTCTCACGATACTCATAAGTTTGAAGCTTCAGAGGCTTGAATTGAGAAATGTATGAGTCAGTGAATGAAGCGATAGGAATAGATTAAAAGGAGAGCACCTGATATCAGGTGCTCTCCTTTTAAATGGTAGTTACTAACAATTGTATTTTATCAGAAACGAACCAGTGTGAATGTCCTTTTTCTAAATATTTCTGAAGGGGATATGAACAGAAGGACAAAAAAACAACCACCAGGAATTCTCCCTGATGGTTGTGATATAAAAATTAGCAATCTTGCCCTTTAACAAACGCAGCGCCAACGATAATAAGAAGAATGAACAAAACAACGATCAACGCGAAGCCATTCCCGTAACGAGCGCCACCTACCTGGTTTCCACAGCCGCCGTATCCAGCGCCGCCTACCTGGTTTCCACATCCGTAACCATAACTCATGAAATCATCTCCTTTCATAGGATCTTCTTTAGTGTATGAAGGAGATATGAATCGTGCTTAGGTGATGGACTAGGTAGAAGAAAGTTAGGTAGATCTTTATAAGACTAATAACAAAATTCTGCTTTACTAAAGCAGAATTTTGTACTTTCTATTTAAATGAAGCATACCCTTCATCAGCCATTACGACGCTACCGTTAATCGCACTAGCTTCTTTTAATGAAAGAAGATATACAGCATCTGCTAATTGCTCTGGATCCGTTAGTTTATTGCCGATTACTTTTGCTTTCATTCCATCAATTAACCCTTTATCGCGATATCCTTGTACAATTGGTGTATCGACAACACCTGGAGCAACACCTACAACACGAATGCCATATGGCGCCAAATCAAGAGCAGCTGATTTTGTCATCATGTTAACGGCCCCTTTAGTTGCATGATACGCGAAAGTAGCAGGAGAGGCTAGAACACCAAAAACTGAGGTTGTATTGATGATGACCCCTTTCACATTCAATTCCTTCATCTTTTTAGCGGTAGCCATGATTCCATAAGTGACGCCGTGCTGGTTAATGTCGATCACTTTATGATAATCTTCTAGAGAAAATTCCGGAAGTGGCGTAGGACGACCAATTCCAGCGTTATTAAACATCACGTCAATGCTTCCAAACTGATCAACGGTTTTTTCGATAAGCGCTTCCACTTCTTCATAACTGGAAACGTCTGTTTTAACGAAGAGAGCAACGCCACCTTCTCCTTCGATTAAATTAACGGTTTCTGTTCCTCTTGCTTCATCAAAATCCGCAACAACGACTTGATCACCTTGTCGAGCGAACTTTAAACATGTTTGTCTTCCAATTCCACTTGCGCCACCAGTAATGACTACGACTCTTTTTGCTGTCATAAATAATACCTCTTTCCTAATCGTATTTCTTGTTTTCAGTTTATCATTGCTAATGTTTAATAAAAATTTAGTTATCGTTATACTTAGTTAAGCAATGCTTAAGGTGGTAGAGAAAATGAATGTAGAGCAAATGGAGTATATTGTAACAGTCGCAAACACAGGATCACTATCAAAGGCAGCGAATGAACTGCATGTGAGCTTATCAGCCATAAGTCAGTCAATTAGTAAGGTAGAGAATGAAATTGGACTGAAAGTATTCGTTCGTAATCGTGCGGGAGCTGTACTAACTTCAGAAGGGGAGAAGATTGTATCGAAGGCAAGAGAAGTACTAACTAAGGTAGATGAATTGAAGGAAGAAGTAAACCGTCAATTAGATACGCTTAGTGGGGAATTAAAAATCGCTACCATCCCAGGTCCAATTCATCTGTTAGTAGAGGTCGTCTCTGTTTTTAAAAGATCGTACCCAAATGTGAAGCTTGAGATTTATGAAAATGGGCCAGTGAAAATAATGGAGGAAGTGTATGAGCAACACCTTGATCTAGGGCTTATTCTAATATCAGATCGATTTATTCAAAAACATAAGATGCTTTCTTTTGAAAAAATAAGGGACGGAAAAATGGTAGTAGGTGTGAGGAAGGAATCCCCTTTAGCTAAAAAAAGAACAGTTAAGCCAGAAGATCTTATTCATGAAACGCTCGTGCTTTATGATGATGCATATATTGATCAATATGTCACGGAAACGCTATCGAAATATGGATCGCCTGATATATTATTTACTACAAATAATACGGATGCGATAAAAAATGCTGTAAAGCGTGGGATGGCGGTTACTCTTGGGATTGATTATTCATTTAGCAATCAGCAACTAAAAGAACGTGATATCGTCATGGTAGAGAT
This sequence comes from Anaerobacillus sp. 63XJN7_4_ISO-PGPR-S23-413, assembly GCF_056173725.1. Lineage (NCBI taxonomy): Bacteria > Bacillati > Bacillota > Bacilli > Caryophanales > Bacillaceae > Anaerobacillus > Anaerobacillus sp. 63XJN7_4_ISO-PGPR-S23-413. The sequence continues at coordinate 325,308 of NZ_CM149688.1, forward strand.
CGAAGAAGGAGAGCATGAAAGGGTGTATCTTGCCCTTGTTCGTCATCGAGAAGGACAAGCAACTCGAGTAGGAAAAGAGTTTGTAACTAACATAAAAAAACATTTCTAAAAAAAAGGACTGGTTCATCATTTGAACCAGCCCTTTTCCTTGAATCGCGATATCGCTTCAATTCGATTTGTTACTTCTAATTTATCCAGAATGACAGAAATATAATTACGAACCGTTCCAGGGGTAATGTAAAGTTCACTTGAAATGTCTTTTGTGTTTTTACCATCAGCCATTAACTGAATGACTTGCTTCTCACGTTCTGTTAGCGGATTTTCATTACCGAAAGCTAGATCCACTAACTCAGGCGAGAAAATCCTCTGACCCTCAATGATCTTTCGAATCGAGCTCGCGAGCTCATCACTCGGACTATCCTTCAGAAGATAGCCACTAACGCCGGCTTTACGAGCACGTTCGAAATAACCAGCACGAGCAAAGGTTGTTAGTATAATGATTTTACATGAATGACTGCTTAGCTCTTCAGCTGCATCAAGTCCGCTTTTAAGTGGCATTTCAATGTCCATAATACAAATGTCTGGCTGTAATTCTTTTACTAAAGAAATCGCTTCTTCACCATTCGTCGCCTGACCGACAACTTCCATTCCTTCTTCTAGATCGAGTAAGGAGCCAAGCGCCCCAAGTAGCATACGCTGATCCTCCGCAAGCACGATGCGTATCACACCGATCCCTCCTGTTCTTTTTGTTGAATCACATTTGGTACACGAATATTTAAAGTTGTTCCTGTTGAAGAATTAATATCAAGAGAGCCGTTTACGAATTCTAGTCGCTCCCTCATTCCCTGTAGTCCGTGTCCTTTGAATGAAGTTGTTCCTTCTGGGATGCCATCACCGTTATCTTCGACTTGAATGAGGACATCTGTTGGAGATTGTTCAATCAGAACTCTGCACCATGAAGCGTTACTGTGCTTGACGATATTCGTCACAGCTTCTTTGAGACACATGCTTAAGACATTTTCTACGAGTAACGGTGTATTCTCAAGTTGTTGATTACCTTCAAAATGAAATTCCATCTCTGCGGCCTGTAAAATTTGTTGTACGCGTAAAAGCTCGTCTTCAACTCTGGCTCCACGCATATTCGATACCATTTCACGTACTTCTTTTAGAGCGGTTCTGGCTGTTTGTCGAATATCATGAATTTCATTAATAGCAGCATCAGGCTTAACAGGAATTAGCTTTCTAGCTAAATCACTTTTAAGTCCGATCATCGATAGTTTTTGCCCGAGTGTATCATGTAAATCTCTCGCAATCCGTTCTCTTTCTTCAATCACCATCAGCTGCGAAATTTTCTCATTCGCGTTTTGGAGTTGTTGCTCCAAGCGGTGCTGTTTGTTTCGATAGCGAATGGTAAAAGGAAGCAGAGCCACTCCAAGCACACAGATGAAAATAAATGGGAGCTGTGGTAGTAATGTATCATCGTGAGTGAAGAATATAATGACTGTTGCAGCTATAGTCGTTGTGAGATGAACAATATAGAGTGTTAGAAAACCTGCTTTATTTTCGATGCTACCAATGAAAAACGCTAAAAACAGAGCGAAGTAGACATAACCGAATAAGATCGTCATCACAATACTTATGGCCATTTCAATGCTGACCCATAAATAGACTAATTTACTATTTGATATGAAAGATAATCGATAGGATAAGAAAAATAAAAGAATGACGAAGATGCCGATTGTAATTTCTATAACCGATGAAGATCGGAAAATAAAAAAGAAGGGTAGCAAACAAAAAATAATCCAAACGTAAGAACTGATCCCAGTGTTCTTAGGAATGATATGATACCAGCTTTGCATAGGGATCTCCTTTCGAGGTGCTTTAATTACAGGATATACCATCAGTATTCGCCTGTCACTTATCTACCATTAGTATAATCTCTTTAAAGATATTGAAAAACCCATCCAGGCTGAATGGGTTTTTCAGTAATGTTATTTTTCCTGGAAGCTTGGTCTTTTCGTAGTCATCATCGCAAGCTTTGCAGGATTTTTAAGAAGTGGTTTTACTTCTTTAAATGTAACGAACGTTTTATTCTTTGTATCATATAGACGGAATCGAATGGATTCAAGGCTTGATAATAACGTAATCGTCGTCGCCTTATGCAATGGAGGCGTTGATTCATGCGCCTTTTCAAGATGATAATTTGGCACTCTTGGACTTAAGTGATGCACGTGATGATACCCGATGCTTCCGGATACCCACTGAAGAAGTTTAGGAAGTTTATAGTAAGAACTGCCATCCACGGCTGCTTTTACAAAGTCCCACTCTGTTTCATCTTCATAATAAGAGTCCTCGAATTGGTGCTGAACATAGAACAACCAGATTCCAAGTGAACCAGCAACATAAAGAATTGGAAGTTGAATGATTAGAAACGCTTCCCATCCAATAGCCAGGATCAATAGGGAATAGATCGCAACGATTGATGCGTTGGTAATGTATGTGCTCATACGCTCTTTACGTTTCGCGTCTTTGCGATTAAAACGGTTAGCGATAAGGAAAAGATAGATCGGACCAAGTCCGAACATCACAATCGGGTTACGGTAGAGACGATAAGCGAGTCTACCCCAGAATGTAGCTGCAGCATACTCTTCAACTGTCATCACCCAGATATCACCTGTTCCACGCTTATCTAAGTTTCCACTTGTTGCGTGATGAATATTATGCTCGCGTTTCCATTTTTCAAACGGGAAGAGAGTGATGATCCCAGAGATCGTACCAACTATCCGGTTTGCTTTTTGACTCTTGAAGAAAGAGCCGTGCGTGCAATCGTGAAAAATAATAAAGATTCGAACGACAAATCCTCCTGCGATCATCGCAAGTGGAACGGCTAGCCAGGCGGACACGCTTAAGCTCTGATAAGCCAGAAACCATAGCAATAAGAATGGAAGAAGGGTGTTCAAGAGCTGTCGTACCCCTACGACCGTGTCGGGTTTTGCGAAAGTTGATACACTTTTTTTCAATTCTTTTTGTTTTTGTTTTTGTTCATTCATATGGTTACCCCTTTGTTAGGCATAGTTGAAATAACGTTAAGCCTAATGATAGAGGATTTGGTGTCATGGTGTAAGACACAAACGTCAGGACATAACCATGATAAATGTCATGGGTTTGTTGGGGATAAAAGGAAGATAGAGTATGCTATCATGCAAAAACGCCTGAAAAACCTCTACTTTAGAGGTTTTTCAGGCGTTTAACACTATTCTAAGTTCGCATGCTTTCCATACATCTTATTCGTATCCAACCCTTTCTTATCCATAAAGCGTAAAATTATCGCATCATAGAAAAGTAAAAGAGTCTGTTCAAATAAAGAGCCCATTGGCTGAATCGTTTCATAATCACCTGACTGATCCTTTGGTGAACCTGGTAATGTTACGATGATGTCTGCTAGCTCGCCAATTGTTGAGTCAGGATTAATTGTTACAGCTGCGATCTTTCCGCCGATATTGGCGGCCTTATTAGCAATGGAAACGAGCTGTTTCGTTTCACCAGAACCTGATCCGATGATGACAAGATCACCTTCTTCAAAGTTTGGTGTGACCGTTTCGCCAACAACGTAAGCATCAATTCCCATGTGCATCATGCGCATCGCAAAAGACTTTGCCATAAAGCCAGATCGACCACCGCCAGCAACGAAAACCTTGTTCGCTTCCAGAATTTCGTTAGCGAGCTGTTCCGCTTCTTCGTCAGCAATGAGATCTACTGAACGATTTAGCTCATCAATGATTTCAGCTAAATAGTGAGTAGTCTGCATGATTGATTATCCTTTAATAAGCTCTTGCATTTTTGATGCAACGGCTTTTTTATCGTCTTCACCAGTAATACCGCCACCTACGATGACAAGGTCTGGTTGTACTTTTACAACTTCTTCAAGAGAATCAAGCTTAATGCCACCAGCGATTGCTGTTTTCGAATTCTTTACGACGCCTTTAATTGTTTCAAGGTCTTCGAAAGAATTCTGGCCTTTTGCTTGAAGATCGTATCCAGTGTGGACACAAATATAGTCAACGCCAAGTGCGTCTACTTCTTTCGCACGAGTTGCGAGATCTTTCACTGCCATCATATCAACAAGGATTTCCTTACCTTGTTTCTTCGCTTCTTCAACAGCACCTTTGATTGATTCATCTTCAGCAGCACCAAGAATTGTGATGATATCTGCGTTAGATTCAGATGCTTTCATAACTTCATATCCTGCAGCATCCATAATTTTAAGGTCTGCAAGAACTTCAAGGTTAGGGAATGCTGCTTTCATATCTTTGACAGCACGAAGACCTTCATTGATGACGATCGGCGTACCGATTTCAACGATATCAATATGCTCCTGAACTTCTTTCACTAGTTCAATACCTTCTTCTGTGTTTACCAAATCTAATGCTAGCTGTAATTTCATAATGCTTTCACTCCCAGTCCATATTTTTTCTTTCTCTCTCTTGTCCGACACCAATATAATCGATCTGTTGGTGTAGTAGCAAGTATACTGCTTACAACCTATTAATGTAAGTACGCACATTAAACTTACATAGTGTCAAAAAGTATACTATGAGTTATACTGGGCTTAAACGGAGGTGATGCGTATGTCACGTACCCAGGATAAAACATTTTACTGTGAAAAAGAATTAACGCTTGCGGTTATCGGAGGCAAATGGAAAATGCTTATCTTATGGCATTTAGGTAAGCAGGGAACGAAGCGATTTGGTGAGCTAAAGTCACTAATGCCGGGAATTACACAGCGTATGCTAGTGAACCAGCTACGAGAATTAGAAGACGACCAAATCGTACATCGAGAAGTATACCCTGTTGTCCCTCCGAAAGTAGAGTATTCCCTTACCGAGCAAGGTGAAACATTAATGCCTATACTCGACTCCATGTATGAGTGGGGGAAGAATTACAATCAGAACGTCCTTGGCAAACCGATTGAGACGAAAGAGTCTGTATAGAAATAAACGAAAAGCCGGGGCGCTCCCCGGCTTTTCGTTTATTTTAATATTCGACTAAAAGTGAAAGTTCTTCTTTAATCGTTTCCCATGCAAATGAAGTTGTATCGGTCAGCACAAAGTGTTCTGCTGAAGGAAGCTCGATCAATTTAACAAAATCGCCTTCGCCTTCACCTTCGCGCTGGTAGTAATCACTAATCCCGATCGGAACATTGATATCTAGCGCACCATGAACGAGAATTTGTTGCACACCAAGCGGAAGAAGTTCCACAGGGGAAGCATTTTTGTAGCGCTCTGGATATTCTCTAGGCGAACCACCTAGTAGTTCTGCGGTAGGATTATTTGGTTCAAGAGAGAGAACTTGATCTCTGTACTCATGAACACCATGCATCATTTCAAGATCGTTCACACCTGCAAGGCTAACCACTCCGTGAATAGGAAGAGGGGTGTCCGTAATGAATAACTCACTATTCTTATCTATACGGTGACGCGCAGCAATCCATGTAGCAAGATGGCCCCCAGCTGAATGTCCAATCGTAACCACTTTGTTTAGATCGAGCGGAAAGGATTCTGCAAGTGTCCTTATGTAGTCAGTTGCTTTTGCAGCATCTGTAAGTGTTCCAGGATAACCTCCACCTTCTTGTCCCGTTCGACGGTATTCAATATTCCACGTGGCAAATCCACTCGCTGTTAAATCTTCCGCTACTTTTCTCATGATCTCGAGTGTGAACGGTTTTCTCCAAAAGCCGCCGTGAATAACGATTGCCACAGGGAAAGGTCCTTCTCCTTCTGGAAGTCGTAGTTCGCCAAATTGATTTTCGTTATCTCCGTAGAAAAATTTCTCCATGTTACTTACCACCTCTCTGATTGGATTAGAGTCCTCTTCATTATCGCATATCTCCTGACACTTTCATTACGTTAGGAATTGAAAAAACCAATCGTTAATCGATTGGCTTTACTTCATAAAAAGGATAATGATGCCTATTGTCCGGACTTTATTCCTTTTGCAACGCTATAGAAATTATTTACAATCATAAATGATCCTGTATTGCCCCCACCGGATCCACTAACCGTATTACTTACGGAGATTGGGGAGATCGTGTGTGCACATTGGACTACCGTTCCGCTATTGTTTGTAATGATCACTGGTCCTCTAATAAAACAACCCATTTATTTCACTCCTCAAAAGCCATCTTCTGATAGCAGTATATGGACAAACTGATTGAATGGTGTGGACATGTCTTTAAAATTAGCGTCTAAATTTAGTTAAGCAAAAAAATAGAAGTCAGTTTCCTGACTCCTAAAATAAATGGTTAACTTATGAAAATCGCTTGCGCAAAAGTGATGCCCCCGGTGATGAGTAAAAAGACGAAGCTATATTTGAGAGTGAAACGGAAGAGATCTCCTTCTCGTCCTACTAGGCCAACCGCACCTGTTGCAACAGCGATAGACTGAGGAGATAGCATTTTTGCCATCACGCCACCTGCAGTATTCGCAGCAACGAGAACCATTGGAAGAACAGCAATTTGTTGAGCAGTAATTTGTTGCAAGTTCCCGAATAAAGCATTGTTAGACGTAACAGAACCAGTTAAGAATACGCCAAGCCATCCTAGGAGTGGAGAAAGGAATGGGAAGACACCTCCGCTTGCAGCAAGAGCTAGACCTAATGTAGAGCTCATGCCACTATAATTTGCAATGAAGGCAAATCCTAGCACCATCATAATTGTAAGTACGGGCTTTTGAAGTTCTTTTATTGTTTCAACAAAAGCTTCTAGCGCTGCTTTAGGACTCATTCTAAGAATGAAAATAGATAGGACCGCAGCGATGAAGATGGCTGTTCCTGTTGCTGAAAGAAGATCAAGTTTCAACATCGCCCCATATGGTGTAGGTTCACTTACAATTGGTGCTGTTTTAATGACGAGATTATGGAGTCCAGGTACAGGAATTTGAAGAATTGTTGCTTCAAGTAATCCGCCTTCTACAAATAAATTTTTGAAAGGTTTTAAACTCCAGATTGTTACCATTCCTGTTAACGCAATAAATGGAGACCATGCTTTTAAAATTCTACCTGCGGTTAGTTGAGCATCAGGGTCAAGAGAAACAGCCAGTTGTGCCTCCACTTCAGGGTTAATTCCCTGAGTTTGTTGCATTTTTGGATGCCATATTTTCACGAATACAGCTACGGCTACTAAACTAACGATGGAAGACGTAATGTTAGGGAGTTCAGGTCCAATAAATGTGACTGTCGCCCATTGCGTAATGGCATATGTGCTACCGGCAACGAGAGCTGGTGGCCATACTTCTTTCAAGCCTTTCATACCATCCATAATGACGACGAGTAGGAATGGAATTGTGAAAGAGATAAAGGGAAGAGACGTGCCGAGAAATTGCCCAATTTCCATTGGGGCGAGTCCACTTACTTGACCAGCAACAATGACTGGGATGCCCATTGCGCCAAAAGCACCGCTAGCTGTATTAGCGATTAAACATAGTCCAGCTGCTTTAAGTGGTTCGAATCCAAGTCCGACAAGTAGGGCGGCTGTAATGGCAATCGGTGCGCCAAAACCAGCTGCGCCTTCAAGAAACGCATTGAATGAAAAGGCGACGAGTAACATTTGAATTCGTTTGTCGTCCGTAATGGATACAATGGAACTTCTGATAATATCAAATTGCCCACTTTTTACAGAAAGTTTATAAAGGTAGACAGCTCCAATTACGATGTAAGAAATTGGCCATAAGCCAAATGCAAAACCGTAACCAGTTGTCGCTGCAACCATCGTAATAGGCATATCATAGAAGAGAATCGCAATCACTATAGCGAGCATCACTGTAACAGTAGCAGCGATATGCCCTTTCATTCGAAATGCTGTAAGAGCAAGAAAGAAAAAGAAAATCGGAATAAGAGCAATAAAAGCGGATAGCCAGATGTTATTAAATGGGTCATATACTTGTGTCCATGTTTCCATGGGGATCACCTCTTATGTGTTATAGTAGGGTTTCATTTAACCGTCTCAAAACAGGGTTTCATTGCTTCGCGTAACGTCCTTGCAGAATGATGCAGTTGTTTCATCTCGGTCTCTGTGAGATCAAGCTCTACAATTTCTCGAATACCGTTTCTGTCGATAATGGCAGGTGCGCCAATATAGATGTCATTAAGACCATATTCACCTTGCATCAATGTTGAAATCGTTAGGATAGAGCTTTCGTTTCTTAGAATCGCTTTGGTCAGACGTACAAGTCCCATTGCAATACCGTAATAAGTTGCGCCTTTCCGATGAATAATGTGGTAAGCTGCGTCGCGGACGTTCGTGAAAATCTCGTCAAGTACTGGCAACTCTTCTTCTGATAGCATTTTCGTTACTGGGCGGCTACTAATGGTAGCGTGGCTCCATACTGGAAGCTCCGTATCGCCATGCTCGCCGAGGATATAAGCATGTACATTTCTAGAATCGACCTTGAAATGATCGCCGATTAAGTAACGAAGTCTTGCGGTATCAAGAATCGTACCAGAACCAATAACGCGTTCCATCGGTAGACCAGAGAATTTCCATGTAGCATAAGAGAGGATATCTACTGGATTCGTTGCAACGATGAATAGTCCGTCAAAACCACTCTCCATAACGGCAGTAACAATTCCCCTGAAGATGTTTACATTCTTTTCAACAAGATCAAGTCTCGTTTCCCCAGGTTTCTGATTTGCGCCGGCTGTAATTACGACAATGTCAGCATCTCGACAGTCTTCATAATCCCCTGCCCAAATTCTCATAGCTGATCCAAACGGCATCCCGTGATTTAAATCTCTTGCTTCTCCTTCAGCTTTTTCTTTATTTAAGTCAATGAGCACCATTTCATTTACTACTTCTTGATTTAATAAGGCGAAAGCATAGCTTGTCCCAACAAATCCAGTTCCAATGACAGCAACTCTAGTTGTATATCGTTCGTTTTTCATATTAATTCCACCAATCTATTGTATGTGATGTCTTTCACATACATAATATAACGTGGATTTAATTGCTCATATGTGACAAAGATCACATGAAAAGGTTTACATGAAAAATTAATTTTATAAGGTAAAATAAATATGATTACATGAGAAGTCTATGTAAAAAAACGCTCAAAATCTGAGCGTTTTGCTTTTTACCAGAAAAAGAAAGGTGACCAGCTATAAGCGGCGATGGAGGCAAGACCGACTGCAATGAGAGCCGCTCCGAAAAAGAAGTAGCTTCCAAAGCCTGGACCATCGTTTTGGCCATCCATTGGTCGAAGATAGACATTGTCGCGGTCACAATGATCGATGTAACCGTAATGCGTTTTGCCATCATGACAGCGAATGGCTATACACCTACCATCGTTTTTAGTGAATTCGTCGTGATAAGACATGTTATTCCTCTTTTCTTGTTAAATGTAAGAGTCGGGAAACTCTTAGATCGTGCATTATTACTTTATGAAATTCAGATAGATGGGGTTTGGACAGGAATGGAGCTGAAACAAAATAACGGCTCTTTTGTAAAAGGAATAAAGTAGCTATGATAAGGATAGAAAGAAGGAGGGATGAAATGGACGGTATTAAACAAATTGGGTCTTTCTATCAAGTCGATCATAAGGGGTACCTTGTAAATGATACGTCCTGGGAGAAAATCAATAGAAACTATCGAAACGCGATCGATCGTGCTGTGGAGATTTTAACTATAGCTATGCCTTTAAGCAGTATTTATTTAAGAGGATCAGTGCCAAAGGGGAAAGGAATAGAAGGTGTGTCTGATCTGGATCTCATTGTTTTAACAGAGAACGGGAATGAGCAAGTAGCTGAATTATTGAATCAACAATTAGTTGATGAATTTCCATGGTTAAATGGGTGTGAGATAAGTTTCTATTCAGCTAAAGAGTTAGAGGGGTTAACTTCCTTTTCAATCATTCCATTCATGCTGAAAACGTCCAGTCTCTGTGTTTATGGAAAAGATGTGGCAAAAGCTATTCCTAGGTTCAAGCCACATAGAGCTCTTGCAAATGATCATCTGATTCAGCTAGAAAACCACATCGTTCAGGCAAAAAGCGATCTTGTTGGAAATGAAGATATTGAAGATATAGCGGATTGCTGCGGATGGATTATGAAAATCATTGTCCGGAGCGGTCTCGCGCTTGTGATGGAGAAAGATCCAATGTATACAAGAGACCTTTATCCAGCTTATAAGCTGTTTAGTAATTTTTATCCACATAAAGAGTCTTATATGAAACAAGCCTTAACATACGCTGTATTTCCTACATCCTCAAGAGAAGAGATTACTCATTTTTTGGATCAGTATGGGAAATGGCTTATTCAAGAAGCGAATGATTGGCTAAATGAGTATAACCCTGAAAGAGTTCGGCATCTTTCGATTGAGTAGTAAAAAGGGAGCGAGATCATGGATTCGATCTCGCTCCCTTTTTAAAATTTCATAAATAGGTGATTAGCGCAATTCCGCAAAGAAACAAAACGCTAAGAATCACTTTTCCAAAGAGAGGGAGCTGTTCTTTTCCCTTCTCATTAATACGTTCTTCTTCCTCTTCAAGAGTCGTTTTATCTTTCGATTGGCAGCAGCCCATATCATCACACCTTTTCGGTTTAATACGCTATCCGTCAAAGGGGATTCTCTGTTCAATGTATCCCTTTAAGCAACGCTATCCTTATCCCAACCGGAAATGTCGATTTCTAGTGGAATGTTGGCAGCGCGTTGCTTACGAGCAGAGTAGAAGAAAGCTACAATAACGCCGATCGTAATGATGGTTGCGCCGATGTAGGCGACATTCATTGGTAAGCGAAAGCCGATTGGTGCATTAAGAATGTAAGTTGTCGTTGCCATTGTGATAAAAATTGCTGGGATCATGGCAATCCAGTAGTTTTTCTTCGCAATAAACAAGTACATCGCGCCAACCCATAAGGCAATCATCGCTGTAGACTGGTTAGCCCATGAGAAGTATCTCCACAGAAGGGTAAAATCAATTTTCGTAAGCCCAAATGCGACAACGAAAAGCGGTAGTGCGATCCAGAGGCGATTTGTTACTTTACGCTGAGAGTAATTAAAGTAATCTGCAATAATCATACGAGCACTTCTGAAGGCTGTATCGCCGGACGTGATTGGAAGGACGATGACACCAAGAATGGCAAGCGTTCCACCGATCGCACCTAGCATGAGAGTAGAAGCTTCACTTACAATCGCAGCGGGACCACCATTTGCAAGCAGTTCATTTAACCCAACCGGTCCATTGAATAAGCTCATAGCAGCAGCAGCCCAAATCATTGCAATGACACCTTCTGCAATCATCATTCCGTAGAAAATGTTGCGACCTTGTTTTTCATTTTGCGTTGTACGCGAAATGATTGGCGTTTGTGTAGCGTGAAATCCAGAAAGTGCGCCGCAAGAGATTGTTAAGAATAACAACGGAAAGACTGGTGCGTTGTCAGGGTGGAAATTACTTAGCGTGATTTCAGGAATCGGTGCGCCAGTGAACACAAGTCCAGCACCAACGCCGAGTGCGCTAATAAGAAGAAGCGCACCAAAAATCGGATAAAAGCGTCCAATGATTTTATCAATCGGTAGCAATGTAGCTAGGATATAGTAAACAAAAATCGCTCCTAGAATAAGACCCATTGTTGCCCAGCCGTTCATTAAGTTGTTCAATAGTCCAGCTGGTGCTGTGACAAACACCGTTCCTGTTAGGAGGAGAAGTAGCACAGCGAAAGCATTCACAACGTGCTTCATCACTTTTCCAAGAAACTTTCCTGCAAGTTCAGGTAAGTGAGCGCCCCTGTTACGAATGGAGATCATTCCTGTAAGGTAATCGTGAACAGCTCCTGCGAAAATACAGCCAAATACGATCCAGAGAAAAGCGACTGGCCCGTAGAGTGCACCAAGAATCGGGCCGAAGATTGGACCAACTCCTGCAATGTTCAATAATTGAATCAAGGAGTTCTTCTTCGTGTTCATTGGAAGGTAATCGACGCCATCCTGATGCGTATAGGCGGGGGTTTGACGTGCTTCCTTAATGCCAAAAATTTTCTCAACAAATTTTCCGTAAGTAAAATAACCAATTATAAGAAGTGCAATTCCTGCTAGAAATGTATACATGAAACCATCCCTTTCCGTACAATGTATGCGTTTACATAAAGTATAAGAGATGAGAGGGAGGAATGGATTAATTCCGCTCTAACATGTCTGAAAGTTGGATTGAGATGTTTGTATGAAAGACTGAAATGCACTCGGAATTACAATTCAAGTTCTGTACGTAGTGCTTTTACATAATTACGACTTACAGAAAGCTTTTCTCGAACACCTTCTAATTCAAGCTGATAAGCACCATTAAACCATGGGGTCAGGCGCGTCACGTAGTGAAGATTAACTAGATATCCTTTATGAATTCTAAAAAACGAAAAGGAGGATAGTCGGCTTTCAAGTTCTTTTAGCGCCATCTTCACTTCGTACTCGCCATTTTTTACAACGATCCGTGAGACTTTTTCATCGCGAAAAATAAAGAGGATATCATTGGGATCGAGGTAATGAATCTCACCTTCTAGTTCAACTGAGAGCTTGCCTTTCTTTGGCGGAGGTTCTTCTTTAGTAGATACTTGCATCAACTTCTCTAGACGTTGTACGGTTTGATGAAGCTGTTCTTCATCATAGGGTTTCAGAAGATAGTCAATCGCTTCATATCGAAAAGCTTCTGCAGCAAATTCAGGATAAGCGGTCGCAAAAACGATTAGAGGAGATTTCTTAAGTTCCAATAAGGCTTTTGCTGCTTCCATCCCATTCATTTTGGGCATCTCAACATCAAGAAAAACAACATCTGGTTGAAGTTGAAGTGCTTTGATCACTGCTGTTTCACCTGAATCAGCCTCACCGATCACATTTATCGACTTAAAATGTGAGAGTAAATGAACGAGTTCCTGGCGGCTGTATCGTTCATCATCCACGATTAAACATTTCATTTCGTTCATCTATTAGTCCTCCATTAGTGGAATCAAAAAGCAAATGGTTGTACCGTTGCAAGGCTCGCTATGAATGGCAAGGCTTGCTTCGCTTCCAAATAGCATTGTTAGGCGACGATTAACGTTATAGAGGCCAAGCCCTGTACCAATTTCTGACGACACGTGTACTCTACCAAGCTCTGGTAAACGATCAGGGGAAATCCCTTCACCGTTATCAGTTACGCAAACAGTAACCCCGTTTGGATTTTGAGCAATTGCAATTTCAACAAGACAATCGTTTTCCTTATTTTTGATACCATGTTTAATAGCATTCTCAACAATCGGCTGTAACGTGAGTGGAGGTAATTGGACGGATAATACACTTTCATCGATTGTATATTTAACGGTTAGTCTGTCTACAAATCGTGCTTCTTCCACTTCAAGGTAGGCTTTCACGTGTTTTAACTCCTGGTTAAGCGAGGTCATGTTCGCTGTAGTACCAGATAAATTTTGTCTTAAAAAGTGTGAAAGGGAAACGAGTAATTTACGTGCTTTATCAGGTTCAATACGAATTAACGAAATAATTGTATTCAGTGAATTAAAAAGAAAGTGCGGACTGATTTGTGCTTGTAATGCTTTGATTTCGGCTTCTTTTGCGAGCTGATAGGCTTTATCCGCTTCAGCTATTTCTAACTGATTACTAAGAAGATTGCTGAGACCGAGAACGAGCTCAGTAATAATATGGGTGATCTCTTTTTCCGATCGGAAATAGAATTTTAGCGTGCCGATTGTTTTACCTCGCTGTTTAAGGGGAGCAATAATGGCTGCTCCGAGCGGACAATTTTTCTCAGCACAGTGAATGGTTTGATCGTTTGCTATAACAATTTCACCTTTATGAATCACGTCTTTTGTAATGGTCGTTTGAATCTCGTGTCCTGATTGATGATGGTCGTTCGCAAGGCCAACGTGACTTAAAATGTGTGTACGATCCGTTATCGCTACTGCGCTACCTTCAATTTCTCGATGAAGAATCTGACAGACCTCATGAGCTGAAGCTTCAGAAAGCCCTTGTCTGAGATAACCAAGTGTTTGATCCGCGATACGAAGGGTTTTCTGTGCCTGAAGCGCACCAGCTTTTTCTTCCTCGTTTACAACATTTTTTATGATAAGGAGGAAGAGAGCACAGCCAATTCCGTTTGCGAGAATCATTGGAATTCCGATCACTTCTACAAGAGCCATGGCATTTTGAAACGGTTTTGAAAGAAGCAAGATAATGAGCATTTGAACGGCTTCTGCACCTGCACCGATCATAAAGGCTGATCGAAGTTTTACATGACGGTTTCGTTTGTGTAGAGAGCCAGCGATAAGTCCAGCAATAATGGAGGCAAGTCCACAAGCTACTGCTGTAAATCCACCAAGCATATAGCGATGAATCCCTGCAATTAGCCCTGCACCAAATCCAACCCTCTTTCCACCAAGAAGTCCAGCAAGAACGACTCCGATTACTCTTGAATTCGCGATGGCTTCGTCAGAAGAAACTTCAAGTGGCCATGAATTAAATTGGAGTGAATCTGTACTAAATGTTAATCCTGTATATGTTCCGATGATCCCAAAGAAACCAAAGAAGCCAATCGCAACATACTGCTGCTTACGAGCAAGCTGATCGCTGTATATCATATCTCGGAAGAAGCGAAAGCGGGTTAGCACAAACGCAATTGTGACGATAATGCCAAGTCGCTCTAGCATCGTAAGCAAGAGTTCGAACATGAGGGGAAGCTCCTTTCTGGTCTTTCTGGTGCCTGTCACCACCCGGTTTAAGTCAAATTCTGTCGAATGGTAAAGCGGTTACTTCTTATTATACGTGTTTTAATGAAGAGATAAAATGGATGGAAGAGAGAAGGCGAATCACTCACACATAAGCTACGATTTCATCTAGCCTCTTATTTTTACGTTTGAATATCAAATTTCCTTAACCGGTACTGCAAGCTTTGTCTACTTAGACCTAACACTTTTGCGGTTTTTGAGATATTACTTTTGTTTTCTTGAAGCACCTTTTGGATATAAACTTTTTCAGCTTTCTCCATTTGTTCTTTCAATGGGATAATTTGATTGGAATGATGTATGGTAAGTTGATTAGCCTCAATCAAATGCCTTTCTTTTTGTAATGGCGATTTATTTCGATACTGAATGGGCAAATGAGAATAGTGTATGATGTCTTCGCTCATCATTAAATTCATTGCCCCTTCAATAATATGTTCTAATTCTCGTACATTCCCTGGCCAGTCGTAAGCTTGAAATGATTCAGAGACTTCCGTATCTACTCCTTTAACATCCATTTGAAAGAGATCGTTATATTTTGAGATAAACGAATCCACTAATAAAGAGATGTCCTCTTTCCTTTCTCTAAGTGGAGGGATAAATAGAGTCACAACCCCAAGTCGGTAATACAAGTCTTTACGCATTCGTTCCTTCGCAATGGCTTCAATGGGATCTTCGTTCATTGTAGCGATGATTCTAACGTCAATGGCCTTATCTTCTGTGTCACCAATGCGCCGAATTGTTTTTTCCTGTAGGACTCTCAATAGTTTCGCTTGTAAATTCATACTTAAAGAATTAATTTCATCAAGTAATAACGTCCCGCCTTCTGCTTGTTCAAATAAGCCTGGTCGCTCAGTTGCTCCTGTAAATGCGCCTCGCTTCGTACCGAACAGAAGGCTTTCAATCAAATTATCAGGTAAGGCAGCACAGTTTTGCGAAATAAACGGAGCGGAAGAACGGTGGCTACCATTGTGGATGCTTTGAGCAAATAATTCTTTTCCTGTTCCGGTTTCCCCAACGATCAAAACAGACGACGATGTTCGTGTGCTTCGTTTTGTATTCTCAATCACTTCTTGAATGGCAAGACTATCTCCAATAATGCTATCGAATGTGAATCGAGTGTTTCCTTTTCGATTCATATTGTCACGAATTAACCGTTCAAGCTTTGTTACGTCGTTAGAAATCTCGACAGCGCCTTTAATAGTTCCATTTTCTAAAATGGGAAATGAGTTGTTAATTGTTGTGATTTCTTTCCCTTTATTATTGAAATACGTTTGCTTCACATTCGACGTTTCGATGCCTTTTTGAAGTGCCTTAACAAGCGTGCTGCTCTCATTCGCTGAGAACATAAAGACATCTAATAAATATTTATCAACAACATCCTGACGATCCATGGCTTCAATTTGCATCATTTTAGGATTATAAATGATCGTTTTGCCTTTTTCATCAATCACATGAACGCCGACGTCGATTTCATCGATGATTTTTTTGTATACATGATTCATAGTTTTAAGTGCTTTCCAATCGTTCTCCGTTTCATTATCCAAGTTACGTACCTCCTTTGTTACTACCGCTATTGTATGTATGGAAGTACATGGATTGCAATATTATTTTGCACACACATGCAAAATAAATCAATTGTATGCAAAGAGGTTTTGCATGGTGAAATTGAATAATCCCCGTCCTTCCTAAGATTTAATCGTTTTAAAAAGTTGGCATAAAACTTGCTTGTTACTAAGGAGAGGGAGAGCGAAGTTCTTTTTGCTCCTCTAGGTGAGGCGAACTTTTAAAGGAGGAAGAACATGAAGACACAAACAACGACTGAGAATGTGATTGAAAAAACAACCCAATTTGGAGCGAATAACTATAACCCGCTTCCAATTGTTATTACGGATGCAGAAGGGGTGTGGGTGAAAGACCCTGAAGGTAACCGATATATGGATATGTTGAGTGCTTATTCAGCAGTTAATCAAGGACACCGTCATCCGAAAATTATTCAAGCCTTAAAGGACCAGGCAGATCGCATTACATTAACATCCCGAGCTTTTCATAACGACCAATTGGCTCCGTTTTATGAGAAGGTAGCAAAGCTAACAAATAAAGCAAAAGTTCTTCCAATGAACACTGGGGCAGAAGCAGTGGAAACCGCTATTAAAACGGTGCGACGCTGGGCTTATGATGTGAAAGGCGTTTCAGAAAATCAGGCTGAAATTATTGCATGTGTCGGAAATTTCCATGGACGTACAATGACGGCTGTATCTCTCTCTTCTGAGGCTGAATACCAGAGAGGATTTGGTCCAATGTTACCGGGAATTAAATTGATTCCATACGGTGATATTGATGCGCTACGAAATGCCATTACACCAAATACAGCTGCTTTCCTATTTGAACCGATTCAAGGAGAAGCAGGGATTGTCATTCCTCCAGAAGGCTTTTTAAAGGAAGCTTATGATGTTTGTAAAGAAAATAATGTGCTTTACGTTGCAGATGAAATTCAAGCTGGTCTTGGGCGCTCGGGTAAAACATTTGCGTGCGATTGGGAAAATGTTGAACCGGATATTTACATTCTTGGAAAAGCGCTAGGCGGAGGCGTCTTCCCAATCTCATGTATTGCTGCTAATGAAGAGATTCTTGGTGTCTTTAATCCTGGCTCACACGGATCCACATTTGGTGGGAATCCGCTTGGCTGTGCCGTTTCCGTTGCTGCTCTTGAAGTTTTAGAAGACGAACAGTTAGCTCAGCGGTCACTCGAGCTTGGAAACTATTTTCAAGAAAAATTAAAGGAAATCGATAACCCTCTAATTAAAGAAGTACGTGGTAAAGGATTATTTATCGGAGTTGAATTAACAAAGCCAGCAAGATCTTACTGCGAAAAGTTAAAAGAAGAAGGGCTTTTATGTAAGGAAACGCATGATACGGTGATCCGATTTGCGCCACCGCTTATCATTTCAAGAGAAGATCTTGATTGGGCCATAGCTAAAATCGTAAATGTGTTGTCCAAGTAAGAACAATAAATAAGATGAGGTGTCTACATGGAAGCGGCAGTTAGCCAACATTTAAAGCAGGCTGAAAAACAAGATACGGAATCACTGAATTTATTTTACTCCACTCAAATCGTTGTGAAGGAAGCACTGGATCAACTTGGCTATTCAGATGAGGTGTATGAACTTTTAAAAGAACCAATGAGAATGCTAACTGTCCGCATTCCCGTTCGAATGGATAATGACAAGGTTCGAATTTTTACCGGATATCGGTCCCAACATAATGATGCGGTGGGACCGACAAAAGGTGGGGTGCGATTTCATCCAGAGGTGAATGAAGATGAAGTGAAGGCTTTATCTTTATGGATGAGTTTAAAGTGTGGAATCGCCAATTTACCTTACGGCGGAGGAAAGGGCGGGATCATTTGTGATCCTCGTGAGATGTCATTCCGAGAATTGGAACGGTTGAGTCGTGGTTACGTTCGCGCGATCAGCCAGATCGTTGGTCCAACAAAAGATATACCTGCTCCAGATGTTTTCACAAATTCTCAAATTATGGCCTGGATGATGGATGAATACAGTCGGATTCGTGAATTTGATTCTCCGGGATTCATTACGGGTAAACCAGTTGTGCTTGGTGGCTCTCATGGAAGGGAAACAGCAACAGCTCGTGGCGTAACGATTTGTATTGAAGAGGCTGCTAGAAAGAAAGGAATCAAGCTACAGGGAGCGCGCGTCGTAATTCAAGGGTTTGGAAATGCTGGTAGTTTTTTAGCGAAATTCATGCATGATGCAGGAGCTAAAATTATTGGGATCTCCGATGCCTATGGTGCGATCTATGATGCCGATGGATTAGATATTGATGACTTGCTAGATCGCCGCGATAGTTTTGGAACGGTGACAACGTTGTTTAAGAATACGATTACGAACAAGGAACTGCTTGAGCTAGACTGCGATATCCTAGTTCCGGCGGCGATTTCCAATCAAATCACCATCGACAATGCTTCAGCTATTAAAGCTTCCATAGTAGTGGAAGCTGCGAATGGACCGACAACAATCGAGGCCACTAAAATTTTAACAAAGCGGGGCATTTTACTTGTTCCCGATGTGCTTGCAAGTTCAGGGGGTGTGATAGTCTCCTATTTTGAATGGGTTCAAAACAATCAGGGATATTATTGGACAGAGGAAGAAGTAGAAGCAAGGTTGCGAAAAGTGATCGTTGAGTCTTTTGCGAAAGTTTATGAAATCTCAAAAACTTACCACGTTGATACAAGGTTAGCAGCTTATATGGCAGGAATTCGAAAGATGGCAGAAGCTTCAAAGTTTCGAGGTTGGGTTTAGGTCGAGCGGCTTTTAAATGACTGTAACGAAAGGGAGGATGAAAAAAATGAATGAGATCGTTCATACAATCAACAGTCCTTACTCTGGAACAATTGAGCAAGTCGTTACACAGCCATTGGATCACGTATATGAGTGGGAAACATTGTTTTTAGTTAAGACAGTAGAAGGTAAACTTGAACACGTTAATGTTGGGGCGAGTGGACATCTCCTTTCAATAGAAGTGAGTCAGGGAGAAGAGATTACACCTGTTACAGTGCTAGGAACATTGAGAGATGATTTGTTAATAACCGGGAGCGATTGAAGTGATAGAAACGCAACACCCTTTTCTGTATAAGCGGAAAGGGTACATAAGTAGACCGTGGGCAGTCAAATTGGAGGTAAGCGAATGAGGAAAAGCGGCAAAGAGATGACTTTTGGTTTAGCAATTATACCGTTTATAGCCATGATTATTGTGATGGGTTTTACCATTGTCGTGTTTGAAGGAAGTGCGCACATCCCTCTTATTTTAGGTGCTTTTGTATCCGCTTTCATAGCGTGGTTTGTTGGTTATAGCTGGGGTGAAATTGAATCTAGTATTTATAAAGGTATCCGTCTTTCATTGCCAGCGGTGGTTATCATCATTCTTGTCGGGATTGTCATAGGAGCGTGGATTGGCGGGGGAATTGTTGCAACGATGTTTTATTATGGCTTAAAGCTCATTTCGCCTGCTTTTTTCTTAGTTTCTATTGCCGTCATTTGTGCGATTGTCTCAATTGCGACTGGAAGTTCGTGGTCAACGATGGGAACAATCGGCATTGCGGGAATGGGAATCGGAATGAGTATGGGGATTCCTTCAGGTATGGTCGCTGGGGCGATTATTTCTGGAGCCTATTTTGGCGATAAGATGTCTCCTCTATCAGACACAACGAATCTAGCTTCTGGAACGGTTGGAGCGAATTTATTCGAGCATATCAAGCATATGACGTATACCACCATTCCGGCGTTTATCATTGCGCTTAGCGTGTACTGGTATCTAGGTACAAAGTTTTCCTCTAATAAAATTGATTTTGAGAAAATCGAATCCATTATGAAAGTGCTACAAGATTCTTTCGTTATTTCGCCATGGTTGCTTTTAGCGCCTGCACTCGTCATCGTATTGGTATCCAAAAAGGTACCCGTAATTCCGTCCCTAATGGCTGGTATTATACTAGGATTTCTAGCAGACATTTTTGTACAGGGTGGCGATGTTGGAACAGCTGTGAATACATTACAAAGCGGCTTTTCCATCGAGACGGGAAACGCAACAATCGATGAACTTTTTAATCGTGGTGGTATTGACGACATGATGTACACCGTATCACTCGTTATTTGTGCGATGACGTTTGGTGGAATACTGGAGAATACGGGAATGCTTAATGCAATCGTAACTCAAATTATTAAAATAGCGAAGACAGCGAAGGGCTTATTAACGACGACGGTGATGTCAGCATTTGCGACAAATGTTCTAACAGCAGAGCAGTATATTTCAGTCGTACTCCCAGGCAGGATGTATGTAAAAAGATATAGAGAACTAAATCTTCATCCCAAAAATTTATCACGTGCGATTGAAGATGGTGGGACATTAACTTCTGTGTTTGTTCCATGGAATACATGTGCTGTATTTATATTTGGTACGTTGGGAGTGTCTGTGATTGACTATGCACCATATGCGATCTTAAATTACCTTGTTCCTATTCTTTCGATTGCCTTTGCGTGGAGTGGTTTAACAATTGCTTATATGACGAAAGAAGAGAGAATGAATTGGGTAGAGGATGAGGATAAGGTAGAGGATGTTGGATAATAGGTAAGGAAAATATGAAAAGCAGAATCCCGTATGGATGGGATTCTGCTTTTCTATCTTTTGGGGACTCATCCACAAAGTTCAGTAAGGATCTTTTGAATTGTGTAGATGCTATCATCCTTCTTAAACTGCTTCGAGAAGGTAGGAGCCTGTGAACTGGAAATCCAGATTTTAAGCTCTGCATCAAGATCAAAGTGTCCTGCTGTTTCAATGCTGAAGTGAGAAATGCTCTTGTATAGAACAGAATGATATTCCACTTTCTTACCTGTCATGCCTTGCTTGTCAACAAACAAAAGGCGTTTGTCTGTAAAGACGATTAGATCCCTCACAAGCTTAAATGCGGCATTCACCTCTTCTGTTTCTGAAAGAATGGTAGATAGCTCTTTTTGCACATCTTCTTTCTTCATCGTTGAAGCGTTCCCCATAAATCCACTTAAAATACCCATTGTAACTCCTCCTTCACATTTGTATTATGTTCTCCCTCATATTCTAGCATAGGTAGTGCCAGTCACCACCCGAACGGGCTCGAATGCTGTCGAGCAATATATGGATAAAAGAAGAGGTTCTTGCATACGTATCGTATGATGCTCGTGATAAACTTGAGTTAGCTATACGATGAGGATTAACGGCAATTATTTCTTATTTATAGGAGGGTTAACAATGCCATTTTTGAATATTGAAGATGCTGTAGAGCTTTATTATGAAGATGTTGGTATGGGGCAGCCTGTGATTTTCATTCATGGCGTTTGGATGAGTAGCCGCTTTTTCAAAAAGCAGCTTCCGTACTTCAGACAAAAGTATCGTGCGATTTCTCTAGATTTAAGAGGTCATGGCCAATCCTCACACGTTCAAACAGGGCACACAGTGGCAAACTATGCTCGTGATCTGAAGAAATTTATTGACCAGCTTCATCTGAAGGACGTAATGCTAGTTGGATGGTCAATGGGGGCATTTGTAATATGGGAATACTTGCAGCAGTTCGGTGAGGATAACGTGAAGGGGACAGTTATTGTTGATGAACTAGCATCAGATTTTAAGTGGCCAGATTTTGAAATAGGTGCATTTGATCTACCGGCACTCACCGGAATGATGAGAGAGATTCAATCGGATCAAAAAGGATTGCTTCAAGGATTCATTCCACTGATGTTTAAAAAAGATTTGTCTGAATCTGAGCTCGAGTGGATGTTAGCAGAGACAACCAAAATGCCTGCTTCCATTGCAAGCGCGATTCTTTTCGATCAATCCATCATTGACTGCCGCCCTTATTTAAACCAAATAACGAAACCAACGCTATTGTGTTTTGGAAAAGAAGAAAAGCTCATCCCAGTAGCAGCAGGGGAGCACTTAAATCGAGCGATCCCTAACTCGAAACTTGAATTGTTTGAAGAAAGCTGTCACTGTCCGTTTATAGAAGAAGCTGATAAGTTTAATCGAGTTGTTGATGAGTTTATTGGAGGTTTAAATTAGTGCCTGTCACCGCCCGATTAAGCTCAAATTTTGTCGAAATAATAAAAGCTTAGAAATTAAATAAACGTTTAATTAAGAATAGAGTGTGGACCTATTAAGGTTCGCACTTTATTTTTTGCTAGATAGAGGAGAATTTCGAAACCTGTCGAATGTTTAAATTTGGAATGAAATGATAAACGGGGAGGGTGAAATCTCGAGATAAGTATTCATGTTAAGCTAACTATATTAGCTGAATTAAGAAACAACTTTCACAGCAAAGAAGGAGTCAAACATGACAAAAATTTGGTTTAATAGATGGTTTACTACTGTGGCACATTACATAGAGTTAATTCGACAAAACGAAGATGGAGCAGAATTTGAAGTGTATGGTTCACACCCGAACGAAGATGCTTTGTATTTACAGTATTGCGATCATTCTTTTGTTGAACCTGATATTAGTGGCGATGCGTACGTTGCGTATTGTCTACAAGTTTGTGCTGAAAAGAACATCGATTTGTTCATACCTCGTAAAGAAAATGTCCTCATCTCGAAAAACCTTTCGAAATTTCACAGCATCGGTGTAAAAGTTCTCGTATGTGACGCAGAATTAATGGCTCTTATGGATAATAAAGCGGCTATGTACCAATCCATTCTTACAAAGGAAGCAGAGAAAAAGACATCGCTCGTTCCTATTCCAGATTACGCAGTAGTTACCAATGTAGAAGAATTCAAAAAAGCTTATCAACATCTTCGTAAAAAAGGTCATACTGTCTGTTTTAAACCTGTGATTGGTGAAGGTGCCAATGGTTTTCGGGTTATTAGTGAGGGGCAGGAAACGATTGAAGAACTTCTTACGGGTGGGGTATCTAGAAGAATTTCAATAGAGCAAGCTTGCTCTATTTTAAGTCAGAAAGATTCGTTCCAAGACTTAATGGTCTTAGAGTACTTAGATGGTTATGAGTATAGTATCGATTGTCTTGCGTATGATGGAGAGCTGCATCTTGCTATCCCTCGTAAGAAAGTTGAGGGAAGAGTAAGAGAACTTGAGAACAATGAAGAGTTACTAGAGATTGCACGAGCTATTCATAAGGAATATAACATTGATTACATCTCAAATATTCAAGTTAAGTTCAGCAATGGAATTCCAAAGCTTCTTGAAATTAACCCAAGGATGGCTGGGGGATTGAATATTAGCTGCTTATCGGGCGTAAACATCCCGTACGAAGCGATTAAACTGTTGCAAAATGGTGGTAATCCGTTCCTTAATTTAAATCCAGAAATGGGTGTTCGCGCTAGCCATATAGAAAAAGAAGTTATTCTTTCTTAATTTAAAGGAGGCACTCTGATGAGTATTACATTAATGAAGAAAAACGCTGGTATTATTTTGAAGAAAAAGAATTTAGATCAAGTTGTAGCTAGAGTAGGTCTTGTCCTTGATATTAGTGGTTCAATGCGGAAACTATACAAAGAAGGCGTCGTTCAAAAAGTCGTCGAGCGAGTTCTTGCAGTCGCAAGTCAATTCGATGATGATGGTTCACTAGATGTATGGGTATACGATAATGAGTTTAGTCGATTAAAGCCTGTAACAGAATTTGATTTCGAAGGTTACGTGGATCGTCAAATTCTTTCGAACGATCTCGTTCATAAATTTGGTCGAAATGATGAACCTCTCGTTATGGAAGATGTCATTAGTAAATACGTAGAAGAAGATCCATCGAAAGAGCCCGTGTTCATTGTATTTATTAATGATGGGGGCTGTAAACGTGGAATTAAGAAAGCCATTGTCGAATCTTCAGACCAACCTCTTTTTTGGCAGTTTATTGGTATAGGAGATTCAAACTTCGATGTACTTGAGAAATTGGACACAATGACGGGACGGTTCATTGATAACGCCAACTTCTTCCATATAGGAGATATTGACCGGACAAGTGATGAAGTGTTGTACAATAATCTTCTAAATGAATTTCCTGATTGGTTGGAGGAAGCAAAGGATAAAAGAGTTATTCAGTAAGTAGCTAGTTCCCTATGTTAACAGAATCGACAAAATCTTTTCATTTTATCGTTGTTGCTCAATGGTTAAAGGATTCATTTTAGCTGAAAATATGTTAGTTTTAAATAGAAAGAATTCATTTTTCTAGTTAAAAACAATTTTTTTGTTGAAACATGAAACTTTCTGAATCTAGGCACGTATTACAGAATAGGCAGTTAACTATTAAACTTAACACGCACCATCTCATATTTAACTTAAATCTACTAACAGGAGTGAAACGATTTGACAATTTCTTTGCAGAAAGGTCAACGAATTGACTTAACAAAAGGAAATGCCGGCTTATCGAAAATTATGGTTGGCCTTGGTTGGGATCCAGTTGAGCAAAAGAAAGGTGGTCTTCTAGGCGGTCTTTTTGGAGGCGGAAGCGGCGGCGCTAACGTTGACTGTGATGCTTCTCTCCTTATGCTCGAGGACGACAAATTAACTTCTAAAAAAGATTTAATTTACTTCGGTAACTTAAAAAGCGCATGCGGAAGTATCAATCATACTGGTGACAACCTGACTGGTGCTGGAGACGGTGATGACGAGCAAATTATGGTTGATCTCAGTAAGGTGCCACAGCGTATTACAAAACTCGTTTTTGTAGTAAATATCTATGATGCTGTGAAACGCAAACAGGATTTTGGTATGATTCAAAATGCGTTTATTCGCGTAGTAAACCAGTCGAATCAAGAAGAAATGATTAAATTTAATCTCACAGATAACTATTCTGGTAAGACAAGCCTCTTTGTAGCAGAAATCTATCGCCACGGCAGTGAATGGAAATTTGCCGCGATTGGTAATGGAACGAACGATGCTGGCTTAAGCGACATTGCAAAAAAATATTAAACTACTAAAATTCTAAAGGGGTTGACGAGCATGGCTGTATCATTATCTAAAGGACAAAAAGTAGATTTAACAAAAACAAATCCAGGTCTATCAAAGGTTATTGTAGGACTTGGATGGGACACAAATAAATACGATGGCGGAAATGACTTTGACCTTGACGCAAGTATCTTCCTATTAGACAGCACTGGTAAGTGTTCTTCTGATAAAGATTTTGTTTTCTATAATCAAACAGAAGGTGGCGGCGGTTCGGTTGTTCATACAGGCGATAACCGTACTGGTGAAGGAGAAGGAGATGACGAACAAGTAAAAGTTCATCTTCATGATGTTCCAGCTGAAATTGAGAAAATTTCTTTCGTCATTACGATACATGATGCTGAAGCGCGTAATCAAAATTTCGGACAAGTATCTAATGCATTTGTACGCATCCTAAATGAAGATTCAAACGAAGAGCTCATTCGTTATGATCTTGGAGAAGATTTCTCGATTGAAACAGCGATTATTGTTGGAGAACTTTACCGTCATAACGGCGAATGGAAATTCTCTGCAGTAGGATCTGGTTATCAGGGAGGACTTGCTAGAATCGCAACTGACTTTGGTTTACAAGTCGGATAAACTCTTCTTTTTTGGCAAGAGGGATGCCTCCCTCTTGCCATTCCAATATAAACGCGAATTGGGGGATCACATTGGGAATTCAACTATCTAAAGGACAGAGAATTGATTTAACAAAGACTAATCCAGGACTCGTTAAAGGACTTATTGGGCTTGGTTGGGACACGAACAAATACCAGGGAGGCTCTGACTTTGATCTAGATGCATCGGCATTTTTAGTTGATGCAAATAATCGTTGTCAGGACGATCTGGATTTTATTTTTTATAACAACTTAGAGCATCCAAGTAAATCAGTCATTCATACAGGTGATAACCGAACAGGTGAAGGTGATGGAGATGATGAACAACTGATCGTCGACTTCTCAAAAATTCCTGCGCATGTTGATAAAATTGGGATCACCGTCACGATACATGATGCTGAAACACGCCACCAGAACTTTGGACAAGTATCAAACGCATTTGTTCGTCTTGCGGATGAATCTTCTGGAGAAGAGCTATTGCGATTTGACCTTGGCGAAGATTTTTCAATTGAAACAGCCGTCGTCGTTTGTGAACTATATCGACACGGTAACGAATGGAAATTCAATGCAATAGGTAGCGGGTTCTCAGGTGGACTTGCATCCCTTTGTAAAAATTATGGCCTTGAGGTTTAAGGCTTAGCTAGTTGACATTAGGAGGAAACATCAAGTGGAAATCTTACAAGAAATTCTAAACACATATGCCTCTTTCTTTGATTGGGAAATGTGGGGAGAAGTTTTAACTGACCCTGTTTCATGGGGACTTATCGGTACGCTGGTGCTTTTAGAAGGGCTGCTATCAGCTGATAACGCACTAGTACTTGCCGTTATGGTTAAACACCTTCCGCCCGAAAAGCGAAGAAAAGCTCTTACTTACGGTTTAATAGGGGCCTATTTCTTCCGTTTCTTATTTATCGGAATTGGGTTATATCTGATTAAGTTCTGGTGGATTAAGGTCTTTGGTGCTGCTTACCTTGCCTGGATTGTTATTCAACACTTCAGAAGTAAAGGTGAAGAAGAAGGTTCAGATGGAATGAAAAAGGACAGCTGGCTCGTTCGTACTTTCGGTATATTCTGGGCTACTGTTATTTCAGTAGAGTTAATGGACATTGCGTTCTCAGCTGATAGTATCCTAGCTGCTCTAGCCATTTCCGAAGAAGTTTGGGTCCTGTTACTTGGAGGAATGATTGGTATTCTTCTTATGAGAACGGTAGCTGGAGTTTTCCTTAAGTTAATCGAAAAAGTACCTGAAATGGAAAATACAGCATTTGTATTGATCGCGATCATTTCATTAAAAATGTTCTTAAGCGTGTTCCATATTGAAATCCCGCACGTTGCTTTCTTTGGTATTATCGTGCTTGCCTTCCTTGGAACGTTTGTTGTTCATTACATTAACAATAAAAATCGACCATACGCTGAAGAAACAGCATCAGCAAAAGAGAACGAATAATATAAAGAGGAGGAGACGCGGGTGCTCTCCTTCTTTTTTATACAATGAAACTTTCAATTTAGTAAAAATAGAAGCTAATATAACCTAATAATTAGGACTTAGGGGGTGAAGACGCTGGAATATTTTAAATATCTATCAGAAATGCAAAAGGAGCAAATTTTCTATAAAAAACCAACACCTATTAATAAACATATAGGTCGTGAACAGCTATCGTATGCGGTTGGTGCTGCTTTGTATATGCCTGCGATTCGAAAAGATATTGCTGAGATCGTGATCCAAGGCAAGTACCAAGAATTGACTACGATTGTGCTTGATCTTGAAGATGCAATTGGGGACAACTGTGTGGATGAGGCGATCGATCAGACGGTAGAACACCTTTCCTCTATCGCGCAAGCTATGAATGATCGTCAATTGTGTTGGGAGACACTGCCCCTACTGTTCATTCGTGTCCGGTCAGCTGAGCAGTTAAACGAAGTGGCAAATAAATTAGGTGCTTCTATTCACTATTTGACAGGTTTTGTGTTTCCTAAATTCTCCTCTAAGAATGGTGGAGAGTATTTACATACTCTCAAAAAAGTAGAACGAACGGCAGGTGCTCTTCTATATGGCATGCCGATTTTAGAGTCGCCAGAGCTTTTCTATAAGGAATCACGCTATACAGAATTCCAACGCATATCTTTGCTATTAAAAGAATACGAATCCTCTATTCTTAACGTCCGTATAGGAGCAACTGATCTATGTGGACTTTATGGAATCCGCCGCAGTGCCCAATCAACAATATACGATATATCGATAATGAGAGACTTTATATCTGATGTCGTCAATTATTTTGGTAGAACCTTTGTTATCTCGGGTCCTGTATGGGAGTATTTTAATAGCAGAAGAGAAGTAAGTGCACATGGGAACGAAACCATACTGGACTATAACACAGGACTGTTGAACGAGACGCTGCTTGATTTGACGAATGGTCTAATTGGTAAAACTGTCATCCACCCTACTCATATGAAAGTCGTACAGTGTGTAAATATTGTATCGAAAGAAGAATATCTTGATGCACTTAGCATTTTGGATCACGTAAGTGGGGATGTAGGCGTGCTAAAAAGCGAATCACAAAATAAGATGAATGAGATTAAACCGCATTATAAGTGGGCGATGAAGATCATTACGAAATCGAATATATACGGGGTGTATCATGACAAGTACAATTTCATCAAAATGCTTACCGAAACAGTACCATTTTCAGATCCTGTCGGATATGAGCGTTAAGTTAGAGGTTACTCAAAATAAATTGAACATACCGGTTGAGGAATTTTTTCAAATGGCAGCTAGAATTAATAAAAAAAGAGGTTTTTTGTTTGTTAGTAAAATGCTTGGCAAGCATATTCCGGTTCATCCTCATAAATCGCTACTTGCCTCAGGACTCTTGGCAATCACTTATTATGAGAGCGTGACAGGAGAGTCCATCGATTATTTATCAGAAGTAAGAGATGGGTTTTTAAGCGACCACCTGGAAGAAGTTAAGAAATCGTACGAGCGATTGCTAAACAATCCTCTCTATCTTGAGGAACCACCAATAGTAATTGGATTTGCTGAAACGGCTACAGCGCTCGGACATGCTGTATTTGATAGCTTTCAAGAAGGATACTATATTCATACAACAAGAGAAAATGTAAGTGATTTAGATCCAGAATTTAACTTTAAAGAAGAGCATTCTCATGCTGTGGATCAACGGTGTTATGCAGATCGATCTATTCTAATGAAGTCTAATCCTGTTGTATTAGTAGATGATGAAATAACAACTGGGAAGACTTGTCTAAATATCATCAGGGAACTCCACGCAAACTATCCTCGCAAACATTATGCAGTTCTTTCTCTATTAGACTGGCGATCTGATGAACATATGGAACAATATAAAGCATTAGAAATGGAACTTGGGATTACAATTAGCGTTGTTTCTTTGCTTAAAGGAACTATTAAATTCGAAGGAAAGCCTCTTGAGCATCCGATTCATGACTTTCAATCAAGTCGATATCTTAGTGATGTAGCCGAGATTAATCGCATTGATTTATCATCTTGTTTCGATTCACGTAATGAAAATGACTATTTAACTTATAGCGGTAGGTTTGGAATTAATGGAGCGGATAAGGCGAAGATAGAGGATTCATGTCAGAAAGCATCGAATCTCTTAAAGAAAGAATCACTCGAAGGGAAGACTCTATGCCTTGGCACTGGGGAGTTTATGTATATCCCGATGAAAATTGCCTCTTATCTAAATGGTGAGGTGTATTATCATTCCACGACAAGAAGTCCGATACAGCCGGTAGATATTGAAGGATATGCGATATCAAATGGATTCACATTTCAGAATCCAGAAGATCAACAAATTCAGCATTACGTCTACAACATTCCTGAAGGTGAATATGAGCAAGCTTTTCTCTTTTTTGAAAAAAGTGTCCCAGATGCTGACCTTAAAGAAATTATAGCAATATTAGAAGAACGGGATATAAAAACGATTCATATTGTAACGTGTTCTTGAAGAGAGGGATGAACAAATTGACTGTACAGACTACCAAAATGGGAAGTTATCCTGATCAAGATGTAACTTTCCTTCTAAAAGATTTATCAGACATCACAATGGAAAAAAGTACGATGGAGAGAGAACAGGCAATTCAGAAAGGTACACACTATTCTGAGATGCTTCCTATTGAGTATAAGCCGACAGATGAATATATGAAATTGTTCTATACTTCACTCGAAGAGGCGAAGCACAAAGTGGCTGTAGCAGTAGGGATTGTTGCTGAACAGCTTGTGGCGGAAAGAGGCTTTCAAACAGTACTTGTTTCGCTTGCTAGAGCAGGCACGCCAATAGGTGTATTAATCAAGCGTTACCTTTCTTATAAGTATGATCGAGAACTTCCCCATTACAGCATTTCTATTATTAGGGACAGAGGCATTGATGAGAATGCTCTTCAATTTATTTTAAATCAGCATCCTGATTCGTCTATTACGTTTATTGACGGATGGACTGGAAAAGGAGCGATTACAAAGGAGTTAACAAAGTCAGTAGCAGAATTTAATGCTAGTACTGGCAAGAATCTATCGAGCGAATTAGCCGTTTTAGCAGACCCAGGTGACTGTTCTTCTCTTTTTGGAACTCGTGAAGATTTTCTGATTCCAAGTGCTTGTTTAAATTCAACCGTATCAGGGCTTGTCAGTCGTACTGTGCTTAATAATAATTGGATTCATGAGGGAGATTTTCACGGAGGCAAATACTACTCGGAGCTTGCTGCAGAAGATGTCTCCAACTTATTCGTCGATACAATTTGTACACAGTATCCTTTGATCGCTACAGAGGTTGAAGATGGATTGCAAGATATCTCAAAGGAAGATCGCAAGCCGAAGTGGAAAGGACTTGAATCCATCGAAAACATCCAGAGGGATTATGGAATAGCAAACAGTAACCTCATCAAACCTGGTGTTGGAGAAACAACGAGAGTATTGTTACGGCGTGTTCCATGGAAAATTCTTGTGCATCCAGGTGCGGAAATGAACTTAGAACATATTCTTATTCTAGCAAGAGACCGAGGTGTTCCAATTGAAGAGTACGCAAACATGTCTTATTCATGCTGCGGACTGATTAAGCCTATGGAGAAAGAATCATGAGAGCATTTGCTAGTGATTTAGATCGCACGTTAATTTATTCTAGTAGAATGATCGAGCAAGATACCCAGCAAAACTATGAATTAATTGAAACACTCGATGGAAAGGAAATTTCGTATATTTCCAACTATGCTAGTAAGTTATTACAGAAGGTAAATAAAGAGATTTATTTTATCCCTGTTACAACAAGAACAGTTGAACAATACCGTCGTATCACACTCTTTCAAACAACGATTCAACCCGAATACGCCATAACAAGTAATGGCGGTCGAATTTTAAAGAACGGAAAAGTATTGAGTGACTGGTCGAATCGAATCAATGCTTCGTTAGAAGAGTGCTTGTCGCTTGATGCCTTTGTTCGGCAACTGGAGAACCTTATCACAGGAAACTGGGTTGAGCGAATTCGTCATGCAGACTACCTTTTTGTTTACCTAATTATTAAACGAGATCACGTATCGTCCGAAGAACTCTATCATTTATTTGAGTGGTCACGTGAGCAGGGATGGCAACCTAGTCTTCAGGGGAGGAAGCTTTATTTTGTTCCAAATCCAGTAAACAAATGGAAAGCCGTCGACTATTTGAAGAATGAGATTGGATTATCTTACGTGTATACAGCAGGAGACTCCCTTCTTGATTATGAACTTGTTTACCAAGGTGATTGTGGCTATGTACCTGCACATGGTGAAGTTCTCGAAAGTTATCCCGATCTTCCCAAAACGACAGCCCATGGAATGAAAGCCTCTGAAGAAATTCTAGACTCCATTGTCGTCGACTTATCTTTAAAAAAAGAATCAGTAGAACAAAAGAGTTAAGTATGGAAGAAATAGTATGTTATTCTGAAAGATAGAAGATGTTATATTGATGAAAGAATGGCTAGAAATAAATAGGGTTACTTCTTACTTGTAAAAGTATAATAAAATTATGAATGTAGGGAGGCTTGATCGGAACTGACCATCCTCCGGAAAGGAATGAGAAAGCGGGGAGAACATCATGAGTCACTATGATCAAATTCTTATCAAGAAAACACCACTTGATGATGAGAATTTAAATGAACTATTATTCAAGCCGTTTCCTGAACGAACTCCTTATGAGAACGGGAACGAATTACTTATAACGCAAATCGTGGGGAGATTTTTGGGGAGCTATTATGATGAGAATGAATATTTTCTTCAGCTGCATGAGCTATCGAATTCTAACTATTTTCATGTATTAAGTGAAGAATTGAATAAGGTAATAAGTCCTGAACGACTTCAGGCGATTCAATCGATTCATTCCATTAACCAAAAAGAAAACGGACTTTCTGCGAATCGGTTTGTAGCCTTTTTGGAAGGTGCCAAACTGATTCCTTCACACAAAAATCCTGCCTTACATCGTCATATGCGAAAATCATTGATCTCCATTCTTGAACTGTTTGAGAAACAGCATAATGGTGGATTTAGTCACCCGGAATTTCGCAGAGTACTTGTTGATTTAATGAAATGGACTTGGAATCATCTCGCTCCATGGTTAGAGGATGTGGAGTTTGAAATAAAGATGCCCGGTATTGTATGGTACGGTGAAGCTTCAACAAGTCAGCAATACTTTTTACTATATCTTGTTCAGCTTGGATGCGATGTCCTTTATTTTCATCCTGAAGGAGTTGATTCGTTTGACGAACTCGATCCCGATGGGGAATTGATGGAGAAAAGGAAATTACCTACTACCGTCGCAATTGAACCATTTCCGATTGAAAAACCAGAGAGACGCTCTACGGTTGCTTATCGAGCAACAAAGGAAATGGATACGGTGCTTCATCATGAAGGATCGCAACTTTTTAAGCCTTGGCAGTTACGAAATTATTCCCCTAAGTCTGTTACTCTAAAAACGACTTATGATGAATTATTTCTGATTGCAAAGGAAAAAGCATTTATTAGACCTAATTTTAAAGTAGAGGATGGCACGGTCCATATCCCCTCTTTATTTGCTAAGATCATGGGAGTATCTGAGAATAAAAAGGAATACTGGAACCGACTTCAAGATATAAGTGAAGCGAAATCGACTACGATGATTCGTCAGTTTCCTTTCACACAAGAGACGAGAGCGAATCAGAAATTTCACTACCAGCATACGATGAATCGGGAAGGAATGTTAGATCCTGAATTGATGATGCAGGGGAATTGGTGGCAGTATAAACACCTTCCCAATGAGACACAGAAAGCGATTGGACAAGCTATCTCAAGAATGTGTGCAAATCCGAAGCTGCTTCCGGAAGGTAATGAAACGGAAGAAGATATTAAGCTTTATTTATTCTCTCAAACTACAAAAATCCCTGAGGAGTTTGTTCATTTAATGCAAACGTTTGATTATTCTCAGGAAGTGCCGAAAGTAGTGCTATATAATACAGAAATGAACGGTACATTATCACGATCAGATGCAGCAGTGTTACACCTGCTAAATGAGTTCGGTATTGATATCATTCTATATAATCCTCCTGGTCATCAATGTATTGAGCGCTACCTTGATTCGAATCAGTTTGATACGCATTGGTTAGAGGAAATGGCATTTCGGCAGGATTTTAAAGAACCTTCTGTATTTCGTAAGCTATTTAAATCGATTAAATTATAATCAGGGAGTGATCGTCCATGACGAATGAGACAGGCCTAACTACGCTCGATAAGAATGAAGAGATTACAGAAGCGAAGGCTGAAGATGTACGTTTAAAACTTCGCGAAGAGCAAGAAGTTCAAAAGCTTGCCGGTGAAATTGATGTAAAAGACCAAATGGCATTACTCGAATTTGGTAAAGAACCAGCAGTAGAGATTTCGAAGTTCTCAGATAAAATCTTATCTATGATGCGTACAACTAGCGTCACGGACTCAGGTGAGATGCTGAAACAACTTGGGAAAATCATGGATCGTTTTGATAAAAAAGATTTTGAAGAGCCGAAAACGGGCTTTCTCTCTAAGTTTTTCAAAAAAAGCAATGATATGGTAGAAAAGATTTTTGGTAAATATCAGACGCTCGGTGGAGAAATTGAGAAGGTACACGTTGAAATCTCCAAGTACAAAGATGAAATGTCTCGTTCTACTGGGACGTTGGATGAAATGTACCAACATAATCTGAACTATTATGTAGAACTTGAGAAGTACGTCGTTGCAGGTCAAATAAAGTTAGAAGAACTTCAAGATAAGGTTCCTGCGATCCAACAAAAAGTTAGTGCTGGCGATCAAATGGCGCAAATGGAGCTAGATACTTTGAATAATGCTATTCAGACGCTAGAGGAGCGCATCTACGATCTTGAGATGGCGAGAATGGTTGCAATTCAAACAGCTCCACAAATTCGACTGTTGCAGCGCGGAAACACAAAGCTAATAGGTAAGATCAATTCAGCCTTTATTATTACCATTCCTGTTTTTAAGAACGGTGTCATTCAAGCTGTGACCGCGAAGCGTCAGAAGCTTGTTGCTGATTCAATGAACGAGCTGGACCGTCGTACAAACGAAATGTTAAAAAACAATGCGCAGAACATCTCGAATCAAAGCGTTGAGATAGCTAAATTATCTGGTAGACCGAGTGTTAAGATTGAGACGATTGAAGAATCCTGGAATACAATCGTTAAAGGTATGGAAGAAACGAGAGCCATTGAGGACGAGAATAAACGTCTGCGAGATGAAGGTACGAAGCGAATTCTTGAACTTCAAGATAACATGAAGCAAATCGGTAATAATGCTAAACGTTCATAAATAAAAGGAGAGCGGGTTCCCGCTCTCCTTTTATTTATGAATTGAGTTTGTTTAATTTTTATCCTTGAGATTACCAGATCGTTCCTGATATTCACCTTTCGACTTATCACGTTTGCCTTCCTCTTGAAGGTGTTGGTCATCCTTTGCATTACCAATTTGATCTTTTACTTCACCTTTAGTTTTGGAAACAGCGCCTTTCACTTTATCACTTAGTCCTTTGCGATCACTCATTGCAAAAACGCTCCTTTCTCTTACGATTATCTAGTAAAGAAAATACCCCCTGAAGGCGGATGCCAAACGGCATTTTGCTTCAAGGGGCAGAAAATAGTACATTAGTTTGATTTATCTTTTACAGGCTTATCTGTCCAAATATCTGATTTCAAGCCTTTTATCGTATCCGCGTAGAATTGAGGATCTTTACCTGCTTTTCGCTGATCGCGATAGTCTTTCAATGCTACAAACGCCACTTTACCAATAATGGAGATGACGATTAAGTTCAAGAGTGCCATAAGACCCATGGAAAGGTCGGCCATGCCCCAAACGATACCGAATCCGGCTTTAGCACCGAACATAACCATGGCAAGAACGGCCAGTCTATAAAGAAGAAGAGCGGTTTTGCTTGATTTAATAAATTCGATATTTGTTTCACCGTAGTAATAGTTACCAATAATTGAACTAAAAGCAAAGAGGAGAACGGCAACTGCTACGAATATACCTGCGCCACTTCCTAAGTGTTGGTTCATCGCTTCCTGAGTAAGCTGTACACCATCTAGCTTTGAATCAACATAGCCATCTGACATTAGAATCATAAATGCTGTTGCTGTAGCAATAAGTAGAGTATCCACGAACACACCAAGCGCTTGGATAAGTCCCTGCTTTACTGGGTGTGATACGTCGGCAGTTGCAGCAGCATTGGGAGCACTACCCATACCAGCTTCGTTGGAGAAAAGACCACGTTTGATTCCTAGAAGCATTGCGGCACCTACACCGCCTCCTGTCACTTCTTTTAAACCAAAAGCATGTTGGAAAATCAGAGCGATCATAGCTGGAATTTCAGTGAAATTAACAATTAAAACAAAACCAGCAACAATGATATAAATCCCTGCCATAATTGGTACAATGATTTGAGAAACAACAGCAATTCGACGAACGCCACCGAAAATAATGATCGCCGTTGCAACAGTTAAGATCGCACCTAATACCCAGCGATTCACATCAAATGAATTTTCGAAAGCAAGTGCGATCGTATTGGATTGTACAGAGTTAAATACAAGACCAAAGCTGAATGTAATTAAGACGGCGAAGATAATCCCTAACCATCTAGCATTTAGTGCACGCTGCATATAGTAAGCAGGTCCACCACGGAAATCGTCGCCATCGCGCACTTTATAAATTTGAGCTAGTGTGCTTTCAACAAATCCACTTGCTGCACCGAGTAGGGCAATAACCCACATCCAAAATACAGCACCGGGACCACCGATACTAACTGCTGAGGCAACGCCGGCAAGGTTTCCGGTTCCAACACGTGAAGCCGTACTAATGAAGAAAGCTTGTAAACTAGAAACAGAGTTTTTTCTTCCTTTCATTGTGTCCTTTTCAGAAAGAACATGGAACATCTCACCGAATAAGCGAAATTGAACGAATCGAGAACGAATTGTAAAATAAAGTCCGACACCAATTAGAATGACGATTAGAACATTTGACCAAATAAGCTCATTACCAGCATCAACAATTGTTTTTAAAATATCCATATGTAGGCCCCTTCTATATATGATTTAGGAAAGAAGAATGTAAGATATGATCACACTTCCCTTAATTCAACTGAATCTAACTTACTTTATAAGTGTTTTAATAAAAATGGAAAATAAATCGTATTTTCAGAAAATAAATGACGTTAGACGCAGCAACACAATTGTTTATTATACATGTAGTACTGATTGAAAAGGACACTTGATGTAAGATAACCTCACATTGTAAAATAAACCATCTTATTTATTCTTTCCTATTTTTGTTATTCGATATAATAAATAAAAACCCTTGGGGAAAATGAGAAGTGAATACTAAATAACAGATTTAAGGAGCGAAAGGCATGAGGGAAATTGATGTTATGGTTAAAGGCGAATTTGACTTAAGTGCAACTCTTACTCTTCCTTCCAATTCAGAAGAGAAGTATCCTGTAATCGTGATGATACATGGAAGCGGTCCTGTGGATCGTGATGAAAATGCCAAAAGTCTAAAAATAAATGCGTTAAAGGAATTCACTACTATTTTGACAATTGAAGGGTACGCCACTCTTCGGTATGACAAGAGGGGAATAGGTGAAAGTAGAGGGGATTATTATAAAACAGGGTACTATGATCTAATTGATGATGCTGTAGACGTTGTAAAGTTCGCTAAATCACATGAAAGTATTGATGAAGAGCGAATTTATCTTCTAGCGCATAGCGAGGGATGTCTTGTGTCACCTGTCGTCCACA
This sequence comes from Anaerobacillus sp. 63XJN7_4_ISO-PGPR-S23-413, assembly GCF_056173725.1. Taxonomy (NCBI): domain Bacteria; kingdom Bacillati; phylum Bacillota; class Bacilli; order Caryophanales; family Bacillaceae; genus Anaerobacillus; species Anaerobacillus sp. 63XJN7_4_ISO-PGPR-S23-413. Next base: position 362,456 of record NZ_CM149688.1, read on the forward strand.
CTAGGACTACTGTGCAAGGAATGATACTATTATCTCCCTCAGCTGAGCCGCTTGCAGAAACGACAGCTTGGCAAAGAAGTCAAATGAAAGAAGATATGCAAACGCTAAGTGGCTTCCAGGGGTGGTTGCTTCGATTCATTAAAGCGGATAAAAAGTTAGATAAGATGAATGATAAAATGACCCGAAAAATAAAAAGTACTGATGCGCCAACTATACGATACAATGGTCAGAAAATAAACGCGAAATGGAATCGTGAACATGAGAAGTTTGACGTGCGCGAATATTTAAGTGAGGTAGAGTGTCCAGTTATTGCAATTACTGGCTCAAAAGATGTTCAGGTAAAGAAGGAGCAGGTGAAAGACGTTTGTCTTCTTGTTAAAGGTGAATGTGAACATTATATTGTTGATGACCTAACTCATGTTTTACGAAAAACGAAAGTAGAACATCGTTTCTCGAGTATCATCAATGATTACAAGAAGCAGGTAAAGCATCCTATAGATTCAGAGCTAATCAAACTTGTATCGGAATGGTTAAAAAAGCGATAGGCATATGGAGAAGAAACCTCAACAAATGAATTTTTAGCTTCATCCTTAAATTGTCTAAAGCAGGTTTAACTAATCGTTTATTTTAGCAGCTTCTTCAAGCTCAAGAATGATCACTTTCTTCCTGATGAATGGAGTGGTAAAATAAAGGTGGAAGGTTTAAAAATCAGCTCTGCCCGGGAGGGATTTTAATGATCGAGCAACCACAACGTGTTACTGTTATCTCGAATCAACGACAAGTCCAATTACGTGTTGAGCGACTCGTAATTCATCAAAGAATGAAGATTATAGAAGCTAAGAAGACAGATGGAAGTAACTTCTACCTTTTCTTTTATAAAGATGATTTCATTACTGGAAAAACGGCAGAAGTTAAAAATGGATCTCTTATTGAGAAAGCTTTCCAGAAAGGGATCGTACTCCAAGCACCTCACCCGCTTATTGATCACTTTCTAGCTGATCGAACACTTCATCTTAAATCTACAAAGCAAGTCTTTCAATCTGTACAGAAGCGGTACACCCCTCAAGAAACATCCTTTATCTTTTCTTATTTTGATTCATTTCTCTCAACCGAAACCATTATTAAATTAATGCGAAAGCATTTTTATGACTACCGCAGAAATGGCCAATTACGGATGGCGTTTCAAATTTTAGCTGTGATGCTTTATTTCGATCCAACAAATAAATGGGCGATCGAACTATCGCGGAAATTAGAATATCAAAAAGTTAGAAGCTTTTATGAAGGAGATCATGATGGTCTTAAAGAAGTTGATCCGCTTTTTGCTGAAATTCAGGCTTATGATGACCTTCAAGCACATCAAGCCTACCTTGAATCAATCCTTCGTAAAGAAAAACGTGTTATTGAACGATCCGCTTTACGCCTTTACCTCTATCTCCAATCACCTGAAGAGGATGATCTGGACCCACTATCTCTCATCGATGTTACGCTCTCTGAATCTGAGCGAGCCCGTCTGCTATCATTGATGTATGCAGAAGCACCTCACCATAAAACTCTAAGAAACAATGCTTTTCAAGCTCTAATGTATTTAAATAAAACAAGTGAAGCCATTCAATTAATGACAGAACGAAAAGGTGAAATCACCCAAAGTGAATATGACCTTCTTCTAAGTGCATTTCAAGATGAGACTACAAATTTCAAAACCTTTGATTATCCTTCCCTTCAAAGCTGTTTGGAACGTAAAGAAAATCGTCCTTATCTAGATGGTTTACTTCAAGCACTTATCCCTAGGATGCTGCATGAATTTGGATTGGGATACGTCTATAGCTGGGTGAAGCCTTTATTCGAGAAAAACCAAGATCTCTCTATCCTATCAACGCTACAAATAATGGCGGATATTCAAGATGATCCAGATAAGCAATTTCAGCTAGGTAAGCTCTACCATAAACTTAAACAATATGATGAAGCAATTACCTGCTTCGATTGGGAGATGGAGCTGCATCCAACGGACCCAACCCCTGTTCAGTGGTTGACGAAGGTATATCGTGAGATGGGTAAAGTGGAGGAATCGAATACCTATATGTCGATTTATTCTAAAATGCAAAGAGTGTCTCAACAATAGCGCTGGCTTATGCCAGCGCTATTTTTTTTGGCTATATTAATGAGCCTTAAATCGGGAATCAACAGTATAAGCTAACATAGCCTTTTTGTTAAAGTGACATTCAAAATGGTCGTCTTCTTTTTATATTACATTTGATAAACATAAGTAGGTTCATATAAACTAAGAAACAACGAACAATGAATACTTCACGGTTGTCAGGAGCGACGTATGGAAAATCAAACGAGTTATGCCTATGACATTATTCAAGTATGCCTTTTGGCTGGAAAGGTAATGCTGCAAAATGGCGGTGAAACTTACCGTGTAGAAGATACGATGACTAGAATTGCAGACGCTTATGGGGCAACGCATTCGAATAGTTACGTAACCCCTACTGGGATTATTTTCTCTTTAGAAGGTCCTGAACCTTCCAAAACACAGTTGATGCGCATTTCAGAGCGCACGACGGATTTAGATAAAGTAACGAAGGTAAATAGTATATCGAGGAGAATTAGCAGCGGTGGTCTTTCGATTAAGGAAGCTTATGAAGAGCTTGACCAATTGGATAAAATGACCGAGCGGTATACATTTCCTAAGCAGTTAGTTGCTGCTGCGATTGCAAGCGGTTGTTTTCTAATTATGTTTCAAGGGGAGTGGGGAGATTTTCTTCCGGCAGTTCTTGCAGGGGGAGGTGGCTTTTATAGTGTTTCACTATTTAACCGCCTTGTACCGATAAAATTCTTCTCAGAGTTCCTTGCTTCATTTGTCATAGGATTACTCGCTGTCCTTTTTGTGTCTACTGGAATCGGTGGGCAACTTGATAAAATTATTATTGGTTCAGTGATGCCACTTGTTCCTGGTCTATTAATCACGAATGCTGTAAGGGATTTAATGGCGGGGCATTTAATATCTGGCCTATCTAAAGGCGCAGAGGCCTTTCTTACCGCATTTGCGATTGGAGCAGGCATTGCCCTTGTTGTATCATTTTTATAGAAAGGGAGGACAATTATGACAATTATTGCTCAGGTTTTGACGAGCTTTGTGGCAAGTGCAGCGTTTGGATTATTATTTAACGCTCCTAAATCCTCCCTTATTAAAGGCGGGTTTGTTGGCATGTGTGGCTGGATGATTTATTACGGAATGGAGGCATCAGGTATTGATGCTGTCATCGCCACTGTAACAGCCTCATTTGTCATCGCTGTTATTAGTCAGGTTTTTGCAAAGGTGTATCGGACACCAGTCATTATATTTAGTGTAGCGGGGATTATTCCGCTTGTTCCAGGTGGTCTGGCTTACGATGCGATGAGGAATTTCGTTCAAAATGATTACAATAGTGCCATTAACCTTGCAGCCAGAGCATTTATGATATCGGGATCCATTGCAGTAGGGTTAGTATTTTCGGAAGTGATCAATCAAATCATTCGGCATTCCACACTCGCAAGGGGTCAGAAATAGGTCTTCATCCTTTTGCAATGTAGGCATTCATTATGATAACGTTTAGTTGGATAACTGTGTCGAACGGTGTCAAATAATGTTAGTATCTGGGGAGGATCAATAATGAAAACCTATCCCCATCTCGGGTTGTTAACAATTCGATTGGTCGTAGGTATGCTTTTTTTTGCTCATGGTTTTTTAAAGTTTTCTGAAGGGATCACGAATACAGTAGCTTTTTTTGAGACGATCGGTATTTCTGGTTTTCTTGCTTATGTTGTGGCTATAGTTGAGTTAACTGGAGGAGTTTTGATGATTTTCGGCTTAGGAACGCGAATTGTCAGCGTACTGTTTTCCATGATTTTATTAGGAGCTCTTCTCTTTGTAAAGAGATCAACTGGAATGCTGGGCGGTTATGAACTAGACATTGCTTTTCTAGCTATGTCAGTGTCTTTATTTCTAGGAGGCGGCGGTCCATATAGTCTTTCAACATACCTTAAGAGAAAAGGTTGGTCGTTTAAGATCGATCAGGAGAAAGTAACAAAGGATTAAAGAGGAAGTGACTGAATGGCTAAACCAAAAAAGAAGTTAAAACCGGGTGCCAGATGGTTATTATTATTTGCGGGACTCGTTATTCTATTTTTGTTTATTAACTTTCTGTTTCATCCATTTGCAAATACAAAAGGATTTAAATTAGAGTCTCAACCGCACTTGGGTGAGGAAACAGCGCCAGTTGAAATTGTGCAATTTGGTGATTATAAATGCTCTTCATGTCAATCCTTTAATGAATCTTTGCTTCCAAAAATCCAAGAGGAATTATTAGCAACTGAGAAAGCAAAATTTTACTTTGTCCATTATCCGTTCCTCTATAAAGATTCCACGAGGGCTGCTGAATTTGCTGAGGTTGTTTATCAAGAATTAGGTAATGATGTATTTTGGCAATTTCATCATGTTCTGTATGACAAACATAAAAAAGGATCTGAGACGAAAGATGTTTTAACTGAATCTTTCTTAACGAAAACCCTTAGTGGTCTAGTTAGTGAAGAAGAAGCGGACAGAGTTGTTAAAGCCTATAAGAGTGGTGCAGGTGAGAAACGAGTAGAATCTGACCTTGCTTATGCAAATAAAAAGAATGTTTCAGAAACGCCTACCTTATTTGTAGATGGTAAGCGTTTTGACGGAACGAGTTTATCTGAATTGAAACAAATGGTTGAGGATTCAACCGACGAATAAATTAAGGCGCTGTGAAGGCGTCTTTTTTTTGTTGCATTCTAATTAATGGGTTCCTCTGCCGGCAAAAATCATTAAATAAACGTTTGTTTAAGGTATAAATAGTTAAACAAACGTTTGATTAACGAATGGTATTGACTTTTAGATCCCCGGCATGAAGAATAGAGAAGTACAATTGAATAAAATGGAAAAGGTGTACTGATTTCAGTACTTAATAGGGAAATTGGTGAAAATCCAATGCGGTCCCGCCACTGTAAGAAGTAAGGACGGTGCGTTACCCCACTTATCAATGATAGGGAAGGGGCATTCGTTCAACAAAGCTTCAAGCCAGGAGACCTGCCTTTTCTAAAGCACTGATTGACCTACGGACGATAGGGGGGTGTAACGGAGAAGACTGTGAAAAGTCTATTTGTTATGCATGCTCTTATGAAAAGAGTATGCATTTTTTATTGTTTAGAAAAGGAGAGATGATATGAAAAAGAATGTAAGCGAATCAAGAGTGTATAAGAGCAGCCGTATTTTTCCGCCTGACCTTAACAGCCATGGGACATTATTTGGGGGTAAACTCCTTGCCGATATGGATATGCTAGCATCAATCGCGGCGACAAGGCATTCTCGTCTAGAATGCGTGACAGTGTCTATGGATACGGTGGAGTTTTTACATCCTATAACGGAAGAGGATTCGATTCATTATGAAGCTTTTGTCATATGGACGGGTAAAAGCTCAATGGAAGTTTTTGTGAAAGTAAACGCCGAACACCTTTTAACGGGTGCCAATCGTATAGCAGCGACGTGTTTTATTACGTTTGTAGCCCTTCTCGACGGTAGACCAATGAAAGTACCTGGAATTCAGCCGGAAACTGAAGGGGAAAAGCAGCTTAACGAGCTAGCCCAAAAACGAGCTCAAACAAGATTGGATCGTAAAGAAACAAGCAAGAATCTAGGGGGAATCCTAACGTTGTTATAACCAGAAAAGAGGGCTGGAGTATTCCGGCTCTCTTTTGTTAGTCGTGAGACATTTTATCGTTATATTTTGGTTCATTCCTAAAAGATGGTTGTTTTGTATTTAAAACCACATCTAGCTGATAGGAGAGGGAATCACCCCTCACTCTAATAGAAACAATATTTACGAGAGAGGTTCCTTTTTAGATCCCCTGGAATCGGAAACTTTTTGTGGAAATCAAGTTAGTAAAAGAGTGTTGAGTGGTATAGGGATGAGAGTGAAATGAATAAAAACAAAGGAGACGGCCAATGTGGATTAGACATGATTTCTTCAAGTATATAACAGGTATTATTCTATTATTAATCTGTTTTTTCTTTTTGACAGAATTAGATTTATTGAAACCGGTGAAAACAATTATAGGTACATTGTTTTATCCAGTACTAATTGCTGGTTTTTTGTATTATGCAATCAAGCCTATTGTTAAGTTATTAAAAAAGATTCCATTTGTATCAGATATTGTCGCGATTTTAATTGTGTTTATAGGGATTGCGGGTATCCTCTATACTGGATTCACTTTTCTAGCAAACCCGATTCAGAGTCAGGTGTCAGAGTTTTCGAAGGAGTTGCCTGAGAAGCTGAAAGAATCAGCAAAAGAAGCTGAGAAAATGATGGAGAAAAATGATATGGGGATGCTTTCTGTAGAAAACCTCCAACAAAAAGCAACGAGCTATTTAGGTAATTTAACGCAAAGCCTCGGTGATCACATTATGCAGGTTGTGAGTGCATTAACAAGTGCTACGACAGTCCTTGTAATCGTACCTTTTGTCTTATTCTATTTTCTTAAAGATGATCATAAATTAAGCCCATTTCTCCTGAGATTTATTCCTAATAAACATCAGAGTGAAGGAGAACAGATCCTTCATAAGGTTGATAAAACTTTATCGGCCTATATTATTGGACAAATTATTGTAGCAATCGTAGACGGTGTCTTAATGTATGTTGGTTATTTAATCATTGGACTACCTTATGCATTAATATTAGGACTATTTGTGATGATCACAGCAGTGGTCCCATTTTTCGGACCAATTATTGGTGTGATACCTGCTCTGGTTGTCGCTTTAACACAAGAACCGATGTTAGCCTTGTATGTGATTATTATTACGATAGTTGTTCAACAGTTAGAAGGAAACCTGGTAGCGCCTGTTGTCTTAGGTAAAAGGTTAAACATACACCCTTTAACCATCATTTTACTACTAATTGTAGCAGCGGCTTTATATGGGTTCATTGGGATGCTGATTGCTATTCCACTTTACTCCGTCATTAAGGTCATCGTTAAGAATTTCTATGAATTTTATCGAATACGGCATCGATCCGAATTAACTGAATAACGGTAAAAGCCCCTACTTCATTGAGAAGTAGGGGCTTTTATTTGAGTAACACCTAAAAACATGTTGAGTAATCGCCTTATAAATAAATATGTGCAAGACGCTCATATGATTTTCTTCGCTCATCAAAATCATGTATGTTTGTGAGAACCATGAATTCTTCAGTTTGATAGTGTTCGGCTAATTCGTCGATTTTCTTCTTTACTGTTTCTCTAGATCCGATTATCATTCGTTTTCGATTATTTTTTATTCGTTCTTCTTCCGTTACTGTATAACGGTGCTGTTTAGCTTCGTCAATGGATGGCACTCGACTATCAAGACCTTTTTCTACTCGCAGAAGCCAGAGATCCTGACTTAAAGCAAGTTCTTCCGCCTCTTCGTCAGTTTCTCCACATACGACGAATAGGGCAATAATAGCTGAAGGAGAAGGACTATAATAAGTAGGTTGGAACAGTTGATAGTAAGTTTGGAGGGCGTTTTTACCTCGATCAGGTTTAATAAAATGCCCAAAGACATAGCCAATGCCCAATTCTGCTGCTTTTTTAGCACTATTCTCACCCATACCTAATAGCCAAAGAGAAGGGGGTGAGTCGGTTTGAGGAGCTGCTTTTATGCCGGCAAACTCGTGTCCTCTCGGCATAGAGTCAGTCAAGTAGTGGGAGAGCTCTTCTAATTGACGTGGGAATTCATTCAAGCTTTTATTAATGCCATCTGTTAAAGCTAATCGTGTTTTTGCTGTACCACCGGGTGAACGGCCGACTCCAAGGTCAACACGTCCTGGATGAAGAGCTTCTAGTTGTCGGAAATTCTCTGCCACTTTGAATGGACTATATTGTGGAAGCAGGACACCACCAGAGCCTACCTTGATATTAGAGGTTGAGGCTGCGATGTGAGACATCATAATCTCTGGAGAGGTGCTGGCAAGCCCTTTTGTACTATGGTGTTCTGCAAACCAGTATCGGTAGTATCCAAGAGCTTCTGCAGTACGTGCGAGTTCACGCGTATGCTCAAGTGTTTTATAGGCATCACTCCCTGAAGGTATAGGGACTTGATCAAGAATGCTTAATGTAACCATGGTCAGACTCCTTCCGCTTTATTAAGTAGTATTAACCTTCTATCATTATCGTAACGCGATAGGAAGGTATGTGATAGTAAGACGACTTTGTGTTTAAAATTTATTGTGAAACATTGAACAAACTTATTGCAATTAATACAAAAGGAACATATAATTACAATATAAAAATTGTGAAACACATCACATGATTGCGTCCTTTTATGTGAAATAATTCACAATTATACAAGGAGGAATTATTGATGAAAGTAGCAGTTGTTGGATGTACACATGCCGGAACGGCCGCAGTTACGAATATAGCAACACGTTATCCTGAAGCAGATATTACGGTTTATGAGCGTAATGATAATGTCTCTTTCTTATCTTGCGGAATTGCTCTTTATGTTGGAGGAGTTGTAAAAGATCCAAAAGGTTTATTCTATTCATCTCCTGAGAAGTTAGAAGAGATGGGTGTCACAATGAAAATGAAGCATGAAGTATTAGATATTGATTCTATAAACAATCGTATTAGCGTTAAGAATTTGAATACAAAAGAAGTGTTTGAGGATGATTACGATAAGCTTGTGATGGCGACAGGATCATGGCCGATTATTCCGCCTATTGAAGGAATTCAACTTAATAATATCCTTTTATCAAAAAACTATACCCAAGCTAATACAATTATCGAACGAGCAAAGGAAGCTAAACGCGTTACCGTTATTGGGGCAGGCTATATTGGAGTTGAGTTAGTAGAGGCTTTTCAGAAATATGGAAAAGAAGTAACCTTAATTGATGGAGAAGACCGTATCTTAAGTAAGTATCTTGATCCAGAGTTTACAGATATAATTGAAGAGGACTTCAAGACTCGTGGCATTCGTCTTGCGCTTAACGAAACAGTGACTCGTTTTGAAGGAGAGGAACACGTCTCTAAAGTTGTGACAACCCGTGGAGAATATGAAGCAGATCTCGTTATTCTTTCTGTAGGCTTTCGTCCGAACACAGATCTTCTTAAAGGGCAGATAGAGATGATGCCAAACGGGGCCATTATTGTAGATGAATATATGAGAACAAGTAAGGAAAATATTTTTGCTGCTGGCGATAGCTGTGCTATACAATACAATCCTACTGGTGAAAATGCGTATATTCCTTTAGCTACAAATGCTGTTCGAATGGGTACCCTCGTTGGACAGAACATTATGAAACCAACGATCAGATATATGGGCACTCAGGGGACATCTGGTTTACACCTTTTTGATCACAGTATGGCTTCTACTGGTTTAACTGAGAGGGCAGCTATTAGTGTGGGTAAGAATGTGAAAACAATCACAATAAAAGAAAACAATCGTCCAGAGTTTATGCCAGATTATGAAGTGATCACACTGAAGGTGGTTTATGAAGTGGATACGAGGAGAATTCTTGGAGCTCAAGTGATCTCTAAAGCAGACGTAACGCAATCAATTAATACACTCTCTGTTTGTATTCAAAACAAAATGACTATAGATGAATTAGGATACATCGATTTCTTTTTCCAACCACATTTTAATAAACCGTGGAACTTTCTAAATCAGGCTGGTTTACAGACCGCTTTATAGATGATTATCCGCTGGCAAATAGCTAGCGGATTTCTTGTGTAATGAGAAATAGAAACATTTTCTTCCACTTGCATCCTCTCGATACGATAGCCATAATGAAGGTTAGAATTTGTGTAGGAGAGAGTGAGCAAGTAGTGACCAATAAGAGTATAAATAAAGCAACGAAACAAAGTCATACGCGTATTTATCTTGTACGACATGGTGAAAGTGAATGGAATGCAGCAGGAGATCTTTATTGTGGACGAACAGATATTGGACTTTCTACGGAGGGAGCCACTCAAGCGAAGAATGCAGGCGACTTTCTAAGTTCGGTTTCGTTTGATCGAGCTTATGCTTCTCCATTAATACGTGCACGTCATACAGCTGAACTCATTTTAGGAGAACGAGATTTGCCGATTCAAATAGATGAACGGATCTATGAAGGTGATTTTGGAGAGTGGGAAGGTCGATCGAAAGCGGAGTTTATTAAAGAAGATCCTGACTCATGGGATAATTGGATGGCTAACCCATGGGAAACAAGAGCGGGGCGAACGGGTGAAACGGCTCGTGAAATGTATGAAAGAGCGTCATCTTTTTTTAAGGAAATAAGTGAAAAGCATTCCGGTGAAACGGTGCTCGTTGTTGCGCACAACAACACGATTCGTTTCTTTCTAGCAGGGGTACTTGGGATGCCTTTTGCCAACTATCGTCGCATCTTTCAAGATAATACAGGAATAAATATCCTTGATGTGGCTGGCGATGAAATCGTGATCCGCAGTCTGAATATCAACTCTCATCTAAGTGCAGATAGATAGAAAAAAGCGATGCAGCTGCATCGCTTTTTTTATTGAGAAAGCTCTTTATATGATTTTTTTACGACGCTACTTAAAGCGATCAGGGCAATGACGTTGGGCAACACCATGAATGCATTAAATGTATCGGCAAGCTGCCATACGAACGGCACATTTAAAACAGTTCCTAGGACGATGAAAACAAGAACAGCACCACGATAGTAAGGGACGCTTTTTTGTCCAAATAAATAATTTACATTTGTTTCGCCAAAGTAAGCCCAGCCTAAAATTGTTGTGAAACTAAAGAACAAAAGACTAAATGCAATAAAGTAAACACCAAAGCCCCCTAGGCCACTAGTGAAACTAGCTTGCGTTAATTCAATTCCAGTAAGGTTAGAACTTGCCCCGTCCGTTACAAGAATCACGAGTGCTGTAACGGTACAAATAATCACGGTATCGATGAGAACACCGACCATAGCTACAAATCCTTGCTGTGCAGGGTGTTTCACTTCTGCCACTGCGTGGGCATGAGGTGTTGACCCCATACCTGCTTCATTTGAGAATAGCCCTCTTGCAACCCCGTACCGAATCGCTTCTTTTATCGAGGCACCAAGCACTCCGCCTCCAGCTGATTCTGGAGTGAATGCCGATTCAACGATAAGTGATAGTGCTGGAAGTACTTGATCGAAATGTATGACAAGAATGATAAGAGCTCCGATAATGTAGAGTAACGCCATAATCGGAACGACATTGCCTGCAAATCGAGCAATTCGATTGATACCACCGAATAGTATTAAACTAATTAAAATCGCTACACCTATGCCGATCGCAATTGGTGGAATTTGAAATGCGGTTTGAAAAGCCTCGGCTATTGAATTAGATTGCACCATATTCCCAACAAAACCAAGCGCACAAATGATCGCAATCGCAAAGAAGGCGGCTAATTTTTTACTACCTAGACCGTCGCGAATATAGTAAGCGGGTCCACCTTTTACGACCCCATTTTCTTTTACGCGAAATTTCTGAGCTAGTACAGCTTCAGCAAAGATCGTCGCCATACCAAGAAAGGAAGAGATCCACATCCAAAAAATAGCTCCTGGTCCCCCAGCTGCAATAGCAGTGGCTACTCCGGCTAAATTCCCAGTCCCTACTTGAGCCGCAATGGCTGTTGAGAGGGCCTGGTAAGACGAAATACCTTTTTGTTTCTTTTTTGAAAACAGGGGCCCAAATGTTTGGCGAAATCCTTCTTTTAAGCCTGTAAACTGGATAAAACCAAGACGTATCGTGAAAAACAACCCAGTTCCAAGGAGGAGGGAAATCATTATGGGTCCCCAAAGAACCGCGTTAATTGCTTCTATTACTTGCACTGTTGTCAACTCGCTCTCATGAAAAAATAAGATTCTCCCATAATAGCTTACTTTTTCACTATACTTCAACCCATTAAATCGCTATGGTATACATTTCCTTAATAATTAGTTTGTGATCGAAGTTGTTTTCTCGAACTTTTTTGTTTCTGAATCCATTGATAGAAGAACAGAATACCAATCACAAAGAGCCCTAGAATCATGTAGAGATTAGCATAACCGAGAGAAGTCACAATGATGCCGAGTACGAATGACCCCGTTGCGATTCCAGTATCGAAAAAGGTGAAAAAAGTTGCCGTTGCATGCGCGCTTCTTGATTCGGGAGCTGCTTGGATAGCAAGTGTTTGGAAGCTTGGTACAATCGAACCGTATCCTAACCCGATCAATGCCCCTGCAAGAAGTAACATCCATGCTTGTGTTGTAAAACTAAGAGTTACGAGACCAAGAGCAAACAAAACAAATGCAGGAAGAATGACAGTATTAGGTCCTCTTAAATCAAACATCCTGCCAGTGAATGGTCGTGAGACAAGCATAGCTACAGCGAATACTGCGAAAAAGAATCCCGCAGCTTCAAGAAGACCGATTGATTTCGCGTATAGAGAGATAAATGAAATGACGCTTGCATAAGAGAAAGCAACAAAGAGTCCAACGATTGCAATTGGGAATGATTTTATTTCGAAAAGATCATCAAATGATAATTTTTTCTTAGGTATAGGTTCGGTATTTTCTATGGCTTTTACGCCTAGTGTGCAAAGAACCCCTATCACCATTATGGTACTTAATACAAGGAAAATTGTTATATATGAAACATATTGAAGAAGCGTTAGGGCGAGGAAGGGACCAGTAACAACTGCAAGGTTCATAGACATTGCGAAATAACCCAAACCTTCTCCACGTCGTTCTCTTGGAATTGTGTCTGCAGCAATTGCTCCGGCTGCCGTGGTAACAATACTAAACCATACACCGTGAAAGAATCGTAGTAAGAGTAAAGCATAATAGTTGTCTACTAATGGATAGATAAAAGAAGCCGCAGCAAATAGAGAAGCACTCGTTACGAGCATTTTCTTTTTGCCAAACCGATCAATCAATTTTCCAGAGAAAGGGCGAACAATAATAGCAGATAGTAAGAAAATCGTAATAATAAGACCTGCTTGAGATTCGCTTCCGCCAAGTTCCTCTGTAACGTATATAGGGAGTAAGGTTAGAAGTGCATAGAAAACAATGAAGATAAATAGATTACTAGTTGAGATATTTAAAAAGCTTTTTGTCCAAATCGGTTGTTTATTAGACATGTGTTTTCTCTCCTTTCTGTTGCCCTATTTTGTTTAGAAGATGATAAAAGTGAATCTGCTCTTCAGTTGATAGGTGTTGAAGGAGGGATTCTTCCATCTCTTTAATAGAATCTTTTATGGTAGGCAAAAGCCCTTCTGCCTCATGAGTAAGACTAACAATGCGTTCACGCTTATCGGAACCTTCCATTCGATTAATCCAGTTATTTTGTTCCATTCGAACAAGAGTACGAGTGGTAGTTGGCGCTTCAACATTTAAGTATTTCCAGATATCTGTCTGTTTCATAGGACCGAATTGATCAAGACAATAGAGAATCGTCCATTGTGAACTATACAAGTTATACTCTTTCAATAGCTCGTTTACTTCTTTTGTGATGTGTCGCACTTGTTGATTTAACGAATGAAAAATATCGCTTGTTGAAATCATGTTAATCTCCTTTTGTTTACCTGGGTAAATAATTCGCATAGATACTAGTGTACCTAAGGAAGTAAACTTTGTAAACAAATGTCGTTTGCAATGAGATAAGACTCTATTAAATTTATTAACATAACCTCGCTGTTAGTTAATGGAAGATTCACTTTGATATATACGATGATAAAAAAAGGTGTAGAAAGGTATGAATCGAAAGATAGAAGTTTATAAAATGTGGAAAAAATACACAATCTTTGTTGTGGAACATCTAAAACTAAATTATGATGAGAGTATTTAGTAATTCGACAAAATTCACTCTTATTTGAAAGAGGAGGCTTTACATTGGAGAAATATAAAAAGAAGTTTGTTTCTAATATGAAAGAGAAATATGACGAGATGATAGCAGCAAATGAGAGTATAACAGAGATGGAATTATATAAGTTTTTACATACGTTTAAAGGTACTGCTGGGACAGTTGGATATAAAGTATCCGCTGATAAAGCGGAAGAGTTGCTGATGAAGATGGATTTAGAAAGCGAAAGAACCCTAACAAATGAAGAAACAACTCAATTATTAAATAGTCTGATGGAGGAAATTCTCGAAGCGGCTGTTGAGAACAAAGGTAAGGATGAAGAAGCAAATGTTCAGAAGATGATTATGCTTATCAACCAAAATCCGATGACGTTAATTGAGCGGAAAGCTCAGCTTGAGAAGGAAGGATACATCGTCTTTGCAGCGATGGACCTTAAAAAGGCGCAAACGGCCTTATACGATATGCACCCTGACTGTATTATTGTAGATTATCTTTTAATCAAAACAGACAAATCAGGAATTGCCAAAGAAGTTAGAGAAAAAGCAGAGCTACAGTTTACTCCGTTAATTATGACAGATACAGAAAATTCGATATCTAATCGTATCGACGGTTATCGATTTGGAGCAGATGACTTTTTTGATGTAGATATAACCTTAGAGGAATATTTATTAAGGGTTAATGGGAAAATTTCCAAAAGAAAAAACATTGTTCATTCTGTATTAACAGACGAATTGACGGGTGCCTACAATCGGAAATTTCTTGATAGCCAACTGAATTATATGCGCTATGACCTTGTCCGAAATGGGGAAAAAGCTTCATTAGCCATTTTTGATATAGACCATTTTAAATCTATTAACGACCGTTTCGGTCACTTAATTGGGGATCAGGTGCTAAGAAAATTATCACAATTTATTATGGATGAAAAAAGACGTACTGATACATTGATTCGATACGGTGGTGAAGAATTTGTCTTGATTTTACCTGATACAACATCTATTCAGGCTGATAAATTTCTTCAACGTTTATTAAGTGGATTTCGTTCAAAAGTATTTCGGGTTAAAGAAGAAAGATTCTCTGTTACATTCTCTGGCGGGATCGTTGACATTGATGGTTCTTCTTCCAACAAAAAGCTATTAAATCAAGCGGATGAAGCGCTGTATCGAGCAAAGGCAAACGGGCGAAATCAAATGGTTATTTATGAAAGTGATTTAACTAATACAAAGCCTATTAAGACGATTCGAATTGCTGTTGTTGATGATGACGAAATTATCAGAACATTACTCACTTCTCAACTTCAACAGCTTCAACCAGAAGGAAATTATGAAATTGAAGTGAAAAGCTATCGTGAAGGAGAAAGTTTCTTTGAAGATAGCTGGCACAAAGCCGGTTCTTCTTGTCTTGTTCTACTTGATGGCATTATGCCAAGAATGGATGGGATTGAGGTATTGCGCAAGTTACGTAAGGAGAGTAGTCAAAACCAATACACTGTTATGATGCTGACGGGTCGTAAAGCAGAAAAAGATATAGTTAAAGCTTTAGAGCTTGGTGCCGATGATTATATTACAAAGCCATTTAGCATGGGCGAATTAGAAGCTAGAATTAGAAGGTTAATTCAAAAAATGCTATAAGAGAAAGATTGAGGCGAATGTAGATATGAGTGCAGTTTTTATTATTTTTCAAGTGTTTGTAATTCTTTTTATTGCTTTAACGGCCCTATTCCTCTTCCTTGTAGGTCAGAAAGTTCGATCTAACCGGTTCGAACAGAAGAAAGCAGATTGGAAAGTTTACTACTTAGAGCACATGAGCCCGTATATGCAAGGCTACGGAGAACTCCAGTTACCGAAAGAACCTTATATGATTGAAGCTTTTGAGGATGTTCTGACCCGCTACTATTCTCTAATGAAAGGGGATAACGATACCTCACGCAGAATTGAAGAACTTGCTGAGACAACCCTTGAAGATTATTACAAGAAAAGATTACTTCATAACCGATGGAGTATACGAATGAATACCCTCCATCGGATTGAGAAGTTTCGTATGATCACGCTAGTTGAGCAATGTGTCAGTCTTTATAAAGAAAAACGCACGAGTGAACTAGAGTCTATTCAGGTATTACGCATACTTGCGAATCTACAGGATGAGCGCATCTATACGATTCTATTAAATGAGGAAAAAGAATATCCTACCTTTTATTATTTGGACTTGTTTGGAAGATTAGATGAAGATCTATTAGACCGCTTTATTGGAACAATAGAAGAGTTTCCCCAATGGATTCAGTTGTCGCTTATTGAAGCCATGGGGGATAGTGCAGAATACAAGTATTTGCCCACAATTGAATCTTTCATAGACTCTAAAGACACAGAATTTCGAATACGTGCTCTTAAATCTCTTGTTAAGTACGGGTATATTACAAATGCGAACAAAATCAAACCCTCTTTGCACGCGTCAAGCTGGCAAGAGAGAATGATGGCTGCTAGATTGGTCAAGCCATTAAAGGATAGTCGCTTCTTAGATGATCTGTTAATCCTTCTTACTGATGAAAACTGGTGGGTTAGAACTACTGCTGCCGAGTCTATTATTGTGCAGCAGAACGGCGGGGCAATCTTAGAAGATGTTGCCGCTACTCATGTCGATCGGTTTGCGCGTGATGCAGCGAAGGAATGGCTGCTTAGAAAGGGGAGAAACAGTGTCTATCGCTAGTATTTTTTCAACATTACTTCTTATATTTACAATTTTTGTGGCAATCTATATGGTTGGAATTATCATTTTCTATTTCATCCTTTTTCTTATTTCTTCTGTTCAACTTCGCAAAGAATATAAGCTCGATCAATTTGAGCCATATGAGGAGTTAGCTCAATCCTCCTTTACGAGACCTGTATCTATTCTTGTTCCTGCATACAACGAGGAAGCTGGAATTGTGCCAAGCGTTCGTTCACTCCTTAGTATCAATTATCCTGAGTACGAAGTAGTAGTGATTAATGATGGGTCTAAAGATAAAACATTAGAATCTGTTATTGAATCATTTGAAATGGTAAAGGTTGAGAAAGTGATTCGCAAACAGATTAAGTCTAGTGAAATTATTTCTGTCTATCAATCTACTATTTATGAGAACTTATACGCAATTGACAAAGTGAATGGCGGAAAAGCAGATGCTCTCAATGCAGGAATAAACGTTGCTCATTATCCATACTTCTGCTCTCTGGATGGCGATTCTATTATCGAACGAGATGCTTTTGCTAAAGTAATGAAACCGATTATTGATTCTAAAGAAGAAATTGTAGCAGTAGGAGGGAGCGTAAGAATAGCTAACGGTTGTACAATTGAACGTGGAGAAGTCATGAAGGTTGCCCTTTCTAAAAGTCCTCTCGTTGTCATGCAGGTTATTGAGTACTTCCGAGCGTTCCTTATGGGGAGAATTGGCCTTTCAAAACATAATCTCTTATTAATTATCTCTGGAGCGTTTGGCGTCTTCCATCGCGAGAGTGTTGTTAAGGTAAACGGCTATCGAACGGACACCGTTGGAGAAGATATGGACCTAGTAGTCAGGCTTCATAAATTAATCAAAGAAGAAAAATCAGGGAAGAGAATTGTTTATGTTCCTGATCCTGTTTGCTGGACTGAAGCACCGGAATCTACGAAGATTTTAAGGAGACAAAGGAGTAGATGGCATAGAGGTCTTTTTGAGAGCCTTTGGCATAACAAGAAAATGCTAGGAAACCCTAAGTACGGTCTTGTTGGTACTGTTTCAATGCCATACTTCTTAATTGTCGAATTTCTAGGGCCTGTCATTGAATTACTTGGGTATATTATTATGGTTATTTCACCATTTGTTGGTGGTATTTATACTTCCTTTGCTGTGCTTCTGTTCTTGCTCGCAGTCATCTATGGTTCTCTCTTATCGATGAGTGCAGTGCTACTAGAAGAATGGAGCTTAAGACGATATACAAGAGTACAAGATTTAGTACGGTTGTATTTCTATTCTCTTTCTGAAGCGTTCTGGTTTCGGCCATTGACCGTGTTTTGGAGAGTCGAAGGTATTATTCAGCTGATTCGTGGAAACACAAGCTGGGGTGAAATGAGCAGAAAAGGGGTTTCAAAATAAGTGCGTAGTATAAAGCAAACAACAATTATTAGTTTTGTAGTGGGGTTACTAGCTTTAGGACTTATTCTAATGTTTCCTGTTCTTTATTGGTATATGGAGGATGAGACTAGGAAAGATGTATTTATTATTGATAAAACTATCCCTGATGAAACCTATCGTGAACACAAAGGTCTAACATGGGTTATGAATCACGAGAAGTGGGTGAAAGGGGATGGGACTCCTTACTCAGAAGTAGAGGATTATACAGGATTCCGACCAGAAGATGAAGAAGACTATACGATTGATTCCTTCCCCGAAACACTTGTAGGACAGGACTTAATTTATCTTGCTGATTCATATGGAGTATACGAAGAAGAATGGTTTGGGAAGGCGTCTGAGGGTGATCGGTCAGATATAATCTACGGAGGAATGAAGCAAGAAGAAGTTAGTTTGATATCTGAAGCTGTACAGCAGGGATCTACATTTGTTGCGGAGTTTAATGCATTTGGTAGCCCGACTGATGATAAGGCGAGAGAGGGTCTATATTCTATTCTGAATCTGGAGTGGTCCGGGTGGATCGGTCGTTATTTCGATGACCTATCAGCAGATGGTGAAGTTCCAGGATGGGCTATTAGTAACTATGAAAAACAGAATGAAGAAGAATGGGATTTTTCGGATCAAGGATTAATTTTTGTGAATGAAGATGATTCGATCATTGTTATTGAAAAAGATGAGGTTGGAAATGATACCGTACAATTCTCATTCAATGACCAAGGTAAGAAATGGTTTGAAGATTCCTTAGTAAAGGACTCTATGTCTTATCATTACTGGTTTGATATTGTGGAGCCAATCAACGAAGAAGAGGTTCTTGCAAATTATACATTAGATGTTACTCAAGAAGCAGAAGATTTGTTGGTGGAAACTGGAATTCCGCTTTCTTTTCCCGCTGTTATGAAGCATAACCAATCTTACTATTTTGCAGGAGATTTCGCAGATCGCGATACAGATTCGAATTTCTATCAGTATAAATGGCTTCCTTCTATTAATCGTTTATTGTTGAGTGGAGATGATGAAAGTCTCGAATCGTTTTATTGGAAAATATACACCCCTATGATGGAGACTGTGCTTGAAAACTTAAAAAATATTGAAACAAAACAGGAAGCTAAAAGTTTAGATATTCAATCAATCGAAGGTATCCAGGTGGCAGGTAAAGTTGGAAAAGACAAAATTCAGGTGTTTCAAGATGGTGAATGGGCCGATCTCATTATTAAAGGTGTAAATATGGGTATTGCAAAACCAGGTTATTTTCCTGGTGAGGCAGCTATTACGAAATCAGAGTATAAAAGATGGTTTAATCAAATTGCTGAGATGAATGCAAATGCAGTTCGTGTCTACACAATTCACCCACCAGCTTTCTACGAAGCCTTGTTAGAACATAACCAAGAAGCTGACACACCGTTATACATATTCCATGGTGTATGGGTAGAAGAAGAACCGCTTATTGAAACTCAAGATGCATATGCTAATGAGAACGTTCAACTGCTTAAGAAAGCAATGGAGGATACGGTCGACCTAATACATGGTAATGCAACGATTAAGGAGAAAGTTGGTCATGCAAACGGGCGTTACACAGCTGATGTTTCACCATATGTACTTGGATGGGTTCTCGGTATCGAATGGGATCCGAAAGTTGTTGTTTCAACGAACGAGAAGAATAATGATATGGAGCAATATGATGGAGACTATCTTAATACAAAAGAAGCGAGCCCTTTTGAGATATGGATAGCGAAGATGATGGATGACACGATTGGATATGAAATGGAGAAGTACAATTGGCAAAGGCCAGTTAGCTTTACAAACTGGGTGACAACCGACTTACTTGAGCATCCAGCAGAACCATCGGAAGAAGAAGATTTAGTTTCAGTGGATCCGAATGTGATTGATTTGAAGGATAATTATTATGCGGGTCAATTTGCTTCTTATCATATTTATCCTTACTATCCGGATTTTTTGAACTATGAAGAGGAGTATGTGAATTATATTGACCAGAACGGTGAGAAAAACAACTATGCCGGTTATTTAAATGCACTTAGAAAAGTTCACACTATGCCAGTTCTTGTAGCCGAATTTGGTGTTCCAGCCTCCCGAGGTATGACTCATCGGAACGTATATGGAATGAATCAGGGCGGAAATTCCGAAGAAGAGCAAGGACTAACGGATGCGAAGCTATTTGAAAACATTGTTTCTGAAGACTATGCAGGAGGATTAGTGTTTTCTTGGCAAGATGAGTGGTTTAAACGAACGTGGAATACGATGGATTACGATAACTCGGATCGTCGTCCTTTTTGGTCAAATGACCAGACAAATGAACAACAGTTTGGGTTATTAAGTTTTGATCCAGGTGAGAAGCAAAAGATTAAAGTTGATGGAAAAGTGAAGGATTGGAATGAGGCGGGGATTAAGCCTTTATTTGAATCAAATAATAAAGATCAGAACTTACAAAACTTCTACATGACAAGTGATGAGAAATATATCTACTTCCGACTAGATTATCAAGAGATGTCCGAAGAACAATTGAAAAAGGATAAAACATTATTATTATTTGATACGAACAGTGGTCAGGGGAGTAAACAGGTTGAAGATGACCCTGAAATAAACGCATCGTCTGGAATTGATTTTATACTTAACCTTGCCGGGAAAGATCAATCAAGACTTAGCGTTCATAGCTACTATGACTCGTTTTACTACCAGTATGGTGAGGATCTTGGTTTAATCGAGAAAAAGAATTATGCGAGCAAAAAGGATAATGATGTTTTTCACCCTATTCGACTAGCCCTGAATAAACAATTAACAATTCCAAGCACAAAACAAATACTTCCATTTGAAGATTATGAAACGGGTCGTCTGACCTATGGAAATGCTAATCCAGACAGTGAAAACTTTAATTCACTTTCAGATTTTATCGTAAAAAACAATTCTATTGAAATTCGATTACCATGGGCTTTATTTAATATTAAAGATCCAAGTGATAAGGAAATGATGGGCGATATGTGGAATGGCGGACTTACTAGCTCGAAGAAAACAGATGGTTTTAAAGTAGGAGTGGTGATGTATGAGGGGGATTCAAAAGGTTCGGATTTGTCGATCTCATCTATTACTGAATCAATGCCATCTATAGATAACGGGAACCTGTCAGTTAATCAATTCTACAAATTCACATGGGACAAATGGAATGAACCTGACTATCATGAAAGATTAAAACAATCGTACTATATTATGCAAGATGAGTTTAGCCGATATAAGTAGTAGAGGGAATTTCCCTCTACTCTCTTTAATATGAAGGTATTATTAAAGGGTGTTCGTGATTTAATCTTATTAATCAATATTACAAGAAATGGGTGAATGGTTTGACTCCTCGATTATTAATAGCAGAAGATGAAGAGATTCTAAGAATGTTAATCGTTGATACACTTGAAGATGATGGGTATGACATCGATGAGGCTGAAGATGGGGCGGAAGCATACAATTTTATTCAAGATAATGACTATGATTTAGTATTACTTGATTACATGATGCCTGAGATGACTGGCCTTGAAGTTATCAAAAAAGTTCGCTCTGAAGGGAACATGGATGTCAAAATCATGATGCTAACGGCAAAAGCGCAAAAGAAAGATGAAGAGATTGCAAGAGAAGCTGGGGCGAATTATTTTATTTCAAAACCGTTTAGTCCTGTTGAGCTTGCGAGCGTCGTAGAGGATATTCTTGGTGAATAGAAGATGGAAAAGTAGTTTATCACGTCAATTTGTCTGGTTTATGAGCGGGTTTTTGTTATTGATTTTAATAGTAGCCGTAGGATTGGGCCTCTATAGTCAGTCGATTGAAAAAAAGTATGAGGAAAAAGTTGTTAACCTTCGAGAAAAGCAGCAGTACGCTGTTGAACTAGAAGATAGTTTGAATGATATGTTTTTTGAAGCACGAGGCTATCTAGGCTTTCGTTTGGATGAGCCGTTTCTCAACAATTACAAAGCCAAAAAGAATTCGATCGTCGATAAAATCAATCAGCTAGAGCCGAAATTGGAGAGTCCTGAAGAGAAAGAATATCTCACATATCTTCAAGATAAATTAATAAATTATTATAACCTTTTTGAAGAAGCGAAAAGTCAGGTAGCTAGTGATAATACAACAGGATTACAAATCTTATCTCAAAATCAAGGGGGCAGCAATCTCGTTTACAATTTAAGAGATCAAACGAGAAATTTAGTCTCTGACGTTGACAACGAAATAACCGCAACAGAGAAGAATTTAATTGATCGTTTAGCAAACTTACAAATTCTATTTGTTCTTTTTGTAGTGTTCCTGCTCTTAATAGCTACCATTCTTGCTGGGATAATGGCTCGCCGTATTGGAAAACCGCTGCAAGAGCTCGCTTTGGCCTCAAGTCAAATGTCTTCTGGTGAAAATGTAGCTGTACCACATGTCAGAAGATCAGATGAACTTGGAGAGCTTGCTAGATCATTTAATTTAATGATTACAAATATTCAACAAAACGAAAAAGCACTCATTGCATCAAATGAAACGTTGTTGGAGCAAAGCGAAGAACTTCAAAGTAGTAAAAATACCCTTGAAGAAAATGTGAAAGTAATGAACGTTCAGAAGCAAGTATTAGAACATCGTAATGAATTAAACCGTTCACTTGCTTCAACGCTAAATAAGAATGAGTTATTACAAAGTATTATTACGAACATGATTCATATCTTAAGTTCAGATAAAGGGATTATTGTGATGCTGAATCAAGGGAAAGATTATGCGTCGTTAGGAATCAGCCAGGAGAAGGTACATCAGTGGATTGATCACCTTACGGATGGACCCGGAATAAAAGCAGTTCAACAAAAGCGATATCACATTGTACAAAGACCAGCCTCAGTTGGAGAAGCAGGGTATCATGGTGATGAAGTTCTCTCAAATGATCTGTATATCCCTGTAGTTTCAAGTAATGAAGTAGTAGCTTTATTGTGCATTACTAGAACTGGGGTAGAATACAAGCCTGAAGAAGTATCGGAAATCAATGGTTTATCACGTCAAATTTCTCTTGCTTTAGATAAAATCCTATTATACGAAACAACAGAGAATGAACGACAGGTGAATAGAGAAATATTGAACACGATTCGAGAAGGAATTCAACTTGTAGACAGGGAAGGAACGACGCGTGCTGTTAATGATCAAATGTGTACAATGTTGGATGCCTGTTTTCCTGATGGCGTAGACGAAAAAACATTTGCTGAGTGGAGTTCGAAATTTCTTCTGCAAGTTGATTTAGATGATCGCGATGCAGTAAAGTCTTACGTGCATGACGTCATTGTGGGTGTTAAACCTAAGCAAAGTGAATTAATCTATCAAACAAATACAGAACCAGCGCTCTTTATTCAAATGTATTATGAGCATTTATATAATGGTGATAAATTCATTGGTTCGATTTTTGTTCACCGCGATATTACTCGTGAACATGAGGTAGATGAAATGAAAAATGAATTCGTTAGTACAGTTAGTCATGAACTTAGAACACCTCTTTCAAGTGTTCTTGGTTTTACAGAGCTTATGCTTTCAAAAGAGCTAAAACCTGAAAAGCAAAAGAAATATTTAAGCACGATTTATAAAGAAGCGAAGCGGTTAACCTCGCTGATTAATGACTTTCTTGATATACAGCGGATGGAAGCTGGAAAGCAAAATTATGACAAAACAAGAGTGAATTTGAAAGAAATTATTGAAGAAGTGCTCGATAACTATCGCGTTCATTCTCAGCTTCATTCTTTTATGATTGAAGACACAACAGATGAACATGAGATTATTGGCGATGCAGATAAGATCAAACAGGTCATCAATAATTTCATTAGCAATGCGGTAAAGTATTCTCCAGAAGGTGGGGCAATACTAACGCGATTCAGAGTAGGAGAAGGTCAGCTTTATGTGGATATTGAGGATGAGGGACTCGGAATCCCACAAGATGCTCTAGCTAAACTCTTTACGAAGTTTTATCGTGTTGATAATTCAGATCGACGCCAAATTGGTGGAACTGGGCTTGGGCTTGCTATATCAAAAGAGATTTTGTTAGCGCATGATGGTGATGTTGAAGTTACTTCTGAGCTTGGGAAAGGAAGTACATTCACACTTGTTTTTCCTCTAATAAGAGAAAGGTTGCCAATAGAACCGAAATCAGGGGAATTGGAGGATTCAGGCGTATTGATTGTAGAGGACGATGATAGCCTTGCCCTTTTATTAATGGAGGAAATTACAGAAAGTGGATTTACGGCCCACCATTGCCGCAGTGGTGAAGCCGCGATCAAAATGCTTGAGACAATGACTCCTAAAGGAATTGTGCTAGATATAATGTTAGATGGCCGCATGAGCGGATGGGATGTTTTGAAAGCCGTGAAGGAATCAGAGCGTACGAAAGATATTCCAATCTTTGTATCTACAGTAAGTGAGGAGAAGCAGCGAGGTTTTGAGTTAGGGGCAAATGACTACCTTATTAAGCCTTATCCCCCTCAAAATCTTACAAAATCATTGATTAAATCTATCGTAAACAAGAATAATAACGGTAAGATACTAGTTCCGGATTATTCGATTGAAGATATAGAAAAAGGCTTATCCGAATAATCGGATAAGCCTTTTTTTCTAAATTAATTTCGTTGTCCAATCTTCACAGTTCCATACATCTGTTGCAATGTCTTGATAGAATTCAGGTTCATGGGAGATCAGAATGATGCTACCCTTGTATTCGTTTAAAGCACGTTTCAATTCAGCTTTCGCTTCTACATCAAGATGGTTTGTTGGCTCATCAAATACGAGCAAGTTTGATTCTGTGTTCATCAATTTACAAAGTCTAAGTTTCGCTTTCTCGCCGCCGCTAAGAACGTCGACCCTGCTCTCAATATGCTTCGTTGTTAGGCCGCATTTGGATAAGGCAGCTCGAATTTGAGCCTGGCTGTAGTGGGGAAACTCTCTCCACATCTCTTCAATACAAGTGTTAGATGTTCTTGTCTTAATTTCTTGTTCAAAATAACCAGTATAAAGGTAGTCACCGAGCTCAACTGAACCTTCAATCGGCTTAATTTCCCCAAGTATACTGCGAAGAAGTGTCGTTTTACCAATCCCATTTGCACCCATAAGGGATATTTTTTGCCCTCTTTCCATTGAAAGATTTAATGGACGGGATAGTGGTTCATCGTACCCAATAACAAGATCTTTTGTTTCAAAGATGAGTTTGCCAGAAGCCCGAGCTTGCTTAAAATGAAATTCTGGTTTTGGCTTTTCTTTGGCGATCTCAATTACATCCATCTTATCAAGCTTCTTTTGTCTCGACATCGCCATGTTACGCGTTGCAACTCTTGCTTTGTTTCTCGCAACAAAATCCTTCAATTGAGAGATCTCCTGCTGCTGCTTTTTAAACGCTGCTTCAACTTGTTGTTTTTTCACTTCATATACAGATAAGAAGTTATCATAGTCACCTACGTATCTTGTTAGCTCTTGATTTTCCATGTGATAAATCAAGTTGATTACGCTATTTAAGAAAGGAATATCGTGAGAAATGAGTATAAACGCGTTCTCATATTCTTGTAAGTAACGCCTGAGCCATACGATGTGCTGCTCATCAAGAAAGTTTGTCGGTTCATCGAGAAGGAGAATATCAGGCTTCTCGAGAAGAAGTTTAGCAAGAAGGACCTTTGTTCTTTGACCACCACTTAAATCTTGTACATCTTTTTCAAGTCCGATTTCATCTAGTCCAAGCCCACGTGCAATTTCTTCTACCTTTGCATCAATTACGTAGAAATCATTGTTAGCGAGCATATCTTGCATTGTTCCTGTTTCTTCTAACAATTTTTCTAGCTCTTCTGGAGAAGCTTCCCCCATTTTCGCAAACAGCTCGTTCATTTCAGCTTCGTAATCAAATAAATACTGAAAAGCGCCTTTAAGGGCGTCACGAATCGTCATGCCTCGTTCAAGAACAGTGTGCTGATCGAGATAGCCGACTCTTACATTTTTCGACCATTCAACTGTTCCTTCATCTGGTTCTAACTTTCCAGTAATAATATTCATAAATGTCGACTTACCTTCGCCGTTAGCACCAACAAGTCCAATATGTTCGCCTTTTAGAAGACGAAATGATACATCATCAAAAATAGCACGGTCACCGAATCCGTGTGTTAGGTTTTTCACGGTTAATATACTCATAGGAAAACACCCTTTATTTATGGTTTAACAATCCTCATTGATTATATCGGACTATGGGCTGGGATGAAAGTAAGGAAGATGAGAAAACGATGGGAATTTTCGTAAAAAGCAGCCGTATAGTAAGAAAGACACAATATAAGGCGTGATGAGGCATTTGACCTATGATAAATAAAGGAACATTTACATCGTGTTTCATTTAGCTTAATAGTGTACGTTTACACTAGAGGGGCTTCATAAAACGGAGCTTTTATTTTAAAGGGGAGGGAATATGAATGAATACCACACGTCGTAGGGTTTATGGAACGGTTGCTTTTATGTTAGTTGTGTCGTTTATTATGATGTATTTCACGATTACACCATCTTTTGCTGATGGATCTGGAACTTCATCATCACCTTTTTCAGTTAATCAGGGAATAGCAAATCAAGGTAGTACAGGGTCAGTTGAAGGGTATATTGTTGGAAAGCCAGTCTCAACTTCCTCCGTAACTACGTCTGACTTTTCGGATGACTATGCGATCGCGATTGCCGATCAAGTGAATGAAACAAATGTAAATGAAATGCTTTTCGTCCAGGTTCCATCAACTTTCAGAAATGATTTTGGATTGCAAAGTAATCCTAGTTTACTAGGTGAAGCTGTTGTGGTCAGTGGAAGCCTAACAGATTATTTCGCTCATACAGGAGTGAAGAGTGTTTCCGATATGGAATTAAGTGATGGTGAAGGAAGTGGGGATCCTAACGACCCAGGTGATGGAGAACCATCCCCTTACGATGATACATACTATAGCTCGGCTGTTGGTAAAACCGGTAGTGCCTTAAAATCTGAGCTGCATCTTATCATCGATGATCACAATGAGCTAACTTACAGTGAAGTTTGGGATGCCCTACGCGTGACGGATGAAGACCCAGCGAACCCGAACAATGTACTTCTCCTTTATAGTGGCAGATCTCAAAGCAAATATGAGAATGGTGGTAACGTTGACGACTGGAATCGTGAACACGTTTGGGCGAAGTCTCACGGGGATTTTGGGACATCTATGGGGCCAGGAACAGATATTCATCATTTACGCCCAACTGATGTAACAGTCAATAGCTCACGTGGTAATCTTGATTTTGATAACGGTGGATCGCCTCAATCAGAAGCACCCGGTAACTATTATGATAGTGATTCTTGGGAGCCTCGTGACAGTGTGAAAGGTGATGTAGCACGAATGATTTTCTACATGGCTGTTCGTTACGAAGGGGACAGTGGTGAAGTGGACCTTGAAGTAAATAATCTTGTAAACAATGGTTCATCACCATATATTGGTAAAGTTTCTGTATTAAAGGCATGGAATGAAATGGATCCCGTGGATTCCTTTGAAGAAAATCGAAACAATGTTATTTATGATCAGTACCAACATAATCGCAATCCGTTTATTGATCATCCAGAATGGGTGGAAGCGATCTGGTAGCAAGAAAAGAGCACCTGCCCTTAGGTAGGTGCTTTTTTCTATAAATTTCGCATTAAACGTTTTGCGATCTGTTCATAATGATCCTTAGTAATGCCTGGCGCAAATTCTTCTGGAAGATCATCTAGATTAGGAATAGGAGCCCCTTCTGGTGCCCCCTCAATCACCATTAGTTTTTCACCATTTTCCGGGTTAGTCCCTTTCCATATTTGTTTAATACCTAAGTAATCGCTATCACTCCAAGTATAAAGAACGTTGTTTAATCCTTGTTCTTCAAATTTTCGAGCATAGTCAAATTTGGAGTTATCAAGGCTCGGAATCGGAAGCATTTTTGTTAAGTCTGTACCTGTCGCGATCTCGATCGCTTTTGCGTATGCAAGTACATGAGTTCCACCACGTACGAGTAAGTAGCCAATCATTTCTCGGGCTGTAGGATGATCGGTCATTTCATAGACGCGCATCTTATGCGTTCTTGCACCAACCTCCAGAAAAAAATTATGGAGTAGGTCAAGCACTAGATTGCCGCTACTGAAGACGTAATCTCCGCGCTAGGAGTTGCCCATTCCATCTGCAGCAAGAGCTGTTTGTGCTGTAGCGACAAACTGAGCTGTATTTCGCACGTCTTTACCATTTTGTAATGGAGTTAAATCAGGTGGCGCTTGAAAAGAACTTCCTGTGGTCAACAAGTTGATCGAGGTTGTTACTAATTCCACATGTCCAAATTCTTCTGCAGTAATACTGGCAACAAGGTCATAAAAAGGCTTCAACTTTTTTTTCTCACGAAAGCTAAACGACTGGAACATGTAGTTATTTAGTGTAGACAATTCTCCAAAGCGTCCTCCAAGTAAATCCTGTACAGCAGCTGCTGCGTTTGCATCCCCATGATCTGGTATCGGAAGCTCAATTAACTGCTTATTGATTCGCTTAAACATGTAATCCCCCCTTTAATTAGGAAATACCCAGACAATTTGTTGAATGCGAACAAAAAAAGGGGTTTCGTTCACTTGTAAAACAATATGATCTGGCATCACAGATTCGAGCATTCCTTGGAGTGAGCCATTTGTTGTTTGAACTGTAAGCAAACTCCCTTCAATTGATACCAGCGTTTGATAGACGTAGGGATCTACAGAACTGATTAATTGGGGTTGTTGACTCAAATTCTCTCATCCTCTCAAAAATGTCCTTTAGCTATATTAATTTACGCACTGTATAGGTTGTCATAGTCGATAAGAATGAAATGAACCCATATGAGTGATGACCCATAGTCTGTAAAAAGGAGGGGGGAAGAGATAAGTGAAGCAGAAGCTGATGGTGACGTATCGTGATGGAATGAGAGAGAAGAACTGTGTATTAGGAAGGAAATATACATTAACACATTCCGATATAACTGGAGAATTGTTTTTAACGATTGGAAAAGAATATGCCTTTGATCGTATTTCTACCATAAGAGATGAGGTGCTTGGAAGCTTTCGAAATGATTGTGGACTCTATTTCTACGTATATGTCTTAATTGACGATCCTACAGAAGAGGGGAGGTCGAGTATAAGAAATCGTATATTTCGAGAAGAGTTACCTGGTGCCTTATCGGCTATAAGAATAGGAGATGAACACTTATATCAAGCATATCCAGAACTAGATAATTTACCTATTTGGGTTTACTTTGATTCAAATGAAAAACAATGGGAAGCTTACGAGTACTATGGATCACTTAGAGAATATAGAAACAGCCAGCATAAGTAGTCTGGCTGCTTCTTTCATTTAAATTAATCGTGAGAATGAGAGTAACTTTTGTGAGAGTTTACCTTATGGGTTAGTTGTCCATAAACCTGCTGTTTTAATGAATACACGTTTGTTCATTTTTAGTTGAGCAACGATAAACTCAGCCATATCTTCTGGTTGAAGCATATTCTCTTGATTTCCATCTGTTAGGTTATTTTCTATTGCTAGATCCGTAGAAACGGTACTTGGTGTTAGCGCACTTACACGGATATCATGCTTGCGAACTTCTTGAGCTAGTGATTCCGTTAGACCCATAAGTCCGAACTTAGAAGCACTATAGGCGCTAGTAACTGGTGCCCCTTTTTGTCCTGCTGTAGAAGAAATATTAATAATATCTCCTGATTTACGTTCAATCATATCTGGCAGTACAGCACGTGTTACATAGTAAGCGCCTAGCAAATTCACTTGAATGATCTTTTCCCACTCTGTAACTTCGAGATCCATGAAGCCACCCATTTTAGCGATACCTGCATTATTAATAAGAATGTCTACTTCGCCAAGTTCTTCTTTCAATTTAGCTACAGCTGTTGTTACTTCCTCATTAGAGGAAACATCTGCAATAGCGAAGGAAGTTTTCACACCTTCTGCTTCGATTTCTTTCGCTACGTTCTGAAGTGTCTCTTCTGTACGGGCAATCATTGCGATATTTACGCCTTCTTTTGCAAGAGCAATTGCCGATGCTCGACCAATTCCTCGAGCTGCACCTGTAATTAATGCTGTTTTTCCTTTAAGAGCTACCATGTTGTTTCCTCCCTCGTTAACTTTAAGTTCCAACGTTTATTCTATAGGGTTAGCTTTAAGCAGGAAAGAATTTTGCTTTGCGATTATAATAGTGTGATAAAATACAAAAGTGAGATTATTCAAAAATGAATAGCGAATAACTTGATAGATAAGGGATTTAATAACACATTGCAAAAGTATTCAATAATGAATAGATGAGGTGGGCATATGGCGAAATGGAATGAATATGAGGCAATCTTTCATTCTTTACAGGAGGATATACTTGTCACAGATCCTAATGGAATCATTGTGAAAGTTAGTGAAGGAACAGGGATGGTTTATGGTGTTAACGCAAATGACTTAATGGGGAAATCAGTATATGAATTGGAACGAGAAGGTTTATTCACACCACTTGCAACGCCACTGGTGGTAAAGGATAAGAAGCGTGTTACGTTTGTGCAAACGGGTTCTGATGGCAAAAAACTGCTTGTAACAGGTTTGCCAGTGTTTGATGATGCTAAAGAGCTAGTAAGGATTGTAAGTTATTCTCATGATATTACTGAACTAATGGAAATAAAGGCCGGGATGGAAGAAATGTCTTCCGAAATGGAGCGTGTTAAAAATGAGCTTGAGCAGCTTAAGCAAAGGCAGGATGATGAAGGGCTTATTGCTAGAAGTCATGAAATGAGAAAAGTGATGGCAACAGGGAAACAAGTTGCAGGTGTGGATGTTAATGTTCTCCTTCTAGGGGAGTCCGGAGTAGGAAAGACGGAAATGGGAAGATACATTCACCACAAAAGTGATCGTAGAAATGGACCGTTTATTGAAGTGAACTGTGGAGCAATTCCTGAAGCGCTTTTTGAAGCAGAATTGTTTGGTTATGAAGAGGGGGCATTCACAGGAGCTAGAAAAGGTGGACGTATGGGGTTAGCAGAAATGGCGTCTACAGGAACACTTTTCTTAGATGAAGTCGGTGAACTTTCACTGCAAAACCAAGTGAAAGTATTAAAATTAATTCAAGAAAAACGCTTTTATCGACTTGGTGGAACAAAAGAAATTCATTCTGATTTTCGGTTGATCAGCGCAACAAATAAGGATTTGGAACAAGCTGTGCAAGAGAAAACCTTTCGAGAAGATTTATTTTTTCGGTTGAATGTCGTCCCATTGATGATCCCTCCACTAAGAGATAGAAAAGAAGATATCCTTCCGCTCATTCAATCGTTTGTCGATCATTTTTCTAGACAATATAAACGAAAGCGGATGCTAAATAAGATAGTGATGCATGAGTTAACTCAGCATGTGTGGAGGGGAAACGTTAGAGAGCTGATGAATTTAATAGAGCGTCTTATTGTTACTTCAGATGCATTCGTTATACAAGAGGAAGATCTCCCTCAAACATATAAAAGTTCGAGTGAAGACTATTCAGAAATGAATAATTTTAATGAAACTTTACAAGAAACAGTTGAAAGAGTTGAGAAAGAACGACTTGAACAGGCTAGACGACAGTTTCGAACAACGACAAGGATTGCTGATGCGTTAGGGATGAGTCAACCAACAGTAGTTAGAAAACTTAAAAAATACAGAATTCAATAGTTTTTGGCATAATACTTGCATATTAAAAGAAGCAAGAAGTGAAAATTACCCTTGCTTCTTTTCTGATTTATATGCAAGAATATGAATTAATATTAAAAATGTCGAAGGAGAGTGAAGAATGGAAGTTAAACAGGAAAAATCCTATCCTCTTGAAAGTACGGGTCAATCAGCAGAGAAATCTCAAACAAAAAAAGCGTATGCATGGTTTCTTATTCCATCGTTAATCGGTATCTTATTATTTCTTGTTCCCGTTCCTTTTAATGGGAAAATGACGATTGGAGTCGGGATTTTGGCTGAGTCTATACAAATAAAACTAGCGCCTATCTTGCCTGGATTTATGACCGCCATTCTTATTTTATCTGCTATTATTCCTATTATTGCAAAAGCGTTTGAACCAAAAGCTATCATGCTTCGTCCGTTTCTGAAGCAATTATTTTATGTGAATTGGTTCT
This sequence comes from Anaerobacillus sp. 63XJN7_4_ISO-PGPR-S23-413, assembly GCF_056173725.1. Lineage (NCBI taxonomy): Bacteria > Bacillati > Bacillota > Bacilli > Caryophanales > Bacillaceae > Anaerobacillus > Anaerobacillus sp. 63XJN7_4_ISO-PGPR-S23-413. Next base: position 394,633 of record NZ_CM149688.1, read on the forward strand.
GGATTAGTACGAGGTTAATCGGTGCATTATTCGCAGTAATGACACTGTTTAAATTTGGTCCAGAATTTATCATCTCGGATGTTTCGGGTGGTACAATGCTTTACTCACTCGTTCCCGTTCTTGCAGCATGGTTTCTTTTTGCTGGTCTGTTAATGCCTCTCTTACTAGAGTTTGGGTTAATGGATTTCTTCGGAACAGCCCTTCGTTATGTGATGCGTCCTTTGTTTAAGTTACCTGGTCGCTCATCCATAGATGCGCTTGCTTCCTGGATGGGGGCAGGAACCGTTGGGGTACTGATCACAACGAAACAGTATGAAGAAGGCTATTATACAAAAAGAGAAGCTGCTGTTATTGCAACAAATTTTTCGATCAATTCGATCGCATTCAGTCTTGTTGTAATTAGCTTCATTGGTTTAGAAGATATGTTTATTCCGTTCTACTTTACGGTTGTGGTAGCAGGGCTAGTTGCTGCGTTTGTTTGTCCACGTATACCACCGCTATCTCGTAAAGCGGACACGTACTATGAGGGTACAGGAAAACAAATTTCTGAAGATGTACCTGAGGGTGTCTCTAGCTTCAAATGGGGAATACAAAAAGCACTAGAGAAGGCATCTGAAGTAAAAGGAGTGAAGCATGTAGCTGGTCAGGGTGTTAACACCGTTCTTGATATTTATTTTGCTCTTATTCCGCTTGTGATGGCACTTGGAACAATTGCCCTTATTATTGCTGAATTTACGCCTTTCTTCACATATTTATCAATGCCGATCGTACCGGTCCTTGAACTTATGCAAATTCCTGAAGCAGCTAAAGCAGCGCCGGCTATGTTAGTTGGTTTTGCAGATATGTTTTTACCTGCAGTTATAGGAACAGGGATTGAAAGTGAATTAACGCGATTTGTTATTGCAGCTATTTCATTAACACAATTAATTTATATGTCAGAGATTGGTATTTTGCTAGTGAAATCGAAAATTCCAATTTCAGTTCTAGAACTTGCTATTATTTTCTTGCAACGTACGGTTATAACACTTCCGATTATTGTTGTAATGGCCCATTTCTTTGTATAAAAGCAGAATTTAAAGGAGGATATCACATTGGCTACATCATTTGAACATAGATACAACAACATGTCAGACTATCTTGCACCAAGTATGGCAAAGGATCATCCGAATTTACCAGTCGTGAAAGAAGAGGGTTGCTATTACTATGGGGCAGATGGCCAAACGTACCTAGATTTTACTTCAGGTATTGCCGTAGCGAATACGGGCCACCGTCATCCTAAGGTAGTACAGGCTATAAAGGACGGTGCTGACTCTCTTATGCACGGGCCTTCAGGAGTAATTATGTATGATTCAATTCTAAAGCTAGCAGAACGTCTTCAAGGCATTATGCCGAAAGATTTAGATTGCTTTTTCTTTGCGAACAGTGGCACTGAGGCCATTGAAGGTGCGATGAAACTTGCTAAATATGTAACGAAACGACCGTATGTTGTTTCCTTTACAGGTTGCTTTCATGGACGCTCGCTTGGTGCTCTTGGTGTAAGTACATCAAAAAGCAAATACCGTAAATTTTTACAGCCTAATGGACTAACCTATCAAATTCCTTATGCGGATGCTGCTAGTTGTCCAGAAGGGCAAAGTGTAGAAGATTATTGTGTTGGTGAGCTTGAGAAAGATTTCGAAATGCTTTTTGATCATCAGGTAACTCCTGAAGAAGTGGCTTGCGTAATCGTGGAACCTGTTCTAGGAGAAGGTGGCTATATCATTCCACCGAAAGAATGGTTACAAAAAGTAAGAGAGATTTGTGATCGTCATGGTATGCTGCTAATCTTTGATGAAGTTCAAACTGGATTCGGACGGACTGGTGACTGGTTCGCTGCACAGACGTTTGATGTTACACCTGATATTATGGCGATCGCAAAAGGAATTGCTTCTGGGATGCCTCTTAGCGCCACAGTAGCTTCAAAAGAACTAATGAGTCAGTGGCCAATGGGAACACATGGCACAACATTTGGTGGTAATCCGATTGCTTGTTCAGCGGCGCTAGCTACTCTCGACGTAATTGAAGAAGAAGGATTACTGTCCAATTCGAAGGATATGGGTGCTTATGCATTAGAAAAATTAGCTCTTATAAAGGAAAAGCACCATGTGATCGGAGATGTCCGTGGTGTAGGGTTAATGATTGGAATTGAAATTATTGATCCAGAGACAGGCGCACCAGACGGAAATGGAATGATGCGGATACTAGATCTGTCTCTTGAAAAAGGGGTGCTTTTCTATCTGTGCGGAAAACATCAAGAAGTGATTCGAATGATTCCTCCATTGATTATTACGAAAGAGCAAATTGATGAAGGTCTCCGCATTTTTGAGGAAGCTGTTACGGAGTATGAACAAGAGAAACACGTTGTTTCTGTAGGATAGTGTTTTAATAGCCCCCATCACTTTGGACGTGATGGGGGTTTTGTTCTTTAACAGATACGTGGATATAACTAATTAATCGAGTAAATCATTTCATTTCCGCGGAAATATTTCAAACTTTGCGGGTTAAAACGACATATCCATTCATTGTTACGCATTAAAACAGTGTTACATTGGTTTCAGACTCACTGATCAGGGAACTTAATACATAGTTTTAGATTGAGAGGGGATCCACTATGCTGGAATTTCTGATTCATTTCCTGAAAGAGCTTGGAATCTGGGGTCTTTTAATAAGCAATGCTATTGAAGCATCATCTCTACCTTTTCCCGGGGGAATGATGACATTGACGTACGGTTATTTATTGAATGCTTCGATGATCGAGATGGTTGGTTTTGCATTTCTAACGAGCGGTATTTACACGATTTTTAGTTTTATTCCATATGGGATCGGTTTGAAAGTAAAGGATAAAGTCGAAAGGAAATTAAAAAAGAAGAAGGTTGAACGCGTTCAAAGATGGTTTAGAAAATGTGGATCATGGAGTATTGCAATTACACGCCCACTTGGGATAGGGAACTATGTATCCTATGTGGCTGGTATGAGTAAGGTCAAGCCCTGGATATTTGGAACACTTACCTTTGTCGGTATATTTCCTTGGACAATCGCTATGTTGTGGATTGGGCGGAATGGGAATATAAAATCAGTTCAAGCGATTTTAGGGAGCATACAGAAATATGTCTTTTTAATTGTTGTGGTGGCAGTTATTGGGTTCATTGGGTATCACTACTATCGAAAAAGGTGTAAAATCGATAGTAAGAAACAAGTGTTTAACACCGATCAAACGTAGCATCGATCAGGTAAGGAGAGATTGTATTGGATAAATTAAATTATGAACTCGATGTTCCAGGAAGTACCACTGTTACTCTGGAGCAACTGATTAATCAAAAGAAATCGATGGTCATATTTGTCCGTCACCTTGGCTGACCAGTTTGTCGAGCTTATCTTACGCAGTTGCGTAAGCGCGTAAATGAAATTGAGAATAAGGGCTTTCAGATTATAGCCATCGCCCCCTCAAATGCTACTTATATTAGCCAGTTTACAGAGGCTTTTGGAGAATTTCCTTTTGTCATTGCAGGTGATCCGAAGAGAGAAGCATACCGTGGCATGGGACATCATACGATGCCGAAGTGGAAATTACTTGGACAAGCAGCGATTGGATTTGTCACCCGTAAAATGGATGGGTTTATTCCAAAAGAACAAAAGAAAAAGGATTTTGTATTAAAGTCGATGAAAACGCAGGATGTATATATTCAAGGTGGTACGTGGATTTTTGATGAGAGAGGGAAATTAATCTGGCATCATATCGATCAGTCGCCAGAAGATCATGCGAAAATCGATTCGGTTTTAAATGTATTGTGATTGACTGTATGATGCATAGAGAAAAGCTTCTAGCTATTAGTTAGAGGCTTTTTTTATGCAATAAAAACAGAGAAGCTCGAGACTTCTCTGTTTTTCCATATCTATTATAAGGGGGGAAGACATGTGTTTTATTGATTAACAATTTTCTTGCGAATGGCAAATGCTGAACCAGCAGCAGCTAGAGAACCTAGAGTAATCCAAAGTGCTGTTAGGTCAGATGACTGCTCACTCGCACCACCCATACCTGTTTTTGGCATATCACCAGGCATTGCTTCTCCTGCAAATTTGTCTGGCATTTGCTTAACGATAGCGCCTCCAAGAGATTCGCCTACACCAAACATGAATGCATAGCCTTCACGGAATTGTTCAATTGAACCTTCGTAATCACCAGACATGTAAGCTTCAAATGATCCAATTACTTGTTTTTCATGAGCCATAAGAGCTTCAGTAGCAGCGTCAGTTGGAAGGTTTTCTTCTGTTGCTGTTCCTAGGAAAGCTCCAAAGTTCTTAGGGAATGTTGTCATCATACGTTCTTTCGCCATTTCCATAGCTTCCTCGTCTTCAGATAGAGATGCAACTACAAGGTCAGCTTGTGCAGCAATATGATCTTCTTGCCAGATCTTTTCAAACTGAGCAGCACCTTCATCTCCGTAGATCGAACCGATAGCCGCTTTAAAGTCAGCAGTGTTTCTGTCTTCAGCCCAGTTTACAAAGTCATAGTCTTCTGATTGGTCATAGCCTTTTTCAAGACCAAGAGAAGAAAGAGCAAAGTGCTCAGATGCAAGGCTGTTTAGAGTTGAGCGTAAGTCTGCAGCAGGAGTATCAGCTTTTGTATTTTCAAATTTATCAGGCATCTGCGTTACAATTGCACTAGATAGTGCTTTGCTGATCGCAAACATATGCTTATGCCCTTCACGGAATGTTGTGTAAGCTTCTTCGTAATTTCCTTCTGTATACTCATCAAAAGTTGTTAGGACTTGATCTTCGTGAACTTCTAGAACATCTGCAGCGGCTTCCTTAGGAAGATTACCTTCTGTAGCTGTATCAAGGAACGTGGAGAATTCTTCAACAAATTCGTCTACTTCAGCTTCAGCTTCTTTACGAAGTTCTGCATCATCTTCGGTTGCTGCTTTTACGAAATCAGTGGAGTAATCATTGTGACCTCGAAAGATATCTTCAAATTGTGCAGCGGCTTCATCGCCATAGACAGATGCAATCGCTGGTGTCATATCAGCTGCGTTCTGATCCAGGGCTTCAGTTACTTCTTCTGCATCCTCTGTCCCGTCATATGATTTCGTCATGGATGAAACAGCTAGTACAAAATGTTCGGATAAGAGCTGATCCAGTGTTGCGCGTAGATCTGAAGCAGGCGTTTTGGCTGTTGGCTCAGTTGCCGCTGCCCCAGCGACTGTTGGGAATAATAAGGTTAAGCCTAACGCGGGAACCATTAATTTCTTGAATGCTTTTTTCATGTTCATTTTACTTTTCACTCTCCTCGATTTTTTTTATCGTTTATTTTGATTACACATAGCTAACGTTCAAAGTGAATAGTTGGATCATTTTTTTATAAACTTTTTAATAAAGTTTTTTAAAATGGTAAAAACACTAATTTTAATATTCTAAAAACAATTGGTTGAACTACCTAATTTGTGGTAATATTAAACTTCTGTCTGATTTAGAGACAAATCTCATAAGGAGGTAACTGATCTTGGACAATAAGACTCAAAGTGCCTATCGGAAAGAGAAGCAGCAACTCGATCAAATCGCTGCGGAGATTACAAAACAGCGGCAGGTGTTGGAGAACTACCCCAGGTATTCTGGCGATAATGTAACAGAACAAGTTCTTGAGAGCATTCGAGAGGAGAATCGTCAATCTCTTGCCATATCTTCAAAAGAACCATACTTTGCACGAATGGATTTTCAAGAGGATGAGAAGGAATCACATTCGTATTATATTGGGAAAGTTGGCGTAGCACATGGAGAGTCACAGGATTCTCTGGTTGTAGACTGGAGAGCACCTGTTGCGAGTATGTTCTATGCATTTACAGGGCCAGAAGAGGATGTCTATTATGTATCGCCTGATGGCGTCATCGAAGGGAATATAGAGCTGAAGCGAAATATTGTGATTCGAGATAAAGAACTTCAGCGAGTCGTAGACACCTATGTAGAAGGTAGCGATGATTTAAGTGGCTCAGATGAATTTCTTCTATATCGTCTGAGTGAAAATAAAGATAACCGTCTCCGTGACATCGTATCAACAATACAAACAAAGCAAAATGATATTATTCGTGCTGAGCGATCGACGCCACTTATCATACAAGGAGCAGCAGGAAGTGGTAAGACAACGGTTGCGCTTCATCGATTAGCTTTCTTACTATATGAATACAGAGATACCATTCAAGCGGGTAAAATGATTATCTTTGCACCGAATAGGATGTTTCTTGATTATATTTCAGGAGTCCTTCCGGAGCTAGGTGTAGGGGGAATTCAACAATCAACCTTCACAGATTGGACAATAAAAACGATTGAAGAAAAGATTACGATTGATTCATCTGGACACGACCTCAGAAAGTGGTTTGGGAAGAGTCGATTCGATTTTTCAATTGCAGAAGGAAGAGTAAAAGGATCACTGACATTTAAAAAATGGATTGATCAAGCTATACATCGTTATAGCAACTCAGTCGGTCCGGTTGGCTCCTTTCACCCATTTGAAGGAAGAGAGCTTTCAGAAACGAAGATCGAACAATGGTTAAAAGACCTTTCTGCATATCCTGTTGGCCGTAAACGCGAAATGATGATGAATCGTTTTAAAATTTGGATAAAAGGTGAGATCAAATCGGTAGAGGGAGCCCATTTAAAGAAAGAATATCGCAAACTAGCAAACGATCAGCTGAAGAATTATTTTAAAACATGGCCGAAGCAAACTGCTCTTTCGTTCTATCAATCACTTTTTCAATCGAATGTTCCTAGCTACATAACACAGTCAGAAAGAGCAGATGTTATAAGTGAAGAACTTGTGCTGGAAACGGCAAAGCGAATAAAAAAGAAGAAATTATCGCCGGATGACCTTGCCCCTCTCCTTTACATTCAATTTCAATTGAACGGTATTGATAAAGAACATAGGTTTCAGCATATTGTAATTGACGAAGCTCAGGACTTTTCACCTTTTCAACTGGCGCTTCTGAAAGAAGTGAATCGAAGTCAATCTTTTACAATATTAGGGGATTTGGCACAGGGCATTCATTCATATAAGGGCATTCATAGCTGGGAAGAATTTAGAGTGCTTTTCAACGGTAAAGACCTTTATATGGAACTTGAACAAAGTTATCGATCGACTTTAGAAATTATTGAATTTGCGAATGAAGTGATAGCTCATGCGGATATACCGGTTCAACCGGCTGTGCCTGTTTTTCGAAGTGGAAAGAAAGTCGAAATAAGCAAAATAGATAAGAAGAGGCATGTTAGTAGCTTGTTAAAATCAGCTAAAGAAATGAAAGAGAGAGGTATGAATACAGTAGCGATTGTTGGTAGGAGCGAAGAGGAATGTCATGATTTGTATGACAATCTTAGTAGGTATGATGAGAAGTTGCATCTCATTACTGCGGATGATCGATCTTATGAAGGGGGACTATCAATTGTGCCAATCTATCTTACTAAAGGATTAGAATTCGATGGAGTTATATTGGCAAATGCTAACGAAGATAATTATAGTCCACATGCAACAGATGCGAAATTACTATATGTAGGATGTACAAGAGCATTGCATGAATTAAAACTCTTTTATATTGATACTCCTTCACAATTGCTACCAGTTTAGTCAAACGTTTGTTTAAAGGTTACCTTTGTTATTTCATACCATGAAATGAGCGATTGTTAGTACATTCAAGTATTAGCACCATTGAGCATTTACTTCACACAATCTACAAAAAAAGCTAAACTCTTTATTATTTATTGCCGATAATAAAAGTAGTTGGAATATAAAACTGAAAAAGGCAAACCTGTTGAAAAGCAGGGACGCAAAGTTATGGGCCTGCCCGCATGAATGCGAATGGTTGCCAAACCGCCAGGCTCCTTTTTGAGCTCTGGGTTGAAAAAAAGGAGAGCGTACATGTGAAGAATGTATCGGTTGCTGTTGGAATTCTCTTTTTTATACTGGGCTTTTTTGTGCAGATAATGGTTTTGCCTGAGGGGAAAGCTGAGGCGATAGAAATGGACACTTCTCTTGCTACATGGATTTGGAACACAAGGGACATTGAAACGAAATCAAATGAGATCCTTCAGTTTATGGAGGAGAAACAAGTAACCGATGCTTACTTGCAAATAAATCGTTCAGTAATGGCATCTTCTTATGAATCATTTATTGGAAATGCGACATCCAAAGGTATTCGTGTACATGCTCTAGATGGGGCACCAAATTGGGCTACAAGAAATGGTGCTACATATCAGGCGAACTTATTTAACTGGTTGGATTCCTATCAAGCTAATGCGACAGAGAATCAAAAGTTTAGTGGTGTTCATCTTGATATAGAACCTTATCTTCATTCTGGCTGGACGAATAGTTATCAAAAAACGATTGCTTTCTATCAAGACCGTTTATCAGATGGAAAAACTCGTGCGATGAGTCTTGGATTATCGTTTGGTGTCGACACTCCTTTTTGGTTTGACGAACAATCTTACAACAATCGGTATGGATCGGGCAATTTAGCTGAGTGGATTATTCAAACGGCGGATGTGACTACATTAATGGCTTACCGTGATCGTGCTGATGGTGCAAATGGAATTGTTGCTCTTATTAGCAATGAGATAGCTTTAGCTGAAAAATATGGCAAGAAAATCTCCGTTGGTGTAGAGACAGGGCAAACGTCAGAAGCTTCCTACATTTCATTCTTTGAAGAGGGAGAAGCAGTCATGATAAAGGAACTTCTCAAAGTAAAGACTGCATATGAGCATTCCTCTTCAGTAAAAGGTTTTTCCATACATTATCTTGATAGTTGGATGGCGTTAACACAATAATAAAAATGAACCCCCGGACTGAAAATCAGCCGGGGGTTCATTTTTATGAATTCAGCTTACGATAAAATTGATTTGACGCGACCAACCTGTCCATCTTCAAGACGTACTTTGATACCATGTGGATGGGTCGGAGACTTCGTCAGGATATCTTTCACGATTCCTCTTGTCGTTTTCCCTGAACGCTGATCTTGTTTCAAGACGATATCTACAGTTTTCCCTGGTTCTATATTACTTCTGTTCTGTCCGTTCATCAGTAACCTCTTTCTCTGTCGCTTCGTTATGCTGCTCCTCAGGCAACGGATCGACAGTATGTTTGACACTGTATCCTTTTGATACAGCCATTCCAAAAGCAGCGGCAATGACAATCGTCATAATGACAACGACGATGACTGTTATCGTAATAACCATTCCCGAACTCCTTTCCGTGATGTCTGCTTTCACTTTACCATGATTATCGCGGTTAAGATAGAACATGATCTGACGAGGGTTGTCATATAGCTTAATCTGTCTAAGTCGCTGGTCCTATATAAATATATAGCTTTAGCTCATTATGGAGGCTTTGGTAAGCAGGTAGAATCAAAGTATGAAAGGAGGCGATTATGATGAAGAAAGCAGGTTTGCTTTTACTTGGGATCATCGCTGCGATTGTATTGTTGTCGAATCTTGGTTCATTAGTAGGTATGATGATTAGCCTTGGCATCCTCTACATTGCATTTAAGAAGTTTATTCAGGCAGATTCAACAACTGGTAAAGTCATCTGGGGGATCTTAGGATTCATCGGTTTAAGTACTGCCGTGGCGAATATGCCAGCTATTCTTGGTCTCGTAGCTATCTACATTCTTTATGTCGTTTATAAAAAGTGGGATGGAGCAAGTTACGATAAGAAAGACAATGACCCATTCACAAATTTTGAAAAGCAATGGGATGAACTGAAGAAAAGTTAATCAAACAAAGGAGAGAATGGACATGCCAAATTTACTTAATCGCATCAAAAACTCAATTGAAGCTGATTTTCATAGCATCCTTGACCAGAAGGAGGAGAAAAATCCAATTTCCCTTTTAAATCACTATTTAAGACAGTGTGAAAGAGAAGTGGAAAAGGCGAGAAAACTTGTCGAGCGGCAGTCAACGCTACTTTTAGAATTCAGAAGAGAATTAGATAAAGCGCGAAGAAATGCTGAGAAACGCGCTGGACAAGCTGTTTTAGCAAATGAAGCAGGCGAGGCTGAGCTGTATGAGTTCGCAAAACAAGAGCAGTTGCAATATGAAGAAAGAGCTAACCACTTATCACAATTGATGGATGAGGCAGATCTTGAGCTTAAACGTCTTGAACAAAAGTACGAGAAAATGAAGCATAAGCTTAAAGATATGTCGATTAAGCGAATGGAATTAATGGGGAAAGAGAATAGTGTGAGGGCTCATCATAAGATGGATTTGGTTCTGGAAGAAAGGAATCTAGATCAACCATTTAATCGTTTTGATGAGATGGAGAGTTATATTGAGCAACTTGAGAAGAAAGTGAATAGAGATTACGATATGTCTACTATTGATACAAAGTTCCACTTACTTGAGAAAAAGGCGAAAAAACAAGAAACCAATTCAAATTCTTAGAGAAATAGTGGTATTCTAAAAGAGGCGCGTGCGCCTTTTTTAGTCATGAGTATAAAAGGTGCAATGACGATAAATGAGGGATGAATGGAGGGACGCTAGTGTGGAAAAATAGACATATTGACACTGTTAATGGACTTCTAATAATTGGAGTTATTCTTATCCTATTAGAAGTTTCTTTAAATGGCGGCCTCCTGTTCTTATTAATTCTTTCCGCTGCATTTGTTTATATGGGGAGAAAACGTCTTCCACGAACTTCAGGAAAAGTTTTTCTTGGACTCGGTATCTTTTTCTTTCTAACGACCGTTATGAATATGGTAGTCGTGAAGTTTTTTCTTCTTGTTCTATTAGTCTATCTTGGCTTCCAGTTTTATCAGTCCAAACAAAAACCGAAGAAAATAAGGCCGGTATTTGAAAAACCTTCAGTGTCTGAAGAAGGAATGATCCATCAAAAGCCATTGTTGCAAAACAAGTGGTCCGGTCGACAGAAAACACATGATCATGTGTACGAGTGGAATGATATTAACATTCAAGCTGGTTTTGGTGAAACGATTATCGATTTAAGTTACACGGTTCTTCCTAAAGGAGAATCCGTTATTATGATTCGAAACGTCGTAGGAAAAGTGCAAATACTCATTCCCTATGAACTCGAAGTGAATATTCAACATTCAGCTATGATCGGATCTGCCACGTTGTTACAACATGAAGAACCTGGAGTGTTTAATCAAGTTCTCTCTTATAAAACGAATGGATATGATGATGCTACTGAAAAGGTAAAACTAGTCACCTCGATGTTTGCTGGAGATTTAGAGGTGAAGCGAGTATGAGTGTCATGAAGCGTCATATGCTATTTGGTGCATTACTGTCACTCTTGCTATTTTTTCTTTTCTCTGCCGCTTATTTGACTGTTTTCCCACCGGCATCTCTTTCCCTTTTATTTGAGAAAGATTTAATGGACTTACCGTTCGGGTTAATCGTTCCAATTATATGTGTAATGATTGGAGCGGCTGTTGGAGGAATATCAGGTTTATATGCGAGTAAAGAAATTCAAAACATTGCAGATACGCTAGAGGAACTTGATAAGGGACGTGCTTTACATAACTATAGTGGTACAAGTCTAAATGTCGTTTTTGAACAAATTGATAAATTGCAAAACCGAATGAATGATCAAGTAAGACTAGCCCAGAAGCTTGCGAACGAGAAAGCAGAGGATCATGAGAAGCGAGTTCAACAAGTCGTATCCGAAGAACGCAATCGTCTTGCTCGTGAGCTACATGACTCCGTGAGTCAGCAGCTTTTCGCTGCTTCCATGTTAATGAGTACGATAACGGAAAGTCGTGAAGTAGCGGATGATCTAGAAACAAAGCACCTTAAGATGATTGAAGAAACCATTCATCAATCCCAACTAGAAATGCGCGCTCTCTTACTTCATCTTAGACCTGCCGCATTGAAAGATCGCTCACTCGAGGAAGGAATAAAAGAGCTATTGAACGAACTGTCTCAAAAGGTGCCAATACAAGTGAATTGGAAGCTTGAAGCCATTGAGCTCGATAAAGGTGTTGAAGACCATCTGTTTCGTATACTACAGGAATGTGTATCCAATACACTAAGGCATGCGAAGGCATCGACACTTGATGTTCTACTTATTCATCGAGATGGACGTACGATCTTACGAATAGTTGATGATGGGGTTGGTTTTAAGATGGACGAGAAGAAAGCTGCTTCATATGGATTACAAAACATGCATGAACGAGCACTCGAAATCGGAGGGGTTCTTAAATTGGTCAGTCTTCCACATAAAGGGACTAGGCTGGAAGTAAGCGTACCACTTGTTGGGAGGGGTAGAGAATGATTAAAGTTTTGTTTGTCGATGATCATGAAATGGTTCGGATTGGCGTTTCATCTTATTTATCTGCTCAGGCTGATATTGACGTCATTGGAGAAGCGGATAATGGAAAGAAAGGGGTAGACCTCGCGCTATCCCTTCGTCCAGATATCATATTAATGGATCTAGTTATGGAAGAAATGGATGGGATTGAAGCAACGAAACAGATTATTACACAATGGCCAGATGCAAAAATCATTATCGTAACAAGCTTCTTAGACGACGAAAAAGTCTATCCAGCACTTGAAGCTGGAGCTACAAGCTATATGCTGAAAACATCGAAAGCTGTGGAGATTGCAAATGCAGTTCGAAAAACGCACCATGGGGAATCTGTTCTTGAACCTGAAGTAACGGGGAAAATGATGTCGAGGATGAGAAGTAGAATTCAAAAGCAGCCCCATGAAGAACTCACGGATCGAGAGATGGAAATTCTCTTATTAATGGCTCAGGGAAAGGCGAACCAGACGATTGCTAATGAACTGTTTATTGCGCTTAAAACAGTAAAGGTTCATGTGAGCAACATTCTTGGAAAACTTGAAGTTCATGATCGAACCCAGGCGGTTATTTATGCGTTTAAGCATGACCTTGTAAAATGAGCAAAAACAGAAGCTGTTTTTGCTTTTTTTAATACAATGAAGAGAGGTTGATTCTACTTATTTAGCAACCAAAAAATTAAGAAAATTCTTGTATATTAGTGTCGAATTCAATAGATAACATAGTAATAAAGACCTATTTATGAGTTGTAACCGCTTCAATTAAAAATCTTAGGTTTAGGCTGTTTACAAAGCGCTGAATCCCTATTATAATCCCGATTGTGCTTACGAAACGAAAACAAAACAACGGGAGGGATAATAGATGCTTCATCACATCAAAACTTATCTGCTAATTACTTTGGGTGCGCTCGGTGTTGCTACCCACGTTCATTTCTTTCTATCTCCTAATAGTCTTGCGACGGGGGGAGTCAGTGGTTTATCGATTCTGATGAACCATCTAGTCCCGAACCTGTCAGTCGGAATGTTTATGATCATATTAAACGCAGTACTTTTGTTAGTTGGAATTCTTTTTCTCGGTCCTAAATTCGGTGTTAAAACGATCTATGCAAGTTTCGCTTTATCGCTTGCTGTATGGGCATTTGAACGCTTTATACCAGTAACTGAGCCATTTAGCCAGGATATCCTAATTCAATTAATTATTGGTCAGTGTATTGCTGCAGCAGGTATGGGACTTGTCTTTCATCAGAAAGCTTCTACTGGCGGTACAGATATTATTGCGATGATTCTTAATAAGTATTTCTCTATGGAGGTTGGAAAAGCCGTTCTAATCTCAGATATTTCAATTGCTCTATTCTCAGTCGTCTTGTTTGGACCTGAAATCGGAATGTATGCGATCTTTGGTGTCATTCTAAATGGCCTTGTCATTGATTATACGCTTCAGAGCTTTGAAGCTAAGAAAGAGATTGTGATTATCAGTAAAGAAAGTGAAGAAATTCGATCCTTTATTGTTGAAGAGATTGGAAAAGGCGCAACAATCCACACGGCTAGAGGGGCGTTTACTTCTGATGAAAAAGAAGTGATTACAACAATCCTTGGTAGAAAAGATCTTCTTAAATTGAAAAAGCATGTTGGTGTTGTTGATCAGAAAGCCTTTATTACGGTTCACAGTATGAAAGAAATTCTTGGTCAAGATTTTAAATCTCTTGCATAATAGCTTAAAACCCCTTTTCCAGAATGGAAAAGGGGTTTTTACTTATAATTATTTCTTACGTTTAAAAGCATACAGAAGCGTAACGATCAAAATAAGAGCAGCCAGTACATAAGATGAGTAAACGACTAATGGTACGTCTCCATTTTGATTTTTGACACCAATCCCAATAAAGGCCCAAACAAAAACGAGTGGGTAGATCCAATCTTGCTCGCTTTTCAAGAAATAAAGAGCAAGAATTGTCGCGATGATTAATAGTAGGAATGTCCATATCGTATCGGAAATACCAAATCCATCCCAGTCAATGTATGTTAGGTAGTAACTAATGTTGGCGATCGTCGCAACGCTAATCCAACCCAGATAAACGGAAAAAGGTAACAAATCAAAGAAAGAAGCATCTGCTGCTTTCAAATTAGTATAAAGCCTAATGAGTGTGAACAGTAAAAGAAGCATAACGATCACCGATAAGCCGAAGAATTCATAATGCCACATGAAAATCCAAAGACTATTTAGAATGGAACTTAGAACAAATAGTCCACTCGTCTCCTGGTAGATTGGCAAATCTCTCCGACTTTTAGGAAATTGACGAATAACCCATATTCCTAGAAGAAGATAGATCAGCCCCCATATACTAAAAACATAGCCGGCAGGTGTAAAAAGTACGTTCAGTCTATTTGATATTTCTCCTGTCGTTTGCCCATTTAACGGTAGTGCATTTGCAAGGCCATTTACTGTTACGACGAGTATATACGCAATGAGATTAAGAAGAAATTTACCCATAAGGACCTCCTAGAAATAAAGTCTATAGTACATACTATTCCTTCTTAATCTTAAACATAACCGTCTTTTTATGTGCATGAGCACATAGAAAAACCTGCCCCTAATTGAGGGGCAGGTGAGTGTTATTAGCGATTAGGAAGTGTAGCATATTCAGGGTCTGCTACTTTTACAAGTTGTTTACCAAGGTTTGTACCTTCAAAGAGACCAAGGAATGCGTCAGGAACGTTTTCAAATCCTTCCACGATTGTTTCTTCATATTTTAACTTGCCTTCTTGTAACCATTTCCCTAATTGCTCAGCACCTTCATTAAAGCGATCTGAATAATCGCCTACAACGAAGCCTTTCATGAGAGCACTTGATTGGATAAGTTTTGTCTGAACGCGTGGACCAAGATCCGCTTCTTTCTTATTGTAAGAAGAAATTGCGCCGCAAACAGGGATACGAGCAAATTTATTTAGTAGGCTAATGGCAGCATCGCCGATTTCGCCACCAACGTTTTCATAATAAACGTCAATGCCGTCTGGACAAGCTTCTTTTAGCGCTTTGTATACGTCCTGGGTTTTGTAGTTAATTCCTTCATCAAAACCAAGTTCGTTTTTGATATAGTCGATTTTATCGTCTGAACCAGCGATACCTACAACACGGCAGCCTTTGATTTTGGCAATTTGACCAACAACAGAGCCTACTGCTCCAGCTGCGCCTGATACAACGACTGTTTCGCCTTCTTTAGGCTGACCAATATCGAGAAGTCCGAAGTAAGCTGTTTGTCCAGGCATACCAAGGATTCCAAGATGCGTGGTAATTGGAGCGATAGATGGATCAATTTTTCGAAGATGCTTTTCATTCACAACTGAGTATTCTTCCCAGTTTAGGTGGCCAATAACAACATCACCTTGATTAAATTGAGAAGATTTGGATTCGGCAACTTCTGCTACGACACCACCGTTTAATGGTTCGTTGATTTGGAAGGGTGCTACGTATGATTTTGCATCTCTCATACGCCCTCTCATGTAAGGGTCTACTGTAAGGTATAGTGCACGTAGAAGAACTTCTCCATCTTTAGGTGATGGAATGTCCGCTTCAACAATGTTGAAGTGTTCCATTGAAGGCATACCTTCTGGTCGTTTTGCTAGATGAATTTGTCTTTGTTTACTCATTCATAATCCCTCCATTATATGATTGATGCCTCATTCATTTCTTATCTAAGCTGTTCCACCTAAACGGTACCACAAAACATTACAGTTTATCAAAGTATTCGCATTGTAAATAAGCACATCTAAAAACAGTACTTTTCATCTTCTTCAACACATTCAAATTCTCTTTTTTTGAAAAGAATAGACATAATTGGTTATGATACGAAAGAGAGGAGGAAGGTCTATTGAGTCCCAGAACTAGCGGGTGGATTATGAAACAAACGTGGGAGGATCTTTTGTTCCTACACTGGTCTGTTGATCGCTATTGGCTTCAATCCATGCTTCCACCTCAGCTAGAAGTAGATACGTTTGAAGGGGAGGCATGGATTGGAATCGTTCCATTTGAAATGAATCAAATTCGGTTTCGTGGCTTACCTTCGGTTCCATTTGCTTCAAAACTACTTGAGCTTAATGTGCGGACTTATGTGAAATATGGCCAGAAACGTGGCGTGTATTTCTTTAGCCTTGATGCTAGTCATAGAGCAGGTGTTATGATGGCGAGAAATCTTTTTCACCTTCCTTACCTTCAAGCAAAAATGGGTAAAAAAAGTGATGGAAAGCAAATTAGCTTTTGGTCTTCAAGAACACATAAGGGTGTTGAAAAAGCCGATTACCATATTATTTATGAACCACTAGGAACATCTTATGAAGCGCGAAAAGGAGATCTTGATTTTTGGCTTACAGAAAGAGATCGGCTTTTTATTGTAAGAGGAAATAAAGTATTTCAGGGGAAAATTAAGCATGATCGATGGCCACTTCAAAAGGTTGATGTTGCTGTTCTTCGTGATACTCTCTCACACCCATATCACTACTCTGATCAAGTTGTTACTCATTTCTCTAAGAAGGTGACAACTTATTTGTGGCCATTTGAGAATGTAACCCAGACAGGAAAACCCCTTCACATTAAGTAAAGGGGTTTTTGATATTACGATTCTAGTGAATGCTTTCTTTGAAATGAGCGGGGTTCTATGCGACGGAATATTTTGGTGCGAGCAAGGGTGAAAATAACCAGTGCTGCCCAAATTAAAGCAAAACTGACTAAGTGCACAGAAGTAAACGACTCTCCATAGAGGAATACACCTTGTATGAGCATTAAAGTAGGTGCGATGTATTGAAGAAAACCAATCATCGAAAGCGAAATGCGGTTTGCCCCGCTTGCAAAAAGCAACAGTGGTACAGCAGTGACAATTCCAGCGCCTAGTAATAATCCGAAAAGAGTGACGTCTTCTAAATACATGGCATCTGCCACACTAGTACGCACTGTTATTAAATAAATTAACGCAAATGGCGTAATGAATAGCGTCTCAATCGTTAGTCCTGTTAAAGCACCAAGTCTCGCTTTTTTCTTCAATAAACCATAGAGCCCAAAGCTCATGGCCAGGATGAGAGAGACCCATGGTATTTCTCCAAATCGAAAGACGAGATTTAATACGCCAATTGTCGCAAGAGCAAATGAAATGAGTTGCCAGAAGGAAAGCCTTTCTTTTAAGAATAGAATACCTAGAAGAACGCTAATTAATGGGTTGATATAGTATCCAAGGCTGGTTTGAATGACGTGATCATGATTGACAGCCCATATGAATGCATACCAGTTTATAGTGATGAATACGGATGCAAAAGCGATCGCTGCTAGCTTCTTCGGCTGACGAAAAATACCGAGAAGCTCTATTTTAAATGAAGTTAATTTCCTCAGCACGATTAATATGATAATCATAAAAGCAAAGGACCAGATGATCCTATGAGCTAACACTTCTTCAGATGGTACTTGCCCGACGAGCTTCCAATATAGTGGGAGAATACCCCATAAGAAATAGGCGCCGGCACCCGAAAGTATCCCAAACATTTGTTCATTATCTGAAAATTTCATCGTTTTTCCTCGTTTCCATAAGATCACTTCACACTAGTTTAGCTTCCTTTCCAAATCATTACAACGAAAAAGCGTTCGTCTATGAACATAGACTGTTACATAAAGCGAAAGGGGCTGGAAGCAATGAGAGCAGCGCGCATTTTATTAGATCAGAAGGTGGGAGACGTAACAGGGAACGGCATTCCTGATCTTGTGACCCTTACTGGTAATAAACCATTTGGAGATGATTCACCGTTAGTCGATAGCGTGGTTCTAACGATCAAAAACGATGCCACAGCGATCGATGTCTCTTTTGCTCTTCCGGGTAGTAGTGGCTATAACCCGACCCTTTATTTGGGTGATTTTACCGGGAACAAAGTGAAGGAAATATTAGTGCGTTCTGATTCTGGAGGGAGTGGAGGAATTACGTATGACTTTTTGTATTCCTATCTAAATCAAACCCTGAGGTTACTTTTTGATCAACAGAGTTTCTATGAAGCTTTTACTTATGATGTATACTACCTTGATTATTATCAAGCGAAGGTTGAAAATAAAACGTTAAATCAAAACTATATTGTGAGTCTTCTTTATAAAGGAGAAGAGTATCTTTCGGAAATTTATAAGGAGAACGGGCAATTAAAAGCCCCGATAAAGGGAAGTGTCTTGCCTCCTGGAGGCGTATATCCAATTGATTTGCAGCGTGACGGAGTTGATGAATTGTTGGTCTATCAGAGAGTAATCGGAAAATATAACGCGGATGGGCTAGGTTTTCTTTCTACACCACTTCAGTGGAAAGAAAACCAGTTCGTTCCTATGTATCAATCTTTATGTATATTTGGATAGAGAGTATGTAAGAAAAGGGGGATGTGATCCCCCTTTGGAATTTCGTTTTTATTGCTTTTCAAGAAGAGATGCAAGTACGTGTTTCTTGAATTTCTCTGTCTTGCGTCCTTCAATGTAACGTACATCATGTTTTTTAAGCTGTTCAACGTACCAGCCTTTGCTTCCGTAATGCATCGAACCATCCTTTCTCTATTGAAAATTCTATAAGGAGTATTCAATAAACCTTAACCGTGAACCATGTTATCATCCATTGCTCTCTATGAAAAGGGGAAAAGTCTATTTTTTTGAAGGAATTTTGTTACAGGATTCATGACAATTCATAAACAACAAAGGATAATCAAAGTAAGGAGGGATGTGCATGGATTTTGCCTGGCTTGTGGCAGAGGATAAGATTAAAACAGCATTGAAAAATGGTGATTTTGACGATCTACCTGGTAAAGGAAAACGACAGAATCTTGAGGATTTATCGATGATTCCAGAAGATCTTAGAATAGCCTATAAAGTTCTAAAGAATAGTGGCTATCTCCCTGAAGAAATGGATTTAAAAAATGAGTTACTGTCTCTAGAAAAACTTCTTGAGTATTGTGAGGATGATAGGGAGAAAGAGCGTTTAAAGCAGCGAATTTCAGAAAAGCAGCTTCGTTACAATAAGCTTTATCAGGAAAGACGCTTCCGTTTAACTAAAGAATATCAGCCTAAAGTGCAAAAGAAACTAACCGAATGGTAATTGCCCCCTTTGAATTCAATTTAAGGGGGTTCTTATTTGAACGACCACACTCTATTAAAGGAGAAATTTATACTAAGGCGAATGTAAGTATAACAGCGCGGGCGTGTTTCCTTGCAGAAAAGCCTTCCAACAATAGAGGGGGATAGAGAATGGATGGGTCTATATCAGTACATGAGCTAGTTAAAACGTATAAAGGTGATGTGAAAGCTGTCCAGGGCGTCCAGGGCGTAAGTTTTGAGGTAGCTGAAGGCGAATTTTTTGCCTTTCTCGGCCCAAATGGTGCAGGTATATCTACGACAGTTCAGATTCTTACTACGCTTGTGAAACCAACGACAGGAAGCATTCGCATTGGTGGTGTTGATGTTGGGGAAGAACCTGAACGGGTGCGATGGAATATTGGCGTGGCTCTACAAGAAACGGGTATCGATCCAGTGTTGACGGGGAGAGAGTTAATTGAAATGCAGGCAAGACTATTTGGTTTTAGTAAGAAAGAAGCCAAAACAAGAGCTGTAGAGTTACTTACCCTTGTTGACTTAAATGATGCAGCAGATCGTCCATGTGGAAAGTATTCTGGGGGAATGAGACGGAGGTTGGACCTCGCGCTCACCTTAGTTCATAAGCCTAAAATCCTTTTTCTTGATGAACCAACAACTGGACTTGATCCATCGAATCGAAAAGCCATTTGGAAGGAAATTAAGCGGTTGAATAAAGAAGAAGGAACGACGATATTCCTAACAACCCAATATCTTGAAGAAGCTGACCAACTTGCTGATCGAATCAGTATCATCAATCAGGGAAAAATCGTCGCATCCGGAAGTGCCGAAGAGTTAAAAAGGACGCTCGGATTTGATGCGATTCAACTTGTGTTCGATGAGGTTGATGAAGCGGAGCGAGCAAGTAAAACGCTAGCCGATCTTGCAGAGAATATTGAGCAATCAAAAGAAGAGATTACACTTTACACTAAGAATGGAACACAACTTCTATCAGAGCTTGTTCGTAAGCTTGATGAACACAACCTTTCCCCAAAAACATTGAATGTAAAGCCACCATCTTTAGATGATGTATTTATTAATGTGACGAACGAGCAAAAGGAAAGGGCGTGAAGCTATGGGGGAGCAAAAGAAAGGCTCTTTTCTTGTAGATACACTGGTTTTCACAAAGAGAAGTATCATAACAATCATTCGGAATCCATTGATTTTCATTCCTAATTTAATCATTAGTCTTTTCTTTTTGTTTGTTTATGAAGGAGGATTAAGTGGGATTTCAGAGCTTCCTGCATTTGAAGGAGCAAACTACCTTGCCTTTATTTTACCTGTCTCTATCGTTTCAGCTGCGATCGGGGGAGCAGGTGGAGCTGGGCAAGCGCTGGTTAAGGATTTAGAAAATGGATACTTTTCACGTCTTCTTCTTACCCCTTCCTCAAGACTTGCTATCGTACTTGGTCCGATTATTGCGGGAATGCTGCAGCTGCTCATTCAAACGGTGTTAATTCTAGTAGTTGCTTATTTTCTTGGTCTAGAAGTTGCAGCAGGATTTGGTGGAGTAATCGTCGTTCTTTTATTAACGCTTGGGTGGGGGCTTGCTTTTGCAGGGTATTCTGTTGGTGTAGCGTTACGAACAAAGAATGCTCAATCTGCACAAGCAGGGACTTTTGTATTCTTTCCACTTATTTTTCTTAGCACAACTTTTGTTCCCTATGAATTGATTGAAGCAGGTTGGTTAAAAGTTGCGGCAACGATTAATCCGACGACATATTTATTTGAAGCGATGCGCTCCGTGTTTATTGATGGTTGGGAAGCTTGGCCGCTTATTAGAGGATTTCTGGTCATAGGTCTGTTATGTGCTATTACGATTAGTTTCTCAGCGGTAAGTGCCTCCAAAGCGGTAAGTGCTGATTAAGAGAAAAAAGCTCGCATTTTATTGCGGTTTTTTTTAAAATATAGGCTATTTTTTAGCTGCATGTAGAATAAAGCGGTGTGAAGGTATATCAATAAAGGCGTTATTTTCTATATTTTTATGTAAGCGATAAAGAGCGTTTCGGTAGCGGTCGATCGAGAAGTTAGGAATTTGCCATGGTATCGCTTTTAAATAATAAATGACTGCACCAATGTCATAAAAACGTGTAGAAGGAAAAGATTCTTTAGCATCTACAATGGAAAAGCCGGAAGATTCCAGTTCTTGAACGGCGTAATTCAAGTTCCAATGATCGTATTCAGACTTCATTGGAGCATCCAACACTCGATTTAGTTCTTTCATATCTTCCCCGCCAACCTGCTGAGTAATAAAAGCTCCATTAGCGGATAGTATACGATGGACTTCCTTTGGAGAGTAGGAATCATGCTTGTTCATCACGAATTGAAATTCAGCATCTAAAAAAGGAAGAGTATCGTCATCCTCGAATCCTTTTACAATGACTCCTTCAGGCTCAAGTCTTGATTTGGCAATTGGAAGGTTAAGGGGATAGCCTTCAGTTGCTGCTAACTTCTTTGGAAATGGCTTTAATGCTTCAAGAAATTCTCCGCCGCCAGTACCCATATCAAGTACACTGTAGCTAGAGCGGAAATAGTGTAGAACATAAGAAGTGTACGACCACGGAAGCGGTTCGCCGTTCATTCTTTCTGTATTTGTAATATAAGAAAAATCCCAACCTGAGAACGGTGTTTCGATGTCTTTAAGGTGAAATTCAAATGCTTGATCTGTTATCACGTATAACCCCTCCTGTTATTAATTACCATTATAGCAGGGGAGATGTAGAGAGTGAGAAAAAGTTAATATAATCAATTAGGATTTAAAACTACAGAGATTAGGGTAAACCAAGATATGCGAACATTCGATTGAATCGATACTGCAAACCAAGTGAATCTGGAATGGAGATTAAAGGACGTGAAGACATTGAATACAGCTAAGTTATATGATCTTATAGGAATTGGGATTGGACCGTTTAATTTAGGTATGGCTGCACTTGCAGATGAGACAGAAGTAGAAGCGATTTATTTTGATCAGAAAGAAGAATACAATTGGCATCCAGGGATGTTGATTGATGGAGCGGATCTTCAGGTTCCATTTCTTGCAGATTTGGTTACCATTGCAAATCCAAAAAGCCCTTATACTTTTATTAATTACTTACATGAGCATGATCGACTTTATCAGTTTTATTTTTTTAATAAATTTGATATACCGAGAAAAGAATACAACGCTTATACTAAATGGGTTGCGTCACAATTAAATAATTGTTTCTTTGGTCAAAAAGTAATTGATGTTCTTTATGATAAAGAAAAAGCATGCTATAACGTTACGATTGAAGAGGTAAAGACGGGTCGAACAGAGACCTTGCAAGCAAAGCATGTCGTCCTAGGAACAGGAAGTGTGCCAAATATACCTGATGGCTTCGACTCATATCCACCTGAAGATGTTCTTCATACAAATCATTATCTATATCACGAGAAAGAGTTGAAAAAATCACGTTCAGTAACAGTGATCGGGTCAGGGCAAAGTGCTGCAGAAGTGTTTTATGATTTGCTTCATGACCAGGAGAAGTACGGCTATCATTTGAACTGGTTGACTCGATCAGCAGGTTTTTTTCAATTAGAATCAGCTAAGCTAGGGCAGGAAGTATTCTCGCCTGATTATGTTAGCTATTTTCACGGCCTTTCGTTTGACGACCGGAAAGATGCTCTTTCAACACTTGGAACTTTAAGAAAAGGCATAGATTCATCTACATTAAAGAATATTTATCACCTTCTTTACCATCGATCCTCTGAGGGTTCGCTAGATGTGATGATACAACCTTTATCTGAGGTAAATGGTATTGAAAAGAGAGGTAAGCACTATGAACTTGCGTGTAGACAGTGGCAAGAAAATCATGAATTCCAAACGACTACGGATAAAGTTGTTCTTGCGACTGGATATAAACCTCACTTCCCTGAATGGTTTAGACGGATAGAAGACGAAATTGAATGGGAAGATGAGAATCGATTTAAAGTAGAGATGGATCAGCAGCTGGTCTTTAAAGATGGAAGAGAGAACCACATCTTTACGTTAACAAATCTCGATCATTCTCACGGAACAGGAGCAACAAACCTTGCCCTTTCTGTTGAGCGAAACAAGCGCGTGTTGAACTTCGTAGCAGGAAGATCCTTATACAAAGTTAATACAAATACCGTTTTCCAACAGTTTTCTAGTAAAGGAATGTAGGTCTTGGAGTGGATAACGTAAAGATCTTTAAAAGCGATACGGAATCACACTAGAAAAAAGGACTCCCCAACTTATCATGTTTGGGAAGTCCTTTTTCTTTCACCAGGATAAGTGATATTAGTGATTCTCGTCACGTTCTTTCAATATGAGTGAATATCCTTCAAAATTAACAACATGGTTAATACCCTGACGAAACGTTGAAAATGTAGGAATCTTTGGATCAAGATCAAGATTCATTAACCATTGCACAACCCGCTTCGTGATTCCCACATAAATGACAAGAATGCCCATCAAAGAGAGCGACTTTGTCATCGTCTCGCATAAGGCTTGTGCCGAGCTCGCATTCAATTCAGATAGCCCAGAGAAGTCAAGCAGAACATAATCCGTATTGTTAGCTGCACAATAATTTAATG
Organism: Anaerobacillus sp. 63XJN7_4_ISO-PGPR-S23-413; assembly: GCF_056173725.1. NCBI lineage: Bacteria > Bacillati > Bacillota > Bacilli > Caryophanales > Bacillaceae > Anaerobacillus > Anaerobacillus sp. 63XJN7_4_ISO-PGPR-S23-413. Next base: position 418,667 of record NZ_CM149688.1, read on the forward strand.
TGTTGTCAATAAGCTTTTCTGACCTTTCCTCATTCATGGTGCCGATGAGAGGAATAAGGATAGCATTATCAATAATGGTTGGAATAATCGCTGAAGATAGTTCACTAACAAGTTTTTTGTTTTCCTGAAGCTCCTTTTGCTTTTCTGTTACATCGCGCCAGACAAGTAGATAACCAGTTTTTTCACCTGATTCGTTAAGGTATTCAGAAATAACGATACTAGCTGCAAATCGGTCAAATAAGGTAATGGTACTTTCATATGGCAACTGATAGAGCAAAATGTTTCTTTGGTGTGAAGGATTTTGATGGAACTCATCAATGCTTTTCCCGATTAGTTCTGAAGGGTGATTAATAGGTAAATATGGTATAAGTGACTTAAGTAGCATTTCTGCACGTTCATTAAACCACACAATACGTAAATCTAAATCGCATACAAATATATTATCGCCTAAACTATTAAGCGCCCTTGTTGTCTCACTATGTGAAAAAAAAGTCGTTTCTGCCAACTCATTACCTCCGCAAATTTAACTAACATATTAATAATATTATAATTCAAAGCATACCAATTGCCTATTAATAACGAATAGTAAAAGACCTTTCATTCTCATTGACTTCTTTTTCTTCCATAATCACGTTATCAACGACGGAATAGGGGCTACCTGATTCTAGTGCAGAGTGAAATTGGGTCATAGTGGCTTCTTCTCCTTGTGCTTCCACTTCAACAGAGCTATCCATTCGATTCATGACATAGCCAGTAAGGCCATATTGGGCTGCTTTTTGCTGTGTATATGCTCGGAATCCTACACCTTGAACTCTTCCTTTAACAATATAATGATACCGTTTCATCTGGCTTCATCCTTTCAAAGTAGTCCTATATAGTACTTTTCCTATTTGTTGTTCTATTAAACGAGTTGCTCTTCAGTATATAGAACGGAAGATAAAGAAGATGGAAGGCGATAATGGTAATGCCTTCGAGTGAAAGTAAGTATAATGGCCATGGTCCTAAGTAGTCCAGAATGGTATGACTATGCGGCTTATTCATTAAGAACATATAGTTTGAACCGATGCTAAGATTGATTGCAAATAACACAGCTACATATAAATTCAGAGTAGTAAAGGCCGTCCATATTGAGCGATAGGAGGGGATATATTTATCAACGGCAATAAATAACCATGATGTTAGAACAATCCCGCCGTGAGCTACAAAAAAATGAAAAAATCGAAAGTGTGGATAAGAATAGAAGCCAAGATCAGGGGTGATCATGGCGAGTAGGGCGCTAGAAGTCCCTACGAAATAAGTTATTTCAAACAATCCCCTCTGTTTTGTTATTAGAAGAGCAACAGATAAAAGAAGTGAAATGCTACTTAATTGAAGAGGTAAAGTCGTAGTAATGCTCCATTCGCTATAGTAAATAAACCAGAGATGAAAGCTCCCCTCTGACAGTAATAAAGCAGTGGCAATCATTATTCGCATCGCAAGATTTGCACGATTTTCTTTTAAGACTGATTTGAAGCAAAAGATAAGCAACATCATAATCCCTAAAGTAAACAACGCTGATAGATGAGGAAAAGAAAAAAGAGCAAAGCGGTTGTCTGTCGACCAGGAGAAAAAAGTTTCCATTCCTAAAAAACCTCTATTCTAATCAAGTAAGCTATTATAAAAAAGCCAAAAGCGTTTATTCGAAAGCTTTTGGCTCCATTTATTGAGATTGTTAAAGAATCTGTTCATAGTATTTTGATGAAGAAAAACCACTAAATGGCTAGCTCAGTTCAATCCTTTAATTGATTGTAATGAGAGCGTGCTGAACAGATGGAAAGCTTTTGACGGAAGACAGGGAGAAGTCAGCTTGTACACCTTCTAAGACAAAGTCAGGTCTAGCTCCGGTTAGCATTAGTTCAGCTCCCATTAGCTTAATGAGCTGATGGAGTTGATAGACTCCTTTATGAAGTTCAGAAGTGAAATGGCTGACACCAGAAAGGTCGATAATTAAGTATTCATCTCCGCTCTTCTGAATATGGGCACTTACGTTCTTTAGAATGAGATCGATTCGTTCGTCATCAATGTGCCCAACTATTGGAACGATCGAGACTTTACGGTCAATTGGAACGATAGGAGTGGATAAACGTTTCACCTGTTCGAAATAATGTTCAGATCGTTCTTCGGCCATTTTGCGTTTAGTAACATCCTGCTGTACCCCTACAAAAAATGTTTGATGTTCACTTTCGAAGTAGACTGGGTAAATTTGGAGTTCATTCCAAAAGAACTCTCCATTTTTTTTATAATTTTTGATTTCAACTTTGATTTTCTCTTTATTTTGAATAGCGGAACGTAATTGAGCAACCGTTTCTTTATCGCTATCCGCTCCTTGTAAAAAACGACAATTATTCCCGATAATTTCATCGGTTGAATATCCGCTTAATTTCTCGAAACCTTCATTTGTATAAACAATTGGATTATCGGGAAGCTCAGGATCTGTAATGACGACTCCTGTATCTACATATTCTATTGCTGTTCTAACGAATTCATTTCTTTTCATACGCTTAAGCTGTTCTTTGTTTACTTTCATAGCTTACAGCTCCATGACGTCATATTTCTCATTTGATCATCACCTTTTAAATTGAATGGTACTACTAGTATAAATCGCTCTCGTAGAAAAACCAATGAAAACCCATTTATTCGACTAGCTTATAAAAATGTTCAGATAATAAACTGAAAAAATCAGACAAATAAGATAGAGATATAAAGGATATTTAGTATTCATGCTATAATAAAAGTATTTATTTTGATTGAACGGGAGGGGTTATGTAATGGATGCACTTGATGTTATGGGAAAAAAAGAAGAGATCTTCCCATACTTCCAGCCTATTGTTAGTGCTGATAAGCAGCAAATTATCGGGTATGAAGTTCTCGGGAGAATTCGAACAGAAGAAGGAATAGATAGTCTCGGATTCTTTTTTCAAGATCAGTCTATACCTGAAGAGTACATATTAGAAATTGATTCACATATTCGAAGTCAAGCGATTGGTATTCTTTTAGAGCGCGGAAACGGTCAGAGCCTATTCTTTAATTCGAGTGCCAGGCACCTTCTTTATGACCATGGTGAAACATTCACAAACGATCTTGAAGAGTATGCGAATAAGGGGATCGCTTATGAACAAATTGTCATAGAGGTTTCTGATTATGATATTGAAGATGAAGCATTACAGACTCTTCAGCATATCCTTACGTATTATAAGAGTCTTGGTGTACAAGTAGCTGTTAGCCATGCAGGTAATACGATGAGTAATATTGAAAAAATTGCTATTCTTAATCCCAATATTATTAAGGTTGGTTTATTGAATTTGAAAGATAAAGGTATGCCTCCAGAATATCGAGAAGTTTTGTATGCCTTATCTATGTTAGGAAGAAAAATTGGTTCAACTCTACTATTTGAAGGAATTGAAGGAGTAGGTCAGCTAAAATATGCATGGGAGAACGGCGGGCGTTATTATCAGGGATACTATCTTGGTAAGCCTAGAGCAGATTATCTTGATGTTAACCAATATAAATTTTTGTTAACAAATGAATTTCAACATTTTATCACGCATGAGAGAAAGCGTCTTCTCTCGCTTTATGAGCTGTCTCAAGACTTTAATCGTCATTTGCAGCAGCACATAAAAAGGAGCAGGCAAAATGATTGGAATACGATGGTAGCTGAAGCTGCCCATTCACTTGGTGAAGCTTGTTTTAGAGGCTACATTTGTGATGAAGACGGTCATCAAGTTTCGTCTAACTATTATAGAAATGGAGAAGGAGGGTGGGAGTTTCAGCCTGAATATGAAGGCGATAATTGGAGCTGGCGTCCATATTTTCTCGAAAATATCGTGAGGATGAAGCATGAAAAGGTTGGGATATTGTCTGACCTATATAGTGATATTGAAACAAATGAGCTCATCCGGACTTACTCTTATCCTATAAATGAATCTTATTACTTGTTTCTAGATATACCATACCTCTATCTTTATGAACGAGATGACTACTAGAGAGTGGTGAATACAAGCTCCGTAGAAAGTCATTGTTCCACGTGGTTTGCGTCATATAGAAAGTTTGTGGCAAGACTAGAGTGAAAAGAGGCTTTTAAGGGTAGTAGTAAGATAGTAGCTATAGGAGGGATCAGATGCTAAAAAAAATATCTGTTAAAACAAATCGTCGAGATGAAATGATTGATATTACCTCAGAGGTTAAAAAGGTTATCCGTGATGAGAATCTTAAACAGGGGACTGTTCTCGTCTATTCCGCTCATACAACGGCTGGTATTACGATTAATGAGAATGCTGATCCAGATGTAAAGCACGATATGCTTATGCGATTAGATGAAGTGTATCCATGGGAGCACGAAAAATACCAACATGCTGAGGGAAACTCTGCTTCTCATCTTAAAACAAGTACAGTAGGTGCATCGCAAACGATCATTGTAGAAGAGGGTAGTCTTATTCTTGGCACGTGGCAAGGCATTTATTTCTGTGAGTTCGATGGCCCACGTAACCGTACCGTTTATATCAAAACAATGGAGGGATAACGATGATCCGAGTCTTATTCGTTTGTCTAGGAAACATCTGTCGTTCACCAATGGCGGAAGCAGTCCTAAGGTCGAAAGTAGCACAAGCTGGATTATCGGATCAGATTGAAATTGATTCAGCTGGTATAGGTGATTGGCATGTAGGAGAACCTCCTCATGAGGGAACTCGGGAAATTCTTTTAAAGCAACAAATTTCAGTGGATGGAATGAAAGCAAGACAAGTGAAGGAAGCCGATCTTTCTCAATTTCACTATGTGATTGCAATGGACGCAAGTAATCTTGGAGAACTTCATGAAATGGCGGGAATGAACTCATCGAGCTCAATTTCACGATTGATGGACTACGTAAGCGAAAGTGAGATTGAAGATGTACCTGATCCTTATTTTGAAGGGAATTTTGAAGAAGTTTACCAAATGGTTGAAGAGGGCTGTTCAAAATTACTTGAACATATTAGAGATGAAGAGGGCATATGAAGCTTGATATTGAAAAAGCGATTGTAGAAACAGGTGATCGAACTTCAATTGTCGATATGCAGCCTGTTTTAGGAGGCTCGATAAATCAGGCATTTTACGTTCGAACGAAAGAGCGGGAATACTTTGCGAAAATAAATAAAACAGCTTCTGAACAATTTTTTCTAGCTGAGAAAAAAGGCCTTGAACGATTACGGAATAATGGATTGATGGTACCAAATCCCCTTCTACTTAAGGGGCGTGATGAAACAGAAATGGTTTTTCTGATGGAATGGATTCGTACCAAACCATCTGATGAAACAGGCGATCGGAGACTAGGTAGTCTTGTTGCAAAAATGCATCAACAGCATTCCAATCAGGTTGGTCTGAATGAGCCCAATTTTATAGGAGAGCTAACTCAATTAAACAGCCCTTCTTCCAATTGGGTTACGTTCTACAGAGATTTGCGTCTTGGGGCCATGCAGGAGCTAGCAATTGAAAAGGGGAGGATCTCAAGGGAGCGTGACCGCCGCTTAACCCAACTCCGCCAGAGGCTTGATTCAATCATAGGACATAAACCATCTTTTTCACTTTTACATGGTGATCTTTGGGGTGGTAATTGGTTGTATGGTGAGAATGGGCAACCTTATTTAATTGATCCTGCTGTTTATTTTGGTGACCGAGAAGTAGATATCGCATTTACATATTTATTTGGTGGTTATTCAAAAACGTTCTACGAGCAATATGAAGCTGATTATCCGTTAGAGAAAGAATTTGAGGATCGAATTCCGATCTATCAGTTATATTATCTTCTTGTTCATTTGATCTTATTTGGGGAAAGCTATGGAAGTGCGGTAGATCGAATACTGCAAAAGTACACACTCTGAATGTTATAAAGGCGTTTCATAAGCGTGAATAAAGGGAATTAAATCGCATCTTTATATAACAAGGAGGAAATCAAATGGGTCAGACATATTCAGGCGGTAGTCAAAATAAACTGTTTAAGGCAGTCCTTATTGGTGGATTAGCAGGCGCACTTATTTCACTGTTCGATCGAGGAACGAGAGAATCCATTCAAAACGGATCAAAAAAAGCAGGCACTATTTTGCGTGATGTTAAGAATAATCCATCATACTATACGGATAAATGGAAGCAAACCGTAGATGATGCAAGCGTGCTAATGAAGGAAGTACAAGATGACATTTCAACCCTGTCTCAGAAATTCAATGGATTGAAAGAAAGTTCGGTTGAAGCGTTTAATCTTGTCAAAGAAACACAGGACGATCTTAAAGAAATAGGCTCGAGAGTTGTGGAAGCTGGTGAAGAATTAACTGGCAACACTAACGATAAATTGACACATTAATTGAGCCGCAGGAGGGTATATGGTGGATGCATCATTAGGGCAATTTTCGAAACAGCTATTTTCAAGAATAAAAGAACACCAAGTAACCGACTTATCGGCACAGCTTGCTTACTATTTTTTATTATCGCTGTTTCCGTTTCTGATCTTTGCGATTACCCTCCTCACTCATTTTGATTTCTCTCAGGATCAAATTCTTGATTTAATTGCGCAATACGCACCTTCGGAATCATTTGTGACCATTCAAGAAAATCTTATTCTCGAAGATGGAGCACGCAAAGGCCTTTTATCATTTGGGATTATCGCAACAATTTGGTCAGCATCTAATGCAATCAATGCGATCATTAAGTCACTTAACCGAGCATATAACGTACAGGAAAGTCGACATTTTTTACTAGCGAGAGGATTATCGATTCTATTGTCGTTAGCGATGATCTTTGTAATCGTTGTGGCACTCGTTTTACCCGTATTTGGGGAAACGTTATGGCGGTTTTTTGTATCGTTCTTTGAATTACCTGAATCATTAAGTTTTATGTTTGCGATCATCCGGTGGACTTTAAGCCTATCCATTATGATTGTGGTTTTTATGTTTATCTACTACTATGCTCCAAATAAACGGCTAAACTATAAAGATGTGTTGCTAGGGTCTGTGTTTGCTTCGGTATTTTGGCAGCTTGTATCATTAGCCTTTTCCTACTACATCAATAACTTTAGCAACTATTCTGCTACATACGGAAGTCTTGGAGGGGTTATTGCCCTTATGCTTTGGTTCTATCTCACTGGCCTTGTGATTATCATAGGAGGCGAAGTGAACGCGACCTCAAATTATTTCAGGAAAAAAGCCCAATAGAGCTAGCGGCGATATGCTGCTATATCTATTGGGCTTTTGTTATTTTAATAGGCGTAATCCATTTAATATAACAAGAATGGTACTTCCTTCATGACCGAGGACTCCCAATGGAAGAGTGAGGAATTGAAAGAAATTAGATGCAATAAGGATGAGTATGACGGCAATGGAAAAGATCACGTTTTGTTTTACAATTTGATTTAATCGGTTAGAAAGATTTACGGCTCGAGTAAGCTTTCCAAGATCATTTTTCATTAGAACAACGTCTGCCGTTTCAAGAGCTACATCTGTTCCCTGTCCCATAGCAATCCCAACATCAGAAACCGCTAGAGCAGGTGCATCATTAATGCCGTCCCCAATCATGCCAACCGTTGCATATTTTTTCTTTAATTCTTTCATGTGGGTTACTTTATCTTCTGGAAGACAATTGGCGAAATAGGTTTTTATGCCAACTTCTTCTGCTATCGCCTTTGCTGTTTGTTCACTGTCTCCTGTCAGCATAATAGGCTCAATCCCGCGTTTTTTCAACGCTTTAATCATTGCTGGCGATTCACTTCGTACTTTATCTTTTAAAGCTATCATACCAGCAAAACCATGTTGATCCGCAGCAAGTACAATGGTGTTCCCACTTGATTGCAACTGGGCGTACTTTTCTTGAAAAGAATCAAATCCATCCTTATCAGTAAAGAAATCTAACTTCCCTACCTTCCAACTGATTCCATTAATTTTCGCTTCAACACCCCATCCAGAATGATCCATCATTTCCTCAGGTTCAAGCCAGTTATGTGATCCTGAATGATTAACAATGGCTTTTGCAAGTGGATGTGTCGACTGCCGTTCGATAGAGGCTACGATGTTCATAAATGTCGTCTCATCCATATCTGAACGAGTGAAAACATCTGTAACTACTGGAGAACCTTCCGTTAATGTTCCCGTTTTATCAAGTGCAACAGCTTTCATGGAGCCTAGTTGTTCGAGATGAACCCCGCCTTTAAATAGGATGCCATTTCGTGCACCTGCTGATATAGCCGATAACGTAGCAGGCATAATGGATGCAACTAGGGCGCAAGGAGAAGCAACAACTAGAAAAACCATAGCACGATAGATCGTTTCATCCCACGTCCATCCAAAAAGAAAGTGGGGAAGGATCATAAGTAAAGAGCCCATTAGTAATACGATTTTGACATACCAGCCTTCAAGTTTTTCGATAAACAGCTGTGATGGTGCTTTTTGATCTTGGGCTTCTTGAACAAGGGCAATGATTTTTTGGAAGACGGTGTCCTCACTACTCTTTGTCATTTTAACGGTTAAATGTCCTGATATATTTAACGTTCCAGCAAATACTTCCTCATTCATTCGTTTAATGACAGGAATAGACTCGCCGGTAATTGCAGATTGATCCAGAGAAGTTTGCCCTTTCATAATTAATCCGTCTGCAGGGACTCTCTCTCCTGGTTTAATAAGAATAACGTCATCTACAGAGAGCGAACTAGCAGGTACAACCATTTCAGAACCGTTTGAAATAACGGTTGCGGTTTCTGGTTGAATTTCCATCAGAGATTGAAGCTCTCGTTCACTCTTGTTCAATGTATAGGTTTCAAGGGCACCACTTAATGCAAAAATAAATATAAGTATGGCTCCCTCAGTCCAGTACCCAATACTACCAGCACCGATCGCTGCGATGATCATAAGAAGCTCAACATTCACGTCCTTCTCAGCAAACGAGTCTTCTATTCCTTCTTTTGCTTTAGCGAAACCGCCAATAACAAATGCCGTGATATAGAGACTAGCTTCAACGGAAGGTGAAAATGCGCCCTCCATGATCCAAGCAAAGGCGATGATTAATCCGCTTATTAGGGCAGCAGTTAGCTCCCCATGACGTTTCAAAGTATTCCACCAGAAAGAAGTATGTGAAGTGTAAGTACTTGATTGAATATTTGCCTGTTCCATTATCATTCCTCCTTTTTCTAATTGAGAATAATAGTCATCGTCATTCCCTTACTAAACGTGCAATGCTGTGACCACTAAAAGTGATCACAGCATAAAAAAGCTGATAATACGGAGTTATCTAAATCGAATTGAGAATGTTTTTCATGTAGATTAGAATAATTATCATGTTTTAATGATTTTATTCTATCACATGCTTCTCATCTTGACTATAAGAAAAAGAACAATTGGGCAGAATGATTTGATGTTTAAAAATGGGAATGAACAGGGAATTGAATTTGTAACAAAGAAAAGATGAGGAGGAGTACAATGCTATTAAAAGAAAAGTTAGAACAATTGAAACATGCTCGTGTTCAAAAGCCTGATAAAGTGTTTACTTTGTATTTAAATACGGATCGTCGTGATGCGGACCGACAAAATGGTGAATGGAAAATTCAATTGAAAAACGGATTTCGAAATTTTGAGGAATACTTAAAGCAAAGTGATAATAAAGAAGATCTTGAAAAATATGAAAAAGTAAAAGAGAAAATTCAAGATGAGCTTAATCGTATAGAAAATGATTTAAAACGCGGACTTATTATTATTGCTTCTTCAGATGATCAGATTTGGTTCGTAGAGCGTACGCAAGTTCCAGTCGAAACGAACCTTTATTGGGAAGAAGAACCTCAACTAGAAGTAGTAGAAGAGCTTGAAAACAACTATCCAAATACTGGTATTGTGCTTGTCCATCATGATTATGTTCGGATTATTGAAACTGAACTTGGTTTTCTAACCAAAAGTGAAGAATATGCCTGGGATCCGGACGAGGATAACTGGAGAATTTACGAGGGAACAACGGGAAATGAGAATATCTCTGGAAATGGAAGTACAGCACAGCGAGAGCTATATGAAGATCGAGTAAAAGCCAATCGTGAAAGATGGTACAAATCGATGGCTGCAAAGCTTGATAAAAAAGCAAAAACTCAGCAGTGGGAAAAAATCTACGTGGCTGGTGAAAAAGAAGAAGCAAGCGAATTAAATGAGTTAATGAATAAGGAAGCGACAGTAGTTGGTAAGAATTATTCTGATAAGCGAGATGATGAAGTGATCGAATCGCTAGTCTCATAATAATAAAAGCACCCTTGAGGGTGCTTTTATTATTATGAGCTATATTAGCTTCTACTGTTGCTTCTCGATTTTTGACTCATTCAATTGGTCATCACAGAACGAGCAAAAATCTAGAATGTTCATGAACATTACCTTATTATATTAGGGCTATTTGACAGCTTTAACAGTGAAAATTTTCGGAATGCCTCTGTCGTGGAGCTTAATATTAGGTTCCTCTGTTACCTGTTTAATAATAAGATTCTCATCAGCAATGCTTGTAAGAATTTCACCAAGAGTCCATTTACGCTGAAGCACCAGGCTTTCTGCTGTTTCGTTCGTTAAATGCTTCTCAAAAGCAACTTTAGTTTTGTGGATTGTCGGATCGAAATAGTTACCATCAACTTTATGCTTCTTTCCTTTAGACGAAATAAGCTTTGTTGATATAGGATGGAAATCTTGGATTACAAAGGTGCCTTCTGGCTTCAAGAGACGTGAAACAACCTTGAAGAGAGGGTGAAGATCAAGGAAGTAATGTAAAATCCCCAGTTCCATAACAATAATATCAAAACTTCTATCGAGATCATGGTTCATTTTTAAAATGTCAGTGACATAATAGGAGAGGTCCACGTTACACTCTTCTGCAATTTCTTTGGCGAATCGCTCATTTTCATAGGAAAAATCGATGACTGTTGCATTTGCACCAAGTAAACTCATTGCTGTCGCTTTCATACCATGTGATCCCATTAAGTTGGCTACTTTCTTTCCTTGTAGTGAAGGAAGATACGGTAGAAGTGATTTAAGACGTGATTTTGGATTTTCTTTTAATTTTGTTGCGGCTTCTTCAGGTTTTCCAAATCGATTAAGCAATGCTTCGTAAGTTTGTTGATTCCAAGATTTTGCATTCTGGGCAGTCACATTTTCTTGTATTTCTTTTAGGTGAGCATCAATTATATTCCGCCATTCTGGAAGCTTCTGATAGTAATAGAGTGAAAGGCATTGAACCGATTGTTCTCCTAGTGAGACTTCAATGAGATAAGGGTTCGTGCGGATAACGGTGTTGTATGTGCACTCAATTCGTACCGTACACTCATCGATCACATAAAGAGCGTAAGCAGTTTCGGAAGTGTAACCGGGTTTTGCTACTCCGTATTTAAGATTGAAATCATCTACGACGGACTCAAAAGCATCCCATTGAATCGAAACGGCTATAGAATGAGGGGCATCGACTGCTCCTTGAAGCCAAAGAGCTGTTTCATTTATAAAGAAAAAAGGAATGTTATAATTGTTTAGGTTTGAAGAAAGGTTCTTTAAGACATTTTCTTGGAGTTTTGGCATTTTTCCACCTCAATTTTGTTACATGAACATATTTTGTATAGAATACTATAGCATATAGACAGCCCATAAGGCATCTGAAGAATAGGGAGAGACGTAGGATATGCAGACTCAGAATGAAGGTGTGTCAACGCAGAAATGGGTGAAGAGGGGTGGGTCCTTCGCTTTAGGTATCTACTTACTTGCGCTTTTCTATGCGACGTTGTTTATTTATAATTATTATCCATATGGTAAATCAGTTAACCTTGTTTTGTTCGATAGTATAAAGTTAATGTGGGAAAGCGGAAGCTACTGGCTCATCTTAAAAAATATTATTGGAAATATTATGTTGTTTATGCCGCTAGGATTTTTAACACCGCTAGTTTATAAAAAAGGAAAGTCTGTGCTGATTATTGGCCTGATCGGTTTTTCAACGAGTACTGTTATTGAATTATTGCAGTACTTTGTCGCTCACCGTATATTTGATATTGATGATATTCTCTTAAATGCTCTTGGAGCTATCGTAGGCTACGGTGCCTATCGCATAGTGCTTTCATTATATAGGAAAATGAAAAAGACAAAATAAAAGAGGCAGCTTGCGCTGCCTCTTTATCATTTCGTTATTTAGTCTTCTTTCTTCGCTTTATCAAGAAGTTTAGTAATACGTTTTGTAAGCATTTTACGACCTTCTCCCCCTGCTTGGAAATGACGAAGTTTACCCTCTGAATCAAACACGTAATAGGCAGGTACATATTGATTTTCGAATGCGTCTGTCAATTTGTGATCACTATCAACGAAGATTGGTTGGCTAATATCGTGTTGATCAGCTACTTGTTTAATTTCTTCAAGGTCAAGGTCTTTTTCAGAGCGTGGCATATGAACAGCAATAACATTCATATCTTCACTATATTCATCACGGAATTCGTTAACCATTGGCATAGCTTCTTTACATAGACCACAGCTAATGGACCAGAAGTGAATAAGAGTAAGTGGTTTATTACCTACGAGGTCACTCTTCTTAACTTCTCCGTTAAACCATTCTTTTGCGCCTTCTAGTTCAGGCATTTCTTCGCGTAGTTTCATTCTGTATCGACTCCTTTGTTCGGAATTAATTATAATCATTATCAGATAATCACAATTATTATTATAGTACATATAAATCATAAGTCAATGAAAAGAGTTCATGTATTATATTATTAAGATGGCTATAAAAAGGTTTCTTTACTCACGATGTAGAATACTGAGCATGTGGTTCGGGTTTCTTATGAACGGCTGTTGCTGTAAATAAGAAGAGTAGCATCCCGCTAATCGCATAGAAAATGCTTCCTTCTGTAAACCAATCAATGAAAACTCCACCAAGATAGGGCCCGAGTATACTACCAATGCCAAAAAATATGCCAGCTAGAATGTTCCCGGTTGGGAGAAGACTATTTGGTAGCAAATCGGCCAAGTAGGTAATACTCAGTGAAAATAAAGATCCAACCATCATGCCTGCAAGGAAAAATAAGATAAAAAGTATTGGTACTGATGTGGTGAAGATCGCACACGAAAAACTAACCCAGCCAATAAAAATACTAACGAGTAAGATATTTTTCCGACCAAATTTATCGCTGATAACGCCAAGAGGCATTTGAAACACAAGACTTCCGATCACAAAGGCTGGAAGTAAAATCGAAACCGATTTTATATCAATTCCGTTCCGAAGTGCATACACAGGGAAATTACCGTGAAGAGATGCTTCAAGAAATCCGTATCCGAAAGAAGGTAAGAGGGCTACCCAACCAACTTTCAGAACGCGCGCATATTTAGATAGAACTCGTTCAGAACCGTGCGTCAATGGATCAGGGAACTCATTTTTGATTTTTGTCAGCATCAACCATGTCACCATAGCAATGCCTGATGCCAGTAAAAATGGAAGGTACATAGAATACTCAACTAGAATAGTCGAGAGGGGACCGGCAGCGAAACCAAGTCCAAATGCAGATCCATAAATGGCGATGTTTCTTCCCCTTTTTTCTTTTGGGGTCGTTGTTGTAATCCAAAGTTGTGTTGCGAAATGAAGAAGGTTATCTCCTATTCCGACAATGATCCTTAAAATGAACCAAAACCAAAAGGCCTGCCATATAGGTATTAGCGTGATTGAAACAATTACAAGCAGAAGTCCAACGGCTATAGCTGGTTTATAACCATATTTTCGAACGGGTTTCTCAATAAAGGGTGAGGCAAAAAGGATCCCTATGTAAAGAGCCGAAGCATTAAGTCCATTCATGCTAGACGATACGCCTGCCTCCTCTAGAAGAATAGATAACAAAGGAAGCAGCATCCCTTGAGAATACCCAGAAATAAAAACGATTGAAATAAGAATCAGAAATCGGTAACGGTTTGATTCAAACAATTTGTTCACACTCCAATTAGCCAAAAAAGGAAATTCTTATCAGTGCTTATTATAATGGAATGGGGTGAAAAGAGCCACCGTTCGCATTTTTTTAAAAGCTGATCTAAAATAAGGACAACGTCTAGTAAAGGAGTGGTCATGTTGGAATTTAACATGAAGAAAGAAGAAACTGGTTTTACAGCTGATTTTGAATATGGAACGCTTCATATTTCAGGGGACGAGCAGTTTGGTTTTCGTCCATATCAACTACTTGTTTCATCAATAGCAGTTTGTAGTGGTGGTGTGTTACGCCAAATTCTTGATAAAAAGCGAATGGACTATGAAGATATTCAAATAAAAGCGGATGTCACTCGTAATGAAAAGGAAGCAAATCGTGTTGAAGAAATTCATCTTCATTTCACACTAGTTGGAGAGCTGAACGAGCAGAAAGTAGAAAGAGCGCTTGAATTAACGAAAAAGCATTGTTCAATGGCACAGTCTGTTTTGGGAAGCATTGAATTGAAGGAAACTTTCGAGATTGTATCAAAATAAAGAAACGAAAAAAAGGGTCACCGCAGTGACCCTTTTTTTCGTTTCTTTATTTTACCTATCTATGCGTAGTAAAACTCCTCTAATGGGAGGTTATTTTATAACTCAAGTGTTTCTGGTGTGTTTTCACCCTCATTCATTAAACGAATTGTGTCCGGAGTGATTTTGAGAACGACATAGTTTGGATCTTCTGGTGAATCGAACCATCGTTTCAGCTGGTCACCCCATAGTTTTTCTTTCGTTTCTTTTGAGTCATCTATCGTGACGTGACCTTGTACTTCTACGTAACGGTCATGCCAACCTTCGCCGTCGTATCCAAGCAAAACGTGCACGTTATTATTTTGCTCGATGTCTTCTACTTTATGAGTTTCCTTACTAGTTGGAGTCATTAGTGTAAGTCCATCGTGGAAGAACGTCATAAATCTTGAATGAGGCTTATTTTCCTTCACTGTGCTAAGTGTTCCTACATAGTGAGAATCAAAGATGCTTAGTACCTTGTTTTTAATTTCTGATTGAGACATTGCCATTACAAATTCTCCTTTCGAATTTAACTCTAATCTTAATCTTCCTCTAATCTCGAATTCTAAAACGCGATAATATGCCATTATTTACTACGGGAGCTTTTAGCGCATTCATTCGTTTTTCATTCAGATACTAGGGGTATAGCCATATGTAGATTCTAATTTGAACATAAGAAGGTAATCAGATGAACAAGAGCTATGATTTTACTCAAGGTAACATTACGAAGCAAATGGTTTATTTTTCATTGCCTATTTTTTTAACTAATTTACTGCAAACGTCTTATCAATTTATAGATAGCATTTGGGTTGGTAACTTACTCGGTTCAAATGCACTTGGCGCTATTTCAATTGCAGCTCCCGTCATTTTTACTGTTCTCTCCTTCATCATCGGAGTGAATAGTGCAACGTTAACAGTACTGTCTCAGCGGAAAGGAGCATCTGATAAAAAGGGATTAGTCGAGTCGCTAAATGCATTTGTTGTCGCGTTAACGATCTTATCGGTTGCGTTTGGAATTATTGGCTTCCTCTTTACTGACCCTATTCTTAAATTCCTTGGAACGCCCGATGAGATATTTGAAAGTACGAAAGTATACTTGCGAATTAACTTTTTAGGCATTCTCTTTTTATTTGGTTATAACTTTATCGGCACAGTATTACGAGCTCTAGGGGATAGTAAAACTCCGATTCGATTTGTCCTTTTTGCTGTAATTTTAAATACTGCACTGGATCCGTTGTTTATTGCTTATTTCAACTGGGGAATTGAAGGCGCTGCATATGCAACGATTATTTCTCAAGGCTCAGCATTTCTATATGGTGTGGTTTATTCTATCTGGAAGTCTAAAATTCCGTTTACTGTTCCCCACCTGCCAGACATGAAAGAACTTAAACGTATTTCAAAGCTTGGAATTCCTGCTGGTTTACAAATGATGACTGTTTCAGCGGGAGTGACGGCGATTATGGGGATTGTTGCAAGTTTTGGTACACAAGTTGTTGCAGGTTTTGGTGCGGCGCAAAGACTTGATCGCATTATCATGTTACCGGCGTTTACTCTTGGAGCCGCTGTAAATAGCATGGCTGGACAGAACATTGGCTCTGGAAAGTGGCAAAGGGTTTCAGCGATATCTAAGAATGGGATTATTTTAATCCTTGCCGTTTCTTTTACAATTAGTGCTATTATCTTTTTATCAGCTGAATCAATGATCCGTCTCTTTATTGATGATCCTAAGACAATTGCTTTCGGTGAGAACTACTTAAAAACCGTTGCCTTTTTCTATCCGTTTCTTGGTATTAATTTTGTTTTAAATGGAGTGGTTAAAGCTGCCGGTGCTATGGTTCAGGTGCTTATGCTTAATATTATTTCATTCTGGATCCTTCGCGTTCCGCTCACTTACGCTTTTTCAAAATGGTTAGGAGCAGAAGGGATTGCGTACGGTATAGGAGTAAGCTTTATTATCTCGAGCGTATTTGCTATTGGATATTACCGTTATGGAAAATGGCGTGATATAGAATTATTCGATCAGCAAAAGGAAGAAGATTCAAGTCAATACGAAAGTTCAACTCAAAGTAAGGCTTAAAAGGAATAGCTTAGAAAATGTCGTCTTTTAACTACATCGTACGTTACAATGAAAAGGATATAGTTAAAGAGAGGATGCAGTCAGTGAAAATAAAACGATTCTTATTTTATGTAATAGGGCTTTTCGTATTAACTGCTGGAATAACATTAACAATTAAATCTGATATCGGAGCAGGAGCTTGGGATGCGCTTAACGTAGGATTATCTGAGAAGATCGGTTTTACGGTTGGGACCTGGGTAATCCTCGTTGGAGTCATCTTGATTATAGTCAATGCGCTTCTGATGAAAGCCTGGCCAGATTTCTTTGCTCTTATCACGATTATCGTAACAGGTTTGTTTATTGATTTTTGGTTAATTACGTTATTTTCAAATTGGACGATTACGGACGTATTCTTTGCTTATGCGGTTTTTATAATAGGAATGATATTCATCGGCCTTGGTATTGCGATATACCTTCAAGCCAAATTTGCGGTGATCCCAATCGATGGTTTAATGCTTGCGATTCATCATAGAACTGGTTTAAGCATTCGAACTTCGAAAACGGCTGGTGAACTTATTGCGCTACTTGCTGCATTGCTTTTAGGAGGGCCGATTGGTGTGGGCACGATTGCCATTACATTTGGCATCGGACCTCTTGTCCAATTTTTCTATCCTACTTTTGAGAAAATGAACGCTTAAGCGTTCATTTTTTTTGTGGGAAATGTCTAGCGCTTGTCGGCTCTAAACGTTCGTTTCCGCTTTTAATATCTAAATTTGTTGGATAAAAGGGATGGTTCTAGAAAAAAATACTGATAAGAGTTTGAAGCCATTCGTTTAAATGAATGCTAACAAAGGAGAAGTTTGTATGAAGAAAATCTTGTTAATGCTCGTTATTCTAGCTGTTATTCTACCTCTAAACACACTAGCCGCAGAAGGGCAGAAAGCGGGGAAAGATCAATCGCTAAAAGTTCCTGATTCTACGGTTAATATCTCGAAAGAAAACACTTATCCAAATCCCGCACAGGATTTACCTACCTTGCAGCCGAGTGAGTTGACGAAGGAGTTAACAGGATCTGCAGATGTCCCCATTGCTAATCCTGAATTGATTCAGATTTTAAATGATTCTTCGATTTCACCGTCTAAGCTAGCGATCGGTTATCGTGCGAGTATTTATCTAGGTAAGTGGGCGTTGAATTATGATTCTGCAGAAACAAATATTAACTGGCAATACAAGCAGGCAAATATAAATCGGGTAGATAATCGAGGTGGAAGTGGTCCAATTCAGATGACGTATCGCCAAGAGGAAGAGAAGAAGGTGAATGGTGGATTAACGGCCTCAATTCCTGATAGTGAAGACGTGAAGAAGATGATGATGATGAAGGCCTCTGAAAAAACGAAGCTCTCTTTATCTTTTCAAACAATGATTGGGAAAGATACTAAAAAAGGTAATGTGTATAATGTGGGAGCTAAGAACTATGGTACTTTAACGAGCTATGTTCCTGCTGTAAATGAAAAAGGGACAGTAACATATGGAGAAGTTTATCTTGTTTTAAAAGGAAGCAAAATGAAACTTGAGGTTCGTAACGTGACTCAGCAAGGAATTGGTGCATGGATCCCGGTTCAAGACTACCTTAGTTTTGAATTTAATACGCGACAATAACCAGCAGAAATGCTGGTTTTCTTATGAGGATAACAAGGTATTCGGTTCGAGGAAGTAATTTCCTTAGCCAAAGAGATGGAATTAGGATAGAAAACAGTGCAAACTTCACACACTAAATAAGGGGACAGACAAAGGAGGGATTAAATGAGGATACTCGTAATGACGATCGTTATATTTATTGGAACAGTGACGGGAACCTATGCGATAGATAACACGTCTCATGATTGGTATTTTAAACGAAGTAAAAATCATGCACCTGCCACAACAGAGCCTGAATTTCAGGAATTACTAAAGCCCTACGACAGCTACTTCATTGGTCGAACGGATCAGAAGGAATTGTATATGACATTTGATAATGGGTATGAGAATGGGTTTACTGACGATATTTTGGATGTTCTAAAGAAAGAAGATGTACCTGCCACTTTTTTCGTTACCGGTCATTACTTAAAGGACCAGCCAGATCTCGTTAAGAGAATGGTAAAAGAGGGACATATCGTTGGGAATCATTCCTGGAGTCACCCTGATATGACGGCCATTTCTGATGAAAAGATAAGACTTGAATTAAAAAAAGTGAAGGAGGAGTACACCCGATTAACTGGAGATGAAACGATGCAGTATGTTCGACCACCTCGTGGGGTTTTTAGCGAAAGGTCACTCGCTATTTCTTACGAAGAGGGGTATCGTAACATCTTCTGGTCACTTGCCTATAAAGATTGGGAAACGGATAAGCAAAAGGGGAGTCAGTATGCTTATGATTCGATTATGAAACAAGTTCACCCGGGAGCGATACTGCTTCTTCATACAGTCTCAAAAGATAACGCTGAAGCTCTTCAGAAAGTTATTAAGGATTTAAAGAAAGACGGGTATACCTTTAAAAGTTTGGATGACCTTGTCCTAACTGAAACAATTCCTGAACCGCTTATTCCTTAATAAATATTCTAGGCTGCCAGAAATGGCAGTCTTTTGCGTGATTTAAGAAGAAAGAAGAAAGGACGACTTACTATTCTGTAACTAGTAATCCTGTTTTGGATTTGCGATAATATAGACGACCTAAGAAAGGGAGGCGTTATGATGTGGGTTGAGAAATTATATCCTAAAGCGCCATATGACGTAGATCGACTTTTCCAAAGAATGAGCATGGATCCGCTTCAGTATATCGATGGTCACAGGCAACAATTTAAGATTCCTCTTATTATTAATAATGAAAAAGCCGTATATACAGTTCAATCAACTGGAAATCGTAAATACCCTTGCTTTGAGATATACGGATATGATGTAAGTAATAAGGAACAAGCGATTACTCAGATTAGTCAAATGTTTGACTTTCATATGGACATTGAAGGGATCTCATCAGTATTAAAAGAAACAAATATTCGATCATTAATGAATAATTACCTCGGTATGCCAATTATTTGTGAGCCTGACGCTTATTGTGCACTACTGAAGAATATTATTCATCAGCAGCTTAATATGAAGTTTGCGTATACGTTGACCTATCGTTTTGTGACAAGCTATGGAACTGAAATGGACGGCGTGTGGTTCTATCCTAAACCAGAGGTGGTTAGTCGTTTAACTGTTCACGAATTACGCGATTTACAATTTAGCAAAAGAAAAGCTGAATATGTGATTGGGATTGCTGAAAAGATTGTATCAGGAGCGCTTGATTTAGAGAATCTTTACAAATTAACAACTAAGGAAGTATATGATGAACTGCTTCCTATAAGAGGTGTTGGTCCATGGACAGTTGAATGTGTACTGCTTTTTGGACTAAGACGGAAAGATATATTACCTGCAGGTGATGTTGGGATCCAAAATGCCATTATGAAATGGTTTCAATTACCAACAAAGCCTACGAAAGAAGAAGTCGCTAAGTATAAAGAGAAATGGTCTCCGTATTCAAGCTATGTGTCCATGTATTTATGGGAAAGCTTAAGCGGTTAAGTAGAAGGAGAGATATTTTTGGATAACAAAAATGTGAAAGGGACAGGGCTTACGAACGGTCAAACAATTCCTTTAACAATTAAACGATTGGGGATAAATGGAGAAGGCGTCGGTTTTTTTAAAAGGACAGTGGTATTTGTTCCGGGAGCACTACCAGGAGAAGAAATTACAGCTGAAGTCACAAAGGTTTTTTCAAATCGTGCTGAAGCAAAAATAAAAAGGCTTCGAAAAAAATCGAATGACAGAACCACTCCACCATGTCCGGTATATGAAGAGTGTGGAGGATGTCAGCTCCAACATTTAAGCTATAAGGCACAACTTCGTGAAAAACGGGATATTGTGATTCAGTCGTTTGAACGACATGCAAAATTGGGTGAAAAGGATATAACGATAAAGCCTGTAATTGGAATGAAAGATCCCTGGAACTATCGAAATAAAAGTCAGCTTCAGGTAAGAAAGCAAAAGGGAAAAGTCATTGCAGGATTATACGGAGCAGGGTCACACGAGCTTGTTGAACTGACAAACTGTTTAGTACAACACCCGGAAACAAATAGAGTCACTCGTCAAGTTGTGAAGATACTCGAGGATTTAAATATTTCGATATATCATGAAAAGAAGAGGAAGGGGCTAGTTCGTACAATCGTAACGAGAGTTGGATTTGAAACGGGACAAATTCAATTAGTGCTTGTCACTTCAGAAGAGAACATTCCGCGGAAAGAATTACTTATTAAAGAAGTGAGGAAAAGGCTTCCTGAAGTGAAGTCGGTTATTCAAAATGTAAATGGGCAGAGAACATCTCTAATATTCGGTGATAAAACCTTCGTATTAGATGGGGAAGAAGTAATAGAGGAATCATTAGGAGATTTAAATTTCGAATTATCTGCTCGTGCCTTTTTCCAGCTAAATCCCACGCAAACTGTTCACCTCTATGATGAAGTGAAAAAAGCTGCTGCGCTTACTGGTAAAGAAAACATTATAGATGCTTATTGTGGAGTAGGTACGATTGGATTATGGCTTGCCGATAATGCGCGAGAAGTCAGAGGGATGGATGTCATTAAAGAATCGATTGATGATGCAAGAAAGAATGCTAAAAGTCACGGTTTTCAGGAGAAGATGACTTACGATGTAGGTAAAGCAGAAGAGGTCGTTCCTAAGTGGATAAAAGAAGGGTTCAAACCAAACGTGATTGTGGTAGATCCACCGAGAACTGGCTGTGATGAGACGTTATTAGCTACGATGGTAAAAGCAAAGCCAGATCGAATTGTTTATGTATCTTGTAATCCTTCAACGCTTGCAAAAGATTCTTCCTATTTAATGAAAAAGGGATATGAGCTTCAGCATTTACAGCCAGTCGATATGTTTCCACAAACCTCTCATATTGAAGTAGTGTCTGTTTTTAAAAGAAACACAGGGAATAAGAAATAGTTACAAGCTTATTTATGGATAGTGGAAGTAGTTAATCACTTCCGACTGGAAGCTAAATACAGTCATTAACACTTTCCACAGACTTATGCACAATATAAATAGGTATTTATAGCGTTACTAACAAGTTTATCAACAATATCCACAAGTTAATACGAGGTTATCAACAAAAAGAGTTGTTTATAGTAAATGTGCTTTAAAAAGGGAAAGATAACACGTTATGCACATTGTTAACAGCTTGTGCATAACTTTCTTGTTAACTTCTGAATCGCTATTTTTTTCTGAAATCAAAAAGGGACCGATACGGTCCCCTTTTTGGTTATTTGTTTTTCTTCGCGCGCTGGTTTGCAGCCTTAGATCTTTCTGCTGCTTTCGCATCAGCGGTGTCGAATTCATTTGCGAATTCTACATCCTGGTTTTGTGCTGATGGAATTGGATTTTTAGCTTGACGCTTTTGTTTACCTTCTGAAAAATTTGGACGTTTTGCCATCTTAATCAGCTCCTGTAAATGTGTTTGGAGAAGATCTCTCCACTCATTAGAATGGCTTGTTTTTGTTTAATTATTCGTCTTTATTTATGCCCAGCTCGGTCAGCACGTTTGAATTCTCTTCCAAAAAGAACATCTTGGGTCTTCGTTAGCGTCATTTTTGCTTCCTTATTTTCTCTGCCTTTACGTTTATCCACAATAATCCCTCTTTTCCTTAAGATGCTACTAGCATTGCCATCACATAAAGTTCTATGCACATGTGGATAAAAGCAATGACCGGTCGCCGATAGTAAGACTGTGGATTATGGCACTCTATAGAAAAAAACCAATAGAAATAAGGCAATAATAACAATAAAAAAAGTTCCTTTAACAGGAACTTATGCTTCTAATTGAACTTCAACTGCTTCTGTACCTTCACGCATGACATGAAGATGATAGTTATCGCGTTCAATTTCATATAAATGATATGATTTCTCTCCATTATTAATTTGCTTATAAACTTCAGGCCATTTCTCATTAGCTTTCTCGACATAAGGGATTTTTTCTGCAGCTTTTTGAGAGCGAATGTTATCCTTGTTAATTCTCATGAAAATTGTATGAATTTGCTTATCAAAAAACATTTCATTGAAGAAAGCTTCTTTCGCGATTTGATTATAACCTTTGCCGTGGTAAGGGGTACCAATCCACGTTCCAAGAAAGCCAGTTTGATGTTCAATATCAAACAAATTAATTGTACCAATAGGTGCACCCCATTCATCAAGAATGGTCCTAGAAATTAATTCTCCCTGCTCCTCAGCTTCAATAAGTTGTTTTGTTAAGAATAGATATTCTTCGTAAGAGCTTGCTTTATGACGTACGAATGGGAAGACAGCTGGGTCAACCATCAAGTCAAATAGCATATGACATTCCGACAGGTCACGATGTTTAATCATGAGTTTCCCTCCTGTCGAGGGCAGACTTATCCCCACCCTCGAATAATAGTATGTTGAATTATTATTCGGGGTGGGAATCGAACCCACTAGGACCAGTCACTGCTGGTGGCGCACCAATTGCCTTCCCATATTCAGATATGAAGTTGTTAGTTCATTTTATTGTAATTACAAAAGTATCATACTCGATTTATTTAAAAAAAGATACTGGTTTTTTGCGTATTTTTCACTTCTAAATGTAAAGTTATTGTAAGTGTCTATGTGACAAGAAATTTAAGCGATTTTAACGAATAATTTCCCCGTTAATCATCGTCAATATTGGACGGGCATCGTACTGGAATGGATGATTAGACCAGAGCACTAAATCGGCATCTTTTCCAACTTCTATACTTCCAATTCGGTGTTCTACTCCAAGGCTTCTAGCGGGATTTAGTGTAATTCCTTCAATCGCTTTTTCTTCGCTTAACCCTTCTCTAACAGCAAGCGCTGCACAAATGTTTAAGTACTGAATAGGAACGTATGGATGATCTGTTGTGATTGACACCTCAATCCCGTGGCTATTCAGAATACCATAAGTCGCCCAAGTTTTATTCTTTAATTCTATTTTCGAACGTCTCGTCATAGAAGGCCCTACAGTTACTTTAAGGTTTTGTCCACTAAGTTCATCTGCAATAAGATGCCCTTCTGTACAATGCTCAATTCTGAGATCAAGATTAAACTCCCTGGCAAATCGAACAGCCGTTAATATATCGTCTGCACGGTGAGCGTGAATTCTAACAGGAATTTCACGATTTAGTGTTGCAATAATGGGTGAAATTCGTGGATGCTCGATCTGATTAGATCTCCCAGCATCATAGAATGCTTCTCGAAGAAGGCCCATAATTCCCATGCGGGTAATGGAATCATTATTGGAGTGACTATGAACCCGTTTCGGGTTTTCACCTAATGCAATTTTTAGACCGGCGGTTTCTCTGACAATCATTTTCTCTACGTTCTTTCCATGCGTTTTCAGAACAGTTGTTATACCGCCAATAATATTCGCACTTCCAGGCATAACTTGGACAGAAGTTACGCCAAATGCAATCGCATCTTTAAAACCGACATCGAGTGGATTTACACCGTCAAGTGCTCTTACATGGGGAGTTAGAGCTTCTACGGTTTCATTTGCATCATTACCGGCCCAGCCAGTGCCCTCGTCATAAAGGCCAACATGTGTATGTGCATCAATGAAACCGGGTAAAAGATGATAACCTTTGCCGTCAATTACGGTCATATCAGCTTCTTCAGATATAGAGGGGGAGACTTCATGAATAAGGCCGTCCTTTACAAGAACATCAGCACATGGGAGTAATGGTGATGAAACTGGATAAACTCGAGCTTGCTTAAATAATATCGTCACATTATTCACCTATCATCCTTTAGTTTTATAACTATGCATCGTCGAAAATAGCTAGTTAATTCATTATAGCCATTATCCATCATCGATACTACCTAATCGAAGGTGCACATGCCGAAGGATTATTAATTGAAATACTACTTTTTCATTAACTATTCAAATGAAGAGAGGGTTTGAAAAAAACCTGCTGGTTTAGACCAGCAGGTTCTCTAATGCGTCTTTTAATTTAATGTAGCGGAAAGGATAGCCTAATTCTTTAGCTTTCTGTGGAAGAACGCACTGTCCTTTTAATACAATCCCACTTTTTTCTCCTAGAGCTGCTTGAACAGGTGCTTCAGGAACAGGCATCCAGTGAGGTCGATTTAATACTTCTCCAACTGTTTTACCAAAATCATTCATTCTCTTTGGTTCAGGCGCGGTTACGTTTAATGGTCCCTGGACAGAATCGTGATCAACAGCAAATCGGATCATCCCAACTACATCCATAATATGTACCCAGGAATACCATTGTCGTCCATCACCAAGTTTACCACCCATAAATAATTTATATGGCAAGGTCATTAAAGGAAGGGCTCCTTCTTCGCCAAGGACAACACCAAATCGCGCAAGAACGGTACGAACTCCATGATTCTGTGCTTTCATTGCTTCATCTTCCCATTTGCGTGTAACATCTGCCAGGAAGTCACAACCAGGTTCTGTATCATTTTCGGTAAATGATTTATCAACTGATGAACCATAAAATCCAATAGCAGAAGCGTTTACAAGAACGCGTGGTTTATGATCAAGTTTTTGAATGATGGAAATGATCTCTCTCGTTGACGAAATGCGGCTGTCTAGAATACGCTGTTTACGCTCTTCTGTCCACCGGCCGCTATTAATTGATTCGCCTGCAAGGTTCACGATGGCGTGAATCTTTGGGAGGTCCTTCTCTGGCTCAGCATCATCCTGAAGCCACTTTACATAAGTAACCCCTTTTTTTATAGGTTTGTTTGCAGGGTTCCGTGTTAGAATAAATACCGAATGCCCGTCATTAACAAAAGAGTCTGTTAGTTCACTTCCAACAAAACCAGTTCCTCCGGTAATCGCAATGTTCATATCATCTTCCTCCTAAGCGTACGCGATATACTTCTACTAGTTCTTTACCCATATTCATATTCCTCTAATCAAATGCTTTAACTTCATTCGTTTATTCAGAAAGTGCTACAATGTGAGTGGAGGTGAGTGCATTGGTCAAGGTTACGCGTATAACAACGCAAAAAAACAATAACGAACGATTTTCGATATTTATAGATAAAGGTTCAGGTGAAGAATTTGGTTTCGGTGTTGACCAGGATGTTCTGATCAGCTTTGGTCTTCGAAAAGGCGTCGAATTAAGCGACGAGATGCTTGAAGGAATTCATTTTGAAGACCAGGTGAAAAAAGGCATGAATTACGCGTTAAATTATTTATCTTACCGGATGCGCTCTGAAAAAGAGGTGAAAGAATACCTTACTAAAAAGGAAATACCTGAAGAGGCATTCGAAGCTATTTTCAAAAAGCTTCATCGCTATGGATACGTGAATGATCTTGAATTCGCTATTGCTTTTGTTAGAACAAAAGTAAATGGAGGCGCAAAAGGTCCATTTGTCATCGCGCAAGAGCTCAACCAAAAAGGAGTTAATAAAAAGATGACCGATAAAGCACTTGAAGAATACTCATATGAGCAACAGCTTGAGATTGCAATTAAGTTAGCTGAGAAAAAAGCATCAAAGCTAAAGACTTCTTCAGCAACGGAACAAAGGCAGAAAGTAAATCAGGAACTAAGAGCCAAAGGCTTCGATCGTGACATCATTCAAGAAGTGATGCAGCAAATCGATCTAGAAAAAGGAGAAGACGAGGAATGGGAAGCGCTCGTGCTTCAGGCCCAAAAAGCGGAACGACGCTATAGCAAACTCGAGCGCCGTGAATTCGATCATAAAATGAAGCAATTTTTATATCGTAAAGGGTTTCCTTTTCCGCTTATTAATAAATATCTAGAAGAACTTAACGATCAATAAATATCTCATTTTGTCCTTCATCTTCCTCGATGATTTGGAGGGCTTTCTCAAATGGGGATTTAAGTCTTGATACATCATTAATATGATCGGAATTCGCCCAAAATGGAGTATTCATCCCTCCCATATAAACAGCAGTTGCACTGACACCCGTGCCCTCTAGTTCTTTCCATAAGCTCTCAGTAAAACCTCTTATCGCATATTTAGAAGCGACGTAGACGGTTTCGTGATTTTTCCCTTTTAAACCAGCGGTAGAAATAATATTCATGATGCGACCTTCCATGCTTTTTAATGTAGGGAGGAACGTTTGTGTTGCAAAAATGGTGCCTTTCACATTTGTATCAATAACCTTATGTATATCAGAAATAGTAATGTCTTCTAAAGCCCCGAACGTTCCTGTACCAGCATTGTTTACAAGCATGTGAATTTGTAGATTATCCCGATCCATTGCTTGTTTCAGTTTTTTAAGTTCTTCAGGATCAGTTATATCGCATTCATAAATGGAACAGACACCTTTATTATTTTTGATTTCCTGGTCAATGGATTCAAGTTTTTGTTTGGTTCGACCAACAAGTACGACATGGTGTCCTTTAGTTGCCCACTGTTTTGCAAGCTCAGCTCCGAGGCCAGAACCGGCACCCGTAATTAAAATGGTTTTCATATAAAATCACTCCTTTCTGTAAGCGTAGCATATTTTTGTCAGGAAGTAGAAAATGAACTATACTTGGGGAAGAATTGATGATGATGGAGGTCAAGGATGGAAAAGCGTTTCAGTGATATGAGTGAGCAGGAACTAAGAAATGAAATTGCCCTCTTAAGCGAAAAAGCACGTAGAGCGGAGCAAATGGGCATGGTCAATGAATTCGCCGTTCATGAACGAAGGATTGCACTTGCTAAATCGTATTTATTAAACCCGGATGACTTTATACCGGGCCATAAATATGAAATTGATGGTGATCCAGGTTCTACGTTTATTATCGATTATATGAATGGGACGTTTGCATGGGGAAACCGTGACGGTAGCGATGAGATTGAAGCATTCCCTATTTCGATGTTAATTCAAAAAGAGCAGCAGTAACGCTGCTCTCTTATTTCATCATTTTTACGATCGTTTACGTGTTTGTACCTGTAGTACGATATCGTTATAAGTTTGCTGCGTTTCTCCATTCACCTGATTATGAGCGTGTTTTGGATTTGCACGCGGAGATTGGAATGGATCCTCATATTTCGGATGGAGTCTATCTCGGTTATTTTTTCCCATAGATGCTACCTCCTGTATAAGAGAATTATCCCTGACGGTGGCCTGTCCGATTTGAAGCATTCATCCGCTCTTGTGGATGAGTGTTAATCGACCCGTCAGCACGTTTTGATGCGAATTCTTCTTTTGCGCGGGGTTCACCAGAAAATTTAGCATCTGGAAATCCGGTTTTTTTATTTCTCATCAGCGTGCGCCCCTTTCCAATATCGTGTTGTGAATCAGGCACACCATTAGTATGCGAATTCGGTCGGAATGTTATGTGCCAAACAAAGTTATTTATTAGACAGAATTTGAATTACACCACGAAAGGAGAATGCCTCATGGAAGATTTATTTCAAAGGCTTACTCATAACCTTCTTGAGAAAAATGATCACCTCTCTTATGGTCAAGCGAGAACAATGGTGGAGTTGCTTTGGGAGGATTTTGAATCGTCAAGAGCCAAGGCAGGCAGAGAGTATAAAGGTCAGGATGTAACTGAAAAAATTGTAAAGCAATGGATTGACTACTATGGTCCTGTTTTACATGATTTCATGATGAATAATCCAAAATATAAAGGGTATTTTGGAGATGACAGAAGCATAAAACATTAAACAAAAACCGGCTGGGCACATTATGTGCCCAGCCGGTTTTCTGTGTCATAAAATAAAGTTAACGACTAATCAAGAGCGGGATCTAATTTCTTTCGTAACGTATCTTCGCTGTAAACCCATCCAGTATAGGAACTCGTTATTTCGAGCTGATCTTCCATTTGTACCACGGCGACAAATGGATAATGGCCTTTATTTCGATAGCGAAGATCAATAAAGCGAACTTCATATCCAACTTCTTTTTCTTCAATCTCCCATCTATAAACTGGTGAGAATGAAAGAAATGCACTTAAGTTAGGATCTTCCTTCGCAGATTCCAGTACTGGTGTTTTAGGAACAGGAACGCGATCAAATACGTCTTGAATATGGATCGTAGTTCCTTCAGCGCGAGCTACATAAAACTGTGTCTCAGATTTAACTGCGATATGCCACCTGCTCCAACGAATTGTTGGTGAGACGATCACTTCGACTGCATCTGGAATTCGCTTTCTCACAGCATGAATCACTTTCTTCTGTTCAATTATTCTCCAAACGTAATAGAGAATAAGTATGCCGTAGATCGTGAGGAAAGTGTACCCAGGATTGACTCCCAAATACCAGAGAATTAATCCACCAATATGACTGAGAAAAATAAATGGATCAAAAATATTAATGACGCCAAGGGCTACCCATCTGTTAGAAAATGGCCTAATGGCTTGCGTTCCATATGCGTTAAAAATATCGACAAACACATGAATGAAGACAGCAAGAAATGTCCATAACCAAAGGTGGAGCCAATTTGTTTCAGGAAAAAACACCATTATTCCGCTGCTAATAATGATTGGCCAGAGAAGAACTGCAGGAATGGAATGAGTAATTCCACGATGGTGTCGGATATAGACAGCGTTATTTTTAAGTTTAAGCACAGTATCAAAGTCCGGGGCCTGCGATCCTATTAGCGCTCCAATTAGAACGCTTTGAGCGGTAATGGGGTCCTGTGCAATAGCTGGATCTAACGTTGCAAGAGCTCCAATCCCCAGTCCCATGACCACATGTGTCCCAGTATCCATAGGCTAAGAATCCTCCTTATGAAACGTATCGATCGTTTAGCTAACGATCGTAAATAGACCAAAAAGAATTTATGTCTATTTTGCATTCTTTATTTAGTTATACCCAATTTGAACGAATGTGAAAAGTTAAAAGGTGAATGAAAAGGTATGATGCGTTATTATATGTGATAGACGAAGGTTGAGGAAGTTTCTTAGTAAATTTAAATAAATCTTTTAACACCATTTAATATATCATATCGGAGAGTTGATCCATGACAGAGAAAGTGACAGACCTTTTACATTATTTCGATGAAAAGCAGTTCCAACAGGACCTTATTGCCTGGTTTAAAAAAGAGCAGCGTACACTACCTTGGCGTGAGAATCAGGATCCTTATCGTGTATGGGTATCTGAAATTATGCTACAGCAAACGAGAGTAGACACTGTAATCCCATATTTTGAGCGGTTTATGAGCCTTTTTCCTACTGTGGAGGCACTTGCAAATGCTGAAGAGGCAGATGTATTAAAAGCCTGGGAAGGGCTTGGTTATTACTCAAGGGCGAGAAATCTTCAAAGTGCTGTTCGAGAAGTAGCAGAGACTTATAACGGTATAGTGCCGAATAATCCCAAGCAAATATCTGAACTTAAGGGAGTAGGCCCCTACACTGCTGGGGCAATTTTAAGCATTGCTTATGACATACCACAGCCAGCTGTCGATGGAAACGTGATGCGTGTTCTTTCGCGAATTATTGGGATTTGGGAGGATATTGCTAAACCATCAGCAAGAAAGACTTTTGAAGAAGTAACTCGACGAATTATTTCCGATGAGGATCCATCCTCATTCAATCAGGGGATGATGGAGCTTGGTGCGATTGTATGTACACCAAGATCCCCTTCGTGTCTTCTTTGCCCTGTACAAGAGCATTGTAGAGCCTTTGCTGAAGGGTCGCAGGAAGAGCTGCCAATCAAATCAAAGAAAAAAGCCCCCAGACCCGTACCGATTGCAGTTATAGCTCTTGAGAATAATGAAGGCAAATTTCTTATTCGACAGCGTCCGGAGAAAGGACTTCTGGCAAGCTTGTGGGAATTTCCAAACGTTGAATTAACAGAAGGTGGCTTGAAAGAAAATCAGCTCAAACACCATTTACAAGATACTTATGAAATTAACTCTAAGATTGAGAAGGAATTATCCTCGTTTAATCATATTTTTAGCCATTTAAAATGGCAATTAACAGTTTATAAAGGATCATTTATTGGCCATATCGATCATGAAAAGGCGAAAATGGTTAGTAAGAATGAGTTGCGAGATTATGCCTTTCCTGTCGCTCACCAAAAAATTGTCAATTTGATTTTAGAAGGAGATGAAGCAGAGTGAATTTGAATCTTGAAAACAAGCGCGTTCTTATTACAGGAGGCTCTAAGGGAATTGGAAAGTCGATTGCGAAGGTATTCTATGAAGAAGGTGCGAAAGTGGGGATTTGCGGTAGAAATCGTGATGATCTCGAATTGGCTAGGAATGAAATTGGTCAGGACTTAGCCATTTTTGAAGCGGATGTGACGGATGAGCGGAAGCGCGTCCAGCTCATTGATTCTTTCATCATGCAATTTGGTTCACTTGATATCTTAGTAAACAACGCTGGGGGAAGCAGTGGTTCGACAATTATGGAGACGGATATATCTCAATTCCATAAAGCAATGGAGCTTAATTACTACTCAGCGGTACACCTTAGTCAGCTTTCTGCCGAAATCATGAAGCAACAGGGAAGTGGCGCAATCATCAATATTTCTTCTATCTTCGGTCGTGAATCTGGTGGGAAACCAACTTATAATAATTCAAAATCGGCTATGATTAGTTTTACTAAAGCTATGGGTGATGAGCTAATTAAAGACGGTGTCCGCGTGAATGGGGTTGCTCCAGGAGCCATTCTGCACCCATCAGGGAACTGGCAGGAACGACTTGATGATAATCCTGAGAAAATAGCTGAATTTGTAGATAAAGAAATACCAGGAGGAAGATTTGGGACAACTGACGAAGTGGCGAATGCCGTTGTTTTCCTTGCCTCTGAAAAAGCTTCATGGATTGTTGGTGCGACAATCAACGTCGATGGCGGACAATCGAAATCAAATTTCTAACATTTACTTAAACAACCTTCTGAAGAGTTTCAGAAGGTTGTTTTTTGGACGGAGAACTGGATTTTATTCGGGCATAAATGCTGAGAGCCCACCACGCTGTTCAATTTCTTTCATTATTTCTCGATGGATAGCTACGCCTTCGCTATTTAAGTAAGGAGTAACCTGTTGAAGGCTATAGTGAAAAAAAGATAGTTCTTCGTCCACCCACTCCTTTTTAGACATCATAGAAAGCTCTGTCATATCTCGATTATTCATCATTTAACCTCCTTCTTCTTCTTAGTTTGTATCATTGATTTGAACAGTATGAAGGGGAAGAGATGGAAAGCATGATGAAATGTTCATTCCTGATAAGCTATCAAGTAACAGTTCTATAAGGAATATTTTTGTTTATTTGCACCCGAAACAAGTTTTTCTAAAAACAATACATAAGAATCATGTTACTGGATATTCTATTGTTTGTGGGAGGTGATAAGCCATGGCAAAGAAACCAGGACAAACACAAGCTGGTGCAAACATTCAACAAGCGAAACAGCAGAACCAACAAGCTTCTGCTGGTAAAGCTGGTCAGCAACAATACGGTGCTGAATTTGCAAATGAAACAGATGCACAAGAAGTAAAAGCTCGCAACGCGAAGTCTGCTCAAAATAAGCAGCAAGCATCTGCAGGACAAGCAGCTCAGCAACAATACGGTGCTGAATTTGCAAGCGAAACGGATGCACAACAAGTGAAAGCTCGCAACGCGAAGTCTGCTCAAAATAAGCAGCAAGCATCTGCTAAGAACCAGCAGCAACAATAATCGAACTTCCCGGACAGGGCTGACTTAGTCAGCCCTGTTTTTCGTTAGTTAAATGCTGGTAGGGATTATAAGACAAGTGGAGAAACAATCTAATATAGGAAGGGGTGTTGGTTATGTGCGGACGATTCTCGCTAACGACAGAACTCGACGTGTTACTTGAAAGGTTTCAAATTGATCAAACGAGCATGGATGAATATATACCACGATTTAATATAGCACCATCTCAACAAATCCCGGCTGTGATTAGAACAAATCAAATGAATCGAATGGGAACCTTGCGTTGGGGGCTAATTCCATTCTGGGCAAAGGATGCGTCTATCTCAAATAAATTAATCAATGCGCGAAGTGAAACAGCTCAGGAGAAAGCGAGCTTTAAGCATGCTCTTAAGCAGCGAAGGTGTTTAATATTATCGGATGGTTTTTATGAATGGAAGCAGACGAAGGATCAAAAAATTCCGATGCGGATCCAAGTAAGAAAGGGTGAGCCGTTTGCAATGGCGGGGTTGTGGGAAAAATGGAATGATGGCGACAAAAATCATTTTACATGTACGATACTTACCACAGAAGCAAATGAATTTATGAAAGAGATACATAATCGCATGCCCGTCATTTTAACAAGAGATGATGAGAGGATTTGGCTGGATGATACAGTAAGTGATAGTGAAATCTTAAGCAGTTGTATGAAGCCCATATCCTCTAAGGAAATGAATGCGTATGAAGTTTCGACGCTTGTGAATTCCCCTAGAAATGAACAACCAGAATGTATTGCTCCTGTAGGGAGTTTATGACAAAACTCCTGACTTCTCTACAGAAGTTCCCAAAGGATTTCACATGAGTTTATGGAATTTCTTTTTTGATGAAGGCTTGCTAGAAATCGCTAATGGTATTAGCTTGCTCCATGGGAATGTCAAAAATCACAATTTGGAAGGAGAGGTTAAATGAAGGAGTTTGATGAGCTCATTCAACAGCAGCTCAAGCTTGCCGATCAAATGATTCGTACGAAGGAAGAAATTCTAAGCTTAGAGGATATTCTGGATGAAGAAAAGGGTAGAAATGCCATAATTGTAGAAAGAAAAGAGATGCTATCACTTATGGAGGATGAGTTTGAACGACTTATTTCGGACGTCATCTCTACCTTTGAAAAAACCCCTATTTATTAAGCTGAAATTGGGTGCCATTCTATTCGAGTGGCGCTTTTATTTTAATTTTATTTTGTTAAGCGTTATAATAGAGAAGAATATAGATGAGATGTAAGATTTTTGATAATAGCCATGTATTGAACGGTAAGAAAGAAAGGATGCTGTGAGTCTGCCTGTATGCAAAAGGCATTCATCGTTTTCCGGAATTTCTTAGGAAAGGAGAAGAAGATGAGTTTCCCAACGACCGGGACGAGAATTCAAATTCAAAGCTATAAACATCGCGGTACGCTACATCGTACTTGGGAAGAAAGCATCGTACTTAAAGGCACATCCAAAGAAATAATCGGCGGAAACGATCGCATTCTTGTGACTGAAGCTGATGGAAGACAATGGAGAACGCGTGAACCTGCGATTTGCTACTTTAGTGCAAACCACTGGTTCAATGTCATCGGAATGATCAGAACAGATGGGCTATATTATTATTGTAATTTAGGTACTCCATTTACTTACGATGAAGAAGCATTGAAGTATATTGATTACGATCTTGATATTAAGATCTATCCTGATATGACTTTTAAGTTATTAGATGAAGATGAGTATGAAGCACACCGCGAAGAAATGAATTATCCCGAAGCAGTCGATCGTATTATACAACAAAATGTAAAAGAACTGATGAACTGGATTCATCAAAGAAAAGGACCGTTTGCCCCTGGATTTGTAGATCAGTGGTATGAACAGTTCCTTCAATATAGGTAAGAAAAACCTGTTGAATGTTTTTCAACAGGTTTTTGCATGATATAAAAACAGCATGTGATTAACTAAAGGATGATGCCATCTGGGTAGTATAAAAAGGTATATGACCTTTGTAAGACCGTATAAAAAACAAATTGGGATAACGATTGGAATTGGAATATTAAAGTTTGGTATTCCTCTTCTCCTTCCATTGATTTTAAAGTACGTCATTGATGACATTATCAATGCAGAAATGCCAGCTGGGGATAAGTATGAGCAGCTTCTTTGGTTGATGGGAGGAGCTTTCTTTCTATTCGTCGTTGTCAGACCACCGGTAGAATACTTCCGTCAGTATTATGCTCAGTGGATTGGAAGTAAGATTCTGTATGATATACGAGATAAATTATTTTCTCATATCCAACAATTAAGTTTGAAGTTTTACTCTAATAACAAAGCAGGGGAAATCATCTCAAGAGTAATAAATGATGTGGAGCAAACAAAAACATTTGTAATTACTGGGATGATGAATGTTTGGCTTGATCTCATTACCATCGTCATCATTATCGGTATATTATCATTTATGAATGTTTGGCTAACGCTTGCAGCAATTGTTCTTCTTCCTCTGTATGGACTGTCAGTTAAATTTTTCTATAAGCGTCTTCGTGATTTAACAAAGGATCGCTCACAGGCACTTGCAGAAGTTCAAGGTCATCTTCATGAACGAGTTCAAGGGATGTCTGTGATTCGAAGTTTTGCCTTAGAAGATTATGAACAAGAGCAATTTAACAAAAGAAATACGAATTTCTTAGAACGAGCACTTGATCATACAAGGTGGAATGCCAAAACGTTTGCTGTCGTTAATACGATTACGGATGTAGCTCCTCTTATTGTTATCGCCTTTTCTGCGTATCTTGTGATTTCGGGTGGACTCCAAATCGGTGAAATGGTTGCGTTTGTGACTTATATGGACCGGCTTTATAGTCCTTTAAGAAGATTGGTGAATTCGTCTACCACATTAACCCAAGCCATTGCATCAATGGATCGTGTATTTGAATTTGTCGATGAAAAATACGATATTGTAGATAGAAAAGATGCAAAAAAGTTAAACGATGTTCGAGGAAATATCCAATTTGAACATGTTTCATTTAAATATAATGAAGAGGATCTACCTGTTCTAAAAGGAATTGATCTTAATGTACGTGCTGGAGAAACCATTGCGCTTGTAGGAATGAGCGGTGGCGGTAAATCCTCACTTGTCAGCTTAATTCCACGTTTCTATGATGTGACGGGTGGGAGTATTCTAATTGACGGTACAGACATACGGGATTATGAAGCAAGAAGCTTGAGAGATAACATTGGAATGGTTCTTCAGGATAACATCCTATTTAGTGAATCCGTTCGAATGAATATCATGATGGGGAATCCAAATGCCTCTGAAGAAGAAGTTATACAAGCTGCAAAGGCTGCTAACGCTCATGAGTTCATCATGAACCTTCAAGACGGATATGATACGCCCGTTGGTGAACGAGGTGTGAAGCTGTCTGGTGGACAAAAACAACGGATTGCAATCGCAAGAGTATTTCTTAAAAATCCGCCTATTTTAATTCTTGATGAAGCAACGTCAGCACTTGACCTTGAAAGTGAACATCTTATTCAAGAAGCGCTTGAAGTACTTGCGAAAGATCGCACAACCTTTATTGTCGCACACCGTCTAGCGACAGTGACGCATGCTGACCGTATCGTGGTGGTAGAAAACGGCCAAATTTCAGAGAGCGGGAATCACCAAGAGCTCATGAAACGGAAAGGGTCCTACCATAATTTGTTTCAAGTACAAAATTTATAGTTATTCATCAAAAAGCATCTCTTTGAGGTGCTTTTTTTGTTTAAATATGCATATTATCGCGTAAAAGCGTCAAAAAAAGACAGAAAATTACCTCAATAAGCGTTGCCAACTAACAAAAATAATGTAATAATGATAAACAGATTTTAGTTTAATTAAAAAATTCAGAATTTACGGAAAGGGGTGAGTGTATGGAACATCCAGTTTTAAATGTTAGTGGATTAGAAACGCACTTTTTTACTGATGATGGAGAGATTCCAGCAGTAGACTCCGTTGACTTTCATGTAAATAAAGGTGAAGTACTTGGGATTGTTGGGGAGTCTGGCTCTGGAAAGAGTGTGACTTCATTGTCCATTATGCAACTTATTCAGGCTCCAGGAAAAGTTGTAGGAGGAGAAATTACATACAAAGGGGAAAACCTTCTTACGAAATCAGAGAAAGAGATGAGAAAAATAAGGGGAAATGAAATCGGAATGATCTTCCAGGAACCGATGACATCCCTTAATCCTGTATTTAGAATCGGCAATCAGCTCGTTGAAGGAATTCGAATACATAAAAAATGGAACAAGAAAAAATCCTGGGAGCATGCTATATCAATTCTTAAACTAGTTGGGCTTCCTAGGGCTGAAGAACTTATGAATGATTACCCTCATCAATTATCTGGGGGGATGCGGCAGCGCGTTATGATTGCGATGGCGATGGCATGTGAACCAGAAGTACTCATTGCGGATGAGCCAACAACAGCTCTTGATGTGACGATTCAAGCTCAGATTCTAGAGCTCATGAAGAAATTGAACCAAGAAACTAATACATCGATTATTATGATTACACACGATCTGGGTGTAGTCGCAGAAATTTGTGATCGTATTGTTGTTATGTACTCTGGCAAAATCGTTGAGCAGGGAAAAACAAGTGATATTTTTCAGCATCCAAAGCATCCGTATACGATTGGGTTAATCGAATCAGTACCTGATGTGAGAGTTCGAAAAGACAGGCTGTATTCTATCCCTGGAAATGTGCCAAAACCAGGTTCGATTCATAAAGGATGTCATTTTGCTCCGCGTTGTAGTTTTGCTTTCGATAAATGCTATGAAGAGAATCCAACGTTATTAGATGCAGGACCAGGACAACAGGCTAGGTGCTGGCTTCATGAAGACGAGAAAAAAGCAGCTATATTAGAGAATGTGAAAAGCTAAAGGGGGCGCCTATTTTGCAAGAAGCATTACTTGAAGTAAAACAGCTTAAGAAGCATTTCCCAATTCAGGGAGGCGTACTTAAACAGCAGGTAGGAACAGTGAAAGCTGTGGACGGTGTAACCTTTACCTTACATAAAGGAGAAACATTTGGGTTAGTTGGGGAAAGTGGATGTGGGAAGTCTACAACTGGTCGTATGTTGATGAGACTTCTTGAGCCAAGTGAAGGGGAAGTTCTCTTTGATGGAAAAGAAATGACCAGTTTAAACAAAAAGGATCTTCGTCACCTTAGAAAAGATATTCAAATGGTGTTTCAGGATCCTTTTGCATCGCTTAATCCGAGACATACAGTTGAGAAAATTATCGAAGAACCTCTTATCGTTCATCAGCTTGGTAATAAAGCAGAGCGTAAAAAAAGGGTAAGAGAACTTCTTGAAATTGTTGGTCTTAGTGCCTACCATGCCAAACGTTATCCTCACCAATTCAGTGGTGGACAGCGTCAAAGAATAGGTATAGCACGGGCACTTGCAGTTAATCCGAAGTTAATTATCGCGGATGAACCTGTTTCAGCACTTGATGTTTCGATCCAAGCTCAAGTATTAAATCTTTTAGAAGATCTTCAGAAAGAGCTTGGACTAACATATTTGTTTATAGCTCATGATTTAGGAGTTGTTCGTCATATTAGCGATCGTGTCGGAGTGATGTACCTTGGGCGCATTGTTGAAATGGCAGATAGTGAAAAGCTCTATTTGGATTCAAAACATCCGTATACACAGGCTCTTCTTTCAGCGGTGCCGGTTCCAGATCCTGAATATGGGAAAGACAGAATTATTCTTACTGGAGATGTACCAAGTCCATCTAATCCGCCATCAGGGTGTCCTTTTCACACAAGATGTCCTAAGGCGATGGACGTGTGCAGCTCCGTAGTTCCCGAATTTAGGGAGATAGAACCTGGGCACTATACAGCGTGTCATCTGTATGAAGAAGACCATGTATAAATCACACACATGACTAAGGGGGAAGAACATGAAGAAGACCATTTTTTCATTAATGTTTGTATTGCTTCTTTCGATCGGTCTAGCCGGTTGCGGTGGATCTAACGAAACGAATGGCAATGGTGGGGGAGACTCCGGAGAAGGAGGCGAAGAAGCAGGTGGAACGTTGATCTTTGGTCGCGGTGGTGACTCCGTATCACTTGATCCAGCATCTGTTACAGACGGGGAATCATTTAAAGTAACAAAGAACATCTTTGATACTCTCCTTGATTACGGTGATGATAACACAGATGTACAGGAAGCACTTGCAACAGAGTGGGAAGTTTCTGATGATGGCAAGACGTATACCTTCACACTTCGTGAGGGCGTGAAGTTCCATGACGGTACAGACTTTAATGCAGACGCCGTTGTTTACAACTTCGAACGTTGGATGAATGGGAATGAAGAAGCTTTCTATTACTATAAATCCATGTTCGGTGGATTTAAAGGTGATGAAGGGCACGTTATTGAAAGTGTAACGGCGAAAGACGATTACACAGTTGAATTTAAATTGAAGCGTCCACAGGCGCCATTCTTAAAAAATATCGCGATGTCTCCATTTGCGATTGCTAGTCCTGATGCACTTGAAAAGCAGGGCGATAAGTTTGGTGAAAATCCTGTAGGTACTGGTCCGTTCGTATTTGATCAGTGGAACAGAAATGACAAAATCGTTCTAAATAAAAACGAAGAGTACTGGATGGATGGTTATCCAAAACTTGATAGTGTTATTTTCAGAGCGATTCCTGATAACTCAGCACGTCTAAATGCCTTAATGGCTGGAGAAATCGATTTGATGGATGGTCTTAACCCTTCTGATGTGCAGCAGGTAGAAGACAATGGCGATCTTCAAACGTTCTTCCGACCTTCTATGAACGTTGGATACGTTGGATTGACAACAAATCGTGGACCATTAAAAGATAAGCTTGTACGTCAGGCGCTGAACCACGCTGTGGACAAGCAAGCGCTTATCGATTCTTTCTATGCTGGACAAGCTGAACCAGCGAAAAACCCAATGCCTCCGGTAATCGGTGGATATAACGATGATATTGAAGGTTATGAATATGATCTTGATAAAGCGAAGGAACTTCTAAAAGAAGCTGGCTATGAAGATGGTTTTGAAATGGAGCTTTGGGCAATGCCTGTTCCACGTCCATATATGCCAGATGGTCAAAAAGTAGCAGAAGTTCTTCAGAAAAGCTTCGCAGAAATTGGCGTAGATGCTGAAATCAAATCGTACGAGTGGGCAACTTATCTTGAAAAAGCTCGTAATGGTGAAGCTGATAGCTTCTTGCTAGGTTGGACAGGGGATAATGGTGACGCTGATAACTTCCTATATGTACTCCTTGATCAGGATAACATTGGAAGCAACAACTATACGTACTATGAAAACCAGGAGCTTCATGATCTTCTAATCGAAGCACAGTCGACTCCAGATGAAGAAGAGCGTAATAAGATTTATGCAGAAGCTCAAGAAATCATCCATGAAG
The DNA here is from genome assembly GCF_056173725.1 of Anaerobacillus sp. 63XJN7_4_ISO-PGPR-S23-413. NCBI lineage: Bacteria > Bacillati > Bacillota > Bacilli > Caryophanales > Bacillaceae > Anaerobacillus > Anaerobacillus sp. 63XJN7_4_ISO-PGPR-S23-413. Next base: position 458,314 of record NZ_CM149688.1, read on the forward strand.
ATGCACCGTGGATTCCTCTTGTACACTCTAAGCCTGCACTAGGTGGCTCTAGTACAATTAAAGGATTCTCACCGCATCCAACTGGTTCTGACAAGCTAACGAAAGTAACGCTTCAATAGGAAATAAAGAAGGGGAGTGATGAACTCCCCTTTTATTCTTCAAAATAAATTGGTTTTATACATATAGAACGGCATGTGATTTTACAGATGGAAGAAGAGGTGAGTAGATGCTTGCTTATACAGTTAGACGATTGCTAATGCTTATCCCGGTTTTATTTGGAATGACGCTTATTGTGTTCTTTATGATTCGAGCTATTCCTGGAGATCCTGCCCAGGTCATTTTAGGTCAACAGGCAACAGAGGAAGCGATAAAAAGTTTAACCAAACAGCTTGGCCTTGATCAGCCGTGGTATCTACAATATATCGACTATATTAAAAACTTGTTTACAGGTGATTTAGGCACATCTCTTCGAACAAGTTCAGATATTAGTGGAGAAATTTGGCCATATCTTGCTGCTACTCTTGAACTGTCGCTTGTGGCGATGGTTATAGCTATTTTTATTGGCGTCAATGCAGGGATTATTAGTGCATGGTTTCAAAACTCTTGGTTCGATTACACGGCTATGGTACTTGCGCTAGTCGGTGTGTCGATGCCTGTTTTCTGGCTTGGTTTGATGGAACAATGGGCATTCTCGCTTGAACTTGGGTGGCTACCATCCACGGGTCGCGAAAATGTGAGAAACCCTGTTGATGCTATCACGCATCTTTATCTTATTGATACCTTACTTCAGGGAAGAATGGATCAATTTGTAGAAGTGGTTAAGCATTTGATTCTACCTGGTATTGCTCTTGGAACAATACCGATGGCTATCATTGCTCGAATGACACGCTCAAGTATGCTTGAGGTTATGCGCTCAGATTTTGTTCGAACAGCTCGAGCAAAAGGTACAAAGATGTTTTGGGTTGTGTACAAGCATTCATTAAAAAATGCATTTATTCCTGTACTTACTGTTATTGGACTTCAAATGGGTCTCTTACTAGGTGGAGCTATTCTTACTGAAACAATATTTGGTTGGCCAGGAATCGGTCGTTATATTTACGACGCCATTAATTTCAGGGATTATCCAGTGATTCAATCTGGTATTCTCATCGTTGCTGTCATCTTTGTTTTTATTAATCTCATTGTCGATCTGTTATACGCTGCAATTGATCCTCGAATTAAATACAACTAAAGGGGGCTTCTAAGATGGCTGAAATTGCTCCGCAAAAAAAAGTGAATGTTCAAAAGCAACCAGATGAAGAAGTATTATCGCCATGGCGTGAAGCCTGGAAAGGATTCAGGAGAAATAAGCTAGCGATGGTCGGCATGGGGATTGTACTTTTTTTCATTCTTCTAGCGATCTTTGCAGGGGTCATCGCTCCTGAAGGGATTAACGAACAAAAATTAGGTGAACGACTTCAATCTCCATCAGCCAGTCATTGGTTTGGAACCGATGATTTCGGTCGCGATATTTTATCACGTATAATTTATGGGGCAAGAATTTCTTTATGGGTTGGCTTTTTTGCTGTACTAGGTTCAGCGGCGGTAGGGAGTTTACTAGGTATGGTAGCAGGTTATTACGGTAAGCTAGTGGATACGATTATTTCACGTATATTTGATATTATGCTTGCGTTTCCAAGTATTCTTCTTGCTATTGCTGTTGTTGCTGTACTAGGACCATCGCTAAGAAATGCACTTATCGCGATTGCGATTATTAATATTCCTAACTTTGGAAGGCTTGTTCGATCAAGGGTGTTAAGTGTGAAGCAGGAAGAGTATGTTATGGCGGCTAGAGCTGTTGGGATGAAAGATTCAAGAATCATTTTTCATCATATATTGCCAAATTCACTTGCACCTATAATTGTGCAAGGAACACTTGCAATTGCAACGGCTATTCTGGAGGCAGCGGCCCTTAGTTTTCTTGGTCTTGGTGCACAGGCACCACAGCCTGAGTGGGGGAAAATGCTTGCAGATTCACGTTCGTATATTATTCAGGCACCATGGACTGTATTCTTTCCGGGACTTGCGATTATGCTAACGGTTCTTGGATTTAACCTACTTGGTGATGGTCTTCGAGATGCGCTTGATCCAAAAATGAAGAAATAAAAAAATCAGCCGTATCGGCTGATTTTTTTATTTGGCATGAAGCTCCTGAATATCAACTTCATTTTCTTCCTGGTGATAGGAATGAAAGCTATCGACAAGTAAATCAAGGTGTTCAAGGTGATCGTGGTAATCGATAATCATTCCGATTAAGGGGAAGATTGTCATCCAAAGCTCGCGATTACATTCGCCATTTTCGTATAAGTCAACATAGCGTTCGGTTAAGGTAGACTCCCCAGATCCAACATTGTTTAACATTTCCTCGGGAGACTGGTTCCTCACTTTTCCGATATATTTTAAATGGATGCGTTCGTGATAATTTGTTAGCTCATCGAGGTGAGTCTGAATCATCTTCCTGACCTCGTCAGGCATGATCAAAATCTTTACATCAAGTTGATCAAGCATTTTTAGTATAGCAAGTGACTTTTCTGTGGTAGCAATCATCTGTCTAAATAGGACGAGCTTACGTGCTTTTACAAAATCTCTGCGTTTGAAGTACGTACGCTCTTCTTTGTATAGAAGAAAATACTGATCACTTTTAACTGTATCTTCTTTCAACTTAATTAAGTTCTCTTTCAATACTTTATGTTCGGCATCGTTTCTAGTAGCAAGCCTGATCCACTGTGAAATATATTCTGTATTGCTCACAATTTTGTGGAATAATTTCGTTTCATATCTCGGTGGCACGAAAACTAAGTTCACAAAGAAAGAACTGATCACACCGACCATAATGACTAAGAATCGGTTTGTCGCAAAAGTGATGAATTCCTCCTGAGGAGCATTCATGATTAAAATAACAGTTACGATTGCGAGTGGAATCGTACTTTCGATTTTCAATTTAATATTAATGGCGATAATGATGATCGCACCTAGACCAATTACGATTGGCTGGTTTCCAAAGAGCAGAACGAGTATAACTGCAAGCACGGCTCCAATAATATTGGATTGAAATTGATCAATAACGGTTTGATAAGATCTGTAAATCGACGGCTGAATGGCAAATAATGCAGCTACGCCAGCAAAGGTCGGAGGCTCGAGTCCAAGCCATGTTGCAATATAAAGTGCGAGAGTAATCGCTAGCCCTGTTTTAAAAATACGGGCACCAAACTTCATTCTATTGTAAGTCCTTTCGTCGAGTACTTTTAGTATAGAGAGTATCCTCTATTTCCTCTTTTAAACATATGAGACGTTCTAGTTATACATCGGAATGGTCAGGATAGCAAGCCCTATTTTCAATAATAACAAAGATAGTAGAAAAGACAGAATGAAGGAACTTCATTCTGTCTTTTCGCTAAGCCATTTGATGAAAGACGCGCTTTACTGCTTCAAGCGTATCATCGATATCTTTTTCTGTGTGTTCTGTTGTTAAGAACCATGCTTCATATTTAGAAGGGGCAAGGTTGATACCTTCATTGAGCATTAGTTTAAAGAAGCGGGCGAATTTCTCTCCATCGGAGTCTTCAGCTTGTTTGTAATTAATAACCTTCTCGTTATTAAAGTAGACAGTTAAAGCTCCTCGGAGACGATTGATTGTAATTTGGATACCAGCTTCCTGTGCATGAAGGAGGATTCCCTTCTCAAGACGTTCTCCAAGTTTGTCTAAATGATCATAGACGCCCTCTTCTTGAAGAACTTCAAGACACGCAATACCGGCTGAGATAGAGGCTGGATTACCTGCCATTGTCCCAGCTTGATAAGCTGGACCAAGTGGTGCAACGTGTTCCATAATCTCGCGTTTCCCACCGTATGCGCCGATTGGAAGGCCACCACCAATGATTTTTCCTAGTGCCGTCATATCCGGTTCAACATTAAGTAAGTTTTGGGCACCACCATACATAAAGCGGAATGCAGTGATAACTTCATCATAAATAACGAGCGCCCCATATTGATGTGTGATCTCATTTACTTTTTCAAGGAAACCTTCCTCAGGTTCAACAATTCCGAAATTCCCAACAATCGGTTCAACGAGAACTCCGGCTACTTCATCTCCCCATTTCTCCATTGCTTCTTTATAAGCTTCAATGTCATTAAATGGTACGGTGATAACTTCTCTAGCGATGCTTTTTGGGACACCCGCTGAGTCAGGACTTCCAAGGGTAGCGGGACCAGAACCGGCGGCAACTAGCACAAGATCAGAGTGTCCATGATAGCAGCCAGCAAATTTCACAATCTTGTTGCGACCTGTGTAGGCTCTAGCTACGCGTATCGTTGTCATTACTGCTTCCGTACCAGAGTTCACAAATCGAACGCGCTCTAGAGAAGGGATGGCTTCTTGAAGCATCGAACCGAATCGATTTTCTAAGACGGTTGGTGTACCGTATAACACGCCGTTCTCAGCTGCTGTTGTGATGGCCTTAGTAATATGTGGATGCGCATGACCAGTGATGATAGGGCCGTATGCTGCAAGGTAGTCTATGTATTTGTTACCATCGACATCCCAGAAATAAGGACCTTTAGCTGTTTCCATAAAGACAGGAGTGCCTCCTCCAACGCCTTTGTATGAGCGAGATGGACTGTTGACGCCACCTAGCATAATATCGAGTGATTCTTTATGATGTTGTTCTGATTTCGTGAAATTCATGTTGACCTCCTTGTAATGCTTGTTCATCAAACTCCATTGTAGCATGACTAGAGTGTAACGAAACACTCTTGCCGCTTAAGTGAAAGCTCAAATATTGTTTATTACAAGCTGCTCTTGTAAACTAAGTTGGTGTGTTAAAAGGAGGAAGACGTATGGAAAAAGTGATTGATGTACAGGAACTGCGTAAAGATTTTAAATCTCACTCGAGTCGTTCTGGTTTAAAAGGAGCATTTCGAGATCTTTTTACGCGTAATTATAAGGTTATCTCGGCTGTTAAAGATATTTCTTTTACCATTAATGAAGGTGAAATGGTAGGTTATATTGGAGAAAATGGAGCCGGGAAGTCGACGAGTATCAAAATGCTAACGGGTATTCTAACGCCCACTTCTGGAACTGTTCGTGTAAATGGAATGGATCCACATAAAGAACGAGAGAAGTTTGTTCGATCCATTGGAGTTGTATTTGGGCAACGATCTCAATTGTGGTGGGACATTGCCGTACAAGAATCATTTCGTTTGCTTAAAAAAGTCTATAACGTACCAGATGATGTTTATAACGAGCATATGAATCATGTAATTGAGTCTCTAGATATTGGTCCTTTACTTGATAAACCGGTTCGGAAATTATCGCTTGGCCAGCGTATGAGGTGTGAGTTAGCCGCAGCTCTTCTTCATAACCCTAAGCTTCTATTTCTAGATGAACCGACAATTGGACTTGATGTGCTAGTTAAATTAAAGATCCGTAATTTCTTAAAAGAGATTAATGAGAAGTATAAGACAACGATTTTACTTACGACTCATGATCTTACGGATATTGAAGCGTTATGTGATCGGGTTGTTATGCTAGATGAAGGCCAGATTATATATGATGGCAAGCTTGCAAAGCTTCGTTCTAATTGGGGAGAAGGGAAGCAAATTGAATTTCAATTTGGTGAACAGGTTAGTGGTGAACAACTTCAACCTTTATTGAAGGAACTTGAAGCAGAATGGACAAAAGGTGATCGCGAGAATGTGTGGATCGCGAATGTAGTGAATGAAGAGCATGTCATTTCCGAAGTAATTGGGAGAGTCGTAGCAGCAAACAGGATTACGGATATTAAGATTCATGAAATTTCGACTGAAGAGATTATTCGAAATATCTATGAAGAGGGCATGCGTAATGGGTAAGTACATTGAGATGATTCGCGTCCGCTTCTTAATGATGCTTGCCTATCGGACGAACTATTATAGCGGAATTTTAATTTACAGCATTAACATTGGCGCTTACTACTTTCTATGGAATGCGATTTACGGTGGAAAAGGGGAAATTGAAGGATTATCTGTTATTCAAATGACAACATATGTTGCTGTTGCATGGATGGCAAGAGCTTTCTATTTTAATAATATTGATCGAGAAATCGCTCAGGAGATTAAAGAGGGTAAGGTGGCAGTTGAATTTATACGCCCCTATCATTATTTAATAATGAAGACGATGCAGGGGCTTGGAGAAGGGATTTTTAGATTAAGCTTCTTCTCAATTCCAGGGATGATTATTGTTAGCCTCATTTTCCCGATTGAATTTTCGGCTGCTCTGTCGACATGGTTGTTCTTTATGGTAGCAATTATTCTAAGTTTTATTGTTAATACTCAAATTAATCTGCTGACAGGCGTTATGACCTTTTTCTTCTTTAACAACGATGGACTGATTCGAGCAAAGCGCGTTGTGATTGATTTGTTCTCAGGGTTATTACTTCCAATTAGTTTCTATCCAGGTTGGGCACAGAATGTCATGGACTTTCTACCGTTCCAAGCCATTAGCTATATTCCAAGTATGATTTTCACAGAAGGTTTTACTGGAAGTGCGGTTTGGGAAGCGATTCTTTTCCAGCTTGTCTGGGCGGTTATTTTGATTCTTCCAATTCAAGCGCTATGGGTAATTGCCAAAAAACGCTTGATTGTGCAGGGAGGGTGACAAATGAAGCATGCTAGTATTTTCTTTCTATATGTCTCGCAATATATGAAAACGAGATTAACTTATCGTGTAGATATGCTAATGGAAATTATGTCTGACTTATTGTTTCAGGCAGTTAATTTGATTTTTATACTTGTCGTGTTTGGGCATACAAATATGCTTAGCGGCTGGTCGAAGGATGAAATCATCTTTATCTATGGATTTTTCCTCGTTCCTTTTGCTATCTTCGGAGCATTTTTTAACATTTGGGACTTTAACGAGCGGTATATTGTTAAGGGTGAAATGGATCGGATTCTAACAAGACCCGTTCATAGTTTATTTCAGATTATTTTAGAACGAATGGAGCTTGAATCTTTATTTGGGGTTATCACAGGAATCGCTGTTATGGTTTATGCGGGGAGTCGACTTGATCTAAGTATGTCCTGGTACGATCCTATTGTATTTCTCTTTATGGTTTTAGGTGGGGCATTTGTGTATGCAGGTATTTTTATTCTACTAGCAAGCATTAGCTTTTGGTCTGATAGCAGAACAAGTATTATGCCAATGATGTACAATATCGGGAACTATGGGAGATACCCAGTGGATATTTATAATAAAGTGATTCGCTTTGTATTAACGTGGATCTTACCATTTGCTTTTGTAGGAGTGTATCCATCAGCTTATTTCTTAGGTCGTGAAGAATGGTATGGTTATGCCTTTCTTACACCTGTTATGGGAGTTGCGTTTTTTGGGTTCGCCATCTTTATGTGGAATATTGGCGTCACGAAATACAGGGGCGCAGGTAACTAAAAAGTCCAGAGGGATCTCCCTCTGGACTTTTTGTTTATGATTAGACAGGTTCTAATAATGATAAATCGATCGTTTCTTTTAATTTTTTCATACCAAGCCTAACGCGACTTTTCACTGTTCCAAGGGGAATCTTCTTTTTGGAAGCTACTTCTGCTTGACTATAACCCTCTAAGTAGATGAGTTTAAGAATTTCTTTTTGTTCTGTATTCAAAGTATTTAAGGCTCCATCTATCATATCTCTGTTTCCAAAGTCATCTTGAATATAAAGTTCTTTATCGACCAACTGGTGATCTTCAACGACTGTTTCTTTAAAATTACGCTGCTCTTTCTTAATCCGATCAATAGCTCGGTTTCGTGTGATCTGGTTAACCCATGAGGAGAGTTTGCCTTTATCAGGCTCGAATTGACTTCGCTTATTCCAAACTTCCAAATAAACATCCTGAACGATCTCTTCGGCAATTTGCTGGTCATTTACAATGCGACGGGCGATTCGTAAAAGAGTCTGGTGGTTTTCTACACAAAAAATTTTGAAATGATCTTCATTTCCACTTTCCCAGTAAGCAATCGCATAATTGCCTTTACTCATTAATAAGTTCCTCCTCCGAGCTTTGCTAGTAGCTTTATTCCCTTGAATTCGAAATAAAAACAATGAAAGTGTAAAAAAGTGATCCGATTGCAAATATTTTGTCGTATTAGTTAATGAACAAAGGTTATACAAAAGTATAACAAAAATTAAATAAAGGGAGCGGATTGAATGCTTAGGAAGTTTATGGCAGCCGCAGTTGCGATGGTTATGATGTTTGGGATTATTGGTGGTACGGCATTCGCAGATAATCATGAAGCAATGGTACGAGTGATTCATGCGTCTCCAGATGCACCTGCAGTTGATGTTTATGTAGATGGTGAGGCAGTTGTAGAAGGTGCTGAATATAAACAGGCGACAGAATACATGGCTCTTCCTGCAGGAGATCACGAAATTGAAGTATTCCCAGCTGGTGAGAATGGAGAAGGCGAGCCGGTTATCAGTCAGTCAGTGACGCTTGAAGAAGGCATGAAGTATTCTGCTGCTGCAGTAGGTACGCTAGATAGCATCTCCCTTTGGGCGCTAAGCGATGATATGGAAGCTTCTAAAGGAAAAGCAAAAGTAAGGGTTGTACATGCGTCTCCAGATGCACCTAATGTAGATGTAGCCGTTAAAGACGGAGACGTTCTATTCTCAGATGTAGCATTTAAATCAACGTCAGACTACGCTGAAGTTGATCCTATGACTGTTGATCTTGAAGTTCGACCAGCAGGTTCTGAAGACGTTGTTCTTGAGATTCCTGGTGTTGAATTAAAAGAAGGCTATGTTTACTCTGTTTATGCGGTAGGTCTTGTAGAAGGTGAACCAACTCTTGAAGCATGGCCGATGGTTGATGCGACAAATATGCCTTCAGACATGCCCCAAACAGGTATGGGTGGTACAGCTGATCAGTCTCATACAGTTGCATGGGCACTTCTTGGAGGAGCTATTCTAGCAGCAGGAACTGGAATTTATCTTCGTAAGAAGCAAACAGCTTAAATCAAGGTAGAAGGAGGAGCGCATATGCCGTTTAAAAAGCTTTTATTAAGTATGTTACTTTTAGGAGCAGCGGCAGGCTGCTCCTCTTCTTCTAATCAATCAGATGAAATGAAAGAAGTTTTACCTAATAATGAGGAAACACATCTGATCTCTGCTCCAGATTTAACAGCATCTTCTTCATCTAAGAGTAACGAATCCGTTGAACCTGCTTTAGTAGGAATCATTCCAGCCCAATTATCCATTCCAGCTATTAATGTAGACGCAAAAGTGGAGCATGTGGGCCAATTAACAGATGGGCAAATGGATGTGCCCAAAGATGAACGTAACGTTGGATGGTATCAGCCTGGAGCGAAACCTGGTGAAAGAGGAAATGCCGTCCTTGCCGGTCACGTTGATAACAAAACTGGACCATCGGTGTTCTTTCACCTTGGAGATTTAGAAGCTGGAGATCTCGTTACAGTTACGGATGAACATGGATTGGCGTATGATTTTGAGGTGCATGCTGTTGAGTCTTATCCTAGAAATAAAGCGCCACTCGAGAAAGTATTTGGAACAAGTTCTAAATCAAGCCTCAATTTAATTACTTGTACAGGGACATTTGATCGAGATGCAGGAACACACGAGGAGCGGATGGTTGTCTACACGACACTTGTTTCAGAATAGTTCGTCCTAAATTCAACGAACACCTCATAAACCTATTATGAGGTGTTTACTAATGCTCTTATTGATTACTTGTGCTATTATTCTTGCCCTTATTAGTGTTGGGAGAAGTATGGTAGCTCTTATGAAAAGAACGAGAGTGCCTGGTAGTCTCCTGTCTGTTTATAAGATGTTTCTACTGTTCCTTGTTTATTTAACGATGATTATCGCTTTTGGGAGTATGTATTTAAGCCTCATTATCCTTGATATTCCTGTACTTCAAGAAGGTCAAATGGATCTTGCGGATATGACATTAACACCGTTTACAAGAGTTCAATCTGTCCTTTATTTCAGTGCGGTTACGCTTCTATCGGTTGGCTATGGAGATCTTACTCCAATTGGAGTTGGAAGATGGATTGCGATTTTTGAGGCGTTAATCGGTTACTTAATGCCAGCCGCATTTTTTGTCACGACCATCGTTGACTATCGTGAAAGCCCCAAGTTGTAAGTTCGAATGAATTTCGTTACGCTTATCTTAAGAAGATTTAAGGAGGCGTAAAAATGAGTGTTGAAATTGGTCAAAAAGCTCCAGATTTTAAGTTAGAAGCAAGCACTGGTGAGACTGTGTCTCTTTCAGACTATAAAGGAAAAAATGTTGTGCTTTATTTTTATCCAAAAGATATGACGCCTGGCTGTACGACAGAGGCATGTGATTTTCGAGATCATATTGAAGGATTCGAAGAACTGGATACGGTTATCTTGGGAGTAAGTCCAGACCCAGTCGAGAAACACAAAAAATTTATTGATAAGTATGACCTTCCGTTCCTTCTCCTAGCAGATGAAGATCATTCTGCTGCAGAAGCATATGATGTATGGCAGTTAAAGAAGAACTTCGGCAAAGAATACATGGGGATTGTTCGTTCTACCTTTGTTATAGACAAAGAAGGAACCCTTGTAAAAGAGTGGCGGAAAGTTCGCGTTAAAGAGCATGTGGAATCTGCACTAGGTTACATTAAAGAAAACTTATCATAAGCCTTTGTCTGCGGGACAAAAGACTATACCATTAGATGTTTGCAACATAGAGTATAGTAGATCATATCTTCAGTTGAGAGCGCATTATGCGCTCTTTTTTTGTTAGCGATGTTTCGAAGAGGTTGTTTTGTTTAAGTCATATTGGTCATTCAGCTATACTTAATACATGAAGAAAGGTTAAATAAATGGAGAGTGGTGAAATAATGCAGGTACTATCAACGGGGAAACTGAAGACAAATATTAAAGAGCGCCTTAGAGAAACATATCCAGACGTAACGTTTCATTTTTATCAATCAATGCAAGAAGCGGAGCCTAAACTTGCTGATGCAGAAATTCTTCTTACATATGGAGAGGACCTGAACGCAGAGTTAATTCAGAAAGCTTCTCACCTTAAATGGATAATGGTCCTATCTGCTGGACTTGAAAGAATGCCATTTCAGGCTATTAAAGAAAGAGGTATTCTCGTAACAAATGCACGGGGCATCCATAGCATTCCGATGGCTGAATATACATTATCTGTTATGCTTCAAGTAGCGAGGGATACAAAACAAGTGCTAGCAAATGAATCCTCAAAGATCTGGAAGAAAAAAACGCCTATACGAGAAATTACTGGTAGCTCGATAGGGGTTGTTGGTACTGGTGCCATTGGCAGTGAGATTGCAAGAGTGGCGAAAGCATTTCGAATGAAAACGCTAGGAGTCAATCGATCTGGACATGAAGTAGACCATTTTGATGTGATATATAATAATGAAGAACTTTTATCAATGCTACCGAAATGTGACTACGTGGTAAGTGTGCTGCCTAGTACGAGTGAAACGGCAAATTATTTTACGAAAGAACAATTTGCAGCCATGAAAGAATCTGGGGTATTTATTAATATTGGCAGAGGAGATACTGTAGATGAGCAGTGTTTGATTGACGCACTAAATGAACATCAAATTGCCCATGCTGTATTGGATGTGTTTAAAGATGAACCACTTGATTCGTCACACCCATTTTGGGAGATGGAAAATGTAACGGTTACGCCGCACCATTCAGCTATCTCTGACAATTATCAACCTAGAGCGATTGAAATATTTGAGCATAACTTAATTCAATATCAAAAAGGAACGAATGACTTGAAGAATGTCATTGATCCGGATAGGGGGTATTAATAGTGAAAATTTATACGAAGACAGGCGATAAAGGAGAAACCTCTCTCGTTTATGGGCAACGGGTGTCTAAAAACGATATTCGAGTCGAGGCATACGGAACTTGTGATGAAGCCAATTCCCAGATCGGACTTGCTCTAAGTTATATTGGGGCTACGAACTTCGATGGTAAAGAAGAATGGGGGTCCATTTTTCATAAAATACAAACGTGGCTTTTCCATGTGGGAGCAGAGCTTGCTACACCTAAAGGGAAAAAAGTAGGATGGACTATTGAAGAATCGCATATTAATGAAATGGAAAACCAAATCGACAGCTGGGAGCAGCAGCTTGAACCTCTCAGGAACTTTGTATTGCCAGGTGGACACTCAGCAGGAGCTTGCTTACATGTGGCGCGTACGATTGTCCGTCGCGCGGAGCGTCTTACGACAATGGTAGAAGACGCAAATCCTCTTGTCCTTTCTTTCTTAAACCGTCTCTCTGACTTTTTATTTGTAGCAGCTCGTTTCATTAACTACCATATGGGGGAGAATGAGTCGATCCTTCATCAAGAGCACAAATAAGAAAGAGGCCTATAAGCTTGTCATTATTGACAAAACCCTCTTTCTCCATGTACACTAATTATAAACATTACAAAGTAAGAATGCTTGTTGAAAGCGAGGTGCATGACGAATGGCTGAAGAAAAACTGCATGAAGCAATTGATGCTATGAAAAATTCAGGAGTGCGTATTACCCCGCAGCGTCATGCCATTCTGGAGCATTTAATCCAGTCCATGTCACATCCTACAGCAGATGAGATCTATAAGTCTCTTGAAGGAAAATTTCCTAATATGAGTGTAGCTACAGTTTATAATAACTTGAGAGTATTTAAGGAAATTGGATTGGTGAAAGAATTAACGTACGGAGATGCTTCCAGCCGATTTGATTGTGTCACAACAGATCATTATCATATTATCTGTGATGATTGTGGTAAGATTGTAGACTTTCATTATCCGGGATTGGACGAAGTAGAAACGCTTGCGGAACAGGTAACAGGCTTCCGAGTCGGTGATCACAGAATGGAGATTTACGGAAAATGTCCAGATTGCCAGCAAAGCAAACACTAATTTAAAGAAGGCTTCCACCATTAATGGTGGAAGCCTTCTTATCTTTTACTGCGTTCTTTTTTGGGCTCTTTTCACATTGTATTTCTCATCAAATTCTTTGCCGTCCAAATTAGGGTCCATCGTTAGTGGTTGTTTGCAATGCATACAAGCATCTACACGTCCAAGAACTTTCGTTGGCTTTTCACAGTTTGGACAAACTACCTGGATTGCTCTTGTGGAGAGCATTCCGATCCAGAAGTACACAACCGCACTTGCGATCGTTGCAAGAAATCCAATCAGCATAAAGATGGTCATAAGCAAGACAGATGTCTTGAAGAATATTCCTATATACATAATCGCGATTCCAATAAACACTAGACTCAGTGCGAACGTACGAATTTTATTAATCTTATTAGTATACTTTAGTTGCATTGCAAGTCCCTCCTGCACACAATTATAGCATAACCATGAGGTGTAAGCACTTTCCTTATAAGGTGAATAACGTAATCTGCATTTCATATAGTTGGATATTTTCAAGTAGATAGTGGAAACTTCAAATTCAGGGATTGCTTATTTCATTACAGGATTTATAATATGGACTGTTGAATACTTAAGTTAACGTAGGAAAAGGGAAATTGAATATCGTAAGGAAACAAAAGTATAAGTACTTCTGGAGGATCGAATTATGGAAAACCTTTTAAGACCGATTTATCAAGAGAGAGCTAGTCATCCTGATACACTGGGTGTACTAGTTATTGAAAAGACAAAGCCATTTCACCCGCTTACTGATAATTTTGATGTTGTCCTACTAATCATCGTTCAAAATAACGAGAAACCATGGTTCGTCAAACATTATGATTTTGAAGGAAAGAAAGCTGCTATGCACGTTATAACAGAGCAGCAGGTTAACGAATGGCTAATCTCTGGTAGCCACCGTCGTCTTGTGGCATGGCTTGTTAATGGAAAGATCATTTTTGATCGGAACGAGTACATAGCGGGATTGAAAGAGAGAATTAGAGATTTTCCATATGAAGAGCGCACTCAAAAAATTGGAGTGGAGTTTGCAAGACTTATTCGAAGATATACAGATGGGAAAGAACTTTTCGCTTCTAAGCAATATATGGATGCGTATAACTTTATTCTTCATGCTTTGCACCATCTTGCTCGCTTATCTGTTATTGAGCATGGGTTCCATCCTGAAATTACTGTGTGGAATCAGGTTAAACATATTGAACCTGAAATTTTCAAGTTGTATACCGAGCTTTTATCTGGAGAAGATCCTCTTGATAAACGACTGGAGTTATTGCTATTGGCTAATGACTTTTCTTTATCTTCAAAATCAAAAAACGCAACCGTTCATATAAGGAACATCATGAATGAACGTGAAAGTTTATGGACATATCAAGAATTAATGGAAGAAGAACAGCTAAAGGAATACGGGATAGACCTTGGTGCGCTTCTAGAATATATGATTGAAAAAGGGCTTATCGAAGTTCACCGAAGCGAGACTAAAGGTTCTGGTATTTTCATTCGAGAATATAGCGCTGTATAGGTGATTTATAAAACGGAGAAAAAATATCAAGAAAAGGGTTGACCGTATTTTTTCTCCGTGGTATATTATTACTTGTCGCCGCGAGAGATTAACGCGACAACGAAAAAAACTTTTAAAAGTTGTTGACGTCGACCGAGTTAATGTGGTACATTAATAAAGTCGCTGAAAACGACGTTGAAAGAAACGAATTGATCTTTGAAAACTGAACGAAACGCCATGTAAGTAGTTGTTTCTACGGAAACAAAACATTGTTTTAAAGCTAGATTAAGCTTTCTATCGGAGAGTTTGATCCTGGCTCAGGACGAACGCTGGCGGCGTGCCTAATACATGCAAGTCGAGCGAAGAGATGGGAGCTTGCTCCCTGATCTTAGCGGCGGACGGGTGAGTAACACGTGGGCAACCTGCCCTGCAGACTGGGATAACTCCGGGAAACCGGAGCTAATACCGGGTAATACATCGCACCGCATGGTGCAATGTTGAAAGTTGGCTTTCTGAGCTAACACTGCAGGATGGGCCCGCGGCGCATTAGCTAGTTGGTAAGGTAATGGCTTACCAAGGCGACGATGCGTAGCCGACCTGAGAGGGTGATCGGCCACACTGGGACTGAGACACGGCCCAGACTCCTACGGGAGGCAGCAGTAGGGAATCTTCCGCAATGGACGAAAGTCTGACGGAGCAACGCCGCGTGAGTGACGAAGGCCTTCGGGTCGTAAAGCTCTGTTGTTAGGGAAGAACAAGTACCGTTCGAATAGGGCGGTACCTTGACGGTACCTAACCAGAAAGCCACGGCTAACTACGTGCCAGCAGCCGCGGTAATACGTAGGTGGCAAGCGTTGTCCGGAATTATTGGGCGTAAAGCGCGCGCAGGCGGTCTTTTAAGTCTGATGTGAAAGCCCACGGCTCAACCGTGGAGGGTCATTGGAAACTGGAGGACTTGAGTGCAGAAGAGGAGAGTGGAATTCCACGTGTAGCGGTGAAATGCGTAGATATGTGGAGGAACACCAGTGGCGAAGGCGGCTCTCTGGTCTGTAACTGACGCTGAGGCGCGAAAGCGTGGGGAGCAAACAGGATTAGATACCCTGGTAGTCCACGCCGTAAACGATGAGTGCTAGGTGTTGGGGGGTTCCACCCTCAGTGCTGAAGTTAACACATTAAGCACTCCGCCTGGGGAGTACGACCGCAAGGTTGAAACTCAAAGGAATTGACGGGGGCCCGCACAAGCAGTGGAGCATGTGGTTTAATTCGAAGCAACGCGAAGAACCTTACCAGGTCTTGACATCCTCTGACAATCCTGGAGACAGGACGTTCCCCTTCGGGGGACAGAGTGACAGGTGGTGCATGGTTGTCGTCAGCTCGTGTCGTGAGATGTTGGGTTAAGTCCCGCAACGAGCGCAACCCTTGATCTTAGTTGCCAGCATTTAGTTGGGCACTCTAAGGTGACTGCCGGTGACAAACCGGAGGAAGGTGGGGATGACGTCAAATCATCATGCCCCTTATGACCTGGGCTACACACGTGCTACAATGGACGGTACAAAGGGCAGCAACACCGCGAGGTGAAGCGAATCCCATAAAGCCGTTCTCAGTTCGGATTGCAGGCTGCAACTCGCCTGCATGAAGCCGGAATTGCTAGTAATCGCGGATCAGCATGCCGCGGTGAATACGTTCCCGGGCCTTGTACACACCGCCCGTCACACCACGAGAGTTTGTAACACCCGAAGTCGGTGGGGTAACCTTTATGGAGCCAGCCGCCGAAGGTGGGACAAATGATTGGGGTGAAGTCGTAACAAGGTAGCCGTATCGGAAGGTGCGGCTGGATCACCTCCTTTCTATGGAGAATTACGAAGGTAACTTACGTTACCAACCTTACATGAGCGTTTCGTTTAGTTTTGAAAGAATGATTTATTCTTTCAAACCAGGTGAAGTGATGAAGCTTAGGCGGATTCAAACAGTAGCCTTGTTCCTTGAAAACTAGATAGCACAAACAACGACATCCAATAATTATTTTTTATGCAATAACTTAGTAATAACTGATGCGTTATGGCAGCAATGCCTAACAAATCGAAGGTTAAGCTACTAAGGGCGCACGGTGGATGCCTTGGCACTAGAAGCCTAAGAAGGACGGGACGAACACCGATATGCTTCGGGGAGCTGTAAGTACGCTTTGATCCGGAGATTTCCGAATGGGGGAACCCACCATCTTTAATAGGATGGTATCCATTTCTGAATACATAGGGAATGGAAGGCAGACCCGGGGAACTGAAACATCTCATTACCCGGAGGAAGAGAAAGCAAACGCGATTTCCTGAGTAGCGGCGAGCGAAACGGAATCAGCCCAAACCAGAGGGCTTGCCCTCTGGGGTTGTAGGACGTCTCTTTGGAGTTACAAAGGCACGGATAGACGAAGCGACCTGGAAAGGTCCATCAGAGAAGGTAACAATCCTGTAGTCAAAATCCGATGCCCTCCGAGACGGATCCTGAGTACGGCGGGACACGTGAAACCCCGTCGGAATCCGGGAGGACCATCTCCCAAGGCTAAATACTCTCTAGTGACCGATAGTGAACCAGTACCGTGAGGGAAAGGTGAAAAGCACCCCGGAAGGGGAGTGAAAAAGAACCTGAAACCGTGTGCCTACAACTAGTTGGAGCCCGTTAATGGGTGACAGCGTGCCTTTTGTAGAATGAACCGGCGAGTTACGATCCCGTGCAAGGTTAAGCTGAGAAGGCGGAGCCGCAGCGAAAGCGAGTCTGAATAGGGCGAAATAGTACGTGGTCGTAGACCCGAAACCAGGTGATCTACCCATGTCCAGGGTGAAGTTCAGGTAACACTGAATGGAGGCCCGAACCCACGCATGTTGAAAAATGCGGGGATGAGGTGTGGGTAGCGGTGAAATGCCAATCGAACCTGGAGATAGCTGGTTCTCTCCGAAATAGCTTTAGGGCTAGCCTCGCGGCAAGAATCTTGGAGGTAGAGCACTGATTGGACTAGGGGTCCTTACCGGATTACCGAATCCAGTCAAACTCCGAATGCCAACGATTTATCCGCGGGAGTCAGACTGCGAGTGATAAGATCCGTAGTCGAGAGGGAAACAGCCCAGACCACCAGCTAAGGTCCCAAAGTATACGTTAAGTGGAAAAGGATGTGGCGTTGCTTAGACAACCAGGATGTTGGCTTAGAAGCAGCCATCATTTAAAGAGTGCGTAATAGCTCACTGGTCGAGTGACGCTGCGCCGAAAATGTACCGGGGCTAAACGTATCACCGAAGCTGTGGATTGTCTTACGACAATGGTAGGAGAGCGTTCTAAGGGCTGTGAAGTCAGACCGAAAGGACTGGTGGAGCGCTTAGAAGTGAGAATGCCGGTATGAGTAGCGAAAGACAAGTGAGAATCTTGTCCGTCGAAAGCCCAAGGTTTCCTGAGGAAGGCTCGTCCGCTCAGGGTTAGTCGGGACCTAAGCCGAGGCCGAAAGGCGTAGGCGATGGATAACAGGTTGATATTCCTGTACCACCTCCTTTCCGTTTGAACGACGGGGGGACGCAGAAAGATAGGGAGAGCGCGCTGCTGGAAATGCGCGTCCAAGCGATTAGGCTGGTGAATAGGCAAATCCGTTCACCGCGCAAGCTGAGTCGTGATGGCGAGGGAAATTTAGTACCGAAGTCCTTGATTCTACGCTGCCAAGAAAAGCCTCTAGTGAGGAAAAAGGTGCCCGTACCGCAAACCGACACAGGTAGGCGAGGAGAGAATCCTAAGACGATCGGGAGAACTCTCGTTAAGGAACTCGGCAAAATGACCCCGTAACTTCGGGAGAAGGGGTGCTTCCTCGGGTTTATAGCCCAGGGGAGCCGCAGTGAAAAGATCCAAGCGACTGTTTAGCAAAAACACAGGTCTCTGCAAAGCCGTAAGGCGAAGTATAGGGGCTGACACCTGCCCGGTGCTGGAAGGTTAAGAGGAGGGGTTATCCCTTACGGGAGAAGCTCTGAATCGAAGCCCCAGTAAACGGCGGCCGTAACTATAACGGTCCTAAGGTAGCGAAATTCCTTGTCGGGTAAGTTCCGACCCGCACGAAAGGTGCAACGACTTGGATACTGTCTCAACGAGAGACCCGGTGAAATTATAGTACCTGTGAAGATGCAGGTTACCCGCGACAGGACGGAAAGACCCCATGGAGCTTTACTGTAGCCTGATATTGGATTTTGGTACAGCTTGTACAGGATAGGTAGGAGCCATAGAAGTCGGACCGCCAGGTTCGATGGAGGCGTCGGTGGGATACTACCCTGGCTGTACTGACATTCTAACCCAGCACCGTGATCCGGTGCGGAGACAGTGTCAGGTGGGCAGTTTGACTGGGGCGGTCGCCTCCTAAAGTGTAACGGAGGCGCCCAAAGGTTCCCTCAGAATGGTTGGAAATCATTCGCAGAGTGTAAAGGCACAAGGGAGCTTGACTGCGAGACCTACAAGTCGAGCAGGGACGAAAGTCGGGCTTAGTGATCCGGTGGTTCCGCATGGAAGGGCCATCGCTCAACGGATAAAAGCTACCCTGGGGATAACAGGCTTATCTCCCCCAAGAGTCCACATCGACGGGGAGGTTTGGCACCTCGATGTCGGCTCATCGCATCCTGGGGCTGAAGTAGGTCCCAAGGGTTGGGCTGTTCGCCCATTAAAGCGGTACGCGAGCTGGGTTCAGAACGTCGTGAGACAGTTCGGTCCCTATCCGTCGCGGGCGCAGGAAATTTGAGAGGAGCTGTCCTTAGTACGAGAGGACCGGGATGGACACACCGCTGGTGTACCAGTTGTTCCGCCAGGAGCATAGCTGGGTAGCTACGTGTGGAAGGGATAAGTGCTGAAAGCATCTAAGCATGAAGCCCCCCTCGAGATGAGATTTCCCACAGCATGAAGCTGGTAAGATCCCTTAGAGATGATGAGGTAGATAGGTTCGGGGTGGAAGCGTGGCAACACGTGGAGCTGACGAATACTAATCGATCGAGGGCTTAACCTAAAAACGAAAAGCGAAGTAAGCCGTTTAAATCCGACAAGCGTTGGAGGCTTTTGAGTCAGACGCGCTTTATGCGTCAGAATTAAAAGGTGAAACGATCGAGGATTTGGCTTACGTAGCTGGACATATTGGAAAGTTGTGCGTGCTATCTAGTTTTCAGGGAATAAAATTTTCCTTGAAAAACATGATGGAATATAGTATGATATATTTTGTCGCTGGTAAATCACGAAAGTGAAATCCAGTCCTTAGTCTGGTAATGATGGCGAAGAGGTCACACCCGTTCCCATGCCGAACACGGAAGTTAAGCTCTTCAGCGCCGATGGTAGTTGGGGGATCTCCCCCTGCAAGAGTAGGACGTTGCCAGGCTGATATTATTCCACAGTAGCTCAGTGGTAGAGCTATCGGCTGTTAACCGATCGGTCGTAGGTTCGAATCCTACCTGTGGAGCCATGGAGAGCTGTCCGAGTGGCCGAAGGAGCACGATTGGAAATCGTGTAGACGGTCAAAGCCGTCTCGAGGGTTCGAATCCCTCGCTCTCCGCCACTAGCATACATAATAGCAGCAAGGGCCCGTTGGTCAAGCGGTTAAGACACCGCCCTTTCACGGCGGTAACACGGGTTCGAATCCCGTACGGGTCACCATTATATATCATTTCTACTTTGTGGAGGATTAGCTCAGCTGGGAGAGCATCTGCCTTACAAGCAGAGGGTCGGCGGTTCGAGCCCGTCATCCTCCACCATTATCTAAGGTCCCGTGGTGTAGCGGTTAACATGCCTGCCTGTCACGCAGGAGATCGCGAGTTCGATTCTCGTCGGGACCGCCATTTATATTTTAACATTATCGTGGGGTGGAGCAACAAGCGATACTTCCTTGAAACAGCAACGAGTTGTTTCTACGGATACGCTTCGAAGCATAACCTTGTAGAGAAAGAAACAGTGCACAGCGTAATGAGCAGGTGCAGCATAATTACATTCACATTATCGCGGGGTGGAGCAGTTCGGTAGCTCGTTGGGCTCATAACCCAAAGGTCGCAGGTTCAAATCCTGCCCCCGCAACCAATTATATTTTAAACATGGCTCTGTAGCTCAGTCGGTAGAGCAGTGGACTGAAAATCCACGTGTCGGCGGTTCGATTCCGTCCGGAGCCACCATGTTGCCGGTCTAGCTCAATTGGTAGAGCAACTGACTTGTAATCAGTAGGTTGGGGGTTCAAGTCCTCTGGCCGGCACCATTTTCTCGAAATGAGATCAAATTCCATTGCACTTTCATAAAATGTGTATTACAATGGTAATTGTCAATTTGGAGGGGTAGCGAAGTGGCTAAACGCGGCGGACTGTAAATCCGCTCCCTCAGGGTTCGGCGGTTCGAATCCGTCCCCCTCCACCATCTTGATAGGGGTATAGTTTAAAGGTAGAACAGAGGTCTCCAAAACCTCCGGTGTGGGTTCGAGTCCTACTACCCCTGCCAATTTTAAATCTTTATGGCGGTTGTGGCGAAGTGGTTAACGCACCGGATTGTGATTCCGGCATTCGTGGGTTCAATTCCCATCAGCCGCCCCATTTTTGGGCTATAGCCAAGCGGTAAGGCAACGGATTTTGATTCCGTCATGCGCTGGTTCGAATCCAGCTAGCCCAGCCATTTTTTGTTGCGGAAGTAGTTCAGTGGTAGAACATCACCTTGCCAAGGTGGGGGTCGCGGGTTCGAATCCCGTCTTCCGCTCCATTTTAAAAAGGCGGCATAGCCAAGTGGTAAGGCACGGGTCTGCAAAACCCTTACGCCCCGGTTCAAATCCGGGTGCCGCCTCCAATCTTAATATTTTTTCTTAAAAGTCCTGCCGGAGTGGCGGAATTGGCAGACGCACAGGACTTAAAATCCTGCGGAGGGTGTACCTCCGTGCCGGTTCGAGCCCGGCCTCCGGCACCACTTATTTTTCTGCCTGAATTGAATATGGTATTTTGCCGGTGTGGCGGAATTGGCAGACGCGCACGACTCAAAATCGTGTTCCGAGAGGAGTGTCGGTTCGAACCCGACCACCGGTACCATTACATACGTTATTACAAGACTTCAACGTTCTCGTTGAAGTCTTTTTTGTATTCTTTTTAATTCCTTCTCTTATTTGATATCACTAGTTTTCAATGACTCACTGAGCAAATTCCTGCTCATTTAAAAGTAGAGGTGATAAAATACAAGTATAAGATAGATAAAACAATTTACTGAAAGAGTGATTCGATGAGAATTGAAGTATGGTCCGATTTCGTTTGTCCATTTTGTTATATAGGAAAAAGACGTCTTGAAAGTGCGCTTCAGGCTTTTCCACAGCGTGATCAAGTAGAAGTTGTCTTTAAAAGCTTTGAACTTGATCCTAATGCGAAAGAATCGGATGGGGAAAGCATGGCTGAGCTTCTAGCAGGGAAATACAATGTCAGTCTAGAACAAGCTCAGGGTATGTGTGAGAATATGAGGCAGCAAGCTGCTGGAGAAAACCTAACGTATGATTTCGATAAAATGATTCCAACGAATTCATTTGATGCTCATCGTCTTGTTCACTATGCGACAGAGCATGGTAAAAGTAATGAAATGTCAGAACGTCTCTTTTATGCCTTCTTTACCGAATCGAAAAATATTGGTGATCATGAAACGCTTGCATCACTTGGTGAAGAACTTGGGCTAGACGCTGCGGATATAAAACGTATGCTAGGGACTGAAGAATTTACGAAAGAAGTTCGCAACGATGAAGCTATGGGAAGTCAGCTTGGCATTCAGGGCGTACCGTTCTTTGTATTTGACGGTAAATATGCCGTGTCAGGTGCTCAGCCTGTTGAAATGTTTGAACAGGCCGTTGAGAAGGCCTGGGGAGAAGGAAATAAGCTTGAAGTAGTTGGTGGCAATGCAGAAGCGTGTTCTGCTGACTCTTGTGATCTTCCTAAATAAAACGTAAGAAAGCTCTCTTATTGTAAAGAGAGCTTTTTCTTATGCGTCTGTATTTTCTTGTTTAATCGTTTTGTAAGCTGAATCAAGGTTGCGAATGCGACGAACTATTTCTGAGTTTTTGTTAAGGTTGTCATAGATCATTGATGAAACAACTGATCGATAATAGCTATTCATTGCTTCTAATTTTGAAAATACATCACGATTCTTTTGTATGTATTGGCGAAAATTTTCTTCGAAAAATGGTGTTGAGAATGGTTCCATATGATTTCTCCTTTCTGTCTGTCATTCTGATTATAGGGTGATCGTCATCAGGACGTCAAACGGATTATGAAGAGTAAAATTCTATTAGCTCTGTCGTGATGAGAGACGTTTGTAAAGAAAATATGAAAAATGTGTTGTTTCTTTCATATGTTCTGTGGTATTCTATCTACATCAGCGAGGATTGTAGAAATTCCTCGAATTTTCACCATTTACCCAACGCAGTGTTTCGTTAAAATTAACGAAGCGTTGCGTTTTTTTATGTTTGCTTTCTTTAACTTGAAACCCCGCTTAAGAAGTCTCCTCCGTGAATTTGATTAAACATTTCTGCTGAGGCAGTTACAAGCTTTTCACCTTCTGAAACAGGGAGCGAAGGTTGAAGATAGAAAAGTTGAATGGCATGCTTGGTTTCTTCCGTTATAGCTGTTCGCTTAGAATCAACGATAGGACTTCCGAACGCTCCTTTGTGATCAAGTGAGAGGATTTTGTTGTTGAAGCTTACCTCACGTCCATTTAAGCCCTCATATGCAGTCGTCTCACTACCAATGTCGATTGTAATATCTCCTTCAACTTGATCAAGATCATAGATACCAATTGGAATTTTGTATTGAAGCGACAGAAGATTGTTGATGTCTGCAGCAGAGTGAACGAGAGGTAGCGAAGACCCTTTCTTTAACCGGCGTAATAGGGCTTCTGAGGACGGTCGATATTTGGCGGGATCCGTCCCGAACTTTTTGAAAATGGAACGCCACTCTGAGATAGCAGGAAAAGTGAGCAGGTCTGTCTGCTCAAGATCCATCATCAATGTTTCCTGATAGAACTGAAAGCGACCGCGCACCATTTGCGGCGACTTTTCAACAACGATATTATGGTAAATAGCATAACCAATTTTAAAATCAGGATATGTCTTTTTAATAGATGGAGCGAGAATTATACTTGTCATCACACTTTTCTCCTAACATATAATTTTTCGTTCATTTTATCATATACCTAAATTTGAAGCTTATAAGGAGGCTTGCCTCATTTATGAATAAACTTAGAAAACAATTAGAGCGTATTGATGGAAAAGGATATAAAGCATATAAAGACATTAGTGGGCACTATGATTTTGCGGATTACACCCTTTACATCGATTATGTCCAGGGAGACCCTTTTGCTAGTCCTTCTCGGATAAGAATCATCATCCCACGTAAGAAAACGATCGTAGAGCCTGAGTGGTTCGATTCGGCTGTAAGAAGAGTTCGAACAGAAGATATGATTGCTAGAAAAGTAGGAGAGGCCATTAGAAGGACTGAGAGGCATGCGAAAGGCACTGGGAAAAGTGGATTGGTCTCAATCGATATACCTGGTCAAAAGGTTATTGAGAGGGCAGCAGTGAGCGTGACAGAGGAATCTATTACGATTTGTCTATCAATAGGATTACCTGCACAAGGCAGAAAAGTTCTTGGCAGACAGGCTATAAACTTGCTTCTGCATCAGCTGCCAGACATTGTGAAGAATTCTGTTTTTGCATTAAACAAACGAATAATCTTAGAGGCATTGCATTTAGCAGACCAACAAGAGGCCATTCGTGAACAACTTACCCAAAACGGATATGTCGGATTTGTAGCGAATGGATCTATATTACCCCGCGAGAGCGGGATAAGCGATCGTCCTATGAAAAATGAGGCAGTGCAATTCCAATCACCTAAAAGCATGGAAGTGTCTTTAACAATCCCACACCGTACTGAGCCATTACAAGGAATGGCTGTTAAGGAAGGTATTACATTAATTGTTGGCGGTGGTTATCATGGAAAGAGTACCCTCTTGCATGCAATGGAGCATGGCGTATATGATCATATTTTAGGGGATGGTAGAGAGTATGTTATTACAAACCACCAGGCAATGAAAATTCGCTCTGAAGATGGTCGAAAGGTAACTGGAGTAGACATCTCGCCATTTATAAACAATCTCCCATATGGAAAAGATACGCGGTCTTTCACATCTGAGAATGCCAGTGGAAGTACGTCCCAGGCAGCCAATATCATTGAGGCGATCGAAGCGGGTTCAGATACGTTATTAATTGATGAAGATACAAGCGCGACTAATTTTATGATTCGAGACTATCGAATGCAGCAGTTAGTTGCGAAAGAGAAAGAACCCATTACACCATTCATTGATCGTGTGAAGCAACTACGTACAGAACATCATATATCAACCGTACTTGTTATGGGCGGATCTGGAGACTACTTTGATGTAGCTGATCAGGTGATTTTAATGGAGAACTACCTTCCATACGACGTAACGGATCAAGCTCGATCAATCGTACAAGAATCGGCACGCAGACAAGAAGGTGGAGAAAAAATCGGAGAGGCAAGAAAGAGAGTACCTGAGCAGAATAGCTTAAACAGCCAAAAGGGAAAGAAATCGAAAGTGACTGCCCGCGGAGTGCATCATATTCAATTTGGTCATACAGATATTTCACTACTTCAAGTAGAACAGCTTGTAGATCCAAGTCAAACGCGTTTTGCCGCTGACGTCCTTCATTTTCTGGAAAGAAATCATAAGCTAGGAGATAAGTCGATTCCAGAACTTCTTGATTTCATTGATCAGAAAATAAACACAGAGGGACTTGGTTCTTTTTCACTATATAAGAATCAGCATCCAGGAGATATTGCTCGAATTAGGAGAACAGAAATGGCGGCCGTTTTAAATCGAATTCGAACGCTAAAAATTAAATAATACACTCCCAAATAGGAAGGGGGAAACTAATGACAAACGCACAATTAAAAGCTGATATTGTGGCATACAGTAAAACGATTGGGATTGATAAGATAGGCTTCGCGGCAGCAGATCCTTTTAAAACCCTTAAGCAACGCTTAAAGCGTCAGCAGGAGCTAGGTTATCAGTCAGGCTTCGAGGAATCTGATATAGAAAAGAGAACAGAACCTGAGCTATTGCTAAGCGGTGCAACAACGATTATATCAATTGCCATTGCGTATCCTTCGAGAATGAAAGATAGCCCTAGGAGTAAGAAGGGCGAACGAAGAGGACTTTTCTGTCGTGCTTCATGGGGAGTTGATTATCATCACCTCCTTAGAGAGAAACTCTTCCTTTTAGATGCATATATTAAATCAAAGGTTCCAGAGGCTAGAACGAGCTCGATGGTCGATACTGGCGAACTTTCTGATCGAGCTGTAGCTGAAAGAGCCGGCATTGGTTTTAGCGGTAAAAACACAATGACCATAACAGAAGAATTTGGTTCTTGGGTTTACCTTGGTGAAATGATCACCGATCTAAATATAGAACCTGATGAGCCTGTTGAGGAAGGGTGTGGTGACTGTAATATTTGTGTAGACGCGTGTCCGACTGGTGCCTTAATTGAAGGGGGGCAGCTAAACGCGAATAAATGCATCGCTTTTCTTACGCAAACGAAAGGTTTTTTACCTGATGAATACCGTACTAAATTAGGAAACCGATTATATGGGTGTGACACCTGCCAGCTCGTTTGCCCCAAAAACAAAGGAAAAGATTTTCATCATCATCCTGAACTCGAACCAGATCCAGAAATGGTAAAACCAAAACTCATACCACTTCTAACAATGTCCAATCGTGAATTTAAGTCTCAGTTTGGTCAAGCGGCTGGTTCGTGGAGAGGAAAGAAGCCTATTCAACGAAATGCTATTCTTGCTCTTGCTCATTATAAAGATGAAACAGCTATTGATACACTGGTTGAAGTGATGGAAAAAGATCCTCGTCCGGTGATCCGCGGCACTTCGGCCTGGGCGCTTGGGAAAATAGGTGGCGAGAAGGCCTTTAATGCCCTTATAAAGGAGCAATTGAGAGAAAATGACAAGGATGTGGCAGATGAGATCGCTAAAGGCTTGTCTATGCTTGAAAATAAGACTTAATGCTGATGGTCAAACGATTGAATGCGTTGTAAGATAGTGAAAAATGTATAATAAAGAAGGGATAGAATGGATAAACAAGTGATTCATTATGGGGAGTTTCTATCGCCTATAGGTGCAATAACATTGTTTGCTAGTCCTAATGGAGTTAGTAGGCTCGATTTTGGTTGCCCTGAGGATGTGCTGCCTGCTGCTGAAACATGGTATAAAAAACATCATGTCAAAGCGGACCTTGTTTTCAATTCTGATATAATCGAACCCATCGTCATGCAACTGGAAGAATACTTCAGTGGAAAAAGAAGGTTCTTTGATCTAAAGCTTGATAAGATAGGAACGATTTTTCAACAGAAAGTATGGAACAACCTTTCGGAAATTCCATATGGTGAAACCCGGTCTTATCGAGATGTAGCTGTTGGTATTTCGGCACCAAAGGCTGTTAGAGCCATAGGCTCAGCTAACAATCGAAATCCACTTCCAATCATTGTACCGTGTCACAGAGTAATAGGAAGCAATGGTGCTTTAGTTGGATATGGTGGCGGTGTAGATAAAAAAGAATATTTATTATCACTTGAACAGCAGCATTCGATGCATGCCGTTCTACCGTAACAATATATAGTGCCAGTTCGCTATCTTGATAGCGAACTGGCTTTTTTGATTTGTTAGACTTAGGCATAAAGTTATAAAAAGAACTTCGTTTCTTGTAAAATAGCAAATGCATTCAAAAAAAGAGATACTAAAATATCTAGGGCGAAGAATGAGAGCAATTTGATACAGCTTTTAGTTTCAAGCCCTCATATGAGGAGTGAACATTATGAACAGCTTTTTATCCAAAAGTTTGATCTACGTAGCGGGATTATTTACATTAGCCTTTGGTGTTGTCCTATTAATTAATGCCGATGTTGGAATTGCCCCATGGGATGCTCTCTACGTTGCGCTTTCTGACCAACTAGGGTTTACTGTTGGAACATGGGTGTTTATTGTTGGTGGTATTTTAATTTTTATCAATAGTCTTATTATGATGAGGAAACCAAACCTAGCTGGTTTTATTCCAATTATTCTTCTAGGATTGTTTGTTGACCTCTTGAATTTACAAATTCTCACTTTCATTGATGTTGATGGAATCGTTACCAGGTGGATCTTATTTCTGGTTGGATTAGTTATCATGGGTCTTGGAATTGCAGTATACTTATTTGCATCTCTTGCATCTATTCCAAACGATGAACTCATGCTTGCCCTAACAGAAAGAACGGGTTGGAGTATTGGTATTACTAAGACATTAACAGAAGCACTTGCGTTTGTTCTGGCATTCTTGTTAGGCGGGCCAATTGGTGCTGGTACCTTTGTAGAAGTGCTTCTGCTTGGTATTCTTGTTGGTTGGTTTGATAAATTACTCAAGAAAATAACACACCCTTCAGCAGAGCCAGCTGTAAACCATTCCTGATTCCAAGTCATGTGTTTGATTCCCCTGTCATAAAGTGCGATGAGGGGGGACGCATATGGTGTGGGGAGACCAGTTGAAATCTTTCTGGAAAGAACAAGCAACTTGCTTACTAAATGGAACGGATCACTCAAGAATAGGAACCAGGCCTTCAGAGGAAGAAGAAGCAGTCAACCGTTATCGTAAACAGAGCCAAAATAGAGGAGCATCTGTTATTCGTATAAAAAATAAAGGGATCCTCCTGGGAAAAAAGACAGTCTCGACGAGCCAACTTTATGAATATCTTCTTCATCAGCAGTTTCTTATTAAACAGGGAGAGAAACTATATCAGGAAGAACGACTTGAAAAGAGATTGGCAAAAATGGTGGAGGGTGAACTTATTCTTGATCGATCAGCTGAGATAGAGGGAGGAACACTTCAAGTAGCAGAAGGTAAAGACAGCGGTGATGCTCGTCTGAAAGGTTCCTATTATGATCGGTTATCAGCCCTGAAATATGCTGAGAGATGGTGGGATGATGCGAATCCGTCTTATCAGTCGTTTGATGTAGATTGTACAAATTATATTTCTCAGTGTCTTCATGCAGGAAAAGCCCCTATGCGTGGTTACCCAGATCGCACTAAGGGATGGTGGATGAAAGGAAATAACTGGAGCTATTCATGGACTGTAGCTCATGCGCTTAGGTGGCATTTAAGTAGCTCGAAGAGTGGTCTTCGAGCTCGTGAAGTAGCGAATCCTGATGATCTCATTCCTGGAGATATTATTTGTTATGACTTTGATGGAGATGGCCACTGGCAACATACTACTTTCGTCGTAGATAATGATGAGAAGGGGTATCCTCTTGTCAATGCTCATACAACAAATAGCAGGATGCGCTATTGGGCCTATGAAGATTCTACGGCATGGACGCCTGAAATTAAGTATAAGTTTTTTCATATTGAGGATTAGAGAATGATATCTCCCAATCTAAAACATGCTATAATAGTATTGTTTTGAAGTGGAGGTGAATGAATATGTCTTTAAATATTGTACTGTTTCAGCCTGAAATACCAGCGAATACAGGGAATATAGCTAGAACATGTGCAGCAACAAATACAAGTCTACATCTAATTCGCCCACTAGGGTTTTCGACAGACGATAAAATGTTGAAACGTGCGGGCTTGGATTACTGGCAATATGCTGATGTACATTATTATGATTCTCTAGAGGAGTTCTTTGAAAAGAACCAGGGTGGAGAATATTATTATATTACGAAATACGGTACCAATACACATACTGACTTTGATTACTCAGATGTGAATGAGAATACGTATTTTGTTTTTGGAAGAGAAACGAATGGTTTACCAGACGAGTTGATTGAAAATAACAAAGAGCGTTGTCTTCGTCTCCCGATGACAGATCATGTTCGTGCTCTCAACCTTTCAAATACTGCTGCTATTATGGTATATGAAGCACTAAGACAGCAAAGTTATCCAGGAATGAAATAAAAAAGAACGACTTTCAGCAAAGAGCTGAAAGTCGTTCTTTTTTTGATAGAAGTTTAAGCGCGTTTCAGAGTTCAAAAACTTTGTTTCTGAATGCTCGCCTTCGCTTTTCGTGTCTAGCTGCAGCGCCCAGCCTCTCGATCGCTTCACCCTTTAAACTGAACACAAAGACCGTGTTCTTTTTAAAGGGCTCCAGCGCTTGTCGAGGCTAAACGGGCGCTTTCGCTTTTCGTGTCTAGCTACGACTCGCAGAAACTGCGATATTTCACTCTTTCACCAGAACACAAAAGGCGTGTTCTGGTGAAAGAGTTCCAATATCTCCGTTTCTAAACGCTCGTCTTCGCTTTTCATGTCTAGCTGCAGTGGGCAGACACTCGGTCACTTCACCTTTTCAACTGAACACAAAAAACGTGTTCAAATGAAAAGGCTCCAGTGCCTGCCGTGTCTAACCGCCCACTTTCGCTTTTCGTGTTACCTACTACCTTTTTTGGTTTTGCTTGGTCGGTCGTTGTAGCCAGCTGTAAAGATGGCTGCTAGGAAAGCTAGGATTACTACTAAAATACCCAGGAAACTCATGGTCTCATCCTCCTCAGGTAAAATTGTGTCCAAATCTAACTCTCATTATAAACCATGTGCGGGAAGGTGTGAATGTTTTGAGGGGAATTCTTGTAGTGAGGAGTTGTTTGAATTGGAAAAAAACGTCGTTATTCGATAGGATAGAGAGAGAAACCTAAAGGAGGATTTATTTTATGTATGTTGTGATGAATGAATTGAAGGTCCCTGATGAAGCAAAAGACATGATGAAGCAGCGTTTTGGGAAAAGTGCTGATAGTATGAAGAACGTTGATGGTTGCTTAGAGTTTCTATTTCTTGAACAGTCGGCTGAAAACGGAAAGCTTATTGTATTTACGAAATGGGAAAGTGAAGAGGCTTATCAGAATTGGGTGCACTCCGATTCATTTAAGAACGCTCATAAAGAAAAGCGCGAATCCAAAGAGAAATCTCCAGCCACAGGAAATGAACTAAGCGAATTTACAGTAGTTTATCATACGTAAGGATGAGAGCCGGGCAACCGGTTCTTTTATTTTGTGCTTTTTCCATAACTGAGTAGAAACCCCCTAAATACTCGATTGAATCATTGGAAAGAAAGCCGAATGTTATTGGACATCCCCGCATAACATGTATTAAATCCGATGAACCAAACTTGGAGGGGGCTCTTAATGGATATCTTACGTAAAATCCAGCAGCATCGAGAAGAAGAGAGGCGGCTGAAGTGGGAAGGAACCTTCAGCGAGTATTTAGACATTATCCGGGAACGACCTGAAGTAGCGCAGTCAGCTCATTCACGTGTTTATAATATGATAAGAGATGCAGGGATTGATGAGGTTGATGGGAAAAGAAGTTATTCTTTCTTCTCTGAAGAGCTTTATGGACTTGAGGAAGCAATCGAACGTCTGGTAGAGGAATACTTTCACCCTGCTGCCAAAAGGTTAGATGTCAGAAAACGTATTCTCTTGTTGATGGGTCCAGTAAGTGGAGGTAAATCAACTCTTGTTACGGTGCTGAAAAGAGGATTGGAGAAATATTCTCATGAAGATTCTGGTGCTGTTTATGCAATTAAAGGTTGTCCTATGCATGAAGATCCACTGCACCTTATACCACATCATTTGAGAGATGAATTCCACGATGAATACGGGATCCGAATTGAAGGAAGTCTCTCCCCACTAAACGTAATGCGCCTTGAGCAAGAATATGGTGGTCGTATTGAAGATGTGATGGTAGAGCGTATCTTCTTTAACGAGGATAAGCGGACAGGTATTGGTACATTTAGTCCTTCAGATCCCAAGTCTCAAGATATTGCAGATTTAACAGGAAGTATTGATTTCTCAACGATAGCGGAATTTGGATCAGAGTCTGATCCGAGAGCTTATCGATTCGATGGAGAATTAAATAAAGCCAATCGTGGAATGATGGAATTTCAGGAGATGCTGAAATGTGATGAGAAATTTTTGTGGCACTTGCTTTCACTGACTCAAGAAGGAAACTTTAAGGCTGGGCGCTTTGCGCTAATTTCTGCTGATGAACTTGTTGTAGCGCATACGAACGAAGCAGAGTATCGCTCTTTTATATCAAATAAAAAGAATGAGGCTTTACACTCTCGTATTATCGTTATGCCGGTTCCATATAATTTAAAGGTGAGTCAGGAAGAGCGTATTTATGAGAAGATGATTCGTGAAAGTGATGTAGCCGATGTGCACATTGCCCCACATGCTCTTAGAGTAGCTGCTATTTTCTCTATCTTGACGAGGTTAAAAGATACGAATCGTCAGGGAGTGGACCTTGTTAAGAAAATGCGACTCTACGATGGAGAAATTGTAGAAGGCTTTAATCAGGTAGATGTGGATGAACTTCATAAAGAGCATTCGGATGAGGGAATGAGCGGGATTGATCCGCGTTATGTTATTAACCGAATTTCCTCTACGATTATTAGAAAAGAAGTACCGTCAATTAATGCCCTGGATGTTCTTCGTTCATTGAAAGATGGACTTGATCAACATGCTTCTATCTCAAAAGAAGATAAAGAGCGGTATATGAATTTCATCTCCATTGCGCGCAAAGAGTATGATGAAATTGCAAAGAAAGAAGTACAAAAAGCTTTTGTTTACTCTTATGAAGAGAGTGCAAAGACGCTAATGGATAATTATCTTGATAATGTTGAAGCGTATTGTAATAAAAATAAGCTCCGCGACCCTCTTACTGGAGAGGAAATGAGTCCGGATGATAAGCTTATGCGTTCAATTGAAGAACAGATTGGCATTTCAGAAAATGCGAAGAAAGCATTTAGAGAAGAAATTCTTATTCGTATCTCTGCTTATGCTAGAAAGGGTAAGAAGTTCGATTATAATTCCCATGAACGTTTAAGAGAAGCGATTCAGAAAAAATTGTTTGCTGATTTAAAAGATGTAGTCAAAATAACGACATCTTCCAAAACACCAAATGAAAATCAGCTCAAGAAAATCAATGAGGTTATCGCACGTCTCATCGATGAACATGGATATAATTCAATTTCAGCCAATGAACTCCTACGTTATGTAGGTAGTCTCCTAAATCGATAATTAGAAGAAGCATGCCTCTTTAGGTATGCTTCTTTTTATGCTGCTAAAAGGAGCGTTATTTATGAAATGGGTGAATATACTTAAAATAAGAAATTTTCTTGGTTCGTGGAATGGAAAGCTACTATAACGATGGAAGTGAATGGTGAGAATATGCAATGTAATCGCTGTCATATACGTGTGCGCTTGTGCCAGCTTATTATGAGTGATAGATTAGACGTAAAGACGTATTGAAAAGAGGTTTGAGATGAAGAAGGAACGCAATCCGCTTTGGGAGTGGATCAAGGCTTTTTCAATAGCTGTAGTCCTGGCGATTGTTATTCGTGAATTTCTCATAACGAACTATGTCGTTCATGGTGAATCAATGATGCCAACGATCCAAGATGGGAATCGTTTAATTATTAATAAAATTGGTTATGAAGTCTCAGAGCCTGATCGATTTGATCTTGTTGTATTTCATGCGAATGAAGAAGAAGACTATATTAAGAGAGTTATTGGTCTTCCAGGAGATACGATCGAATATAAAAATGATGTTTTATATGTGAATGGTGAGAAAATAAAAGAACCTTATCTTGAGCGTTATAAGAAAGATATTTTTAACGGGAACCTCACTGAGAATTTCCATCTTGAAGATAAAACTGGAAAATCAGAGGTGCCCGAGGGATATTTATTTCTCATGGGGGATAACCGAAGACATAGCTATGATAGCAGGCATATTGGTTTCGTACCAATGAATCAAGTAGTAGGGGAAGTAAATCTACGCTACTGGCCACTTGAGAAAATTGATTTCACTTTCCAAAAATAAACTAAATATGGTTATTAAGGAAGAGAATCGGGGTACTATTACTATTGAGGTGATTCAAGATGGCGGATCATAAAGAAAAACCTGAGAACAGTTCAATGGCGATGAATGAAAAAGAAATGGCCGAACTCGGTAAAGAGATGGAAGAGCTAGACACAAATGATGAGATTAAGAAAAAGGGTAAACGTCCAGATCCGATTCAACACAAAAAGGAAAATGAAACAGAGTAACTCCCAATAAGGGAGTTTTTTTTTTGAATATAAACTGAGAAGGATAAAACATAAGTATAAATGGATGAAAGTCGTCCAATTCGAGTAGTTAGAGCAATAAAAGCTGTATTTGTCAGAATTAATTGTCAATTATCGCTTGTATTTGCATAGGATAAAGTATACTATTCAACGCAGCCGAAGGAAGTCCACATTAGGGTTAAGTTTCTGAACTAACATCATGAGCGATCATCGATCATTGAATAAATTTTCGCTAGAAATTTAATTTTTTTAGGAGGGAAATAAGGCATGAAAGACAAGGACTCCAACAATTTCGTCGTCTCTCAGGAGAATTGGTCCCTCCACCGAAAAGGCTATCAGGATCAACAACGCCATGCCGAAAAAGTTCAAGATGCTATCCAAAACAATCTCCCGGATCTCATCAGTGAAGAGAACATTATTTTATCTAACGGTCGAGATGTCATTAAAATACCAATACGTTCACTTGATGAGTATAAAATTCGTTATAACTATGATAAGTCTAAGCATGTTGGGCAAGGTGAAGGCGATAGCCAGGTGGGAGACGTTGTGGCAAGAGATGGTTCAGGGGAAAAACAGCCTGGGGCCGGTAAAGGTGAAGGGGCTGGAGATCAGCCAGGAGAAGATTATTATGAAGCAGAAGTTTCTCTGGTAGAACTGCAGGATATTTTATTTAAAGAACTGGAACTGCCGAATTTACGTGAAAAAGAAACAGCCGACGTAGTGAAAAAGAAAGTAGAATTTAATGATATTCGAAAAACTGGACTTATGGGTAATATTGATAAGAAAAGAACAATTCTATCAGCGTATAAGAGAAATGCAATTAGTGGAACACCATCAATTGCACCGATTTATCAAGATGATCTACGCTTCAAAACATGGAATGAAGAAATTAAGCGCGAATCTAAAGCCGTCGTTTTAGCCATGATGGATACAAGTGGTTCGATGGGAAAATGGGAGAAATATATGGCAAGAAGCTTTTTCTTCTGGATGTCACGTTTCCTACGATCGAAATATGAAACAGTGGAGATTGAGTTTATTGCTCATCATACAGAAGCAAAAGTCGTCACTGAAGACGATTTTTTTTCAAAAGGAGAAAGCGGAGGAACAATTTGCTCATCAGCATATCGCAAAGCGCTTGAACTCATTGATGAGAAGTATTCTCCAGCACGTTACAACATTTACCCATTCCATTTCTCAGATGGCGATAACCTGACGTCAGACAATACAAGATGTGTGAAACTGGTCAATCAAATTATGAAGGTCTCGAACATGTTTGGATATGGAGAAGTTAATGCTTATAATCGCCATTCCACCCTGATGAGTGCCTACAAAAATATACATGATCCTAAATTTAGGCATTATATTCTGAAAGAAAAGAAAGACGTCTATCACGCAATGAAAAGTTTCTTCCGAAAAGAAGAAATTCATTCATAAGCTTCCCAAAATGGGGAGCTTTTTTCTTTCAGTTAGGCTATGCGATTAAACGCTGTTATTTTCACTCAGAAGATCCACAAATTGAGAAGTCATAATAAGTTAACATTGCTTTTAGATCAGATAGGAAGGTACATACTAATAACAAGTAAAGCGTTGGAGGAATCATTATGAAATTCATTAGGTTTCTTTTTCTTTCCCTTCTTATCTTATTATTGATGCCTTATGATGTGACAGCTCAATCAAATGTGGTTGAAGTTCACTTTATTGATGTGGGACAGGCTGATAGCATTTTAATCACGTATGGAGAAAAAGCTGTGCTAGTCGACGCAGGAGATAATGGTGATGGAGAAGCGGTTTCAAATTATATAAAGAAGCTAGGCATTAGCCAATTAGATTATATTGTGGCGACGCATCCCCATCACGATCATATTGGTGGGATGGATGATGTGATAGAAAATTTCGATGTAAAAAATGTGATGATGCCCGATGTTTCTTATCCAACAGTTCATTATAAGTCCCTCATAAAGGTATTGAAGAAAAAAGACATTACCTTAGAAAAGGCACGAAAAGGTATGAAAATAAAACTAGGACATCAGGTGAATATACAGGTCATTTCACCTTCCAAAGAAGCAGAGTACGAGGATTTTAATGATTATAGTGCCGTATTACGGCTGAGTCATAAAGAGAATAGCTTCCTGTTGATGGGTGACGCTGGGATAGAAGTAGAGAAGCAAATGCTAGAAAACGTTAAAAGGAAACAGCTTAAATCTGATGTTCTAAAAATGGGGCACCATGGTGCTAGTTCGGCTACATCAGAGACATTTCTTAAAGCTGTCACCCCAGAGACTGCTGTTATTTCAGTAGGTAAAAATAATCGTTATGATTTTCCAGATAAAAATGTGATTCAGAGATTAAATGAACATCATATTTCTGTTTTAAGAACAGATGAAATAGGGACGATTATTGCTACAAGTGATGGTGAGAACATTGTATTTCATACTGATAACAACCTAATTTCACATAAAAAGGATAAATAATAACTGGCGAAGGAGCTTACACTACATGTTGAAAGGCACCGCCTTTCTTGTCTGAACGATCATACACCTTGGGAGGAATGCTTGTGCATAACAATCTGCAAAACCTCATGTCTAAGAACATCGTATCCGTTACACCAGAGCAATCGATCCAGGAAGCAGCGGCTCTAATGAATCAGTATAATATTGGTTCATTACCTGTCATGAAAAATGGTCAGCTTTGCGGGATGGTCACAGATCGTGATATTACGACTCGTGCCACTGCAACTGGTGGAAATGCGGATTGTCAGGTGAGCCAATGTATGTCTAATAACATTGTCTCAGCTACATCTAACATGAGTGCAGAAGAAGCAGCGGCATTAATGGCTCAGAATCAGATCCGACGATTGCCTATTGTTGAAAACAATCAGGTAGTGGGAATGGTTTCGCTTGGAGATTTTGCGACGAAAACACCTGATCATCAAGAGGCCGCCACCGCACTATCAAGCATTTCTCAGAATGGAACAACACGAGGTTAAGAACAAAGAGACTGACAAATGTCAGTCTCTTCTATTTCGTTCATCCTATGATAAAATCAGGATAGAATCATGTGGAAATAGGGTACATAGTAATATAGATGGAATGTGGAGGGAAAGCATATGTCAGAATTAGATGTATCGAAATTCGAAAAAAAGATTGAGATTAGGCAAATTCATCACGAAGATATAGATGAAATCCTTTCATTACAGAAAAAATGTTTTCCTGGAATGGATCCCTGGAAAAGAGAGCATCTTGAGAGTCACCTGGAAATTTTCCCAGAAGGGCAATTTTGTGTAGAACTCGAAGGAGAAATCATAGGCTCCTGTTCAAGCTTAATGGTGAACTTTGATGAATATGATGATCAGCATACGTGGGATGACATTACGGATGAAGGATATATTACAAATCATAACCCCGATGGCTATAACCTTTATGGTATTGAAGTGATGGTGCATCCGGAATATAGAAGGATGAAAATCGGTAAGCGTCTTTATGAGGCACGAAAAGATCTTGCGCGAGAATTAAACGTCAAGAGTATTATCATCGGAGGGCGAATTCCGAATTACCATAAACACGCGAATGAAATGAAAGCATCAGAATACGTAGAAGAAGTGAAGTTCCAGAACATATATGATCCTGTTTTAACGTTCCAGCTCATGAATGGATTTAATGTAATGAGAATAAATCCGAACTATTTACCAGATGATAAAGCTTCAAAGCAATTCGCTACTTTAATGGAGTGGAATAACGTTGAATACAAAGCCGTGACAAGAAGACACTTTAGATCGTCATTCCCCGTTCGAATTTGTGCGATACAATATGCGATGAAGAAAATCTCTTCCTTTGAAGAATTTGCAAACCAAGTGGAATATTATGTTGATGTGGCAGCAGATTTTGGTTCTGATTTTGCTGTGTTTCCTGAGATTTTTACGACACAACTAATGTCGTTCATGGATGAAAAAATACCAAGTAAAGCTGTTCGTCGTTTAACAGAATATACAGAGCCGTATATCGAGCTTTTTACAGAATTAGCTGTAAAGTATAACGTTAATATTATTGGTGGTTCTCATTTCGTTTTAGAGGATGAAAAGATCTATAATATTGCTTATTTGTTTAGAAGAGACGGAACGATTGAAAAGCAATATAAAATTCATGTTACCCCAAATGAACGTCGCTGGTGGGGAATTCATGGTTCAGATGGTATTGAAGTTTTTGATACAGATTGTGGTAAAATTGCGATCCAAATCTGTTATGATATCGAATTCCCTGAGCTTGGAAGAATTGCGACGGATAAGGGCGCTAACATTCTATTTACACCTTTCTGTACCGATGATCGTCAAGGGTATTTACGCGTACGTTATTGTGCGCAGGCTAGAGCGGTTGAGAACCAAATCTATACAGTCATTGCCGGTACGATTGGTAACTTATCTCAAGTAGAGAATATGGATGTTCAGTATGCACAATCAGGGATTTTTACCCCTTCAGATTTTGCTTTTTCAAGAGATGGAATTGCTGGTGAATGTCACCCGAATATTGAAACTGTCGTGGTAGGCGATGTAGATCTTGAGATTCTTAGAAGACAACGTCAATCTGGTACGGTTCGCCAGTTGCGAGATCGCCGAAAAGATTTATATGAGATACATTACAAAAAGTAAGCAGCTTTGCGGCTTGCTTTTTTTGTCGAATTTAAGCGAATGGTGTTTTTTTCCTATATAGCATTGGCGTACGATTCAATTCATATTATGATAATTAGAGAAAAGGAGAAAATCTAGCCAAAATGCAGGATTTTAACAGGTTTTCTCGAATTGATAAAAATTAAAGAAGATTTACATAATAGGAGGCAATAATGGACTGGAAAAATGAATATAAAAGATGGGTATCAGCAACTTCCCTTGACGAAGAATTGAAAAAGGATCTTGAAGCATTAAAAGGACAAGACCAATCACTTGAAGATGCATTTTATAAAAATCTTGAATTTGGCACGGGTGGCATGAGGGGAGAAATAGGC
This sequence comes from Anaerobacillus sp. 63XJN7_4_ISO-PGPR-S23-413, assembly GCF_056173725.1. NCBI lineage: Bacteria > Bacillati > Bacillota > Bacilli > Caryophanales > Bacillaceae > Anaerobacillus > Anaerobacillus sp. 63XJN7_4_ISO-PGPR-S23-413. The sequence goes on from NZ_CM149688.1 coordinate 496,937, forward strand.
CCTGGTACGAATCGAATGAATTTATATACGATTCGAAAAGCCTCTGAAGGTCTTGCGCAATACATAGATGCACATGGTGAAGCTTACAAGAAAAGAGGAGTAGCAATTGCTTACGATTCGCGTCACAAGTCTCCTGAGTTCGCTATGGAAGCTGCGAAGACCCTTTCGAGCCATGGCATTCAAACGTATGTTTTCGAAGAACTCCGCCCCACTCCAGAGCTCTCGTTCGCGGTTCGAACTTTAAATGCTTGCGCTGGAATCGTTATCACAGCGAGTCATAACCCACCAGAGTATAACGGTTATAAAGTTTACGGAGAAGATGGAGGTCAGCTACCACCTAAGGTTGCTTCAGAAGTGATTTCTTATGTAGACGGTGTTGAGAATGAGTTAGAAGTGAAGGTTACGTCCGAACAAGAACTGAAAGAAAAAGGACTTATTCAAATGGTTGGCGCAGAAATTGATCGCCAATATGTAGAACAATTAAAAACGCTTCGCGTAAATCAAGAATTACTTTCTAAAATGGGCGAGCAATTAAAAATCGTCTTCACGCCTTTGCACGGAACAGCGAATATTCCTGTTAGGGAAGGTTTGAAAGCTTATGGATTTTCAAATGTAACTGTTGTAAAAGAACAGGAGTTACCAGATCCTAATTTCTCTACAGTGTCTTCTCCAAACCCAGAAGAACATGCTGCGTTTGAATTAGCCATTCAATATGGGGAGCAGGAGGATGCTGATATACTTTTGGCTACAGATCCGGATGCAGACCGTGTTGGTGTAGCTGTGAAAAACAAAGAGGGTAAGTATGTGGTCCTGACTGGAAATCAAACAGGTGCACTATTGTTGAACTACATCATTACTCAGAAAAAAGAAAATGGAGAGCTGCCGGAAAATGGCGCAGTTCTTAAAACAATTGTTACTTCTGAAATTGGTCGTAAGATTGCGGAGGATAACGGTCTTACTTCATATGATACGCTTACAGGATTTAAATTTATTGGAGAAAAGATTAAAGAATTCGAAACAACTGGGGAGCATACTTTCCTATTTGGCTATGAAGAAAGCTATGGCTATCTTGTTGGTGACTTTGTTCGAGACAAAGATGCTGTTCAAGCATGCCTCGTAGCAGCTGAAGTTGCTGCTTTCTACAAGTCTAAAGGAATGACGCTTTATGAAGGTTTGCTCGAAGTATTTGAACAGTATGGATTTTATCAGGAAGGTCTTGAATCGTTAACACTGAAAGGAAAAGAAGGGGCAGAGAAGATCGTTTCTTTACTTGCGAAATTCCGTGAAGAGCCGCCTACTGAAGCAGCTGGATTACGAGTGCAAAGCGTAGAGGATTATGAGACAAGCAAAAGAACGTTTTTAGGTAGTGGTGAAAGTGAGCAAATTGAATTGCCTACTTCAAATGTATTGAAATATATTTTAGAAGATGGATCATGGTTCTGCCTTCGTCCTTCAGGGACTGAGCCGAAAGTGAAATTTTATTTTGGCGTAAATAGCGATAATCTTGAAAACAGTCAAAGCAAATTGGCTGAACTTAGATCGTCCGTTATGGGTAAGGTTCAAGAACGTTTGGGATAAAATAAAATAATGAAAAAGAAAACCAGGACAAATCTCTCGTCCTGGTTTTCTTGATGAGTTTCCTCTAAAAGCACAACATGTGTCTTATGCTAAACTAAGGCACGAAAAAAAATCGGCTAGTTTCGCCGATTTTTCTACTATTGGTGAAGTTGTTGTTTATTCAATTGATGTTCGTATTCAGCTTTGTTCATACGAATGAGATGAAATACTTTGTCTTTCGTTTCGCTATCTAGTTTCTCGAGAATTTTACCTGCTTTATACTCGTTTGAGGTAACAATCTTTCGATAAATTTTAGATAACCGTTTATCATCTTCGGATAAATCCAAAAGGCACTGCCTCCTTATAATGAACTAAACCTTTTTCCTATCCTTAAATTACGATTTATTTTACAATATATGAAGAGAAGTAGCAAGAAATTAATTTATTTATGACAGAATATTCTTATTCATAGAAACATAAATGAACACGAAAGGGAGTTATATCATGGAATATACAAATGAAATGAAAAACCGTTTAAAAAGAGTTGAAGGTCAAATTCGTGGTGTTCTTCGTATGCTTGAAGAAGAGAAAGATTGCAAAGATGTAATCACTCAGCTATCTGCTAGCAGAACGGCGATTGACCGTACGATAGGTTTAATAGTTGGTTCTAATCTAGAGGAGTGTATTCGTGAACAGCTTGATAAAGGCGAGTCTACAGAAGATGTTGTAAAGGAAGCTGTTCAACTTCTCGTTAAGAGCCGTTAAGGATTATTAGGATATTGAATAAAATATCATGAGAATTCTAGTACCTTTTTAAAATGGATACACGACTCAATAAATCATAACCCTCCTTCGTTTTCAAAAGTAAGATGGGAAATGTTCTGTGACAATAGCTGTCTTAAGTATTTGGTATAGTTCCACCTAAAATCGGTATGATAGTGAATAATGGATAAACTCTGCTATTTACAACTTTTGTACTTACGAAGCTATGTGTTAATTAGGCATTTAGTCAATGTTCTTTGGTAAAAGGAGGAGCTAATGAGAAATTTGATAATCGGGATCGTCGTCCTTAGTGGTTTTTTAGCTTTTGGTTTGCAAGTTTTTACGGATAATAAGAATGTTAACGTTATAAATCAAGCAGAACCAGCGAAGCAAGTGTCAGGAGCTGTTGAAGTAGGATTGCAAAAAGGAGATAAGGCACCTGATTTTACATTATATTCACTAGAAGGGGAAGAAGTGAGCCTCTCTGATTACAAAGGGAAGGTAACTTTTATTAATTTCTGGACGACCTGGTGCCCTCCTTGTAAAAAAGAAATGCCGGATATGCAGGAGTTTTATGAAGAAAAGGCAGAGGAATACGATGCAGAAATTCTTTCTATAAATATTACGACCAACGAATCTTCTTCTCAAGTTGTGGAAGATTTTGTGAAAGAATATGCTCTTACCTTTCCAGTATTATTGGATGAAAATGGTGATCAAACAAATACTTTCGCTACTATAACAATTCCAACGACGTATTTAGTTGACAAAAATGGTATAATAATGAAGAGGGTAATAGGTCCTATGAGTAAAGAACAAATGGTTGAGTTGGCCTCTTCAGTGGAATAAAAGAGGTATTGTTAGGAGAGGTATGAGCTTCCGTTCGCTCAATCGTTCTTTAAAAGAAACGATGTTTTAAAATTGCGAAGGACAAACAGTTGACGCATAAGGGGGAGTGAACTGTGACTAATTTAGGATTTGGTGTCATGTTGTTTTTGATGTTGGGATTTGTCCAGTATAGCTGGATTTATGAGCCAGTGAATGGGGTTGGGATTGAATTTAAATCAAAATGGTCCTACATTTCGATGTCGGTTTTTCTTGGTTTACTTGTGGGTTATCTCATTACGACGGGGATCTATCAGATTTATTAGAAGAATACGATTGATATAAATTATTTTCGCATCTCGTTCCTATGGTTCATTTGTAGTTTTACAGCTCTTATTGACGAGACGGGGATTAGGGCTTATGATTTAAATATACTAAAACTAGCCTCAGACAGGTTAGACGGCGATTTTTCTGAAAGAAAAACCTTTCATTTTCATCGCCCTTTGTCGATTGTTCGACAGGGGGCGATTTTTTTATTGTCTTATTTTTATACCATTTATTGAATTCCTTTAAAAAAGGTAAACATGAGATAAATGATGGGAGGATCATTGAATGTGGAAATATGTATTACTTGTTTTATTTGCAGGATGTAGTTTAGGTTCATTGTCTACAATTACGAAAATAGGGATTTCTAAAGGATTTTCAGTAGGAGAATTATTAGCTGGTCAATTCTTTATTGGATGGCTCGTTCTAATAGTTCTCGTTGTTCTTTCTAAGAAAAAACTAAAATTACAAGGCTTAAAATTTATTCTAATCGGTGGAGTGGCTATCGGTTGTGTTTCTATTTTCTATACGCTTGCTGTATCCAAACTGCCAGCTTCTATTGCGGTGCTTCTTCTCTTTCAATTCACTTGGATCGGCCTCCTACTTGATTCTCTCAGTCAAAAAAGATGGCCAGAACCTAAAACGTTCGTATCAGTTATTATTCTCCTCATAGGGACATTTCTAGCGAGTGGAGTAGTAGGAGCTAAGGAATTCATTTATGATCCGATCGGTATTTTACTGGGTCTTCTTGCAGCAATCTGTTTTGCCATCTATATTTTTATTATGAGTAAAACATCAGCAGAAGTTCCTGCTGTTCAAAAAAGCTTTTATATGGTTACAATAGCTGGTATTCTCGTCTTAACTATGTTCTCCCCTGAGTCACTTTTCCAAGGGGATATATCAGGTGAATGGTGGATGTTTGGTTTGTTTTTAGCGCTTCTCGGAAATATATTTCCGGTCTTATTTATGGCCATTGGTGTACCTAAAGTAGGTTCAAGTGTTGGAACGATTTTAAGTTCCTCAGAGCTTCCAGCGGCAGTGCTTTTATCGGCGATTTTTCTTCACGAAGCGGTTCATCTTGTTCAATGGGGAGGCGTTTTGTTGATTTTGATTGGCATTGTCATCTCCCAGTGGAATGTAAGCTATGACCAACAGTCAGAAAAAAAAGCAGCATAATTCTCTGTAACTGACAAATACAAGTTCTAGAAAACGAATGTATATCCTTATAACCTATTTTTGTAAAGGGGAAGTTGCGTAATGGAATTGTTACGTATTCAAGACACATGGATTGAACTTGGTATTGCACTCGGTATTTTCCTTCTTTTTCTAGTAATGAGGAAAATTTTCGCGAAATATATATTTAATGTTTTTCTTAAATTAAGTAGAAAGTCTTCTACAGAATTTTTCACACACCTCTTCCTTGCTTTTGAGAGGCCGTTACGAATGTTATTCGTAATAATTGGTTTGTATATTTCTGTACGTTATGTGTCATTCCTAGATCATCATAATGAATTTTATAAAGAGATTATGAGATCGTCGTTAATTTTTCTTACTGCATGGGGATTATATAACCTTTCCTCATCGTCATCACTGTTTTTCCAAACAGTTAACAGCAAATATAATCTAAAAATTGATCAGCTTCTTATTCCATTTCTATCAAAAACACTTCGTCTTTTAATTGTTGCTATGACGTTTAGTGTTATCGCAGGAGAATTCGGCTATGACGTTAACGGCTTCATTACTGGGCTTGGACTTGGAGGTTTAGCGTTTGCTCTTGCTGCAAAAGAGACGATTGAAAACTTCTTCGGTGGAATAGTGATCATTACTGAGAAGCCATTTTCGATCGGTGAATGGATTAAAACACCGAGTGTAGAAGGCGTGGTTGAGGATATTACGTTTAGAAGTACTAAAATTCGTACTTTTGCCCAGGCGCTGGTGACAGTTCCGAACGCGCGATTAGCGAATGAGAATATTACGAACTGGTCCAAAATGGGTAAGCGGCAAATTACCTTTCATTTAGGAGTAACGTATAATACACCATCAGAAAGACTTGAAACGTGTATTAATCGAATTGAGAAAATGCTTCGCGATCATGAAGAAATTCATCCCGAGACTATATTTGTGTCATTTGATGAGTTTAATCATAGCAGCCTTGATGTTTTTCTTTATTTCTTTACCAACACAACCACGTGGGGGGACTTTTTGAATGTAAAACAAGATGTGAATTTTAAAATTATGAAAATAATGGAAGAAGAACATGTTGCTTTTGCATTTCCTACACAAACTCTCCATGTGGAAACTACTCCATCACATGAAGAAGAGAAAATGTATAACTAAAAGAAAGGCAGGTCCTCCATGGAGAGACCTGCCTTTTCTTATGCGCTTTTTTTAGTAAGGGCTTTTTGCTCTTTAGTAGAAGGTTTTCTTTTGCTCCAAATGGTAGCTAGGATCGGACCAGAGATGTTATGCCATACACTAAAAATAGCGCTTGGTACTGCGGCGATGGGATTAAAATGAGCAGAAGCAAGTGCTGCGCCTAGACCAGAATTTTGCATCCCGACTTCAATCGAGATGGCGCGTTGATCGGGTTCAGGGAGTTGCATTAATTTGGCAAGAAAGTAGCCAACGACAAGGCCAAGTATATTATGAAGAATAACAATTGAGAAAATAATGAGTCCCGTTTCTGCAATCCGGTCTTTGCTTGCCCCAACGACTGCTGCAACAATAGCGACGATTGAGATAACTGAAACAAGTGGAAGGACTTTAATACTCTCAGCAACTTTTTCTTTAAAAATTAGTTTTACTACAAAGCCAAGTGTAATGGGAATAACGACCATTTGGAAGATGGAAAGGAAAAGATCACCTGCAGATACAGGTAGCCATTGACTCGCAAATAAGAGAACGAGAGCAGGTGTTACTAAAGGAGCCAGTAGTGTAGAAACGGCTGTGATCGCTACTGATAAAGCTGTGTTTCCTTTCGATAAGTAAGTGATGACGTTTGAAGCAGTCCCCCCAGGACAACATCCAACCAGAATTACACCGACAGCAATTTCAGCTGGTAATTGAAAAATAACGGCCAGACCGTAAGCGAGCAAAGGCATAACAATAAATTGTGCAGCTACACCGATAGCAACGCTTTTTGGTTGTTTCACTACTTCCTTGAAATCCTTTGCAGATAAGGTCATCCCCATGCCAAACATAATAACTCCGAGTAAGATCGTTATGTATGATGTAATCCATGTAAATCCATTAGGGAATATAAACCCGAGTACTGCAAAAAGAATGACCCAAATCGCAAAAGTATTCCCCGCAAAATGACTTGCCTTCTCAAGAGCTCTCATTTCATCACATCCTTAGAAAATTTAATCCTGATTATACGCCTATTCGTGCAATTTTCAATAGAATCTGACAATTTAATAAAACATTTTTGAATAACGATTTTTTCACGTTACTCATGAACCTACTTGTCCGGTCATACATATTAGTAAGCAATTCATTTAGGAGGGAATGACATGTCTACAGAGAAAGAAATCTTTTACGCTATAGAAGAGATTACAGAAATAGCAAAAGGGTTTGGGCTCGATTATTACCCTATGCGTTATGAGATATGTCCAGCAGACATTATTTACACGTTTGGAGCTTATGGAATGCCAACTCGCTTCTCACATTGGAGTTTTGGTAAGCAATTTCATAAGATGAAGCTACAATATGACCTGGGGCTAAGTAAAATCTATGAGCTTGTTATTAATTCTGACCCATGCTACGCCTTTCTGTTAGATACGAATAGTTTAATTCAGAATAAACTCATTATTGCTCATGTACTTGCTCACTGTGACTTCTTTAAGAATAATATTCGTTTTTCAAATACGCGAAGAGACATGGTTGAGAGTATGACAGCAACCGCTGAACGGATCGCTTATTATGAGCATCACTATGGAAAGGCTGAAGTGGAGAGCTTTCTTGACGCTGTTCTCTCCATACAAGAACATATTGATCCTTCGATAATGAGACCAAGATTGACGTATAATCTTCAAGATGAAACCCCGATTCCAGTGAAGCCTGATTCTCGATATAATGATTTGTGGTCAATCGATAAGGATGAGCTAGCGGACGAGCCAGCTCCGACGAAAAAGAAGAAGTTTCCACCGCAACCCGAAAAGGATCTTCTTCTCTTCATTCAGGAATATAGCGCGGAGCTTGAGGACTGGCAGCGAGATATTATGACGATGATGAGAGAGGAAATGCTGTATTTCTGGCCACAGCTTGAAACAAAGATCATGAATGAAGGATGGGCAAGTTATTGGCATCAGCGAATTCTTCGTGAAATGGATTTAACGACGGATGAAGCAATTGAATTCGCTTCACTCAATGCAAATGTTGTGCAACCTTCACGAACACGCATTAATCCTTATTACCTCGGTCTTAAAATCTTTGAGCATATTGAGGAAGTGTATGATCATCCTACAGAGGAAATGAAGCAGCGCGGATTCGAAGTAGGTAAAGGAAGAGAGAAGATGTTTGAAGTTCGTGAAGTGGAAGCTGATATTTCATTTATTAGGAATTACCTTACAAAGGATCTTGTATATAAAGAAGATTTGTATTTGTTCCAAAAGAAGGGACGCGATTACAAAATAGTTGATAAAGAATGGGAGCATATTCGTGATCAGCTAGTGACAATGAGAGTAAATGGTGGATTCCCATATTTAACTGTAAGCGACGGGAACTACATGAAAGCTGGAGAAATGTACCTTCATCATTCTTTTGAAGATACAGAGCTTGATCTTCAATATTTAGAGCGAGTTCTACCGTATGTACATCAATTATGGGGGCGCCCGGTTCATATGGAAACGCGAGTGGAGGATAAGGAAGTTCTCTTTTCATATGATGGAAAGAAGTTGCATCGTAGGTACTTGTAGCAAATGGATTTCCTGAGTGACTTAAGCGATCATTTCTGGCTGTATCTACTCTCCATAACGCTAGCTGGTGCTTTAGGAGGGATTGGTAATATCCTGATCTCAGGTGAATTTCAACGGTTTCGAAAAGTAGTCAATCAACAAAATAATGCAGTCTATTATAATATTGGATCAATAAAAGAGCCACTAGTTGGTGGAATTGGTGGGATATTAACGACGTTATTATTTATTGAAACAGCTTCAGGTCAATACTTACTCTATTTAGCGCTACTTACAGGGTTCGGGAGCAGCGCTTTTCTAAAGCGTTATATCGAGCAAAAAACAGATCAAATTGTTGAACAAAATAACAACCGGCTTCAGAGTGAAAACATTCAAACGTATCACTACGAGAGCGAAACAAATGGCTCAGTTGTTAAAGGGATTATGAGTCCATCGCCAGTTTATTTAACTCAATCAGAGATAGAACGGCTTACAATCCTTCAAGCCAAGGTGGGAGAAGCAATAGGTCCAAAAGAAGCGAAGGTATATCAATGTGAAATTAATTCGCTTCTTAGCCTGGGAAAACAACGCTCATTTTAACCGATGCAACTATTGTGAAGGTATGAGATCTATCGTATTATATATGTGATAATGCACATATAAAGGGGATCTCAAATGAAGAAGTTCATGAAACGACTGTTAGTTATCGTTCCACTGATATTACTAGTTCTTGCGATCGTCTTCTTTTTCTGGGCAAAAGCGTCTTATGAACCAACACAGGAAGCTTTAGAGTACATGGAAGAGTCAAATGAAAGTGAATTAACATTTGGATCACAACATGCTGACAAGGGGATTATTTTCTATCAAGGCGGCAAGGTAGAGGAAGAGGCATATGCTTTTTTAGCTCACCAGCTTGCTGAGGAAGGTTATTTTGTAGTGATCCCTCGTCTGACGTTGAACCTGGCCATTTTAGATGGAGATAAAGCATCTGAAATGATAAGTAAATATGACGATGTAGGGGAATGGTACATTGGTGGTCATTCTCTCGGAGGCGCTGTGGCATCATCATTTGCTATCGAACATCCTGATGAAATCCAAGGGTTGTTTTTACTTGCAGCTTATCCAATTGAAGATATGTCTGAACTGTCTATATCGACGCTTACGATCTATGGTAAAGATGATGGAGTGGCAGTCCTATCTGATCAAAAAGAAAAAGAAGAGTTGCTCTCTTCTTCAGCAGAGATACACATTATTGAAGGGGGCAACCATGCCAACTACGGCATGTATGGCGAACAAAAAGGTGATAACCCAGGTTCCCTCACTTCTGATCAACAAATCAACGAGGCTGTTCGAACAATTACAACGTGGATAGAAGAATAAACCAAAATAAAGAGCCGTCTATGATGGTTCTTTATTTTGGTTTTATTTCTTTTGTCACGTTTTACTTTACTCAAGCGTGCCAATTATTTAGGGATTCTTTTTAAAGAAACGGGAATGAGGAATAATACGTAAGAAGATTCTCAATAATGGATGATATAGGAAAGAGATTGACAGAGAGCGTATATGGGTTAAGATAGGGAATGTGATGAACCAACCCTCAGAGGGGATGGAAGAATGTATTACGTGAAAAGGCTGTGGATGCTTTGTTAAGATCTCGTTTTCGACGGATACGGTTAACTTCTGTTCAGTTAATCGTTTTGTTTTATTTAATAGCGGTAACGGTTTCTACCTTTCTAATTGGTTTACCGATTGCCCATCAATCTGGCGTGCAGCTATCCTTTATTGATGCCTTATTCACAGCCGTGAGTGCGGTAAGCGTGACAGGTCTTTCTGTTGTGTCGATATCGGATACTTTTAGCGTTCCTGGAATCTTTATTCTTGCTGCTGTCCTTCAAATTGGCGGGATTGGTATTATGACGCTTGGTACGTTTGTCTGGCTTGTGATGGGCAAGAAGATCGGATTAAAAGAAAGACAGCTGATAATGACTGATCAAAACCAATCCACATTGTCTGGCTTAGTACAATTGATGAAGCAAATTCTTGGATTAATTTTCATAATTGAATTAGTTGGCGCTCTTGTCCTTGGTACTTATTACCTTCGCTTCTTTGAGACATGGCAGGAAGCTTACCTTCAGGGATTTTTTGCTGCAGTAAGTGCAACGACAAACGGCGGTTTTGATATTACGGGAAGTTCTCTTCAGCCATTTGCACATGACTATTTCGTTCAATTTATTCATATATTATTAATTATCACAGGAGCCATTGGTTTCCCTGTGTTAATTGAAGTTAAAAACTTTTTATTTGCTAGACAGAATAGCCATCGATATAAATTTTCTTTATTTACTAAATTAACAACAATGACTTTCTTTGTACTCGTTGTTTCAGGAGCTATCCTTATTTGGGCATTTGAAGCGAATTCATTCTTTGCCGGTAAGAATTGGCATGAATCGTTCTTCTATGCCATGTTCCAATCAGTGACAACGCGTAGTGGTGGCCTATCTACAATGGATGTAAATCAATTTCAAGAGCCTACACAGTTGTTGATGTCAGCCTTAATGTTTATTGGTGCTTCTCCAAGTAGCGTAGGTGGCGGTGTGCGTACAACTACATTTGCGATTGTGCTACTCGCTATTTTCTTCTTTGCAAAGGGTGGTACGTCAATTAAAGTGTTTGGACGAGAATTGCATCATGAGGATATTCATAAAGCCTTTGTTGTGTTTACCGTGGCGATTATCGTGTGGAGCTGTGGAATTATTATGCTTTCCTTCTCAGAACCATATCCAATCGTGGCTATTATTTTTGAAGTATCGTCAGCCTTTGGTACCACAGGTTTATCGATGGGCGTGACACCAGGTTTAAGTACTTTTGGCAAAATTGTTATCATGTGTTTGATGTTTATTGGTAGAATTGGAATTCTTTCGTTCCTCTTCCTTATTCGAGGAACAGTTCTTCGGGAAAGATACCATTATCCAACTGAACGAGTGATTATAGGTTAATTATAAAAAAGCAGGAGTATATGATCCTCTTGCTTTTTTTGTGTTTAATTCTTTAAGTTTTCTTTAGTTCTAATATCTTTGTTTCTAAAGGCTCGTCTCCGCTTTTCATGTCTAGCTGCAGTGGGCAGACACTCGGTCACTTCACCTTTTCATCCGAACACAAAGACCGTGTTCAAATGAAAAGGCTCCAGTGCCTGCCGTGTCTGAACGCCCACTTCCGCTTTTCGTGTCTAGCTGCGACTCGCAGAAACTGCGATATTTCACTCTTTCACCAGAACACAAAAGGCGTGTTCTAGTTCAAGAGTTCCAATATCTCCGTTTCTAAACGCTCGCCTCCGCTTTTCATGTCTAGCTACGCGGGCCAAATCCTCTGGCTGTTTCGCCCACTCGAATGAGACAAAAAGCGTCTCAATCTCATGGGCTCCAACATCCTGCGGATTTAAGCAGGCCCGCTCCGCTTTTCATGGTCATATTTACCAAAAAAAATTGGTATATAAATATCGGGAATTCACAAACTAGTTGTACAAAGGAGGTGATTGACATGGCTCAACAACAAAACAGACAAGGAAGCTCTAACAACCTTGTAGTACCTGGTGTAGCTCAAGCTATCGACCAGATGAAGTATGAAATCGCTACTGAATTCGGAGTGCAACTTGGTCCAGATTCAACTTCTCGCGCTAACGGATCTGTTGGTGGAGAAATCACAAAGCGTTTGGTTCAAATGGCTGAACAACAGCTTGGCGGTTACCAAAAATAATTTTATACCATGGCTGTAAGGGGTGGACTTGTCCATCCCTTCTTGCGTGATTCGATACATAGAAGGAGAGGGTAGCATGTCTTTTGAATGTCCACTCTGTAATAGCTTTGCTGCTATCCAGCTTGTTTGTCAGGTATGTGAAGATAAACTAACAGATAAGGGAAGAGAAGCAGAGTATTACGATGAGTACAGTGCCTATGAATCGATTGAGTCGACTAAAAAAATGGACGGATTCATAAGTAAAGCACATGAATGTCCTCATCTTCTATCATGTCCAACTTGTGGTTGGAATGATGTTTACTTAATTGAAGAATGGAGTACATAGCAAAGAGCTGCCTTGTCTGGCAGCTCTTTGTCTCCATTTAAGAAGAAGGGATATATAGTTTTTTCTCAAGAATGCTTTGAATGACATTGAGAATCGTTGTAAAGAACCAGTAGATGAAGGCTGCTGTTAATAAGATTGGTAAGACTTTAAAGTTTGATGCGGCAATTTGATCTGCGTTATAGGTTAATTCTGAAATCGTAAGTACTGAAGCAAGAGAAGAGGCTTTAACGATATCAATTAAAGAATTCCACACCGGTGGAATGGCTCTTCTCCATGCTTGAGGTAGGATAACCTCTTTGTAAATTAACGATTTTTTCATACCGAGTGACATTGCGGCTTCCCATTGTCCCTTTGATAGGGAGAGAATAGCTGCGCGAAATGACTCTGAAATATAAGCACCAAAATGTAAAATAAGTCCAGTGTAGGCGGCCTGCCAGGCTGTTAATTGAATATCCACTGAAACAAGACCATAATACAAAATAAATAATTGAATAAGAAGAGGTGTGCCTCTAAAGAACGAGACGTACAATTTCGCTATTCCAGATGCGATTTTGCTTTTTGAAAGACGTAACAAAGCGATGAATAAACCAACTAATAGGGCACCAAATATTGAAAAGAAACTAAGTAGAAGTGTATTCTTCGCCCCTTCCAGAAGAAAGGGCAAAGAATTTATTAACACATCAGTTGTCTCACTCACTTACATTTTCTCCATTAAAATATTCTTTAGAAATGTCTGCAAGCGTTCCATCTTCCTTCATTTCTTGTAGTGCACCGTTGATCTTTTCAATAAGCTCTTCGTTTCCTTTTGGTAGGGCAAAGGCCATTTCTGTTTTGTTGAATGTTTCTCCAACGCCTTTTACTTTATAATCCTGTTCAGGAAGCTCAGTTAAAATGAAGAGACGATCATTCATCGCTGCTTCAATGTTACGTTCGTTACTAAGATCTGTTAACACCTGGTTAGCGCCCTTGTAGATTTTCGTTTCAGCACCAGCTTCTTCAGCAGCCTGAGCATAGTTACTTCCCTGGGTAGTTCCTACGGTTTTTCCTTCAAGATCTTCTATACCTTTAATATCATCGTTATTCTCGTTAACGATCACTTGTCCACCTGAATAAGTGTATGGTTCTGTAAAATCAAATTGCTCTTTACGATCATCTGTGATCGTTACTTGATTGGCGACCATATCGATGCGTTCTGTTTCAAGTGAAGATAGAAGTCCTTTCCATTCAATCGCTTTAAATTCGGCTTTCATTCCGATACGATCGGCAACTTCACGTGCAACCTCGACATCGTAACCTGTAATTTCGTTATTATCATCTCGATAGCTGAATGGTGGATAAGTTGCTTCTGTTCCAATTAATAGGGTTTCTTGCTCTTTTGAACTGCCTTCTTCGTTATTTTCTGTATTATCATTGCTACCGCAGGCAGCAAGTACAGTAAGTGTTAATGCAAGCACCAACCCTAGCATCCATTTTTTATTCAAAATAACATCCTCCTTTTAATTCCTACAAAATTGATGTGAATTATAAATTTATTGTAGTTAGCATTTAACTTAAAGTCAATCAAGAAACATTATTGACGTTAATTTACCGCTTCATGCAAGAAGATAAATAAAAAAAGCTTCCTCGGTTTAAGAGGAAGCTTTCCCTATCATTTTATTAACGAATGCGCAGTTCTGATTCAGTATCAAAGAAGTGACATTTGTTCATATCAAAAGCAAGGCTGATGTTTTGACCATTTTGAATATCCGTACGAGAGTCAACACGAGCTACAAAATCTTGATCAGCTACTTTGGAATAAAGATATGTTTCAGCACCCATCAATTCGGCTACATCAATGACAGCACTTACTTTAGTATCCTGTGAAGATTCGATGAAGACAGGCTCATCATGGATATCTTCAGGACGAATACCAAGCATAACTTCTTTGTTCAAGTATCCTTGTTCACGAAGGGTTTTCATTTTTCCTTCAGGAACTTTCACTTGAATATCACCTAGCTTGAAATAGCCATCTTCTAATGTACCGCTGAAGAAGTTCATTGCAGGAGATCCAATAAAGCCACCAACGAAGACGTTGTCAGGTGCATCGTATACTTCTTTTGGTGAGCCTACTTGCTGGATAAGCCCATCTTTCATAATAACGATACGCGTTGCCATCGTCATCGCTTCAGTTTGGTCGTGAGTAACGTAGATAGTCGTTGTTTGTAGACGCTGATGAAGCTTAGAAATTTCAGCACGCATTTGAACACGAAGTTTTGCATCAAGGTTTGAAAGAGGCTCATCCATCAAGAACACTTGTGGATCACGAACAATCGCTCGTCCTAATGCTACACGCTGACGTTGACCACCAGAGAGTGCTTTAGGTTTACGATCTAATAGGCTTTCAAGCCCAAGAATACGAGCAGCGTCCGTTACGCGGCGCTCAATTTCTTTTTTGTCGAACTTGCGTAGTTTCAATCCGAATGCCATGTTATCGTATACGTTCATGTGAGGATACAGGGCATAGTTTTGGAATACCATTGCGATATCACGATCTTTTGGTGCAACGTCGTTGACGCGACGATCACCAATAACGAGGTCTCCATCTGAGATATCTTCAAGGCCGGCAATCATACGAAGCGTCGTTGATTTACCGCAACCAGAAGGACCTACGAAAACAATAAATTCCTTATCTTTAATATCCAGGTTAAAGTCTTTTACTGCCTCAAATTTGTTATCATATCTTTTGTAAATGTGATTGAGAGCGATCTCTGCCATGTTAATGCCTCCTAAGAAATGAACTCTTTTGCTAGTTCTAAGTCTACTCTATGAAAGCGCTATCGTAAATTGGGAGCGTGCACAAAAATACCATTAGGTTTTGTGCATTCTGTACGAAATGCCATTATTTATACGTAATATTGTTGAAAAAGGTAAAAAAACGGTTCTAAATCAAATGTTGGGGTAGGAGATTCATCTCCTACTCCTTATCCTAGTTGAAAATGACGAATTTTTTTGTACTGATGATGTAAAAGGATCTTTCTTCGTAAGCGGTCATATCGCTTAAAACCAAAGGCATTTCGCTTAATGACCTTCGTTTGATTGTTTAAACCCTCGATAAAACCATTATTATAGTTCAAGGCAAAAAACTATTCAGGACTTCTGGTTGCCAGTTCTTAAGTGTTTGAACGGCTTGTCTGAACTCCTTCATATTCGCTGCTTCAACCGTTTTGTAGTAATTATACAGAGACTGTTTAACTTGGTTAGGATTCTCTTGACCGATTCGTTTCGCTTCCTCAAACCAGCTTCGAAACGCTTCTTTTAACTCGTAAGCCTTTCGTAATTCCTCGGATAATCCAAGGTAACGGTCCAGATACCACTTTTGTTTCTCACTCAACTGCTCATATCGCTTGTAAAAAACATGCTTCATTCGCTTGCACTTTTTACGGTCATAATCATGGAAATTCTGTTGAACTCTTCTTCGTACACGCTCTAATGCCCAATAGATGTAGCGACAAAAATGAAAGCGATCAGCCACGATGATTGGCTTTCCTAGTGCCTTTTGAACAGCTGACTTGAAGGCATAGCTCATGTCCATGATCACCACTTCAACTCGCGACCCCTTCTTGCGAAGATAGTCCTTTACGGTCTCAATGGAGCGATTAGGAAGGATATCCAAAGGCTGCTTTGTATCTCCATCCGCAATGACAACTTGATATTTTCCTTCATCGGTATCTCCTTTATATTCATCAATAGCGATGACACGAGGAAGATCACTCACTTCTTGAAGCGTTGGTGCGGCGACTTCATCAAACCGCCTTATCGCAGTTGAATGCGACGTACGAAATTGGGCTGCGGTATCCTTGAAATTCTTCCCCTGTACCACGCGTAATCCCAGGGCCTGATTCCATTCCTTTAAGTGACGCTGATAGCGATTGACGATCGAATTCCTTTCAGCGAATCGTTTCCCACAAGCACACACATAACGGCGCTTGCGATAAAACAAAAAAGCCGTTCGCTCAAATACTTTAAGGTGTTGTACTTTCTGAGTCCGATAATCATGAACACGTACAGTCCATTCTTCACATTGGGGGCACTGGTGCGCCTTCTTTGGCACTTCAATATGAACATGATACTGGCCATTAATGGCTTCCATTTTCGATACCATCACTTCTTCTAATCCGGGTAAATTCATGTTAAAATGCACGTACACGCAACTCCAATCTTTTTCTTGTTTCTCGTCAATTCAAGTGTAAAAGATATAGGAGCTTGCGTGTATTTTTGTGCTTCATTTTCTTAAACCCCAACAAATATTATAGAGCCAAAAAAACTGCGTTTATTAACGCAGTTCCATCGCAAGAAGAGAAAGGTAAACCATCACAGCTCCTTGAAAACTTTTTACATCAATTCCTGTTTTCTCTATAAATTTATCCACACGATATTGAAGACTATTTCGATGTACATAAAGTTGTTTGGCTGCAAGAGTAATATTTAAGTTAGATTCTAAGTAGATGCGAATACTCTTCAAAAGCTCTGTGTCATGTTGTACGGGTTCGATAGCTTTAATTAAGTAATCAATCGATTCGTCACTTGCCTCGTGGAAGAGGACGGACGGGACCATATCCTGGTGCGTAAATACCATTTGTGATGGCATAAGATTTCGTCCTGTTGAGAACCATTTTTTTTCGGCTTTATAAATCCGTTTTAAATGGCTGTTATCATAATGTTGAATCGTTTGTCCGACAAAAAGAGACATGCCTGTGAAAAAGTCGGCAGTAAGTGCAGCAGCTGTTTGTTTAAGTTCATCTACCATCTGTTCGTCAAATTCATTTGTTTGAACGAGCAGACCTTCTTTGTCATTTTCAAATAGGAGTACAGTTTCTTCTGAAAATAAGCCGGTCATGGCTTCTGTGAAATCGGATAGATCTGATGGTGCATTTTTGAGGTTGAAATGTATGTATCGAATTGGGAGATCTATTGTAAGGTCAACGCTGAGATCGTCCTCAAAAAGAAGAGATGTCCATTTTTTTTGGGTAAGGGTCATGGACTCATTTTCCAGTCGGACAGTAGGGAAGAAGGCATTTAATAACTCATTTTCCTCGTTTGTTAGTCGCGTTTTACGTATGCCAAATCGTTCACCATCGGTTGTTCTATACCAGTGGAAAAGATCAGGTTGATCGGAGGTAACGACGAAATCATTTCCATATAGTTCAGCTAGTTTTGCATTCATAAGTGCCCCTCCTAAGTAACAGTTAACATATAGTATAACGTAATGATGAACACAAATTAATAATGAATCAAAGAAAAGAACCTCTATATGTGTAAGAGGTTCTTTTCTAAATTAGCAGTGATTGTCTTCGTTCAGTTTCAGTGAACGAATGAAAAGCATTTACTTTTATGTGATTATGAATAGTTTTGTTGATCATCATTTCTTCTTTGTTTACCTGAACGATGTGGTGGCTCCTGTTCCATGAGTGGAATAGCTTCCTCGATTTGAGCCTGCTTGTAACTTTGATGAACGGCACCGCCGGCCATTCCTTCATTAACCATACGGTCAATGTCCATATCGTATTTATCGCGACCTTCGTACTGAGAGTCTTCAGTTCTTTTGTTCGGCATCCTTTTTCATCTCCCTATTTCTTTGAATAGGGTTATTATGTGAAGAAATCAGGAGAATTATGAGTCCTGCTGTTCATAGACGTGAAAAAGCATGAGCTCATGAATTTGAGATTGCAGTTTGTTTTGCTCCGATTCAGGTGGAGCAGGTTGATACCATTCGAATTGGCCAGTATGGAGATAAAGAGTACGATAATATGTTCCCTGATAGAAAAAAGATACTTCCCATTTAGGTTTTCTTATTTTTGATCCAACTGATTTATATTGAAAGTGCGAAATCATGGTATTCCCCCAAATCACCTTTTTTATCATCATAACATAGGAAGCTAATACGCAGAATACGTTCGAAAAGAAGTGAGGAGAGAACGTATAAATGCTTGATGAATAAGTGGTTCATCAAAACGCATTGGTTTCGAATTCGCTTCAAAAATCCAGAAATGTCCTTCGCTATCTTTACCAATGTCCAAGGAGCATTCAAGCATCTTTTCTTTTTCTTCAAGTGATTCTGCAGTGCGAATAGCGAGCTCTCTTACCCGAATTTCATCGTCATTGTTGGCCACCTTATGAAAAGGGAGGATTTTTCCTCCTCTTGGAACATGAGTCGTCAGGCTGTTATTCTGTGCAGCTCTTATGCCGATACCTGTGACCTGCCAACTTTTTAATGGTTTTTGCAAAAGAATTCTAAAATCATAAGGATATTCATTATGAGTTGCGAGATCAATTTCACGTTGGATCAAATATTGCTCATGAATTAAGGGAGTGACGTGTTCTTTAACTAAGGCGAGATTTGGAAAGAAACGAGTGTTTTCGTGATCGGTGAATAGAAAACCGGACTTAACAGTTTTAACTTTAAATATTCCTCTACCTTTGCTTCCAGATGCAGGTTTGCAGAAAATAGATGAATATGTTTTTAGAAATGTATTAAGATTCGCATCTGTAAAGCAAGCTGTTTCTGGAATGTGATGCATTAATGCTTCATTCTCAGCTAAGTGATCGAGTATTTCATTTTTGAGGAAAAAAGATCGGTTAAAAAATGGAATGCCTTTTAACTTCAACAAGTTGAAAAAAGATCTCACTTTTGGAATGCGTTCTTCTGCCCTGTCAGGAATTCGATTGTACACAATATTAGGATATGGGAAGCGAAAACCTGTCCATTTTTGAGATGTAGCATCATAGAGATAGCCATTGATATATGAGGGATAAATGTCGTCAGGTGTAAAAACAAACGAAAGCCCTCCGGAATCAGTCAATTCCTTTTGAATGGATTTGAAGATCGCAGCATTGCCACTGAAATGGTGATGTAAGTTAGACCCTGCCAGTATGCCAACAAGAGGTCGAATGGTATCATGAGGAGTTTGAAGCTTTACAATAGAAGAAGAGAAAGCAGGAGAGGGAGAGAGCCTGGATGGCTCTTTCCCCCAATATACATATTGATAGCTACTTTTTTGATGCCACCGATTATTTTCTCTACTGTAAAATAATTCGATCATACTGGTGTAACCAGCTGTTTTTCAATGGTGGATCTTGCTAAAAAGATCGCGTATTCCATTGGTAATGTTCTCGTTTTGGCTTCTTCCGCTTTCAATCTCGGATGGGCAAAAATGCCTCTTCCAGGTTTTGAATTTGCTTCAAATAAATAAATGTCCCCTTCTTTTGTAATCCCGAGGTCAAATCCAATTTCGCCAATAAAGCCTGAAACTCTTTTATCGATGGCACGACTTAGTAGCAGGGAAGCTTCCATTAAATCTGTTTCAACTTGTTTTTTAATACCAAATTCAGAAGTGAGCTCTCCAATTGTTTTAACTGTTCCGTTAGAAGCCATGTGAGTGGTTAAACTTCCAGCTCCTGCAATCTTTGCAGCGATCGCACTAACTTCCCATTTCCCCTCTTTGTTTTTGTTTGTATGAACACGATAATCCATGGAACGCTGATTAATCCGATGTAAGTCAATTCCTTGTTGAGCAATTAAACCGTTCATGCCGTTTGGATATTGGGTTTTAAGAAGGCGTGCAAGAGAGGTATATCTTCTTAGACGATTTTCTTTGTCCGTTCTGAACCTGCAATAATAATACTTCTCATCGGCTGGCTTTAGAATTTGTTGAATCCCAAGCCCAAGACTACCGTTGGCAGGCTTAATAAAGATCTGTTCGTAATCCTTTAACATACGTGAGATTATGGCGCTCTTAGGACTTAATACAGTTTCAGGTAAATACGGCTTAACGATTGAGTCTTCACGTAGCTTTTCGAACATCGTCCATTTATCGAAAAATCCTGGGTTAAACCAGGGAGTGAAATATTGAGATTGAAGTTTCTCCATTGTAGTGCTTACTTGTTCGATGCTTGCTGAGCTTCGATTCGGTAGTCGATCGTATACAACATCAGGAATGGGAACAGTTACTCTGTACCATCCTCGCTTGTTATACATTAATCCTTTGATGCTTCCCGTTTTCCAATCAATATGATGAGCACCAAATGCAAAGCCAAAAGCACCACACTTAGAGGTAGCGGATAGTAGCTTGGCAAAATACATACTGCGCTCTCCGATAGGTCTCATACTATCCTTAGTAAATCCTGCAGTGAAAATACCTACTAAAGGTCCAATATGAAGAGAATTTCCTTTTTCGAAAAGGTGAACAGACATTTCTTCAGGAACACCTAATATTTTCCATAAGTCTTCTGAAATAAGGTATTCTTCTTTGTTACTAGGGTGAGGAGAAACCGTGCAGAATGAGCGTCTTGACCCAAAGCAAAGTTGATTCGGAAAAGAAACTTGGTCAACCCATTCCTTAAACTTTGTTGGAGGAACATAGAAATTCCCTTGAGAATTAATGTCCTTTTTTAATGGAAGAATCGTGTTCATGATTCGATAACCCCTTTCTTCTCATTCATGAGAGACCGGCAATATTGAAACGGTATAAAATGTAAAGAATCGTATGGTTGAATGGCTTTGTGTCCAGGTTTAGAGTTGGCTTCAAGTAACCAGACTTTACCACTTCGGTCAATTCCGAAATCAAGACCAAGTTCAAACAACGGAGGAAATGTACTCTCGAGGTTAGTAGCAATACAACGGGAGAGGAGATTAATCTTTTGATCTGCGGCTTGGAGAACAGTTTCGGGAATAGAGAGCTTGTGATCACTTTGAATAGAGCCACCACTATGCAAATTAGATACAAAAGAGTCAGAACTCCCTACGCGCGTAGCACGGCCAATCTCCTTCCAACTTTCGATCGACGTTTTCTTCATTACCACTCTTCGATCAAAAGGTCGGTTGTTTTGGTCAAGTAAAGAAAGCCATTCTTGGGCTATATAGTCACGCTGGTTTTGAATTCTCCTCATTATTTTGAGGAAAGAACTGGTTGTATCATAAGTATGATGAAGGACGTTCCCATTATGATTGATTTGAACATCAACTTGATTTTGATTTCGGGTAAGGAGCATTAACCCATTTCCTTGAGAACCTACCACTGGTTTTAGAACGACCTTCTCGTGCTTCGTTAATAAATCGGATATAACGCTAGCGCTAGTAGCAGGCTGAAGCTTAACTGTTTGTGGAAGGTGCCGATTTATAAATGGCTTTTGCTTTAATTGTTTGTATATCGCCCATTTTCCTGGTAACCCGTGTCCTAGAAATGTAGCGTTAGACTCGTTTTTTAACCACTTAATAAAGGAGGCTTCCATTTCTGTTATGAGACCATTATGGAAGCAGCGATCATAAATAAAATCAGGAATCGGAAAATTTGTTTCCAGCCATTTTTTTGTCTTTGGATCGTATTTCATTCCTAGAAGACTATTTCTAAAGTGCTGATCTGGAGAAAAACGATAGACGTTAAATCCAGAAGTGGATCCTGCTTCACCTAATTTAGAAAGGTAATCTCCTTCATGTTGGAGCGAACGTTGTAAAATACCAAGTGATGTCATACCTTGCTCCTTTTAAGATGACGTGTACCAGTTAATTAAGCGGATAAGTGCTTTAACCGATGGGCGATAGGTACTTGGTGTGATTCCTTCAGAAGTCTTGGAAGGTTTTGTGTTCACTTCAATGATCCAGGGGTGACCATTTTTATCAGAAGACATGTCGATTCCAAGCTCCGCAAATACTCCTTCACTTTCACGATCAATGATCTGTGAAATCTCACAGGCCAATTCGGGAAGGATTCGCTTCATTTGTCTTTTCATTGAATCCTCTAAGGGGGTGAGCCCCTCATCAAACTTTTTTAGTAACGCGCCGCGTGCAATATTGGATACGAACTGGTCATTTGTTCTAGAAACGCGCGAAACGGCTGAGACAACTGACCACTTGTCTCCAATACCTTTCAAGCATAAAATGCGGAAATCAACGGGGCATCCATTGACCTCAATTAGGGGAATGCCTTGTTGAATAAGATAAGGAATCGTTTTAGATCGTGAGCGAATGGTCGTATAAATGTTTTGAAGCGAATGTGACGTGAGCGTTTGATTGCCATTAAAGCTTGAGTAATCAAGGTAATAGAGATCATCTTTCTGAGTGATTCGAAAAATATGTTTTCCCTGACTTCCATTTAAAGGTTTCAAATAAAGGATAGGGTATTTATCGATCATGAAATGAATATCGTCGATTGTCTCTAACAAAACCGTTTCAGGAAGATAGGGTGCGACTTCATCGTAAGAAAGTAACTTCTGATGAACATCCCATTTATCAAGAAAGGATTCATTAAAATAGGGGATCTGTTGATCACGCCAATAGGTTTTTAATTGTTGAATGTAAACGGATTTCTCAAGCTTTCTCGAATGAATTCGATTATAGATGACAGAAGGGATGGGTAGCGTGGCTTCTACCCAGTCACGTTGGTTCCAAATCATACCCGAGACTTTAGTGTCACTCCACGGTTTTAGTGTGTAAACATAGAACAGAATATGATGCTCTTCGCAGTATTCTGCGACTTCTTTACAGAATTCCGTATAGGATCCGAATGGTGTTTCTTTCAGTCTAGAAATGTTAATCGCAAGACAGAAAATAGGACCGATTGAGAGCATTTGTTGCTGATGACTATAGGTAAGTGTAATCGGAAGAGATTGATTTGGAAGAGACAGAGAAGCTAGTAGTTCGGGTGAACAATATACGGTATGACTTGATGAAGTGCGATAGACCTTGACTGTTACAAATTCCTCAAGCACGCCACATCGAAGTCTAAGTGATGTATCTGAAAGCTTCCATTTTGAGGCGATGTTTTCTGGAATGGAAAGGGTATGATTAGATTGAGCTGAGGTTGAATTCTCTGGTTGTAAAATAATCTTTTCAGTATGTTTCATTCAAGACCCTCGTTCAACGTTTTTTCTTTTTTTACCTTCCTTTAACTGGATAGGCAATAGCGGATATCGTATACTATGAAGATGGAGTTTACTATGTGAACGTGAGAAATAGAAAGGTTGAGGTACGATGTCGTCCATTATCATAACGATCCTATTTATGATTGCCATTGGCGCTGTTATAGGTGGGTTTACAAATTCGTTAGCTATTAAAATGCTATTTAGGCCATATGAAGCTCGTTATATAGGGAAGTGGAAAGTTCCATTTACCCCAGGATTAATTCCAAAACGTAGAGATGAGCTGGCAGTCCAGCTAGGTAAAATGGTCGTTGAACATCTTCTAACGGCTGAGGGAATACAGCAAAAAATGAACGATCCAGTATTCAAGCGTACGATGATTGAATATGCGCAAAAAGAAGTTCTTAAACTTTTAGAGTCTGATGAGAAAATTGAAACACTTTTAAAGAAAGGACTTCATCTAGAGGATCCAGCCAAAGATATTAGAGCCAATGCAAGCTCCTACATCAATGGGAAAATTGAAAAGAAACTATTGGATTTGAAAAATAAAGAACTAGCTGAGATTCTTCCGGAAAAAATGCAAATGAGAATTGATAGCTCAATTGAACCAATTGCTGATCTCGTTTTAACAAAAATTAGTGATTACATTGCTTCTGCTGAGGGCAAGCATAAGCTTTCTGTTATGATCGACCGTTATCTTGCAGATCGAGGAACGCTTGGAAGCATGATTAACATGTTTTTTACAAACACAAGACTAGTAGATAAAGTACAGCCTGAGTTACTTCGTCTTCTTAAGCAAGACGATATTCAAAATGTTATCATAACGATGCTTGAGAAAGAGTGGAATTCGCTTAAAGAAACGAAATTTGCAGCGTTTGAAGATAAATTTAATTCAGAAGAACTTGTCAAAGAGGTAACAGATCTCATTGTGAATGAACTCCCAATTAATCACGTTCTGAATCTTAGTCTATCGGAAGCAGTTGATCCATATAAGGAGCGTATTGTTGAAGACATAGTTCCACGACTAGTAGATGCTGCTGGTCAGTATCTCAGTCAGAATCTCCAGCCACTCATGGAACAACTACACCTGGCAGACGTAGTGAAAAGTCAGGTGGAGACGTTCTCTGTTGGACGTCTTGAAGAGATGGTTCTTTCGATTTCACGTCGTGAATTTAAGATGATCACGTACCTTGGAGCTGTGCTCGGAGGAATGATTGGTTTAATTCAAGGAGTAATCATTACCCTTATTGGATGAATTTCGTGTCAGTCTTTGTTATAGTGGGGAAGTACAGGGTTATGAGAGCGAAATAATCCTCATTTACTAAGGAGGTATATACAATGGCAGAGAAAAATCTTTACGACGTAGCATACGAATTAGAAAGCGCAATGCGTGAGCACGAGGACTACACAAAGCTTAAAGAATTATATGATCAGGTAAACCAGGATGAAGTAGCAAAGAAACTTTTTGATAACTTCCGTAACATGCAAATGGAGCTTCAACAAAAGCAAATGAGTGGTCAACAGATCACAGAGGAAGAAGCTCAAACGGCTCAACAACAAGTTGAACTTGTTCAGCAGCATGAAGTGATTTCTCAGTTGATGCAACAAGAGCAGCGCATGAGCCAGGTTATTCAGGACATCAACAAAATCGTAACGAAGCCTCTAGAGGACCTTTACGGTAGCCCTGAAGAAGACGTTCAGCAATAATACAAAAAACGGTTCACCCAATTGGGTGAACCGTTTTTTGTATTCATAGTACCGATTACTTGTTCATAAGAAGTAAGTTAGCGTATAACCTTTGTTGCTGTGTGATTTTGGGTTTATTCGAGTGAAACAAATGCTTCAATCGAATAAGCACAAAATGAGAGAGCTGGTATTAAAATATAAAAAAATAAGGACTATGAAGCGTTTTCTATTACGCCAACAACTTCAAATTGAGTTGGTTGCGAAATGATCGTTTCTTCAATGGCGCACTCAGGACAATTTAATTGAAGTTCTCTTTTCTCATTTCCTCCAATAGTACCTCGAAATTCATGATCACATTCAGAGCATTTGTAAATGTGTGGTTCATTGAATTCTCCTGTGCAGTCAAACCTGATTCTCTCTTTTCCTTTGGTCATAAGTAAAACCCCTTTCGTTATTTGTAATCTATTTGTAATAAACTAGTTTCATATTAAAACTTCCCACGGTGTCCGTATTCTAAACGCCAAATTCATCCAAACATGTCATTATCATAAATTTAAGTGATAAGACAAGAATTACGAGTCATAGAGATAAGTGTTATAAGGACTACTTTTTACACAGGAGGGATCCGAATGGTCTATCAACTTCTTGCCTTAGATATTGATGGGACTTTGCTTAGATCCAATCATAAAATTGATAAGGAAACAAAGGACGCTATTAGCTATGTGAGAGAAAAGGGAGTTTACGTTACGCTAACGACTAGTCGCAACTTTGCATCTGCTAAGAAAATTGCAAAGGCGGTGAAGTTAGATGATGTGATGCTCGTTACTCATAGCGGCGCGTTTATTGCTGAAGAGGTTGAAGAACCGGTTTATGAAGAGAGAATACCCAATCAAGATGTTCGTGAGATTGTTAAGATCCTTGAAGGATTTGACTGCCATATTCGCATTATTCATGAACGATTAGCCGTTGGTAATCGCGTAAAGCATAATCATTACTTATCTGCTAAAATGACGCTCGGAATAGGAGATCCATTATTCTACCCCGTGAACTTTGTTGAAACCTTAAGTGAGTATCTCGAAAAGAAAGATTTATCCCCTCCGAAAATTGACGCTCATTTCTTTAATGAAGAAGAAAGAGAGGAAGCCCGTCTCCTGTTAGAAGAGCGAATTCCTTCTATTTCGGTTGTTCGATCGACAAAATGTAATTTTGGAATCATTCCAAAAGGCGTCTCAAAAGCAAAAGGATTGCGCATTTTAGGAGAGAAATTAGGAGTATCTGTCGATCAAATGGTGGTAATTGGCGATGCGGATTGTGATGCTGAAATGATTCGTCAAGCAGGCCTTGGTGTCGCGATGGGAAATGCTTCTTATGAGCTAAAACGACTTGCGGATTGGGTAACCCGCTCAAATGATCAACAGGGCGTATCCTACATGGTTAAAGAAGTTTTTAGAAGACAAATGCGAGTTCAATTAAAAAGGTAATGGTTAAAGAGAATATAGACGCCTTCATCGAACCCTGGCGATTTATGGGGAATGAAGGCGTTTTTTATGTTACTTTTGAATCATTTTAACAAAATGAAAAGGCTTTCACGAAAAAACCGCTAATATGTATAATGTTTGATAATTTTGAATTCTGGAGGGATAGTATGCAAAAATTACTCGACTTGAATCCAAAGGTGACTGAATTTCTGAAAGGAACGAAAAAACTTTATATTAATGGTCAATGGAAGGATTCGTTATCAGGAAGAACATTTGATACCCTAAACCCCTCAACTGGTGAAGTGCTTGCAACAGTTAGTGAAGCCGTGAAAGAAGATATTGATGAAGCCGTTATGGCAGCTCGTAAAGCTTTCGACAGTGGTCCGTGGTCGCGCATGTCTGCGTCAGCTAGAAGCCGATTAATTTATAAGCTTGCTGATTTAATGGAAGAAAATAAAGAAGAACTTGCCATGCTTGATACGCTTGATAACGGTAAGCCGATTCGTGAAACGCAGAATGCCGATGTACCACTAGCGATTGAGCACTTTAGATACTACGCTGGCTGGTCAACAAAAATTATGGGACAAACCATTCCCGTTAATGGACCATATTTTAATTACACACGTCATGAGGCCTTAGGGGTTGTTGGACAAATCATTCCATGGAATTTCCCTCTACTTATGGCGGCATGGAAGCTTGGAGCAGCTTTAGCGACGGGGTGTACCGTTGTTCTTAAACCTGCGGAGCAAACACCACTTTCAGCTCTATATCTAGCGCAGCTGATGGAGGAAGCTGGATTCCCTGAAGGCGTTGTGAACGTCGTACCAGGGTACGGTGAAACAGCAGGTGATGCACTAGTTAAGCATCCAAATGTAGATAAAATTGCATTTACAGGATCAACTGATGTAGGTAAGTATATTATGAACCAGGCTTCGAATGATTTGAAGCGAGTGACGCTTGAGCTGGGAGGTAAATCACCAAATATTATTTTACCAGATGCTGATATGACAAAAGCGATACCAGGCGCGTTAAGCGGTATTATGTTTAATCAAGGACAGGTTTGCTGTGCTGGATCAAGACTATTCGTACAAAAGAAAGCCTATGATAATGTGATGGCTGATATAGTGAGTCATAGTCAAAAGATCAAGCAGGGAGCAGGATTGGATCCTGAAACGCAAATGGGACCACTCGTATCCGCTGAGCAGCATGAACGCGTAATGAGCTATATTTCAAAAGGGCAGGATGAAGGTGCTGAGTTACTTACTGGAGGACAGGTTCCTTACGATAAGGGATATTATGTCCAACCTACGATTTTCTCTGATGTGGATGATAAAATGACCATTGCAAAAGAGGAAATCTTTGGACCAGTAGTAGCCGCAATGCCGTTTGAAGACCTTGATGAAGTAATCGAGCGAGCGAATGCTTCGAATTATGGACTAGCTGCTGGACTATGGACAGAGAACCTCAAGTCCGCACACTATGTTGCAAACAAAATTAAAGCTGGTACTGTTTGGGTGAATTGCTATAATGCATTTGATGCGGCTTCTCCATTTGGTGGCTATAAGCAATCTGGTATGGGAAGAGAAATGGGCTCCTATGCACTAAATAATTACACAGAAGTGAAGAGCGTTTGGATTAACTTAAAATAACAGAAGAAAACCGCTCGTCCTTTACGGACGGGCGGTTCTTTTTAATGTTCTATTCTTAGGTGAAGTACTTCCAAAGTTTCAATTCGATCAGCTAATCATCAGAAAATAAAAATATGATAGCGCTATCTTTTTAATACGATTAATTTACCAGCAGAGGATACAACTCGTGCCGTATGGTTTTCAAAACCTTTTTGCTTTAAGAGTTCTTCGCCAACTTTTTTTGCTTCTTTGTCATCCTGTGCATCAAAGCTTTCATCTAGAACAGTCTCTCCGCTTTTTTCGAATGCCGTGATAATGTACTTTTCCATATTATCGCCTCCTCCTTTTAGTTTACCGATGTAATAATTTCTTGTCACTTATTTTTGGAAAAAACGAATCTTTTGAGAAAACGAAACGTTATACTAGTTGGGAAGCTATTTTTCATGTAATGAATGTCAATATAAAGGGGGAAGCTATGCTCGAATTTCAGAATGTATCAAAAAGATTCGGACCTTTTACAGCAGTAGAAGGACTTAATTTATCAATTCCTGAGAATGAGATTTTTGGGTTACTTGGAGGTAACGGAGCGGGTAAGACAACAACATTTCGAATGCTATTACGCCTCATTGATCAAACAAATGGAACGATTAGCTGGAAGAAAGAAGAAATATCTTATGATTCAAGCCATTTAATTGGCTATTTACCTGAAGAACGCGGTCTTTATCCAAAGATGAAAGTGAAAGATCAATTAATTTATCTTGGCAAGTTACGTGGGATGAAGAAAGCTGATATTGAGAAAGAAATTGTTATATGGCTTGATCGTTTCAATGTGCCAGAATATCTTGATAAAAAGGTAGAAGAATTATCAAAAGGAAATCAGCAAAAAATACAATTTATTGCAGCAGTTATTCATAAGCCAGAGCTTCTCATTCTTGATGAGCCATTTAGCGGGCTGGATCCAGTAAATGTGGAAGTGTTGAAAGAAGCTGTTCTTGATTTAAAGAATGCAGGAACAACGATCTTGTTTTCTAGTCACCGAATGGAGCATGTGGAAGAACTTTGTGAGCATCTTTGTATACTACATAAAGGAAAAGCAGTTGTTTCTGGGAACTTAAAAGAAATCAAGCGTTCTTATGGTAAGAAAAACATTATCATTGACGTTGATTTTGATCTAACATTTCTAGAAAATATTGAAGGGGTTCATCACATAAAGCAAGGAATGAATTATAGCACTGTTCAAATAGCAAATGAGCAAGTTTCTCAGAAGGTTTTACACGAGTTGATGAACAAAGGGTTTGTTAGAAAGTTTGAACTAGAGGAGCCGTCATTAAACGATATCTTTATTGAGAAAGTGGGTGCGGCATATGAATAAATTTCTTATTGTCCTCTCCCAAACATATTTAAATCGACTGAAGTCCAAGGCATTTATTATTACAACGGTTATTACGCTACTTATGATCTTTCTCATTACAAATCTTTCGACCATTATAGATAATTTCGATTCGAGTGAAGCGGATCGAGTGGGAGTCATCGATACAGCTTCGTATTATACACAACTTGAAAACCAAATGAAGATGATGGAATCTGATATTGTATTAGAAAAATTCGATGGCTCTGAAGAAAAAGCCGAACAGGCTATTGAAGAGGGTGATCTCGATAGCTATTTGATTCTTAAAGAAAACGAAAATTCCGAACCGACGGCCCTTTATAAAGCGGAGACAGTAGCAGAACAAGTCACTCCACAAGTTCTTGAATCAGCACTTCAGCAATTGAAGAGTACAATTGCTGCTGAGAAAGCAGGGGTTACTCAGGAGCAGCTTAGTGAAATCGACCAACCTGTCCAGTTTCAAAAAGTTGCACTCGAAAAAGGAGCAAAGACAGAAGATGAATTAAATCAAGCAAGAGTGTTCGTTTATGTACTTCTATTCGTCATCTATTTTTCAGTGATTTTCTATGGAAATATGGTTGCTGTGGAAGTGGCGACAGAGAAATCATCGAGAGTAATGGAAATCTTAATTTCAAGCGTTTCGCCAGTCAAGCAAATGTTTGGGAAAATACTTGGAATTGCCTTACTCGGTTTAACACAATATGCGATCATTATTGCAAGTGGGTACCTCTTTATGCAAATGCAGGAAGATGAGCTCGCAGAAGCAGGTTTCCTATCCTTTCTTAATTTTAGTAACCTTTCAGCTTCACTCATCATTTATGCGATCGTATTCTTTATTCTTGGCTATTTACTGTATGCGACGATTCTTGCAATGGTAGGCTCACTCGTTAGTAGAGCAGAAGAAGTTCAGCAAATGATTATGCCAGTCCAGTTTCTCATTATCATCGCTTTCTTTATTGCGATGTTTGGACTAAGTACGCCGTCTTCTACATTTGTCACCATTTCGTCCTTCATTCCCTTCTTTACACCAGTAGTGATGTTCTTACGGGTAGGTATGCTCTCCATTCCATTCTGGGAAGTAGCCATTAGTCTTGCACTCCTAATTGGATCGATTGTGTTTTTTGCAATCATCGGGGCGAAAGTTTACAGAGGTGGTGTTCTCATGTATGGGAAATCATCTTCTTTAAAAGATATAGGCAAAGCGTTAAAGCTATCACGACGTGAGTAATAGCTTTCAACTAACAATCTAGAAAGTTCCGGAACTTTAGTTCCCGGGACTTTTCTTTTTTTTCTTGTCGCATGATGAGTATAAAATCATTGAATGAGAAAAAGCGGAATCGTGCGAACGTGCGCTCGTTTGATTATGGTAAAATGAGAGATAGAGAGCATTAGAAAGGGAGATGAGTGATGAAAGAAGTAACCTTTCTGCACTGCGCGGATCTTCATTTAGACAGACCATTTTCCGGTACAAATCAGTTACCTAAATCCATCCATGAGTTTGTTCGAGAAAGTGCCTATCGTTCATTACGAACAATCGTTGATATTGCTATTAATCAACGGGTAGATTTTGTGCTGTTTGCAGGAGATTTATTTGATAGTAGCTATCGTAGCTTGAAAGCACAGATGATTTTATTACAACAATTGAAAAGATTGGATGAGGCAGGCATTTATAGCTATCTTTCTCATGGAAATCACGATGCGCTAGATGGAGAATGGGTTGATTTAACGTGGCCAGATACAAGTTATTTTTTTGGAGCGGAAGTAGAATCGGTTTCGTATAACAGAGATCAGACACCAATCGCATATATTCATGGCTTTAGCTATCCCACGCGTCATGTGAATGAGAAAATGGTAAGTGCATATGAAAGGGTAGATGAAGAGAGTTTCCAGATCGGAATGCTTCATGGGAATTTAGAAGGACAAACAGAACATTCTTCCTATGCTCCATTCACAATAACTGAACTAATGAATAAGAAATTTGATTACTGGGCTCTTGGGCATATTCATCAGAGAGCAATACTATCAGAAGAGCCCTTTATTGTTTATCCCGGTAATATACAAGGAGCACACTCGAAAGAACGTGGTGAAAAAGGGTGTTATGTTGTAAAGTTAAGCGATTCTGAGCCATCGCTTGTTTTTCATCAAACCGCTGATGTAACCTGGCACAAGTCGATTATTGATATTGGACAGTGTGATACGATCCAAAATCTTTTAAATAACTGTGAAGAAATTTTGGATCAGGAAATTTTCTCTACAGGAGGCCATTTCATTAATTTTGAATTAGTTGGCAGTAGCCCGATACATGCAGAGTTAATACATGGGGATCATTTAGAAGATATATTGCAGACGCTACAACTTAATAGAGAAATGGAAGACGAAGGATTTGTTTGGCCATATAAATTCACTCTAAAATCAATGCCACTCTGGGATCGCGAGAATTTAAAACAGCAGAATGGATTTTTACAGGATATTTTATTTACCTCTGATCAGTACGAGCATTCCCAAATGAAAGAAGCGTTAGCTCCGCTATTTGAACATAGACGAGCTAGAAAAGCTCTCCATCCCATTGAAGACGAGCAACAATTAATAAAAGAAG
Organism: Anaerobacillus sp. 63XJN7_4_ISO-PGPR-S23-413; assembly: GCF_056173725.1. Classification (NCBI taxonomy): domain Bacteria; kingdom Bacillati; phylum Bacillota; class Bacilli; order Caryophanales; family Bacillaceae; genus Anaerobacillus; species Anaerobacillus sp. 63XJN7_4_ISO-PGPR-S23-413. The sequence continues at coordinate 529,040 of NZ_CM149688.1, forward strand.
CTGAAGAGCTATTACTTACATATCTCATTGAGTCAAAAGGTGGTGAGAGTTAATGAGGTTACTCGGTCTAACAATTTACGGGTTTGGTAAATTTGAGAATTATGAAATCGAAGACGTTTCAACTGAACTTCAGCTTATCTTTGGAGAGAATGAGGCAGGGAAATCTACACTTATCTCTTTTATTGAATATGTTTTATTCGGTTTTCCTAGCAGGCAGGAGAACTATTATGAAATGAATCATCTCTCGCGTTTTGGAGGTAGTCTCTTTGTAGAAGAAAGTGGTGAAGCATTTAGAATTGAACGGACGAGGGATAGGAATTCTGAAAATCTTTATATCTATTTTCGAGATGGTACTTCAGGAAATAGTGATGATTTAAAAAAGCTCTTAAAAGGAATGAATCGAGCTAGTTTTAGACAAATTTTCTTTTGTAACCTTACAACTTTAAATAATGATCATCATTATGATGAAGAAGCGTGGAATCAAGTCCTTTATGAAGCAGGAATGAGCGGTGGAGCTTCATTACTTGAAATTGAAAAGAATTTTGACAAGTGGCAGGGTGAAATTTTTAAGCCTGGAGGAAGAAAACCTCAACTCAATCAAGATGTGGAATCCTACGAATCTTTAAAGAAGAAAACAAACGAATGGGAAAAGAAAAATGAGAACTACAATGAACTTATCAAAAAGACAAAGGAGTTAGAAATAAAAGTTCAAGAAAATGCTGAGCGGTTGCAATTTATCCAAAATGAGCAGCGAAAGCTTGAGCGTGAGAAGCATATCATTCCTTTATTGAATGAGAAAAAAAGACTTGAAGAAGAGATCGAGAATCTTCCTGAGTTTCATCCTTTTCCTGAAGAAGGACTTATAAGAATGGATAAATGGAAAGAACAAGCTGTTCTTCTTTCTGGGGAATTAGAAGGGTTAAAGAAACGAAAAGAACGACTAGAAAATGATATTCATCACGCTCAGTTGCTTCCTGATTCGAATGCGTTCTTACAAGAGGTATCTTATTGGAATGAAGAAATGATTCTTTATCGTGGGAGAGCAGAAGAAAGAAGAAGACTGCAGAGTGAGATACGCTCACTTAATACAACTTTAGAATCAGAGCTAATGGAATTTGGTCAGACTGAAGAAGCTCTTAAGTCCATCCATCCGACCTTTACTGGACGTGAGAGTCTCAAACAATTGGTGGCGTCCTATCAGCTTTCTGATCAGAAATACCAGTATATTCAGGAAGCTTTTCTTTCTGCACGAGATGAACTGGAGAAAGAGGAGAATGAGTATGATCGTCTGAAAACACGCCTTCTTTCACCGAAAGATCGGGAAAGGTTAGAAAAAGAACAATCGTCTTCTACTAATCAGAAGTGGTCGTTTGGGATGATAGCTGTCGCGTTATTAGTCTTTATTATTCTTGGCATTTATGAAAGTTGGCTGCTTGGTTTTGTAGCAGCGGCTATAGTGGTGGGTGGTGCCATTTTAATGAGAATGACCTCTAAAAGTACTGAGACGAAGAGTGAAGATGAGGTGCTTATTCGCGATAGAGAGTTGAGGAGACAAGCTGAGTCATTAAAAGACCAGGTCGATCGCCTTAATCGAACCTATTTGAAAGCAGCTGAAAAAGTAGACTTGTGGGAAGCAGAAAGGTATCAACTTGATGATAAGTTGAAAGAGTGGAGAACGATTCATCCTTTTCCTGAGTACATTCCTACCGATTCATTGCTTGATGCTTTTGATAGGATTGGGTCAATTAAGAAGGTTCAGACGGAACGAAATCAAAAGCAGCAGCAAATAGAAGATCTTGACTACAGTTTAACGGTAGTTGAAGATAGAATAAAGAAACTATGCGAGCGTGCAATTGTTTCCTACCAGGAGCCTGATAAAGCGATACAGCTATTGCTGCAGAAGGCAGAGGAACAAAGAGAATTAATGAGAGACATAGACCTCGCAACAAACAAGCTTCAAGAACTTGAAGAGCAGCTTGGTGGGGGAACCGAAAAGTGGCAAAGCTGTAATGATGAAATGAACAAGCTGATGCGCTTAGCAGGTGAAGATAATGAGGAAGCGTTTCGTGTGAAGGGAAAGGCTCATAAAGAAGCACAAGAGCTTAAACGACAGCTCGCAACGATTACTTCCCAATTAAGTGATGAATCGTTCGTGGAGCATACTACGGTGGAAGAAATCGAATATCATCGTGAACAGCTGGAGCACGAAGAGACTTCTATTATGAAAAAGCAGCAAGGTCTTTATCAACAGATTGCAAGTGAAAACGAACAAATTCGTCTCTTAACAGAAGATGGAACTTACGAAGAACTTCTCTTACAGCGTCAGCAGAAGGAAGATGAGATTAATTCTCTTGCGTGGAAATGGTCTGTACTGAAGGTAGCATCTGATTTTCTAACGAGGGCGAAGGCAAGGTATCAGGAAGAACGTCTCCCCGCGGTCATAAAGAAAGCAGAGAGCTATTTCAACATAATCACAGAAGGTCGGTATACAGCTATTTATCCTCCTGTAGAAGGTAATAAATTTCGAGTGCTGAACGTGGACGGCCGAGCATACAAGCCGTCTGAGTTAAGTAGAGGCACGGCAGAGCAGTTATACCTTTGTATAAGACTTTCGCTTGCGTCTATTTCGACAGTTCAGATGCCTATTTTTCTCGATGACATCTTTGTGAACTTTGATGAAAAAAGAACTGATGTTGCGAAAGCATTTATTAAAAGATTTTCAAAAGACATTCAGGTTATTTTATTAACGTGTCATTCATCTACAACAGTTGGGATAGATGACAGGATTCACATACTTGATCCGTCGCCAGCTTCCACAAAAAAAGGGACAATCTAATGAGGTGATCTTATGGAAGAAGTTTATAAAATACATTTAGTTGAAGATGAAGAAAATCTAGTGCAAATCTTAAAAACGTATATGGAAAAAGAAGGGTTTCAAGTTAAAGCGTTTATGAGTGGTGAGGAAGCACTTGAGAGTATTCACGAATCTTGCCACCTGTGGATTCTAGATATCATGCTACCTGGGATAGATGGGTATGAGTTATTAAAGAAAATAAAAGCTGAAGACGACGTACCGGTTATTTTCATTTCTGCGAGAGATGAGGATCTAGATCGTATTGTAGGATTGGAATTAGGAAGCGATGACTATATTGCTAAACCATTTATGCCGAGAGAACTTATTATTCGCGCCAAAAAATTATTAAAGAGAGTGTACCAACAATCTTCCCAGAAAAGGTTTGAGATTGTGGAGTATGAAATAGATCCGGTATCGAGAAAAGTACTTGATCGAGGAGAGCCAGTTGAATTAACGACGAAGGAAATGGATTTAATTCTTTTCCTAGTCGAGCATGTGAATCAAACCTTATCCCGTGAACAAATTCTCGTTCAGGTATGGGGGGATGATTATGTGGGGTCAGATCGTGCTGTTGACGATGTGATTAGACGAGTAAGAAAGAAAATGCCACGCATGAACCTTGAAACGTCATACGGCCTTGGTTATCGGTTGATTACATGATTCGCTTAAATTTAACGAAACGAATCTGGCTCTCATTTATGATTCTTGTTCTGCTTGTTGGGGTAGTGATTGCGGTGATCTACCCTCTCTCCATTAAAGGCACGCTAACTGAAGAGACATATCAGATTATTGAAAGTGAGCAGCAGCGATATACGTTTCCGGATCAAGACGGGCCACTTCCTCCTCAAACGGATCAAGATTTTATTGAACGAAGAGACGCGGAGCGTTCGGTTGGCCATACGTTGATTACAAGACTTTATAGTGGACCATTGCAGGGAGACCCCATACCTGATGAAGTAATTATCGAAATGCGTAAAAACGCACTTGATCAGAAAGAAGAGAAGGGGCGCTATGAGTTAACGTATAATAATCAGGCATCCTTGTTTTATGTGATATCTAAAGTAGATGTTAACGGACAAGAAGCGTACTTTATCTCTTATATGTGGGACACGTATCGTAATCAAATGATTGATCGCCTCTGGTTTAGACTTATCATTATTTTGCTTTTTGCATTATTGCTTAGTCTTTTGCCTGCAGCGTGGATTGCAAGGTATTTACGGAGACCACTAACCGTTCTCGGAGAACGCTTCGATCAAATTGCTAACCGCAATTGGAAAGAACCTTTCAAGTGGGAAGGTGATGAAGAGTTCCAGAAGCTTTCCAATCAATTTGAATCAATGAGACAGAACTTAATGAGGTATGATAAGGCTCAGAAAACGTTTATACAGCATGCCTCTCATGAATTGAAAACACCAATTATGATCATTAAAAGTTATGCCCAATCCATTAAAGATGGCGTAATGCCAGATTCTCTTGATAATACAATGACAATTATCCTAAATGAGTCTGATCGGATGGATCAAAGGGTAAAAGGGATGCTTACTTATATTAAACTAGATTCCATTGATGAACCTGAGGGAAACTGGGAACCATTTCGATTTGGGGTTCTTGCTGAAGAGATTCGTGAACGATTCATGTACCAGCGTGAAGATGTGACGTTTACAATATCTGGTGAAAATGTTGAGTTGATGGCTGTTCACGAACAGATGTTAACTGCTATGGACAATCTTGTTCAAAATGCATTGCGGTATGCGAAAAGCGAAATTCACTTAAATGCAATCCAGAGGGATGAAACCATCATACTAGAAGTGTTTAATGATGGAGAAGAAATTTCGTTTCAAAAGGTAGAAAAAGAGCAGTTGTTTGAACCTTTCCAAAAAGGGGATAAAGGTCAATTTGGGATTGGTCTAGCTATTGTAAAGAAAATTGCTGAACGTCACTCAGGTAAAGCTGAAGTGGCGAACTTGGACCATGGTGTTGTTTTCTCAATTATATTGCCAAAAAAACGAAGCGAAAGGTCCTAATGATGTATTAGGGCTATGCTATACTAGGTAAATACATTTTGCCCCGGAGGTGGAAAGATGAAGGAATTCAAAGGAATCGGACATTATCGCGTAGGAGATCAAGTTGATCACTACTTATTAATTAAATCATCAGTAAAAGGTGTAGCAAGTAACGGAAAACCTTTCCTTACTTTAATTCTTCAAGATAAATCTGGAGATATTGAAGCAAAGCTCTGGGATGCTTCTCCAGACGATGAAGAAAGCTTTGATGCTCAGCAGATCATCAAGGTAAAAGGAGACGTGACAAGCTACCGTGGACGCAATCAGCTTAGAATTAAAGCGATACGTCTCGCAACAGACATGGATCAAGTCAAGGTGGGTGATTTCGTTGAAACGGCACCTCTTGAGATGAACGAAATCATGGAGAAAGTGACGCAATATGTATTTGAAATGCGTAATCCAAACATACAACGGATTACACGTCACCTTGTGAAAAAACACCAAAATGACTTTCTGACTTTTCCTGCAGCAACGAAAAATCACCATGAATTTGTGTCAGGCTTATCCTATCATGTTGTTTCGATGCTTGATATTGCCAAGTCGTTAGCGAATCTTTATCCTTCTCTAGATACGGATCTGCTATATGGTGGGATAATCCTCCATGATCTTGGAAAAGTAGTTGAACTGTCCGGATCCATTGCAGCAAGCTATACGAATGAAGGGAAATTACTTGGCCATATTTCCATCATGGTTAATGAAATCGGTCAGGCTGCAAAAGAATTAGAAATTGACGGTGAAGAAGTGATGCTTCTTCAACATCTTATCTTAAGTCATCATGGAAAAGCGGATTGGGGGAGTCCTAAACCTCCTATGATTCGTGAAGCAGAAATGCTGCATATGATTGATAACATTGATGCGAAAATGAATATGCTCGATAGAGCTCTTGATAAAGTAGAACCTGGCGAATTTACTGATCGAGTGTTTGCACTTGATAATCGTTCATTCTACAAGCCTAAAATGAGTACTATTGATAGCTCGAAAAAATAAAACAGGCAAATCCAAGAGAAATGTGCTCTATGAGCCGTTTCTCTTTTTTTATGGTCATGTTACGTTAATTGTAAGCGTATAAACAAGCCAAGTATCCATTCAATTTACTAACTTAGCCTTAGGATACATGCATAGTGGAGGAAGTACATGAGAATAAAAGATTGGGATCGGAATTTAAAGATACGGCTTTTGGGTGAAGGGATGATGAACATTCTTTTTTGGATGTTCTTCCCGTTTATGGCTATTTACTTTTCGGAGTCCTTTGGCAAAGGAATGGCCGGACTCTTACTTGTTTTATCACAGGTTGTTGCTGTTGTAGCTAACTTAGTAGGAGGATATTGTGCAGATCAGTATGGACGAAAGAAAATGATGTTTATCTCTGCAGTGGGTCAAGGACTCACCTTTGTCGTATTTGCTTTCGCAAACTCCCCATGGCTTGTTTCACCAATGCTAACGTTCATTAGCTTCTCCATTCTTGGGGTATTTGGGTCATTGTATTGGCCAGCTAGTCACGCAATGGTGGCAGATGTTGTGGCGGAAAAAGATCGTAATACGGTTTTTGCCGTTTTCTATACAGCTTTAAATATTTCTGTTGTTGTAGGGCCAATATTAGGCGGTCTTTTTTTCTTTCAACATCGATTCCCTTTACTTCTTATCGCTTCTATTGTCAGTTTCGCCGTCGCGGCATTGATTGCAATCTACGTTCGTGAAACAGCACCAGAGAAAAGAGAAAACAGTCTCGTTTCAGATTCATCTGTAAAATGGACAAGGTTTATTTGGGATCAGCTTCAAGATTATCGAATCATTGTTAAAGATAAGGTCTTTCTTTTATTTATACTTGCTGGAATACTAGTAGCACAAACGTTTATGCAGATGGACTTATTAATTGCCGTTTATTTGAGTGAAAAAGTACCTGACCAACCAGTGTTAACCTTCTTTAATACAGTCATTACTGCAGACGGAAATCGCATTTTTAGTTGGCTTATTTCAGAAAATGGGTTATTAGTTGCTCTATTAACAGTGTTTATGACGACTAAAATGAGTAAATTCAAAGAACGTAACGTCTTTATTTTCTCCTGCATGATTTATGCTGTCAGCATGATTTTATTTGGTCATGTAACGTCCGTTTGGCTACTTGCCATTGCGATGCTTGTATTTACGATGGGAGAACTGATGGTTGTGGGTATTCAAGAGGGTTTTGTATCACGCTTGGCACCGGAAAATATGCGCGGGCAGTATTTTGCGGCTGCAAGTCTTCGCTTTACAATTGGAAGAACTCTTGCACCAGCTGCCATCCCGCTCACAGCTCTCCTAGGGTTTCAATGGACTTTCTATCTCATTAGTTTCCTTGCGATCATTGCGGGAGTTATCTATTATGTAATGTTTGATATGCGAAGTAAACAGGGAGCGTACGGGCAATCATAATTCTTCTAGGAGGAATAAATCACGATCTTTGCTCATAAATTGTAGTAATTAATGGAGCTTGTACGAAAGAAGGAAAGGAAGTGCTTTAGGTGAGAAAGAGTGTTCTTATACTTCTTGGATTTCTATTGATTCTTAGTCTATTTCAGCTTACAGAAGTGTCTTCAACGTTATCGGGAGTATTCTCTTCATTTCCCTGGTGGCTCTATTTTGTACTAGCGGGGATTGTTTACAGCGGTTATAAAACGATGCAATTGACGGCTGAAGAGAAAAAAATCGATCAGATCCATATTGAAGAAGAAGGACGAGTATATGTGGAGAGAATGGAAGAAGAGCGGGAGCGGAGGAAACAGCGTATAACAGAACACTAAATAAAAAAAACGAAAGAGCTAATTTAGCTCTTTCGTTTTTTTTATTTATTCATTTGACTCTTTGGACTCTTCTTCAGTGTTAGCACTGTCATCAGCTGGTTCGTCAGCAGCTTCTTCGACTTTAAAGAGATCTTCAAACTGATCGTCTTTTACTTTAATATCAGACTCTTTAATAAGCTCATCGATTACAGTTGGAACATCTTTTGCGTTTTGTAACATATATTGTTCTTCAACTTGTTCTTTAGCATCTTCAAACGGCATCACCGTTTTCTTCTTTAGCTTAATAATGTGATACCCAAATTGTGATTGGACGATATCACTTACTTCGCCCTCTTTCAATGCAAAGGCTGCTTCTTCAAACTCAGCAACCATGTCGCCTTTTTTGAAGACGCCAAGATCGCCACCGTTTTCAGCAGATCCATCTTTAGAATACTCTTTGGCAAGCTCAGCGAAATCGCCGCCATCTTCCAATTTCTTTTGAACTTCTTTAGCAGTGTCTTCATCGTCAACTAAAATATGGCTCGCTTCTAGTTCAGTGAAAAGGTTTTTGTTTTCATCGTAGAATTCTTTTAGCTTCTCATCTGAAACTTCTACTCCCTCAGTTGCAGCTTTTTGAGCTAATAGCTGCTTACGTACATCAACTTTGAATTGTTCAAGGTCTTTGTAACCATTTGATTGAAGGGCTTGTTCAAGTTGTTCATCGGTTTCAAAGTTTTCTTTAATTTTATCAAGTTCTGCATCGACTTCTTTATCGGTTACATCATATTTATCTTCAAGAATTTTAGTTTGGACAAGGTCACTTAATACTGCTTCACCAGATTGATCTTTTAACGCTTGATAGAACTCTTCCTTTGTAACATCTCCAGCACTTGTTTCGACTACGGCTTCTGAATTATCCGCAGAGTCATTGCTACAAGCAGATATCGCGAGTAGGGCGATCAATGCAGAAAGCATTATGAACATTTTTTTCATCAAACATACACTCCTAAAGGGTTAGTTAAATTTAACAAAATTGTGATACAGTTAATACTATAGCATAGAAAGATAAGTGAAGTTAAATTCAATTGGAAATATGAGAAAAATTACACAAAACAGGCGAATTTTATGGGAAATTGATATAATAAAAGCGAGAATACAGTGTGATTCCCTAACCGGGTTAAAACCACTAAAAAAAGATGAGGCATTTGGCCTCATCTTTTTCAATCGTTCGTTAGGTAATAGGCTACCTAAGATTCTAAGTGAATAAAACTTCTACATATGAAGAAATGAGCAAAATAGTAATAAGAACGTTAATGGTTCTAAATACATTAGGCTGTTTTTCTTCAGGAATGTTTTTCTTCAAGCATAGTGCATTTGTCATTGAATTAAATGTGACTAGAATGAAAGTCGCAAATAGGATGAAGAATATTCCAATCATGGTCATTTCAGTACCTCCCAGAGTCCAATTCGATAATTCGAAGAAATATATAACGGTTTACTTTAACTTATCTTTCGATCCGTAGTATCATGGAAAATATTCGTCCCATAAGGAGCTGTTCAAATGTTTAAAAACCGATGGAAGGCGGCCTTTATCATTCTCTTCGCTGCCGTCATTCTCATCTTCGCAGGAATAGTAGGATTCTATCAATACTATTTTCCTGAAAGTGAAATTGCCAAACTCTCAAATGAGAAAAACACAGAAGAACCTTTTGAAACAACCTTTTCCATCCAGATGAAAAAAGATGAATTGAACGAGATCATCAATCGAGAACTTGAAAAGTATAGCGAGAAACAGGAGAACATCGGTTATAATGTAAACCTTGATGAACTTGCAACTTTCCAGGGGTATGTGACGATTTTTGATCGTAAAGTTGATTTTTTTCTTAAGTTTGAGCCACAGGTACAGCCAAATGGTGACCTTTTATTAAAAGAAAAATCTTTTCAAATTGGTTTGCTTGAACTCCCAAGTGATAAAGTTCTTTCTTTTATAAAAAAGCAGGCATCATTGCCGCCTGAAATAACAATTGATTCTGATGAAGGGACAATCTACATGGCTGTAAGCGAATTAGAATTGAAGAATGATATGAAACTAAGGGCTAAATCATTCGATCTTCCTAATGATGAAATTGTTTTCGATGCTTACTATCCTATTAATTAGTTCCTTGTCCTAATATTATTATGAAGGAAGTCTCATAAGAATTCAATACTGCTGACCTAGTGGCCAATCCAAAAGAACAGAGCGCTGAATTTCAGCGCTCTGTTTTTATTCTATTAGCTATGTTAATGAGCTCAAAATCGAGCAATTATTGTTGTATAGCTAATCTATTAGGGGCATCATATTTTATTCTTTCTCTCTGAAGTCTATTGTTTAATAGAGTGTCAGATTAGTTATTAAGAAGCCCGTTTAATAAGAATATGGAAACCTTCACTTCGATCCTCAACATAAGCATTCTTCGGTGCACGGAGCACCTGAGAAGCGTAAAGGAAGTCACTAAAGCTAAACCCAAGATTTATAGCTGCTAGGATCGAGAAGAACGATACATAAGCTGGCATATAAACTGACGCAATTATAGCTGCGGTCGTAATCGAAACCGCAGGTGCAAGTGCCGCAATTAAAAAGAGGTTACGTGAAATTGGGCTGCACGTTTCACAGCGCATCATCGGTACGATCACAAATCCTTTTTCTAATTTCATTGTTGCTTTTAATCCGGCTATTGTTAAAGGAAGCCAGTGTATTAGCTTATGAATAGGGAAAAGGACAGCTAAGGAACCGAGAAACGGTAAAATTGGTACGATCGCATGTTTTGTTGTCGGGTATAACATACTGAACACAAGATAAAACGCAATAAAGTATAATAAGGTTAACAGCATCGAGAAAATCGTTAATCGATGTGTACCGAATTCGCGATGTAGATAAATCGATTTCCAACAATTCATAAGAATCACCTGCTTTCGTAGCTTTCAATTTAGTTGATGTTTATTGAATACTCGTATACTGTACAGCGATTCTCGGAAGAAATCAACACGTTTTTTTAGAAAGAAATTAGTCAAAATTATTTTGACAAAATCAGCGGTTTTTCGCGCTGGATTAGTCTGGAAAATACATTTCAATTTAAAACCCGTTCCGTTAAACTATAAGTACTATTAATTGCACAGTAAGGAGTTAAGTCAGATGGAAGCTATCCACAAAAGATTAGATAAAATTGAATTTCATATGCGCCTACTTGCAAAGATGGAAGAGGAAGGAGACTATCCCTTTTACCGCCTTGTGATTGACAGAGGGCTGACAGAGTCAGAAGTGTCAGAAGTATATCAATTATGCGTAGAGGTGAACCAAAAAATGCATGAGCAGATCGAGGAGGGTCTCTTGAACCGTTCCACGTTGCTCACGCATTTCGTAGGGATGTTAAATATTAAATTGGAGCCCCTCTCAACCATTAAAGCACTGCAATCTCAAGAAGAGGTTTATAGAGAACTTATGGAGACGCTATTAAAAGTGTCGCCTTATCGTTAGAAAAGATTGGAGCGCTCTTTATCATCTTGTTCAGTGAGTTCTCTAGAGAATTCACTTTCAAGCTTGGTGAAAGATTTTTGGAAGATTTCCATGAAGTCTTCACCATATAGGCCTTTAATGACACACATCATCTCAGTAAATTCAGGGAATTTACCGTATAGTTCTCTAATCGGCATGGAAGCTTTCAAAACACTATCTCGACTTGGTGAATAATGTTTCCATGTTTCCTGAAGCAGCTTCTCTCCCTTTTCGGTAAGCTGTACATATGTATTTCGCTTATCATTCTCTTTTTTTGAGAATGTGAGGAGAGACCTAGATTCAAGTTTTTTTGAAAAGTTAAACGCTGTTGAGACGTGCATAACGCCAAACTTCGCAATATCTGATATTGAAGAGCCGTCAAGATGATAAGCAATTGAAAGAATATGGTGCTCATTAATATTGAGATCGAATGGCTTGAGCCAATCTTGCCAATCTCGCTCAACAGATTTCCAAAGTGCTTTGCTTAATTGGCCAATTCGATGGCTAAAAATCATTGCTTCTTGAATAGAAATTTCCTGTTCTTCTTTCATAAATGCCCTCCTTTACAACTAGATGATTCAAGCTATATTAGAATATTGTTGATCTTCGGTAAAAAAACCGGCTATTTTGAAGCCGGACTGTTTACTTCTTCTTTGACTGTTTCAATCGTCTTCTGCATTTCCTCGACATCTGCCTTTAGCCTAGTTAAATTCGGTTCAATATCCTGTTGAAATGAAGAGATGGATCGTTTAAGGTCAGCGGCTACTTCCTGAATAATTTCTTTGCCTTCTGAAGAAAGCTGTTTTACTTGAGCGGTCAGTTCGTTAAGATCACTTTTAAGCTTAGTAAACCCTTCCTTTATATCATCACTCTTCTCTTTAGCGTCAGTCATTAATTCTTTTCCGGATTTCGGAGTGGTTAAAAGTACAGAAGCAGCGGAAACTACCCCGCCTACTACAAATCCTGTTAATAATGTTTTTGCTTTTCCCATGATGTTCATCCTTTCCTATCCAAATCCTTATACTTCTACTTAAAGACATTAGTTCGCCATCCCAGTCAAGAATCCTGCTTTCTCCTTTCATTAATTCGTTGTGGTTATGAAAGCAGTGGGCATCACATATACCTTTTAGTATACGCTACGGTAAATGGAGGGGACGGGTATGGCTGGATTTATCTTTTTCCTTATTGCAGCTGGCAGTCTACTATTAACCGCAACAGTAAGCAGGCTGTTATTAATTAGAAAATATTCATTTCACAATGAACGAATGATCCGAAAGCAAAAAAGCGCCTACTTATTTGGTACGTTTGCGATTGTTTTCCTTGTGCTTGGGGTATCGATGGCCATGCTTATTTTCTAATGATGTCCTTTATTTTCCCCACGGCTTTCAACTTGCAAACATAAAAACGATATTAAAGGTTAGAATCACGCTCATTTGAGGTATCTTATAGAGAGAAGGGTATTTAAGGAGCGTGAAATAATGAATCGTATGATTAAAAGTGTTTTTAAGAGAATGACAAAGAAGGCAGTAATGGTTATGAAGGATAAAGACAAAATGAAGGATGTTTCAATCGAATCCTTGAAAAAAGGAGCCCTATACAATGGGCGTAAGGGCATGGATGAGATGTGGGTGGATGTGAAGACGTTCTCGAGACTTGTCCAGGAATTTCGTAAAGGAAGTTATCGCGATATTTCAAAAAAATCAGTCGTTATGATTGTAGGAGCATTACTTTATTTTATTAGTCCTATTGATGCGGTTCCTGATTTATTAGCGGGAGTCGGGCTTCTTGATGATGTAGCAGTAATAGGATTTGTTGCAAGTCAATTAAAGCATGAGTTAGAAAAGTTCCGAGAGTGGGAAACAGGAGTGAAAATATAAAAAAACGGCCAATTTGGCCGTTTTTTTTGTGTTTATTTAGAAAGCGAAGCTAGTACGTTTAAGGATTGATTGTACAACTGGAAAGATTAGTACCATTGCAATGGTATTTACTACGGCTGTTGGAAGAACAACGGTAACAAACAGTCCAGTGAATGCGGCGCCACCAGGAAGTCCTGCAAAGACAAGAGCAGCTCCAAGGAATATAGCCCCACTAATCATCGTGCCGATTGCTGTTAAAATTCCAACTGTTACTAATGATTGGCCAAACCGCTGAACGAGTAAATAAAGACCAAAGAAAGCAAAAGCTGTCACAGGTTTATCAATCATGTTAGCAAGTTGTCCACCAGGGAATGTTGTCGTTGCAGCAGAGATAACTCCTGTCGCAAGTCCGAGTACAAGAACGCTTTTGCGCTCAGGAAATAGTAATATTCCTAGAAACATCATTGTAAGAAGCATATCGTTCTTCATGCCAGAAATTAAGCCAGGTATAATTGCGTGTAGAATCGTTCCAATACCAAGTAGTAAAGCCATGAGTACTAAATTTTTTGTTTTCATAAAGAAATCTCTCCTCTTCTCATCTCATTCTCCGTCAAAAGACGGTGTTCTCTCCATCAGTGCGCTATGTGCCTGCTGCGAAAGAACTAATTTTTTATATCATAACAAACGAATGTCCTATTGAAAAGTGTTAAATATTGTGTTTGTGATGGAATGTCTGCATAAAGTCACTTAATGCACGAACTGATTCAAGGGGAACAGCGTTATAGATGGAAGCACGACATCCTCCAACAGAGCGATGGCCCTTTAACCCAACAAAACCTTCTTCTGCCGCCTCATGTAGGAACAGTTCTTCAAGCTCTTTTCCTGGTAAATTGAAAGTTACATTCATTGATGAGCGACTTGCTGTTTCAGCTGTTCCACTATAAAAACCTTTACTACTATCAATCGTGTCATAGAGTAGATTTGTTTTCTCAGCATTCATCTTTTCGATTTCCTTAATACCTCCCTTAGTCTTTGTCCATTCAAGAACAAGGGATAGCATATAGATCGCAAACGAAGGAGGGGTATTATAGAGCGACTTCTTATCAACGTGAGTACGATAGTCTAACATTGTTGGAAGTTGATCTGGGATGTTTTTGAGCATATCTTTCCTTAAGATGACTACAGTTACTCCTGCTGGACCAAGGTTTTTCTGAGCACCTGCATAAATAAGACCAAATTGGTCAATTGGAAGGGATCGACTTAATATATCGCTCGACATATCGGCAACGATAGGAGAATGGGTATGCTTGGGGAATTCCTTCCACTGGGTGCCATGTATTGTGTTGTTTGAAGTCAAGTGAACGTATGCATCTTTGTTACTGTATTGTAGCGTGTCGATCTCTGGTATACGTTTGAAATCATCTTGTTCACTACTTCCACCAACATACGTGTCTCCTAATTTCTGAGCTTCCTTTAATGCTTTTTGGGACCAGCTTCCTGTAAGGAAATAATTACCCTGCTGACCAGTTTGAAGAAAATTCATTGGGATCATTGAGAATTGTAAACTTGCTCCGCCTTGAAGAAAAAGAACTTCATAGTCATCAGGGATGTGAAGCAGTTCTCTTAAAAGCTCATTGGCTCCATCATGGATTTTCTGATATTCTTTGCTACGATGACTAAATTCCATAATGGACATACCTTGCTGTTGATAATTGAGAAGTTCTGCTTGAGCATGATTAAGTACATCTTGAGGTAAGGCGGACGGGCCAGCATTAAAATTATAACGACGTTCCACTAATAGACACTCCTTTAGTAATGTAATGCGATGCCTCGATTTAACTTGTACTCATCCTATCATTAAAGGATTCGGCGGTGCTATATTTTTTTCTAATCTTTTCGAATATTTCGTTCTATTGAAGCAGAAGCATTTGTTCTGCTTCATCATTTTGCTATTCTATATAGAAGTGAATGATAAGAAAGTGGTGTGAACTAATGTATCGAGAAAACAAACCAACTCATATCGGACCATACGATCATCCAGATATTTATCCTGGTCCACGACCAGCTTCATCTTTCCTATACCATAACGGGAAAGCACATCGAATTGATGAAGTTCAAAATACTCCAGTAGAGAAGCAAATTGTTCATTATGCAAGAGGGGAAGACGTGTCGGGTTCTCTTGCATTTGCAACGACAGAACAGTTTACAGTGGAAGAATTGCTGTTATCAGAAGGTTTATCTCCTATTGAAGAGCGAATCCCGCTTCTCGCATATGGATCGAATGTCTGTCTAGCACAGCTCAAATATAAGTTTAGTCTCAATCCTGATGTTAGTGATTTCATTCTCTATTATCGTGCAGAAATAAAGGATACAGACGTCATCGCAGGTTCCTTTCTAGCACCATATGGAGCACTTCCTGCTGTCATTGCTCCAGTTCAGGGAGCGAAGACAGAAGTGTGGGTTACATTTGTTGATCGTGAACAGCTAGAACTGTTAAATCGTACGGAAGGCGGTTATGTACTAAGAGAGCACCTTCATGGCAAGCTTACCCTTAAAACAGGGGAGAATTTCGAACGAGTTTACGCATACTATTATCCACACGGTTACATAAGAGAAGGTTCTTATGTACGATTTAAAGATATACCGGGGGAATCAAATCTCCCATCTATGTGGCAAGCAGATTTATTAAATGAGCTGAAGGCTATGGTCGGGTATGGAGGTCATAGAGAAGAGTTTATTCATGAATTAAGGTGGAATCCAGACTTACGAACAAAGATGTCAACGATGTTAAATGGATTAGATCAAACGTTTGATCATCCAGATTGGGTTGTTCCGAATGGCTTTTATACATTAAAAGAAATGAAACGAACCCAAATGAAAAGGAGACCGTAAATGGTCTCCTTTTATGTATCAAGACAATTTCGTTAAGAATTAATGTGCGAACGAATCCCTTCAGCAAGGCGCTGTAACTTCTCCGCATCATAGTCATTTTCGTGTGTTTTCCATACCGCTCCGAATCCGTCCCCTTTACCGTAGCGTGGAATAAGGTGTAGATGATAATGAAAAACAGATTGTCCAGCAATCGCTTCATTATTGTTTAGAAGATTCATGCCTTCAGGAGAAAAGTTCGCTTTTAAAGCATTTGCTATTTCAGGAACTGCAGCAAAGAGCTTTGAAGCTGTCTCGGGATCAAGCTCGTAGATGTTTTGCTGATGTTTTTTTGGAATGACGAGGGTATGTCCTTCTGTTACTTGTGTAAGGTCTAGAAAGGCTAGAACGTCTTCATTTTCGTAAACTTTCGCAGATGGAATATCTCCGTTAATAATCTTACAGAATATGCAATCGGGTGAATGGCTCATGTTCATCATCCTTTCAATCTTTTCATATATCGTACCATAATTTTCATTTTCGTTATGACCGCTTCTCCCTAATGTACTTACATATCTTGCAAACACAATCCAATGATTAAACGAAACTTCTATATGATCTAAGAAATATTTATTTTTAAGAATAATTGGATTGGAACAAGAAAAGGCTCTGCCGGGGGTGCAGAGCCCTGAGTGCAACTTGTTTTAAGGGAAGACGCCACACTCTCTATAAGGATGTTCTTAATACCATTGATCTATTCATGTATTTTGAGTTTTATTATCTCGATAACCGACAACTTCGAATGGGAACTATATCTACACTTAAATGAGTCAATAATAAAAGTTAAATAATATCAACGAGACTATAAAATGAAAAATGTCCTTTATGGAAAGTCTTCTGTGAAAAAGGTAAGATGTGGATAGGGGTAAGTGAGAAGGGTGCTGTACGAATCATTCAACTCATTGTTTCACGCTCCAATTGAAAGTTTGTTAAAATGTAAACAAATGACGCGAAATGAGAGGAACGCTATGACGAATTCTATTCTGGAAGTTAGCAATCTTACTGGTGGATACCAGGCGAATAAGCCTGTACTCCATGATCTTTCTCTTAATGTAAATTCAAATGAAATTGTTGGTCTCATTGGCCTTAATGGGGCTGGCAAAAGTACAACAATCAAACATATTCTTGGCTTACTTGACCCAATGAATGGTCGTATCCGCGTGGGTGGTACGAGCTTCTCTGAAAATAAAGATGGTTACCGTAAACAGTTTTCATATATACCTGAAACACCGTTGTTGTATGATGAGTTAACGCTTTGGGAGCATTTACAGCTGACAGCTCTAGCTTATGAATTAAGTGAAGAATGGAAAGAAAGAGCTGAAGCACTTCTTAAAGAGTTTCGGATGACTAATATGAAGAAGTGGTTTCCGGGTCATTTTTCTAAAGGGATGAGACAGAAGGTTATGATCATGTGTGCCTTTCTCGTAAAACCATCTCTTTATATCGTAGATGAGCCCTTTGTTGGTTTAGATCCTATTGGGATTCAGTCCTTCCTTGATATGATGCTGGAGATGAAAGAGGAAGGCGCAGGGGTATTAATGTCGACACATATTCTTTCAACAGCTGAAAGGTATTGCGATCGATTTATTATTCTGCACGATGGCCGAATTGTAATGTCAGGTACTATGGCAGAATTACGGCATCAAATCGGTAATAAAGCTGCTACGCTCGATGATATCTATATTGAAGCGACCAGGAGTGGCAAATGATGCAGCTTGAGACGCTATGGAAAGAAAGGGCAGGGGCCTTTTGGAAAATTGCCCTGCGTTACTTTAGACTAATTGGTAATAGCAGCTTTTTGTTCACGCTTGTTCTTACCCTCATATTCGGGGCGTATTATTACAGTGAATTATTGAAAGTACTTCCTGAAACATTTCCTGGATTAGCGGTCATTACAGTCATTGCTGCAGTGACTGTGGTTCGAACGCCATTAAGGTTCTTTTTGTCAGAAGCCGATCTAGTATTTATGCTACCAGCGGAAAACCGTTTACACGGCTACTTTCGTAAATCTCTATTGTATAGTTTCGGACTTCAAGTATTTATAACCGTTGTCGTTATGACGATTCTTGCACCTCTCTATCAGCACGAGATGTCTGCTGGAACGCCTTACTACGTGTTTGTGATTATTGTGCTGATTGCATTAAAGGGAGTTAACGTCATCATGAAGTGGATGGAACTCCACTTACCAGCTCACCAAACTTCCTGGCTTTATACAATGGTGCGTCTTTTTACTACAATGCTAGTAACATACTTATTACTGGCACAGGCATCATGGATTTTCGTAACGCTCGCATGTCTCATACTTGTAGCGATTCTTTTTCTATTCTTTCTTCCGCTTCAACGTAAATATGCAATCAAATGGGAGAAGCTACTTGTGCTAGATGAACAACAAAGTATGAAGTTCTATCGAACAGCTAATTTATTTACGGATGTCCCTAAATTAAAACAGTCTGTTAAACAAAGGCGTACATTAAGCTCAATTGCGGAGAAACTTCTCCCAACAAATACTGTCTATGAGACGCTCTATCAAAAAGCATTTATTAGGAGTAATGAATATTTAGGTATCTATTTTAGGTTATGGCTTTTAGGACTCGTAGTGATCGCTTTTGTTCCTGGAGTTACAGGTAAAGTGATTGGGACTGCGCTCATTATTTATTTAACAGCTGTTCAACTTCGAACATTGTTCCCTCACTACGAGGCACATGTGATGGTAAAACTTTATCCACTGTCAGATAAAGAACAAATAATGGCGTTTCGCGCCCTGCTAATTCGTTTACTAGGTGCACAAGCAGTTACTTTTGCTGTTATTTCTTTTGTTCTTTCTTTTGACATTGTGTCGGCTGGATTGATTCTTATTGTTGGGTCAGCGGCAGTTGCCGTAGCCACATCTCGAAACAGTAATCTGAAACAGAAGATTTAGTTGACTGGTTTGGTGTTAAAAGTCAGAGCCAAAGGATGTTTTGCAGCATGAGTTATTTAAGTGAGGTAGAAGAAGAGCTTGAATCTTGGGAACGAAAAATAAAGAAAAAATCTTCTATGGTTTCCCGTTCAGCAAAAAAAATACAAAGTCGGATTAACGATAAAATACCTGAACGTATCCATTCGATCGTCACAAATGGTATTAAAACAATGGTCCAAGGTGTTCTGGCTGGAAATACGTATACTGTTAAAGAACCAGATATCAATCAATCGCTTCAAGTGAGAGATGAAAAAGCAAGACGATTAATACTTAAGTATAAACGTATTGCTGCTACAGAAGGAGCAGGTACAGGCGCAGGTGGGATCCTTCTTGGTTTAGCTGATTTTCCTTTGCTTTTATCCATTAAGATGAAATTCCTTTTTGATCTTGCCAGTGTTTATGGATATGATGCTAAGAAATTCGAAGAAAGAGTGTTTATTCTTACGATTTTTCAACTCGCTTTTTCAGCAGATGAGGCGAGGAGGAGCAGTTACGAGCGCATCGCTAACTGGGATGATAACCTTAACCAGATGGAAATAAGAAATAAATACAATGATGAACATGATTGGAAGTCGTTTCAACTCGAGTATAGAGATTATATTGACCTTCCTAAATTACTTCAGATGATTCCTGGTTTTGGTGCAATAGTCGGGGCGTATGTGAATTATCACTTTCTTGACTGGCTAGGGGAAAATGCCATGAATGCTTACAGGAAGCGCATCATTGACGTAAAGGATGAAGAAGAATAGACAAAGAAAAGGCCAGCCGAATGTTCCGGCTGGCCTTTTTGTATCAATTATCTTATTCGAAGCGTGCATCGCTAAGAATGCGATCCATTTCTTCCATATGGTGTGTTTCATCAGCGATCATATCATCAAGCTTCACAACTAGTTCAGTAAATCCTAGTTCCTCTGCTTGCTTTTTACGTTTTTCATAACGATCGATGGTATCTTTTTCAGCCGTTCTAGCTTCAATAAGCATTTCTTTCACATCAGTAAGCTGTTTTACTTCAGCAGGAGCGGTTGTTGGTGTACCACCAAGCACTTTAATTTTCTCTGCAAGATAAAGAGCGTGTCCCTGTTCATCTGCAATTTCACTTTCAAAGAATGGTTTTAGTGTTTGACGATATAAACCAGATACAACAGCTGCATTGTAAGTGTACATAATGCTAGCAGCGTATTCATTTGCTAGATCCACATTAAGTCCATCAATTAGTTCTTGTTTTTTGTCGGCCATTCTAAACATCCTTTCTAAATCTGTTCTGTTTTGGTTCCATATTAATTTTACCCTTCCACTCCGTTAATAAAACATAAACATTGAAAAAGATAGGAACAATAGGATGGATGTTTGACTGATAGTAGGAGGGGTAATATTCAACTATGTAAATCACAATTAGTTAATCTATAGGAGGGCCTAAAGTGAGTAAAATTGCAGTACTTATGACAAGCATGTTTGAAGATGTAGAATATACAAAACCTGCTGAGCAGTTTAAGAATGCAAACCATTCTCTGACAGTAATTAGTACAGAAGCAGGTCAAGAATTAACAGGAAAACAAGGCGAGGCTAAAGTAATATCCGACAAAGGAATTGATGAGGTAAATGCGGAAGATTTTGACGTTCTTTTCATTCCGGGTGGCGTTTCACCTGATGAACTGCGCGCAGATGATCGATTTGTGGCATTTACGAAAAAAATGATGTTTCTAAATAAGAAAACGCTTGTGATCTGTCATGGTCCACAGCTGCTCATATCTGCTGAAGTATTAAATGGAAGAAACATTACAGGATTTAAATCCATTCAAACAGATCTAAAACATGCGGGTGCCAATGTGTTTGATGAAGAAGTGGTAGTTTGTGGTGGAAATTTAGTTAGTAGTAGAAATCCAGACGATATTCCGGCATTCATTGAAAAATCTCTGTCTGTTATGGACAACTGATAAAAAGGAGTGGAAGTAATGAGTGAAAAAAATCATTTAGTTGATAAAGATAGTCAGCTCGATGTAAATAAAGTTGATGATACACTAGATCGTATGAGCGATGACAAAATGGATGATATTCTCTCTAATTTTGAGGACTTTAAAAAATACCTTGCCACTAGAGTCGAAATCGGAGAAAAATTAGGACTTAGTGAAGAAGCGCTAGCTCAAGCTGCAGAAAAAGTAGCGGGTTATCTAGCGAAGAAGGAGGAGCCTAAGAATAGAGAAGAAAAGCTATTACAAGAGTTATGGCTTGTGGGAAGTAAAGAGCAACGTCATGAATTGGCCCATCTTCTTGTACGTATGGTTCTAACTAAAGATAAGTAAAGGCAAAGCCGCTGCTGATACAGCGGCTTTTTTAAAAAGAATTTTATGAGGTGAAGAACTTCACGGAGTTTGGAGAATTGAAAACGGTGAAAGGCGCGATATTATGAATAAAAATAATTTTTTTAGCTCCTTGCCAGGAGCGTTAAAGCAAAAAAAAGTGTGGTTTCCACTTGTACTAAATGCATTTGGACTATTCATCGCTGTTTTGGCAATCATGTTGTTTTCAGAGTTAGCAGAAGAAATATTAGAAAAAGAAACGCTACAATTTGATCAAGCGATTATTTCTGGCGTAGACGGCATTCGTTCCGATGGATTATTAAATGTGATGGAATTTATAACAGAACTTGGCTCTGTTTGGTGGATTTCAGTGGTTTCTGTTGCGACTGTAGCTTTTCTATGGTTTAAACTACGTGATGGTTGGAGCATTCTCTTTTTCGTTATAGCACAGGCTGCAGGCGGACTTTTAACGACAGAACTAAAACATTTTTTTGCTAGGTCAAGACCTTCCATCGATGCTGCTTATGATGCAGTGGGGTATAGTTTCCCTAGTGGACATGCGATGGGATCTTTTCTACTATATGGATTTATTGGTTACCTTATTGTAAGAAGCCAGAGGAGTAGAACGACAAAGTGGTTAAGTGGAACACTAGTATTCTTCTTCATCGTACTGATCGGATTTAGTCGAATCTATTTAGGTGTTCATTATCCAAGTGACGTTCTAGCAGGTTATGCAGCTGGTACACTCTGGCTATTTGTTTGCATTTTCTCTCTTGAATGGGTTCTTTGGATTAAGAGATCCTCGTTAACATTAGGTTCATTCAGAAAAATCTTCTCCAGTAAGAACAGTTAAGTATGCAGGCAATACTTCGAGCGTTGACGGAGTCGTATGATGACGTTCTCCGTCACAGTCGATATTTTGCTCTGGATCAGCTTCTATTTTTAAACGTTTTGTTTGGAAATGAATGATATCTTCGTTAAATCGCGACTGCTTGAAAACCTTTGATTGAAAAATGGACCAAAAAGTTGGAAGAGACGTTTCTTTAATGATTAAGACATCAAATTCACCATCTTGCAGGTTATTTTCAGGGAAGAAAGCTTGGATCCCGCCAGTAAATGGACCGTTCCCTACGATCATCATGACAGCTTCCCCTTCAAAATTCTGCCCATCGGCATCTACTTTAAGATGAAAAGGCTGTGGATTGTTGATCGTTTGTGCAGTACTAATGTAGTAAGAAAGCCTTCCGAAAACTTCTTTTGTATCAGGGTTAATGTTCTCAGAAGCCTGAGTGATTAAGCCGATTCCCCAGAAATTCAAGAAATACTCATCATTTGAGCGACCTACGTCAATATGGGAACGGTTATTTTCTAATAGCTGTTCAACAGCAAGGAGTGGATTCTGGTTGATGCCGATTGCTCTAGAGAAGTCATTGCAAGTTCCTCCAGGAATAATACCGAAAACAGGACGCTTCTCTCTTTGGCAAATTGCATTTGCTAATTCATTTATGGTTCCATCCCCACCAGCCCCAATGAGAATGTCTACTTCGTCGCCTAGTTCTGCGACTAATTCAGCACCGTGTCCTTTATATTCTGTTTTATAAAGGGAAACCTGATCATAGTTTTCTCGTAGTCTTTCTTGGATCGTATCAATTTGATTGACCATTTTAACATTTCCAGCTTTGGGATTTAAGATAATGGCTACACGTGTCAAGTTAATGACTCCTTTCGTATAATCTTCCTTTCTTATTCCCTTATATTCGGTGAAGTACACACGGATAGTAGAATTCGAAAAAAGTTGATTTCGAATTCAATTAGCTGAACACCTCCACATAGTAGCTATCGCAATTAGTTGTGAGATTGGACTGATTGACATTGGACTCATTTCTCATGACAATTCACTTCTTAGGGAATTATACTAGTTGGAGAATACATATTTTGACGAGTAGGAGCTTGTAAATGAAGAATATTTTAAGAATTTTCAAGAAAGATTGGAAGGGAATTGGAACGAATTGGGTAGCAGCGATTCTATTAGGTGGTCTCATTATTCTTCCTTCTCTTTATGCTTGGTTTAATATTGGAGCATCTTGGGATCCATATAGTCAAACGGATCAGCTTCCTGTTGGCATTGTCAATGAAGACAAGGGGGCAACCATTCGGGATAAGGAAATTGATGCAGGTGGAGAGTTAACGAAGGAATTGAAAGATAATGACAGTCTTGAGTGGCATTTCTCAAATCGAGAAGCTGCGATGGATAAGCTTGAGTATGGGGACTATTTTGCAGTGATCGTCATTCCAGAAGACTTTTCAGAGAAACTTGGGACAGTTATTAATGATGAACCCGAGAAAGCAGAGGTAGAGTACTATGTAAACGAAAAAGTAAATGCGATCGCACCAAAGATCACTGAAAAAGGTGCGAGTGTCATTGTTGATCAAATTACAAGTAACTTTGTATCGGTTGTGAATGGGACGATCTTTGAGGTATTTAATGATTTAGGAGTAGAATTTGAAAAGGATTTATCTGACATAAAACAGTTCGAGGAATATGTCTTCAAACTAGAAGAGAACCTTCCAGAGATCAATCGTTTGATTTCCGATGCCCTATCTGACTCGAGAGATGCTGAAGATGTGATAAATAAAGTTCAAGGACTTCTTCCGGAAGCTCAGCAAATTACGAGTGAAGGCATTAGTACGATTGATGAAACCACACAATTTTTAAACGAGTCAGAAGATCGCTTGAATAAGCTTGCACCGCAAGTAGAGGAAGATTTAACTAAAGCTCAACAAACAGCTGAGGATGTAAATAAGTTCTTATCGGATTTAAAATCGCCAGATATTGATTTATCCTCAGTAGAAGAAATAAGAAATCAGATAAATCAACAAGTAGATGAATCTGTTCAGCGTATTGATGATGTTGAAGTCGTATTGAAGCAAGTACAGGAAGCTAGCGATAATAACGAGAATGAGGAGTCGCAGGAAGAAGGAGAAGAATCTCCTCAAGAGCCGGTGCAGGATCCTGCCGCTAACTCGCAGCAGCAAGAGGTTATCGATGAGGCAATCGCTGATCTTGATCAAGTTAAAGAACAGTTACAGACCATTAAAGCAGATAGTGATGAAATTGGATCTACCTTAGCTGATAAGCAAGAAGAAATAGATGATATTTTAACAACTCTTCAGGAAAAATCCGGAGAAACAGCTGATCGAATCGATTCATTCTTAAAAGAGTACAAGGAAAACATTGAGCCTCGTGTTCTTGCTGAAGTGGCAAGTGCGAAAAAGACGTTATCGAATGCTCGATCGACATTAAAAGAGGCGCAAACCACCATCCCTGAAGTGGAACGAATTCTTTCAAGTACTGAAAAGAATATCGGCGAAGGTCAGGATATTTTAGCATACATGTTAAATGAATATCCTTACGTAAATGATAAAGTGAACCAGCTTGCGGATCGAATCAGAGAGATTCAAGGAGAAACAGATATTAACGAGATCATTGATTTACTGAAGAATGATCCTATGGCAGAGCAAAGCTTTTTCGCAGAACCTATAGTGTTAAGTAAAAATTCACTCTTCCCGATTCAAAATTACGGTACAGGTATGACACCGTTCTATACTGTTCTATCGTTATGGGTAGGGGCACTTCTTCTTGTTTCATTACTTACCACTGAAGCCACTGGTTTTGAAGAAGCGTCGAATCGCCAGGTGTATTTCGGAAAATTATTGACGTTTATTAGCATTGGTTTCCTTCAGACGCTTGTTGTAACATCAGGAGATCTCTTTATTTTAAATGTAGATATCGTAAATCCTGTTCTTTTTGTACTATTTGGCATCGTGATTAGCTTTGTGTTCATGTTAATGGTTTATACTCTAGTTGCTGTATTTGGGGATGTGGGTAAAGCGATGGCTATTGTCTTTCTTGTTCTTCAAATTGCTGGGTCAGGTGGAACGTATCCAGTTGCTTTGCTACCAGAGTTCTTTCAAGCAATCCATCCTTATTTACCATTTTCGTACGCAGTAGATTTAATGAGAGAAGCAGTAGGAGGAATTGTATGGGCACGAGCAAAAGAAGATTTATTCTTTTTGGGAATTTTTTCTGTTGTGTTCCTTCTCATAGGAGCGGTACTTAAGGAAGTTATCATTAAAAAGACGAAGTATTTAATGAAAAAGTCCAGAGAATCAGGGTTATTTCATTAATATCCTCTTTGAAGAAAAAGCAGCCTGTCAACTGACAGGCTGCTTTTTCTCACTCTGCTTCTTCTTTTGGAAGGCTTTCTTCGTTAATTTCTTCTTTAAACGCATACGTAAATGTTAGAGCAACGAGTACCCCACCGCCAATCAGGTTACCGATACTTGCTGGAACTAGATTAAAGAACAGGAATTCCATCCAAGAGTATTCAGAGCCATGAATAAAGGATGTGCTGAAATACCCCATGTTGGCTACACTATGCTGGAAGTTTCCGGCTACGAATATAATAACAGGAAGTGTAGTAGCAAGAACTTTACCTGTTAAATCACGAGCTGCAGTAGCAAGAAACGCAGCCATTCCAATAAGCCAGTTTGCAATAATACCTGAGAGAAGAATTTGAAACCACCCTACCGTTCCATGAGATAGAAATTTCATTTTGTGCTCTGTATATGTAGCTAATTCGCTATAGAATTCAGGGGATAATGATCCTGATGCAACGACAAGAGCACCTACCAGCAGGGCACCTAGTAAGTTACCAAAATAACAAACTATCCAAAACTTCATTATATTCTTAGGAACCCAAAATCTCCTTTGGAGGATGTACGTAGGAAGGAGTACGTTAACTTCAGTAAAGAGAATGGCTCCTGAAATAAAAACAATCGCGTATCCTGTTACAAATCCTATTCCTGAAAGAAGATTACTAACACCTTCCGTTTCAACTCCCATAGCAATTAGAACAGAGAAAATAGCTCCGAACGTAACAAATGCCCCAGCTAGGATCGATAAAATAAACTGCCGATTCAGTGGCCTGGCGCTATGAGACTCCCCTTTTGCGATAAATGTTTCAACAATTTGCGCTGGAAAATAAAATTGTCTTTCCGGATATTTTACTTGTTTGTCTTTTTTATTAGAATTCGCCACAATAAATCTCCTATCTCTCTTTTTCTATGATTTCCCTTTTTGTCTTTTGGAATAAACTGACGAATGTGCCTCTACTATGGTGTGAATATAGGAAAGAAAGCTAATTTGCTGTCAACAAGTTAGATTTCCTGGGAAATCAACTCAAAGTTTGTCTGAAATAAGCGAGGTGGAAGGCCACCTCGCTTTCATTAAAATTTCCAGTATCCCGTTTTACCATAGTGCGTATGAAGGTCTTCTTCGAAACGGCGAGTAATGGGTTCGTTTAGACGAAATTCTGGTGATTGACGAACTTCTTCTTTTTTTATATTGACAACTACCGATCGATCCTGCCAGTGAATGTCATGAATCCATTTTGTAGAAAGCAGTACTTCTTTTCCGGAAAACCAGTTTTTAGTATCAACAATGATATATCGAAGCTGCCATGATTCTTCATCAAAAATGAAATCTTTAACATGACCAATTTCACCGTCAGTCGCCTGAATGTGGTATCCAGCTACTTCATTAGTACTTCGCAAGTGATTTTCTTCGTCTTGGTTAGAATGATGCAAAGTTGAATCAACATCAGGTAAATCATCAGCCATAAACGGTCTTGGATACATCCCGTTTCCCCAAGCATTAGTTCCTACCCAATAATAAGGCCAGCTAAAATGGCGATTCAGTTCCATTTCGTGTTTTCTAGAAATAGGTTGATCGGTATCAATATCAGGGCTTTCACTTACTTCTTCAGATGTAAGCGAAACTGAAATAGCTTCATTCTCATGATTCAATTGCTCGATTGAAATCGGAGAAATCAATACCTTTCGACCAGGTAACCATTTGTGTGTATCAACAACAAGATACCGTATAGTCCAATGTTCATCGTCGAAATAGAGCTCTTTTAAGACGCCTTTTTGGCCATCTTTTGTATCGATCGTGTATTTATTCACTTCACTCTCGCTTACTAACATGAGGCTCACTCCTATATGAATAATTCACTTAAGCTAAAAACTACCCGACCACGTTAAGAATTAAACCGAATCTGTTTTTTCGATTTGATAAGTTTTAAGATATGGCTTTCCTGAAAAGATCGTTTTTGGAAGTCCTTTACTTGTGTTACGATTTTTGTGCGCTGTTTGATAAGCTTCAGAAGTTTGCCAATTCTTGAAGTCCTTCTCAGTATTCCAGAATGTGGCGACGATATATGGATCGTTATGAACTGGACGTAAAATTCGAATTCCTTGACACCCGGGTTCATTTTCCACTTTCCCAGCGCGGTTTTTAAACCTATCTTCAAATATCGCCCGTTCACTCTCCTCAACAGGTATATGGTTTAAAACAACAAAACCAGGATCAGTTACCTCGCCTTTTTCGTCCATTAATTCGTACTTCTTAGCGTTTTTGAAAAAAGTTTCGGAAGACGTTTCGTGATAAAGTGCAGCACCATCAGAATTAGAAAAAAGCTTTACATTTTCTCCATCATGATCTTCTTTTACCTTTGATAAATAGTCGTAAGTTCCATATGTAACGTAAACGTTCATCTTATTCATCCTTTCAATGAAGTGATCAGGGAGAATTGCCTGATACTTTACCCTTATTTGGCAAAAACTAAACAGAATCGTCATTGTATATAGTACAAATATAACATTATTTCATGTAAGCTTAGCTGTAATTAAGTTAATAAGGGAGTGCCTCATAGAATGAAAAAACTCGGCATAGGCTTAATCGCAACATTAGCTGTATTCCTCATTGGATTATTAGGGTATTTGGGGATATTACTGGCTGGAAACTATGTCATCGACGAAAAAAAGCTTGTGATGAATTCAGCTACCCAACTTGTTGATGAAGAGGGAGAAATTATAACTAAACTTTATTTTGAAAACCGTGAGCCGGTCTCAATAGATGATATTCCAGACCATGTTCAGGAAGCTTTCGTTGCAACAGAAGATAGCCGATTCTACGATCATCATGGTCTTGATGTAAAAGCAATTGGCCGAGCGCTTTATCGTGATATTCTTGCTGGAAAAAAAGTAGAAGGCGGAAGTACGATTACACAGCAATTAGCTAAGAACGTTTTTCTAACTAATGACAAATCTTGGTTGAGGAAAACGAAGGAAGCTGTTATCGCAATTAATTTAGAACGTAATTACAGTAAAAAGAAGATATTAGAAATGTATTTAAACCAGATTTATTTTGGACATGGTGCTTATGGCATACAGTCAGCTTCCATGTTGTTTTTTAATAAACCAGTCTCAGAGTTAAGTGTTGAAGAAGGTGCCATGTTAGCTGGGCTTCCGAAAGCACCTTCAAATTATTCACCAATTAATCATCCTGAAGAGAGTAAAGAGCGAAGAGATTTAGTGCTATCTTTAATGGAGAAACAGGATTATTTAACACCAAAAGAAGCGGTTCGACTTCAAGGAAAGACGCTATCTCTTGATGTGGCAGAAGTAACAAAGGAAGCAGCTTTTCTTACGTACATTGATATGACGCTTCAAGAAGCGAAGACTCGATTTAATCTTTCGAATGAAGAAGTATTACGTGGTGGTTATAAAATCGTAGTTCCAATGGATAAAGATTTGCAGAAAGCAGCTTATGAACAATTTCAAAACGGAAAGCTTTTCCCAGGAAGTGATCCTAACAATCCGCCTCAAGGGGCTCTGACAATGATGGATGCAAAGAGTGGTGGAGTAGTAGCGGTTCAGGGAGGTCGTGATTATGTTCAGAAGGGTCTTAATCACGTGACCTCAAAGAGGCAGCCTGGATCTGCATTCAAGCCTATAGCCGTATATGGGCCAGCAATTGAGAAAAAGGAATACAGTCCTTACACATTATTAAAGGACGAAAAGACTGACTACGAGGGGTATTCTCCATCTAACTATAATAACCAATACGCTGGTCAGCTCTCTCTTTATGATGCTGTCAGAGTATCTGCTAACGCACCTGCAGTTTGGTTATTAAATGAGATTGGAATTTCATATTCAAAATCTTTTCTTGAAAAAAGTGGCCTTACAATTGAAGATAATGATTTAAAAATCGCTCTTGGAGGGATTGATAAAGGCGTTTCTCCCTATGAGATGATGGAAGCCTATCGTCCGTTTGCTCAAGAAGGAAAGCATGTCGATCCCTATTTTATTAGTAAGTTATACAATAATGACGGCAAGTTAGTAGGTGAAGCAAAACAAGAGGAAGAGAAAGTGTACTCCAAACAAACGGCATGGTATATGACAAGAATACTCGAAGGTGTCGTTAAGAATGGTACCGCCACAAGTGGAGATGCAGATGTTGCTATCGCTGGTAAGACTGGAACAACTTCGTATGAGGGAGTATCGGGTGGTTCGCGTGATGCCTGGTTTGTCGGTTTTACACCAGATTTGGTGGGTGCAGTATGGATGGGGTATGACCGGACAACGGATTCACAGTATCTGACGGGTGGAAGTGAATATCCGGTTCAACTTTTTAAAAAGGTGGTAAATACTTCAATCGATGAGAATAGTACTAAGGAATTTAGTAAGCCTTCAGGATTGAAAGATATGGAAAAACCTATTACCCTTCCAAAAGTGAATGATTTGAAGGCAGATTTTGATTTCCTTTATGGTCTTCCAGCCGTCAAATTGAATTGGACAGCATCCTCTGATGATCGTATTGTTTATCATATCTATGAAATGAAAGATGGGGAGAGAAAAAAGATAGCTGAAGTTGAAGGAAAAGGGGAATATACAAGAAACTCGATCTCATTCTTTGGATCTGTATCTTATCAAGTAGTTCCTTATAATCCGTTAACAGAGCAAGAAGGAGAGGCATCTAATGAAGCTTCCGTCAGTTTGTTCGATAGGTTTAAAGGTAATGAAGAAGAGAAAGAAGATAAAAAGATAGAGGAAAACAGGTAAGTGAGTGAGGATTTTCACTTAAACGCTCGGTTACTTATGGTAAAGTAGACGATGTAAACGGCTTCAAAGTTGGACGATTTTATGACTTTTTTCTTCAATATCTGTACACTGAAGCTTACGATCGCTATAGTATGTAAGGATGTAAAAAAGTACGTTTTGCAATTAGAAAGGTGGACAAGCATGAATAAAGCATCATTTAATGATCAATTTCTTCGGGCATGCCGAGGAGAAGCGACAGATCATACACCTGTCTGGTATATGAGACAAGCAGGTCGATACCAGGCTGAATATAGAAAAATCAGAGAAAAATATTCATTTCATGAAATGAACCTAAACCCAGAAGTAGCGGCTGAAGTGACGCGATTTGCCGTTGAACAGCTTGGTGTTGATTCAGCGATACTATTTGCAGATATTATGACGCCACTTCCATCTATCGGGGTGGATGTTGAAATTAAATCAGGTGTAGGTCCTGTAATCGATAATCCCATTAAGAGTAGATCTGATATTGATCGACTAGGTGAACTTGATCCTCTGAAAGATATTCCTTATGTAATGGAAACTATTAAGATGCTACGTGAGCAATTGTCTGTTCCATTAATTGGATTTAGCGGAGCGCCGTTTACTGTTGCAAGCTATATGATTGAAGGTGGACCTTCTAAGAATTATCATAAGACTAAAGCATTCATGTATTCTGATCCAGAAGGCTGGTATCAGCTAATGAATAAGCTTGGGGATATGACAATTGCTTATCTTACAGCTCAAGTAAAAGCGGGTGCTCAAGCTATCCAGTTATTTGATTCATGGGTTGGTGCTTTAAATGATATGGATTATCAGACGTATATTGCTCCTGTTATGAATCGGATTTTCTCAGCTTTAAAAGAATTGAATGTCCCACTCTTAATGTTCGGCGTTGGAGCGAGTCACCTCATTCAGGAATGGAACAAGCTGCCTGTTGATGTAATTGGAATAGACTGGAGAATTTCAATTAAGAAAGCGAGAGAAGTTGAGGGGATTAAAAAGCCGCTCATGGGGAATCTCGAGCCTGCACTTCTACTTGCACCGTGGGAAGTTATTGAACAAAGAACAAAAGAAATTCTTGATCAGGGAATGGAGACGCCAGGATTTATCTTTAATCTAGGTCATGGGGTGTTCCCACAAGTTCAAGTTGAGACATTGCAGCGTTTAACGAATTTTGTACACGAATATACGCGTAAGAACAGATAATGGAAATGGGGGAGGTATGGCATGAAGCGAACCATTGGCCTATTAGTTATGGCTTACGGTACACCGCGAAGTGAAGCAGAAATTGAACCATACTACACACATATACGTCGGGGGAAGCGACCTACAGAAGAAATGTTGGAGGATTTGATTGAACGGTATGAAGCGATTGGTGGTATATCTCCCTTATCGGATATAACAACAAAACAGGCTCAGAAGCTAGAGGATCGTATGAATGAAGAATTTGGCGAAGAGGTAGAGTTTAAGAGCTATCTTGGCTTGAAGCATATTGAACCTTTTGTAGAAGATGCCGTTCGGAATATGCAGAAAGATGGGATTGAGGAAGCCGTTAGTCTTGTTCTTGCTCCGCATTACTCTACATTAAGTGTGAAAACCTATAATGAACGAGCGAGAGCTGAAGCAGATAAACGGGGCTTCCCCAATATCTATGCGATTGACCAGTGGTACAACGAGCCTAAGTTCATCCAATATTGGGTGAATCAATTACAATCGTGTTTAAGTCAGATTGATGCTAAGGAAAAAAAGAAAACCATTGTTATATTCTCAGCGCACAGTTTACCTGAGAGAATCTTGCAGAACGGGGATCCTTATCCTGGCCAGCTAGAAGAAACGGCAAAGCATATTGCTGAACGAGCTGGGATCGAACATTATGCTATTGGCTGGCAGAGCGAGGGCAATACGCCAGATCCGTGGATTGGGCCAGATATTCAAGATTTAACTCGAGACTTATTTGAGCAAGAAGGTTACACAGGATTTATTTACTGTCCTGTAGGATTTGTCGCTGATCATCTCGAGGTGCTATATGACAATGATTACGAATGTCAACAGATGACCAATGAGCTTGGTGCAGCCTATCATCGTCCGGAAATGCCCAATGCAACGGATGAATTTATAGAGATATTAGCCACAGTTGTGAAGCATGAACTAATAAAAAAGAAGATGATACAGTATGAGTAAACAAACAAAAAAAATCGTGATTATCGGAGGCGGGATTACTGGTTTAACCGCCGCCTATTACCTTCAAAAAGAGATGAGGAACGAAAATCAATCCTATGAAATCACGTTACTTGAAGGCAAAGATCGTTTAGGTGGAAAGATTCAAACGGATACGACAAATGGCTTTGTGATTGAACGTGGTCCTGACTCCTTTCTTGCTAGAAAGGAAAGCGCAGCACGTCTTGTGAATGAAGTGGGAATGGGAGATCAACTTGTTCCGAATTCCACTGGACAAGCCTTCGTATTAAATAATGACCAGCTCTATCCGATTCCAGGTGGAGCAGTAATGGGAATCCCAACGGAGCTTTCTCCATTTATCTCGACAAAGCTATTTAGCTTAAAAGGGAAAGCTAGAGCAGCAGGAGATTTAGTTCTTCCGAGGAGAGAACAGGGAGAGGGAGATCAGTCACTTGGATTATTCTTTCGAAGAAGACTTGGGAATGAGGTTGTTGAGAATTTAATAGAACCTTTACTGTCAGGTATTTATGCAGGAGATATCGATAAACTCAGCCTTATGTCAACTTTCCCTCAATTCTCAGAAGTGGAAAAAAAGTACCGTAGTTTAATTCTAGGGATGAAGAAGACGACACCACCTTCTCGCCGAAGCACTGGTAAGAAAAAGCCGGCTTTTCTTACGGTCAAATCAGGTTTACAGTCATTTGTTATGGGGATTGAAAGATGTTTAACAGACGTTAACATTAGAAAAAATGTTAAGGTGGATCAATTAAAGCAAAATGAGGTCGATGGATCTTACACGCTTAAGACAACAAACGGCGAGGAGTTATCAGCTGATTCTGTTATCATCACGACCCCGCATCAGCAGGTATATCATATGTTACGAGAACATCAGGAAGTAGCTCCGCTAAAGGAAATGCCTTCCACAACGGTTGCAACAGTTGCAATGGCTTTCCCTGAAGAAGCCATAAAAAAGGCAATGGACGGAACAGGATTTGTTGTATCTAGAAACGCTGATTATACGATTACCGCTTGTACCTGGACACATCGTAAGTGGCAACATTCTGCACCAAAAGGAAAAGTACTTCTTCGTTGTTATGTAGGTCGAGCAGGTAATGATGGTATTGTTGAGAAAAGTGATGAAGAAATCGTTCAGACAGTATTAAACGATCTGAATCAAATTATGGAAATTGAAGGACACCCTGAGTTTTATCGAATTACGAGATGGAGACAATCTATGCCGCAATATGAGGTTGGGCACCGTAATAGAATTCAGACCGTCATTTCAGGAATTGAAAAGAAAATGCCGGGCGTTTTTCTAGCTGGAGCTTCATACAATGGAGTAGGTCTCCCTGACTGTATTGATCAGGGTGAGGCAGCTGTAGCCTCAGTTCAAAATTTCTTCAAATAAAAAGAAGGTTCACCGAATGCGGTGAACCTTTTTTATATTTCTCTTCTCTATAGAATACTTAATGAAGTGTATTTTGTATAAATTAACAAATGTTATACTGGAACTATTATCTATTTTTGTTAGTGCAGAAGAAATTCTAATGGTAGAATGTATATGGCAACAATTAGTAATAAAGGAGTACGAATCATGTCGGAAATGGCAAGGCCCTTACTTATTAATATTTCAATGCTCTTTTCAGTTTTATTTCTCTGGAATATGGTCATGCCATTTACAAGAGCAAGCTCGATTAACCTGAAAGAGAAAATAATTTATGGAGTGATCAGTTCCTTGATGGCTCTGCTTTGTATGCTCTTTCCGTTAGAAAAATTCGGAGATACAGTATTTGATTTGAGAGTTGTTCCTCTTATTCTTGTAACATTATATGGTGGCAAACTGCCTGGTCTCATTTGCATGATCACCATTTCTGTAACACGAACTTGGATGGGGGGAGAAAATGCTTGGGTTGGAGTACTTATTGCGATTGTTGGGTTTCTCATTGCAATTGGATTTATGAACTACTTTCAAAGATCAATCCGAAAGTGGAAAGGGATTATTTTCACAGGAATTCTATTTATCATTTCGTATATTGCCATCATTCTTATTTTCTTAGAACCGTTAAAAACCTATTTTTATCCGATCTATTTCACGTCATTTGCAATCGCCTATTTCATTATTTTCTATTTAACTGAACGACTTGTATTAATAAATATTCAACTTCAAGAAACAGTTTATCTTGAGAAACTATCAGTTGCGGGAAAAATGGCTGCTGCTATCGCTCATGAAATACGGAATCCGCTTACGACTGTTAAAGGTCTTCTGCAGTTTATTTCAGCTGATACAGCGGACACCAAAGTTCAAAATTATGCCCCATTGATGCTTGAAGAAATCGAGCGGACGAATAAAATCATTACAGATTATTTGATGCTGATCAAACCTTCAAAAAGTGACTGTGAACAAGTAGATTTGAATAAAATTGTCAGAGATACAGTTGCATTAACGGAAGTATTAGCCTCGTATTACGCGGTTAAGATTCAATATGATGAAAAAGGCGAATTTCATATATGGGGTAATCCCCAAGAATTAAAACAATGTTTAATAAACGTTATAAAAAATGCAATTGAATCAATTGAAGGAGAAGGAATGATTCATGTTGCTTTGCAATACGGAACAAAAAGAGGTACGGTAGATATCGTTATTCGTGATAATGGAGCCGGGATGAGCAAGGAAGAGCTTGAAAAGATCGGTCTACCATTTTATACAACAAAATCGAAAGGAACTGGCTTAGGTACAATGATCACGAACCGGCTAATTCGAAATATTGGTGGAAGAGTGAATTACACAAGTATACTAGGCGAAGGAACGACGGTTACAATAACACTACCAATCACAAAGCAATAGGGGGATAATAATGACGTTCGATCGAAGAAAAAGCATTTTAGAAGCAGCAGAAAAATCTTTTTCCATGTTTGGTTATAAAGCAACGACAATGGATCAAGTCGCTAAAATTGCGAATGTAGGAAAAGGAACCATATATACCTTTTTCAAAAATAAAGAAGAGCTATTCAATGAAATTGTAAGAGGTATGGTGTTGGAGTTGAAGGGGCTTGCTCAAGATTCCATTCATAGAGAGGAGTCCTTTTTTGTCAATCTCCATCGTGCTCTTTATAGTGTGCTAGAACATCGGAAGGAGCACAAATTAGCTATAAAGCTATCTCAAGAAGTGCGTGAAATTGGAACGCCTGCAGCAATGGACGCCCTTGATCTTGTTGAGAAAGCCATTCTTTCTTTTCTGGAACAAGAAATCGAGAGAGGTATTTCTGATGGTGAAGTGAAGAAGTGTGATCCTTCACTTACAGCATTTCTTATGTTTAAAATGTATATTGCACTCATTTTTGACTGGGAAAAAACTCATTCTTCATTTACGAAAGAAGAAATTGCAAATCACCTGGAATTTTATATGATGAGCGGGATTAAATTGAAGTAGCAGTATCCAAAGAAAGTGGACTACTGCTATTGCTATTCTAATGAAACGGTGTTATATTACTTTTTGTAGCAAAAAATGACCATAATTAAAAATTGGTCAATCGAGGCTTTTATATAAAAAGAAAAATGCTTTTTTTTGATTTAAAATGACCAATTGAGAAATTTGGTCAAATAGACAGGAGGACAAAAATGAAAAAATCATCTCGGCTATTTCGGTCAGAATGGTCGTCATTGTTAAAAAATAAAAAAATCTTAATCCCCGTTATTGCGGTGTTGTTTATTCCAGTAATGTATAGTGGAATGTTTTTGTGGGCATTCTGGGATCCTTATGAAAATTTAGATCAAATTCCCGTAGCTGTTGTAAATAGTGACAGTGGGGCAGATTTCGAAGGGGAACATCTTGAAATCGGTAATGAATTAGTAGATAAACTGAAAGATGAACCGGAGTTCAAGTGGGATTTCGTAGATGAAGAAGAAGCAAACAAAGGGCTTGAAGATCAAACTTATTATATGAAAATCCAAATTCCCGAGAACTTCTCTCAGAAATCGACAACTGTTCTTGATGAACACCCGGATAAACTAAACCTTGAATATGTTCCCAATGAAAGCTTTAACTTTCTAGCTGGGCAGATCGGTGGAACGGCTGTTAGTGAAATTAAATCTCAAATTGCTGAGAACATCACTGAAAATTACAGTGAGCTTGTCTTTGATAAGTTCAGTGAAATAGCTGATGGTTTATCGGAAGCAACAGATGGTGCAGGTGAGCTTGCTGATGGCTCTTCCGAATTGAAAGACGGTACACAGCAGTTGAAAGACAACTTAGCCTCTCTCAATGAAGGGTCAATTGAGTTAACCAACGGCATTAGTAGTGCAGAAAACGGGTCCATTGATCTTGCAAATGGCATTAGTAAGGTAAATAAAGGTACAACCGATTTATTAAACGGTTTAAAAGAAAAACAACCAGAAGTTAGTGAGCTAGCTGATGGAGCTTCAAGAGTAAGTAATGGGCTTGGAGAACTTAGTACTAAAATGGGTGAATTTAAAGTTGGCCAAGAAGAACTTCTATCTGGTGTTAAAGAAAGCCGCGCTGGAACGAAGCAGTTAATGGCTGGATTAGATCAATCTGTTGCAGAATTAGAAAATAGTTCATTACCAGAAGTTGATACAGAAGGATTAAAACAGTCACTAACGAGTGGAGTAACGAATGCAACTGCGGTACCTAAAGAACTGCAAGGCGTAATTGAATCAATTCAAGCAAGTGATCAATATACGGATGAGCAGAAGCAGGCGCTAATTAGCCAGCTTCAACCGATTGCTGAGAAATCTGGTTCAGCGGCGAAGTCAGTTGGAGAAGTAGCAACGACATTTGCTAACGCTTCAGATAAACTTTCAGGTGTATCTTCTAAGATGAATGCTCTATTAGAAGGACAAAGGAAACTTGCTCAAGGTGCTAGTGGTCTTTATGAAGGACAAGGAAAACTAGAAGATGGACTCAGTGATCTTGGTGATGGCATTAATCAAGCAGAGTCTGGAATTGCTCAGCTTCAAGAAGGAGCAATGCGGGTTGCAGATGGTAACGATACTGTAGCGACTGGTTGGAACAGCATGATTGATAATGTTGGCACAATTAACTCAGGAATGAATGGACTATCAAGTGGTTCACAAGAGCTTGTGAGTGGACTATCAGAACTAGAAGGTGGTTCGTCTGATTTATCATCCGGTGCAGGTCAATTAGCGGATGGATCTAAAGATCTTGACAGCGGGGCACAGAAACTCACAGATGGTACAACAGAGCTTCGTGATAAACTTGGCGAAGCGGCTGAGGAAACTTCTAATACAAATGCTGATGATGAAACGTACAATATGTTTGCTGATCCAGTAAATGTAGATACAGAAGCCGTCTCATCTGTACCAAACTATGGAACAGGTTTTGCGCCATACTTCCTTTCACTTGGTCTATTTGTAGGAGCGCTACTTATGTCCATTGTGTTCCCACTTCGTGATCCGGCTGGAAGCCCACGTACAGCAATTGGATGGTTTATGAGCAAATATGGCATTCTACTATCTGTTGGAGTGATTCAGGCGCTTGTGTCGGATGCGCTTCTATTATACGGATTGCAAATAGAAGTACAGAGTATTCCATTATTCCTACTCTTCTCTATTGTATCCAGTCTCGCTTATATGGCGTTGATTCAGTTCTTTGTAACAACGTTAGGAGATCCAGGGCGATTTGTAGCGATCATTGTTTTGATTTTACAATTAACAACAAGTGCAGGAACATTCCCGCTTGAGTTAATTCCAGAAGGACTACAAATCTTTAACACATGGTTGCCAATGACGTATACAGTTTCTGGTTTGAAAGCCGTCATTTCAAGTGGTGATTTTGACTTCATGTGGCAAAATGTATATGTTCTCTTAGGATTTATTGCGATCTTTGCTATTGGAACCATTACCTTCTTCTTTGTAGAATTGAAAAAGCGTAAAAAGCATGGCTTGGAACCAGCTATGAATGAATAATGAAACAAGGAGGCTGTCTCTATCATTTGATAGAGACGGCCTCTTTTCTTTTGATAAATGAATGGAAAAACGATACAGTAATAGTAAGAAAGTTGTGATGAAGCGCCATTGAGGGTTTCATATTAGGTTATGGAAGGGTAAGTATTATGAAGTTATGGATTTTTCGGGAGGCAGGAGAGGCGATAGAATGATTACTTTCGAGCATATTAGTAAGAAATTTGCTGATGGTACTGAAGCACTAAAGGATATTAATTTACATATTGAAAAGGGCGAGTTATTAACGCTCATTGGGCCAAGCGGCTGTGGAAAAACGACTACTATGAAGATGATTAATCGATTAATAGAGCCAAGTGGTGGACAAATTTATATTGATGGAAAACCAATATCGGATCAGGACCCGGTTGAACTAAGAAGAAGCATTGGATATGTCATTCAACAAATTGGACTTTTGCCACATATGACAATTGCTGAAAATATTGCCTTAATTCCCAAACTGAAAAAATGGGACAAAGATAAAATAGATAAGCGCGTCGATGAAATGCTTAATCTTGTAGGGTTAGAACCTTCTATTTTTCGGTCTCGCTATCCACTAGAATTGAGTGGCGGTCAACAGCAAAGAGTTGGTGTCATTCGTGCACTTGCAGCAGAACCACCAATTATTTTGATGGACGAGCCATTTAGCGCATTAGATCCTATTAGTCGAGAACAGCTTCAGGACGAGCTTGTAAAGCTACAGAAAGAAATTCAGAAAACAATTGTTTTCGTTACGCACGACATGGATGAAGCTA
Organism: Anaerobacillus sp. 63XJN7_4_ISO-PGPR-S23-413; assembly: GCF_056173725.1. NCBI lineage: Bacteria > Bacillati > Bacillota > Bacilli > Caryophanales > Bacillaceae > Anaerobacillus > Anaerobacillus sp. 63XJN7_4_ISO-PGPR-S23-413. The sequence continues at coordinate 568,186 of NZ_CM149688.1, forward strand.
TGAAAATCGCCGATCGTATTGCCATTATGAAAGATGGCGAAATACTTCAGCTAGATACGCCGGATCGCTTGCTACGCCACCCTAAGAATGAATTTGTCCGCAATTTCATAGGTGATGAACGAATGGCTAAAGGGCAAGCTCCAACAGCTGTCGATTTAATGATTAGAAAAGTAGCAACTGTGAAAAAAAGTAGAGGTCTTGCAGAAGCATTCCGTCTAATGAAATCAGAGCGAGTCGATAGCCTGGTTGTAACAGGGCCAGAGCAGGAATATATCGGTGTCGTTACACTAGAACAAGTTCAAAACCATTATGGTGATGATGGGAAACGAATTGTGGATGTGATTGAAGTGATCGAGTCCATTAATGAGAGCACGCTCTACCCTGAAATAGCGAAACGATTTGCTGAAAATCAGCCGATCAGTATCCCTGTAGTTGAAGATAATAAGCTTACAGGATTAGTTACAAGAAGTAGTATGATGCGAGGGTTAGCAGGACTTGAACAATATGATCAAAGAGAGGAGGGAAGCCTGAATGAATGACGAGAATTTTTTCATTCTATTTATTGAGACGATGCAGAATCGTTGGGATGATATACTAGTAGCACTTCAGGAGCACCTTTTCCTTTCGTTCATCTCTATTGTGATTGCGATATTAATATCTGTTCCACTTGGTATTTTTATTTCACGGAGAAAGAAGCTAGCGGAGCCATTCATTGCGGTTGCAGCTATCTTTCAAACAGTACCAAGTTTAGCCCTGTTCGGGTTTCTTATTCCATTTCTAGGGATTGGAAACATAACTGCTATTATTGCTTTAACGGTTTACGCGCTTCTTCCAATCCTCAGAAATACGTACACTGGCATCACTTCCGTAGATCAATCTTCTATTGAAGCTGGAAGAGGGATGGGTATGACGAATATGCAAATTTTGATGAAGATTGAAGTGCCTCTTTCTCTACCGGTTATTATGGCTGGTGTCAGAACAGCTACTGTCCTAACAATCGGAGTTGCAACTCTCGCTACTTTTGTAGGTGCAGGAGGACTTGGCGATATTATATATCGTGGTCTTACCTCGAATAAAGATGAGCTCGTATTAGCTGGTGCACTTCCTGCAACTATTCTGGCTCTTGGGTTTGATTTAATTCTAAAATTATTAGAAAATGCGGCAACTCCTAAAGGAGTTAAAGCAAAAAAATAAAGGGAGAGATTCGTTTGAAGAGAATTACCTTACTTTTACTAGGAGTTGTCATGGTTCTTGCTGCATGTGGAGGAGATAGCGGAAGTGAAGAAAGTGATCCGATCGTTATTTCCGGTAAGCCCTGGACTGAGCAATATATCTTACCACACCTTCTTGCGGAGTACATAAAGGCTAACAGTGATTATGAAGTAGAGGTTGATGCAGGTGTTGGTGAAGTAAATATTCTACAACAGGCGCTTATCGATGGTGATATTGATATGTACGTGGAATATACAGGTACAGGTCTTGAAGCGGTACTTAAAGAAAGTGCTGAATCAGATGAGTCAGCTGATGAGATTTTTAAACGTGTGAAAAAAGGATACAAAGATGAATATAATCTTGTTTGGCTTGAACCACTTGGATTTGAGAATGGCTACACGCTTGCTATGACTCAAGAAACAAATAAAGAGGTAAATGCAAAAACGTTCTCGGACATTATCCCAGCTTCAGATGATATGGTATTTGGTGGACCACACACGTTCTACGAAAGAGAAGATGGTTACGATGCCCTAGTAGAAGCTTATGGTTTTAATTTCAAAGACGAAGTGAGTCTTGATCCGAATATCATGTACGATGCTTTAAATGAAGGTGAAGTCGATGTGATTCCTGCCTTTACAACTGATGGACGAATTGCTCGTTTTGATCTTGCAACAACTGAAGACGATAAGCAATTTTTCCCACCATATTATGCTGCGCCAATTGTTCGACAGGAAGTTCTTGATTCACATCCTGATCTTGAGAAGATTGTGAACGAATTTGCTGGAAGTATTTCAGAAGAAGAAATGTCTGAAATGAATGCAAAAGTGGATATGGATGGAGAAGAGCCTGAGGATGTTGCAATGGAATTCCTGAAAGAAAAAGGATTGATTGATTAATAAAAAAAGCGAGATGAGGAATTCCTCATCTCGCTTTTTCATTTATGTTATTCAGCTGGTTTTAAATCTTCAATCGATTCAGCTTCAACGTATGATGGAACAACAAGTCCTGTTTTCGCACCTTCAAGGTTTACTCCAAGACGGTCCATGTTGTCACCATATTCATCTAGAAGGTCAGCGTGTGTAATTGGAAGCCATCCAGCTACCATTGCGTCAGCATCACCTTCAGAAACAGCGATGAACATAGAAGCTGCATCAAGTTGAGTTAATTTAACCTCATAGCCTACGCTCTCAAGAACTTTAGCTACTACGTTCGTACTTGCGATTTCAGAATCCCATGCTACATATGCAAGTGAGATTTCTTCACCGTCTACTTCATCAGCACCTTTAGTCCATTCTTCTACCATGTCGGAATGTTCGTCTACCCAGTTTTGTGCTGCTTCTTCAGGCTTAGCACCTTCCTGTACTTCGACCATAACATCGCCCATGTCTTCTGGAGTCCAGTTGAACTGATCAAGAATTGTATGAGCAGAAGGCTGATCTTCTTTTAACCCCATACGTGCAAAAGTTTCGATGTTTTCTTCTTCTCCATAAAGACCTTGTGGATCTTCAAGGTATTTAAGGTCGTATTTCGCGAACATCCAATGTGGTGTCCAACCAGTAACGATAATCGGTTCTTCATCATCAATTGCTTTACCAAGTTCTGCAGCCATAGCAGCTGAAGAGGACTCGATTAATTCCCAACCCTTAAGGCTATCGTACTCTTCAAGTGCAGATGTCGTAGCTTTCATAATACCAGCGCCTGGTTCAATTCCTACGATTTCGTAATCTACTGCTTCTCCAACGTTAGTACCGCCTTCGCTGGAACCTTCACTGCTATCTCCGCCATTGTTACCGCCACAAGCAGCAAGAATCAATGTGAGTGACAAAAATAGTGCAAGTCCTGTTAACCCTTTTTTAAAGTTAAACATGTAATTCCCCCTTAATTTTTTGTTTTACCTATATTTTGAGAAATCCGGTCAAGCATAATCGCTAGAATAACAATTGCAAGACCAGCTTCAAAACCAATACCAACTTTGATCTGCGTTACAGCACGATATACGTCTGCTCCGAGACCTGGTGCACCTACTAGAGATGCAATAACGACCATTGATAGTGAAAGCATGATGCTTTGGTTAATTCCTGCCATGATCGTTGGAGTAGCAAGTGGGAGTTGTATTTTAAACAACTTTTGTTTTGTTGTAGATCCAAATGCATTAGATGCTTCGATTAAATCTTCAGGCACCTGACGAATGCCGAGATTTGTAAGACGAATCGTAGGAGGCATTGCAAAGATAACAGAAGCTATGATTCCGGGTACCATACCAATCCCAAAGAATAGAATAGCTGGGATGAGATATACGAATGCAGGCATTGTCTGCATGAAATCCAATATCGGTGTGATAATTCCTCTTACACGGTCACTTTGTGATGCCCAGATCCCAAGTGGTACACCGAGAATAATCGATATGATGACCGAAGTTAAAACAAGTGCTAGCGTTTGAATAGTTGGGTCCCAATAACCTAGATTATCGATTAACAGAAGTCCAAGTAACGTGAATACAGCTATTGGCCAGCGACTAGACCACCATGCCAGAATCGTAAAGATTGCAATGAGAACAAGAGCTGGCGGGAAACCTAGTATGGAAACGATCCCTTCTACGAACCAATCAATCCCAGATGTAATACTATCGAAAACTGGTTCAAGGTTATCGGTTAACGTATCAACAATACTATCAACCCAGTCAGCTAGTGGTATTTTAGGAAAAAGTTGCATTTAGTTCACCTCGCCTTTCGTGGATTCAGTTTCGTGGCCTGCGAGTGCCCCGATAACTGCTCCTCTTACAATGATGCCTTGAAATTTATCGGCTTCATCGACAACGGGGAGAGGAAGGGATGAGTCTGCCATTTTCACAAACATATCCGTTAGTAAAGTCTCTGGTGATACAGTAGGAAGGTCTGTAATCAAAATGTCATTTATATCTTTCTTTTCTTCAATAGCTTTTGCCGTAGCATCTGCTGTAATAGCGCCTAACAGCTTTTTCTTTTTATCAACAATATAAATACTGGATAATTTTTGTTCTCTCATAAGCTCCAGTGCAACACGTGGCCCACGATCAGCTCGTAGCGTTTCAGCACGTTTCATTACGTGTGAAGCTGTTAACACTTTTGAAAGATCCACATCTTCAACGAATCGTTCAACGTAGTCATTTGCAGGATTTGTCATGATTTCTTCTGGAGAACCAATTTGAACGATAGAACCGTCTTTCATTAATGCAATGCGATCTCCAATGCGAAGTGCTTCATCGAGGTCATGTGTAATAAAGACGATCGTTTTTTCCATTGATTCTTGAAGTTCAAGGAGCTCATCTTGCATGTCTTTACGAATAAGCGGATCTAGTGCACTAAATGCTTCATCCATTAATAGTACATCTGGATCGTTCGCAAGAGCACGAGCAAGACCAACACGCTGCTGCATACCACCACTTAATTCAGAAGGAAAACTATTTTCATATCCTTTCAAACCAACAAGTTCAAGTGATTCTTGCGCTTTTTTTGCTCGGTTTTCTTTGCCAATACTTTGTACCTCTAGTCCATATTCCGTGTTTTCAAGAACAGTACGATGTGGAAAAAGAGCAAAGCGTTGGAATACCATACTAAGCTTCTTTCTTCTCACTTCACGAAGCTGTTCAGGTTTCATCCTGACGATATCTTCATCATCAATGAGAACCTGACCTGAAGTTGGTTCAATTAATCGATTGAGTAGACGAACAAGCGTAGATTTACCACTACCTGATAGCCCCATGATGACAAAGATTTCACCGGGATATACATCGAAGCTTGCTCGATTTACACCCACAGTATTTCCAGTTTCTTTAAGTATTTCACTTTTTGATTTGCCCTGATCTAATAGCTTTATAGCTTGTTTGGGCGATTTGCCAAATACTTTTGTTACGTCTTTTACAGTAATTTTGGCTTTTTCCATAGTTTCACCTCTGCCTTTATTAATAAATTTCAACGGTTAAAGTTACAAAAATCACTGAAATATGTCGAAATTTACGATAATCAGTCATTTACTAGTCTTTTTTTACCGACCTATTAAGTATAGAGCGTAGGTACTTAATACTACAAACGTCGTGAGAGCTCAAAATCAGTTAATTCAGTACATACAGAAAAAACTGTACAAACTAAACAGGTAAATGCTTAAGTATCGTCAAGGATGCTAGTATATGCTACAAGGTTCACGTGTAAACTTTACAATAAGCGAGGTTAACACTAAACTATGAAATGACAAACGATTGGAAAAGTAGGTGCATAGTTTGCGAGATAATAGAGTAGAGAATGCGAGAGAACGTGTTATTGAATCCATCTCTAAAAATATGGATATATATAGCGTCACGCCTTCTGTGGGGCGACTATACGGAGCAATGTTCTTTGAGAAAGAGCCAATGACTCTTGATGAAATGAAGGATAAACTTCAAATGAGTAAGACAAGTATGTCTACCGGAGTAAGAACTTTAATCGACTTAAATATGGTTGATAAGGTATGGAGAAAGGGCGAGCGTAAAGATCTTTACGAGGTGAAGTCAGATTGGTATCAAACCTTTACAGATTTCTTTTGTATTCACTGGCGTAAAGGAATTGAAATGAATAGAGATGCTTGTAGAGAATCCATTTCTGAACTTATGGACGTACTGGAGAATGATATTTCTAACGAAGAAAAAATGACGGCAGAAGCAGATTTAGATAAAATGTCTTATGCGTTGGGATACTATGAGTGGTTGAATAAGGTAGTGGATTTATTTGAATCTAGAAAGATATTTGATGTTATTGATAATGAAGAAGAGTAGAGGGAATTAGCAAGATATTGCTTCATGAAAATTTTGAATACGTTCTACATAATAACAAAACGTGCAGGGTTTTCCCTGCACGTTTTGTTATAGGATTTTACTTAAGAAAGCTTTCGTCCGTTCGTTTTGAGGATTTGAGAACAGTTCATTTGGAACATTTTCTTCAACGATATATCCCCCGTCCATGAAAATCACACGATCGCCTACTTCACGAGCAAACCCCATTTCATGTGTGACAACAACCATCGTCATACCTTCTTTGGCAAGGTCTTTCATGACTTCTAGAACTTCACCAATCATTTCAGGGTCAAGTGCAGAGGTTGGTTCATCGAAAAGCATAACTTTTGGCTCCATAGCAAGAGCCCTTGCTATAGCGACACGCTGCTTTTGCCCCCCTGATAGTTCCCCTGGATAATTATTGGCTTTATCTTCAAGGCCAACTTTTGCGAGAAGCTCCTTCGCCTTTTGGGCTGAGTTTTGTTTGTTATCCCCTTTGACTTTAATTGGGGCTAATGTCACATTTTCAAGCACGGTTTTATGCGGGAAAAGGTTAAAATGTTGAAAAACCATTCCAACATCCTGTCGAACTTTGTTGATATTCGTCTTAGGGTCAGCTATGTTGTGGCCGTTTACGATCACACTACCACCAGTTATTTCTTCTAATTTATTTAAACACCGAAGAAAGGTACTTTTACCTGAGCCAGAAGGACCAACGACGCATACAACCTCTTTTTCTTTTACGTCTGTATTAATATTCTTAAGTACTTCTAAATCTCCGAACGATTTCTTTAGATCTTTTACTTGGATGATGCTCATTGTTGCTCCTATCTCCTCTCGTTCTACATTCTTCCTTCGTTTGGAAGGGTTTGCCGATAAATTCTATTATACCAATCCTTGATTCATTTATAAAAGAACTTGTCCTTATTGAGGGGAAACTAGGGATTGTTAGCTGTTGTACTATAACCAGCATTCTTTTATAATAGCTAGTGAAAACGTTTGCGCAAATTAAGAAATTATCTTTTTCTAGGAGGATGCAGCATGGCACAGCAGTGGTGGAAGGAAAGCGTCGTTTATCAAATATATCCTCGAAGTTTTAATGATAGCAACGGTGATGGCATTGGAGATATTAAGGGAATTACGGAAAAGCTCGATTATTTAAAAGAGTTAGGAATAGATGTCGTTTGGCTCTCACCAGTGTATCAGTCACCGAATGATGATAATGGATATGATATAAGTGATTATCGAAACATTATGGATGAGTTCGGTACGATAGAAGATTGGAATGAGATGTTAGAAGAGATGCACAATAGAGGGATTCGTCTAGTTATGGATCTCGTTGTTAATCATTCTTCTGATGAGCACAAATGGTTTTCTGAAGCGAGGAAATCGAAGGATAATCCATATCGTGATTACTATATATGGCGAGAAGGAAAAGGGGATCAGCCTCCTAACAATTGGGGCTCCTTTTTCGGTGGGTCTGCATGGCAGTACGATGAGGAGAGTCAGGAATATTCTCTTCATCTATTTTCAAAAAAGCAGCCTGATTTAAATTGGGAAAATGAAAAATTGAGAGAAGAAGTCTATGATCTGATGAAATTCTGGCTAGATAAAGGGGTGGATGGATTCAGAATGGATGTCATTAATTTGATTTCCAAAACCCCTGGTTTACCAGATGCCGAAGTAACAGCAGATTCTCCTTATCAATGGGGAGGAGAGCATTTTGTAAATGGACCTAAATTTATTGATTATATGAATGAAATGAATGAAAAGGTTCTGAAGAAATTCAATGCTATGACTGTTGGTGAAATGCCAATGGCGACACCTGAGGATGGAAAAAGGTACACAAATGAAGACACCGGTATTGTAAACATGCTCTTTCAATTCGAACATATGGATGTGACGAGTGGACCTGGTGGGAAGTGGGATCAGCAGCCATGGAAACTCACTGATTTAAAGCGGATTATTTCAAAATGGCAAACTGAGCTAAACGGAAATGGGTGGAACAGTCTTTACATGGAGAATCACGATCAACCTCGCTCAGTTTCCGTATTCGGTGATGACCAGGAATATCGAGTAACATCAGCAAAAATGCTTGCAGCCTGGCTTCATTTTCTTCAAGGTACGCCTTATATTTATCAAGGTCAGGAGCTTGGTATGACGAATGTCTACTTCAATTCAATTGAAGAATATGAAGATATAGAAACGCTTAATATGTATACAGAAGAAGTTATTGAAAAAGGAGAAACACCAGAGAAAGTTTTAGAGGCGATCCATAAAAAAGGTCGTGATAATGCGCGAACCCCTATGCAGTGGACTGAAGAGGAGAACGCTGGATTTACGACGGGTAATCCGTGGCTAAAAGTAAACGACAATTATCATGAGGTTAATGCGAGAAAGGCTTTAAGTAATGAAGATTCTACTTTTTACTTTTATAAGAATTTGATTCGACTTCGAAAAGAACTTCCAGTCATGATCCATGGTGATTATCAGCTGCATTTAGAAGAAGATGAGAATTTGTACGTGTATACAAGAAGCTATAATGGTAGAAGCTTACTTCTTGCAGCAAACTTCTCAAAAGAAACATGTGAGATGAAGCTGCCTCACACCCTAAGTGGTGGAGAGTTACTGGTTCATAATTACGAGGAAGTAAGTCATCTCTTGCAGAATGAGTCGATTATGAGACCGTATGAAGTGAAAGCATATTTACTATAGGAAGAAACGTGGGCATTCGCTCACGTATTCTTTTGTACAAGCTATCATAGGCTTATTTAGTTATCATTTTATTGGTTTTAAAAGGATTGAATTCTCTGTTTCGAGGGAAGCTAATTTTGGGAAAAAGAATTTACATGAAAAGTGATCGGTTTCCTTTTTCTTTTTGATTAAGTCATGTATAATAACAAATGTACATTTGTTCATGAGTGTGTTTACTAAATTTCAATATAAAAAAAGGAGTGTATACATATGACAACGACTCAAATGGATTCACTTGCTGTTAACACGATTCGTACGCTTGCAATCGATGCGGTTGAGAAAGCGAACTCGGGACACCCTGGGATGCCGATGGGTGCTGCACCAATGGCTTATACGCTATGGAGCCAATTTTTAAATCACAATCCTTCTAATCCAGAATGGTTTAACCGTGATCGCTTTGTTCTATCTGCAGGACATGGTTCTGCTCTTCTATACAGCATGCTACATTTATTTGGTTATGATGTTTCAATGGAAGACTTAAAATCATTCCGTCAATGGGGAAGCAATACACCAGGACACCCGGAATTTGGTGAGACACCTGGAGTTGACGCAACGACTGGTCCACTTGGACAGGGACTTGCTATGGCAACTGGTATGGCGATGGCTGAGCGTCACTTAGCAGCAACATATAACCGTGACGACTTCAATGTTGTGGATCATTACACATATAGCATCTGTGGTGATGGTGACTTAATGGAAGGTGTATCTTCAGAATCAGCTTCTCTAGCTGCTCACTTGAAATTAGGTCGTCTTATAGTAATGTATGATTCTAATGATATTTCTCTTGATGGTGATCTTGATCAGTCCTTCTCAGAGAACGTACAACAGCGTTATGAAGCATATGGCTGGCAAGTTATCCGTGTTGAAGATGGTAATGACATGGATACAATTGCAGACGCTCTTAAACAAGCGAAAAGCAATACTGAGCAACCAACACTAATTGAAGTGAAAACTACAATTGGTTATGGTTCACCAAACAAAGGCGGCAAAAATACTTCTCACGGTGCTCCTCTTGGTAAAGATGAAATTGCACTTGTAAAAGAGAACTATAAGTGGACGTTTGACGAAGACTTCTTTATTCCTGAAGAAGTGAAAGGTCAGTTTGCTGAACTTAAAGAAGCTGGCAGTAAGAAAGAACAGGAATGGAATGAATTGTTTGCACGCTATGAAGAACAATATCCTGAGCTTGCGAAGCAATTAACTGCTGCTCTAAATAATGAACTTCCTGAAGGATGGGATAGTGAAGTTCCTACTTATGAAAGAGGAACAAGTACAGCATCTCGTGCGGCATCTGGTGAAGTTCTAAACGCACTTGCTAAAAACAATGCGCAAATCTTCGGTGGATCAGCTGACCTTGCATCTTCTAACAAAACAATGTTAAAAGATGAGCAGGACTTTTCACCAGCGGATTATAGCGGACGCAACATCTGGTTCGGAGTACGTGAATTCGGCATGGCTGCGGCGATGAACGGAATCGCGCTTCATAAAGGTCTTCGCATCTTTGGAGCAACGTTCTTCGTATTCTCTGACTATCTTCGCCCTGCACTTCGTCTATCTGCATTGATGGGAGTACCGGTAACATACGTATTCACTCATGATAGCGTAGCGGTAGGAGAAGATGGTCCAACTCACGAACCTGTTGAGCAACTAGCTTCACTTCGAGCAATGCCAGGTCTTTCAGTTATTCGTCCTGCAGACGGTAACGAAACGGCTGCTGCTTGGAAGCTATCCGTTGAAGAAACAAATCACCCAACTGCTCTAGTGCTTTCTCGTCAGAATCTTCCAGTTGTGACAGATTCACATGATCAAGCATACGAAGGTGTTAAGCGTGGAGCTTACGTTGTAGCTGGTGGAGAAGACGCTGAAGCGATTCTTCTTGCATCTGGTTCTGAAGTAGGTCTAGCTGTTGAAGCTCAAGAACTATTAGCAAAAGAAGGTATTTCTGCATCAGTTGTCAGCATGCCAAGCTGGGATCGCTTTGATAAGCAGTCTGCTGATTATAAGCAAAGTGTACTACCTGACAATGTAACAGCACGTCTTGGTATCGAGATGGGCGTATCATTTGGCTGGGATAAGTATGTTGGCCAAAAAGGTGATATCCTTGCAATTGATCGCTTTGGAGCTTCTGCACCTGGCGATACGGTAATCAAAGAGTTTGGGTTCACGCCTGAAAATGTTGTAACTAAAGTTAAGACAATGCTCTCTAAATAATACAATAGGTTTTAGTTGAGAGTGAGAGGCTTTCAGAAGGCGAAAATGGTCTTTCTGAAAGCCTTTTTCTTACCAAAAGATAACCAATTTTGAATACACAGGTGTTGCTATGGAAAAGGATAAACTTACAAAGGTAGTAGAGGCCGCACGCTTATACTACCAATTAGACTATAGTCAACAGGAAATCGCTAAGAGACTTGAGGTTTCAAGGCCAACTGTTTCCCGTTTATTAAAGCAAGCGAAAAGAGAAGGAATTGTTGAAATCAAGATTCATGATCCTTCACAGGATGTGCATTTGCTTGCTACCGATCTTGCAGAAGCTTATGGACTTTTAGATGCCAGAGTCGCAATTGTTCCAGAATTTGAAGATCAACTTGTAAAAAAACATATCGGTAAAATTGCAGCTGATTATTTAAATGCAACTATTCAAGATAATGATTTAATAGGAGTTTCCTGGGGAACAACTCTGAATGAAATCGGTAAGAATCTTCGTCATCAATTACTTAAAAACGTTTCAGTTGTACAATTAAACGGAGGAATTAGCTATTCCGAAACTAACACATACGCTTACGAAGTCATTCAAATGATTGGTCGTGCCTTTCATGCTACAAGTCACTTCTTGCCTGTTCCGGCTATTGTAGATCACCTTCTTGTAAAGCAAACAATGGAAGAGGATAGGCACATTCGGCGTGTGCTTGATATGGGCCGAAATGCGAATATCGCTCTTTATAGTGTTGGAATTCCAACAAATGACTCTGTTATTGTTCAAGCTGATTATGTGTCAGAACAAGAGCTTGAAGCGATTCATTCAAAATCTGTAGGAGAAATTTGTTCACGCTTCTTTGATGAAAAGGGAATGCTTATTCATGAGGAGTTAAATGAACGAACAATCGGAATTGATCTTGAAGATCTTTCAAGGAAAGAGAAAGCAATATTAGCTGCAGGCGGTCCGAAGAAAGTTGAAGCGATTTACGGGGCGTTGCAAGGTGGCTACGCAAATGTTTTGGTAACGGATCATTATACGGCTCGTGCCTTATTAGAGAAAAAACAGGGGAGGTAAAAAGCATGAAAATCACTGTTTTAGGACCATGGGGGGGATACCCTAAGGCTGGAGAAGCGAGTGCAGGATATCTCATTCAGAGTGAAGGGTACAACCTGTTAATTGACTGTGGAAGCGGAGTTCTATCTCAACTCCAACATCATCTATCTGTAGAAGAGCTTGATAGTGTAATCATTAGTCATTATCATCCGGACCACATTGCAGATACAGGGGTTCTTTACCATGGTCGCTTAATTCAATCAAAAATCAAATCTGAGCTTCCTGTGTTGCCAATCTATGGTCATCCATATGATGAGGCTGGATTTAATAGCTTGGATCATAAGCCTTATACAGAAGCAAGGGAATATAGAGAAGAAGATACTTTGGAACTTGGTCCTTTCTCTATTGCTTTTCAAAAAACAAAGCACCCGGTTATTTGTTACGCAATAAGGATAACAGATGGAGAGCATAGCATGGTGTTTACTGCAGATTCTAGCTATATGAAAGAATTTGAAACGTTCTCTGCTGGAGCTGACTTACTCATTTCAGAATGTAATCTATACAGTGATATGGATGGCTCTCAGATGGGGCACATGAATAGTACGGATGCTGCTAAAATTGCAAAAGAAGCGGATGTATCTACACTGATGCTGACACACCTTCCGCACTTTGGTGATTTATCAGAACTTGAGAAGGATGCTAAACAACATTTTGATGGTGAAGTGATGCTTGCATCTACGGGGCTCGTGTGGAATTCCGAGAAATAGTTATAATGAAAAACCAGAACGATGTTACCGTTCTGGTTTTTTTAATGTGAGGTATGCAGCGGGCAGGGTCTCGATCGCTTCAGCGCTTGTCGAGGCTAAACGGGCGCTTCCGCTTTTCGTGATCTAGCTGCGCGGGCCAAATCCTCCGGCTGTTTCGCCCAATCGAATGAGACAAAAAGCGTCTCATTCGATTGGGCTCCAACATCCTGCGGATTTAAGCAGGCCCGTTCCGCTTTTCATGATCTAGCTGCAGTGGGCAGACACTCGGTCACTTCACCTTTTCATTCGAACACAAAGAGCGTGTTCAAGTTATAGGGCTCCAGTGCCTGCCGTGTCTAAACGGAGGCTTCCGCTTTTCTTTATTCCCCTAATGTTGAGTCTAGTTTTCCGTTCATGTCCATTAGGAAGCCGATTTCTCGGCCGAGTAGTCTGGCTAGTTCTTTGGATTTTTTTTCGCCTTCGGATTTGATTTGTTCGATGGTTAGGCTTGAGTTTAGGTTTGATGCCCCTACGATGACGGGGATTTCACCTTTTTCGTAATAAACGATTTTCATATTGCTCCTCCTCATAGTACGTTTGTTTACAATATTCGTAGAGCGAGAGCGGGGAAAGGGTAGTGTAGGTGGGGTTTTTCGTTCTTTTGTCAGGGGGTCATAAGTATCAGGTTTTGATTCCTTACTGATATTTCATTAGAATAGAAGAAGAATAAACAGGAGGTAAGGCTATGCTTTATATAGATAATGAAAACATCATGGATGCGGGGCTTAATCTGGCAATAGAGGAATACATTTTGAAGGAGCTTGATCCTGAGGAAACGTACTTGTTGTTTTACTCGATGAATCCGACAGTGATTGTAGGAAAAAACCAGAATACGATTGAGCAGATTGATACGAGTTATATACGCGAAAATAACGTGGATGTGATCCGTCGTCTTTCTGGTGGTGGAGCCGTCTATAACGATCAAGGTAATTTAAGCTTTAGTATTATTACAAAGGATGATGGAAACAGCTTTCATAACTATAAGAAATTTACGGATCCGGTTGTGAGGGCTCTTGGTAAGCTCGGTGTCGACGCAGAGCTAAGTGGACGAAATGATTTGCTCGTGAATGGCAAGAAAATTTCAGGCAATGCTCAGTTTTCGACAAAAGGTAGAATGTATAGTCATGGTACGCTTATGTTTAATGTCAACTTAGAGAATGTCGTAAAAGCACTTAAAGTAAACAAAGAAAAAATCGAGTCGAAAGGGATTAAATCAATTCGAAGTCGTGTTACGAATATTAGTGAGCATATGGATCAGGAGATGACGCGAGAAGAGTTTAAACAAACGCTACTTCAGTATATTTTCGAAGAGAAAGAGGAGATCCCATCTTATAAACTGAAGGAAAAGGATTGGGAGGCGATTCACAAAATTGCTGAAGAGCGCTATAAAAACTGGGATTGGAATTATGGTCGTTCACCGAAGTTTAATGTTCAGCATTCCAAACGCTTTCCGATTGGTTCGATTGATGTTCGACTTGAAGTTAAAAAAGGATACATCGAACAGGCTACCATTTTTGGAGATTTCTTTGGTGTTGGTGATGTAAAAGAACTTGAAAACAAATTAGTTGGTGTTCGTTATGAACCTGGTTCATTGGAAGAAGCACTTCAAAATTTAGATGTTTCTCATTATTTTGGGAAAATAACAAAAGAAGAGTTTATCGATCTTCTTTATTAAATGAAAGAAGCTGGGAGGCCAGCTTCTTAATTTTTTTATTTCATGTGAGATTGGCTTTCTAACTAGCTTACTAAAACGAGGGAGAATTGCTTTTTAACACGATTATCACTAAAAAATACTTTTGCTGTTTTGATTTAAATTATGAACTTTGCTCTGTTCCCCTTGCTACTGAAATTTTCTTCCAATATAATATATTTAGAAAATTAAAAATGAATGATTACTCATTCACATAGGAGGAGAGCGAATGAATTTATCTCAGCAATTAACAGAGACAGCTGCCACTTATCCTGAGAAACAGGCATACATTTATCAAGATAATGCTGTATCTTACAAAGAGTTTGAGCATAAGGTTTCTATGTTTGCTGCGAATTTATGGGCAGAAGGAGTAAAGAAAGACGATCATATAGCCCTTATTTTAGGAAACTCGCCGGAATTTCTAATTAGTTATTACGGTGCATTAAGAGCGGGTGCAGTCATCATTCCAATCAATCCTATCTATACCCCTGATGAAATCGGCTATCTCCTTCATAATGGAGATGTGAAAGCAATCGTGACGTTAGAGCAGGCACTACCTCTCGTTGAAAAAATGGCCGACCAACTTTATGGTGTAGGTCTTGTTGTTTATACAGGAGAGGGAACAGAAAGTAGAATGATTTCAAACATCAAATTGAAAACGTTTACAAATATGATTGAAGATCAAGGTAGGTCACTACCGGAAATAACCATTAATGAAGATGATCTTGCTGTTATTCTTTATACATCCGGTACTACCGGAAAACCAAAAGGTGCAATGCTTACCCATAGGAATATATTTAGCAATGCATCAGATACAGGATCATATCTCCAAATCTCCTCACAGGATGTGGTGATTACAGCCCTTCCGATGTTTCATGTATTCTGCATGACTGTTTCAATGAATGCACCGCTTATATCAGGCGGAACCATTGTCATCCTTCCTAAGTTCAGTCCTCAAGAAGTTTTTCGTGTTGCTGAGAAATACAAAGCAACAATTTTCGCAGGTGTACCAACAATGTATAATTTCCTCTATCAATATCCTGAAGGCCGTGCTGAATATTTTCAACATATGCGTATTTGTATTTCTGGTGGGTCTTCCTTGCCTGTCGCCCTTCTTCACCGTTTTGAAGAAAAGTTTAATGTCCGCATTTCTGAGGGATATGGGTTATCAGAAGCGGCTCCCGTTACGTGCTTCAATCCATTAGACCGACCTAGGAAAGCTGGTTCAATTGGTCGTAACATTACTAATGTCGAAAACAAAGTAGTTGATGAACTTGGGCAAGAGCTTTCGGTAGGGATGGTTGGTGAACTGGCAGTTAAGGGACCTAATGTGATGAAGGGGTATTATAAAATGCCGGAGGATACAGCCGTTACCCTTAAAGAAGGTTGGCTCTTTACAGGCGATTTAGCAAGAATGGATGAAGAGGGATACTTCTATATAGTGGATCGCAAAAAAGATATGGTAATCGTCGGAGGTTATAACGTTTATCCAAGAGAAGTAGAGGAGGTTCTTTACAAGCACCCAGAAATTGTAGAGGCTGCAGTTGTCGGGATACCTGATCCGAATTTTGGGGAAGCAGTGCAGGCTTTTGTTGTAACGAAGCAAAAGATTTCAGAAGAAGAAGTTATGAGCTTTTGCAAAGAACATTTAGCGAAATATAAGTGTCCCACGACAATCGAATTCATTGAAGAACTTCCGAAAAATACGACTGGGAAAATTCTGAGAAAAGCTCTTAGAAAACAAATGAACGTCTAAACCAAAAAGCTGATCCTAGTGGGATCAGCTTTTTATTATGAATAATCAGAAAACGATTGATATTTGTATGACAATAAAATATAATGACGTTAAATAAACGTTATATAGGTGGTGTGTGGAATAGTGGTAACTTCAGAACATCAAATGGCTCAGTTTATGGATCGTATTGATAATGGAGAAAAGATTGAAGCGGATGATTGGATGCCAGATGATTATCGAGAAGCCTTGATTAGGTTAATTTCAATGCATGGAATTAGTGAAATCATGGGGGCGTTACCAGAGAAAGAATGGGTTCCTAAAGCCCCTACCCTTTATAGAAAGCTTGCGATTATGGCTAAAGTACAGGATGAAATGGGGCATGGACAGTTACTGCTCCGTGTAGCTGAGGATTTAATGGAACCACTAGGAAAAGGTCGCGATGACATTATGCAGGACCTTTTTTCTGGAAGGTTGAAATTTCATAATGTTTTTCATATGGAGGCACCGACTTGGGGAGATGCTGGAGTGATTGCTTGGTTAGTAGATGGAGCGGCAATTATTTCGCAAACGATGATGTTAGGAACTTCTTATGGACCGTATGGCCGTGCTCTGAAACGCATCTGTGCGGAAGAGGTGTTTCATGCTCAGCATGGGGAAAGCATCATTATGGCTCTAGCGGAAGGAACAAAGGAGCAGCGTACCTTATTACAAGATTCTATTAATAATTGGTGGCCATCTCTGCTCATGTTTTTTGGACCGAAATCAAAAGCGGATACTGGTCATACGAATCAGGATAAGAATATGCGCTATAAGCTCCGAACGAAAACAAATGAACAGCTGAGACAGGAATTTCTTACGAAGTATGTTCCAAGAGTTTGGGCCTTGGGCTTAACCATACCAGATGAGACGTTAACGTATGATGAAGCAACTGCTGAATGGACGTATCAGCAGCCGGATTGGCAAGAATTTAAGCAAATTGTTAGTGGAAATGGACCTAAATCGAAAGAGCGATTAGCACTTCGCGTTCGTTCATATGAGATGAATAGCTGGGTAAGAGATGCACTCGGTTCAAGCGTAAAAACGAATTTAGTGAGGTGATAGGGTGTGAGTGAAGAAAATAATCAGTTTTATGAAGTTTATGAGGTTTTTAGTAAGAAGTCGGATACCGCATCACTACAGCATCAGTTTAGTCTTCTGGCACCTAATCGTGAGCTCGCTTTTATTATGGCGAAAGAAAATTTTTTTAGGAGAGAGCAGGTAGCTGATATTTGGGTAGTGAAACGTGATCATATTAAACGGATGAGTCAAGAGGAACGAGAGGCAATGAAGCATCTGGAGAAGAATTATCGTGAGACTAAGGGATACGGATATTTAAGGAAAAAGTGGCGTCAGTATGAGCAAGAACAGCTCACTGAAAAAGACATTATGGGAGGAGGCGAGGGGTAATGAAATCTGAGGAATATCAACAATGCTTAATTGAACTAATCTATCAATTAGCAGATGATGACTTTATTCTAGCTTATCGAGGTTCAGAATGGCTCGGCCTCGCTCCTCATATCGAAGAAGATGTGGCGTTTGCATCGATTAGCCAGGATTTAATGGGGCATGCAGCACTTTATTATTCATTGTTAGAAGAGCTTGGTGAAGGCGAGACTGATGTTTTAACACATCAACGATCAAATGAGCATTTTCGTAATTCTGTGCTTGTGGAGTTACCGAATGGAACGGGGACCTATTTAGAAAATCCATCGTATGATTGGGCTTTTACTGTTGTCCGAAATTACTTTTATACTCTCGCAAAAAAAATCCGGCTTGATTCTATTAAACAAGAATCCTATGAGCCTCTTCAACACATTGTTCAAAAAATCTCTATTGAAATGAGCTACCATATGATGCACTGGGAAGTGTGGTATGAACAGCTAATGAATAGCACTTCTGAAGCGAGAATCAGAATGGAGAAGGCGATCAGCATCGTACTTGAAGATCTAAGTGGCGTTTTTTCATATGGTCGTTTAGGAGATCAAATGGTGCGCCTCTCGCTTATTGAAGGCGAGGAAATTCTTAAGCAACGTTTTATCGAATACTTAAATAAAAAAGAGTCTACTTTTACAATGGGCATGAAGCAAGGAGATGGACGAAACGGGATTCATACAACGCATTTAATGACAGCATTGCTTACTCTTTCAGAAGTCTATCAATCTGTGCCTGCAGCTGAGTGGTAAGGAGGGGGGACAACATAGAATGTTTCTTAAAGAAAGAGTCATGGAGGTTCTTGAAACTGTAAAGGATCCTGAAATTCCAGTTGTAAGCGTTGTTGATCTTGGGATAATACACGAAGTTCACACCTCCAATCACCGAGTGACAATTGAAGCCATGCCGACATTCTCTGGCTGCCCTGCCCTAGATATGATCAAAAGGAATATTGAGTTGGCTGTAGAAAGTATTCCTGAAGTGGATTTTGTAACTGTCACTTTCATTCGGTATCCGATCTGGACAACGGACCTTGTTTCTACAAAAGGAAGAGAAGCGTTGAAAAAGTTTGGCATTGCTCCCCCAGAAGAACACGATGGGAAGGAATGGAGAGTACCCTGTCCTTATTGTGAATCAGTTTATACAACGATGGACAATATTTTTGGGCCAGCTGCTTGTCGAAGTATATTGTATTGCAGGTCGTGTAAGAATCCATTTGAAGCGATGAAGCCTGTGTCGATTTAATTAAAATGAGAGAGGTTGATGAAGAATGGTCAAATTAATCGCATTGTACAAACAACCGGAAAATGCTCAAAAGTTCGATGAACACTACTTTAATACACATGCTCCGATTACATCAAAAATTCCCGGTCTTAAAAAAATGGAAGTAACTAAAATAGTTGGTTCACCAATGGGGAAAAGTGACTACTATCTTATGTGTGAAATGTATTATGAAGATCACGAAGCGATGAAAGCTGGCATGAAGTCGCAAGAAGGAAAAGCCTCAGGGAAAGATTTGATGGGGTTTGCGGGAGATCTTGTCACACTAATGGTTGGCGAAGAAGTTGGAGAGACAGCAGATACAAAGTAGAAGAGGCGGTGTTAATAAGATGTTCGAAACGATTGAGTATGAAGTGAAAGATCGTGTGAGTTGGATTCGTCTAAATCGACCGAATAAATTGAATGCGTTTACATCTTTGATGAACAAAGAAGTAGCGAAAGCGGTCAATCAAGCAACAAACGATCAAGAGGTTCGCTGCATTGTTATTACAGGTAATGGAAGAGCTTTCTGTTCTGGTCAAGATTTAAGTAGCGTTGAAGAAGGTGTGGATCACGCGGAAATGCTCAGATCTACTTATAACCCAATGGTGAAAGAAATAACGTCATCAAGTAAGCCGGTGATCGCTGCTGTGAATGGAGTAGCGGCGGGTGCTGGAATGAGTCTTGCTCTAGCGTGTGATTTTCGGTTAGCTCATGAGCGTGCAAGCTTTATTGAGGCTTTTGTTCATGTTGGGCTTGTTCCTGATTCTGGGAGCACTTACTTTCTACCGCGATTACTTGGTCATGCGAAAGCACTGGAGCTTGCTATGCTTGGAGAGAAAGTAAGTGCTGCAGATGCCAAAGAGCTTGGTCTTGTGACAGACATGTTCTCAAATGAGTATTGGGAGCAAGGAATGAATCAGTTTGCCAATCGCTTAGCTAGTCTTCCTCCTAAAGCGGTGCAGCACATTAAGCAAAACTTTCAAAGAAGTTGGGAAAGTAATCTTGATGAAGTACTTGAGATGGAAGCTGTGACTCAAGGAGAAGCCGGAAAAACGAACGATCATCTTGAAGGCATTCAAGCTTTTACCGAGAAACGTAAACCAGTTTTTCACGGCAGTTAAGTTATGAGAGAAAAAAGCAGGAAAATGGGGGTAAATCAAGAATAGATGCTATAGAGTGAAAGTAGCCGTGGTGGTTGATTGCGCAATCAGCTCCCCCGGCTCTTTCCTATGCTTACAAACATAGAGGAGGTTTTTTTAATGGCTGTCGTTACATATGAAATGAAAAACCATGTGGCATACGTAATGTTAAATCGTCCAGATGTATTAAACTGTTTTAATTATGAAACACTCTCAGTTCTTCAAGGCATTGTTGATGATATTTACTCGGATCGAGAGGTGCGAGCCGTTATTTTTATGGGAGCTGGTGAAAGGGCTTTCAGTGCAGGGGCGGACTTAAAAGAAAGGCGAACACTTTCTGAGAGTGAGGTGCGGCGAAATGTGAAGAAGATTCGTGAGGTTTTCTCCTCTGTTGAATCGCTTCCCCAGCCAACGATCGCTGCGCTGAATGGTTTTGCTTTTGGGGGAGGGTTTGAGCTCGCTCTTGCATGTGATTTTCGATTTGCCGTCGAAGGAACAAAAATGGGCTTAACTGAAACGAGTCTTGGCATCATACCTGGTGCGGGAGGAACGCAACGGTTACCTCGTTTGATTGGAACAGCGAAAGCAATGGAATTAGTTTTAACTGCTCGCAAACTATCATCTGTAGAAGCCTACGACTACGGAATTTTAAACGGTGTTACGACTCGTGAGAATTTACTAGGTACGTGTGAAGAGCTAGCGAGAGAGATCTGTCAAAATGCTCCTATTGCGGTACAGCAGGCGAAATTTTCCGTTCGTGAAGGTATGAATGTAGACCGTCATACTGGTATGGCTATTGAATCTAAAGCATATGAAGTAACGATTCCAACAGAGGATCGTCTCGAAGCGTTAGATGCTTTTGCAGAGAAAAGAAAACCAGTGTTTAAAGGAAAGTAAAAGTTGCTTTGGACCAATGGCTCTGGTAGTATAACATCATATTTAAGCGACGTATTCATAACGGAATGAAGTTATGACGAGCGGGGGTATGATGATGAGTGAAGGTTTAAATACAAGATCAATGATTTTTACACTGTATGGAGAATATATCAGACATTATGGAAATGAAATTTGGATCGGAAGCCTGATTCGTCTTTTGAAAGAGTTTGGTCATAACGATCAATCTGTTCGAGCGGCCATTTCAAGAATGAGTAAACAAGGTTGGGTGGAATCCAGGAAAGAAGGTAACAAAAGTTTTTATTACTTAACAGACCGCGGTGTTAGAAGGATGGATGAGGCTGCGCGAAGAATATTTAAGCTTCAACCTTCAGAGTGGGACGGAAGATGGCGAATGTTGCTTTATAACATTCCTGAAGAGAAACGTCATATTCGCGATGAGCTGCGTAAAGAGTTAGTGTGGAGCGGTTTTGGAAGTTCTTCTGCTAGTTTATGGCTATCTCCCAACCATCTTGAAGAACAGGTGAATTTGCTAATTGAGCAGTATGATATTCGTGATTATATCCATTTCTTCATAGCCGATTACAAAGGACCGCACGAGAGCATGGCTCTTGTAGAGGAATGCTGGGATTTGAATGAAATTAGTAATAAATATCGTGAATTCATCCAAATGTATAGTGAGCGCTATGTGATTGATCGAAGTAAAATTGAAAAAGGTAAGATGAGTGATGGGGAATGCTTTGTTGAACGGGCAAAGCTGGTTCATGAATATAGAAAATTTCTCTTCGTTGATCCAGGACTTCCCTCAGAACTATTACCTGAAGAGTGGCCGGGTGAGCATGCGGCTACGTTATTTAGTGACTATTACAGAACACTTGCCCAGCCGGCTTCTCGCTTCTTTGAAGAAATCTTTAAAGAAGGAAATGAGTTAACAAACAAAGATAACGGTTATGATGCATTACAGCATCCTCTCTTAACGGATCGCCTATAAAAAGAAGGAACGGAGGATTAACCTCCAGTTCCTTCTTTTTTTCTATTCTTTTATTTCGCACGAGCTTTCTTTAAATTCTTTCCCTTTTGTTTTATAAGTTTCAATGGTTAGCTTAATCAGTTCTCTATCTTTATCTGTTAGTTCACGAATTACTTTACCTGGTGAGCCAAGCACCATGCTGTTTGGCGGGATTTTTTTACCTGATGGAATGAGTGTATGTGCCCCAATTAAAGAACCTTCTCCAATATCAGCTCCATCAAGAATGATCGCCCCCATCCCGACTAGAGCACCTTTTCGAATGGTGCAACCATGAAGAATGGCGTTATGACCAACTGATACCTCATCCTCAAGAACGAGAGGATACCCTTCAAATAGATGACAGGTGCAATTGTCCTGAATGTTGCATCCTTTCCCGATACTAATCGGTGCTTCATCACCTCTTAAAACAGCGTTAAACCAAACTGTAGAGTCCTCTCCGATTGAGACATCTCCGATGATTTTTGCGCCGGGTGCGACAAAAACATTTGGAGCGAGAGTAGGTGCTATACGATTATACGAAAATAACATAGTTGCTCTCCCTTCTTTTTTAGCTTGCAAACTATTTTTTCATTGTTTCAAAATAGAAGTTTCATATTAAGCAGGAATTATGTTGATCTTCTTTGAATGTTATTAATAAGTATAACACGAATGTTTTGTTTCGTATCATTATCGTTATATGAATGAAAGGAGGGATATAAATGAAAAGAGTCTGTCAGCTATTTTCCATTCGTTATCCAATTATACAGGGGGGAATGGGGAATATTTCGAGTCCGATTCTTGCATCGGCGGTATCTGAAGCAGGAGGACTAGGAACGATTGGAACTGGAACGCTTAGTCTTGAAGAAGTGGAGAGCCTCCTTCTTGATATGAAACAGCGAACAGCTAAACCATTTGCTCTCAACATACCAATTACTGTTACAACAGATTTAAAGGGGATGTGTGAACTTGCAGTAAAACATGCTGTTCCTATTGTTTCTCTTTCCGCAGGAAATCCTGCACCTTATGTTCCCTTTCTTAAAGAGTGCGGTATAAAAGTTATTTGTGTAACAGCTAGTGTCAAACAAGCGAAAAAAGCAGAAGAATCCGGTGCAGATTTAATCGTAGGAGAAGGGTATGAAGCAGCTGGAATTAATTCTCCACTAGAGATTACTACGATGACCCTGATTCCTCAGCTCGTCGCAAGTGTGCAAATACCAGTTATTGCAGCAGGTGGGATTGGAGATGCTAGAGGGTTTGCTGCAGCCTTAGCTCTTGGGGCAGAAGGAGTACAGATGGGTACACGATTAATTGCGACAGAAGAATCGCCATATCATGAGCGATATCTAACAAAGCTTCTAGAAGCTAACGATACTGAAACAGTTATCGTTGGGAGATCTGTTGGAAAAGTGAGAAGGGTTTTGAGAACTGAATACGCAGATCAGTTATTAAAAGCTGAATTAAGTGGAGTAAAGCCTGAAGACTTTGCGGCGATGACTGATGAAGAGAAACATCGGATAGGAGCAGTAGAAGGACGACTTGGAGATGGATTTATTAATGGAGGACAAATAAGTGGGATAGTCAAATCTATTCCTTCTGTCCAGAAACTATTTGAAGACATGGTTGAAGGAGCATTACTAATTTATAAAAATAAACTGGAAGAGTTTGAGAAAATATCTATGAAGAAGTAGTCATATATCAAGTGTTATTTTTAAAATATATTAAATAATTCAAATTGTTTGAATACTCGTTGACAAGCTAGAATAGCAAGTGTACCATAACGATACGATATCCCGGTTTAGTCAAGAATTTTCAGTGGATAAAGAATATAACAACAATAAGTTTAGAAAACTTATTTGGGGGAGGACAGGCGTTAGAGATCCTGGAAAAAATGGTTAGGTATTTCTCTAGTTAGTGTGATGGCTCTTACGGGTTGCGGAACGAACAATTCCTCATCAAACACGGATTCTAGTAGTGGAGAAGCAGAGGATAAGGAGTCTTATACAATTGGCGTGACTCAAATTGTTGAACATCCTTCTCTAGATGCTGCTTATGAAGGATTTAAAATGGCGCTTGAAGAGAATGGATTTAAAGAAGGCGAGAACATTTCCTACGATGTTCAAAATGCGCAGAACGATATGAACAATAGCAATACGATTGCACAAAATCTAGTTGGAGATGAAGTGGACCTAATCTTTGCTAATTCAACACCAAGTGCACAATCTGCATTAAATGCGACCTCAGATATTCCAATTCTTTTCACATCCGTGACTGATCCAGTCGGTGCAAAGCTTGTTGAAGATTTTGATAAGCCAGGAGAGAACATTACGGGAACGACTGATACACATCCAGAAGCCATTCCGAAAACAATTGAATTTATAGCAAGTGAATTTGACGCAAAAAATGTAGGACTCATCTACAATGCTGGTGAACAAAATTCTGTTGCGCAAGTGGACATTGTAAAAGAAGCGATGGAAGGTACAGATATGAAGGCTGTTGAGAAAAGTGTCTCTACTTCAGCTGAAGTTAAACAGGCTGCAGAAGCACTTGTTGGTAAGGTGGACGTGATCTACATTGTAACTGACAATACTGTCGTATCAGCACTTGAGTCGGTAATCAGCGTAGCGAATGATAAAGATATTCCGATGTTCGCAGGAGAATTCGATTCTGTTAGCCGAGGAGCATTTGCAGCATATGGCTTTGATTATAAAGATATTGGATATGAAGCTGGCCTGATGGCTGCGAAAATTTTGAAGGGGGAAGAGACGACGGCAGATATCCCCGTTCAATACCCTCAGAATTTAAAACTTAAAATGAATCAAACAGCGGCAGAAGAAATGGGCATCGAAGTGAAGACAGAATGGGAAGAGATGGGGGAATATATCGAGTAGATCATTAGGTTCGAAAAAGAGAGAGCTTCTTTTTCGAACCTATTTTTATCAGATGGACTATGAACGTGCTTTCAAATGATAGGGAAGAGGAGGGCGCTTAAGATGGGCTCAGCAATGTTTGGGGCAATAGAATCTGGCATTATATATGCCATTATGGCACTTGGAGTGTATTTATCATTTCGAATTCTTGATTTTCCAGACTTAACTGTTGATGGAAGTTTCGTAACAGGGGCAGCCATTGCTGCTATTCTGATTGTAAACGGGACTAATCCCTTTTTTGCTACGCTTGTAGCCATTGGAGCAGGTTTCTTAGCGGGTTGTGTGACGGGTCTTCTACATACTAAGGGGAAGATTAATCCTCTTCTTGCGGGAATCTTAATGATGATTGCTCTTTACTCAATCAATTTAAGAATAATGGGGAGATCGAACGTTCCGCTCTTAAATGAAGAATCCATTTTCACAAAGATAGAAAGTTTTTTTGAGACATCGGGACTTGATTCGGTTTTAAATAATATGGCATCAGGTATTGGCTTAGGAAATCTCACTTCAACATGGGCTATATTAATAAGCATGCTTGTTGTTACGACAGTGATTAAAATTTTGACTGATCTTTTCTTACGTACTCAAATTGGTCTTGCCCTCAGAGCGACAGGTGACAATAAACGAATGATTCGGAGTTTCTCAGCAAATACGGATAGGCTAACGATTATTGGACTTGGACTTTCAAATGCACTTGTTGCGTTAGCAGGAGCGTTAATTGCTCAGTATAGTTCATTTGCAGATGTGGGTATGGGAATCGGAATGATCATTATTGGTCTTGCGTCGGTTATTATTGGGGAGGCTATCTTTGGAACAAGGACGATAGCTGTGACCACATTCGCAGTTATAGGTGGCGCAATTGTCTATCGTATTGTTGTGAGTCTTGCCCTCCGAGTGGATTTTCTTGAAACAGGTGACATGAAATTAATTACGGCAATTATCGTTATTGCTGCACTTGTTCTTCCACAATTAATTGATGGTCAGAAAGAGCGAAACCGTAAAAAGCGAAAACGCCTCCAGCAAGAAGTGAAATTGAAAGAAATGAAGGGGGGGGACGAAGGGTATGCTTCAACTAAATCAAATTCACAAAGTATTTAACGAAGGGACTCTGGATGAAAAAGTAGCGTTAGAAGACATTAACCTAACCCTTAAAACCGGCGATTTTGTAACCGTTATTGGAAGTAACGGGGCTGGTAAATCGACTTTAATGAATATGGTATCTGGCGTCTTAACACCTGACGTTGGGGACATATTCATTGATGAAAAAAAGATTACAAGTTTACCAGAATATAAGCGGTCAAAATTGATCGGGCGCGTTTTTCAGGATCCGATGGCTGGAACAGCGCCATCGATGACGATACAAGAAAATTTAGCATTAGCTTATAATCGAAATCGGAGACGAACGTTAATGAAGGGCGTGACGAAGAAACTGAAAACAACTTTTCAGGAAGCGCTCGAAACACTTCACCTCGGCCTTGAAGATCGCTTATCCGCAAAAGTTGGTTTGCTTTCAGGAGGAGAAAGACAAGCGCTCTCCTTATTAATGGCGACCTTTACAGAACCAAAAATGCTTTTATTAGATGAACATACTGCAGCACTTGACCCAGCAAGAGCAGCCCTAATCACTAAACTAACCGGAGAAATTGTGGAGCGAACGAACTTAACGACACTCATGGTTACTCATAATATGCAACAAGCCTTAGATTTAGGGAACCGTTTAATTATGATGGATAGCGGTAAAATTATCTTAGAAGTAGAAGGAGAGGATAAACAGAACTTAACGATTGAAGCGTTACTTCATGAATTCCAGCGAATAAAAGGGGCCAAAATGACAAATGATCGCGCCCTGTTAGGATAGTGAAGTTAGATAATAAGAGTAAGAGCCCCCACTTAGCGAAATATGAAGTGGGGGATTTGTTCCTATAATAGCTCTTCAATTGACTCATAATCTTGAAGTTCACTTAATTGTTTTGATTTTTTTGACAATTTATTGACGGTTAATATACGCAATGTTATTATATCGTTAAATAAACGTCATATATTATAGTGTGATGTTAAAGGGGTGAAGCAGGTGAAGAGTGGTATTACGATCGGCCAAAGTGCTCTTATTCAAATAGAGGTAACCCCTGACATGTATGCAAAATTTGAAGGAAAAGTAGTCCACAAGGCATATTCAACTGTTTCGATGGTTTACCATATGGAATGGGCAGCAAGACAGCTTATTCTTCCTTTTCTTGAAGAAGAAGAGGAAGGCATTGGTGGGGGGATTGAAGTAAAACATCTAGGGCCAGCTTGCGAAGGACAAATGGTCGAGATCTTTGCCGTTATCATTTCGCTAACACACAAATCTGTCATTAGTCGAGTAGACGTGAAAAGAGGATCAGAACTTATCGGGACAGGGAAAGTGATTCAGTTCATTCTTCCTAAGAACGTTATCGATGAAAAATTAGCAAGCACTAAAATGTAAGCGATTTCATAAAGGGGTGATAATCGTGTTTGATCGAATCATAGAGCATGAACAGTTACTTTTTTGTAATGATGTCGATACAGGTCTAAAAGCCATCATTGCCATACATAACACAACACTTGGTCCGGCGCTTGGAGGCTGTAGAATGAGACCTTATGAAACGGTCGATGATGCGATAGAAGATGTGTTAAGGCTGTCAAAAGGGATGACATATAAATGCGCTGCAGCAGATGTTGACTTTGGTGGTGGAAAAGCAGTCATCATCGGGGATCCGCTAAGAGATCGAACTCCAGAGCTTTTTCGCGCATTTGGCCAGTTTGTCGAATCGTTGAACGGGCGGTTTTACACTGGTACAGATATGGGAACGACTCCTGATAATTTCGTTCATTCATTAAGAGAAAGCAGCTGCATTGTCGGTGTTCCGGAAGAGTATGGCGGAAGTGGAGATTCGTCTGTTCCAACCGCTAACGGTGTGGTCTATGGAATACAGGCTACAAACAAAACTGTGTTTGGTTCAGAAGAGCTAGGAGGGCGCACTTACGCTATTCAAGGGCTTGGGAAAGTTGGGTATAAAGTAGCTGAACTGCTTCTAGAGCAAGGTGCAGATTTAATTGTTTCAGATATTAATCAGCATGCGATTGACCGTTTGATTCAAAGAGCTATTGACCTAAACCGTGGAGTGAAGGTTGTTTCTGGAGACGAAATCTATGAAGCGAATGCTGATGTATTTGTTCCTTGCGCCCTTGGAGGAATAATTAATGACCAAACGATTCATAAGCTTAAAGTACGGGCAGTTGTTGGATCTGCTAACAATCAGCTTTTAACAAATGAGCATGGTGATTTGTTAAATGAACGCGGCATACTTTATGCTCCTGATTATATAGTAAATAGCGGCGGTTTGATTCAAGTATCTGATGAGCTTTATACGCCAAATCCAAAACGAGTATTGCAAAAAACCAAAGCCATTTATGACACCTTGCTATCTATTTTTGAGCAAGCAGAGACGCATTCTTTTTCTACGATAAAAGCAGCGAATCTTTTTTGCGAAAAGCGTTTGGAAAGTAGGAAACGAAGAAATAGTTTTTTTGCACATAAGAAACCTGGAAAATGGACAGTTCGCTCTTAAAATAGAATGAAAGGTGGATGTCAATGGATCTAGCTGAGCAGTTTCCGTTGAGACAACTCGTTAATGGGGAAGGTAGGCAATTGGAAGAAAGTGAATATGTCACAGTAGAGAACGCCAGGCGCTTTTATGAGCAAATGACGTTCTCACGCATGTTTGACCGAAAAGCAGTCAATCTTCAGCGTCAGGGACGAATTGGTACGTATGCTCCATTCGAGGGTCAGGAAGCTTCTCAAATCGGAAGTGCGCTTGCTTTAGAAGATGGAGACTGGATGTTTCCAACGTATCGCGATCATGCTGCAACAGCTGCTTTCGGACATTCCCTCGTTAATATTTTTCTATATTGGAAAGGTTGTATTGAGGGGTGTGCCCCACCAAAGGGTAAACATATTTTTCCGCCATCTGTACCTATCGCATCGCAAATTCTTCATGCTACAGGTACAGCGTGGGCGGAGAGGAAAAAAGGAAGCGATCGAGTTTCTATAGTGTATTTCGGTGACGGGGCAACATCTGAAGGGGATTTTCATGAAGGGCTAAACTTTGCAAGTGTGTTTCAAATCCCAGTTGTATTCTTTAACCAAAACAACGGGTATGCGATCAGCGTTCCTCTTGAAAGACAAATGAACTCTAAGACGATAGCTCAGAAATCACTTGGTTATGATATGCCAGGCGTACGAGTGGACGGCAATGATGTCTTTGCTGTTTATAGTGAAACATTGAAAGCCGTAGAGCGAGCGAGGAAGGGCGAAGGGCCAACGTTAATTGAGGCCGTTACGTGGCGCTATGGGGCACACACGACGACAGATGAGCCTTCGAAATATCGCGATCAGGGGGAAAGTGAACGGAGAAGACAGGTGGAAGATCCAATTAAGAGAGTGGAGGAATATCTTAAAGCTCGAAATGCTTGGGAATCTGATTGGGTGGAACAGCTCAAGAACGAAGCAGAAGATCGATTAAATACTGCTGTCTCGGAAATGGAAAAGACAAAGAAATCAGATGAAGCTCTTATGTTTGATCATGTGTTCGGCACTAGCGTTTGGCCAGTACAGGAACAAAAAGAGCGCTTTTTTCACAAGGAGAGTGAAAAATGAGTATAGCGGTGAATATGAAAAAGCTAACGATGGTGCAGGCCATTACGGAAGCTTTAAAGGTGATGCTTGAAGAAGATGAGTCCGTTCTTGTACTAGGGGAAGATGTTGGGAGAAATGGCGGTGTTTTCAGAGCCACAGATGGGCTTTATGAACTTTTTGGTGATGACAGAATCATAGACACGCCGCTTGCAGAGTCAGGCTTAATAGGAACTTCGATAGGACTTGCGATGAATGGTTTTATACCAGTTGTGGAGATTCAGTTTCTTGGCTTTATTTATCCAGGATTTAATCAAATTATGACACATGCGACGAGAATTCGAACGAGAACACAAAGTCGTTATACAGTACCACTGACGATTCGAGTGCCTTATGGAGCCGGTGTAAGAGCACCAGAAATTCATAGCGATAGTACAGAAGCGCTATTTGCTCACATACCAGGGTTGAAAGTTGTCGTGCCATCAACGCCACATGACGCAAAAGGGCTCCTTATTAGCAGTATAAAAGATCCTGATCCAGTCCTGTTTCTTGAGCCTATGAGGATGTATCGCACAGGCAAAGGTGATGTACCGACGGGAAGTTATACGATACCACTAGGCAAAGGGTACAGACGGCGTAATGGTAGTGATGTTTCTCTTTTTGCTTGGGGAGCTATGATGAAAGTGGCTGAGCAAGCTGCTGAAAAAGCAGCTTCCAATGGGATTGAGTGTGATGTGATTGACCTCAGGTGTCTCTATCCTCTTGATAAAGAATTGATCTCTGATTCAGTCCAAAAGACTGGGAGAGCGGTTATCATTCATGAAGCTGCATCATCTGGAGGAGTAGGAAGTGAAGTTATCTCAATCATTAACGATACTTCGTTTCTCTATATGAAGTCACCGATAAAAAAAGTAACGGGCTACGATGCGCCAGTGCCGTTATTTACGCTTGAAGATGATTATCTACCTGATGCTAGTAAAGTTCTGCAGGCGATTGAAGAAACAGTTCGCTTCTAAAGGAGGGATCGTATATGGACGTGAAATTGCATGACATTGGAGAAGGAATGTCAGAAGGTGAAATTGTACAGCTTCTTGTTAAACCAGGTGATCAAGTCATAATTGATCAGCCGTTGGTCGAAGTGCAGACTGATAAAGTAACCGCTGAGCTTCCATCTCCGCTAGCGGGGAAAGTAGAAAGAATTCATGTAGCAGCAGGTGAAGTAGTTGAAGTGGGGGGTACGTTATTAACCATCTCTCCAATCTCTCAACACGTGGAGCAAACGCTTATTCCAAACCGAACGAAGCGAATTTTAGCTGCCCCATTCACGAGGAAAATAGCGCGAGAAAATGACGTTGATATCGAGAGGGTAACAGGTACCGGGCCAGGGGGACGCATTACAGACGAAGATGTTTTAAGACATATTGTCACGTTACAAAGTCCTCGAGAGCCTCAAGAGCAAGAAAAAGCAAACGAAACGAATCTATTACAAACTGATACCATTCCATTTTCAGCGAGACGGAAACAAATCGCAGCAAAAATGAAAAAATCCACTCTCACAATTCCTCATGTTACACATTTTGACGAAGTAGATGTGACGAATGTATTAGAGATGAAAAAGACTCTTCAAGAAAAAAGTGGCGTATCTATTTCTGTTGCTGCCTTTTATATTAAAGCAGTATGCCTTGCACTTAAGGAATTTCCCATTTTCAATTCGGAATTAAAAGAAGAGGAAGGTCTCATTTATTTAAACCCTGATATCCATATTGGTTTAGCAACGGATACGGAGGAAGGGCTCATTGTGCCTGTTATTCACGACTGTGACAGACTTTCAATTAAAGGCATTCACACTAAGATGAAAAACCTCCATCAATCTGCTATGAGTAATCAGCTCAAGAGCAAAGACCTTTCATCTGGTACATTTACGATTAGTAACGCAGGACCGCTTGGTAGCACTGGGGCTACGCCGATTATTAATTATCCACAAGCGGCTTTACTTGCTTTTCATAAAACAAAAAAAATGCCAGTTGTTACGGAAAAAGACGAAATCATTATTCGCTCAATAATGTCGATATCAATGACGTTTGATCATCGTATCGCAGATGGAGGGACATCTATGCGCTTTACGAATCGCTTTATTGAATTGATCGAACAACCTTCTCTATTTATAACGGAGCTTGTCTAATGGTTGTAGGTGAGATCATTCATGAAAAAGATGTTGTCGTGATTGGCGCAGGGCCAGCTGGTTATGAAGCCGCTCTTCGACTTGCGAAGCATGGAAGAGATGTTACTATGGTAGATCGATCTCGATCAGGTGGGGAATGTCTTCATAGAGGATGTATACCATCAAAACTACTGGCATCTTCAGCGAGAAAAATGAAGGAAACGGCTCCAGGGGTAACGATAGCGTCATCGTTTTCTATGGAAAAATGGCATAGCGAGAAAAATAGCATGATCGATTCCATGGAAAAAGGTCTTGAGATGCGCTTTAAGTCAAATAACATTGACTGTGTAAAGGGACATGCAGCGTTTTTATCTTCTGAGCGAATTGGTGTAGAACAAGGGGAGAAATTTGAAGTTTGGTCATTTAACGATGCGATTATTGCAACAGGGAGTCGACCCAAAACCCCATCCTTCATTTCAATCGGAAAAGAAAACATTTTTCCTGTAGAACAGCTCTATGCATTATCCTCCTTGCCTAATCGACTTGTTATTTTTGGAGCAGATTATCTTACGGTAGAGGCGGCGAGTACGTTTCGCTCGCTAGGTGTAGACGTAACGATTGTGACAGATCAAGAAGCGATTCTTTCTGAATGGGATGAAAGCATTCAACGTGAATGCAAAAGGCAATTTAAAAAGCAAAAGGTTCAGGTGTTCAGAGAAGTATCTGATTGCAGTGTAAAGGACGATGGTCTTGGATTGATATTCCGTAACCAAAACGGAGAAAACGTTGAATTAGAAACAGAAATAATTGCCTATTCGATTGGAAGGATTCATAATAGTGATTCGCTTGGATTGGATCAAGCGGGAATAGACTTACAAGAAGATGGATATATTCACATTTCTGAGGGATGTGAAACGTCATACCCAATGATCTATGCCTGTGGTGATGTAACTGTGGGACCCTCGCTTGCTGCGAAGGGAATTAAGCAGGCGAAGACGGCGGCGGATCGTTGCTGCGGTATAAAAGCCGCATTTACGCTCGATTGTCTTCCGCAAGTCATCCAAACTCAAATTCCGGTAGCATCTGTAGGTTTAACTGAGAAAGAAGCGAAAGAAGCAGGGTATGAGTTTATGACGGCAAGTTCTTCTATGCAAGCAAATGGTTATGCAACAGTCATGGGCCATACAGAAGGTCGGATCAAAGTCATTCGAGATCGACAGAGTCATGTGCTTTTAGGATTTCATGCTGTGGGTGCTGGTGCTGTTGAACTGATCGAAAAAGCAACGCTAGCTCTTGAGATGGGGGCAAGAGACGAAGATTTTATCTATCCTTATTCCCCGCATCCAGGATATGGTGAAGCCTGGACAGAAGCGGTTGAAATGACTGTTGAATCAGTAGTGAAAACAAAAGTTAGATGATAAAAGACCAGGCGAGCGAAAATATTTGCTCGCCTGGTCTTTTACATGGGGTAATTCAATGTTTTTTAATACTAGTCGTTCGGTTCCTTGTAAAAATAGCTAGTAAGAGTATAGCAACTAATCCTGTCATGTTGATGATTGTTTGTAGGGAACTGTTTTCGATAAAAAGGTTGATGGAGAAAGAAGCTACTACAATCAGTAGAGTCACTATAAATAAAGCTTTCCTCATCACAAAGACCTCCTAAAGAACTTTCTGAACTAAATGGGGAGAACTATATCTTCCGTATAACTCTCTGTCTTAACGTATAGAACTCGGATAGTGAATGATCATCATAGCTTTACATGATTCACTGTAAGGATTTCGATAATAATGTGGATAATTTGCAGTGAATCTTAAACTTTCTCCACTAGAAATGATGTATGACTGCGTATCAACCTCAAGGGTCATACTGCCTTCTTCAATAAATAAATATTCTTCAACACCACCAGGATGTGGATTAGAATGATAGTCACATCCTGGTTCAAGTTCAATATAAAACGTTTCAAACGATTTTCCTGGTTCCATCGGAAAGAGCGGGACCACCTTCATTTTTCCGCTTTCTTCAATTAATGGTTCGATTTCAGATCGATTGACTTTCTTGATAACAGGCTGTTCTTCATCGATGAATGCCGTGAAAGACACGCCAAGTCCATTTGCAATTTTCCATAGTGTATTAACGGTTGGGTTTGAAGCACCTCGTTCGATTTGAGCAAGCATTGGCTTGCTTACTGAGCATCGAGCGGATAGTTGATCGAGACTTAATTTATTTTCAAGACGAAGCTTTTTTAGTTTTTCGCCAATTTGTTTTGTTAGGGAT
The DNA here is from genome assembly GCF_056173725.1 of Anaerobacillus sp. 63XJN7_4_ISO-PGPR-S23-413. Taxonomy (NCBI): domain Bacteria; kingdom Bacillati; phylum Bacillota; class Bacilli; order Caryophanales; family Bacillaceae; genus Anaerobacillus; species Anaerobacillus sp. 63XJN7_4_ISO-PGPR-S23-413. The sequence goes on from NZ_CM149688.1 coordinate 602,211, forward strand.
TGGTTTTCCATTGAATACTCCTCTTTTAGTGTTACATATTTATCCTTATATTGAAAATTTGTTTAATATAACATACAATAAGTTTAATATATTGAACAATTTGTAGCAATAGGAGGGATAAAGTGGAGGCTATCGTAACAAAGAGTCATTCTGATTTTGTAGATGGATTAAAAGCAGGTGTAAGCATAGCGGTCGGATATATGCCGGTAGCTCTCACATTTGGCTTACTTGCAAGAACAACAGGACTAACGCTTTATGAAGCGGTCCTTATGAGTATTCTCGTCTTTGCAGGGGCTGCTCAATACATTACGCTTAGCTTAATTGCCATTGGGACAGGTGCCTTTGAAATTATTTTTACAATCTTTATTGTTAATATTCGCCACCTATTGATGAGTGCCTCTATAAATGAAAAAGTAGAGGCAGATACTCCATGGAAGAAAGCCGTTTACGCCTTCGGAATTACTGATGAAACGTTTACCATTTCCGCAACAAAAAAAGGTGCTCTCACGACAGGTTATATGTTTGGATTATGTCTGATTTCCTACTCGAGTTGGGTCATCTTTACAGGGGGAGGATACATTGCTGGGGCAAATCTACCTGAAGTGATTCAGCAGGGTATGAGTGTTGCGCTTTATGCCATGTTTGTAGGGTTACTTATTCCGTCTGCTAAAAAAAGTCGGAAGGTGCTTTTTCTTGCAGGGTTAGCTGCAATATTTAATAGCATTCTTACGTTGGCTCAGTTTCCAACAGGTTGGGCTATCGTGATTGCCACTCTGCTGTCATCCATAATTGTTGAATGGTTTATAGGGAGGGGAACGAATGAGTAATTCTATGATCTGGCTTATTGTCGGACTTGCAGTTGTCACTTATATTCCAAGAATGATTCCACTCGTATTCTTTAATTCTGATAAAATACCGCCTGTTATTCAAAATGTACTAAAGAACGTTCCCTTCGCGATTTTGGGTGCGCTCATCTTTCCGGGTATTTTAACAATCAATGATGATATGATGTTTGGTGTTATTGGGGCAGTGGCAGCAATCGTTGCAGCATACCTTGGGGCGAATTTAATTGTTGTTGTTATGTTTGCTGTTGCAGTGCTCAGTACGTATGCCTATTTTATTTAGCAAATGTGAAATTAATTGATTTGAATTTTTTGATTTTTGTGATATAAATAAATCAAACCTAATATCGAGAGTTAAAGAGGAGGAATGAAACATGCATTTGTTTCGTATTTTGATGGTTGGGTTTTTCTCAATGACCGCTGTGTCACTCGTCTGGTTCCAATCTGTCGAAGTAATATCCTCATTCATTGACTTTTTCTTTCAAAATAAAAAGTAACGTTTTGTTAAGAGCTTTCTTGAAAGCTCTTTTTTATTTGTTTAGAGCTATATTCGATTTTCGGTTCATTCGATCGTTCGTCACAGGGGTTAAATGAGCCAAATATCAACATCGTTTATTTTTTTATACAAGCATTACGTTTGCTATACTATTTAAGAAGTTTGAAAGAAGGATTGGACCAAATAGAAAAGGATGTTGCCCTAATGAGATGTATCTCAATTGATATGGATGGAACACTTTTAACGAATGAACAAACAGTCAGCTTTGAGAATGTTAATGCGATTAGAGAGGCACAGAGTCAGGGGATAACAGTTGTTCTTAACACTGGTCGGGCCTATGATGGTGCGATGAAGCCACTTGAAGGAAGTGGATTGGAAGTTCCTGTTATTTGTTATAACGGCGCAGAGATTCGCTCTGTTGAAGGAGAGATCTTGCACGCCATTTACCTTGATCGTCAGCAAGTCCAATCGATTAAACAAATACTTGATAGTGAAGAGATTTATTATCAGCTATTTACAAATAAAGGTGTTTTCACGCACGATTATGAAGGAACGATTGATTTAATCATGGATATGATGAAGAGTTCGAATCCCGCCCTAACTCCAGAAGAATTGAAGATTGGAGCAAAGCGTCAGTTCGAAAGCTTATCACTTAAAGCCATTAATGATTTTGATGAACTACTAGAAGATGAAAGCCTACATGTGTATAAATTCCTTAGTTTCTGTTTGGATGAAAGTCGATTAGGGCGAGCGGCATCTGCAGCTGAAAATGTACAAAAAACTGTGGTTACTTCTTCGGGTAAAGAAAACTTGGAAATTAATCATGAAGATGCTCAGAAGGGACTTGCGCTTGAAACATTTGTAGCGCAAATGGAGCTGGATATGAAGCAAACCGCCGCAATTGGCGATAACTATAATGACGTTTCGATGTTCAATAAAGCCTTCTATCCTATTGCAATGGGAAATGCGGACGAGCAAATAAAAAAACAGGCTTCATTTGTTACAAAAACCAATGAGCATGATGGTGTTGCTCATGCCATATATAAATTAATGGACGAAGACTTACTGTCTAATTAACCTTGTGAAAGATGTTTGATTTTTTTCACAACGGGAACCCTCTTTACAGGAAGGGATTCCCAGTTTTATTGGAGGTTTTCCGGGCCTTGTTTCTGCAGTCTTTGAATTACTCTGCTAAAGGAGCTGGAAAAAATGACATTAAAGCCAACCGAAATTGAAGAAAAAGCAACGTGTCGAATGTGTGAGACTGAGTATACGTGGTTTATTCCAATTGCAAAAGAACATGTATCTATGGAAGAACGGGTTGAGGCAACTGGAATTACGACGAAAAGTAGTCAGGCGCCAATTGTTGAACTGCAAGTTCTTGCAGAGTGTCCCGTTTGTGGGATTCTCAATCGATTTGATCACAGCTATGATAGAACGAACGCGTACGCGGAAAGTTAATAAAAGATTTAGAAAGCCGACAGGTCACTCTGTCGGCTTTCTATATGGAAAGAGTGAAAGAAGGATTTGGTTAGGCTTGAAAGAGAATGGCATGTTTTGTAGAAACTACATAGAAGAGTAGTTAGTATTCGCAATCGTTAAGGGGAAAGGTTCTAAAAAGTTGTTTTGCTCGTACTATTGATAATGAGATCGTATCGGGAGGAGAATGAAGATGAAGAAACGCATAACCTGGCTCATTCTGGGATTCTCCATTTACGCCCTGATCCTGGGACTCTATTTATTTAATTGGGCGGACTTCGGGGTACCTGAAGCATACAAGGGAACAGCGGCAGATCCAGCAACATTTATGACAGACAGGCAGTTAGAATTATCGGAGGAATATTCACGCTACAGAAGCTTTCTCTCGTTTATTGCGATTCCATATGAGTGGCTCATCTATCTTGGCGTTCTCTGGTTTGGATTATCAAAGCTCTTTAAACAATTCGGTGAAGGTATTTCAAAAAAACGGATAGTCGTTGTTCCGTTGTATATCATTTTATTAACAGCTTTTACATGGTTACTAACATTTCCACTGCACTATTGGGCGAGGTCTTTATCCGTTAAATATGGGATTAACACGCAATCCTTTTCGGGTTGGATGAAGGATGAAATGATCTCATTCTGGATTGATATTTTGCTTACCTCCCTTATTATCGGTGTCCTTTATGCACTAATGAATCGTTTTAAGAAAAAGTGGTGGCTCATTGCATGGGGATTAATGGTTCCGTACCTTGCTTTTATGATGTATATTCAGCCGGTCGTAATTGATCCTTTATACAACGACTTTACATCATTAACAGACAAAGAATTAGAAGAAGAAATACTCAGTATGGCTGATACGGCTCATATTCCTGCAGACCGTGTTTTTGAAGTGAATATGTCAGAAAAAACGAATGCAATGAATGCTTATGTATCTGGTATTGGCGACAATTTACGAATTGTTCTTTGGGACACGACCTTAAATAAGCTTGATGATGACGAAGTACTTTTTATTATGGCACACGAAATGGGTCATTATGTTATGAATCATCTATATGGAAATTTAGTTGGCGCTCTAGCAACGAGTTTTATAGGGTTATACCTGGCATATCGGCTTCTCGGGAAGATGATTCGAAAATGGGGCGACTCATGGGGCATTCACTCAGAATCAGATCTTGCATCTTTACCAGCATTATTGCTTCTTTTCTCGATCATGTCTTTTATTGCGAGTCCGGTAGAACTTGCGGTTTCTCGGCATGCTGAGATGGAGGCAGATGAATATGCCATTGAAATGACCAGTGATGTGGATGCAGCGATTGGTTCCTTTCAAACGCTGACGGTTAATAGTTTAAATGAAGTAAATCCGCCTTTCATTGTGAAATATTTTAAATATGGTCATCCAACGATGATGGAACGGTTGATTATGTTGAATGACTATGAAGAAGATGCCCCCACGGAATGATGGGGCATCTTTTTGCATTGAATCATCTTTAGTTTGAGAGGGAATCCTGTTTCAAGATACATGCCTTCATTTTTAACAGAACCTTCACTTTAAGAATGAGTGGAGATAGTATAGGATGAAGGTAGAAGTCAATGAAGCAAAGCAATTTACATGATGAGGTGGCAAACGTGAACGAAGATATTAAGAGAGTACTTGATGCTGGAATCTATGGTGCGCCAGAATTAAAACCGGCAGAAAAAGCGTTGTTCTTATCAACTTTTAGAGAGCGTGTATATGTTGCTCTTACAAAAAGGCAGGTTGCACAAAACAACGTATATCAAGAAGTGATTAATGAAATGAAGCGTATTCGGAATGGCATTCTATATTTAAATGGGGATTTATCTTACTCTATGCTTTCAAAATATATTAAAGAAGCGAGCAAAGCTTCCCTATCATTCACGATTGTGAATGATAAAGAAACAGATACTCCACTTGGACTTGTCCTAGCCTCAAAGCAGGATGCGATTGAACGAGAAGAGATCTTTGTTCGTGATGATCGCTTTTCGTTGGACTAGAGTATGAATAAAAAAGATCGAATGAAAATGATTAAGAAGTTTGTGCTAATCGTTCTCGCGATTGCTCTTCTATGGGGGATTTATAATACAGTTATCGCCGATCGAAGTGTAGGAACGGAAGTTGGCGATAAGGCAGCAGATTTTAACTTAGAAACCCTAGATGGAGAAGAAGTGAGTCTTTCAGATTATGAAGGGGAACCCGTTTTTCTTAATTTCTGGGCGACATGGTGTCCACCCTGTGAAGAAGAAATGCCGGATATCCAAAAATTTGCTGATGTTCATGGTGAGGAAGTAACAGTTCTATCCGTTAATTTCACTAAATACGAGCCAAAGAAAGAAGCGATTCCAAAATTTGTTGAATCACATGAGCTTCGCTTCCCAGTTCTTATGGATCGAGAAGGTAACGTAGGTGAGAATCTCTACCAGGTTATTTCTATGCCAACTTCGTTTATGATTGATGAAGAAGGAATTATTCGTGAGAAACGAGTGGGGCCTCTTACGCTGAAAGATATGGAAACATGGCTTGATCAAGTAAAATAATAGCAAAAAACGGTCTCTCTGGTGAGACCGTTTTTCTTATGGAGATTTCTAACGGGGCTATTCATGTGAGATCGGATGAAAAGCATCTTGAAAACCAGTTGCGTTCGCGAGTCGTTCAAGCTTTTCATTTATATAGCGATGATCGAACTTATCGAGCACTTTTGGATCAAAACCTCTAATTACAAACTGACCAAACTCCCATATAGTTTCGTGCGTATCATATTTATTTCCGTCTGCTGCTAATTCTAAAGAATGAAGAATCGAGCCAAGAACGGATACATCCTCTTTGGCATAATGCCTAATTTGATAGAAACTTTTATAGAGGTACGTATCATACGTAATAGGTTTTGTGATCACCCGTAAGTTTTTCTTTTCATCATGATACAGGGGGTGTGGGATGTGTTTTTGGCCAAGACGTGATAAAACTCTCCCAAGACGGTTGATGCAATTAATGGCTGTATTGGGATCATTAATCCCAGGTGAGATCGCTCTTAATGCAATTTCAACTAATTTTTGGATGCCATATTCTATGTCTTGATCAGTTGTTCGTTCTGTTCCAAGAGATAACGTATTAAGAAGGATATGAGAATCAGGAGAAGAATCCATTGATGCCCAATAAGAAAAAATCACCGTACCTTCATCAATATATTCTCCGATATCTCTCTCGAGGCGAATGATAAAATCTTTGTTTGTAGCAACCGAAATCAAATCAGGTAAATCAATATTTTGTAGGTACCCTGATTTAGTGGATCGAATGGCAATAGGTTTTTTCATCTTAATTTCATCCAATTCCCAAGAATCCCATGAGGCGATATCACCATGATTGGCTTCTTCAAAATCTAAAAAAGTACGGTCGATTGTTGTTAACGTATTAGTAGTGATATGTTGTATCAAATTGCCAACGAGAATCCAATTCGATACGTGATGGATAAAGAAAACGAAATAGGCGACACAGACAATGGCATAGATCACAGCGAAAACAGGTGCAAGATAGACAACATCTTCTTGACTGCTTTGTTCAATTAGGAGAAGAAGAATAATAAAGTAAATAATTCCTCCAACAAAAATTCCAAGCACTCTTTTCGTAATACGATCGGTAATGAAATTCTGCAATGTTCGTGGTGAGAAGTTCGATAAATACGTTGTTAAGACAACCATAATCGTCGAAAACGTAATGGTAGTCATTGTTAACATGGAAGATACGAGCGTGCTTAAAATAGTGACGCTTGTTTCATAGGAAGCAAAGAAAAAATAAGGAAGAACCATCGCGCTACCTTGGATGATCGTTCGGTCTATAATGAGCGTGATAATAGCTGCGAGAAAAGCGCCAACACCATAAAAAGTTGGAATAAACCAGAAGCTTGATCGGATTCGCTTGAATTTATTGTGCTCCATACCCCTTTTCCTCCAAAAAAGAATGATTTTGGATAGTATGTGAAGAAGGGGCAGTGTTTCATGCATTATCATTCTAAACGTGATAAAAGTAAAATAGGTAATTAGGCATTATTTAATTAGGGTATAGTCATAGAAAGGATACTAAGGAGGAAAAGCAGATGAAGATTGATCGGACGGGCATCGTTGAAAATTTCTCCGAAAAGAGATATGAGTACTGGGTAGTTGAGAATAAAGAAGTGAAGGTAATGGCTTCATGGATTAGCTGGAGCCTTCCTCAAGAACAAATAAATAAATGGATGGAAGAGATGCAGCTATCAGGTACCTCTTCTTGAACGAATGACTCACACTGATGAGAATAGTGACTCGTTAGTTAATGCGGTCTAGAAACCTCCTCTTAGGGGAGGCATCTTTTTATGTTTTTTGATAACTTCACTCAGTTTTCTTAGAAGAAGGATCATCCACCTTTTCTAGTGATTTCTCTTTCTCCATTTTTTTCTTAACAACTTCTTTTGGTTCCCAACAGTTAAACTGGTAGGTAGGCTTCGTTTCAAAGCCGAGTCTTGCGCATCGATAGCTTGTTGTTTCTGCTTTCACCACTTCAAAATGAATGCAAGTAGCGCAACAGTGGAAACGAGAATAGAGTTGAGACATTACAATGGTTCCCCCGATAACTTAACGTTTTGAATGGATTCGATCGTATTATTATGAAAAGTAAGGCAGAAGACGTCTGGATTCCGAAGTTTCTTCCATGTGTTGAACTGATAATCTGTATTAAAATGATGCAGTATTAAGGTTAATAAATTCCCATGTGTCATGACAAGACAATATTCTTTCGTATAGAGAAGGGCGTCATTTAAAACCGCAATACTCCTAGAAATGGCTTGCTGGCTTGATTCTCCGCCTTCAATGGTGTAAGACAGATCCACAAATGTTTGCTCAAGTTCTTCTAACCAGTTTTCAATAGGAACAGCAGATAACTTTCTCTCTTCTAGCCGATCATCAATAGTAATTGGTTTATCTAATTGAAGAGCGAGTGGCTCAATCGATTGAAGGGCACGTCTAAAAGGTGAACTATATAATTTATCAAATGGAATATGTCCAAGAGATTGTGCTAATTGAGTCGCTTGATTGCGTCCTTCTGCCGTTAAGGAAGCAGTAGATTCTTGTCCTGAGGCGCTACAATGTCTGACCAAGTATATTTTTTTCTTCAATGTGATCACTCCTAGAATCGTTTGAGCGTGCTTATAATCTATTTTACCATTCAGGTAGAGTGAAGAAAATTATTCATAGAATATTGAAACTTTTAATAGCGCTTATTCGTTATAAGATAGACCCCTTTTTTAAGAGATGTTTTACCCCTTGTTTGCTTAAAGAATGCCAGCCATTCTTTAAGCATTTTTTTATATGAAGTGTTATTGGGTGTAAATAATTCAAATGAGATATAGGAGTGGATGGCATGGAGATGGAGAGTTTTCCAGAACTAACTACAAATCGATTAAGATTAAGAGAATTAAGAGAAGATGATGCTCCTGTGTTATTGTCGATATTTTCGAATCCTCACACGATGAAATATTACGGAAGTGAGCAAATGAGCGGTCTTGAAGAAGTAGAAGGAATGTTAATGAGCTTTAAGAAAGGGTTTGAGCAACGGCAGGCGATGCGATTTGGAATAGAGGTTAGAGAGAGGGGAGAATTGATTGGTACTTGTGGCTTTCATAATTGGGCCAAGCGAGTCAATCGCATTGAAATAGGATATGAATTAAAACAAACTGAAGAAGGAAAGGGGTATATGACGGAAGCTTTATCAGCCATCATTCCCTTTGCCTTTCAGCAGTTAGATATGAATCGTATTGGTGCATTGATTCATCCAAACAATGCATCTTCGAGGAAACTTATAACCAAACTGGAATTCCAACAAGAAGGACTATTGCGTGATTATGTTCTCGCTGGTGGAGAGTATATGAATCTAATCATGTATTCTTTATTAAAAAGTGAATGGGAATCTTCTCGTCCATAATATCTGATTAAAATCATGCAGCTTCATAGTAATCAAATACCTCACGTTGATAGTACCTTCTCGTTATAATACCGGTGAAAACAGTCGGGCGAAAGATTCTTTTGTGCGGTGCTTAAGTCCACGCTTACTATAAGAGTCTTTTGTCACGCTTACTGAATCATTCAAATCATTTTGATAAGCTGCTACAAGGTCATGAACCGTTTTGGATTGAAAAAGAAACATATTTACTTCGAAATTTAAATTCAATGAACGCATATCCATATTTGCTGTGCCGATTGTGGCCAGATCATCATCAACAATCATAATTTTTTGATGGAGAAATCCTTTTCGATACATATAAATTTCTACCCCATAATCAAGAAGCTCTGAGAAGTAGGATCTTGTTCCGTATTGGGTAAGAAAGCCGTCACTTACTTCAGGAACAATGAGTCTCACTTCAATACCTCTCATAGAAGCCATGGCTAGAGCGGTACGGATGGCTTTGTTTGGAACAAAGTAAGGAGTAGCAATCCAAACTCTTTTTTTTGCAGAAGTTATCAAACTGAAATATAGATCGGACATAGCTCCTCGTTTTGTATCTGGCCCACTAGCCACAAGCTGAGAACCACCATCACCTTCGACATCATATGTTTCGAGGTACTTGCCATTTAGGAGTTCCTCACCACACATATAGGACCAATCCATTAAGAAAACGCCATGGAGGGCAGAAAGCACCTCTCCTTTAACAAGTAGGTGAGAATCACGCCAGAACCCCATTTGATTCATATCTCCAGCATACTCGTCACCGATATTTAAGCCACCTACAAAACCGACTTTACCATCAATGACAATGATCTTACGATGATTTCGAAAATTTATGGTTTGATTGACGAATCCATATTTAATTGGGAGAAATTGCTGTACACTTGCACCAGCTTCCCTTAGGGCTGTTTTAGAAGCTCTTGAAAGGTTATGGCTTCCGATTGAATCATAAAGAACCCTTACCTCCACACCTTCTTTGGCTTTATTAACGAGTAGGTCAATGATCGAGAGTCCGAGTTCATCCGAACGAAACGTATAATATTCCATATGTATGTACGTTTCAGCTTTTTGAATTTCATTTTTAATCGCCGTAAACGTCTCTCTACCGTTTAGCAAGAGGTCCGTTGTGGATCTCATACTAATAGGACTTGCAACCATCGTGGCAATAAGGTTTGAGAAATTTTGGTTTCGCTCACTTAGGTCATGCCATTTTTCAGAAGCTGGAAAGTTTACGTACTTCTTGAAAAATTCAAGGCCGTTCGTACGTTTCTCTTTAAATAAATGTCCCTTTACTTCTAGTTGACCAGAAAATAAAAAGAAAACATAACCTACAATGGGAAAGAAGATTAATACGTATATCCATAAAAGCGATTTGTATGGAGATCTACCTTCTAGTAAAAGTACGAATAAAATAGAAACTAGAATGGCTACATAAAGAATACCTGCAGCCCATTTCCATGATGGTGATAGTGATGTGAACAAGATGATCGAAAGTGAAGTTGTCATTAGAAGAAAGAAAATGATTTGTCTTGCTTGTTTCATAATATAGCCCACCTCATTTGAATTTGACCAAAAAAAGTAAGGGCATAGCCCTTACTCCGCATGTTTTGATTTCCGTTTTAGACGATATCTTCCCCATAAGTCAACAAGTTGATCACCAATTTCAGTTAACTGTGAATCTCTAGCTTCACGCTGCGGATTTGGCGTGTTTTTAATTGATGAAACAAGGTTTTTAAAGGGTTCAGGTGTGCCTTTGGCAACTTGAATTACGCCTTGAACGGTTTCTTTTTTCGATTGGATGCCTTCAGAAATGGTTGTAGTGGTCGCTGTTAATTGATTTGTTTCCTCAGTGATTTTATCTACTTTTTCTTGAAACCTCGCTGCGGTCTCAGATAAATCATTTAAAGATTTTTTGGTTTCTTTGAAATTTTGAAGGGCTATGTATCCCAGGTAAATAAGTGAAAGAACTACGATTGCAATACTAATGTAAACGATAACCATATGATAACCTCCTACTTGCGATTATAGTTAATGTTACCTTACCCTTAACATGATATGTGCAAACAATTTGATGAAAAAGAGATGAGTATAAGCAGAATTTATTTATTAAATACAAATAAATGAGTAGTAAGAGTTCGTATTTAACTGAAAATTAAGTAGAAAATTGAAACGTTTTGCAGTAGCTATTCGTAATAGTTAATTAGAAGGAGAGATGAAAATGAATCGATATTCAATAGAAGAATTTATTCAATCAACAGAACAAAAAGATAAAGGAGAAGGATTTTTCGAGTTAGAAACGCCAAGGATGTTAGAAGTTAATCTCGCAGGGCGTGTGTGGGCGAAATCTGGTGCTATGATTACTTACAACGGTCAGATTAAATTCGAGAGAGAGGGAATTCTTGAACACGGCCTCGGGAAGATGTTTAAAAAAGCCCTTACAGGTGAGGGAGCTTCATTAATGAAAGCTGAGGGAAATGGCAAGTTATATCTGGCGGATTCTGGGAAGAAGATTTCCATCCTACATTTGCAACATGGTGAATCAATTAGCGTAAATGGAAACGATTTACTCGCATTTGAAGATGGCATCCAGTGGGATATCAAAATGATGAAACGGATTACTGGAATGATGGCAGGTGGATTATTTAATGTCACTTGTCAGGGTCCGGGAATGGTTGCCATTACAAGCCACTATGAACCACTAACAATTCGAGTAACTCCGGGAAAACCAGTCATTACAGATCCTAATGCAACGGTTGCCTGGTCAGGTCAATTGCAGCCGAATTTTCAAACAGATGTGTCGCTGAAGTCCTTCTTTGGAAGAGGCAGTGGTGAATCGGTTCAAATGAGATTTGAAGGAGAAGGGTTTGTTGTCGTTCAACCATTTGAAGAAGTATATATGCAAAATAATCAGGGGTAACGTATGGTTTTCTCATTGAATGAACATGAAAAACAGCTAGGTGTCAAATTACTTGATGGAAGACCTTACTACCTTTCAATCGAAGGTGTAGATAAACTCAAGAGTAGTCCTGAATTTGATTTGTTACTTGATCGGTTGAATGTTGCTCTAGAATCAAAAGAGGTTCTTCACTGTACGGTAACGGTAGAAGCATGCTCCGAATTAAAAATACAGGTGCTAGAAAATAATTTTTTTGCTTTAAAGTCTGAGTCCATCGACTATTATAAAAGTTTTCAAATGGAAAAAATGCATTCTAATCACAATAGTAGTATTACTTATAAGCTAGTTGATGAGAGGGATATCAAACTCTTTCTTGAATTGTGGCAAGCCTGTTCAGAGGGATCACTTAATGCTCCTTCCGCTCACCCTATCGAAATGCAGTATGAAGCGATGAAGCAAGAAATTGGTGAGCAGTACAAATCTAGCTGCTATTCTGTTTATTGGAATAAATACCTCTTAGGCGTAGTTATTCCAATTATCGAACCGGGCACGGAAGAAGAAGGTAGACTATTTTACATGGGTGTATTGCCCCAGCAGCGTGGGAAAGGATTCGGAAAGCTATTACATCAGCTGGGTTTGTTTCTTTTGCAAGAAAAAGGCGCCACTTATTATATAGGTAGTACAGGTATAGAAAACAAACCAATGCAACAAATATTTCAATATAATGACTGTCATCCAGTTTTTCATACAGTTACGTATACAAAAGCGAGTTCAGAAGTGCGAAACTTATCATAATATGCTGAAGGAAGTAAAATATTCCTATTGAAATTAATAGAATTTTCATTATAATCATACAAAAGGGTTCTTTACGAAGGAGAGTGCATGTATGATTCGTTTTGAAAAAGGCAACCTTCTTAAAAGTGACTGTACTGTAATTGCACATCAATGCGACTGTTTTAATGCAATGGATGTTGGCATTGCGAAATCAGTAAAAGAAACGTACCCTGAAGCCGCTAAAGCAGATGAAGACTTTCCGTTTTCTCCGAAGAAGAAGTTAGGTAAATGCTCGTTTGCTTTAAGTCGAGATAATAAGCGTATTATTGCTAATCTGTATGGACAGTATAAGCCAGCTGGACTTCAAACCAATTATCCCGCCTGGTTGAAATCATTTGAACATATGATAAAGGAACTGAAACCGTTCGAGGAAAAAGGGTTTAAAATCAAAATCGGCTGTGGCATTGATAAAGACGATTTGATCAATGTCAAAAAGTCTCTTGAGAAACTTTCTAAGAAATATGAGAAACCAATCCATGTTTACTATTCTTAATTTAAACGCTCCCAATGTTGGGAGCGTTTTTTGTCGGATAAGAACTAGTATTAGTAAGATAGAATCAAAAATGTAAAAAGAAACCATTTTCCCGTTTATCAATTGAGTAAGGTGGAATACAACAAGTGTAGCGCAAGATGTAAAAAAATTACTAGAGGAGGTTTTTTAAATGGCTAACAATAGTAATGACAAAATGAGCAGAGAAGAAGCAGGACGTAAAGGTGGCAAAAAAACATCAAGAGAACATAACAAAGAGTTTTATCAGGATATTGGAGAAAAAGGTGGAGAAAAAACAGCAAAAGAGCATGATCAAGAGTTCTATCAAGAGATAGGAGAAAAGGGCGGTAATAAAACGGCTCAAGAGCATGATAAAGAATTCTTCGAGGAAATTGGAGAAAAGGGTGGTAAGAAAACCGCTCGAGAACACGATAAAGAGTTTTATCAAGAAATTGGAGAAAAAGGTGGAAACCAAACATCCAAAAATCAAGATAAAGAATTCTATGAGGAAATTGGGAAAAAGGGTGGAAAAAAGAGCGGCGGAAACAAATAGAAACAGTAAAGAGCGAAGGGATTTCCCTTCGTTCTTTTTAATGAAATCCTATTTGAAATAAAAATAAAGAAGCCCTCCGTAAGCTACGGAGGGCTTCTTTATGTAGATTAAAATGAGCGTTCTTCTTCAACTTCATGCTGTTCATTTAAAATCAATAGGCGACTTGGAGAATCTCCTTTAGCCATTTCCTCTGCTTTTTCAATAGCTGTTGAGCGCATATCGTAGAGGTCTGTTGGAGCGACGTCCTCAATTTTAACGTACCAACCTGTTACATCTTTATTTGGTGCTACTGTAAATTCCTTCATGAATAAATCCTCCTTTAAGCTGTGTATAAGGAACAATTCCCATCATATGTAGTGATGAAACCTGCTTTTAAGAGAATTAAAAAAACCAGCGCATTGACGCTGGTTTTACTGTGGACGTGAAATTATGTAGAAACCAATAACAAAAGCAATAGGAACGATCCAAACCATAAAGGCAAGTGCCCATACAGTAAAACGGTTCCATTCTTTTTCCTTAACAGCCAAGAGCAGACCCTCCACATCATAAGTTTAGTTTCATTATAACATGGACATACCTAAATTATGTGTAAACGCTTGAAATTCTTGAAAATTCAAGATACAAATCGAATGGTTAAGGGGTAGCGATATAAAGTGCCCTGATTCGACTTGACCGATGCAATCACAATAAAGATAAGGTGCATGACAAGTAGAATAGGGAGAAGGATAAGCCCTATAAGGACTAGACTTAAGATCCCAGCAATGACTAGATAGAGTGTCATACTTATTTGGAAGTTAATGGATTCTTTTCCTTGATCATCGATAAACGGTTCATCTTCTCTTTTAATTGACCAGAGGATGATTGGACCAATAATATGTCCCAGAGGAATTAAATAACCACTCAATGCAGAGAGATGAACATACATAGCCCATTGTCTTATTGTTTGATCAGGAACCGTTGTTACGTCTTTATTATCCATCTCAATACCTCCCTATATAGCTCATCTATGATCAGCATATTACTCATTATTTTAAGATATGCCTTTAATAAAGTAGGCAACAAAAAAAGGAACCACCTTTGGTTCCTTTAATTGGAATTGTAGTTGATGTGATAAGACGCGCGTTCTGTAAGTACGATCAGCTCGTCTGAATGCTTTTTAACATCGTTTATATCTTCTAAAGGAATTTCAAAAGTGGAGTGTGGAAGAGGGGCTGTAGCTTCGTCTGAAATGACTTTGCCCTCGCCTTTAAGTTGAAGGAGTGTCGAAGCCGTGTAATCATCGACGGTCTCCCCTCTGTGTTGAAATACAAAATCTTCGAGTTTCATGATGGTTTTATCGAGATCGTCTTGTTCTTTTTTCTCAATGATAAGATGTCCGCCTACCCATTCAGTAAGCGTGTTACGAACTTCTGTTAGCATAGTTGACGCATTCATTTTATCACCTCACTATCAAATTTCCCCATTTATACATTGGATAAACAGTACAAATGAACTTGGCAAAGAGATGATGATATACTTGTGCTATGTAAATATATAAAGGATGAATGTCATGAAAACAATAACAATCGATGAAGTTTTGGAAAGCAAGATGCTCTTATTGGATGTTCGTACACCGGCAGAATATGAAAAGTTTCATATCCCAGGTGCTGTGAACCTACCTATTTTCTCTAATGAAGAAAGAGAAATTGTCGGAACAACATATAAGAAAAAAGGAACTGAAGCAGCGAAGGAATTAGGGATTTCTCTTGTTTCGCCCTTACTTCCTGAGTTTTATAAACGAGCGAAGGAAATAACAAAAGGTAAAGAATTTGCTATTTACTGCTGGCGAGGCGGAATGAGAAGTAAAAGTTTGACAGTTATTTTTGACATGATGGGACTGCCATGCCGACAGCTAGAAGGAGGTATTCGTTCCTACAGACAAAAAGTGACGGCTGGTTTAGAATACTTAGCGAATCAGACGACACCCTATCTTGTTTTGGAAGGACTAACCGGTACATCTAAAACTGAAATACTGAATGATTTAGAAGAGAAGGGCTATCCTGTTCTTGATCTTGAGGGACTTGCAGCTCATCGAGGTTCTGTATTTGGAAGAGTTGATTTGCCTGAAAGAAGTCAAAAAGAATTTGAAGCCATGCTATACCATAGACTAGGAGAAATTGGAGAAACGTCTTATTACATCATTGAATCTGAAAGTAAGCGACTTGGAAATATTATCATTCCAGAGTTTATTTTAGAAGGCAAACAAAAAGGGACGCGTATACAAGTCCACGCCCCGCTTTCTTATCGAATTCGTACGATCTTAAATACGTATCATCCTGAACATCATCACGAAGAAATCACAGGAGCTATTAACAAAATTGAGAAGCGATTTTCGAATGAAGATAAAGAAGTAATTGCCGATGCTCTTGCTGAGAATGACTATGCCTTGATTGTTGAACGGCTCCTGATTTATTATTATGATCCTCGTTATGAATACAAAGCATATGAGAACGAAGGTAACATTATTAACCTAACGTATGATTCACTTGAGGAAGGAACTAAACTTGTCCAGAATGAAGTAGATCGCTTCGAGATTAAGCTTCGATCAGAAGGCGAGAAAGTTTCGCTTTAATGGATTTTCTTTCTTCAGGAAGCTGTTCATTGTTATACCGTTCAATAAGGTCATCAATGCGTTTAAAATACAAGTGACTTACCCATGCGACATAGCTTCTGTAAACGGGCGACTTTAGAAAATGAATCAACATATTGTCGTCGGGGCCAAAGTAGTATGTTTTATCATCAAAGAAGGTAGAAAAGCGTCTGAAGGATAATTTGGTGAATGAGTTGTCCAATTCAAATCGAAATTTGTTGAGGGCATCCGGAATTAAACGAATTGTGAACACATCATCATTATCAAACATTTCCTTAGGCGTGGGTAAGATTAAATATGGATATTCCCGATCATCAAGGGCAATGAAGAAATCCTCAGGCGTCTCGTGACAGCTAGGCACTCGTTTGACGGTTGTTTCAACAATCAATTGATAGACTGAATCATTCATAAGATATCCTCCCTTTGTAATCTATCATCATTGTTACCGTACTAGTAAACTTGTATACCCCTTTGTCGAAAAGTAGTTATTACAATCTATTATCCAACCTCTGAAAAAATTCCTCTATTTCAAATATTACAAATATTTTTAAGGACCATATATGAATGATATTTTCCTGAGTCGTTAATCAGTTAGAAAAAAATAAAATTTGGATGAGCAAAAGACTTGAAAGTCAAAGATAGTCAAATTATAATATGGTTACAAGGTCAAAGATAGTCAAAGTCAAAGCGAGTATCTTTCACCTTTTATCTTAATTTCATAAAATGTACGTTATATATATTATAAGGAGGCCATCATATGCTTTGTGATCATTGTCAACAAAATCAAGCATCGGTTCAACTTAATGTCCAGATGAATCAGAATAAGAAACAAGTACACCTTTGTAGTACGTGTTACGCAAAAGTGATGAATGGTCAAACTGCATCATCACCAAAAGGTCAAATGGATGAGTTCTTTCAATCCTTTATGAACCAATCAGGTCAACATGGATTTAACGCACAACAGGAGGGGCCGCAAACCGAGTTTGGAAATGGAAAAGGTGGCTTACTTGATGACTTGGGACGAAATCTTTCTGACGCCGCAAAAGCTGGATTAATTGATCCGGTTATCGGGAGAGAGAATGAAGTATCAAGAGTGATTGAGACGTTAAACCGCCGAAATAAAAACAACCCTGTCTTGATTGGGGAAGCTGGTGTCGGGAAGACAGCCATAGCGGAAGGCCTTGCTCTTCGGATAACAGAGGGCAATGTCCCTTCTAAGCTAAAAAACAAAGAAATTTATTTACTTGATGTAGCTTCACTCGTTTCAAACACAGGTGTTCGTGGTCAATTTGAAGAGCGGATGAAACAGTTAATTTCTGAGCTTCAAAGTAGAAAGAATGTTATTTTGTTCGTGGATGAACTACATCAAATCGTTGGAGCTGGATCTGCTGAAGGCTCAATGGATGCAGGTAACATTTTGAAACCAGCGTTAGCTAGAGGTGAACTTCAGTTAATTGGGGCAACCACTCTCAAAGAGTATCGCCAGATTGAGAAAGACGCAGCGCTTGAGCGTCGCTTCCAACCAGTTATGGTTAATGAGCCAACGGTAGATGAAGCCATTGAAATATTGAAAGGTTTGCAGTCTAAGTATGAAGACTATCATGAAGTCAAGTACACAGATGAAGCCATTAAAGCATGTGTAACATTGTCTAATCGTTTCATTCAAGACCGCTTCTTGCCAGATAAAGCGATCGATTTAATGGATGAAGCAGGGGCGAAATTGAACTTAACGTTTGCAGAGTCTAGCCACGATGAAATTCAGCAACGTCTAACAGAAATAGCTGCTGAAAAAAATAAAGCAGCCGAAGCAGAAGATTATGAGCGTGCTGCCAAGTTAAGAACTGAAGAATTACAGCTTGAGGAGCAGCTTGAGCAATCGCTGAAAAATAAATCAAGTGTGAATCATTTAGTGTCTCTTGAAGAGATTCAACACATTATAGAAGGAAAAACAGGTATTCCAGTACGTAAACTTCGCGAAGATGAACAAACGAAAATGAAAAATCTTGCGGATCGACTTAATGCGAAAGTAATTGGTCAGGAAGATGCCGTAAATAGAGTCGCTAAAGCGATTCGCAGAAGTCGTGCCGGATTGAAACGTCAAAATCGTCCAATAGGTTCCTTCCTATTCGTTGGACCAACAGGAGTCGGTAAAACAGAGCTATCCCGATCACTTGCAGAAGAAATGTTTGGTGATCGTGAAGCCATGATCCGTCTTGATATGAGTGAGTATATGGAGAAACACTCTGTATCTAAGTTAATCGGCTCGCCTCCTGGTTATGTTGGTCATGAAGAAGCTGGGCAATTAACCGAGCGAGTAAGACGTAAGCCATATAGCATCATATTAATTGATGAAGTTGAAAAAGCTCATCCTGATGTTCAAAATATGTTCTTACAAATTCTTGATGATGGACGATTAACTGATAGTCAAGGTAGAACTGTTAGCTTTAAAGATACGGTTATTATTATGACAAGTAATGCTGGAACGTCAGAGCGCAGAATTACAGTTGGTTTTGAATCAGCTGAAAGCTACACGGATGTGATGGAGAGTCTTGGTGGTTACTTTAGACCCGAGTTCTTGAATCGCTTTGATGGAATTATTCCATTTAAATCACTCGAACAATCCAGTCTCGTTACAATCGTTGATTTAATGATTGAAGATTTGGATGAGAGTCTCGAGGAACAGAATATTTCTCTTACAATTAGCGATGAAGCGAAAGAGAAGTTAGCTTCACTTGGCTATAATCCGCAGTTTGGTGCGCGACCACTTCGCAGAGTGATCGAAGAACATGTTGAAGATGGTATTGCCGATATACTAGTGGATGAAGGAGACCTTCAGTCAGTTACAGTTGAAGTTGTAGAAGATAAACTCGTCGTATCAAAAGAAAAATAAGTCACATTCTTGAAAGTCGTTCCAATGGAGCGCCTTTCTTTTTTATTAGCTATAGTAGCTTATATTATTGATATCTCGTTTTTTGGCTCATTCGCGAGTGAATTCAAAAAAAGAAAAGAAAAAACTTTGTTTCCATGGTTTTTTTTGTTACTTTTTTACAAAAAGAGGGAAGGTATAATTATGGTATCCTGACTGTACTTTTTCTATAGCGTTGTCGAATGGTAAAGTATTGTGACTTGTTTTGTATTTATAGGTCGAAAAGTCAGAATATTAGTTAAAATTAGTCTTCAAATCTGCTACGTTAGATAAGGAAGGTCAGGAAAGACTTCTCTACTATTTCATAAAGGAGCGAGAACAAAATGGAACTGGATCAACTAGAAATGAACCAGACGTTACAAGAAAGTCAGCCAGAAGGAAAGACAATTCCATATTTAA
The DNA here is from genome assembly GCF_056173725.1 of Anaerobacillus sp. 63XJN7_4_ISO-PGPR-S23-413. Classification (NCBI taxonomy): domain Bacteria; kingdom Bacillati; phylum Bacillota; class Bacilli; order Caryophanales; family Bacillaceae; genus Anaerobacillus; species Anaerobacillus sp. 63XJN7_4_ISO-PGPR-S23-413. Next base: position 621,744 of record NZ_CM149688.1, read on the forward strand.
CAGCATTGATTGGATGGAGTCTTCCCGCAATTGAGGCCTGTGACAAGTTGAATCGGCCTTTTGTAGTGGTTGGTCCTCCTGATTTTAAGGATTATGCCGAGAAGCATGACATCACTTTCGTAGGTTGGGAGTTTGATAGATTGAATGAAGGATCAGACAAACTCTATAAGCAACTTAAAGCTTTAGGCGCAGAGGTTGCTGTCCCCCTTTATGAAGAGTGTGTGGAATGGGCAGGAGCTCTGAATTCTCGCTTTAGAGAAGAGCCTAGATTATTTAACCGTTCTTTATTGTTAAGAGATAAAGGAATGATGAAACGAAAGGCACAGATGGCTGGTATTAAAGTAGGTGTTTTCGAAGAAGCAAGAGACAAGGAAGATGTAAAGCGCTTTCTTAAAAGGGTCAACGATGCTCTTTTGAAAGTGGATGGAGATAAATACGAGCCGATTCATTGTAAGCCTTTAGATAAGGCTGGTTCAGTAGGACATCGAGCCATCGATGATCCTGCAGATATTGATGCATTAACAGATACTGATTTTCCTTTATTAATGGAAAGTCATTTGGATGGGCAGGAATTCTCATGTGAGGTTTTTGTACATGATGGGAAAATTCAATTTCTTAATATAACAGAATACGTAAAACTTGGGTACTCAAACTTTGTTCCACCTTCTCCTTCTCTTGAAGAGAAGCGTCCCGTTATCCGGAAAGCGATTGAACAATTAATCGAAGCGTTCGAAGTGGAGAACGGCGTGATTCATCCTGAGTATTTCATTATGCCTGATGGCACACTTCACTTCGGAGAAGTAGCTGCTAGAGTACCAGGTGGCCATATTTTTGATCTAATTGAACGCGCTTACGGTTTTAGTGCTTATGAAGCTCAAATTCTATGTAGTGATCCAAATACGACTGAAGAAGAGTTAAGAAAATTCTTTCCTGGCGAAGATGAAGCTATGGGATATGCGGGTTGTTTAATGGTACATCCACATGTGAATTACATTGAGGAATTAAATATTCCTGAAGAGCTTGAGGAACATCAATTCTTTGAGAAGCATGATATGTTTACTCCTCCGCAGGGGAAAGTAGCTGAGCGGGTCGGTTTCGGTAATCATTATGGGACCATTTTCTTCTTCGGAGATGACAGTGCGGAGATGACGCGGTTACTTGTAGACTACGAAAAATATGATTTCTATCTGTAGATAATTATTTTTACCATAAAGGAGAATTTAGCATGCCATCTGAAGTAACAGAAGGAAAGATTGCAAGGTTTTCCAGATCACTCACTCGTCTTGAAGAAGCACCATCCTATGCGAAATCTCGCTATCAGACAGACGTTTTCCAGGAAGCGAATCGGCTTTTGGAAACCGATGAAGGTCTTGAGTTTCTATATCAATACGCTCAACGTTTTGATGAAGCGGGAGTATTCCAGGATGGTCCATGGGAAGATCCCTCAAAGCTCCAGCCGCCTCTTGTTGCAGGATCGCTTCAAGCAAAGGGTCTTCCTTACGTGATCGAAATGCTTAGCGATCTGCGTATGCTTGCGATTGCGGAAGGAAAGGGAAGTCATCCAAAGGTCTCACAAGAAATGGCGATGGACTTTTTAAACGAAGTTATGGCGTTAAATCTAGATATCCTTTTCCCAAATGCTTCAGAAGCTTCCCGAATCGAGGAGAAGGAGAATACGATTGAAACACAGAGGCTGTTTCAATTTATATCACAGTATCTCTCTTCAAGTGCTTTATCAGAAACACTGATCTATGAGATTGAACGTTTAACCGCTCAACGACCAATTACGGTTAAAAGAACAGTGTCCATGATTAAAATGGCTAAGGAAATGTTGAGGTCAGAAACCAGTGAAGAGCAGCGGTCTACTCTTGAAGGATACGTGGCTTCGATTGAAGGCCCTTCTGAATTAAGTCACACTTATCAGTTGCCGAATGAATACCGTAAACAACTGATGGGACTATCAACAGAAGAGCTTCGAAGAGAAAGTGAGTTACTCGGTCTTTCTATGAGAAAAACCGGTCTTTGTTCTCCACACCATAGTGTGCTTGCTCGCTTCTTAAGTCGAAAATCACCTCACCTTCTACCTGTATTACTTCAATTAACTGGGAAGGGGAAGGCGAATCTTGAAGAACATGGGGAGCTTATTTATCAGCTCATTAAAGTTGCGCTTTTTCCGTCTACTTGCCAATCCGTCTATGGATTAGCATTGTTATTAGAGAGAGGGGTGCTTTCGGCTTCTCCAGTTATGCCTGGATTAAGACGTATGATTGAGCTAGATATACGTCCAGAAGTTCGAAGCGCATTATTCAATACAGTTGGAGAAGGTGAAGGGTTAACGGCTAATAGCATTTTGCTTGCAGGTGTCATTAGCGTCCTTGGACAGCCGCTCGGTGTTGGTCAAGGACTTAATCCAACATGTCAAGCGGCAAGAGGAATAAGCCTATGGGCTCAGCATGCTCCTGGCTATCTACTTGAGATCATTCCAAGAGCTGCAAGAGATGGTGACATTGATATGGTGTTTGAAGGTGTTCAAATTCATTCGAAAGATCTTCAAGGTGGTCTCGCTCCTGATCTTCACCCAGAGCTTGACCCGGTGTCGCTTGTACTCGTTCCACATCTCGATCGAATATACAGTGAGATGATGAGCAGAGTAGCGCTAAGAGGAGAAGATGGACATCGCTGGGTCAACCCTGCTTTTTATGGAAATTGGGTTCAAAAAGGCTTTAGTACCGTTATCGAGCCGATTACTGGCAGCGTAACAGACTATCCTGGTTTCGTCAGATTGTTTTATGCGACGCATCATCCTGAATACAACGATGAATACGAATTAATTTATCCGAATCCAGTTGGGATCTTCATTACGAATGTTCATGGAAAAATGCTTGGGTTCCATGCTGTTTCCATCCAAAGAATCGCAAAGAGTCCTGATGGAGAGTATCGCGTTTATTTTTATAATCCTAATAATGATGGTTCCCAGAATTGGGGTCAGGGAATTGAATCCACTGTTATGGGAAAAGGGGAGCTTTCAGGAGAAAGCTCGCTACCATTTGAAGAATTTACATCGCGTTTATATGCGTTTCATTATAATCCTTATGAACAAGGAGATGCGTATGCGGTTGAAGCCGAGCACATCTCAATTGTGAAATCACTCGCAATAGATAGCTGGGGACACGAGTATACCTGGCTAAGTAAATAAGAGGTTATAAATCACGGTTTTTGGGGAAATATATAAGCAGAGGTGCCAGGGATATCATTTGTTTCCTGGCGCTTTTTTTGATTAACTTAACTTGTCATATTGAATTGACAGGCTTGATATAAGAAGGAGGAAATAGAGTGATTGAACACGTTGTTTTATTTAAATTCAGTGAAGAAACGACCATGGATCAGAAAGAAGAGGGCATGAGAAGATTAATTCAAGTTAAGGAGAAAATTCCTGGAATTATTGATATTCAAGCAGGAAATAACTTCACTGATCGTAGTCAGGGCTTCGAAAGTGCTCTAACGGTTCGGTTTGAATCAAAAGAAGCGCTAGAAGCATATGGTCCACACCCGGCGCACCAAGAAGTAGTCGCATACTTGAAAGAGGTTGGAATGAGAGATGTCCTTGCACTAGATTTCGAATGTCTATAAATATGGAAAGGAGCTTTTACATATGAAAGGATTTGTTCATGGCAATGAAGCAGGTCATAAAGGGCTATCGCTTAAAGATCATATTGTCGAGTCGGAGCCTCGCAAAGGTGAAGTGAAGATTAAACTAAAGGCAGTGGGGTTAAATCACAGAGATCTATTTATACCAGATCGTCACGATCCGAAAGATCCAGACGTTATTCTTGGTTCAGACGGTGCTGGTGTTGTCGTTGCAGTTGGTGAAGGCGTTGATGAGATTCATGAAGGTGATGAAGTGATCATTAACCCCGGTCTTGGTTGGGAAAAGAATTCTCCTGTTCCTCCAGCTGGATTTCAAATTGTAGGCTTTCCAGGTGATGGTACATTTGCTGAAACGATCGTTGTTCCAGCTGAAAATGCTGTGAAAAAGCCAGAAAACCTTACCTTTGAAGAAGCATCTGTCATAGGTTTGGCCGGATTAACGGCGTATCGTTCATTATTTACAAGAGGGCAACTTCGAAGAGGACAAACTGTTTTTATTCCTGGAATTGGTGGAGGCGTAGCAACGTTCTTGCTTAAGTTTGCGAAAGCGGCTGGTGCGAGAGTGATTGTTAGTTCCAGAAGTGAATCTAAGCGAAAGGCCGCTCTTCGACTTGGTGCAGATCGAGCTCTTGCCGATGAAGAGGATTGGACTGAAGCAGCTGAGGGTGAAAACGTTGATTTGGTTATTGAAAGTGTCGGTGCAGCTACGTTCAATCGATCTCTCGGAGTACTGAAAAAGGGTGGAACCATTGTTATTTTCGGCTCTTCAACAGGGGATGCAATTGAATTTGACTTGCGCTCATTTTTTTACGGCCAATATAACTTGCTTGGCTCAACGATGGGAAGCGCTGAGGAATTTCTAGAGATGGTATCTTTCGTAAATGAACATTCTATCAGGCCAATTATGGATGAAGTCTATTCTTTTGACGATATTCAAAAGGCTTTTGCTCATTTGAGTGATAGTTCCCAATTTGGGAAAATTTCATTAAGTATGAGGTAGTGTTTTTTGAAATATTCATAGAAAAAAGGAAGCCGTTTGGCTTCCTTTTTTCTTAATAGTAATATGGCGGATAGCCGTAGGGATAATAGGGGCGATAGTAAGGAATGAGACTAAGAGCTGCAATTCCAGCTAAAGGAAAGAAAAAGCGCCCGAATCTGCGATAGCGATAGCGGCCATATTGTCTATCCGTATCTTGACCTTCGCTTTCTTCTACTTCTTGAGGGATCATCATACCCATGTGCTCATCATCTGAGTCCATAATAATTCCTTCATACTCCATCCCATCCTGCATTCTTACTTTAGCATGATAGGTGTTATACCTTTTGCATAACTGTTTCATATCACCCATAAGCTGTTTTTCTTCTCCAAACATTGCCCCTTGAACGGCGTTGTTTTGCATATTCGGCCCCTGCATGGCCCCTTGCACTGCCTGGTGAGGCATTTGATTACCCTGCATGGCTCCTTGAACTGCCTGATTCGGAGAATGTCCCTGCATCGCACCTAGAACGTTCTGATTCATTTGGTTCCCGTACATGTTCATAAGCGATTCCTCCTTTACACAACACAGGATATTCACCTAGATATGAATCAGTTACTAACACAAGTGCAATTTTGAGCCCAAATATCTCATTTATGTGTGCCCTTCTTGAAATTTCCATAAAGAAACTATACGATAAGTTCAAATGACCTTAAATGTAGAGGTGGAAGATGAGAGACTTTTATTTAACTAGAACTGAAATGGGAAATTTTCTTCAGACGATTCGCGCAGAGGAAAAGCCAGATGAAATTTTATTGAGAGCGATGAAAAGGTCCGGAAAAGGAAGAACAGAAATACCAGCTATTTTTGATAAGTTATTGAAAGTGACTGAAGGTGCTTTCGGCTTATCTATTAATGAAATTGTAACGCTTGGTAATCAGCTAGAGTATGCAAGTTTCCGATCCACTGCTGTTCAAAATTGGGTGAAAAGAGATATTAAAGAGTGGATTGGTCCACCACAATTAGGTAAGAAATACGCAATAGAACAAGCGGCAATTTTATTTATTGTAGAAGACTTGAAGAATACGCACGATTTCGAAAGCATCCGCCTTCTATTGAAATTTGCTTTTAATAACCCGGCGGATCGAAATGATGACTTAATCGATCCATTAACCTTTTATACTGCGTACTCGCAGCTTTTTGAAGTGATTCATACGAAAATAAAACCTTCAAAGGAAGAGTTTAAAAAGAAGTCAATTGAGTTGTCTAATGTTTTCCATGAAGTAACGGAAAATCAAAAAAAAGATATTGAGAAACTACTTATTTCTGCCGCACTCTCTGTTCAAGCTGCTTACTATCAAACGTTATCGAAGCAATACCTTGATGATGTTTGGAAATAAGAACTGATGAATGAGGAAGAAAGAACGAGCTGGAACCTCATAAAAGGCGCCAGCTCATTTTGTTTTAATCGATTGTAAAATCAATGGATTGTTTGAACTGGCCTTCTCCATCTGTTGCTAGCCAAACTTCTAGTGTATAGGATCCTGGTGTAAGTTCATCTACAATAATGGAGTACTCGAGTGATTCAGCTTGTTTTAATGTAACGTTCTCTTCTTCTTTCAAAAAGCTTTTGGTAGCGGAATAGGTTTTAATTACTTCTCCTTGCTCATTCGAAAGTGTATAGTCATACTTTTGACTACTTGGAAAGTGGATAGATTGGACTCTCTCTGTTTGGTTTTGAATACGATATAAGAAAGTTGCCGCTCCGCTTTCCGTTGTTTCAAGCTGCAGGGTAGGTTCAAGAGATCCAGCTACTATGCCAGAAGAACCAGATACTTGCTCACTTGTATTGTTGTTTGTATTCATAGTTGCGTTCTCCTCTCCACATCCGGTCAAAGTAAGGAGTACCATTGTTCCTATCATCACATATTTAAGCATCCCATCACTCCTTTGTTTATTAGACGAGGTGACATCCTAGAAAGTTACAATTCAAAGGAATGAACTTAAAACCTTATTTCAATCTTCAAAGACAAAGTGGAGGATATACCGTTATAAATGCCATATAATAGAGTGAGATAAGTTCTACAGAAGGAGTTCGATAGAATGAAGCCATCGTTAGTAGATATTCAAGCTAGGATAAATGGCAGAAGTGCAGAAGTCCTTGGAAATGAGCGCTTTTATAAATTTGCCGTTCTCTTGCCTTTAATAGAACGGAATGGAGAGCTACATGTATTATTTGAAGTTCGAGCACGGTCGTTAAGAAGACAGCCGGGAGAGGTTTGTTTTCCGGGTGGTAAAGTAGATCAGCACGACAAAAACCCGAAAAATGCAGCAGTAAGAGAAACTTGTGAAGAGCTCGGTGTTTTAGAAAGAGAAGTTACTGTAATGGGGGAACTTGATTTCCTAGTTACATCATTCCAATCTATCGTATACCCGTTTGCGGGGATGATCCAATCAGACTCTGAATTATCACCTAATCCAGATGAAGTAGAGGAAGTGTTTACAGTTCCTTTATCTCATTTTAAGAATCACCCACCAGAGCGACATGATATACGTGTACATGTACAGCCAGATGAAGGATTCCCGTTTCATCTTATTCCGAATGGTGAAGAATATAATTGGTCATCCTCAAGTATGCCGGAGTTCTTTTACTATTATCGTGACTATGTCATCTGGGGGATGACGGCAAGAATACTGTATCATTTCATTCAATTGGTGAATGAAGAATAAGAGAAGAAGCGTTTTTCCATTAAAGGACTATTGTCAATTGAAGCAAATATAGGTAAACTAGAAAAGGTCGATTTATGTCGGTTTTTTCTAGTTTTTTTGTGATTTCCTTTTTCGGAATGTTGAAACTTTGATGAGTTTACTAGGTTATATATTTATTAGGTAACTTAACTTATTTACTATAGGTGATAAGTTTAAATTAAAAACGACAAAAACCTACAGATCGACGCGAAAGAATTTAGTTGGATTATAATAAGTGCAATACATAGAGAGAATGCCAAACATTTAATAGGGGGAAAAGCAATGTTAACGATTATTTTTGTTTTACTTGCCGCTTCACTTGGTTTCTTTATTTACTCGTATTTTGTTAAGGACTACGCTAAAGAAGTGAAAGGTCAGGTTGATGACGTTTATATCAACTTAATGAAAGAGTTGAAAACGGTTAAGAAACGTACTGAAATGCTAGAAAGCAAAACAAAATCTGTAAGTGGTGGTCCTAATGAGTAAGCAAGAAGCAAAAGGAATTGGGGCTGGTCTTTTATTCGCTGCGCTTTTGTTAACGGCCTATTACTTTTTGTTTTCTCCAGCAAAAGCAGAGGATGGCAATAAGTTAACAGAAGCTGCCGTTGAACAGCATTTAGAAGAAAAAGGCATGGTTATGGTTAAAAAGGAAGAGTATGATTCTTTGAAAGAAAAAGAAGTGACTCAGAATCAACAAGTGAGCGAAAATCAGGCTCCAAAAGAAAAGGCAGAGAAAGAAAAAGTCTCTGATCAACCTGAGAAAATCACCTTTACTATTAAGGAAGGAATGACTAGTCAGGAAGTTGCTCAAAGTCTAGAAGACAAGAAGCTAGTAAAGAAATCGGATGATTTTATTAAATCGCTTCGAGACATGGACAAAGAAATGGCAGTTCAGCCAGGTGAATATGAACTTCAAACGGATATGTCTTCTGCAGATATAGTGGAAGAGATTACTAGATAAACGAAACACCCGGCATAAATTGCCGGGTGTTTTGTTTATTTTCATCTCGAAATAGCGTTGGGAGAAGAAGGAATGGTTAGGGATTGATCGAGTGAATATCCACCGATTTGATCAAAGCCAGTGTTCTCAAAACGAATCGTCTGATAGTTATATTGAGAAGCAGTAAGCATTATGGCTTCGATTGTTTGCATCGCTTCCTCTTCTGATTGAAATTCACTTTCTTCCGTAAAGGTAATTGTTGCTTCAGCACCGTCTCCGTCGAATGAATAGATGTCTACGTTAGGAGGGATCGCTGGCATATAATAGGGCACGTTAGGATCGCCTTCTTTCATAAGCGAGAGAGCGACATCGAGTTCAGCACCTTCTTCACCTGAAAGGGATGGTCCTTTTACGAGAAAACGTAATTCAGAACTTGATTCATATAGGTAATATGGAGAAGGTTTTTGATTCACTGTCGTGTCAGCTGAACCGAAATTTCCGAGAGTGTAGCCTTCCTCTCCATTCGTTTGCCAATTGATTTGATCGGCACCGAGACTTTTCGCTAACTGTTGAACACTATCGTTTATCATAATTGATTCCGTCGATGAAAGGCTATCACCAGACTCTTTGAAGCTAACTATGAGTGTTTTAATTCCATCAGTATCAATCAAATCTAGAGTTGTATCAACTAGTGGTGAGCGTTCAAGACCAAATTCCGAAACATCAAAAGTAGATAAAATTTCTTCTAAGTTTTCTTGTATGCTTTTGTTTTCATCTAAAGTAAATGAAAGCGGAATGAGAAGTAAGCTTTCAGGATCTGGGAAAGAAACGACAACGTTTGCTCCTTCAGACTGCTGAAATGCTGGAATGTAGCTGTCAAAAGTAGTCGGTTCTCTTGTGAGTGTTGGCGGCTCTTCCTTAACAGTATCACTCGTTTGATCTGATTTCTCATCTGTAGGTGCTAATGTTGTGCTTTCAGATTTTGAATCATCTCCTGAGGCTGAAGAGTTTGCTGTATCTGAATTGTTTGAGTCTGATTGTGTAATGGCCATATTAGAAGAGTTATCATTTTGATTGAAGAGACCAGGCGTAATTAGAACGGCCAGGAATAGGACCACAATAGCGGCAATACTAGGAATAATCCATGGCGTTTTCTTCTTTGTTCGATGTCTTTGTGATTGTTCATTCTTTTTTTTCTCGATGTTGTGATAGATCGATTCTTTGCTTCTATGATCTTTGACTTCAGGTAGTTGAGAAAGAAGGGATTTTGTTCGATCACTCATCATAAGACCCCCTTTAGTTGGTTTTTGGATGGATCATCTACTAGCTCGCGGAGCGCTTTAATAGCCCGATGCTGAGTTGTTTTCACTTTACTAACACTCCAATTTAATATTTCGGCTGTTTCGTTTATCGACAGCTCTTGAATGTAGCGAAGAATTAGCACCTGTTGCTGATCAAGTGTGCATTCTCTTAAACATTTATAAATGGCTTGGACTTCTTCTTTTTGAAGTAGGATTTCTTCCGGAAGTGGAGATTCATCAGTTGGCTGCTGCTTGTTAAAATCGAACTTACTAAGCCACCTTGAGGTTCTTCGATTGTGTGTACGTAAATAATCAATGGCTATATTTCTCGCAATGGCAAACAACCATGTCTTCTCATTGCTGCGTTCTTCATACTTGTCATAAGAACGTAGCACGTTAATATAAACCTCTTGCACTAACTCTTCCGCAATTGCTCTATTTTTTACCATATAGAATAAAAATTGAAATAAGTTCGTGTGGTAGCGATCATATAAACGTTCAAATGTCTTATCCATTCTTCAGCCCTCCTTCTTCTATTTATTAAAACGATATATCTACTTAAAAGGTTACAGCAAGATTACAAAAAGAAATAGAACAATCTATTTTGAGGTTGTAGGAATGAATGAAAATAACGATATATGGATGACAAAGCAAAGTGTTTTAGTATTTAGCTTTTCTTCGATAGAATGTTATTTAATGACAGCTTGAGAGGAGTTATTGGATGCAGTTATTTTCGAAGCAGCAAAACTCATCCTTTTTTTATGGATGGTATATTGTGATGGCAGCAGCCATTGGCGTCTTTTTTTCAGGACCAGGTCAAACTTACGCCGTATCTGTGTTCATTGACTATTACATTCAAGATTTTGGCTGGGGACGATCGCTTGTATCAGGCATTTATTCTTCTGCTACGCTGGCGGCTGGACTATTGTTATTTGTTGTAGGGAGATTAGTAGATAAACATGGACAGCGGCGAATGATGCTCATAATGGGGGCTTTGCTAGCAGTCGCATGTTTTTGGAATAGCTTTGTTATTGGACCTGTCATGCTATTTATTGGTTTTTTTATGCTTCGTTTATTCGGACAAGGTTCAATGACGTTAATTCCGAATACACTTGTGCCTCAGTGGTTTGTAGTAAAGCGTGGGCGAGCACTTAGCTTTATGGCTATTGGTGGTTTTTTAAGCTCAGCTTCTTTTCCTCCACTTAATACATGGCTAATTACAACGTTTGGATGGGAAAGTGCCTGGAGAATACTTGGACTCGCACTCATTGTTATTTTTCTACCTGTTGTGTTTTTTATTGTTAAAAATAAACCTGAAGACATCGGACTTCTTCCTGATAATGCTATTTCGAAGAAAAGACTTGCACAACGTCGAGAAGAGAAAATGGAAGAAGAGGAGCAAGAAGAGGGCTTCGAAACGAATTGGACTGTGAAAGAAGCGATGAGAACGAGAGCATTTTGGTTTATTCTTTTTTGCGTTAGTATTCCTGCACTTGTCAATACCGGTTTAACTTTTCACTTATTTTCTATTCTAGGTGAGCAAGGTGTACCAGGAAGTACAGCTGCCATCATATTGAGTATCATGGCGATTGTTGGCTTCCCTGTCACAATGGCTTCTGGATTTATTCTCGAGCGCGTGAACGTTCATATTGTTCTTGGTTTATCGTTTATTGGCCAAATGGTATTTATCTTATTGTTAACTCAGGTGCATACTTATTTACTTGCTATTGTGTTTGCCGTTCTTTGGGGAATGATTGGAGGTATTGAACGGATTACATTAAACATTATATGGCCGAATTATTTTGGTAGGGAACATCTAGGGAGTATTAAAGGAATTGCGACAACGACGATGGTCATAGGCTCTGCTTTTGGACCACTTCCATTTGGTATTGCTTTTGACGTTTTTGGAGGGTATACAGAAATATTATTGATTATACTTATCTTTCCAATTCTCGGTACAATTGCTGCATTTATGTCTCCACCGCCTAGTAAACAAGTATAAAGAAACGCTTCTTCAGGTATTATCTGAAGAAGCGTTTTTTTTTGCACATTTAAGGAGTGTGAGCGGAAGTAAGGAAATTACCTATTAGATTTTATTGGAATAGAGAATAAACGAGCACATGATAATACTGATTTCTTAAATAGACGTGATCTATAAAGCGTCCTTCTTCATGAAAGCCAAGCTCATCTAAACGCTTAACAGCGGCACGGTTGTCTTCTATTGTTTGCGCATAAATTTTGTGAAGTTTCATTTGTTCAAAACCGTATTCTATAACGGCTTTTGCTGCTTCGGCTCCATAACCACCGCTCCAGTAATTTCGAGACAGAATGGCACCAATTTCTGCTTTAGAAGAGGTGCGATCCCAGTTTTGGAAACCTGCCGTACCAATTAATTTGTTTGAGGTCTTCAATCGGACACCCCAACGTATTGTATTGGTCAAAGATATCGATGTGGTATCTTTGAAAGCACGTATATAGTGAAGGGCCTGTGTAGAGGTTTTCATAACTTTTCCACCATCATAATAGGTGACAAGTGGATCTGCGAATATGGAAAAAAGTGAACTACGATCTTCTTCTTTAAGTGCTGTTAAAACAAGGCGTTCAGTTTGAATTTCAGGGAATTCTTTCAATGCGTTCACCACCCGTTACTTTACCATATGCATATGTGAAAACGGGGTGGAGGGCTTATGACCCGGGAGTTAGCCTGATTTTATTCAAGAGCTATTTCCAATTCGTATCGTTATGAAGTTTTTTAGAAGTTCTTCATGCTTTTCTTCATATTCATCAATTGACATTGTTGATCGCTGTAAGGTGTCATCGAACAACATAATAGGCGTTGTTCCTTCTTTTCTATTGGATGAGAATTGATACAAGTAGGAAAACCCAGGTCTAGTAGCAGGAAGCATTAAATAAGGCATCCGCGTCGCACCCGGCCGTCTTCTTAATGCAAGGGCTTCAATCATACCTTCAACGGTTCGAAAGCCTAAACCGTGTCCAAAAAAAGTACCGTCCCCTAAATCTACAACATTCTCACCTTGCCATTCTGGCGTAAGAGGATTCACGTCAGGATTTTTTACATATCGAATATCCCCAGGAAGGTAGTCAGGAGGAATGTTATGAACGATTTGCAAATCTTGATCGTATTTCCATCCCCAAAGCCGTATGTTTGAAAAAAGTCGATTAAACTGTGCGGGAGGGAGCATTTTGACTGCTGCGTGATAGAGAATAATAATCATAGCGGTGGCGCATTCAAACGCATATAGTCTCCCATTTCGGTAAATATCGAGTATTGCTTCAGATGCCGGAACGCCCATTTTTAATTGAAAGGCGCCATCTGGGAGGAGGTTCCAGAACATAGGGTTACATCGCGATCGATAAAAGTCTGCAAATTGAACACCGCTATAGTAAAGTTCACGTGAACTGTCTGTGATGGCTACTCTAAATCGAATTTCAAATAATAAGGCATCCATCGAGCGATAGGAATACGTATAGGGACTTGCATACATGACATGAAGTATCGTTTGTTCAAGAGGTCGTACGATACCAGCGTTTATCGCATCGTCTTTATTTAAACTATTACCTCCTATAGTAATCATGATGAACCTCCTCAATGAGCGTCAATTGGGCATCGAGAGGTCGATTGATCCACTCCTTCCATTTGTTTCGAGATCTTTTTCTCATTTGATAGGAGAAGTTGGCAAGATCTTCTTTTTCATCTTCGGTTAACGTATGAAATCCTTTATCTCGATGGTATTCCGATGAAGTGTTTGAATGATGTTCACGGTATTTTGTGTAGTGATCGATAATATAAGGTGAAAGTTCAGCTGTTAATTCATAGCTATTTTCATTATGAAGAAGGTATGGGAGGTTCTCTTCATACCAACCCCTAAAATAGGCATACTGATCAGAGCTTTCTTCTAAACCGGAAATGAAATGAAGCAGTTCTCTTGCAAACTCAACTTCTTCTTCATGAGAAGATAATAGTTTTTCACCAATAGGGAGGAGACTAGACATGTTTCGTGAAGAAAAATAAGACCATGTTAAGTAATGTGTAGAGTGGCCCTCGCTGTTTCTCTTGAATAATAGTTCTGAAACAAGGGAGAGGTCTTCCGGGTTTTGATAGATGGTTGTCAATAGCCCAGCAGCGCGGTCAATAACAAGTCGATAACGAGCATTCAGTTTATCCTCTTTCCCAGTTTCGACCATCCATCTGAGTACAGAGTGAATGAACTGTGGAAGATCGCAGACTGAATATGGAAAAGGAGTTGCTGGTGTACGTTCTGTAGCAAGGATATCTCTTTGGATGGACAAAGCTACTTTATTCCGATCTGATAAGTTCTTTGTGAGACTGTGTTCGCGAATAACCTTTGATAAGACATAGAGAGTGGGATAAGTGAGGTCCTCGTCATTGATGCGTGAAATGGCTAATTTTGCATCATGCTGAATCAACTCTCTTATATACAGATCAAGACGTTTAATGCCTTCTGTTTTCCGGATTATCTCAAGTGAGGTAGACATGTTTAAGGGAGGCCTCCTTTCGAAAGTGCGCTGTTAACAGCGTATTCGGCAGGGGGGAGTTTCATCACATGTAATAAAAAATGATTCTTTATGCTCTATCTGAAACTTTTACTTATTTGCTCCGTCTTTAAGATAGACTAAGTTAAATCAAGAAACCTACACGATCAGCTATGAAGGAAAATTGAATTCATTAGGGGGATACCGTATGGAGAATAAGGCTGTTCGAACTAGTCTTAAGTTTATTACTGCATTTATTGGTGTGCTGTTACTAGGGGCGTTACCGGGGTTATTCAATGGCATGAAGCTTGATTTTTCTGGATATTTGAAGAGATTAGTTAAGACATTAGAGGAGTTGATCCACTATCAAGATATAACGTTTCGCTCTGGGAATGCGAATTATCAATTGTTCCCAGAGGTCTTTGATTATGCGACATATTCCATAGTCATTTTATTCAGTGCCTTATTTCTTTCGTTTGTTGTAGGATTTGTTTTTACATACGTTACCTACAGATTTACGCCTCCTATGCGAAAATGGTTTAAACGATTTGCGTTTCTAACTGAATCTTTTCCAGATGTATTTATTCTCGTAATTGTTCAAATTGGAATCATCTGGTTTTATAAAAAAACCGATATTTTGTTAATGGATATTGCAGTATATGAACGAATTTATACGATGCCTATATTAGTGCTATCTATATTACCAGCTTTCCTATTCTACCGAATTATGATGCAAGTTTTCGAAGAGGAATTTGAAAAGCCTTATGTTGAGCTTGCGCGAACGAAAGGCGTGCAATCAACAGTCATTTTCCTTGTCCATGTTTTTCGGAATGCGATTTTATCGATTTACTTCCATTCGCGCTCCATTGTCTGGTTTACGTTATCTAATTTATTTATTATGGAATTCGTCTTCAATTTGAACGGATTAATCCGCTTTATGTATGAACATCCTACGCCAGAAATTTTCACGGTAGGCGCTTTATGTCTTTTTATCCCTATCTTCTTGGCGTTGACACTTTACCAGTTTGTAGCGGAGCAAGTTTCAAAAGAAGAAGCGTTACTATAGTTCGGAAGTGAGGGAAGAAGGATGTTGAAAAGTGCGTTGCGAAATCCAATGTTTATGTTCGGAATGATCATTATCGTTCTCTTACTAGGTAGCAGTATTTTTTATTCGCTCGTTTACCATGATGACATTCCTCAAACGTTTATGCTTTATGACGACGATGGAAATTTAATTGACCGATCGCCTCTTTCACCTGTACAAGTTCTTCCATTTGGTACAGATAAGTTCGGCTACCATTTGTTTGAGCAAATTATCATTGGTGCGAAATATACAATTGGAATTGCCTTTCTTGTTGCTTCAATGAGAATGGCGTTATCGTTTGTTGCAGGTGTAATTGGAGGGACTTATTTTCGCCGAACGCTTAGAAGCACAGCTGGAGTGGTGGATGCGATGCAGTATATCCCTATTTCGTTATTATGTTACTTTATTCTCCATGGAGTATTAATGGAAAACGGGATGGAAGGAACGTTTTCATACTCTTTCACTGAACGCATGGTTTTTGAAGTGATTATCTTGACAGCGGTCGCTATTCCTACAACGACGATTCTTATTTCAAATGAAACGAACGCCATTTGGGGTAGAGAATTTATTGAAGGAGCACGAACGTTAGGAGGCTCTAGAAGACATATTCTTTCAAAGCATGTACTACCACACTTAGGACCACGAATGATGATTATTTTTCTTCAGCAAATTGTTAACGTTCTGATTCTTTTGCTACATCTTGGATTGTTGAAGTTGTTTTTTGGTGGAACGTTCTTTAATCCAGACCCTATGTTAGGTGATGAATATCGCTCGGTTTCTGGAGAATGGTCAGGGTTAATTGGATCCACCTTTAGATTCCTTTCATATGAAACATGGATTCCGTTGATTCCCATCCTATGTTTTGTTCTTGTCATACTGGCACTGAATTTTGTTTTAGAAGGCTTCAAGCAAGTGTTAGATAAGCAGTCGTATAGTAGAAGGATGAAGAATGTTGAACTTCCTGAAACAAAGACAGAGATCGATTCAAGTTCCTTTTCTTTTGTTCATAATCATGGCGAAATGATGGAGAGGAAAACGGCAAGTAGATAAGAAAAAGCACAATTCAAGATTGTGCTTTTTCTTTTATGATTGTTTACAACGTTACTATGATCTACGAGTAGCGGATAAAAATTCATACAGGTTAGTTAATTAGATGGAGAGGACCAACTCATACTTGCTTCCTTTATCCTCTTAGAACCTTTAAGAAAAAAGGTACTATCTTCTTCATCCATAAAGGCTAAAGAAGGGTAATCGCTGTTTGGTTTAATCGTAATTTCTAAATGATAATAATCCCATATTTCCCCCAGTTGATCATTTTTCAATTGATATAAATGAGATAACACCTCCAAATATTGTATTGTTAGTTCCTTCATTTTTTTATTTGAAAAACTGTCTGACACCATGATATCCAGATAGATCGTTTTATCCATTGAGAAATAGGTTACATCGAGAATATCTAGGTCACGTTGAGCAATTTCTGATGCCCGCTTCATATAAGCTGCACTTACGTATGGGGCCTCTTGTAGTTTGTTAGAAGCTTCATGTTTTATAGGAGGATCCAAATCAATATCAATGACTGTGAGAGTGACTGTCATAAGTAGTGCCAAACAGACCGCAAATCCAACCAATGCTAGAAAGGTGCTTCGTTTCTTCTTATGGTCAGCGTAATGAGCAATAAGGATATTTTCCATAATTCTTTCTTTTTTTCTTTCTGTTAAATGCTCTTTAATGAATAAAGATTCTTTCACTTTTTCTTTTAATCTATTTTGGTTCATTTTTCATTCACTCACTTTCATTATTCAGTCTTGATTCAAGAAGGCGACGAGCCCTGTGCAATCTGGATTTTATAGTTGCCTCTTTTGTGTCAAGGAGTGAACTAATGTCCCTAATGGATAAATCTTCATGATAGTAGAGAATAAATGCTTCACGATATTTTAATGGAAGTTGTAAAATCGTTTGGCGTAACATATAAGATTCTTCTTTTGTTATCGCAATAAGTTCTGGGGAAGGCTGATGATTCTTAGAGAAATTTAAGATCATGTTACTTGGAATGATGTTTTTAAAAGACCAGCTTCGTACATAGTCATGACAACGGTTAATCGCAATGCGATAAAGCCAGTTCTTTAGAGAAGCTTCTCCTCGAAAGGTATTTATCTTTAAAAAGCAAGTCAGAAAAACCTCCTGTATGATATCTTCTGCTTTACCCCAGTCCTTTACATAAGTATAAGCCAGTCTTAGCAGAGCTTCGCCGTATTGATCCATTAATTCTTCGACTAACTCTGTTTTTTGCAGTGTTGTATAGGTAGAGAAATCTGCATTAAGTTTAAGAGGGGAATTATCGTTCATATCATCATCCTTCGAAGGTCATTTAGGGTTGGCACTGAATAGCAATTGAAACTAAGACCTTTCCTATTAAGACGAAGGATCAAAAGAAAGGTTGCAGAATTTGTAAAAATTATCTGTTAATGCCCCTTTTATCTTTTTCAATTCGATATATAGCATAAGGAGGCAGCGATTGGTATCGAGAATAATCGATACGAAAAAGGAATAGAGGGGGAATGAAAAGTGATTATCATTGATGCAGGACATGGCGGGAATGATCCAGGAGCGGTGGCGAATGGCGTGAAAGAGAAGGATTGGACTATGGAAGTAGCGCTTCATCAATATGAGTTTTTGAAGAATCTTGGCATACCGTGTGCGATCACAAGAACGACAGATATTGATCTATCTTCTGAAAAGCGTTCTGCACTTGTGAAAGGGTCAGGTGCTTCGATTTGTTTGAGTAACCATTATAATGCGGGAGGAGGAAGTGGGGCTGAAGTTATTCATTCAATTTACGCAAAGAGTGATTTGGCAGGCAGTATAGCAGAAGGTTTGAAAAAAGCCGGGATGGGATTGCGAAGGGTATTCTCTAGAGAAGGAGCGGATAGAAAAGATTACTACTACATGCATCGATTGACTGGAGATGTAGAGACAGTAATAATTGAATACGGCTTTTTGGATTCTTCGTCGGATGTAAAAAAATTAAAGGCTCGTTCCTATCGCCTTCAGCTCGCTGAGGAAGCTGTACTTGCGGCCGTGCGGTATTTAAAAGGTGCGCTTCCACAGTCACTGTATTACGTCCAGGCCGGCGCTTATAAGGAGAAGGCTAGCGCTGATCAATTATGCCAGAAATTGAAAAAGAATGGGTACGACGCATTTGTGAAAAAGGTTTGATGAAGTCTAAGTACTGCATAAATAAGGAGCCATGCAATCAGCATGGCTCCTTAGAGTCATTATTTAAGTAGATCAGGATTTTCGCTCTTTGCCCTTTTCACTTTAGGCTTACGAATTCCGCCTGCAATATCTGCTTTCTTAAATTCTTTCGCATAAGCTACTTCTTGAGCATCACTTAGTGAGAAACCACTCTCATGAATTGGTTGGTATTGAGAATTCTTAGCCATTTGTAATTCCTCCTTGTATCGTCTCTTATAATAAATGGTACCCGTGTGAAAAAATCATTAAACATCCTAATCTAACTTTGTTAAAATACTAATGTTTGTGGTAACTTAATACTAAACATGTTCAATACGGAGGCACTATGAATAGAAAGAGAGCATTAAATATATCGATTGCAAGTATCGTCGTACTTGTCAGCCTTTTTTTAATTGGAAAGTATACCTATGTTCATGAAAAACATATTGAACATGGTGAAGTGATTAAGAAGGAAAGCACAGATCATCATTTCTATGTTTTTGTTCAGCCTGAAGGAGAAGGAGAGGCCATTGAACTTTTGGTTGAAGATGAAATGGCCTGGAACCTTGTGGATGAAGGGGAATATTATGAAGTCGCCTATTCTTGGTATGGTGCAAAAGAACCGGCGATTGAAGAGATGAAGCAAATAGAAAGAGAGTAAGCGTTGTGCGCTTACTCTCTTTCTATTTAATTATTCCTGTTTCAGCGATCTTTACCTTTACGTTTGCCTGAAGATCTAGTTTTGGATAGTCATTATCCCACTGTTTTTCATTCCATGCTTTGTGGTGATAAGCATTTAAATCACGACCAATACCTAGGAAGTCACAGTTGGCTTCTTGAAGTTTATGAAGAATATCATTCGCTCTTTTTGTTAACCGTGTGGATAATTCATCTGCAATATCATGTACCATTCCTTCTTTAAACAGATGGTTTTGAGGATATTCTTCTACATTTCCTCTTATTTCAAGATTGATAACGCCTTTATTTAATTGTTGATCTTGAAAAGAATATTCATTAGATGCTTTGGCATTTCGGACGTTTATAGTAACGGTTTTGGTGAGAAAACCTTCATTGTGTTCTTCACCAATATTTTCTGTAATACTTGCTTTTTTACTTTTCCTATCAGCCATAAGGAGTAGTAAGGTTGCGTCTATTGGAGGAAGAACAACTCCTGTATAGTTGGCGTGATGAAATAAAGCAATTCCGTTTATTTCAGGTGCGCCCACATCCTTGTTGAAACTAATATATGGAAGGGCGTAATCTTGTCCAACATCTTTAGAATAACGAAATGTTTTTTCGATCGTCATTCGCGGGGCTTCTGTTTTATTTTCAGCACCTTTAATAAGATCTGACATAAATTCTGTAATGAGAGTATCGCCAATATGGTCTAAATTTAACATGTCTTCGGCTCGTCCATCGACAACTCCGACTCTAGCGTCTAGTGGACCTTTTGGATCTCTGTACAGGACATCAAAAATGTGGTCAATGTCTTTTTTGGCTATCTCTTTCCCTAAGAGAATGAGCTGATTTTTTGAAGCTGTTACTTGCTTTGATAAAACTCGATCCACTTTAATTCGCGTATCTCTGGGTGAAGACCCTGAAACGGAAAGAATGCGATTAGAGTATACGCCCCCTTGACTAACTGGAATACCAAGGTTCCGAACGGCGAACGTTGTGCGAATTTCATTTTCATTCTCATAATCCAATCCAGCCCCATAAATCAGCTTCGATTCTTTTAAAAGTTCCTGATCCCAGCAAGAGGTCAGAAATAACAGGCTGAGCGAAAAAATGATGGAAAGATGTTTTAGTTTTTTCATCGTGACTCCTCTTTCTTCTTAAATAAAAGACTAATGAGCAAAAGCAGGAGAGGGAAGCCAAGGGCAAAAAAATAACTTGCTTTCGCATGATAACTAGAAATCATTTCCACAGTATATCGATCATGTGAAAACATTGAGAAAAACAGTGCAATAAAGGCGGCAGTCAAAATGGGACCAGTTGTTTTTTTTCTTTTTGTTAAATATTGAATGCCTCTTCCTGCAATATATATATACGATACATAGGAAGTCATAACAGAAACGATCCAGATCGAAAGAAAAAGGAGATCCACTCTATCCACAATTACAAAGGATACACCTTTTAACATATACACGAGGGGTTCAGGAATCATTTCAAGCTGAGAAGGGCTAAAAAAGACGTACGTTGCAAATGTTAAAAAGCTATATAATAATGTTACTGCTATATTAGCCAGTGTTAAGCTTTTTAGTGCTGCTTTCCCTTTTGTTTGAACGTAAGGGTAAATGAATAATACGATTTCAAAACCCAGCATGGATACTATCCCTTGCTGTGTTGCTTTTAGGATTGTTCCTACGCCATTTTGACCAATTGGCAAGATATAACGAATATCCGCGTCCTTTAAAGTATAGGCGGCCATAATGATCAGAGGAATAATTAGAACTGAAACAAACTGATAAAATCTCCCCATTACTTTGATTCTGCCAATAGCAAGGTAAGTGCCACTAATAGTTAGCAATAAAAAGATGACAATCATGGGTGTTCGAAATAAGATCCAAGTTT
This sequence comes from Anaerobacillus sp. 63XJN7_4_ISO-PGPR-S23-413, assembly GCF_056173725.1. Classification (NCBI taxonomy): domain Bacteria; kingdom Bacillati; phylum Bacillota; class Bacilli; order Caryophanales; family Bacillaceae; genus Anaerobacillus; species Anaerobacillus sp. 63XJN7_4_ISO-PGPR-S23-413. The sequence goes on from NZ_CM149688.1 coordinate 642,765, forward strand.
TTATTGTGGTTTCAAACAATTCCAATACAATGACCGCTGTTGAAATAGCGAATAGTGTGTAAAGAAGTGAGACGACGAATGCTACATATTTGCCAATGATTTTAGGCCCATATTCAAAAAGCGTTAATGATGGGAAACGGTTGCTCAAAAAGTAAAGTATAAAAATAATTAGTTGGATAGCAACACCAGTAACAAGAAGAGTAATCCAGCCATCAGTTCCAGCTCCTGCATATAAGGAAGAGGGAAGAGAGAGTACGCCTACGCCAACTTGTGTTTGGAATATGATGAAAAAAAGCTGCGCCGAATTAATTTTGCTACTCGTCTTCATTTTGTTTCCACCTTCTTGAGACCCACTCCTGTGTTCCATGCTGTGCACGAACGTCTGACGGTCGCCTACCGAGTAACCATCTTGGAAGGCGAATAACAGAATCTTTTAGTTCGTTGAAACGAAATGGTGCAAGCGGGGAGAAATAAGGTGTGCCGAAAGTTTCTAAACCACATAAGTGGATTAAAATGATGGATAATCCGAAGACAAGCCCAATAAATCCAAATGCTGCAGAAAGGAGCATGAGTGGAAAACCAAGCAGCCTGATTGACATACTCATTTCATACGATGGAACTGCAAAGGATGATATAGCCGTCAGTGCGACGACAATAATCATCATATTCGATACAAGGTTAGCTTCTACAATCGCAGTCCCAATAACTAAACCCCCAACAATACCAATTGTTTGTGCAATAGGACCTGGTAGTCGTATAGCAGCTTCTCTCAATAATTCAAGAATAATTTGCATAATTAAAGCTTCTAGTAATGGTGGGAATGGAACGTTTTCAAGCGAGCTTTTAATATTTAAGATTAACTCGGCAGGTAGTACCTCTGGGTGAAAAGATACGGTGGCGATATATAATGAAGGCAACCCTAATGCAAAAATAAAGCTGGCTACTCTTATGAGTCTTAAGATAGATCCAATATACCATCTGCTGTTGTAGTCTTCAGGCGATTGATAAAAGGCAAAAAAAGTTACTGGAAAAATTAAAGTTGCAGGGCTTCCTTCCATTAGGAGACCGACTCTTCCTTCCATGAGGTGAGCAGTCATTCTATCAGGTCGTTCCGTACTTAGCATTTGGGGGAATGGAGAGAATGGTGCATCCTCAATAAACTCTTCTACATAGCCAGGCGTTTGAATGGAATCCGTTTTAATAGATGTGATTCTTTTTTCTATTTCTGCGATAAGATCAGGGTTTGTAAGGTGCTGTAAGTAAATAACAGCTATTTTCGTGTCTGTTGTTTTACCAATTTTAAAGAACCTAATCACAAGGTTAGGATTCTCAATTCTTCTGCGAAGCATTTGTAGGTTTTGCATAATATTTTCGACAAAACCTTCATGTGAACCGCGAACGACTTGCTCATTAATTGGCTCAGATATTGCTCTAGAATTTCCTGAGAAAGCTTCTAGTAAATAAAAATGTACTTGTCCATTTATTAGTAGAACGACAAATCCTTTTGTTAATCCTGTAATAGCTTCATTTAAATTTTTTGATCGCCGGTATTCCTTTGATGTGACTGTATCCTCGATGTTTAACTGATTTGTCTCAAATAATGGTTTCATAATCGTTCTTTGTAGCTTCTCTTCATCAACTAAAGGATCTAAATAAGCAAGTAGGCATTTCACATCCTGAACCGTAATATTTCTGAATTTGATATCTTCTGTATTATGAAATTTTGCTTTTATATATTCTTTGTTCTCTTCAAGAGAATAGTATGCATCATGTGATTCAGTAGCAGTTGGAATTTGGTAGGACTCATTTCGAATTGATTTTCGTTTGCTTCGTCTCACAATGCACCCTCCTCAATAAAATTAGATAGGTATAGGTTGTTATAATAATTGAGAAGTTATGTATACGAATTGAAATGAATCATTCATAAATGATTTAAAAGAGTTATAAATGCCTTGTGATAGGTCTATAGTCTTTGTTATCCCGTGATTGTTCTCGTCGTTTACTGGTCTTTTGTAGGGTTTTAACATAATTCAAATCGAGTCTTGTCGAATGAGTGCAAATACATTGTTAAGGTGGTGTATAATACGGATAACTTATCCGGAAGGTGGTTCTAACGATGACGATTAAAAATGTTCAAAAGGAAAAATTGGCAGTTGATCGGTGTATGAAGCATTTAGAGGTCGTGAACGTAGAGCCAAAAGTAAGACAGCTGATTTCCATGTACTTAACATCCATTTATCGAGAAGGGTATCAGGAAGGTTTTGCTGATGGTGAAAAAAATGGATATTCTGAATCGGAAAAAGGACTTATAAAATAAGTGGTTGAATTTATATGGAAGTCGGCTATAATAAGACTAATATTGTATCGTCAATGCGAAAGAGAGTAGTGTTTGTATACGGATAAAGCGATCCGGGGATGGTGAGAGCTCGGAACCTTAGCAGGCATGAACCGGACTTTCAAGACACTGTTTTGAATTAAGTAGAAGCAGTCGGACTCCCCGTTATAGAGTGAAGTAGGCTCAAATCGTTTTATTGAGCAATCAGAGTGGTACCGCGGAATTCATCTCCGTCTCTTTTATAGAGACGGAGATTTTTTTATAGGCAAATGGATATACAAATAGGAGGGAATGTATGAATTACAAAGAATTATTTGCACAACAACTTTATCAAGCATGTGAAGAAGAAGTGAGCTTTCTTAATATTCTGCAGCGAATTGAACTGCCTAAGCATGACTCTTTAGGTGACTATGCCTTCCCATGCTTTGATCTTGCCAAAGTGAAACGAATGGCTCCTCATCAAATTGCGAAGGAGCTTGTTACTGACATTCATGAGTCAGCCTTTGAAAAAGTAGAAGCTGTTGGGCCTTATGTTAATGTGTTTCTTAATAAAAAAATGGTTAGTACTGAGGTAATAAGTCGCATTGTACGTGAGGGAAGTGAGTACGGTGCTTCTAATGTAGGAAAGGGAGGTGCCGTGACGATTGATCTTTCCTCACCTAATATAGCGAAGCCCTTCTCAATGGGCCATTTACGCTCAACCGTTATTGGAAATTCATTAGCGCTAATTGTTGAAAAAGTCGGCTATCGCCCCATTCGCATTAATCATCTTGGGGACTGGGGAACTCAGTTCGGCAAATTGATAACGGCCTACCGAAAGTGGGGGGAGGAGCAAAAGGTTCGTGAGCAAACGATTAAAGAACTCCTTAAGCTCTATATTACATTTCATGAAAAAGCGGAATCAGATAATGGTCTTGAAGATGAAGGACGTAAGGCATTTAAAGAATTAGAAGAAGGTAACCCAGAAGCCGTTTCATTATGGAAATGGTTCCGTGAAGAATCTCTTAAAGAGTTTGATCGAATTTATGAGCTTATGGGGATTACCTTTGATTCAACAAATGGGGAAGCATTTTATAATGATAAAATGCAGAGTGTCATTGATCTACTTGAAGAAAAAAATCTCTTAGTTGAATCTCGTGGCGCCATGGTAGTAGAACTTGGAGAGAGCTTACCACCATGTCTAATTAAGAAGAAAGATGGTGCCACACTTTATGCAACCCGTGATCTCGCTGCAGCCATTTATCGCTATGAAACATATGGATTTAGTAAGGCTCTCTATGTCGTAGGAAATGAACAGAGTCTACATTTCAAACAATTATTTGAAGTATTAAAGAAAATGGGATTCGATTGGGCAGATCAAATGCACCATATTAACTTCGGAATGATGTTAAAAGATGGAAAGAAAATGTCGACAAGAAAAGGGAAAGTAGTATTGCTAGAAGAAGTGTTGACTGAAGCAATCGAGCTTGCAAAAGTAAATATTGAAACCAAAAATCCTAGTTTAGAAAATAAAAACGCGATTGCTGAACAAATTGGGGTAGGGGCCGTTTTGTTTCATGACTTAAAGAATGATCGTCGAAATGATATAGAGTTTTCACTTGAAGACATGCTACGTGTTGAGGGTGAAACTGGTCCGTACGTGCAATATACTCATGCGCGTGCTTGTTCTATTCTACGCAAAGGGGATTTTCATTCCAATGATCATATAAAAGGTCTCGAAGATGAAGAAGCCTGGTCAGTTGTGACAAAGCTGCTTAGTTTTCCAAATGTAATTGAAAGAGCAGCAGCTGAATACGACCCTTCTCAAATCGCAAAGTTTGTCCTTGACCTTTCACGTTCTTTTAATAAATACTATGGACAGATTCGTATCTTAGATGACCCATCCTGTAAACAAGCGAGATTGCAGCTGGTGTCAGCTGTCTCCATTGTTTTACAAGAAGGCTTGCGATTGTTAGGACTACATGCACCAGAAGAAATGTAATAAGACAGCCCGTTTTTAGGGCTGTCTTATTTAGATGAGGTCACTATCTTCGATTGTACCCTGACTTGCCTTCTGGTCATGATCATCCAGTAAGTCTTCATAACGTTCATGACGTTGATTTGGAATCACTCCAGATGGTTTGCCATCTAGATCGGCTGATAAAAATGATTCGATTTCCTCGACATACCCGACAGGCTCATTGGAATCAATATACATTTTGTCATAGTTCATTTCCTGAGCGTTAAAGTCTGAAGGTGTTTCGGATGTTCCATACTTCGCAGCTCGTTGCCATGAATCTTCAGCGTCAAAAAAGGTAGCATCGTTAGTGTCGTTTACATGTTCCTCGAAGGAATTGCCAAGTACACCTTCTTCTGCTGGTCTTCTGTCTGATGTCTTTTGTGATGGACTATGTTCTACACATGTGGAAGCTGTTGGAAGGGCAGCGAGTCTTTCTGTTGAAATATCATTTCCACAAACTTCACATATGCCATATTTTCCATTTCCAATTCGTTCAAGGGCCTTTGTCAGTTCTGCTAATTCTGTTTTTGCATGTTCATTTAGTGATAGATCTTTCTCGCGTTCATATAATTCTGTCGCCGTATCGCCAGGGTGATTATCGTAATTGGATAGTTCACCTGTAGAATGTTGAGCAAAAGACTGAGAAACACCAAATTCATCGTTTTCATCTAATTCATCACTAAGAGCCAGGATGCGTTCTTGAATCATTTTCTTATATGAACGAAGTTGGTTCGTTGTTAACATAGTCAATTCTCCTTTCTTTTTCTTATATCCGTAGTATGGATCAAAAAGAAGGGTGCTACTTCTGAAAATAATTCCATGAGAGTTGGATGAAATACCAGTAATATGGAAAAGGTAAAAATGTAGCTGAGACAATAAGAAGCTGGTGATGGGATGAACAGAAAAGTAAATCCAATTGAAGTTCTCTTGTGGAGTATTGCCTTTCCCGGGTTTGGACAAATCATTAATAAGAATTACATAAGAGGTGCTTTTTTTATTGGGCTTGAGTTTTTGATCAATGTGAATGCAAATCTTAATATGAATATTCTCTATAGTTTTCAAGGTAAGTCCGTCCAGGCAATTTCAGTTACAAATTATGAATGGGCTATGTTTTATCCTTGTGTTTACATGTTTGCGATTTATGAAAGCTATCTAGGTGCTATTGAAAAAGCAGGGAAACTACCAGGTGATTACCTGTCTTTACCCTTTGTATGTGGAGCGTATTTTTCTACGGTGGCTGTGATTGTATCGAATTTAAGAACAGAGCCTTTTGTTATTCCACCGACCTTTGTTGCTATTATAGGTATTGTTATTGGGGTAGTAATTGGGGGCGGATTACGACAATTGTTAAGACGGAAGGGTATGCAATAACAAAAGCCATGAAGCAAAGTGCTTCATGGCTTTTTGAACGGGACGGTTTTGGTTTTCGGTGTCTAGCTACAGTGACCGAGTGTCTAACCGCCCACTTCCGCTTTTCGTTTAAATCTCACTGATTCGGAATTCTGGTGATTGTAGTTCTTCGGCGTCTTTTTCTCGTTCTCTTCTTGCCCATTGGAAGAAGATGTAGCCTAGTGCGGTGCCGTATGAGAGTTCTTGGATGATTTTCATGATGATGCCGCCTAGCTGTTGGTCTTCCATGATGCCTAGTGGCTTGAATTGGTCAAATAGTTCAGGTGAAACGGTCGTGCCGGTTGGTACGCAATATCCCATAGCATTTGCCCAAATCGTTGGATCTGTATATGTAGCGTATAATGGAGTAGTTGCGAAAATAATGAGAGCACATGCTGGTGTGAGTAGGACACCATCTGCGAAGATGTATCCAAGTTTTTTAACACCTGATAACGTATCGTATTCTGGTATTGGACAAACAAGTGGCCACCACATAGCAAAGGCAGTCAGGATAAGAGCGGCTTTATAGAAATTCTGAGCCGTATAGTGCACCATTAAGTAATCAAAGATTTCTGGGATATGATAGAAAGAAAATAACCCGTTAAATAAAAGCAGTGAAATAATAGGGAATGTGAAAAATTTAAAGATTTTGCGAATCACTTTGATATTTAGCAGTGGACGGAGCAACCATGCTGGGGTGCCTACTATCATGAGTGGTGGAGCGACTAAATAAACGAGCGCCATCTCAGTCATATGTATGCTGAGTAATAAATGCCCCATAAGTGATAGTGGACCGCCAAGTCCGAGATAAAATAAGAAAACCCCGATTAAGAAAAAGATCTTTTTGTAAAGGGGGATCGGTGCTGAGTCTTTAAAGCTATTTTTCCAAGGTCCTGTTAGAAGTAAGTAGAATCCAGCAATAACGATTGCAGCTACCATAATTCCAGGACTCCATAAAGCACTAAACGAAAATGTGCTTGTTAATTGTTCCCACATTAGGAACACCTCCATCTATGATCATAATGCCTGACAGTAAATGTTGACCGTTTTCATCATACCATATCATCTTCTTGCATCCTATCTAACGATAAGAAAGCCTTTACTTTTTCTTCTTACTCTATTGTAAAAAGGATTTACCATTAACTCAAGGCGGGTTCTACATTTTGTGTGAAGGAATCGTGACAGGCTTCCCCATCTAAGTTGACAATAGTGAAAGGTCTTTCATACAATGGCAACAGAATGGTATATGAATATTTGTTCATGTAATGAGGGAGAGGGGATCGTTTTGGATAATCAAGGACAGGATGTGGCAAAAGAACAATTAGATCTAGATGAAGAAACACTTTTTATTGTTTCGCAAACTTTTAAAGCTCTAGGAGATCCAACGAGGATTCGGATATTAAATTTATTGGCAGATCGGGAGTGTGCTGTAAGTGAAATAGCGGATGCTCTGCATCTTTCTCAATCGACTGTTTCTCATCAGCTTCGCTTTTTGAAGAACTTACGCTTAGTAAAGTTTAGAAGAGCCGGCACAAGTATTTTTTATTCTCCTGATGATCAGCATGTGATGGCACTGCTTCACCAGGCGATCCACCATGCCTGTCACGATTAATCGCTCTGTATGGTAGAATTGTACGGAAACGTTCAAGAAAAATGGACGGTAATGAAGTGAAGTTTCGTTATACTATTATTTGAGTGATTGATAAAGTGAAAGGAGAATGGCTTCTTGTTATCTAAAATTAAACAGCATAAAACAGAATCCGCTGTTATTTTCCTGGCCTTTGTTCTGCCTTTTATAACGATGATGGTCATTGGAGTATTATCCATCTATTTATCATACAGCGGGTAGTACGGAATTAGAAAGGTGGACAAAATATGGAAATAGGGTCGATTCTAGTTTATATGTCAACAGGGCTATTTTTTGTAGTATTTGGTTTATTTGGGTTTTTCTTGTATATGTTAAAGAGAAAAGAAAAAACGGTAGAACATGGGGAGATGGACAACCATGAGAAATAAAAATATTCGCCTTCTTATTATTTTATTAGTTCTTTGTGCTATCTGGGGTGTAGCCTTCTGGGTTTGGGCGTTTGCCACCGCATAAAAGGCCTTTTCGAGAGATCGAGAGGCTTTTTGTTTGATTTCAATTCTTTAGGAGGTACTATGGACTATATTCAACAAATAAGAGCGTTAGTTGGGAGTCGGCCATTAATTCTACCTGGTGTTGCGATTTTATTATTTGATCATACGAAGAGCAGGCTACTGTTACAGAAGAGAACAGATAATAAGCTATGGGGATTAACAGGTGGATTTATGGAGCCTGGAGAATCTTTTGAAGAGACGGCTGTACGTGAAACGTTTGAGGAAATAGGAGTAGGTACTAAGGAGTTAACGTTTGTTTCTCTTTTCTCTGGTGAAGAGTTATATTACCGATATCCAAATGGAGATGAGGTTTATAGTGTTATTGCTGTTTATAAGGGACAATGTGAGAGCGAAGCTTTTAAATTAGATGGAAATGAAGTGTCAGAAGTGAAATATTTTCCACTAAACGAGTTACCTAAAGAAATGAACCCAAATCATCAGTTAGTCTTGAAAAAGTTAGGTTATTCATAACAGAAACCGTTTATTGACAGGATAGAAGGATTACTATATGCTGAAATCAGGTTATATGTTTAAACACTTAAACAAATAGGAGGCTTTCTGCTATGAATCAGAAAAATGACCATCAGGAAGCGATCCAACTTTTTCGCAAAAGCACACCAATCTTCCAGGCGCTTGGTGATCCCTATAGACAGGATATTATTATGCTACTTAGTGAACACGATCCATTAAGTGTGAATGAGATTACGGAGCGATCGACTTTATCACGTCCTGCTATTTCTCATCATCTGAAAATTTTGCGTGAAGTTGGGCTTGTTTCTGTTGAGCAGAAAGGCACAACGAGATTCTATTCTCTTCAATTAGAGGATAGTGTCACGACGTTAAAAATGCTGTTAGCAAAAGTAGAAGAGACCTGTTATTAGTCCTTCTACTCTTTTTAAATACTTATAGTTCAAAAGTTTAAACTTTTGAACATAAAAAGAGACTTTTTTTGATTGATACATTATTTTGTTCATGAAATTCTCAAAACCGATATTTACGTCGTATAGCATCTTTCCTTATTTTGAGATAAGGTAAAGAGAGCGCTTAATTTTATTTTTATTGGAGGTTACCCTAATGAAGAATCGACTGTTATTAGTAACAGTAATAACTCTACTTGTCGTACTAGCTGCATGTGGAAAAGATGTTCCTGACGATCTCGATTGGGAAGTACAAGATTTTACATATACAGACCATACAAACAGTGAGTTTGGATTAAATGATTTAGAAGGAAAAGTGTGGATAGCTGATTTTATTTTTACAAATTGTGAGACGGTGTGTCCCCCAATGACAGCGAATATGTCACAGCTTCAGGATAAGCTAAGTGAAGCGGATGTAGATGTAGAACTCGTTTCATTTTCAGTAGATCCTGAACGGGATACTCCTGAACAGCTTGTGACATTCTCTGAAAAATTTGATGCTGATCTATCTAACTGGCACTTCTTGACTGGATACACGGAAGACGAAATAAAAGGTTTTGCGGAAAGTACTTTTAAAACGGCTGTAGATGCTGACCCAAGTTCAGATCAATTCATTCATGGTACTAATTTCTACCTTGTGAATAAAAAAGGGATTGCCGTTAAGAAGTATTCTGGCTATTCTAACGTTCCATTTGAAGAGATCGTGGACGACGTCAAAGCGCTTCAATAATGATCAACCAGTCCTCTTCCTTTAGAGGCTGGTTTTTTTGAAGCGGCGATGACAGAAACTCTGTAAAATTGACAAAAAAGCACATGATTTCTATAATAACCTTGGAAAGCGATAACAAAATGTTGGTTTATTCCATGATTCAAGTCCAGAATTGAACGATCTTGAGAAATGGATATTTCACTGTATCTGGAAGATCCGGTGTTCTCTAATTGAGCCTACCGGGTTTTTCAATGTGTATTGATAGACCAGAGAGAAGGAGAGAAGATCATGGCAGAAAAGCGCCCAATTACGGTAGCAACAGGAGACGGCATTGGTCCAGAAATTATGGAAGCAACCTTGCACATCTTAGAACAAGCTGGGGCTGAAATTGAGCCTGAATTTATTGACGTTGGAGAGAAAGTATACCTTTCTGGAAATTCAACGGGAATTCCTCAGGAAGCATGGGATTCGTTGCGTCGAACTAAAGTACTTCTCAAAGCACCGATTACAACACCACAGGGTGGAGGATATAAGAGTTTAAATGTAACCATTCGTACCGCTATGGGTCTATATGCAAACGTTCGCCCTTGCGTTTCTTATAACCCTGTTGTAGAAAATAAGCATCCTGACATGGATCTTGTCATTGTTCGAGAAAATGAGGAAGACCTCTATTCAGGAATTGAGCATCAGCAAACACCGGACGTTGTACAAAGCTTGAAGCTTATTTCACGCCCGGGATCTGAGCGTATCATTCGGCACGCATTTGAATATGCTCGTAAAAACAATCGTAAGAAAGTAACATGCCTCGTGAAAGATAACATCATGAAATTAAGTGATGGTCTTTTCCATCAGGTTTTCAAAGAGATTGCGGCTGAATATCCTGAAATTGAATCTAATAGTTATATTGTTGACATTGGTATGGCGCGCTTAGCTGATTCGCCTGAAGAATTTGATGTAATCGTTACATTGAATTTATACGGTGATATCGCTTCTGATATTGCCGCTCAAATTGCTGGAAGTGTAGGTTTGGCGGGATCTGCCAATATCGGGGATCAAATTGCGATGTTTGAAGCTATTCACGGAAGCGCTCCTGATATTGCAGGTAAAGGTATTGCAAACCCATCAGGTCTTCTGCACGGTGCGATTATGATGCTTGTTCATATTGGACAGCCTGAAGCTGCAGAGAAAATTCACAATGCATGGTTGAAAACAATTGAGGATGGCGTACTAACAGGCGATATTGCAAAAGGGAAAAATGCTGTTGGAACGAAAGAATTCTCTCATGCAGTAGTTGAACGTCTTGGTCAATCTCCTTCAGTACTCGAACCGGTCGTATATCGTAAAGAAGTATTGGAAGAGAAAGAAGAAACGAATCGTCCCAATTATGTTCCTGAACGCGAGCTTGACGGAACAGATGTATTCTTATTTAACAACACCCTAACAATTGATGAAATTGCAGAGAAGCTAACGCGTGCAGCGGCAGAAAGCAATCATGAATTTGTGATGATGACAAATCGTGGTGTGAAAGTATATCCCAATGGATTCTCTGAAACCTTCTTATCTGATCATTGGCGCTGCAGATTCCAGCCAGTTGAAGGTAAAAAAGAAACTCAGGGAGCTATCCGTGATCTACTAACAAAAATTGAATCCGAAGAGTTAGATTGGATTAAGATCGAGAACTTATATCGTTTTGACGGTAAGATTGCATACTCACTAGCACAAGGACAATAAAGGGAAAAGCGTGTCGTAATGACACGCTTTTTTATTTGGTTTGATTTCATTGATGAAGCCTGGAGGTGGATAAATTGATGTGACTTGTAGAAACTACAAGGAGAACATGAGAATGTGTGGTGACTGAAAGTGCTTCGATGGTTTAAAAAAAGTCGATCTCCCGATAAGTTGAAAAACTTGCCTGAGCTAATTAAAAGCTTAAAAGACTCCGATGATTTTTTGCATTTTGAAAATAAGCAGGATAACAGCTCTTTCTTCTTATATTATTTTAAAACGCTTATTCATGAGAATGAATTCAACGACCACATTTTACCCTATCTCGTGAGAGAACCATTGAAGTCACTTGATGAGGTGAAGAAAAGGGTGCCCGTGCCAGGCGTCATCATTTCAGAAGACCTTAAGGTGATTTGTGAAAAAGTGATGATGGGTTTTATTATCATTCGCTTGAGTGAGTCTGCAACGAAATGTGCCATGATACCTTGCCAGGTCAAAAAAGCCCGAGCGATCACACAACCTGAAGTCGAGTTTACAGTTGTCGGCTCAAAGGAAGCATTTGTAGAAGCACTAGATACCAATATCCATTTAATCCGAAAACGATTACCTGTGCATGAATTAAAAGCATATGAGTTAACGATCGGTAAGCTGACAAAAACGAAAGTAGTTATTCTCTACCTGGAGGGAATCGCGAACGAAGAAAATGTAAACACTGTTAAACAGCGTCTTAAAGACCTTAAAGTAGATCAGGTTGTCGATAGTTCAGTTCTTATGCAACTGATCTCCGATAATAGAAATTCTCCTTTTCCGCAACTGATTGATACCGAAAGACCTGACCGGGCAACATCTGTGTTATGCGAAGGGAAAGTAGTGATTCTTTCAGATGGATCACCTCAGGCTTTGATTGGGCCAACGACGCTTGTCGAATTCTTTTCAGCATTTGAAGACTATTTTGTGAATTGGATCGTCGCCTCAAGTGCTCGCTTGATCCGTATTTTTGCGATTTTATTTTCAATACTTGTGACACCCGTTTATGTAGCAACATTAACCTATCATTATGAACTGATACCGAAAGATCTACTCGGCACCCTCGTTAGCTCCAGGCAACGTATACCGCTACCTCCCATTCTAGAAGCCATATTTTTGGAGTTAGCCATTGAGTTGCTAAGAGAAGCTGGAGCACGATTGCCGACAAAAGTCGGTCAAACGATCGGTATTGTAGGCGGTATTGTTATTGGGACTGCTTCAGTTGAAGCAGGATTAACAAGCAACGTCCTATTAATTATCGTGGCACTTTCTGCCCTTGCCTCCTTTACAACTCCTGTCTATCGAATGAGCAACACTATTCGCTTAACAAGGTTTCCTTTCCTGTTTTTCGCTCATCTGTGGGGGCTCCTTGGTGTAACAATTTGCTTTAGTTTTTTAATAGCTCACCTTCTCAAATTAAAATCGTTAGGTAGACCATTCCTAGAGCCAATCTACCCATTACGTGTTCAGGATTTAAAGGATGCTCTTATTAGGCTTCCGTTGAAATTTCAAAATAAGCGACCTATTCAATTACAAACAGAGGATACAGTACGTTTTAATCCAGTAACGAAGAAAGAGAAAAATGATTTCCATGAGTAAACGTAGAAAGGAGATGCTTTTATATGGCTGGACCAGAAGTGAAAGATGAGTATAAAGTATCTCCATTTCTAGTGTTTTACCTTGTTCACTCCGTTCAAGTTGGGGTAGGAGTTATGGGGTTTCAAAGAATCAGCGCAAAGTATGCAGGAAATGATGCTTGGATTTCGGTACTAGTTGCTGGCCTTAGTCTAAATGTGATTATTTTTTTGATATATAAAATCATGCTAAAGGAAAAAGGGGATCTCATTTCGTTACATCAAAATCTTTTTGGGAAATGGTTAGGAGGATTATTAAGCTGGATTGCTATTGTTTATTTCATTGCGATGAGTGTGACTATTCTACGTACATATATCGAAGTAGTTCAAGTATGGATGTTTCCAGACTTAAATAAATGGATCTTCGGTTCTGTGTTTCTACTTTTAGTCTATTACTGTTTATCTGGCGGGTTTAGGGTAGTTGCCGGTATAGCTTTCTTTGGTGTTGTTTTGCCATTTTATCTTATTCTAACGATGATCTTTCCGATGTTTTATGGACACTTCCGAGACCTTCTGCCGATATTCAACCACTCTATAATCGAAATGTATGAGGGAGTTAAGGGGGCTTCCTTATCTTATTTAGGTTTTACAACGCTTTTTATGTATCTCCCATTTGTGAAAGACCCCGAAAAATCTCATCGATGGGCGCAGGCAGGGAACTTATTTACGGTTTTTATTTATACAACAGTCACGATCACAACGATCGCCTTCTTTAGTACCGAACAGTTACAAAAGACCATTTGGGCGACGCTAACAACATGGAAAATTGCAGAAATGCCTTTTGTTCAGCGTTTTGAGTACATTGGTATTACCTCGTGGGCACTTGTGATTCTTCCAAACCTTTGTATTACGATATGGGCTGGAGGTAGAGCAATTAGGAGGTTATCAAATATCAGTCAACGAAATGTGACGATCCCTCTTCTTTTTGTCATTTTACTGGCTAGCAGTGCCTTTGCTAGGAGAGAGAGCATTGATTTACTAAATCAGTATACGAGTCAAATGGGGTTCTACTTTGTCTATCTCTATGTACCATTCTTATTCGTAGCTCAGTATATCAAAAGTAAGGTGGGGAGGTCAGAATGAGACTGATCCTGGTATTCGTAATATGCAGTGTCCTACTTACAGGGTGTGTGGAAAGTAGTATTCTGGATGATATTCAAATGGTGACGATTATCGGTTATGATCTTCCTGATGATGACAATGAAGAAAGTTTTATTAAAGGAATTGCAGTAGCTCCCCAATATCAAGCTAATGGTAGGGTTGATAATAGCATCTTTATCCAGACAGCTGAAATTAGTAAAGAAATACGCAGTCAATATAATTCCGAGTCATCAAAATCATTTGTAAGTGGAAAACTGGAGGTTGCTCTCTTTAGCAGGGAAATGGCAGAATCAGAAGGTATTATTGAATTGGTTGATACACTCCAAAGAGATCCGGCGATCGGTTCAAGAGTGTTCTTGGGCATTTCTAACAGTGACATGGAAACATTATTAAGTACCAATTATGGGAACGTGGATACCGGTACATTTATCCATGACACTTTAAGTCATAATACTAAGCACGGCATGCTGCCACAAACGAGTTTGCATAACTTTCTGTACCATTATTACTCAGAAGGAAATGACCCGATTCTTCCGTTGGTTGAACAAGATGGAGATAAGGTGAAGATTATCGGTATTGCTTTATTTAATGGAGATAAGATGGTTACTACCATTGACTCACAAAGTTTGTTTACATTCAAAATTCTGTATGAGAAGTTTTCTAGTAATGATTCATTTACTGTGAGACTTAATGAGGAGGAGCATGCCGCTATTTATAATATTGCTTCTAAAAGAAATCTTAATTTTAAGAAGGCTGGACGCAATAAAGTTGAAGTTCATGGTAAGATTTTAGGAGTAATCAAGGAGTATTCTGGAAAGAAGTTAACTCCTCTAAAGCTTAAAGAAATTGAGAAAACGATGGAGAAGGAAATTGAGAACAGAGGAAATGAGATGATTCAAGAATTTCAACGGCTAAAGATCGATCCTCTTGGACTTGGGAATGCGACTCGTAGTGTGACTCGTGGTGATTTCAGTCATGAGGATTGGATGGACCGCTATCCTGATATGGATATCGAATTTCATATAGATGTGAAAGTAACAGAGTCGGGAGTCATAGAATAGGCGAAAAGAACCCGATAGAGAAATGCTATCGGGCTCTTTCTTACTGTACTTCTATTTTATTTTCTATCGTTTGGGAGAGGGAAACTAGTTCATCTATAACGATTGTCAGACGTTCTTTCGCTTTTGTTTCCACCATGTAACCTTTCTCATCAAAGCATGTGGGATCTGCGCAGAATTGATCAGGGAGGACGAGAGCATATAACCCTCTCATAACTGTTCTCATATTGTTCAATGCGTTAATACCGCCTTTTCCACCACCGCCAACAGAAGCAAGAACAGTTGGCTTATGTTTGAAATGAGAACCACCTAAAAAATCGAGTGCGTTTTTTAAAGCTCCGCTCATGCCATTGTGGTATTCAGGAGAGCAAATTACAAATGCATCAGCTTTTGTTGCATGGTTTATGAGGCGCTGCACCTCTGGATGATCAAGATCTTCTTTTCTTCCTTTAAATAAAGGGAGGTCGTGGAATCCTGCGTCGAATGTGAGCACTTCAATTCCCTTTTCGTCTAATTGATCGGTAACTGTATTTGTTAAGTTCCTCGTCATAGATTTGTCTCTTGGACTACCGTTCATCACCATTACTTTCATAGGAAAGCTCCTTTCTCATACCTCTATATTCTTTTATTACCTCAATTGTGAGTGTTTCAATCTAAGTGTATTTTAAATTCTTGTATCGGGCATCGGAGGGAAGAAGGAATTCAGTCTCAGCCTTTAGTTGTAGATTTAATTTTCAAACCAGTTCTGCTTTGTCGCGAAGAGAGCAGCCTGTGTCCGATCGTGGAAATTTAATTTGGAAAGAATACTACTTACATGAGTTTTTACTGTTTTTTCAGTAATATATAAAGCGGCAGCAACCTCTTTGTTGCTCTTCCCAAGAGTGATTTCTCTTAATACCTCTTTCTCCCTTGGTGTAAGGTTTGTGATTCTGCGTTCATCATCGACTTGATCTTTCTTAGTCATATGAGACATCAGCTGATTTGTAGCGAGTGGATGAAGGTGGCGTTTACCGCTAAATGCTGCGCGTATTGTATAAACTAACTCATCAGGGTCAATGTCTTTTAATTGATACCCTTCAGCACCAGCGCTAATGGCTGGAAGAACATGATCCTGATCTGAAAAACTTGTTAAGATAATAATTTTGATGTGTGGTGCGTTTTTTTTCAACTGTTTAGTTGCTTCAATTCCATCCATTTCGGGCATAACTAGATCCATTAAAATAACGTCAGGACTAAGCTCATAAGCAAGCTTCACGGCTTCAACTCCATTTACTGCTTCCCCAATAATGTCAATATCCTCCTGTGTTTGTAAGAATAAGCGAAGTCCTTTTCGGACCATAAGATGGTCATCAGCAAGAAGTAATTTAATTTTCATCATATCCTCCTCTCATATCGGCAGTATAACTTGTACTGTTGTTCCGTAGTTTCTTGTACTTGTGATGGATAAATGGCCACCGAGTATAGCCGCACGTTCCTTCATTCCTCTAAGACCAAGTGTGCAATCCCCAACAGTCGTTTGATCAAAGCCAACACCGTGATCCACAATTGTTAAGCTAGCATCGGTTTCAGAAAATGCCAGCTGAAGTGATACTTCATTTACAGCAGCATGCTTATGTATATTATTGAGCGCTTCTTGACCAATCCGGAAAAGCGCCTCTTCTATTGGTGTAGGGAGGAGTTTAAGACCTGAAACGTCATAAACGGCTTGAAGACCTAGTCCTAGTGCATAAGTTTTAAGGGATGTCATCACACCGGCTTCAATTCCCATAGGTCGAAGCTGCCAGATTAATGTTTTCATTTCTTGCATTGCTTGCTGAGATAGCTGTTGAATATCGACTAATGCCTCATTAAGAACTAGAGGGTTGTCTTGAATACTCTGTGCACCACGTGCTGTCATTGATAATGAGAACAGTTTTTGGCTAACGGAATCATGCAAGTCTCTTGCAAGTCTGTTTCGTTCTTCAGAGAGAATTAGCTCCTGTCTCTTTTCATTTACTCGTGATTGCTCAATCGCAAGAGCCGTGTGATCAGCAACAGCTTGTAAAATTTCTTCATCTATTTTTGAGAGCCTTACATCCTTGTGACTAAGAGCAAATAGAATACCTATTTGATCATTTCGAATCGTAACCGCTCGGGCATGAATTTCAGTGATTTCCGCATCAATTGGAAGATGAAACGTGTGAGGTGTAACTGGAATTTCTTTATCCACTGCTTCTATAAGTTCTTTTAGTGTATCATCAGAATAAGGCATGTTCAGTACGTTTAATTTGTTTTGATCGTACAAAGAGTGGAGAAGATGCTGGTGACCGCTATTATGGAAATAACCGACGATAGGCCAGTTAAAAGATTGAGCGGTTTGCCGTACAATCCCGTTAATGATCTCCTCAGTATGTTCGCACTTCCATAATTCTCTTGTAAGTGATTCAAGTTTCGAATAGTTTTCTGCACGTTTTTGCTCATCTTGATATAATCGTACTCGTTTAATAGCTGTTCCAATTTGAAAAGCAACCGATTCAAGTAGAGTAAGTTCTTCCTCAGAAAACTTTTCTTTACCAGGTGAACCAACATTTAAAATACCAAATGATTCCCCGGCGGCTGTTAATGGAACGGTCGCATGATGAGTCAACCCTTCTGTGTCACCGGTTTTGTGATGAATGGCATCTTCAATTCGTTTGCATTCAATGATGTTAACTGCTTCGGTCAGTCGTCCATCCCAAAATTTATTTAAGCACCAGCAAGTTCCTTTACACATTGGTTCCTTTCTTCTTAATGCAAGAGCTTCAGGAAGTCTTGCATCGGCTGTACAAGTAAACTGCTTCTTATAGTTTGATAAGAAAATCCATCCTGTTTTCAGCCCGGTGACGTTCAAAAGCTCTTCAAGAACAGATTGAAGCATTGTTTTCAGGTCGGTTGAACGATTTAATGTTTCGGCAATGGTTTTCATGGTGAGTAATTCACGCTCGTATCGTTGATCATCCACAGTAGTTCCCCCAATATTTAAACAATTGACATTTTTTATTATACTATTAACAGGGTTATTATCTAAACAGTGAGATTTACAAGAACACGATGTCAGAAATAATCCAGTCATAGATCAGAAAGGCTGAGGAGGAATAATATGAAAATCAAAGAAAAAGCAACAGAACTTTCTTCCGTCCAGCTGATTGTTCTTTTCTATTTTGCGGCTGTAGCATTATCGACGGTTCTCTTAAGTCTTCCGGTTGCCCACCAAGCTAGTGTTGAATGGAGCTTTATAGATGCTTTATTTACAGCTGTAAGTGCAATTAGTGTTACAGGATTAACAGTCGTTTCTACTGCTGATACGTTTAGTACAACCGGAACATACATCCTTGCTTTCGTACTTCAATTCGGTGGAATTGGGATTATGACCCTTGGAACTTTTATTTGGTTATTAGTGGGGAAGAAAATAGGGATGAAAGAACGTCAGCTTATTAGTACAGATCAAAATCGTGGTACGTTAGCTGGTCTTGTAAGTCTAATGAGACAAATCCTCGGGCTTATTCTCTTATTTGAAGCGATAGGGACAATTATTCTTGGGATCTATTTGTTAAAGTATTATGATGCGTGGCAAGATGCTTTTTTGCAAGGTTTTTTTGCGTCAGTAAGTGCTACAACAAATGCAGGATTTGATATTACTGGGAGCTCACTTATCCCATATGCAAATGATTATTTTGTGCAATCCATTAACATGATTCTGCTTATATTAGGTGCAATAGGGTTCCCTGTTCTTATCGAACTGAAAGAATACTTATTCCAAAAGAAAGAAACGGTAGCGTACCGCTTTACGTTGTTTACAAAGGTTACGACGGTTACTTTCTTTGCTCTAATCTTAATCGGTACCGCCCTTATCTGGATTTTAGAAGCAGGAAATTTCTTGGCTGATAAGTCATGGGATCAATCGCTATTCTATTCATTGTTTCAATCTGTTACAACGAGAAATGGTGGTCTCGCAACTATGGACGTGAGTGAATTCACTCTGTCTACGCAGTTAGTGTTAAGTTTACTTATGTTTATTGGCGCATCTCCAAGCAGTGTTGGCGGAGGGATTCGAACGACTACTTTTGCTGTTGCTGTATTAACAGTCGTTCACTTCGCAAGAGGTCGAAAAAGTGTCAAAGTTTTTGGGAGAGAGCTTTTACATGATGATATTATCAAATCGTTCATCGTCATTTTTACAGCGACTGGTCTTTGTGGTTTGGCAGTCGTTATTCTTTCAGCAACAGAACCATTCTCATTAACTGCCATTGTATTTGAAGTGACCTCAGCCTTTGGTACAACGGGTTTATCCCTTGGCATCACTCCTGAACTAAGTACTGCGGGTAAATGGGTTATTATCTTTCTCATGTTTGTTGGAAGAATTGGGATTATATCGTTTCTATTGATGATGCGAGGAAACGCTCCTCTCGAACGTTACCATTACCCAAAAGAACCTATTATTACCGGATAATGAGGCTAGTGTAACAAATATATCTATATGAATACGTTTTCAATAATGGCGTTATTTTCCTCTCAGTAGGGGTATATCCATACTACTTCAAATACTGAGGAGGAAGGTATCATGTATTCGAAAATTGTAGTAGCTTATGATCGTTCTGAGGATAGTGAAAAAGCGCTCCACCAGGCAGTTAAATTAGCAGAACTAAGCAAAGCTTCTATTCATTTAGTGCATGTTGCGAAAGAATCACATAAACTTTCAGCTCAACCAGCGACGAGAATTCCTTATGGCACTGGAAGTATCGGTAATGAAGGACATGCTGGTGTCCCCACACCGATTCCTGAAGAGCAAAGTGGCGTAACGGTCGAACGAAGTGATGGAGAAGCAATGCTTCGAGAAGTGAAAGAAACGCTGCATCATATGGGTGTGAATGTTCATTCTGATGTAAGAAGTGGCGATCCGGCGAAAGAAATCGTGGATCTAGCCGTTATGACAGAAGCAGATTTAATCGTTATCGGGAGTCGAGGGTTGAGTGGGATTAAAAAATGGATGCTTGGAAGCGTAAGTGAGAAGGTTGCTCAACAATCGCCATGTCCTGTCCTAATTGTAAAATAGAAAGCCTGGGAAACCAGGCTTTTTTCTTTGGTCAAAAAGTTAATTATTATTAACTTTAAGTTAGGTTTACTTAACATTTTGTTTGTTGTAGAATACATATAAAGGAAATGTGAGAGAGGGGTTCAGGTGACATTACAAAATCGAATTAGAGAACTAAGAGCTCGTTTTCAGTTAACGCAGCAGCAGCTTGCTTCAAAAGTAGGGGTAACGAGACAAACGATCGCAGCTGTGGAAAAGGGTGAGTATGTTCCGTCATTATTACTAGCTATGAATATTTGTAGAGAATTTGACATGTCGGTGGAGGAAGTATTTCAACTACAGGGGGAATCGGAGTGAAATTATCTTTCGTTTATTTAATGAACTTGGTTATACTTGGTCTGTTTGGTTGGGCAATGGTTACTTATTTCGATGCAGCTTCGCAATTTCAAACTATAATAAGTGGAGACGGAAGTGAAGTTACGATTAACCTACTCCCTATTCTTATGACTATTTTGATTACGGGTATTATTGGCTTTATATTCACTCGTAGTAAGAGAAGAAAGAATAAGGGTTGGAAAGAAGCGCTTTTGCTTCCTTCCGAACTGTGTGAAGATGATGAACGGGAAAAAGCTTTAACCGCCCATGCGTGTCGCAATGCTTATATTGCGATGATGTTTGTCACGCCTTTTTTAATTGCTGCAATGACTTTTCAACCGTTTATATCTCATTATTTCTCAGCCTATCCGATTCTAATATTGCTACTACTGCCGTTCGTTCAGGTTAGTGTTTTTTATTTTTCTCTTCGAAGGAAGTTAAAGTAACGGTTACCAGCAGAGCTTTAGCGTTAATTCACTGCAATTATCTTGATTTCCTGCTGTGAGATCTACGCGAATGGCGTCTGGCGTATAAGCTATGTGAAAGGGAGAAGTCACGCCAGCACGTTGAATCAGCATATGAACATGGGAATGATCATTTTTCTGAGCCGCGTCTTTTAATTCATGAGCAAATTGCGCGTCGTTTTCCACTTTATTAAGCAGCTTCTCTCCATCTGTCATTAGCTTTGAACACGTCTCGGCTGATTTTTGGAAACGAGTCACTTCAATTGGAGGGAAAGGGCGATAATAAGAGGGATAACAAGGTGAATACGGATTAGGCCATTCGTTGTATCTGTAATGTTTAAATGACATCATAGGCCTCCTGAATATGTGATGCTATTACCCTATGGTTTTATAAAAAAAGGTGTGCATCTTTCTTTAATTTGTGAAATTTGATTACAACAGGTTACAATAATTCAGAAGACGTTTGGAGAAGGAGCATGGTGTTTTGAAGAAATACGTTATTTTTACGATCAGTCTTATTAGTTTCTATTTCATTTTGAATTTAATCATTGGTTCGATTGTTAATGCTATATTTCAACCAGATTGGTTGATGGCCTGGGCTAAGGGGCAACAGGTGACAGGCACCGTTACGTTTGGCCTTCTATATAATCCTATTGATCTTATAAGTTTGATTTTGTCGCTAGTGATCAGTGTTATCATTACATCTAAAGTCAAACCTTCTTAAATCGTGCCGAGGCACGATTTTTTATTTTTATGGTGTTTGAAGGCATTGTTCATAAAAGAATAGAATGATTAACTTGTGAAAAAGAACAAAGGTAGGATGAAAATGACTGAGTAAGGAGGTTTTTTGATGAAGATAATGCAAATAAAAAAGGGTTTTCCTTATGATCTTCTACTTAATGCTGATCCATCTCTCGATCATATTGAACGTTATTTAAAAGTTGGGAGCTGTTATGTTGCGGTTGAAGAGCAAGAAGTGATGGGAGTCTATGTTCTAGTAAAAAAAGAAAAGGAAATAATGGAGATCATGAATATAGCAGTAAGGGAGGATAGAAGGGGAAAGGGAATAGGAAAAAAGCTTATTCACGATGCTATCCAAAGATCAGAGGCGCTTGGAGCCACCAAGATTGAGATTGGCACGGGTAATTCAAGTCTG
This sequence comes from Anaerobacillus sp. 63XJN7_4_ISO-PGPR-S23-413, assembly GCF_056173725.1. NCBI lineage: Bacteria > Bacillati > Bacillota > Bacilli > Caryophanales > Bacillaceae > Anaerobacillus > Anaerobacillus sp. 63XJN7_4_ISO-PGPR-S23-413. Next base: position 664,843 of record NZ_CM149688.1, read on the forward strand.
GATCAATTAGCTCTCTATCAAAAATGTCACTTTCGAATAACGGATATTATTGAAGGTTTTTTTGATAGCTATCCTGAGACGATTATAGAAAACGGTATTCCTTGTCGGGATATGATTCGGTTAAGCTATAGCAAAATATAAATTGACTTTTCCATTGTCTAATCGGAGTAAATGGAGTTTTCTGTAAGTTTTCTCGTCACTTAAATAGAAGAATGACTTTAAATCAATGGGCAGATGTTTGTTCCGGAGGAGTTGAGATAACAAGTGATTATAGCGAACAACTAGAAAGGCTATCAGAAGCAAAAAACAAAAATATCTTAAAACACTGTCTCACAAGGGTAGTCTTTTTTACTGAGGTAAAGCAAAGGTTTATTTACAAGAAGATAACTAGTTTTTTTGCGACAAGGCAAAAGGAATTACAGGTCAGGCAGTGGTCATTGATGGAGGATACACGGCACAATAATGGATTCAATTAGTGAAAGAGAGTTAAATCTTTTCTCTCTAAAAAAACTTGTAAACGCTTTCCTTTTGTTTGTAAAATAGAGAAGAATGGAGGGGAGAACATGAAAGATGTTTTTATTTTGGAGGGTGCCAGAACGCCATTTGGAACGTTTGGAGGTTCACTTAAAGATATTAGTCCAACTGACTTAGGAATTACGGCAAGCAAGGAAGCGCTAGTAAAAAGCGGGATAGAGGCTAGTGAAATTGATCTTTCTGTTATTGGGAATGTGATTCATTCAACATCAAATGCTTCTTATCTCGCACGTCATATTGCTCTTGGAACAGGAATACCGATCGAGAGCCCTTCACTAACAGTGAATCGTTTATGCGGTTCTGGAATGCAGGCCGTCATATCAGCTGCTCAATCTATTATGATGGGAGACGGTCAAACGGCCCTTGCCGGCGGAGCGGAGAATATGAGCTTATCGCCTTATACGTTAAGAGGAAATCGTTTTGGAGCTAAAATGGGTGCTCCTAAAATGGATGATATGCTGTTGGCTACGTTAACAGATGAGTATACTGGAACAGGAATGGGGATAACGGGAGAGAATCTTGCACTAAAGTATGGGATTTCTAGAGAAGATCAAGATGAGTATGCAACCCGAAGTCAGCAAAAAGCAGCCGAAGCAAGAGAGAAAGGCATTTTTGTGGAGGAAATCGCCCCTGTTGAGATAAAAGGGAAGAAGGGGGTTGAAAGCTTTGCGATTGATGAGCATATTCGAGAAGGTACTACAGAAGATAAGCTAGCTAGTTTAAAGCCAGCTTTCAAAAAAGATGGAACTGTCACTGGTGGAAATGCAAGTGGAATTAATGATGGGGCAGCTTCGGTCGTATTAGCAGGAACAGATTACGTTACGTCTAAAAATCTCAAGCCTCTTGCTCGAATCGTTTCTTGGGGAATAGCGGGAGTAGATCCTTCAATCATGGGGATTGGTCCTGTTCCTGCCATTCGACAGGCACTAGATAAAGCAGGTATGACATTGCAAAATATGGACTTGATTGAAGTAAATGAAGCTTTCGCAGTTCAGTATCTGGCTGTTGAAAAGGAGCTAGAGCTTGATCGCTCACGAGTGAATGTAAACGGGGGTGCCATCGCGTTAGGACACCCAGTTGGAGCAAGTGGGACACGTGTTCTTTATACTCTCATAAAAGAATTAAAGCGCAGAAATGGAAGATATGGTGTTGCCTCCCTGTGTATTGGCGGAGGACAAGGTATTGCCGTAGTAATCGAAATTAGTTAATTTGTCAGAAAAGATTGCCAATTCACACGATGTTGCGTATACTAAAAGTATTAACTAACGGAAAGGGGCTGTGCATTATGGTAAATAACAAAAAGAATTCATCCTTAATTGCATATTGTGCACAGTCCCATTGGTAGGGTAGGAACCTTTTCTTACTTCTGATTAATAAGATCAAAAACCATGGGCTGTGCGACTGTGTCTATGGTTTTTTATACTTTATCAGCTAATTACTTACGCTGATTGTATGATAAAAGCCGACATCATTGTACGGCTTTTTGTCATATTTACACTTATTAATCAGGAGGCTTTCAATTGAAACGAATAAAATTAGGATGGAATTCATATTTTGAAGAAAATTATCAAGCTATGACAGAAGATGGACTTATACCAGCTCGAGTTAAAATGGAACATCGTGGAGGTTACAGCGTTTCAACAGGAGAAAGTTCTTATGCAGCAGAACTTTCAGGTAAGTTCCGATTTGAAGTAACACAACGTGATGCTTTGCCGGCGGTTGGTGACTGGGTACTGATTACTCCAAAATCAGAGAATAAAGCGATCATTCATCAGTTGCTCCCAAGAAAAAGTAAGTTCTCTCGAAAAATTGCTGGAACGACGACAGAAGAGCAAATTATCGTAGCGAATGTCGATACGGTTTTTCTTGTAAACGCATTAAATCAGGATTTTAATCCAAGTCGAATTGAGCGATACCTTTTGATGGCATGGGAAAGCGGGGCAAACCCCGTTATTGTTCTAAGTAAAGCAGATCTTTGCGATAACGTCATGGAGAAAGTGAATGCATTAACTGGGGTCGCAGTTGGAGTACCAATTCATGTGGTTAGTTCAGCGACTGAGATTGGGATTGATGAATTAACTCCTTATTTAATTGAGGGAACGACAACCGCTCTTCTTGGTTCGTCAGGAGCTGGAAAGTCCACGCTTATAAATAAGTTATACGGACAAGATATTCAAGTTGTCCAAGACATTCGTGAAGAAGACGGTAAGGGTAAACATACGACGACAAGTCGAGAACTGATTTCTCTTCATACCGGAGGCGTACTGATTGATACGCCAGGTATGAGAGAACTTCAATTGTGGGAAACGAATAACCTGTCTCAGAGTTTTCCTGATATAGAAAGCCTTGCGGAACAATGTTATTTCAGGGATTGCAAGCACGAAGGTGAACCAAAATGTGCTGTAAGAAATGCTATTTCTGATGGAACGCTAGAACAAAGAAGGTTTGAGAATTATAGAAAGTTCAACCGAGAGCTTGCTTTTCTTGAACGTCAAACGAATAAGAAGGCTCAGCTCGAGGAAAAGAAAAAGTGGAAAAAAATCGCTGGAGATCGAACTAGAAAGCATCGCTAGGCTCTTTAATTTAGGAAGGAGTAGATGAGATGACGGATGAGCGTTCAATTTTAAACGAATATGCTTCATTGACGAACTGGTTAGAAACGACGGCGATGGAGATGAGTGAGGAAGTGTTTTTTAAGCCTATTAAATCAGGTAAATGGTCTCCAGCTGAAATTCTCTCTCACATCATGAAATGGGATGATTATCTATTAGAAGAGCGAATTCCATACATGAAGAGTGAAGCGATTTTGCCAAAGCTTGAAAAGGTAGAAGCAGTGAACAATCGTGCAGCCAAATTTGCTAGATCTGGGGTTACCCAAAAGGAATTAGTGAAGGAAACGATAAAATCAAGAAAACGAGTAGTCGAGAGACTTCTAGAATGGCGCCCATTCGAATGGGAAAACACGTTTTATATTGATAAGTATCCTCTCTGTCTAACAAGTTATATTAAAGGATTAATTGAACACGATGAGCATCACAAACTTCAAATAGAAGTTTTTATGAATGAACAGGGAATACCTCACTCTCTTTTCTTAACATAGTTGTGAAAGGTATCGGATAATAAAAAGAGGCACGGGAGAGTCTAAAAGGTGGAGGTGAGAAAAATGGCAAAACATAAAGCAAACCCCACTACAAATGGACTTGCTTCATCTCAGCCAGAAGGACAAGGAACTGGTATTGAAGTTGGAACAGCCCGTGATTCTCAAAGAAAAAAGAAAAAGAAGTAACCAAAAAACGCTGCCTCGCACGAGGTAGCGTTTTTTTTTGATTATTTGTCTTTATCTGTCCAACGAAGAATTATTCCCCGGGAGGATCGGTGTTTGAATGGAAATCATTATCGCCAACTATTAGTAAATTGCTGCGAATTGTCTCACGTGTAATGTATTCAAGACACTGATTAGGCGACTTGTCCCTTCTAAGAGCTGCTCTTTTGTTACATAAGAAAGCGGTAGTCTCATTCTTACAGCATGCTCTTGCTTATGTGGCACAAGCAGGACGTTTGATTCTAGTAGCGTATCAAATAATTCCTGGCGATTAAGTGATGGCTTGAAATCAAACCAAATAGAGGTAGGGTCTTCTATTTGAAGTATCGTTATGTGATCTTTAAGAGTATTAAGCTTATGCAGGACTTTCTGCTTTCGTACATACAGTTGGTCTTGGATCGTATCAATATGATCATGAAGTTCATCAGAATTTAAAATGTTATCAACGATTTCGAGCAATACCGGAGGAGGAGTCATGCAAAGTTGCATTTGTACCTCTTGTATTCGGTTTACTACATGCTCTGGCCCAAGAACCCATCCTAAACTTAGGCCGGGGGCTATGCCTGTGACGTGGCCAATCTGAACAACAAATTCACGATTCGATCCTAATTCAAAAAAAGAAGGGAGAACGTTTCCTACAGAATTAGTAAGTAAAGATGTTTCAACAATTTCGAGAATAGGAATGCCTACTTTCTCACATTGAGAAAGCAGTTTTTTTCTTTGTTGTAGAATAGTTGAATGACTTAAGGAATGATCGTAAATGTTGTTGGAGTTGGCAATTACAAGTTTAATGCTTTCTTTTTGAAACATGTTTTGTGTTAATGGCTTGTCTGTTGAATACTTAATAACTCGGATCCCTGAGACAATTAGGATATTTAAGTGTGAGTAATTCACAGGTTCTTCCATAGCTATCGCATCCCCAGGGTTTAGAAAACATTTAACTGATAAGAGCATCGCTTGTTCAAGGCTTGATGTGAGGACCATGTGTTCACTTAGAGATGATTGTTTCATAAACCGACAGATCGAGTGAGTGACGCGCTCTTTCGTTGGTGGAGCATTATCAAGCTTAGTTGTAAAAGGTGTTAATTCATGAGCAGATTTTGCCAGGCATAAATCTTCCGCTATTGATCCTGATATTAGATTTATTAATGATGGGTCTTTTAAATACTCGTAATGTTTTCCATACAAAGAAGAGTCTTCAGCTAAATGTTGATTTCGTAGTTTATTCCATGTCATTGAATGATCAGGAATTAAATCTGCAGCCTCAGAACTTACGCGTGTGCCACTTCCTTGTCTGGATGTTACATAGCCATTTGCACGTAATTCGGCGTATGCTGTCGTAACGGTGCTCCGATTCACACCTAGTTGGACAGCCAGGTCACGCTCAGCTGGAAGGGCATTACCAGTTTGAAGAGATCCATTTATAATCGAATTCTCATAGTAATCAACGATTTGTTTGTACAACGGTTTGCTGCTCTCTGGATTGAGTATAAATCTCGCCATTGTCCACCACCTCACTCCTATTATAGTGAATTTTAGATAAAATTGTATAAAATTTTCAAAAAAATTAACAATTAAATATTCTCTATAAACACAGGTTTTAAGCCATTTGACGGATATTTTTGTAGGAAAAGACAAATTGGATGGTATACTTTTGGCTAAATTGGATGGTTACAGAAAGTTTTTTGAAATTTAAAATAAATTTAATCATTCAGTTAATTGTTAATATTCAAACGAATAGTCGGCATTGGTTTACATAGGTTGAGTGATATGACCTCCCTGTTATAGATCTCACAACGTTTTCCGTCGAATGTATTCGTTTGAATGATTAACTGTGAAGAGTCTACATTGTGCTAGATCTTCAACTGAATGGTACAAACAAATAGGGGGTAACACAATGAAGAAAAAGTTTTCGCTTCTGCTTTCGGTCATCTTGTTGTTAAGCCTTTTCCTTGCAGCGTGTTCTGGTAACTCAAACACGTCTAGTAACTCGAACAGTGAGGGAGAAGCAACCAGCGGAGACAGCGATAGCTCTGAGGGATCAGCTGAACAGGTGCTAAATTTAACGGATACACAGGATATACCGACTATGGATTCAACACAGGCTACAGATACAGTAGCATTTAACGCAATGAACCAGGTATTTGAAGGGCTGTATCGTCTAGATAAAGACAATAAGCCAGTTCTAGGTATGGCAGCTGAAGAGCCACAAGTTGAAGAAAAAGACGGAGAAACTGTTTATACTTTCAAGATTCGTGATGATGCGAATTGGTCTGATGGTACTCCAGTTAAAGCAGATGATTTCGTTTATGCATGGCACAAAATTATTCACCCAGATACTATGGGCGGATATGCATCAATGATGGGTGCTGCAGGAATTAAGAATGGTAACGAAATTATCACTGAAGGCGATCCTTTATACGGTAAGGTAGAAGAGCTTGGTGTTAAAGCAGTAGATGAGAAAACACTTGAAGTAGTAGTGACTCAAGAGGTTCCTTACTTCTTCGACCTTTTAACATTTGCATCTTTCTATCCACAGCCAAAAGACTTTGCTGAAGAGCAAGGCGAAAACTATTCTCTTGAATCTGATACAATGCTTTACAACGGTCCATTTACACTAGCTGAATGGAATCATGGCGACGGTTGGAAGCTTGCTAAAAATGATGGGTACTGGGATGCAGATACAGTACAACTTAAAGAAGCGAATTACAAGATCGTAAAAGACGAAGCAACTCGAGTTAACCTTTATGAAACTGGAAAAATTGATCGTGCTGGTCTTAGTGCAGATTTCGTTGATCAGTTTAAAGATCGCGAAGATTTCACAACAATTCTTGATACAACTATTTACTTCCTTCGTATGAACCAGAAGAACGAAGCACTTGCGAACAACGACATTCGTAAAGCGCTATACCTTTCTTATGATCGCGACGGTCTAGTAAATGTATTGCTTAACAATGGTTCAGTAGCTGCTCGCTATCTTGTACCAAAAGAATTCCTATTCTTTAACGATGAAGATTTCCGTGCACCAGCTCCAGACGGCTATCTTGCAGATCAAACAGCAGACGATGCTGCTGAGTACTGGAAGAAGGGGCTAGAAGCTCTAGGTACTGACAAAGTTGAACTTGAATTCCTTACAACTGATAGTGACCTTGCATCCAAAATTGCAGAGTATGCGAAAGATCAGTTTGAGTCTAAGTTAGACGGTCTTACAATTACAATTAACAAACAGCCTTGGAAGCAGTTCCTTGATCTTGAAGATGCAGGAGACTTTGATATCTCAACTGGTGGTTGGGGACCAGACTATCCAGATCCAATGACTTACATTTACATGTTTGAAACAGACGGCGCTTATAACCGCATGGATTATTCTAACGAAGAGTATGACAAGCTAGTTTCAGATGCAAAAACTGAAACGGATGAGCAGAAGCGCTGGGAAATGATGCAAGAAGCTGAGCGTATTCTAATCGAAGAAGATACAGCGATCTTACCAACTTATCAAGGTGGTTCCGCTATTATCATGAAAGACTACGTGAAAAACTACCACATCCACAAGTTTGGTGCTGATTCTTCTCTTAAATGGGTAACAATCGAGAAGTAATCCTAAAAAGCGCGAGCCGAGAGGCTCACGCTTTTTATTTGGTGTGAAAAGGAAAAGTTTGATCATGGCTCTTTAATAAATGATAGTCATCTTGTCTCATGTGTCGTCTGGTTATTGATAAACAAATGCGGCAATCTTCGATGATGTGTATGCTGTTCGAAGACGTAAGCAAGTTTAATAAGCTGTGGTTCACTAAATGCTTTACCAGTCAGAGTGATGCCAAAAGGTTTGTTATTAGAAGTGAAACCAGCTGGTACGGTTATAGAAGGGTAACCTGCTTTTGCGGGAAGTGTTGAACCGTAAGAGCCTGCGAATAGTAATAAATCTAGATCTTCTCTTTCCATAAGTTGATCAATACCTTCATCCTTTGCGTATTTCAAATCTTGGAGTCGACTTTTAAGATAGGATGGATCAAATAATGTTCCTTGCGTTTGGTTTGATTCGATAAGAAGCGATTGACCAAATGGCAGAGAAGTCGACTGATTTTGGTTATAGTAATCAATAATTGTTGATAGATCTAGTGGAACAGAAGAGGTTGTTTCCTTAGCAAGGTAGCTGTTCACCCCTGATTTGAATTCGTGGAGAAGGACCTGGTAGTCTCTCTCTAACGCTTCCTGATATGGACTTATTTCTTTCACTTCTACAATAGAGCAACCTATCGTTTTAAGATCTTCCATGGCTTTAGCCAATTGTTCTTGTTCTTCCTGATGCATCGCATCATAATAGCCTTTTTTAACGACACCTATTCTTAAATTCTCAAGTAATGTAGGGAAGAGATATGGCGTATAATCATGGTACTCAGGTACAAAATGCGTCGCTTGATCTTGTGAATCCTTTCCTGATAACACACCGAGAAGGATTGCAGCATCAGTGACATTGCGTGTCATTGGGCCAGCGGTATCCTGTGAATAAGAAATAGGAATAATTCCAGTCCGGCTAATAGATCCCACGGTTGGTTTTATACCAACACCAGCATTAGAGCTTGATGGGCTAAGAATAGAGCCATTTGTTTCTGTTCCTACAGCAGCCGTAGCGAAATGACAGGCAACAGCTACAGCAGAACCAGAGCTCGATCCTCCGACGTCAAGTGTTCCAGGCCCATAGGGATTAAAGACTTGACCGCCTCTTGAACTAAATCCATTAGGCATTGTTTCACTCATGAAATTAGCCCATTCGGTCATATTGGTTTTCCCGAGAATCACAGCACCAGCGTGGCGAAGATTTTTTACTAGAAAAGCGTCATTTTTGCCATAAGAAGAAGCTAATGCCATAGAACCTGCACTTGTATGCATGTGGTCATCGGTGTTGATGTTATCTTTGAGCAGGATTGGGATTCCGTGTAATGGACTTCTGGGTCCATTTTGTTTGCGTTCACGATCAAGAGATTCTGCAATAAAAAGGGCGTCAGGATTGATTTCTAGTATAGCGTTTACTCGTGGATTATAATTTGCGATTTGTTCAAGATAGTACTGTACGAGCTGGAGAGAAGTAAGGTTGTCTTCTAACATTGCTTGCTGAAGATCAAGGATCGTTGATTTTTCTAACCATTCTAATGACAGCATATAGTATCCCCCATGAGAATCCTTTTTGTAACTATTTCAACAAAAATTGGTAAAATCCTTTTGCAATAGTCAGTTCTTGAGCGTTCGTTTTCAATTCACATAAAAAACCCGAATCTCTTTGTAAGATTCGGGTTTTGATATTTATGCAACTCTCGTTTGACGAGCAAACCAAGGTTTTAATTTTATAAAGAAGGCAACGAATATACTTGCTATAATAGCGCCTTTTACAAGGTTGAATGGTGTAATTCCTGTTAATACGAGAGCCTGACGAGCTGATGAAGACATTTCTTCAAAGCCCATAAACCACGTATATGCTGGAAGAATAATTAAATAGTTCAACAGTCCCATCACTGCCGACATTAGAATCGTTCCGAGCGTCAATCCCAGTGCTAACCCTTTCTGAGTTTGATTAAATTTACGGAAGATTAAAGAAGTTGGTACGATCAAGAAAACTCCTGCAATGAAGTTTGATATTTGACCAATTGGTACTCCGGTGAAGCTTCCTTGAATTCCAAAGTGAATGAAATTCTTAATCGCTTCTACAAGTATCCCAGCAACTGGACCATACAGAATGGCAACAAATAGTGCTGGAATTTCACTGAAGTCTATTTGTAGAAAAACAGGAAATCCAGGCAGTGGAAAATCTAAAAGCATTAACAAGTAAGAAATACTGCTGAACATCGCAACGACAATCATACGTTGCGTTTTTGAAACACTTTTCATTTTGACATTGCTCCCTTTTTTTCGAACCACCGAAAAAGGAGATGTGGCCCCAGTGCACACAAAAAACCATGAGTATGGGGCTCATGGTTACGGCATGGGGAAATAAGCAAGCTTCTGTTATAATTCAAAGAAAGCTTACTACTCCACCATCTTCTCCCATCCAGACTATACTGTCGGCTCTGGAATCACACCAGATCCTGCCCAAATTACAGGCTCGCGGGCTTGAGGAATTACTTATCCTTCACCGCCGGTCGGGAATTACACCCTGCCCCGAAGATAGTTCGTTATAATATTTACAAGTTCATTATACAGCGAAAGTAGCGATATCTCAATGAAAACATCTTGAACATATGCTATTTTGTGATAACGCTTTCTTTTTAGGGGGGGCTAGCAGAGACATAAACTTAAAAGCTCTCCATCTTTGAAGAGGGAGAGCTTAAAATAAAGCGCTATTATTTTTTCTCAGAGAGCCACGTTGCGACCTTTTCAGCGTCTCCACCTTGGATGACACCAGCAGGCATACCGCCGCCTTTACCATTCTTAATTATTTCTAGAATTTCATCTTTTGAATACTTGCCACCTACTGCTTCAAGAGCAGGACCAGCACCGCCTCCAAGGTTTTCACCATGACATGACGCGCAGTTTTGAGAGAAGATTTTCTCGGCTTCTCCTCCAGCTGAATCTCCACCGCCTTCTTCAGACTGTTCACTATGGCCGGCTTCATTTCCACCAGCATGTTCTTCGGTTGTGGATAGCCAGTATGTAAAGCCTACAACCATAACTAGGAACAAAATTATTGCAGTAATATATGCGGATGATTTTCCCATTCTGTTCACCTCCTGTATCCTCATCTTTATCATACTTTTCAAACATTCAATTATCAAATATATTTTGCTTATTTCTTCCTGAATTATGTATGCGTTTCTATGATCACTAGTGAAAAAATCTTCTATTTTGGGGTGCGGATTCATAGACATAGAGTATGACGTTTAAGGAGCGGGGGGACAGGAAATGAAGAGCAGCTCACGCATGCTGTTTAGTGATACAAGCAGTAGACAAATTAGGTTTGTTTCTTTCTTTTCAATTGTAGGACTTATTCTCCTGTTTATTGTAGCAGGAATGATTTCCTCATCAGAAACGAAGTATCAACTCTCCTCTTCTGTGTTACATGATTGGATTACAAGTTTCTCGACTGAAGCTCTCGTTTATGGAATGGGGACGGAAAACCATTACTTGACTCAAGTACTACCAGAGGAAAGTGAGCCGCCAGCGCTGTCCTTAGTTGCCTTTCAGTTTATTACGAGTGTGAAACCCGGGGATATACGTAGTCTTTTGGGTGGGGAGCTACCAGGGTTTGCATTATATGATGCTAAAATCCACGTAGCCGGTGAAGGGACGAATTTCACTAATCTCCCTATTGAATCAACTCCTGCATTAGATGAATTGTTAAAAGAACGTGAAGTTCCAACTGAAAAATTACAGATAAATGATTCCAAGGATCAAGTAACACCTCCTCTTCAAACAACAAATGGCCGAAAAGTAGCTTTTATTTATCACTCTCATAGTTATGAATCATATCTGCCATTACTAGGACTTGAAGGTAACAAAAATGCTAATCTTGCAAACGATGGAAAAACGAACATTACGTTAGTAGGTAAGATGCTTGGAGAAGAACTGGCTGAGAGAGGGATTGGAGCAAAAGTAGATGACTCAAATATAGGCGTGCTTTTAAATGAAAAAGGTTGGGAACACGGTAAAGCATATGATGTGTCCAGAACAATCGTACAATCGGCTGTGGCAGGAAATGATGATTTTAATTTGTTTATTGATATTCATCGAGACTCCTTAAGAGAAAAAGATACGACAGTGACAATTAACAATGAGGAATATGCTCGTACGGTCTTTGTTATTGGAGAAGAGAATCCAAATTACGAGAAAAATTTAGCACTTGCAAAAGACTTACATGAAGAGTTAAAGGTCAAATATCCTGGGCTTAGCAGGGGAGTTATTGGTAAAAAAGGCCAGGGGGTAGACGGTATCTACAACCAGGACATATCTCCTAACGCTATGTTAATTGAAATAGGAGGCGTAGATAATAACCTCGAACAGCTGAGTCGAACAGTTAAAGCGATTGCGGATGTCGTTAGTGAACACTACTGGAATACCCAAAAAGTAAATAATTAAAAAGAAGAGCGCTGGGAACATTCCCAGCGCTCTTTACACGGTCTCTTTGTTTAGTGTTAATATGCTCGTCGCAATTCCAACTGCAAATATAGTGATAGCTGAATAAAGCGTAGCATTCCATCCAATCGTCTTTGAACCGATAATAATAACAATCCCATCGATGAGAAAGATAATGATACCAATATTCAATGACAGGACACGGGAGATGAATTGAGCAAGCAGATCTGTTCCACCGGTGCTTGTATCATATCTCAACATAATACCAATGCCTGATCCAACAAAAAAGCCGCCAAGGACAGCGCTAGTAAGGATAGGAAATGTAAACGTATATCGAAGGGGGGAGAGAATATCAATAAAAAAGGAAGAAAGTAATAAACCGTGAAGGCTATTGTAGAAGTAAGGCCGAAAGTATAGAAACGCAATAATATAGAGAGGTACACTTAAACAAATAATGGTAAATCCTGTTTGATAGCCCCAAATGTACTTGATAATGAGGCCAATTCCGATCATTCCTCCATCGATGAGATGGTTCGGTACAAGAAAAGCGTTAATACCTGCACCAACTAGGATGCTTCCAGATATTACTGCGGCGATTTTTTGATACATATCATACTCACCTGCTTGGATGTGGTTGTACCATATTTATGTATGAATGAATGACTTCATAACGGATTTCTCTTAAATGATATGAAAACTTGTTTCTTCGGAGAGACATAGATGAAAGTTGGAGGATTTTATGAAAAGGTAAAGATCGAGAAATTGAATAAGCTTCCGATTAATCCTCGTCTAATTATTCGTGGCATTAAGAAGTACTAAGGAAACCTTGCTATTATGACAACAATTATTTCAATGGCTCACTATCTGTGACTAGAAGCATTTGCTCAAGGGGTAGAAACGGAAACGCAGCTACGTACTTTGCAGGATTTAAATTGTTATGAAGTATAAAGGTATGACTATTTAAACCTCTCTCGGTGGAGGGGGAGAAGAGTATATAAAAAGTTAAATTAAGTAAGTTTTTTCTTTTTCTACATTCATAAAGGTGGAAACTAGTTCGAAATTTTTTACAAGTAGATAGAATTAAGTACAAAAAGTAGGGTAGAAATGCTAACATCGGAGAAATGTTGTTTTAATCAAATATAGTACCATTGGTAGATAAATAATAAATCATCACTTGCTAGACAGGCCATTGGTCTGTCTTATTTTCATTTCACAACCCATTTATGTAATATATTTACAATTCGTAATGAGCACAAGAAAATTATACCACGTAGATTACGAAGTTGTTATTGGGAAATTCAAAGTGAAATAACAACGTATAAACTCATGTTTTCCTCTATATTTCCCAATACAAACATTAAGAATTCTGTGATAATCTACAAATGTACCAAAAATTCTCACTATTCTGAAACGGAGGAAATGAAATGAAAAAAGGAATTGCCGTTGTACTTGCGACAGGTCTTGCGTTTGGTTCTGCTCTCCCGTCTGCTTCTGCTGCTTCTTCTAACAACTTAAATGCGGAGCAGAAACAAGCCTTAGAAAAAATGGAAATTGTAAAACAGGATTGGGAAAATGATCGTAAGGTTCCTTCATTCCTTTCTGGTAAACTATCAGAAAAGAATGTGAAAACAGAGAAAGCTGTGAAATCATATCTTAAGTCAAACGAATCTCTCTTCAAAGTGAAAACGAAAGATTTGAAACTAGTGAATGAAACGACAGATGAGCTTGGAATGACACACTATGAATATGTTCAAACAGTAAAGGGTGTTCAGATCGACGGAGCAAAATTCATCGTACATACGGATGAAAAAGGCGAAGTTACAGCAGTAAATGGAGACCTTCATCCAGAAGCATCTAAGAATTATAAAGGAAGTTCAGATGTAAAGCTCTCTGATAAAGAAGCACTTAAAAAAGCATGGGATCACATTGATGTAAAGCCACAGAACGTTGTGAGTGATGAACCAAGCTTTGTAAGAAAATCTGATGCTTTTGATATGGTAGAAAAAAGTGAGAAAGTTGTATATGAGAAAGATAACAAGTACTACCTAACTTATAAAGTACAGCTTCAATTCATCGATCCGTATCCTGCAAACTGGCAAGTTTATGTGGATGCTCGCGATGGATCGATCGTAGATGCATATAATGCAGTGGCTGATGGAGCAGAAACAGGATACGGGTATGGCATCCTTGGCAACTATAAGTCCCTCAACACGTATTATTCAAATGGCACATACTACCTTTATGACACGACGAAGGCAATGAGCGGTGTGATTGAAACAAGAACAGCTAATAACGGAACATCCCTTCCAGGAAGCTATGCGGTAGATAGCAACAATGCGTTTACGTCTAGTTCTCAAGGTGCAGAAGTGGATGCTCATTACAATGCTGGTGTTGTGTATGACTACTACAAGAATACCCATAACCGCAATAGCTTTAATAACAATGGAGCCACGATCCGTTCAACTGTTCACTATGGATCAAATTACAACAATGCGTTCTGGAATGGCTCACAAATGGTTTACGGTGATGGAGATGGATCAGTATTCGCTCCGCTATCAGGTGCACTTGATGTAGTGGCACATGAAATTACTCACGCCGTTACGGAAAGAACAGCTGGACTTCAATATCAGAACCAATCAGGGGCTCTTAATGAATCTATGTCGGACGTATTTGGCTACTTCGTTGAGCCAGGAGACTTCCTAATGGGTGAAGATGTCTATACACCTAACAAGGCAGGAGATGCGTTAAGAAGCTTATCTAACCCTGAAGCGTATGGACAACCATCTCATATGGATGACTATTATTATACGTCTTCTGATAATGGAGGAGTTCATACGAACAGTGGAATTCCTAACAAAGCTGCATACTTAACAATTCAAAGCATTGGCAAAGCCAAGGCTGAGAAAGTTTACTATCGCGCACTAAGTGTCTATTTAACGCCTACAAGCAACTTTAGTTCAGCCCGTTCAGCGCTACTTCAAGCGACATCAGATCTATATGGTACAGGTACAACATACAATGCTGTTGCAAGCGCCTGGAATCAAGTTGGCGTAAATTAAAGTTAGAGAAGGAAGAGTTCAAACATTGAACTCTTCCTTTTTTTGTTACGTTCAAGCCAACGAACATGAGCACTTTAGGCAACAGTGAATTTTCGAGCATGATTCATAAAGTGGAGGAGATAGTAAAGAAGGTAGAGATCAGGTATGCTTTTGCATTGTTTTGATCACCGCATGTTTATGAAACAGAAGTAAAAGGAATTTTCCAATACTGTGGGATATTGGTTATAATGAGAAGATACTTACGATCGGAGGCTCTATATGGAACATTTAGATATGCATCATATTTTTGAACTTGGACTTATCCTTACTATGATTGCAGCGGGTATTACAGCGATAGCTAAGAAACTGAAGCAGCCTTATCCGATTGCCCTTGTGATTATTGGCACATTAATCGGCTTGTTTAACATTCCCGTACTTGAACCGCTTAAAATGTTCATTACGGAGGGTGACGTTTTTAATTTTGTTATTTTAACGATTTTCCTTCCTGCGCTTCTAGGTGAAGCTGCGCTAAAATTGCCTTTCTCCCATTTAAATCAAAACAAAAAGCCGATCATCGCCCTGGCTTTTGGGGGAACCTTCCTTTCCTTTCTAGTGATTGGGTTCTCAACACACTTTCTTCTTGGATTATCAATTCCAGTGTCGTTCGTCTTTGCTGCATTAATGAGTGCAACAGACCCTGTTAGTGTATTATCGATTTTTAAAAGTATGGGGGTAAACCACAAACTCTCTACAGTAATTGAGGGAGAGAGCCTATTTAATGACGGGCTTGCAGTTGTTTTATTTAAAATATCAGCTTTCTCACTTTTAGCTTATCTTGATATGGGCTGGGGAGGCTTAACGAGCGGTGCGTTTGAATTCATAAAAGTTGTTGCTGGTGGATTGCTTGTCGGTGGAGGATTAGGATATGCGATTTCAATCCTTACAAAGTACTTTGATGATTATCCACTTGAAATTATTTTTAGTATCCTCCTTTTCTATGGATCCTATTTAACTGCAGAAAGTATCCATGTTTCCGGGGTTATTGCAGTAGTTGTAGCAGCTTTAACGTTTGGTAATTTTGGTTCGAAAGTTGGAATGAGTCCAACAACAAGATTAAACATTAACAACTTTTGGGATGTTGCCGCTTTATTAGCAAATTCCATTGTTTTCTTAATGGTTGGTCTTGAAATTACTCGAATTAATTTCGCTGATCAGTGGGGTACGATAGGACTTGCGCTCTTAATTGTTCTAATAGGTAGAAGTATTGCAGTCTATGGAAGCACCTTACTTGTTAAAGGACTTCCATGGTCATGGAGACATGTCCTTAATTGGGGCGGTCTAAAAGGATCGTTATCGATAGCACTAGTCCTTAGTCTTCCGGGAGATTTTGCAGGACGAGACACCGTCTTGATCCTTACATTTAGTATTGTTTTATTTTCATTAGTCGTACAAGGTCTAACGATTAAACCACTAATTAGCTACTTCGGTTTAAGAGCGAAGCATAGTGGGTCGAAAGAGTATGAAGACATCGTCGCGAATTTGCATCGTCATGAAGCTGGGGTAGCAGAAATAAAAAAACTGAAGACACAGCTATTCGTTCCCGAACCAGTTTTTTCTGAGTTGCTGACAAGTTACCAGGATGAAATTGATAACAGTCACCGCGAACTTGATGCTTTATTAGATCAATATCCTGAACTTAAAAAAAGTCAGTTAATTACGTTACGAAAGCACTCATTATATGCTCAGTACGATAAAATTAACGAGTTAGAACAGGAAGAAATCATTTCAGGTGAAATAGCTGGAAAGTATAAAGAACTATTAAATAATGGGCTGGCGGATTTTGAAGAAGAAGAAGTTGTGAAAGATTCGAAAAGAAAACATTAAGCTGCTACATTTGTAGCAGCTTTTTCCTTTGGCTTGCATATCCTAGTAAAGAAAGGGACAAAGCACGTGCAATGATGGGAATATTCCGTTTATTATTAAATGATCGGGGTATTGTTTACAGTAAGTAAAGCAATAAGGTATAGTGTAAAAAGTCATTTTCAACCACAAGAAAATAACTCACAAGGAGGACTTTTGAGAGAAAATGCCTTATCTTCAGACCGATCGTCTGACCATTATTCCTTTCTCATTTGATTTAATTAAAGCTATGACTGATAAGAAAGAATTAGAGAAGCTGTTACATGTTGAAGTACCTGAAGAGTTTAAAAATGTGCAGTTTGAAGAATTCCTACCTTTTCATCTAAATGACTCTGCTATTTCAAGAGTGAGTCACAAGTGGGAAGGCATATTGATTCATACTTCTGATGAAAAAGTAATTGGCACGATGGGATATAAAAATATGGAAGCGTCAAGTAATCTTGAAGTTGGGTATCATCTGATACCTGAGTATCGTAACAAGGGTTACGCCATTGAAATGGCCAGCGCCCTCGTTCACTGGGCATTTCCAGACGAAAAAGTGAACAGTAAAGTATCTTCAGAAGAAGTAAACATCGTCATGGAACGAATTGGATTATCAAAACTAACGGTTGAACCACCTGTTGTTAAAAACAAAATAGATGAAGAAAAATTCATGAAGGAAAATGAATATATGTAAAACCCTACAAAAAAACTGTAGGGTTTTTTTATGTGAATTTCGCGTGACAATCATTAGAATCGATACCTTCAGTGATACTGACAAAAATAGAGGAATTTGGAGATTTTTGTCGAATATTTTATGGTATAATCATCATTGCTTTGGAAAATATGTAACTGCATGAGCGGGGTAAGGAGCTAATATGCCTTCAGCTATACGTAATGAAATCAAGATTGAGGAAGAAAGACGGGCAAATAAGTTATTTATCTTTCTGTTTTTTGTATCCGTTATTTTATATGATGTGTATCGGTTTATTATTAGTCCTTTAATCGATCCCGATACGACTATGATCTTGCTAAATGAATCGAAAGAACTCATTCCACTAATGATGATCTATGCCATCGAATTTTCATTAATTCCTATTTCCAAGTGGTTTTCAAATAGGGACCAGCCTTTTGCTACAAAATATCTCTTTTTTGTAGTATTCATGACGACTGCCCTCATTACAGAGATTTTTCGCTACATTGGAACAGACGAGATGTATGCTAGCGGAAGCCCGGTGGAATTATTCTTTGTCTTGTTCTCTCCTTTGTTCGTGAACAAACGGTTTTATATCACTGTTGTGGCTGGAATAACAGGAAAGTATGCCGTAATGGGCTTTCTTACGATGTCCCCAGTCGTTGTATTTCCGATTCTTATACTTCTTTTATTTTCGGGAATTACGTTTATTATTTTAAATCGCTTCCAATCTTATTTAAACACAATTGTGAAATCGTATGAGCAAGCTGCGCATAATGAGAAGTTAGCTTTTATTGGAAGGATTGCGACTGGAGTCACTCACGAAATTAAGAATCCTTTAACTTCTCTTAAAGGATTTGTACAGCTGCAAGAATCGGAGCAAACCTACAACCCGAAATATTCTAAGATTATGCTACAGGAGTTAGAACGATTAACGATAATCGTTAATGATTTAATGGTGATTGGCAAGCCACAATCAATTAATTTGAAACCGATTAACTTAACGGACTGTCTCGAATACGTTGTTAGTTTATTGCAGCAGGAAGCAGAACATAAGCAAATCACGATTTATACTAACTTTCCAGAAGAGCAAGTTCAGATCATGGGGGAAGACGTTAGGTTGAAACAAGTTATACTTAACTTGGTGAAAAATGCAATGGAAGCGATGCCTGATGGAGGAGAAATTCGCTTGAAGCTTGTTAATGATGGTGATTGGACAACTATTCATATCATGGATAGAGGAGTTGGAATTGCCGAAGAAGACATTCCGCATTTAGATCAAGCTTTTTATACAACGAAAGAAAATGGGACTGGGCTTGGTTTAATGGTCAGCTATAAAATTGTAGAGGATCACCATGGTAAAATTGACGTACATAGTGAAGTGAATCACGGGACAACTTTTTCAATTAGCTTTCCCATACTGTCACATTCCTTAGATAACACAGTAGTTAATTTGGCGTCATACCAGGGGGATAACGGACATACCCTGTAGAAAAAATGAAATGACGTTAAATATCAAACAATATCAAAAATATCACATATTTAGGAAACGACCGTCATCTCTCGTTACAATAGAACTATAAACAAATCAAAAGGGAGAAAGGGTGACCGGGGAATGGGTTACTATGACGATAATCAATCAAGAGCGAAACAGACAAAAAGAGGGATGAATTGGTTTTTACCGAGTACGTTCGGCGCAATTGTCGGAGCATCCGTTATGCTTGTTGCGGCGCCGCTCGTCTCGAATGTAGAACAGTCTTCAACAAATCAAGCGGCGGTAACCACTACTGCAAGTGGGGGTGTTGAAACTTCCAATGTAGCATACAATGTCTCATCTGATATAACAACGGCTGTTCAAAAAGCACAGGACGCTGTCGTAAGTATTACAAGCTATCAAAACCAGGGGAGTGGATTTTCTTTAGAAGATCCATCCGGTCAATCGGGACAGGCTGCTGCATCAGGGTCTGGTGTTATTTACAAGAATGAGGGCGGAAAAGCCTATGTAGTGACGAATAACCACGTAGTTGAAGGTGCGTCTTCAGTAGATGTAACGTTAAGCAATGAGAAAAAAGCAGAGGCGAAGGTACTTGGTACGGATGCGTTAATGGACTTAGCTGTGTTAGAAATTGATGCGAAGGATGTTGAAGCAGTTGCCGAACTTGGTTCTTCTTCTAGTCTACAAACAGGGGAACCTGCTATTGCGGTTGGGAATCCATTAGGCTTCCTTCAAGGATCTGTGACGCAGGGAATTATTAGTAACCCAAGTCGTACGATTCCTGTTGATCTTGACCAGAATGGACAGCCTGATTATGAGGCGGATGTTATTCAAACTGATGCATCGATTAATCCCGGTAATAGTGGTGGTGCATTAATTAATATTAAAGGTCAATTAATTGGTATTAACTCATCCAAAATTGCAGAAGAAACAGTTGAAGGCATCGGATTTGCGATTCCGATTGACGATGCGCAACCGATCATTGAGCAGCTTGAAATGACAGGTGAAGTAAAGCGTCCAGTAATGGGAGTTACACCTGCCTCGTTAGCTGAAGTTCCAACGCAATATTGGACTGGTACGCTTAATTTACCTGAAGGTGTAGAGAGCGGAGTAGTTCTAATGGGCATTGCTCCTAATTCTCCAGCTTCAGACGCAGGGTTGAAAGAAAGAGATGTCGTCGTTAAGCTTGATGATACGGAAGTAAAGGATTCAGCCGCACTTCGTAAGTACTTGTATTCCAATAAAAAAGTTGGAGATAAAATGGATGTAACGTTCTATCGTGACGGAAAACAACAGACTGTTTCAATGACTCTAGCTAATCAGAATGGACTTTAAATATCAAAAAACCCTCTGGATCATGCATCCAGAGGGTTTTCGTTATGAATGGGCTTTTTAGCACCATTGATTTTTGTGAGAAAATAGAAGACAGGCGTATCTAAAAGAGCAAGCGCCATTTTAACCACAAATTGTGAAAGAATCATGATCCATATGTTAGGGACCGTTCCGATAAACGCAATTGTGATGAAAATGGTTGTATCAAGTAGCTGAGATGTCAGTGTACTCACGTTATTCCGAAGCCACTTATGACGGTCAGCTGTACGTTTCTTAATCGCAGAGAAAATATAAACGTCTACGTGTTGCGAAACGAGATAGGCTGCAAGGCTGGCAAGAACAAATCGATAATTCTGACCTAGGAGAATTTCGTATGCCGCCTGCGTATCAGTTGCAAAAGGTGCTACAGGTAAAAGCATACCAAGATAAATCATAATACTAGCAAAAATTTGCGCAATAAATCCATACTGAACGGTTCGTTTTGCTTCTTCTTTCCCGTAGTTCTCGTGAATGATATCTGTGAATAGAAACGAAAAGGCGTACATCACAACGGCCGCGGGAATCACGAAACTTCCGATCATCACCACTTTTCCTGCTAGTACGTTTGCGATCACAATGGAAGTCGCAAATAACACGTTAAACAGGACAAGTTGACGGTCGATGTATTGATTCGTCATATTATGATGCTGCTTTCTCACGAACAGCTGTTGTTTTTAGCTCGATACCGCCTCGTGCTGATTGATAAACTGTAATTGTAACTTTCAAAGGGTCGATTGCGTAGACAACATCATCTGCGATGCGGGCAGCTAGTGTCTCGCAGAAGCTTCCTTCGTCACGGTAAGACCAGAGGTAAAATTTCAGTGATTTTGACTCGATGCATTTTTCATCGGGTACATATGAAATTTCAACTCGTCCAAAATCAGGCTGTCCTGTTTTGGGACAAACTGCTGTGAATTCGAGTGCATTAAACGTGATTTCCTGAACGTTCGGTGCATCAAATGCTTCGTTTTTTATTAATTCTCGTGCTTGTTCTACGCTTTCCGGGCGAGGCATTGGTCCGGAAGAAGGTAGCCATGCTTTATCCATGCTATTCATTCTAATTCCTCCTTTAGTTTTGATGAAGCAGGAAGGTTACGAACTGCTGTCATACAACGTTGTCTATTATAACAGAGCAGCATTCTGATGCGAAGAAAGAAGTTCATGTCAAATTTTTTAGTTTAGCTTTTAACATAAAGGGAAAGAAAAAACTAGCTAAGTAAACTAAGAAAGACAATAGGAGGAATCGTCATGCAAACGACAACGACAGTAAACGAAGAAAAGAACGGAAAGCTTGTTAAAGGTATTTTGGTAGGCGCGATTGTAGGTGGCGCTGTAGCTATGCTTGATTCAACAACTCGAAACAAAGTACGCTCAACAGCAGGAAACGTAAAAGATTCTTCAAGAGGTTTCTATACGCGTGTGAAGGAAAACCCTGGCGAAGTGAAGGACGACTGGATGGATCGTATTCAATCAGCATCTTCAGTACTAAAGGAAGCAATGAATGATGCACAATCACTTTATGAAAAAGTAAATGATGAAGTGGTTGATCAGGTGAATCAGGTAAAAGAAGATTCAACAGAAGTGATTTCAACAGCGAAAGAAGCTGGAGAAGACCTGCATGAAATTGGAAGTAAAGTAAAAGAAGCAGGTCAGGAAGTATCTGATTCTAGTGAAAATCAATATGAGCCAACAAATATTCCAGGAAGCGAAACGCGTACACCTGGAAATACATCTTCCAATCCGAATACGAGCTTGTAATTGAACGAACATCACCATATAAAAGATTAATGAAGGATTAACAAAGAAGGCTTCCGCTTATAAAGAGCGGAAGCCTTCTTTTTAATTTAGTTACGAAATGTAAGATGCACCAATGATTATTAAAAGAATAAACAAAACAACGATTAACGCAAAACCTTGACCGTAACCACTCATGATTGTTCCTCCCGTCAATATGTGTCGCTTCTTTACTAACGTATGTTGGGAGGTGGAAATGTGGACGTAGGCATTAGCCCTTTTTGGGTGGGCAGGCTATATCGTTTGGATAGCAGAAGCAGGGTAGTCCGTAAATATCGCTGAACAACCGAGTTTTTGGAGGTTGGATACTTGTAGAGGATCATTTACTGTGAAAGCTCGCACAGGAATTCCGCGCTTCTGGGTGTTTTTCATTAAATGTTCATCCACTGCCTGCCATTCTATGTGAAGACTTTGAGCTCCAACGCGTTGAAGGTAGTCCCATGGATCAATGATTTTTTCCATTAAAAGAACAGCTGTTTCAATTTTATCGTTTTTTTGTGCAAGTTTCTGAATACTATAATGATTGAAGGATGACAGAATGGTTCGGTCGCAAAGCTTATAGTAAGTAAGAAGATCCAGGACGCGATCTTCTAGACTATTATACGGAAAAACGCCATTCTTCAGTTCAATGTTTAAGAGTAAAGAAGTGGAAGACACCCATTCCAACACGTCTTTTAATGAAGGGATCGACGTTCCCTGAAAGCGGTTGGAGAATGTTTGGCCAGCGTCTAATCGGATAAGATCTTCGTAAAGAAAGTCTTTTACAAAACCGATGCCATTCGTTGTTCGCTCAACTCGTTCATCATGAATAACAACAGGGACAAGATCTTTAGTTAATTGAACGTCGAGTTCGATTCCGTGAGCACCAGCTCTATGAGCAGCCTGGAATGAAAGGAGTGTATTCTCAGGGTGCGTACCTGATGAACCGCGGTGTCCATAAATTTGAAATGAAGAAGCCATAGGTCACCTCTTTCTGATTTGGATTTAGAAATCCATCTATGTAATGTATTCGCTCATAGATTCATTTTTCCTTTGATTTCATATATCAAGTTCATGCTAAAGGAGAGTTTGAATCAATTTGAATGGATTATGATAAAGGTGTGTTATGCCTGTTATAAGGAAGGGAGAGAATAGTGTGTCTAAAGGAGTTGCTTTACCTGAAGCTCACTCTCATTATTTTCGTGGGAGCATCGAAAAGCGATACAATCATCACCATTTAAGTATGATAGGTTTTAGTTTGCCTGTAAATGGGACTTCGTTTGATCAACATGTTCACCGTATTGAAGGGATTACGGTAATGGATCAGGGTCACCAACACCGTTATAGCGTTCGATCTAGTCCGCCGATTACATTACCTGGTGGTGGTCATTATCATACGTTTAGCGGTGAAACGATATCAAAAGAAAAGCATGAGCATTATTTCTCTGGTCAAACGAGTCCTCCTATAGGAAATCCTCCCGCGGATTGGTAGATCAGTTAAATGGGGTGTTTTCCTTCAATGAATTGAAACCTAAGCCTCATGATTGGCAGTTATTAAAAAAGGCGATGCACATGGCATCGCTTTTTTTACATTTTAATTTCTCGTTTGTTTTGATAAAACGTGAATGCTAGAGCACCAATCAGAATCGTGCCTTTAATAATATCTTGAGCATAATAAGGAACATTCAACATTGTTAGCCCATTTAATAGAATTCCAATTAAGACAGCTCCAATGAACGTACCGAATGCATTTGGTTTTCCGGAACCAAGTACAGAATAACCAATCAATGCTGCGGCAACGCCGTCCATAAGTAAAGGTGCACCGGCAGAAACCTGACCAGTTCCAATTTTTGAAGCAAGAACAATTCCAGCAATTCCGGCAAACAGTCCGCTAAGTACGTAGGCGAGCGTACGATATCGTTGAACCGCAACACCTGATAATCTTGCAGCTTCTCGATTACTGCCTGTCATGTAGAGTAATCTTCCCGCTCGTGTATAAGTGAGAAAAAGGTGAACGAGAATGACGCAAACAATCATAAAAATCGCTGGAAAAGGAACGCCCGCGATTTCACCCTGGCCAATAAAAAGAAAAGATGGAATGAATTTGCCTGGGGCGGTTGTCCCGTCACTCATAGGCATATTGTTGTAAATGGAAAAACCTTTCGTATAAGTTAGTTGAATCCCATTCACGATATACATAACGGATAGCGTTGCAAGAAGATCAGGGATTCTGATTTTAATTGTTATGAAGGCATTTATTAAGCCAATCACTATCC
Source organism: Anaerobacillus sp. 63XJN7_4_ISO-PGPR-S23-413 (assembly GCF_056173725.1). Taxonomy (NCBI): domain Bacteria; kingdom Bacillati; phylum Bacillota; class Bacilli; order Caryophanales; family Bacillaceae; genus Anaerobacillus; species Anaerobacillus sp. 63XJN7_4_ISO-PGPR-S23-413. The sequence continues at coordinate 689,309 of NZ_CM149688.1, forward strand.
CGATCACAATAGGAATGAGTAGAGCGACGAGAAGTTCTTGCCGATACCAGACTAAGGCAGATGCGCTCGCAACAGTAGCGAGACTAACGGTTGAGCCAACAGATAAGTCAAAACCTCCAACAATTAATGTAAAGGTAACACCGAGTGCAACGAGTGTCACAATTGAAATGGAGCGAAGGATATCCGCAAAGTTACTGTAAGTAAGAAAGCGATCGTTAAGAATAGTGAAGATGAGAATAAGTCCAACGATGACGAGTAACGTACCATATTTGACGAAAAAGCTGATCACTTTATCCTTGAATGGTGAGGCGATCCCTCTTTGATTTTGTGTTTGTACGAGTTCAGCTGCTGATTTCAATCTTCCTACCTCCTGTAGCTGCTTGCATAATGGCTTCCTCTGTCATCTCTTCACCTGTGAGCGTGGCGGTAATTTCGCCATCGTACATGACAAGGATTCTATCTGATAGATCAAGAAGCTCTTCGATTTCGCTGGAAAAATATATAACCCCTTTCCCTTGATCGGCAAGCTCTTTTATTAGAGCTATCACTTCGGCTTTGGCTTTCACATCAATGCCTTTTGTTGGTTCATCAAAGAGAAATACTTTCTGATCATCGTATAACCATTTTCCGATAGCTGCTTTCTGTTGATTTCCCCCACTGAGATGATGGATCGGTTCTTTAGGTGAAGCTGCTTTAATGCCGAGCTGAGTTATTTGCCTGGATGAATAATTTTCCTCTTTTTTTCGATTAAGGAATCCTCTGAGTGAATGACGCCGTAGAGAAGGGAGCGTTAGGTTTTCTGATAATGAGAAATCGAGTAGAATACCCGATTTTCTTCGCTCTTCTGGTACAAGACAAATCCCGGCTTTAATCGCGTCAGCTGGAGAGCGAAAGCGGTATGTTTGGTTGTTAATGTGAACACATCCTCTTGTATGCTTTGTTGCTCCAAAGAGGGTTAATGCAGTTTCCGATTTTCCTGCACCTACAAGTCCTGCGACACCAATGATTTCTCCATGATTCAATAAGAAATTCACTGTTTTTCCAGTTTCGGGTATAAAGAGATTCTCAGCCCGCATTAAAGCATGACTCGTGCTCTTTGTTTGACGGGGTTCTTTTTTTCTAAGGGTTGATCCAACCATACTGGAAATGATCTCATCCGCTGAAACAGTTTTTGTTTCAGCGGAAAGATGAACTTTGCCGTCTCGTAAAATCGTAAAACGGTCGCTTATTTCTTCTATTTCTGGCATGCGGTGAGAAATGTAAATCATCCCCACGCCTTTCTTCTTCAGTTTGTTAATAAGATGAAATAATAGCTTTGTTTCCTCTACACTAAGTGGAGCAGTTGGTTCATCCAGGATCAAATATTGCGTCTCCTGTGCCATTGCTCGAGCAATTAAGATCATTTGTTTCTCTGACAGCGAGCATTCGCAAGCCAGTTTATCAGGTGTTAAAGTAATACCGAGAGAGTTAAGTAAATCTCTTGTTCGTTGCCGTTCTTTGTTAGAAGAATAGCGTTTGAAAGGAGATTTATTCATTGAGTCAGCCCAAATATTTTCAGAAACGGATAGGGTAGGAAACAAAGCCGTATCGACTTCTTGTACAACCATTCCGATGCCAGCTTTTTTTGCATCGGAAGGTGTATGAATCGGTAGAGGTTCTCCGTTAAGTAAAATAGAACCGCTGTCTCGTTCATAGTCTCCACAAACCATTTTCATAAGCGTGCTTTTACCAGCTCCATTCGTACCGAGCAGGGCGTGCACTTCGCCTGAACGAATCGTTAGGGAGACGTTTTTTAATACAGGGATATTTCCGAATGATTTAGAAATGTTTTGAATGTATAACTCACTCATTTGCTATCATCCTGTTGCGTTAATTTCTCCATCCACGGAGAAATAGCTGCGTCAGAAGAGCCCCAGTCATCGACGTAATTGCCTAATTCACTCATTGAAATGGTTTCGTCTGGTAAATCAGATTGTTTTACTAGATGCGGATCAAGTGAGAAAATCTCAGGCGTTTCTTTTCCAGCAATTTTCTGATAAGCAAAACGTACTTGAACACGTCCTACTTCCGCCGGATCAGTAGCGGCAGATGAAAGCCATGGGCTATTATCCTTTTGCATCATTTGGAGATCTTCGTCACTCATGTCGATGCCATAAACTTTGATTTCTTCTCGACCAGCTTGCTCAATGGCACGAGTAGCGCCTTTCGCAAATTCATCCCATGGGGCAAATACAGCATCAATATCTCCTTTGTTTGGATATTGCTTTAGAATAGTTTCCATTTGGGTTTGGGTATCAAGAGCTGTATTAGCACTCGCGGTCCCGAACTTAGCGATTTCATTGATTTCTGGATAGCGCTCCTGGAAGGCCTCATAAATCGCATTTCGTCGCTCCATGGGCGCAAATCCTCCTACCCACACATAGACAATATTTCCTTCACCATTTAAATCTTGAGCAAGCGTTTTTAATGTATTCCATGCAAGACTATAATCATCTTGATCAATAACTGTTACACCTGGCACGTTAATATCGCTATCAAACACAACGACAGGTATGCCTTTATCAACGGCTTTTTTCACTCCAGCTTCGAGTGCATCTGCTCGGCCATGATCAATTAAGATCGCATCGACTTTTTGGTTGATGGCTGTATCAAGGTGTGTAGCCATTTTGGAAAGGTCATTATCAGCATTATAAACTTGAACGCTTCCGCCAAATTTTTCAACCTGATCTTCAACTCCTTTTACGTACTGGGAAGAAAATGTACCGAGGGATGCTTGCATAATCGCTGCTATTTTGATAGGTTTTTGAACTTCTTTTGGAATGTCTGAAGAAACTTTAGACGTTTCTTCACCCGTGTTCGCAGTTGCCTCACTTGATTCCGTATTGCTTGCTTCTGGTGCACTTACGGCATCTTGCTCACTCGTACAAGCTGCAAGCACGACGAGAAGAAGAATGGATAAAATAAGTCCTAAGCGTTTCATGAATGTACCTCCGTGTTTTTAGCGTGTGGGAAAGCAAGATGAGCAAGGTTTTCAGCATACGGTGTTCGAACGATACCGTGCTCCGTAATGATTCCGTTAAGTAATTCATTTGGCGTCACATCAAAAGCAGGATTAAATACACCAATGTTTTCAGCTGCAACACGTTCACCTTTATAGTGCGTGACTTCTTTCGGGTCTCGCTCCTCAATCGGAATCGCTTCTCCGTCAGGGATCGAGTAGTCAATTGTTGAGATGGGTGCAGCAACATAAAAAGGAACGTTGTATGCTTTTGCGATATGGGCAAGGCCGAGCGTACCAATCTTATTAGCTGTATCACCATTTGCAGCAATCCGATCAGCACCAACAATTACTGCAGCGATTTTCTTTGTTTTTAATACGTGAGCTACCATACTGTCTGTAATAAGCGTAACGTCAATACCAGCACGCTCAAGCTCCCATGCGGTTAATCGAGCACCCTGTAGAACTGGTCTGGTTTCCGTCGCAATTGCAGAGATGGAGAGACCGTTTTCCTTTGCCAGATGGAGAGGCGCAAGAGCAGTCCCGTATTTTGCTGTTGCGATCCCACCTGCATTGCAGTGTGTGAGGATGGTATCCCCATCATTTAATAGCTTCAGACCATGTTCTCCAATACGCTGACAGACAAGTTCATCCTCTTTATGGATAGTAAGTGCTTCGTGCAGAATCGCTTCTTTCATTTTTTGAACTGTTGGTAAGGAAAAGCTAGCTCGGATGATGCGATCGATCGCCCAAGAGAGATTAACTGCAGTGGGACGAGAGGAGGCAAGATATTTTCCTTGGTTGACTAGCGCTGTCTTGAACGCTGTTGCTTCGTTTGTTTGAACATGCTGACTCCAAAGAACAAGACCATACGCTGCGGCGATTCCAATGGCTGGTGCTCCGCGGACGACAAGGGCAGAAATGCTATTCCAGACATCCTCGATTGCCGTTTGCTTAAGGTAGATCTCTTGTTGTGGAAGATGCCGTTGATCGAGGAGCAAGAGATGATCACCTTTCCACTGGAGTGATGAGATAACAGTCATTTAAATGACCTCCTTGATTGCTTTAATGTATTGTTCAATCGAAGTGATGCTTTTTCGGTCTAAAATAAGTTTTTTTCCAAGGGTAAGCGCCTTTTTTTCCACAGCGAGTTTTACTCTTGGATCACTGATCGTCTCGATCTCTTCTACATGAGCAAGTCCAATCGTTCTTCGGATGATTTTACAGCCGGAAAATCCAATGCTATCGACAAAAATAGATTGTAGAAGAGCGTCTAGGTATCCTCTCGAATAACGATTATCTTCTGAGAGATGGTCGTCCCATAATGATCGGAAAGTAGATTCAAATACGTTCCAAACCTCGGTAGTGACGCCAAATAAATAAGCGAGGTATCCTTCTTTCTCTTCTTCTGATCTATGGGCCTCCTGCGACAGGATACTAAGCGCAATATTGGCGATAAAAGCACCGACATCAAAACCAGCTGGCCCATAGAAAGCAAATTCTGGATCGATTATTTTGGTTGAGCTTTCCGTAACAAACAGGCTACCTGTATGTAAGTCCCCATGTATCAAAGCTTCTCCTTTTGTTAAAAAAGAGTGTTTGAGGGAGGCCACTTCAGTGAGGAAATCGTCATCTTCCCACAGCGATTCAACATCTGCTCGAAGCTCTTCTGTAAAGGCATTGCTTTCGGCATTGTAGAAAGGATCTGAAAATACGAGGGTTTCTGTTATGCCACATAAGTCTGGATTACTAAACCGTTTGGCAAGCTCTTTCTTATTTGCCGAACCAAGACCGTAGTCAGAAGTGAAAAAGAGCGTATGAGCGAGGTAGGTACCGACGTTTCTTGCAAGTTCAGGATATATACGTCCTTCAATAAGTCCTTTGCGTAAAATAGTGTGCGTTGATAAATCTTCCATAACCGTTGCGGCTTTTTCAGAGTCATGCAAATAAACGATTGGAGAAAAGTCAGGAACGAGCGAGTGAGCTTGCTTGAGCGCCTCGCTTTCAATTCTGGACCGATCAAGTGTAAGCGGCCAGGATTCGCCAACTACTTTGGCATAAGGCAAGGCTTGTTTGACGATCCAGGATTGTCCTGTTTTCTTGTGTTGAACATGAAAGACATAATTTAAATTGCCATCGCCAATTTCCTTTACATGAACAGGAGCGGTGCGATCCAAAAGCTCGTGATGCTCTAAAAATTGCACAACTGTTTCGCTTGTAAACGGTGTGTACCCTGAAGTGATCTGAATACCCATGTAAAATTCCCCTTTCAACTATTTATGGTTGTTGTATTGCATGAAGATCGGAATTTCGGCATAAAAAAAGCCTCTTTCCGAAGAAAGAGGCTTGAAGACAGAGATACTTCACACCTCTTATCTTCCAGAATGAATATCATCCTGTTGGAAGTAGCACCGTGCCATTTAAGTCATCGATTCATCTGGACTTTAAAATAGGTCGGTTGCTGGGCGTCATAGGGCCAAATCCCTCAGCCTGCTCTTGATAAGAGAAAGTTTATGAAATTATTTTACAATTTTTTCGCTTGAAATGTATGTTACATAGAAAGGAACATGTTTGTCAATAATATTTTGAATATTATTTATAAATATCTGGACGTCGATCTTCAAAGATAGGAATGCGACTCCGGATTGATGACATTTCCTCTTCGTCAATAGAACCTGTTAAAATAACTTCTTCTTCTCCTGCTTCTGCGATAATTGTTCCCCACGGATCAATTATCAATGAGTGTCCTCCAAACGTATTATCAGGATCTGCCCCGACACGATTACAAGCAATCACGTAGCACTGATTTTCAATCGCGCGACTGATAAGTAATGCTCGCCAATGATCGGTGCGTTGCTTTGGCCATTCTGCTGGTACGAACAATACTTGGGCACCTTCAACTGCATGAAGGCGAAGCCACTCAGGAAAGCGAATATCATAACAAATGAACCCGGCACATGGGAGTTCTTCAAGTGTAAAATGACTTTTTTCATTTCCAGAAACGAGGAATTTCTCTTCATTCATTAAACGAAACAGGTGCGCTTTGCTATACTCATGAACGAGCTGCCCATCTCGATTGAACACAAGCATGGTGTTCGTTACTTCGCCGTTATGATGCTTAGCGATGGAGCCCCCGACAATATTTACGTCGTTTTTTTTGGCGAGGCGAGATAGAAAAGCAATCGACTTTTCTGCATCAGTATCTCCAATTTCATCAAGACGAGATAAATCATAACCTGTGGACCACAATTCTGGTAAAACGATAATATCTAGTTTGTCACTCACCGCCTTAGAAACAAGCTCTTCAACTTTAGAGAAATTCTTTTCTGGATTGCCAAAAGCAATATCAAATTGCAACAGGGCAAGGTTTTTCATTGATTTGTCCTCCTTACATGTTTAGAAATTGACCTTTACATGGTTGTGTATCCAAGATAACATAACTTATTAGAATTTCTCGAAAATTTTAACAGGATGTGATTCCATTTGAAACAATTTCAAACTTCAGATGCACTTAAACGTTTACCAGAACAATTTTTTGCGAAGCTTGCTGGAAAAGTGAACCGTTATGTAGAGGCGGGATATGACATTATTAACCTTGGCCAAGGAAATCCTGACCAGCCGACGCCTGCACATATTATCGAGTCTTTGCAGCAGGCAGCTGAAAACCCTGCATACCACAAGTATCCGCCATTTAGGGGGCAGCCTTTTCTGAAACAAGCCGCGGCTGAATTCTATAAGCGAGAGTTTGGTGTTGAGCTTGATCCGGAGAAAGAGGTAGCCGTCCTCTTTGGTGGAAAAGCTGGCCTTGTAGAAGTCAGTCAATGTTTGTTAAATAAAAGTGACGTGGCGCTCGTGCCAGATCCTGGCTATCCTGATTATTGGTCTGGAGTTGCAATGGCTGAAGCGGATATGCAGATGATGCCGTTACTTGAACAAAATGATTTTCTGCCTGATTATAGCGCGATCCCAGAGAGTGCTCTTGCAAAAGCAAAGCTCATGTTTTTAAATTATCCAAACAATCCTACCGCTGCTGTAGCAACGAAAAGCTTTTTTGATGAAACGGTTAGGTTTGCGGATGCCAATGACATCTGTGTCGTTCATGATTTTGCTTATGGAGCGATCGGATTCGATGGAGAACGTCCTAAAAGCTTTTTGGAAACAGAAGGTGCTAAAGATGTGGGAATTGAGATTTATACTCTTTCCAAAACGTATAATATGGCAGGATGGCGTGTTGGGTTCGCTGTCGGAAACCCATCTGTAGTGGAAAGCATCAACCTGCTTCAGGATCATTTCTACGTTAGTTTGTTTAGTGCAGTGCAAGAAGCAGCTGCAGAAGCCTTACTAGGTTCACAGGAATGTGTTGAGAACCTTCGCCAAACGTACGAATCTAGACGGAATGTATTGATACAGGGGCTTCACGATATTGGCTGGGATGTAACTTCTCCTGCGGGGTCATTTTTTTCCTGGTTAAAAGTACCTGAATCATTTACTTCAGAGGGATTTGCGGACTACTTGCTTGAGAATGTTCAAATTGTAGTTGCGCCTGGGAACGGCTTTGGAGAGTATGGGGAAGGCTATGTGAGAGTAGGCTTATTAACTTCCGAAGAGAAACTCAGGGAGGCAGTTGAACGAATTAATTCTCTTAATCTCTTTTGATTCAGAAAAGTAAAAAAATAGATTGACAGGATTTCCTACGTCTGGCATAATTCGAATCAATTACTTAAACGAATAGTTGCATACTCTTATCCAGAGAGGTGGAGGGACGAGCCCTTTGAAGCCCGGCAACCGATTTTCAAGGTTACTTGAAGACACGGTGCTAATTCTCGCAGCAAAAGCTGGAAGATAAGAGGAAGAGCATGGTGATAACGACCTCTTCCTCGTGAAGGGGTCTTTTTTGTATGATCAAAGATTGAGGACTAGCGCGATGGAAAGGAATGAGCATGATGAGTCATCTTGTGGCAACTTACCTTGTTAAGAATGACCAACAATTATCTAAGCGCGCTGAAGCGATCGCCCTTGGATTAACGATTGGGACTTGGACCAATCTACCGTTATTAGAAAAAAAGCAGTTAAAGAAGCATAAGGGTGAAGTCGTTCACGTAGAGGAAAAAGGGGAAAAGGGCATCATCGCGATTGCTTACCCCACCATCAATTTCAGTGCGGATCTACCTGCGATTTTAACAACAGTCATCGGTAAGCTTTCACTTGATGGTGAAATTAAGCTGGTTGATTTAGAGTTCTCTGCAGGGTTACTAAATCAATTCCCAGGTCCAGCATATGGAATAGACGGTATTCGAAATCTTACAGAAGTATACGATCGACCGCTCGTTATGAGTATTTTCAAAGGAGTTATTGGAAAACCGTTAGGCGAATTGCAGGAACAAATGAAACAGCAGGCGCTTGGTCGAGTCGATTTTGTGAAGGACGATGAAATCCTTTTTGAAAATGAGTTAACCCCTCTTGAAAAGCGAGTACCCGCCTTACGAAAAATGCTGGATGAAACGGCTGAATTGACAGGAAAGCGAACGCGTTACGCAGTGAATTTAACAGGAAGAACGGCAAACCTCAGTAATCGAGCAAAGCTTGCTGTGGAATTAGGAGCAGATGCGCTTCTGTTTAATGTTTTTACATATGGACTAGATGCATTGCAATCACTTTCAGAGGACCCGGATATTCCGGTTCCAATCATGGCACACCCTGCATTCTCTGGTGCAATGGCTGCCTCAAGCACACATGGGGTAAGTTACTCCCTATTACTTGGAAAGTTGCTTCGAACTGCTGGGGCAGACTTTTCCCTTTTCCCTTCGCCTTATGGGAGTGTAGCGCTTGATCGAAGAGAGGCGCTCGCAACAGCAGAAGCCTTAACGAGAAATAATAAGCTGAAAAGAACATTCCCTGTTCCTTCAGCGGGCATTCATCCTGGACTAGTACCGTACCTTATAAAAGATTTCGGTATAGACAGTGTTATTAATGCGGGAGGCGGGGTGCACGGGCATCCCGGTGGAGCAGCTGCAGGCGGAAAAGCTTTCCGAGATGCCATTCAAGCTGTTTTAACAGAGCAACCTCTTGAACAGGCCTCTCAAAATAGTGAGGAACTTCATCAGGCTCTTACAAAGTGGGGGAGCGGGGAGGTAGTGCGATGAAGCAGCCGATTATTTTTTGCGATTTTGATGGCACCATTACGAAAAGTGATAATATCGTTTCCCTGATGAAACGATTTGCTCCGAAAGAGTGGGAGCAAATAAAAGATGATGTGCTCGCTCAAAATATTTCCATTCGTGAAGGGGTCGGAAGGATGTTTCACTTAATCCCTTCCAAATTGAAACAGGAATTACTCGATTATTTAGTAGCTACAACTGAAATCAGACAGGGTTTTAGCGAATTCGTAGACTACACGAGGCAAGAAGGGATCGAGCTCTATATCGTCAGTGGAGGGATCGATTTCTTTATTTACCCTCTTCTTAAGCCATACGGTATTCCAGAAGAAAATATCTTCTGTAATGGCAGTGATTTTACTACTGATACCATCTCAATAACTTGGCCGTATGCCTGTGGAGACGATTGTACGAAAGATTGCGGTTGTTGCAAGCCAGGTATATTAAATCGTTTTGATAAAAAGGCTAACCGAAAAATTGTGATTGGAGATTCTATTACCGATTTAGAAGCTTCAAAGCAAGCAGATTTTGTGTTTGCTAGAGACTTTTTAGCGGAGAAGTGTCAAGAACTTGGCATTCCAGCCGTTTTATTTGAAACGTTTGATGATATCGTCGAAAAGTTAACTGAAGAAAGGGGGAAGAATCATGTGCCAAGTGGAGAATCGATGGAACGAACTTGCTGATATTAAAGATGAATTAGCAGCAAGAGATTGGTTCCGTGGAACAAGTGGAAATCTTTCAATTAAGGTAAGTGATTCGCCGCTTCAATTTTTAGTAACGGCTAGTGGAAAGGATAAAAGAAAACGAACAAAAGAAGATTTCATTCTAGTGGATAGACAAGGGAAGCCGATTGAAGAGACTCTATTGAAACCATCAGCAGAGACCATTATTCATCAGGCGATCTATTCAAAGACAGATGCAGGCTGTTGCTTACACGTGCATACAGTTGAAAATAATGTTATATCTGAACTTTTTGCGGGAGAAGGAGAAGTTACGTTTCAAGGACTTGAGTTAGTTAAAGCTTTTGGTTTATGGGGACAGAATGACAAAGTGACAGTACCGATTATCGATAATTCAGCTGATCTTTCTCTACTAGCTCATGATGTGGTGCACGTGCTTAAGAATGACACGAAAGCCATTTTGATGCGAAACCATGGGATTACGGTATGGGGACGTAATGGTTTTGAAGCAAAAAAATATCTGGAAGCATTTGAATTCCTTTTTGAATATCATCTTAAGTTACGAAGCTTTCAAGCAATTGTAAGTTAATCAACAAAGTTTCATTAGCTTAACAAAAAAGGAGGAAGCATTAATGGCAGTAATTAAAATACGAAATACAAATGAAGTTATTGATGGTCAAGATCGAGTAGAGGCATTTCTTCAGAATGAAGGAGTGTTATATGAACACTGGGATGTTGAGAAGCTACCGACGTCTCTTAAGGGAAATTGTCATGTTACAGAGGAACAGAAAAATGAAATTCTGAGTGTATTTGATGATGACATTCGTTCTCTAGCTAAGCGAAATGGATATGGAAGCTGGGATGTGGTGGCACTTTCTGAACAAACGCCTGATCTTGATAAGATTCTGAAAAAGTTTGAACAGGTTCATGTGCATACTGAGGACGAAGTAAGAGCGATAACGGCGGGACATGGGATTTTTATCATTAAAGGTAGCGTGGGGTATTTTGATGTTGAGCTCGATCCGGGTGACGTGATTTCTGTACCGGTTGATACACCACACTTCTTTACATTAATGGATGATCGGCAAGTTGTAGCCGTTCGCCTTTTCATCGATCCATCAGGATGGGTAGCCCATCCATATGAAGAAAAAGAAAGTGTGAAGTGAAAAAGGGCCGTGAGCAATCACGGCCATCATTTTTGATGTTTCTTCAATACCTTTAGCTACAAAATCCAATTAATTCATTCAGGTCTTTCCAACCAAATCCGGTTTCTTTAAATGTCTTACCTGCAATTTCTGTTTCTTCCACGGCAATTTGAAGTGGATGAAAACTTTCGTAGAATTGAGAAGCTGGGTTTCCGTTCAGTACCCAAACAAGCATAGACTGATAAGATTCGCTTCTAAGATGTTTAGCTACCGAGCACAGGAGTTGTTTGCCAACTCCCTTTCCCTGTGCTTCTTCAAGAAGGTATATCGCATAAAGTTCTCCATCGAATTTGTAAGCAGCTGATCTGTTTTTTCCGCCATTCGCAAATCCTATTATTTCCCCTTCTTCGACTGCCACAAGGATAATACTTCCATTTTCAATTCCTTTCCGCCAACGAGCCTCGCGTATTTGAACGTCTAATGAATTCAAATAGTCTTCTGAGATAAGCGTACGGTAAGTCGTTCTCCAGCTGTTTACATGAACATTTGCTATCGCTAAAGCATCATCTACGACCGCTTTTCTGATTTCCATTGATTACCTCCATCTCAATTTGATTTTCCTATCAGACTCATTTCGAGAGAGAGGGAATGAATCCTGCTAGTCGAATATATGAAGTAAGTCATAGTTTAAAGGAAAAGTGAAATGAAAAAAATCATAATAGAAATAGATGGCAGTTATGTTCATGGTTTTGAATGGGGAGATAGGAGTCAGCCAACTGTCATTCTTCTTCACGGTTTAACGAACAATGCACTTGGTTTTAGTGAGATGGCAGAAGGTCTTAAGGATTACTTTCATTTAATCTCGATTGATCTACCAGGCCATGGTGAGACGCCTCCATTTAATGAAGATAAGAGTTATTCTTTTGAATTTCTAACAGAGTGGCTTCATAAGGTTGGTACATCATTAAGTGACGTACCAGTCTGGCTCATTGGGCATTCGTGGGGAGCTGCCCTGGCACTTCATTATAGTAGTCAATTCTCTAAAATGGTAAAAGGTATCGTGATGATTGATGGTGGTTATCTTCATTCTTCTGATGATCCGTCACTAACGCTTGAAGAACTTCTTGAACAAATGTCTCAATGGGTGGTAGAAAATCATTACATAAAATTGGAAGAATATGAACAAAAGAAGAAAATGGAAATCGGAAGGTGGAGCAAGTATTTAGAGCAAATGGTACATAGGGATATGGAGGAAAGGAAAAATGGCGTAGCCTTAAGGGCTAGTGGTAGTACAGTAAGAGCGATTATGAAGTCCCTCTATCAAGAACCATGCAAAGAAATTTTTCATATGGTAAATGTTCCTATCTATCTCCTAAGGGCAACACTTCCTGTAGCAGATGAAACTAATAGAAAGCATGCAGCAAACGTGATGCGGAATGAAGTGAAAGGGGAATGTAGGATTGATGCTATTCCACAGACAGGTCATGTTCTACATTGGCAAAAACCTAAAGAAGCTTTATATATGGTAGAGAGATGGTTAAAGGAGCATACAAAGCAAAAGGGCCATACGCAAGGCCCTGAATAACAGGGGGGTTAATTGCCAACCCCCTTTGGAAAAGTGAGCGTAATGATCGTGCCCTTCCCCTTATTACTTTCGATAGTTAAGTTCCCTTTATGTTTTTTTACTATACGTTTGCATATCGTAAGCCCAAGTCCTGTCCCGTTCTTTTTGGTAGTGAAAAACGGAGAGCCGAGTTTCTCAAGCTCTTCATCTGTGATTCCGCTACCATTATCAATGATTCTAATTTGTAATTTATCGTTACATTCTCGGGCTGAGATTGTAATTTCTCCTTCTTCACCGATAGCATCCATCGCATTTTTTATCAAATTAATAAAAACTTGTTTTAATTGATTACTTTCACAATAAATCTCTGGGAGAGAAGAGTGGTACTCTTTTGTTAGAATGATTGCTTTCATATTAGCCTGGCCACTTAGCAATTCAATGACTTCATCTAATATGAGATCGATTCGATTATAGTTAAAATTAATTTTTGTTGGTTTTGCAAGAATAAGAAATTCATCGATAATCTGTTCGATCCGATGAAATTCTGAATCCATCACCTGGGCATAGCGATCAATGTCTTGATCAGAGTTTTTGAACTGTATTAATTTTAAGAAACCCTTTAAAGAAGTGAGCGGGTTTCGAAGCTCGTGTGCGATCCCAGCTGCAAGTTGTCCAACAATCGATAGCTTTTCGGATTGAGCGAGGTGCTCTTCATTCATTCTTTTCTCGGTAATATCTTTCGCAATTCCAATGATCCTCGAAACATTCCCCTCTTCTACAAGTGGCACTAGTGTAATATCAAATAGCTTGTATCCCTGTTTTGGGAAAGAATAACCTTCTTCAAATTGAATGGTTTTCTTACGAATCATGGCTTCTTGGAATCTTTTAATCGCTTGTATTCCTTGGTCAACCCCTAGAAAGTCTTCGATTCTCCGCCCAGATATGGCTTCTTTGGAAGTCTCATAACTTGCTAGATAAGCTTCATTTACAGCTTCGATTTCATAATGGTGAACATCGATCACACGAATTTGGAAAATAAGATCTGAAATATGGTGAAAAATAATATCTAAATTCGGCTCTTGTAGCTCGCTTCCATTTTTCATAGAAATCCCCCATAATCAGCATTTTAACTTAGTACTAATTGGATATTTCTACAAGATATGCGTATCCCCTTCAAATTATGATCGATATTTGTAATAGATTGGAAATTTTTGGCGTTCGAAGTGGTTGATAAGGTAGGAGAATATAGTAATAATAATGGAACCAATCCTAATGAAAGCGCATTGCAATTCAATTGTACTTACTATAGAGTTAGAAGAAGTATTTTGAGCGCATCACATTTAGCAAGGGAGGACGGCTTAAAAGATGACCAAAAGAGACTCTGTCTTTTTCCTTAGTCTGTTCTTGTTCTTTTTTCATGGAGCAAATACAATCATCATTAGTTATATGCCAGTATATTTTCAACAAAGTGGTATGTCTGAGAGTAAAATTGGATCTATCCTAGCGATCGGACCACTTGCAGCCATAATGGCTCAACCGTTTTGGGGTTACATAAGCGATAAATTCGGAACAATTAAAAAGGTTCTACTCGTAACGTTAGTTGGCGTTGCCATCATTAGCATTTTTCTTCTAACGAACCATAACTATGTGTTTATTCTCATCTCCGCTGCGGCGTTCTATGTTTTTATGTCCCCAACAGGGGCTCTTGGTGATAGTCTGGCTGTTAAAACAGCAGCTAGCGTGAATAGAAACTTTGGAAGTATTCGAACCTGGGGTTCAATTGGTTTTGCAGTTTCAACTTTAGTAGTTGGTCAGTTTTTTGCTTTTTTTGGTATAGCTTTTATTTTGGTTCCTTTTATGCTCATGATTTTGCTTGCTTTTTTTACAGCTATGAGAGTATCAGATGTCAAAACACATAATAAACCTGTGACTGTATGGGATGCCATACGGATTGGAAAGAATCCTCGCTTCCTACTCTTTTTGATTACAATCATGTTTTTAACCATTCCGCATCGAGCAAATGACAGTTTCATAGGGATTTATATCACGGATCTTGGTGGAAATGAATCTCAAATAGGACTAGCCTGGTTCGTTGCAGTTGCTAGTGAAGCTCTCATATTTGCGACAAGTCATTTTTGGTTTAGGCGTTTTAATGAAGTGGTCTTTATCTTAATAGCAGGTTTGATCTATGCTGTCAGATGGATAGGGTTAGCTTACGTTGGAGGACCTCAAGCAGCGATACTTCTTCAAGTTTTTCACGGCGTAACGTTTGGTGTATTTTACGTTGCGGCCTTTCAATACGTGACCAAATTAGTTCCAGAGCATTTACAGGCGACAGGCCATTTGTTATTTATTTCGGTGTTTTTTGGTTTGTCTGGCATACTAGGTTCATTGCTTGGAGGAATGATTTTTGAAGAAACTTCTGGTGCTACTTTGTACAGTGTGATGGGGTACGTGACCTTAATTGGTTGTCTTGCATTACTTTTCTATCGTGTAATCGATAAGAGAAAATTCAAAAGAGACGAAAGTTATGCATAGAATAGAAGAGATTCTGTCCTATTTGAATTATCCAGTTATTTCATACCCGAATCGTAACTATATAAAACAGTTAGATTAATAGTGATGTAATTCACATAATGTTTTTAGAAGCTCCCTTACAATAAAGGTGTGTTAAGAATAAATAGTGGGGAGTGAGAGAGATGTTTGTTCATTTTCTAAGAGAAAATAAAGCAGCTGCTGGTATACTTTTTTTTATTCGAATATATCTTGGTTATCAATGGGTGACATCTGGTTGGACAAAAATCACTAATGGTTTTGATGCAAATGGCTTCTTACAGGGGGCGGTAGCCAACGCTAGTGGTGAGCATCCTGCAGTTCAAGGGTGGTGGGCTACATTCTTAGAAACGACAGCAATTCCAAATGTCGATTTCTTTAATGTTTTAATTCCTTGGGGCGAATTCTTTGTTGGGCTAGGATTACTACTTGGAACATTTACAATACTTGCCGCTCTTATGGGAGTGATCATGAATTTTGCCTTCCTGTTTAGTGGCACAACAAGTACAAATCCAATGATGGTCATTCTTGGAATATTATTGCTCATTGCTGGTTACAATGCAGCTAAGTTCGGGCTTGATCGTTGGATTGTTCCTTATTTAAAGAAGAATATTAAAACACACCAAAGTAAGCCCATATTCCATCACTAAAGCGAAAGGTTCCGCATAAGAGCGGAGCCTTTTAAATTTCTATAAGTACGAATCAAACTATTATAAGAAGGTTAGATGAAAAATTGATACTCATCTCACTCTTTGCATGTCGAATATTACAATCTTTATTTGTTACCCGATTAGTAAAAAGCCTTCTTCGGAAAATAAATTACATTTAGTTAAAAAAAGACTGACATCTGTAATAAATTGTAAAGAGGGGGGAGCGAGTGTAACGACGAAAATGGTCTAGTGATAAATAAGTGGGAGGCTAGACTATGATCGGTATTTTCAAAGAAAATGAAGAACGTTATTTAAACTGGTATCGTGCTAATCCAGAAGGATATGTATTTAATCATTTTAAAGGGAGCGATCCTGATTATAATAAAATTCATATCGCCACATGTCGAACGTTATGGCGACAAAAAGACGCGGGTGTGCGAACGAAAGTTGAAAAGATTTGTTCAGGTAATCTTGATGAACTTATACAAATGACTGCGAATGTCAGAGACAAAAAAGGTTTTTCTTTTTGCAAAATTTGCATGACCGACCATGTGATTAAAAATGATCTATCAGTTAATTAATCATTTTTCTAGACAATGGAAGATAATGATAGAATGATACGTAATAGAAGATGGAATTAGAGAGGGATATAAAATGGGATCTGAAGAGATTGTTATAAAAGGTAAAGTTGTAGATGATGAAACTAGATGCCAACATTACTATAGTAAACGGGATATTATTGCGATTAAATTCAAATGTTGTGGTACATATTATCCATGTATCTATTGTCATGAAGAAACAACGGATCATTCTGTTATAAAGTGGCCCAAACACGAAGTTGATGAAAAAGCTGTACTTTGTGGGAATTGCAAGTCAGAACTAACGATACAACAGTACATTTCTTCAAACTCAATTTGTCCATACTGTCAGTCTCTCTTTAATGATGGATGTAAGCTTCACCAACATCTTTACTTTGAGCAGATCGACGCTAAATGATTTTCTTTACTTGTGGGTAATCTGGATGTATTATTATTTCAATCATATTGAGAAATCCTTTATTGTGTCGATAGCATAGGGATTAAGAATAACATCAGGCTGTGGTAAAAAAAGAATTTTAATGAGCTATATCTTCGTGTCAAACACAGTTGTCCTGTGTTTTTTCTTTTTGTTTACTTCTATATAAATGAATCGTTTTAACGCTTTTGATGTGGAAAGTATATTTCGAGGGGTTTGCGAGGCTGTTCTTAAAGAAGAAAGAGGGGTATGTCTTGAAATACAAAAAGGTTTTACTGCATCCGCCTAGAGCTTTGTTGCTTCTATTTCTATTTGTTAGTACGATCGGAACGTTTCTTCTAAAGCTACCACAGGCAACCACTACTTCAGTTAGCTGGCTTGATGCCTGGTTTACGGCTATATCTGCTATCACTGTTACTGGTCTAGTAGTAGTGGATACGGGCAGTGTGTATACTATTTTTGGTCAGCTTGTTATCATGTTACTCATTCAAATTGGCGGGCTTGGCATTATGTCATTTGCAGTTGTGATCTTTCTATTAATAGGGAAAAAAATAGGGGTTTCTCAAAGGCTCTTAATTACTCAGGCATTAAATCAAAAAGGAATGGGAGGCATTGTTAAGCTCGTTCGAAGTCTACTTTTATTTTCGATCATAATAGAAATGATTGGAGCCATTATTCTTTCGGCGAGGTGGATACCTGAATACGGAGTAGGAAGCGGAATTTACGCAGCAATTTTCCATTCTATTTCAGCTTATAATAATGCTGGCTTCTCGATTTGGTCAGACAGTCTTTCTTCATATGTTGGAGATCCGGTTATCAATATTGTTATTACTCTCTTGTTTATCTTAGGTGGAATTGGCTTCACGGTTTTAATCGATCTTAAGAATAAGAAGCATTTTCGTGAATGGGCCCTTCATACGAAATTGATGGTAATAGGGAGTATCATCATAAATGCACTTGCTTTTATCGTGATTATCACGCTCGAGTGGAATAACACTTCTACAATTGGGCAACTAAATGGTCCAGGAAAAGGATGGGCTGCATTATTTCAGGCTGTAACTCCTCGAACAGCAGGTTTTAATACGGTAGATATCGGTAGTATGGAAGAAGCTTCTCTCTTTTTTATTATATGTCTTATGTTCATAGGGGCTGGAAGTGCTTCTACTGGAGGTGGAATTAAGCTTACTACCTTCATCGCTATGCTCCTTTCAGTTAATACCTTTTTAAAAGGTAAAAACGAAGTAACCATTTTTCATAAAACGCTCGCTTTCTCTATCATTATTAAAGCTCTTGCAATAACTGTGATTTCAACAGGGGTTGTTATACTCGGAGTTTTTATTCTTGAACTAACGCAGGAATCTCCTTTTTTAGTTAATTTATTTGAAGTTGTATCCGCATTTGGAACAGTAGGACTTTCAATGGGATTAACAGGCAGCCTAGATGGAATAGGAAAAGTAACAATTATTGTCATCATGATGGTTGGTAAACTTGGTCCCCTGACGCTTGCCTTCATCTTTGCTTCTAAGAAGACTTCTAAAATAAGATACCCTGAAGAAGAAGTACTTACAGGATAAAACTGCCCCCTTCCATTGATGAGGAAGGGGGGATGAAAATTAATTCCCATAAATGGTTGACGCCATTGTTATCACATGGTAAGATGTTTCTTGTCACTTCGAAAAACAAACAACATCTTACATACAAATTACATACAAAAATGTTTTAAAAAAAGACATTGACTTATATGAATGTTGCTGGTAAGATAGAAGTTGTCACTCGGGAGAATAACACCGAGATTAATAGAATTAAATCGATCTTTGAAAACTGAACGAAACGCCATGTAAGTAGTTGTTTCTACGGAAACAAAACATTGTTTTAAAGCTAGATTAAGCTTTCTATCGGAGAGTTTGATCCTGGCTCAGGACGAACGCTGGCGGCGTGCCTAATACATGCAAGTCGAGCGAAGAGATGGGAGCTTGCTCCCTGATCTTAGCGGCGGACGGGTGAGTAACACGTGGGCAACCTGCCCTGCAGACTGGGATAACTCCGGGAAACCGGAGCTAATACCGGGTAATACATCGCACCGCATGATGCAATGTTGAAAGTTGGCTTTCGAGCTAACACTGTAGGATGGGCCCGCGGCGCATTAGCTAGTTGGTAAGGTAATGGCTTACCAAGGCGACGATGCGTAGCCGACCTGAGAGGGTGATCGGCCACACTGGGACTGAGACACGGCCCAGACTCCTACGGGAGGCAGCAGTAGGGAATCTTCCGCAATGGACGAAAGTCTGACGGAGCAACGCCGCGTGAGTGACGAAGGCCTTCGGGTCGTAAAGCTCTGTTGTTAGGGAAGAACAAGTACCGTTCGAATAGGGCGGTACCTTGACGGTACCTAACCAGAAAGCCACGGCTAACTACGTGCCAGCAGCCGCGGTAATACGTAGGTGGCAAGCGTTGTCCGGAATTATTGGGCGTAAAGCGCGCGCAGGCGGTCTTTTAAGTCTGATGTGAAAGCCCACGGCTCAACCGTGGAGGGTCATTGGAAACTGGAGGACTTGAGTGCAGAAGAGGAGAGTGGAATTCCACGTGTAGCGGTGAAATGCGTAGATATGTGGAGGAACACCAGTGGCGAAGGCGGCTCTCTGGTCTGTAACTGACGCTGAGGCGCGAAAGCGTGGGGAGCAAACAGGATTAGATACCCTGGTAGTCCACGCCGTAAACGATGAGTGCTAGGTGTTGGGGGGTTCCACCCTCAGTGCTGAAGTTAACACATTAAGCACTCCGCCTGGGGAGTACGACCGCAAGGTTGAAACTCAAAGGAATTGACGGGGGCCCGCACAAGCAGTGGAGCATGTGGTTTAATTCGAAGCAACGCGAAGAACCTTACCAGGTCTTGACATCCTCTGACAATCCTGGAGACAGGATGTTCCCCTTCGGGGGACAGAGTGACAGGTGGTGCATGGTTGTCGTCAGCTCGTGTCGTGAGATGTTGGGTTAAGTCCCGCAACGAGCGCAACCCTTGATCTTAGTTGCCAGCATTCAGTTGGGCACTCTAAGGTGACTGCCGGTGACAAACCGGAGGAAGGTGGGGATGACGTCAAATCATCATGCCCCTTATGACCTGGGCTACACACGTGCTACAATGGACGGTACAAAGGGCAGCAACACCGCGAGGTGAAGCGAATCCCATAAAGCCGTTCTCAGTTCGGATTGCAGGCTGCAACTCGCCTGCATGAAGCCGGAATTGCTAGTAATCGCGGATCAGCATGCCGCGGTGAATACGTTCCCGGGCCTTGTACACACCGCCCGTCACACCACGAGAGTTTGTAACACCCGAAGTCGGTGGGGTAACCTTTATGGAGCCAGCCGCCGAAGGTGGGACAAATGATTGGGGTGAAGTCGTAACAAGGTAGCCGTATCGGAAGGTGCGGCTGGATCACCTCCTTTCTATGGAGAATTACGAAGGTAACTTACGTTACCAACCTTACATGAGCGTTTCGTTTAGTTTTGAAAGAATGATTTATTCTTTCAAAACAGGTGAAGTGATGAAGCTTAGGCGGATTCAAGTAGTAGCCTTGTTCCTTGAAAACTAGATAGCACAAACAACGACATCCAATAATTATTTTTTATGCAATAACTTAGTAATAACTGATGCGTTATGGCAGTAATGCCTAACAAATCGAAGGTTAAGCTACTAAGGGCGCACGGTGGATGCCTTGGCACTAGAAGCCTAAGAAGGACGGGACGAACACCGATATGCTTCGGGGAGCTGTAAGTACGCTTTGATCCGGAGATTTCCGAATGGGGGAACCCACCATCTTTAATAGGATGGTATCCATTTCTGAATACATAGGGAATGGAAGGCAGACCCGGGGAACTGAAACATCTCATTACCCGGAGGAAGAGAAAGCAAACGCGATTTCCTGAGTAGCGGCGAGCGAAACGGAATCAGCCCAAACCTGAGGGCTTGCCCTCTGGGGTTGTAGGACGTCTCTTTGGAGTTACAAAGGCACGGATAGACGAAGCGACCTGGAAAGGTCCATCAGAGAAGGTAACAATCCTGTAGTCAAAATCCGATGCCCTCCGAGACGGATCCTGAGTACGGCGGGACACGTGAAACCCCGTCGGAATCCGGGAGGACCATCTCCCAAGGCTAAATACTCTCTAGTGACCGATAGTGAACCAGTACCGTGAGGGAAAGGTGAAAAGCACCCCGGAAGGGGAGTGAAAAAGAACCTGAAACCGTGTGCCTACAACTAGTTGGAGCCCGTTAATGGGTGACAGCGTGCCTTTTGTAGAATGAACCGGCGAGTTACGATCCCGTGCAAGGTTAAGCTGAGAAGGCGGAGCCGCAGCGAAAGCGAGTCTGAATAGGGCGAAATAGTACGTGGTCGTAGACCCGAAACCAGGTGATCTACCCATGTCCAGGGTGAAGTTCAGGTAACACTGAATGGAGGCCCGAACCCACGCATGTTGAAAAATGCGGGGATGAGGTGTGGGTAGCGGTGAAATGCCAATCGAACCTGGAGATAGCTGGTTCTCTCCGAAATAGCTTTAGGGCTAGCCTCGCGGCAAGAATCTTGGAGGTAGAGCACTGATTGGACTAGGGGTCCTTACCGGATTACCGAATCCAGTCAAACTCCGAATGCCAACGATTTATCCGCGGGAGTCAGACTGCGAGTGATAAGATCCGTAGTCGAGAGGGAAACAGCCCAGACCACCAGCTAAGGTCCCAAAGTATACGTTAAGTGGAAAAGGATGTGGCGTTGCTTAGACAACCAGGATGTTGGCTTAGAAGCAGCCATCATTTAAAGAGTGCGTAATAGCTCACTGGTCGAGTGACGCTGCGCCGAAAATGTACCGGGGCTAAACGTATCACCGAAGCTGTGGATTGTCTTACGACAATGGTAGGAGAGCGTTCTAAGGGCTGTGAAGTCAGACCGAAAGGACTGGTGGAGCGCTTAGAAGTGAGAATGCCGGTATGAGTAGCGAAAGACAAGTGAGAATCTTGTCCGTCGAAAGCCCAAGGTTTCCTGAGGAAGGCTCGTCCGCTCAGGGTTAGTCGGGACCTAAGCCGAGGCCGAAAGGCGTAGGCGATGGATAACAGGTTGATATTCCTGTACCACCTCCTTTCCGTTTGAACGACGGGGGGACGCAGAAAGATAGGGAGAGCGCGCTGCTGGAAATGCGCGTCCAAGCGATTAGGCTGGTGAATAGGCAAATCCGTTCACCATGAAGGCTGAGTCGTGATGGCGAGGGAAATTTAGTACCGAAGTCCTTGATTCTACGCTGCCAAGAAAAGCCTCTAGTGAGGAAAAAGGTGCCCGTACCGCAAACCGACACAGGTAGGCGAGGAGAGAATCCTAAGACGATCGGGAGAACTCTCGTTAAGGAACTCGGCAAAATGACCCCGTAACTTCGGGAGAAGGGGTGCTTCCTCGGGTTTATAGCCCAGGGGAGCCGCAGTGAAAAGATCCAAGCGACTGTTTAGCAAAAACACAGGTCTCTGCAAAGCCGTAAGGCGAAGTATAGGGGCTGACACCTGCCCGGTGCTGGAAGGTTAAGAGGAGGGGTTATCCCTTACGGGAGAAGCTCTGAATCGAAGCCCCAGTAAACGGCGGCCGTAACTATAACGGTCCTAAGGTAGCGAAATTCCTTGTCGGGTAAGTTCCGACCCGCACGAAAGGTGCAACGACTTGGATACTGTCTCAACGAGAGACCCGGTGAAATTATAGTACCTGTGAAGATGCAGGTTACCCGCGACAGGACGGAAAGACCCCATGGAGCTTTACTGTAGCCTGATATTGGATTTTGGTACAGCTTGTACAGGATAGGTAGGAGCCATAGAAGTCGGACCGCCAGGTTCGATGGAGGCGTCGGTGGGATACTACCCTGGCTGTACTGACATTCTAACCCAGCACCGTGATCCGGTGCGGAGACAGTGTCAGGTGGGCAGTTTGACTGGGGCGGTCGCCTCCTAAAGTGTAACGGAGGCGCCCAAAGGTTCCCTCAGAATGGTTGGAAATCATTCGCAGAGTGTAAAGGCACAAGGGAGCTTGACTGCGAGACCTACAAGTCGAGCAGGGACGAAAGTCGGGCTTAGTGATCCGGTGGTTCCGCATGGAAGGGCCATCGCTCAACGGATAAAAGCTACCCTGGGGATAACAGGCTTATCTCCCCCAAGAGTCCACATCGACGGGGAGGTTTGGCACCTCGATGTCGGCTCATCGCATCCTGGGGCTGAAGTAGGTCCCAAGGGTTGGGCTGTTCGCCCATTAAAGCGGTACGCGAGCTGGGTTCAGAACGTCGTGAGACAGTTCGGTCCCTATCCGTCGCGGGCGCAGGAAATTTGAGAGGAGCTGTCCTTAGTACGAGAGGACCGGGATGGACACACCGCTGGTGTACCAGTTGTTCCGCCAGGAGCATAGCTGGGTAGCTACGTGTGGAAGGGATAAGTGCTGAAAGCATCTAAGCATGAAGCCCCCCTCGAGATGAGATTTCCCACAGCATGAAGCTGGTAAGATCCCTTAGAGATGATGAGGTAGATAGGTTCGGGGTGGAAGCGTGGCAACACGTGGAGCTGACGAATACTAATCGATCGAGGGCTTAACCTAAAATATTGGAAAGTTGTGCGTGCTATCTAGTTTTCAGGGAACACCTGAAATAAGGAAGTTCGATTAAGTGCCACCACGTCCTGTGGTGAACACCGAACGGCTAACATCCTGTTAGTCTAGTGATGATGGCGAAGAGGTCACACCCGTTCCCATGCCGAACACGGAAGTTAAGCTCTTCAGCGCCGATGGTAGTTGGGGGATCTCCCCCTGCAAGAGTAGGACGTCGCTGGGCAACATAAGAGAAGCGAGAGACCTGAGGGTCTCTCGCTTTTTTGTATTCAAAAAGTGTAGTAAGCTCGTAAGAGAAAAAAGCTGCAGGAAAGACAATCAAAGACTTCTTCGAAAGCTTCGTAGGGGTGGGAGAAGCAAGAAATTCGAGGAAGCAAGTGATGTCAGACCGGAGTGGATATTCGAGAGATCCATGAGGATCTGGCATCGCGCAGCTGACGAAGAAGTTCGCCGCTTATCGCGCCCCGTATGAGAACACGGAAGTTAAGCTCGAGCGCCGATGGTAGTTGGGGGATCTCCCCCTGCAAGAGTAGGACGTCGCTGGGCAATGAAGAGAAGCGAGAGACCTGAGGGTTTCTCGCTTTTTTATATGTTTTTTTACGTTCGAGGAATTAATCTCAAATGCGCGGAATTATTACGGAAAAGCGCGGGAAAAATCCGGATTTCGCGGAATTATATAAAATATCGCGGAATTAATGGGTAATGATAAGCTTCTTGGTATTATAAAATTGATAGAGATTTCTTAAAAGATCAGGTGAATTGTATAAAATAATGCTTTAAAATCGAGGGGAAGAACTAGAATCTACTATTAATGGAGTGAACCCTTTTGGAACAGCTTCTTTTCAATCTTAATCATTGTAATAACAATTTGGTTAATGATTAAAGTGTTACATATCGCGTTTAAGAGATTCGAATAAATTATTCATTTGTCTTATAGGTAGACCACTTATTTAGCTACAATATCGTTAGTTGGCATCTATAGCACATTCAAACTGTATGCCTCCCTTTCTTCGAACTAAAATGATAGTAGAGGTGAATGTGATGAGTGAAATCGTTATCGTTTGGTTTAGACGGGATTTTCGTTTAAACGACCAAACTGCTCTTGAAAAGGCTATCGCCTATTGTGAAGAAAATGATGCTAACTGGGTAGGGATTTTCCAGCTTGATCCCCATTTTACGAATACAATCGATCTCCACCATGATTATTTCTTTCGGACGGTGGCTGAATTTCAAGAACGCTGTAAAAATGAGAAACTTCCCTTTCAAATTAGCTACGGAACTCCAAAAGACGTATTTGATAAGGTAACGGCTCGTTTAAATGTAACGGCCATTTTCTTTAATGAAGATGAAGCAGGTTACGGAGCGAGGCGCGATCATGAAGTGAGTAACTTGCTGAAAGAGAAGGGCATTAAAGTATTTTCTTATAAAGATTACTACCTTCATGGTTCTAAAGAAGTTAGGAAACATGATGATACGATGTATAAGGTATTTACGCCCTATTATAAGCAATGGCGGACGCTAAGAAAGCCACCAGTCATTCAAAATGATTTTAAGAAGGTTAAGAAGTATGCTCATTCGTTAGATCATACACTTGATCCCGAATCTGAAGCCGAATTTGAAATCATACTAAATAAGTGTGAAGCAAATTGGCAAGCGATTGGTGAAAAGAGTGCAAATCAACGGGCGAAGCGTTTTGTGAAAGAAAGAATCAAGGATTATGATAATCATCGAGATGTTCCTTCATTTGTGGGGACGAGTAAGTTATCACCGTATTTAAAGACAGGTACTCTCTCTGTCCGAACCCTTTTTCATATGGTAGCGGAATATGATCATAAAGGGGCAGAAACGTTTATTCAGGAACTTTCTTGGCGTGATTTTTATGGAATGGTTCATTCAGAGTTTCCTGAATTTCGAGATCGTGAATTTCAGTCCAAATATCGAAGCATTCCGTGGAATGACAATGAAGAAAAATTCCAGAAGTGGAAAGAGGGTAAAACAGGCTTTCCAATCGTTGATGCTGGAATGAGGCAACTAAATCAGGAAGGATGGATGCATAATCGACTTCGTATGATTACGGCTTCATTTCTTACAAAAGATTACCTTATCGATTGGAGACTTGGTGAGCGTTACTTTGAGGAAAAGCTGATTGATTATGATGAGTCTTCCAATACTGGAGGATGGCAGTGGGCTTCTTCGACTGGTACAGATGCTGTCCCTTATTTTCGCATCTTCAATCCGACGACTCAGGCAGAACGATTTGATCCGGATGGTGTTTATATTAAGAAATACGTTGAAGAGTTAAAAGGTGTGCCTAAGAAGTATATCCATCAACCATCAAAAATGACTGAAGAAGAGCAAAAGGAAAATAACTGTGTCATTGGGGAAGATTACCCACTTCCAACTGTGGATCATAAAGTACAGCGCCAAAAGGTGCTAAGTGTTTATAAAGAAAGAACGTGATAAAAAGGTCAGGTGCTATATACGCGCCTGATCTTTTTTTGATGGATAAGAGGACAAGAAATGCGCATGCTAATTGGAAGAGAATGCTAAGTGCGGAGCTGATTCATGTGAAATGGTTTAAGAAAGGCGCTTCTGAAAAGCCATCTACGTTAGAGGAAATGATAAAAGACCTTAAACAATCGATCGATTTTGTAGCATATGAAAATAAAGCGAGCGATCAGCCTTATCGGTTAATCTATTTTGCATCGCTTGTTGATTCTGAACAGCTCCACCGTGACATATTGCCAGTAATTAAAGAATGTAAGTCAAAATCACTTGAAGACTTAAAAGGTATTCTTCCAATCGAAAATATTGAGATTTCATCAGAGCTATCAGTCATCCAAGAACGGTTGTTAGAAGGTTATCTTGCCATCCAACTTTCACGAGGTCAAAAGGTTCTCCTTGTAAACATTAGTCTTCGCAAATCAAGAGATTTATCTGCTCCTGAAATTGAATTTAGTGTGATGGGACCGAAAGAAGGTCTAGTCGAAGATCTTCATACAAATATGAATTTAATTCGTAGAAGAATCCCTCATCCCAGGTTGAGAATGAAAGAGATTACCGTTGGAACGATAAGTAAAACGAAGGTTGTCGTTGCCTTTATTGAGGGTGTGGCTAGTGAACAGAATATTAATACCGTTATGCAGCGTCTCGAAGATCTCGATTTTGATATTATTTCTGACTCTTCCTTTATTGGTCAGATGTTAGAAGACAATTCTCTGTCTGTTTTTCCGCAAATGATTGATACGGAACGAACGGATCGTATTACAGGACATATGAATTTTGGTGCATTTGCGATCTTAACAGAAGGCTCTTCTAATGCTCTAATTGGTCCAATTAATTTTGGGCAATTGTTAGT
Organism: Anaerobacillus sp. 63XJN7_4_ISO-PGPR-S23-413; assembly: GCF_056173725.1. Lineage (NCBI taxonomy): Bacteria > Bacillati > Bacillota > Bacilli > Caryophanales > Bacillaceae > Anaerobacillus > Anaerobacillus sp. 63XJN7_4_ISO-PGPR-S23-413. The sequence goes on from NZ_CM149688.1 coordinate 716,046, forward strand.
TTCCTTTGAAGATTACTATCTTGGATGGAATATTGCTTCCTTTTTTCGTGTCGTCCGCATGATTGCCATTCTAGCGTCGATTATCGCTACTCCTTTGTACGTTGCAGTTTTAACGTATCATTATGAATTATTTCCTTCTAAGTTATTAGCAACGTTAATTTCATCAAGAAGTGACATCCCTTTCTCTCCTGTTATTGAAGTGTTTTTTCTTGAAGTGACAATCGATTTGTTACGAGAGGCGGGGGCAAGGATGCCGACGAAGGTTGGGCAAACACTCGGTATTGTAGGAGGTATTGTTATTGGAACGGCTGCTGTTGAGGCTTCTTTAACTAGTAATATTCTGTTGATTTTGGTTGCCTTATCAGCTCTTGCTTCTTTTACAACACCAGTTTATCGCATGACTAATACGATTCGTTTTTTACGCTATCCTTTAATTGTGTTCGCACAATTTCTTGGCTTAATCGGAGTAGCGCTGTTTGGACTATTTATTCTAACGCATATGATCAGGTTAACATCATTTGGAAACCCATATCTCGCGCCGCTTTATCCTCCGAGGGTAAAAGATTGGTACGATTCTTTCTTTCGTTTACCTTATGTCATGCAAAAAAACAGATTTCAATTTTTTCGAGGGAAACAGACGAAGCGATTTGAGGATAAGAAAAAACGCCAAAAGCATCATTTGGATTTCGATGAGCAGTAGAGGGTGAGTTGCATGGAACAGAGCAAGCGAAATGATCTTCTTATATCTCCCTTCCTGATCATGTTTATTATTCACAGTAATCAGGTGGGAGTTGGAATACTAGGCTTTCCTCGCTATATCGCGGCCTATGCAGGAAATGATGCCTGGATTGTCGTTATTATTACAGGTGTTATTTTTCACGTGTTTATATGGATGATGTATCGTGTTCTTAGTGATGGTTCTTATGACATTATTGATCTTCATCATAAGTGGTTCGGAAAGTGGATAGGAGCGTTTTTTAACATTGCACTAATGATGTATTTATTGCTAGGGACGATTGTTATTCTTCGTACGTTTATAGAAGTCATTCAGGCCTGGATGTTTCCTGAATTAGCCACTTGGATACCTGTCGGAATGTATTTGTTGTTAACGTATTATGTGCTTGCTGGAGGTTTTCGAACTGTAGCAGGCATCTGTTTCTTTGGAGTGGTTATTCCAGTGTGGCTAGTATTTACGGCAACGGCTCCATTGAAATTTTCTACATTTAGCAACATATTCCCTATCTTGGATCATTCGTTGCAGGAATTTGCTCTTGGAACAAGGCAGATGACGCTAAGCTATGTTGGCATAGACATCTTATTACTTGCTTATCCATTCTTAAAAAATCCGAAGAGCTCTCGTATATGGGCACACATGGGCGTTTTATTAACGACATTGATTTACACGATGGTTATGGTAATTTCTCTTGCATTTTATAGCGAGGGGCAACTTCAGCAGTCTATTTGGTCTACACTAATTGCATGGAAGGTTGTCGAGTTGCCATTTGTAGAGCGATTTGAGTATCTTGGGATAACATTCTGGTGCTTCGTTGTTTTTCCTAATATTTGCTTAACGATGTGGGGGGCAAGTCGAGTTGGAAAAAAGGTGTTTCATATAAAACAAAAGTACTTTGTTCTGGTTTTGATTGCATTTGTTTTTACAGCATGTGTGATGGTTACGAATCGTGATCAGGTGGACTATCTGAATACGATAACTTCTATTATAGGAACCTACGTTTATTACTTTTATATTCCATTTATTTTCTTATACAGCATGATTTGGAGGAGAGTGAAGAGGCGAACATGAAATATTTCAGCTTAATAGTTCTTTGTATGCTTCTGACAGGTTGTGTAGCAGAGGAAATAATTGATGAAGTTCCCATTCTATTTATCGTTGGCTATGACAACGGCGAAAAAGGGAAAATCAAAGGAACGATTTCTCTCCAAACATTTGATCCAAATCAAGAAGTTGAGACAAGGTCATTTGAAGCGGAGGCATATACAAGTAAAGGACTTCGCAATCAATTAAGTGGTTTACCTAAGCCAATTTCGATAGGGAAGATGGCGGTATTGTTATTTAGTGAAGATATGGCTGAAGAGGGAATCATAGATGTGTTAGATAGTTTTCTAAGAGACCCAGCAGCTGGTCGTCTCATTTACGTTGGTGTAGTAGAAGGAAGTGCAGGCGAACTCATAAAAAATGAATTTCAATATTTACAGGGAATCGGCCCATTTCTACAGAATCTAATTAAACAATCGATTGAGTATGGAAATATGCCCCAAAATAATATTCACTTGTTTGATTACAAATATTATGGCGATGGGATGGATCCAGTTGTTCCTATACTTAAGAAAGAAAAGACTGAAGTGAAAATAACTGGTCTCGCTTTGTTTGAAGATGAAAAGATGGTTGGGAAACTGAACTTGGATGAAATGTTTATGTTCGCATTAATTAATAAAAGTTACAGCGCTGGTTTATATGAGTTGGAGCTTCCAGATGGAGAATATGCAAACCTACAAAAGATCAAATCAAAAGTGAAGTATAAGGTGAAAAATGGGAATACCAATCCTTCAGTAAACATAACAATTAAGTTAAATGGAAATGTTGTAGAGTACACAGGGGATAAGTTGAGTAAAGAGACAAAAGAAGAAATTGCAGAGACGCTTGAACGTAACGTGCAAGCTCAAGGTAATGAGATGGTTAAGAAATTTCAAGAATTAGGAATAGATCCTTTCTCAATCGGTGATCATGCTCGTAGTCAGACTAGAGATTTTGATTTTAAAAAATGGTATGACCGTTATCCTCATGTTCCTGTAACGATTGATGTTAAAGTGAATATTGGAGAATCAGGAATCATTGATTGAGGAAAGGTGTGAAGGGCTCATGAGCAATTACACACAATATAGGAATAAAAAAACTCGTTTTAAAAATCGATTCGATTTTTAAAACGAGTTTTTTATGTACCTTTACTTAGATAATATGGTAGAGGAGTGGTAGTAAATGATTTTACTCGATGGTTATCAGTTATCATTAAATGATCTTAGAAAACTTTTATATAACGGTGCGCGTGCTAGTTGTTCGAAAGAGAGTCTAAAGCGTGTTGATCAAAACAGAAAAGCAGTGGAAACGATTGTTGCAAACGGGGAGACAGTGTACGGTATTACAACAGGATTTGGCAAGTTAAGTGATGTTCATATTCAAATTTCAGATGTTGATCAGCTTCAGTTGAACCTTATTTATTCCCATGCATGTGGTATCGGTGAACCCTTTCCACCCCTTGTATCAAAAGCTATGCTTTTGCTGCGAGCGAATGCTTTACTGAAAGGATTTTCAGGGATTAGGCGTGAAGTGATTGAACGATTATTGCTATATGCCAACGAAGAAATTCTACCCGTTGTACCGCAGCAAGGATCACTTGGAGCAAGCGGTGACCTGGCCCCTTTAGCTCATCTTGTTCTTCCGTTATTAGGTGAAGGAGAGGTATTCTACCGGGGAAAGCGAGAGAACGCGACTGTTCCAATGAAAGAGAAAGGAATCGAACCGATTAAATTAACCGCTAAGGAAGGTCTTGCGCTTATTAATGGAACACAGGCGATGACGGCGATGGGCGCTGTCACTTATCTTGAAGCAGAAAAACTCGCCTACGAAGCGGATGGGATCTCATCTCTTACATTAGAAGCCTTGAGAGCTATTACAGACGCCTTCGATGAGGACATTCATTTGGTCAGAGGTTACCCTGAACAAGTGGATGTGGCTAGAAGGTTAAGAAAGCTATTAAAAGGGAGTCAGTTAACAACGAGGCAAGGAGAGATAAGGGTTCAGGATGCTTATTCCCTCAGATGTATTCCTCAAGTACATGGTGCCTCCTGGCAAGCCCTTGCTTATGTAAAAGAAAAACTTGAAATTGAAATGAACGCCGCCACGGACAACCCACTTATTTTTGATGGGGGAGCGAAAGTACTATCTGGAGGAAATTTTCATGGACAGCCCGTTGCCCTTGCAATGGATTTTCTTTCGATTGCGATGGCTGAATTTGGGAGTATTGCAGAACGTCGTATTGAACGTCTCGTGAACCCGCAATTGAATGATCTTCCTGCATTCTTAAGTCCCAAACCAGGGTTACAATCAGGGGCAATGATTATGCAATACGCAGCAGCATCTCTTGTCTCAGAAAACAAAACCCTTGCCCATCCGGCTTCAGTTGATTCCATTCCATCCTCAGCCAATCAGGAGGATCATGTTAGTATGGGAACGATTGGTTCTCGTCACGCTGCCCAAATTACAACAAATGTGAGAAGAATTCTAGCGATTGAAGCGATTTGTGCAATGCAAGGAATTACCTATCGAGATTCCACGAAGCTTGCACCAGAAACGAAAAAAATATATGAGGCAGGAAGAGGCATTGTTCGAGAAATAGACTGCGATCGCATTTTTTCATATGATATCGAACGATTGACCGATTGGTTAAAGGAAAATGGGGATATCGAGAAAATTGTGGTAGGTGTGTAGGAACATCCTTCCGTGCAAATAACAAAATGAAATAAAAGTAGAAGAATGATATAGTAGATGAAATAGATGGAAAGCAGGGGGCAATACAGTGAATGAAAAAGAAATCGAAATCCTAGAAATTTTAGAGGATAATGCACGCGTACCAATGGATGTTTTAGCTGATATGGTTGAATTATCAGTTGAAGAAGTAGAGAAAATCATTAAGAAACTTGAAGAACAGGATATTATTTTAAGCTATTCATCCGTCATTAATTGGGATAAAACTTCTGGCAAAGACGGTGTTGCAGCCATGATTGATGTGAAGGTAACCCCAAAAAGAGATGTTGGCTTTGATGAGATTGCTGAGCGTATTTATCGTTTTCCGGAAGTGAAAGCGGTGTACTTAATGTCAGGAGCGTTTGATTTGTCTGTTCAGATCGAAGGGAAAACGATGAAGGAAGTTGCTTTCTTTGTTTCTAACAAGCTTTCAACACTTGATTCAGTTTTGTCGACAACAACGCATTTCTTACTTAAAAAATATAAACACGACGGTGTAATTTTTGAACCGGAACAGAAGGATAAGCGGATTGTGGTGTCACCATGAAGGAAGTTCAACAGCAGTATATTTCTAAAACAGCTTCTCAATTAAAACCTTCAGGTATCCGAAAATTCTTTGATCTTGCTTCCCAAATGGATAATGTTATTTCACTTGGTGTTGGTGAGCCAGATTTTGTTACACCGTGGAATGTATGTGAAGCGGGCTACGCTTCACTTGAAAGCGGCTATACAGCTTATACGGCAAATGCAGGTCTGCTAGAGCTAAGGGAAGAAATTTCGTCTTACTTAGATGAACAATTTTCACTGAGCTATTCAGCTGAATCACAAATCATATTAACTGTTGGAGCAAGTCAGGCGATTGATCTGGCTTTTCGAGCAGTGATTGATCCGGGTGATGAGGTTATTATTGTCGAGCCAGGTTTTGTTGCATATTCACCAGCTGTAACGCTCGCAGGTGGGACACCTGTCTCTTTGGAAACAAAGGCAGAGGACGAGTTTAAAATAACGCGTGAGTCGCTTGAAAAAGTGATTACGAAGCGAACAAAAGCGATCCTTCTGTGTTTCCCGAGTAATCCTACTGGTGCCACAATGTCTGAAGCAGAATTGAAGAACGTAACGGACATCATTGAAGAACATGACCTACTCGTACTTTCGGATGAGATCTATGCGGAATTAACGTATGATGAAACGCATTATAGCATTGCCCGAGCTGATGGCATGAAAGAGCGTACAATTCTTATTTCAGGTTTCTCGAAGGCATTTGCTATGACAGGCTGGAGACTTGGTTACGTGGCTGGTCCTGAAGAAATCATTGCGGCGATGTTGAAAATTCATCAGTATACAATGATGTGTGCGCCGACAATCGCTCAGCACGGGGCACTCGAAGCTTTGAAAAGTGGAAGAGACGATCTTGAGAGAATGAAGAAAAGCTATCGTCAGCGAAGAAACTTTCTTGTTAAAGCATTTAACAACATCGGACTTTCCTGTCATATGCCAGGTGGTGCATTCTACGCATTTCCATCCGTACAGGCAACTGGGATGACATCAGATGAATTTGCTGAAAAGTTATTAGAAGAAGAGCAAGTCGCTGTTGTGCCAGGGCATGTTTTTGGTGCTGGTGGAGAAGGCTATGTGCGCTGTTCTTACGCAACGTCAATCGATTCTTTGCAGGAAGCTGTAAAGCGAATCGAACGGTTTGTTAACCGTCACAATTCAAAGGGATAATTAGGAACGCCGTCCTCAGTGAGGACGGCGTTATGTATTAATAGGAAGTTGGATCCTCTTTGCTTGTTGAAATACTTGAAGACGTTTGTTTGGAAAGTAACTGTCTGAGCAATTCATTCTGCTCTTGATCAGCAGCGTTCTTTCTTTTCATATAGCTCATCGCTTTAAATAGGAATACGATCGTTAATACAACGATAAATAAAATAATGACCATATATAGAAAACCAAATAATTCAAAAAGCATGCCAAATCCATCCATGCCACCACTATTAGACATCATCAAATCAACTCCTCATCTGATGTTGATTTTACCACTATTTTCTAAATTTTAAACGCGGTATTTTCCTTCAATAGAAGAGCTTTAGCATACGTCTCCTTTTCTAATATGACGTGTTATGATATTATTATAAAGTTGGAGAGTTCGTAATTCCCTCCTCTCGTAAAACAAAACTAGGGACCGTGAAAAGTGTAGCCCAGTTCTCTGAATGGAGATGGGGTTTTTCATGCGTCTCCCTTACTGAATAAAGAAGGGGGCTTTTTTTATGTCTTTTATGATTCCAAAGAAAGTTGAAGTACTTGGAGAAGATATTCAGAAAAGCGAATTAAAGTATCATCATAAACGAGTAGCGGTAACAAAAGAATTTACATTTGATGCTGCGCATCATTTGCACTGCTACGAAGGTAAGTGCAAAAGCATGCATGGCCATACGTATAAAGTCGTCATCACAATCAGTGGATTTGTAAATGAGATTGGCATTTCAGTTGATTTTGGTGAAATTAAAACCCTATTTAAAGAAGTGATTGATTCGAAGTTGGATCATCATTATTTAAATGAAGTGCTTCCGAACATGAACACGACCGCTGAAAATATGATTGTTTGGATGTGGGAGCAGTTAGATCAAGCTCTGACTGAGCGCAATATGAAAGATCTTGGTCAGCGCATTGAAGAACTAGTTCTCTATGAAACACCAACAAGCTACGCAACGCTAAAGCGGGAATGGATGGAAGAAAATGAGTAAATGGGTGCTACCGGAACAATCCGAATATATGAAGTGGGAACTACCGATGGTGGAGGTATTTGAGACAGTAGAAGGAGAGGGAACGCGCGCTGGTTTTCCAACAGTATTTGTACGCGTCTTTCACTGTAACTTGCGCTGTAGCTGGTGTGACACGCCTTATAGCTATGCACCGGATAAAGCAGAATACACAGGTTCAATTGCCTCGATTATCGATCAAATCAAACAATATAATAGCCGTCACATCTGTTTTACAGGAGGAGAGCCGTTAATTCATCGTGAGAAATCAATGGCGCTTATTCAAGCGATGGTAGATCTTCCGCATATTGAAGACATTCATATCGAAACGAACGGAGCGATTGATCTTACGCCATATGAAGCGGTTCGAAAAGACGATGAAGCCTGGCAGGAGAAAGTTCGTTTTGTGATGGACTATAAGCTGCCTGATTCTGGTGAACAGCATCGCATGCTTCATGAGAACTTTGATCTTCTTGATACACAAGATGAAATTAAGTTCGTGATCGGCTCTGATGAAGATTTCACAGTAGCGACTGAAGTTGTCTCACAAAATCATCATAAAGGTCAGGTATTGTATAGTCCAGTGTGGGAAACGATGCCTCCACACAAACTTGTTGAAAAAATTCTAGAAGCAGGACTAAGCAAAGTGAAGCTAAGTATGCAGCTTCATAAGATTATTTGGGATCCTAATAGAAGAGGTGTGTAACGTGAATAAAAAAGCAGTGATTGTATTGAGCGGTGGTTTAGATAGTACAACATGCATGGGAATCGCGAAGGAAAAAGGCTATGAGCTTTATCCGATTACATTCCACTACGGCCAAAAGCATAACCGAGAAGTAGAGCAGGCGAAGAAAGTAGCGGAATATTACAATGCACCCGATCATCGCATAGTGAACATTAGTTTTCTAAATCAAATTGGGGGCAGTGCCCTTACAGATGATTCCATTGATGTACCAACAGATATGGATGAAGATGAAATTCCAGTTACTTACGTACCAGCTCGTAATATGATCTTTCTTTCTCTTGCCTCTGCTTACGCAGAAGTGATTGGAGCTGAAGCGATCTACATCGGTGTATCTGCCGTTGACTATAGTGGATACCCGGATTGCCGACCAGAGTTTATTGAAAGTATGAATGAAACGGTTAATCTAGCTACAAAAGCTGGAGCAACAGGTAGTGAAATGAAGATTGATACGCCGTTAATTAACTTGACGAAAGCAGATACGGTTAGTGAAGGCTTACGTTTAAGCGTTCCTTATGAACTAACGACATCTTGCTACAATGGTGAAGAAGAAGCATGTGGCGAGTGTGATAGCTGTCGTCTGCGTCTGAAAGGCTTTGAAGAAGCTGGAGCGGTAGATCCGATACCTTATAAAGTGTAATAAAAAGCTGCCGGAGGATACTCCGACAGCTTTTTATGTTTTGGACAATAAACTTCCAACGGAGGAGTGGCTCGACATATAGCGCGGGTGACAGGCACCCGCGCCGACCGCCGAATCCGCACCCCTGCTTACTCAGGCATTTCCCCGCTATAAACAGAAGATGGGCGGATGATTCGGTTATTGTCATTTTGCTCGTACACGTGTGCGATCCAACCTGCCGTTCTGGCTCCTGTAAATGTTGGGGTAAACAGTTCTGTTGGTAGCTTGATCGCTCTTAAGATGGCCGCTGCATAGTACTCCACATTCGCATAAAGTTTTCTGTCAGGTTTGTACTCCTGGAGAAGGCGTACGGCCGTGTCTTCTACTTCGTGTGCAAGTTTAAACTCAGCATCGTCATAGAAGTCTGAAGTAATCTCGCTTAAAGCGGCGGCACGGGGGTCACGCGTTTTATAAACCCGATGTCCAAAGCCCATTAGCTTCTCACGATTTTCAAGTTTACGTCGCAATACTTTCTCAGCATCGCCGTCGCGCTTAATTTCTTCTAATAAATCAATAACCCCAGTTGGCGCTCCGCCATGAAGAGGTCCTTTCATAGCGCCAATAGCCCCTGTAATAGCTGATGCGAGATCACTTTCAGTTGATGAAATCACCCTAGCTGTAAAGGTAGAAGCGTTTAATCCATGCTCCATCGTTAAAATGAAGTAGGCAGTTAACGCTTTAATGTGATTTTCCTGAGGACGTTCTCCTGTCAACATATATAAATAGTTCCCAACGTGAGACAACGTTACGTCTGGCTCGATCTGAGATAATCCATTTTGAGTGCGGTAGCGATAGGCAATAATAGTTGGAACGATACTCAGTAGGTGAATTCCCTGTTCCTGTGTCGCTGGGAACTGATATGAGTGATCTCCCATGGAAGATAAGACCGTTCGAATAACGCTCATCATCTCCATTTTTTCAGGTAAACGATTTATGATTTCCTTCTGATTTGGTGATAAGTGTCTTGCTTCACCAAGTGCGGAGGTGAAAGCAGCTAGCTGTTTTTCAGTAGGAAATGAACCATTCCATAGGAAGTAGGCGGCTTCTTCGAATGATTTTTCTTTCGCAATTTCTTTTGCCCAGTGTCCTCGATAGACAAGCAAACCGTTCTCTCCGTCTACAAGGCTGATATTGGAATCAGCCGCAATGATTCCTTCTAATCCGGCATGAATCATAAACTCAACTCCATTTCATTCGTCTTGTATCTAGTGTATCGATTCGATATGATTATGACTAATAAATAATTACTGAATAATTAATAGAGAAACGCTATCAATAAGGGTGATAAGAATGAATCTAAACTGGTTGAAAACATTTGTCACAGCTGCTTCGTATGAAAATTTCAGGGAAACATCTGAAAAACTCTATCTTGCTCAACCTACTGTTACGGTTCACATTCAACAACTTGAAAAGCAGATTGGCAGTAAGCTATTTATGAAGAGCGGTAGAAGAGTGATGCTCTCTGAAGCAGGAAGACAATTTCTTCCGCATGCGAGGGAGTTAGTTGAGCAGTATGAGACAAGCTTACGTCATATGAACGGGTGGAGGCAGGGGTACCATCGAAAGTTGACGATTGCTGTATCCCCTTTAATTGCTGCTACGGTTCTACCTAACGTCCTTCAGCAATTTATGAAAGCTTATCCATCGATTGAGGTCGTTGTAAAAGTAAGTGAGTCTAATGAAATTGGAGAGATGATCACCAAGAATGATGCAGATTTTGGTCTTTCAAGAATGAAATCTTTGCAGGCATATGTGAAAAATGAACAAATTGGAGCCGATCCGATTGTTTTAGTTGTGCCACACGATGGGGGAGATGCGGAAACGAGTCTGCCTTTATCTTTAAGTGAGTTTTGTTTGAGATCAACGTTACTCACGCATAATCATCCTGATTATTGGGAAGATCTTTTAGTTGAGCTACGTTCTAAATATGACGGTGTTCGAACGATGGTGGTATCGCAAGTACACATTACAAAGCGATTTATTGAGGAAGGGCTTGGGTTCTCTTTTTTACCATGGTCATCTGTTCGGCGTGAGGTATTTGAAGGGAGAATTCTTCAAGTGGATACTGAGGAAATCAAACTGCCTGAGGTTCACACATACATGGTCTATCAACATCTTTCGGAGGAAACAGAAATATTTAAACAATTTATTGAGAAAAGCATGAATTAAGCCCGATCAGCGTCCTGATCGGGCTATACTCTTATTTTCCGAGTGTGAAATAAGAGTGTGGGATGGTTGCGTGTCATAGATCCTAACGGCTAGCTTACACGCTTGAGTAGTATGTGCGAAGTAAAAGAAAATATACACATTTAGTAAGTAGTTAGTCCCCAAACTTTCCAACCCCTTTCCTCTTTAGAAGCAAAAAGGTGCATGCGTACGGGGAGCTGAGAAGATTTCTTTGTTACGAGGACATCAATGAGGTAAGTGTGGTTTGCGACTTTTTTTTCACAGGTTTTAACGGCTGGCGCGTAATAGGGTGACTTCTTTTTTAAAGGTGACATGCTAATGATCTGCCATGAATTTGTATCGGGAGTATTGGCCATTAAGCCTGAAAGAATCGTTGTAGCTTTCATTGTAAGGCCTTTTTTTGATGCCGATTGATCTAGTGATGTTGGACACTTTCCTTGAATGAGCTGAATCGGACCAGCTGCATAAGCATGAATTGGAAAAAGAAGAAGTAAGAAAAGGAGACAGCTTACTGTACGTTTCATCAATTTATACCACCTTTCACCTTTACCGTGCCCGCTTAGTGAAAAATTATTCGTAATAATCGAATGCATGTTCGGTTTGTGGTACACTAATGGAAGAAGGAGGGATCGCCATTGCAACCTTCAATTCAGAAGCGAACATCTCGGTCTATTTTAACAAAAGGTAGTGGATTTCTTAATGGATATAGTCACACTCTGAACCCTTACGCTGGATGTGCCTTCGGATGTTCGTATTGCTATGTAAGAAGAATGCCGATTGCCCTTTTTAGGGAAGAGGATTGGGGAGAATGGGTAGATATTAAAGAAAACGCTGTGGATCTTGTGAAAAAAGAGATTCCGAAAGCTCGGAAAAAAGGAGAAGTATCGATTTTTATGTCTTCTTCGACAGATCCTTATCAGCCTATTGAATTTAAGACTAATTTAACAAGAGGATTACTTGAAGCTATGGTAGAAGAAATGCCTGATTTTCTATTTCTTCAAACCCGCTCACCACTCGTCACTAGAGATATTGATTTGTTAAAAAAATTCGGCAAAAAGGTTCTGGTCAGTATGACAGTAGAAACAGACCTTGATTCAGTGCGCAAAATTTTTGCGCCATCAGCTCCGCCAATTGCTGCAAGATTAAAGGCGCTACAAACGTTACGAGCAAACGGTATTCCTGTACAAGCGGCAGTCGCACCACTTCTCCCGTGTTCTGAACATTTCCCTAAGAAGTTAGCTGAAGTAACGGATCGCCTCACGCTTGATGACTTTTTCATGGGTGATGGGAGCGGTGGTAAAAGAACAGAGCAGCTTGGCATTCGCAAGCTCTTTGAAGATGCGGGTCTAGAAGATTGGTATCAACGTAAAGCCTATTTGAAAATAAAGAAGCGATTACAGGCCTTTTTTCCTGATAGCGCCATTTATATTTCTCAAGAAGGTTTTTCACCTCCGGAAGAGGGATCGTATTAATATAAAACAACAAATAGGCTAGAGAATGTATCTCTAGCCTATTTGTTGTCTAACTTATTTTAATTTTTCAGCCTTACCACTTAAAATTTTCAATTGGTCATTTTCATAACCAACCTGGTAAGTGACGTTATAAAGAGAAGTAGTTGTCTTCTTATCCTCGGTTCGTTCTTGTGCTTTAATAGTAGCTGTTACCTTTACTTGATCATTCGTTTGATTTAAACTTCCGGTCATATTTGAAACTTCCACGTCAAGGGTATGGATATAGCCACTTCGAAAATCTTCATACAGCATTTCACTCTGCCAGCGACTGCCAAGTAAGGAGTAGCCAGTGACATAGTCTTGAGTAGATAAGCTTTCATAGAAATATCCAATAAGATAGGTAGCATTATTTTTAAAATCTTCTCCTGTGAGTCCTTGTGGTGTTGATACTTCTTCCTTACTTTCATCATCTACCGTTATTTCTACTGGGTCATCAGACCAATTTTTAATTTGCTCAATAACGTTGGGGAGCGGAATGCTAAAGCCGATTGCCCCTGAGTCTGTTCCTGCGGAATTAATGGCGATTGCCTCTCCTGTATTTGCATCAATAAGGGGACCTCCGCTGTTACCTTTTGTAATTGGGGCAGAGATTTGATAGATATGCTCATAGCGATAGGGCTCTAAGATGAATTCTCGATCGAGACCACTGACAATCCCTGTTGTAACGGTGTTCTGAAGTCCGAGTGGGCTACCAAGAGCAATGATATCGTCCCCAACTTCCGCCATGCGCTCTTCTGCAACAGGTAGGGGATCATTTCCCTCTAGTCCTGGAACGCGAATTACCGCAACATCTATCGTATTACCCATACCAATGATTTGAGCTTCGAATTGTTTAGCATCAGAGGTTTTAACGATAATCTTTTGAGCGCCTTCGACAACATGAGCGTTCGTAATGACGTCTCCGTTCGCATTGTAGAGGAAGCCTGATCCTGAAGAAGTGCCATCTTTTAAGGCGACTTCAATTTGCACAACGCTTTTTTGTGTCTCATGAATGACGGATTTTAAGTCTGAAGCATTCTTTTGGTTCTCTGGAGCATTTGTTTTCTCTCCTAGAGAAGATGTCGCTTCAACGGTTGTATTCGAATAGTAATCATGTAAAAAATAAAAACCTGCGCCGCCCCCAATCAGAATAAAGAGGGAGCTTGCAAGGGATAGTAGCAAAGCCAATTTCTTAGACATCCGTCTTGAATACTCCTTTCTGCTAATCCAAGTACCATGTGAAATGATCAATTTCGACTGTGAATTGATCAAGATCCTTCACGTCTTCACCTACATCGTAGATCATAAAGTCAAATTTACCTGTATCGTCAGGATAAAGTTTGTCGGGGTTAATATAAACCTCCCCTTTATCAAACTCTTTTCCATCTCCGTCCAATACTTTATAAGAAGCCCCGATCGAATTGACGGGAACAGTGGCTTTGCTTGTGACCGTACCTGTTACTTTTAATTCATTGTAATCTGTCACCTTTGTTTCTAATTCATTGAGCTCAATCGCGCTTGTACGATTCATTTCTTCTTCTTTTGCTGCAGCAACCATAGCATGTTCAATTCGCTTTTGTTGCTCCTCCTCAAACGAATTTCGTCTCTTTTCAATTACGGTTTGGAGGTTTGATAGCTTTTCGTTACCTTTATTGATTTCTAAGCCTTGTTCTACTGAGTTTAATGCTTCCGTAAAGTGGTTCTCTTCCAAATAACCATTTGCTTCATTAATTGAAAAGTCGACAATTTGATTTCGAATTTGTCCGGCTATGTCTTGGGCTTCATCCACTTGTAAACTTTCAGCCCTTGTTAACACAGGTTTCAATTCATCAATGGATTCTTTCCCTTTCATATCATACTTTAATTCGGCAACCATCACAGTTGTCCGAACCGTTCCGATGTCTTCTTGTAAAGTAGAGAAAAGATCACCTTTATAGGATGCTGAGGTTTGCTCAGCTTCTTTAATCAAATCTAAGGCTTTACTGTAATTATCTTTTTTTCTTGCGGTTTCCGCCTGTTTTAAAGTCTCTTCAACGTTTAATGCGATCGTTACAATATTTTCGTTTTTTTTGGCACCGGGGAAACGAGGTCGGTTTTGTTGAGCCTCATTAAATTCTTTTTGTGCTGCTTCGAGCTTGCCGTTTTTAGCTAATTCCTCTCCCTTTTCAAAAGAGCGAATCGCTGCCTTTGACGTTGATTCTTCATAAAAATAATATCCGGCAAGTGTGCTAGAAAGAAGAAAAAACACCATCACTGGTAACCAACGCCACAGAATGGATAGGCTATGCTTAGATTTATTTTGAGTGACTAGTTCTTTTCCACAAGAGAAGCAAAATTGCTCATCATCGCCTCTTTTTTTTCCACAATGTGGACAGTACATCCTTATTCCACCTGCTTTCAATCTCAATTGCTAGTTATATTTTGACACATTTCCCTTGTAAGGGAAATATTTTTCAGTAGGTTGTTGGGGAATTGAAATATAAAGCAATTTTCGCTCAAATCGAGTAAGAGCTTACTTATAAAATAGCCTATAAAGAGGGGGAGGGATTGATTCAAAAGACATATTTCTTCTTGTTATGATTAAAAGTGAATAGATTGTACTAGTTCAAAGGACATCAAATCATGAAAAAGAAGTTACTTCGTTCGATTGTACCGGTATTGAAGGACCTGTTCACACCTATACCCCTTTGATAAGATGATCCTAAGACCCCCTTTCAAATATTCCGTTACCAGGAAGACCGGCATTTGCCGGTCCTTTTTTTTGCCCCGATATATGTGTAGCATTCATTTTCACTATGGTGGATCAATAACTCATCACTTTCTTTTTTTAGATAATCCTAGAATAAGAATGAAATGAAAAAATCTTCTTTTTTTGAAACCTCATGAGGTAGTTGCTCGTCTAATTAGTTGAAAACCCTTATTCCCTTAGATGTAGCCACTACGATATTTACCTAGTGGCTGCTTTTTTTTGTGATCGTTGCATAAGATAGGAATTGTTGATATAATAACTAACGAGTGGTAGGCAAATGCCTGCGTTTTTTATTTGTTAACAACTAACGATCGGTAGGTAATGTTATATGAAAAAAGAATCGACTCAGGATCGAATTAAAGAGGTGGCCCTCATTCTATTTGCACGTAATGGATTTGAAGGGACATCCCTTTCGGATATTGCTAAAGGAGTAGGCATAAAAAAACCTTCCTTATATGCGCATTATAAAAGTAAAGAAGATTTATTTTTAGGTGTGATTCATAAAGTATCAGTTGATTACAATGCGTTTTTTGTAAAGACGGCTGAACGATTGAGCAATCAATCACCTGAGAACCAATTATATGACCTTCTTCGTGAAAATACTGAGTATTTACGGAATGATGAAATGGGACTTATTTTCAAAAGAATGATGCTATTTCCACCAGAGTCGTTACGGAAGGAAATCGCTCAAATGTTTGAAAAAACGGAGAATGTGATGAAGAGAGTGATTAAGTCTATTCTCGAGCAGATGCTCCCAAATGAGGAATGGGAACGAGTTTTTGATGCTTATTTATGTTTACTTGACGGTATGTTTGAACAAATTTTCTACTATTCACCTGAAGAACATAATAAACGGTTAGAAAATTCCTGGACTCTATTTATTAGAGGCGTTCATAGTAAGGAGGAGAAATAAGATGGCATGGATCTATCTTGTGATCGGTGGTCTGATGGAAGTATTATGGGCTATTGGATTAAAATATTCAGATGGCTTTACGAAACCACTTATAAGCTTGTTAACGATCGTTGGTATTGCAACAAGCTTTTACTTTTTCGCTAGAGCATTAAAATATTTACCTGTAGGTACAGCATACGCCATATTTACAGGATTAGGCGCAGCAGGGACAGCTGTGATTGGAATGATGTTCTTAAATGAATCGATTAGTTTCATAAAACTATTTTTTATCTTATTGCTTATTTCTTCTATTATCGGTTTGAAGTTAAATGCAAAGGAAGCTTAGGAGGGAAGCAAAATGGCATGGATTGCATTGTTAATCGCTGGTCTAGGTGAAGTTGGCGGTGTTATTAGCTTGAAGTTATCAGAAGGGTTTACAAAATTAAAGCCTTCTATTTTTACAATTCTTTTCGGAAGCATGAGCTTTTTTATGTTGTCTTTATCATTAAAAGCTCTACCGGTAGGCACAGCCTATGCGATATGGACTGGCATAGGATCAGCGGGCAGTGTATTGATCGGTATGTATTGGTTTAAAGAACCCAAAAATAGAATGCAATTAGTGTTAATATCTTGTGTTGTCATTTCTGTCATTGGTCTTCGCGTAGCAGAAGGTTGATTTTGTCAGAGCATTCAGATAGAATGAAAGTATTAATTTAAGGAGGTGAGGAAGGGATGTCTAACGCTTTTGTACGTACGGAATTTATGGATTATGTATCAATTTGCCGTGCGATTTTTCATGAAGTAGCTGCCGAGGGGACAGGTGTGTCCAAAAACAGCAACTTCATAAGAAACAAAGCGTAAGGCTCTCTTACCCTGCTTCAGGCGGAATGTATAAAATTACTGGAAAGAGAGCGGCAAATTTGTCGCTCTTTTTTATTTGCTTTAAGTATCTTAAGGTTTTAGTAGACTTAAAGTGAAATGATGCCAGATTCAACCACAGGTGAGGTGTATCCTTATCTGTGGTTTTTTGTATGCTTATCTGAATGAAAGGACTGATTATAATGATCGTTACAGCACAATCAATTAGTAAGATGCTTGGTGGAACTCTTATTTTTGAAGATATATCTTTTGAGATAAATGCGAAGGAACGTGTAGGTATTGTTGGAAGGAATGGTTGTGGAAAGACGACTCTTTTTCAATTGTTAGCAGGTGTTGAGCAGGTAGATGATGGAATGATTTATTATAAAAAAGGGGCAGAGATCGGATACTTAGCCCAAATTCCAAATTATCCAGGGGTACTGGTAGAAGATGTCTTAAGAAAAGCTTTTAGTGATCTTGTAGAAATGCAAGAACGAATGAATGTACTTGAATCTCAAATGGCGAATGGGCAAGAAACCGAACGTGAACTTAAAGAATATGGGCAATTACTTGAGAGTTTTACTCGTAGGGGAGGATATGAAATAGATTCATCTATTCAAAGTGTCGCGAATGGACTTGGTATTCAGCATTTGTTGAATGCATCATTCGATCGTTTGAGTGGAGGAGAAAAGACAAAAATAAGTCTGGGGTTACTGTTATTAAAAGAACCAGATTTGCTCTTACTTGATGAACCAACAAATCACCTTGATGTGGAAGCGGTTGAGTGGCTTGAAAGTTTTTTAAAGCAATATAGTGGAACGGTCTTAATGATCTCACACGATCGGTATTTTCTTAATGAAGTGGTTACGAAAATAATGGATCTTGAAGATGGTGAGTTAACCGTCTATCACGGATCTTATAGTGAGTTTGTAAAGAAAAAAGAAGAGTTGTTGCTCACAGAGTTTGCTGCCTATCAGGAACAGCAAAAGAAGATCAAAAAAATGAGAGAAGCGATCAAACGTTTAAGAGAATGGGCTAATCAAGCTAATCCTCCGAATGCCGCCCTTCATAAGCGTGCAAGAAATATGGAACGTGCTCTAGAGCGTATGGACAAATTGAGACGTCCGGTTTTAGATCGGAAGAAAATTAGCCTGGACTTTGACGTGAAGGAGCGCAGTGGAGAAGATGTTCTCACTTTCGAAAATGTTACAGCGGGTTATAAACAAAACGTATTATTTACTGAAGTTGATTTGCACGTAAGGTACGGTGAGCGGGTCGCTATTGTTGGGAGAAACGGAAGTGGAAAGACAACGCTTCTAAATGTTCTGCTCGGAAATGTAGATCCTTCAATTGGACAAGTAAAGGTAGGCGGAAGTGTGAAAATCGGTTACCTTTCTCAACATGTCCTAGAAGATCGTGGAGAAGAACGTGTCATTGATGTCTACCGTGAATCAGCAAAAGTATCAGAAGGAGACGCTAGACATGAATTAGCTCGATTTTTATTTTACGGATATGACGTTTTTGCTAAGATTTCTTCCTTGAGTGGTGGCGAGAAGATGCGTTTACGTCTTGCTGAATTGATGAGTAAGGATCTAAATTTATTAGTTCTTGATGAGCCAACAAATCATCTTGATATTGACTCCAGAGAGGTATTAGAGGATGCGATTGAGCGCTTCTCTGGGACGATCGTTTGTGTCTCGCATGATCGCTATTTTCTGAATAAGTGTTTTCCAGTGACATTTTGGATTGAAAATCAACACCTTTACCAGCATTTGTATAGTTATTCAGAAGCTAAGATAAAGCACGAGGAAATGATTGATGGTTGGAGGTCAAGGAAGAGTATAGTCCCGTCACCTCCCATTCAGAAGGTGGAAAATAAAACGAAATCGAATTCAATAGAATGTGAGCTTGAGGAAATTGAGTCCCTGATTGATCAAATCGATCAGAAGCTTAATGAAATGAAGGAACTTACAGAGCTTCAAGCCTTATTTGATGAAAAAGAGAAGCTGAGCATCAAACGAGAATCATACTATGACATCTTACTGGAGGAAGAATCATGACAGAGAGAAATGTAATGAATAAGGTATATTTCCCCCTTACAATCGATAGTCTTGAAAAAGATTTGAGAGAGCTTGGGGTAAAGGACGGAATGACATTAATCGTTCATACATCTTTAAGCTCTTTAGGATGGGTATGCGGGGGTGCAGAAGCTCTTATATTAGCATTGATAAGAGCTGTTGGAGAAGAAGGAACGATTGTCATGCCAGCGCAGTCAGCGAGTAATTCAGAGCCAGCAGACTGGATGAATCCGCCAGTTCCAGAAGAGTGGTGGCCTATTATTCGAGAGAATATGCCAGCATTTTGCTGTGATACCACTCCTACGCGTGGCATGGGAGTGGTAGCGGAGTTGTTTAGAGCATTCCCAGGTGTCGTGCGCAGTTATCATCCGATGTACTCGTTTGCTGCCTGGGGCAAACATAAATATTTCATTACAAATGACCATTTAATCAAGAGTGGCTTTGGAGAGGAATCACCTCTTGGAAAGATATATAAGCTTGATGGAAAAATTCTTATGCTTGGAGTAGGTCATGATAGTAACACTTCATTTCACCTTTCTGAACACGCTTCAACCAAGAAGGAACGCTCAGAAAAGTCTGCAGCAATAATCGAAAATGGTGAGCGAGTATGGAAAACATATACAGAGATTGATTATGATTCAGATTGCTTTGATCAAATTGGGTTTCAATTTGAAAAGAAAGAACACTTTAGAAGAATGAAGATAGGTGCTGCCATATGCAAACTTTTTAATCAACGAGATCTCGTTGATTTTGGACGTAGGTGGTACGAAGAACGTTCTAATTGAACAAAGGAGGAGAAGATAACGTCATTTGTTATCTTCTTTTTTTGAATTAAAGAATAGTTGCAGGAAAACGGCTATTTTTAAAGAAGATATGTAAGTATTCATATCCCTCAAAAGACCCGCTGCACGAATATCATATTTTAGAAGGAGAAGCTATGAATCATAACGAGAATACAGCTATCTATAGACGTTCGGGCCCTCCTCCTGAGAATGAAACTAAGGAACAGAGGGATGATAAATTAGCAGGATTAGTTAAGTACTACGAAAGTTCTACTACAGCACTAGTGGTTCAAAAAGAAGAAAAGTGGCTTTATTTAAATGATGCGGCCGTTCATCTTCTCGGGTTTGATCACTTTAGTGAACTCGAAGGTAAGTCAATTTGGGAGACGGTTCATCCAGAAAATAGAGAGGTTGTTTCAAAGCGGATCGAAGCTTCTATTAATGGTGTTAACCCTGGAGTTCTCGTTCAAAGATGGTTGAAAAAGGACGGGTCCTATATCTCTGTTGAAGTTACTGGGATTCCTGTGGAGAATTTTCTTGGGCAAACGACAGCGATTATTAAAAAGGTTGATTATGATCGTGCCAATGTACAAAATACTCTTGAAAACTATCAACTCATTACAGAGAATATGAATGAAATTATAAGCTTACTTGATCCGAAAGGAAATCTACTATACGTTTCACCTTCATATAGAGCATACGCAAGAGAAGGAATTGAAGATGAAATTGGACGTAGTTCAATTCGATATGTGCATGAAGAAGACAAGGAACGTGTAAGAAAAGAATTTTTTAAATTAGTCAAATATCGACAGCCCCTTATCATTCAATACCGCATGCAACGTAAGGATGGAATATATCGTTACATTGAATCACAGGGGACATGTATTTCTGATGAAAATGAGCGATCTTATGTTGTCGTTTCAAGAGATGTTACGGAGAGGCATGAGGCCGAAATGCTGCTTCATTGGAATGAAAAAAAGCATCGTATGATTCTAGAACATAGCAATGATTTAATTTGTATGATGAATAATGAAGGAACATCTGTTTATGCATCACCTTCTTATAAGGAAGTATTAGGATATGAACAGAATGAAGTTGTAGGAAAAGATATTTTGACATTTATCCATCCTGATGATTTTGAAAAGTGTCAGAGAGCCATTCAGAAATTAACTGAAACCAAACAGCCTATTACGACTATTTATCGTAAACTGCATGCTTCTGGACATGATATTATACTTGAAGCAAAAGGAATGGCCGTTATTGATGAAGAGGGAAACGTCAATCATTTCGTGTTTATTTCAAGAGATATCACTGAAAAGATTCAACTTCAACAATATCGCGAAAATATTGAGAAGCTTGCATTGATAGGAGATGTAGCAGCAGGATTTGCCCATGAAATTCGGAATCCTCTTACTTCCATAAAGGGGTTTGTAAAGCTTCTAGCAAGGCAGGAGGAAAGTGACCGTACGTATCACCAAATCATTGAAGATGAGCTTACCAATATCGAAGAGGTTGTGAATGGCTTTATTTCTCTTGGTAAGCCTGAGGCTTCTGAGGTAGCTGAAGTAAGTTTGCTGAAGCTAATAAAAAACGCGATTACAGTCCTTACGCCACAAGCTTCATCAAAAAACATAAGAATTAATATAAGTAGTCAGCTCAAGTCAATTGTTATTCGATGTCAGAGAAACCAAATGAAACAGGTATTTATCAATATTCTTAAAAATTCGGTTGAAGCCATTGAGCAAGATGGACAAATTGATGTGATTCTTGAAGAAAATCAGAATGGGGTCATCATTGAGATTCATGATAATGGCATGGGAATTGACGAAGAACGTCTCGAGCGGATCGGGGTCCCTTTCTATACCAATAAAGAAAAAGGAATTGGGCTTGGGATGACCGTTAGTAATAAAATCATAACCGAGCATAGAGGACGACTTAAAATTGAGAGTAAGCCAGGACAGGGTACAAAGGTATTAATTCAACTACCGAAAGAGTGATCCATTCATTCGTGCAAAGCCCCTCTATTCTTTCAAAGGATAGAGGGGCTTTGACTCTGTCTGACTATGTTTTACTTGTTTAAACGAACTGGGATAGAATAAAACTATCTCATTAAGATAGGGAAAGAAGGGGTGAGTATGGCAAACAAAATAGGCATCGATGCTGGTGGGACATTAATTAAAACTGTGCATCTTGAGAATGAAAAATACTGCTATCAGACTTTTTCAACGAGTGATATAAGTGATGTTGTGTCATGGGTGAAAAGCCATGAGGAAGCAAAGTTAATGATTACTGGTGGGAAGCAAATGGCTCTTGCTAAGCTTGTGGATAATGAAGTCGAAATGGTTCCGGAATTTGAAGCGACTACATCAGGCATCCGAGCGCTAGTGGATCAAGCAAAGCTTCATTTACCTGATAACTATTTAGTAGTGAACGTTGGAACTGGTACATCAATTCATTCTGTTAATGGCCAGAGTGCTGAAAGACTTGGAGGAACTGGAGTAGGCGGTGGAATGCTCATGGGACTTGCTTACTTATTGACAGCGCGAACAGATTTTCAAGAGATTACTCGACTAGCAGAAAAAGGCGATCGAAATGGTATCGATTTAAAGGTGAAGGATATTTATGGAGATGCCTCCCCCATTGGCGGTGATTTAACTGCCAGTAATTTTGGTTTCATTGAGCGGATGAAGCAGCAAGAAGTAAAGGATGAAGATGTGCTGGCAAGTTTAATTGGAATGATTTCTGAATCGATTTTAATGATGGCTATCCCATTTGCGAAAACCATTTCTACGTCAAACATTGTATTTATCGGTTCTACTTTTCAATCGAATCCATTATTTAGACAGCAGCTTGAACGTTTTGAGGAATTATTTGATATCAAAGCTTACTTTCCACATCTGGGGCAGTTCAGTGGAGCGGTCGGAGCATTATTATATCGTTAAACAGGGTTCATATAGAATCATGAGATAGGAAATGAAAAAGGGGCAGGAAGCCCCTTTTTTTAATACTCATAGACTTTCATGGTATGTTCATTTGAACAGATGCGATTTCGTCCACTTCTCTTTGCGTGATAAAGGGCTTCATCTGCTTCTCGATAAAGCTGAGCAGGAGATGGAACAGTTTCGGGAAAAGTACTTGCACCGAGTGAAGCGGTGATATGAATACTTACATCCTTATTGATTGCAAAAGAATTTTCCTCAATCATGGATCTGACCCGTTCTCCAATCTCCAAAGCCTCACTATTAGTGCAATCCCCTAATAAGATGGTAAATTCTTCTCCACCATTTCGAGATACAACATCGTTTAATCTAGCAGCACTTCTTAGTGTCTTACCAAACTGTTTTAATACGATATCTCCAGCTGCGTGGCCATATGTATCATTCACTTTTTTAAAATGATCGATATCAATGACTAGAAGTGACAATGGCTTGTTATCGTCCGTAGCTGCTTCTTGTATCGCGCGATTTAACGCTTCATCAAAGCTTCTTACGTTGTTTAACCCGGTAAGGGGATCGATAGTAGCACTCTTTTTGTATTCTTTAAACAGATGATTTATTTTTCGTAAATGCTCTGTTGTGTAAATCGCCATTACTCCTGTCACAGTTGATGTAATCCAGAAGAGAACGTTGATTTCACTAAATAAGCTTTTTATATCAAGTAGCAAGTAGACGATTAAGATACTGAAGACGAGATTGGAATAAAGGAGCATCCAGAGAGCTTTGATGAAAATCCCAATCTTCCATTCTCTAAAGATAAGGTAACCGATATAAAGAGAAGTTAGCAAACCAAGTGAAACAAAGGAAGAAAGATTTATTCCAATGATAAAGCGCGTTATTTGGATCACAATAAGAGCAATAACTCCAGGAACTGGACCTCCATATAAGGTGACTAGTAAAAGAGGGATATGTCTTAGATCGACAATGGTCGTTGCATCAACTTGAATGCTATATATCATCAGGAAAACCCCGATTATTCCTGCATACAAACCACTAAGGGATTTTCTTTTCAAAGAAGATGTTCGTGATAGATTTTCTTCTCTAAAAAATTGATAATAAATAAAAAGTAGAGCTAGTATAATCATCATATTTACAAAAAAGTCATGTATTAACTGCATTCGACTACACCTCGAATTTCTGGTGATTTCTTTCGACTTTATTTTACCATTTTCAATAAATAACCGGTTCAATATTTCCTCAAGATCTTTTACGCAATGATCGGAAAGTATCGTCGAATGAAAAAAGAAACGTTTTAAAACCAACTCATCCCACTGTGCTTCTTAGCACAGTGGTTTTTTTGGGGAAACAAAATTATTTGTTATGATAAAGAATGGATAAAGAAGGGATGATAGAAAATGCCATGGATTAAACCAGCTAAACAGTCAGATCTAAAGGATCTTGAAATCTACAAAGATCTTGAACACCCTGTTCCTGTTTTTAATCGACTTATTGCGAAAAGTCCTGACGTTTTTTCAGCGTTTATGCCTTTAGCAGCAGCTGTTAAAGCAGGCGTATTGAATGAATTTGAAACGGAAGCAGTTGTCGTTTTTGTTTCTCATTTGAATGGTTGTGAGTTTTGTTATACGGGGCACGGAAACTTATTAAAAGAAATCAGTGGAGATGAGTCTATTCTTGCAGAGCTTGAAAGATATGAAAGCTCAAATGCTTTTGAAAGTCATATAAAAAGTATTCTAAGCTATGCCGAGAAACTTGTTACGAACCCGAAGAGTCTGGAGAAAGCGGATCTTGAGAAATTAAAAGAACATGGATACACTGAAAAAGAAATCGTTGAGATTAATCAACTTATTGCATATACGTCTTATACTAATCAGACTTCGATTGGCCTTGGGTTATAAAGAGGACTTCGCTGACTTCGGTTGGGCGTAGGCTTCGCCTACACCGTATTATTGTATATTTAAGAAATAAAATAGGAGCCTCCTGGATAAGTGGAGGCTCCTTTTTGACACTTACTTCGTTTTATAAAAATCTAATACACCTTGATAAATGCCCTCAGCAAGTTCTTCACGATAGGATTGTGTAAGAAGAAGTTTATATTCTTCATTATTTGTTAAGAACCCAACTTCTACAAGTACACTTGCCATTCTAGATTCGCGAATAACGGAGAAACTCTGATTTTTGACACCACGATTTCTTGCTTCTGTTACTTCGATCAAACGTTTTTGGATGCTTTCTGCTAAGGCTTTGCTTTCTGCAGAGCTATATTTGTCATACCAATATGTTTCAATGCCGTGAGCAGCTTCACTTGCTGCATTAGTATGCACGCTAATAAATGCGTCGGCATTCAAATTATTAGCGATATTCGAACGTTCTCTCAGTTCTAAGAACGAATCATCTCTTCTCGTCATGACGACGTTCGCTCCAGCTGACTTAAGTTTCTTCTCTAAATAAAGAGCTACATCCAGATTGATGTCTTTTTCAAGGAGCTTCCCATTGCTTGCGCCCGGGTCATGGTCACCGTGGCCAGCATCCACAACGATCGTTAAGTTGTTTAAAGAGTTACTACTTTTGGGTATCAAGTAAGCACTGTGCACGTAAGCTACTTGTCCCTGATACTTAATTTTAGCCCAATCGCCTGAATAACCATAAATATCAACTTCAGCGTTACGTGGCAATGCACCGATTCTTGTTCCATTCATTTCTGGGGAAGTTCGAACATTCAAGCTTGAAGCTGTAACAATTCCTGTTTCTAAAACAACTTCTTCAACTTTCTCTTTCATTTTATAAGAATCTACGATACTAGAAGGAATAGCTGCTTCTCCGCCTAACACCATCAAGGAAGAAGCGTTTTGATAAAGATAAGTTTGAACGTCTGGAATTGGTCTCGTATTGTGAGCTAATACAACTGGTGCTTTAAATTTCTCTGCTAAGGAAGCGGCAGCTACAGCATCTGGATAATCTTCTTTATCTTGTTGCACCGAAGTTCCTCTTGCTAAAATATAAGAAGAGTTTGATGTGAAGAAGGCTTTATTGACTGCAATGTTTGTTAGGAAACGATCGTCACCAGCAAGGCGAACAACCTTCTTACCTTGCTGTTCTAATTTCTTTATAACAGCGTCTGAAAGAACAGCATTTCCTCCAATTACATAAACAGTCTTAATATTTGTAGGAAGCGATGGCGCTTTTGTCTCTGTTGTTAAATAGATTGGATAATTTTTCATAGCAGCTACGCTTGATGCTGATAGGGAGTCTGCTACTTGATTTCCATTTACCACAATAGCTGTAGATGAGTGATCAAGGCCTGATGCTTTATTAATAGCGTTGGCCGTCTCGTAACGGTTTGATCCCTCAACTCTCGCTACTGTATATGTCCTTTTTAATTCATTTTCAATCCCCTGACTAATGGCAGTTGTTCCTCCAAGGATATAAACCTTTTTCGCGCCAAGACGAGCGAGTTCATCCGATACTTTGTCATCAAGTTTAGATGAGCCTGTTAATAATATCGGTGCTTGTTTTACTCCCGCAAGTCCTGAACTTGCTAAAGCATCAAATGGCATATCTGAACGAGTGAGGATAACAGCCTTTTCAGCTGATGCAAGCTTACCTGGTGATATCTTCTTAGAAATTTCAAGAGCAGTATCAATTCTGTTTGCACCACTGATACGTTCGATTTCACCACTTGCAGATGTTTTTTCTGGAAAACTCATTCCTGTAAAAATTAAAATAACGGCCATAATAAACGTAAGAATTTTACTCCGCACGATGTGTATTCCCCCATATTCTATGTTTCTATTTTTCTTATGTACGCAGTGACGTCACAACAACGGACGAAATGGCCCCCCTTCAAAATATTATCAAATGGAAAGTATTTCTTAACTATTTCTAATATCGGTCTGGAATATGAGACATTATAGGGTCCTTTTGTACTAAAAAAGGATAAAAATCGACTAATTTTCTAAAAGTCCTCAACAAAATTCGATTTTTTAAAGGCCATTCATTTTATAAATGGCTAAAAAAAGAATTTGACATCGCTTACATAATTCTTTAAAATAATGGCAACTAAAGACGAAGGGAATGGTTAAGAAGCGATGAAGAACTAATCTTATTTATTCAGATCTAATTTCAAATTGTGAAATTGATTTTCTGGAGAATAGGATTAGTCTGCCCTTTTTAATCACTTGTGCTGGCGAAAACATGCTTCTTTGTGATGCATTTTTTCGGTGGTATGGGAAATTGGAACGACAGGCCTCTCCAGGTAATGGGGAGGTTTTTTTCTCCTCAAAGCATTGAACTGAAAATTTGGGGGAGATACTGTGAACGTTATTTCGATAAGAGGATTGAAAAAAAGCTTTAATGAGAACTTGTTATTTAATCAAGTGAACCTTGATATTCATAAGGGAGAGCGCATTGGAATTGTTGGACCGAACGGTGCTGGTAAAACAACTTTAGCAAGAATAATCGTAAAAGAGATCGAGCCAGATGAAGGGAGAATTACTCTCAAAGATGATATCGGCTATCTGAAGCAGTCGGTTGACCAGACAGGGATGGTTGAGCAATATGGGCTGGAAGTCGATTCTTCTGACTTTAAAAGGGAAAAGGAGTTAGGATTACGCCCTATTCCAACTAGTGAAGGAGCGGAACATTTAAGCGGTGGGGAAAAGTTAAAACTAGCGCTCACAAAGATTTGGTCGACTCATCCGGATTTATTAATACTAGATGAACCAACAAACCACCTAGATGGAAAAGGCGTAAGTTGGTTAATTCGAGAGCTTCACTCTTTTAAGGGTGCTGTTCTTGTTATATCTCATGATCGTTATTTTCTCGATCAAGCGGTTGGCAGAATCCTTGAAGTTGAAGGTGGTAACATATGCGACTATCAAGGAAATTACACGGCATATCGAGCCGAAAAGCAAAGAAGATACGAAGACCAGCTCCATCATTATGACGAGCAGCAAAAAGACATAAAGCGAATAGAAGGTCAGCTTGCAGGATTAACGAATTGGTCTGAAAAAGCACACGGTGAGTCAACAAAACAGGAAGGGTATAAGGAACATTACCGCATGAAAGCAAAGAAAATGGATCGTCAGGTGAAGTCGAAACAGAAGAGACTCGAGAAGGAACTGCAGAAAAATAAAGTGGAAGAACCTGATCAGGAGAAAGAAGTACGCTTTCAATTTCAGGCGAATGATACACGTGGTAAACGGGTATTAGAAGCGACTAATGTCGGAAAACGTTTTGAAGAACGATGGTTATTTCAAAAAAGTTCTTTCTACATGAAGTCTGGGGAACGAGTGGGGATTGTTGGTGAAAATGGTTGTGGGAAAACCACCTTATTGCGAATGCTGCTTGGAATGGAGGCGCTTAGCGAGGGAGAACTGTGGAGTAGTCCAACGCTTCAGATTGGCTATCTGTCACAGGATGTGCATGATCTTCCTGAAGAAAAAACGCCGCTTGAAGTTTTAAACGTAGCAACTAAGGAAGAGATCTTTCGGGCAAAATCGATTTTTGCTTCGATGGGAATGGGGAGAGATCGAATCCATGCCACCATTAATCAACTCAGTCTTGGAGAGAGAACAAAGCTGAAACTGACACGTATGTTGATGAACAAATATGATCTTCTGATACTCGATGAGCCTACAAACCATTTAGATTTGCCTTCACGTGAGCAATTGGAAGATACACTTCGAGAGTTTCCGGGAACTCTTCTCATTGTTTCGCATGATGTTTATTTTATGGAGAAAATGTGTGATCAGCTTCTTGTATTTGAGAATCAACAGATTAAAAGGGTTGAGAGGAATTTAGCGGAATATCGAAAAAGAGTGCAAGAAAAAAGCTCTTCTGTTTCTTCAAAAAAGGAAGAAGAACAAAAGATGCTTCTTGATAACGAAATATCTGCGCTGATTAGTAAGATTAGTCTTTTATTACCTGGTGATCCTGAAATAGCTGAGATTGATCAAAAATTGGCCATATTACTTGAGAAGAAAAGGTCATTTTAGACGTCTTCTACTGCAAAAAAACGTTCTACCGAATATAAGTCTGCTTTCGGATGATTGCGAAGAAGAACATATCCTTCACGCTGTGCCTCTTCGAAATTATCATATTCATCTTCTGAATGAAAGATCGCTCTTCGTCTTTCATTATAGAGGGTAATGGAGTAGTATTCTTTTATTTCCATTCGGATCTCTCCTTTTTTCCTTTGTTTCTACTAGTTTTATGCAAATCTCTCATTGTTTATACTAGACTTATAGAAAAAAATGAGATTCTGTCTCTTTGGTTATACTAAGGAGGCAGAAGGGAGCTGATGATCATTCAAGTTGGAACAATTAGTGAGTTGATGCGTCATCCTGTGAAGTCGATGACAGGAGAACGCGTTACTCAGACAATGGTGATGAACTACGGCCTTTATGGCGATCGAAGTCATGTGATATTAGATGAGAAAGAATCGTTTTTTACGATTACACAATTTCCACCACTCGTGCGTTACCAAGCATCATTCAGTGCGCCGGAATCACTTGATGCTTATCCAGAACCGGTCATTACTACACCAGAAGGAGAAACGTATAAGTGGTCTGATTTGACCTGGCTACGTGAAATAGAAGAAGAATCTTCAAAGCAGCTAACGAAGAAAGTTTATCATCCGGAAAATGTTCCAATAGGGCCGATTGAAGAAGAGCACATTTTGATTGTGACGGATGCTTCTCTTGATGCGTTATCATCTTCCTGGGGTAAAAAAACAGATGAAAGACGCTTTCGACCAAACCTTAAAATCTCTTTGTTGGAGAAAACGCCATTTGTAGAAGAAACGTGGGAAGGAAAAGTTCTACAAATCGGAAAAGAAGTGATGCTTGAAATCGTAAAACCCTGTGAGCGATGTATGATTATCACCGTTGATCCTGAGACTGGAGGAAAACATCCGGACCTCTTGAAGAAGGTTGCCAAAGAACATGGTAATTTATTTGGGATGTATGCGAAAGTGATTCAAACGGGAAAAATTAATACGAATGATGAAGTGTGGCTAGTCGATCAGAAAGAAGGATAATATTTCAATTAACGAATTGGCGTTTTTACGTTATAGATCATAATGATACGGGTACAAGCATGAATGAAGCCCCGTCCTTGGATGGGATGCTTTGTTTTCCACACAGGAGGGGTCCCATCCACGGGGTGGGGTCCCATTTTTGTGTTTTCCGATTTAAGCCTTTCATCAATGTGGACTCATGAGAAAGGTTATGACATATCCTGTCAGAAAATTCTGTGGTAAACTATGAACTGGTACATAAAAGCATCTTAAGGGGGAAGTTGATGAGTACGTTTTATGTTGAAAAGTATGATTTTAAAAATCCTTCTATTCTTGAAGAAGAGTTTAAAACGCTCCTCAATCAGTCGATTCATTCTGCTGATGAATTAGAAAAATGGGTGATGAGCTTATCTTTATTAATGGATGGTGTGGCAGAAGGACTTGCCGGACACTATATTGATTTCCAGTGCCATAGCAGCAGTGAAGAAGCAAAAAAGACAATCGAGCACGATCAAGAATACATAGAACCTATGGTAAAGCGATATGAGGGGCTTTTTGATGAAAAGTTTCAGGAGTCGCCTTACAAGTCGCAGCTGAACCAAGAGTATTATAAACAATTTCTTCTTCGGAAAGAAAATGCAATGACGCTTTTTAATGAGGAAAATATTAACTTAGAAGTTGAAGAAGATCGCATTGTTAATCGTTATTTTGAGCATACAGGTAGTCTCTCATTTCATTGGGATGGCGAAGAAAAAACACTTAGCGAAATGTTTTTAATGATGCAGGATGGGGATCGCGAAGTTCGCAAAAGCGCTATGGAAGAAATCTTCACGACGCTCTTAACGAAAAAAGACGACTTACAGGAAATTATGGACGAGCTGATTCAGCTCCGTCAGAAAAAAGCTGAGAATGTGAATCTCGATAATTACAGAGATTATATGTTTAAGAAATACGAGCGGTTCGATTACACGCCAGAGGATTGTAAATCTCTAGCCGAAGCAGTTCGAAAGCACGTTGTTCCTCTAAAAGAAAAGCTGCAAAAAAAGCATCAGCAAGAGCTTGGTATTGAGGAGTATAAACCATGGGATACGAGGGCTGTTCCGAAAGATAAGCAGCCGCTTCGTCCCTTTAATAAAATCGAAGAGCTAATCAAAGGCACATCTGATATTTTCGATAAGCTTTCTCCGCGCTTCTCTTATCTTTTAAACGAGATGAATGAAAAAGGTGCACTTGATCTCGAAAGTCGGAAAGGAAAGGCGCAGGGAGGTTTTTGTGAGTATCTTCCGGTTTCTGAGCTTTCCTTTATCTTTATGAATAGTACAAAGTCACAGGATGATTTTATTACGCTTCTTCATGAGATGGGTCACTGCATTCATAATGATTTTAAGCGTAATCAAATGCTATCAGCTTATCAAGATACGCCTATGGAGTCAGCTGAGCTAGCAAGCATGTCGATGGAACTCTTAACGATGGACTACTGGAATCTTATGTATCAGGATGAAAAGGAATTGCTAAGAGCTAAGAAAGATCAGCTTGAAGGGTTAATCCTCTTCCTTCCTAGTGGTATCGTGGTGGATCAGTTTCAGCACTGGATGTATGAGAATCCAAATCATACGAGCAAAGAACGTAGCGAGAAATATATGGAGCTATCGCGCACATATGATTCCTCATATGTAGATTGGACAGGGCAGGAAGAATGGATTCAGAATAACTGGCAGTTGATTCTGCATATTTTTGAAGTGCCGTTCTACTATATTGAATATGTTATTGCCCAACTTGGTGCGATTCAAATGTATCGCCAGTATAGAGAAAATCCAGAACAGGCTCTAGAAAATTACAACCGTGCCTTATCACTCGGAAGCTCTGTATCGTTATCCGAAGTGTATGAAGCGGCAGGTATCCATTTTGATTTCTCTGAACCAATGATCAAAGGATTGATGGATTTTATTTCAGCTGAATTAGAAGAACTATCGTAATAAATAAGAAAGCCCTTCTCAAACATCGAGAAGGGCTTTTCGATATCGTTTACATTCATAAACGCTTCTTTACTTGTCATCAATCGTCCATACTTTGCAGCTTGGGCACTGGATGATTTCAAAACGATCTTTTTTAAGTTCATCCATCCACTCTTCCCAGGAGTTATGCTCAGGTGACATTTCCAGCGTTTTAACTGTTTGCAATTCGTCTCCATCGCTATTCGTACAGGTGCATTCAACAATCGCAAGCTGTGACTCTTGATAGTCATCTTCTTTCGTATT
This sequence comes from Anaerobacillus sp. 63XJN7_4_ISO-PGPR-S23-413, assembly GCF_056173725.1. Lineage (NCBI taxonomy): Bacteria > Bacillati > Bacillota > Bacilli > Caryophanales > Bacillaceae > Anaerobacillus > Anaerobacillus sp. 63XJN7_4_ISO-PGPR-S23-413. Next base: position 748,035 of record NZ_CM149688.1, read on the forward strand.
TTCAACTGACCAGTTGATTAATCGCTCATTCATTGGATTGCGTTCTTTGTAATGTGTGCGGGTTAACATGGTATCACTCCTTTTCCTAACTTGGGCGGTATGACTTACGCGATCATGCCTTCTATATTGGATGTTACCCTGTTTCTTAAAAATCATTCATCATAGTATAGTAGGTTCCTAACTCAGAATGATATATACTGTCATCATAGACGAAGATAGGATTTGCTGGAGGTGGAATGGATGACAACGATAAAAGCTACTTTACTATCCATGGTTATTTTACATAATAGAGAAAAAGATGAAATTCTCTTACTGAATCGACCTCCTGAAGCAGGGTTTCCTGGCTATATCGGTCCAGGCGGGAAGATTGAACTCTCAGAAAGCTTTGCCGAAGGTGCTGCAAGAGAACTTTATGAAGAAACGGGATTTATTGTTCATCCTTGCGATCTTACATATAAGGGAGTCGATGAATTTATTATTCCAGATGAAGAGTTTCGGTACATCGTGTTTAATTATGTAGCTACTTCCTACTCTGGTAGTAAGCACCCCGATCCACCAGAAGGTTAATTAATGTGGGTGAAGAGAAATTTAGTTCATACGCTTCCTATGCAAGATTGGTTTAAACAGAGACTGCCAAAGTTCTTTGAGGAGGGAACGTTTGAAGTTTCCGTAGAATACGAGAGAGGAAGCGAGATTCCAGTTAAGGAAACAAGAAGAACGCTCGGATGAGGAGGATTTGAATGATACAAAGAAGAGATGAGTCACGAGATTTCATTCGAAAGAACGTTGTTGAATATAACAAACAGAAGCTTTCATCTGCAGTTAAAACTCCGCTTGAAGAAATCGCATTCGTTATGAAAGAAGAGGATGAAGTGATTGGCGGGATTTCGGCAACATTGTTCTGGCAGCACCTTCATATCGATTTTCTTTGGGTGACAGATGAGAAGAGAGGGAACGGTGTTGGAAGGAAACTTCTCCAACAAGTTGAAAGACTTGCAGAGGAAAAGGAATGTCGACTTATATTGCTTGATACATTCAGTTTTCAAGCACCTGGATTTTATCTAAAGGAAGGGTATGAAATTTGTGGTAAAGTAGAAAATCATCCTCAAGGTCATACCCAATATTTCTTGCAAAAAAAACTTAGCTAGTGCACTAAGTGCCTCATCATTAGTCGTAAGAGAATGGGATTAGGTGTATAGGTAAACTTTGCTTGAACGATTGCTTAGTATACTTACCGCGGGCAATTTTTGTTAGAATTAGCCAATGCGTCGCCTCTTCATAATAAGTAGAAAGATGTAACAGATAAGAAAGAACCCTGCTCCGAGACTAACTGGTAACGTATAAATTCTTGCAGCAGAATGAATCTGGGACCAGTTGTCACCGAGCTGTATTCCAATATATAGGAATAGAATGGACCACGGAATCATAGCCAGGATCGTATAGAAGGTAAATCGCATGATCGACATTTTAGCAATACCTGCTGGAATAGAGATCGCGTGACGAACGACAGGAATAAAACGAGCTGTAAAGATGACGCTCACGCCATTCCGATCGAACCAGGTTTCAGCAATGGCAAGATGCTTTTGAGAAATAAACAGGAATTTTCCATAGCGTTCTAAGAACGAACGTCCACCAAAACGGCCGAGCCAGTATAAAAAGAGCTGAGCGACTGTGCCACCGATCGTCCCAGCAATAACAGCACCAGTAAAACGTATCGTTCCTTCAGATACCATATATCCTCCATAAGCGAGTACGAGTTCACTCGGAATGATTTCAATCATTAGAGCAAGGGCGATGCCAGGGTAACCGAGCTGTAGCAGCCACTCTAAACATTGATGAATAAGGGTTTCTATAGTTAACAACTCCTTTCATGGACAAACGAATGACTTGTTTTCAAGTGTATTGTCCACATAGGATTGTTAGACCTTCGAAAAAAGCTATCCTCGTAAAATAGAAGGTGCTTTCGAACAATTATAGAACCCGGAATGTAAGCAATCCGGGTAATGTTCGTTCTCAGAAGAGGATGACAATAGAGTAGAGAGGTGAAAAGTCAGGATGTTAACATCCATGAAGAAATTTCTTGCGACACTAGATCAGCCTATGCAAGCTAAAACGGGTAAAGAAAAAGTACTAACGGTTCTTTCCATTATTGGATTCATTTTATTATTATATCTTGTGGCGTTTTCCCCATTTATGTTCAGGTTGTTCTTAACGTGTCTTAGCGTCGGCGTTTCGCTATATGTTATTAAAAAAATTCATGATTTTGATGCAAAGTTAAAGGGTGAGCGGGTAGAGGATACGGCTACTTCAACTACTACAGCAGATGATCAGCTTTCATTTTCACTTGAAAACACGGTTATCGAGGCAGAATCGATGGAGGAAGCTGAGAAAGAGCGTGAACTTGAGCAGATCAATAGTGATAAAACGATGCTTTTTGAAGAGCTTCTTTCTAAAGCGGATCTCGATGAAATAGAGAAAGAAAGCTATCGTAACAGAATGCAGCATAAGGAATCTGAAAGCAATCGGATCAAGCAAGAAGTGCTTCTGTTTAAAGATAAAATTCAAAAAGCAGTCATTGATAAGAAGGGACTTTTCATTAAAGAAACCCCTGATATGAAGCTGGTTGCTGAGTTAATTGGTATTGATTCTGTTGAATCTAGTTCATTTGTTGAGTTAAATGAAGAGCTTCGACTCATTTATAACGACATTCCAGAATCAAAGCGGAACACTTTAATCGAGTATGAGCTAGTGAACGATGAGTTTGAATTAACGAGACTCGGATATAAAGAACTTATGAAAGAAGTAAGAAAGCTAGAAAAGAAAACAAGGCCGGTTGTTGAGCAGTAAAACAAGGGAAAACGCGTATAATCCTTTATACGCGTTTTTCTTATGGTAAGCTGTAAAGACCAGTTATAGGAAATGAGGACAAACAAATGAAAATTAGACAAATTAGCCCAGATGATGCCGAAGCATTTGTGAAGCTAATAAAAGGTGTGGAGAGCGATTCCCCATTTATGCTCTTTGAAGACGGCGAGAGAAAGACGACAATAGCTGAGCAGCGTGAGCGGATTGAAAAAATGGAGAGTGATCGTCATTCTCGTATATTCGTAGCTGAGAATGCTGGTGAATTGATCGGCTATCTAATTGCGGTGGGCGGACAGGCGAAGCGCAATCAACATAGCGCCTATCTAGTGATAGGAATTAAAGAAGAGTATCGAGGACAGGGAGTGGGATCCGAGTTATTTGTTGAATTAGAGAAGTGGGCAGTGACTCAAAGCCTACACCGCCTCGAATTAAATGTGGTCACACGAAATGAAGGTGGATTAGCTCTTTACAGGAAAGCAGGTTTTGAAGTGGAGGGCTTGAAACGTCACTCACTGTTAATAGATGGTGAATTTGTTGATGAATACTATATGTCGAAGCTGCTATAGAATTGCAACTAGATCTCATAATTAGATCGTTCTTCAACCATACTAGAAATGGAAGGAGACGATGAAATGTTTGATCATACACAACATATTCCGCTAGAGGGTATACCAGGAGAAATGAACGTGAGTGAAGTCCCCCATCAGAATGAAGAGATCGCTGAGATGAGCTTCCCTTTTGATTACAGTTTAATGATTCCGCTCGACCACTCGTTGAGGGATGAATAAAAAAGCGCAATGTGCGCTTTTTTATTTTGGGGAAATGCTATTTCAGAGGCACGAACGAATACTGTATTTCTTAGAAAGTCTTTGCAGCTTGTTTCGCTTCTTCCATCGCCTTTTTCTTGATTTCTTCAGCTTTCTCAGGCATTTGTGCCATTCCTTCAGCAATGACTGATTCAACAGAAGGGATGCCTAGGAATCCAAGTACAGCATGTAAGTACCGATCTCCGAATTCCATTTCTTTTGCTGGCCCTTCTGAATAGATGCCACCTCTCGCCTGGATGTGAAGGGCTTTCTTATCAGTTAGGAGACCAACTGGGCCTTCTTCTGTATATTTAAAAGTCTTACCAGCAATAGCCACTGTATCAATGTAAGCTTTTAATTTAGGGGGAAAGCTGAAATTCCAGAATGGCGTAACAAAGACATATTTATCTGCTGATATGAATTGATCTGTAAGGTCGTTGATTTTACTTACTTTAAGCTGTTCGTCTCCTGATAAATGATCAAATGCATTTCCCTGTTGCAGCTTGCCCCATCCGTTAAAAACGTCAGTATCAATATAAGGAAGATCAATATTATAAAGATCTAGCTTTACGACGTCATCATTCTGATGTTTTTCCTGGTAGGTTTCAAGGAAAACTTCCCCTATACTTAAACTGAAAGATTCTTTTACCGGTTTTGGATTCACGGTAATATAAAGCAATCTAGCCATCACGATCATCTCCTTTGTTATCGCCACTTAGTATGGCTAGCGTAGGAGAAAGTATTCAACTGGATTAGCGTTAAGAAATTGTAGGCAACTAGCCTTTATTGGAGGTAACATTATGAACCGTTGTGCATGGGTGAATGAAGAAGAAATTTATAAAGAGTATCATGATCATGAGTGGGGAGTTCCTGTTTATGACGATCAAAAACTTTTTGAAATGCTCATTTTAGAAGGAGCGCAGGCGGGGTTAAGTTGGATTACGATTTTGAAAAGAAGAGAGAATTATCGAGCTGCTTTTGATCAATTTATTGTTGAGAAAGTAGCGACTTATGATGAGGACAAAATACAAGAGCTACTCCATAATGAAGGCATTATACGGAATAAATTAAAGGTGCGCGGAACGGTAAAGAATGCGAAAGCATTTATGGAGGTTCAAGAAGAGTTCGGAAGCTTTTCATCATACATATGGGGTTTTACGCAAGACACTCCGATCATTCACGACTGGAAATCGTTCGAGGAAGTACCTGCAGAAACAGAACTTAGCAAGAAGATTAGTAAAGATATGAAAAAGCGTGGTTTTACGTTTGTAGGTCCTGTTATTATATATAGCTTCTTGCAAGCTGTTGGTTTAGTCAATGATCATACAACTGACTGCTTCAGACATCCTGATTTTAGTGAAAAGGCTCAACAGTGATGCTGATTAAAAAAATAGTTTGCAACGTGCGAGAAGGTCAGGAAGCAACTTTTTCTAGAGGGCAAGAACGCTGGATTGAATTGCGAAATGACGAAGGGTTTATAGCTCAGTACGGTGGCTGGTCAGAAGGAAACGTGGCGATTATTATTGGTTTTTGGAAAAGCACCCAATCCTACAACCGTTTTATGAATGATGATCATGATGCCATCTATCTAAAAACAAATCAACAGGGAAGTATTGAATCGATTGATGTTCAACTTGAGGAAACCGATGTGAGGGATATTGAACAATACTCAAAAAGCTGGATGTTAGAGCAGCATAGTAAGGTAAATGAGCGATGGACCATTACGACTGAGAACCTGGAGGAGCTTAGATGAAGTGGTTGTTTATCGGGGATAGTATTACGGATTCAGGCAGAAACCAGGACCCTGAAGGACTTGGTTATGGATATGTAAGGATGATTAAGGAAGAGATAATAAAGGAATTCCATGTGGAGATCATCAATAAAGGCGTGAGTGGTGATCGAATCACTGATCTTGAAAGTAGATGGAAACGGGATGTTTTAGCGTTGGAACCTGATCTGATTTCCATTTCCATTGGCATTAACGATGTGTGGAGACAATTGGATCATTCTGAGATGGAACAGGTGTTGCCAAGTGAGTTTGAGGAGGTATATGAACGACTTTTAAATAAAGTAAATGATGGTATTGTGCAAATTGTCCTAATGGAACCAACGATTATTGAAGAGAATATCTATTCAAAAGGAAATCAGTTGCTTATGCCTTATGTTGAAATCGTTCGGAAGTTGGGAGCTAAGTTTGGCGCAATTGTTGTTCCTACTCATGGAACTTTCCTACAAGCGCTAAGGGAAAAGAAAGATACTCTCACAACGGATGGCGTTCATATGACTTCAGTAGGCAATCGTCTTATGGCTGATACATGGCTGAAATCATATAAAGACAATTTATTGAGCTAAATTGTAGCAAGATCTTATAAGATAAATCACCTCTTTCTTTTTATGATAGAGAGAGAGAGGTGATTTTATGTATATCAAATTAATGTTCAATCAAAACATAAGGTACTACTTGCTCGGAGGAGGGATTTCAAAGCTAGGCGATGTTCTTTCAGGTATGGCGTTTCTTTTTCTTGCTTATGAGATAACCGGATCTAAGGTATTGACGACTGGAATGGCGATTGCGGAAACGCTCCCTTATTTACTCTTTGGGTTGATAGGAGGGGTGATCTCTGATTGGGTACAGAAGAAGAGAATGCTCATTATTTTAGATTTTGTCAGGATTCCATTAATTGGATCTATTGTTTTGTTCTATTACGCAGATTTGTTAGGATATGCTTATTTACTGTTTGTTAGTTTTCTCATTCAATCGATTGGTTGCTTCTTTAACCCAGCTCATCGTGCTTTACTGCCTCTTATGACAGCAGAGAAAGAACGAACATCGGTTAATGGATTGAATGATACACTTCAAAGAGGCGTTACGGTCATAAGTCCTTTTCTTTCAATATGGATTCTTACAACGCATGGTGCTGTCCATTTTTTTACTATTGACGCCATAACTTATGGATTGAGTGCATTCTTTCTTATGAAATTACAAGTGAAAGAAACCACTTATAATGGGGAAAAATCCTTGAGCGGAGTCTGGCGCTCAATCGGATCGTTTACTAAATGGGCTGGTGAGAATATCACCTTGAAGCATTTGTTTCTAATTACTTTTTTAATTGTCTTTCTTAATACCTGGGTTTGGGAAGTGGGGCTCTTACTCGCGCTTTCAGACATGACTTCGAGGAGTGAAGAGATTTATAGTTTGATACTAGGTTTGTTTGGTGCAGTTGTGATTGGAACGAATTTAGTCATTCCTTATATTGTAAAGGAAATGGATTTAAAAACATATATGATTGGTGCTTTCATTTGGGGAGCGGGCGTATTTTATTATGGCGTATTATACGAGTTAGAACATTTTTTTGTAGGTGCTATTCTAGTAGGAATCGGGATTCCGATAGCTGGACTTGCAAGAGTTTATCTCCTGCAAACCATCGTACCGAAAGAACAGCTTGGAAGAGGCTTTAGCACGAACGCTGTTCTACTCTATCTTGCTAATACCCTTTCATTGGCTCTATTTGGTGTATTCGCTGTACTTCTGCCAATTCAAGTTATAATGGTTGTTAGTGGAATGTTAATGATGCTCATTAGTATCGTCTATCTTGTAGGAACTACTGCGAAATTGAGAAGGAGATTTTCCATACAACTTTTTAAATAGATGATTGTAAGAAGAAAGATTCTTGAATCCTGATGAAAAAGCAATTGATAGAATTGATTCACTAGAGTGAAGAAGCTTTTCCTGACTTTTCATAATGCGATAAAGTTGCAGGAATGAATAAGGCGAAATACCAAACGCTTCTTTAAAGGAGTGAGCGAATTGATATTTCGAGAGACCTGTCAGGTTTGCGAGCTGCTCAAGCGACCAGTCTTCTTGAAATCCTTCTTTCATAGCTGTGATAGCAGTAGTAAGCGGGAACTTCGCTGAAGGGATGGAGAGCTCCTGTTGATGCAATCCTGGAGCAAGCTTAAGCATGAGGATAACAAGTTGTACCGCACTGTGCTCAAGGAAGTAAGTGCTTTCTTCGGATTGCAAACCGTTCCCCATACAATCTCGTACAAAAGAAGCCCACTGCTGAAACTGTGGATGACAATAAGGAATAGACGCAAATTCAGGACAGCGTACACTGAGGTTGAGATCTTTTGCTACTTCTTGAAAAATCGTTTCATCTAGTTCGATTAGAAATTTTTCATCCGTAACGTTAAGTTGGCGATGGGTATCGCCGGGGTTAAGAATATAGAACTGTCCTTTATCAATTGAAATATCACCACGTGGTGTTTCGTAAAGCCCTGACCCCTGGTGAGAGAATATAAACTTATAACAATTATCACTTCTCCAGCTTCGTTCTTGTAATTTGTCTTTCCTCATAAGAAGAAGGCCATTGTTAAATGGTTTAATCATTTTGATAGCTCCTTATTTCACCTAATCAAAAACAGGTGGAAGGGTAACGTTGTTATGGAGATTATAAAGCATCCCAACCTGTGATTCAGTAATTCTGCCAGTCGACAAAGGGGGAAGCTCGTCTTGAGCGAAAAAACCACTGTCACTTGTTTCGATACTTTCGGCCGCATCTCCACCGACTAGCTCACACTCAATCATCACCTTATAAATATGATAAGGCGATGGTGGGTGAGGGTGTTTTTTGTGATCGAGCACGGCAAGAAGTCGCCGTGCTTCTACAATGTAGCCTGATTCTTCTTGAACTTCTTTTACCGCTACTTCTCCTGGCGTAAAGCCTACATCACCCCAGCCGCCGGGAAGGGACCACTTGCCATCAGCTTTTTCTTTAACGAAAAGCAAATTACCTTCATGAAAAACAGCTGCACGAACGTCTACTTTAGGCGTTTGATAGCCAGTTTCATTCGTGAAAAGTTCGCTAATTGTTTTCATATCATAGTCCGTGTAGGTTTCCATGATTTCAGCACTTAGCTGTCTCAGTTCAATATATCTTTCATAATCATAGTTATCCTGCGTATAAGTTAGCCCTGCTTGAGCAATGGATTGTATTTGTTTCGCCCAGGTAAGCCATTTTTCTTCCATATCAAAGCATCCTTCCAAACTAATTCTCTGATAAATAGTATTCTAGAAAAAAGTATAAACGCCTGCTTTTAAAAAAATTATTCAAAACGGGGCTCTGAATAACGTCCAAACCAATCATAACGGTTTTTTGAAAACCAGATATAGAATGGTGAACCAAGCTTATCAATTAAAGGTAAGTATAGTAGTAAAGAGAGAGGTACCGTTACAGGAAGTGCCATTAACAGTCGTCTTACCGTATAAAAGCCTGCATGAAGGTTCCCAGATGTCGTGAGCATATGAATTTCATCATACATTCGTTTGTGGCGAAACTGCATATAAGGATAGTCTTCTGGGTGTTTCTCAATTTCTTGGACCGGTATCCATTCGATTTTATTAAACCAATCCAGTTTGCGAAGTGATTTCTTTACATAAAAACAAAAAGGACATTCAGCATCATAGAAAACGAGATGTTTCATCGCGATAGCCTCCAATACAAATAATTCATTCTCCTACTCTTTTTCACTTATTATCCTAATTTTAAACTGGATGACAATAGTTGACAGAAAATTATAGTATTATTATAGTTTAATTAGAGTTAAGAAAACGCTTACAGGAGTGAGGTTGAGTGAAACGACTTGAAGGTAGAGTGGCATACATAACTGGTGGAAGCAGAGGGATCGGTGCGAGCATTGCAGAAAAGTTTACAGATGAAGGGGCTAAGGTATACCTTGCCGATGTGAACGAAGAAGCCCTTTCCACAACTAGAAAGAAATTAGAAGGGAAAGGCTTCTCAGTTATGACAGGAGTTGTGGATGTTACACAGCGAGAGCAGGTAGAGTCAAGTATGAAAGAAGCGGCTGAAGCATACGGCTCAATTGATATTCTTGTAAACAACGCTGGAGTTATTCGAGATAATCTATTATTTAAAATGAGTGATGAGGACTGGATGACGGTCATGCAGGTACATCTTACTGGGAGTTTTTATGCTTCAAGAGCGGCACAAAAGTATATGGTTGACCAAGGATATGGTCGCATCATAAGTCTATCCTCTACTTCTGCACTAGGTAATCGTGGACAAACGAACTATGCAGCTGCCAAAGCGGGCATTCAGGGGTTAACCAAAACGCTCTCACTCGAGCTTGGTAAATATGGCATTACGGCCAATGCTATCGCGCCAGGATTTATTGAAAGTGATATGACAAAAGCAACGGCCGAACGTCTCGGTGTTGAATTTGACCAGTTTATTGAATATAACAAAAAGCAGATTCCAGTAGCTAGAACAGGGAAACCGGAAGACATTGCGAATGCTGCACTCTTTTTTGCAGATGAAAACTCATCCTTTGTTAGTGGACAAGTTCTTTATGTTGCAGGTGGACCACGAACGTAATATCGATAAAAGCAGTCCAATTGGGCTGCTTTATTCTTTTCTCTGACGTTTCACTGATCCTATAGAGGGGTACTTTCCCATTATGGATAAGGAAACGAAGGAGGAGTCATGATGTTTGATAAAAATGCTGGCGAGATTTTACTGAATACACTCTCTGAATGGGGAGTAGATCATGTGTATGGTTTACCAGGAGATTCGATTAACCACTTTGTGGAAAATTTAAGAAATGCTCAAGACCGTATGAAGTTCATTCAGGTTAGACATGAAGAAGTTGGTGCCCTTGCAGCAGCATCGTATGCGAAAATAACAGGCAAAATAGGTGTCTGCCTTTCGATTGCGGGACCAGGAGCAGTTCATTTGATGAATGGTCTTTATGATGCAAAGGCTGACGGTGCACCGGTTCTCGTTATTGCTGGACAAGTCGCAAGCGACCAACTTGGAACGGATCAATTTCAGGAAATTAACCTTGAACGAATGTTTGATGATGTATCTGTATTTAATCGCAGGGTGGAAACTGCGGCATCGTTACCGGACTTAACTCATCAAGCTATACGAACAGCTGTTGAGAAAAAGGGCGTAGCGATCCTTACAATTCCAGATGACCTTGCAGCTGAGAAGGTAAAACAAAAGGTGGAGAACACCTCTCTCATTCGCTCGAAAGCAGTCGTTCATCCACATGACTCCAATTTAAACGAAGCAGTCGCTATGTTAAATGAAGCGAAGCGACCGGTCATTTTAGCAGGAAAAGGCTCTAAACATGCGAGAGAAGAACTGTTAAGCTTTGCAGAAAAAGCAGGGGCACCGGTTATTTTAAGTTTACCAGGTAAGGGAGCTATTCCTGACGTTCATCCTTATAACCTTGGTCAACTCGGTCAGATTGGAACGAAGCCTGCTTATGAAGCAATGGAAGAAACTGATTTACTCATCATGGTCGGTACGTCATTCCCGTATCGCGATTATTTACCAGATAAAGCAAAGGCGATCCAGGTTGATATTGACCCAACTCAAATCGGGAAACGTTACCCTGTAACGGTAGGATTAATAGGAGATGCCAAGTGGACGTTATCATACTTAACCGACCATACTACCTACCAGGAAGACCGTGAATTTATTGAGAAATGTCAGGACAATATGAAAAACTGGTGGGCTCATCTTGAAAAGATTGAATCGGAACAGTCTACACCGATTAAACCACAGCAAATCATGCCACAACTTCAAAAAGTTTTGGATGATGATGCCGTCTTGTCAATCGATGTAGGGAATGTGACAGTTTGGTCAGCAAGGCATTTACGCATTACGAATCAAAAATTCATCATTTCCTCATGGATGGCGACAATGGGTTGCGGTCTTCCAGGAGCGATTGCAGGTAAGATAGCTCATCCAGATCGTCAGGCCGTAGCGATTTGCGGTGACGGTGGTTTTACGATGGTGATGCAAGATTTCTTAACAGCTGTTAAATATAAGTTACCTATGATGGTTGTCGTCTTTAACAACGAACGTCTTGGCATGATTAAATATGAACAGCAGGAAATAGGGAACATTGATTATGAAACGGAATTAAAAGACTTTAACTTTGCCGCATTTGCTGAAACAGCTGGTGGTGAAGGTTACCGCGTCGAAAAGTATGAAGAATTGCTTCCAGCTTTTGAACGAGCTACGAAATCACCGAAGCCTGTCATTGTCGACATTGTGATTGAAGAGCAGCCGCCTCTTCCAGGCAAAATCACGTATGAACAGGCAGCAAGCTATTCGAAATACATGCTCAAAAAAGCATTTGAAGAACAGGAAATTGATATGCCACCGCTTAAAAAGGCATTGAAGCGAATTTTTTAATAAAGTTACTGGGGAGCCCGCTTATTGGCGGGCTTTTCGCTATAGCTATGGAGATAAAAGGAGAGAGAATCATGCATCTTGTGTTTTGTTATGGAACATTACGATTAGGAGAAAGCAATCATGGTGTCATAAAAGGAGCTGCTCTAAAAGAAAGCTTCTGTTGGACAAAGGGACAGCTGTATGACACACAAGATGGTTACCCTGCTTTAGTTCAAAGCGAGGAGCATAACGTATATGGAGAAGTCTATGAAGTCGATAATCAGTTACTAGAAAGAATTAATATTCTCGAAGGTTATCAGGAAGGGCGCGATCATAACTTGTATGATTGTGTCATACAGGAAATCGAAAGTGAGCAAGGGAGTTTCCAAGCCATTACTTATATCATGAAAAATCCAGAAAAGCGTTTTATCGAAATACCAGGTGGAGACTGGATAGCGTATCGCAAAGATAAAAGGTAACCAATCGAGACTAGCACAATGAAAGAAAGCACACCTCCAAAAATGGAGCGTGTGCTCTTTGAAAAATTAGTCCGTTAGAATCATATAATCTTCAGGAATGTGAAGGGTTGTTTCATAATAAGCCTCATCTGAGTAGTGATCTGAAATGTTTTTTTCAATCATTCTGTAAGTTAAATAGGGCTGTTGAATTGGTTCTTTTACAATCGTCGCTTCAACAATTTTTTCTTGTTTTTCACCAGTATCCGTAGTGGTGACTAACTCGATCCAAATTGGAGATATGTCATCATCTACATAATTTGATTTTATGCCGTTATTAGGGTCTTTCAGTAATTGAGAAAAATCCTCTACTTGTTCGTTGTGCTCATGTAAAGACTGAAGATAAGGTGCGAGTGTATTTTCTTCCCATGATTTCTCGTCCATTGAAAAATCATAGCTGTTTAACGTGTACGATAAATACCCTATGATGAGTAAAATGATGAACAGGAAGGCTCCTCTAAATAGAAATTTTGATGGGGATAAGAATTTCCGGTTACGGATCAGGTGCATAATGAAAATGAGTCCAACGATGATCCATAATACCTCGGATATGATGGTGAGTGGAGCATCTGAGAGCTTTTCCACTTCATTATAGTTTTCAATGACTTGATTGATTGTTGGCATGCTTACTTTCCTCCTGAATGTCAGAGAAACATTAATTGTTCCTTTTATTCAACTCTACTATCGTTTTAAGACGACTTGCTCATTGTAACAGTAATTTAACTGTTTTATCCATATGGAGTGAATGTTTAGTAAAATAGATAGGCAATTGCTTTAGGTTTTTATCAAACTTATTTAATTGGATCAAATTATGAGAAACTAGGTGACGATACATGCTTCAATATACGATTTGTTTTATCAAAAGAAATCAAGATTTTCTCTTATTAAATCGACGCAAAGCCCCAACAATGGGTCTCTGGAACGGCGTTGGTGGGAAGCTAGAACAGAATGAAACGCCGTCTGAGTGTATAATAAGAGAAACCTTTGAAGAGACAGGGATTGAATTAGAGAGCGTTATCTATGCAGGGAATGCTCTTTTTTATAGTGAGCAGGGCAACTCAGGTATGTACATTTTTCTGGCGGATTTACCAGAAGGAATGATTCTTACTACTCCTTTAAATACGGCAGAAGGAATACTAGACTGGAAACGAATAGATTGGATTCTAGATGAAGATAACCAGGGTGTAGTAAGCAATCTGCAGAAGTTTTTGCCCGAAGTACTTGGAGGAAACTATTTACAGGAGCACAGGTTTATCTATCACCATCATCAAATGCAATCTTATTCGGTCTCTCCAATAGTAGAGAGTGAAGTTAAAACAGTTCACAAATGAATCAGTGTCATTGGAAAACAAAAAAAGAGAGGCAAACTTAAATAGAAGTTTGCCTCTCTTTTTATTATGTGAATCAATGCGAAGTTTGTGGTTGTCTCTTCTCAACCTTTTTCGCTTCTCGGTTGTTACGAATAAACATATAGAACGAAGCCGAGAAAATAACGATATACCCAATAATACTCCAGGCATCAGGTATTTGACCGAATAGCACAATGCTGATTAAAGCAGAGTAAACGACGGTCGAGTAGAAGAAAATTGAGATTTCTCGAGCGGGTGCAAATTTATAGGCTACGGTGAGCCCAAATTGTCCAAGCGTTGCGAATACACCTGCTAATAATAGATAGATCAGCTGTTTTGTTTCCATTGGTTCATAGAAGATAATCACGAATGGCAATAATACGACTGTTGAGAAGAATGAGAAATAGAAAACAACCGTATAGAACTTTTCACGCTGCCCAAGAACCCTGAGTACTGTATAGGCACCTGCAGCAAAAATAGCAGAAAGCAGTCCGGAAATATACGGAACTGTCTCGACTGAGAACTGTGGCTTTATAATTAATAGCGTTCCGATGAAAGCGATGATGATCGCAATGATCTGGAACCGTTTCGCTTTTTCTTTTAAGAAAAGAGCGGAAAAAATAATTAATAAGAAAGGACTAAGCTTATTGAGCATGTCGGCATCAGAGAGGACAAGGTTGTCAATCGCGTAGAAATAGAAAATGATTCCTAGTGTTCCAAGCGCTGATCGCAGGAGCAAGAATTTCTGGTTCTCCTTTTTACCGAATAGTCTTTCTTTGTAGTACATCACAAAGCCAAATGAAATGATGGCAGAGACGGCATTTCGAAACATCGTTTTTTGAATCGTAGGCACGTCACCTGATAGCTTTACAAAAGCAGCCATCATCGCAAATCCAAATGATGATATTAGCAATAGGATAATTCCTTTATTTCGATCACTCATCAAATTCCTCCAGTTTGTCAATCACTTCTATCACTTTACTGCAAAGGGATCCTCTTTTTCAACTACAGAGCTTAAAGTAGGAAATGTCACAAAATTGATTCATTCTTTCTTGAAGGGATTGTGGCATAGTAGAAGGGTGATTGAACCTTTCTTAAATCGGGTGATAAAAATGCTCGGTTAATAAGAGGGTATATATGGGTAATGTAGGTACTAGACATAAAGCAAAAGGAGAAACGTGATCATGTTTGTATGGCGCAATATTTATCGAGGATTATTAATGGGCGTAAGTGATTTAATCCCTGGCGTAAGCGGTGGTACGATTGCCATGGTGCTTGGCATTTATAGAAGACTGATTAGCGGTATTAATGGATTGATGAGTAAGAATTGGAAAAAAGAACTTGGGTTTTTTATTCCCCTTTTAATAGGCGTAGGACTTGCTTTACTGCTCGTTAGTCAGCTTATGGAGAAACTGCTCGAGCATTATCCACAGCCTACGTTCTTTTTCTTTATTGGCTTAATTATTGGGGTTGTCCCTTTTTTATTAAAAAAAGTAGACTATAAGAAAACGTTCGAGCCTTTCCATTATGGATTGTTAATTGTAGCGGCGATTTTAATTGCTTCCACTTTGTTTCTAAAAGGGGATGGATCAGGAGAGGTGATGAAATCGTTAAGCATGGTTGATTACATCATTCTGTTTTTCTCTGGCTGGTTAGCTAGTACAGCGATGATTCTTCCTGGAGTAAGTGGCTCTTTTGTCTTATTACTGCTTGGGTCATATCAGACTGTTATCCACGGTCTTTCATCGTTTCAAATTCCCCTCTTACTAACGGTAGGAGCAGGCATTATTATTGGATTAAGCTTAACAGGTAAGGTCATTGCTCACTTACTTTCAAAATATACGGTTTCGACTTATGCCGTTATGATTGGTTTAGTGATCGGCTCAGTCGTTGTGTTGTATCCAGGATTTCAGTCAGATGTTGGACTTGCGGTAGTTAGCATCTTAACATTATTGGGTGGACTTGGCGCAGCTATTGTACTTGGAAAAATTGAACATAAGGAAGAATAACAAAAAAACCGCAGGAAAACCTGCGGTTTTTTTGTGTGATTTATTGCTCTTCTCGATTTGGTTTTGAACGATGAAACACAAGATGTTTCATCATAAAGAAGCTTGAAGCAGAAGAGAGGAACATGGCTAGTCCTTTTGAAATATTACGTTCAATGTAGCGTGGCAGCGTGATCCATTCGAATATCAAGAGAGCGCCATAAAAGACAAGGTTGCTAATACCAAGTGCGATGATGGCCTGAACTAGAAATAACAGCACCTGTTTTTTGTCATGGATCGCTTTTGAAGGGAACGTGAGCTTGGCATTCCAGAAATAGCTGTTAATGATCGCCAGAACGTATGAAATTGTGTTGTACATAATAAGCTGGATTCGATCATCTGTTGGAAATAACAGCATGAGCAGGTTTAAAGCACCTATATCAACTAGTGCATTCATCACACCAATTACACTGAAACTCATCACCTGTTTAGAACCCTTGCCAATTCTCTGCTGCTTCATATACTCATCCTTCTATCTATTGAATCGCCTGCTGCTGTTCTTCTTGCTTTTGCTCAATGGCGGACTCATAGAAATCAAGTAGCTGTTGAGCTGGACCTCGCCAACCGTAATCTCTAGAATGCTCGTAAGCTTCTTTTGACATTTTTTCTAATAGCCCTTTTTCCTGAAGGCGATTAATGACTTCAGTGAGGTTACCGTTCGTTCCTGAACGATAGAGTAGACCTGTTGAACCATCCTCAACCTGTTCGTTCGTTGGACCAGATTCTGCGGCAATAACAGGAAGGCCACTTGCCATCGCTTCAAGTATGACAAGCCCGAGCGTTTCAGTCGTTGATGGAAACATAAACGCATCTGCAGAAGCATAAGCCCTTGCTAGCTCTTCTCCGTGTAGAAAACCAGTAAATGATACGTTATCAAGATGACCAAAGTTCTTTTCAAGTTCACCTCGATAAGGGCCATCCCCAACAATCGCCAGGTGAGCATCTGGCTTGTCTTCAAGCATCGGAACGAGCGAATCGATTTCTTTCTCGAATGCAAGTCTTCCGACAAAGAGGAGAAGGGTTTTATCTGGATTGTCGTTTGATAACCGGCGTCTCATATTGCTGTCACGAAGTTCAGGATTAAAGCGTTCAGTATCAACACCGCGTTTCCACAAATGCATGTTATAGAAGTTTTGTTCATTTAACTCTTCTAATATGGCTTGTGACGTACAGAGGTTAATATCCGCTTTGTTGTGCATTCTTCTGAAGTGCCACCAGAGAAGAGGTTCCGACCATGACATATTGTAGTGATCAGCGTATTTAGGAACGTGAGTATGATAAGAAGCAATAAGCGGAACGCCGAGTTTCTTACCATACTTGATACCAGAATAGCCCATAAAAGCCGGGTTAACGACATGAACAAGATCAGGATCAAACTCCTCTAAATAGGTTTTAATCACACGAGTTGGCATGCCGAATTTCCGATGTTTATATAGAAAGAATGTACGAGGCTGAACTCCATCAAAACGAATATTCCGATAGCTGCGCACTCCTAAATCTGGAGCAATGACCTGAATATCATGCCCTTGATCAATTAAATAATCGATCGATGCACGAAGTCTTGTCACCACGCCATCTGTTGAAGGAAGGAATGTCTCTGTTACGATGGATATTTTCATAAGAACACCTCAGTTAGTATTGTGCATCTTTTACTTCCAGGTCACGTTAGGAAGAACGTTTTCTTTCAGTACGCGGTCTTTGTATTTGAGAGCTGTATCAAGCGTTCTCGAAATGTGTTCATCTGTTAAAAGAGAAGGCTCAAGACCAAGATCAATTAAGCTCGTGTTTACAGCGTGATAGTAGTGCTCTTCTTTCTCAACACGAGGATTCTCAAGGTGATCGATGTTAACTTTGAGTCCTTTAGCTTCAGCTACACGCTGAACTTTCTCAGCCAGTTCAAGTACAGAAAACTCTTCAGTAAACTGATTGAACACACGGAATTCTCCTTTGTCGGCCGGGTTTTCTGCTGCAATTTCTACACAGCGAATCGTGTCCTTAATGTTTAAGAAAGCGCGCGTTTGTTTACCAGATCCGTACACTGTTAAGTTATGGCCAATGGCTGCTTGAATGATGAAACGGTTAAGGGCTGTACCAAATACACCATCGTAATCAAGGCGATTGATTAAACCTTCATCAAGTTCATCTTCATCTGTATGAAGTCCATAAACAATTCCCTGATTTAAGTCTGTTGCACGAATGCCCCAAATTTTGCAGGCAAACTGAATGTTATGGCTATCATGTACTTTTGATAAATGATAGAACGATCCCGGTTGTTTCGGGAACGGAAGAACGTCTTCACGTCCTTTATGTTCTATTTTTATGTATCCTTCTTCGATATCTATGTTAGGCTGTCCATACTCACCCATTGTGCCCAATTTAATTAAGTGACAATCAGGTGTAACTTCTTTAATCGCATAGAGCACGTTCAAGTTACCAACAACGTTATTCGTTTGTGTAAATACCGCGTGCTCACGATCGATCATAGAATATGGTGCTGAGCGCTGTTCAGCAAAGTGAACAAATGCTTCGGGCTGTACTTGCTTGAAGATTTCTTTTAAGAAGTCATAGTGCATCAAATCACAATCATACGTTGTGATATGCTTACCTGATTTTTCTTCCCATAATTTCACACGTTCTTCAAGGGGTAAGATGGGGGTGAGTGAGTTCGATCGAAGCTCATCATCCCATTTACGGCGTACCATGTTATCAATGATCGTAACCTCATGGCCCTGTTTTGATAAGTAAAGTGCGGTTGGCCACCCACAGAAACCATCTCCGCCTGCTACAATAATTCTCATAGATTTTACCTCCATCACAATGGTCGATTTAGTTGTAGATATCCTTGCTTTATCAAATATTTACGATAGCATTCCTCAAGATGGCATTCAACTCGCAACAATCAATTTACGAAATCTTTAAACCAATCCGAAAATGTATCATTATTTCTTTCCCTAAAAAGAGTATCACTACACCTTTTAGTTTGCATGAAACGCTTCATAAAAACAATTAATTAATTTAGAAAATTCAAAACGGTCATTTTAGGAATATGGTAAAATAATAAAAAATGCTTTCAAACGAATTATCTCATCATAACGCCTACTATTTTTTCATTCATACTAGCAACTGTTATCTGGACATTTAAAGACATTGAAGAATAGGAGTGATTTTCCCTATGTAAACTGACTACCCTTTAGTTCATTTGTAAGACCAAAATAAAAAGGGGTAGTTATGATGAGACTACGTTCATTTCGTTTCTTGTGGATTGGCCAGGGGTTTGCCAACACGGGAGATGTTCTATATATTGTGGCGCTAATAGCTGTTCTTTATCAATCAACAGGTTCAGCACTTTATCTTTCCCTGCTACCATTTACTATTACGATCGCTCGATTTGTAAGTGGAATGTGTGCACCGCTAGTCTTGAACCGCTTTTCGTTAAAAGGATTACTAGTCGGATCACAAAGTATAAAGACAGTGTTGTTGGGGATGCTTGGCTTGTCTTTATGGCTTTTTGATCCTTCAATACTGATTATTTTAGTTCTTGTTTTTATCATCGCTTTTCTTGATGGGTGGGCCGCACCTGCTCGAAATGCCATGCTCCCTCAACTCGTTACGGAGGATGAGCTTGCGAAAGCGAATAGTTTTGTAGCGGTTGTTGATCAGTCCATTCAATTTGGCGGTTGGGCACTCGGTGGTATTCTTGTAGCAGCAACGTCAGGCTCCTTCGTTATATGGGTTACCTTTGTGATGTACGTGATTTCCACACTGATGATGGGGTTAATTGTTGTGAGGGATCACAGAGAAAGGAAGACGAAAATTCATATGATGAGCGGATGGAGGTTGATTTGGAAGCATCCTGTTCTGCGTATATTTCACATTATGATTTTTATTGAAGCGATAGCAAATGTCGTTTGGATTGCTGCTATCCTTTATATTTTTGTCGAAGAAGTTCTTATGAAATCAGAAGCGTGGTGGGGATATCTTAATGCGTGCTTTTTCATCGGCTTGATAGCAGGTGGAATGGCCGTATCCAAATACACGAATTGGTTTGAACGTTATATGAAAGAAACGCTTCTCGCCACGTGCTTCGCGATTAGTATTTTAACGTTTGTTTTTGGTTTAATAAGTGTTCCTGTGATTGCACTTCTGTTAACTGTGCTCTCAGGAATGGTGGAACAAATAAAATCAATTGCGATGGTGACATTCATCCAAAAGAAATGCCCGAAAGATTCACTTCCTGAAGTTTTTAGCGCTCAAAGCGCTCTGATATCCATTACGTTTGGTCTTGGCTCTTTGCTATACGGTTTTCTTGCTGAGACGATTAGTGTTCCATTTGTTTTTGCTTTATCAGGAGTTTTACTATTAGCATCGGCTTTTTACTTATTGAAGAGCATGCACTACTTAACAGAATAATAAAGTAGAGCCCCTTTGCTAGCAAAGGGGCAGTTTAAGTTGGTTATCGATTTTTGTCCTTATTCCCCGTTACATCAATGGCAGGTGTATTGTTTCCGAGGTAGCTCGTGGGTTGAGCTGGTTCTTCGCCATAGAAGTCTTTATTGATCTTTTCATCAACATTGACAGGTGCTTGTCCTTTGTAAAATGAATCGTTTATCTTTTTGTTTGCTTGTGTTGTGTCACGCTTCATTTTTTACCTCCTGATTTCGTTAGGATCTTTCTAGCATGTGTAGTGAACGGAGGATTATGATTCATCTCGATGTAAAGTAAGCTTTACGTAAAGTGAGCTTTACCTTATAATGTAAATGAGAAGTGAGGAGGCTTTTTAGTTGAAAAATGTACTCCGTGAGAAAAGAACAGAACAAGGGTATTCCCAGGATCGCCTAGCCGAAATACTTGGTGTATCAAGGCAAACGATTATTTCAATTGAGAAAGGAAAGTACAATCCATCTTTACCGCTCGCACTTGAAATGGCGAGGTTGTTTGGAACGATTGTGGAGGAGATTTTTTATTTGGATTCTGAGGGGGATTAGAAGTGGCAATGAATAAAACGTATATCGGATTTGGCGTCTTTTTTGCGTTGAATGCTTTATTACTGATTAGTGTTGGTCTTGGCACAGGAAATGAACCTATTCCTGCAAGTTATATGATGATGAGTATGTCTATTATGACCTTTTGCTTAAGCTATCTTCAGCCGCAGTTTAAGGCACGGGACGAGCGAAGTCGAATGATTCGAGAGAAAGGGATGTTTTATTCGTACTTTGCTGTACTAGGTTATATCATGGTGTTTCTTTTTCTTCTACAATTCAACATAGTGAATATTAGCTCAGTAACAGTGCTGAGTGCATTAGCCGCCATGCTGATTAGCACAGTCTTTGTTTCCATGGTGATCGTCGCTAAAAGACATTAATTTTTATCACGATGATTAAAGATGGCAAGAATCGGGAAACCCTTTTTGTGAGATCATAAAAAGGAGTTGGATTGACATGAGTAAATCATTACAAGCTTATTTTACAACAGAGAACGATGCAGAGAGTGCAAAAGCTGATTTGCAGGCTTATTCGGTAAGTCAATTGTCAGTTGAACATATTCCAGAAGATCAAAAGCTTAGTATCGATACACCAGTTCAGGGACAGGGAACTGCTACCCCGGCTGGAGCGAATAACGATTTGTTTTTCTCTAATGAAACGCCAACAGGCAAGCAAGAAGAAAATGCTGATCCATCTGAGGAAGCGGACAGAGAGTTTCGCTACGTGTTAGTTTTTAATACAGAAGAGCAAGACGACACGGATCTGCGTGAAGTTGTATCGAAGCATAATGGCGCAATGGAAAAATAGATAAATTGGAAAAAGCTGCGCAATGATGCGCAGCTTTTTTTTGTGGGGGGAAGCGGGGGGCACGCACCTAACCCCAGCTTCACTACCGCGTTATTCAACCACAGTATGAAATCTGAAAATGGTGGATAGGATGAAATAGAAGTGGAGGAAGAGAAAGACAGAACGCTTAATGTTCGCTATACTGTGATAGGAAGCGCATCGGAAGTGGCAAAATACATAAAGGTTTGCTTCAATAGGAGTGACACAAAACGTTACGAATTTATAGTCAGATTCCTTTGATTCAGGGGAGAAAAAAAGGTATACTGATACCTAGATGATAATGATTATAAAAAGATAGTTTATTTAATTAATCACTGTATGAGAGGGGAACACATTCATGGCTAAAAAGACAATGGGATTACTTGTAATGGCGTATGGAACGCCTTATAAAGAAGAGGATATTGAACGTTATTACACACATATTAGAAGAGGCCGCAAGCCATCTGACGAGCAGCTAAAAGATCTTCAGGACCGATACAAAGCAATTGGTGGAATATCGCCACTTGCCAAAATTACGGAAGATCAGGCGAAAGGGCTTGAAGCTCACCTTAATGAAATTCAAGATGAAATTGAGTTTAAGCTTTATATCGGATTAAAGCATATCGAGCCTTTTGTAGAAGATGCGGTACAGCAAATGCACAATGATGGTATTGAAGAAGCCGTTAGTATTGTGTTGGCGCCTCACTTCTCTACATTTAGTATCAAATCTTATAATGGACGAGCAAAAGAAGAAGCTGGAAAACTAGGTGGCCCAGTTATTCATTCTGTTGAGAGCTGGTATGACGAGCCTAAATTTATCTCTTATTGGGCGAAGCGTATTAAAGAGATATTTGAAGGGATGGCAGATCAAGAACGCGAGAAATCTGTCCTCATCGTTTCCGCGCACAGTTTACCTGAAAAAATCATTGCAAATGGAGACCCTTATCCAGACCAATTGAAAGAAACGGCAGATCTTATCGTAGCAGAGTCAGGTGTGAAGAACGTGGCAATAGGATGGCAAAGTGAAGGGAACACTCCAGATCCATGGATTGGCCCAGACGTACAGGATTTAACAAGAGATCTTTATGAAAAACAAGGTTTTACATCGTTTGTTTATGCTCCAGTAGGATTCGTAGCCGATCACTTGGAAGTATTATTTGATAATGACTATGAATGTAAAGTTGTAACAGATGAAATCGGTGCAAATTATTATCGACCAGAAATGCCAAACGCACAGGAAGAATTCATCGATATTCTTTCAACTGTCGTGTTAAAAGAATTAAATAAACAATAATGAAAAAGGCGCAGTCTTGCAAGGCTGCGTTCTTTTTTGTGAGAAATTCCAAACTGCTTCTGAAGAAACAAATTGACAACTAGCGTAAAAGAAGATAAAGTAATGAGAAATTCATGCATCGTAAATAACAATAGGCTAGGAAGAGGAAGCAGTAGCGTGTTATGACGAGTAGTGTCAGAGAACCAGTGGTTGGTGTGAACTGGTACAGTCTAACCGTGAATTACCCCTCAGAGCCTTCTTGATGAACAGAGTGATCTAACTAGTCAGGAACGGGAAAACCGTTATCGTATTCGAGCCGGAAGAAGTTATTTCTTCAATCAGGGTGGTATCGCGTGTAAGCCACGTCCCTACTATATAGAGGGGACGTGGCTTTTCATATGAAATTTAATAATTAGGAGGTCGACAGGAATGAACTCAATCATGGATCAATTAACAGAAGAACAAAGAAAGGAAATGGAAAGGCAATATGCGGTTTATACACATGGAACGAGTCAAGTCATTCCTGGAGATGAACTTAAACATAAAATAGCTACTTCGATTTTTAAGAATAAGCCACTTAAAGTGAAATTGGGTCTTGATCCTTCTGCGCCCGATGTCCATATTGGTCACACCGTTGTGTTAAATAAGTTAAGGCAGTTTCAAGAAAATGGCCATATCATCCAACTCATTATTGGAGACTTTACAGGTAAAATTGGTGATCCTACTGGAAAATCAACAGCAAGAGTGCAGCTAACGGATGAAGAGGTGAAACGAAATGCTGGAACTTATCTTGAGCAGTTTGGTAAGGTTCTTGATCAAAGCAAAGTGGAGCTCCACTACAATGCGGCGTGGCTATCTGAACTAAAGTTTGAAGACGTTATTGAACTCGCTGGAAAAATAACGGTTGCTCGTTTACTTGAGCGCGATGATTTTGAAAATCGAATGAAGGCGAATAAGCCTGTCTCGCTTCATGAGTTCTTTTACCCTTTAATGCAGGGCTATGATTCTGTTCATCTTGAAAGTGATATTGAGCTCGGTGGAAATGATCAATATTTCAACGTTTTAATGGGGCGTCACCTTCAAGAGCAGTTCGGAAAAGAGAAGCAAGTCGTCTTAATGATGCCTCTTCTAGAAGGATTAGACGGGATTGAAAAAATGTCTAAATCCAAAGGGAATTACATTGGGATTACAGAGAAGCCATCAGAGATGTATGGAAAAGCGATGTCGATTCCTGATGAGCTGGTCGTCAAATATACCGAATTAATCACGGATCTATCTCTAGAGGAAAAGCTTACGGTTCGTAAAGAAATTGAACAAGAAGAAATCCATCCAAGAACAGCTAAAATGAATTTAGCTAAGACGATCGTTCGCATGTTTCATGGAGAAAATGCTTCTGAAAAAGCAGAAGTGGAGTTTCAACAAATCTTTCAGCAAAAGCAGCTTCCAACTGATATTGAGGAAGTCATATGGGATGGAGATCGGATGGTAACTGTGCCAACATTGATCGCTAAACTAGGCATGCTACCTTCAACAAGTGAAGCTAGACGAATGGTGAAGAATGGCGGTATTAAGCTAAATGAGGTAAAAGTAACAGAAGTGAATGAGGAAATTGAAGTGAAAAATGGATTGGTCATTCAAGTGGGCAAAAGGAAATTCAAGAAAATAAAACTAGCATAGTAAAAATTTCCCCCTCGAATAGAGGGGGAGGATTTTATTATTCTGTAATGGTGACACTTTCTTCGGTATGTTCATGAAGACCTTCATCGTTCTCTACATGGATGGTAACGGTGTAGTCACCAGCTTCTTTAAAAGAAGTCGTTCCTTCATATTCCCCATCCTTCATTTCTTCAGCGTCAACCCACTCAGCTTTTTCTTCATCTACTTTCGAAATTTCAAAGCGAACGTCAGCACCAGTTAAGGCTTCTTCGTCTTTTTGAAGGTGTGCCATGAACGAAACATCTTCATTCGCTTTTATCTCTTCGGGCTTCATAAGATGGATGGATACGTCGCTTTCGTGTTCGTGCGCGTGTTCATCAGTTTCAGAAGCAGCTTCTTCTTCAGAACCGACCATCATTTCATTTTTCGGCATCGTATGTAGGTCACGAGCTGTCACGTGAGATTGAACGAAGTATTTACCAGCATCGTCGAGTTCCTTTTCAGCAGTATAAACGCCTTCACCATCATGAGAAGCTTCGATCATTTCACTATCTTCTTTGGAGCCTTCTTTCCATACTTCAAACATAACTTCGTCAGCATCGTCTACCTTTTCATCACCCTGTGTAACCGTTGCAGAAAAAGTAATCTTTTCACCTTTTTCTACTTTTTCAGGAGTATCTAGTGCAACATCAAGTGTTTCGACCTGAGTTTCCTCTGCCGTCGAGGCGTTGTTAGACTCATTTGCATTATCCTGTCCGCACGCTGCTAGCACCATAGAAATGCTAAGGATAGATACCCACGATCCGATTTTTTTCATAACAATTTTTCCTTCCCTTCATTTCTTACGTCCATTTCTGAATAAACAGTATGGCCACTTCAGTAATCTTGTAAACCTTTATCCACACTTTAATAGTAAGAAAGTTATAACCTAATCTCAAGGCTAATTCATGAATAGTTGTGTCTAGCTGGCAACAAAAGAGATTGATAGAAGTTTTATACGAGTGAATTTAAAAGAGACAATAAAAAAACGATCCTTATTGAAAGGAAGGATCGGAGAGATTAAACAAGAGCTTCTTTTGTTTCAAAATGAATCATCATCCATTTCTCGATATCTTGAAAGCCTATTCGCTTGTAAATGTTTCCTGCCTCTGGATTATCATAGAAAAGACATAGGACTTTTCCTTCCTTAAGGACGTCATAACAAAGTTTACTTGTACATTTTGAAGCATAGCCTTTTCGTTTATAATTTGCCAATGTACAAACACCAACGATCATCGCTGATTGAGAATTTTCTGCTGCGGTAGAAGCTGCTGACACAAGCTTCCCATCTTCCTCAATAAAGTATGTTCTTGATACTCCTTTTTCCTGATTTCGTCGCTTTTCTTCTACGGTCTCAGATGAGTCAAACTCACCAATTTGTTCATGAAGAGAATGGATGTGACTTAGGTCAAGCGATGAGGCGACTTGTACATTGTTGATGTTATCGAGGGCAAGTTCGTTAGTACTCTCACATTTCGCATAGAACAATTCACGACTTGAGCGAAAAGGATGGGAAACAAAGGGTTGTATTTGACTTGTGACCCGTTTAAGTCCTGACATCATAAAGAAATCGCTGTCTTCTGAAATCACTTTTGCAAAACCTTTTGCGTCAAAATCCTCAGGTGCAAACGGAATATAGTTTTTTTCATATTTTAATAAAACAGCTCGCAATGTACCATCCTCTAAGAAATCACCCCAAAGCTTCTGGAAAGGTTGATCATACCCATAAGCTTCAATATCTCCTAAAATGAACAAGTTCTCTGCAGCGTGTGGTGTTAATAAGGAGAGGCATTGAAGATGATCATTTTCAGTTAATCTTCTAATCAATTGATAGTTTCACCTTTCTAATTCTAACAACCAATTTTACATAAAATAACACAAAAGTAAATAGATTATGAAAATTTATGCTAATCTAAAAATATAGTGGGATTTAGAAAGGAAATGAGGCAATTGATAAAAGGGATTCTTTTTGATTTTGATGAGACGCTTTTGAATAGGAAAGACTCAGTGAATAGCTTTATTCATGACCAATATAAACGCTACCTCACATCTTTAGCAGACATAGAGGAAGAACAGTTTTGCTCACGTTTCATTACTTTAGATAACAATGGGTATACGTGGAAAGATCGCGTTTACGAACAGCTAGTAGATGAATATGAACTAACAATAACTTCAGAAGCGCTTCTAGAGGATTATATTTGTTCCTTTCACCTTCATTGTAAACCTTTCAATGGTTTGATCGATATGCTAGATCGCTTAAAAAGCAGTGGGTACTTACTTGGTTTAATCACCAATGGAAAAACAGCATTCCAGTATAGAAATATTAGTGCTCTGGGAATTGAAAACTATTTTGACGTTATTCTTATTTCTGAACAAGAGGGCGTGAAAAAACCAGAGAAAGTGATTTTCCAGCGTAGCCTTGAGCGGCTTGATTTAAAAGCTTCTCAAACCGTTTTTATAGGGGATCATAAGATAAATGATATAAAGGGTGCTAGTGACGCTGGAATGAAAACAATATGGAAGAAAGGGTTCAATACATCCGAAGAGTTAGGAGACGCCTCGATCCAATCGTTATTAGAAATTCCACAAGTGTTGAATGAGTGGAAGCGATTAGGCATGTAGAAATTTAGCGTAATCTATCAACAAATTGATCTGTTGAGATCGGATCTGCAAACCATTGAAGTGTCTGGTTATGATGCTGGATGATTTTTTTAGCGTTTAGTAGAGACGTATCCCAAGTACTGTGAGCATCTTCAATTAAACTGATAGAAAATCCTTTACTATAGGCGCTCCTACATGTTGAATCTACACATACTTCTGTTTGAATACCAGTTATAAGAAGATGATTGATGTTTTTAGAATGGAGTTTTTCTTCCAGGCGAGTGAGATGAAAGGCATCTGGTGTTGTTTTGTAAATCACTTCATCTTCCTTTTCGATGGTGAAAAAGGGATGAAGCTCCCAATCAATCGTGTTCCGCTTTAGGTGATTTCCATTTG
Source organism: Anaerobacillus sp. 63XJN7_4_ISO-PGPR-S23-413 (assembly GCF_056173725.1). NCBI lineage: Bacteria > Bacillati > Bacillota > Bacilli > Caryophanales > Bacillaceae > Anaerobacillus > Anaerobacillus sp. 63XJN7_4_ISO-PGPR-S23-413. The sequence goes on from NZ_CM149688.1 coordinate 775,594, forward strand.
TTTCATGCTGGATATAGTAAACTGGTATGCGTTCTGATTTAGCGGAGGCTGTGATTTTTTTTAAGTTGTAAAGTAGCCTGGCATCTTGGTAGACGGAAGACCCGCGATGAAACATTCCATTTTGGACATCAATGAGAAGCAGAGCAGTAGTGTTCAATCATATTCCCCCTTAAATAAACGAACAAATGTTCTTGTTCAATCATACCCCGTATTTGAACGAAAATCAACCGATATATGGAATGAAAGCATGCATTTGTAAAAGTAAGACGTTTAAAAGAGAGGAGAAACGGGGACATTTTAATTGTATGCAAATTAGAAGGAGCTGATATTCAATGAGTAATGTAATGTTTACTTCACAAGCAACTGCAGAAGGCGGACGTAATGGACAAGTTAAATCTTCGGACGGTTTAATTGACTTAAATCTTGTTATGCCAACAGAAAAATCAAGCGAAACTGGCTCAAACCCTGAGCAACTGTTTGCTGCTGCTTATGCGGCTTGTTATGATGGTGCATTAAATCTTGTGGCATCTAAGAAGAAGATGGATATTGATTCGAAAATCACAGCAGATGTTAGCTTATTGAAAGATGAAGCTGACAATGGCTTTAAAATCGGCGCAGCTTTAAATGTAGAAATTAAAGGTGTAAGCCAAGAAGATGCAGAAATGCTCGCAAAAGAAGCTCACAAAGTATGCCCTTACTCCAAGGCAACGCGAGGCAACATTGATGTAGAAATTAATGCAAAAGCTGTGTAACAAATGAAAGCCGTTCTCCAACAAAGGAGAACGGCTTTTTTTCTTGTCTAAAATCTGCTTTTTAACTATAAGAGACGTAAGTTATTTCTGGAATTCAATATCTTCTGGGAGTTCTGTTACATCAGCCCCGTTAAAGAACGTCTTTGATAGATCACGAATCGTTCCATCTTCAAGCATTTCTTCAATTACTTCATTCACTTCAGTAATAAGCTTTTCGTTTTCCTTATTCATCAAAAGACCGCCTTCACTTGGCATATATTGAATAGCAGGGTGAATGGTAAGGTCAAGTTCAGGAAATGCCGCTAGAGCCAATCGCTGCAAGTAAACATCATTTAAAATGACATCGGTTCTTCCGTTGTCAACGTCGCGAAGGTATTGCTCATTTGTCGCATTATCATAGATTACTTCTTCAGCGCCTTTTTCCTTTGCGAGTTTCATGAAGTTCGTTGTAGCTGCACCGGCTGCTTTCTTTCCTTCTAAATCGTCGATTGAGTCTATACCAGATAGATCCTCCGCACGAACGATAGCCGTGCCGTAAGAATGTTTGTATGGCGTAGAAAGTGCAAATTTTTCTTTGCGCTCTTCTGTAATGCCGATATCGTTAGCCGCCATATCGACTTTTCCTGTTTGAACAGCTGTCAGCATTCCGTCAAAACCCATTTCAACAAATTCCACTTCTAAATCCAAACGGTTGGCCAGTTCTTTCACAATTTCTACATCAAAGCCGGTTAAATCGTTTGTTTCTTGCTCATGATAAGAAGTTGGATAAAGTGTACCAGAAGTCGCTATTTTAATTGACTCAGCATCCTGGATCTCTTCCCAAGCAGTGTCTCTTTCTTCTTCAGAGCTATTATTGCTGCACGCTGCTAGAATTGATACAACTATCAAAACGAGCAACAGTAAAAAACGATTCGATCTCATGATCATGTCCCCCTTTTTTAAATCAGAACATTACCATAGCAAAGCAGCTTCGGCTTAAGCAAGAGATTTGTCCTAAATATTTCTAATTATAAGACTGGTGAGAGGGACTACCGTATAGGTTTGGATGAGAAGAATGATTCGGGCGAGACGTAATACCCAGTTTAGTTTATAGAAGATGGGGTAACTGTACCGTAATTAATTTTTTATGGAAGTTATTTCATTAATTCACTAACGGAAGGGGATTAGCTGTGAAACATTCTGTGGGGACTTTTACGCATCGGTATTCCGTTGTGCATCATCAAACACAGGTCGCGATTCAACATTCGAGACGATTATCTAAGAAGAAGATAGATATTCGGAAGCTTTCTCAAATGACCGGCTTTTCTGAAGAACAAATTCTTGAATCGATGGAGTTCAGTGATCCAAGTGTAAAAGTTTCTCGTCCGACTCTTCCTAAGCAAACCCTTTATTTGGATGTATAATAGAAGGTCACATAAGTGATGTTTGATTGAAATCGACTGCTAAAGTCGATTTTTTGTTTGTCTGAAATTTGGAGAAAAAAGGGTAAATCTGGTTAGTTTGAATTTTATAAGGGTAAATGATAATGTAGTCAGACTAGTGAAAAAATGATTGGGATATGTTGAATTTGATTTTGCTACCAATCTGAAAGGAGAGATCTATGAAAGAAAAGGAAAGTCAAAGAAAGAACCCGGTCTTTTGGGTATCGGGTATAGTCGTATTGTTACTTGTGATTTGGGGAGCTGTGGTACCTAAGTCATTTGCATCCGTAGCTAGCTCAGTTTACTCGTTTACAACGAATGCATTTGGCTGGTTTTACTTAATAGCGGTTATTTTCTTCGTGGTTTTTTGTTTCTATTTAGCTATTAGTAAATACGGTAAAATTCGCTTAGGTCCAGATGATGAGAAACCTCAATATCCATTCTTCACCTGGATTGGCATGCTGTTTAGTGCTGGTTTTGGGGTAGGTCTTGTTTTCTGGGGTGTCGCAGAGCCAATGACGCATTTCGCTAACCCACCAGAAGGTTTTGGTGTTGAAGGAGAGACAGAGCAGGCAGCAAAGCTTGCCATGCGCTATTCTTTTTTTCATTGGGGAATTCACCAGTGGTCGGTCTTTACGGTTGTAGGGCTTGTGATGGCTTATTTCCAATATAGAAAAGGTCGTAAAAGCTTAATCAGTGAAACGATTTCAAGTAAGTCTAAATCAGGAAGTAATGCATCGTGGAAGAAGATCATTAACATTCTTGCGGTCATTGCAACCGTGATGGGTGTAGCCACATCACTTGGATTTGGTATTTTGCAAATCAATGGTGGGCTGGATTATATGTACGGACTTCCGCAAAATGCAGTCGTTCAAATTAGCATTACTGCCATTCTTTTCGTCTTGTATATGGCATCTTCAACTACAGGATTAAACAAAGGCATCAAGTACTTAAGTAATTTAAATTTGGCTTTAGCTCTTATCTTAATGCTATTCGTTCTTTTTCTTGGACCAACTGTTTTTATACTTGAGAGCTTTACATTAGCATTAGGTGGGTATATTCAGAAGTTCATTGAAATGAGTTTCTTTATGACCCCTTATCAAGGTGGAACATGGGTGAAAGAATGGACCGTGTTTTATTGGGCATGGGTCATTGCGTGGTCGCCATTTATTGGAGCTTTCGTTGCTCGTGTCTCTAAAGGACGTTCCATTCGCGAAATGATTTTTGGGGTGCTGATTGTCCCACCGTTTATTGCTATGGTGTGGATAGCTGTATTCGGAGGAGCGGCTTTCCATCTCGATCTATTTCAAGGAACAGCGATTGCCGATGCTGTTAATGAGGATGTGACAAGTGCATTATTCGTGACGCTTGAACAATTTCCGTTAACTCAGGTGTTATCGACGCTATCTATCTTTTTGATTTGCGTCTTTCTTGTTACTTCTGCGGATTCGGCTACTTTTGTTCTCGGTATGATGACCTCTGACGGTGATTTGAATCCTTCTTTATTTTCAAAGCTTGTTTGGGGAACGCTTATTGCTGCTATTTCAGCAGTATTGATTATTAGTAGTGGTCTTCAGGGACTTCAAACAGCTTCGCTTGTTGCTGCGTTACCGTTTACAGTAATCTTGATTATCATGTGCGTTAATCTGTTTAAATCATTACGTAATGAAGCGAAAGAAGCAGAAGGAAAAAGAGAAAAAACGTTACTAAAAAAATTAGCCGAAGCTTCTAAAGAGAAGAAAGAAAATCGTCAAAAACAATCTTCTTAAACTCTGATTTCCTCAGAAATTAAAAAGTAACTATATCCCTATTGCCTATGTTTCTTGTAGACTAAAGGTGTATGTGCTTAGTTTCGAGGTAGACTTAGGCTCCTATGTCACGAACTTGTGAACGAAAGAGGATTGAGAATGTCGGATATTTTATGGATTTTGTATCTTGGAGTACTTGGAGCACCAGCGATAGGATTTTTGTTAAAAGGAAAGTATAAGACCGCTTCAATGAAGATAGACTTTCTCGTGTCAGCAACAACTTGGACAGGGTTATTTGGATATGTTACTGAAATCAGCATAGGCCCAGCGCTATTATGGAAATTTGTTTTTTTCCTTGGTTTACTTTGGGATCTTCTATTTGTCCTCTACTTTGATCAAAGTGATGAAGCGATTGAGGGAATGAGTGAGAAAACAGTAAAGATGACAACCGTTATCTTTTCGATCATAATGCTTATTCCACTCTATTATGGACTATTTCGCTATGCATTTTAAAATGCTGTGCTAAAACCAGAAACAGTTACTAAAGGTATTAGAAAAGGCGCATCATCCTATTACGGATGATGCGCCTTTCTTTCTTAACCTAGTGCTACGTCAAGGACCATCATGACTGAAAAACCGATCATTAATGAGATGGATGCGATCTGCACATTCCCCTTTTCTTGTGAGCCAGGGATGATTTCTTTAGCTACTACGAAAATCATTGCTCCAGCAGCAAAGCTTAGTGCATACGGTAGTAAAGGTTGAATGTAGATAACCGCTAAGGCACCCACTACGGCAGAAATTGGCTCAACAATTCCTGATAGCTGCCCGTAGAAAAAGCTTTTGGCTCTGGACATACCGTCACCTCGAAGTGGAACAGCAACGGCGGTTCCTTCAGGGATATTTTGTATCCCGATACCGATTGCAAGCGCAATGGCACCAGCAAGTGTGGAGGTTGAAAATTCTGCAGCAACAGCTCCGAATGCTACACCAATAGCTAGACCTTCTGGAATATTGTGCATTGTAATGGAGAAAACAAGCATCGCTGTGCGGTGTTTTGCTTTTTTATCTTTAATTTCTTTAAAGTACAAATCCTCATTAATGTGAGGCAAGATGCGATCTACGAGAAGAAGGAAAAACCCTCCTAATAGAAAACCAACAACTGCAGGAATATAGCCTGGTACTCCTTGTTGTTCAGCCATTTCAATTCCGGGACTGAGCAGGGACCAAAAACTTGCAGCGATCATAACTCCGCCTGCGAATGCGAGCATACCATCAAAGACTTTCTGATTGACGGTTCTAGTAAAGAATACAAAAGATGCCCCAAGTGCTGTGGCGCCCCATGTAAACAACGTAAATAAGAATGCCTGTGTTACAGGGCTTAATCCAACAATCCAATCACCCATGAGTAAACTCTCCTTCTAAGAATCTATCTATTATTTCCTATCGTCATATTTTTTGCCTTCAGGAAAAATCTATACCCTCAAGTCTAATGCGACTGGTGTCGACTGTCAACATTAGTGAATTGCATAGAGCATTTTATAATGGCATGAAAAAAGCCCGGCATTTGCCAGGCTTTGGATTTATTATTTTGTGACTGTTACCGATTGACTCAGCATTGCGAGCATATCATCCTTTATATGCGTCCACATGTCATGATCAGTCGTAAAACGTTCAGTCGTTTCGCTTATAAAAGAAAGAAAGGCCTTTTTAAAGTTCGGATCTCCTTTTGGAGGAAGGGCCTGTTTGGCTTGGTCCACATAAGCTTGAACTTCAGGAGCACGTGGTCCCCATCTTCCAACTTCATTACCCTCTGAATCAATTAAAACGATGATTGGAATCGATCTCGCTGTTCCATTCGTTAAATAGAGATCCATCAATTCAAGATAGTTATCGCGGATAAAATATTTGCATTCTATTAAGGCCTCATTAGCCATTCTCATGAAAATAGGAAGGTTTACCATCGCATCACCGCACCAGTCAGCCGTTATCACAAGGGCACGTAGTTTCTCAGATTGAAGAGAATGAAGAAATTCAAGATTGGATTTTTCGAGCTCGAAATGATTGTAGATGGTTAATAAATCACCTTTATGCTCGTCCATACTATGAATGTATTGTTGCATCGTCATACCCTGGTCAAACCAATTTGTTAGATTCATTGAGAGCCCTCCTTTATTCCTACACAGTTATTATACTACGAAAGAGACACGAATTCCTTTTTACAGAGGAGCATTCTTTCAAAGAAGCATATCAATAGTGACATAACCTATGCTGTGATACAATTGAGTCACATTAAAGGATGTGATAAGAGTGAATGCCGTCGAAGCTATTCAAAATACAAAACAGATCTATCATTTAAAAGAAGCGTTAATAAATCGATCAAAACGAGATTATTTGCTTTTTATTCTCAGTATTAATACCGGTATTCGTTTAACACCTCTTTTACATCTCACTCTTCATGATGTTATGAACAATGAGTCTTTCAAAGATTATCTTGAATCCTCTATCACAGAAACTACAGATATTTACCTCAATACAGAAGTAAAGCGCGCGCTTACACGCTACATGGATAATCGACCTCAAAAGACAAACTATTATCTTTTTCATACGAAAAAAGACCCGACACACCCCATTACAAGACAGCAGGTTCATCGAATCTTATCCCAAGCTGGGAAAGAGGCGGGATTAGATCAACCGATTAGTTTCCATAGTTTAAGGAAAACATTTGGTTATCATGCCTTTCAACAGGGAGTTGCTGTGTCATTAATTCAGAAGATATATGGTCATGCAACTAGAAGTGAAACATTAAAATATATTGGTATAAATTCTGCTCAGATTCCGAAACTGAAAATTGATGTTCATTTATAGAAGGGAGGGAAATCGATGGAGACGAATATAGTCATTTTATTTAGCGCCATCTTTTTAATTGGCGGAGTTTTCATGGCGAAGTTTTCTTCTCGCTTAGGCGTACCGGCACTCGTATTATTTATTATCGTTGGAATGATATTTGGTAGCGACGGACTGGGGTATATTTATTTTGATAACGCGTCACTCACGCAGTCACTTGGGATATTAGCACTCGTACTCATTCTATTTGATGGTGGTTTGCAAACCGAATGGCGTCGTACAAAGGCTGTTCTTCCTATTTCATTATCATTGGCAACAGTAGGGGTCCTTGTGACTTCAGGCTTATTTGGTGTAGCTGCCAAAATGATTTTGGATGTTAATTGGAATGAAGCGCTGCTTCTAGGTGCGATTGTAGGCTCAACAGATGCTGCCGCTGTTTTTGCCGTATTGAAGGGAAAAAACATTAAGCGGAAACTACAATCTACGCTCGAAGCTGAATCGGGTTCGAATGATCCGATGGCGATGTTTCTAACACTTGCTTTATTACAACTTGCCATCGGAGAGAAAACATTTGGTGCATCTGTGATTCTTTCATTCTTCTGGCAAATGGGAGCTGGACTCTTATTAGGCGTACTATTCGGGTATTTAGCATCCTGGGCAATGAAGAAAGTTGAGTTGGGATCGAACGGTTTATATCCTGTTCTTTCGATTGCCATTGCCTTAATTACATACAGCGCGACAGATTTGATTAACGCAAGCGGTCTGCTTGCCGTTTACGCTGCTGCCCTTGTCCTTGGTAATACGAAAAGTCTTCCGTATGGACAAGCGATTTTCCGGTTTCATGATGGAATTGCATGGATGATGCAAATATTGATGTTTATTATGCTAGGTCTCCTAGTAAATCCTTCTGAATTATTCTCAACTTGGATTGTATTAAAAGGATTAGCCCTTTCTCTCATCTTGATTTTTATTGCTCGTCCGATTGCAGTGTTTCTTTCGAGTCTTCCGTTTAAATTTACAATAAAAGAAAAAAGCTTCCTTGCTTGGGCAGGATTAAGAGGGGCTGTACCGATTGTGTTAGCAACCTTCCCACTACTTGAAGGGTTAGAAAATAGCCAGCTTTTCTTTAATCTCATATTCTTTATTGTCCTTACATCAGCTCTTGTTCAAGGGGCAACCATTCCATTTGTGGGAAAAAAGTTAGGTTTAACAGGTCCTGAGGTACATGTGCCTTCTCATTCTCTAGAGCTGGTTTCATCGACGACGGTAAATGCAGAAATGATTCCCTATACGATTACTTCTTCTTCTAAATTGATTGGAGAAGAACTATCCGATATATCCTTCCCGGATAAAGTGCTCGTTAGTGCGATTATTCGAAGAGATGAGCTGATTGCGCCATCTGGAGATACCAAAATCAAAGTCAACGATGTGCTTTATATTCTCGTGGAGAATCAAAAGAAATCAGAGTTAGAAAAAGTATTAGGGATCCGCAAGACCATTGGTGGATAAGAAAAAAAACTAGTAGGTATCACTGAAGGGGTTCTCCATTGGAGAGCCCCTTCAGCCGTTTAGTTTATAGAAGGAAGGGGAAAATTTTATCATTGAAGGATTTTGTTCCTAAACCATCCCTCTTCAAATCAAATGAAAAAATCTACGAATCCAGAAAGAAGGTCATAGATTATGCCTGAAGGTCCAGAAATTAGAAGAGCTGCTGATCAGGTGGAAAAAGCATTACTGAAAGGACGCGTGATGGATGTTTTCTTTGCATTCGAACAGCTAAAGGGCTATGAATCCTTATTAAGTGGAGCGGAGGTGAAGAGGGTAGATACGAAAGGAAAGGCAATGCTCATTCGTTTCGATAACGGCTATACAATATATTCCCATAACCAGCTATATGGAAAATGGGTGATTCGTAATGCCTACAACTATCCAAAAACAAATCGGCAGCTTCGCTTAGCGCTACATAATGAGAAGAAGTCAGCTTTGCTTTATAGTGCATCAGATATTGAAGTTCTACGCGATGAAGAAGTGCCTCTTCATCCATTTATAGCAAAAGTTGGACCGGATTTGCTTAGTGAGGAAGTAAGCGCTGAACAATTGAAGGAACGATTTGAATCACAGGAGTTTCGTAGAAAAAAGTGGACATCATTACTATTAGATCAATCGTTTATAGGTGGAATTGGTAACTATTTAAGAAGTGAAATTCTCTTTCTGGCAGGAATTCATCCTGATTTACGTCCAATGGACTGCACAGATCAGCAATTAGACAAAGCTGCTGAGGCAACGATCACTCTTGTTGAACGGCCATATAAGCATAACGGGATTACAAACGATATTGATCTTGCTATGAAGTTAAAAGAAAAAGGGCAGGCGCGTTCGACATACAGGCACTGGGTCTTTAATCGTGAAGGAAAGCCGTGCCGAATTGATGGAACAGAGATTCAAAAAATCAAAGCGGGATCAAGAAGATTATACTTCTGTCCTACATGTCAGTCGAAAATATAAGAAAAAAACTTGCAAGCGGATTCATGCTTGTGGTAAATTATCTGTAACCGGTTACACAATGTTGAAGGAGTGAAGCAAATGGCTACAATTCGAGATGTAGCAGAGCAAGCAGGCGTATCTGTTGCTACCGTCTCTCGTGTATTAAACGATAATGGTTACGTTGGTGCAGAAACGAGAAAACGCGTGATGGATGCGATCAAAAGCTTGAACTACAGTCCAAATGAAGTAGCGCGCTCACTCTATAAACGAGAATCACGGCTTATCGGACTGCTTCTCCCAGATATTACGAACCCTTTTTTCCCTCAGTTAGCGAGGGGGATAGAGGATGAAGTCAATCGAGCAGGATTCAGGTTATTACTTGGAAATAGCGATGAAGAAGCAACGAAAGAGTTGGATTACATTCAAACCTTTTTACAAAATCAAGTTGTTGGTATGATTTCAGCAACAAACAATACAGACAATGAGAATTATACAAATCTTGATCTACCTGTCGTCTTTCTAGATCGTGTGTCAACACAACATCCATCTGTTTATGCAGATGGAATCGAAGGGGGGCGGCTTGCAGCGAGAGCACTAGTTGAGAGAGGCTCCAAAAGAATTACTCTCATTAAAGGGCCTGCACATGTAAAGCCTGCCATGGATCGCTTTCAAGGAGCACTTGCAGAATTAAGTGAAGCAGAAGTTGATTTCTCTGTTCTCTCGACAACGTCTTATGCATTTGATGATGCGGGCAAATGGGCTGAAGAGCTTATTGCAAAGCATCCAGATACGGACGGAGTGATTGCAAGTAATGATATTGTTGCCATTGCGATTTTGCATGAAGCCCTTCGTCTTGGAAGAAGCATACCTGACGACTTACAATTAATTGGTTACGATGATATCCCATTCAGTAGCCTGTCCTACCCGTCTTTATCAACGATCAGGCAGCCTGCATACGAAATGGGAAAAGAAGCAGCAAAGTTACTTTTGCGAATGATCCGCAAAGAAAAAGAAATTGATCAAACGATTCAATTACCAGTGACATTAATAGAACGAAATACGACAAGAAAGGTTGATCCAAATGCGTAAAGCTAAAATAGCGGTCATCGGAAGCTCTTCAATGGATCTAGTAGTTACTTCTAAGAAACGTCCAGGAGCAGGAGAAACGGTATTAGGAGAATCATTCAAAACTGTTCCAGGGGGTAAAGGGGCTAATCAGGCCGTTGCTGCAGCGCGTCTTGGTGCAGAAGTTTATATGATTGGCTGTGTAGGAGATGACCATTACGGTGAGGCAATCTTAAATAACTTTAAGAAGAATGGTGTTAAAACCGACTATGTGGAACCGGTTACAGGTGTGGAGAGTGGAACAGCTCATATTATTCTTGCAGAAGGTGATAACAGTATTGTTGTTGTCAAAGGAGCGAATGATCATATTACCCCTTCATATATCACTAAAGCAGCTAAGCTCATTGATAGCTGTGATCTAGTGATGATTCAGCAAGAAATACCTGAAGAAACGGTGGAATATGTAGCAGAGCTATGTGAGGAAAAGCAGGTTCCGTTGCTACTTAATCCAGCACCTGCAAGGGAAATCTCACAAAAGGTGATTGACGGTGCAACCTATATCACACCAAACGAACATGAAGCGGACGTTCTTTTTAATGGTCAGCCTCTTAGTGAATCGTTACGTACTTATCCTGAAAAAGTGTTCATTACGGAAGGGGCAGCTGGCGTACGCTACTTCAATGGGAAAGAAGAGGTGCTAGTTCCTTCCTTTAAAGTGAAAGCTGTTGATACGACAGGGGCAGGAGATACGTTCAACGCAGCGTTTGGTACAGCGATCGCCGAAGGCAAGGACCTGATAGAAAGCATTACGTTTGGCAATCGTGCCGCTTCTCTTTCAGTTACTAGTTTTGGAGCACAGGGCGGCATGCCTACCCGTGAAGAAGTTGAAAGGAAGCTATCAGAATGAAACGAAGAGGAATGTTAAATAGTCATATTTCTAAAGTACTTGCAGATCTTGGGCATACAGATCAGATTGTCATTGCAGATGCTGGTCTCCCGGTTCCTGACGATGTGAAGAAAATCGACCTTGCCTTAAAACCAGGGCAGCCTGCTTTTACTGACGTTGTGAACGAACTTCTAAATGAAATGGTTGTTGAACGCGTCACGCTTGCTAAAGAAATAGAAGGCAATCAGAAGGTATATGATTGGCTAAAAGGTAAGCTTCAAGATACAGAACAAGATTATGTGGATCATGAAGTATTTAAGGAGAAAACGAAGCAAGCAAAAGTTGTCATCCGTACAGGCGAGACAACGCCATATGCCAACTGTATTCTTCATTCAGGGGTAATCTTTTAAACGAGGTGAGCAGCATGCAAATTAGCATGAAGGAAATTCATAAAGCATTTGGCGCAAATAAAGTACTTGAAGGAGTGAACATTGACATCCAGGATGCCGAAGTTCATGCGCTTATGGGAGAGAATGGAGCAGGGAAATCGACGCTCATGAACATTCTCACAGGTCTTCATAAGAAAGACAGCGGAACAATCGTGATATATGGACAAGAACGCGTTTTTGATAACCCAAAAGAAGCAGAAGAAAACGGTGTCGCTTTTATTCATCAAGAGCTGAACATCTGGCCAGAGTTAACGGTGTTGGAGAACTTATTCATCAATAAGGAACCGGTTACATCTTTGGGACTCATTCATACGAAAAAAATGAAAGCGATTGCGAATGAGCAATTTAAGAAGTTAGCTATCTCGATTCCTCTTCAGCAGGAAGCTGGGAAATGCTCGGTTGGGCAACAGCAAATGATTGAAATTGCCAAAGCGTTAATGACAGATGCGAAAGTAATTATCATGGATGAGCCGACTGCAGCGTTAACAGAACGCGAAATACAAACGTTGTTCCAGGTGATTCGCTCTCTAAAGAAAAGCGGTGTTTCCATCGTCTACATTTCTCACAGAATGGAAGAGATTTTCACCATTTGTGACAGCATTACGGTTATGCGAGATGGAAAAACAGTCGATACAAAGCCTATTCCAGAAACGAGCTTTGACGAAGTTGTTCGCAAAATGGTGGGGCGAGAATTAACGGATCGTTTCCCTGAACGGTCACCTAAGCTTGGAGAAACGATGTTGGAAGTAAAGGGTTTATCCAGAAAAGGTGTGTTTGAGAATGTTAGTTTCTCAGTAAGATCAGGGGAAATTGTTGGTGTATCCGGACTAATGGGTGCAGGAAGAACGGAAATCATGCGTACCATTTTTGGACTCGATGGGAAATATACTGGTGACATTCTACTGAATGGCAAACAAGTTGTTATTAAAAGTCCTCACCAGGCTGTTCAGTTGGGACTTGGTTTTATTACGGAAGATCGGAAAGAAGAAGGTCTTGTGCTCGATTTCTCGCTAAAAGATAACATTGCTTTACCAAGTCTCTATAGCTTTGCACCAAAAGGGATAATCAATGAGAAGAGTGAAGAAGATTTCGTGGAGCTGTTGATTAAACGACTAACGATTAAGACGGAGTCAGCTAAAACAAGTGCCAAAAACCTTTCTGGAGGTAACCAGCAAAAAGTAGTTATTGCGAAATGGATTGGTATCGGTCCAAAAGTCCTCATTCTTGATGAACCAACACGAGGTGTTGACGTGGGCGCCAAACGCGAAATCTATCAGTTAATGAATGAGTTAACCGATCGAGGAGTGGCGATCATTATGGTTTCCTCAGAGTTACCTGAAGTGCTCGGAATGAGCGATCGCATTCTTGTTTTCCGTGAAGGTCATATGACTGGTGAAGTATTAAAAGAAGAAGCAACGCAAGAGAAAATAATGACGCTGGCAACAGGAGGTCAAGAAGATGAATAATGCGCTAAAAACAAACCATGTTGGGAATATCATGCAGAAGCTTGGACCGCTATTAGGCTTACTCGTTTTAGTTGTAACCGTTTCCATCATGAATCCGAGTTTTTTAGAACCACTAAACCTATTGAATTTACTTAGACAAGTAGCGATCAATGCTTTAATTGCGTATGGCATGACATTTGTTATTTTAACAGGTGGGATTGATTTATCTGTTGGTTCGATTCTAGCGCTATCAAGTGCGCTTATGGCTGGGATGATGGTATCCGGAATTGATCCGATTCTAGCTATTCTCATTGGTTCATTGCTTGGTGCTTTAATGGGCATGGTTAACGGACTATTAATTACAAAGGGAAAGATGGCACCATTTATTGCAACGCTCGCAACGATGACGATGTTCAGAGGGTTAACGCTAGTGTACACGGATGGAAATCCAATTACAGGTCTCGGCGATAGCTATGCTTTCCAACTTTTTGGAAGAGGTTATTTCCTCGGTATTCCAGTTCCAGCGATCACGATGCTGCTTTCTTTCGCAGTGCTTTGGATTATTCTTCATAAAACTCCATTCGGACGAAAAACTTATGCCATTGGTGGTAATGAGAAAGCTGCCCTTATTTCAGGCATTAAAGTCGATAAAATTAAAGTGATGATCTATTCACTTGCAGGTCTACTGTCAGCTCTTGCGGGGGCAATTCTAACGTCTAGATTGAATTCAGCACAACCGACGGCAGGTACATCTTATGAGCTTGATGCCATTGCTGCTGTAGTACTAGGCGGAACAAGCCTCTCCGGAGGACGAGGATTAATTGTTGGTACGTTAATCGGTGCCTTAATTATCGGTACGTTAAACAATGGTTTAAATCTACTCGGAGTATCTTCATTCTTCCAGATGGTTGTTAAGGGTATTGTTATTATCATTGCTGTACTAATTGATCGTAAAAAAGCAGCTTAGGAGGATTACTATGAAAAAGCTATTGCCACTTCTGCTTAGTTTGTCACTGCTTGTGCTTGGAGCGTGTTCGCTTCAGCCACCTGAATGGGCGAAACCGAGTCAGGAAACGGATATAGAAGATATTAAAATTGGTTTATCTGTTTCAACGTTAAATAATCCATTTTTTGTTTCGATGAAAGATGGCGTCGAAGCAGAAGCAAAGGAAAATGGAATGGATGTTGTTGTTGTCGATGCGCAAAATGATGCGGCAAAACAGATTAACGATGTAGAAGATCTTATTCAACAAGGAGTCGACGTTCTATTAATTAATCCAACGGACTCAGCTGCGATTTCAACAGCTGTACAATCAGCGAATAGCCTCGGTATTCCCGTCGTTACTCTTGATCGCTCAGCTGAAAAAGGTGATGTGGCGACTCTCGTATCCTCTGATAATGAAAAAGGAGGAGAAATGGCTGGAGAGTTTCTTGTTGAACAGCTAGGTGAAGGAGCTAAAGTAGCTGAGCTTGAAGGTGTACCGGGTGCTTCCGCTACTCGTGAACGTGGTCAAGGATTCCATAATATTGCGGATGAAAAGCTTGATGTTGTGGCAAAACAAACAGCGAACTTCGATCGTACGGAAGGGTTAAATACGATGGAAAACTTGCTTCAGGGTAATCCGGACATTAAAGCCGTATTTGCTCATAATGATGAGATGGCGCTAGGCGCTATTCAGGCAATCCAAAGCTCAGGTAAAGATGTTCTAGTTGTTGGATTTGATGGTAACGAAGATGCGATTAATAGCATTAAAGATGGTAAGCTATCTGCAACAGTGGCACAGCAACCTGAAGAGATCGGTTCTCTTGCTGTTCAGGCAGGCGTCGATGTACTAAAAGGAAACGAAGTAGACGAAACGATACCAGTGCCTTTGAAACTTGTTACAGAAGAGACAGAATAACAGTTAACGCTCCCACTATTGGGGGCGTTTTTCTGTTTAAAAGGAAATGTGAGACGAGAGTCGAAATTATTATAGTAGAAAACAAGGAGGTTGTGGAGATGGAAGCGTGGATTGAA
Source organism: Anaerobacillus sp. 63XJN7_4_ISO-PGPR-S23-413 (assembly GCF_056173725.1). Lineage (NCBI taxonomy): Bacteria > Bacillati > Bacillota > Bacilli > Caryophanales > Bacillaceae > Anaerobacillus > Anaerobacillus sp. 63XJN7_4_ISO-PGPR-S23-413. Next base: position 790,708 of record NZ_CM149688.1, read on the forward strand.
GCAATGTTCTCCCAAACGTTTGTCGATGAAGCGATTGATCGGTTTGGTATTCAGAAGATAGGTGTGAAAAAGCTAGGGGATTTCGAAAACTATGTTTTTGAAGTAGAAGAAAAAAACAACTTCTGGATCCTTCGCTTTACTCATAGCTCACATCGCACAATAGAAGAAGTGAAGTCGGAACTTGTATGGGTCAATCATTTATACGATGAAGGGGCTCATGTAGCGCGCGCTTACCCTTCAAAATACAATGAAATGATTGAGATCTTCTCGTCAGCAAATGGGCAGTTCTTTGCCTGTCTATTTAATAAAGTGCCGGGAAGAGCGGTTAAAGTTGATGATCCTATATTTGGATCTCCCTTGTTCGAAGCATGGGGAAAGGAAATTGGGAAACTGCACGGTATTTCCATGAGAAATCAGGTTTCAGTTCAGCGACAGAGATGGGATGCAGGTGACCTGCTTCAATTCGATCGGTATCTTTCAAAAACAGCGGATGCTCGAATTATTATAGAAGGTAAACGACTAATTGAAGAGATACAGACCTTTCATGAAACAGGAAAAACGTTTGGTCTCATTCACTCAGATGTCCATTATGGCAATTTTCATTTTGATGGTAAGAGTATTCATCTCTTCGATTTCGACGATAGTATGTATCACTACTATATTAGTGATATTGCGATCCCCGTTTATTATGCTGTCTGGCAAAAATGTGGAACAGCTTCGCTTACGGAGCGTTCAACCTTTGCGACAGAATTTTTACGTTCATTTTTGAAAGGATATCGAGAAGAAATTCACGTCTCAGACGAGTGGCTCAAGACCATTCCTTACTTCCTGCGTTTAAGAGACTTTGAGCTTTATACTGTGTTTCATAAAAAGTTTGATGTTGAACGGATGAATGATAAGGAGAAAGGGATGTTGGATGGCATTCGTTCGCGTTTGATGCGATCCGAATTAATAGCGAAACCAGCTTTTGAAGAATTAAAAAATCGTATTGAAAACGCGTAGCGATGTTTTCCAATTAGTAAGAAGTGGTAATGTACTTTTGCGAAGCTTTTAATAGAAAGGATGAATGAAAGTGGCAAAAGTACAAATTGGAAAATCAGGTTTACAAGCAAATCCGATCGGATTAGGTACGAACGCAGTTGGTGGACATAACATTTATCCGAACTTAAATGAAGAAACTGGGAAAGATCTCGTAAGGGCAGCACTTGATAATGGCATTAACTTACTTGATACAGCCTATATATATGGACCAGAGCGTTCAGAAGAGCTCGTTGGTCAAGTCATTAAAGAGCGAGGCAGTCGCGACGATATCGTCCTCGCTACGAAAGGGGCTCATGAATTTAAGGGGGAAGAGGTTGTTTTAAATAATTCACCAGCTTTCTTGAAGCAATCAGTTGAGAATAGCTTGAATCGCCTCCAAACAGATTACATCGATTTATTTTACATTCATTTTCCTGACGAAGATACTCCGAAAGCCGAAGCAGTAGGAGCTCTAAAGGAATTGAAAGATCAAGGCAAGATTAAATCTATTGGTGTATCTAACTTCAACTTGGAGCAGTTGAAAGAAGCGAATAAAGACGGCTATGTTGACGTTCTTCAAAGTCACTATAACTTATTCCATCGCGAAGCTGAGGAGGATCTCCTTCCTTATACGGCAGAACAAGGCATTTCTTTTGTTCCATATTTCCCTCTTGCCTCAGGACTTCTAGCTGGTAAGTATGATGAGAATACAACCTTCGATGATATTCGTGCTAAGGATCCTTTATTCCAGGGGGAGGCATTTAAAGAGAATCTTAGGAAGGTTGACCAGGTTCGCGAAATGGCAAACGCAAAAGGCGTTGAAGTTCCTCATATGGTGCTGGCATGGTACTTAACTCGTGATAGCATTGATGTCCTAATACCAGGAGCCAAACGTCAAGAGCAGGTTGTTGATAACTTAAAAACGCTTGATGTGAAGTTAACGAGTGAAGAAGTACAGCGAATCGATCAAATTTTTAAGTAAGAGAGGGATTAACCAGAGGATGTAATGTCCTCTGGTTTTTCAGTGTCATTAAGGTGCTTTAAGTGGTAATGTGTATGTGAAAGTAGATTATTTCCGCGGTCATCTTACTTGCCTAAAAGGAGGACTTCGAATTGAAAAAAGGTGTGCTCTTTTCTCTTACTCTTTCTCTCGTTCTCATTGCTATTCTGCTTATTTTCCTGTTTGAAGATGATCGAGCGGCACGCCCTGGAATGATCATGTCTCTCGGTGCCCTTGCTGTGGTATTTCAGCGCGTCGTCTGGTTAGTGATGAAGAGGAAAAAGAAGAATCAAAATAGGAGGTAACTCGATGTGATTAAAGTGAAAGCGCTCGGCCTTCTATTTAGAGAAGATAAGATTCTTGTTGAAGCATTTTATGGTAAGCACTCAAATGGTTTAGGAGGTTATTATCGACCATTAGGTGGGAATATAGAGTTAGGAGAGCCCTCTAATGAAACGGTTGTGAGAGAATTTAAAGAAGAGCTAGGTATTGATATAAAAGTAGAGAAATACATAACGTGTCTCGAAAATAGGTTTCAAATCGATCAGAAATGGTCTCATGAATTGATTCAATTGTATACGGTTTCGTTTATTGATGAGGCTCATTATATGAAAGAAAGATTTTCCTTTATTGAAGGGGATGCTGTGGCAGAGTGGTTAGCGGTCGAAGACATACTTAATGATATAGAATACTGTTACCCTAATGGATTAGATCAAGTGTTGAATCAGTTCTAATAGGAATTTTCTTTCGTTCACAACACACTGTCATCTAATTGAAATATCAAAATCAATCCATATTCTTTCATTGATTAGGAAAGACTACTATAATGATTACTGGACGGGGAATAATATGTTTCTGTCTAAACAAAGGATGAACTTAATGGAACGGAAATCAAATGAAGCTGAAATTGCCAGCTATGTTGGCAAGCTGTTAAGAGATAATTTTGGAAAAGGGCCATCGTCTGTTTATGTGTCGATTCAAGAGCCTTACATGACAATCTATTTTCGTGACTTTCTAGCACCTATGGAACGCGTTCTAGTCGATCAGAAAGAAGATATGCGTGTAGAAGAAACAAGAGATCTTCTCATGCTTGGATTACTTCCTGAGATCAAAGCGTCTATCCGTGTGATGGCGGATATTGAGATTGAATCGTTCTACCATGATTGGTCGCTTCATAACCGATCAGGTATCATTGTTGGTGTGATGAAAGAAGTGAATTCATTTGAAGGACGCGAACTTGAAGGGTATAAAGAAAAAGAGCAAGTTCATGATCAGATCATTCGCGTTAGTAAGCTTGCAGAAAAAGCACCTGAAAACGTAGACTCTTGTAAGTTGAATGATCGTACGTTAGTTGTTCTTCGAGAAGGTATTCTCGTTCGGATTGAAAAAGAGTTAATTCGCGATGGTTTTGAAGAGGAACTCAAGTTAACGAAAAGACGACTTGAAAAAGGGTTGTTACACGATCATCAATTCGAATCGATTCTTTCGGCAAAAGTGGAGGATATCTTCGTAGACTGGGATTTTACTTTAGATAAAAGCTACATTACGATTATTATGAAACCAAATTAAGATTAGGTGGAAATAAACTGGGCGATAGAACCAGTGATAAGCCGAAAAGAACCAGGAACCTGGTTCTTTTCGGCTTTTTTTATTTTCTTCCTAGTTTGTTAAGTACCTATCATCCAAAAATGATTCAAGGAGGAAAATGATGAAATATTTAATTGATCACTCAAAACGAGTGATTCATCGCACGCCTTTCGCTGGAGATCAATGTGAATTCCATACTACTCCAGTTCAAGAAAGGGAGGGGACACATGACCCTTTGTATCTTCGAAAACTGGTTGAAAAAAAATCTTATGAAATATGCAGTTTTTGTAAGGGGAGTCTTCAATAATATAAAGAAAGAAGGAGGTTCCCCCTTGAGTTACGAATGTTGTAAGTATGTTAAAGCAGTCGGATTAAGGGGGAACATTAGTGTTAAGAAAAAGAGCGGGAGTTATTCTTATCGAGAATAATCAGATCGCGCTAATAGAGCGAAAGCGAAATGGGAAAGTATATTATGTGATTCCAGGTGGCGGGATTGAGACTAACGAAACGCCTGAACAAGCTGCAAGAAGAGAAGCTGTTGAAGAGCTTGGTGTGGAGGTACAGCTGTCAGAGCTATATTGTACCCTCCAGGATAGAGAAAATTATTACTATAAGGCTAGTATTATTCAGGGGGATTTTGGAAGCGGATCAGGCGATGAATTTATGACGGCTGATTATCGTCGTGGAACGTATAAGGCTGTTTGGGTATCGTTAGCTAAATTAAAGACTTTGAATGTATATCCGGAAGAACTGGCCCAATCTCTTGCAATCCATAAGGGTGAAACGGAGCTCAGTGAGAATAACCGTAGTGAAGGAAACAGTATACGATGGGTAGGTAGTGAGAAAGCATATCTAGATGAGCCCTCGTGTTCTCAAGTTGGGAAAGTTCACGTGGGGCGATTTGGTGGAAATTCATCAGCTGGTCAAACGAAGAACGAAGATGGATGTCTTGTTTGGAATGGTGTTGATTGGGAATTAGCCATGGTTTTAGATGCGCATAAAACCGCCAGTAGTGCAGGGCTAATTCTAGATGAGTTTGAGCGGAACCGTTCGACTATCTCAAGCATTATAGCCAAAGAAACGAGAGAAGCGATGAGTGAATTGCAGCCAACAGTCTTAGCGCTTTTCCAAGATGAAGACTTTAAACAAAAATGCAGGGAAGTAGAAGGAGAAACGGCATGCTTGCTCGTTGTTAGAAAAGGCAAGTATTTATGGTGGTTCTCAGTTGGGGATTGTTTGTTGTTTCTATTGCATGCAGATTTAGAGGGGCTTGGGGAAGCGATTCAAAACCATCGCAGTTTCTATGAGTGGATTGGTGAAGTGAACACCTTTGATACGATCGTTCCATGCTTTAGCACAGGAACAAAGGAGCTGAGAAAAGGTATAAATCGTATCTTTTTAACAACGGATGGACTTCTTGAATGTCCGAATTCGAATTTTCATCAATCAGAGGAAGTGATCGATCGATTGAAGGGCGATTTTATTAAGGAGGATATCCATAGGTTATTAGAGGAAATAAAGAATAAGAATGTAAGAGACAGTACGACGATTTTAGCGTGGGACATTACCATATGTGAAGATGGTTTGATGCCAAGTGATCAATAAAGACTCACATGGAAGTAACGATGGTTAATGAAAGAAGACGTCGCTATTGCGACGTCTTCTTTCATTAACTTATAAGCTGAATCACATAACCACCGATAACTCCGATTAAAACGATCATCCATGCTGGGAGTTTCCAAATTGAAAGGAGAGCGAATAAAATCGCTGCAAGGGCAAAGTCTTCTCCTTTTATTATGGCACTTTTGAAAACGGGATCATAAAAGGCAGCCAATAGTATTCCGACAACGCTCGCGTTCACGCCGATTAATATTTTTTGAAAAGAAGCGCGTTTTCGTAACTCGTTTAGAAAAGGGAGTGCTGCCGTGATCAAAAGGAAAGACGGTAAGAAAATTGCGACTGTGACGACAATAGCACCTGTAAACCCTTCTAGCATCGTACCCAGGTAGCTAGCGAAAGTAAATAGTGGACCTGGAACAGCCTGGGCCATCCCATAACCAGCTAGAAATTGATCAGCTGAGAGAAGTCCCTGTGGAACAATTTCGCGTTCGATCATCGGAAGCACAACATGACCACCGCCGAATACAAGCGCTCCAACTCGAAAGAACATGTCAAATAAATGAAGCAGAGCGTTATCGGTAAACCGGTTGAGTATAGGTAATGCGATTAAAAGCGTTACTAAAAGGATAAGCGCACATACACCAACTTTTTTTGATAAAGAAACAGGAAACGGTTTTACGTTAGATTCTGTCTTATCATTGAAAAGACGTAACCCAAGCAGTCCAGCGCCTACGATAATAAGGAGTTGCATCCATGCTGAGGGATAGAGGAGCATAATGAGTGCTGCCGCTAATGCGATCGCGATTCTCGTTCGGTCAGGTGTGAGTTTCTTTCCTAGGCCAATGATGGCATGTAGAACGACAGCAGCCGCGACAATTTTTAAACTATGAATGAAAATCCCATCTCCGAGTGAGAAGGTTTCATAAAGCATGGCGAAGATGACAAGAATAAGAATGGATGGGATCGTGAAGCCAAACCAGGATAGGAAACCACCGAGCATCCCGCCGCGCATCATTCCGATTGCAATTCCTACCTGACTACTTGCAGGTCCAGGCAAAAATTGACAAAGAGCAATAATGTCAGCGTACATTTTATCATCAAGCCACTTTTTTCGATCGACATATTCATTTTTAAAATAGGCAAGATGAGCAACTGGCCCTCCGAATGAAGTAAGACCAAGTCGCGATGATACAAGAAGTATTTCAATAAATGTTTTGAAGCTATGTTTACCAGGCATGTTTGTCCTCCGTTAGTCTTTAATTTCTTTAAATAGCTCATAGGCTTTTGATTGAGCTTCTGCTAAGACTTGTTCACCTTTATCGGTCGTGCGATAGTATTTTCGAATTTTCCCATTTACGTTGCTTTCTGCTTTGGTCAGCAGTTCGTCTTTCTCCATACTGTGAAGGATCGGGTATAAGGTCCCCGAGCTCATTTCATAGCCATGTTCACGCAGTTCTTCAAGCATCCAGGTTCCATATATCGGTTCTTCCTTAGCATGATGGAGAATATGGGTTTGAATGAAGCCTAGAAAAAGCTTTCGCAGAATTTTATTATCCAAAAGTAGCCACCTCTCTGATATTGCAAATCGATATCGAATTGCGATATTGGTATCGCTATTATTGTATAGTGGAGTAGGAAGTTAAACAAGGTCTTGCCAAGCTTATTTACAAACCTTTAATATTTCGTTCTGATAAGTATTGGAGTGAAGGAGCAGTAAGCTGATTCAATAAATCCTAATCTTAAAAGAAAGAATAAGCTAATTTCTTTTATTACTTCTTCAGGTATAGTAAGATATGGACTGTTGTTTAGAAGACATTTGAACGGTAAATCCTAATAGAAATACATCTTTTTGTACGCAACCGTCATAGAAAAAGGAGGGGAATAGATGGAGGAAAAACAAACATACGAATTCTTGGCTGACGATCCGAATTTCAACGTCAAACCAGTCATGATCTCTCTTATAATCGGAGCGTTTTTTGCCATCTTAAATGAAACACTTTTGAATATCGCGTTAACTACTTTAATGGAGAAATTTAGTGTAACGCCTGCCACAGTTCAATGGATGGCTACAGGATTCTTGCTTGTGATGGGGATATTAACTCCAATCTCGGCTCTTCTTCTTCAGTCGTTTACAACGAGACAGATGTTTATCGGCACGATGACCGTATTTACAATAGGAACGGTCATATGTGCGATCGCGCCAACTTTCGGCGTTCTCTTAAGCGGAAGGCTTTTACAAGCAGTTGGTACTGGATTATTAATTCCAATTATTTTTAACACGTTTCTTCTTATATTCCCGCCAGAACGACGCGGTACTGTTATGGGGACAGTTGGGCTTGTTATTATGTTTGCTCCTGCAATTGGACCAACTCTTTCAGGCATTATCGTCGATCAGCTCGGCTGGCGTTATCTCTTTATTACGGTTATTCCATTCGCGTTATTTTCAATCGCATTTGGCTATAAATTCCTAAAAAATGTTGGAGAGGTAACAAAGCCAAAAGTAGATGTGCTTTCCATCCTTTTATCTACTATTGGATTTGGGGGAATTGTTCTAGCGTTTAGCTTTGCCGGAGAGGGAGAGGTTGGCTATTTAGCACCACAAGTCTTTTATCCTCTCGTTATTGGAGTTATCTCCCTCGTTATTTTTGTGATCAGGCAGCTGAAATTAGAAGAGCCGATGCTGGATGTGCGAGTGTTTAAATATCCGATGTTCACTGTAGCCGTATTGTTGTTTATCATCATCATTATGGCCATGTTCTCATCAGAAATTATCCTTCCGATGTACATGCAAGGACCGCTAGCATTAACTCCTCAAACGGCAGGGTTAATTCTCCTTCCGGGAGCGCTGTTAAATGGACTGATGTCACCGGTGATGGGGAAATTATTTGATAAGTTTGGTCCAAGAAAACTAATTATCCCAGCAACGTTTGTCCTTGTTGGTGTGATGTTTACATTTAGTAAGCTAGGGATAAATACATCGATTACATTAATCGTTGTAACTTACATCTTACTCATGCTATCGATTTCAGCGATCATGATGCCAGCTCAAACGAATGGATTAAATGGTCTTCCGAAAAAACTTTATCCGCATGGCACGGCCATTATGAACACGCTACAACCTGTTTCAGGAGCGATCGGTGTCTCTGTTTTCATTAGCATCATGACAACGCGACAACAGACTTATCTCGATAATGCTTCAAACCCAGCAAACCCACAAACCATTAGCGAGTCACTCGTATCAGGAGTTGAACTTGTCTATCTTGTAGCATTTGGATTTGCTATAGTTGGTTTCTTAGTGGCTCTCTTTATTCGAAAAGCATTACCTGAAGATCAAACAGGGCAACCTGAAGCACAAGCTGTAAATGAATAAGAAAAGCGTCTCTCTTGAGGCGCTTTTTTTAGTTGTCACAACTCTGTAACCAAATATGCGACTTTATGCTTTTTTGTAGAAAGTGAAAATGTAATATAATTGAAAAGATGTAGATGGTTTAAATGAGTTTAAGAAAGAGAAAGAAATTAATGGAGGTATTTTACATTTACATCCCAAATAATGTATGCTCCTTTCCTTATTTTCTCTATTCTTTAACAGTAGGGTTACGATTTGCGAGGTAACTTTACTAATGTGTTAAAAGAACGTTTTCATAAAAGGACAATGATTTATGCTCTCCTAGAGTGGAAGTTGACATTAAATTTTCTAGGGAGTATTATACTCAAGTATTAGGATTTAAAAAGAATTTACAAATTTACAATTAAAATAGATTAAAAAGATATTTGTATCACATACAAGGAGGTCTTCAACTGACATGCGAAATAAATTAAGCAGTCAGATTAATAAGCCATGGACACTGTTCATTGGCGTGATTCTATTATTCTGGTTAAAAATGTACGCTGTCTATCAGACTGAATTTGATCTTGGAATTCAAAATGGTATGCAATCGTTCCTATTAGTCTTAAACCCAATTAGTTCATTACTTCTATTCTTTGGATTTGCGCTGTTCTTTAAAGGACGTAAACGAGCATGGGCAATCCTCATTATTGATTTTGTACTTTCATTTATTCTCTATGCAAACGTTGTGTACTACCGATTCTTTAATGACTTTATTACACTACCGACTGTGATGCATACGAATGATGCAGGAGAATTAAAAGATAGTGCTTTTGCTTTAATGCAGTTCTCGGATGCTTTCTATTTCATTGATACACTGCTTATTCTTAGCTTGATTTTGTTTAAAGTTATCAAGCCACAAGTAGCGATGAAAAAGAAGAAAATCGCGCTTGTTTTCGCATCAGCAGCAGTATTCTTTACAGTGAACCTGGGGCTTGCTGAAGCTGATCGTCCTGAATTACTAACGCGTGCTTTTGATCGTACGTATATTGTGAAGTATCTTGGGCAGTTCAATTACCAAATCTTTGATGCCGTGACGACAGTTAAGTCAAGCTCTCAGAGTGCATTCGCAAGTAGCGATGACTTAACGGACGTAAGAAACTTCGTAGAAGCAAACCGTACAGAACCAAACCCAGAGTATTTCGGTAAGGCTGAAGGGATGAATGTGATTTACATTTCATTAGAATCACTTCAAAGTTTCGTGATCGGAAGAGAAGTAGATGGTCAGGAAGTAACACCATTCTTAAATAGTCTTATTGAAGATCAGAATACGTTCTATTTTGATAATTTCTTCCACCAGGTTGGTCAGGGGAAAACGTCTGACGCAGAATTTATGATGGCGAATTCTCTCTATCCATTACCAAGTGGATCAGTAGCAATGGAAAAAGCGCGTAACACTTACCAGGCACAGCCTGCGATTCTTGAACAAAAAGGTTATTCCACAGCTTCCCTACACGGTAATGGGAAAACATTCTGGAACCGTGATGAAATGTATAAGTCATTTGGTATTCAGAAATTCTTTGATTCAAGTTATTACGATATGAATGAAGAAGATGTTCATAACTATGGTCTTAAAGATAAGCCGTTCTTTGAACAATCCATTCCATATCTTGAAAGTCTAGAACAACCGTTTGAAGCGAAAATGCTTACTTTATCAAACCACTTTCCGTTTACTATGGACGAAGGTGATGTTGATTTCCCAACACCTGAAACAAATGACTCAGTCGTAAATGGCTATTTCCAAACAGCTAAATATATGGATGAGTCGATTGAACAATTCTTTAATGATTTGAAAGAATCAGGTCTTTACGATAATACAATGATTGTCATGTATGGTGACCATTATGGTATTTCTAATAACCATAATACGGCGATGTCAGAGGTAATGGGAGAAGAGGTCGGCGCATATGAAAATGCTCAATTACAGCGTGTCCCTCTTTTCATTACAGCCCCTGGCGTAGAAGGAAAGCAAGTACATGAATATGGTGGTCATATGGACGTTCGTGATACGGTTCTTCACCTACTAGGTGTTGAAACAGATGATTTTATCTCATTCGGATCCGATCTTCTTTCAGAAGATCACCGTGAGATTGTACCTTTCCGAAATGGCGATTTTGTAACACCAGAAGTAACATCTGTCAACGAGAAATGCTATGCGAATCCTACAGGAGAAAAAGTAGACGCTGAGGCATGTGAGCAGGCAGGACAGTTTGTCGAAGAGTCACTGGAACTATCAGACAAAGTCGTCTATGGTGACCTACTTCGTTTCTATGAACCTGAAGGCTTCACTCCTGTTAATCGTAACGATTACAACTATACTGTGGATCAAATGGAACCAGTACAAGAAGATCCAGCTCAAGAAAAAGAACAGAAATAATGACAAAGCAACCTGCCTTATGTGGCAGGTTGCTTTTTTATGTGCAACATTGGTGCATCCTGTTGAACCACGTTTTTGGCTTATTCAAGTTAAACATAGCCTATCTCCATCTAAAGTTGTAGATGAAAATAAGTAAATAGCTAGAGTTTTTGTTGCTTTAAGTAGGTTATTATTTCCATATAGATATCAATCTTTGGAAAAAGGGAGATAGGAATGAAGCGACCGATCTGTATCACTTGTGGGACGCAATATGAGCTGATGGAAAAGAATCCAGATACATGCCCCATATGTAAAGAAGAAAGGCAATACGTTAACCCTGAAGGGCAAGAGTGGACAACAATGGAGGAAATGCAAGCAGCTCAATTTCAAAACCAGATCATTGAGGAAGAAAAAGGACTATATAGTGTGACGACAGCACCCACTTTTGGGATTGGACAAACAGCATACTACATTCAGAGTAAGGGATTTAATCTGCTTTGGGATTGCATTTCTTATATTGATGCGGATACTATCCAAAAGATAAATGATCTTGGTGGCTTAGATGCAATTGCTCTTTCACATCCCCATTATTACTCTGCACAAGTCGAATGGGCAGAAGCCTTTAACGTTCCCATTTACATTCATGAAGATGACTCTGAGTGGGTGATGAGAGAGTCTGAAATGATTCGTTTTTGGAGCGGGGAGGAATTAAAGCTAACTTCGGATTTAACAATTTATCGCCTTGGCGGCCATTTCCTAGGAGGAGCAGTTCTTCATGTACCAGAAGGTAATGAAGGAAGGGGCTTGCTCTTAACTGGAGACATTATTCAAGTAGTAGCTGATCAGGAGTGGGTAAGCTTTATGTATAGCTATCCAAACCTCATCCCTTTGCCAGCATTAAAGGTAGAAGAGATGGCCCGAAAGGTGAAGTCGTTAAAATATGATCGACTATACAATGCGTTTCATCGTAGTGTGAAATTCAATGCTGATCAATCTGTTCAGCTATCGGCGACTCGATATATAAAAGCGCTTGAAGGTAAGTTGTTTCATACGTGAAGAGAAAGCCTCCTTATAAAGGAGGTTTTCTTTTGTAAAAGCTTTGGTAGTTTATACTGTTGATTCTCGATTATTGGCTCAATCGAGTGTAAATGGTCATAAAATCAATAATGTTTATAGCCTTGGTAAAGTACAAATTAGCAGGGAAATTCCATTATTAATCGAATACGGTTAGAAGAATGACCGAATGAGGAGGGGAATGAGTAATGTAAGGAGGTTTCAAAATAGGAATAAGTGGAAATAAAACATTACTATGGTAATATAGAACGGTCCTTCAAAGCTACTGTAGAAAAGATGAAGGTGCTAGGTCTATATGAGGAGGTAGCACATATGAAGATTTATCATTTTGGTGAATCGGCAGGAAAAGAAATAACGAAGTTCGGATCAAACTTCATCATGTCCCGAATTTCACAAACAGAGGGAAGCGTACATATTGGAGTTATGTATTTAGACAAAGAAGGGATAATTGGGTTCCATCAAGCTGTGACGCCTCAATTATTGTTAATCATCAAAGGTGAAGGTATTGTGAGAGGAGAAGAGGATGAGTTAATAAAAGTACGAGAAGGAGATGCTGTTTTTTGGAATATAGACGAATGGCATGAGACCACATCAGAGAATGGATTGACTGCCATTGCGATCGAAGGGGAAATGGATCCAGAGTTATTTATGAAGGAGAAGGAGTAACCGGAAGTGTAAGAAAGAACAGTTAAAAAGATAATAAAAAAGCTCTTCCACCGGGGAAGAGCTTTTTCTATATGATTTACGCTTTAACTACGTTAGTAGCTTGTGGTCCGCGGTTACCTTGCTCAGTGTCAAAAGTAACTGTTTGACCTTCTTCAAGAGTTTTGAAACCTTCGCCTTGAATAGCTGAGAAATGTACGAATACGTCGTCTCCGCCTTCAACTTCGATGAAGCCAAAACCTTTTTCTGCGTTAAACCATTTTACTGTACCTTTGTTCATGTGTGTATCCTCCAAGTGCATTTTGCACAAATATTACTATTACTGCTCTACATAATCATTTGAGATGTAAGTACTTCCTAAAGTAGCCTGCTCTTTAATAATCAGTACCGAACAACAATAATTAACCTTAGTATAACACGTCTCCCAAAAAAAGCAAACCTCTTCTGAAAAATCGTTCTTTTTTACTTCCAAACAAAGTACTGTATAGGTATGTTCGTATACTGTTAGTTAGTGAAAAACATTGATCAAACAGACTCTTAGTGTCGTTCTACCAATGAAGATATGGTAAAAATTCTAATCAAATATTATTTGTGTGAAGCAATTGGTCGTCATAGGTTGTAAAAGAACCTCAAACCAACTGTGACTATCGACCGTACCTACAAATATTAATGAAGATGGAATGAAATTTTTAATGTAAAATGAAATAGGTTCATCTATTATAGAGAAGAGATTCGATTTATCATCGGAGGTTGAAGATATGCCAGTTCAAGAATCGATCATTGAACAGGAAGTTCAAATGATTGGGAAGCAGCTAGAAGCAAGAAAGTTAGATATTGCCAAAGGCTTACTTAAGCCAGGCGCTGATAACGCAGAAGCATTGCAATTACATACTGAGCTTGTTCAGCTTTGCGCAGATGCGATTCTAAGTGGTTTAGAAACAACAATGCCGCGATTAACAAAGTGGGGAAGAGACACGGGGGAGCTTGCCGTTCAATACGGCTCTGAGTTAGATCAGTCACTAAAAAATACTTCAGAAGTTCGACAGGCTATTTGGTCGGTGGTTGAACTTGTGACGATCGAAGCGAATCATACTGTCCAAAGTGTTTTTAGAGTAGGGAAAATCATTGATAACTTGCTTGATCATGCTGTTTATGCCTATAGCACAGCATACGTGGAATCATTTAAGAATACGCTTAGCCATGCACAGGAAGTTTTTCTTGAGCTTTCTGTACCGGTTGTTCCGATTCTTGATGGTGTTGCAGTATTACCAATTGTTGGCGATATTGATACGCATCGTGCGAGTCTTCTGATGGAAACAGCTCTAAGAGAATCAACTGAAAAACGATTAACGCATTTATTTATTGATCTTTCTGGCGTAACCATCGTGGATACGATGGTCGCAAATAACATCTTTAACATTATTTATTCACTTGAACTTCTAGGAGTGAAAGGGATTTTGGCAGGTATAAGACCAGAAGTTGCTCAAACAATGATTCATCTCGGAATCGATTTTTCTTCCATCCAAACACATAGTACGTTAAAACAGGCTCTTGCTAAGCATATTTTTTAAGAATAGATGAGCAAGATTATACTAAATAATCCATAATGTAATGCTGTCCAATACGGGCAGTATTTTTTTGTACTAACGAAAAAATTGGAATGTTTTTTTAAAGTAAAATCGATTGACGTTGAAGTCAATCGCTAATAAAATGGTCTCGAAAAATCTTAGTAAGATCCTCTCTTCCAAAAGTATGAACATGTCGTCTCAAAGGACAGGCGGTATGCAACGCCTGATTGGCTTAGCCAGTCAGAAGAGGGAATTAAGATGCTTTCTCTAAGCGTCATGCTATCAGATTTTCTTTATTTTTAGTGGAAGGGAGGAGGTCGTAATGTTTTATCGAATTACGGTTTATCTTCTAGGTATGTTTATTAACTTCTTTGGTGTTGCACTAGTTATTCATGCAACGCTTGGCGCAGGATTTTGGACTTCGTTCTTTATAGGTCTTTCCGATTTAGCTGGGTTAACAGTTGGTTTCTGGTATGGTTTATTTCAAATACTGGTTATATTCCTAAATGGGAATTTAATGAAACAAAAGCCAGAGTATGGAGCCATCTTACCAATTATATTAGAAAGTTTTATTTTGGACTTCTGGTTAGAGATTGTATTTTCATCCGTTCAGTTAGCATCAGCACCCCTGATGGCAAAAGTAGCGATTCTTATTGCTGGGATGGGAGCGATTGGGCTAGGAGTGGCTATCTATATATTGCCACAGTTTCCACGTGCACCGTTTGATCAGCTGTTTCTCGTTATTAGCTCTAGATTCAATCTTAGCTTACAAATGGGACAGACGATTGTGGCTGTTGTTATGGCTTCACTTGCATTAATGATCGGAGGGCCTGTCGGCGTTGGGACTATTGCACTCGTATTTTTACTTGGCCCAATCATTCAGTTCTGGTATGAAAGAGCTTATCCGCTGTATTACGTGCTATACCCAGCGCAAGCACCACATGAAGAATATTTATAAAATCATACGTTAAAGGCGCTTTTCTGAAAAAACAGAAGCGTCTTTTTTATAGAGAGAGGTCTTTCCTTTTATTTTGACTTTTGCGAAATCTAAAACACGGGTATAACCATTCTGGGAGGGATAAACTGATGAAGAAAATAATCAATCAACCAGACGACGTTGTAAGCCAAATGCTGGACGGAATGGTGAAAGCTCATCCCGAATCCTATCAAAGACTGGAAGGTACAACAGTTCTCGTAAGAAAAAATCTGGCGGAAAACAAAGTAGGTGTTGTTAGCGGTGGCGGAAGTGGACATGAACCTGCACATGCGGGGTTCGTTGGAGAAGGTATGCTTGATGCTGCTGTGAGTGGAGAAGTGTTTACATCTCCTACACCAGATCAGATCTTAGAAGCGATTAAGGCGGTTGATCAGGGTGCTGGAGTTCTCCTTATCACAAAAAACTACACCGGGGATGTTATGAACTTTGAAATGGCAACCGAGATGGCAGAGGACGAAGGGATATCTGTCGAACAGGTGATTGTAAATGATGACGTTGCGGTGGAAGATAGTACTCATACGACAGGTCGAAGAGGCGTAGCGGGCACTATTTTCGTTCATAAGATTGCTGGGGCCGCGGCACAAAAAGGTAAAACATTGGAAGAAGTGAAAGCGCTTGCTGAGGAAGTGGTTCAAAATGTCAGATCAATGGGCGCAGCGCTTCATCCGGCCCAGGTTCCTGGCTCAGGAAATCCAGGATTTGATATTAAAGAAAATGAAATGGAGCTTGGAATTGGTATTCATGGTGAGCCTGGGATGGAAACGATCGGACTGGTTTCGGCCGATGAATTGGCAGAGCGTCTTGTAGAAGAAGTGCTACCCGAACTAGAACTAAAACAAGGCGGTGAAATAGCGGTCATTGTGAACGGAATGGGAGCAACTCCATTAATGGAACTATACATTTTAAATAATCGTATTCATGATCTCTTAAAGGAAAAAGGCATTAAATCGGAATTGACGTTAGTGGGCAACTATATGACTGCCCTAGAAATGGCAGGTGCTTCTTTAACAGTTCTAAAATTAACGAATGAACTAAAGAAATACGTGACAAACCCATGTCAGACGATTGCATGGACGATAAACGACTAAGGAGGGTCATGTATGTTTACAGCAGAGATGGCTAGACAATGGATCAAAGAGTCTGCTAAAAAGATAGAATCGAATAAAGAACAGCTAACTGATCTTGACCAGGTACTGGGTGATGGAGATCATGGGCTTAACATGACAAGAGGCTTTAAGGCGGCTGTCGAACAGCTGAATGAAGAGACGGATGAACCAGGGAAAGTACTGAAGGCTGTTGGAACGAGTCTGTTGTCTAAGATAGGCGGTGCTTCAGGACCGCTTTACGGCACTCTTTTCATGAAAGCTGGAAATCAGTTAGAAGGAACAGAAGTGCAGATTAGCGACCTTTCTTCAAGTCTTCGAGTTGGCGTGGATGGAATGAAGAAACGAGGTAAGGCTGAGCGTGAAGAGAAGACGATGGTCGACTTACTTGAACCTGTAATTGAGTTAATGGAAGAGAAGGGAAATGAGCTTACACCTGCTCATTTGATCGACAAGGCGAAGGAAGCGCTTGAGCATGTAAAAGAGTATGAAGCCAAGAAAGGCAGAGCGGCTTACTACAAAGAAAAATCAAAAGGTAAACAGGATGCGGGGGCGCAGTCTTCTTATTATCTAATAGAATCCCTTGCGACAGTTCTCGATAAGGACGGTGAAGCTTAATGGTCAGTCTTGTCTTAGTATCACATAGTCCTGATATTTCAAAGGGATTGAAAAAGATGCTAGATGAAGCACAGCCTGAAGTTACTGTGCTCGATGCTGGAGGAACAGATGATGGTGAAATGGGAACGAGTGCTATTAAGATTCAAACTTCTATTGAAAAGGCAGACCATGGCGATGGCGTCGTTATTCTCGTGGATTTCGGAAGCTCAGTCATGAATGCAGAGATGGCGATCGATTTAATAGAGGATGCTCATTCCGTCAAGATTGCAGATGCGCCATTGATTGAGGGCGCCTATAGTGCGGTAATGGAAGCTGGATTTGGCAAGTCACTAGATGAAGTGGTGAAATCAGCAGTTCATGCAAAAGATATGAAGAAAGTGCAGTGAAAAGAAGAATTGAAAAAAACAGCGCATCCGCCTGGATGCGCTGTTTTTCTAAATTTTAAGCGCCAGCCCATACGTCTTTCGCATATCGGCCGTCTCGCTCAAGTTCTTCTAGCCATTGAATCGCTTCTTGCTCAGTTGTTTCATACATTGATTGATAGCTTGTGATCATCGTTTGCTCAACTTCAGGAGCCATGTGGCTACCGTCGCCGCAAACGTACAAGCGTCCACCTTCTTTTAGAAGTGGAATAACTTCTGTAGCGTTATCGGATACAAGATGTTGAACATACGTTTTTTCTTTTCCAGGGCAACGAGAGAAAGCAGTGTGAAGGGTAACAAGTCCATCTTTTTCAGCTTGCTCTAGCTCTTCCTGGTATAAGTAATCATGTTCAGGATTACGACAGCCGAAGTAGAGGTGAGCAGCACCAAGCTTGACGCCTTGCTTGCTTAATTCACGACGTGCTTGAATGAACCCTCTAAATGGCGCAATGCCAGTTCCAGGTCCAATTAAGACCATTGGTGTTTCTGGATCTTCTGGAAGCTGGAAGTTGGACTGTGGCGTGTTAATGAAGCAGGCCACTTTGTCACCAAATTCACGCGTTGCCAGGTAGTTAGAGGCAACACCTTTGTACTCTCCTTTACCATTCCATGCAGTGTCTCGAACGACACTAACAGTCATGCTCGCTTCTCGCTCTTTGTAAAGCGGAGAACTAGAAATGGAGTAGTAGCGAGCTTTCAATGGTGGAAGCAGTGCAATGAATCGCTCAAATGGAATCTCACAAGCCATGTACTCCTCAACGAGTTCAAGCATCGTAACGCGTTTCTCAAGAACTTCTTTTTTATATGTGTCATCTTCAAGTAATTGCTCGAGTTCCACAACATGCGGTGGGCAAACTGTATGTGCAGCTAGCGCACGTATTTGAGAACGAGTTGCTGGTTCTTGAAGCTCTACATAAGAAGAAAGAAGTTCCTGGAGTTTCACTGGTTTGTCAGTAGGAAGATGCGCTGCTTTACCAGAATCTCCAGTCAGTAGCACGTGATCATGACCATTTAAAGAGAAGCGCTCGAGGACGCGGTTAACCATGTTATCACTGTTTTGTGGAAGGATACCAACATGATCACCTTCCTGGTATGAAGCGCCATCAGGAAGCATAAGTTCAATGTGGCGCGTGCTTCTGCCGCTCTCTGTATGCTGTAATTCTACATTTCGATTAATAATAGCAGTGAAAGCATGATGTGTTCTAGCGAGAGGCGTATCACTTACGCCACTCACGAAGCTCATAGAGATCGCGCTGTTTTCTGCGTTATTTTCATTTAGTTCTATATTCATCGCTTCTGCGAGATTAGGCCAAAGCGTTGCTTCCCATTTCTCATAATCGCCTTCAAAGTCATCACTTGCGTCCCCAAATCCAGTTTCAGCCATTCGCTTTGCACCTTTTTGAGATAATTGCTCGTCGATGAAAGAAGGAATACGTTGATAAGTGTTTGCCCAGTTACGGTCACCGCAACCAAATACAGCATATTGCACACCATTTACTGCTCCATCTTCCATCTCATCGAGCCACTGTACAAATTCATCCGCATTGTCTGGAGGATTTCCGTTATAGGAAGCAGACACAATCAGAACAGCCCCGTCCTGTGGAAGTTCATTCACATAATCATTCAGTGGCCCAACTTGAGAGCTAAAGCCTTGTTGTCGACCAGTCTCAGCAAGGTCACGTGCAATTCCTTCAGCGGTGCCAAGGTTTGAACCATATAAGACAAAAAGAGGAGTGCCGTGCGCATTTTCAACGGGTGTTGGCGCAGTTTTCTTATCTTTTTGAACAGGCTCAGAAGCTTGAGTTACAAAAGAAATCGAATCTTTTCTTGGTTTCACCTTCATTTTCATGCCGTCAGGTTTTAGTGTTAATGTTTCTTTTACTTCTAGCTGATAATTCGCATGGTCAATCAGGTCGAAATTCTGGATGATCATACCAAGCAACAGCGTAGATTCATGAAGAGAAAACTGTTGTCCGATACAAGCACGCTGTCCATTACCAAATGGTTTAAAAGCATGCTGAGGGATAGATGATGGATCTTCAAATCGCTCTGGAATAAATGATTCGACATCTTCACCCCAGATGGATTTATCACGATGAAGTTCTGGTAAAAGAAGTGTGAAATCATCACCTTTTTTCACATCATATTCACCGTTTAACGTGGTGTCTTCTTTCGCATAAAGAGTAAACGCAGGAGCTGTTGGCCATAACCGAAGCGTTTCATTTAAAATCATTCGGACATATTTAAGCTGTTTCACTTGCTTATAGTCAGGAATGCCATCTCCAACAACGCGATCGACTTCTTCTTGGGCTTTTGCTAGTTTGTCAGGGTTGTTCATTAAGTAGTAAAGGGTAAATGAAAGCAAACCGCTGGTAGTTTCATGGCCAGCTATTAAAAAGGTGATGATTTGGAAACGAATGTTTTTATCATCAAGAGGTTCACCTGTCTCTGGGTCTTTTCCTTTTAACATATGAGAGAGAAGATCATCTTCACCCTGATCCCCGTTTTTCTTACGATCGGCGATTAAGTCATCGACAAGATTGAACATATAGTCAATGTCTTCTCGAAACTGCTTTTTAGATCTTACCATTAGCTTATCTTGAACACCGAGACGTTGTGATTGATTCATTGCTTCATCTAGCGCACGAACCATAGCATCGACAAATTCATGATTATTCTCTCTGTAGAAGCTATTAAAACGAAAGTCGAATCCACAAAGACCAATGGTATCAAGCGTTAAGCGAGTCATGTCTTCAGATACATCGACCTCTTCATCAGGATTCAATCGTGCCCATTTTTGAATAAGCTGTGTGGCAATATCAACCATTTTATTATGATAGCCCTTCATGGCCTGTTGGCTAAAGCTTGGTAGAAGAATATTATGGGCTTTTTTCCAATTTGGTTCTTCCGTTTCGCTTGTAAATAGACCATCTCCACCGAAAGCACGAACTTTTTGGAGGGCAGGGCCTATTTTTTTGTCAAACCGCTTCTCGTCGGTAATTTCAGCGACAAGATCTGCGCTGGAAACGAATGTACTTGTGCGGCCAGGGAATTGAAATTGGTAGATTGGCCCGAATTCTTTTGCTAGCTTCATAAACGATTGAATAGGTTTTTCTTTATCAATAAGAGGAATGCTTCCTAAAGGTCCATATGTTCGGGGCTGTGGGAACGATTTCTTAGTAGTCATGTTTAAATCACCTCATCTATAAATTAGCGGAATGAACGTTCATTCATTTCGCTTTATGAAGAGCAAATGCTCTTCACGAATGTGATCTTACGGAATCCCATAAGCTATTCTCAATACCTGAAAGAAGCTCTGGATCGGGATGAAGTTCACCTGCTCTTACAAGATTCTGAAGTTCTAGAAAAGCTCCATAAAGGATCGCGATTAAGGCTTCAGAAGGTAGGTTTCGTATGACTGATTGTTGTTTACCAATATCAAAGAAGCTTCTTAATAGGTTAAGCAGCTGTGTGAAATCTTCCTGACTTTGACGATCTAGGAAGTGTGCGGCACTATGCTTTTTAATAAAATAGAGCGCATGTTCATTTTGATTTGTAAACAAAATCATGGCTTTAAATATATGGTGAAACTGATCACGAACGGACTGATGATAAGGAAATTGATCCTCAATCGTCTTTGTAAATGTTCGAACATAATCTTGAAAAAGGGTGTTAACGAGCACCTCTTTATTCTCAAAATAACGGTAGATCGTGCCAGCACCCACATTAGCTGAGGTGGCAATCATTGGCACGGTAGTCGCATCAAAACCTCGCTCAGCAAATAAAGCAAGAGCGCTTGTCATAATGTTTTCCCGCTTATTTTGGGTCGTCACAAGCATCCCCCTTTCTTACACAACATACGGAATGAACATTCATTCCCTTTCTATTTTAAACCTATTGGAAAAGCTTAACAATAAAGCAGAGGACCTAAAAAGATTGAAGATCTTGTTAACTAAAGGGTCTTAAAACCTATGAATATGCAAATGATTGGAAAAATAATCTTCTGAAACCATGATGTGGTATTTAAAGGGGATTATTTTTCCTTTAATGTCCCTCATCATAGAAGGGAGATTCTCAAGTCAAAGAAAGAGCCACTCTTCGGACGAAAAGTGGCTCTTTCTTTGAAAGTTATGTCATCGATCAATCGATTGGATCTTGAGCTTTTCCGTAGCGGAGTACATCAATAATAGCCATGCCATCGCTTGGTTTACCAGAATCATTTCGATAAGGCATGATAGAAAAGAAGATAAAGTAGATGGAGAAGTAAGTGAATTGATAGAAAAATAGGTCTACTGGAAGGACTTCCGCATAAATCAATGCGTTCATAATAAGGACGACAATGATGTTAAATAAACTACCTGCCGCATAGATGGCAACGTGTGCCCATGTCTTGTTATAAGTGAGATCCTCGTACTGACACCATCCTTCCATAAAGTACTTCTTTTTTACTTCTAGAGGTCCGATATTAAAAATGGTCTTGCCAGTTCCGATACAGAACTTAATTTTTCCTCCGAAAACCCTTGCAACAAGAACGTGACCAGCTTCATGTAGTAGAGTAATGATCGGTAATATAATGAAAAAGTTCACGAAGAACATTGGGATATCGCTTAAGGTAAACATTTAAAACCTCCAAAGTGGTATTGTGATAAAAATAAAGTGCTGTAAGAAAAGCGTTCCCGTATTTGATACGTTTGTAACACGATTAGAAGATGTTCTATTTATCAAAAAGTTTAGCTTACGTGAATGATGGAGATGAGAAAACAGTCATGTAGACGAACAAAACTAAACACTAGAAGGACGTCACCATATAAAAAGGAACGCCCTATGAAAGGCGTTCCATCGGAGCTTATTCAATAATTTGAAGTTCTTTCGGATACTTTGTTAATGTTTCATACCCTGTTTTCGTAACAAGAACATCATCTTCAATTCGAACTCCGCCTACTTCAGGTACATAGATGCCTGGCTCGATCGTATATGTCATTCCTTCAATTAGAAGAGAGTCGTTGTTTTCACTCATAGATGGATATTCATGAACTTCAATTCCAATTCCATGACCGATGCGATGAGGGAACTGTTCTCCATATCCAGCGTCTGCAATGATTTGTCTCGCCGTTTTATCAAGATCCCCAAGTCTTGTTCCAGGTTGAGAGATATTGAGCGTTTCAAGCTGAGCGTTCAATACGACATCATAAATTTCTTTTTGCTTTTCATTCACTTCTTTGTAAGCAACTGTTCGCGTAATGTCTGAACAATAGCCATCTAACACCACACCAAGATCGAATAAAACGAGGTCGCCTCTTTTCAACTTACGATCGCCTGGGTTACCGTGTGGCTGTCCAGCTTTTTCGCCGAAAAGCACCATTGTTGAAAAGGACATTTCACGAATTCCTTTTTTCTTAAGTTCGTACTCAATCGTTGCAAGAACTTCCATCTCAGTACAACCTTCTTGGAGCGCTTTAACTCCCGTTTCTACCCCGAAGTCTGCTAGTTCAGCAGCTCTTCTTAGAATCTCTAATTCTTGCTCATCTTTAATTAAACGTAGTTCGTGAAGTTTCTCTTCAGCACTTGTAAATGAAACAGATGGATAACGTTTCATGATTTGTTCAGCGCGTCCATAAGAGAGTGTTTCTTTCTCAATAGCTACCTGACTCGCTTCTTTCATACCGCGACTCTTCAAGGCATTATGGATAAATTCCCATGGATCATCGGCATCTCCATGTCCGATAATCTCATATTTCCACCCTGCATCTCTTGCTTGAGATACTTCCATACCCGGACAAACTAGAAACGGTTCTGCATCCGGGAAAATAAATAAACCTAATAGTCGTTCATGTGGCTCACATTCAAAGTTGGAAAGATAGAATACATTGGAAGAAGAGTGAACAAACGCAAAGGTTTGTTCAGTTTCTTCTAGCCACTTCGAAAATTTATCTAAACGCTGATTCATTTTTTCTCACAACCTGTTCTTAAAAATTTTAATGATGACTAACTTATTCAGACTTTGTTTTGTTGGTAGTTACTAAAGTTACGACAATTAATACGATAACTGCTACTGGAACAGCGAAAAGAACACTATTTAGTTCAAATGGTTTTGCAAGTGGGATTTCCCAAACAAGCGTTGTCACAACTCCGGCGATCATAGACGATACACCGCCATAAAGGTTGACACGTTTCCAGAAGAAGACAGCTAATACGGCAGGAGTAATACCAGCTCCGTAAACGGTATAAGCATACATTTGAACAGATAATACGGTAGGGAAGAAGCTAATAATGACATAAGCAAGAACCCCGAGGATGACGATGAACCATTTGGTCATGACTAACAGCTGCTTATCAGTCGCATCCTTTTTTAAATATTTTCCGTACAGATCATACGTGACGTTTGTAGCGGCGGAAAGAAGGTAAGAGTTACCTGTAGTGATAATAAAGGCTGTTGCTGCCGTTAATAAAATACCGCCGACAAACGTTGGCATCACGACAGTTGTTGCCATCAGTGCCATCCCTGGATCAATATCAGGGAAGATTGAACGTGCTGCAAAAGCGATTAAACTAATTGTTGGAGAAATCAGAAGCATCGCCACGAGCCAACCAATTTGGGCTTTTTTCGATGAACGATCTCCACTTGATGAAGCCAACCGCTGATACATGTTCTGGTCAGCCAATAATAGAAAGAGGGAAGGTAATAAATAACCTAATAATTGAATGTTCGATAACTGGCCGCTAAATGTTAAGTGGTCTTTTGGTACATTCGCCAGGATGCTGTCCCAACCACCAGCAATAACAAATATGGTTGGTAATGTGATACCTAGCCCGACAACCATTAAAATGGCACTTACAGCGTCAGTAGGAGCTACCGAGCGTAATCCACCAATCGTTGCTAGGAAGATGATAAGAGCAGCACCGATAATAGTACCTGTTTCAACTGAAATACCTGTTGTCAGATTCAGAATGAAGCCAAACCCTTTCATCTGATAGGAAACAATTCCTACATAGGCAAGAATAATGATAATGCCTGCCAGCGTCCTCGCGAATGAACCGTATTTCTCTTCAAGTATTGAAGATACTGTATATTTCCCAAATGCTCGGATTCTTGGAGCAATGATATAAAGAATCAAGATACCTACTATCGTTGGAATGGCCATTAGAAACGCCGGAATAATTCCATAGCTATACGCCATAGACGTTTCGCCACCTGAAATGCTTCCACTACCTGTCCAGGTTGCTAGCAGTGTACCCGTTAATACTAGAGCACCAAGTCCTTTACCAGCGAGAATAAAATCCTCACTATTTGACACTTTTTTAGAGAAATAAATTCCAAGTCCCACCATGAGAATGCCATAAGCAATAACAAACCATAGAAGGTTAGGATTGTGTGTAATTTCCATTACGTAAACGTCACTTCCTTGTCTTAGTTGTGTTTTTTCTTAGGTGCGCACCGTTAAATATGCTATCACAACAATTTGGGTATTAAAAAAAGTGGGAAATAATCTCTGTGGAAGACTTTGGGAATAAACCTGATGACAATCTAAATACACGCTTCTTTCTTCACCTATTATTGGTTATTATTTGTATTTAATTGAAAATAATTCAAGTAAAGTGGTTATATAGTACCGAATCGAAAAACTTTGTAGATTAAATAAAAGCGCTATTATTTGGATTTTTACTATAATTTAAACAATTTAAGGATCGATAAACATGTGAAGTGAAGTAAACACTAGAAAATGACGTTCTGTTAAGAGCTATTTATTGTGTTCAAGATTGAGAATAATGCAGAGCACTCTTTTTTTCTTTAGAAGGGGAAAATGATGTTTTGGTGAACTAGTTATTCAGGGTATAAAGCAAGAAGGTTGATGAAAAGTTTAAAAAAGTTTATGATGAAATCAAATACCCTGCGGGGTAATTAACAATACGTTTTCGGGAGGATTAAATCATGTATTTACGTACTTTCTTTGATGAGAAATTGGCACAGTATTCTTATATGATCGGTTGTCAACGAACTGGTGAAGCGCTTGTGATTGACCCGGCGCGTGACGTGACACCGTATTTAGAAACAGCGAAAAAAGAAGGCTTTCATCTTGCGGCCGCAGCTGAAACGCATATACACGCCGATTTTGTATCAGGCGCTAGACAATTAGCTGAAAAGCATGACGTGAAATTATATTTATCAGATGAAGGAGATCAAGACTGGAAATACGGTTATCTAGAAGGATTAAATGTCGAACTAGTAACGGACGGTTCGATTATTCGCGTTGGTCATTTAGAACTTCGCGTAATGCATACCCCAGGCCATACCCCTGAAAGCATTTCGTTCGAACTCACTGATCGTGGTGGTGGCTCGGAAGTACCAATGGGTATTTTCACAGGAGACTTTGTCTTTGTTGGTGATATTGGTCGACCAGATTTGCTTGAAAAAGCCGCAGGCGCAGTTGGCACAGCGGAAACTGGAGCGAAGGCGATGTTCCAATCACTTCAAAAATTTAAAGAGCTACCAGAATTTCTAACGGTTTGGCCAGGACACGGTGCAGGCAGTGCTTGTGGGAAATCTCTTGGTGCTGTGCCTCAATCAACAGTGGGCTATGAGCTCCGAAATAATTGGGCCTTGAAAGAAGAGAACGAAGGGGAATTCGTTAAAGAACTATTAAACGAACAGCCAGAAGCCCCAACATACTTTGCCGTTATGAAAAAGGTGAATAAAGAAGGACCTAACGTGTTATCAGGGGAAGAACTAGAAAAGATTATGAATGTTGATGAGTTCCGTGCGCTTGCATCGAAGGACAACACAACAATCGTTGATACACGTCCTGCACAGGATTTTGCAGATGGGCATATTGATGGAGCGATTAATCTTCCATTTAATAAAGCCTTTACGAATTGGTCAGGCTGGGTTCTAGATTATGAGCACGATCTTCTCCTCATTGCAGACGATGAGCAGAAAGATGAGATTGTGAAGGCCTTACATTCGATTGGCATCGACCATATAAGTGGCTATGCAAGTCCAGAACTTCTTTCCCAGTGGGACGATCTAGAGGGATATTCCTTTATTTCAACGGAACAATTGAATGATGTTTATGACAAAGAAGATGTTTATGTTGTAGATATTCGAAAAGAAAATGAATGGAACTCAGGTCATATTCCTGGAGCTAATCATCACATGCTTGGCTATTTAGAAGATCAGGCGAATGACATTCCAGAAGATAAAACAATCGTCGTTCACTGTCAGTCTGGCACTCGTTCAGCAATCGGAACAAGCTTACTACAATCACTCGGTTTCAAGGACATTTTAAACTATAGCGGTGGCTTTGCTGCATGGGAAAAAGATGGAGATAAAATCGAAAAATAATCAAAAAAAAGCGTAAAGCAGACACTGCTTTACGCTTTTTTCTTATGCACTCATTTCAGTTTCTAACGTAGCCGGCTTAGGCTTCATTAGCATTAATCCGATTCCTCCAGCACTAAGGACAGCTGCAACGAGGAACGGTGCGTGAGCTGATACTCCTTGACCAATCAAACCGGAAAGAACAGGAGCAATGGCAGCACCGAGCCAGCGGAGGAAGTTGTATCCTCCTGACGTAATGCTTCTTTCATATGGAGAAACCTCCATAACGTAGCTTGTAAATAACGCGTTATTTAGTCCAGAAGCAAGACCTGAGACGATCACGACAGTAATCAGAAGAGGTGTTGATGGAACAACAAATAATAGTGCTAGTAAGATAGCAAATATCAATAAGCTATACGGAAGAATCTTCTTAGGTAGAAACTTCTTCTCAAGCTGGTGACTTAATATGGCTGATCCATAGGCGAGCATTAATCCCCAGCCAAAGAAGACAAATCCAATTTGAATCGCATTAAGTCCGATAATTAGTGGCGTATAAGCCAGAACTACGAAAAATCCATAGTAATAAAGCATTGCTGCAAGAGCGGAAGTTAGGAATGGCTTGTATGAGAAAAGTCCTTTTAACTCACTCATTCCAACAGGTTTTCGTTTTTGTTTGCCATTTGGTTCAAACACAAAGAATAGAACAAGGCAGAATGCAGCTAGAATTAAGATGGACGTTGCAAAGAAAGGGAATCTCCATGAATAACCACCAAGAACACCACCCACAAGTGGTCCGCCCGCCATTCCGAGTCCAATAGCTGCCTCATAGTAGCCAACGGCTTTTTGCGGGTCTTTAGATAAAGCGATTAGAAGCGTCATGGCTGTCGCGAAGAACATAGAATTACCAAATCCCCAACCTGCTCTAAAAATAGATAGGCTTGCGATTCCATTTGAAAGAGCGCAAAGCAGTGCAAAGACCGTAACGATGAATAAACCAAATACCATCATGCGCTTATCACCAAATCGACTTGCAAAAATACCGGCTGGAATCATCATAATCGCCATTGTCAAAATGTAGGCAGTAAACAGCATTTCAACCTGCCAGTGGTTCGCGCCAATTTGCTCTGCGATCGTTGGAAGAATCGGATCGACAATCCCGATACCCATAAACGCAAGGAAGGTGGCGGCGATCGTTATCCATCTTGCTTTCGTGAATTTTTTTTCATTCATTCAACTTAACCTCCTATAAAAATCGTTCAAAAAGAACAACGGTTGTTATTTATACAACAAGTGTCGTAAAATATTGTAACAGAGTCATGAAATTGAGCAATAATCAAGTTTTCGAGAAACGTTGTCTAAACGACGTGTTGTTAAATTTTGTTGAGAAAAAGTTTAATTTGGAGGAGATTTCTTATGAAAGAGAAAGAAGACCCACGTGTTACCCGAACACGAAAGCTCTTACAGGATGCGTTTATCCACCTAATGGCAGTAAAAGAATATGAGAAAATTACAATTGCTGATATTACTAAAGAAGCCACTGTTAATCGCGCTACTTTTTATTTGCATTATCAGGATAAAGAAGAGTTACTACTTCAAACGGTTGATGAAATGCTGAGGCAGCTTTTTGGCGAGGCGCTGACGATCCCACCTGGTAATTTACCAATTGATGATTTGCAACGATATATTGCAGAGCACATTTTCTCAAACATTGCCGAATATGATAAGTTTTTTCACGTCATGTTAATCAAAAAAGGAATGCCGAACTTTCTTGATCATATGCGTAGCTTTTTCTTTGATTTCTATGACAATCGAATTGCGAAAGGAAGGTTCGATCCTTTGCCATTACCAAGTGAAGTCATCGCAAGCTATATCGCTTCTGCGTATACAGGTATGATTTCCTGGTGGCTTGAAAATGACATGCCCTACACACCAAAGGAGATGGCTGAGCAAATGATTCAGTTGAATCAGAAGGGACCAACTGGGATTTTGAAGATGCATGTGAGGAAGCGAGAGTAGGAGTACCTTCCTGAGCAAATTAAACATCATGGTAAAGCTAGTCTCCTTTTCCAATTGGAAAACGAGACTAGCTTTTTTAGTGTTAATAGAGGAACCGTGAGATTTTGATAGAAAAGGAAAGGAAGCAGAGGCGGTGTATGAAAAATGTTAGTGAAAATTAAATATTGGATTCCGGTGTTTCAGGAAGAGAGGATGATTCGCGTCTATTTGCCTCATGAGTACGCTCATACAGATAGAAGCTACCCGGTTCTTTATATGCATGATGGACAAAACGTATTTGAAGATCAGGATGTAGTTGGTGGAAGTTCGCTGAGGTTGTTAAACTATTTGGAGCAAAAAAAGTTTCAGCTTATTGTTGTTGCTATTGATTCAGGAGCTAAACGAATGGAAGAGTATTGCTTATGGCGGCATGGTCAATTAAGTGAAGAGCTAACAGGTAAAAGTGAGATCGTAAAAGCGAAGGGTCGAGAGTATATCGCATATATCGTAAAAGATTTAAAACCAGCCATCGACGCTACATACCGAACGCTTAGAAATACAAATTATATGGCGGGAATTTCTTTAGGTGGATTACTTACTACATACGCCCTCTGTCATTATCCTACTGTTTTTAGTAAAGGAGCTTGCATCTCTTCCGCTTTTTTTCGAAACCAAGAAGAATTGGAGGGATTTATCTTGGAGTCCGAACTAACAGATCGTAGTTGCTTTTATTTGGATTGCGGAGATAAGGAATCTGGAGACGAGCGGATTGATAAAGCATTTCTGAATTCAAATGATCGAATATATCAATTGCTGGAGGAGAAAGCTTCATGTGTGCAATTTCATTTGATAAAGGATGGGGAGCATAACTATAAATCATTTCGTACCAGAACGGATGATTTGATGAGTTTTTTTATGAATGAGAGATAGAGTGAATGAATGTTATATCTAACACTTTAATGGTAAAAGAAGGAAATTGTTAAAGTGAAGGAAAAGGACCTTCAAAGGAGGTCCCTTTCGAATTGATATCTAAAGAAAGAATAAGAAACCTGCTGACAATGCAATGGTTACGACGATAGGAGCTAATTGGATTTTTAGTAAAAGACCAGGCGTCATGGAGTGATTTTCTAGTGGGTTTTGTACTGGCATAGCTAAAAAATCAGCTAGTCGATCGCTTTTCTGCTGTTTATAAGGAATAGGAGGAACATCGACAGTATACTGGTCGAGCTGTTCACGGAGTTCTTCAGGTAGGTCGTGCTTATAGTGTGATTTCATCATTTTGCCCCTCCAATAAATCTCTTAAGTGTTTGATCGCTGTAGATAATCTTGATTTAACGGTTCCAACGGGGATATCTAGAACGTTGGCGGTTTCTTCTTGAGTCATATCGTGATAATAGATGAGAAGGATAACCGACCGATGTTTTTCTGAAAGTTCCTTAATAGCCCACTGAATTGTCATCTTCTCAACAGTATCACTAGAGAAACTTTCCTCTCCCTTGACTAGAAAGGGAAGGAGTGATTGCCACTTTTTTCTCCGTTTAATTTTATTGATCATCAGGTGATAACCGATTTTAAATAGATACGTTTTAAGCGATGCTCTTGAGACATCATAGCGGTTCTGGTATTTATGGAATTTAACGAATGTATCCTGCACAATGTCGATACTCAACTGCTCATCCCGCGTATACCGATAGATGAATCGATAAAGAGGGTCTTTGTACATAAGATAAATAGTCTCAAATGTCATAGATACGGCTGCTTCGAAGGAATAATCGCCACTTTCCTTAAAACTCATTCGGCCAGCGCTCTTTTATCCCTTTATAGGTGTAAGCCAGTCGAAAAATAAACCAGAGAAACGTGATAAGTGGAAAGACAAACGTTTGATGTAGAAAGAACTGAACAAATGGATTTTCGATATTCTCACCTTTAATTAGAAAAACAAATAGCCCTGTAATGCATAGGAATGAGTAAATGGACGACGCGATCATGACATAATCCCAGCGTGACCAGTAGAAATAAAGATTTGTTTTTTGAAAGTCAATTCTCCCATTCGTTTTGTGAACATGCTTTTGAAGCGTTGCAATTAAGACGGCAAAAATGGTTCCGAGAACTCCAGCCATCACTAACCCCATGATCCAACCGATTGCCATGTATTTCACACCTTTCTTTCTATATTTTCACATATTTATACAAATGAAAGGGAATGAAAGTTCATTAATAAATGATTTTTTTCTTAATTATTAATTTAACTTAAAAAAAGAGGCGCGACTGGTTGTCGCACCTCTCTTATATGATGATTAATTTGAAGCCTTTTTAAGAAGCATTTGATTCTTTCATAATTTTATTAATCTCATTTTTGTACAAATCAGAACGTCCACCGAAAATAGCTTGGATGTTTTGATCGACTTTCACAACACCAGCTGCTCCAAGTTACTTTAGGCGATTTTCGTCAAATGCTTTTACTTTCGTTACTTCTACACGAAGGCGAGTAAAGCAGGCGTCAACATGCTTTATGTTGTTTTCGCCTCCAAGTGCTTCCATGATTTCCAATGCTAATTCTTTGTTCTTGCCTTTTCCTGGATTATTCTTGTTGTAGTCTTTACTGGTGGCTGATTCGAATTTGCCGATTCTAAAGGTGCAGTTGTATAGTACCTTTCAAGATTCCACTATTTTCGAATATAGTCAGATTTATTTTAAGAGTGATGAGTATAAATTTACTTTGCGAGCTTCTCGACCAGGAAATTAACGTAAAGTTTGACCACGAAAGCGACAGTTGTGTGATAAGCACCTGTCGCTTTTGTATGAAAAAACAAACATATATGGATGTAAAAAGGAGAACCTAGGTGAAAAGTGGTTAACAGGGAGGATGTAACTTGAATAAACTTGGATTTCTCTTCGTTTGGATATTAGTCGTCAGCACTTTAGTTGGTTACTTGGATAAGGTACATGCTACTAATGAAATAGAAGAAAGTGCCCAACAAGAACCAGATCTCAGTGAAGTAACCTATTTCAAATCAGAAACAAAAAGAGATATGGAGCTTGAAAAATTTTTTTCTAAAGAGTTGGGTTTAAAGAAGGGTGTAGACTCCGTTCGCTATTACTACAATAAGATAGACCTGAACGATGATCAGGTTCCTGAGACATTTGTTTATTTAATAGGTCCCTCTGTCTGTGGGAGCGGAGGATGCAGTGGTCTTTTACTAGAAAAGAAGGACGGAGCATACTTTGTTAACACGCGCTTTTCATTAGTAAGAACTCCCGTAATCATTCAAAATGAAACAACTAATGGATGGAAGAACATTGTGATGTACGTTGCGGGTGGGGGAATAGAACCAGCCTACCATAAGCTGAAATTAGATGGAGAAAGCTACCCTGAAAATCCATCTGTTGCACCGATTGTGAAAGAGAAAAAGATAAAAGGTATAGGGATCATAAACGATGAAATCGCTGATAATACTGGCATCGCTTACTGAAGAAAAAACCGAGGACAAATGAGAGGATTTGTCCTCAATCTTTTTTTATGTAGGAACGGGTACATATTGCATCTAATGCTATACTTCTTATCGATTCCAAGATTGAGCAATAGTGGTTGTGGTATATTGTTGGCGGCATTCTAGTTGCGGTTTTGAGTGGAGAACGATGAAAAGAAAGTTCAGGTGTGAAATCAACTCATAAGAATGAAACGTTTTTGATGGTATATTATAACGAAAATGAACTTAGAGTGATAGAATTGTAGAAAATAACATATTAAAAATGGAGTGTTCTTGCTATGGATTTAAACCTACAAGAAAAATCAGTTGTCGTAACAGCGGCAAGTAAAGGACTAGGAAAAGCGTCAGCACTGGCTTTTGCAAGAGAAGGCGCACGCGTCGTTCTTTCTAGTCGAAGTGAAGAAGAACTTAAGAAAGCTTGCGAAGAAATGATTGAAGAAACGGGAAATGATCAGATTACATTTCGAGTTTGTGATGTCACAAAAGCGGATGAGATCAAACAATTGATGACGTTTGCAGCTGAAACATACGGTAGTGTCGATGTATTAATTAATAATGCAGGCGGGCCTCCAGCTGGTAAGTTTGAGGACTTCAGCGATGAAGATTGGCAGAATGCTTTTGAACTAAATTTATTAAGCTTCGTTCGAACGTCACGAGCCGCTATTCCTTTTATGAAAGAACAGGGCTGGGGACGCATCGTAAATATTGCCTCTTCTTCTATTAAGCAATCGCTAGATAATTTGATCTTATCGAATACATTTCGTGCGGGTATCGTAGGACTTGCAAAAAGTCTTTCACAGGAATATGCCGAGCACAATATTCTTGTGAATACGGTTGGACCTGGACGTATTGGAACGGATCGAGTTGAACAGTTGGATCAAATCAAGGCACATCAGTTAGGCATTAATGCTGCTGAATTAAAGAGTCAGGTGGAGCAATCAATCCCAATGAAACGATATGGGGAGCCTGATGAATTTGCGAAAACAGTTGTTTTTCTTGCTTCAGGAGCAAATACGTATATGACCGGGCAATCACTCGTTGTCGATGGCGGACTTGTAAAAGCACTGTAATAAGAAAAAGGACGTAGCGCTTACGTCCTTTTTCTTTTGTCATTCTCGCCAAATCATTTTTCTTTTAGAGATAAATCTATATAATAGAAGAAGATGAAGAATTACTAATTCTGGTATTGCTAAACCCTTTGGTTTTAATGTAATTGGCGGTACAGGGGAGGGTTAAATAATGGTAGAAGCAAAAGAGCGCATTCTTGAAGCGACAGATATTCATAAAGCGACTGAGATGATCAGTGTCGCAACGAATAAGCCGGTCATTATTGAAAACAAAAACTTTGAACTCATTTCATATAGTACGGCATCGGAGAGCTTTGATCAAACGCAGCAAAAGACGATTCTCTATAAAAAATGTCCGGTGTTTATTATTGATCGTTTGAAAAAAGAAGGGATCGTTCAGCAGCTTGAGAACAACGAAGCTCCGATCCGGATTGCTCCAATTGAGGAAATTGGTTTTTATCAACGTATTGTTGTGAAAGCGATTTATGAAGAGCGGACGATGGGATATCTCTGGGTGCAAGAAACGAATAGTCCTCTGACGGAAGAAGAGGTTGCTTTTCTTACTGAAATCACACCTCACATTGGAAAGCTTATTCATGATTCTTATCAAAAAGGGAAAGAGCATGAGGGGAAGCAGGAGAAATTGCTTTGGAATGTGCTTCTTCATGAATACGAAAGTGAAAATCAAATGCGGCGTAAAGCTCAGGTGGCGAGCTTACCATTACCTGAGCGCTTTTCCGTACTCGTCATGTCAATTGCTGAGCCTACCCAGGAGCCCTTGTTAAATGAAGTTCTCGAGCTTTTATCCCGTTTTAAGAGGCATAAAATTCAAGTACTGAAAACTGAGCTTCAAATCGTTGCTGTTATTTCAGGTGATAAAAATAGAAAAGGCTCAGCGATTGAAAATAGCCGAGAGCTTATAGAGTATGTAAAAAGTGCGTTAACTCATGAAGAATTTTATTCTTTCTTGATTGGGATTGGGAAAGAATATACGGAGCTCATTGAGATGAGGAAGAGCTTCTTAGAAGCATTAGAAGTGATTGAGACAGCTGACTTCATTGGTCCAAGGCCAGATGTCATGCCACGTGAGTTCTCAAAGCTTGGCGTCTACCGATATCTTGCCGCCCTTTATGAGAAAAACAATACGGAGCATTATTTTAATCAGAATTTGCTTAACTTGATGGAAAAGGATTCAGTTAGTCATTCCAGTCTGTTAAAGACGCTAGAAGTGTATTTATCGAACAACGGTAAGGGGAAAAGCACCGCGGCTGAGCTGTTTATCCACCCAAATACGCTGAACTATCGCATGAAGCAGATTCAGGACTTAACGGATATTGATTTTGATGATTTTAATATGAAAAGTCACATATATATCGAGTTGTTGTTGCTAAACAACATACCGTCTTACTATAATCGGTACCTTTCTGCAGTAGAGGAGCAGAAAAGTACTGCGAAGTAGCCTATTTGAGTGGGCTGGGAGCTTGTTTATTGACCAAACTGGGAAGCTGCACATTGTGCAGCTTCTTTTCTGTTGTTTAGGGCTGGAAAGTGTGGCGCAATAGCTGGTTTTCGTGGGGGGAGTGTGGTTTATTGGCCAAAATGGAGATATATTGTCCAAAATCAGAATATATTGGCTAAAATCCAGATATATTGTCCAAATCGGAAATTCCGCTCACTAAACGGGGGCTCCGCTTTTCACGGCTCCAGTGCCTGTCGTGTCTAAGCGCTCGTCTCCGCTTTACCTGAGATCCAGCTGCGCGGGCCAAATCCTCCGGCTGTTTCACCCAATCGAATGAGACAAAAAGCGTCTCACTCTCATGGGCTCCAACATCCTGCGGATTTAAACGGGCCCGCTCCGCTTTTCGTGAGATCCAGCTACGACTCGCAGAAACTGCGATATTTCACTCTTTCACCAGAACACAAAGGGCGTGTTCTAGTTCAAGAGTTCCAATATCTCCGTTTCTAAACGCTCGTCTCCGCTTTTCATGAGATCCAGCTGCAGTGGGCAGACACTTGGTCACTTCACCATTTCATCCGAACACAAAAAGCGTGTTCAAATGAAATGGCTCCAGTGCCTGTCGTGTCTAAACGCCCACTTTCGCTTTTCCTATTGTGTTTAAACCACAAAATCTCAGCAAACTATTGTGTCGTGACCACGTTGCCAGATGGGGGTTAAAATCGATATAATTTTCACAAGAAAACAAAAACTTTCTTTGAAGTATTTCACAAGCTTTATGAATGATTGGAGATATAGGGTTAAAAGGAGCGTGGTAGAGTTGGAAGCCATCAACAAGAGTTTTTTCCTTTTTCTCGCTAGCAGGCCCTCGCTTGATCGGCTCGCCAAACGATGGGGTAGTAAGTTTGGGGCGGATAAGATTGTTGGGGGTGAGACTTTTGAGCATGCGGTGCCTCTTATTCAGAATTTGAATAGTCAGGGGCTTCGGGTAACGGTGGATCATCTTGGTGAGTTTGTTTCTTCTGAAATAGAAGCGAAGGAGCGGACTCAGGAGTGCATCAATACCATTCGCATGATTAGTGCTCATCAACTAAATTCTCAGATGTCTTTGAAAGTCACTTCACTTGGTCTGGATATTAGCCATGATCTTGTATGGCGTAACATGATTGAGATTATGGAAGAAGCGGTAAAGCATGATGTATTCGTTACGATCGATATGGAAGATTCGACACGAACGGAGGCGACGCTTCAGCTTTATAAAGACCTGAAGAGAAAGTACGACAATATTGGAACGGTTGTTCAGTCTTATTTATACCGATCCGATCAAGATTTAGATGATTTAAATGAAGTAAAGCCGAATTTACGTCTTGTGAAAGGGGCGTATAAGGAAGCCGCGAAGGTTGCTTTTCCAGCGAAATCAGATGTGGATCATAACTTGAAGCTGCTGATAAAGAAACATTTATTGAATGGGAATTTTACAGCCATCGCTAGTCATGATGATGCCATCATTAACTTTACGAAAGAATTCGTGAAAGAACATGATATTCCGAAAGATCAATTTGAGTTTCAAATGCTTTACGGCATGCGAAGCCAGAGTCAGCTAGATCTTCTTGCTGAAGGTTATGCGGTAAGAGTATACCTACCTTATGGGAACGATTGGTATGGATATTTTATGCGGCGGTTGGCGGAACGACCTGCGAACATCGCCTTTGCTTTCAATGGATTATTTAAAAAATAAACTTCTTATATTTGAAAGGGGAATTTACTCATGGTAGTACCATACAAACACGAACCGTTTACTGATTTTACTGTTAAGGAAAACAAAAAGGCTTTTGAAGAGGCTCTTAAACTAGTAAAAGAAGAACTTGGAAAAGACCATGATCTTCTCATCAATG
The DNA here is from genome assembly GCF_056173725.1 of Anaerobacillus sp. 63XJN7_4_ISO-PGPR-S23-413. Lineage (NCBI taxonomy): Bacteria > Bacillati > Bacillota > Bacilli > Caryophanales > Bacillaceae > Anaerobacillus > Anaerobacillus sp. 63XJN7_4_ISO-PGPR-S23-413. Next base: position 827,341 of record NZ_CM149688.1, read on the forward strand.
GTGAGCGAGTTAGCACGGAAGATAAAATTGTTTCCATTAACCCTGCGAACAAGGAACAAATCGTTGGTCGCGTATCAAAGGCAACGAAAGAGCATGCGGAACGCGCGATTCAAGCTGCAGATGAAGCATTTGAAGGTTGGAGAAAATGGTCGGCTCGCTCTCGTGCTGAGCTTCTATTCCGCGCAGCTGCGATTGTACGACGCCGCAAGCATGAATTCTCTGCTTACCTGGTGTACGAAGCCGGTAAACCTTGGAAAGAAGCGGATGCTGATACTGCAGAGGCAATCGACTTCATGGAATACTATGCTCGTCAAATGATCGAGCTAGGTGAAGGGAAAGCGATTGAAAGCCGTCCTGGAGAGCAAAACCGTTACGTTTATACGCCAAGCGGAGTTGCCCTTGTTATTCCTCCATGGAACTTTGCATTTGCGATTATGGCAGGGACAGCAGTAGCACCACTTGTTACAGGAAACACAGTACTTCTTAAGCCGGCAAGTGCAACACCGGTTGTTGCAGCGAAGTTTGTTGAAGTGCTTGAAGAAGCTGGGCTTCCTAAAGGTGTATTGAACTTTGTGCCAGGTAGCGGAGCTGAAGTAGGGGACTATCTCGTTGATCACCCGAAAACGTCGATCATCACATTCACTGGTTCTCGTGAAGTTGGTACGCGCATTTATGAGCGCGCTGCGAAAGTACAGCCGGGTCAACAACACCTGAAGCGAGTGATCGTTGAGATGGGTGGTAAAGATACGATCGTTGTGGATAAGGATGCTGATCTTGAACTTGCTGCGCAGGCCATCGTTGTCTCAGCATTCGGCTTCTCAGGTCAGAAATGTTCTGCAGGCTCCCGTGCGGTCATTTTGAAAGAGGTATATGATCAGGTTCGTGATCGCGTTGTTGAATTAACAAATGAGCTTACACTAGGTGAAACGACAGGTCCAGATGTGTACATGGGACCAGTTATTGATCAAGCATCATTTGATAAAATCATGAGCTACATTGAAATTGGAAAAGAAGAAGGCCGCCTCGTTGCTGGTGGAGAAGGCGATGATTCAAAAGGGTTCTTCATCAAGCCAACTGTATTTGCAGACCTAGCTCCGAAATCACGCATGCAGCAGGAAGAAATTTTCGGGCCAGTTGTTTGCTTAACGAAAGCAGAAAACTTCGATGAAGCGATTGAAATTGCGAATAATACAGAGTACGGCTTAACAGGTGCTGTGATCACGAATAATCGTGCACACATTGAGCAAGCGAAAATGGACTTCCACGTAGGTAACCTATACTTTAACCGGAACTGTACGGGCGCAATTGTTGGGTACCACCCATTTGGAGGATTCAAAATGTCCGGTACAGATTCAAAAGCAGGTGGACCGGATTATCTTGGACTTCACATGCAAGCAAAAACTGTTTCAGAAATGTATTAATTAGTAAACACGAATAGTTTAAAAAGGCTGTTCCCCTAGCAGAGGGGAACAGCCTTTGTTTGGTTTTAGTTAGGATGAGAAATATGGAAGAAAAAGGGATTTTATCTATTTGAAGATTAGGGCTGCCATTGTCTTCACGATCGGTATTATCCTTGTTCTATCTTTCTTGATTAGAACCAAAAGGCAAGAGCTTAACAGAATGGCAAAAGTATGGATTAGACGCACTAGCGATTGGGATTTTACTCCTTACGTTCATCGTCGTGTTGAGCATGTGAGGAAAAAAAGAGAAGCTCAGTTCTCTTCTTTATGGTAAGGGAGAATGAGCCTGGCTTTTGTACCTTTTCCTATTTCTGAATCAATGGCTATTTCTCCATTATGAGCCTCCATAATATCAAAGCAAATCGATAGTCCAATCCCAAGCCCGCTTCTTTTCGTACTAAAGAAAGGGGTGCCTAGCTGTTTCACTTCTTCTTCGCTCATTCCTTTGCCGTCATCTTCAATGGAGATAACCGCATTTTCCTCGTTTTTTGTTAAATGAACCGAGATTTCTCCGCCTTCAGGCATAGCTTCGATCGCATTCTTGATAAAATTAATGAGCACTTGTTTGATTTGTGAGGAATCCATACAAACCGTAATGTTTTCAGTGTTCGCATCGAATTCAAGTTCGACATTATGTAAGTGAGCATTGCTTTTCATTAATTCTACCGTTTCAAATACAAGGGGATTTAACTGTTTTAGCGTTCGCTCGCTTACCGTTGGTTTCCCCATCATAACAAATTGATTTACAAGATTTTTCATACGGTCGAGTTCAGCCCTAATGATACTAATGTAATTGGCTTGTTTCTCATCTACATCTAAAAGTTGTGTAAAGCCAATAATTGATGTAAGTGGGTTGCGGATTTCATGAGCAAAACCAGCACCTAGTTTTCCGATTGCAGAAAGCTTCTCAGATTGAATGACCTGTTCTTGTAGTTGATAATAAGAAGTCATATCTCGGAATTGAGCGAAAGCTCCGCTTAGCTGTTGATTGTGATCGTAAAGAGGCAAAATATCGAGTAAGCATTTACGTTCATCGTTTTTAAAAAAAGTGATTTCGATGTCTTCGATGCCCTTTTGTTTCGAAAACACATGGTCGAAAAACGGTTTAAGTGTAGGGATTTCGGTAATTGGATAGCCAATCATTTTGGTTTTATTAAGTCCCGTTAGTTTTTCAGCACTTCGATTGAATTCTTTTATTTGCCCATCTTGATCCGAAATGACAATTCCGATTGGAGTGGCACGCATAAGCATCTGGTTATAGAGATGGAGCTGTTCGTTTTGCTTGTTAACCTGGATCTCCCGTTCAATCGTATCTATAGAAGATGAAAGCAAGCCTAGATGCAATTGAGAGGCATATTTCTTAGTTGTCATGAGGGAGATCGTACCGATAATCTCCCCATTATGATATGCATATGGTGCTGAGTAGCAAGCCACATCTTCAAAGCAGTAGTGATAATGATCATCCCCAATGAGATGAATCGGTTCTTGGTGTTTTAAGGCAAGTGTAATGGCGTTGGTACCAGCTGTTTCTTCATCAAACTTAACGCCATTTTGAATGCCGAGTGACGCTGTCATTTGTTCGAAGGATTCATCGCCATATGAATCTAATACATAGCCTTCGTGATCAGTTGTTACCACCACGGTTGGGGTGTCAGATAAAAAGCTAAGAAGCTTTTTCATGAATTTTTGTATGATGGAGAGAGAACATGAATAATTTTGTAAACGAAGCGCTAACTCTTCTTCTGAAAGTAAAACGTGAAGAACAGGAATTGAGTTTGGATCCAATTGATAGACATGTTCGCATGTGTTTTTAGAATGTTGGATTTGAATTTCACGTTGCGTCATGAGGCATCCTCTTTTCCTGGAAGTAGTAATGGTTTTATATGAAAAGTATTATTTTTGTATTTAATAGAATCATTTTTTTATAGATTATCATACTTTGGTCCCTACTGGTTAGTTTTTACCATTAGTAATACGTGATTCTACTTGATGTTGTCGAAAAAAATTGTAATCGCATTCTTAGATACTTTATAATGAAGCCATTTAGATTGGAGGAAAAATTATGCTTGAGTATATAGAAGAAATCGAAATTAGAAAAGAGACGGATCATACGGGGAAGGGACTATTGTATCGGGGATGATCGGGATAACAATAGCGCTTGATTTGTATTTTTAACATTAATTGCATTGTGAAGGAGGGTAGCGGAAATGAAAACAATTCTCTTATTTATTTTAGCTGGGCTTGCAGAGATAGGAGGAGGTTATTTAATCTGGCTTTGGCTTCGTGAAGGGTACTCGAGCGTATTTGGACTAGCTGGTGGAATCTCTCTAGCTCTTTATGGTGTGATTGCGACTTTGCAAGTATATCCGGAATTCGGTCGCGTGTATGCGGCGTATGGTGGTGTGTTTATAGTGATGTCCGTCCTTTGGGGATGGGGAATTGATAAGGAAGTCCCTGATAGCTATGATTTAATTGGAGCGTTTATTTGCTTAGTAGGTGTAACGGTGATGCTCTTACCGCGGAACTAAAGGAAGTTCATTTAGAAGTCTTCATCAAGACATAATAAAAAGCCCGTTTTCATGGAACGGACGAATGAGGCTGAGATATAACCAATGAGTGAATCGATGTCTTGATTTTAAGGGAAATGAACGCATTTTATATGGTGAAAATTAATGAAAACTTGACCCTCTTTTGCCGTCATTAACGTGACCTGGTTTTCCTGAATACTTGTTAATTTCCCTATTTTGTTTTGGTTTTCATATATATCGAAAATGACTATTTGATTGGTTACTTTTTTTAGCTGCTCTTCTAATGTGCGTGATAAGGAGAGTCCAATTGGTACAACGGGGAATTCTGAATGTGTTAAGTGATATGGTCTTTCGTTACCTTGATAAGGGATCAGCCACTTTAGATGTTTCATGGATATATACATCGTTTTGTGAATGGGACTTTGGAACACAAAGTAATCGTTCATAATACTAGTGATGTATCCATGAAGAGAGTGATGGCCAGTAACATAAATCTCTGTAAACATTCCTTTTGATTCTTGTAGTGCTTTACGAAGCGAAATCGAATTTAACGTTTCAGGTTCTTCAAATAGCGACTCTTTTGGAAGTGAAATTTTTTCATCTTCTTTCGTACATACATCATAATGCTGAACATGGTATTGGGAGACATAGATAAAGTCTTTGCCGTTATATAAGACAAGAATGTCATTTCCTGAGTCGATTAGCACACCGATAATGTCTTTTGTTCCGTTCATTTTTAATCGAATGGTTTCGTTCGTTAAATCTGATGAATTTCTCACTTTTGACCTCCTTTCATATGAAAAAACCAGCTGTGCCATATAAACAAGTGATTCTGATAGGACGATCATTTTTCTACATAAAAAATAATTGTGAGGAGGAAGATGACTGTACAAATAACTATGAATTTAAAGGCGAGTCATTTCCTCATCACATGAAGTAACTTCCGAAATGCGTAAGGAGAGATATAGTCGATCATGGCTCTCTCTTCCTCTCAAGAATACGAGTTAAGCCTCGGCGATTTTTGCAGGAACTTCTTTAATCACCGTTTCGATAGTACTGAAGCTTTTAATATGGAAAAGTGTAATGCGAACAAGTTCAGCTTTCACTAATAGAAGAATATGGTCGCTTGCTACATTGAGGAGAATACCTTCAACATGCTCGGGACCGCCACGATTAATCTTTACCCATTTATAATGGAGCGCCCCTAACACTTCTGTGATAGAGCTTCCTTGGATTGGATCAAGAAACGTATTCCCAGTGATTTCCGGCATAGTAGTTGTATCTAAGGAAATTGATTTAACATGGTCAAGGTTGTAATAAATCATTTCTTTCTCTGTTTGTAGCATAAAGTGGTCCGTTGCAACCTGAAAGAGAATACCTACTTTTGCTTCAGGTCCTTTTAAATTGACTTTAACTTGCTTACCTAGCAATGGCACGAGCGTATCGCTATTTAAATTGGCCATCATATATCCTATCCTTTCATAAGCATTCGCTATTTATTTTTTTGAAACGGGCTGCCAGTAGTTAGAAAAGAGGTTTTCTCTTCTGCTTTCTCCTCGGTTTTCTTTTTGATTGTCTTCTTGATTGTTGCTAGACTCTTCTTGTTGAGTCATTTTAACGACCTTACTAACGCTTTTTACATGAAACAGTGCAATGTGTACCAATTCTGCTTCCTTCCCTACGATGATGTGATCATCGTTCACTTCAAGTAAAACACCTTCTACTTTCTCTGGGCCACCGCGATTAACTTGAACAGAACTAAAGACTAATTCATCAAGAACTTCTTGAAAACTTTCTCCACTTTCAAATTCAAGAACAGGTTCTTCAATTGGCACAATAACTTCTACTTCCTCTTTCGTATTGATTGTGACGCTTTTGATGTGAGTAGCATGGAAATAGATAACGTTATTTTTTTGTCCAAGCAAAGTTAAGAAATCCTGTTTAAGCTCAAGAAGTTTTCCTTCCTGACTTTCAGGTCCTCCACGGTTGATTCGAACATTCTTGCCGATGTAGCTCTCAAGTTGTGAAAAGTTCATTTGCACATTCATGCATCCTTTCTTCCTTTTTATATAAACGCTTGTAATGGCATAGTATGTATCTCGGAGGGACAAAGATCAGTATATTTGTCTATCATTTGGAAAATGTGTGTTTGTCCACCGTGAGATTAGCCTAATCATTGGGGAATTTAGGAGCAGGGTTTTTACTAGTTAAACAGAATAGGAGAACGAGAGTGATTTTAACTAAGTGAGGGAAGACAATGAAAACAAATGAGTATAACAGTCAGATTTGGGATAAGAAAGTGGAGGATCAAGTTGTTTATACAAAGCCAGTCACTCAAGAAATGATCAAAGAAAGTAAAGCAGGGAATTGGCATATCACTGTTACGACGGAGAAAGCTGTTCCACGTCATTGGTTTCCAGCTAATCTGAAGGGCTTGCGCATTCTCTGCTTAGCATCTGGTGGTGGACAACAAGGTCCAATACTTGCAGCCGCAGGGGCGGAAGTGACAGTTGTTGATCTTTCTGAGAAACAGCTAGAACAGGACAGATTTGTAGCTGAAAGGGAGAACTTGCAGTTAACTGTTGTTAAAGGAGACATGACGGATTTATCCTTTTTAGAAAATGGGTCATTTGATGTGATTGTGCATCCTGTTTCAAATGTATTTGTTGAAAATGTATTACCTGTCTGGAAGGAGGCGGCAAGAGTACTGAAGGAAGGGGGCACACTTATCTCAGGATTTACGAATCCACTATTGTATCTTTTTGATGATGAGCAAGAGGATAAAGGAATTCTGGATGTGAAGAATAGCATCCCATACTCTCCTATTGAATTGTTAACGAAAGAAGAACTTCAGAAATACAAAGAGAGTAACTTGGCCCTTGAGTTCGGACATACGCTGGAAGATCAAATACAGGGACAGATTGATGCAGGATTTGTCATTAACGGTTTTTATGAAGATGATTTTGGAGGGAGTCGCCTAATCGATCAATATATTAAAACCTTTATAGCAACAAAGGCGATAAAAAATGCAGGTTGAACTAGTCACTTATTTATAAAGGAGATACTGAAAATGGAATATAGCGGTTCGCGGGTTTATGATGATCACGATTTTTTTGAGAACTATATGGCTAGACGACATAGGGAAGAAAGCCCGAATAAAGTCATCGAGTATCCTGCTCTTATGACATTACTAGGCGATGTTCGGGAGAAGACCATTCTTGATCTTGGTTGTGGAGATGCTTCGCTCGGAGAAGAATTACTAAAGCAGCAGTGCGAGCGATATGTCGGGATTGATGGTTCAAAAAATATGTGTCACCAAGCAGAGTTGAAGCTAAAGGGAACGAAGGGGAGCGTTGTCCAGTCAAATCTAGAGTCGTATGGTTATCCATCACAGACTTTCGATTGCGTCGTTTCACAATTAGTTCTTCATTACATAGAAGACCTTGATCATATTGTTAAAAAAGTATATGACACGTTAAAACCAGGTGGAGAATTTGTATTTAGCGTTTTGCATCCAGTTATGACCGCTTCTTTCAAAAGTATGATAGGTAAAAGAACCGATTGGATTGTAGATGATTATTTCCAGACGGGGAGAAGAATAGAGCCCTGGATTGGAGAGAGCGTTGTGAAATATCATCGTACGATTGAGGAGTATTTCTTGCTTCTGCAGCGAACTGGTTTTACGATTCAAGGTCTTAGAGAGGGAACGCCGCAACAAGAAAACTTTCAACATCAGGAAGAGTATGAACGAAGACAGCGCATTCCGCTATTTCTTCTACTTTCTTGTATAAAATAATAATTGACAGCGATAGAATATTAGATTATGATCATTTCAAATAATAAAAATTTCATACTGCAACTCCTAAAGGGGAGTAGCTTTTACAGCAAAGTCGTCATTCCAGAGCTTCACTGCTCTCGGCTTTGTTGGCAACATTCGTGTTGTTAGCAAGACCTTTACTTTTACGGTAAAGGTCTTTATTTGCATCAAAAACCTTTGCCAAATAGGCAAAGGTTTTTTTGTGAAGAACAAAGCAGTATGGATGAAAAAAGGGGGATGTACAGATGGATGCTTCAATGTTACTAGAATATGGATGGGTTTTGCTGCTTCTGATTGCTCTTGAAGGGCTGCTTGCGGCAGATAATGCACTTGTCTTAGCGATTATGGTGAAGCATTTACCAGATGAGGAACGTCAAAAGGCTCTATTTTATGGTCTTGCCGGTGCATTTGTTTTTCGATTTGCTTCATTATTTGCTATTTCTTTTCTAGTCAACGTATGGCAAGTTCAGGCGATCGGTGCGTTATACCTCTTGTTTATTGCGATCAATCATATCGTTCGAAAACAGATGATTCACAAAGGTAAGGAAGCGCCAAAGAAACAGAATAAGAAACAGGCAGGCTTCTGGGGGACTGTTTTTAAGGTAGAGCTAGCGGATATCGCTTTTGCCGTAGATTCCATTCTAGCAGCCGTTGCATTAGCCGTCACATTGCCAAATACACCCCTACCGCATATTGGTGGTTTAGATGGTGGGAAATTCCTTGTTATTTTCGCTGGTGGATTAATTGGATTAGTCATAATGCGATTTGCAGCAAATTATTTCGTGAAGCTATTAAAAGCAAGGCCCGGTTTAGAGGTTGCTGCGTTTATGATTGTAGGATGGGTTGGAATTAAACTATCAGTATATACACTCTCGCATCCTGATTTAGGGGTGCTCCCTGAAGCATTTGCAAAGTCTCCAGGATGGAAAATAACGTTTTATACGGTGTTACTTTTGATTGCAGTCGGTGGCTGGTTTTTATCGAATTCGAAAAAAACTGAAGCATCAAAGGGAGAAACACTGTAAAAACATGAATCTCAATCTTTTCCCCATTGTGAGAAAGGGATCTGGTAAACTATAAAGGTAAAAAATGGTTTTTGCGCTTTGTTGATTTTTGATTAGGATGGGGAGTGTTCAAAGTAATAAGAGTTGATGTGGTATATACGCTACTTTACAACGAAAAAGAAGATCAAGTGTTAATGGTTCAAAATATCAAACATAATAACTGGTCTTTACCAGGTGGATCGGTGGAAGATGGAGAGACCCTTGCACAAGCTGCTATTCGCGAAATGAGAGAAGAAACAGGATTAACCGTAGAAGTAGAAAATCTATTGAGTGTTAATGAAGCGTTTATGACGAATTACCATGTTCACTTCTTTACATTTAGAGGAAAAATATCGCGTGGACATTTATCTATTCAAGATACGGAAACAATAGCGGACGTCAGGTGGATGGACAGAAAAGAAGCAGACAAATGGATGCCTTATCATCAAGGGGGAATTGAGAGCTTACTTCATACTTCAATTCCTTACGTCTTACAGGGATAATGTAAAGTAGCCTTAAGATCCTCGGGGGATCTTAAGGCTATATTTATAACAGTTTTAAAATTGGAAGGGAATGCGCTCCTCCGTTCCTTGATCTAGTGTTTTTACGATGATTTCATTGTTTTCAACTTCCTTATCCCCAATGAGAATTACTTTTTCTATTCCTCTTTTACTTGCGCGTTCGATCGATTTACCAATCCGTTTCTCACTCATATCCACCTCGATCCGACATCCTAATTTCCTATAAGCAGAGGCGACGATCAAGGCTTCGCGTTTAGCATCAATGGGGATGATGACATATTCAGGCTTTTCATTTGTCACAAGTGAAGTAGCATTCTGTTTCAATGCGGTTAAAATTACATCTAGGCCGAATGAAATCCCAACAGTTGAAAAAGGTTCTTCACTACCGAGTAATCCACCTATCGCACTATCGTAGCGACCACCGCTTCCAATGCTGGATGTAATGGATTGGTTACTTAAGAAAATCTCATAAATCGTCCCAGTATAAATATCGAGCCCTCTTGCAAGGAAAGGATTGAACTGACATTTTTGAACGAGGTTGAGTCCATCCAGGTAGGAAGTCAGTTCTTTAAGTTCATTTAACCCCTCCCGTACAGTTGAATTCGCAGATGCGAACTGTTCAAAATAATAGAGGTCTTGATTAATCCACTCTTTTGCATAGCGCTCAACGCTATTAATGGCTTCAGAGCAGATATCTTTTTGGAAGAGCTCTTCCTTAACGCCCTCCATCCCGATTTTCTCGAGCTTATCCATCGTGAGAATCACATCATTTAAGCGAAGTGTAGGAATAGAGATCGACTCTAGCATACCTGCAAGCAGTTTGCGGTTGTTATACTGAATCGTCACATCAAGTTCGAGTTGACTGAAAAGATCGAGAGCCATCTCCATTAATTCTGCTTCGGCCATTTGTGAACTCACGCCGGTTATATCCACATCGCACTGAGTGAATTCTCTAAAACGCCCTGGTTTAACTGGTCCATCTCGAAACACCTTTCCGATTTCATAACGCTTGAATGGCATGGGTAAATCTGGATTCATCGCAACAACTTTGGCGAACGGGATGGTCAAATCGTATCGAAGGGCAAGTTCTCTCTCTCCACGATCAGAGAGGGTGTACATTTCTGCTAAAATCTCATCGCCACCGGCATACTTTGAAGCCATCAATTTCCGATCGTTAAGGATCGGTGTTTCAAGTGGAGAACAGTTGTATTGAATAAATGTGTCTTCTATTATTCTTCTTACTTTGCGCCGTATGATTTCATCTTTAGGTAAATAATCCATCGTTCCTTTGACATTCTGATCTTTCAGCTTTTTCATAGTCCTCATCCTTTCGTTTTGAATACAAAAAACCGCATGAATGGGAGAAATGTTCTTCTCAATTCATACGGTTACGAGTAATAGCCTTCCTATACGCGATTATTTTGCAATCGGATAGCAAGGCTAGCTGTGATGATGAAGTTGTACGATGAATAATTGTCTCATATCGCTCACCTCTTATTTCAAAATATGGTAGCACATGAGAACCATTTCAGCAATCTTTCTTTTTTTCTGAAGATTTGATAGGATAATATTTCTTATAGAAAGGTGGGGGATTGCTTGAGGAGTCTTACGGAAGAAGAAGTCATATCACATATTCCTGAACTATCGAATGTTACATTAAGAAAGATTACAAAGGGGTATTCTTTTGATTTGAAATTCGTAACAAAGTGGAATGGAAAGAACGTATTGCTTCGATTATATGAGTTGGATTTACGTGAGCGGGTTCAAGAGAAGGTTGAGAAGATGAAGGCTTTTAAGAAGCTAGGAGTCCGCTGTCAGGAAATTTATGCGTTCGGTGAAGTTCCTGAAGAAAACTTCTGTTATACGATTTTTTCTTTTCTGGAGGGGGAAGATGGCGAAGCTGCTTTAGCGAACTTAACAATGGAAGAACAGTATGCTGCTGGTTATGAAGCAGGATTAGATCTCGTTCACATGCATCAACTTCGAATCGAAGCGTCAATGCCGGAACATATGGCCTTTATTCAAGAAAAATTTGAGAAAGCGGTAGAACGGTATTATAGACTTGATATACAAATCCCTTATGGTAGAAAGACCATTGACTATGTAAGAAACAATATCCATCTTATCGGTGAAAGCAGGCTCGTCTTTGCTCATCATGATTTTCATGCAGGGAATTTGATTATCTCTCAGAAAAAATATGCTGGTGTGATTGATTTTAATCGATGCGGTGTAAATACGGCCTATTCGGAGTTTGATAAGCTAGAATTATTCTCAAGTCGTTTAAGCATTCCTTTCTCAAAAGGGGTTATTCATGGTTACTTTATTGATTGTGTTCCTGAACTGTTTTGGAAAATCCGATCGGTTCATATGGCTCAGCTTCTGATCTACCATATGAATTGGGCAACAGATTACTTTCCAGAAGATCTTCCTCAAGCGAAAGAGGCCATTCAGTATGTATGGGAGATGTATGAAGGCTTCGATCGGACAATTCCGAAGTGGTATGAAGAAAGCCAGGCCTAGGGCCAGACTTTCTTCAGTTACATCGCTTCTTTTATTCCTTTCTTTACTAACCACCAGTTTGCAGGATAGCTTGTCGCAAATCCAAGAATCATCGCAATTTGCATCATAAACCAGTAGACAGCCGAGTCGGGTTTTGGTGGCTCGGTAAATAAAACAAAATGAACGATGGCCATCCAACCAAACATGCCAACTTCAAAAGCGATCAAAGAAAGCGTGTCGGCTTTCGCAGCTGCTTTAATCGCATTCCACGCACCATTCTCTTTGTTCATCGGGTAAATGGCATAAAATTGAAATAGAATACCAAACCCATATGCCAGAATGAACTCGACAAGATAATGAGTATAGAGAATGGAACCAAGTAGAGCAAAACCTGTTAAGGCAACAATCGGAACGCCTACCGCATCACCAAGTGTACAACCGGCAGAGCAGTGACTTGTGGACATAAACACTTTGGCAGACTTTCCGCGATTGTCTTCTAGATCCAAATTCTTCGCTTTCAAACGCCCCCATTTAAAATAAGCCCAGATAGCGAAAGGTCCAAGAAACCATCCGTTAATCGGCCAGACCACATTCATGATTTTCATCATTTGAGGATGATGAATGATGTCTATAAGAATGACGATGGAAGAAAGAAGTCCAATTGATAGGGCAACAATGGATATAAGCTGTAAAGTAGTCAAATCATCTCACCTCTAAAATAAGTATGTACAAAACAATTACCCTCTGGGGGTATAGGATAAACGAATGATTCGGAAGATTCATGATCAGAAAAAGACTCGCCCTTTTTGAAAGAGAGCGAGTCCAGTAGGTTATTCCTGTTCGATTTCAGCTACAATTTTCCCTGTAACATGACGTTCTGAAAGCTCAACCAATGCTTGCGGAATTTCTTCAAGCGATATTGTCTTCTTGATCATTGGATCGACATATCCACCCAACAGTAGGTTGATCATCTCATCACCCATCATGGCAAGATCCGCTTGCTCAGCTTTATTAGAGGATTGATAGACACCACCAAGTGCGATTTGATGGAACGAAAGAGGACGAGCAAAGGAAACGCCCTGCGCAAAGTCGGGTGCACCTGCAATATAAGCCATTTGCCCATTAAACGTAAGTGTGTCTAGCGATTTGGTTGCATTATCACCACTTACCGCATCTAGTACAGCGTGAACACCAATTCCATTTGTTATTTCAAGCGTTCGGTTCACAAAATCTTCTTCTTTATAATCAATGGCATAATCAGCCCCGAGTTTTTTTACAAAATCATGATTGTGGCGGGAAGCAGTTGTAATCACCGTTAATCCCATGTATTTGGCCATCTGTATAGCATAGCCTCCTACGCCGCCAGCGCCAGCATGGATGAGTATGGTTTGACCTCGTTGAATATGAAGTTTGCGGAATAGCGCCTGATAGGCTGTATAACCAGCTGTTGGAATTGCAGCCGCATGAACGAATGAGATCGACTCAGGAAGTTTAGAGATGGTATGAGCTTGTGCAATCGCATATTGTGCGAACGTTCCTTTTCTCATCAGGTCACCGTGATAAACGACTCGGTCGCCGGCTTGCCATTCAGTTACCTCATCACCAACTTGGTCAATAATACCAGCACCATCAAGTCCAAGAATGTGCGGGTATTCCCAGTTTGGATTCCCGTTAGTTGCTGTCTTATAGTCAACTGGGTTCAAGCCCGCAGCGTGGATTTTTACAAGAACTTCTCCTTTTCCAGGTGAAGGGGTATCGATTTCTTCAACACTCATTGAATCCCATTGTCCTTTAGCTTTTAGTAAAAGAGCTTTCATTATGAAAATCCTCCTTAAAATAGGTTCAGAATATGAATATGTTTCACTTGGGGAGCTTTTAGTAAACCTTCTCTCCCGTTTTCCCATTATAAAGTTCATGAATTTTTTTGGTAAGTAGGCACTTTTTAGTAATTATTTGAAACAATAAGGCGCCGTGAATCGTAGAATAATGAGAGAGTTTAATGGAGGAGGGGACAAATTGACGTTAATCGGTTGGATTTTCTGGGGTTTGATCGCTTCGATTCTAATGATTGGTTTTATCATCCAAAAAAAATATGGAATGAAAGCACCTGAAGAAACAAATCATCAGGTTTCTAGTTCAGAACACGTTAAAAGTCAGACGAGTCCCTAAATACATAATGGAAGCTAAAGGGTGAGTAGAATGCAGGAATGGTTTGGAGCAGCTGCTGTATGTATCAATGACCAGGGAGATTTACTAATGATTCGTAATGAAACTGACGAATGGGCCGTTCCTTCTGGTGAGATCGAGAAGGGAGAAACGCCTGAGATGTGCTGTGTTCGTGAAGTGATGGAAGAGACGGGGTATCAAGTAGCCATTGAGAAACCTTTGTTCGTTAAAGATCAGGATGTGAATGGAATGAATGTGACGACCTATTATTACGAAGTAAATGTGGTAGGTGGTATGCTTTCTCTTGACGATTCTGAAGAAGATGTGAAGGAAATTGAATGGAAAACGATTGATGAAGTAGAAGAAATTCCACATGCCTATCCTGAGGACGCAGGATATTTAACGAATTATTTATACGAAAAGACTCCTTAAGCTAAGGAGTCTTTTCTCTGCTTCATTCATTATTTGACAATAAGTACAGGGCAGCTTGCCTTTTGGATGACTTGATGACTTACACTGCCGATCACCATTTCTTGAAGAACATTAAGTCCTCTTGTGCCCATAACTACAAGATCACTTTTTGTTTCATTTGCATGATCAATAAGAGTTGTGGAAGGAGATCCATGTAGAATAGTCACATCATAAGAAACGTTTGTTTCTTCAGCAATTGCTTCTGTGGAGCTTAGTTTCTCTCTTCTCTCCATATCAAGACCGGGGGAATCGGCATGACGTAACGCATCGTGCTTAGATGTTTCACCATCAATGACATAAACGATTTCAACATGTCCACCTGTTAAGCTTGCTAATTCAAAAGCCTTTTCAGCTGCTTTTACTGAATCTGTGGATCCATCCGATGCAAGTAAAATCTGTTGATACATTATTACAAAACCTCCAGAGTAATTGACTTGTTACTAGGTTCTATAAGTCCTTACCCTGTATAGAAGTGTGTCAATCAAGCATAAAAGACGAAATGATTGTCAGAGAAAGCGGTCATAAAGGATAATGGTTGAAGAGTAAAAAAGGATGTGGGTACGGTGAAACGGATGATCACGATGGTGACCATTTTGCTTGTTATGGATCTTGTAACTAAGCGATGGATTGACTCGATCTTAAACTTGAATGAACAAATTGACGTGATCAATGGATTTTTAACCTTTCAGCTTTACTACAATACAGGAGCTACAAGAGGATTGTTAGAAGGATACACAGGTTTATTAATTTTTCTACAAGCGAGTATCGTACTTCTTCTTATTTATGGATACATACGTGCTACCCCAAAACGCTTTGCTGTGCAGCTAGCTTTTGGCTTACTCATTAGTGGTGGATTTGGGAACTTGATTGATCGTATTCAATATGGTTATGTGATTGATTTTATGAAAGTGAGCTGGAGCGAAGGGATTTTTAATCTTGCTGATACTGAGATCAGATATGGCTTTATTTTAATCCTCGTTCTTTATTTTATGAAGAAATTTACGATTCAAGGATTTGATGATCAGGAGAAATAGCGAAACAAAAGCGAGAGAGGATAAACCTCTCTCGCTTTTTGTTTCGCTTACTCTAAAGGGACAATTTATTATTTTGCTTCTTGAAGGATTTGTTCAAGTTGAAAAGCTCGAACTTTTCTAGGGAGAAAACTTCTGATTTCGTCCTCGTGAAAGCCTACTTGAAGTCGTTTTGTATCAAGTAAAATCGGGCGTTTTAAAATGCCAGGATTTTCTTTAATTAAGCTGTATAGTTCCTGAAGTGTAAGCTCATCAACCTCTTTATCAAGCGCATCAAAGGCTTTTGAACGCTTTGAGATGATTTCTTCGGTTCCTTTTTCAGTCATACGAATTATAGCTTTAATCTCATCTTCTGTGAGCGGCTTTGCGAACATGTTGCGCTGTTCATAAGGAAGGTTGTGCTCTTCCAGCCACGCTTTTGCCTTTCTGCACGAAGTACAGCTTGGTGATGTGTAAAGTGTAATCATATGTTTGACCTCCAAATGGATTTTACATGGTTCATCTCCATGTTAAGTATACTAAAAAAAGTCGTTGCCTGACTGTAAGTTATGTTACACATTTTCGACGATTATCTATGTGTTAAATTCCTCTTGGTCAAAGTTATTCGATCTAAATAACAGGAATTTCTTCTAAGTGATCAATAATAATAGCCAGCTTTTACTAAGGTATACCCGCTAACGAGAGCAGGCAAACTACGTAAGAAGTTAAGTTTTATTGGAGGATGCTCATGGATGATAAAAAGAAGTGGGATTTGATATCACTTGCTTCAATTCCACTTGTGATGACGCTAGGGAACTCAATGCTTATTCCAGTCTTGCCTATAATTGAAAAGAAGCTCAGCATCACATCCTTTAAGGTTTCGATGATCATTACGATTTATTCTATTGCAGCCATTTTATTAATTCCAATTGCCGGTTATTTGTCCGATCGATACGGAAGAAAAAAAGTGATCATCCCGAGTTTGTTTATCGCTGGGATTGGAGGGCTCGTCACAGGCTGGGCATCATGGTCTCTAGAAAATCCATACGTCATGATTCTTATAGGAAGGGTACTTCAAGGGATTGGATCTTCTGGAGCAGCCCCAGTTGTTCTTCCTCTCGTAGGAGATTTATTCAAAAATGATAAAGATGTAAGTGCGGGATTAGGCTTAATTGAAACATCAAATACAGTCGGGAAGGTGCTGAGTCCCATTCTTGGAGCTCTTCTGGCATCCTATCTCTGGTACTTGCCCTTCTTGTCCATACCTGTTTTCTCACTTATTTCAATATTACTTGTCATATTCCTTGTTAAGTCACCAGAAAAAAAAGAGAAGCCACAAACTTTTTCCTGTTTTTTGTCATGCTTAAAAAATATTTTTCGAAAAGATGGAAAGTGGTTAACGGCGATTTTTGCAATTGGCGGTGTGATAATGTTTGTTCTTTTTGGCATTCTATTCTATCTTGCCGGGTTTTTGGAAAATGAATTTCAAATTGTAGGTGTTAAAAAAGGTGGGGTTATTGCTATTCCACTTGTTGCTCTTTCGTTAACCTCTTTTGTGACGGGAAAACGTATCGGTGAGAATAAGAAAACGATGAAATGGTGCATTTTCATTGGTTTATTTATTCTGGCAGCAGCGACACTAAGCGTTTCATTTACAGAACGACTCTGGTTGATGTTACTGATCTTATTTGTGGGTGGAGTAGGAATTGGAATGTCTCTACCTTGTCTTGATGCCCTCATCACAGAAGGGGTAAAAAAAGAAGAACGTGGAACAATTACATCTCTATATAGCTCGACTCGCTTTCTTGGCGTAGCGGCTGGTCCACCAATCTATGCATTGCTCATGAAGCAGTCTCATGAAGTTGTTTTCTATGCTTCAGCAGGTGTAACAGCAATTGCGATCTTTCTTTGCTTTGTTTCCATTAAGCCTGAAACCAATACAGATGTTTAGAGTGGCGAAATAAAGGGTAAATATATAACCCCCACACGATAAGCAAAAAGTAAGGAATAAATGGAAAAATAGAAAGAGGGAATGAATGATGTCATTAGAATTAATACTACAGTTTTTAATGTTAAGTATAGGCTTTATAGCGGTAGCGGCACTATTTCTCAACGTTGATAAAAAGCGTACACAAAAGCGTTTAGAATTAGAACTTGCTGAATATGAACAATCGCATCAAGTATCAAAATACGAGAAGAACAAATAAGATGGAGACTCTGAAACGAGTTTTCATCTTTTTTTGTATCTTGCTTAATGGAAAGATAGAAAGTTACCGGGTATTTGAACTCTTAGAAGTTTGATAATTACGGATAGTGGTATGAAAAGGTTAGATAACCAATTTAGCAACGGTACAATAGAACGTAAAGGAGATTATTCGTTATGACACTTCAAACAGATCACTATTTTGCTAAAAATTATGAACAGTCACGCGAGACATTTCGCAATCATCTTGATAAAATCCAAAAGAAATGGCCTTCGGCAACCTTATCAACAAAGTCAATTGGGAAAGAAGAAGATAATACAATCGATATGATTTACTCTGAAGCCCTTACATCAAACGATCGTGTCTTATTCTTTACTTCAGGTGAACACGGGATAGAAGGGTATGCTGGAGCAGCGGTTATCCATATGTTTGTAGAAGAATATCTTGATCAAATCGATCCTTCAACGACTGGGATTTGCCTGATTCATGCCCTTAATCCGTGGGGAATGCGTCATTTCCGACGGGTTACGGAAAATAATGTTGATCTCAACAGAAATTACTTTTATGACGAAAATTCTATTCGTAGAGACGTGAATAAAAATTATGCTAAGGAAAGCGACTTGTTTCTTCCAGATGGTAAAATCACTGACTTACAAGCAGAGAAGCACAAGCTATATGCACAGTTGATTAAAGGTCTCGCAAAGGAAGGGTACGCAGGATTAAAAAAGGCAAAGGGAATGGGACAATTTGAATTTGAGCGCGGTGTCTATTACGGAGGTTCAACAGCTGAAGAATCAGCTCTTTTCTTGAAGGATATACAAGAAAAGTTGTTAGGAACTTATCCTGGTGTTGTCCACATGGATTGGCATACAGCTCTCGGACCAACAAATGAAATAACGATGGTGATCTCAGAGAATGATGGAAGAGACGTGAAGGAGTTACAAGAAGCGTACAATCTTAACAACGTCGAAAAGTATACTCCTGAAAAAGTTAAAGGGGATTCTACGAATCATTTCTACAAATTAAAAGAAGAAGCATTTCCAGAAACATATCTTCTGTCGGCATTGTTTGAGTTCGGAACGTTTGGGACAGATAAACAGGCTGAAATTCGCGAATTTACGACGATTATTTTGGAAAACCATTTGTATTTTGAAGGGGCAGAATCAGTTGATGATATTCAATGGATTCTAGGAGAATTTGAAGCGATGTTTTACCCGGATGATTCCGAATGGAGAGAATCAGTTGTCAATGAGGCACGCCATGGAATAGAGGGAGTTTTAAAGAAAGAAGAAATTCTAAGTTAGAAATAAAAGGAGGGAGCGAATCATTCGCTCCCTCCTTTTTGTTATTACCCAATTGAACTTCGAACTTCATTCACTTGACCATCAATTGAAAGAGGCTGGTCTTCTCTTTGTTCAATCTTAATATTTGTGATAACACGATCTGTACCTTTTCCTAGAGCACTTGTATGAATGTCTCTTGCTAATTCAAAGAGTTCATCAACGTTTCCTTCAAAGACAGTAGAGGTTGGTCCAATATGGTAAGTGAACCCTTCTTTCTCAGCTAACTTTACAGCTTCTGTTACAAAATGATTCATGCTCGTTTGACTTGTCCCTACAGGTGTTACACTGATTTCTAATAGTGCCATAATTAATCCTCTCCTTCTCTTATGGTCATAGTAGTCTATTGACGTATTTTCTCTAATCCAAACGTTAATAGAAGGATACGATGTAAAAAGAATTAATGAAACTTCCTTTATTTTCAAAAAAACGAAACGAAAGAGACCCCTCATTCGTATAAATAGAAAAGAGCTCGGGAGGAATGCTGCATGATGAACTTGTTTCTTATGTTGGTAGTTATTGTTGCATCTTTAACTGGCTTCAATTGGTTAATGGGCTATCGGAAAAATCATATCCAGATTGACCTGGATGAACGCTATATCGACTACAATGAATACGTAAGGGCACTTAAGAATGAACTGAGTGCGCAAGGAAAAGATGTGGAGTACCTGGGTAATCGTAAGTTTAAGATCGATGGTAAGAAGTATCTTTTTATTGAACGAAACGTCACCATGGGGGGAGTCCCACTTCAGCGCACTATCTTGAAGCCAGCCCCTAATTCATAACAAGCACATCAATTGCTATAATAAGTTGAAGCTACTATGCTTATCCTATTCTTAAATAAGCATTGGAGGTAGTAAACTTATGGAACAAATTGCGGTTACGGCGATTTTAAAGCCTAAAACAGGTAAAGAAGAGAATGTCTTAAGTGTTCTTCAAGAAGTTCTGAAAGGTTCAAGGAATGAAGAAGGTAATATTCAATATGACGTTCATCAATCTATAGAAGATACAACATTTGTGATCTATGAAGTGTGGGAAAATCAACAGGCGATTGAAACGCACATTAACTCAGAGCATTATGAGAAGTATCGCAAGGATATCGGTGACCTTATTGATAGCCGAGAAGTTTATAAAATGAAAAAGATTTAAAGTCATTTCCGTTTCATTTCCGCGGAAATAACTGAGATATCGGGGATATAGTTTGTTTTTCGTGGGAATAATGACGAAAATCGCTGAATGAGCCAAAAATAATAGCATTAGAAAAGCACCTCGGATTCGGGATCCGAGGTGCTTTTCTAATAAATTAACGTCCTTCTTTTGCAAACCGTGCGATACGTTCTTCGATTTCATCACGTACTCGCTGGAAGAAAGCCCATTTTTCTTCTTCTGTGCCTTCTGCTTTAGCTGGATCATCAAATCCCCAGTGTTCACGCTTTACATGTGGTGGTGTTGTTGGACATTTGTCATTCGCATCTCCACAAAGCGTAACTACAAGATCCGCATTGTTTAAAAGATCCATATCAATCATGTCGGAAGTTTGGGAGGAAATATCAATATCGGACTCTTTCATTGCTTTAACAGCATTAGGGTTGAGGCCATGGGCTTCAATCCCCGCAGAATAAACATCGTATTCATCACCTAAGTGTTTTTTACCGAATCCTTCAGCCATTTGGCTTCTGCATGAATTACCTGTACATAAGAAATAAATTGATTTTTTGTTAGACATATATTGTTCTCCTTTTTAAATTGAAATTTAGATGATTAGTAGCCAGAAATAAAGGCCAAGTAATGTAATGAGTAGAGTTGGTACTGTTAAAATAACACCAATTTTAAAGTAGTATCCCCACGATATTTTGACGCCCTTTTGGGAGAGAACGTGAAGCCATAATAGTGTTGCAAGAGACCCAATTGGCGTAATCTTTGGACCTAAATCAGATCCAATAATATTCGCGTAAATAAGGGCTTCGCGCATTGTACCGGTCGTTGAAGTCGCTTCGATCGCTAGTGCATCAATCATAACAGTTGGCATGTTATTCATAATTGAGGACAGGATTGCAGCGATGAAGCCCATCGAAACGGTTCCTACGAGCAAACCTTGATCTGCTACTGATTGGATGACATTTGCAAGAATGTCGGTTAGTCCCTGGTTACGAAGGCCATAAACGACCACATACATTCCGATTGAGAAGAAAACAATCGCCCATGGGGCCCCTTTGATGACGTTCATCGTTTCAACTGCTTGACTGCGTCTCGCCATTAGTAGGAAGAAGATCGCGACAATCCCTGCGATAATCGATACAGGAACTCCGATAAATTCACTGGCGAAATAACCGACAAGTAGAATCGCAAGGACAAACCAGGAGAGCCTAAACATTTTGCTGTCTTTAATCGCTTCATGTGGAACGCGAAGCTGGTTAACGTCGTAATTTCCAGGAATGTCTTTTCGGAAGAACAGATAAAGGACAAGGATACTTGCGCCTAAGGAAAATAAGTTTGGAACAATCATACGTGATGCATACTCAACGAATCCGATATCAAAGAAGTCAGCGGAAACGATGTTCACAAGATTACTCACAACAAGTGGAAGTGAGGTTGTATCGGCAATAAACCCACTTGCCATGATGAATGGGAAAATCATTTTTTCCTTAAAGTTCAAGTTCCGTACCATCGCAAGAACAATTGGCGTGAGAATAAGGGCAGCTCCGTCATTTGCAAATAAAGCGGCAACGACTGCTCCGAGTAACGAAACGTAAATGAACATGCGAAGTCCGTTTCCTTTGGCGATCCGTGCCATGTGAAGCGCCGCCCATTCAAAGAATCCAATCTCATCAAGAATAAGAGAGATGAGAATGATGGCAATAAAAGCAAAGGTAGCATTCCATACAATCCCAGTTACGGTGATGACATCTTGAAAATCTACCACACCGACTAATAAAGCAAGCAATGCGCCGCCACACGCAGACCAGCCAATACCCAGGTTCTTAGGTTGCCAAATAACGAGTACTAACGTAAGTATGAAAATAAGAATAGCGAGTGTGACTGTCAATCTAATACCTCCATTAATCGCAACAAATGCGTAGTCCTTTTTTTTCTAGTTCGTAAAGTTTATCCTTTTGGTCAGGAATGAAGGTTAAAATACTCTGAATCACTAAAAAGGCTTCATGATCTGCATTTAATGAATAGAATACCCATTGGCCCTTTTTGCGTTCTTTCACTAAACCAGAGTCTCTCAATTTTCTTAGGTGCTGACTGATAGAAGGTTGGCTCATTTGCAATACTTCTACAAACTCACAGACGCAGCATTCACCATCTTTTAAAAGGCCCACTATCGTTAAACGCGTTTTATCGCCAAGTAATTTAAGGACAGAAGCAGCCTGATCGATTTCAATCATAGTGTTCTCCATTTCTTCACCTCCACAAATGATTATATAAGCATATACTTATATAATCAAGCAGATTTAAAATGTTGAGAAATTTAGAAAACGGAGCAAGAGTCATTGGTAAACGTTGCTTCGAAATTCTTGTTCGATTAGCATTCTTTCTTGTAGGCAACTGCCTTATGCTTAACAATATGGTTAGAAAAGTAACGATAAAACTAAACGAATGCCCATCCATTCAATAGGAAGCTGCATAGTATGAAGTAATCCAAGATGGAAAGGAGGTCATACTCCATGGGATACGGTTACGGCAGTGGGTTTGCTCTAATTGTAGTGCTGTTTATTCTCCTTATCATCGTAGGTGCAGCTTTTGTTGGAGGAGGCTACTAATTCTCGGAACATAAGCTGTATTCAGCAGGGAATTCCTGTTGAAGGAGCACGGGTTGAATAATAAATGCGCAAGAAGGCTGATTACCTTTAAATCAGCCTTTTCTTGTATAGAAAGATTGAACAAGCTCCTTCAATCTGTTGTCTTTTTTTGGAGTATGGATTTTGGGTATAGCTTGTTACCTAATGAACCGTATGTCTCACTCGTTCTGGGATCAATTAAATTTGTCTGTTCATGATAAACTCGAGGCGTATGCCAGAGAGTGATTAGGGCTCTTGTCATTGGCATCTCGTGGTATCGTTCTGGCCACATTGTTTTAATATGCTCTTTCACAAGTGGATAATATTTCGGATTCATCCCTGGAAACAGATGATGCTCTGTGTGATACGAGAAGTTGAAATGTAGGATGTCCACTATTTTTGGTACTGTAACGGTGAGACTGTTCGCAAGCGGATCATTGATAGGTGTTAATGGATTTAATCTGTGATTTGTTGAGATATAAGCCATTACGATAAAGTTTGCGATGAGAAGTGGAATGAAATAAGCAAATATCCAATTCCTTATTCCGATCACGAAGATAAGACTGATCCATGTTACCCAGGGCAAAATCATTTGTAGAAAAACGTCACGTTGCTTTTTTGGCGCAAATTCTTTTACATAAGTAAAAAACATTTTAATCGAATGGGCGGTAAATTGAACCGTTAATGAAATAAAAGCAAAGAACGAACGGATAAATAACGGGAGTCCGTAAATCCATTTGAACATTTTCATTCTCGAAATACGTTCTAGGGTTGGCCATGCATCTGGATCATTAGCATCATGCTGAGTATGTACATGGTGATTTAGGTTGTGCCATTTTCTCCAAAGTTTTGGGCCAGTACTTAATGGCCAAAACGCAATCGCGCCTAGAATATCACGTAGCAAGGCATTTCTTACAACTGTTCCATGTAGAATTTCATGGCCAAGAAAACCAAGTCCGGCAAAGCAAGCGCCTATCATAAATGAAAAGACAAGTGCTATGAGGGTAGGTAAAGGATTGGAGGCAATGATTAAGAAACAGGTCAATGTGATGACGAGATATGTAAATCCCCCGAAGAGTCGTACTGGAACAGGCTTAAAAGCTTCAGGTGGAAGGTGTTTCTTAATCCGAGCAGCATACCAGCTGAATGAGTGTAGATCGTTCATCATAATCTCCTTTCGAAATGCGAGAATGCTATAGAGCAACTGTTATTTAAGTGAAGAAATAAGCATATAAGTCAATCATGTACCTGAGTAAGAAGAAATATTCAAATGAAAATCAGGAAATGTATTGATTTCAAATAAGCGTCACGATAGAATAAGAAAAAAAATAGGCAATGAAGAAGAAGAGTAGTCTTGAGCGGCACTTTAGAGAGCTGGTGGTAGGTGAAAACCAGTGTGCGCAACAGATGAATGGGCTTCTGAGCTACCGAACTGAACAGTAAAGTAGGATTCGGCGGAACGTCTTACCGATACAAGAGACACCTTATTGAAATAGGTTTCATTCTGTAAGGGGTAAGCGCGTTTACGTTTGTAAACGAATAAAGGTGGCACCACGGGTCTCTCGTCCTTTTTAGAGGATGAGGGGCTTTTTGTGTTGTCTAAAATGATGGAGGGACATATGAAAAAGACGATCTTAACAGGTATTAAGCCGACTGGAAGAGTTCATTTAGGCAATTACATTGGAGCGATTAAACCAGCTTTAAAACAAGCGATGAATGAGGAACTTGACCCTGTTTATTTTGTCGCAGATTACCACGGATTGACGAAAATTCGAGATCAGCAGCAGATGGAAGAATTATCGTACGGGATTGCAGCTACGTGGCTTGCACTTGGACTTGATCCAACAAAGGTGATTCTCTATCGTCAATCGGATGTACCAGAAATCTTTGAATTATCGTGGATTTTGGCTTGTTTTAGCCCTAAAGGATTAATGAATCGGGCGCATGCCTACAAAGCAATTGTGGAGAAAAATCGTGAGGGAGATCGCGAAGAGGATGAAGGGGTGAATATGGGGTTATTCACTTATCCCATTTTAATGGCGTCTGATATTCTAATGTTTCAAACCGATTTCGTCCCTGTAGGCAAAGACCAGATTCAGCATGTGGAAATCGCAAGGGATATAGCCGCTGCTTTTAATTTTCAATTTGGAGAAACGTTCACGTTGCCAAGCTATATTGTCGATAAAAACACGTCCGTACTTCCTGGGCTTGATGGTAGGAAAATGAGTAAAAGCTATCACAATACGATTTCATTGTTTGAAGAGCCAGATAAGCTTAAAAAGTTAGTTAATCGTATTACAACGGATTCTTCTGACCCAACAGAACCAAAGGATCCGGATACATCAACGGTATTTGCACTTTATAAGGAATTTGCTAGTGATGCCGAAACGATTGAAATGAGGAAAAAATTCAAAGAAGGGATCGGATGGGGAGAAGCGAAAAAAGAACTTTT
The DNA here is from genome assembly GCF_056173725.1 of Anaerobacillus sp. 63XJN7_4_ISO-PGPR-S23-413. Classification (NCBI taxonomy): domain Bacteria; kingdom Bacillati; phylum Bacillota; class Bacilli; order Caryophanales; family Bacillaceae; genus Anaerobacillus; species Anaerobacillus sp. 63XJN7_4_ISO-PGPR-S23-413. The sequence continues at coordinate 852,637 of NZ_CM149688.1, forward strand.
TCATGTTATGGATGATTTCTTAGCTGAACCTCGAGAGAAGTACCGTTACTATATGGCTCATAGAGATGAGCTTGACCAAATTCTTGAAGAGGGAGCAAGGAAAGCAAGAGCTAAAGCGCAGCCGTTCTTGAAAGATGTGAAAAGCAAGCTAGGCATTCGACGATAGCAAGCTAGAAAACTTAACGTATTGTTCCTATATGCCGATAAAGATCATATATAGATTTCTTATGATAACTTCGGAGGCACAACACTATGATTGAAATGATAGGAGAATATAATTGGTGGATCGTCTTACTGTCAGTAGTCATCGCGGTCTTTGCTTCATATAGTGCGCTAGATCTCGCAGGTAGAGTTTCTTATTCGAAAGGGATTCGCAAATGGGTATGGGTCATTGGTGGGGCTGGCGCAATGGGAGTTGGAATATGGTCGATGCACTTTATCGGCATGCTTGCTTTTTCAATGTCGATGCCAATGACCTATGATGTTCCCCTTGTTGCTCTATCTATTTGCGCGTCTTTCTTTGGATCTTTCATTGCTCTTGTCGCAGTTGGAGGGAAGGAGCTAACGATTAAAAGGTTAGTTGTTGGAACGATCTTTATGTCTGGGGCTATTATCGCTATGCATTATATAGGTATGGAAGCGATGGAAAATGTTGAGATCGTTTACAATGATTGGTTGCTCGTTCTTTCAACACTTATCGCTATGTGTGCTTCATTTACAGCGCTAAAACTAGCCTTTACCCTTTCTAGATCCCAAAAATACCGTCACTTAATTTTACTAAAGATAGGCAGTGCGGGAATCATGGGAATTGCTATTGCGGGGATGCATTACGTTGGACTTGAAGCTGCGACCTTCTATATGTCTAAAGTACATCATCAACCAGTTGTAGAAGGATTAGACACGTCCGCTCTTTCCATTGCTATTGCCGTCGGTACGTTGTGCGTTCAAACGATTTTGATTTTTGGTGTTGTGACTGAACGGAAATTGATTAAGCAGTCAATTGAGATGAAGGGTAATGACTATCGTTTACGATCACTGCTTACATATAGCATTGATGCGATCCTCACTTTGACAGTAGATGGAAAAATCCGTTCGCTCAATCCGGCAGGTGAAAAACTATTCCGTGTGAAAAAAGATGAATTAAGTCATGTAAATCCAATGGATTTTTTCGAAAGTGAAGAATTAGAGAGAGTGAGTCACTATTTTCTTTCGGTGCATGACACAAGGCAGGCTGTCAGTTTCAATACGAAGGTCTTTACGTTTGACGGAGGGATAAACGATTTAAATGTGACGTTCGTTCCCATTTATTTAAATGATCGTCTTGATCGGATCTATGCTATTACAAAAGATATAACGAAGCAAAGAGCAGCAGAGCAAAAAAACCATCAAATGGCTTATTTTGATGCCTTAACGTCATTACCAAATCGTCGCTCATTTGTTGAATACCTAGAGAACTGCCTTAGGAAAGTAGATGAACCAGCAGATCTTGCTGTTATGATGCTCGATCTTGATCGTTTTAAAGTTATTAATGATGCTCTTGGTCATAACACAGGTGATCTTTTTCTATGCGCAGTTTCCGTGCGTCTGCAAGAATGCGTGGACCCATTTGGTTTTCTCGCACGCCTTGGAGGGGATGAATTTGTGATTGTCCTCGACGGATTTAAGCACATTTATCCTGATGAGCTTGCGAATCAAATTATTGAAGCATTTGAGAAGCCATTTCAGGTTAGTAGCCACGAGCTGTCCACTTCGGTAAGTATTGGCATAGCAGCAGCACCTGGTGACGGAACAAACGTTGAATCATTGATGAAGCATGCCGATATTGCGATGTATTCTGCAAAAGGACGTAATCGCAAGAAATATCAATTCTACTCGGCATCCATGGGACAAAAAAGTGAATTGAGATTAATAGAAGAAAGTTCGCTTCGAGCGGGACTTATCAACAAAGAATTTATTCTACATTATCAACCTCAGGTGAAATGCACTGATGGTTCACTGTCAGGAGTTGAAGCCCTCGTTCGCTGGAAAGCAGGAAAGGAAGAACTCCGCTACCCAGGCGATTTCATTTCACTAGCGGAAGAGACAGGTCTTATCGTTGAACTCGGCCGTCAAGTGCTTGATATGGCTTGTGAACAGGCGAAGAAATGGTGTGAGAGCGGTTATCCTCTTCGTGTTTCAGTGAATCTTTCTGCTAAGCAATTTCAGAGTGATGAACTAATTACAACGATTAAAGAAACGCTAACCAAGTATTCTCTTGATCCAGCATTGTTAGAGCTTGAGGTGACAGAGAGTATGACAATGGAAAACTCTACTCGCTCATCGTGGATGATTACTTCTCTTAGAGAACTCGGGGTGAGTATTTCTATTGATGACTTTGGTACAGGTCATAGTTCGTTAAGCTATCTCAAAGACTTTTCGATCAATCAGGTGAAAATTGATAAATCCTTTATTGATGAGTTAACACAAAATGTGAAGTCCGACCAAATTACGAGTGCGATTATTGCCATGAGCAAGCAATTAAAACTACACGTCATTGCAGAAGGGGTAGAAACGATTGAACAAGCTGATTTTCTATCATCAAAAGGGTGTGATAGTATTCAAGGCTATTACTACAGCAAGCCGGTTCCCCCTCAACAAATTGAAGATACTTATTTGAACTTGGAACCATCACCAGCTTAATCGTTTTATTTTAGCTTATGCTGTGGATTCTCGATTCTTGGTTCAGGCGATTGGTTTTCAATTCTTTTGATATGGGTTTTATAATAATGAAGAGTCATTCGAACATGTCCAAAATGTATGCAGCAGGATGTTTACAACGATAGAAGAAGTTTCTTATTCAAGAAATTCAACATAAAAAACAAAGACTACCAACTGGCAGTCTTTGTTTTTTATTTTTTAATTAAGCTGTATCCGATCCAATGCAAAGCCTGTTGAAGATTTGATTTTACAACAATTTGGTCAAAGTCACTTGAGGCTTGAACCGCTTTTATAGCTAGATCCGGACGAATACCTGTTACGATCATTTGAACTCCAACAAGTTTAAGAGAATCTCCTATTTTAAGAAGATTGGTCGCACTTTGGCTGTGAATATTAACAAGTCCTGATAAATCGAAAATGAGATAATCAAGGTTGTTCTTTGCACTTTCAGCGAGAGCACGTTCCATTAATCGTTCTGTTCGAATTTCATTAACGTCTCCAATGATCGGAAGAATGGCTACTTCTTCTGAAATGGGAACAATAGGCACAGATAGTGATTCGATCTCAGTATTTGCCCTTTCTAATTCAAGGACATTTCCAAGAAGGTTAGCCATCGCTTTAAATAAATCAACGTGATCTTCATTGTAATGAAATGGTTTAAGATCAAGTCCACATAAAGTACCGTAGTTATCACCGTTACGATAATAAATAGGTACACCAATTAATGAGCCACCACCGAGATTTTTGGTAACTTCCATATTTTTTGTTGAATCATGGGCTGCCAAATCATCAATAATAAGGGGTTCACGACCGCCTTTTACGATGAATTGTCAGTAGGAATCGCGATATAAGGTTTCAAAACCTGACTCCAGGATAATTTCATCACGATTGAATGAAGAAATAATATCTACATCTGTCTTATCGTTTTTGGCTACAAAAAATGTATTTACGCCTACGAATTTACTAATAACCTCTAAGACATCTTGAGATGCATCTTCAATGGAAGTATAGGTAGGGATATTAGAATGAATCATATCATACACCTCGTTTCTAATTCATCTAAACAAATCTTATATTTCTATACTATCTTATCATTAAGCTGATAGATAGAAAAATCACTATGAAATATGATTGGAAGTCGAATGATTACTAACGGTAGAGGAGTAAGAAGAGAAGTTATGAAATAAATTTTCATTCATTTCACAATTTCTGGATTAGATTTTGATGATTAGGGTATCAGTAAAATTGGGACATTGAAACTGCAGAAAAGACACTACCCTAAATAGATAGATAAAAGTGTGGATTGTCTCATTCTCCTTTTTAAATGTTTCGATCAATAATGGTAAAGCGTTTAGTTTTCTAGTAGGATAGGGATTTTTACATAGAAAATATCAGTACGAGAGGTGAGTTAATGAAAAATGCTACATTAGTTTTTTGGTATAGTCTCATTGTATGTTTGCTCGTTGTTTTGTGGGGAGCGATTTTGCCTGAGCATTTACAGGAGGTAACATCTACCGCAACTACTTACATATCTAGTCGATTTGGATGGTACTATCTTCTGATTGTTGTGGCTATTCTAATCTTCTGTATTTATTTGATTTTCTCTAGATTTAAAGACATTAAGCTTGGTGGAAAAGACGACAAGCCAGAGTTCAGCTTGCCAACTTGGTTTGCTATGTTGTTTAGTGCAGGAATGGGAATGGGCATGGTGTTTTGGACAACCGCAGAACCAATTTCTCACGCCTTCAAAAGCAGCCCGAGTGGTGAATTAGGAACAGAACGAGCTATTGAGGAATCTCTACAGTTTTCTTTTTTTCACTGGGGTGTACACGCATGGGCTGTCTACGCGCTCGTTGCTCTCGTGCTAGCTTATTTTAAGTTTCATAAAGGATATCCTGGATTGATTAGCGCTACGTTAACCCCTTTGTTTGGAGAAAAGAGGATGCAGGGGACGCTAGGGTATATGATCGATACTCTTGCTGTTGTCGCAACGGTAGTAGGCGTTGCAGCTACACTAGGATTCGGATCTGCCCAAATTAATCAGGGTCTTAAATTCTTGTTTAACACACCAGCAAACTTCTCTGTACAGTTGCTTATTCTCGTTATTTCAACAGCACTATTTATTGCCTCTGCATGGTCGGGATTAAAAAGAGGAATCAAATATTTGAGTAACATTAATATGATACTTGGATTTGCGCTTATGATTCTCCTCCTTATTGTAGGGCCAACGCTCTACATTATGAACATGTTTACGGGCTCCTTAGGCGGTTATATCTCAAACTTTTTCGATATGAGTTTTCACATTGAGCCGATCAACAATGATCAACGTTCTTGGGTCGATAGCTGGACGATTTTCTACTGGGCATGGTGGATTTCTTGGTCTCCATTTGTGGGGATATTTATTGCAAGAATTTCAAGAGGTCGAACGATAAAAGAGTTTATGCTTGGGGGTTTATTTGTTCCATCTATTGTCTGTTTTATTTTCTTTGCGGTGTTTGGAGTCTCAGCGCTCGATCTTCAGCAGAGTGGAATTGCAACGATTTCGGATTATTCGATTGAGACGGCAACATTTGCGGTTTTACAAGAGTATCCTCTTGGCACGCTAATGTCCTTTATCACGATTTTCGTGATTGCCATTTTCTTTATTACATCAGCTGATTCAGCAACGTTTGTATTAGGAATGCTCAGTACGACGGGTTCATTAAACCCATCCGCGATGATTAAGATTGTCTGGGGTTTAACTCTTTCCAGTATGGCTGCCATTATTGTGTACTTCGGTGGAACACAAGGATTGCAAAACATGCTTATTCTTGCGGCATTGCCATTTTCCATCGTCGTTCTCCTCATGGGGTATTCCTTCTTTAAGGCAGCAAGCAAGGAAGTATTATCAAAGAGAAAACGAGAAAAGATGCAACAAAAAGCAGTGTAATTGGATGAAGAGCTGTGTACCTGATGAGGGTGCACAGCTTTTTTTTGCAGGGATCAAGTCATTGGATCGGGAATTAGGAACACAGTAAGTCAGATTGTTCGTATAGAAAGGAAGAGGGAAACGTGAAGCAAATTATAGCCATGGGAGGCGGCGGTTTTTCGATGGAACAGGATAACCCACTCTTAGATGCATACATTCTTAATCAAGCAAAGTGTACGAAACCTAAGATATGTTTTATACCAACAGCAAGCGGTGATGCGGAAGGATACATAGCGAAATTCTATGCCTTCTTTGAAAATCAGCTCTGTATTCCTTCTCATTTGTCTCTATTTAATCCGGGTGCAAATATTGAAAAATTTCTATTAAATCAAGACATAATATACGTTGGTGGTGGAAATACCAAAAACCTAATGGTGCTCTGGAAAGAATGGGGCTTAGATCATACATTGAAGAAAGCCTGGGAGGAAGGCGTCATTTTAGCTGGAATTAGTGCAGGGGCAATCTGTTGGTTTGAAGAAGGACTCACGGATTCTTATGGAGATAAGCTCGAGTCACTGAAGTGTCTTGGGTTTTTAAAGGGGAGTTGCTGTCCCCACTTTGATGGAGAAGAAGAACGAAAACCTGCCTATCATCAAATGATTAATAATGCGCAAATGCAACCAGGAATCGCCCTTGATGATGGAGTAGCCGCTCATTTTATTGACCAATCACTTAAAGTAGCTGTCAGTTCAAGAAAAGAAGCGAGTGCATATAAGGTTAATAAAAATGAGTCAACTGAAGAAAAGATTGAAACCATATACCTTGGTGCAGACGGACAATGATAAAACAAGGAAATGATTCTCAGAAAAGCCCCATCTCTTTGCGTGAGATGGGGCTTTTCTGAATTCTTTTTTTACAGTCGGGAGCTTAACCCTCCAACATTCCTAAAGACTTTAATGCACCTTCTAGGTTCTGCTTGATTGTAAGAGATTGCAAATCAAGTCCAAGTGATACTACACCTATAGCGACATCAGAACTTACACCTGTCACAATAATTTCAACACCCATCACTTCAAGAGAATCAACGATTTTAAAGAGATGCTGGGTCATCATCGTATCTAGTGTGGCTACGCCTGATAAATCAAGAATCAGAGAGCGGATTTTCTTCGCACTTGATTCCATTAACGTGCGTTCAAGAATGAGATTCGCGCGTTTTTCATCTATTTCACCAATGATCGGACAAATGGCTACTTTAGAAGAGATTTTAATGATTGGGACAGTTAGTGCATCGTCTTGAATATACTGTTTCTGAAGGCTACGAGTTTTCTTATCAAGGTAGCTTTCGGTAAAAAGGTTAATGGAATGATCAATCAAGGGATCTATTAATTTCGATATAGTAATAACGTCAGACACTGTTAAAGAAAATGTATGTTGGTGATCTTCCATATAAGTCAGTAACGACTTTTTCATCGCTGTAATGCTCATTAAGATCGTATCTAAATAAGCAGGGAAGTTTTCTTCCTCTTCAAATCTTTGGAGATCTTCAGAGGGATAAGAAATTTCTCCTGCTTCAATGGACTCACCTAGTGAAACTAGAATTTGTTCAGTGAAAGTATATGACTCACCTGGTAGGCTCTGTACTTGAGTGTTCATATCAATTAAATGTCTAGTGTTGGCTGTGATATCATCTATGTTTTGTAGAATAGATTGTCCTAGGCGATGGATAGAGTGAGAAAATTGTTCGGACATAGAAACTCCCTTCTAGCATTACGGTCTACTTGTGGTAAAATAAATTTAATATATGCTTATCTTACTACAATGCACTGTTTTGTGAAGAAGTATATTACTATATACCTGGAGGTGCAGCTTAAATTTGAACAGGTCTGTAGAAGATATGAAAACGACACTTGATGTTGTCTGTGGGAAGTGGAAAGCCGTTTTGCTGCTAGAATTAGTGGAGAAGCCTCTTAGATTTAGTGAGATCAAAAAGGTGATTCCGCGCATACCTCATCAAACGCTTATTAAACATTTGAAAGAGCTTGAAATGGATGGGCTACTTAATCGTAAAGAATCAAAAGATGTCCCTCCCAAGGTAGAGTACTCTTTGACATCATATGGGTATGAGCTTGAACCACTGCTTCACGAAATGGAGAAGTGGGGAAAGATTCATCGCACTCGTTCAGAAGAAACGATTGCAAACTAAAAGGAGCGTGCAGATGCACGCTCCTTTTTGGATATTATGGTTTATCTTGATTCTCTTAATGGAATATCGGGATTTTTATCCTGGAACCATCTTAGAGCAAAGTCGTTTTGGAACAGAAGAACCGGGCGCTTTAGCTGATCATAGACAAGCATATTACGAATGCTATCTACCTTGTCTTCCGGATTATCTGTTTCAATCCAACGTGCATGCTGGTGAGGCATTGTATCGAATTGAATATCAACATTGTACTCACCTTTCATGCGGTATTCAAAAATCTCAAATTGGAGACGTCCGACAACGCCAATAACAATTTCGTCCCAGTGTGCGGTCCGATAAACTTGAATGGCACCTTCTTCAGAAAGCTGTTGCACACCTTTGTAGAAGTGCTTTTGCTTCATCGCTTTTTGTGCCCGTACTTTCGCGAAATGCTCAGGTGGGAATGTTGGTAAAGCTCCGAACGAATAAACGTTTTTAGAGCCTACGAGCGTGTCGCCAATTTGATATGTTCCTGAATCATAAAGACCGACAATATCTCCAGGGTACGCTTTTTCAACATTACCTCGGGAGGAGGCAAAGAAAAGTTGGCCTTGAGAGAGCTTCAAACTTTTACCTGTGCGCTCAAGCCATGCTTCCATTCCTTTTTCAAAAGTACCCGATACAATTCGTAAAAACGCAACGCGGTCACGGTGAGCAGGGTTCATGTTCGCCTGGATTTTAAAGATAAAGCCTGAGAATGTTTCTTCATCGGGCTTTACTTCGCCTTCAGAGCTCTCGCGAGGAGCTGGGGAAGGAGCAAGATCAAGAAAGTGATTTAAGAATGTTGGAACACCGAAGCTTGAAATCGCACTTCCGAAGAAAACTGGTGTCTGCTTCCCTGATTGCAATGCTTCTTCACTATAAGTTGCACCTGCTTCATCAAGTAGCATGACGTCTTCTTGAAGTTGATTAACAAGATCTTCGCCAGCTTTTTCTTTAAGGACGGGATCATCTAAATCTGAGATTTGGATCGCCTGTTTATTGTCGCCTTCTGTATCGTAGAATTCAACGGCTTTCTGATGACGATCGTAAACGCCCTGGAACGATTGACCAATACCGATTGGCCAGTTCATAGGGTAAGATTCGATGCCAAGAACTTCTTCAATTTCTTCAAGTAGCTCTAAAGGCTCACGGCCCTGACGATCCATTTTGTTTATGAACGTGAAAATTGGAATACCATGCTCACTAACAACTTTAAAAAGTTTCTTTGTTTGAGACTCAACACCTTTTGCAGCATCGATAATCATTACAACGCTGTCAACGGCTAGAAGCGTACGATACGTATCTTCACTGAAGTCTTCGTGTCCTGGTGTATCCAGAATATTAATCGTGTGTCCCTTGTAGTTAAAGTTCATAACACTCGATGTAACAGATATACCACGCTGTTTCTCGATTTCCATCCAGTCAGACGTCGCGTACTTGGATGATTTTCGTGATTTAACTGTTCCTGTTGAACGGATCTGACCGCCAAGGAACAAAAGTTTTTCAGTCAAAGTCGTTTTACCAGCATCGGGGTGAGAGATGATCGCAAAGGTCCGTCTCTTCTTTATTTCTTCTTGTAATTCTTTATGGTTACTCATTATGTCAATTAGTCCTTTCAATATCACTTCTTATGTAATATAACATATTCTTACGGTTGTTCCTATTGCGTGAAGGGTACGAAAATAGTGAGAAAGGATTCGATGAAAATAGATCGAAATGAATAGCGAAAGGGGAATGAGCGATATGAGTGGATTTGAAGGATTTTTAGATGATTTCCTATCAAGCTGGCGGAACTCTTCGTTAGATGAAATAAAGTATAAAATAAGCGATACGTATGAGGCGAGAGAAATCTCAAGCCAATCTGAGCTATATGATTTTGGGTATGAGGAGTCGATTCAAGGCTGGGATCAAGCTTTTTCGGCTTTTCAAAAAGACAGAACGAAGTGGGTACTAAAGAAGCTCGCTGTCACTCCAATTCGACGAAATGAAATGCTTGCGATTATTTTTGCTTCTATTGAGGTAGATGGCAAACAAAGTGAAACTGGGAGTGTCTTTTTTGATACTTTTCGAAAAGGGGTACAAGGGAATTGGAAGCTTGTGAGAAGTTACATTGAAGCTGGGGTTCCGATTGAACACATCGCAGCGTTTCAGACGGAAGAAAAATAGTTAATACATTTGAAGCTCCTGATAAACGGATCCGTTTATCAGGAGCTTTTTTGTGTAGAGAGCTTGTTATGACTCATTAGGCACTTGCAGGTACCTATATTACACCAAAGTGCGTACTTACATAAAGACTTGGAAGGTTGCATAATCAGTTGTACAGCTGAGAGAAAAGACGTCTTTCTACTCGGCACTTAAAAAATTTCAAGGAGGAATTCGCTTTATGAGTTCTCAAACACATACAATGTCACACTCGAAAGAAAAATCTAGTGGTACTCTAGCCCTTTTAGCGCTCGCGATTAGTGCATTTGGAATTGGAACAACCGAATTTGTTCCTGTTGGCCTTCTTTCTTCTATTGCAGATGACTTATCGATTTCGATTACACTTGCTGGCTTATTGATTTCAGGTTACGCCATTGGAGTAGCAATTGGTGCTCCCGTTCTAACTGCTTTAACTGGAAAAATAAATCGGAAGACACTCCTCATGTCATTAATGGTCGTTTTTATCATTGGTAACCTTGTAGCGGGAATATCCACATCCTTCGGTTTACTACTCGTTGCACGGTTTATTACAGCATTTTCACACGGGATTTTCTTCTCAATCGGTTCAACGATTGCAGCAGATCTCGTTCCAGAAAATAAGCGGGCAAGTGCGATTGCCTTTATGTTTACAGGATTAACCGTTGCAACCGTAACCGGTGTTCCGCTTGGTACATTCATTGGCCAAGCGTTTGGGTGGAGAGCAACGTTCCTTGGTGTCGCTCTTCTTGGTGTGATTGGGATTATCGCAAGTGCGATTCTCGTACCGAAGGATTTAAAAGAAGCACCGCCAGCGAAATTTAGTGAACAGGTGAAGATCTTAACGAATGGAAAATTACTCTTAGCATTTGCGATTACAGCACTAGGTTACGGTGGTACGTTCGTTGCCTTTACGTATTTAGCTCCGCTACTTGAAGATGTAACAGGACTTAGCGCGAAATTTGTTAGTGTGATTTTACTAGTTTATGGTGTTGCCGTAGCGATTGGAAATGTCATTGGTGGGAAAGCGTCGGATAAGAACCCATTAAAAGCACTGTTTTGGATGTTCGTGATGCAAGCAATCATTCTCTTTATCATGACATTTGCCCTTCCATTTAAAGTGGCTGGAATAATTTCGATTTTCTTCATGGGTTTGTTTGCCTTTATGAATGTTCCTGGTTTGCAAGTACTTGTAGTGAATCTTGCTGAAAAATATGTACCATCTGCCGTTAACGTGGCATCCGCGCTTAATATCGCTGCGTTTAACGTTGGTATAGCGATTGGCTCATTTGTAGGTGGCATCATCGTTGATTCCATTGGTCTGATTCACACTCCGTGGATTGGCGGCATTATGGTTGTCGGAGCGGTTGCGCTTACGGGATGGCTACGAGCTATGGAGAGAAAAGCATAGGGGAATGATGTAGAAAGTTCTTTAGTATTCAAACCTATCTATTTAGCGTCTAAAAAATTTAAGTCAATCTTCATCCAATTTCCGCATTTCGTATTACATTAGTTTGCTAGTGAAGGAACAATTGAATGATTGCTGAACAAAGCGATCCCTACCACGAATATAGTGGTAGGGATCGTTTATTCATTCATACTGACTTAAGCCTTTTTTAAACGCAGCAAGATGATTTTTTGAGGCATCACCAAGCCTTGTCATAACGGTTTTGACATCCTGCGGCAGGTCGGGTAGATCCGCTAATTTCTCATACATGGCTATGTTGTCAACTTCTCCTTGAACGCCAGATTCGAACGCTTTTTTTAACGTTTTGGGGGTGGTTGTATACTGGCTAGCATTATTTTCGGGCGCGGTTATGTTATACCTTGTAAATAAGGGGAGAAGAGCTGTAATGTGCCTTTGCTCAGCCATTTTAATTTGAGAGAAAGGTCTTATGTCACCGAATTCTTTGATGATAGCATCATATCTTGCCTGTGCCAGATACTCATCCTGAATCGCATACGTTAAGGCTTCCTTCAATGTAATGGAAGAGTCTTGTAGTGCTCCTTTTGCACCGTAGTCTTCTGGAAGAGCTTCTGCATTCGCTTCAATAAGATTGAAGTTGAAGAAAATGAAGCTGATGATCGCAATAATCGCTACTTTTTTCAATTTGCTCACCTTGCCTTTTTGTTGATTAACCTTCCTACAAAAGAGGAGTTTTATGTAATTTTTAATTGGTGAAGTCATTTTGTTTGATTTCCCTTAAAGAACAGCATATGATCTTAACTGTAAAGTGTTAAATTACAGTAGGAGGAACAGTCGTGAGCAAACGTATATTAATGGTTGTTACAACCGCAGATACAATGAAAGAAGGACATAAGACAGGTCTCTGGTTATCAGAGTTTGGGGAAGCGTATATCGAATTTGAAAAGCTTGGCTATCAAATCACAGTAGCTAGTCCGCTAGGCGGAAAAGCGCCTGTTGATGATCGCAGTCTTGAAGGTGGAGAAACGCCTCAAGAAATTCTCGATACTGCCAAATACCTTGAAGATACAGTGAAGCTCGAGAAAATCATTGGCGCGTCTACTTTTGATGCGATCTTTATGCCTGGTGGGCACGGAACAATGTTTGACCTTCCGGAAAACGATAAGCTTCAGCACTTGATTCGTGAGTTCTATGAATCAAACAAAATTGTTGCTTCTGTCTGCCATGGTCCCGCTGGACTCGTTGGCGTAACTCTTTCAGATGGTAAGCCACTTGTTTCAGGTAAAACGATTACGGCGTTTACAGACGATGAAGAAAGAGAAACAACGCTTGATCAATTCATGCCTTTCTTACTGGAAACTCGTCTTCGCGAACTTGGTGCTGACTTTGTTACAGAAGATAACTGGTCAGATCACATGCAAATAGACGGTAATTTAATTACTGGTCAAAATCCGCAATCAACTACTAGTGTTGCGAAAGAAGTAGTCGAGAAACTTAGCTAATGATTAAGATCCCTAGGAGATAGATAATATAAACGAAAAGGACTCCGAGTTTCGGAGTCCTTTTCGTTTATATTTTTTACTCTTTATCTTTGTCTTTTTTCTTACCGAAAACCTTTTTAGTAGCACCTTTAAATACATTAGAGGCCGTATCAACTGACTTACCAACGACTTTGTTCCCTGTTTTACTCACATTTTTAACAAAGTCTGTTGAAGCGTCAGCGGCTTTCCCTACAAGACCGCCTTCTCCGCTAACTGACTTGACAATATCGTTCGCTGTGTCAGCGGATTTATTCACAAGATCACTTGCGGTTTTTGATGTCTTCTTCACAATATTATCTTCTTTCGTTGAATTTCTCTCAGACATCTCAATCCCCTCCTTCGCGAATTTTGATACAACACTATGCTATGAACGGAATGGTATAAATATGATTTTCAAGTAAAACGTCATTTGAATTTGGAATTTTCTCCACCTAACTGCGAAAAGAGGAGGTATTCGTTAGGAAGAAGTGGAAGAATTATTGAACGACCATTTCTATAAGGAAGTGAAAGGATATATGAATCATCAGTTGGATGTACGTGGGTTATTAAAGGGCATTGCCATATGGGAAGTAGTATTGTTTCTTCCGGCTATTTTGTTGTTTTCTTATCTGCCTGATGATCGACTGATCGACATCTTTATTAACGTATTTATTTTCTTTGGTTGTACAATTGGTCTGTTTACGATATCAAGGTATGTTCAGCGGTTTGTGAAGAGAGGATAATAAATTACTAAAAAGGAGGATGCGCATAGTGCACATCCTTCTTTTTAGTAGTCTATTCGATTCTTATGCTTTTCCCAGCTTTGAAAAGGTTCGTTCTTCTCATCCATTTCAATATGGTGAAACGGAATGGTTCTTTGTTCAGGTTTTTTCTCAATTTCGTTATAAATCACGGCATCATCAAAACCAGCGTCAGCAGCTTCATTTCTCGATGCAGCAAAATATACACGGTCTGGGCGAGACCAGTAGATTGCTCCAAGGCACATCGGGCAGGGCTCACAGCTTGCGTAAACAACACAGCCTTCAAGCTGATGCGTCCCGAGTTTTTGACAGGCGTTTCGTATTGCGACAACTTCTGCATGGGCAGTAGGATCATGATCCGTTGTCACTTGATTGAATCCTTCGCCTATAACAACGCCATTTTTGACGACGATTGCACCAAATGGCCCGCCGTTATGTTCAGTTACGCTTATAGATGCTAGCTGGATTGCATGTGTTAACCAATCTTTCTCCGTCATTTCATCACACTCCTGTACACTAATAATTAGACATATTCCACAGCATTCCCTATCTGATCAAATAAATTTCCATACAGGAGATTGGAATGTTAAGGCGAAGTGTTTTCTTAACGACTAAAGAGCGAGGGGGGAATTTTTGATTAATGTTATAACAAAATAAGGAGGGAATGAGAATGGAGCTATTAATCCTTGGTGGAACACGTTTTATTGGAAAATATGTAACAGAGAGAGCTTTAGAGAATGGACATACGGTTACGCTATTTAATAGAGGGACTAATAAGCAGCAATTTTCAGAGGTTGAAACGATTATCGGAGATCGTGATGGAGATTTATCCAGTCTAGCGGGAAGAAAGTGGGATGCCGTAATTGATACGTCAGGGTTTATTCCGAGAACAGTGAATAAATCGACGAAGCTTTTACAGGATAGGGTTAACCATTATACATATATATCGAGTGTTTCAGCTTATCAAGATTTCGGAGAAAAGCCATGTACAGAAAGTTCGCCTCTTCAGGAAATCTCAGATACGGAAGCGGAACGTATAACGGCAGGAACAGCTGGACCGATTTACAACGAGCATTATGGTGCACTAAAAGCGAAGTGTGAAGCTGTTGCAGAAAAGAATTTGAGTGGCCGGGTTCTTCATATTCGACCTGGACTCGTCGTAGGGCCGTATGATTATTCAGATCGCTTTACTTACTGGGTTAAGCGAATTCACGAGGGTGGTGAAGTTCTAGCGCCAGGAAACCCTGAGCGTCCGGTACAATTCATAGATGTGCGAGACCTTGCTGATTGGGTATTGCGAATGACGGAACAAAGGGTCGCGGGCGCGTACAATGTGACCGGGAGAGAAAGAATGAATACAATGGGGGAAGTGCTTGCGTCATGTAAAAAGGTGAGCGGAAGTAATGCGGTTTTTCGTTGGGTAAACGAAGAGTTTCTTCTTGAAAATGAAATAGCGCCGTGGACTGAATTACCGCTCTGGCTTCCTGAATCAATGAGCGCAGCTGAGACGAATATTGATCGGGCGCTTCGTGAGGGACTGAGCCTTCGTCCTCTTGAAGAAACGATTCACGATGTTTTAAACTGGCTACCCATTCGAAATGATGAGAACCCATTCAAAGCTGGACTTACAAGAGAGAAGGAGAAAGCCCTTTTACGTATGGCAGAATCACGATGAGTTTTCCCCTCCGAAAATGAGGCGATCTTAACCGAGTGAGTTAAAAGGACAGAGCCTGGCGGCGATCCGTCAGGTTTTTGTTGTTATGCTAGAATAATCTATTGGATGTAGTTGAACGATGTGAGGGAAGAATACTCGGTTTCATCAACGAAACAGAAGGAGGTCAAGATGATATCATTTCTTCTTACTTTAAAGAGGATGTTGTCAGCATTATGGAAAGCGATAAAGGATAAAGAATTTCAAGTTCTTTTCTTTCTTACAACGATTACACTCGTCTCAGGAACAATTTTCTATCACACTGTCGAAAGCTGGTCCGTGTTAGATTCGCTTTACTTTAGTGTTGTTACGCTAACAACTGTAGGGTTTGGGGATTTTAGTCCACAAACCGATTTTGGGAAAATTTTCACGATCATTTATTTATTCACAGGAGTTGGTCTAATTCTTGGATTTATTAATAAGCTTGCTTTACATATGGGAAGAAGTAAAAGGAAACAAGATTAATAGATAGTGATGATAAAGGGAGGGCTCAACTGGAAATGAAGTTGGGCTTTTTTTATCATTCATTAGGACGCACTCAATGCGGAGTTTGATTCCTTGCGTTATAACGAATACAAGCATATAATACAAAACGTAATGTTTACGATTTGTAAAAAGCGAGCTATTGGTATAGGTTGTGGATAATTGCTCTATGCACGGTGCCAAAACGAATAGCATAAATTAGAATAGATGAAGGGATGAATTAGGTTGGCTAAGAAATCGAAAGTAGTAAAAGAACAAAAGCGGCAGGAGCTCGTCATGAAGTATGCTGAGCTACGAAATGAATTGAAGGCAAAAGGAGATTTTGAAGCGTTACGAAAGCTCCCACGTGATTCATCACCAACACGCTTGAATAATCGGTGTGAAGTAACTGGTCGTCCGAAGGGGTATTTAAGGAAATTTAAAATGTCTAGAATTGCGTTTCGTGAATATGCTCATAAGGGGCAGATTCCTGGGGTGAAGAAGTCAAGCTGGTAAAAGGGTAGGGGAAGATATGGAGTGCAATGAACATTTGTTGAAGATGCTCGTTCGTGATATCGTGGCGAAGCTCCCTGAGAAGGAGAAAGCCCTCTATCAGTTCATCGATGAACTGGAAGTTAGGTTAATACAATCAGCGGCTACACCGGATCAATACCTTAACCTTCTGAAAAAGTATTCCCCATATCATGAAGCAGCTAATGAGTTTGGTATCTCAGCTTATAAGGCGAGAACAATGATGCATCGGATTGAATGGAAGATTGCCGCAAGATTGGATGAAAAGCTTCAGCGTATGAAATGGTTGGAGCAACCTTCAAGTGGAAAAAGAGTCATAAAAGGTTATCTTACGTTCTAAATGAAGAGAGGCAGCTCGCAATCGAGCCGCCTCTCTTTTTCATTAGGAACTACAGTGATTTGAAGTAGGTACAAACCGTTTCAATTCCTTTTGTGAAATTATCAATGTGAAAATGTTCATTTGGAGCATGCAAGTTTTCTGATGGTAAGCCGAAGCCCATAAGGACGACGGGTGCTTCGAGAACGCGAGCGAACACTTCTACGATTGGTATTGATCCCCCTTCTTTAGGGAAGAGAGCGCGCTCGCCGTATACTTCTTCATAAGCATCGGCCGCTTTTTGAATCATAGGATCATTCGAATCAAGCGAGACTGGGCGTGCTTGAATAAATTGATTAACGGTCATCGTAGTACCTGCAGGTTGATGCTCGAGCAGGTGTTTTTCAATTAATTCGTAGATGTGCTGAGGATCCTGCTTCCCAACGAGACGACAGCTAATTTTACCAGTTGCTTCTGATGGAACAATCGTCTTAATTCCATCACCCTGGTAGCCACCTGAAATGCCGTTCAATTCGAGCGTCGGACGAATGCCTGTCCGTTCCTTGAAGGAGAATCCTTTCTCACCAAATAAGGAAGTTAGTCCGAGCTCTTGCTTCATCGCTTCATCATCAGATGGAATACGAGCAATCTCTTCTCTTAATTCTTCTGTTAGTTCTGGTACCCCTTCGTAAAATCCTTCAACAGCAATGGATCCATCTTCGCTATGAAGACTATCGAGTAGCCGAACAAGGGAATGAACCGCGTTTGGAACGCCGCCACCATAAACTCCTGAATGCAAATCAGTATTCGCTGTTTTCACCTTCACCTCCATCGCAAGGGCGCCGCGTAGAGACGTACAAATGGCAGGTAATCCTTCTTTAATAAAAGAAGTATCTGAAATCACAACCGCGTCAGCAGCGAGCTTATCAGTGTTTTCTTCAATAAAAGGTCCAAGATGTGGACTTGCGATTTCTTCCTCACCTTCTATACAGAACTTCACATTGACGGGTAGCTTGCCATCTTCTTGCATCAGCAGTTCCATCGCTTTGATATGAATAAACAGCTGCCCTTTGTCATCCGTTGCACCGCGGGCATATATCTTATTATCACGAATAACGGGTTCAAATGGCGGTGTTTCCCAAAGTTCGAGTGGGTCAGCAGGCTGTACATCATAATGGCCATAGATAAGAATTGTCGGTTGATCTTCCGCATAAAGCCAGTCGGCGTAAACGATCGGATGGCCGTCTGTTTCGATGACTTCAATGTTTTCCATGCCAGCTTTTTCTAAAGAATTTGCGACCCACTCAGCCCCTTTTTGAACGTCTGACTCATGGGTGGGAACGGCTGAAATACTTTGGATTTTTAGAAATTCTTCTAGTTCGTTAAGAAACGCATTTTTATGTTGTTCGATGGCTTTTTGCATATAGGTTTTCCTCCTCTATTATGTTGTCCTTATTATAGTCGAGTGTGGCTTATTTTTACATTGAAGCGTATTATAATGATGGATAAAAAAGGTAAACTGATAACAGTGCTTTGAATTTAAGATTAAAATTATTACATTCACATTAATCAGTTGTCATATTGAGTGAGTCTAAATACCTCCATGTGGAATCGATTCCTGATACGAAAGAACTATTTATTTTTGGTTTGGAAACCTTTTCAATACACGATTGCAAACCGCTTTCTTTTCTGTGAGAGTAGGGTTTACGTATCAAAAGTTGTGTATGAAATGTGACTTTTCGAGCTTGTTGACGTGTTCACATATTTTCCATACAGTTATGGCGAACGAAACAATCAACTAAAATTTTGAGGAGTGTGGCAGATGGGGAACGTGAAAAAGTCTTCTGTTTTTAAGGGGATTGCACTATCGACAATTATGCTAGTAAGTGGATTTGCAGGTACACCATTAACAACGAATGCAGCTGAAAATGAAGCTGAAACAGCTGTATGGTCACGTCAAGATGCGCAGGATTATGACTTATCAAAAGATAACACTGCACCTAACATTGACAATGTAGATGAAGTCGCTCCAGACTATTGGGTTTGGGATACATGGCCGCTACGTAACCGTGATGGATCAATTGCTCAGATAAACGGTTACCAGGTTGTTTTTGCACTTACAGCATCTAGAGAATATACATGGGGTGGCCGACATGACGAAGCTCAAATTCGCTACTTCTACTCGAAGAACGGGAAAGATTGGAAGATGGGCGGACTTGCTTATGATTCAGAAGATGCACTAGGTGCTCGCCAATGGGCAGGATCAGCTATGATGGATGACGATGGAAAGGTACACCTTTTCTATACAGCAACTGGACGTAAAGGCGAAGAACAAACAACATTTGAACAGCGTCTTGCGAAAACTACGTTTGATATCGAAGCAGATAAGAAATCAAAATCTGTTGAACTAAGCAACTTTGGCGAACACGAAATTCTTGCTGAAGCAGACGGTGAGTACTATGAAACGCAAGAACAAAAAACTGGTAATATCATTTATTCATTCCGTGACCCATGGTTCTTCCAGGACCCTAAGACAGGAAAAGAATACTTAATCTTTGAAGGAAATACAGCTGGAGACGACAAGTCACTTGATCCAGAAAACATTGGCGATGCTGATTTCCGTTCTTCTCACGATGTACCAGCTGGCGCTGAAGATTACAACGGGAACGTTGGGATTGCTGAAGCACAGAATGAAGATCTAACAGACTTTGAATTGCTTCCACCACTACTTGAAGCAAACGGTGTTAACCAGCAGCTTGAACGTCCTCACCTTCTTGTTAAAGGCGGAGACTACTACCTCTTCACAATCACACATAAATTTACGTTTGCTCCTGGATTAACTGGTCCTGATGGTCTTTATGGCTTTACGAATGATTCTCTTCGAGGAGACTACGAGCCGCTTAACGGCAACGGTCTTGTTGTAGCAAACCCTGAAGATGATCCTTTCATGACATACTCTCATGCAGTTATGCCGAACGGTACAGTTATTAGCTTTGTAAATGAGTATCGTGATGAAAATGGTGAGCTTCAATATGGCGGTACATTTGCACCAACGCTTAAACTTTCGATCCATGGTAACGAAACAAAAGTAAACGGCGCACTTAAGCCAGGGCAAATCATGCCATCACACTAAAACTGGGAAACCAGACTAAAGGAGACTTACAAACATGAATAAGTTTTCAAAAACAGTAGCGACTTCCGTACTCGGATTCGCTACCCTGTTTTCAAGCTTTGCTCCGGCAACAGGCTTTGCGGCTGAGAGCGAAACGTCGAACTGGACAAGAGAAGATGCAGCAAAGATTGTGCAAAACAAGGATAATACAGCACCTGAAATTAATACAAAAGATCTTGAGCAGATTGCGCCAGATTATCATATCTGGGATACGTGGCCTCTTCGAAAAAAGGATGGCTCCATCGCAACTGTGAACGGATATAAAGTGATCTTCTCACTGACAGCACCAAGTGATGTATTGCCTGGTAAGCGTCATGATATCGCTGAAATCCGCTATTTCGTTTCAAAGAATGGTAAGGACTGGGAGCTTGGTGGAACTGTTTTCAATGAAGAACAGGCACTAGGTTCACGTCAATGGGCAGGTTCTGCCATGATTGAAGACGGCGAAATCAATTTCTTCTATACGGCAACTGGTCGTAAAGGCGAAGAGCAATTGACTTATGAACAGCGTCTTGTAAAAGCTTCTGCTGATGTGGATGCATCGAAAAAAGGAGTCGAATTTACAAACTGGTCTGATCATGAAGTGATTCTTGAGCCAGATGGCGAATACTACCAGACAATGGAACAAAGTAAGCAGGGCGACATCGCTTATGCATTCCGTGATCCATGGTTCTTCGAAGATCCTAAAACAGGCGAAGATTATATTTTGTTTGAAGGAAATTCCGGAGGCACGCCTGCAGAGCGCTCGGTTGAACAAGAACACATTGGTTCTGAAGACTTCGCTACTGTAGACGAAGTACCAGAAGTATCAAAGCTCTTTAACGGTAGCATTGGTATCGCAAAAGCAGAGAACGATGACTACACTGAGTTTGAAATCATGCCTCCGTTGATGGAAGCGAACAGCCTGAATCAGGAACTTGAGCGTCCGCATATCGTGACAAAAGGGAATAAATATTACCTTTTCACTGATACGCACAAGAACAAATTCGCTCCTGGAACGAATGGTCCAGATGGTCTCTATGGCTTCGTATCAAACTCTCTAACAGCGGACTATGAACCTCTTAACGGTAGTGGTCTTGTTGTAGCGAATCCAGAGAATGAACCATATCAAACGTACTCATGGATGGTAATGCCGAATGGCACAGTGGTTAGCTTTGCGAACTTCTATGACCTAAATGGCTTAACGATCGATGAACTTGGAGCGCAATCAGAGCAGTACCAATTTGACCACTTTGGTGGCACACTAGCACCATCTCTTAAACTTTCCATTCATAATGATGAAACGAAGATTGTGAAAGAAATGGATGCTGGCGTATTTAAATAATCTTTTATGGTAACTGTCGGGGGACACACTTCGGCAGTTACTTTTTTATTCAGAGATATCCTATTCGTAAACTCGATGGACAGGAGAGCTTGATACGATGAGAAAATGGTTGCTAGCTGTCGGAGCTATCTTAGTAATCGGCATAATTATACTCATAATGAGCTGGAATGAAAACAATGAATCTTCCAGGCAAGACGAAGTAAAAGAAGCGGGGATCCTAGAAGACTACAATCAATCGTATCGACCCCAATTTCACTATACGCCGATGCAAAACTGGATGAATGATCCAAATGGAATGGTCTTTTTTGAAGGACAATACAATTTATTTTATCAACATAATCCTTCTGGAAATGAATTTGGCAACATGGGCTGGGGCCATGCGGTTAGTGAGGACCTTTATAACTGGGAAGAGAAGCCAATGGCGCTAGAGGCGGATGATCAGGGAATGATTTTCTCGGGTGGTGCGGTCTATGACGAGAACAATACGAGCGGTCTTTTTAAAGAAGGAAAAGGGGGTCTCGTAGCGTTCTATACAATCGCTGGTGAAGAACAAACTCAGGCGCTTGCTTATAGTGAAGATGGTGGCGAAACATGGAAAAAGTACGGTGGTAACCCAATACTTCCGAATCCAGGAATCAAAGATTTTCGAGATCCAAAAGTGATCTGGCACGAGGAGTCTGAAAAGTGGATCATGCTTCTCGCTGCTGGAGATAAAGTTATCTTTTACGGTTCGGATAATTTGATCGATTGGCAGCAGCTTAGTGAATTTGGTGTCGATCAGGGAGCGCAGGGTGGCGTTTGGGAAACACCAGAGTTATTTAAACTACCTGTCGATGAGGATTCGGAGAATGAAAAATGGGTGCTACAGGTGGATATGAATCCAGGCAGCATCGCCGGCGGATCCGGTGGACAGTATTTTATCGGTGATTTTGATGGAGAGACGTTCACGAGAGAAGGCGCAAAAGAAGACATTAACTGGGTCGATTATGGCACTGATTTCTATGCGGCTCAAGCCTTCAGCAATCATGAAGGTAATCCGATTTGGATGGCGTGGATGAGCAATTGGAAGTATGCGACTGATTTGCCAACGGATCCGTGGAAAGGGGCGATGTCTTTACCACGTCAGGTTTCTTTGAAAGAAGTGAACGGAGAAACGCGTCTTATCCAAGAGCCTGCGGGTGAGATTGAGTCAAATCGTTCTAAGAAGTTAGTGGATTTATCGGATAAAGAAGTGGAAGGTCGAATGCCGCTTGATGATTTTAAAGCAGATACGTATGAGGTGATCGCTGAATTTGATTTAGACACGTCAGGTGAATTCGGCTTCCGCGTTCGAAAGGGAGATGAAGAGGAAACGATTGTAGGTTATGACTCCAAGAATAATCTCGCGTTTGTTGATCGGCAAAATAGTGGCGATACAGGATTTCATGAACAGTTTCCTGGTGTGTATCGAGCTCCGCTTGAACCAACGGAAGATGGCAAAGTGAAGCTCCATCTTTTTGTTGATCGCTCTTCCGTTGAATTGTTTGTGAACGATGGAAAGCGTGTTATGACAAATCGGATCTTCCCATCTGAGGAAAGTGATGGTTTTGAGATCTATGCGATGAATGGCAAAGTGACACTTGATTCTTTAGAAGTGTATAAGCTTGATTCTTCGTGGAAAACGGGTGGGGAAGAGTAAAGGTTACATGTTGAGAGCGGTCATCTGCGATAAAGATGACCGCTTTTTCGTATTGGAGACTTCTTGTTGAGAGGTGAATCTCGTTATTTCCGCGAATTCTGGAATATATCCGCGATATTTTATTTTATTCCGCGAAAAACGTGATTTTTCCGCGATATTCTTAATTATTCCGCGAAATGCTCGATAATCGAAAATAAATTGGTCCATAGAAGGGGTTTCCTTTTCTTGGATTGGGGTACAAATAGCTATCTTGTAAATAATGGGGGATGTATGGAAATGGAATCATCATTTTCAAATTCAGAACAGCAAAAGTTTGTCAGTACTCTTCAGTCATTCAAGGAAAACCGTCAGAATCCAGTTGTGTTAGAAGAACTATTATCAGACGCTGCCGTTCTCATTGACCAGAATAATCTCGAATCCCTTTATCAACTCGCTAGTGACTATGATAAGGCGGGCGTTTTTGAAGGTGGACCATGGGAAGAACCTCGTAAATTACAACCGCCTCTTGTAGGGGGATCTTTTAAAATAGACGGAAACTATTCGATTTTTGAAGTACTAAGTGAGCTTCGTATGCTTGCGATTGCGAAAGAGGAATATACTCATCCAGATGTTTCGAGCGAACAGGCTCGCACTTTTCTAAACAAAGTCATGGCGCTAAATCTCCAAATGATTTTCCCAGCTGAGACGGAGGAAGCAAGAATCAATCAAGGTCAAGAACAAAAGAGGGGCATGAACCTTTTTCAATTTTTAGCTGAAAAGATGTCGCTCGGATCGCTGTCGGCTACGTTTGTGGATGAAATTGATCGACTAACCGCACAGCGCCCGATCATGGTAAAGCGAATTAAAGAAATGATCGGTTACGCTGAAAATCTCTTGTCTTCAGAGGACTTAAGCACAGAAGGACGCGCGAGCATTCAGCGCTATCTCGATAGCGTGCATGCTCCGACGGAACTGAGTCAATCCTATCCGGACTTTATGGACTATCGCGATCAATTCAATGCGTTATCTGAAATGGAGAAAGAGTTAGAAGCGGAACGGTTCGCTGATGTCATGCGTGATACAGGTCTCGTTTCTCCCATTCACGCACAGCTTGCTCGTACCCTTGCTGAGGAGGACGCTTCTCATCTACTCGTCCTCACGCTTGGATTAACTGAAAAAGGTGAAGCTAATTTAAATGAGCATTTTTCTTTAGTAAAAGAGCTCATTTTACTATCCATCTATCCTGTCACAGCTCAGTCCCTCTATGGACTTGCGCGCATGCTTGAGCGTGGGGTTTTATCTTCTCCTCCGGTAATCCCAGGGCTTGAAAGGATCATTGAAATCGATATGCTAGCAGAAGTAGAAAAGGATTTAATGGCTTCACGGAATCATCCTGATGATGTGACGCCTGTAGGGATTTTACTTTCAGGTCTACTGAGTGTGCTAGGGCAACCGCTTGGCATTGGTCAGGGGATGAATCCTACATGTCAATCTGCGCGAGGAATCAGCCTTTGGTCACAGCATGACCCTGGATTCCTTCTAGAACTTGTCGCAAGAGCGTGTCGTGATGGTGAGGTTGATATTTCGTTTGAAGGGGCTGAAATCAATTCTTCTCTCATCTTAGGAGGTCTAGCTCCGGATCTTCACAAAGAACTTGATGCCGTTTCACTTATACTCGTTCCGCATCTTGATCGCGTTTACGATGAAATGATGAAGCGCAGTGCCCTTCGTGGGGAAGATGGTCATAAATTTGTGAATCCAGAATTTTACGGTCAGTGGATATCCAAAGAGTTTTCTTCTGTTATCAATCCAGTTACTGGTGGCGTGTCAGATTATGAGCAGTTTGCTCGGCTTTTTTACGCGACGCATCATCCAGACTACAACGCAGGACATCAGCTCATTTATCCAAACCCGGTCGGAATTTTCGTTACGACGGCTAATGCGGACTTACTCGGGTTGCATGCCATTTCGATTCAACGTATTGCTGCGGATTCATCCGGACAAATGAGAGTTTATTTCTATAATCCGAACAATGATAGCGGTCAAGATTGGGGGCAGGGCATTAAGTCAACGGTTCGGAATCACGGCGAAGAGGAAGGGGAAGCGAGCCTTCCATTTGATCAATTCCTTTCACGTGTTTATGCCTATCACTATAACCCAAACGAGATGGGCGATTTAGCGGTCGTTCCAGATGAATTGATTGATCGGGTGACAACTCTCGCAAAAGAAAGCTGGGGACAGAAATATCAGTGGGCAGATTTAACGAATCCGTTTTTAATTTAAAAGGTTGATGGGTTCCCTTCTTCTTCATAGAAGGTGGACCCTTTTCTTATTAAGGGGTAGAGTAGAGAGAATAGATGATTCACTAATTAGGAGGTACATAATATGGAAGCAAAACTAGTGATTGATGCACGCGCGATACTTGGAGAAGGTCCTTGCTGGGATGATCAAAGCCAGCTTCTCTATTGGGTGGATATTGAAGGGAAGAAGGTTCACGCCTACAATCCAATGACCGCAGGCAATATTGAGACGCAACAGGAGCAAATGGTTGGCACAATTGCTCCGCGAGAATCAGGCGGACTTGTGATGGCGATGGCCGGTGGCTTTTATGCGATGAACCTTTCTACGGAGAGCGTTGAAGCAATCACCGATCCAGAAAGTCATTTACCAGATAACCGATTTAATGATGGCAAGTGTGATCCTGCAGGCAGGTTTTGGGCAGGTACGATGCACTTAGAAGGGTTAAAAGGAGAAGGAGCGCTTTATTGCCTTGATGAAAACCTTGAGGTGACGAAGAAAGTTGATCATGTGAGTACATCAAATGGTTTGGCATGGTCACCTGATACGCGCTACATGTACTTTATTGATACCCCAACGAAAAAAGTTGTCCGCTATGATTATGATTTTTCTACAGGTGATATTCGTAATCCCGTTGAGGTGATCACCATTCCAGACGGAGAAGGCATGCCGGATGGGATGACGAGCGATGAAGAAGGGAATCTATGGATTGCCCACTGGGGTGGGTCCAAGGTAACGAGATGGAATCCTGATACCGGTGAGCGACTGCTAGAAGTAAGCGTCCCTGCACTGAATGTAACATCATGTGTATTTGGTGGAAAAGAGCGGAATGAGCTCTACATTACTACCGCTAGAACAAATACGAGTGAAGAAGAGCTAAAGCAGTTTCCGTATGCAGGCGGAGTGTTTCGAGTGAAAACAAATGTGATAGGCAGTCGAACCTACTCGTTTAAAGGTTAATCCTTTTCCCTTCCTTCTTGTTTAAAAGTCTTCTATAATAGTAGGAAAATAATAGAAAATGAATAAAAAAAGAAGGGGAGGCTGAGTGTGAAACTAAAATCACTCATCGCAATGGGGCTTTTTTTATTGCTGCTTGCGGGTTGTTCGGATCAACCATCAGCGGTTGATGCGTTCGATACATATGTTAAGGACTGGAATAAACAAGAATTTAGCAGCATGTATAAGAAGTTATCACCTGCTATGCAAAAGGAAATATCAGAAGAAGACTTTGTTGATCGCTACAAATCTATTTATGGCGATGTAGAAGTCGAGGATTTGAAAGTTACTTTTAAGAAACCGGAAGAAGAGCCTGAGCCAAATGATGAAGGAGAAGTGACGTTTCCTTTTTCAGTGTCGATGCAGACACTAGCTGGCGAAGTTTCGTTTGATAACGAAGCAACGCTAGTCCTGACTGAAGGAGACGACGCTGATTCTTACGGTGTGAACTGGAATCCTTCGTTTATTTTTAAAGAATTGAAGGAAGGTGATGAGGTCGCCATTCGTTCTTCAGTTCCGGTTCGTGGTGAATTGACCGATCGGAATGGAGAGGGCTTAGCGATCAATGGTACGGTTAAGCAAATTGGCGTTGTGCCGCAGGCCATTGAATCTGATCAAGAAAAGATTGTGAATGAGCTTAGTGATGCGTTGAAGGTGAGCGTAGCGGATATTGAGAAAGAGCTTAATCAGGGGTGGGTGCAGTCTGATCCAACACAATTCGTTCCGCTAAAAAGCGTGATGGAATCAGAGGAAGAGTTACTTGCTGAAGCAAGTGAGATTACAGGCGTTCAGATAAACAATACGACTGAAAGAATCTATCCTTTTGGTGAAAGTGCTGCACATTTAACAGGCTATATTCGTCAGATGCAGAAAGAAGATCTAGAGAAGTATGCAGGAAAAGGGTATTCCAGCTATGAAAGCATTGGAAAGGCTGGCCTCGAGCAAGTGTATGAAGACGAGCTTCATGGTGTAACGGGCTGGTCGATTGAAGTAAAGGGAGCGGATCCTGAGAAAGTGATTGCCAGTAAGGAAAAGGTTGATGGCGAGAACATTCAAGTTACGATCGATGGCACTGTCCAACAGAAGTTGTTTGAAGAGCTTGGAAAAGAACCGGGAACTGCGGTAGCGCTCCATCCAACAACAGGTGAGACGCTTGCATTAACAAGCTCCCCTGCCTATAATCCAAATGATTTTACACTTGGGTTTGACGAAGGCGAGTATGCGAAGTTAGCTGATAATAAGGATCTTCCTTTTTCAGCGAAGTTTAATAAAACGTATTCACCAGGCTCGACGATTAAGCCGCTTACTGCCTCGATCGCACTACGAGATGGGGATTTAGATCCGAATGCAGTTGAGAAAATTGATGGTTTGAAGTGGCAGCCAGACTCAAGCTGGGGTGGATATAAAGTGACGCGCGTGAAGCCTGCAGATCCGGAAGTAAACCTTGCAGAAGCGCTTATGCATTCGGACAATATTTATTTTGCACGTAAAGCGCTGGATCTTGGCGCAGATAAGTTCCAGAAAGGATTGGAGTCGTTCCAGGTTGGTCAGGAAGTTGAGCTTCCTTTCCCAACTGAAAACTCTTCGATCTCGAACGGTGGGCTCGATGATAATGACATTCTTTTAGCTGACTCTGCCTATGGACAGGGGGAGCTACAGATTTCTCCTTATCAGTTAGCGATGACCTATACGACGTTTGCGAATGATGGCGTGATGCTGAAACCGACGCTTCGAACGGGAGAAGACGAGTCAGCGGAGGAGTATGAAGTGATTTCTCCTGAAATCGCCTCGATTGTGAGCGATGATCTTGGGAAGGTGGTTTCTGATCCTGAGGGTACCGCTTATGATCCAGTGGTTAAAGGCATTTCGCTCGCTGGTAAGACAGGAACGGCTGAGTTAAAAGCGGCAGGCGAAGAAGAAGGCCCAGAAAATGGACTGTTTGTTGCGTATAATACGGACAAGAACGACTTACTTGTCGCGATGATGGTCGAAGGTGCCTCAAGTCACGATATTACAGGCAAAGTAAAAGACGTTTTCGCTGAAATGCAGTGATGTTGGATGGACTTTGGCTGGCTGATCGCCGTTTATTGGCCAAATTCCTGATATATTGGCTAAACTGAGATTTTATTGTCCAAAACGCGAATATATTGTCCAAAATCAACTTTTATTGGCCAAACATACTAAAGCCTCGATTCTCACACAGAATCGAGGTTTTTTTCTGGAAAAGTAAGGAATCTTAAAAGGAATTCTCGGCACTCTCATGGAAAGTAATAAGGATAAGCTAGATTCAATCGAAAGGGGGGTGTCGAACGATGCAGCATAATGATCTTTGTATGATAGATCGATTAGAAGGGTTCACGCCTGAGGTTAGTAGATTGGTTTCGATGATGAATTACGCTAGATATACGACGGAAGAGACGATAAAAGGATTAACTACCGAACAGCTCGATTTTCACCTTGATGAAAAGAGCAATTCAATCGGCATGCTGCTACAGCACATGGCTTCGGTTGAAAAGGCGTTTCAAATTATGACATTTCAAGAGCGAGAGTTAAATGACGAGGAATGGGAGGAGTTTGGGACAGGGATTGAGCTTGGAGAAAAGGCAAGATCAGTCATTCGAGGGCGCGATCTGGATGATTATTGGAGTGAGCTCAGTCTTGTGCGTGCTCATACGCTGGATCACCTGCGAAAGAAGGACGACAAATGGCTCGAAAAAGTCACACCGTTTGGTTGGGATGAAAAGGCTAACCATTATTTCAAATGGTTTCACGTGATGGAAGATGAAATTAGTCATCGCGGGCAAATACTCTTAATTAAAAGAAGAATAAAGAGTTAGAGGTGAAACAAAGTGCATAATGGAACACTGATGACAATACGAGACAAAGCATTATATGTAGAAGTGCATGGTTCAAAAAATAACCCGCCTCTTCTTTATCTACACGGAGGACCAGGAGAGAGCTGCTTTGATTTCTCTTACCATCAGACGGATCGACTGAAAGAGAATTTCAGAGTGATTGCGATTGATCAGCGTGGCGTTTGCCGTTCAGAAGCGGTGATTAATGATGAAGAATTTGGCTTGATGGATTTAATCGAAGACTGCGAAGCGATTAGGAAGCAATTTGAATTAGAATCGTGGTCAGTGCTCGGTCATTCGTTTGGTGGCTATCTTGGTGTCCTCTACGCCAGTCTTTATCCTGAATCAATTGATCATTTACTGCTTGAATGTCCGACGTTTGATTTTACGTTAACATCGAGAAGCTTGTTGAAAAAAACGAGTGCGCTCTTAGACAAATATGGGGAGCATCAGAAAGCAAAAGAGAGCTTAGAAATCGCCAAGGATTCTGATATTAAGAATCGAGAGCTTGCAGAGGTTTATGGAACATACAGTGATTACCTTGAAGAGAATCGAATGGAAATATACATTTACAATTCGAACGAGCCTACAGACTATAGCTATTATAGTGAGGCGAAATGGGATGAGCTTTATGATAAATCAGAAGTTCACTATAACCTGTTAAGAGAAGAAGGAGAAATCTTTCATTCACTCATTCCACATCTATCAAAGCTTACGATGCCAACTCTCTTATTAACAGGAGAGCACGATCCTGTGACATCTGAAGAACAGATCGACGCTTTCAAGAAGTATGTCGAAAATGGGGCAATCTATCATTTTGCAAACAGCGGCCATACTCCCCATGATGAGGAAGCCGATCACTTTGCTCACGTTATAACTCAATACATAGGTGATAAA
Source organism: Anaerobacillus sp. 63XJN7_4_ISO-PGPR-S23-413 (assembly GCF_056173725.1). Taxonomy (NCBI): domain Bacteria; kingdom Bacillati; phylum Bacillota; class Bacilli; order Caryophanales; family Bacillaceae; genus Anaerobacillus; species Anaerobacillus sp. 63XJN7_4_ISO-PGPR-S23-413. The sequence continues at coordinate 882,567 of NZ_CM149688.1, forward strand.
AGAGGAGAATAGACACATGTTTACATATCAAATTAATGACGATCTTTACCTAAGAATGTATTCGCTAGAAGATGCAGAAGCACTTTATCATTTAATCGATGAATCAAGAGATTACTTGAAAGAATGGTTAGCGTGGGTTGATTACAATACAGATATTGAGGCTTCCCGAGAGTTTATTCAAAGTACGCTAAAAGGCGTTAGTGAAACAGGAGGATATCCGAAAACGCTCGGCATGTTTTATAAAGGTGAGCTTGCTGGAACGATTGGGTTTAATGAAGTGAATCGAACTCATCAGTACGCGACAATTGGATACTGGCTAAGCGAAAAGTTTCAGAAGAAAGGCATCGTAACGGAGGCGTGCCGTGGGATTATTAATCTAGGATTTAATGAAATCGGGCTCAATCGGATTGAGATTCGTGCGGCCTCAGGAAATAAGAAAAGCCAGGCGGTTCCAGAACGACTAGGTTTTACGAAAGAAGCGGTGGTACGGGAGGCGGAGCTCGTTAATGGACAATTCTATGATCACATTGTGTACGGAATGCTAGCGAGAGAGTGGTTAACAAAATAAAAAGAGGCATAAAAAAACTCCAGGGGAGAGAATCCTCTGGAGAAATTAAGGTAGATCAACTTTCCTCATTAAATACTCTAGTTCTTCCATTGTGCACTCATAGAGCTGTTTATCTTTTAATTTATAAATTCCACGGTCTAATAGACGTTGAATGAAGGACTGTTTTTGTTTAGGATCTTGCTCGGCAGTGCTTAGGTGTGACACGTTTCATTCCTCCTGTTAAGTATATCCAGGTAATATGTTCCACTTTGGGTCCATGCTCAAACCTTAATGAGCACATTTCTAAAAAAAGGATAAAGCGCTTTCGTGACGAATGCTAGATGATAACGATTAGGGGGGATACGATATGGCGAAATATGACGTACTACAAGGGGCAGAGCCTTTTTACTTTGAAGGGAATCACATTGGTGTACTTGTTCTCCACGGTTTTACAGGTTCGACGCAAAGCATGCGTTATCTTGGGGAGCAATTGGCTTCAGAAGGGTATACGGTTTGTGGTCCGAGGTTGAAAGGTCACGGTACTCACTATGAAGACATGGAGCAGAGTACATATGAAGAATGGATCCAGTCTGTTGAAGATGGTTATCAATGGTTAAACGAACGATGTGAGGAAATCTTTATTACAGGCCTGTCGATGGGCGGCACGCTAACGCTTTATTTAGCTGAAAAACATCCTGAAGTGAAAGGGATCATGCCGATTAATGCTGCGATCGATTTACCAGGTCTTGAACAAATGAGAGGAAAAACAGAGCCGCGTTTCCTTGATGCAATTGGATCAGATATTAAAGCGGAAGGTGTCGATGAGCTCGCATACGAGAAAACGCCTACGAAGTCGATTCAAGAGATTCTTGCTTTAACCGAGATTACACGAAAGAGGCTTGAAACAATATCGGCGCCGGCCTTAATTTTTAAATCACTAGAAGATCATGTCGTGCCGCCAGAGAATTCGACGATGATTTATAATGAAATAGCTTCATCGAGTAAAGAAGTAATCGAACTAAAAGATAGTTATCACGTAGCGACGCTCGATCATGATAAAGAGCTAATTGCAGAGAAGTGTAAAGCATTTGTGAAAGCTCTTCTATAAAGGAGGTTTTAAGATGGAAGTCAGACAGCTAACAGCGGATGACGCTGAAGCTTATTGGGAACTTCGGTTAGAAGCGTTAAAGAAAAATCCAGAAGCATTTGCCTCAAGCTATGAAGAGGCGATTCAAAAAGATGATCCGATTAAAAGTACAGCGAGAAACATGGAATCTGGTGCCACTTTTGGAGCTTTTGATCAAGAAAAACTAATTGGTGTGATCACTTTTGTCAGAGGCAGAGGCATCAAGGTTCGTCATAAAGCTGATTTATTTGCTGTTTACGTGACGCCAGAATATCGTGGCAAAGGGGCAGGGAGAGCACTTCTATCCCGCGTGATGGATTATGCGAAAAGTCAGGATGCTCTCATTAAATTAAGCGTTTCAGTTGTATCTACGAATGAACGGGCTAAACATCTGTACAAAAGCTATGGCTTTAAAACCGTTTACATTGAAGAGAAGGCCCTTTATGTTCAGGGAAGGTTTCTAAACGAAGAACATATGGTGCAATACTTTTAAGAACTAGCAGACGTCACGATGACGTCTGCTTTGTTGTGAAATCTTCATTATAAAGAGCAACGCTGTAGGGAAAGAGCTCAGCTGTCATCATTCCATCTCGAACAGCGGGATCACTTTTCATAAGCGCTTCTGCTTCTTTTTCAGAAGAAACCTGAATGACAACAATTCCAAAAGAAGAAGGGTCGTTGTTTAACGTTCTGCCAGCCATAATGAGCATATTATTCTTCAACAGCTGCTGAAGGGCATGGAAGTGCTCTGATACAATACTGTTCTCTTTGTCAGTCCAGTTGCTTTCTTCTAGTAGTTCGGGAATGAGCGTTAGCTTGTATAGAAATTGTTTCATTTGTAACCTCCATAACTGGCAAATCAGAGGCACAAGGCTCTTCTGATTAAAAAGTCACCATGTATAGTTTGTTTCTCCATTAAAGAAAGAAATCCTCTATTTTGGGGAAGGTTGTGCTCGCAATTACTAGAAATATGAACAGAAAAATAGCTAGAAACGCTTCATAGCTTAAATTTTTTAAGTCGAACCACTGTTTCCTCTTTCAGAGCAGTGGTTTTTTTGTGCTTCGGTAACGAAATAAAGCAAAAAAGTGCATAACTTTCTGTTTTTTTTACCGTTGAAACGCTTACAGAACACAGTATAGAATATTAAACAGACATTAAAACGCATACATAACTGTGCGGATTATTTTGATTCCGCTTACAAAAAGGAGAGGCAGCAATGAGTTTATTTACAGTCGGTTCATTTCTATTTTTTACTGGTATGGTAGCCGTGATCTCCTACCTAGTGACAAGAAAGGAAGATTTAGCAACACAGGATGGATATTTTCTAGGAGGAAGAAGTCTAGGCGCATGGGTCATTGCAGGTTCATTGATGCTGACGAATCTTTCAACTGAACAATTAATAGGTTTGAATGCTCAAGGGTATTCAGACACTATTGCGGTTATGGGGTGGGAAGTTGGTTCAGCAATCTCACTTGTGATCGTCGCTTTCTTCTTATTGCCACGGTATCTTAAAGGTGGTATTACGACGATTCCGGATTTCCTAGAGGAACGGTATGATTTTGGGACTAAGCAAATTGTTACCATTCTCTTTCTTTTTGGATATGTTTTCAATTTGCTCCCACCTATTCTTTATTCAGGGGCGGTGGCGCTAAATGGACTTTTCAATATTCCGGAAGTTTTAGGTCTTGGTCGAATGGCAAGTCTTTATGTAACCGTTTTTGCAATCGGAATTATTGGTGCGATTTATGCGATCTTCGGTGGTCTTAAAGCCGTTGCTGTATCAGATACGATTAATGGTATTGGTCTTTTAATCGGCGGGTTAATGATCCCGATTATCGGACTGTATGTGCTTGGAGATGGTTCGGTTCTTGGAGGATTTAGCACGATTGTTGAGGACTCTCCTGAGAAATTAAATTCGGTTGGTGATAAAAACAGTCCAGTTCCGTTTGGGACGATGTTTACGGGGATGCTTCTTGTTAATCTATTTTATTGGGGCACGGCTCAGCACATTATGCAGCGAGCGATTGCAGCTAAGAATTTGAAGGAAGGTCAAAAGGGCGTCTTGATTGCTGCTTTCTTAAAGCTACTTGGACCTGTGTTTCTTATTTTACCTGGAATTATTGCCTTTAATATGTTTGGACCGGGTCTTGAACCTACGGATGCATATCCAATGCTAGTGAATGAAGTATTACCAAAGCCGCTTGTTGGCTTCTTCGCAGCAGTGTTGTTCGGTGCAATTTTATCATCTTTTAACTCGGCTCTAAATTCATCGGTGACGCTCATTGCTCTTAACATTTATAAACCTTATTTTAATCCGAAAGCGCCGGACAATATAGTTGTACGAATAGGAAAATTCGTTGGAATTATTCTCGCTATTTTTGCAATGTGTATCGCTCCAATGATTGATAAAGTTCCTCAAGGATTCTTTCAATATTTACAAATCGTAAACGGTTTCTATAACGTGCCGATCTTTACGATTCTCATTGTTGGGTATTTAACGAAACGTGTCCCTTCGATCGCAGCGAAGGTTTCTCTGTTTGTTTTCATAGCGGTCTATGCGACAACTCAACTTATTTGGGATACAGGAATTCACTTCTTGCATATTCTTGGTATTTTGTTTGTGGCTTGTACGATTCTGATGCTCGTGATTGGAAAAATTGCGCCACGTGATAAGGACTTTGTACTTGAAGAGAATGCGCAGGTAGAAATGTCTCCATGGAAGCTTCTGTATCCTGTAGGTATTGCAGCGACAGTAGCGATGATTATTATTTATACGTTGCTTTCACCAATTGGCATCATTTCGTAATGTTCCATTGGATTTCCATTTGATATAATAGGAACAATGTCAAATGGAATGAAGGATGATGTGGGATGAGTAAGGCGAATGAGCCAATCGAATCGCTATATCACAGCGTTTACGAATCATTAGAAAAGCTACAAAAGGAAGTAACTGAGCAAGAAGAGAAGCTGGATCTTGTGGACCCAGCTGATATAGAGAAGCTTGATCGCACACAGTTTGCACTGCAATTGTCCAAGGATGTTCTTGAGAATTTCGTAGCTTCAGGGAAAAGCATGACCATTAATTATGACAAACGCTCGATTACAATTGAAGTAGCGAAATAGAACAGGACCGCGCTTAGGCGGTCCTGTTTTTCATTTCTGTAACGAGACATTTGTGTTCGTTCGGTATTTTCCTGGTGAAGTGCCTGTCACTTTTTTGAACACTTTATTAAAGTAATTGGCATTTTTGTATCCAATGAGAATAGCGATATCCTCTGAAGAATATTTGGTATTCAATAGGAGCTCTTTTGCTTTTTTAATGCGAATATCTGTTAAATACTGTATAGGCGTTTGGTTCGTATATTCCTTGAACTGCCTAGTGAAATGATAACGAGACATGCCGGATGAAGCCGCCATTTCATCTGGGCCTATTTCTTCATTATAATGATTCATTGCATACATCGAAGATTCCACGATTGCCTCAGGCCACTCAGACAGTCGCTTTTCTAGGTTTGAACAGTACGTATAAAGCATCATTGTGAATTGATAAGCCTTACCGGAAGCTTGATGAGCATTAGAAATCTGTCGGTTTGAAGCCATACTTAATAGATTAAGTAAGTAGTGAACCGGCTCCGAATTTGGTTGGAAATGGATAATGTGTCCAATTTGATTTTGAATTTCATCCCAATACTTTTTCACGACATCTCCGTAGAGTGTAAGGTATATAAACTCCCAGCGATTACTATCTTCAGGTAAATAGTAGCGGTAATCACCTGGAATATTTACGATAAATCCCTGACCAGGTGTTAATTCATGACTATGTCCATCAATGTCGATGCAGCCCTTACCAGAGATCGTATATTGAAATATGTATTTTCCTGTATCGCGTCGATTTGTCCCGTCCCAATCGTAGAGAGAAGTGGTTTGTTCATCCCATCCGAGTGACCAGATTTGGGCGATGTTCTGAAGTGTAGGATCTGAAAAACGATAGCCGTAAGATCCGTATTGTAATGATTTTTCTTCCATATGATCCCTCCTTAACAAGCAAAATAGTACTATTTATATAACGAGAACGTACAGGTGAATCATACTCTAAATAGCATTTTAGCTTATATAGGAAAATAAGTCTAAGCAATAAAAGGCATTATTTTTAAATTTATTTACCATTGATCAGATATAGGGATTTTTTTAAACTAGATGTGGATACGAAAACGAGGATGTGAAAACGTTTTCGATTAGAAGACGGAGGTACGTTTATGCCAGTAATGATTAATGATCAAACACTTCAGTTTCACTTACAAGGAAAAGAAGTCAGCTATGTATTTCATGTTATGAAAAATGGGCAGCTCGGACAGCTGTATTTTGGGAAAAAAATCCGAAATCGATCAGATTTCAGCCATTTATCTAAACGAGAATCTAGAGTGACATCCTCTTACATTTACGATGATGACTCAACCTTTTCACTAGATTTAATAAAACAGGAATATCCAGGGTATGGAACGTCAGACTATCGAGAGCCTGCTTTTCAAATCGAACATCCAGATGGAAGTCGCATTTCAGATTTCACCTATCAATCATATGAACTAGTAAAAGGAAAGCCTCGTTTATCAGGTTTGCCCGCTACATATGTTGAGGACGAAGAGGAGGCAGATACGTTAGTGATTCATTTGTACGATAAAGTGATGAATCTTTCTCTTTCGCTGATGTATTCTATTTACCATGGAAGAAATGTCATCACTCGCTCAGCGTTGTTTACAAATCATGGAGAAGAGCCTCACGTAATCAAACGAGCACATAGTGCCTCAGTTGATTTTCCAGATGCGGATTATGAAATGATTCAGCTATCAGGTTCGTGGTCGAGAGAGCGTCATATGTCCGAGCGGAAGCTTAGCCCTGGTATTCAAAGCATTCAAAGTACGCGTGGAACAAGCAGTGCACAGCACAATCCGTTTCTTGCATTAAAAAGACCAATGACAACGGAACATACTGGAGAAGTCTACGGATTTAGCTTCGTCTATAGTGGGAACTTCCAGGCGCAGGTCGAGGTAGATCATTACGAGACGGCAAGAATGACAATGGGGATTAATCCATTTGATTTCTCATGGACGTTAGGAAGTGGCACTAGTTTTCAAACACCTGAAGTGGTGATGGCTTATTCCAAACATGGGTTAAATGAACTTAGTCAAACCTATCATGATCTCTATCAATCTCGTCTTGCACGTGGGAAGTGGCGGGATGCGGAACGTCCTGTTTTACTAAACAATTGGGAAGCGACGTATTTCGATTTCGATGAGAATAAACTACTTAGCATTGCTGAAAAAGCGAAGGAAACAGGGGTCGAACTGTTTGTATTAGATGATGGATGGTTTGGTAAGCGAAATGACGATCGGACCTCTCTTGGTGATTGGTTTGTGGATTCTAAGAAGCTTCCTGAAGGATTATCAAATCTTGCTTCAAAGATGAATGATATGGGGCTACTGTTTGGACTCTGGTTTGAACCTGAAATGGTATCAAAAGAAAGTGAACTCTATCAGAAACATCCAGATTGGGTCATTCAAGTGCCGGGACGCATAAAGTCTATTGGGCGGCACCAGCTTGTACTTGATTTTGCGAATCAGGAAGTGGTGGATTACATCTATGAACAGATGGCTACGATTTTAAATGAAGCGAACATTGACTATGTGAAGTGGGATATGAATCGCTACATGACGGAGATCGGTTCGCTATCGCTTCTGAAAAATCAGCAGGCGGAAGTACCACACCGCTATATTTTAGGTGTTTATGAGCTGTATGAACGTTTAATCGAAGCTTTTCCACACGTCCTGTTTGAATCATGTGCAAGCGGAGGGGCAAGATTTGATCCCGGTATGCTTTATTACGCCCCACAGGCGTGGACGAGTGATGACACAGATGCAATGGAGCGACTTAGCATTCAATATGGAACATCGTTGGTTTATCCGCTGAGCAGTATGGGAGCGCATGTATCAGCTGTGCCGAATCATCAGGTGAAACGAATTACGTCGCTTGAGACAAGAGCGAATGTCGCTTACTTTGGCGCGTTTGGGTATGAGCTCGACGTGACGAAGATGAATAAAGATGAGTTGAATAAAATGAACGAGCAAATCCGCTGGTATAAAGAGAACCGCCAACTCCTTCAATACGGAACATTCTATCGATTAAAAAGTCCGTTTGAACAGAAAGGAAATGTCACAAGTTGGATGAGTGTATCAGGCGATCGAACGAAAGCTATCGTTGGTTATTATCAAGTACTTGCGGAGCCTAACCCGTCATTTAAACGTTTGTACTTAAAGGGGCTTGCTGCAGAGAAAGAATACGAAGTAAGCGGCTATGAAGGAACTTACTTTGGGGATGAATTAATGAGCGCTGGAATTCAATTATCAAGCGGTTATGATGGATCACAAACAGGTGGTTTGGAAGAATCAGGAGATTTTTCTTCTCACGTATTTGTATTAGTCGAGACGGATCAGAATAATAGAGGTGGAGAAGTATGAAGCAACTTGAACAGGAATTTATTAAACAATTCGGAGCGGAAGAAGAGCGGGCTCTCTTTTTTGCTCCTGGGAGAGTGAATTTAATTGGCGAGCATACGGATTATAACGGGGGACACGTCTTTCCATGTGCCTTAAGCGTTGGTACGTATGCCGTTGCAAGAAAACGTGAGGATCAGAAGGTCAGGTTTTATTCCATGAACTTTCCAAGTCATGGAATCATAGAATCTTCATTGGACTCGCTCGTTTATAACGACGAGGATGATTGGGCGAATTATCCGAAGGGAGTCATCGCTCTTTTTCAACAGGACTATTCGATTCCGCATGGCATCGATATTGCCTATTACGGCAATATTCCAAATGGAGCCGGTCTATCATCTTCTGCATCAATCGAGCTAGCCACGTCTGTCGTACTGAGGGATCTTTTTCATGTTCCAATTGAAATGGTTGAAATGGTAAAGCTTTCTCAAAAAGCAGAGAATGAGTTTGTTGGAGTCAATTGTGGAATTATGGATCAGTTTGCAATTGGTATGGGGAAAAAGGATCATGCAGTTCTTCTGAATTGTGACACGCTTACGTATAAGCACACCCCGATCCGTCTAGAAGATCATTCATTGGTTATTGCGAATACGAATAAGCGTAGAGGACTAGCCGATTCCAAATACAATGAACGCCGATTGCAGTGTGAACAGGCTCTCAAAGCTTTGCAAGAAGAGCTTGACGTTAACTCGCTAGGTGATGTGACAGAAGAGCAATTCGAAGCTTATAAGCACTTGATTCTAGATACTAAAACTCGTAAGCGTGCGCGTCATGCGGTTTATGAGAATCGTCGCACGATGAAAGCTGTTGATTTTCTGAACGAAGGCGATGTTGAGGCGTTTGGAAAGCTCATGAATGAATCGCATGTCTCATTACGTGATGATTACGAAGTAACAGGGAATGAATTAGATGCGATGGTGGAAGCTTCTTGGAAAGAAGGGGTCGTTGGGTCACGAATGACAGGCGCTGGTTTTGGAGGCTGTACGATCAGTATTGTGGAGAAGGAAAAGGTCGAGGCCTTCATTAAAAACGTTGGTGAAAGCTACAAACATCAAACGGATCTTGAAGGAGACTTCTATGTTGTTGAAATCGGTGACGGCGCTCACAAGGTGGTGGAAGGAATATGAGGCATCAAAAGAGACCGAATATTTATTTAGAGGTTGAGCGCCTTCTACAATACGGTTTGCAAAAACAGCTGATCGAAAGTATGGATGCCGATTACGCTCGAAACGCTCTTCTACACCTTTTTGAATTAAATGGAATTGAATCGTTTCCGCATCCACACGAAGAGCAGCTCGACACACCAACATCTATCCTTGAGAACATGCTTGATTATGCAGTGATGACAGGTTTAATAAAAGAAGACACCGTTACCGAGCGTGATCTGTTCGATCCTAAAATTATGAATACAATCGTTCCACGACCGTCAGAGACCATACGTCAGTTTTATGAAGATTACGGGTACAGTCCAATCAAAGCGACAGATACTTTCTATCAGCTTTCGAAGGATTCGCAATACATTCGAACGAACAGAATTGCGAAGAATGTGCATTGGTATAGTAAGACAGAGTATGGTGACCTTGAAATCACGATAAACTTATCAAAGCCTGAGAAAGATCCTAAAGCGATCGCAGCAGCAAAAGCCAATCCATCTTCAGCCTATCCGAAATGCTTGCTTTGCAAAGAAAATGTCGGGTATGCCGGAAGACTTGATCATCCAGCGCGCGATCAGCATCGAATCATTCCAGTGAACCTTGAGGGAGAAAATTGGTACATTCAGTATTCTCCTTACGTTTATTACAATGAGCATGCAATCATTTTATCTGAGTACCATCGTCCGATGACGATCTCTAAAGAAGGTTTTGATCGCTTGCTTCATTTTACTGAGCAGTTCCCTCATTACTTTATCGGTTCCAATGCGGACCTTCCGATTGTCGGTGGATCGATCTTAAGTCACGATCATTTCCAAGGAGGGCATCATGAATTCCCGATGGCGAAAGCGGAGATTCAGGAAAAAGTTCACATTAACGGCTATCGGGATGTGACGATCGGGATTGTAAACTGGCCGATGTCCGTGCTTCGCTTGCGAGGAAAGAATCGGAAGCGTCTAACGGAGCTTGCGAATACAATTCTAACGTCGTGGAGAGGATATACTGATCATGATGTCGCTTTAGTACATGAAACAGATGGAGAACCTCATAATACGATCACCCCAATCGCAAGAATGCGCGGAGATCAATTTGAGTTAGATCTTGTGTTACGAAATAATCGAACGAGCGCGAAACACCCAATGGGGATTTTTCATCCACATGAAGAAGTGCATCATATTAAGAAAGAAAACATTGGCTTGATTGAAGTCATGGGTCTTGCGGTTCTGCCCGGGCGTCTTATAGAAGAAATGGAAAAGCTCGCTTCTTATATAGAAGATCAACACCTTGATCGCGCATTACATGATGAAGTGGTAGCGAAGCATGTACCCTGGGCTAAAAAGGTGATGAAGAAACATGGATCTCTATCGAAGGATCAGTTACGTGACACGCTTAGACATGAAATTGGTTTAACCTTCTCGACTGTTCTAGAACATGCGGGAGTATTTAAACAAGATGAAGCAGGTCAGCAAGCGTTTAGACGTTTCATAAACCAGGTGACTAACTAAATAGATCAAAAAAGTCGTTACCAAAAGGTAGCGGCCTTTTTGTAGTTCGAACCCCATCATTCCTTCGTTTCTGGTGTCTCAACGTTATGTTGTATATAATGAAACCTGAAACGAATGAGCTATTTTACGCTAAGGCATCCATAGATTTACAACGTTTGAAGGGAGGAGCCAAATGGATGAATTACTTTATCTAGGTGTTTTCCTCATCTACACCATTGCTATTCTTATCTTTGGGAAACACGGTTTCGATAAAACGGATGAGCTGAAAGGGTATTTTCTAGCGGGAAGAAATCTGCCTTTGTTTCCGAGTATTGCGTCCTTTTGCGCGACATGGTTTAGTGCAGCATCGCTTCTTGGTCTACCAGGTTTGATTTATGAAGGGGGTATGTCCGTTATTTGGACAACGGCAATCGCCTGGTTGCTTGGATTAATCGGCTTGTTTTTTATTTCAACAAAACTCTATACATATAACGTTGTAACGGTTCCAGAGTTTTTCTTAGTACGTTATGATTCAAAGCTACTGCAAGTTTGGGTTGGAATTATTCTTAGTGTTAGTTATCTCTTATACGTTGTGATCCAAATCCGAGGGTTTGGTATTGTGGTTAGTCAAATGCTTGAAGTGCCTTATACGGTAAGTGTGTTTTTGATCTATATTTTTGTTCTGTACACGACGTTTGGTGGTCTTCATTCTGTTGCCCGTACGGATATTTTTCATTTCTGTTTAATACTGTTTGGAACGATGCTAGGAGCTCTATTTATTGTGGGTGAAATAGGAGGGCTATCTGAATTGATGACGGGCCTATCAGCGATTGCGGATCGAAGGGATGATTCTTATTTGGCTCTGTTTCCTGAGGGGGGCTTATCGTTCTGGGCGCTAGTGAGTGCGTTCTTATCACTCGGCATTGGTGTTGCGGCAAATCCTCAATACGCCGTGCGGATCCTTTCGTCTCGATCAAAAGAAGTGGCGTTAAAGATGGTCATCTCGAGTACGGTCTTTTTAGTTCTTATCTATTTTTCTATTTTTGTCATTGGGATAGGTTCAAGAGTATTGGATCCTAACGTCTCGTTTAGTAGTACAGATGAAATTTATCCTTTTATTATTACGTATTTACTCCAAACGCCTTTGAAGGGGATTTTGCTTATTAGCGTTGTCGCTGCTGCCATTTCTACGGCTAATTCTCAGCTTCTTATTATGGCGACGAGCTTTGTGTATGATATCACGCTTCCGATCCGCAGGAAAAAAGCGATTGATCTAAAGGTGATTTCATGGACGCGCTGGATGATTTTTATATTTGCGACGTTTTCGCTCATTATTGCATTCACTCCGCCGGAGGGAATCGTTCCATTTAGCGGACATATATGGGGGATCATTGCCGTTTCGTTGTTTTTCCCTTTATACGGGGGGCTGTACACGAAAGTGGCTAAACGAAATGCCCTTCGTTCATCTTTCGGAGGCTTAATCACCTATCTTATTGCCTTTCTTCTTATTCCGCAGGAGGTTCAGGCAACTTATCATCCCGTTCTACCGTCCCTTGCGATAGCAGGATTTTTCTTCTTTTGGAAAGGGGGGAGATCTTCCTAATGCGTCATTCTATTGAACGTAAAATATTAGTCCCTTTCTTAATTATCGTTCTGCTACCGATCTTTATCATTGGTGCTGTCTCGATGTGGTCGAGCTATCAGTCTGAGAAACAATTAAAACAGGCAACAGCTCAAGAGCAGTTGATTAGTCTTAATCGCTATGCGGATAAGCTCAATGAACGTGTTCAGAACGGAGATATGAGTGAAGAAGATGCGAAGTCATTGATCAAAATCATGATTAATGAAACGAAAGGTTTGTATGTAGAAGAAGAAGATGGCACCCTATCTTCAGAGGGGGAAGTCGTTCAACCGAATGAAATAGATTGGTACAACGGAGAAGCTAGGTCCAATTTATGGACAGAAAATACCGTGCTAACAGAGCAGCTAGAGCAGTGGAACTGGACACTTTATCATCCGCTGACATTCTCTTTCTATTCCGGATCACTCCCGAATATTCAAAAATATACGCTGTTAATTAGCATTTTTACAGGTGTCATTGCCGTTCAGTTTACAATTATTCTTTCGTATCACCTTTCAAAACCAATCAAAAACCTTGCTGCTTTTTGCAAAAGGATTGCTCTTGGTGAGAGAGAGGACGATCTTCATATGAAAGAGAATCGTAAAGATGAAATTGGCGTGCTTTCAACCTCTTTAAAAGAAATGGTGCAAACACTTGATGAAAGAAACGTCCAAATTGAGAAAATAAAGAAGTTGAATGAAACGATTTTGGATAGTGTTCACGTAGGCATCGTTCTTGTAATAGAAGGAGCTAGCTCTGTCTACAATGAAGCGGCTCAGACGATGATGAAGGAAGACCCTCTTTTAAGAGAGCGGTTTGAGAAATTAACGATTCACGAAACGAAAAAAAGAAGTGAAGAAATTTGGAATCATAAACGACATGAAGAGAAAGTGTTTTATGCGGTGAGTTATAAAGTCTTAAACACAACAGAAAAGCAGCGGTCCATTATTACGTTTGAAGACATTACACATAGAAGAAAATTAGAGCAGCGCGTGGAGCGAATGTCTCGCCTTGCTTCATTAGGTGAAATGGCGTCCGGAATTGCTCATGAAATTCGGAATCCACTAGCTGGCATTAAAACGACGACAGAGCTATTAACACGAAGACTTGAGTTGTCAGATAATCAGCTTGCGTTGACAGAGAACATGATGTTAGACATTGATCGTGTGAATAAAATCATCACCAATATTCTCCAATTCTCAAGACCAATGGATACGAATCCTTCTGTCATTCATGTAGATGATGTCTTTCATTCACTCGTCTTACTGATGAAGACAATGGCGAGCGAAAAGAATGTCGCGCTAGAGATTGAACGAAACGAAGATGAAATCATCGTAGACCGCGATCACCTTCGTCAAATTCTATTGAATTTAATTCTAAATGGGATCAACGCTATGCCTGATGGCGGCAAACTGATGCTTTCAAGTTACAAGAGCGGAGCGAATGTAACGATAACGGTGTCAGATAATGGCATAGGTATGGAAGATTCTGTGATGGAGAAGATCTTTGATCCATTCTTTACTACCCGTTCTGAAGGAACAGGGCTTGGTTTGTCGATCGTCCATCAGCTAGTCGTTCAGAATAACGGGGAAATGGATGTAAGAAGTACCCTTGGAAAAGGCACGACGTTCTTTATCACATTTCCAACGAGGAAGGGGGAAGTTTAGATGGCTGTGAAAGTAGGGATTATTGACGACGAAACAACGCTTCGTCTTACACTCCAGATGTTTCTTGAAGATGAAGGTTATGAAGTGCGAGTCGCCTCAACGCTTGAAGATGGCTGGAAGCTAGTGGATGAATTTAGTCCTCAAGTGCTGCTATTAGATATTCGCTTACCTGATGGGAATGGTCTTGATTCCCTGCACAAGTGGAAAGAGCATTACCCCGAAATGGCTGTGATGATGCTTACGGCGTATGGTGATGCAAAGACGGCCGTTCGTGCGATCAAAGAAGGAGCTTTTGATTATTTAACAAAGCCATTTGAGCTCGAAGAACTGAAAATCACCCTGGAAAAATGGATGAAGCAGCACCATCTTGAAAAAGAAGTAGAGCGATATAGAGAAGAGGAGAGAAGAACCAAGCTCGTTCGAATGATCGGCGAAAGTGACCAAATGAATGAGTTGAAAGACAAAATTTCTCTTATTGCAGAAAGCAATGATACGACCGTGCTCGTTAGAGGAGAGACTGGGACGGGCAAGGAGCTTGTGGCAAGGAGCATTCATCAACAAAGTCATCGTCATGAAGGACCGTTTGTTGCGGTGAACTGTGCGAGTATACCTTCAGATCTGATTGAAATGGAACTTTTCGGTCGGGAAAAAAATAGTGCACTTGATCAGACTCAACCGAAGATCGGGTTAATGGAATGGGCAGATGGGGGAACTCTATTTCTTGATGAAATCGGTGATTTATCACTCGATATTCAAGTGAAGCTTCTGCGCTTTTTGGAGGATAAGAAGATTAAGCGAATTGGAAGTGTACACGATATTGAAATGGATGTGCGTGTGATTGCTGCAACGAACCGTTCCCTTGAAAAGATGATACAGGAGAAGGAGTTCAGGTCAGATCTTTATTATCGATTGAACGTCGTACCGGTGAAGCTACCTCCCTTACGTGAACGTGAGAATGATATCGTCATGCTAACAGATTATTTCCTAAATGAATTTTGTCAGCAAATGAGGAAAGAAAAGCCAATGCTTCGAGCCGATGCGAAAAAGCGACTGTTGAACTATGATTGGCCGGGGAATGTTAGAGAGCTCAAAAACACGATCGAGCGCATTGCCATTTTACACCGAGAAGATGAGCTTGCCGCTCATCATTTTGATTTCTTAAACCCAGTTGAAGGACAAGTAGAAGGATCGAAATCAATTGAAGAGGTCGTCTTCGATAAGGAATTTTCATTAGAAGATCATATTGAATCAATCGAAAAGAAATATATTGAGAAAGCGATTCAAGATGCGAAGTGGAATATTACGCAGGCAAGTAAGCTACTAGGCATTAGTCGGTATGCCCTGCAGCGTCGAATTGATAAATACGATATAACATGAGCGAAATCGCCCGATATGGGCGGTTTTTTTGTGCGGAATCTTATAAAATTATCTGAAAATTACGTGATATCGTAGAGATAAGAGAAAAAACGCATCGATTCATGTAACGGATGAATCATATAAAAAAGGGGGAATTTGATGGCTTCGAAAAATAAAGACCCATTATCAATAGAGAATGGCCCAACGAAAAGTAAATGGGGTGTCATTCTTGGTGCTGCTTTCTTAATGGGCTCGTCAGCTATTGGACCAGGTTTTCTAACCCAGACGGCTGTCTTTACGGAACAGCTTCTTGCGAGTTTCGGGTTTGTTATTCTTATATCCATTATTCTAGACATTGGGGTTCAAGCAAATATTTGGAGAATCATCGCTGTTTCTAAGAAAAAAGGACAGGACATCGCAAATATGGTTGTTCCTGGACTTGGCTATTTCCTTGCCTTCGCCGTAGCGCTTGGTGGACTTGCCTTTAATATCGGTAACGTCGGTGGTGCTGGACTTGGAATGAATGTTCTATTTGGCATTGATCCACGTATCGGTGCAGCCATTACAGGTGTGATTACGATTGGGATTTTCCTATCGAAGGAAGCTGGCGTTGCGATGGATAAAATCGCACGAATCCTCGGTGGGCTTATGATTTTACTAACATTGTACGTAGCGTTCCAAAGTAATCCACCGGTCGGAGATGCGATTACACATACATTTGCGCCAGACAAAATTGATGTGTTTGCGATTATTACATTAGTCGGTGGAACAGTTGGCGGATACATTACGTTTGCAGGGGGACATCGCCTGCTTGATGCGGGGATTTCAGGTAAAGAAAACCTCCACCAGGTAACGAAAAGTTCCGTTTCAGGAATTTTAATTGCGTCGATCATGCGCGTCTTTCTATTTCTTGCGGTGTTAGGTGTTGTTGCAACAGGATTTAAACTAGATCCAGCCAACCCGCCTGCGTCTGTGTTCCAACAAGCAGCAGGGGCCATTGGTTATAAAATGTTTGGTATCGTTCTTTGGGCAGCAGGGATTACGTCAGTCGTTGGCGCGGCTTATACATCTGTATCGTTTCTAAGAACGCTATCGAAGAAAGTGGATCGTCATCATTCAGGAGTAACGATTGGATTTATTGCCGTATCGACGATCATTTTCACCTTCATCGGAAAGCCGGTTCTGTTACTGATCCTTGCTGGAGCTTTTAACGGATTGATTTTACCTGTTGCTCTTGGAACACTCCTTGTAGCTGCTTATAAGAAATCGATCGTAGGGGATTACAAACATCCGCTATGGCTAACGATCTTTGGTGGGTTCGTCTTTCTTATTACAGCCTACTTAGCCATCGTTACGCTTATTGATAAAGTGCCACAGCTTTTTTCTTAATTGTTAGGAGGAACATGTGTGAAACTTGATTATTTTCCGCTTGGTGATACGGGCATTCAGCTTGTATTTGGCACCGAGATATCAGAAGAAACGAATCAGAAAATAAGAATGTTTGCGGACGAACTTGCGCAGCACCCTATTAATGGAGTGGAAGAATGGGTGCCAGCTTATACAACGTTAACGATCTATTATCTTCCAAGCAAAATTTCTTACAGTACACTGAAAGAAAAGCTTGAGGAAATGAACGAACAACAACATGGAAGAGAAGCAGAATCTGCTTCTCTTGTTTATATCATCCCAACCTATTATGGGGATGAAGTAGGATCCGATTTAGAGTTTGTAGCGGAGCATAACGGATTAAGTAAAGAAGAAGTGATTTCAATTCACGCTGATAAAGATTACCTCATTTACATGATGGGCTTTGTCCCTGGATTTCCTTATCTAGGAGGAATGTCTGAAGAAATCGCAACGCCAAGACGTGAAAATCCACGTGCTGAAATAGAGCCTGGATCTGTTGGTATTGCTGGAGCTCAAACGGGCGTCTATCCGCTAGAATCACCAGGTGGCTGGCAGCTTATTGGACAAACGCCGGTTAAGCTGTATGACCCGACAAGTGAGTCACCGATCTTATTAGAATCAGGTCATTACTTACGTTTTGTTTCTGTTAGTAAAACAGAATTTCTAGAAATCAAAGAAGCGATTAAGCGTGGAGACTATGTTGTTGAAACCGAAGAGAAGAAGGTGGGATATCATGAAGTCAGTTGATTTAAATAGTGATTTAGGAGAAAGCTTTGGGGCGTACAAAATCGGTAATGATGAGAATGTTATTCCTTTTATTTCATCAGCCAATATCGCGTGCGGTTATCATGCGGGAGATCATAATGTCATGATGAAAACAGTCGAGTTAGCCAAGTCTCTAGGGGTATCCATTGGTGCACATCCGGGATTTCCTGATCTTGGAGGGTTTGGCAGGCGAGATATGAACATGTCACCTGATGAGGTATATAACCTCGTCGCATATCAAGTTGGTGCCATTCAGGGTGTTGCGAATGTCCATCAAACCACTGTTTATCATGTGAAGCCTCACGGTGCGCTTTATAACAAAGCATCGAAAGACTCTGCTGTTGCCAAAGCGATTGCAAACGCTATCTATGCCGTTAACCCGAACCTCGTTTTATACGGATTAGCAGGAAGCGAATTAGTGAAGGCAGGAAGAGCATGCGGGTTAACCGTTGCGGAAGAAGTTTTCGCTGATCGTACGTATCAACAAGATGGTACGTTGACTCCAAGAACGGAGCCGAATGCGATGATTCATGATGCGGACGAAGCTGTGGAACGAGTCATTCGCATGATAACGGAAGGGAAAGTAACCGCCGTCAATGGCAGCGATATTAGCATTCAAGCTGATACGATTTGCGTGCACGGAGATGAGCCTGAGGCGCTGCTTTTTGTTCAAAAATTGAGAGAACGTATCGAGGGAAATGGAATAGAGATCAAGCGTGTTGGAGTGAATGCCAGTGTCTAACTCACTATTTAAAGTAAAAAAATCAGGTCTTTTATCCACCATTCAGGACGAGGGGAGAAAAGGGTATCAGCAGTATGGCATTGTTGTATCAGGAGCCATGGATCCTTTTTCAATGAATATCGCTAATTTTCTTGTTGGTAACAAAGGGAATGAAGCGGTTCTTGAAGTAACAGTTATGGGACCTGTATTAGAAATATTAAATCAGGCTGTTATAGCGATCTGTGGCGGTAACCTTTCCCCAAAAGTGAACGGTGAAGAGGTTCAAATGTGGAAGAGCTTCGAAGTAAAAGAAGGAGATCGGCTTGAATTTGGGCAGCCGCTTTCAGGAGCAAGGTCATATATCAGCGTAGCAGGCGGCTACGATGTTCCATTCGTTATGGGCAGTAAATCAACCTACTTAAAAGCAGGGATTGGCGGTATTGAAGGACGAGCTCTTGAAAAAGGTGACGTGCTTTGTCGTGCGGAAGAAATCAAGGGAGTTAGCGGACGTGCCCTTCATCCTGAAGAAATTCCTGACTACCATAGAGAGCTCGATATACGCGTTGTCATGGGACCTCATGCTTTTACTGAAAAAGGGACCGATACCTTTCTATCTACCCCTTATGAAGTGACGCCGCAATCAGATCGAATGGGCTTTCGCTTGAAAGGTGAGAAAATCGAGCACGCGGGTTCAGCCGATATTATTTCTGAAGCCATTCCGCTTGGCGGGATTCAAGTGCCTGCTAGTGGCGATCCAATTATTCTTATGTCTGATCGTCAAACAACCGGCGGTTATACACGAATCGCCACTGTTATCTCAAGTGACATTCCATATCTTGCTCAAGCGATGCCAGGTAGCACGATTCGTTTTCGTGAAGTTACTGTAGAAGAAGCGCAAAAAGCTTATGAAGAGAATGATCGTTTTATGCGTACGTTAAGTAAAGTGTCTAATCCCCGTCGATAAAGGAGAATACAACATGTTAAGTTCAAAAGAAATTATTGAAATGATTAAATATGTGGATGGTTCAACTGTAGATGAGGTTCATTATGAGCATGATAGCTTCGTAGTAAAAGTGAAAAACCAGAATCCTTACGGAGAAGGGCAAGTTAAAAGAGAAGAGGAGTCTGCTCCTGTCACGCCGACGGCCGTAGAGGAGCGAGGTCAGGGTAATGTTATCCCGAGTCCAGACGAGGAAGAGATCTCAGAAAGCACTCATACTGTTACTTCACCAATGGTAGGGATGTTCTACTCCTCACCTTCACCTGATGAACCCGCCTTTATTCAAGTAGGGGATACTGTTCAGGAAGAAACCGTTGTTTGTGTACTAGAAGCGATGAAGATGTTCAATGACGTGCAAGCAGATGTGAATGGAGAAATCATCGAAATTCTTGTCGAGAATGGTGACCTTGTTGAATTTGGTCAACCGCTATTCTTAGTAAAGCCAGAATAGGAGGGATCAGATGGGTATTCAGAAAGTACTAATCGCAAATCGAGGCGAGATCGCTGTTCGCATTATTCGCGCCTGCCACGAGCTAAATCTTACTGCTGTAGCGGTATATTCAGATGCGGATCGGGACGCGCTTCATGTTCAATTAGCAGATGAGAGCTACTGTATTGGACCAACATCATCAAGTGAAAGCTACTTAAATGTTGGGAATATCATGACGGTTGCCGTAAATAGCGGCGTAGATGCTATTCATCCGGGATATGGTTTTCTTGCAGAAAATGCTAGTTTTGCAGAGATCTGCGAAGACTGTGACATTGCGTTTATTGGCCCTAGTAAAGAGGCCATCAATCGCATGGGAACGAAAGATGTTGCACGAGCAACGATGGAAGACGCGGGCGTTCCAGTTGTTCCTGGCTCGGACGGCATTATTGAAACGAAAGAAGAAGCGCTTGAGCTTGCGAATGAAATGGGCTACCCCATTATTATTAAAGCAACAGCAGGCGGTGGGGGCAAAGGAATTCGCGTCGTACATGAGGAAGAAGAACTGATTAAAGCGATTAACATGACGCAGCAGGAAGCAGAGAAAGCGTTTGGTAATCCGGGTGTCTATATTGAAAAGTTCATTGAGGATTTTCGCCATATCGAAATTCAAATTATCGCGGATTTGTATGGTAATGTGATTCATCTCGGTGAGCGAGACTGCTCGATTCAAAGACGTATGCAGAAGCTCGTTGAAGAAACGCCATCACCAGCTTTAGATCAATCGATTCGTGAAGCGATGGGAGATGCAGCTGTTCGGGCAGCTAAAGCTGTGAACTACGCTGGGGCAGGAACGGTCGAGTTTATTTATGACGTTAATGGAAACTACTATTTTATGGAGATGAACACTAGAATTCAAGTGGAGCATCCCGTAACAGAGATGGTCACTGGCGTTGATTTGATTAAAGAACAAATTAAAGTGGCCGATGGTGAAAGACTCTCCCTCACACAGGATGAAGTGAGTTTGGAGGGATGGTCAATCGAATGTCGTATCAATGCGGAAGATCCTAAGAACGGATTTATGCCATCACCTGGGAAAGTAGAAACGTATTTACCTCCAGGCGGTTTTGGCGTGAGAGTTGATTCAGCCGTTTATCCAGGTTACGTGATTCCACCGTTCTATGATTCGATGGTGGCGAAGCTTATTACATACGGTGCTACTCGTGAGGAAGCGATGCAGCGGATGAAGCGGGCACTCAGTGAATTTATGATCAAAGGTGTGAAAACAACGATTCCCTTTCATCAAAAATTACTAAGGCATGAGAAGTTCGTTGAAGGTGATTTTAATACAAAGTTTCTTGAGATTTATAAAGAGCTATAAAGGAGATGACGTGTTGGAAACCCCTCATACACAGCGACAGCAGTATCATGAGAATCTAGATAGTGGAACGACCTCAGGTAAATGTGATGGCTACTTACAGGCAAATATGATTACGCTTCCGGCTGAGTATGCGTTCGAGTTTCTTTTATTTTGTCAGCGCAACCCAAAGCCATGCCCTGTCGTGGATGTTCTTGAGGCAGGTCAGGTTACACCTCGTATTGCTGATGCCGACATTCGAACAGATCTGCCCAAGTATCGCATTTATAAAAATGGCGAGCTAGAAAGGGAAGTACTTGATTTAAAAGACGTCTGGCAAGATGATTTCGTTACATTTCTGTTAGGGTGTAGCTTTACGTTTGAGCGAGCGCTCGTTGAAAAAGGGATCAGCTTGTTGCATCAGGAAATGAACCGCGTTGTTCCGATGTATCAAACGACGATTCCTTGTGAAGACGCGGGTCGCTTCAATGGGGAGATGGTTGTAAGCATGAGAGCGATTAAGAAAGAAGAGCTCGATGAAACGATATGCATCACATCGAAGTTTCCGCTTGCGCACGGAGCGCCGATTCATGTGGGCCATCCATCAGAAATAGACATTGAAAACATAGAGAATCCGGATTACGGGGAATTTACCCCTTTTGACGAAGAAGAGCGAATCCCAGTTTTCTGGGCGTGTGGCGTTACACCTCAATATGTTGGGTTAAACGTGAAGCCTGAGATTATGATCACGCATGCGCCAGGACACATGCTCATTACCGATCAAAAAGAATAGTTGGCAGTATTTTGATGAAAAAAGTTCGGTTCGATAGCACAGTAAATAAGTTGTGCTAACGATCGAACTTTTTTAGATTGTCTTCGTTATGAGAGATTAGGTCATTTAGATCATATGATAAAATAAAAGAGATCGATTGAACGTTTCGCCAAAAGTGGGAGGGGTGTGAATCATGACAATTGTTAGCTTCTTACTTATTGGTTGGATCTTAAGCTGGTTTAAATTTGAACAGCTGTTTATTCAAGCTTTTCAAGAGCTTTTTAATAAAACGATTACGAAAGCAAGCTACTACTTTATTTTTTTCTGTATCGGATTGATCGGAGATATTGTGCTGGTATTGAATGGGAGTTTTCTTGAAATGATGTAGTTTTAGATAAAGGGGAAAGCACGAAATGGTGAGAAGATCAATTGGGAATATAGCTGGGTTATACAATCTATTAATAGCACTCGGAGCCATTTCGACAGGCGTTTATATGTTAGCTGGCATGGGCTTTTTTTTAGTTATCCACCGGAATGGCAGGGGATTCTTCCTTTTTAAAATTGAGGAGTGCTCGCCCTTATTACGATCGTATTGTTTGGGTATGGCAATGTTACGGCATCGATATCCAGCTTTACTAGGAAGCATAGTAAATCCGATCAATTCTCTCTTCTGATGGGATCAGCACTGTTTTTCTGTATCGTGTTGCAAGTGATTATGCTCGGGGAATGGTACTTAGCCTCCATTGAGCTATTGCTTCTAAATCTGATCGGAAAGATGCTAGGTTCTTTTGTCTTTCGATTTTCAAAAGAATAAATCTTAGTAAAAAGTCACTTCCAAAATAGGAATGGCTTTTTTTACTTTATAACATTACGAATGACAAAATAACGTAAAAGTGAAAAAATGGAAAGAGGAGGTGTTAACTATAATGACAAAAGCTAATCGGCTTTCTGTTGTGATGTTTTGTCTCATTTTGATCAGTATAGGGACAGTGATGATCTTTATTTATTGGCGAGATGGATACGCGTATTCAAGCGAAATGGTGCTCGGGTGTTTAGGTGTCTTTTTTCTTTCTATTTTGTACTTTGTAGTTTTAACTATTTGGAAAATGAGACTGCTAAACAAGTACGAATTAAAAGAGAGGGCAGGCACATTTCTCAAATGGTTTTCGGGTCTAAGCGTTATGAATCTATTGTTCTCATATTTTACTTCATCGGAGATAACCGGATATGAATTTTTCACCTCATTTGGACTAGCGATGGGCATCGCATTTAGTGATGTGATGTTTCTCAAAAAGAAATCTTATTAGATAAACATTGAAATTCATTTGAAAAAGGAGAATACATAATGAATGTTGCCCTTCGATTGGTTAATAAAGAAGATCTTCCGTTGATTCAAAAGTACATCTCCTCTAAAGCTATTGCTAGGATGACAAATGTTCCTGATCCCTACCCTCCGAATGGCGCAGAAGAGTGGTTTGCGATCGTATCAGAAGAACATAAAGCAGGAAAGCATTACCCATTCGCCATCGTCGTTGATGGTGAATTCGCTGGAAGTATTTCAGTCAGACGTGAAAGGGAGGGCGTCGGTGCGATCGATTATTGGGTGGCACCACCTTTTTGGAAGCGGGGCATTGGTACAAAAGCAGCTGAGCATGCAATTGAGTTTGGGAAAAAGGAACTTGGCTTGACGATGTTTGAAACGGTTTGTCTTGTTGAGAATAGAGGATCCGCTCGAGTGCTTGAAAAGGTTGGATTTCAGGAAGGGAAGGAATTTGAAATTCAAATTGGAGAAAAGCATGAGGGGGAAATGGCGAGGACGTACCACTTAATTTCATTATGATCTAGTATATAAATAGAGACAGTGTGATAATCTTATCAATTTTAGTAGGCTATGGAAGAAAACCTTAAATATAGGTCAAGGAACTCCTAGAGGAGTTCCTTTTTTTGCATTTATTTTGATTGTAAATAAAGAAAAACAAACGAACAATCCGACTAACAACTTAATAGCAGCACTTGGAAATAAATTATATAATTATCATTTATTATCAATTTATAGGATGTTATCAATGATCATAATATTACCGTTTTTAAATCACGACGTTGTACATAAACTGTCCGACAATTTGGGATGAAAGCGTAATCATTACGTGTGTGATGGGTGCTACAATAAATATTGAAAGGGGGGCTACAGTTGTCAAGTAGTGATAGAAGCAAGCTGATTTTGGAGGAATTAATTAGTAATCCAAGGATCACTAGTATGGCTTTAGAGAAGAAATATAACTTAACTCGTAGACAGCTTGGTTACAGCGTTAACAAAGTGAATGAATGGCTGATGACTAAGGACCTTCCGGTAATCGAACGAACAAGACAGGGGCACTTCATCATTGATCAAGAGGTTTTTACGACTCTTACCGGTGATGAGAAAGAACCTTCTATAACAACCGCAGTCCTACCAGAGAAGCAACGAGTGTATCTCATTATATTGATGCTGTTAAGTTACGAGGAAGAGCTTTCACTGAATCATTTTACAAGCGAACTAGCGGTAAGTAAGAATACGGTTTTAAGTGATATGAAGCAGGTTCAATCTTTTCTAGATGACTATCATTTGATTATTCGATATTCCAGGAAAAGCGGTTACGTGTTGGAAGGGAAAGAGTTTCAAATTCGTAAGCTACTCATTAATGTTACTTATATGTTGCTTCAATATCACGGGGGAACTGTGATTTTGAAGAATTTAGCTCAGATTGAAGAAAGTGAAGTAGATGAGTTTATGAAACGAATTGAGAAGATTGAGAGTACATTGAACTTGAAATTTACGGATGAAAAGATCGGTACGATGCCATATGTTTTCATTTTGATTCTAAAACGAATTCAACATGGTCGGATACTCCAATCATTTTCAATCAAATATGAAAATTTATCTAATACAAAGGAATATCAGGCTACAGAAGAAATATTCCGTCATTCCAATGATGAAATACCAGTGGAAGAAAGATTGTTTTGTACACTGCACTTATTAACATCGAATGTATATTGGTCTGAATATCTAACCGAAGCTGATACGATTCCAGACTTAGTACCTGCAATCGATACGATGCTCCAGCTTTTTGAGAAGAGTACTTGCATTTATTTTCAAAACAAGGAGCAATTGCTAAATAACTTATTACAGCATATTAAACCAGCCTATTATCGCATCAAATACCACCTTACTGACACCATAGAGGTTCATAAATCCTTGAGTAACGAATTCAAGGAATTACATCATTTGATAAAACGGTGTATTGGGCCACTCGAAAAATTAATAGGTAGTAAAGCCCCTGAGAATGAAACTGCGTATATCACAATGTTAATTGGCGGATGGATGAGAAAACAGGGCGATAGCATTGAGAAGAAAACAAAAGCAATTGTCGTATGTCCACAAGGTGTCTCTGTATCAGGACTTATGTTTAATGAGTTAAGAGAGTTATTTCCGGAATTTGTATTTCTTGATTCATTATCAGTACGAGGGTTTCAAGAGTACGATCTAGATTACGATGTTGTCTTCTCACCGACATTTCTTGAAACAGAAAAGAAGTTGTTTGTCTCAAAAGCTTTTCTAGGCCGCGATGAGAAATATCGTTTACGAAAGCAAGTCATGTTAGAACTATATGGTTACATTCCAAACGATATAAACGTGAACCATCTAATCGATATTATTAGAAATCATACGGTGATAAATAATGAAGAAGAGCTTACCCGAGATCTACAATCGTATATCAACCGCGAGGAAGAATCCTCAGTGAAACACACTGTGAAAAAGCTGGATAGTCATTTACATGAACTCATCCTCCCCGAGTATATTACAAAGAGAAAATCAGTTGGTTCATGGGAAGAAGCGATTCGAATTAGCTCAGAGCCTTTGATGCGGAAAGGTCATATTGAACCTAAATACGTAGAGGCGATGCTTCATCGGACAAGTGAGGATCCATATATCGTTATTGGCTCAAACGTTGCAATCCCCCATGCAGCTCCTGATGAAGGTGTGAACGAAGTTGGAATGAGTTTATTGAAATTAGAAAATGGAGTAGCTTTTACTTCGGAATACAAAATCAACCTGGTTGTTGTCATCGCAGCCGTAGACAAGCAGAAACATATCCATGCGTTGATGCAACTTATGAAGCTTGCTGGTTCTGAAGTTGATCGAAATCGAGTGATTCACTCTGATTCAGTTGAGGAGATTCATGAAATAATCAAAAGCTATTCTAAAGATTAGAACGTTGTATCTGAATAAGTTAATGAGGTGAAGAGATGAGTGAGTTATTTTTTGATGAATCTGTCATTCTTCTGGATCTAGAATGTTCAGCAAAAGAAGAAGTCCTAACCACAATGGGCCAGAACCTAGTGAACAAAAATCTCGTGAAGGAAAGCTTTATTGATGCCATTATCGCAAGAGAAATTGAATTTGCTACTGGATTACCAACAGCTGGTATATCAGTTGCGATTCCCCATACAGACGTCCATCACGTTAATCAAAAGACGATTAGTATGGGTGTATTGAATGAAACAGTAGATTTTGGAGTGATGGGGGATGACAGTGAAACCACTCCTGTGAAATTAGTATTCATGCTTGCAATGGATGAAACTCATTCACAACTTTCATTGTTGCAACAGTTAATGCAGGTATTTCAGAGTGAAGAGACGTTACAGTATCTGGTGACGGAGAAGGATAAGACAACAATTAAACAGATAATAAAAACGAAAATAGTATTTGAATCCCTTGTAGGAGATGAGAAAGAATGAAAAAGAAACAAGTGTTAGTAGCATGTGGAGCAGGTATTGCGACATCAACAATCGTGAATGGAGCTATTGAAGAAATGGCAAAAGAGCATCAGCTAAAAGTGGATCTTGTTCAGATCAAAATCACTGAAGTGGGTGGTTACGTAGACACGGCAGATTTGCTTGTCACAACTGCCATGACGAAGAAAGAATATTCGTTCCCAGTCATCAATGCACGTTCTTTTCTAACTGGAATCGGAACGGATGACACGAAACAGAAAATTCTTGAAGAGCTCAAAAAATAATTAGAAACAAATAGAGTTTGTTACTTAGGATTATTAATTTCTATTTTAAAGGGAGATGAGAAAGAATGAAAAAGAAACAAGTATTAGTAGCATGTGGAGCAGGTATTGCGACATCAACAATCGTGAATGGAGCTATTGAAGAAATGGCAAAAGAGCATCAGCTAAAAGTGGATCTTGTTCAGATCAAAATCACTGAAGTGGGTGGTTACGTAGATACGGCAGATTTGCTTGTGACAACGGCTATGACGAAGAAAGAATATCCGTTTCCAGTCATTAATGCCCGGTCATTCCTAACTGGAATCGGAACGGATGACACGAAACAGAAAATTCTTGAAGAGCTTAAGAGGTAGAGTGGAAGTAAAATGAATTCACTTCATTTATTAGAAGATAATTAGATTAGTTTCATAATGTTGGGAGGCAAATTTGATGGAAGGATTCGTCAATATCGTACAAGGCTTTTTAGATTTAGGTGCAACCGTTATCTTGCCAGTAGCTATCTTCTTACTAGGTTTATTATTCGGCCAGAAACCGGGTAAAGCGTTTCGGTCAGGCTTAACGATCGGTGTAGCTTTTGTTGGGATCTTTTTAGTAGTCGATTTGCTTGTGAATAATTTGGGACCTGCAGCGCAGGGGATGGTAGATCGATTAGGGGTCGAACTAAACGTGATTGATGTCGGTTGGCCAGCGTCCTCATCTATTGCCTGGGCATCAGGTGTTGCGGCATTTATTATCCCGCTCGGTTTACTGGTGAACGTGATCATGCTAGTGACGAAAACAACTAAGACGATGAATGTGGATATTTGGAACTTCTGGCACTATACCTTCATGGCTGCAATGGTATATGCCATCTCAGGTAGTATCATCCAAAGTCTACTTGCTGCAGTCATATTCCAAGTTATCGCACTTAAAGTTGCGGACTGGACAGCACCTATGGTTAGTGAATTCTTTGAACTACCAGGAGTGTCGATCGCGACAGGAAGTACAATTTCTTATGCACCAGGTATATTTTTAGTGAAACTATTACAAAGAACCCCAGTCGTGAAAAACTGGAATGCAGATCCGGATACGATCCAAAAACGCTTTGGTATTTTCGGAGAGTCAATCTTTATTGGACTTTTTCTAGGTGCCGTTATTGGTATTCTTGCAGGTTATAGCGTTGGTGATGTGATTGAAATCGGCATGGCAATGGCGGCCGTTATGGTCTTGATGCCTCGTATGGTAAAGATCTTAATGGAAGGACTAATGCCAGTTTCTGAATCCGCAAGAGAATGGTTATCGAAACGATTTGGTGACAGAGAAATACATATCGGTCTTGACGCTGCAGTAGCGCTAGGGCATCCAGCCGTTATTTCTACAGCTCTTATTCTAGTACCGGTTACTGTTGCTTTAGCTGTTATTCTCCCTGGTAACTCTCTATTACCTTTTGGGGACTTAGCTACGATTCCGTTCGTAGTGGCATTTATTGTCGGCGCTGCAAGAGGAAATATTGTTCATTCCGTTATCGTAGGTACGATTATGATCGGAATTTCGCTCTATATAGCAACAGACGTCGCTCCGATGTTTACCCAAATGGCGATCAATGCTGATTTTAATATGCCTGAAGGCTCTACCAAAATCTCTAGTATCGACCAGGGTGGTAACTTAGTCAACTGGCTTATCTATAAAGTGTTTAGCTTGTTTAATTAATTCTATGATCTCGAATTAAAATGCTAGATTGACCAGGAGGAATGTATATGAAAGCTCTAGTGAAAACAGCACCTGGATTTGGGAATTTAGACATTCAAGAAAAAGAAGAACCCGCTGTAGCGAAAGATTTAGTGAAAATTGAAGTGAAATACGCTGGAATCTGTGGATCAGATATTCACACTTATGAAGGGCATTATAAGGTTCGGTTCCCTGTTACGCTTGGACATGAGTTTTCTGGAGAAGTGATTGAAGTAGGACCAAATGTTACAGAATACAACGTTGGAGATCGAGTTACTTCCGAAACTACTTTTTATATTTGTGGTGAATGTGAGTATTGTAAGTCTGGTGACTATAACTTATGCAATTATCGTAAGGGGTTAGGAACCCAGCAAGATGGTGGGTTTGCTAACTATTTAATTGCACACAAAGATAGTGTCCATATTCTCCCTGATAATGTTGATTATAGGTCAGCAGCTATGACCGAACCCCTCGCATGTACGCATCATGCTGTGACAAAAACGAATATCATTAACGGGGATATAGTCGTTGTAATGGGGCCAGGACCGATTGGTTTGTTTACGGCCCAGGTGGCAAAAAGTAGAGGAGCAACCGTATTAATTACGGGCCTTACGAACGACAAAGTCCGTTTGGAGAAAGCGAAAGAACTAGGCATCGATTATGTAGTGAATATCCAAGAAGACAACATTCGAGAACTGGTTAATAGCCTTACAGATGGGTACGGTGCAGATGTCGTATTTGAATGTTCTGGAGCTGTTCCAGCAGCCAAACAGGGGTTGGATCTTTTGAGGAAGAAGGGACAATATGCACAAGTTGGTATTTTCGCTAACCCTGAAGTTCAATTTGATCTTGAAAAAATCATTCAAAAGGAAATTCGCGTGATCGGAAGTAGAAGCCAGAATTCAGCTGACTGGGAGCCGTCTCTAGAGTTAATTAATAACGGAAGCGTCAAAGCGAACTCTTTAGTCACACACGAATTTGATATTACTCAATGGGAAGAAGCTTATAAAGTGATTAAAAGTGGAGAAGCAATTAAAGTGTTATTGACTCCAGTCGGCTAATCATACAGAGGTAATAAACTGAAATTTTAGTTTATTGAGCGCGGGCTCACCAAGAAATGAGGGATAGGAATGACGGAAGCACTATTGGACTTTATGCTCGGACCATTTAGTATTGTCGGAGATTTCTACTTTGAACATCAAGTGACTTTTAATACAGTCATTGTTTGTTTGGCTTTCTATAAATTAAGCAGGCGAAGATCTAGAAATGAATCAGCATAAACGATTGATTAATAATAAAAAAATAGAGAGAAGGGTAAAGATGAAATCTCTCAACTTGTATAATGAGCAAGATATTCGATTTGAAAACCTGTCTGAACCGATCATCGAGAATGAAGAAGACGTTATTATTAAGGTGAAAGCAGTTGGTATATGTGGCTCGGACATTTCCAGGTATAGGAAACTAGGGCCGTATGTACCTGGTATGACTTTTGGTCATGAGTTTGCAGGAGAAGTTTCGAAGGTTGGCTCGGAGGTTAGTCACGTTCAACTAGGAGATCGAGTTGTCGGGTGTCCGACCTTCTATTGCGGAGAATGTGAAAACTGCCAAAAAGGTGATTTATCCCGATGCGCTAAGTTAACTGTGATTGGCGCACGCCATCCTGGTGCTTATGCGGAGTTCGTAAAATTACCTAAATCGCATGTTCTGTCTATACCAGATAACGTTGATTACGATACAGCAGCACTAGTTGAGCCTTCTTCGGTCGTAGCTCATGGTTTCTATCGTTCGAGTATCAAGCCTGGTGCTGATGTCGCTGTTATGGGATGCGGAAGTATTGGATTATTAGCTGTTCAATGGGCAAAAATCTTCGGTGCAAAAAAAGTCTATGCAATTGACATCGACATGGCTAAGCTCAAAATTGCAAAAGAATTAGGCGCAGATGTCGTTATTAATTCATTGGAAAAGCCTGCTCATGAACAGCTCATGGCATACACGAATGGTATTGGCGTTGATTTAGCTATCGAATCAGCAGGTTCTCCAGTTACCTCTTCTCAGGTATTTGCATTACCAAAAAAAGGTGGAGAAGTTGTGTTCATGGGTATTCCTTATGCAGATATCAAAATAGAGCGTTTTTATTTTGAAAAGATAGTTCGAAATGAATTAAGAGTTCTAGGATCCTGGAATGCTATTTCCTCACCATTCCCAGGAGAAGAATGGCGTTCTTCGATTCACTATATGAGTACGGGTGGAATTAATGTAAAACCAATGATTTCACACAGGTTAGCTCTTGAAGATGGCCCAGAAACCTTTGATAACATTATTAACAGAAAAGACGCCTATGTGAAGGTTCTCTTTTATCCTGACAAGGAAAGAAAATAATGAAGTCTATTTTCTAAAATAAAATGGATGACAATTCCCTCGAATGGATAGAGGGAATTGTCATCCATTTTTAATTTCGAACAATGCAATATGCAATGCTGAGTTATTTCAGATATTTTTAATGATTGGTATGTGGTTATCGATCATTCCATAAACCCTGGGGACATCATGTGTTTCAATTTTCTTTTTTGGCATTTCAAAACTGAACGCTTTCTAGTGAATCTTATTCTTTTCCTTCAGTAGAGTACTCTGCTAGCACTATAGCGATTTCGTCTTCAATGTCCTTGATGTCATCTTCTTCAACAAATTGATTCAGTAAAATGGAAAAGACGAGGCCGTTCCCTTGTTCCACATATCCTGAAAGGGAAGAGACGCCGGTTAAGGATCCGGTTTTGGCATGGACGATTTGTTCTGCAGCTGTGTCTCTCATGCGATATCGTAGCGTACCGCCCTCAGATCGATCTGAATCGCCTGCAATTGGAAGAGAACGATAAAAGGGGTCAAACCAGCTTTCGGTTTGGATGTTAAATAGAAATTTGGAAAGTTGATTTGGTTTAACTAATGTAACGTGAGAGATACCTGAACCGTCTCGCAGACGCATATCGTCGGTGTTAAGGCCTTGCTTTTGAAGAAAGTCTGTCACTACTTCCAATCCAGCTTCCCAACTGCCTTCATCTTTCTTCACTTTCCCCATCTCTTTCACTAATATTTCAGCATGACCGTTATTGCTTAGCTTCATAAATGGAATAAGAAGCTCCGATAATGACATGGATTTCTTTTCAATGAGAAGAGTCGCATCTTCAGGTGTTTTGCTTTGTTGGATGTCACCCTTGAATTTAATTCCAGCTTCTTTTAGTGATTGGTTCATTAAGCTCAGTGCATATTGCGGGGGATCCCATACCGCAATCCATTCACGCTTACGTGAGGCATCTTCAGAAATTTCACCTTCTACTAAAATTGTATTCGATCCATGTTCTCGTGAAATAGTTAATTCGGCATCATTGTCCGCTTTGACTGTTATGGCACGGTTTTCAACTGTTAGGACATCGGAAGAAGGTGAAAGTTGAACATCAGCTTGATCGCCAGGTTGTTTTCCTGGATAAACTTCAACAATGATCGTACCCGCGTCGTAATCTTCGTTTGGTGAAGCTGTTAATGCTGAAACTTTGGCTCCATAATAGTTGTCTTCATCCGACCAAACCAAGTCCTGTGAGAGAGCTTCTTCGTCATACCAGCTGTTATCGCCAATGAGATCGCCTTGTATCTTATGTACACCTTTTTCTTTTAAAGATTGTGCAAGTTCATCAAAGTCTTCTTTAAGAAGGGTAGGGTCTCCTTTTCCTTTTAGATAAATGTTTCCTTTAAGGTTATTTTTTTTGAGTTCTCCATCAGTGAGCAGTTCAGTGCTAAACCGGTAGTCTGGACCAAGTGTTTCAAGTGCAGCTCCGGCGGTGAATAATTTCATATTAGAGGCAGGAGTGAGCCGGGTTTCGCCATAGTTCTCATAGATTAACTCACCTGTATTAGCCGCTCGGACGCTTATCCCTGCGATTGCGCCATCTAGAAGTTTATTTGATAGGATATCATTTAACTGTGTTGAGAGAGTACTGTTTGTTTTGTCTGCACTTGCATCTTGATGAGAAGTGAGAGGGGGGAAGATAAGGAGGAATAGCAGCGATATGATTAAGCAACTTTTCAGTGTTTGTTTCAATTCATCATCTCCTCGTTGTTTAGTATGATCAAATATGGTTTCAACTAAAATACATTGTAGAAGGAACTCTACTTAATTTTGTTCACCTCCGTTTAATTAACTAAATGGTCGTTACAATTTAAACCTTTCGTGTAACACATTCAAATCCCCTTTCATTTCAACAAAGTTGAATCTTTTTACACATGCCCTAGCTGAGAAAAATAGTGAAATAAGCCTATAATCATGAAAACACAAAAAAGCAGTTGCATATTAGCAACTGCCCCCACTTCATTAATATACTTTATCTCCATTAAAAATGGAGTTCTTCACTACGACATAATCTACCGTACGAATTGATTCTAGCTTGTCTCCGCCTGAATAAGAAATCGCCGATTGAAGATCCTGCTCCATCTCTGTAAGCGTGTCTTGAAGATCTCCTTTATGCTCAACGAACATTTTCTTACCTTCAACGTTTTTCTTCTCGCCTTTTTGAAATTCAGAGGCAGAACCGAAGTATTCTTTGTATAGCTTGCCATCTCGTTCGAACGTTTCACCAGGTGATTCTTCGTGTCCTGCAAAGAGAGAACCGATCATCACCATCGAAGCACCAAAACGAACGGATTTAGCGATATCGCCATGCGTACGAATACCGCCATCTGCAATGATTGGTTTTGTTGCTGCTTTTGCACACCAGCGTAGAGCTGCGAGCTGCCAGCCACCAGTACCAAAGCCGGTTTTAATCTTCGTAATGCACACCTTACCAGGTCCGATGCCGACTTTCGTAGCGTCAGCACCTGCGTGCTCTAACTCTCTGACAGCTTCAGGCGTGCCAACATTTCCAGCAATCACAAAGCTTTCTGGGAGGTGCTTCTTAATATGACCGATCATTTCAATGACCGCATTTGAATGCCCGTGGGCGATATCAATCGTAATATAGTCAGGTGCTAGGCCCTGCTCTTTAAGCTGTTCAATAAACGTGTATTCTTCCTCTTTGACGCCCACGCTAATAGAGGTGATGAGCTCACGAGCGTTCATATCACGAATAAAAGCGATACGCTTTTCCGGTTCAAAACGGTGCATCACATAGAAATATCCTTTTTCAGCCAGAGTAACGGCAATTGTTTCATCAATAATCGTCTGCATGTTTGCAGGTACGACCGGTAATTTAAATGTATGCTTGCCAAGCTTAATGGAAGTATCACATTCTGATCGACTGTTTACGACACACTTAGCGGGAATTAGTTGAATATCTTCATAATCGAATACGTTTTCCATGAGATTCACTCCTAAAAACGAATAATACGTTTTAATTTAATTTAAATGTTCGTCCATTTGATAATTTACAGGAATTCATTGTAATTGTCAAAGATTTTCTTGAAATCCTTTACATATGAGGAGGAAAAGAAAGGGATTCGAACGAAGAATATGGAAAATTAGAAGAGGAATCAAAAGAAATACGTCTAGTGGAACAGTATAGTAAAAAGTGTTTTCTAGAAAGAGTGAGCATAAAAAGGAGTTGGTCTTATGATACGAGTTGGCAGTATTTTTATACCAGTCACGGATCTTGAAAAATCAGTGAAATGGTATGAAAAGCATCTAGGTATTCATAAAATTCAAGAGTGGGGAGAAGGATTGGCTGAAGGTGTCGGCTTCTATTTTCCAAATGATTCGACTCAGCTTGCGTTAGTGAAAGTGGAGAACGTTCAGCCAACTGAATTTCACATCAAAGCAGAACGTCGGAATAGCTATTTCAATTTTCTTGTTGATGATATTGAAGCTTTTTATGAGAAGCTCAATAAGAGCGGTGTTAAAACGAATGAGCTTGAACAATTCGGGGGCATGACATGTTTTGATTTCTTTGACCTCGATGATAATTCTTTTAGCGTAGTTAGTGAAGTGGTAGATTCCCCGTTTCATGCTGATCAAGTCAAAAAGATGCAGGGTATGAAACGATGAAGGAAAATGAAAAAAGTTGCCCTGAGTGTGGCGAAAAAGAAACGAGAACAGGAGAATTTACTGGGTACGGCTCATTATTTAAGAAAAAAGGATTTGCGAAAAGTTCTCCGGTTGATGCTTGTTTCTGTGTTAATTGCGGTACAATCCTTTCTCTTAAGGTGAGGAACCCAAAGAAGTTTATTTAGTAAAGCTTTTAAGGAGGAGTAAAGATGGCGACTGATTTGTGGATGAACCTTCCTGTGCAAAATGTAGAAAAGTCGAAAGCTTTTTTTACAAAGATCGGATTTGCTGCTCAGGCCATTGGAGAAGGTGTTCAAGTAGCGATCGGTGATCAAGGAACGAAGGTTATGCTGTTTCCTGCTTCAAAATTTGAAACGTTTACCCATCACAGAGTAGCGGATTCTATGAAAGCGACGGAAGTGCTTTTTTCAATTGGAGCGGAAGATCGAGAAGAAGTAGATGCAATGATAAAGAACGTGGAAAAGGCAGGGGGAGCAATCTATGCCAAACCCGGCTTAACAGATGGATGGCTCTATGGAGCAGGGTTCATTGATTTAGATGGTCATCGATGGAATGTGTTGTATATGGACATGGAGAAAATGCCGTAATCAAATGTGCGGGCTTTAAAGGTAACTCTCATCACAGTAGAGTTACCTTTTTGGTTAATTATTGAAACTTCCAAGTAGTTTCCATCGTAAATAAAGTAGGATAAAAGAATATCAGTAAGGAGAATAAGATGTACTTTAAACAGACGAAATGGTTGTCGATCATACTCGTTTTTCTGTTAGTGACTGGATGCTCCAGTGGAAATGCGTCGTCGGATAAACAGAGTGTGAAAACGATTGGTGGAATCGATCAGGTGGAATTGCTGAAATTTAGCGGGACATATGTTGGGGACAATTCAGCTGTTCTAGCCATTCTAGCGCAACTTCCGGGAAGCGGAACAGTTAATAAATTTGATTTATCTGATCAAAAGATAAGCGTGACATATGACGAGGAGCGAGCAAGTTCTGAATTAGACTTCAATTCTACCTGGTTTGATGGAGCAAACAGCGCTCAGAGGATTTTCCATTATAACGCGATTTACTTAACGATCTTAGTGCCGAACGCCAAAGAATATGAATTTCGAGTGCAAGATGAGAGCTTCCGTATAACGAGAGATGAAATGGTAGCCACATTAACGAGCAAATTTGGTGAATTTCCAAGCGAGGAGCAGCTTATGGAGGAAACATTCGCCGAGGAATATGTGAAAAAGCATGAAGAAGAATTAGAGAAAATGGCAAATAACTATGAGGACTATTTTAATTGATTAGTGATGTAAAAGTAGGTGTTAAATAAATGAAGAAAGTTCGTTACATCATGGTCCTTCCGCTAGCATTTATCCTATTGATAATTGGATTGGCGTCTTATAATAACAACCGAGCTATGGATATGGCGGTTGAAGGATGTAAAGAAGTAGGAGGAAAAGTCAATTTAGAAAAAGATCTTTTGGGCATAAATTGGCGTTTTTCTTGTGAGAAATAAAAGAAAGAAGGGAGAAGAGATCATGCCAACTTGTCAGACTTGTGGCTATACATGGAAATGGAAGGAAGCATTAAGATTAATTTATCGCGCAAAGGCCAGGTGTCCAAACTGTGACGCAAACCAATATCTATCTGCAAAATCGAGAAAACGATCGAGTTATACATCAATGCTAGTCGTTATTCCTCTTGCGATTACTTCAATTTATAGGCTTTCGTTATGGTTCTATTTGAGTTTTTCATTTGCTTTACTAGTACTCATTCTTCTTCTTTCTCCTTTGTATTACCAGTTAAGTAACGAAGAGGAACCACTTTGGTGAATGAGAGGAAGTCAATTGGATTTTCATCAGTTGATGATGCTGCTCACGAAGGTAGATGGAATGTAGTAGGTATAAAAAGGGCATTTAAGAGAGGGTACATATATTAATCAATAAAGGATTAGTTGGTTGTTGTAGTCTTCAAGATAAGGGCAGGTTTCTTGAAGACTTGAATTCGAGATAATAGAGGTTATTGGAACTAAAACCATACTTTTTCGTATAGGGAATTAGCTATATTTAGGAGGGATGGTTTCTTGGATCTTATTTTATTAGGAGTAGTGGCTGTTATTGGCGGAGTTGTTGCAGTTATAGGTACTTTAATCATTATAGGAAGAAGGTTAATACAACCGAATCAGGAATTAAAGGAAAAGGTTCAAAACCTTGAAAGCGAACTGAAAAACCTGAAAGATAAAGAGTAGTGTTCAGTATTCAATGTAATCGGAGCGATTACTGCACATTTATTGAAAGGATGTTGTGATATTTTCAAGTCAGAGCTTACTAACAAAGTAATAGACTTAGTAGTATGGATACTTCTTTATTGTTTTGTTATTAGTCAAGTGGATATATTTTTGAATTCATTTACAACTGGTTTATTTATTATCGCTACTGTAGTGGGGCTGTTTAAAGTAATACGTAATATAAGAGGAATAATAAAAGTAACTAGGAATAACAAAAGCAGAGTCAATAATAAATAAGAATTCATTTAAATCGATAATCTTTTATGCAGAATAATAGAAGATAACCAATCTTCTGCTATCTCGGAGCGATTAAAGAGTAAATAATAAGTTTAGGGAGGGAATTATGGAACTAATATTTGTACGACATGGTCAAGGACAGCATACACTAGATACACCTAATAGTTTACATATGAAAAATCCTTCTCTAACAAAAGAAGGAAAAGAGCAAGCATATTTATTAAGAGATACTTTTCATCTGAAAAGTGAAGACACGCTCATTATAAGTCCTACTCAAAGAACGCTAGAAACTGCTCAAATATGGATAGGAAGTGCGAAAGTTAAAGCAATTGTTAGTCCCCTGGTTTCTCCAAGAATGTTTCCACAAAAACAAGAATGGCGAACGCTTCCTTGTGACATAATGATGAAACGGGAAAACATTGAAAAGGTATTTCCTGAATTTAATTTAGATCACCAGGTTTCTGAAGAGCTTTGGAAAGATGGTATAAATGCTTTACCAGAGAAAGAGTTTCGGATTATTGGAGAAGAATTCTTGAGAGGGTGCAAGCAAGAAGAGAAAGGGAATATTTATGTCGTGTCACACGATGGAACGATCACATCCTATCGCCAGTTAATCTCAAAACGATTACTTACTAGAGATGACTTTCCCAAGGATGCTGGTTGGATAAGGATTCAGTATTAAACAAACTCGGAGCGATTTTTGAATAAGTGGGGAAACCAGTTTTGGACGGGTTTCCCTTTTTAGCTCCAGTATCAACAACCGCTAATGGACCGCAACCTTGCACCCTGTTTTCATATACAATAGTGAATATCAAAATGAGAAAACTTTTTAAACTTTCCAAAACTGATCGTTCCTGTAACTTTTTGTGACAGATTCTCTTAATCATTCCTTTGCTACGAAGCATTTCAGTCTTTTAATCGGATCAGACCTTTTTCTACAAGAGTATTAGAAATAACCCTATTTGTGATAAAATGCTAATGTGAATTAATTCACATTAGCATTTTATTAAATGGTTAACAAGGGAGGAGAAACCAATTAAAAATAAACTTCTGTCCGCTGTATTTACTACGTTATTTATGGGGTTATTGTGGATGCTAAGTGGGTTTATTGGTTCAAGTGAACCATTTGGGATTGATGATTTCATGTTTATAGTGGTCATTATGGCTTATACAGCCTTTGGTACTTTAATATTTGGAATTCCCGTATCTCTTTTATCTGATTGGGTTTCGAACAAATTATCATCCTATCGCTTTATCGTCGCTGCATTTATTCATCTTTCTTTAGCGGTTGCTACATATTTTGTAATTGAGGATTTATCAGTTGTTGCTGTTGGAGCTGCGGTCTTTTTCTTTACAGCGGAAGAATGGCAGAATCGCAAACTTAGAAAGTTTCAAACGAAATCTTTTATTAGCAACACCTTGTTCGTCCTAGTGTTGTTTGCAGGGGTATGGGGTTTTTATCAACTCGATTTAGAACAAAAGACTGATATGCAGTATCTCATTCCTAAGGGGTATGAAGGCGTTATTGTCGTCAAATATAACCAAGAAGAGGAACCTCGTCTGGTAAAAGAAAAGGGTAAAAAAGTAATTCAAGTCTCTAAAGAAGAATTAGAATATACAAGTGTAGAAGATCGTATAGAATACGGTGTAGCAAAGACATCTTCTGATGAGCCTAAAGGTATGATAAATGATGAGTTTTATTACGTTACTAGTGATGGCAAAAGAACAAGGATTGATGATTCTTGTATTTATCGGAGTCGCTCAGGTAGTATTCATTTTGATGGAAAAGAAGGTCAAAGCTATGAAGTTCATCACGTAACAAACACAAACTGTGGAGACCAATTTAGTATTACGGGTAACCCGCTCTATAGTGATCAAGAATATGAAGTCATCGAACATTTATTTTCCGATTTCTACAAGTATTAGCTTTTTCGTTTCGAAGCCCTAATCACTCCCAGTTCTCTCTCTTGAGTCTTGTGCGTAAGGTATGAATACTATAATCCCCATACAATAGCAGATATGAAAGACTTTTTAGCAAGTATAGACGCATCGCCAGCGTTTTTCCGGTCTTTATAACACATAACTAATATAACTGCTGCAGAGTAAAAACTCTCCATAAGATTTACGCATATTTAGAATAACAGTACTAGAGGGACAAAAGATTCTTGAAGATGTAACCAAAGATACGTAAGGATTCCACCGAATTTAATTAACGAAAAGAAACCATATATATTACGAATCCATAAAAAGGTTTAGAAATGCTATCTCTATATCAATTTTTGTGGTCATCCTGTTACCTTAATAATAACGACTAAAGAACTCTTGAGTGATCTTCAACAATCTCGGAGCGATTCCCACATAACAATAGAAATTTCACGAAGCTTCTTTGAAGGAGAATCGCGAAAGGAATAATGAACTAGATATGCTAAATTGATGGGAGTTGTGTTATGAAAAAGACGACGTTTTTCTTTCTGATCGTTATTGGAATTGCTATCTTCGTAACAACGTATTTTGCATCAGCGATAGTTGGTAGTTACATAATAAATGATCCACACATAGAAGATCATTTATTTTTCACCGAAGTTCCTTTAGACACCAGTAACATCTCAGATGTTGATAAGATTTTGTACTCTTTTAAGATTTCAGTGTACCCATATTTAAGCGCTTTCTCTCTGATCTTTCTAGTTTTCATTACAATTCATTTTATAAGAACCAAGAATAGAGAAAATATCTTACATTAATGAAATCATTGTTTCTTCTAGAAAATCGGAGCGATAGCTACACAGTGGTTATCGCTTAGCAATCTGGTGCAAGATTTGACGAAACGTTATTCTATTAAGGGGTGAGGTTATGGGGATTTGGTATTTCTTAATATTATTTGTAGGAATATTTTTAGTTGTTAAGGGGCTACTTGGGAATAAAAGAAATGGCTTGGTATTGATAGGGGTCATAAGTATTGCGTTCTCAATATTTATGTTTCAACCAGGAAGTGATGAAATCATTTCAGAACTACTTAATTTTTTTGGAATAGATATATGAGTAAGCTCATACTAGGTATTTTCACTAACGGTTGCTAAAGCAAAAGAAAGAACAGTAATCGAGTATTGGAAGTAAAATGACAATCTTCCACAAACTCGGAGCGATTGTTTAGTTTGTGTTCATTCCTTAGTTACATTAAAAAGCTTCTTCTATGAACCAATAGAAGAAGCTTTCACCTTAGAGTATTAAATTTCTGTTTTATAGGGTCTGCCCAGTCAGGTATCTCATCAGTTTCGAAGGTTAATTGGTTATTAGATATTTCTAAAATCAATTCTCCATCTGATTTGCTGTTATCGATAACGACGAGGTTGTTAATGAGTGACAAGTGTTGAAGCAGGTTTTCTTTGGAAGTGATATCTCTTTTCAGGATGTCCTTTGTTGGGATATGATGGCCACCATTCCTCACTCGTAATGCGACTCGCTCAATGTTTTGCGTGACGTGGCTTAATCCAACATAAAACATTGTAATTTCAAATCCTTTTTCCTTGGCTTTGGTCATTTGGTGAATCGCATTTTTTCCAGCGAGCGTCGTTTCAATTGAAAAACTCTTTTCTTCTTCAATGCACTCGTAAATCAGTCTTACGGCTGCTTTACCTGCTGCTAATTGTTTCGTCTCAGGTGATTGTGGATCCAATCTACGCGCAATGGAATCAGGATCAATATTAATGTCTATGCCTAACTTATCAATTAGAAGGTTACGTAGCGTGCTTTTTCCACTCCCATTGTTACCAGCAAAAACATACATCATGGGAGGGAGCTTTGGCTTTGTCATTCAATATCACCATTTGGTTTTTGGTCAAACTTTACAACGGTTCCATCAGGATACTCTTTCACAAGGCCATTTTCTGTATCATAAACGATATAGGTGTTATTTACCTTGGCATCAATTTTTGCACGATCACCAGTCATTTTTGCCCATTTACCTACCCAAGCAAACTTTCTTCCTTGTGATTCACTTTCACGTTCTAACACATAAACCACCACCTTTATTTTGTAATTTAATTATATCAGATGAAATGAATATTTTCATAAGGCTCCACAATAGCTGACTACTGAGGTGCCAGAAATGGAACGACAATCACTTGAGGAAGAAATGTCTTTGAAATAACAGTTATTAAACAATCTCGGAGCGAGATTCTTTAACAAAGAATTGGCTCTCTTTTTTTGTTTAGAGTATTTATATAGAAGGATCAGTTATCAAATAATAGACAGGTTGAAACAAAGTAGGACCTTCTTTCGTAAATGTATTGGAAACGAAATGAAAATATTGAAGTCTGTGTATCAAATCTTAGTGTGAAAAATAGAGGTGGTGAAAGTGTTAAGTTATTTTAAGTTCTTCTTATTCATGATTGTTGGCCTATCAATATGGAATGTGTTGTTCTTATCACATAAGCAGACAGTTGTAAGTATAATTGGCATCTCTTTTTTTGCAACATTTTTTAAATGGTTATATGAGTGGGCTTTTGAAAAATCTTAAAATCAAGATCTTTTTAATCATCATTTAGTGGAGCTTATGAAAATGGTTCGAGGTTTCAAAGAAGACTTATTTTAAGTACCGAAGATATCTTGAAGTCTAGTCTTCCATTTAATCGGAGCGATTCTGTAATATCATATCAGCGCAAATGTTAAATAATGATCTTGATTAATCGGGCGTAATTCCGTACTAAGGAATTACGTCTTTTTCTTTAAAGAAAAGGTTGAGTAAGTGAGTGGATTTTGAAATAATTGGAACAATGTTAATCTGGAAAGGGAGGTAATACCTTGGAAATAA
Organism: Anaerobacillus sp. 63XJN7_4_ISO-PGPR-S23-413; assembly: GCF_056173725.1. Lineage (NCBI taxonomy): Bacteria > Bacillati > Bacillota > Bacilli > Caryophanales > Bacillaceae > Anaerobacillus > Anaerobacillus sp. 63XJN7_4_ISO-PGPR-S23-413. The sequence continues at coordinate 924,648 of NZ_CM149688.1, forward strand.
GACTTGAGTCAATCGCTGGCGTGTTAAACGATTTGAATGGAACATTAAGTGTAACTAATATTTTGCTAGGAATAATAACGGTTATTCTTGCATCACAATTGGTTATCAATGTACGGAAAAATAGAAGAAGATAACCAAAGGATATGCTAGTGTTTATTATTTAATTGAGTATTCAGCTATATCGGAGCTTATCATTAATAAGATAGGCTTCTTTTAACTAGAATTAAAGATTGAGTCATGTGGATTCATTTGAAATAATTGGTATTATAAATTCGGCCATATTATTGAAGAAATTCACTTTACCATCGGTAGAATGGTTGCAATTAAAAGTGAAAATTTGTAATGGAGGTATCAAAAGTGAAAGTTGAAGTTCTTATATTTGTAATAAGCATACTGTTAATGCCTTATTTTTTGTTCGAACTCTTTAATGACATTAGTAATCAAGCAGGAATTATATCTTTAATTTCCTCAATTTTTATGTTGATATTGTTAATTTTCTCTGCAAGCCTTATCGTGAGGCATTGGAAAGAGGAAAAAAAGACGACAATGTAATTCTAAAGGAAAATAAAAAGTTATTAAGCTAACGGGGGCCTTTCTGAAAATTTTTTGGGGGAGTGTTTTAGTGAGTAAAAAAACCTTTAACATAATTGGGTGGATTCTGCTTTTGGCAATGGGTGCTTCGTGGATAGGGTTTGGCTATTCAAGTTGGTACTTATTATTAACGCCAATGGCGTATATTTCTTTTTCAGTTAATAATGGCAACATAAAAAAATTAGGAAAGATAAAACAAATGTCCTTATTACAAATAATTCTAAGCTTGTTTGCATTTATTGTGTCAGTGGTTATTGTATTTAGTCTTATCCAATTGGCTAATTACTTGATAAACGATATATTACACTTAACTGGAGGGGTAAGGACTCTCAGTGTGATTATTGCTGTGATTCTTTCATTATACCCTGTTAAGTTTACTTTTGGCAGTGTTGTTTATAAAGTAACAAGTAACTTTAATGCTACAAGATAAGGAGATGTTTGTGAGTCTTGAAGGACAGAGGCTACTCTGCAATCTCGGAGCAAATCTGGAATACATCATGTCATTCTCAAATTAGATAACCTTAAGTTGGAAGGTGGTACTCATTCAATTATTTGAAGCAATGAAATTTGGTAGTGATAAACAGAAAAAAGCTTATATAGCAATTGAAAAACTGGGTATTATGTATGAATTAAGAACCTACCATCCAGTCTTGTGCGGAACCATCCCAATTGGAATCGATGTAGAGGACTCTGATCTAGACATTATTATGGATGTAAATAAACTAGATGAATTCGAAAGTCAGCTAAAAACTCTTTATGGGAATAAAGAAAAATTCAAGGTGAAGCGAACAACCATTAGGTTTAAAGAGGTTGTAAAAGCGAATTTTGTTTTCAATAATTTTGAATTCGAGTTATTCGGGCAAAATGAGCCTGTACATAATCAGAACGCATATCTTCATATGATAATTGAATATAAGTTGATGCAAAAAATTCCTGAACTTAAATCCAAAGTGTTAGGACTCAGAAAACAAGGTCACAAAACTGAACCAGCATTTTGTGAGATCCTCGGAATTACTGAAGATCCATATTATGGTCTCATACGCTATGGAATTGAAGAGGGGATTATATCCAAAATGAATTGAATTACTTTATTCAATAAACTCGGAGTTATCTTTAAATAGGTATTTAGTTTGACTTTCTGAAGAAAAGGTCAGGGGGAATACTGGTGAAAATAATTAGAATAATTTTGGCGACTGTTTTAGTTGCCTTTTGTAGCTATGGCTTGGTAACTGGAACAACTGGAATCATGTTGCCTTATTTATTGCTATTAATGGGTGGAATGTTTCTTCTCATGGGAGTTATTGAATTTCAAAAACGAAAGCCAGTCGCATTCACATCATTTCTTGTTGCTGGATTTAGTTTTTTTGTTGGGATTTATACTATATAAGTAATCTAGCAAAAAACAGAGTGAGATTTTGTGGGAAATCTAACTGATTGCTTCGAAATCAAGTCTTCAAGTAAATCTGAGCTTATCTGTAATAGATAGGCTCCTTTTAACTGTAAATAAAGATTGAGATATGGGGAATTTTTTTGAAATGATTAGTATGGAAATTTGTGCGGCATTCTAGAAAACTTGGATTTGAGATAATTTGCGTAGATTTGTTTAATTGTTTGATGTCTGGACCTTAATTTATACTTACTTAAATCCAGATATGGTTTTGAAGGGGAATTAGTCCTGTGTTAGTATAAATGGATTATAGATAGGAGGGATGTTGATGGAAAGTAAATCGGCATGGCTACTGATTGCAATCGGAGCTTCACTATGGGGAGTAATAGGGATTTTCGTAACGTACCTTTATGAGATAGGATTTACGCCGCTTGAAGTCGTAGCAATGCGAGTGTTAACGGCTTCCATCTTCATGGTCCCTTATGTTTTTATAAAGAATCGTCATCTGTTCAAAATAAAGGTGGGGGACTCCGGGTATTTCATAGGTACCGGTATTATTAGTATTGTTCTTTTTAATTGGTGTTTGTTCAGTTCTATGAAAGAGTCTTCTATTTCGATTGCATTCATCTTACTTTATACAGCACCGGCGTTTGTTACGATTCTATCTCGAATTCTCTTCAAAGAATCACTGACCGCTCGCAAGGTCACTGCCCTAATGATTACGTTGATAGGGTGTTCCCTTGTAATTGGAATCTTTTCTAGCTCCACCGCATCCATTTCGCTATATGGATTAATCGTTGGACTAGGATCAGGATTTTTCTATGCCCTTTACAGCATATTCGGAAAAGCAGCACTTTCGAAATATGACTCACTAACCGTTACGGTGTACACGTTTCTTTTCGCTTCATTCGCAATTGTCCCTTTCAGTGGATTAGGTTCGAGAGTTTCTACTTTGACCGATCTAAAAGTGGTAGGACTCGTAATCGGACTTGGCTTTCTTTCTACGATGCTCCCATTCATTTTCTACACGAAAGGTCTTCAATATGTGGAATCAAGCCGTGCCTCGATTATAGCAACGATTGAGCCAGTCGTCGCGTCTGTCATCGGGTTCTTCATTTTCAACGAAACCTTATCGACGTGGCAATATATCGGAATGATCATGGTGATCAGCTCTGTGATCATCGTGCAGGAATCAAAGAACCAAAAAATAAATCGCCCACAGCAATATAACCGTATCGAAGCGTGATTCATTTGACGGTGCCTGTCACGACTCGTTACCAAATGCAGTAAAGCCTATTTGGTGCGTTAGTTGAAAATCTTGAGGATATCTCGAGATCAAGTCTTCAGTAATTTCGGAGCAAGTTTTTAAGAACTAGAAGTACATTTTTTGTGAAATAAGTGTTCAAAATAAAGATTACTGCTGTAAAATAAGGTGTATTATATTGTTGAATAGATTCTCTTGTAAGAGAAGAAAAGTGGTGAGCAAAGTGGGAAGATATCAATTGGATAACAAAAGTAAGGTAGCTGTGACAAAGTTTCATGAGAAACAGCCGTCTGCTAAATTTGATAAAAAGAGTCATCTTGAAAAAATACGTGCGGAGTATTTAAAAAAGAAGCAAAAACAGACAGATAAATAATGTTGTGGAAAACAGAGGGAGATTAAATTCGTCCTATGTTTTTCTTATGACAAGTTATATTTCGATATTTTTTGCAAAGTTGGAGCTTTAATTGAATGAAAAAAAGGGGAACTCCATTCTCATTGGAGTTCCCCTTTTACAATTTAACGGTTTAAGCATGCGTGCCAAGCAAAGCATCGTTTGCTGAAACATAGTCATAACCAAGGTCACGTGCAACGGCTTCGTAAGTAATCGCTCCGTTTGCTACGTTCAATCCTTTTTCAAGTGCCGGGTTGCTTTGGATCGCAGCCGTTACGCCTTTATTTGCGATTTGGATCGCGTAAGGAATCGTTACGTTTGTTAGTGCGATCGTTGATGTTCTTGGAACTGCACCAGGCATGTTCGCTACGGCATAATGAACAACGCCGTGCTTTTCGTAAGTTGGGTTATCGTGCGTAGTAATGTGATCAACTGTTTCAATGATTCCGCCCTGGTCAATCGCAACATCGACAAGAACAGATCCAGGTGTCATGCTTTTCACCATTTCTTCGGTTACAAGCTTCGGAGCTTTTGCTCCTGGAATGAGTACGGCTCCAACAACAAGGTCCGCTTCTTTAACAGCTTGTGCGATGTTGAGTGGATTAGACATAAGCGTATTAATCGCATTTCCGAAAATATCATCAAGCTGACGAAGGCGCTCAGCGCTTAAGTCAAGAATCGTCACATCTGCGCCAAGACCCATCGCGATTTTCGCTGCGTTTGTACCTACAACGCCACCGCCGATAATGGTTACCTTGCCACGCTTCACTCCTGGAACGCCGCCAAGCAAAATGCCTTTTCCGCCTTTAGGCTTTTCAAGAATTTGTGCACCGATTTGAGAAGCCATGCGTCCTGCCACTTCACTCATTGGTGTTAGAAGTGGTAATGTTCCACGATCGACAACTGTTTCGTACGCGATCGCTGTTACGCCGCTATCTTTAAGAGCTTTCGTTAGTTCAGGCTCAGCTGCTAAATGTAGATAAGTGAAGAGAATGAGTCCTTCACGGAAATAAGTATATTCAGAAGGAAGTGGTTCTTTTACTTTCATCACCATTTCTTGATTCCAAACAACGGCTACATCTGTCGCAATTGTGGCGCCAGCTTCTCGATAGTCGATATCCTCGAAACCGCTTCCAATTCCTGCTTCAGTTTCAACTGTTACGTGATGACCAGCCTTTGTTAGTGCGATGACGCCTGCTGGAGTAATCGCTACACGATTTTCATTATTTTTAATTTCCTTTGGAATACCAATATACATCATTTCATCCCCTTAGCCTTAATTAATGATCAATTACCTACGATTATAGACGCCCTATTTGGATTTCACATTGTGTAAATAAAAGAAAATAAAAGGGGGTGTTTGTGTAATTACACAAACACCCTATAATTTCATTTGTTCTATTTTTAAATCGAGATAGATTGTGACTTTTTGGTTAGCGTCTTTTAAATCAAGATTTGCTACATCAGTGATGCGTTTTAACCGATAGTTTAACGTATTCGTATGAACATGGAGAACCTGAGCCGCGGCCTTCACGTTGCTATCGTGCTGCAAATATACTTCTAGCGTTTCAAGTAGCTGTGTGTGATTAATGGCATCGTACTGCTTGAGCTTCTCAATATAATTGTTTTGATAATGCTTGCGCTCTTTATAGAGAAGATCAATAAATTGATAGATCCCAAGATTTTGATAGCTATAAATTGACATCACTTCACGCTTGAATCGTTCTTTAATGGATAACACATGAAGTGCTTCACGGTAGCTATCTTTAATCGAAAGAGGACTTTGGTAAAGCGTACCAGCTCCGCCTTTTAGTGTATCAACACCAAGGCGATTACTAATTTTCTCAACAAACACCTGTACAAATTCTGATAGCTGCTCGGCCGTGTTTTTTTGATCAGTTGGTCGAACGAGCAGAATGAGCTGATTCTGATCCAACGTACTATAGATTAATTCGATTTGGTGAGAAGCCTGAATGTAATAGTTCATATGGCGTTCGAGCGATTGTTGAATTTCATCATTAAACTCAAAGACTACGATCGCCATTTCACCCTTTATCTTAATTTGGTAGGTGGAGGCTTGATCTAGTATATTTGCTTCTTTCGTATAATGTCCCGTAAGCAGTTTCCAGAAAAACTCGCGATGACCTTCTTCTGAATGTCGCTTCTTTATTTCAAGTTTAAGAATTTGATTTTTAACGACTTTAGCCGCTTTTTTTAGAAGCGCTAATTCTTCTTGCTTTACTTCCCAATTAAGTTGAGCCCAAATAAAGCCGAGAAGCTCTTCGTTTTTTCGAACCGATATCGCCACTCTTTGTCCTAGCCCTACTTCTGGGATCGCCGGGATAATAACCGGATCATCACTCTCAAATAGCTGAGGGATAATGCCTTTTTTCCATAGGCTTTTGATCACATCTTCTGGAACTTTTCGTTTCATGATAGTAGCAATACGAGCAGGGTCCACATTTTCATCGTGTGAACTATACGCTAGAATGCGATGATCTGAATCTTCAATCGTGACGGGGCAGCCAAGGTTTTCTCGAATGCAGTCAGCTAAATCTTCTAACGAACGGAATGGCCCCTGAAAAGGGTTATGACGTTCTTGATCGGTATGCATTTTCTACCACTCCTTTCTTATGACTCGTAAACGATGTCCTTACATTCATTACTTCTGATTAAGAGTATACAAGAAAATGAACACCTTTGTGGGATTTCACAAAGAGAAGTTAAGAAATTGTTAGGATTCACAAAGGAAAGTGGGCACGTATCATGGCCGAGGTGAGAAAAAATGACGAAAATAATAACCTATCAACCTATAAGTTCATCATTATTAAACTTTTAAAATAAATGGTATGACATAATTAAATTAATGTGTTATTCTAATAATCGAATCTAGTAGGGAGGCGTTGGATAAATGGTGGAGCAAAGTGCGATTCGATGGTTTCATGAAATAAGAAAGGAAGATATTGCTCTTGTCGGTGGTAAGGGAGCAAATCTTGGAGAGCTTACGCAGAGTGGTGTACACGTACCGCCTGGTTTTTGTGTAACAGCTGAAGCGTATGCCACGTTTATCTCTGAACGAGAACTTGATCAGTCGATTCTTCAAAAAATGAAGACGCTTGATTATGAAAATAATGATCAGCTTAATGAGGTGAGTGCTGAGATCAGGGAATGGATCCTACAGACAGATATGCTTGAATCTCTTGAAGTAGAGATCCGAAATGCTTATGCAGCGTTTAGTGAGGATCTTAACGTAACGGACCCGTTCGTTGCCGTTCGAAGCTCGGCAACGGCTGAAGATCTTCCGGAAGCCTCTTTTGCAGGTCAGCAAGATACATATCTTGAGATTTCTGGGATTACAGCACTTCTTTATCACATCAAGAAATGCTGGGCGTCGCTCTGGACATCACGAGCTATTTACTATCGCGAAAAACAGCAGTTCAACCATTTCGATGTCTCTCTTTGTGCGGTCGTACAACTAATGGTGAATAGTGAAAAATCAGGTGTTATTTTTACAGCGAATCCAATTACGGGTGAACGAGAGCAGATGATGATTAATGCGAGCTGGGGACTTGGCGAAGCGGTTGTCTCAGGGATGGTTTCACCAGATGAGTACATCGTCGATAAGAGAACGTTTAAATTAATCGAAAAGCACGTAGCCGAAAAGAAAGTGCTTGTCGTAAAGAAAGCCAACGCAATCGGAACGGATACGGTTGCCGTGAAAGAATATTTAAGTGAGAAGCACGTCAATCAACAATGCTTAACGCAAGCTGAAATCGCTCAGCTTTCACGTGACGCTGTTCGAATTGAAGAACTTTATCAAACGCCTCAGGATATTGAGTGGGGCCTTGATTGCCAAACAAATGAACTTTACATTCTGCAAGCTCGTCCAATAACAACACTAAAAGAGGAGGAAACAAAAGTGGTTGAAAAGGTTGAAACGCCAAAGAAGATGCTCGTTCGAGGATTAGCTGCCTCACCTGGTTCTGCAAGCGGAAAGGTTCGTAAAATCAAAGATATTAGTGAAGTTTCTCTTGTAGAAGAAGGCGACATTCTAGTGACCATTATGACGAATCCAGATATGATTCCTGCTATGAAAAAAGCGGCAGCGCTCGTTACAGATGAAGGCGGACGGACGTGTCACGCCGCTATTGTTTCACGTGAATTCGGAATCCCGTGTATTGTTGGATCTTCGATTGCAACAGATGTGTTAATGGATGGAATGGAAGTAACGGTTGATGCGACGCGTGGAGTTGTATATGAAGGAATTCTAAATGACGCTGATCCAGCGAGTAAGAAAGAATCGGCTACTGAAGCGACGAACACCAACGAAGGGTTTAACGAAGCACTTCTTCATCAGCTTGCACCGATTACAGGAACAAAGATTTATATGAATCTCGGTGAGCCTGATCTAATCAATAAATACAAACACTTGCCGTTTGACGGCATTGGGTTAATGCGAACGGAATTTATTTTTTCAAATATCGGTATTCACCCGATGCATTTGCTTAAAACCGGACAAGAAGAGATGTTTATTGAAAAAATGAGCGAAGGAATCACGAAGGTGGCGCAGGATATTTACCCGAAGCCGATGGTTGTCCGTCTAAGCGACTTCCGCTCGAATGAATTTCGTGGCCTCATCGGGGGAGATGAAGTGGAACCAGTTGAAGCAAACCCGATGATCGGCTGGCGAGGTGTTTCACGCTATATTTCTCCTCAGTATGAAGAAGGATTCCGTTTGGAGTGTCGAGCGATTAAAAAAGTTCGTGATGAGTACGGCCTAATCAACGTTTGGACAATGCTTCCATTTGTTCGGACAACGTGGGAAGTGGAGAAAGTGAAGAAGATTATGGCAGAAGAAGGACTAGTTCAAAATCAGGAATTCAAGATTTGGATTATGGCGGAAGTGCCGTCTGTCATTTTTGAAGCGGAGGAATTCGCGCAGCTTGTGGATGGCTTCAGCATCGGAAGCAATGATTTAACACAGCTTATTCTTGGATCGGACCGTGACTCTGGCATTCTGAACAGCATGGGTTATTTCGATGAGAGAAATCCTTCCGTAAAACGAGCGATTAAACAGCTGATCCACGGAGCTCATAAGTATGGTAAAACCGTTTCTATTTGTGGACAGGGGCCGTCGACTTACCCTGAATTCACAGAGTTCCTCATTCAAGAAGGAATTGATAGCGTGAGCATTAATCCAGATACGGTGGCAGCGACAAGAAGATCAGTTGCGTCTGTTGAGCAGCGTATGATTTTAAATAAAATAAGAGGCTTGTAAATAAGCATTTACAAGGTGTAGCCGTACTGGTATTATATAACAAAATCAAGTGCGATGATGAGAAGAGTAGATGATGCGACCTTACACAGAGAGCTCCGGTAGCTGAAAAGGAGTGAAGGTAACATGATTGAACCAAACCTCTGAGCTGTACATCGGAACCGAACGTGGGGATGGTGTAACGGGAGCTCCCGTTAACGAGCTATGGTATAAGCAGCTTCTGCCGTACCTGATAAGAGTCATGTGGCGACACATGACTGAACCGGGGTGGCACCGCGATAAGCAATCTCGCCCCCGGGACTATACGTCCTGGGGGTGAGATTTTTTTATTGGTTAAAACTTATCGCGATTGGAGCTGACAAGTTATGAAGCGTCTTAGTACTATTCGGAAGAACGATCTATTGTTGCTTACAACAATGGGAGTGTCAAATATCGGAGGATGGGTGTACCATATTGCTCTCAATCTCATCATCTTAAATCAAACAGGGTCAGCTCTTGCTGTGACAGGGCTATACTTACTGAAGCCATTCGCAACTTTATTCACAAATCCATGGGCTGGAAGTCTAATTGATCGCGTGAACAAACGTTGGCTTATGATTGGGGTGAATGTCACTCAGGCATTAGTGATGCTTATTCTCCCGCTACTATCAAGCTTATGGATGATTTATGCTCTTGTATTTCTGATCAACATGGGTAGCTCGATTTTTCATCCAACATCAATGACTTACATGACGAAGCTTCTTCCTAAAGAAAGGCGAATCCATTTCAATTCTCTTCGAAGCCTGGTCGATTCAGGTGCATTTGTAATTGGGCCAGCGATTGCTGGTGTGCTATTTATTATCGGAACGCCAACCAATGCCATTTACCTTAATGCAGTTGCATTATTTCTTGCTGGCATGTTGTTTCTCTTGCTACCTGATATAGAAGCTGAAACTAGGATGAACATATCTGGTGTGATTTCATTTCAAATGATTAAAGAAGATTGGCGTGTTGTCTACATGTTTAGTCGAAGCGCTATTTTTGTGATTCTCATTTATTTTCTAGTGAGTGCGGTTGGCGTGATGAGTTGGGGAGTCGATTCACTTGAAGCGAGCTTCGCAACAGAAGTTCTTCATCTGACAAATACCGAATATGGTTTTCTCGTAAGTATCGCTGGAATCGGAGTTCTTTTGGGAGCCATTCTTAATACCGTTATTGCAGAAAAAAGAGATCCCCTGTCGTTAATAGGAGGCGGGGCCATTGTGCTTTCCATTGGGTATCTGATATTTGCTTTATCGTCATCCTTTCAGTTAGCTGCGATCGGTTGCTTTGTTCTTTCCTTTTCTCTTTCGTTCATGAATACTGGCTTTTACACTTTTTATCAAAACAATATTCCCGTTGATGTCATGGGGAGGATTGGCAGTTTGTTCAGCTGGCTTGAGGCGGTTTTTGTTATCGTCGTGATGATTGGCTGTGGCATCGCTGCAGAACTTATATCTATACGTTTTAGCGTTATAGTAGGTTCAAGTGTGATGCTAACCTTTGCATTACTTCTTTTAGGAGTTGTTTTGAATACGAGGTCGGTGAAAGTACACAGGATGGCTAAATAGTAGCCATCCTTTTCAATCAATTCAGGTGTTAAATAACGATCGAAAGGACAAAAGTCAAGGCAGAACACCTGTCTTGAATGAAAAGTAAATATTGCTTCTATTCTCACTGAGAAAGTTCATGGAATATCCAAAACTGTTTTTTTGTAAGCATTGTATTCACCTTTAGCGTTTCTCATAATGAAACTATACTGTTGAAGAATGTGATGAGTAGTGAAAGATTCACATATTTTATTCAGGTGTGTTTTCCGATTCCTTTTTCATATAGGAAACGGAGAATCATTCTGCCAGCAGAAATAACTAATGGAGGAACGATAATGAAAAAAATATTAGTTTTAACAATTGCGTGTTTACTCACATTTGGGAATATGACTTACGCCCATACTGGATTGGAAAGTTCTAACCCTGAAGATGGAAGTACAATTACAGAGGAGTTAGACATAGTAACCCTCACTTTCGAAACAGAAATTGAGGAAACAAGCTCTTTTGAATTACAAAATGCGAGTGGTGAAACCGTAGCAGTTGATAACATCACAGTTGAAAACAACACAATGACTGGAACTTTTGATCAGCCAATTGAAAACGGAGAATATGAAGTGCCATGGAAAATTATTGGAGTTGATGGTCATCCAATTGAAGGAACGTTTTCTTTTTCTGTAGACGCACCTGAATCGGAAGTGAAGGAAGATGAGTCATCATCTGAAGAAACAACGAAAGATTTAGAAACTGATGAGACGGAAGAACAAAGGAATAAAGAAGAAGAGACTAAGGCAGATACCGCTGAAGAAGAAAATTCTAGTGGTACAGTAATCGGCATCGTTATTGGTGTCCTGGTTGTTGTGCTTATTGGTAGCGTATTGTTAATGAGGAGGAAAAAATAATCAATGTTTTTCCTAACAGTAATCAGTGAAGCACTGCTTTATATTAGCTTTGCGTTACTGATTGCGGATTATCTTTTCTTATTTATTTCTCACGATAAAAAGCCGGTTATTCATGTTCCTAAAAAAATTCGCCTATTGGCTGCAGGAGGAATTGCGCTTTTTTCCTTCATGCCGATTTTGGATTTACTTCTTTATTTATATGATGACTATGGAATAGGGCAAGCTCTGTCGTCAGTATTATTCACATTTAAAGTAGGTCAGGCTTGGACTTTTACGGTTCTGCTGTCGATTATGTTAAGCTTATTTATTCTCTTCGTTGATGATGGGCAGGAGAAGAGATATCCATTCATTGGTATGGTTCTTCTTCTGTTTCTCATTCTAGCACTAGGGTGGGCGAGCCATTCAAGCTCTCTTCATCCAGTTAAAGGTTTCATTATTCACACGATACACTTTACGGCTGTTATTACCTGGGTAGGAGTACTTTTTGTCATAAGCTGGCTTTCAAAAAACGCGGCAAACTGGACGCAATTTCTGAGATGGTTTCATCCAACCGCTATTATCTGTTTCATAGTAGTAGGGATCACAGGGCTATTGTTAATGCAGTTCGTTATTCCATTACAAGATTATCCTGATGCATGGATGGTTTCTTACGGACAAAGCTTGTTAATCAAACACTTGCTCATTGTTCCACTACTCGGATACGCCTTTCTGAATGGTGTTATCATGAAGAAAAAGCTTAAAGAGAATAAATCGTTTGATCCAAGACCGTGGACAAAAGTAGAATCCGTTATGGTGTTACTGATTTTTGCCGCTACGGGTGCGATGAGCCACTCTTCACCTCCAAACAATCTGGCTTCTCTCATTCGTCTTGAAGGCGTATCACCGCTGTTTACGCTATTCACAAACGGATTAGTTCGACCTGGTGTCTCTATTGAATTAGTCGTTAACGTGAATACGCTATTGCTTGGCGCTTTAGCCGTAGTGTTTATAGTGGTGATGATTGCTGCATTTATGAAAAAGATGGCACCAATTTTTTCATTTCTAATGAGCGTGTTGTTTATCATATCAGCTTATTTAGCTTTGCTACAAAGCGTTCAAATGATGTAAATACGAACCCCCGAGAGCCTTGCTCTCGGGGGTTCGTATTTAATTTATCTATTAGCTATAATGGCTCTAGTTTTTAGATTTCCTTCTTTAACTACAACTTAGAAAACACCTAGACTGAAAAATGCGCGTTGATCCAAACGATGGTTCAACGGGCTACAAGTAAAACTATTTAAATCTTAAAATGCTGATTCTCGAGTAGGAGCACTTTTTCCGTCGTTTGGTGAGCTTGTTTTTTCGTATGCTCAACGAGATCATAAATGAGCGGACTGCACTTTTTAGCCCCTTTGATGAGAAGCGGTACTCCGAGAGTATCGATGCCAAGCCCTCGAGAAAGACCTCCTCCTATTGACATAACAAACGGGACGGTTGGTGACGTGTTTGAGAGGATAATCTGATCATCTACTTGAAAATGGTCAAATAGCATTAAAGTCATATCATATAAAGCGGGCACGATCAGTTTCGACGATTTTTTACCAATTGTGTAGACTTTATGGCCATCTGAATCCCGACCGTGGAAAAGGAGTCGTCCGGCGTCCTTTTTCGTTAATTTGTTAAAAAAGGGCACGGCAAGAACTTCTTCACTTGTTAAAGGAAGAGAAGAGGGCTTTAAAAGATGTAAATGAAAGGCAGCAGCTATTGATGTGGTGTGTGTCCCACCGTAGTCATGATAAATGTAAATCATATGCTCATCCCTGTAATTGAATTTACTAACAAGTATTACCTGATTAGCGGGAAACAATCCTGTGATCAACCTTTCAATTATAAAAACCGCTCAGTCAAATGACTGAACGGTTGAATGAAAAATGTTCGTTTAAGCATTAACAGACTTAGGCTGATTCCGGTTGTTTGCAACTGGAGCCTCATTCGATTGCTCGTATTCTTGTTGAGGCGCGGTCTTTTTCACAAAAAACGAAAGCACAAGCGCCACAATCGTGAGAGCAAGAATGACGAGAAATGCGATATTTACGCCATAAATATCTGGTCGTGAGATAGACGGCTGCTGCTGAGCCGTTTGAGCGGTCGTTGTCATGACCGTCACTAAAATCGCCGTTCCGACTGAAGCCGCAATCTGTCGCATTGTATTATTCATGGCAGCCCCATGTGGAATAAGGTGTTTCGGCATTTGATTCAATCCAGCCGTTGTGACCGGCATCATGACCATCGATAAACCAAACATACGAATCGCATACATTACTGTTAAGAACGTAATGGTTGTCGATGTATCGAGAAATGAGAAGCCGAGCGTTGCGCCAGTTACAATTGTTAAACCAACAATTGCAAGGAGACGCGCACCGATTTTATCAAAAATCCGTCCTGTAATCGGGGACATAAATGCTGTAATAACGGCCCCAGGAAGTAGGACAAGTCCGGACTCAAATGCGGTAAAGTCTCTCATGTTTTGCATATATAGTGGGATCAACGTTTCTGAACCAATTAATCCAAGAAACATCATCATCCCGATGATCGTCGTAATGGTGAAAATCTTATCTTTAAACACTCGAAACTCGAGCATCGGCTGTGAAAGACGTAGCTGTCTTAATATGAAAATCGTCAGCGTGACGACACCAACGATAAGAACGACGATCGTTCTCATGCTGCCCCAGCCTATGTTCCCTGCACTCGTGAACGCATAAAGCAATCCGCCGAAACCGATCGATGAAAGAATAATGGAGATCGGATCGACTTTTGGAAACGTGAGCTCTGTCACATTTTTCATAACGAAATAGGCAACTGCAATAATCATAATAGCGAGTGGCAGCATTGACCAAAAGAGTATGCGCCATGAATAGGCAGCTGTAATCCAACCGGACAACGCGGGACCGATGGCGGGTGCAAATGAAATCACGAGCCCGATGTAACCCATCGCAGCGCCGCGTTTGTTCACTGGAAAAATCATCAGAAAGACGGTTTGCATAAGGGGCATCATAACCCCAGCACCGGCGGATTGAATAACACGCCCAATTAACAACATGCCAAAGTTCGGCGCGAATCCGCCAATAACCGTTCCCACTGAGAAAATACTCATCGCGGAAATAAAAAGCTGTCTCGTTGTAAATCGTTCAAGAAGAAAAGCACTGATCGGGATCATGATTCCATTCACTAGCATAAAGACTGTCGTCAGCCATTGTGCTGTATTCGCGGTAATGTTCATTTCCTCCATGATCGGTGGAATCGCCGTAATCATAAGAGTTTGGTTTAAAATTGTAATAAACGCTCCAGCTAGCAGAAGCGTCGCAATTAACACTTTATTATAAGGTTTAGTGGTCACGATAGGACTCCTCTCGCAATTTCTTATCATCTTCATTAGTAGTAGTTAAGTAGTTTTTCCCTCAATCAATTATCAAATTATACTCTCATCATCGTCTCGTTACAAACGTCTTGATTGTAAAAATTTAATTAAGGAGGAGGGGTGGTTATTCCATATAATGGTATAATTAGGTGTAATGATTCTAGTTAGCGAATAAACTTGGATTTTGTCCAATATATTTCGATTTTGGCCAATAAAACCGCAATTTGGCCAATAAATCTTGAATTTAGCCAATAAACCTGTCGCGGGCAAGCTCTCGCATGTTTTTTGGAGGTTCCTCCCTCTCCGATCTAGAAGTCTACAGGAGTGGCTTATGCTTATGGAAGAGAGTTGCGGACCATCTTCCATGATTTCGAGCCCATTGAGATTAAGAGAGCGTATCCTTCTAGTGGAACTTTTAGCGTAGAAGGTCTGTGGGCAGCGTTATTTAGAATACGAGATTAAATTAAAACTAATTGAGGTGACCACAATGAGGAAAGTAGAAGTTCAGGAGTTTAATGAAATTTGGCGTGAGTTGTTTTTGTTAGAAGCTCAGAAGCTTGAACGCGTATATGGCGATAATATGATTGAGGTTCATCATATTGGCAGTACGGCAGTTGAAGGGTTGAAGGCGAAGCCAGTGATCGATATCATGCCAGTTGTAAAAGATCTTAGTCTAGTGGATCAAAAAAATGAGTATATGAAAGAAGTTGGATATGAAGCGCTAGGTGAAAATGGGCTGACTGGCCGCCGTTTCTTTCGGAAGGGTGGAGATCAGCGCTCTCATCATGTGCATCTATATGAATTAGGAAATCCGGACATTGATCGCCACCTGGCATTTCGAGACTACTTAATGGAACATCGGAGTGATCGCCTGAAATATGGACAGACAAAGGCTGAGCTAGCAATGCGTTATCCTGAGGATATGGAAGCTTATATCGATGGTAAGAATACACTTGTAAAAGATATAGAAGAGAAAGCACTCGATTGGTATGTATCAAAATAGATAGGTTATTGAAAGAAAGAGAGAAAGCGAGCTAGAAAATTGGCTGCTATTCTCTCTTTTTTATGTCTATTTATTTCTAATGAAAAGACAGAAATAGGTTGCATGACGAAGTGATAATGATTATCATTATAAATTAGGTGCGTGTGGTAAGAGCGATTTAACCAAATCTAGTAAAGGGAAGAGTGAGATGAAGAAGAGATACTTAATTAGTTTATTTATTTTATTATCCTTTGTATCCCTGTTTATTGGGGTGAAAAGCATGTCACCTCTCGAGGTGTTTAATTTTACGGATGAGCAGAGTCAGGTGTTCTGGATTAGTCGGGTTCCGCGTCTTGTTAGTATTATTATTGCCGGGGCAAGCATGAGTATTTGTGGACTTATTATGCAGCAGCTTAGTCGTAATAAGTTTGTCTCTCCAACAACGGCAGGTACGATGGATGCTGCTAGACTTGGGATTCTCGTTTCCCTTATCTTATTTTCCTCCGCTAGCTTAATGCAAAAAATGATGATTTCGTTTCTGTTCGCTTTAGCGGGTACGTTCCTTTTTATGAAGGTGCTCGATCGAGTGAAATATAAGGATGCGATCTTCATTCCACTAGTAGGGTTGATGTTTGGGAATGTTCTCGGGTCAATTACTACGTTTTTCGCGTATAAGTATGATTTAATGCAGAGCATCGGTTCATGGCTGCAGGGAGATTTCTCAGTCGTATTAAAAGGTCAGTATGAACTATTATACATAAGCGTTCCAGGACTTATCATCGCCTACATTTACGCCAATCGATTTACGATTGCTGGAATGGGTGAAGACTTCTCGGTTAATCTTGGCTTAAAGTATAAACAGATTGTTAACATCGGACTCGTTATCGTTGCTTTGGTGACAACCGTTGTCATGTTAACAGTAGGAGCCATTCCATTTCTCGGTTTGATTATCCCTAATATCGTCTCGATCATGATGGGGGATAATCTGAAAGCGAATCTGTTTCCAACTGCCATGATGGGCGCAGTATTTGTGTTAATCTGTGATATTCTTGGGCGATTGATTATTTATCCATATGAGATATCGATTGGTTTGATGGTTGGTGTAATCGGAAGTATTCTATTCATTTACTTGTTGTTAAGGAGAAGAGCTTATGTCTAAACGTATGAAAAACAGTCTCCTTTTTGTGCTCAGTCTCCTGCTCATTAGCGCGTTTCTATTGATCGACCTGGGAGGAAATGTAGGCTATATTTTGCCGAGGCGTGCAATCAAAATTGTGGCTATTATTGTAACAGGAAGTGCCATTGCATTCTCTACGGTTATCTTTCAAACAATCACAAATAATCGAATTCTAACACCTAGCATTATTGGGCTTGATTCTCTCTATATGCTCATTCAAACCGTCATTGTCTTCTTGTTTGGATCAATGAACATTTTAATCTTAAATAAAAATATTAATTTTCTTTTGTCAGTTGTCTTAATGATGGTGTTTGCAAGTCTATTATTTAAGCTCCTATTTCGAAAAGAAGGACAGAATATCTACTTCCTGCTTTTAATTGGATTAATCTTCGGTACCCTATTTGGAAGTCTCTCATCGTTCATGGAAATGTTGATCGATCCGAATGAATTTCAGGTTGTACAGGATCGGATGTTTGCGAGCTTCAATAATGTGAACACAGATGTCTTACTTGTATCGATTGCTGCTTTCGTCATTGTATTGGTTTATGCCTGGAAATACATAAAGTACTTGGACGTGCTATCACTAGGGCGTGATCATGCCGTGAATCTAGGCGTCGATTATGATCACATCGTGAAACGATTGTTAATTGTCATTTCGATTCTTGTATCGATTTCCACCGCACTAGTTGGCCCAATTACGTTTCTCGGACTACTCGTAGTCAATGTAGCACATGAGTTTCTTAAGACGTATCGACATAGCTATCTCATATCAGGATCAATTTTTATGAGCGTGATTGCTTTAGTCGGAGGCCAGCTTATCGTCGAACGCGTTTTTACGTTCTCAACATCGATCAGCGTCATTATTAATTTTATTGGCGGCGTGTACTTTATTTATCTTCTACTGAAGGAGAGAAAATCATGATAGAAATCAAAAATGTCTCAAAATCATATGGTAAGAAAAAAGTTGTTCAGAACGTCTCACTCACTGTTCAAAAAGGGACGATCACTTCCTTCATCGGTCCAAACGGAGCAGGAAAAAGTACGCTAATCTCAATGGTGAGTCGCTTGCTTTCATGTGATGAAGGAGAAGTTTACATCGATGGGAGTAACGTTACAAAAACGAAAAGCAATGAGCTTGCAAAGAAAATCTCGATATTGAAACAATCTAATGAGCTAAACATTCGGTTAAAAGTCCGTGAATTGGTTTCATTTGGTCGTTTTCCTTATTCACAGGGACGACTAACGAAAGAGGACTGGGCGTATGTAGATGAAGCGATTCGCTATATGGAGTTGGAAGAAATCCAAGATCAATTTATTGATCATTTAAGCGGTGGTCAGAAGCAGCGGGCTTTTATTGCCATGGTTATTGCACAGAATACGGAATACATCATTCTTGATGAGCCGTTAAATAATCTTGATATGAAGCATTCTGTTCAAATTATGAAGGTGTTAAGACGCCTGGCTGATGAATTGGGAAAAACCGTCTTAATTGTGATTCACGATATTAACTTTGCATCGGTTTACTCAGACCAAATCGTTGCGCTTAAAAATGGATCGCTAATAAGAGAAGGGCGAACCGAAGAGATGATTACCACAGAAGTACTGCAAGAAATTTATGATATGCATATTCCTATTGAACATTATGGTGATCACCGTATTGGAATTTATTTCTCATAAAATTCAAAATCTATATTGACAAATGATACTGATAATCATTATCATTAAGTTAAATGATTCTGGTCATTCTTTTTTATTGTAAATGATTGAGAATTGATATCAATTCTATCAACACTTCAAAAAAGAGATAAGGGGAGAAGAATAATGAGGAAATGGATTTTGATTTTAGCTCTATCAGCTCTAGCACTGATCGTATCTGCATGCGGTACGAATAATTCTGAAGCAACAGAAGCAAATGCAGAAGCGAAGGGATCATCAGAAACAGAAGAAGTAACCGTGAAGCACGACCTTGGAGAAACAACGGTTCAAAAAAATCCAGAGAATGTTGTTGTCTTTGATTTTGGTACACTAGATACTCTCGATAAACTGGGTGTAGAGGTAGCGGGTGTTCCACAAGCTAATATTCCATCTTACCTTTCAAAATATGAATCAGATACATACGAAAACGCTGGCGGTTTGAAGGAACCAGATTTTGAACAAATCGCAGAAATGAACCCAGGGTTAATTATCATTTCAGGCAGACAGTCGGATGCCTATGAAGAATTAAGTAAGATTGCACCAACGATTTATATGGGAGTCGATACAACAGACTATATCCCTTCATTCAAAAAGAATGTCACAACGCTTGGTGAGATTTTTGGGAAAGAAGTAGAAGCGGAAGAAGAATTAGCGAAAATCGATGAAGAAATTTCATCTGTTCAGGAGCTTACATCTTCTTTAGATGAGAAAGGATTAATAACACTCGTGACTGGTGGTAAGGTAAGTGCTTACGGAGCTGGGTCAAGGTTTGGACTCATTCATGATGTGTTAGGGTTACCTGAAGCGGATGGTGATCTTGAAGCATCGACGCATGGCCAAAGCATTTCATTTGAATATATCGCAGAAAAAAATCCAGCTTACCTCTTCGTTGTTGATCGTGACGCTGTTGTAGATGGAGCAGAAACATCGGCGAAAGAAGTAATAGAAAATGAACTTGTGAAAAATACAGACGCTTATAAAAATGATCACATTGTTTATTTAGATTCAAACTACTGGTACTTATCTGGTGGCGGACTGGAGTCAGTGACAGAAATGATTAGCGAGGTTAAAAAAGGAATCGAGTAACATGAAAGCCCCCTTCGAACGTTCGAAGGGGGTTTTTTGATTAAGGCTGATACACCTTACCATCCGCATCAATGTAAACCGTATGAAGAATGGTTCGCTCAAATGAAGCGCCTTTTTTAGTATCACCGTTCACATCAAGCATGATGTGATAAACGCCTTCACCAGCATTTTTAATAGGAAAGGACTTTTGAGCACTCAATTTTTCCTGTGACACTTTCTTTTGTTTCGTTTTTCCATTTTTACTATATTGAATCACAATATCTCCTTCGATTGAATCTTTCACTACATTGTTTTCGTCGATATTAAGCTTCACTACTTTTGCAGAGCTTTTCAGTTGGAGCTCTTGATTTAGTTCACTTTCATAAGCAACTTGCATCACGTAACTTTCTTTCTTTGATTGCTTTACTTTTAGTTTCCATGTGCCAGATTTAGGGAGGTCTACCTTCAGTTGGTGATGAAACGCTCCTTCAAACATCGCCTCATCTTGAGATGTTTCTGTCACCGCATACGTTTTCTGATCAGGCCCTTGAAGAGTGATCACCGAATCCTCGTTTTGACTCATCCAATCGAGCGTAATGCTTTTCGTATCTTCTTCTACATCAAACTTTTCCACTTGCGTTCCCTTAAATTCACCGCCCCGAATGAGGACATTAGCTTGATCAGAAGCAGCCGTTTCATTGATAGAAGTGCGCGGGGCAAAGGCAGGGATCGACTGTGTTAAGTAAGGTTCAAATAAGTTAAGCGTAGCGCTCCCAGTTCGAATGGACGAGTGATCCCAATTCCCGATGCGAATCTCATTTCCATAGGGAAGTCTCGAACTGTTCACCGTAACGGCGCCATCATTTGAGCCATATTGTCGTAAATACAAACCGCCCCAATAGAGCGCGCCACCGAAACTCCCCCAACTAGTGCCCCCAAACGTGTAGTAAGGTGTGGATGAAATGTTCGGTTTTGCATCAGTAACGGATCGGAAATAGCTCATATAGCCGGTCTGTAGTGAATAGGTGGCGTCATTTCGATTTCCGATAATTGCAGCTAACCACCCGGCCCAGCTGCTGTGGGCAAGATCAGCTAGCTGTGAACCTTTGTGTGGGGTGGAGAGCGTAATGACTTTATCAACATATTGCTGCGCATTTGCATGAACGATGGCAGCCTGTGCATCAACCCCACCTTTACTGTGGGTAACAAGAATCACTTTCTTCCCAAAGTACGCGTTGATCTCTGCTAGTTTGCTAGCAAGCAGCTGCCCGTTGTCCCACATGTTTTTCGTAGGGTATAAATCAATGAAAGCCGTTTGGTAGTTCTTGCTGTATGTAAGTTCATCCATATCGTTTTGATCAATCCAGGTGTTTGACGAGCTGTTCAATCCGTGTACAAATACGAGTGGAAGAGAGCCAGGCTTGACGGTCGTGGGTTCATCTCCAATGTACCATTCGCCGGGTGTACCAGTTGCATCACCTTTTCCTATAATGCCGGCTTGTGCGTCGTGAGCGAAAGGGGGAGCGAGCAAGAAGATCATCACCAATAGTGACACCAACCATTTCTTCATAAAACCCTCCTATTTGAAATGAGTCTTATACTACTTCAACTATAAGAATATTCAGTTTATTAAACAAGGAGCGTTTTCACTAACTTACTTAGTTGGAGTATAGGTCAATAGAACGGCAATCGCTGTTCATTCGACGAGTTTCTATGAAGTTCTTACAAGTGTTTCCTCTCTCATTGAAAAGCTGTGTCAAAGGTACTATAACAACGTTCCATAAAAAAACGATCCAGACCTTTAAGTGTCTGAACCGTCAATTCTTTCGTTTCTACTCATTATCTTTTTCAAGACCATTCTTTTCAATAATATTATCAGAAAGGCGGAGTTCCTCTGTTACCTTTTCAATTTGATCATCACATTTCCTAAGCGATACTTTTTCTTCCGTAGAAACGTTATAGCACGTTCCGTTTCCAGCATCTTTTGTTAAATCAGCTTCGTAATAATAATCACGATATCGGAAAGACCCATCTCGAAATGCAGTGAGGTTGGGCTGATCATCAAGAAGAGAATTTCCCATCATATACGGCATTTCCATATTTAACATGTCGACAATTGTTGGGGCGATATCGATTTGCCCGCCGTTTTCTTTGATCACCTGGCCACTACCTTCATTCGGTTTCTTAATGAAAAGGGGTACTTGACGATCGAGTTCAAAAGCGTCTACGGCGCTTTCAACATTGGCTTCCTTTCTCATCTCGCTGCCTTCGTTCGTCAGTCCGCTATCATGGTCACCATAGAAGATCACGAGGGAGTCTTCCCACATCCCTTTCTGCTTTAACTCATCAACCATTAACCCAACGGCCTGATCGACATAATAAACAGTTTGATAGTACCGTTTTAACATCGGATCCTCATATCCCGATAAATCCAACTCTCTTTCTTCTTCCGGAATTTCATATGGCGTGTGGCTCGTTAATGCCACCATGAACGCAAAGTATGGTTCTTTTAACGTTTCCATATGTTCAATAGAGGTGGTCAGAAAGTTTTTATCATTTAAAGCCATGCCGATTTTTTTCTGATTAGGGTAATCTTTGTTGCTGAAGAATTGATTAAATCCGATATTCTCATACACTTTGTCGCGATTCCAAAATCCTTTGTCATACGCATGCATAGCTGCTGTGTCATAGCCATTTTCTTTCAGTAGCTCCGGTAATGATCCAAATTCATTTTCTGGAAAACGTGTATAAACGGATCCCGACTTCAAGGGATAGAGGGACGTATTAGTTATAAATTCAGCATCAGAAGTCCTTCCTTCATGTGTTTGATGATAAAACGAAGAGAAGTACAGCGTTTCTTCTTTTAGCTGATTTAAGTTGGGGGTCAGTTCTTTCCCGTTGATTTTCTGCCCAATGAGCGATCCTTGAAACGATTCCAATTGAACCAAAAGGATATTAGGTTTCTTAACGGAACCATCTTTGTTTTCTGCAGCGTTTTTCTCTAACATTCTTTGTTGCGTTGCGGTTAGATCCTCTTCAGAGTTAAGCACCGCCATTACACCTCTCCAAAGATCAACACCGTGATAGCCCCAGAAACCAAGGTGATAGTAGTCCCGCATATCTGAGACGGATTGATTTGGCGACTGATCTTCTTTAACAGCGCTAAAAATTAACGGTGTCGCAAACAGAACGACTCCGATTAGAAATGTGGCACTTGCTGTTACTCTTCGTTTTTTCTTCGTTACTTCAAATGGTTTCTTTCTCGTGAAAAAGAGTACCAATAGAAAGATCACAACATCAGCGAAAAGGAAAAAGTCTTGAAAGCGAATCAGCGCCATAAAACCACCGCCGACATCACTCATTTGAAGCATTTGTGAAAAGAGTGAGACGGACAGCATATCTTCAAAGTATCGGTAGTACCAGAGATCGGATATAAGAAGAAGACTATGTAAAAACAGGAGCGTCAGCCATATCCAACGGCGTTTCTTCCATTGAATGAGAAGTGTCCAGCTAGATAAAAGTAACATGCCGGCAAGATTCATAAGGAGAAAATCCAATGGAAAAGCTGTATTTGTATAGAAGCTAAATAGTACAAATTTTAGAACGGCGAGAAATAAATAGAAAGCATAGCCGAAAAATATCATGGGATCCTCCTAACGTCTGTCATCATTGTCGACTAATCTTTACCCAAAAATGCATGAGGAGGAACGTTAGAATGTGCTATAAGTGTATTTTTTCCATCGAGTGTAAGGAGCATGCGTCTTTTGAGGAGATTTTGAATCTGAATGTAGAGCTTTAATATGCCCTGGCTTGTTTACCCTCTGCCTCATACTGGGAATACCCTTCAAAAAGGAGTGGTACCGATGGCATTTGACTATGATCTTGATTTTGACAATATTAATTTTCGAGAGCAGCCTGAAAAATACCGCGTTGGACGCGGTGAACAGGGGGTTCTGATGATAGAACCTTATAAAAGTGAGATCCTTCCACACTGGCGCTTTAAAACGCCTGATATTGCGAAGAAGTCTTCTGAAAAAATCTATCAAATGTTTCGAGACTACCAGGAAAATGATGATTTCGTAGGGATGGATATGGCGCGCAAATTTATTCAGATGGGCTATACAAGAGCTCGTCGCTATGCGAATTATAAAGGCGGCAAGAAATACGACAGCGACGGTGACGTGAACGAGCGAGATATAGACGACGAGAAAGCAGAATCAGCAAGGATTTTTGAAGAAAAGTGGAAAATCGTGCGTACAGATGAAGCTTATTTAGAGAAGAAGAAGGAACATCAGAAGAAGTACGGCTGATCCGCGCGATTGCAGTGGTTTCGCGGAATTAATTTAAATATCGCGGAAAAACCGGTGTAATTCGCGGAATTAATGAGAAAAGCGCGGAATAAATTTGATTTTCGCGGAAATCTCCACTTATAGGGGGCTTTATTATGATCTCACTACTTATTAAGTATTGATAGAGGTAATTGCTGAATGCAATGATAATAAGAAAGCCACGTCCTCAGGACGTGGCTTTTTGGTCGTTATCGTCTTAATTTCTGTAGTAAATGAAGAATCTCAATATATAACCATACGAGCGTAACCATTAGCCCGAATGCGCCATACCATTCCAGGTGCTTTGGTGCACCGCGGTTTGCGCCGTTTTCGATAAAATCAAAATCAAGTACGAGGTTGAGCGCAGCGATGGCAACAATGAATAAACTAATGCCAATTCCAACGACGCCGTTTGAGTGTAAATAAGGAACGTTGGCGTTTAAGAAGAGATTCAGTCCAAGGTCAATCATATATACAACAAAGATCGCGAGCGTTGCGGATACGATCATTAACCGGAAGTTCTTTGTAACCTTTATAATGCGAGCAGCATAAAGGAAAAGCAGAACGCCCATGACTGAGAAAGTTAAAGCTGCGGCTTGAATAACGATTCCGGGATATCTGGCTTCAAGAATCGCGGATAAACCACCAATCGCAAACCCTTCAAGCGTGGCGTAGATTGGACCAGTGATCGGTGCGGCACGATGAAAGAATGCTGTAATTAGTGCAAAGATCAGTCCACCGATCGCACCAATGACCATCATTGTATACACATCTTCTCCTTGAGCATAGCGGTACCAGGTATAGATGGATGAACCGAGTAAAAA
This sequence comes from Anaerobacillus sp. 63XJN7_4_ISO-PGPR-S23-413, assembly GCF_056173725.1. Classification (NCBI taxonomy): domain Bacteria; kingdom Bacillati; phylum Bacillota; class Bacilli; order Caryophanales; family Bacillaceae; genus Anaerobacillus; species Anaerobacillus sp. 63XJN7_4_ISO-PGPR-S23-413. The sequence goes on from NZ_CM149688.1 coordinate 949,491, forward strand.
GAGGAATAAGAAGAAAGTCTTCGCTACCGTTCCTCCAATTGTCATCGCTTCACCTTGATCACGTGTTTTGTTAAAGGTATTATTTTTTAAAACGGGATTTCCGCTTCGCATCATGTATACTTCATCCTTTTCGTAAGAGTAGATTCATTCTAATAGATATGTTCCCAATTTTAATTCTAATCTAACTTACGATTAAAGAGCTGAGAAAGTTTCAGGTAGTATTTTCCTCATGAGAATGTGAGGGATGCCATCTTCCATAAAAACATCTGACTTTGTTTCGTAACCAAGCTTATGATAAAAGCCCTCTGCCTGTACCTGGCCATGTAGCTTTACATTCGTAATGCTTTTCTTGATGGCAAGTTCTTCAAGTTTATGTAGGATTAAATTACCAATCCCAAGCTTGCGGTGTGACTGTAAAATACAAATACGTTCAAATTTCCCCACGCCGTCAACGATGCGCCATCTAGCCGTGCCCACTGCTTTTTCTTCATCAAGAACGAGAATATGTTCGGCTGTATCGAGTGAATCAAATTCGTCATACTCTTCATCCTCTGGCGTTCCTTGTTCGTCGATAAAAACTTCTTTACGTATCTTAAAGGCTTCCTTTAATGCTTCTTCTGTTTCTATTCTTACTGCAATCATTCGTTAATAGCCTCCTCATTCCAACCTATTGTATAGATTGAGTATAATCATTTTCTACGATATCTGTAAATGAAGACGATATGTTGATTTCTTGATTTTTGCTCAAACCGATCGATGATTTGAACCGGGTAGAGCAAACTATAAGAATATGTATAAATCTAAGCAGTTTCGTGCATTCCTTATATGAGGAGTGATCGAAAATGCTATTTAACATTGTTGCTGCGTTTGTAATTCCCTGGATCGCTGGAATTTATCTTGTGAGAAAAGATTTTACGCTTTTTCTTCTGATTGCCCCTTTTGCAGCCTTTGTAGCGATTATTTTTGATGTGCTTGGAATACATTTTGATTTCTGGCGCATTGACCCTGAATATGAAATGGAAACCATTGCAGCGATGCCGATGTATTTTGGTGTTTATCCGATTCTAGCAGGCTTTTTGTTTCTAACTATTAAACGAACTTCCTTTCATCCTCTCGTCATTATCCTACTTTTTTCTCTGATCACCACGATCATTGAGGGGATTGGCGTATGGATCAATCTCGTTCACTATTCTAATGGGTGGACGATCTACTGGACATATGTTTCATACTTGCTTGCCTATCTCGTATGCTATGGATACTTTTTATTATTAAAAAGGCACGTGCCGATATAATGAAACCAAAAGCCCTTCCTACAAAATAGGAGGGGTTTTTGATTTAAGCTAGAGGTTACAACAATTAGAGCTGAACTTTAAGTTCTTCTAGTCCACGTAATAAGAACATATTGCGCCATTTTGCATCCTCAGGCGCTCCTGCTAATTGAATCGAAGGGAAAGCAGAAAGTAATTTTTGATAAGCAATCTTTCCTTCTAACCTTGCTAGTGGAGCACCAAGGCAGAAGTGGATGCCATAGCCAAATGCAATGTGATGATTTGGTTTACGCGTAATATCAAACTTATTCGGATTGTCGAATTTCTTCTCATCGCGGTTAGCAGATGAGATGGAGGCGAGGATCATATCTCCTTTTTTTAATGGAACGCCTTTGAATTCAAAATCTTCTTCTGCCCAGCGAGCGGTCGAGAAATCGACGGGACTATAATAACGAAGCGCTTCTTCAATGGCGCTCTCTGTTAAAGAAAAGTCACTTTGCAACAGTTCAAGCTGATCTGGATGTTCGAAGAGAGCGAGCATCCCGTTGCCAATTAAGTTAACAGTCGTTTCATGACCGGCAATAATGAGTAGAAAAACCATTGAATAGAGCTCATCCGAACTTAACTTTTCTCCATCTTCTTCATGTTTAATAAGGTTTGAAATCAAGTCATCTTGTGGATCAGCTTTTCTTTTGTTAAAGAGAATTGTAAGATATTCGGTAAACTCCTGAACATCCTTCATGAATTCGCCTTCCATATTGTCGGAAGCGGAGACGATGGAGTTGGACCATTTTCTGAACTTATCTCGATCTTCTGTTGGTACACCAAGCAATTCAGAGATGACGATAATTGGTAGAGGAAAAGCAAAATCATCAATTAGGTCCACGATATCATTCTTTTGCTTCATTTCTTCAATTAATTGATCAGCAATGGCTTCTATACGGGGGGCTAGTTGTTTAATCGCTTTAGGGTTAAAACCAGGCTGAACAAGTTTACGTAACCGCGTGTGATCGGGTGGATCAACATCTAGCATCATATGATGAAAAATCTTCGTTTCCATTGGCTCGTCTTCCATACGAGCGCTTTTTGAGAAGAGTTTTGATTGGTCTTTAATAAAGGAAGGACGTTTTAGCAGCTCAAGAACATCATCATAAGATGTGACGATCCACGTATTGTTACCATTGGAGTTTCCAATGGACGTAATCGGCTCATTTTGGCGCAAGTTTTCGTAGAAAGCATATGCCCCTTTTTTAAAGTTGGATTGATAGACAGATTCAACGGATTGCATACAATGTTCCTCCTTTATTGTGTTAAACCATTAGACTGACTGGTCAGTCAATATGGTTAGTATAGATGAAAAACTAAGAATTCTCAATAAACAGTAAGAAGTGTCACACGATCCTCAGATTTCATAGAGAAGACGTTTTCATTATGGCGAATTAGGAACAAGTAGAACCAGGAACTGGTTGAGGGATAAAACCAGTCTTACAATTTACCTATATTGTGAAACAATGACCATTAGATTTGAATTGAGAACTATGGAAAAAGAAACATTTGTAGGATTGCTCATTTCCTTTCAAAATGAACCTATAAAAGGAAGTAAACCTAAAGAAAACCAATTATTATGTCGACTACAAAAGTTTCTAATCAAAAATTGTAAAAATTCAGTTTTTCTTATTGGAACAAAGGCGTAAGAGTGGTAGGTTAAAGGATAAGGGAGTGATGCTCCTCTCTTCTCTCATCCAAGAGAGGAAGTGGCCGAAGCTCGATGAGTCAACAGCTATTAAGCAAGTATACAAAGATTATGTATCAAGCAATGGTAGCCATTCAATTCATTAGGCAGCATCAGAAAAAGACATGTGACATAAGACAAATCTCCATATTAACCGGCTTTTCAGAAGAGGCCATATTGGAGGCGATGGAGTTTGGGGATCTTGATCAGCAAAATCGGCACGAGGAAGCTCTTTAACAAACGATCAGGATGAGGAAGAGAATGAGCGTCCTCCTATTATGGGAATGAATGTTTTATTTCATCACAGTATAAGATAATGATAAAAAGAGTTACAATCAAGTTTTGATTGTAACTTTTTTACTGCCATAGAGGTGAGTTATATGACAGCACAAGTTCTTTCCACGAATCGACTGATCTTAAGAAAAATGAGGGAGAAGGATGTTGATTACCTTTTAGAGATTTTTTCTGATAAGGAAGCAATGAGGTACTATCCTGCATGTAAAAGTAGAGAAGATACGATGAAATGGGTGGAATGGACGCTGCATCAATACAGTGTTTATGGTTTTGGCATGTGGATCGTTGAAGAGAAAAGAAGTGGTTGTTTTCTTGGGCAATGTGGGCTTGTACTTCAAAAAATGGACGGCTGTGTTGAAGTTGAGATCGGTTATCTTTTTGCTAGAAGGAATTGGGGAAATGGTTATGCAACGGAAGCCGCGATGGCTTGTAAGAAATATGGTTTTGAGCAAATAGGTCTTTCGAAGCTAATTTCATTAATTGATCCTGAGAACAAAGCTTCTATCAAAGTGGCGAAACGGATTGGGATGTCCTATGAGAAAACGATTCGTAAATGGGATAAAAAGCTTGATCTATATGCCTGTATTCCGAAAGTGGAAGAAAGGTGAGTCATCTATAACAAAGAAAATGCTTCATTATCAATAGAAAAGAATAAGATTACACATTTTGTAAAGAGGAATTAGAAGGAAAGATAAAGAATATTTACTATGACAACCTTACTAATCATTAGAAAAGTGGTGGCAATGACGATGATCCTAACTGCAAAGAGCTTCCTACTAAACTTATTACTCGTTTTTGCACCGTTAAGTATTATTCAGATTCTTTATCTACTGAAGCAAACTTCCTTTTTAAAACGATCATCAGGTTGGTTGCTTGCGATATTTCCCCTCCTTTCCGTTATTCTCTGTATGATGTATCCCATTGTGATTAACGAAAATTTTATATTAGATTTTAGAAGGATCCCTTTTATTCTTGGTGCTTTGTATGGCGGGAAATGGGTGTCGCTTATCTATTTATTCGTTTTATTAAGCTATCGTTTTATGCTTGGAGGTAGCGGTTTTTATCCTACATTGCTTTCATTTTCACTCGTTGCGATATTCACTTCACTAGTATCAAAACACTTTCTTAAATTGGACCTCAAATGGAAGTTAGCGGTTGCTGCTGGGTTAGATGCCTGTCTTGGGAGTATATCAACTGGAGTGTCGCTTGTTTTTTTTGAGTCGCAAATAAACATAGAAACTTGGATATTATTCAATTTCGTTAGTTTAACTGGTGTCGTTCTAGCAACGCTTATTTATGAAGTATTTATGAACCAATTTAAATTGCTTCATTCGGTAATGGAAAGCCAGAAGTTAGAGGTGGCGAGTCACCTTGCCGCAAGCATCTCACACGAAGTGCGCAACCCCTTAACCGTTAGTCGCGGTTTTCTCCAAATGATCAACAGTGACTTAGAAGATAAGAAAACGAAGGGGTACATGGAGCTTGCTATTGATGAGCTTGATCGAGCAACAGAAATTATTAATGATTATTTAACCTTCGCCAAACCTTTTCCAGAAAAGGTAGAGAAAATAAATGTAAAAAGTGAACTTGAGCAAAGCCTTAGCGTCATTCAGCCTCTTGCTACAATGTCGGATGTGACCATTAACTCAAAAATTGATATATCCCCCACTTATATTCAATCAGAAAAGCGTAAATTTCAGCAGTGTCTGCTAAATATTTTAAAAAATGCCATTGAAGCGATGCCGGATGGAGGAGAATTAACTGTTGATGCTTTACATAAAGGTTTTGAATTAAAAGTTAGCATATCTGACACTGGCATTGGTATGTCGGAAGAGCAGGTAGTAAGAATGGGGGAGCCTTTTTTCACTACTAAAGAAAAAGGGACAGGGTTAGGGATGATGGTCTCGCATAGCATTATGAAGGCCATGAACGGGGAGATCATTTATGAAAGCTCCCCTAATAAAGGGACAACCGTTATCCTTCTTTTTAAAATAGAAAAATGAAGGGGCATAATTGATGAGTCTTCATTCTTTTGGTGGCAAATAGGAAGGTTTCGTTAATGAACAAGAAGGCGCTGGAATCGATGGAGCATAGTGGCTAAGATGAGCTAGGAAATAACAGCTTTCAGGAAAATGATGTTCAAGAAATCGTAATGTCGTATTGTTTAGAACTTCATCGATTTTATAAAGAGACATCACTTCTTCAACAAGAGCGTTTAAATCTTGAATCGAATGAGCGACTTCATCTGCAAATCGTTGCTGAGCTCGAAAGCCAGTTGGTGTAAATCGAAGAAAACCGCGCATGGCTCTGTTTTTTGAGATATACACACGAAATTGGTTTTGAATAGTTTGGGCTTTCGTGATGAATTCGACTTCAATCGGATCGAGAATATCAATTAATAGCGAGGCGTGGCCAACTTGATCAGTTAACCATAAGTCCATTAAGTCGAGAAGAGAAAGAGGGGGCGGCACCTTTCCTTCGATGTAGAAAGTAAGCAGACGCAAATATTCTTCATTCTCATCTAGCGTTCCATTAAAGTAAGATGGACTTAGGTTAATGTTGATTTCGTTCCGAATTCTAAGCCGTTGTATCGTGCCTTCGAAATTGAAATAGGCCCTTGCCAGGTGATAAGCTTTACGTGAAAAGGAAATCATAGCGTCAGAGCTTGCAGGTTCGTCACGCTTAAGAGGTGTGAGTTGCTCGCGAAGCTCTTCGAAGGCCATAGCAAACTGATTCGCTTCATTCACAAATTTATGTTCCGACGGTGATAAGTAATCACGTACAAAGATCGCGTGATCAGCAAGAATTTCAATCCAGAAATGATGTTCTTGCCATGGAGTAAGTGGTGTCTGGACCAAGTGGGGTGCCTCCTTTGGGCGTAGTCTTTTAGTTTAAAGTATGAAGCATAGCTCAGGTTATACCAATGAACGCTCTTTCTGATTCATCATTTAACGAATGATTTTGTTGTAATTGAAACTAATTCGCTTTGAATACGTAAAGAATAGTAAGAAACAAAATGAATGGAGAGTGCCGTATGAAGAAAATCTACAAATCAACGACGAATAAAAAATTAGCGGGTGTTTTAGGCGGATTAAGTGAGGTTATGAATGTAGACGCTAATATATTAAGGATTGCTTACATCGCACTAACGCTCTTAACATCTGGAATCTTTGTACTAGTTTACTTTGGAGCTGCTCTTATGCTCCCTTCAGATCAGGATGTTAAGTTTAAAGATTAACAAGAAGGATGCTTACGTTAGTATTGCTGTTGGAGGTTTAAATGAAGAAAAACGGTTTTTATTACATCGTGGGGATGATTAGTTCTTTCTTGATATTCTGTTCTGGACTCTTTTCCTTGTTTGGATGGATCGACTTAGTCTCAATCTTTCTTTCTGTGATTTTTGCAGTGATGGGGTTCCTCGGGGTTCTTACAAATAGTATGCAGCTGAAGATGGCTTTGAAGGAAAGCTATACAAATCAGCAATAAGGAAAATTGGTTTTGTAATAACGATCATATTTCCTTCATTGTGTAAGATAAGAAAAAGGGCTTAGCGATTATGCTAAGCCTTTTTTAAGTTGAAGATTGCTTGTGAAATGAACATAATGAAGAGAATGAATGATAACTAATTCTGGTTCATTTAATTCATCACAACACGTTGACGATTAGGAGGGAATGGAGCATGGATCATAAGTTTACAATTGGCCAGATGTCAAAACTCCATGATATTCCTGTAAAAACACTTAGATATTACGATGAAATTGGGCTTTTCAAGCCATTTCAAGTCGATAATCAGACAGGTTATCGCTATTATTGTTTAGAACAATTTAAAAAATTGGACATGATTTGGTATTTGAAAAAGATGGGCATTCCGTTAAAAGAAATAAAGAAAAAAGTAGAGCATAGCACCGTTGATGAATTTATTGAAATACTATCTGAATATGAACGAATTAACGATGAGAAAATCAATGAATTAGTAAAGATGAAGAAGCATTTGAAAACGAAGATATTGGATTTAAAGCAATCGAGGGATATTCATTTCATTGGTGAACCGCAAATTCGTACACTCCCTCATCGCTATCTATTAGCCATTCAGGGGCAGTTCCATACGCTAGATGATATTGAAAGCGTGCTACGCGGTTTAAAGAAGGAAATTGATCATGTTACTCCGATTATGGTTGGGAAAGTAGGGTTTATTCTATCAGTGGATCATATGAAAACACGAGAAACGATGGAGTATGACGGATTGTTTATTTTAATTGAAGATGATAGTGAAATAGATCAACAAAAGATTATGACACTTGAAGAGGGGGAGTATGCGAGTGTTTATATGAGAGAAGGGAGAGAGAAAGATAATGCTTATTATCATACCCTATTGAACTTCGTATCTGAACAGGGTTATGAGCCAGATGGACCTTTTTTCATTCGACAAATTGTTGACTCGTTTATCTCACATAAAGAGAATGAACGTTTGCGAGAGATTCAAATAAAAGTACGAGCTGTAGGAGAGAAGAAGTCCTTCCTAAAATAGAAGACACCTCTTATTTTTTTCTTTTGTCCACCTATCCTTAATATATATGTTCGGAAAATATAGCTTGTATAACTAATGGTGTTAGTTATACTTAAACTAACACCATTAGTTTAAGGGGGAGAATAAGACATGAGAATAATAAAGGAACAAACCGTCTATCAGCTTTCTTTCATGGCCAATTGGTTCCCTGTTAATTGTTATTTCGTTGAAGAAGAGGAGAGCTTAACGTTAATCGATGCAGCCCTTTCTTTTAGTAAAAACGCTATTCTAAAGGCGGCCGCTCAAATTGGGAAGCCGATCAACCGCATCATTATTACACATGCACATACGGATCATATGGGAGCACTTGATGGGTTAAAGGCAAGTCTTCCTCATGCGGAAATTCTTCTTCCTCAAAGAGAGTTAAAATTGTTAAACGGTGATTCATCACTCGAGCCTGGTGAAGGAGATCTTCCAGTGAAGGGTGGCGTACCTAGAAACAGTAAGACGCAGCCAGATGTTCTTCTTAAAGAAGGAGATATGGTTGGCTCACTGATCGCGATTGAGGCTCCGGGACACACGCCTGGCATGATGGCTTTTATAGATAAACGAAATCAAATACTAATAGCCGCAGATGCGCTCCAAACGAAGGGAGGCATAGCGATAGCTGGTGATTTGCGCTGGCGGTTTCCATTTCCTGCTCTGGCTACGTGGGACAAGGAGCGTGCGATTGCCACAGTGGAAAAGCTAGCTTCGTTTAACCCATCCGTTATTGGTGTGGGGCATGGAGATTTTCTATATGAACCAGAAGCGTTGAAAAACGCTATCCTTCAAGCAAAAAAGCGGGTGAAGGGATAAGTGAAAATCACAAAGGATATCGTGATTCAAGAAGCACTCGCCATTGCAGAGCGAGAAAATTATTCAAAGGTAACGATGGCAACCATTGCCCGTCGTCTATCGATAAAACCTCCTTCACTTTATAACCATTTCGATGGCTTAGATGACATCAAAAATGGTATGGCTGTTTCAGCGTTGAACCAGTTCTTCAATTGGTTGTCAGAGAAGACTGAACACCAGACGGAAGGGAGAGAAACCATTCTAGCCTTAACAGAGGCGTACATAACCTTTGCACTTCAGCACCCAGGTTTGTATGAAGCTACGTTAATGGCGGCGAATCCTCTTCAGTCTGATGTCCAAGAAGCTGGAGAAGCGATTGTCACCTTAACGATGGAGGCGTTTGAGCCATATCACTTGTCAGAAATGGAAAGAATCCATATCGTCCGAGGGCTTCGGAGCTTTCTACATGGCATGGTTGATTTGTATCGTAAAGGCGGTTTTCAGCGACCCATTGCGTTGGAAGAATCTTACCGGATAATTGTTGAGACCTATTTGAGTGGATTAGTAAATCAGAGAACAATAGAATGAGAAAGCATCATAAAAGGAGAAGACCGTGAGGCGGCTTTCTCCTTTTTAGTATGATTTAATTGTTTTAAGAAGGTGTTGCCTCAGCTGAAATGGCCTGCGCCAGGTTTGAAGTGATGCGAATTTCACCGAAGTCGATGCCTAGTTGAACGGCTGTTTGAGCAATTTCGGGACGAATACCAGATAGTGTAGCAGTAACACCAATTAATTTAAGCCCAGTAATCAGCTGGAAAATTTGTTGAGCTACCCGTGTATCGACGAGATACACGCCAGATAAGTCTATGAAAAGGTGATCGACTCGTTTACTTGTACACCCTTCAAGCGTGTTCTCGAAAATGGCCGATGCTCGATCGGAGTCAATGTCACCGACTAGCGGCAGGAGAGCTTTTCCGTTAGGCAGGTCAATCAAGGGGGAGCTTAGTTCATTAATCGTTTGTTGTTGTTCTTCAATACGGGCGTTCAAATGATTTGATTTTTCTTCAACGACGCGGGTCATGAGCACATCAATGGCTTCAATCACAGCATACTTCCAGATATCAATACTTTTCTGTGAGACAAGATCTTCTGCTTCTTTTATATACAGATCAATGAAGTCCATATATTGCTCGCGTACGCGCAGAAATTCCCTCATAATCAGATGAGTGGGAGTGTTCAAATGTTCAGGATCACGTCCAATTTCTCGTACCCAGTCTTCGAATTCCTCAAAGAATTCGTCTTTCTTCATAATGAAGATTTTGCACAAATGTAGGTGGAATTCAAAATTCTGAGCTTTAAGTCCTTTAATGACTTCTGGATCAGTAGAAGAATAAACACCAGTTCCACTTTTATCAAGTGATGCATACCAATCTTCTGTTAATTGTTCTGCTTTATTTAATAAAAATTGATAAAGTTCTTTGTTTCTTTGCATGAATAAGTGCTCCTCTCGATCCTTTATAATTATTTCGATTATTTGGAAGGTAAAGTCGTTGTGCTCACTCTATCTGTAGCAAAATGAGAAATTTCCTTCTTTGTATTCATTATACCAAGCTTTCACCTAATCAACGATTGGATTTACTTATCTAGTTTAAACTATTTCTTAGATTGTCTCAGGAAATAGAAAGATACTCTCTTATAATAGAACATAAAAGGAGTACCTTTTGATGAAGCTCTGTTTTTATTTAATAGTAATTGTTGAATTATGAGACGCTAGAACGATGAGTATTGGTAAGCTTGAGGCAAAGTTTGGTTATGGCTATGGAGAGGTGTTTTTCATTACTAAGTAGTCTAGGCGAGGTCCAAATCTGAGTGAAAAGCTTCGTGATTATTTCTTCGTGATCAGATCGAGGAGTGTCACTATTGCATAGGATGCGAGAGACGTGGTGAATATATGTATCATACAATTCATTCAATGAACTTCTGTCTTTGGAAATAAGCTTTTGAATGAGTTGATTTTGGCTCTGCATGTTTTAGCTCCTTAAAATAATAGTCATAATTTTGTAATTCCACTGCAACAATTATTTCAAACTCTAAATTCTTGAATTCGAGATATATAATGTGCGATTTATGTTTAATAGAGAGTTTATTTTACGGAATTTTCTTGAAATGACTAACAACTATTTGATATAGTGAATGCGGAGATGTATGGAGAGGGGATCATGAACATGTGTGGACAAATCCTGTAATGGTTTAGATTTATTGATAATCCTATTTAAGTAGGGATAGGTATGTCAATGGAACCTATACAGGGGACACCGCGTTCATGATTGATAAATGATCAGGACAGGGCCTTAGGCTGCTGTCCTTTTTCGAATCATCTCCTTTCACATTGGTCAGGTGTTCCTCATAAGGAGGAAATTAAATGAATAACCAAAGGAATCGCATTGCCATTGTTACAGGCGTTAGCCGTCCGAACGGGATTGGTGCTAGCATATGTCGTGAGCTTGCTAGGAAGGGCCATGATATTTTCTTTACTCATTATTTGAAGTATGACGTTAGCACAGGTTATAAGGATGCTACCGAGACGTTCCCAGTCATCTTTAAAAAAGAGCTGCAGGAAATGGGCGTTATAGCTGAAGAAATGGAACTGGATTTAAGTGAGCCTAATGCATCAGAGGACCTTATAGCACAAGTGAAGAAAATGACCGGAGAGCTAGCGATTCTAGTGAACAATGCGACCCATTGTGTAGAAGTGGATCATGATGAATTATCAGCGGAAATCATTGATCAGCACTGTGCTGTTAACGTAAGAGGAACGTGCATGCTGGCTGTTACTTTTGCGAAGCAGTTAAAGAAGCAACAAGCGGAAGGCAGAATCATTAACTTTGTTTCTGGGCAGGACAAAAGCCCACAGCCTGGTAATCTTGCCTATATTACGACAAAAGGAGCGATCTCAGCTTTCACGACATCGCTCTCAACTGAGCTTGCTCCTTACAACATCACGGTTAATGCCATTGATCCTGGACCAACTGATTCAGGGTGGATGGATGATGAACTCCAAACTTTTCTAAAGCCGAAGTTTCCGACAGGACGTATCGGCACGCCTGATGATGCGGCGAGACTGGTTGGTTTTCTAGCGAGTCATGAAACAAGGTGGATTACAGGACAAATTATTCATTCAGATGGCGGCTTTCGAGACTAACGTTTTTGAGATTATCAAAAAGCGTGCTGACAACAAGTCAGCACGCTTTTCATTAGAACAATACATAGGATACAACAACATATAATAACGCCATTACAAGCGAAGGAGCAGCATAGCGCCACTGACTTCGGAGTGTTTGTGGACGTAGAAGCAAGTACATAATCACGATCGTCATTAACAAACCAAGTCCTGCAATGAAGATGTGAGACAGATCAACTGCAGCTAGAATCGGTCCTTTTCGATAGAGAACATCAGTTAGGGCTAATAGCTGAATGTTAAAGAGATTGCTTCCAAGAATCGAGCCAATCGCCATATTGTAGTTTGCTAGTTTGAAAGCAGCAAGCACTGTGACAAGTTCTGGTAAAGAGGTTGAAGCAGCAATGAGAAAGCTACCGACAAAGCTTGCATTCATACCCGTTGCCTCAGCTAGTCTGTCTCCAGCAATCGATAAAATACTTCCTGATACGAATACAATGAGTGCTGCGACGATAAAGCCAATGACGGCAGTGCGAAGAGAGTAATCTTTTGTAGGGACGTCATCTTGCTCCCCATCGTCGCTTGAAATGTATCTCATTGATAAGACATACAATAATACAATGACAATCATTTCAACCCCGACACCAAATATGGAAATCGTTCCTGGAATTAACAGAGAGACGATTAAAATGACGAGGAAAAGGAGACCGACGAGGGCAGATGGGACATTTGCCTTCGTGTTTACCTTCTGAAACAATCTTCGTGGTCTATAAATTAAGTCTACTACAGCTAAAATTAAAAGGTTAAAAACGTTACTTCCAAGCATGTTACCGACTGCGATATCAGGATTATCGATATACACAGCTGTTAAACTTGTTGTTAATTCTGGAAGTGACGTGGCTCCCGCAATTAAGAATGTCCCTACAACAGCTCCACTTAATGAAGACTTCTTACTAATAACATCACCGAACTGATTCAGGTAAATAGCGGCACCGACAACTACGGCAGCTGCAAGAAGAAAGATAAGAATGATCATGTGTAACTCCTCTCCGCCAGCGCATACAAAAAACCCTGGCACAACAAAATTGTACCAAGGTCTTGCGTACTAAATAGCTTAGCCCGATGAACCAGGTATCGTAATACCGTATTGATGATTCATCAGCCGTTACCGGTCGCTACTCCCCTTGTTACTTTAACTATAGCTCGGTTTAAATTTAAAGTCAACGAGAAGGATTGAACATTGTGTGAGTTTAATAGTAAAAGAAGGGAGGCAGTTTGGATGAATCTAAATTTGTTAGTGATTGGTATTTTAATTCTGATTGTTTCTTATTTGGTAGGCGTAATGAAACAAACGTGGTTATTAGCTGGATTTAATGAAAAAGCGATTCGTGATAAAGCTAGGTTAGGAAGGGTGGTTGGTGGGGGATTTTTACTCCCTTTAGGGGTGATACTTATTCTTCATAGTTTCATTGTTTATCCATATGATCAATGGGTTCTTGCCTTTGCTATGATTAGTTTATTACTGATCGTTTCTGTGTATATCAATCAAAAATTAGTTGAGAAATAGCGGTTAATAGAGAATGGAACTTCTCTCTTCTCCAAAAAATGAATGAAACTTCTTTCTCATCTCAGTCGTAAAAGAAGAAAGCGATTTATTGAGAGAGGAGGTAGAGAGATGATCGAAGTAATCGTAACGATTATTTTCTCAATCGTCTTTTTAATAGGGATCTATGTACAAGTAACGAGAAGAAAACGGATGGGTTTAACGGGCTTTAAATCAGCTATTTCCCCGAGTTGTTTCTTGATCAGTGCTGCGCTCAATCCTTTAGGCTACTGGTTTGGTTTCCTCGGATTATATAGTTTACTAGGATCAATGCTTTTTCTATTAATAGGAGCTTACTTTGTAAAAGAGATGCAGATGCCAAAAGCACATGAAAGAAGGGAGAACGTATGAAGGGGAAGGCTATACTATTTACAGCATTACTTATGTGCATTACGATGATGAGTTTGCTATCCATTTACTACATACATAAACCTTCCGATGGTATTGCCATTGAAGTAATGATCTCTATGGCTGTTGGTGGAACGTTCATACTACTACAGTGTAAGGGGAGAAGTCGTAGTGGGGAGGACAAAGAATGAAGTTGCTAAGAGTTTTCTTGTTGGTTGTTATCATTGGCGCTGCTAGCAGCATCGCTTGGCTCGGTTTTTCTGGTGGGAACGAAAACCTGTTTCGATTAGTCATCAGCATCACCGTATTCGCATCTCTTTGTTTCTTTTATATAGAAGAAACAAAGAAAAAGCAGCGAAGAGTGACGCTGATTTTCATAGGACTTAGTCTTTTTTCAGTAGTAGCTGGAATTGTTCAATTAATGAATAGCTAACAAGCGCAATAGGTCAACAGAGTCCCTAATGGATTCTGTTGTTGTCTACTTCTCCATCAGATCGATAAATTGTTGCAGCGGTGGTGAAATCCATTTTCGTTTTTTGTATACAATCTGCGTGTAGAGAGTGATGTCATTCGAATGAAATGGAAGCACGGCAACAAGCCCATTTTGAATTTCTCGTTCAACCGCTATTCTTGGTAGAAGCGCAATTCCGAGTTGATCCGCGACACATTGCTTAATGGCTTCAAGACTACTGAATGAAATGATCGACTTCGCTTGTACGTTTGCATCTTTTAGCCATTTTTCTAGAAGAACTCGATAGGCGCAGCCTTCTTCGGTCAGAATGAGCGTTTCCTCCTCTAATTTCTTTAAATCCAATTCATCAAGTTTTGTGAAGTGATGTTGGGGAGGGGCAATTATGACCATTTCTTCCTGACGAATGGGGATCGTTTTTAGATCAGGATGATGTTGTAATTGGTCTAACAAAATAGTGATATCGTACGTGCCATCTACTGTGCCACCAATTAAATTTTGACACTGACCCGATTCAAGTCGGATGCGTAATTCAGGATGCTTTTCTTTGAGCGCTTTAATATAAGGCGTAATATAATACGCCGCAAGTGTTTCGCCAGTTCCAATGCGAATGGTCCCTTTTAAATTGGCATCCGTTCGAAGATGAGCTTCTGCTTCATCTGCAAGCTTGATGATTTCCTTCACGTAATCATGAAGCTGTTCTCCTGATGGCGTTAATCTCATTTTCCTTCCAACACGCTCAAACAGTTTCACGTGATAAAAGTCTTCAAGCTTCTTGATTTGCGTCGTTACACTGGACTGAGCATAACCGAGTTCTTCTGCTGTTTGTGTGTAGCTTCCTGATCGAACGACTTCATTAAAAGTATAAAAGTAATTTAAATCCATCAGACCCTCCATTAATAATTTCGATAGTTAGTATCAATTATTATAGATAACGTTGATGTTTGTTGCAATGATATACTTCTAATGAATAGACGCTTCACTGTAAAAGGAGAGTGTAGTATGAAGATTTTGGCACTATTAGGGAGTACTCGTGAAAATGGTAACTCAGAGTACCTGACAAAAAGAATGCTCGAAGGTACGAACCATACGATCGTTTCTCTTGCAGATAAACACATCAATTCCATTGTCGATGAGAGACATTCAGAAGAAGGGTTCTCACCAGTAGAGGATGATTATGAGGAGTTGCTTGAACTAGTGTTAACGCATGATGTTCTCGTTTTCTCAACACCTCTATACTGGTATGGGATGAGCGGTCCAATGAAGAATTTCTTTGATCGCTGGTCGCAATATTTACGTGATGAACAATTAAATTTAAAAGAAGAGCTAACAAAGAAAAAAGCATATGTGATCGTAACAGGCGGAAGCAGTGCGAAAATGAAAGGACTTCCTCTTATTCAGCAATTTAGCTATATCTTTGAGTTCGTGAAAATGGAGTTCGTCGATTACGTCATCGGTAGCGGTGTGAAGCCGGGGGAAGTAAAGGAAGATCAGTTAGCGCTGGATAAGATAGCGAAGTGGAGAAGTGAGTTTTAGAGAAAGCACGGAAAAGGACGAGATCACTGAGATCTCGTCCTTTTCCGTGTTTTTTTATTGTCCGTTTTGAAACTGCTGATCGAGTTCCCTTAATTTATCGTACGACTCGACTAGGTCATCAGGAACCAATTTCCGCCCAAAATCCCAGGCATTTCGTTCGATTTCAGCAAGAAACTTTTGCTGCTCCTCTTCTTCCTCATACATTAAAATCCTGAGGTCATGTCTGTGCTTCTTAAAATCTAAGTAGTACCCGATCTCATGATATAAAAGGATTTTCGCGATATTTTCTTCGGTTTCTTTTAGTTTGAAATTTACTTTGGCTTGATAGCCGTTCAATTGTAAGTAGTTAAACTTAATTGTATTCGTCGATACGTTATAGCTCATAGGAGCGTTTAGCTCATTGTTAAATTCATAGTTGATTGGTAATTGGTGAAATGCCAATGTGTCTTTAACCAATTCTTCAATATCCCATATATATAGCATGTTTTTAATCACTACCTTTTTTGTAAAGCTTTTCTCGTTAATGCCTTATTTTAAACTATCCACCGCAATACTACCACTATTTTTTCAAGTTGAAACAGTGTGGATTAAAAAAAGGGACATTTCAGCTGAAATGTCCCTTTGTAACGTTATAGAAAGATAAAGTAAAGAATGAACAAAGCACCGAGTGTATACATGATCGGATGAACCTGCTTCCATTCTTTTTTCGCGATCATTGCAAATGGATAAAGAATGAAACCGAGGGCGATCCCTGTTGCCACGCTAAACGTGAGTGGCATCATGATGATGGTGACAAAAGCAGGGATCACTACTTCTAATCTGCTCCAATCAATTTGCTTCACTTCTGTTGCCATAAGGGCACCAACGATAATTAAGGCTGGGGCCGTTACTTCAGGTGTTATCACGCCAAGAATGGGTGAGAAGAAGAGAGCAATAAAGAAGCAAATCGATATTACGACAGATGTGAATCCAGTTCGGCCACCAACGGCAACGCCAGCAGATGATTCTACGAATGAGGCAGTCGTTGATGTACCGAAGATCGCTCCAACAACTCCAGATGTAGAATCAGCAAGTAGCGCGCGTCCCGCATTCGGAATTTCGTTGTTTTTCATAAGTCCGGCCTGACTTGCCACGGCGATAAGAGCACCCGCCGTGTCGAAGAAGGCAACGAATAAGAATGTGAAAATAACTGCTAGAATTTCAGGCGAGAAAATATCTCCTAAATGTTGAAAGACAACACCGAAAGTTGGTTCAAGGCTTGGCACCTGTCCAACAACCGAGCCTGGTACCTGCACAAGACCAATAATCATTCCAATAATCGTAGTGATGACAATTCCGTAAAAAATACCACCGCGAATGCCGCGTATTAACATCATTAAGGTAATAACAAACCCAAAAGCAGCTAAAGCCGTCGTAGGATTTGTAAGCTGTCCGATCGAAATAAACGTTTCTTCGTTTCCAACGACGATCCCTGCATTCTTAAGTCCAACAAAAGCGATAAAGAAACCAATTCCAGCTGCAATGGCGTGCTTTAAGTCTTTTGGTATGACGTTAATAATTTTCTCTCGTATTTTAAGTAAGCTAAGAATCATAAAGATAATCCCGGCTATAAAGACGCCTGTGAGTGCAATTTCCCAATCAATTCCCATCCCAATTACAACGGAGAAGGTGAAGAAAGAGTTTAATCCCATACTCGGAGCAATGCCGACAGGGAAGTTTGCGAGTAGGCCAATTAGTAAGGACCCGACGATTGCAGATAGAGCAGTTGCTGTGAAGAGTGCGCCTTTATCAATGCCTGCTTCACTAAGGATAATGGGGTTAACAACTAATATATATGCCATGGATAGAAACGTTGTAACCCCAGCTAACGTTTCTTTTCGGTAATTCGTTTCCCGCTCAGTGAACTGGAAGAAGTTTTTCATGATGGACCCTCCTGATCAATAAAAAAACTCTGGCCAGCAACCAGAGTCAAATCACAAGGAATATGAATGTATTCATTATTCCTTGTAGACAAGCCATTTTCGGTAGCTGGTAGAAACGTTCAGGCCGTATTCCTGAACTTATACAAGGTTTATTTAGATGAAATTTATAACGAGAATCATAACAATGAAAAAAAGGAGGGTCAATCATTTTAATGAATGTTCCAGTATTCAATGTTTTCACACTTGTATTACAAATGTGTTAATGATTAGCGAAATGTTAAAAATTATGTAATTTGTAAGAATATGAAACAGTCAAGCTTTTTTTGTGGTAATGTAATAAAAAGACAAATGATAAGGGAGAGCGCTATGTTGCTACAAAGCCTTGAAGATGAAATTCATACGCTGCGAATGGTGCTTTATGATCTAGGACAAGAATCTGACGATTATTCAAGTGGGAAAATACTTCTCTTAAGTAAACGATTAGATGAGAAAATAGTGAAGTATCAAAAGCTGAAAAAATACACACGCAACCATTAAGCTTACATCATATAACAAAAAACAAGCTACCTCATCGAGAGGTAGCTTGTTTTTTGTTTACTTATTACTTATTCATGTAGCGGTCAACTTCCCACTGACTTACGTTAAGGGAGTATTCGATCCACTCTTTTTGTTTCTCTTCAATATATACTTTTGAAGTATGATCTCCTAATGCTTCCATAACTACCTTATCTTCACGAAGTGACTTGATTGCTTCTTTCAAGTTAGTTGGAAGTGTTGGAACGTCATCTGTGCTTACTTCATACAGGTTACGCGTTTCTGGTGCGCCAGCATCAAGATCATGACGAATACCTTCAAGTCCAGCATGGATAACAGCAGCTAGCGTTAGGTAAGGGTTAGCTGTTGGATCTGGGTTACGAATTTCAAAACGAGTACCCATGCCACGAGTTGTTGGTACGCGAATCATACAGCTTCGGTTAGAGTGAGACCATGCCACACTTACTGGTGCTTCATAACCAGGAACGAGACGCTTGTATGAGTTAACGTTTGGGTTCGTAATGGCAGCAAGACCATTTGCATGTGAAAGAATACCAGCCATAAATTGCTTCATTGTTTTAGAAATGCCCTCTGGATCGTTCTCATCATAAAATGCGCTTTCGCCTTCAGTGAAGAGGGAAAGGTGACAGTGCATACCAGAGCCGTTCTCACCTGCGATTGGCTTCGGCATGAAAGTAGCATGATAATCGTGACTTGTCGCAACATCTTTTACAACGTTTTTGAACGTCTGGATGTTATCAGCTGCTTTAATGACGCTATCGAAACGGAAGTTGATTTCATGCTGTCCCTGAGCTACTTCGTGGTGGGAAGCTTCCATTTCAAATCCAAATTTCTTAAGTGTACGGACGATGTCACGACGTACCTGGTCACCTTTATCTTTTGGTGAAGCATCAAAATAACCTGCGCGGTCATTCATCTTACGAATTGGATAACCGTCTTTATCTAGCTTGAAAAGGAAAAATTCTGGTTCAGGGCCAACGTTTACTGTATAACCCATATCCTCAGCTTCCTTCATCGCTCTTTTCAAAATGTAGCGTGGGTCCCCTTCGAAAGGTTCGCCGTCTGGTGTATGAATATCACAGATAAAGCGAGCGATACAATCCTGATCAACAGCGTCCGGTAGGACTTTGAATGTTTCAAGGTCAGGGAAGAGATACATATCACTTTCCTGAATATCAGAAAAACCTGCAATGGAAGAGCTGTCAAACATTGCTTCATTATTCATAACGCTTTCCAGTTCTTCAATTGGAAGTTCAACGTTTTTTGTTTCACCAAGCATGTCCGTAAATTCAAGACGAATAAATTCGACTTTCTTTTCTTTTGCTTCCTTCATGATGTCCTGTTGAATACTATTCTTTGTTAGTGTCATGGATTAAATAACCTCACCTTTAATTTTTTTGTTAGTGTCCATTCTAATGATATTTACAGATAATTGTGTTTTTATGTAAGGATTCCTAACATAAAAGTTAAAACACAACAATTTATTTGAATATGTCAGTAATAATAACCTTAGATAAGAGGGGATAAACCACTTTTTTTCTCACAAAAATTTCATAAAGAGACAGAAAGCGTATACAAAACCTTCTATGAAGCCATTTTGAAGAATTAAAATTGTTCGTTGATATCTAGACACATCTATTGAGAAGTGTTATCATTCTAAATGATAATGAATCTCAATATCACCAAAGGGGAGAGATACATATAATGAAAGTTACAAAAAAGAGGGTTACTTTTATCTTGATGCTTGCGCTCGTTCTTATGTTAGCAGCGTGTGGGAACGAGAATGAGAAAAGCGAATCAAGTGAAGGTGAGAAAACCAATGAGATGAAAACTTTTACGTTGCCTGATGGGCAAGAATTTGATATTCCAGCTAATCCTGAACGAATTGTTGCAACCGATTACGTTGGCTATTTCCTGGCGCTTGGAATTACTCCAGTAGGAGCTCCAGATCAATTTGTTCTTGATAATCCTTATTTTACAGAAGAACAAATTGCGGATATTGAAGATATTGGTACGCCGCCATCTGTTGAGAAAGTAACGTCGCTTGACCCGGATTTAATCGTTGTGACGGACCAAGAACAATACGATCTCCTTTCTAAAATTGCCCCAACTGTCCTAGTTCCATTCGGAGCATATGATTCACTAGATGAAGAAGTAACGGCTATGGGAGAAATCGCTGGTAAAGAAGACGCAGCGAAAGAGTGGATTGAACAGTTTGATGAAAAGGCAGCCGCAGCGCGTGAAGAACTAGACGGTGTGATTGGGGAAGACGAGACGGTTGGCATATACGAAGTACAAACAAAAGATTTCTATGTTTTTGGAGATAACTTTGGTCGTGGTGGTCAGGTCATCTACGACGCTCTTGAGTTAAAAGCACCTGAGAAGATTCAAAAAGAAGTGATTGAAGGAGACAACTGGAAACAGATTTCACTAGAGGTATTGCCTGAATATGCAGCGGATCATATGTTTTATACCGAGTATGCCGCTGAGGATAATCAAGATGTACTAAAGGAAACGAAGGAAAGTGCTCTTTGGCAGAACCTCGATGCTGTGAAGAATGGTCATCTCTATGAAATGAACTTTGAAGAAATGTATTACTATGATCCAATTGCAGTAGAAGGTCAGCTAGACCAAATCGTGAAAACATTTAAAGAAAACAATGAATAATGAAGAAATCCTGGTGCCTGGCACCGGGGTTCTTTACTACATAAAGCAAGGAGTTATCACATGTCAAAGAAAGTTGAGCCGACTGCAAAAATAGAAGATCAGCTAGCTGTTCAGTCGCGACCTGTTACGGCTATGCTTATTTTAGTTGCTGGTAGTGCGGCCCTCATTCTGAGTCTTGGACTATCAATCGCGCTTGGAGCAGCGGATATAAAGTTAATGACAGTGTGGCAGGCGATTTTTCAATTTGATCCAACCTCAACAGAACATTCGATCATTCGGGAATTTCGAATGCCGCGTTCAGTTGCAGACATATTAATTGGAGCAAGTTTTGCCGTTGCTGGTGCTATCATGCAAGGGGTAACGCGAAATCCTCTTGCTGACTCAGGGTTACTTGGTTTAAATGCAGGAGCAACTTTAATGATTGCGCTTAGCTTTGCCTTTTTCCCGGGTTTATCTTATAACAATTTGATGCTGTTTTCCTTTATTGGTGCTGGTATTGGGGCTGGACTAGTGTTTGGTATCGGTTCCTTATCAAGAAATGGTCTCTCGCCTGTCCGGCTTGTGCTTGCAGGGGCTGCTGTGAGTGCTCTCTTTACTGCCGTGAGTGAAGGAGTCGCCATTCATTTTCAGCTATCACAGGACCTTGCCTTTTGGTTTGCCGGAGGAACAGCTGGTTTGAAGTGGCCACAAATTCAGATTCTATTGCCGTGGATCATTGTAGCCCTCATAGTGGCGCTGTTTCTTTCCAAATCGATTTCGTTACTTAGTCTTGGAGAAGATGTTGCTGTTGGTCTAGGGCAACGTACGAAATTAATAAAAGCGCTAGCAGCAGTTGTTGTACTAGTGTTAGCAGGTGCTGCCGTGTCAGCTGTTGGTCCAATAGGGTTCGTGGGCCTAGTAATACCACATATAGCAAGATTTCTTGTTGGTGTTGATTATCGCTGGATTGTCCCATGCTCAGCCGTTCTTGGAGGACTCTTGATGATTGTTGCCGATATGGGAGCAAGAATGGTTAATGCGCCATACGAAACGCCAATCGGAGCGATATTTGCTCTTATCGGTGTTCCTTTCTTCCTCTTTGTAGCGAGACGTGAAGGGAGGGAGTTATAGTGGATCTAGATTCTTTATTTGACGCACAGCGGAAACGGAATCGCCGCCGGTATTTCATTATGGCGACTTTTCTCTTATTGATCGTTATCACCTTTTTAATTAGCTTGAATACAGGATTAACGAAATTAAGTCCTCTTGAAGTATTGAACACGCTAGTTGGAAATGGAACAGAGCAACAATCGTTGATTCTATTTGAATTTCGCTTACCCAGAATTGTGATTGCTGTTCTCGTCGGTGCTGGTCTTGCCATTTCAGGCTGTATCCTCCAAGGCATCTCCCGAAACGCCCTTGCAGATCCGGGGATCCTTGGAATCAATAGCGGAGCAGCCTTAATGGTCGTGATTTTCATTTCTTTCTTCCCAAAAACAACGGATGCACCCATTCTACTCATGCCGTTTCTTGCATTAATTGGTGGATGTGCAACGGCCATCATCATTTATGCCCTTTCTTATAGTAAAAGAGAAGGATTGATGCCCCAGCGGTTAATTCTAAATGGAATTGCCATCGCCGCGGGTATTGGTGCCCTTATTACAATCTTAACGCTGCGAATGGATCCATTCGATTACCAATTCATTGCCATTTGGCTTGCCGGTAAGATCTGGGGAACGACGTGGGTTCATGTTCTAACGTTACTGCCGTGGATTATCGTTTTATTTACGTTCATATTCTATAAAGCGAGGACGCTAGATGGATTAACTTTTGGTGAGAAGCTTGCGACCGGAATGGGTGTGAAAGTAGAGAAAGAGCGTTTCTTGCTCCTAGGTGCTTCTGTTGCCCTTGCATCTGCTTGCGTGTCAGTTAGTGGCGGAATTGGTTTCGTTGGTCTTGTTGGCCCACATCTTGCTCGACAGTTAGTCGGCAATGATCACCGATTCCTATTGCCGTTGTCGGCTCTTGCTGGTGGACTTGTCCTTTTAGTAGCTGATACGATTGGTCGAACGATTCTCGCACCATCTGAGATTCATGCCGGTATTATGGTTGCGATTATAGGAGCTCCATACTTTTTATATTTACTTGCTAGAGCAAAAGCTTAGGAGGCGAACGATGTGAAGAATGAAATATATGACGTGACGATCATTGGCGGAGGACCTATTGGCTTATTTACAGCTTTTTATAGCGGTATGCGCGAGCTTAAGACGAAAGTCATTGAATACCTTCCGCAAGTTGGTGGGAAAGTGACCTACTTCTATCCAGAGAAAATTCTACGAGATATTGGAGCAATTCCTGGCGTCTCCGGAGCTGATTTGATTAAGCAGCTTGAAGAACAGGCGAGCATATTTGATCCAACAATGGTGTTTGGGGAACGAGTAGACGATCTTGAGCGAGCAGAGGACGGAACCTATATCTTAACGAGTCATAATGGAGAAAAGCATTACACACGGACCGTTATTTTAGCGATAGGACATGGGACGCTTGGAGTGAAAAAGCTTCCAGTTGATGGCGCGGAGCATTTTGAAGGGAAGAACCTTTATTATGCCGTGGATCGTGTGGAAAGCTTCAGAGGTAAGCACGTTCTGATTTCTGGAGGAGGCGATTCGGCGATCGACTGGGCGAATCGGCTTGAACCAATTGCAGATAAAGTAACGATTGTTCATCGCAGAGAGGCTTTTAGTGGTCACGAAAGTAGTATCACAGAGATGAACAACTCGGAAACGCACATCAAATGTTCGTGCTACGTATCTGACGTGATTGGTAAGGAGCGTATTGATCAGGTTGTTCTTACTCATGTCGACACAGGTGAAAAAGAAGTAGTTGAAATCGATGCCCTCCTTGTTAATCATGGATTTAATCTCGACTTAGGCGGCATTCAAAATTGGGGAATGACGATGAACGAAGGAAAAGTCGTTACGGATGCAAAAATGGAAACGAGTATACCAGGTGTTTTCGCAGTAGGAGATATCGTCACATATCCCCATCGTTTAACGCTCATAGCAGGCGGTCTTGCGGAAGGACCTAAGGCGTTAAATAGCGCGAAAGCCTTTCTTGATCCTGAGGCTGAAACGATGGCGATGTATTCTACACACCATAAAGATTTTGTAGAAGTATAAGCGGAGGGAGTGAGTGTGGTGATTCAAACAGAAGATCTTAAAATCGGTTATCAGGAAAACATCATTGTAGATCAGCTGAATTTATCCATACCTGAAGGAGAGATTACGGCTCTTGTTGGAGCGAATGGATCAGGAAAGTCGACCATTCTCAAAACGCTATCTCGATTAATGAAGCCAAAAAGTGGAACGGTTTACCTTGATGGACGTGCCATTCATGAGCAGAAAACGCGCGACCTTGCGAAGGAGTTAGCGATCCTTCCTCAAAACCCCACGGCACCAGAAGGGCTAACGGTTCTAGAACTTGTCACATACGGGCGCTTTCCACATCAGAAAGGACTAAAAGCTCTTACGATAGAAGATAAAGAAAAAATTGCCTGGGCGATCGAAATGACGGGCATCGGAGAGTTTGCCAACCGTCCGATTGACCAGCTTTCTGGTGGTCAGCGCCAGCGCGCCTGGATTGCGATGGCGCTCGCTCAGGATACGAAGATTCTTTTTCTAGATGAGCCAACCACTTTTCTCGATATGGCCCACCAGCTTGAAGTGCTTGAGCTTCTTCAAAAGTTAAATATTCAAGAAAACCGGACGATTGTCATGGTCGTTCATGATCTAAATCATGCCAGCCGCTACGCTGGTCATATGGTGGCGATCAAAAAAGGGAAAGTGAAGAAAACGGGCACTCCGCTTGAAGTGATGAAATCTGATGTATTAGAAGATGTGTTTGGTGTTCGAAGTGATATCATTTACGATCCTCGTTCTGGCCAACCGCTTTGTTTACCTTATGGATTATGTAACGAACTAAGTTATGCTGCTGTGAATGAATGAGCCTGTCCTATTATGGGGCAGGTTTTTTTGATGAGAGACGGAAGGTTATTCTGATAAGAAGGATCAGTTTCTTGTCTGGCGAATGCCTATAGTCATGGAGTTGGGCTGGGGAATACTTTGGTTTCATTATCCATTATTTTTATTCACCGGAGGGATATTCTTGATTAAAGAAATGAAAACGAAGGAACAGTGGCTTGATGTCTATCAGATTATGAAGGAGCTTAGGTCGCATTTGGATGAGAAAGAGTATCTCGCTTTAGTGGAAGAAGCTCAACGTAAGGATATGTACCGACTTTTCGCTCTTTACGAAGGAAAAGAAATCGTCGCGGTGACTGGATTCAAGCCGATGATTACACTTTACTACGGACGGTTTGTTTGGGTATGTGATCTTGTCACTAGTGAACAACATCGTTCGAAAGGGCACGGTGAAAAGCTGCTATCGTTTGTTGAAGAGTGGGCAATTGAAAGTGGGTATGGTGCAGTGGCTCTTTCTTCAGGCATTGCTAAAAAAGAGGCTCATCGCTTTTATCAAGAAAAGATGTCGTATGATCAGGTAAGCTATGTGTTTAAAAAGGTATTGAAGTCATAAACTCAGATCTTAGTAGATTTGTTTCACTGAATGCTATACTTGGTTATAAGACTAATGAAGGATGTGGCAAAGACGTGAGAAGACTAGGACAGACAAATTATGAGATTTCTCCGATCGGCCTCGGAACGTGGCAATTTAGTCAAGGGAGCGGCTTAATTGGAAGCTATTTCTCTACGATTTCTGAAGCCGATATGGACGCAATTGTGAAAATGAGCTTAGACGGCGGGATTAACTGGTTCGATACAGCGGAAGCTTACGGAAAGGGAAAGTCAGAAGAAGCCCTTGCTGGAGCGTTAAATCGTCTTGAAATAAAAGAAGAAGATGCGCTCATCGCGACTAAATGGTGGCCGCTTTTGCGTACAGCAGGATCGATTACAGGAACGATTCAAAAACGAAAAGACGCATTAAAGGGTCGGCGTATTGACCTTTATCAAGTGCACCAACCGTTTTCCTTCTCCTCGCCAGAAAAGGAGATGAATCAAATGGCCTCGCTCGTGAAAGAGGGTCATATTGGCGCTGTTGGTGTAAGTAACTTCAATCGCGATAAAATGGATCGTGCGATTCAAGAGTTGAACCGTCACGAAGCAAGCCTTGCTTCTAACCAGATGAAGTATAGCTTACTCGATAGAAGAATTGAGACAAACGGTGTACTCGATCTTGCGAAGCAGCACGGAGTAACAATCATTGCCTATTCTCCACTTGAACAGGGGATTTTAACTGGAAAATTCCATGATCATCCCGACTTAGCAGCAAACCTTTCTGGACCGAGAAAGCATATGTCTCAGTTCAAACCACAGGGATTAGCTAGAACGCTGCCACTTATTAATGTGTTAAAAGAGATTGGGAATGCTTATGGCGTGGGAGCAGGACAGGTGGCATTAAACTGGCTTGTTCATTTCCATGGAGACACGGTTGTAGCCATCCCAGGAGCTTCGAAATTAAAGCATGCAGAAGATAATGTGAAAGTGTTAGGATTTAAGCTGACACAAGACGAGATGAAGAAAATTGATGAAGAGTCAAGAAAAGTTGCGAAGATGTAATGGAAAGTATGTGTTCTAGCCCGCTCACTTTTATTTTGAGAGCGGGCTATATTTTTAGCATGCTTGTTCTGAAACTAGAGTTACCCTAGTAACGTAAGTAATGAAAAGGGGGGAGTTAAATGACTGATCGTCCGATAATTAAAATTGAAAAGTCGATACTTCAGAAACTGTTTGATATAGCTGGATTGGTTTTCTTATGTCTTTCTCTTGGTTATCTTTTGTTAAATTGGTCAGGTCTCCCATCAGAAGTTCCCATTCATTTTGATGTAGCGGGTCAAGCAGATCATTGGGGAAGTAAACTGGTGCTGTTCTTTCTACCTATTTTTGGCATTTTACTGTGGGGTGGATTATCTATGTTAGAGCGCTATCCGCACGTATTTAATTATGTAGTTCACATTACAAAAGGCAATGCTGAGCTACAGTATCGAACGGCAGTTGCTCTTATTCATTTTTTAAAGAACACAATCGCTCTCATGTTTTCAGTTATAACAATCGAAACCATATCAATGGCAAATGGTTCACAGGTTGGCTTAACACCATGGATTCTTCCTGTATTCCTCACGCTTATATTTGGCTCAATTATCATATGTATCATTCAATCAATTAGGTGGAGGTAAAGGGGAAAGTTCCCATCTGATTTGGAGTGAACGAAATGAAGCGTATACATATGAAGAAGAGCAATAATTATGTGGTTTATAATAGAAATTCCAAAAAAAATCTGCAGAAATTGAGCTTCCGTGTATGGTATAGTGGAGGAGAAGTTTAAACTAAATACATATGTAAATGCTTCATACACAGTTGTATTGTGAATGGAACATTCGTGGGATAAACGAAAGATAAAGGAGCTACGCTATGCTACGCCATGAAGAAGATGTGAAAGTGTTCGCTTTGAACTCAAATCCGGAGTTGGCTCAAGAAATTGTAGAGACACTTGGGGTTAAAGTTGGAAATTGTTCCGTTAAACGCTTTAGTGACGGTGAAATCCACATGAACGTTGAGGAAAGCATCCGTGGTTGCGATACATACCTTGTACAATCGATCGCAGGCTCAGGAAACGACTATTTGATGGAGCTCTTGATTATGATTGATGCATTAAAACGAGCATCAGCTAAAACCATTAATGTTGTGCTACCGTATTATGGATATGCAAGACAGGATCGAAAGACGGGACCAAGACAGCCGATCACAGCAAAATTGATTGCCAATATGCTAGAACGTTCGGGCGCAACGCGCGTGTTAACAATTGATTTGCATGCCAATCAAATTGAAGGATTTTTCAATATCCCAGTTGACCAAGTTTCTGGTATTCCAATCCTTGCTGAATATTTTGAGAACAAAAATTTAGAAAATGTTGTTGTTGTGGCACCCGACAATAGCAGTGCGCTTCGTGCACGTAAATTAGGGTCAATGCTAGACGCGCCAATCGCTTTGATTGATCGTCGCTCTTATGACACAGGAGAACCATCCACTGTGAATGTTATTGGTGATGTTCAAGGGAAAACAGCGATTATTATTGATGATATGATTGATACTGGTAGAAACGTTACGTTTACGTCACGCATTCTTGAAGAGAACGGTGTGAAAGACGTCTACGCGACATTTACCCACGCTGTTCTTTCTGGTCACGCAACGGAAGAAATTGCTGAATCGAACATTAAAGAAGTGGTTGTAACGAATACCATCTCTCTTCCAGATTCAGAAGATCTTGATAAAATTAAAGTCCTATCGATTGCTCCGCTACTTGCTGAAGCGATTCGAATCGTTCAGGAAAAGCTTTCGATTAGTCAAATACGCTAACATGATGAAGGGAACTGATGACTCAGTTCTCTTTTTTTATATGGAATTGTTAATGAATGTTGTTGATTGTGGTCATCAGAGAGCTGAAAGGCGAGTGAAACTATAATTTCACTCGAATGAGCCAAAATCGAGGTATCAACAATATAAGCTAACATAGCTATTTTGTTGCGGCATTTCGAATAAGGGGTAACTCAGGATTGCGAGTCACTCCCGTCATCGACTTGTATTAAACTTGCCTGAATGATGTAACGATCTGGTGCGGAGCCGAGGTAATCAAACGGATAGCACGTGGTGAGTGTGAGAGTGGGGGAATTCTTATCCACAATAACGCTACGATCATGCTCGTCTGTAATCCACGTTTTGCGGATTTGATATTCATATGTTGTATCGTCTAATGTGAGGTAAAGACGATCACCTTTTTTTAGTTGATCAAGGCCGTCAAAAACGGTATCGCGGTGTCCTGCAAGTGCAGTGTGGCCTGCTTGACTTGGTAAAGTTGTGAAATCTGTGTCATACATACCAACTCCCTGTTTCAACGTTTGTTCATCGGTTCCCCAATAGATCGGGTAGAGATATCCTAATTGAGGGATTGTTAATTCACCGATTTTTTCCCCTGTTTTCGCATGAAATGCTTCACTTGATGGTGTAGCATCACTTGTCTGAATCACTTCTCGATTAACTGTCTTTTGATAACCAGTTTCCTCCCAATTCCTTGAAATGGCCTGAGCTTTTTCAGGTTGAAAGGTTGTGACACTCTTCTGACTCCACCATTCATATCCGCTCCAGCCGGTTAAAATCAGACCGATTAAAATGAGTAGAATACTGAGCTTGTTTACCACCATTGATCACCTTCTTTAGAAATCGAGATAGGCGTTCGCCTATCTCGATGGGATGGTATGTGCATTAAGAGTGGACGCGTCTTTTTAATAGTAGAAGAGAGCCGAATGCTGCGATAGCAAGTCCAAGCAACATATAAACAGGATAGCTAGTTGCTGTATCGGCCATTTCAGCGCCTTCGCTGTCAGCTGCTTCTGAGCTTTCTTCACTAGTCATTTCTTCATCGGAAGATTCGCCGCCTGATGTTGCTTCTTCATCAGATGAAGTAGATCCACTATAGGAATGAGTTTCACAAGCTTCTCCATCATTGTCACGGTCAAGGCCGCTTGGGTCCGCATCAGGGTCATTGCTTTCATAATAATTTTGCGCTTCTTCTTGAGAAGAGAAGTCATCACAATTCTTATCATCCGCTGCATACCCTACGTTCGTAAATCCAAATACCAATAAGAAAGTTGCTAACAAAGAAACGAGTTTTTTCATCTTCTTCCTCCCCGGATTAAGTATTTTTTTGCCATCCCTTGTTATATGGTAACAGTTTCCAGTGGATAGTTCATGTAATATGTCAGAATAAATAGAATAAAGAGAATATTTTACTACGGTTAGAAAATGAGTTTCAATAATGAGGGAATACCTGGGGAATTTAATTCTTCCAGTGATTAAGTGATCTATGCTGATCTTTTTTCCGTTAGCTTTGTATAAAGAGAAACTTCTCTAGGCAGGGAAATTAGGCCGAAAAGGAGATGGATCGAGTGAAGAGACTATCACTTACTATAGGGATTACCTGTTTGTTAGCGCTAGGCGCATGTTCAGGAGCTGGGGATGAGGCTGGCGGAGGAAATGACGCCACTAATTCTAGTGAAGAGGCGAGCCAATCTAGTATGAACAGTGAAGAGGCTGGTAGTATGTCGAAGAATGAGGAGACTGAGTCTTCAGAAGAAGAACAAATGGATGAGTCTTCCTTTAAGGTTATGATCTCTGAAGAGAAGACAGATGAGCACGAAGGTCATGGTGCACACGTTAGCATCTCTCTTGAGAATGATGAGATGAATCCAGGTGTTCTGATGACAACAATTACTGAAGAGGAAGAGCTCCTTACAGAAGCTAATGTGCGTTTTGAATACTGGAAAGAAGGAGGGGAAAAGCATACCTACACAGAAACAGAAGAGAACGGTGAAGGTATGTATGAGGGGACATCAGAAATCTCCGATCCAGGAACGTACAAGCTGAAAGTTCATGTTGAGAAGGGGGAAGAGCTTCATACACATAAACCTTATGTGCTTGAAGTCACGGAGAAATAAGTGTGGAACGGAAAAGGCGCAGTGGAGAAAATCCACTGCGCTTTTTTCGACATTTATTGAGTTTATTCGGGCGGTGACAGGCACCATTATCCCTTCAATACTTGATCTATAGCGTAAGCAACGCCGTGCTCAGTATAGTCTTTAGTCACCCAGTTTGCGGCTTCTTTGACGCGGTCTTGAGCGTTACCCATTGCGACACCAAAGCCAGCTTCGCGTATCATCGCAATGTCATTCATGCTATCGCCAACGGCCATGACATTCTCCATTGAAAGGTCAAGCCAGTCGCAAACTTTCATGAGTGCTGCAGCTTTATTAACGCCAGATGGATTGATTTCAAGGTTTGTTGGGCTTGAATTCGTTACTTCAAACGCCTCATTCGCTGTGACTTCATCAGTAATGATTTTGCGAATATCATCGTCTTTAATATCAAAGCCAAATTTCAACCATGTGTAGTCATTGATTTCTCGGTCAAACGGCTT
The DNA here is from genome assembly GCF_056173725.1 of Anaerobacillus sp. 63XJN7_4_ISO-PGPR-S23-413. Classification (NCBI taxonomy): domain Bacteria; kingdom Bacillati; phylum Bacillota; class Bacilli; order Caryophanales; family Bacillaceae; genus Anaerobacillus; species Anaerobacillus sp. 63XJN7_4_ISO-PGPR-S23-413. The sequence continues at coordinate 980,430 of NZ_CM149688.1, forward strand.
TTGTGTATTAAATACGCCTTCTGTTGTAGATGACCAGAAATACACATCATGCTTCACTTTTAGTTCCCACAAACGTTCAACAAGTTCATAATCCAGGTGAGAGCTATCAACTAGGTTTAGTTCTTTATCAAAAATCTGTCCGCCGTTTACTGTAACTAAGTAAGCGGAGTGTCCAAGTTGTTCTGCGATATCTCGGCAGAAAGGCAGTGAGCGTCCCGTGCTTAACACGACGTGAATGCCTTTCTCTTTCGCGCGCTGAACAGCCGCTTCATTTTCTTCTGACACGTCTCCGTCATGATTGACAAGAGTGCCATCCATATCTAATGCAATTAGTTTGATTTCTTTTTCCATCTCTACCACTCCTATTTTTCGCTATCTCTATTTTAATACACTTTTTTGTCGAACTGTAGTCGTGATCCCTAAGACCTGATATTGCATTTAACGATTATAACATGATTGTGCCTAAGAGGTTAGAAAGCAGGGATATTAAAGCTTTATCTCATTTGTTAGGAGGGTGCGTAGCCATAATCTCGTTTTTTAATCTGAAAATAGATGAAAAATTTTAAATTTTTACAACGTATTTCTACAAAAAAACCTATAACTAATTTCCAAAAATAAGTTTTATCGTTTCTTTTTCGAGGAACTGAAAAAGTGGACTGTTCGTATCACCAATTTGGTGAAGCAGCTGCCTCATTAGCTGAGGAATCATAAAAACCAAAGAGGTGAAAGAAATGAATCCTGAACAAATTGGATTCGCGTTGTTGTATATCGGTGTTTTTCTTCTAATAGGGAAGATCATTCGTTTGAAAGTAAAGGTCTTACAGAACTTATTCCTACCTTCCTCCATTATCGGTGGATTTATCGCATTGCTTCTCGGGCCACAAGTGCTTGGGAAAATTATGCTGAACTTCGTTTCTGAAGATCATTTTCTCGCAAATGGAATTATGACGGGCACAATTATAGAAGTATGGTCAGCATTACCAGGTTTAATGATTAATGTTGTCTTTGCATCACTATTTCTTGGAGCAACAATGCCAAAGCTCCGAGATATTTGGACATTCGGTGGTCCACAACTAGCATTCGGTTGGGCGATTGGCTGGGGACAATATGTGATCGGTTTACTCGTCGCCATTCTAATCTTAACCCCATTCTTCGATATACCGGCTATGGCTGGGGCGCTGATTGAAGTAGCGTTCGAAGGTGGTCACGGTACGGCTGCAGGTATGGCAAGTACATTTGAAGAGCTCGGATTTGAAGAAGCATTTGACCTCGCTATCGGTCTTGCGACGGTAGGTGTGCTTTCAGGTGTTATCTTCGGTATTATTCTAATTAACTGGGCCGTTCGTAGAGGTAAAACCAAAGTGATCAAAGACGTGAATGGCTTCTCTGATCTACGTAAGCAGGGCATTATGGAGTATCAAAATCGTGAACCAGCGGGTAAAATGACGACTCGCCCTGAATCAATTGAACCTCTATCGTTTCACTTATCAATTGTGATGCTTGCGATTCTGATCGGTTGGTTAATTCTTCAGGGGTTAATTGGTCTAGAAAGTATTACGATTACAAATTGGACAGGCTCAAGCTTCATGAAGTATATACCTCTATTCCCGATCGCGATGTTCGGTGGTATTATTCTTCAAGTCTTCTTCAGCAAGAAAGATAAATACAATCTTGTTGATCGTCGTATGATCAATCGTATTCAAGGACTTGCGCTTGATGTGTTAATCATCACAGCCATCGCAACAGTTTCCCTTGATGTCATTGGTGAGTATCTCGTGCCATTCTTAATATTGGCTGTAGCAGGAATTTCATGGAACTTATTTGGTTTCCTTACCCTTGCTCCAAAAATCATTCCAGACTACTGGTTTGAACGAGGTATCGGTGATTTCGGTCAATCAATGGGTGTTACAGCAACAGGATTGCTACTAATGCGCATCGTTGACCCTGATAATGAATCTCCAGCATTTGAAGCATTTGGTTACAAGCAGCTCGTCTATGAGCCGTTCCTTGGCGGTGGGCTAGTAACGGCGCTATCTGTACCATTCATCGTTCAATTTGGTGCGGTAGCTGGCCTGATTTTCTCGATCATTATGGTGATCGTAGGGATCTTATCAGGTATCTTCTATTTTGGTAAAGGAAAGCATATTAAGAATAAATAAAAGTAAGCGCCATTCCTATTTTTGGGAATGGCGTTTTTTTCGTGAGAAAAGTGAGGAACAGTTGGGATCGTGTGAACCTTATGAAACGATCTCCCTTTTGAGAAATGAAGTTCTAGTAAATTAGAAACTTTTCCCTAATTGCGATATAATTAACAGAATATATCGAATTTGCAACATATCATTTAAACTCTCCCAAAGGAGGCATCATTGCATATGGTCACTTCCCATAATCGCCTTCAACCAATAACCGTAACCCCACCTTCGCTCCAAGATATTTGGATCGCTAAGAAGCGCATTGCATCATTTATTAAAACAACCCCTCTCGTTCAATCAGAAAGACTTTCAAGTATAAGTGATACAGCGGCTTATCTTAAATTAGAGAACCTTCAGGAAACGGGTTCGTTTAAATTGCGGGGAGCAGCCAATAAGATTCTGAGTTTGTCAGAGGAAGAACGGAAGAAAGGTGTTACGACGTTCTCTACCGGTAATCACGGATTAGCGGTGGCTTATGTAGCAAGGCTGCTTGGAGTGAAGGCACATATTTGCATTTCGAATCGCGTTCCTATAAATAAAGTGAAGAAGCTTAGTGAGATGGGAGCGGAAGTTCGACAAGCTGGTCAAAATCAAGATGATGCTGAGGCGTTTAGCTATGAACTGCGAGATCGGGAAGGGATGACGGTTATTAAACCATTCGATGATCCTGAAGTCATCGCTGGACAAGGCACGATTGCACTTGAACTACTTGAAGAACTTCCGAACCTCGATACGTGCGTGATCCCTTTGTCAGGAGGAGGCCTTCTATCAGGAATTGCACTCGGATTGAAAGCGACGAATCCGAACATTCAGATAATCGGAGTTTCAATGAAGCGTGCAGCTGTGATGTACGAAAGTATTTGCGCGAATCGTCCCGTGATTATACCTGAAGAAAGAACGCTAGCTGATAGTTTACTAGGTGGGATAGGGACGGATAATCGATACACGTTCACGATGGTGAAGAATTACGTGGATGATATCGTGTTGCTTTCAGAAGAAGAGATTGCGCGTGGCATGTCCTTTCTATTCCGACACCATCAGATTGGAGTTGAAGGAGCTGCAGCAACAGCTGTTTCAGTCCTTTTACATAAAAAAACGAGAAAAATAGGGTTGAGAACAGCGGCGCTTGTAAGCGGGAGTAATGTGGATGTTGACCGTTTGCTTGAGATCATTTCCGCACACAAGGATGATGAAGATGGCTGTTAATCTTTGGGAAATCACAACGTTACCAATGCTTGCGGATGCAAGAGTCCTTTCTGGAAAGTCTCATCTCGAACAAAAACAAGTCGAGTGGGTCTCAGTAATTGAAACACCTGTTGAAAATTTTGTGCGTCAGCATGAGTTCGTTCTTTCCACTGGCGTGGGTCTTGGCAACGATTCAGATGCTTTGCTTCGTTTTGTCCAGGATGTTTATGAATCAGGCGCTTCAGCCCTTGCCCTTGCAACAGGTCGACATTTATATGATATTCCAAAACGAGTGATTTCCTTCGCAGAACAGAGGGGTTTTGTTCTTGTTGAAATGACCTGGGAAATTCGGTTTTCCGATGTGATTCATTCTTGTATGGAGAAAATTAATCACTATCAGCAGGAAGAGCTGAAGCGATCAGAAGAGGTACAGCAACGTCTCTTAGAAATGGTTCTTCAAGGCGGGAGCTTTTCAGATATAGCTCGTTATGTTCATAAACATCTCGGCTCTCCTGTCCTGATCACTGACCCTTTAGGAAGAGTGAAAGGCAAAGCAGGGTGTACCACTGAACATGTTATTCATTGGCAACGCCACTGTGAGTGCCATGTGACCGTTGTTCATGATGGAAATCTTCATCCTCTTCATAAAAAAATGGAGAAAATCGTCATTGGTGATACTCCTGGACTGTTGATGAGAATTCAGTCTGCAGGTAAGGAACAGGGTCAAATGGTGATATTTTCCGTTAATCATCAGAACAATTTGGATACGAATCTTCTTGAGCATGCCACAACTGCTGCGGCCCTTTCTTTTCTAAAAGATAGCGCGATTGAAGAGACGGAAATACGATTAAAGGATGATTTTATTCTTAGTTTAGCAAATGGAGAATTTGTATCGAAAGAGCGTCTTCTTTCAAGAGGAAAACTCCTCGGATATAACCTCACGCTACCCTATGTTTGTGTTGTAGGGGAACTTGATAATCTTGAGGAGCTATTCAGAAAAAATCAAGATGGATTTGCTTCTTACCAACACTGGTTTGAAAGTATGATCTATTATGTGAGCGAGGAAATTCTTCTTGCTGGAGAAACGATTCAGAAGAGAGTTCTGACAACCGTTCAAGAATCGAAGCTACTTATCTTTCTAGAAACGACCCCTGGAACGAATGAACTTGTGAATCAATACCTCGACTTATTGGAGAGGAGGTTGAGCCGATTGCTTCCGGGGGTCTTGCTTACTTGGGGGATCGGGCAGCATGGTGATGGCATGATTGTTTTCGAAGACAGCTACAGTAAAGCATGCGTAGCTCTAGAACTTGGAAGAAAACAAAAAGGCGCGGGCAGTCGAATTGATTATGAAGATACGAAAATCAATCGTTTGTTGCAACGTCTCTCGTATGATAAGGATGTGCAGGAGGTTACGATGTCAACGATCACCCCGCTCGTTGATTACGATGAGAAGCGAAAGATGGATCTTATCGGTACGTTCACTGCCTATCATTTAAATAATGGGAACGTAAGTCAAACCGCTCGAAAGCTCAATCTTCATAGGCAGTCTCTTCTGTATCGACTAAGAAAAATTGAATCGTTGACAAGGCTATCTTTAGTGAATCCTGATGACGTGTTTTTACTTGATTTAAGCATCAAAATTTGGTCGGTTGGGTTAAGAGATTCCGACGTTTTAAAGGAGGGACGCTTTTGACTTCAACGGAATTAAGTCATGATCATTTGAAGCTGAATGAATTAAGCTATATTAAGATAAATGCGCTTCTCCTACTAGCTATTCTTCCGTTATCAATTATTGGATACTTTCTAGCGGTATCGAACGAATCGTTGTTTTTTGTTTACGAATGGTCCCTTGTCGTCCTACTTTCTTGTACTTTCCTATTGTCGATTGTTACTGCATTGGTGTACAAAAGTTCCTTACTATGGCTATCATTCTCTTTTTTAGCTTTCATTCTTCAGTTTGCAGTGTTCTGTCTGTTTATAGGCCCTTATACATTTTATCCGCTGTTCTTTGCTTACTATGCAATGGCTACTATTTCGTTTATTGTTTCGATTATCACTTTTAAAAAAGGTCTACCTTATAGGTTTATTACGGTGATTTTCATGATTGTAACGGTCATTATGACATTTTATATGATTCTATTGCACAGTCTATGGGGAGTGAACTGGATTTAGGAGCTGTCTTATTTGAACATACTTTAAACGTAATGGAGGCGAATGAGTGATGGCGACTGCGAAAGGCAAATTACTTCAGGAGTTTAACGAAGCATTTATACGAGGGAATAAGGAAATTGTTTTAAATAGTGTGACAGATGATATTAAGTGGAATATGGTAGGCGAAGATGAAATTAGTGGAATAGATGCATTCGAGAGAGCGTTTCAGGAGATGCCTCGAGAAGGAAAGATTGAATTAACCATTAAGACGATTATTACGCATGGCATCACTGCCGCTGTCGAAGGAACAATTCATACAACGAATGACTTAGAAGAGAAGAAAGTCTATGCTTTCTGTGAAACCTATCGATTTAATAAGTTCAAGGATGGAAGAATTAAAGAAATAACAACTTATATTATTGAAGTAAAATCGTAATGTTCAGAAGGTGGTACCCGGGTGGGGGTACTGCCTTTTTTGTTTACAAGAGAACTCTCATGATTAAAATTGTCTAAACCGAAAAGGTAAACTTCATACAATTTAGCGGATGTCTTAAAAACCTCCTGTTAGGTATGATGAATGTAATTAATTAACTAAATATTCAGAAATAAAATAGCGGGAGGGGGAATGATCTCGATGCAATCATTTGAGATGAGTGAATTTCAGGAGCGGATTCAGCGCACGAAGAGACGGATGGAAGCGGAAGGGCTTGAAGTGTTGTTGATCACTGATCCAGCAAATATGAATTATCTCTCTGGTTATGACGGTTGGTCCTTCTATGTTGATCAGATGGTCGTTGTCATCATTGATGAAGAGCATCCGCTCTGGATCGGCAGAAAAATGGATGCGAATGGTGCGAAAGCGACGACGTGGCTCTATCGTGAGAACATCATTTCCTATACGGATGACTATGTTCATTCAGACGTCAAGCATCCAATGGATTTTGTAGCAGATATTCTGCGACAAATTGGTCAGGGAAATCGCGTCATTGGTGTGGAGATGGGGGCTTATTATTTCTCGGCCCTTGCGTTCGAACATCTAAAAAAAGGACTACCGAATGCGGTTTGGAAAAACGCGACGCTGCTCGTCAATCATGTGAGGATGATCAAGTCAGATCAGGAAATTGCGTATATTCGCAATGCGGCAAGACTTGTTGAAGGTGGCATGACAAAGGCGATTCAGTCCATTGCAGAAGGGGTTCGTGAATGTGATGTGGTTGGCGATATTTATCAAAGTTTGATTCGTGGTACGCCTGAGTTCGGCGGTGATTATCCTGCTATTGTGCCCATGCTCCCTTCTGGTGAAAACACATGTACACCGCATCTAACTTGGTCTGATAAAAAGTACCGAGATAAAGATCTCGTTATTATTGAGCTGGCTGGCTGTTATAAACGATACCACTGTCCAATGGCTCGAACGGTATCGATCGGTCCTCAGGAAGATCGAGTGAACGACATCGCAAGTGTTGTCGTTGAAGGATTGAATGAAGCTCTTGCATTTGCGAAGCCAGGCGTCACGTGCGAGGAATTGGAGGAAGTTTGGCGCAGAACAATTGCGAAGTACGGTGTTATCAAGGATTCGCGGATTGGGTATTCCATGGGGTTGAATTATCCGCCAGATTGGGGTGAACATACGGCGAGCATCAGACAGGGGGATCGAACAGTATTGAAGCCGAATATGGCTTTTCATATGATTCCAGGAATCTGGTATGACGATTTTGGTATTGAAATTAGTGAGTCTTTTTACGTCACTAATTCAGGCATTGAGGTGCTGGCAAACATGCCGCGAAAACTAATTACCGCAACAAATCTTTTTGCGATGGATAATGATGCGGTGTAGGAGTGATGTGATGATTCTTTTAACAGAGGAAGAGATTCGAAAGCATGTTGGTCTGAATGCGGAGACCATTCAAGTAGTGGAGGATGCGTTCACGAGTCTTGCTACAAAGCGAGTAGAGATGCCTCCGATTATGCGGATCGATATTCCTTCTTACAACGGAGAAGTTGATGTGAAATCAGCTTATGTGGAAGGACTAGATTATTTCGCGATCAAAGTATCAACGGGTTTTTTTGATAATGACAAACGAGGATTACCTAGTGGAAATGGTCTTATGATGCTTTTTGACTCACAAACAGGAAAGCCTGAGGCGCTCCTTCTCGATAATGGATATTTAACGGATATTCGAACTGCAGCCGCAGGGGCAGTGGCGGCGAAGCATCTTTCAAGAGAAGACGCACGAACGGCAGGAGTTATTGGATCAGGAAGTCAGGCGCGCTATCAGCTTGAGACGATTTCACGCGTACGTCCAATTGAAAGACTACTAGTGTATGGGCGGAAGGAAGAGAACGTTGCGCGCTATATGAAAGACATGGAGGCTGGGCTTGGGATAAAGGTTGAGGCAGCGAGCGCGGAAGACGTTGTACGGAATAGCGATATTGTGGTGACAACCACCCCTGCGACAACCCCGATTATCAAAGAGGAATGGCTGCACAGCGGCCTTCATATTACCGCGATGGGATCAGATGCCGAAGCGAAGCAGGAGCTTGAAGCGGGAGTTCTAGAAAGGGCGGACCTTCTTGTATGTGATGTGAAAAATCAGTCTCGTATACTAGGAGAAATTCACCATGCGGTTAATAAGGAACAAATGATGAAGAAGGCAATTGAAATTGGTGAGATTACGGCGGGGCGTATGAAAGGCAGAGTGACTAACGAGCAAGTAACGGTATGCGATTTAACTGGAACGGGTGTCCAGGACACAGCGATCGCTCTGTATACGTACAACTTGCTTAAGGAAAAGAAAGCATGGGCATCCATTCACTAGTTAGAAAAAGGAGATGATGAAGATGAAGAAAACAAACAATGGGACAAAAGCGGTATGGGCAGGGGAAAAGGATTATCTTGTACATGGGGCCACTCAGGTTCCGGTCGTTCTTAGTGTAGCTTATGGGTATGACGATATGGACGAATGGTATGAAGTTGCGGTTGGAAACAAGAAGGGACATATTTACGGACGAAATACGAATCCAACTGTTCAGGCTTTTGAAGACAAAGTGAAAGCTCTTGAAGGGGCTGAGTCAGCTACTAGTTTCTCGACGGGGATGGCCGCCATCAGCAACACTCTCTCGACTTTTCTTTTGCCTGGCGACCGTATCGTATCCATTAAGGATACATATGGAGGTACGAATAAAATCTTCACCGAGTTTCTGCCAAGGTTGAACATCGAAGTCGTGTTATGTGAAACAGGAGATCACGAGATGATTGAGGAGGAAGTAGCAAAGGGATGTAAGATTCTCTATCTCGAGACACCAACAAATCCAACGGTAAAAATTACGGACATCAAGCGCATGGCGAAAGCAGGTCACGATGTTGGTGCACTTGTCGTGGTAGATAATACGTTCGCTACGCCAATTAATCAAAATCCGCTCGAGCTCGGTGTTGATCTTGTGCTTCATAGCGCAACGAAGTTTCTCGGTGGCCATGCCGATGCACTTGGAGGCGTTATTTGTGGAAGAAAAGAACTGATCGAGAAAATCTACCACTACCGAGAAATCAATGGAGCGACAATGGATCCGATGGCCGCATATCTCCTTTTAAGAGGTATGAAAACATTGCATCTAAGGGTGAAGAAACAGTGTGAAAACGCGATGAAGGTTGCGAGATATCTCCAAACTCAGGAGCTTGTAGAAGCCGTTTTTTACCCGGGGCTTGAAACGCACCCAGGCCATGAGATTGCGAAGAAACAGATGAAGGATTTCGGAGGAATGTTCAGCTTCTCTGTGAAAGGCGGCGTTGAAACGATGCGTCAGTTACTTCCAAAATTAAAATATGCCAACCGAGCGGCGAATCTCGGGGCGGTGGAAACGACAGTAGGACCTTCTCGTACAACGAGCCATGTTGAATGTACGCCAGAAGAGCGGGCACTTATGGGCATTCCAGAAGGTCTCGTCAGATATTCAGCGGGAATTGAGGATGTTGAGGATTTGATTGCTGATCTTGAACAGGCGTTCCAATCCGTATCCAGCGAGGCGAAGGTGTAGACAGAAGGCAAAGGAGGGACGGTCATGGCGCCGAAGCATACGGAAATGGAGCGAGCGGAGGCGATGAAGGAGGAGTTAGTAAGGTTTCGGCGAACGCTTCATGCGCATCCTGAACTGAGCTTTCAAGAGAAGCAAACGGCTGAATTCGTTGCTACAACTTTACGGGAAATCGGTGTGCCTCACATTCACGCGTGTGGGGGGCATGGAGTAGTTGGAACAATTAGTGGAGGAACAGGACCAACCATTGCCATTAGAGCTGACATGGATGCCCTCCCTATTCACGAATCAGGTACTCACGCCTATTGTTCGAAGCACGATGGCGTGATGCACGCCTGTGGTCATGATGCTCACACGGCGATGTTACTTGGCGTTGCGAAGCTGCTAGTTGAGGATCTGCGTAATGGAAGTCTTCATGGTACGGTGAAGCTCATTTTCCAACCTGCTGAAGAAGCAACGGATGAGAGCGGCCTTTCAGGTGCTTCTTATATGATTTTGGATGGGGTGTTAGACGACGTGGAAGCAGCTGTTGCGCTTCATGTATGTCCATGGCAGCCGGTAGGTGTTATTCAAGTAAATGATGGAGATAGCATGGCGAATGTCGACATATTTGAAGGAGTGATAACTGGCTCAGGGGGGCACGGAGGGTATCCTCATTTGGGATCGGATCCGATCTGGATGTTATGTTCTGTGCTTCCAGCGCTCTATAGCATTGTGAATCGTCGCATTTCGCCCCTTGAGACAGCAGTGGCAAGCATTGGTGAGATTCACGCTGGCAGTGCTAGCAACGTTATTCCAGATGAAGTGAGGATAGTTGGAACATTTCGGTCTTATTCTTCAGAAGCGAGAGAGAAATTAACCATAGAGCTTGAAAAAGCATTTAAGATAGCGGAGGCACTTGGCGGGACATATGAGTTTCATGTTGAGCATGGCGAGCCTGCTCTCAGAAATTCACCGCGCGTGAATCGCATCATTGAAAAGGTTGTGACTGAGTTAGATCCAGAAATGGAAATTGCGCATGGACCATTTGGCCTGGGCGGTGAAGATTTTGCCTATATGGCAGAGCGAGTGCCGGCAGCGATGTTTTTCCTTGGTAGTGCAATAAGAGACGGGATTAGTAGGGAGCTTCATACACCTATATTTGATATTGATGAACGCTGTCTTCCGATTGGAACAGCGATTCTAACGAAAACAGCGCACGAAATGCTTCAATCAATCTAAACGGAGGTGTCACAAGTGGCGCATCGCATCGCCTTCATAGGCTTTGGGGGAGTTGGTCAGGGGCTCGCCGACATTATTTTGAATTAAGGTCGATTATCAGGGTTTTATAGTAGAGCGCTATTTATTTCCCTTAGAAGGCACCATAAGGAAAAGGAGCGCTCTCTGATCGAAACGACTTCTGCACAAATTGCTGCTTCCAAGCAGGAAGATGATCACTAAGACTTTCTAAGCTCTAGTCTAGTAAAATAGTACAAAATTCGACTTCATTTATTAGAATCTTCTAAACTATTGTTTAAATTTCGTAAAAATCGGTTAAACTGTAATTAATCGCATAGAAAACGTTAACACGTTTCTATAAATATGAATGGAGGATTGGATGATGGAGAATCGAAACGTCTACCAAAATCAGATTTCGGAAAAGAGACAGGAAATGGTCGAACAGCTCATCGCACACATCAATGCTTCCAGTATCGAACAAAAACAGGACATTCTAAAGAAAGAAATTGACCAGGCCCTTGATTCTCGTGACCGCGAGTCATTCATGCAGCTAACCGATCGCCTTAATTCACTCACATAATGAAAAAGTTGGTATATATTCCAAACCGCTTGCTTATAATCTAGTAATCAAACACTCTGGAGGAGATGTGGATGCTAGATTTGGCAGCGGTTTTTTATGTTGTGATGGACTGGATGACCGAAAACAAAGGGTACAAACTTCAATCAGTCTTTCTCTTCGGTGGGCTAGGTCTATCTTTTGTAACTTATTTCTTATGGTACTTAAAAAAGGGATATAAAACGGTATGAAGTAGGAAGATGAACTGAATCTGATAGGGAACTTAACAGCTTATTTCCGCGGAAATTGAAATAATTCCGCGATAATCGGTTTTTTTCCGCGAAAACATCACTTAATTCCGCGAAACGCTCTTTTTATCCGCGAAATATAAAAAGACACCCCGTAGGGCATCTTTAAAAAGGAATCGTGATCTCCTTACTATTCGTGATCGTTTCTTTCTGGTCATCGAATACGTTGCTCGTGTGAATCGTAAGCGACTGGAGATTCTCAACGTCAGTTTCGTTCAATACGAAACCGAGCTGACCGATCCGTTCTTCACCCGGAGCAAAATCTCCGTAAAGACTCTCCAAGTAAAAATCATCGTCGTATCCTTTTTTCTCTCCATCACTCGTTTCAAGTAAGGAAACAGGAGCGAAGTTAACCGTTTCATCCGATGTGTTTTTCATATTGACCCGAACCTTCACATAGTTGAATTTCTCTTCATTCGTAGAATATCCGTGGAAGAAATCAATCAAGTCAGGGGAGGGCTCGTATTTCATTACTTTAACATCTGAAATAGTTAACTCAACATCACCAATTTCTGTTTTCTCGTTATAATCAGAAACAGCTTTTAACTTAATGGAACCGTCTGCATCCTGGAATGTTTGACCAACTTCTGTTAGCGAGCTGTCATCAGGCGCCTGAGGGCTGTCGATTACAATAGTATTCTCTTTTTGTTCACTCTTCGTTTCAGACTTTTCGGTAGTTGTAGAATTCTCTGTTTGTGATTCCGCACCCTTTTCAGTATTGTTCGCTGCACACCCTCCGAGAAAAAGGGATGCTGATAAAAGCGCAACAAGTACATAATTCACTTGAACCAAACTCCTTCATCAGTAAGAAAAGTCCCGATGCATTTAAAGCAACGGGAGTTTCTTCCTTATTTGTCTTTCTTGTGGTGATCGTTGTCATGGTCACGATCGTCATCTTCATCATGATCGTCGTCTTTCTCGTGATCGCCTTTCTGTTTCGCATTTAGAAGATCCATCACCAATTGCCCTGTTTCACTATTGTCGTGAAGACCTGCGAACTTTTCAGATTGTGGACCGTAAGCATAGACGTTCACGTCAACACCAGTATGTCCGCCAGTTGTCCAGCCAGTACCTGAACGGAGATCAAAGATTTTTTCAATGGCATTGTCAATTTCTACAACGTCATTCGTTTCAGTGGCTTTTTTGACAGAAGTGATTTCTTCAGATGTTAAGTCAAGATCGATGTTTTCGGTAAGTGTTTTCTCAACATCAGCGCCATCAGCGATCTGTGCTGCCATGTAGTCAGGTGTCTTTTTCGCTGCTTTTAGTGGGGCAGGATCCCATTTGTATTCACCGTCACGTCCCATTGCGAAGCCACCAGTAGAGTGGTCAGCCGTTGTAACGACGAGCGTATGCTTGTCCTTTTTCGCAAATTCAATCGCTGCTGCGTAAGCTTTCTCGAAGTCTTCCATTTCACTCATCGCTGCCACAGCGTCGTTATCATGACCAGCCCAGTCAATTTGACTACCTTCTACCATAAGGAAGAAGCCATCCTTATCTTCACTTAAGCGGTTAAGCGCGGCATCAGTCATTTCTTCAAGAGATGGTGTATCTTCTGTACGGTCGATCGCTTTATCCATTCCTTTTGGAGCGAAAAGGCCAAGGATTTGTTCGTTATGATCTTGATTAAGCTCATCCTTCGATGTTACATAGCTGTAGCCATCTTCTTGAAATTCTTCTGTTAGGTTGCGATCTGAGCGCTCGAAGTAAGATGTTCCTCCGCCAAGTAGTACATCTACTTTATGCTCACCGTTAATCATCTCATCATAATAATCGTCAGCGATGTCGTTGTAGTTATTGCGATCTTCATCATGCGCACCGAACGATGCTGGCGTTGCATGGTTAATTTGAGAAGTAGAGACAAGACCAGTTGCTTTCTTATTTTCCTTAGCTTCTTCTAGAACGGTCTTTACTTCGTTTTTGTCCACGTCAACTGATATCGCGCCGTTATAAGTTTTTACCCCTGCAGCCATTGCCGTTCCTGCTGCAGCAGAGTCCGTTACGCTTTCTTCAGGATCCCATGAATACGTTTCTTGAGCGCCTACTAGATACTCATCAAAAGCTGTTTTTTCCATATAAGGTGTTGTTTTATCATCCATAAATGAGCGGTAAGCCGTTGTATAGCCCGGCCCCATACCGTCACCGATTAAGAAAATGACATTCTCGATTTCATTCTTATTTTTTTTGATGTTATCGGATTTCGCTTCTGTATCTGTAGATACACCAGCATATCCTGCAACGGCTAATGATGAAATCACAGCGAATGGAATGAGTTTCTTTTTAACATTTTTAGTAAACATGTGTAGGTTCCCCCTGAATCATTTTTTCTCACAGCCCATAGTCTACGTGATAGATTTGAAGTGAATGTTAATAGATTGTAAGGATGCTATTAAGAAAATCGGGATTAAATAACTAGTCGTAATAAGATAGTGACCTGCGAATGACCGAATAAACTTGCGGTTTCGAGACTATTTTCACAGAACTAGTTATTTGAAGAGTACTTAGGAGTTAAGCGAATAAAGTAGTCAAGGACGGTTTCAAACTGTTAAAATTATCTTAATAATGAAACAGTTGGAGGAATGCTAAATGGATTTACTTATGAACGATTCTGTTATTTATGATTTTAATAAGTCTCATAAGCCAGTAAAAGTTGTTCCATCAGGCGCGACGATAGAAATTGTAACGTATGACTGTTTTGAAAATCAGCTTCAAACCGAAGAAGATGAGATTAGCGGGATTGATTGGAACCGAGTGAATCCAGCGACTGGGCCAATCTATGTGAATGAAGCAAAACCTGGAGATGTGTTAAAAGTGACGATTGAAAAGCTCGAGATTGGAGATCAGGGTGTTATGGTCGTTGGACCGGAGCTTGGTATTATGGGGCACCGTTTGAAAGAGATGGAGTCTAAGATTATTCCTATTCAAGATGGCGTAGCCCACTTCAATGGCCTTATGATTCCGCTCAATCCGATGATCGGAGTGATTGGAGTTGCGCCTGAAGGAGAAGGCATTTCATGCGGCACCCCTGGGGCTCACGGTGGAAACATGGATAACAAGATGGTAACAGTAGGAGCCGTGCTGTATTTCCCAGTATTTGCGGAAGGAGCACTGTTTGGATTAGGTGATTTCCACGCGGCAATGGGGGATGGAGAAGTCAGTGTATCGGGCATTGAAGTGCCTGGAAGAGCGACCGTTAAGCTTGAAGTGTTAGAGGGAGAGCCACTGGTTCAACCAATGTTAGAAAACAAAGAGGTTGTGACACAGATTGCCTCGGCCGAAACGCTTGATGATGCCGTGAAGCTTGCGACAGAGCTAATGGTTGAGAGGGTTGCTGAAAAAACAGGCATGTCCATTGGGGAAGCAACAATGCTGATGAGTGCCGTTGGTCAAGTGGAAGTCTGTCAGGTAGTGGATCCATTAATGACAGCTAGGTTCGCTGTACCGAAATGGCTAGAGAAGCAGCTTGGGGTGCGCTTGATTTGATTCGACAGCATTCGAGGGGATTCGGGTGGTGCCTGTCACTCGTAATGTCACGTAAAATGAAGCTTGCGATCTTATCTCTCATTGGCGCTCTTGTGCTTTTCTTCGCTATCATCACCTGGTTTTACCCTTATTCTTCTCTTAGTTTGCATCGATCAATCTCCTACAGCCCGGATCCTTATCTTGTAGAAGATTATACCGAGAAGATGAATGGATTAAGCAAGAAGTATGCTGAAGGCTCAGGGGATGATCTAACAATGGATCGTCTTCAATATATTTTGCAGATGTATGACCAAGAATGGCTTTTAAGCGAGAAGGCGGTCGTCATGACGAAAGAGGATCTTGATAATATAGCATTTGATGTCAAGCAAGCTCGAAATGTATTAATCGAGTTGTCTTTTGAAGAGACGTATTCTGCTGATGTCGAGAAACAATTGCGTCTTTCCATTGAGAACTGTCTTGCGATTGAAGAAAGTGTAGAAGAGCTGAAAGATACGAATTTCTTAACTCGAGAATTGCTACAAATTCAATACGGTAATCTTCATGGTACGTTTGATAGTAGCTTGAGGACACTGGAAACGATGTATGATAGGTATGAAAGGGAAATAGAACAAAGCGAATAAACAAACGCAATGCTTATGCAGCATTGCGTTTGTTTGATTCATTTCCATTGAAACGATGCACGGACAGCGTTAAACTAAATCTAATTACATAATGTGACACATTTCGGCGTAAGGCGGGCGGTGCCTGTCACCTGTCGAACAAAATAGGAGGAATACGATGGTACGTTTTGGTGTGGTTGGCACGAATAAGATTACGGATAATTTTCTCGCGGGGGCAAATGAGCTTAGCGAATTTAAGCTAACGGCAGTTTACTCTAGAACAGAAGAGAAGGCGCAGGCGTTTGCTGAGAAGCATGGGGCAGAAGCGACGTTTACGAGTCTCGAGGAGATGGCTAACAGCGATGTGATCGACGCGGTCTATATCGCGAGTCCGAATTCGCTTCATGCAGAGCAGTCGGTTATTTTCATGAATGCTGGGAAGCACGTGCTTTGTGAGAAGCCGATGGCGTCAAATAAGCGCGAGGTTACACAGATGGTTGAGGCTGCTTCTCGGAACGGGGTTCTTCTAATGGAAGCAATGAAGTCCACTGTTATGCCAAATATGCAAATGGTGCGAAAGAACTTGCATAAGATTGGACAGGTACGCCGATTTGTGGCGAATTACGGTCAGTATTCATCTCGCTATGATGCTTATAAAGAAGGAACGGTGTTAAATGCTTTTAACCCGAAATTCTCCAATGGTTCACTGATGGATATCGGCGTGTATGGTGTGTACCCCATTGTCTCAATGTTAGGAATGCCACAGTCGATTAAAGCAGAAGGCGTTATGCTTGAGTCTGGTGTTGATGGAGAAGGTAGTATTTTGCTTAGTTATGAAGACAAAGAAGCGGTGATCATGTATTCCAAAATCACAGATTCTCATCTTCCATCCGAAATTCAAGGAGAGAATGGTAGCATTCTAATCGATAAAATAGGTTCACCTCTTGATGTGAAAATCCACTATCGAGATGGATCAATTGAAGATCTTACACAGACCCAGTCTCATACGATGATGTATGAAGCGAAGGAGTTTATTGAGCTCATTCAGTCTGGTCAACTGGAGTCTTCGATTAATTCACACGAAAATTCTCTTTGGTCAGTGGAAGTCATGGATGAAGCACGTAAGCAAATCGGCGTCGTCTTTCCGGCTGATCAACGTTAAAAGAATCAGATCTTTAAATTCCAAGCCTGGCATGAGCGTTTTCCGCCTCATGCCAGGCTTTTTTTTATCAAGCGTTGCTAGGTAGTACGGTGGATTTTTTGATTGTGTTAAAAAAATTAGTAAGCCTTTTCATCCAGCCCGTTTGAACTAGTTTCAAAAGGGTACGATATTAATAGACTAGAAAATAATGGAGGGATGAAATTGGCTAGTAAATATGGAGAAGTTGTTCAAGAATCATTAAATGCACTACTCGAAGATGAATCGTTTTTACCAAATTTCAAGGACGAAGATCGTGAGAATGCGTTCAAGTCGCTTGAATCGATTCTCTCTACACCGAACCAAATTCAAAAATCATTTCTTCGCGTTCCTCTTGAGAACGGCAAGATTTTACGAATTCCCGCTTTCCGCGTACAGCATAATAATGCTGTCGGCCCGTATAAAGGTGGTATTCGATTCCATGAAACAGTTGAAGAGGATGAAGTGATTAACCTCGCGACGCTGATGACGCTTAAGAATGCGCTTCACGATGTACCATTTGGTGGAGGAAAAGGCGGCGTAGTGATCAATCCTCGTGAATTCTCTGAAAAAGAATTACATACGATTTCGAAAACGTACGTTCAAAATTTTTGCGATATATTAGGTCCGGATAAAGATATCCCTGCGCCAGATGTGGGAACAGGTGAACGAGAAATGGACTGGATGATGGGCGAATACAAAAACATTCATCAAGGTCGTCCTTATCGCGGAAGCTTTACTGGAAAAAGTCAGGTGAACGGTGGGTCGCTTGGTCGAAGAGAAGCGACTGGAAAAGGGGTTTACTATACGCTTCGTTACATGCTTCATAATTTTGTGAAGGAGAATGAAGAGTGGTTTAAGAAAAATGAGAACCGATTTGCGAAGACGGCGCTTGAGCATTCGAAACGCCCTCTCACGATTGGTATTCAAGGGTTCGGTAACGTTGGGTCTGTTGCGGCACTTGAATCCTACAGCTGTAACTATTTAGATACTAAAGTTGTAGCGGTAAGTGATCGTAACGTTACGCTTTATAATGAAGATGGACTTGATGTGAAGGCGCTTATTGAGTTCACTTCTAATCATGATGGAGATTTGCCGACAACGGATGAAGCGTTGAGCCAAAATAATATTAAAGCTGACATTCAAGATCGGGAGGATGTGCTTTATCTTGATACAGATATTCTGATTTTAGCTGCACTTGAAGACCAAATCCATGAAGACAACGTCGATAAAGTGAAAGCGCGTATGATCGTAGAAGGAGCGAATGGTCCGATTACCCTTGGCGCCGACCGAAAGCTTAGTGAAGATGGTGTGCTCGTTATTCCAGATATCCTGGCGAATGCCGGCGGTGTTATCGTATCGTATTTTGAATGGCTACAAGGAAGAGAAACACAGTTCTACAGTGAGGAAGAAGTATTCTCGCTTCTCTTTAAGAAAATGAAGGAAACGATGGACGAAATTTATCCGCAGTTCTTTAGTGATCCATTTGCCCTTAGACAGAATTGTTATATTCACACCGTGATGAAGCTTTCGAATATTCTTTATCGTCATGGGAAGCTCTATTAATTTAGGAAGAGAGCCCTCTGTTATTTTCGACGGAGGGCTTTTTTTGTTTTGTGATGCCTTCATTCGCGAGTAGATCGTGTCTTCTTTCTCACAAAAAAATACGAAATGAAAATAATCGCCATTATCCCAATGCTAATAAATAGTCCAATCCGTTCACTTTCTTGAAAAGCAGCCCCTGCTATAACGATGAAAATGAGAACAATGCCGAGGACGGAGGTGAAGGGCGCTCCAATCATTTTAAAGTATCTTTTCTTCGTTGGTGTTTCAATGTAATGACGGCGGTTTTTGATTTGGGAAGAGAGGATGACCACCCAGTTTAGAATCAACATAATCCCTGCTGCTGTTGTTAAGTATTCATACACTTTATCGGGTAACACGTAAGATACGAAAATCATGATGCCGAGTGCGATAGCATTCAAGGCCAATGCCCGTGTGGCAACGCCCTTTTTCGTGTGTTGATCAAGTAATTTAGGAGCATCTCCAGCGTGACTAAGAGAGACAAGCACCTTCGTAATGGAAAATAAGGCTCCAACCATTGTGGAAAAAGCAGCGGTGATTAAAATGATCGTAAATATCGATCCGATAAAAGGAATTTGAAACTGCGAAAGGGCGGTGACGAATGGGCTTTCCTCTTCGCTAATCACCGTCCATGAAACCATATAGAGAATAAAGAAAATCGATAACAGATAGAGAACGGTCAAAATCACAACGGTAGCGAGTCCTGCTTTGGGTGTTTCATCTTTATGTTTAAGCTCACTCGACATTAACCCTACGACCGCAATCCCTCCAAACGAGAAGAGAACGAAGATCATCGCAGACCATGTACCCATTAAGCCGTTTGGAAAAAGGGAGATCATCTTCACTGTGTCGGTTTGAACAGAGGACGCTGGCGCAACTACATCAAATAAAAAGAGTAAGCTAAAGCCAATAAATCCGATGAGTGTGGCTAGTTTTACTACAGCAAACAGTGATTCTAGTGTACTGAAATTGTTCACCCCTAAGAGATTAATCCCTATCCCAAGTGCTGTATAGAGGATCATCAATAGCCAGAGCGGTGAAGAAGGGAACCAATACTGGGTGAAAAGCCCTAGCGCTGTAATTTCACTCGCCATAATGAGCAAGCCTGACACCCAGTACATCCATCCGCTCATGAATCCCATTGAATGACCGAAAGCCATTTGAGCATAATTTCTAAAAGAACCCGTCTCTTTGTCATGGACAGACATCTCAGCGAGTGCGCTAAACACGAGAAAGGCGATAACACCGGCAATTAAGTAGTCGATCAGAACAGAAGGACCTGCTCGTTCAATGGATAGACCGGTACCAAGAAAAAAACCAGCTCCGATAATAGAGCCTATTCCAATAAGCGTTAGTTGCCACCAGTGAAGCTGATGGTCATCGCCTTTGTTCGCTTTCTTTTCCTGAGCACGCTGAACGGTTTGCTGAACAATATGTTCATTTCTCATACGGACTACCTTCTTTCTCAATCAAATGAATCACCCTATTACTACTATCTTGAGAAAGAAACTGATAAAATATCCAACAAGACATAATGTGACAAATATCGGGTGGTGACAGGCACCGCCCTCTGCTGAATGGAGGAAATAAATGAATGAAAGCAGTTCAAGTAATGGGGTACGGTGATGTGGATCAACTAGAGGTGGTGGAGCAAGCGATACCTGAGCCAAAAGCGGATGAGGTGCTCGTTAAGGTGAAAGCATGCGCCATCAATAACACGGAAATTTGGATGAGAGAAGGAGCTTATGGAACAGGTAAGAAATCTGGATGGCGTCCAGAAGGAGTTCAGTTTCCAAGAACGCCAGGGTCTGATATTACCGGAACAATCATAAAAGCCGGCAATGAACATAACGAGAAGATGATCGGAAAAGATGTTGTGCTTTTTCCATTTACCTCTAGTGGAGAAGAAGGATTGGAGCATATTTCTGAAGATATGTCATTCATTGGCTCTGAATACGACGGTGGCTATGCTGAATACGTCGTTTGGCCGGCGGAATTATGCTTTGATATGCCTCTTCCAGACTTTACAGAAAGCGCTGTTTTCTCTGTAAGTGGAATGACGGCCTGGCACATGGTTGAACAAATTCAAGCCAAGCCAGGTGAAACGATCATGGTAACTGGGGCGAACGGTGGCGTTGGATCGCTCAATGTTCAAATCGCTTCTCGCGTATTCGGAGCTAAGGTGATTGCGATCGTTGGCGACCTTGCCCTAGAAGATCAGCTTAAAGAACTCGGTGCCACTCATGTGCTTTCCTATAAATCGAAGCAGCTCGCTGAAGAAATCATCGAAGCAAACGGTGGTCCGATTGATTCGGTATTAGACGTAGTAGGAGACGCTCTGTTTGCAACGTCGCTTCAAGTATTAAAGAAAGGCGGCAAGTTTTGTACATCAGGATCAGCTGGTGGCCAGAAGACAGAACTTGATTTTAGAACAATGTACTTAAAGCACATTACTCTTTACGGCTCTGTTCTTGGGAAGAGAGACGAATTCAAACGCATGCTTGAAGCGATAGCGGAAGGTAAAATCAAACCCGTTATAGATCGAACTTTTCCGTTAGAAAAGGCGAGAGATGCGCAGGTATATTTTAAAAAGGCGGGTAAATTAGGCAAGATTGTTCTACTTCCAGAAGAATAGAGCGTTTGAAACACCTATTTCCAATTTGGAAATAGGTGTTTTCTTGAATTGAAGGGAAACGCTTTGTACGAGCACACCAATTTCAGGAAAATACAGGAATATTCACCTTAGTCATCGAATAAATACAGTATAAAATCATAGAGGTGATGGTGTGAAAAAAAGGGGTTTCTTAAAACTTTACTCGATGCTTTGTCTCGTTACTGTCTTTGGGTATTCGTACTGGGCTACCTCCTGGACGGCAAGTCAATTATCGACTCTGTCAGATTGGAAAAGCCATCTCATTTTCACGCCAGGCACAGTCGTCGCTTCGAAAGATATTTATGAAATTGACATGTTTCTCTATGCTTTTAAAGTGGCTCCACTCATGACTGGGGTTTGTCTGCTGTCGTTCTGTTTGATCGTCGGCCTACTAGTTTACTTTGTGAAAAAGCAGCTTTCTTATGTAGAGAGAAAGAATATAGCGAGTTCATAACGGATGAATAGGTAAAAGCATGCCTGCGATGGGCATGCTTTTTGATTCGCCGAGTTCTCTAAACCCATCCCATTCCTCTTACTAATTGAGCAACAGCAAATGTAACGCCTAGCGCAATAACGGTTGGAATGATGAAGGCAACAAACGTCCATTTGTAGCTTTTTGTTTCTTTATAAATGTTAATCAACGTTGTGCCACATGGATAGTGAAGCAAGGAAAATAACATCATGTTAAGAGCCGTTAACCAAGTCCAGCCTTGATCAAGAAAAATGTTCTTTAAGTCGGCCAAATTATCAACTTCTAGCATCGATCCAGTGTCAATGGTTATTACTAAAGAAAGCGGGAATGTTTCGATATTTTTTACTTTTTTGAATTTCGTTGAATAGGAGATAAAAGTGATAAATAGCGTTTTACATTGAAAATTAACGGGTAACATCATTCGAGTGAATTCGAGTAAATGCGGGTGGTGACAGGCACGCGCAAGTCGGCTTATGTCGATTTAGATTTGCCTGGATTGGACATAGTAAAACAGACAGAAGATTTTTGAGGAGGCAAATCAGCTATGATTAGTATTCTTGTAGGGCTCGCTCTTTTGATGCTCTTAGCTTACCTCGGATGGTCGATTATTTGGATCGCCCCGTTGGTATCAGGTATTGTAGCAATTTTGAGCGGTATGAACATTCTCGAAGCCTACACTGGAACATACATGCAGGGCTTCGTTGATTTTGCGAAAGCATATTTCCCGATTTTCTTATTTGGTGCCATTTTTGGGAAATTAATGGAGGACACAGGAGCAGCACAGTCTGTTGCTTATAAAATTTCAAACTTGATTGGTGAGAAACGTGCGATTCTCGGTATGCTTATCTCAGCAGCCATTCTTACATACGGAGGCGTAAGTCTTTTCGTTGTTGTATTCGCCGTTTACCCACTAGCCGTAGCGATGTTCCGTCAGGCAAACGTCTCACGTAAATTACTTCCATCTACATTCGTTCTTGGGGCATTTACGTTTACGATGACAGCACTCCCAGGAACGCCGCAGATCCAAAACATTATCCCAATTAATACGTTCAAAACGTCTACAATGGCCGCGCCTATTCTTGGGATTGTAGCTGGCTTAATTATGGCAGTTGGCGGTTATTTCTATCTGAAGTTCCGCGAGAAACAACTCACGAAAAATGGTGAGGAATTTACAGAGCCTAAGGGCTCGAACGAAGTAAAAAGCATTAACGAAGATGAGCTTCCAAACTGGATTCTTTCCGTTATTCCGTTAATTGCTGTAGTTGTAACATTAAACGCTTTTGAAAACTTAAGTATTCTCGTTGCGTTAGGTATCGGAATTCTACTCATCATGCTCTTTAATATTAAAAATTACAAGCAATTTATAAAAGCGATCAACGGAGGCGCATCTGGTTCCGTTATGGCGACGATTAATACAAGTGCTGCTGTTGGTTTCGGCTCTGTCGTGACAGCATCACCTGGGTTTGAAGCAGTGAAAGACCTCATTTTCGCTATTCCGCTTAGTCCGTATTTCTCAGAGGCCTTTGCAGTACAGCTCCTGGCCATGATTACTGGATCAGCTTCTGGTGGTATGGGAATCGCACTTGAAGCCCTCGGGCCGGAATATTACGATATTGCGATTAATAACAATCTTAGCTTAGAAGCTTTCCACCGGATCACGGCAGTAGCTTCAGGAGCGTCGATTCTCCCGCATAACGGTGCACTGTTAACATTGTTCACTGTTACAGGACTAACGCATAAAGACTCTTACAAAGACGTATTTGTCGTTGGGTTGATCATCCCGATGATAGCGACCATTGCAATTATCTTCCTTGCAATGATGGGTGTTAACTAATTGTCTCAAATGTAAAAAGTGAAAACCCCCGGTTCTCCTTATCAAAAAAGGAAACCGGGGGTTTTTTGCGATATTTTATTGTGCTGTATATCCACCATCAATAACAGCTGCTTGACCTGTAATGCTCTTCGCTTTTTCACTCACTAGAAAAATCGAATAGTCGGCTACTTCTTGAACTTGAATTAACCGCTTCTGAGGGACGAGTGGATAAATCACTTGCTCAAGAGCTTTCTCTTTCTCGATGTTACGAGTTTTGGCAAGATCCTCAAGCTGATTCTGAACGAGTGGTGTATCAACGTACCCAGGACAGATCGCATTAACAGTAACCCCATAATCAGCGCCTTCAAGGGCTGCAACCTTCGTTAACCCTATCACGCCGTGCTTCGCGCTATTGTAGCCAGCTTTACCAGCAAAACCAATTAGCCCATTAATCGAAGCCATATTAAGAATGCGGCCATATCCCTGTTCCTTCATAATAGGGAAGGCATGCTTGATACCGTAAAAAGGTCCTTTGAGCATAATATCAAGAATTAAGCTATATTTCTCACTAGGGAATTCTTCGATAGGGGCAACATGCTGGATGCCAGCATTGTTCACGAGAATATCGATGCGACCAAACTTCTTAACTGTTTCATCAATCGCATTCTTCACATCTTCTTCCTTCGCAACGTTAGCTACGACACCTTCAACGGTAAACCCTTGAGACGTTAAACTTTCAACGGACTCTTTAAGCGTGTCCTCGTTAATATCATTTAACATCACTTTCGCTCCGGCCTTCGCAAACTCTGTTGCAATCTCTAGTCCAATACCTTGACCAGAACCAGTAATTAACGCACATTTACCTTCAAGCATAGTCATATCCTCCTTAAATATCATAACTCAGCTCTTAGGATACCCAATTTCACCGCATATATTTCGACTTTATTCGAGCTAAAGCGGGCGGTGACAGGCACCACAACACCAAAAAGGCGCACTATCGTAAGATAGTGCGCCTTCTAAATTCTTCTCTTATTTTATGATGTTCTGATCTCTCGCCATTTCTCTGGCTACTTTAGGAGCGAGCCAAACCATCGGCAGGAGAATGAGAGAGACGGGAACAGCTGTTACAACAATGAAATTCTGTAGCTGTGTAATACCGCTGTCTCCAGTAATGAGTAGGATAACGGCAACAGTTCCCATAAGAATAGCCCAGAATACGCGAAGCCATCTTTGTGGATCGCCTTCGCCTGTAACGGCCATCGCAATCGTATAAGACATAGAATCACTTGTTGTGACAACGAAAAGAATCGTTAGAATCAAGAACAGTGGTGAAACAATGCTTGCAAGTGGGAATTGTTCTGTAATGGCGAACATCGCCGCTGGGTTACCAGCAGCATTCAATGCTTCTGAAATGGAACCTGGGTTAGAAATTTCAAAGAAAATCCCTGATCCGCCAAGTACCGTGAACCAGAACGTTGAAATAACTGGTGCAAAAATAGAAACGGCAATAATGATGTCACGGATCGTACGTCCTCTTGAAATACGACTCACAAGAATGGCCATCATTGGACCGTATCCGATAAACCAGCCCCAGAAGAAGACTGTCCAGAATGAAAGCCAGCCAGTATCAGCACGGAATGTGCTCATTGTGACAAATTGATCGACATAAACACCAAATCCAGAGATAAAGTGGTTAAAGATAAAGCCACCAGGTCCGAAAATGACGATAAACACCATTAATCCAATAGCGAGTCGAACGTTAAAGCTACTTAAATATTGAATTCCTTTGTAAAGTCCAGTTACCGCTGAGATCGTGGAAACCACGACAACCGCTAAAATAATCGAGAACTGCGTGCTGAACTGATTCGGAATTCCGAAGATTTCTTGCAATCCATAGCTTGCTTGTAATCCCAAGAATCCAATTGGTCCAATCGTTCCTGCTGCAACTGCGATAACAGAAAACGCATCAATAAGCGTTCCAAACCAGCTGTGGCGAAGTCTTTCACCAAAAATAGGATAGAGAAGCGTACGTGGCTTCATCGGCATCCCTTTATGATAGTGACCATACATCATAACAACAGCACTGATCGTTCCAAGGATTGCCCATGCGAGAAAGCCCCAATGCATGAAGCTTTGTGCAAGTGCCGTATCAATCGCGCCCTGTGTACCTGCTTCAATGCCTTTCCCATCTTGAGAAGGGGGAACAGTTAAGAAGTGATACATCGGCTCAGCCGCTGCCCAGAACACACCGCCACCCGCAAGTAGCGTCGCCATAATAATGGATAACCATTTATAGAGGCTTAGTTCAGGCTTGTCCATACCGCCAAGTTTTATCTTTCCATATTTTGAGAAAGCCAATCCAATACCTACGAAGAACGTCGCTAGCATTAATACTTGCCAAAAACCTCCGAAAAATCTCGCAGACCAGGCAAAGCTTGAGCTAACAATGTTTTCTACCAATGAAATATCAAAAAGTGCAAGAATAACGAAGAGAATTAACACTCCACCGCTTATTCCAAAGACGGGCCAATCAATACGCCCATTTTCTTTATTGTTCATAGAAGACTCCTTTAATCGCTTTTTAAACACAATTACTTACTCTATCACTACCGTTAGTATGGTGTAAAGAGAGAAGTTTTAATCTGATTAGTTACTTTAATAATGTAAGGTGAATTTTCAGGTAATCGATTCCATTAACCCCCTTTTCTGTAAAATAAAATCGAATTCAGTCGAAATTGTGTTTTCAATTCATAAATACCCCATGGAAATAAAATAAAACCGGAAAGAAACAGCTATTTCTTCCGGTTTTACAACTCCTATTTTCAGTTATTTAGACCAATGACCATCCTTCAATCGATATCCGTAATTTTTCATTTTAAAATAGTAGACGCCGAGCACCACCACAAAGCTAAAGAAAAAGTTAATGAGCGTTATAATTAGAGCAGTGATGAGGCTATCATCATAGCGAACATAGTTTCCGACGAAAAAAAGAATAAAGAGAGGAATGCCGACAAACCATGGGTGTTTCTTCATATTGAATTTGCGATCAGTTGGTGTAAGAAAGTTTTCGTCAGATTGTTTAATGACTCGCCTTGATATGTAAGCGATAAGAATCAGTAGAGCGAGGGCAATGGGAAACCCAATGTTAAAACCCAAATAATAAAAGGCAAGAAATCCGCCACCGAAAAGAACCCCAAACAGTGAGAACATAACGAGAAACTCTTTAAAAGGTGATAACACTTTTTTCTTCAGCATTTTCAGCCCTCCAAATAGATTAATTTATGATCGTTAGTGACGTAACCATCTCCAAAGAAATATGCAGACGTTGAAAGTTAGAATACCAAGAAAAAGGGAGATGTTTTTTGAGGAGAAAATCGGTTCATTGTTCAAAACAGTCAAGATGGGAATGAAGAGCATCCCAATTAACAGCAATTCTAAAACTTTACGCCAAGAGGATTGCATCATCTATCATCCTTTTCATATGTAAATAAATACCTTTTAAAACGAGAAAGTAAACCAATTTTGCCCATATAAAAACCGCCTCTCGATTAAGTGGCGGTTTAGTGATTATTAAAAAGCGACACAAAAAGGATGCTGCGCTTCATTTAAACAGTATTCAATTCGCTGTCTAAAGTTTTTCCACGTTACCATTTCGAGCGCTGTAGAAATGGGAAAGAAGCCAACTTCAAGACTTTCGGGTGTTGTTGTGAGTTCGCCGCCAACAAACCTGGCTAAGAACATATTATTTGAGATCGAGGATTTCACATTTTGGAACACACCACAGAATTTAACGACTTCAATATCTGCGCCGGATTCTTCCTTCGCTTCTCGCACAGCCGCATCGATCAGGGATTCTCCTTCTTCAACCTGACCTCCAGGCATCTCCCATCCTCTACGCGGGCCTTTGATTAAAAGCATTTCATTCTCTTCATTTAAAATAACAGAAGCTGCGGACACGATATGTTTTGGCGGGTGATACGTATAAGGTTCAGCTGTTGAAGTTAGCATTTCCTCTCGGCTATTGAGGTAAAGTTCTCCTAATTCGGATCTTCGTTCTTGTGCTTTTGTATGTAAAGAGCTTTGTCTAATGCTACGTTCGATCTCCTCATAATGCTCGATGCTATCATACTGCCATGTGGCTGTAATTTCATTTTCGCTTTCATTAACCCATCGCCCAATGAGCTTTGCACCGTGCTTCAGTTGATTAGGGTAGAGGTAAGTATGAAAAAACTCATTGAACTCGTTAAGCTTTTCGGGTTGTATAGCATACGTTTTTCTTCTGTAAATCAATGGAATGACCCCTCGTTTCATATAAAATAGTTAATGTCATTATTTTACTGTTCACTATATTATTTCAAATAGTAGCTATTTTCGCAATATTAATAGAGGTTTCTTACTCCGCTCCGTAGTAGTAATGAAGATGTATAGCGATATCGAATGTAAGTGGAGGCTTTTATATATATATTAAGTAAAAGTTGATTCATTTTCTTGAGAAGCCTAAATGCTGTGAAAAGAAACTTTTCATCATTTCGATGCGTACTTGTAATTGGATAGAAGACAGTAGTCTTTATGATCTTTAGAGGAGGGAGTTTGGCGAATGATTGATGTGATAAACGTAAGTAAACAATACGGTCCCATTCGGGCGCTAGATGACATTAGTTTTAGCATAAAGGAAGGAACGTGCTTTGGTCTTGTTGGTCCCAATGGAGCTGGGAAATCCACGTTAATGAAAATACTTTCGGGCATTTTAATGCAGTTTGAAGGAGAAATGTCGGTGAATGACCATTATGTATCGAAAGACCGGCAGGCGATCAAGAAGGAAATCGGCTACGTGCCACAGGAAATTTGTTTAGAAGAAACCCTCACAGCAAGAGAAAATCTGAGTTTATTCGGTCATCTTTATGGGTTGAAAGGGAGAAATCTTCAGGCTCGGATCGATGAGGTGCTTGATCAGATTGGTTTGAAAGATCGGGGAAAAGATAAGGTGCTTACTTATTCTGGGGGAATGAAGCGCCGATTGAACATTGGATGTGCTTTGCTTCATAAACCGTCCATTGTGATTATGGATGAACCCACAGTCGGTATTGATCCTCAATCGAGAAATTCAATTTTTTCGATTATCCATCATTTAAAGTTAGAAGGAAGCACGATTATTTATTCGAGTCATTATATGGAAGAAGTGGAACAGCTGTGTGATAGCATCGGCTTAATCGATAAAGGTAAGCTGATGGAATACGGAGAACTGGCTGAATTACTTGAGAGACATAGTAAGCCTTCGCTATTCATTTCTGGAGAAGGCATTGCAGAAGAAAGCTTATCTCCTTTCGGACACCCTGAAAGAAAAGGAAATGGCTACTTATTAACATCAGAGAATCCACTTGCTACGCTTGAACAAGTTATTGGACGTTTTCGAGAAGAGGGGATTGAGCCTCGAAGATTGGAATTATATCAACCGAGATTAGAAGATATTTTCTTTCATTTAACAGGAACTCAGCTGCGTGATGTCTGAAGGAAAGGAGGAATGCTCATGTGGGCTATTGTTAGAACTGAACTAAAGAAGACAGTGCAGGATAAAGGGTTATGGTTTTGGACGTTTATCTTACCGATTGTGTTTATTGTGGCGTTTGTCGGCATCTTCTCTGGTAGCGGAAACTATAAAGAAGTGGTTACACAAATTATTCCAGGATATACGATCATGTTTGCTTTTTATATTATGATATCGATGGTCATCACTTTTGTTAAAGATAGGGAGAGGGGCATGGTTGCTCGAATTGCGAGTACGCCGATTTCGATCATCCATTATTTTATTGGAAAATGGATACCGTTCGTTATTATTGTCTTGATTCAGATTACGGTATTGTTCGGGTTTGGAATTCTTGTTTATGACCTTTCGTTAGGAGATCCGTTTGCCATCATTATTTTATCTCTCGCCCTTTCCTTCATCGTCACGTGTTGGGGAATGGCGATGGCCGTGCTAGTGAAAACGGAAAACATGGGGATTGCTCTCACGCAAATCATTGCACTCGGCGGAGCTTTGCTCGGAGGACTGTGGATGCCAGTTGAAACGATGCCAGAATTTATGCAGAACATCAGTAAAGGATTTCCCCAATACTGGGCGCTTGATGGGTATAAGGAAATCATTCTTCAGAACGGTGTAGTAAGCGATGTTTGGTTTAATCTGCTTATCCTGTTTCTAGCTGGTACCGTAGGCGCAGCTATCGCTTTCTCAGGCTATCCACGGTTTTTGAAAAATTCTCGAAGCTAACATAAAGCTATGGCGGGCGATTTTCGTTCTGTCGTAGCTTTTTCCATGTGCCTTTGTATGAATTGTAGAGTTATTTCGTGTAAACTTTAGTTAAAATGCTGAAGGAGAGAGAGAAATGCCAGAGTTGAACGGCGAAGTCATTTTAATTACAGGCGGTAATCGCGGGCAAGGAAAGGCCATTGCCGAGCATCTCGCTTCATTAGGAGCACGTGTTGTTATTGGAGCTCGTCAGTATGAAAGCGCAAAGGATGTGGCTAGTTCTATTGGGGAAAGCGCCTACCCTGTGCAATTAGATGTTACGAAGCAAGCGGATTGGGAAGCAGTGATGGATGAGATTGATGAGGAATTTGGGCGCTTAGACTCGCTCGTTAATAATGCCGGTATATTAAAAAGAAAACCATTTACCAACTTAACGATCGACGATTATCAGGAAATGGTTAACGTAAACCAGTTCGGAGTATTCCTTGGAATGCAGTCTGTCGTTCCTTTCATGGAAAAGCAGCAAAAAGGTTCAATCGTAAACAACGTTTCAATATCAGCTTTTGCTCCGATTGGGCAATCTACTGCCTATGCGGCCACAAAAGCAGCTGTTGTCGCTATGTCGAAAGCAGCGGCGATTGAGTTAGGCCCAAAAGGGATTCGGGTTAATATGATCCATCCCGGAGGCGTTGAGACGGAAATGGCTACCCAAGGGGAAGGGGTTCCTGATTTTTATCAGTCCATACCACTTGGTCGGATCGGTCAGCCGGTGGAAATTGCCAGAGCCGTCGCATTTTTTGCTTCGAACGAGAGCTCCTATTGTACAGGAACCGAAATGGTAATCGATGGGGGGATGACGCTCGGTTCTGCTGATGTATAAGGTTTTGTAGAGAGGGTTTTGATCCCTCTCTTTTTTAATGAATTTCACAGGCAATTGTCTGCAAATCCGTCGTAACATCGTCATATAGAGCGATTTTTTTTGAGATTCTTTTTAAATATTTTTGTTGCAGCTTCACTTCTTCTGCAACTTTTTGCTGATGATCGTGAAGAAGCTTTCTTCTTTCTTCTATCGTTTCCTCCCCTTGATGATAGAGATTTACATACCATTTAATTTCAGCGATAGACATATTCGTTGAGCGAAGAGCTAGGATAAAGTGAATCCATTCAAGGTTTTGATCATTGTATCTTCTTACACCTTTCTGATTTCGTTCAATGAAAGGTAAGATTTTTTCTTTTTCATAGTAGCGAAGGGCTGATGCGGTAATTCCGGTTTTCGATGTTATTTGCTTCATAGAGTAGTGATTATTCATTAGAACCTCCTGTCTCGAGCCAAATCATTTGTGTTAAACCGCACTTTAACCTATAGAGTGTGAAATATCAATTGTACTGATTGATGAATATAATGTATGGAGGTTCTACCAATGGCACAAGAGAAAGTTGTTATCATTACTGGAGCATCCAGTGGAATTGGTGAAGAAACGGCGAAGCTACTATCTGGAAAAGGTGCAAAGCTTGTTCTAGCTGCTCGTCGTGAAGAACGTTTGAAAGAGCTTAAGCAACAAATTGAAACGAGCGGTGGTGAAGCGATCTATCAGGTCACAGACGTGACGTCTTCTGAAGAGATGGAGTCATTAGCCAAATATGCGTATGATACATTTGGTAAGATTGATGTTATTGTGAATAACGCTGGTTTAATGCCACTCTCTCTCCTACACAAGAAAAAGTATGATGAGTGGGACAAAATGATTGATGTAAACATCAAGGGTGTACTTTACGGTATTGGGGCAGTTCTTCCTTATATGAGAGAGAAAAAGGAAGGGCATGTTATTAACATTTCATCCGTGGCTGGTCATGAGATTTCCCCAGGTAGCTCTGTATACAGTGCAACGAAATTTGCTGTAAGAGCCATTACGGAAGGGCTTAGAATGGAAGAATCCGTTGGAAATAACATTCGAGCAACGATTATTTCTCCAGGTGCAGTTAGCACTGAGCTAACTGAAACGATCACAGATGATGATGTGAAGTCCTCGATCGATGCAGTATATAGCGGTGCGATTAAAGCAGACAGCATTGCACGTACGATTGTGTTTGCAATTGAAGAGCCTGCTGAAGTAGCGATCAATGAAATCCTAGTTCGTCCTACTAATCAAGAGTGGTAAGGAAAGAAGGAGAAGCTGAATGTGGCTTCTCCTTTTTCCTTGCATTTTTTTAACTTGTGCCGTTACAATGGATAACTGAGACTGAAATAAAATGTTTGGTCTTTTAAAGCACGACTTTTACAGCAAACTCATCTCGGTGATGTGGTGCACAACTTGTATCTTCATACTCATGCTTAAATCACCAGGTTGAGCAATTTGATATACTGACAACCAAACTCAAAGAGAAACAAACATATATGTAAGGTAGCAATGATCTGGACAATTAGCATCAGACATAAGCCGAAAAGGAGAACGACTCCTTTTCGGCTTTTTTTATGCCTTAAAAACGAAGAGATGGTCAGTTTTGTGGAAGTCATTTTGAGCCAACATCATGTAAAAGCGTATTTGCAAGATTACTAAAATGGGCTAACATAGGCCGAAATTAATGGAGGTTATACATGTTTACGTTAAGCGACATCCCGATGTTTTTTGTGAATTTCTTTATTATTTTGCCAATCGTTACATTGGTCCACGAAGCTGGTCACGTACTAGTAGCGAGAATCTTTGGTGGGAGAATTAAATTTTGTATCGGAACTGGTAAGAAATTATTTGATATAGGGCCTCTAGAGGTCAGGAAGAAATATTTTATGGAAGGCTGGTGTCAATACGATAAGTTAACTTACAACCAAACATGGGCACACGTAGCCATTTATCTTGGTGGTAGCCTCTTTAACGTTTTACTCATACTGATTATTAATTATCTCATTCTCATAGAAGTGCTACCGAAAGCTCTCGTATTTAGACAGTTTGTTTACTTTTCTTTCTATTTTGTCTTTTTCTCTTTAATGCCTTATAAAAACGATGATGGAAAACCAAGTGATGGCATGGCGATCTACGATGTTATTCGCTATGGCAAAGCAGAAGACCCAATTGACTAACTAAAGGCGCGCCGACAGCGTTCGACAAGAAGCGGGAGGTGACAGGCACCCGCTCCGAGCTACTTCTCTTCATAGAACGTAATCCGGTTTAAGAAAGGGTCGGTGACGGTCATTTCGATTGTTTTCCAGGGAGTGTGTTTCATGCCAGGGTTGGCATAGGCGTATTCTTTTTGAGTAAGGGTGTGATGATAGTCTTCGACGTTGGTTAATTTCACCCTTATTGAACTTCCTGGAGAAGCATCTCCATGGTGTTCTGTAAGGTGAATAAGGGCGTTATGGAAGGAAACCTGAATGTATTCGGGCATATTATCTTCGTATCGATGCCTCCAATCAACGTTGAAGCCGAGGAAATCTCGATAAAAGTCAGTGGCCTTTTCAGTATCAAAGATTCGGAAAATCGGTGTAATCATAAGTAGAAAGAACCTGCCTTTCTTCGTAGTTTACAACATATTCCATTATCTAAATAAGGTTATCCACCAAAATAACTGAGTGGGATGTCTAACCTTATTCTTATCATATAACGAATGAGGAACTATAAAAAGGGGATGTCAAAAAAAGGGTGAAGAAGTTATGAAAGCCTCCCTGTTGGGCAATCTTCAAATTTCTAACGAAAAGATAGTGATGGGCGCATAAGTAAAGAGCCCGGCTGAGTGTATACACCGGACTCTGAAATGTCGCTATTAACCTACTGCTTCTTCTTTTTTAGATTCCTCTTCATCTTCTTCCTCATCTTCGATCCAAGCATCTGCATCCTTGATGCCAAGCTTAGTTGGGTTGAAGACTGGGTTTTTGCCTTGCTTGCGCTGATTTTCGTAGTCTTTCAATACTTTGAATGCAATCTTACCTAGTAACCCGATTGCAATTAAGTTAATGACTGTCATCAATGCCATGAATAAATCGGCCATTTTCCAAACAAGACTTAAGCTAGAAACGGAACCAATAAGCACAAATGCCATCGTTGCGAGACGGAAAATAAATAGCGCAGGCTTGCTTTCTTTAATAAACTCAATGTTAGTTTCACCATAGTAGTAAGAGCCGATGATTGAGCTGAAAGCAAATAGAAAGATAGCTACTGAAATAAAGATGCCTGACCAACCGCCAACGTGGCTGTTTAGTGAGTTCTGAAGCAATTCAATACCCGTTACATCACCCGTTTGGAAAACAGGGGCAAGTAAGATGATAAACGCTGTTGACGAACAAACTAAGATTGTATCGACAAATACACCTAATGATTGAATCAAACCTTGTTTAGCCGGGTGTGAAGTCGTTGACGTAGCCGCTGCGTTCGGGGCACTACCCATACCAGCTTCGTTCGAGAATAGTCCTCGTTTCACACCGTTCATAATGGCTGCACCAATGGCCCCACCTAAAGCTTGTTCAAATCCGAATGCACTCTTAACAATTAAAGCAATAACTGACGGTAATTCAGCTACATTCATAATGAGAACAATCATCGCAATAACAATGTAAAGAATCGCCATAACAGGAACAATCACACTAGATAAATTCGCGATGCGATGAACGCCGCCGAAGATCACAAGACCTGTAATCGCTGTAATGATTAATCCGATCACAAGACGATTAATACCAAAGGCATTCTCAAATGCTAGTGAGATTGTGTTACTTTGTACTGAATTGAAGATTAGTCCGAAAGTAATCGCGATTAGAACGGCAAAGATAATGCCAAGCCATCTTGCTTTAAGTCCCTTTTCAATATAGTAAGCTGGTCCACCGCGAAACGCGTTTTTCCCTTTCACTTTATATACCTGAGCGAGTGTGCTTTCAATAAAGGCAGTCGCCCCACCTAGAAGTGCCACAATCCACATCCAGAAAACAGCACCAGGACCACCGAGCGTAATGGCCACTGCCACACCTGCTAAGTTACCTGTTCCAATACGCGTTGCTGCACCGACGCAAAATGACTTAAAAGGGGAGATGTTTTTGGAGTCATCTTTGTAATCGGGTTTTTCTCCTAATACGCGGAACATTTCTCCGAAAAATCGAAATTGAACAAATCGTGAAGCAACTGTAAAATAAATTCCGATTCCTAGTAATCCTGCAATTAATACATAACTCCATAGAATGTTATTTGAAAAATCAATAATACCGGATAGAAATTCAGCCATAGTTGTGTCGCTCCTCTAGTTGTTTGTTATTTTCTGAAAATTCAAATCTATTTTTAATTATACAGTAAATCGACAAATTATCAATAAATTCCGACAAATTACAACATTTATACAATATGTAGTAATCGTTACCAGTAACTTGGCTTGAAGGGGAAGTCTCCTTATTTATTAGGTTTATTAAAAGTACACAAAAAAACCGTTAAGAAGCCACCTGACTTATTTAAGGTGGTTCTTAACGGATGATCCATTAGGCTTACTCATCCATGTTCACTTCATAAGCTGCCCGCAGGCCAGATTCGATGGCGCCTTCCATCCAACCGTGAAAAGAGGATGTGTGCTCTCCGGCAAAATGGAGCTTTCCCTCAGGCTGCTTAATAATGTCACCGAGGTTGTTTTCTTGACCGGGGGTAAAAAGGGTGAAGCACCCAGCAGAGTAAGGGTTTTGACTCCAATTAAAAGGAACGACTTTGATGAATTCTGTGTACACTTCGTCGCCGTATATTTTGGCGAGGTCCTTTAGCAAGATACGCGTCAGTTCTTCATGCGGTAAACTTCCCCACAGAACAGCATCTTCTCCCCAGGAATAGCTTGCTAATAAGACAGCAGGTCCTTTTGAACCAATCCCTTCACTCGGCACATAACTAAATCTTGTCGGTAAATCCGCTATAGCATTTCCAACGTTGTTTTTCTCCCAAAAGCGATGACGAAATTCAATTCCAATTTTCACTGCAGGAACATTGACGAGTTCACGTATAGCCTGCCATTTTTTAAAGGAGACGGAGTTGTAGGGAACAATGTCAATAAATTGAAGAACGGAAAAAGGAACGGTAACGATAGCGAGATCGCCTTTCACCCGGTACCGTTCATTCGTTTCTGGATTGAGTGTTGTAACAGTAACGCCTCGCTTTGATTGTTTGATCTTAATTACTTTTTGATTAAGGTAGATTTGATTTTGCAACTCGTTTGCGAATGAGTAAGGTAGGCGATCATTGCCACCATCAATTTGAAAGAACTGAATTTCTTTACTGAAAATCGGATAGATGATGTCCGTTAGAATATCTGTGAAAGAAAACTCTGGAAAGCCTTCAATCCCAAGCATCACACCAATGTAACGAATGGCGTTAAGTGATAATGGTTTACCTAGTGGATTGTACTGGAGAAATTCGCCCATTGAATATTCTCCGTATTCCGCTACGAGCTTTTCTTGCTCTTCAGGTGTACTTTGCTTGTAAAGGTCGATGAAGGGCTTTGTTGCTTCAAGAAACAGAGCAGCAGCTGTCTTTCCTTTCTCGCTTTCTTCTACAGGAAACCTGAGAATATCGGGATTTTTTTCGTATTCCGCTCGCGTTGTTAGCACATTGTTCATGAAAATTAAGTCTTCTGGTGTGGCATTAATAAATGAATGAGTAGGGAGCTGAAAACGTCGGATGTATTCATGTGCAAGAGCATGATTATCTGGAATTCTCATTGCACCGGCGTCCATGTATTGTCCCGGTGTAAAGGGTTCTCGTAATGTATAAACCCTTCCCCCAATGCGATCATTCCCTTCTAAAATGGTCACATGATGTCCTTGTCTCTGTAGCAATGAACCTGCGACTAATCCGGACAGTCCAGCTCCAATTATGATGACGTGTTTTGGACTGCTTTTTCCCGGTAGACCATGTTGAATGAGAGACAGCAAGTCTTCTGGGTAGCGTAATGAAGAGAACGGTTGATCCATACTTTAGCCAAGCCTCCTCTTGAATGCTATGAATCCCTCTAATATTTTCCTTTCTTAATGTATGTGATAGAAAAATAGGTTATGAAAAATAGGGCATTCGTTGAAAGAATTAGGTGGATTGCGGCAAGACTGATCACTAAGAAGCACCGTTTACTGGGCGCTTACATAGACTACGGAATAGAGCGTTAAGGGTTATTTGAAGGAGGAACGGAATTATGAGGAAAGATCATTCGAAGCCTCGCACCTCTCTTTTTACAAAACGGTGTAAAAAGCCGAATTTTCTTATATTAATGGTGGATGAGCAACGCTATCCCTCTATTTATGAAAATGAGGATATAAAGAAGTGGAGCAAGGAAAATCTGTTGGTGCAAGAGTTGCTGCGAGAAAATGGATTCGAATTTAAAAATCACTACGCTGGAAGTACGGCTTGTTCACCAAGTAGAACGACATTATATACAGGACAGTATCCTTCTCTTCACGGAGTCACGCAAACGAGTGGTGCAGCAAAGACGCCATTTGATCCAGATATGTTTTGGCTCGATCCCAATACTGTTCCAACAATGGGAGACTATTTGCGTAAAGCGGGATACCGTACGTACTGGAAAGGGAAATGGCATGCTTCTGAAGTGGATATTATTATTCCGGGGACAAACAATGCCCTACCAAGCTATACTTCTACGGGCGTGCCTGATAAAGAAAATGTTCAGGAGTACCTTGAAGCAAGTCGGTTAGATGGATTTGGCTTTAACGGATGGATTGGACCTGAACCACATGGTGCGAATCCTCGTAATTCCGGTTCATCGGCTGCCATCGGGGTCAGCGGACGAGACGTAGTGTATGCTGCTGAAGTGGTGGACTTAATTCAGTGCCTTGAGCAGGAAGAAAAAGAGGAAACGCCTCCGTGGATGATCATGAGCTCGTTCATTAATCCACATGATATTGCTCTCTTTGGCGTGATCGCTGAGCAACTTCCTCTTTATAACTTTGAAATCGATTCCTCTGTTCCGTTCATCCCTAAAGCTCCTACATCTTTAGAATCTCTTCACACAAAACCTCGTGCACAAAGGAGCTATCGCGACGTGTATCCTAAAGCCTTACAGCCTTTGATCGATACGCCTTTTTATAGAAAGCTCTATTATTCCCTACAGAAACAGGCAGATAACGAGATGATGAAAGTTTTTCAAGCGTTGAAAAAATCGATATTCTATGAAGATACGATTGTTCTTTTCCTTTCAGACCACGGCGATCTTCTTGGCGCGCACGGAGAACTTTATCAAAAATGGTATAACATGTATGAGGAATCGATTCATGTTCCACTGATTATTCATAGTCCGTCTCTTTTCTCAGGTAAAGAGAGCACAACGATGCTAACGAGTCACGTGGACGTTCTGCCAACTATGTTAGGGCTTGCGGGAATAGATGAGGAAGAGGTTCAAGAGATGCTAAGTCTTGATCATACAGAAGTTCATCCTCTTGTTGGAAGAGACCTCACCCCATTATTGTCAGGTAGGAAACGATTTTATCGTGCTAATGAACCACTATACTTTATGACGGATGACGACGTGACGAGGGGTCCGAATCAAGTGACCGTAACGGGTGAGCCTTATGAGTCCGTTATTCAACCGAATCATATTGAAGCCGTTATTACTACGCTTCCTACTGGAAGCGATAAAAAGAAAGAAATCTGGAAATATGGACGGTATTATGATAACCCGCAGTTTTGGAGTAACCCTGGAGTCTCGGACGTTACGGTCACTCAATCCGACCCTGTTCCACCAAATGCAGATGAACAGTTTTCGGAGTGCATCACGACAACGAAAACAACCCCGGTGCCAGATGAATTCGAATTGTATAACTTAACAGTGGACCCGCTTGAGGAGAAGAATCTCGCTCATCCTGACTTTGAAACACCGGAATCAAAAGAAGTACAGAAAATCTTAAATCTCGTATTAGAAGAACAATGTCGCCAAAAACGCCTCTCCCCGTCGAGTGGAGCAGTACCGGGGATGCCGCCATGTGAGTTCACTTAAGAAAGAGCTTTACTGTTGCTATGTACTAGAAAACAAAGGAGGAAGAGCAAATGCTCTTCCTCCTTCGACATGAAACGCCAAATAACGGGTGGTGACAGGCACCCTCCACTTCTATAATGCGTTTAACGTGATTTTCTCGATGAGAAGATTTAAAATTACATTTACGGGTAAACCAATGAATGGAGTATTGAAAGGAGTTATTTATAATGTCTGTTCAAACAAAAACACTAAACAACAATATTGAAATGCCGGAACTAGGTTACGGCGTATTTAGAGTAGAGGAAGGCCAAGAATTAGTCGAATCAGTGAAAACGGCTATTAAGAAAGGCTACCGCAGCATTGATACAGCAGCGATCTACGGCAACGAGGAAAGTGTAGGTCGCGGTGTGAATCAGGCGATTGAAGAAGGTCTCGTAACAAGAGATGAGCTCTTTATTACTTCGAAAGTATGGAACGACGGGCTATCTTACGATGAAACGATTCAAGCTTATGAAACAAGCCTATCTAAGCTAGGTCTTGAGTATTTAGATCTTTACCTCATTCACTGGCCAGGAGATAACAAATACCAGGAGCCTTGGAAAGCACTTGAGACGCTATACAAAGAAAAGCGTGTTCGTTCAATTGGTGTTAGTAACTTCCACGTGAATCATCTTGAAGATCTTCGTAAAAACTTCGAGATTACACCGGTGATTAACCAAATCGAATTCCACCCTCGTCTGACACAGCTAGAAGTCAGAACGTATTGCGAAGAGCACAACATTCAAGTGGAAGCATGGTCTCCGCTAATGGCTGGTGAGTTGTTAAACAATGAAACAATCTCAGGTATTGCTGAGAAGTACAACAAGTCTGTAGCGCAAGTCATTCTTCGCTGGGATCTGCAACATAACGTGATTACAATTCCAAAATCAATGAACGAGAAGCGCATCGAAGCGAACATCGATCTCTTTGATTTTGAACTCACTTCAGAGGAAATGAAGCAGCTTGATGCATTGAATGACAATGCTCGTAGCGGCCCACACCCTGATGAATTTGATTTTAAAATGTAATAGCGATGATAAAAGAAGGACCGCATTTTTGATGCGGTCCTTTTGTTTGGACGTATTCACAGATTCCTAATAGCATCTTTTAACGAAGCCGGTCCCATTGTGGGGTCGGCTTTTTCTCGTTCTAGAAAATTTTATTTCCTCCCAATGTCCCTTTTTCCACTTTCCAAACGATATATAAGGTGAAAGGAGGTGATCGACATGGCAACATCATCCCTCATGGATACGCAGCTTCGCATGGTTCTTGAAGTAGGCGTTGATGAAAACGGCAAATCCATTTTCCGCAGCAAGAATTTCAACAACGTGAAAACATCCGCTACGCCTGATGCGCTTTTTGCAGTCGCATTGGCACTAGCACCGCTTCAACAGCACAATTTGTTCGCGGTTGAGCGCAATGATTCATCTGATCTTCAATCGTAAGCCGTCACCAATAAAGGTAAGAAAGGAGGGAACCCCAAATGGCTAAAACACTAGAACTTCAATTCAACACGCGTGACAACAAACCGTTTTCCATCACTCTAAGTGATCCAGTCGAGCCCGTAAATCCAGCTGCAATCGCAGCGGCGATGGATACGCTTATTACGCAGAACTGTTTTACAACGAGCGGAGGCGATCTTGTTTCGAAAAAAGGCGCTCGCATCGTTGAACGTAATGAGAACGACATTATCATCGGTTAAGTAATTCAGAGGAAGGGCAATTGTCCTTCCTTTTTAGTAAGTCTATTAAACGAACGAGGAGGGGGAAGGAATGGAGTCCTGGATGTCTCTTATTAGCGATGTAGGCTTTCCCGTTGTGGTGACGCTTTATTTGCTGCACCGCATTGAACAGAAGCTCGATACACTCAACGATACGATTCTGCAGCTGCCAGATCACTTAAACGCTCGAAGTTCGAATCAACAGACAGGGTGATGTATTGCACAGGAGAGAAGGTGAATGCCTCTCTCCCATTTTTCCTATTACATAATGGCGCGACCCAACTCCATACAGAACAGCGGCTTCCCATTCTCTTTTTAAAATCCAGGGATGGTGAGGTTTCTTAAAGTGCGCCGCTGATCAGAACGTGGAACGCCTACCACACGTTCGAAAACAAAACTTGTCAGGTGAGCTGATGCCGATGCAGAAAATTCAGCGTTCTCAAAGATACACAGTTCCCGGTTTCTGTGGTGAGAAGCTATGGCGCGAACGGCCTTTAACGGTTCGGGTAGGTAACCAGGCGTACTACGGTACGGTAGCAGCGCGAAGATGACGCACATTGGGCTGGTTTAATGTGTAGAAAGCGCGCTGTTGAAGAAATTCAAGCGTTCAAATCGGGTGATACGGTGGAAACCTCAGAAGGTCTCAGTATACTTCAGTAGTAATGAGCGGCTACTTTTACAGCGCTGATGCTTCTTGTCGGCGCTGTAAAGGTAGTCATTCTCTGTCCAATGTTTCCTATCTGATCTAGTGCCTTCAGTGGTTGAAGAGCCTAAAAGATATGAAAGATAAATAGAGAAGAAAGGTGATAGGGAAGCAGGGGGAAGCGGATCAGAGTTTGACGTTAGGTGAAAAAAGAAAATGGCTACCTCTTATTTTGATAGCGGTGTATTAGTCGGTAATATTCATCAGCTGAAGTTCATTGCACTTATTTAGCATCAATTGGGAAGTATCATGGGCCAGGACGGGAATATCTTCATATAGATAGTGGGTTATGTACACATTGTGTTTATCATGGAGGTGTTTTCCGTAATTACCTATATTAATGAATGGTACATTTTAGAGTGTCTATATGTTTCATCTGTTTCGAGGGACGATTAAAATCTTACACTTGAGAGCAAAGGGATGGAAGAAGATTTTAGAGCAAACACATTATCAGTAATTCTAGTAGTTGTATCCAGGTTTTCCTGAATGACTTCTTACAAAAGTAGTTCTCGTTTGAGTATGATATTTACTTGAAAGTAGTTTGGAGGAAAGTTAGGAGGGGCAATGAAAATATGGATATAACCTTAAATAATGAAAGAAAGATCCCTTCTTTCGGAGGGATCTCTTTTCATTTCAGTACACTCGACAAAATCTATAACCATTCGAGTGGTTTTGGGTGGTGACAGGCACTATTCTCAAGGAGTTTAAATTGTTGTAATAATGGTTGCTGTAGCACCATCTTGTAATGCTTCTCCGCTACTATGTGTTACTCTTACTGATAAAAGATCACATTGATTAATTGATAAATTACCAATTGCGGTAGCACAGCAATTAGGTGTATTTGCATTATTTGGTCCCATAACTGTTGCGATTATTCCAGTAGGGGTAGAAGTGAATCCACAATCAGAACTTTTATAAATTTCAGCTGTTACACTTTCATTTGCAGTTAATATCTC
The DNA here is from genome assembly GCF_056173725.1 of Anaerobacillus sp. 63XJN7_4_ISO-PGPR-S23-413. NCBI lineage: Bacteria > Bacillati > Bacillota > Bacilli > Caryophanales > Bacillaceae > Anaerobacillus > Anaerobacillus sp. 63XJN7_4_ISO-PGPR-S23-413. Next base: position 1,022,449 of record NZ_CM149688.1, read on the forward strand.
ATCACGAATACTAAAGACTAATCCAGTGATAAGACCGCTAAATGGAACGACTACAGTTGTTTCTTCAAAGTTAAGATCAGCTGTCCCAACTCCAATAAAGTGTCCGCTCGGTACTGTTTCTGCAGCTAAATAAATCGTGTTTAAGCTAGGCCCTGTAGGTCCAGGAGGTCCAGGAGGTCCAGGAGGCCCAGGAGGCCCAGGAGGACAGATGCATTTGCAACAGTGACACTTTCTACATTTACAATGTTTTTTATATGTTGAGCTCCCTATGCATTCATGATTACAAATAAGGGAACAACATTTCGGGCATCTTATGCTATCTATTTTTAATCACCTCTTTCATTCATAGATGAAATAGTATATGAGTTTTTAGAGGGAAATGATATAAAGACAAGCTAAATTGGGGGGAGTCATTCTAATTATTTTGCTTCATTTTCTGGAACTTGAGTGAACCTTTGAGATGAAAAAATGAATGATGATCCTCTTAATAAATGTCAGTGTTAAGTTTTTGTTAAGAAAAACCGTTCTTTTTTCCCCTGGAAAATATCGGTTGATTTCTATCTATTGGCCCCCGCGAAGTGTCGAACCCATGTGATAGATTAGGAGATGTGTTAAAAATACTTCTCAGGGGGAACACGTATGAAACGTAAAGGACTTGTAGCATTGACGCTTGCATTATCAATCGCTATCGTACCAGGATTCGGGGAAACAAGTGCAAAAACAGCAGAGCTAGATTCACAGGGGTCAGAGGTTACGATCGGTCATGAACTTCCCAAAGCCAAAACAAAAGGGAAAGAGAAGTTTGATCGTCCAGCTGAAGTGGAGAGTTCTTCAGTAGCGGATGTTTTGGATGAAAAAGGTAAGAAAATCGGAGAAAAGAAAATCAAGAAAAATGCGGATGAAAAAGCAGACAAACAAAACAAAAAGAATACTAAAAAACAGGTTAATGAAGAAGGCGAATTGTGTATTCTATTATGCGGTAACGGAGGATCAACTGGAGGTTCAGGCGGAACCACAACACCAACTGCAACTGGCGCTAGCGTAGTGACCGTATTGATTGCTGCGGATGAAGAGTATCGTGCTGCACATAGCGACTGGCAAACTCTCACGCAAAACATTGTTGAGAACGCGGATAATGGGTTTACACGTGATCATAACATTGATTTTGAGATCAAAGCTCTTGGTGAGTGGACTTCTGAAGGGGCAAATGCATCTGAAATTCTTCAGGACATGGACAAGGACTGGAATGGAAATGGATACGACTTTGTAGTGGGCTTCACGAGAGATGCTAATTTCAATTCAGGCGGTATTGCTTATGTTTATCCGAACTCTCCTTATGGTAGTGCAGTATCAGTTAACCTCGATCAGGGCGCAACGAATACATGGCACGCGGCTCAGCACGAATTCTCTCATAACTATGGACTAAGTCACGATGCTCAAGGCAGTGGGATTAAATGCATTATGAACTATGACTATTCTTATAGTGTTGATTATTGGGACGAAGATCATGATAAGTTAATAGAAGCACATAAAGGTTGGTATGGAAATTAATACATATCAGTAGCAATAGGTGAGAGCGCTCAAACGATTCGTTTGAGCGCTCTTTTCATTTAAAAGGCGTAGATTAGCCGAATTATCAGGTGGTCAGGTGGTGACAGGCACTATTTAAGAAACTGATCCACCTTCTTACGTAACTCTTCTGCGATTTCTATGTTTGTGCTGTAATAAAATGTGTTCCGCTTATCCCTGACGTGAATATTCAATAATCCAGCCCCTCTTAAAATGGAAAGATGATGATGGATATTCCCTTTCGCCATGCCAAATTCCGAAACGATATTGGTGAAAGTAGTGGGTTCGTGAGATAAAAATTTCATTATCTTTAATCGTTTTTCATCCCCGAGCGCTTTCGTTAAACGAAGAACTTCAGTTAGTTCATCTTTCGCATCTTTAATAGGATAAGTGATGTATAGCGTATCTTTCAAATGATCGATAAACGACATAGGTTGAAGGTGAATCGCAGGAATCAAACAAACGCTTTTCACACTAGGCGTTTCAATGATGTAACGACTAGCTTCCAAAATAACATCCTCTTGCGATTGATTCTTAAGCTTATGTTCCTTCTCTTTTGCGTCACGATTTAATCGATCAGAAATATCGCAATCTAGGAGTTGAAAATATTGCTCATTCCAGGCTTTTAACAACGTGAGTGATCGGTCTCTTTGTGATGCTAGATCAGAAGGAAGTGTTCGATCAACGTCTAATAAAGGAGCAATTCGTTCAAAGAGCTCACCGCCAGATAGATTCCCTAACCATTCAAAGAAGAGGTCGATTTTGTCTTTGTATCGTGATTGTTCAATTAATAAAACTAATAAGTCTTCAAAGAACATGTTCTCTTTTGAAGCAATCAAATAATGTAACTCAGGGGAAATGAACAATTCAATATCCTTAGGCCACTTTGCGCCAAGATCTAAATATTTCATTAACGTTTGCCTTTTATATAATGAAATGCTTAATAAGAGTTCATAAACAGGTGAAGAAAGTGTTCTAACTTGCAGTGTCATAGGTGCCCCTCCATATCTTTCTTTTTTTCATATCTTACCATACGATGTTCTTAATTAGAATAATCAAAATATTAATTATCTATTCATTGACTTAATATAGTAGTTCAATTAGTATTGAACTAATTAAGCTATTGGGAGGTATTTACAATGAGGTTTGCTGATCTACAAAATCGGGTGATAGAACTTGCTGATAGTAAAGAAAACGAAGAAGCTTTGCGTGTTATGGAAGAAGCGAAAGAAATGTTTCCTCATAAAAGAGATCGGTTGGGTCATTGGAAAGCGAATATTTATGTAATGGAAGGAAAGCACGAAGAAGGTGTTGCTGAACTAAAAGAAGTTCTCAAACATGGACTGTGGTGGAACCCAGAAATTCTAACATCTGATCAAGAGTTGAGCCCCTTGCAAACCCATCCAGAATTTCAGTCGATCGTAAGTCAATGTCATACAATCTTTGAAAACACAAAAGCATCTACACAAGCGGAGTTAACCATTCAGGGGCATTCTGAAGCGGATACGGTCATTTTCCCTTTGCACTGGAAAGGCTCTAATGCGAAAGACTTTTCGGAGCAGTGGTCTGATGAGAAACTCGTCACCAAGTACTTGATGGGATTTCCTCAATCTTCTCAACTTTTCAGCTACCAATGTTATTCATGGGATGATGAAGCGGTTGCTTATAATGATGTAAAAAAGACGTATTATGAATTTACTAAACGGGTTGATGTGTCAGATAAAAAACGAATACTAGCCGGTGCATCTCAAGGAGGAAGTATCGCAACTCAAATGAGCTTAAGTAATGATATGGAAGAATTTAATTTATTTATTGCTGTTGCACCAGCTTTCGATATCCATTCACTAAAAGAAATTTTGCAAAATCAGCTGAACCCTCATGCAAGAGGCTGCATCATTACAGGAGATCAAGATCCTTTCTATGAAAATGCATTGGAAGCTGCTCAACTTTTTGAAGCTTATCAGATCCCTTGCAAACTAATTGTAAATGAAGGCATCGGGCATGAATGGCCGAATGAATTTCCAAATGTGTTAGAAGAGGCGATTTGTTTTGTAACGAGGCAGTAAGGACGTTGCTCAAAAATGACTTATACAATTATTGTTTATATGGAAAATGAAACCAAATAAAAATGAGATCGTACAAGTAGTATAGAAAGTCATTGATCATCGAAAAAGGAGTGGGGGAAATGGAGTCTAGAAAACATCTATTATCGGAACCTTATTGGATGATAAATACACTGGGTCTCATGCTTTTTATACTTGTAGGTATGCTCTTAATTTTGAATGACAATCTCATTGCTTTCACGATCGTAGCAGTTTGCTATGGATTTGCTATGTTTATCGGTAACTCGTTGTATCGCTCATATCGAAAGCGAAAGCAAAATAATGCTTAAATGATTTTACGAGACTCATAGTGAAATTTCCATGAGCAGCTAGACAAGCCAGGGACAGGCATGGAATGAATTCTCTACTCTCACAAAAAGGTGTTTGTTACGTAATGAAAAAAAGCTGGATCATTTCCACTACGATCACCATCTCACTCATTTTTCTCTTAATGATTTCAACATCTGAAAATATTCTAGAAGAATTAAAGATCGGGCTAGATTTACAGGGCGGATTTGAGATCCTTTATGAAGTACAGGATCCTTACGAAGAAAAAAACATAGCAGAAGAAGAGCTTGTAAAACAAACAGCTGCTCTGATCAGTGATCGGATTGATTTGCTAGGTATTAGTGAACCGGTCATTACGATGGAAGATGAGGATCGTATTCGCATACAGGTTCCTGGCGTGAAGGATCAGGAGGAAGCGCGCGAGTTTATTTCCATTGGCGGGAATATTACGTTTCGGGATACGGATAACAATCTTGTCATTTCTTCCACTGATTTCAAATCTGTTGGAATAGAACATCCTTCTCAGGACCTTGCCCCCGTCGTCACCATCGAGTTCGGCGACTCCATTGATATGAGAAACGTGACTAAGACTTATGAAGATCAAAGTCTCGCTTTATGGCTTGATTACGTTGACGGAGATGCGTATATAAAAGAGAGAGCAAAGGAAGATTCAAAGATTCTTTTCGAAGGACATATAGATGAGACCTGGACAAAAAATTCCGGGATGGCGATTTCAGGTAAATTCACCCAAAAAGAAGCAGAACTCCTTTCCAAAGCGCTTAGCACTGGAGATCTCCCTGCTCCTTTGGAAGAGATTTCTTCCCAATCTGTTAGTGGTCAGCTTGGTGAACAGGCGTTGAAAAATACGATGGTAGCGGGAATCATAGCTATGACGCTTATCTTTTTATTTATGATTTGGCGCTATCGTTGGCTAGGCTTGCTCTCGATAGTTTGTATGATCAGCTATCTTTATCTAGCTATAGGGATTTTCGTTTTTCTTGAAGGCGTTCTAACATTAACAGGACTTGCCGCTTTCATTCTTGGTCTTGGTATGGCAATAGATGCGACGATCATTACGTTTGAACGTTTAAAAGAAATAGAGGATCGTCGTTTGTCATTTGAAGAGCGAGTGATGCAAGCATCGAATCGAACGTTTCTTACGATTGCGGATGCGCATCTTACAACATTAATTGCTGCGGCAGGACTTTTTGTATTCGGCGTAGGCAGTGTGAAAGGTTTTGCGACGATGCTATTGATTAGCATAGTTGCTGGATTTCTAACATGCTATGCGCTATTACGACTTCTGTTGTATATGATCGGGGAGACAAAGCTCGTGGAATGGAATCAGGAAAGAAAGTCTTAAATGAAGAAGTGCTGTACAATGTTGAAAATAGTCTTATGTTGTAAAGGAAAGCTTCCTATTTTTGCACGTTACAAAGCAAGCTCACCAAGAGGTTGATGTGCTTGCCATGTGACGTGTCTTTTTGTTACTTAGCAGACTCTTCCTTCTGCTCCTTATCATCGTCCTCCTCATCATCTTCAACTTGAATAATATCGCCATTCATCCCGTCAATCTCAACTTCTTTCTCGCCGGTATCGGTTTTGATGTCGAACTCATAAACGATCTTCCCGTCTTCTTTCTCGACTTCTTTCTCAATCACGTCTCCGGAAACCTCTTCCAATGCGATCTTTTCAGCTTCAGCTTCAGAAATTTTAGCTTCCTCAATTAGTTTGCTTTCGTTATTGCCCGAAGCTAGCACATTCTCTATACCGTCTGATCCTTGATAGAGAAGAGCTCCTCCAGCTATGCCTAATGCGGTTCCGCCGATAATAAGTGTTTTTTTCATATTCATTAGTTATCCTCCTTGAACTGTTTTTTCTACAATTCTTATAATACGGATCGAATCTAATAAAAAAAGGACAGCAGCATGAGAAGTGGATGAGCTTTTTCTCATGAAATTCTCATTTTCTATTTAATGTTTCTTACGTTAAGGGTAGTTACAATAGAGGAAGATGAAATAAGGGGTGAGGAGAAATGGAGAAAGAATCAATTCTTCTTGTAGAAGATGAAATAAATGTTATTCAGTTCATGAAGTTAGAGCTTGAGCATGAAGGGTACGACGTGACAACGGCGCGTGATGGAGAGGAAGCGATGGCTCGATTTCAAGAAAAAGAATGGAGCGTCATTTTATTAGATTGGATGATTCCGAAGCTTGATGGCCTTGAAGTATGTAGGCGGATACGTAAAACGAGTTCCGTTCCGATTATTATCCTTACTGCCAGAGATTATGTTGGGGATAAAATTCTCGGTCTTGATCGTGGGGCGGATGATTACATTACAAAGCCTTTTGAAATTGAAGAATTGCTTGCGCGCATTCGTGCCGTATTACGACGCGCTCAGTCTCAAAGTAAGCAACAGGATGAAGACAAGTTAACGATTGCGAATCTTGAAGTGAACGTAAAAAGTCGTCGCGTCGTGCGGGAAAACAATGAAATTGAACTCACTCAGCGAGAGTTTGATTTGCTTGTTTTTCTCATGAAACATGAAGGCAAGGCGCTCAGTCGCGAGTGGCTTCTCTCAGCGGTTTGGGGCTACGACTTTGTGGGAGAAACGAATGTGGTCGACGTCTACATTCGCTATCTTCGCAACAAGTTAGATCGAGACTACGAACCAATGCTTATTCATACGATAAGAGGTATTGGCTACATCCTTCGCTCTTCATAAGCGTTCAATTGGAGGGAATCGCATGAAGAAACAACGAAACCAATCGCTGCTTCATCAATTTACCTCATGGTACGTGTGGCAGTTTATTATCGCCCTAATCCTAATCGGCATTGTTGTCCTTGGGGCCATCGGCTTTTTCTTGATAGATCGAACACAGGATGATGTTGGAGCGATGGAAGAAAAATTGCTGATGATTGTACAGGAAGATGAAGTCCAGGAGTCACTTGATGAAGTGTTGTATCCGGATCATGCCGATTATTATGTTGAAATCCGTGAAGGTGGGAAACTTCTCGCACAATCGAGAGGAGACGATGAAACACTAGATACAAGTGATGAAGTAAGCCTGCCATTGTTTGATCAGTTTATATGGAATAAAGAGGAAGGGTTATTCTATCGAAGCGATGTATCTTTTACCGATGGCAACATCCATCTGAAAGTCCATATGGAAGATGAGTTTGAATTCATTCAGCTTATTTTCTTTATCCTTCTCTTCACGGGGATATTAAGCATTATAATTGGCTCCATTTTGATTTATCAATTTACAAAAAAGAAGCTGCGACCGCTTCTAAACATGACGGATGAAGTGAGTAAAATAGACGGTTCTTCAGATCTGCAGAAGCGGATTCTTGAACCTTCGAATCCTAAAGAGTTGAAGGAACTTGCCGGTACGTTCAATCAGCTACTTCAGGAGCTAGAAGAACAGTTTGAACGAGAGAAAAGCTTTGTTTCCAATGCTTCACATGAATTAAGAACCCCACTAACCGCATTTCGTGGTCATTTGAATTTAATTAAAAGGTGGGGGAAAGACGATCCAACTGTTTTGGAAAAGTCGATTCAAGCGTTAGATGATGAAAGTAACCGAATGAAGCATATTTTAGAACAAATGCTCACGATCGCTCGTAATGAACATTTAGAAAGTAGGATGGAGAACGTCAATCTTACTCATATCGTTGAGCATGTGATCAGTCAATTCGAAGGAAATAAGGAAATCCCTCTTATCGGAAATCTTGAAAAGAATGTCACTGTGTTAGGAGATGCTGAGCAGCTTCGGCAAATTGCGGTTATTTTAGTTGAAAACGCCATGAGGTATACGGAGGTAGGGACGATCACGGTTGACTTAACACATGATGATGGTGCTGTACTAAGCGTTTCCGATACTGGTATCGGCATTCCAAAAGAGGAACAGTCGAAAATCTTTTCACGCTTCTATCGCGTTGACAAAAACCGCTCACGTGAAACGGGAGGAACCGGACTAGGGCTTTCCATTGCAAAGGAGTTAGTGGAGAACCATCAAGGTAAGCTCCATGTAAAAAGTGAAGTCGATGTGGGAAGTACGTTTACAGTCTTATTGCCTCTGAAAAAAGTTTCTGCAAGCATCGCGGAATGAATCCTCTTAGGAGGGTTCTTTGTTATAGATTCTTAATGAGTAGAATTGCGCTAAAAATACGATGATTCCATTGAGTTTAATTGGGATCATCGCCGTGATCCTATCCGTCGGATTAATGTATCCTCTCTTTTCAATTAGTGAAGTATTCCTGTATGTGATTGCGATTGTGTTTCTATTCGTCGTGATAGGTGACATAAGGAAAGCATCGTCAAACGAAAAAGGATCACAGTTTCCACTAAAGTATATTTTGATCGGGATAGCCTTTTTACTAGTAAGCTTTCTCTCTTGATTTTGAGAGGAAGCTTTATTTCTATTTTTATAATGAAAAAAGATGAGATATTGCCCAACATGTAACTCCGTAATTAGTTCAAATGTCATGTGAATTTCTATGATTTGAGAGCAAATTCACTATAAAAGTATAGGTTTAGTTCACCGTTGAAAAGGAATAAAGAGTAGAAGATAGAAGCAATAGTTTGAGACGGTCGAGTGACGGACAGAAGTCACTTTAAGATAACAGGAGGAAATGCAATGAACGTACTAAAAGAGCAATATGATTTAGTTAAACACACGCGTAAAGTTCTCTTTCATTTCTGTGAGCAAATCAATCAGGAGGATTATTTAAAAGAAGTAGATGGATACGGATGGGGTTCGATTCGTAATTTACACGTTCATATCGCAGAGTGCTATGAAAGCTGGTTAGGTCGCTTTGCTTTGGAAATGCAAGAGCCAATCGTAGAAGTGAGCGATGTAACGGATGTAAATGAAATGAGAACCGTGTTTGAGCTTGTTGATCAGCTCGTCTATCGTTTTCTAGAAGAATACGACGAGCGATTTGATGAGAAAATAAGTCGCAAGGTATCATGGCAAGAAGAGGAAGAAGAGCTGTCTCCGCTATGGTTAATGACGCATACAATCACGCATGAGTTTCATCACAAAGGGCAGATCGTAACACTTGCTCGAGCTCTCGGTTACGAACCGACGGACACCGATCTCTTAACGCCATCTGACATCAACCGTTATTTGGACTATCCTGAGCAAGGATGATTTCTCATAAGGATAATAGAAGCGACGACTCGTAAAGGGCTATAGCCATTATGAGTCGTCGTTTTTTTATTTTTCTCAATGGAAATTACCTTAATAATGAGAAAATGAGTGAAACAGAATCATTGGAAAAATGGTAAAATTAAGGTGGGGATCGAGGGGGATGTTATGAAATTCATGTTGGCCGGCTTTTTAGGCTTATTCGGAATGATTTTACTTGGATTATCCTTTGAGAGTTTTGGCGAAGTGGGGAATATGTTACTCAAGTTTATTGCCATCATAAGTGTAGTGGCTAGTGTTCGTATTGCGATGAATAAAAAAAGTATGCGTAAGTAGCTATTTCATACTACTAGAGAGGCGGGGTTTTCCGATGGGAGATATTCTCTTTCAACTTGTAGCATTTCTTTTAATGTTTGGCGTTCTGGGTGGGATTGTCTTCATCGTTGTGAGTTTCAGAAAGAGAAACTCAAAGCTTGATCGATTAGAACATAAGGTTGATCAGCTGCTTGAGAAAGACAAATCTCAGTCTGATAGATAGAAAGGGAGAGGAGTATGGTTTGGGCAAAAGCGATAGAGGGTTTGTTCCTTTTTTCTATCACAACGTTATTGATCTATGATTATTTTCCAGATATGAGTTTACAAGAAACCTTTCCTTCATCCATTCTACTCCTGCTTATGTTTGGGACTGTTGTTGCATCGTTTCTTTTCAAACGCTTGAGAGAATATACAGTAAAAGAGTTATTTCAGTCTCAGCTGTTTATGATCGTCTATTTGCTGTTCCTGCTAGCTGTTTTGAAATTAGCCGGGGGTGAATCGACTTTAGGCATTTCATTTAGTAATCTCGGTGTTTGGGCTATCGTCATCATCTCACTTCTTCAGTTAGTCGTTCTGTGGAAGAAGTTAAAAAGGGAGAGAGAATTTCAGTGAGCCGAATAGCTCAATTAAAAGTATTTTCATTGTTGTTGGTGTTATATAGCGTGATGTGTCTCATTCTATGTCCGATCCTATTCTTTAACGGCATGTTTCTGATGAATGATGGGGTGGTTTATAGTAAAGGTGTGGAGAGTAGCCTGCTGGTAAAACTTTATCTTTTATTAATGCTACCGAACGCTGCGATCCTGTTGGTTATTCATAAACGTTATGGTAAGTCACAGCAAATCCGTGTCATGAATCTTGTTTTCTTCATAGTTGTAACCTTAACATTCGGCTACTTTTCATTAAACTTTCCGTTTGATTACATTCAGCAGTTTGATTAATAAGCAATCAGTATGAAAAAGATCAATAGGAGGAGATCGATGAAAAGAGTTCAGATCATCATTGCGATTCCTTCCTGCTTTTTTTTGTTATTCTCCCTTCTAACCAGCTATAAAGCGGGATTAATCATCGCGATGGCTGGTCTTTTTGTTGGGCTTATACTAAGGCAAGTTCGCCTGTGGAAATATCGAGCGATTCTCGACCATCCGAGTCGACGGTATAGTAGCGAGGAGAGCTTCGGTGATTCAGAAGAATAGAGCGTTCAGTTGGAGGTGTGAACATGAGTCAAGTGCAAGGAGTGATGTTGGGACTTGTCATAGGCATTGCGTTAGCGATTGGGTTTGCTCTTGGACAAGAGTGGACGGATAACACGGTTATCAGTATCGTCATCGCTTTAATCGCTGGACTCCTCGCTCGAGTAGTGGGGAAGAATTTGATCAAGAAAATGAAATAAGTGAACTTGGAGCGAAGGGAGATGGAAATGAAGGTAAATCATCAGGGGAAGAAACTCCGCAAAATAGTAATGGGACTCATTTATTCCGCTCTTTTCATTGGAGCTATTCAATTTTTGTTTGATTCCGATCCATTTAATGATTATATAGGCTGGGGTTTTTTACTAACGTTTTGGTTTATTCGATTGCTCCTTACTGGATTAAAAAACATAGCGGATGGTCAAAAAAATCTTGCGATGTTAAACATCGGATTGTCTCTTATTGCTGGTATCGCCGTCGCAGCCACATGGGTAACTTCTTTCTTCGGTATTTAGACTATAGCAACTATTGTCTAATCCATTTTTACTCTTTTTGATTTGGATTCGCTTACAAAAGTTTACACTTTTTCCTTCCGTGGTATTTCATTAAAACAGCATAAAAAACTCACTTAATGAAGAGAGAAGGAGAGAGATCACGTGAACAATCAAAATGGACAACCAAAACAAACGCAGCCTGAACAGCCTGGTATTGAATCTGAAATGACGCCAATGCCGGATCAACCCCATGATTACATAGGCAGTCACAAATTGGATCAAAAAGTAGCGCTCATTACTGGCGGTGACAGTGGAATCGGTCGCGCGGTTGCGATTGCTTATGCGAAAGAAGGCGCGAACGTTGCGATTAACTATCTTGAGAAGGAACAGAGCGATGCCGATGAGACGAAGAAGTTTGTTGAGAAGGAAGGCGTCAAATGTCTGTTGATTCCGGGGGATGTCTCGGAAGAAAAAGAATGCAAGGATTTAATCGATAAGACGCTCGATCACTTTGGTAAGCTTGATATTCTCGTCAATAACGCGGCGATTCAGTATCCAACGGAAAGCATTGAAGACATTTCCTATGAGCAGTGGGATCAAACGTTTAAAACAAATGTCTATTCTGTTTTTAACATGACGAAGTACGCAGTGCCACACTTGCAAAAAGGAAGCTCGATTATTAACACGACTTCCATTAATCCTTATACAGGAAATAAGGTGTTAATTGACTATACGTCAACAAAAGGTGCGATCGTGGCGTTCACGCGCAGTATGGCGGCGAGCCTTGTAGACAAAGGCATCCGTGTGAATATGGTGGCACCAGGGCCGATCTGGACACCGCTCATTCCATCTACATTTGACGAAGATTCCGTTGCAGAATTCGGAACGGATAATCCGATGGGACGCCCAGGTCAGCCGTCTGAACTGTTCGGTCCATACGTTTTACTAGCATCTGATGACGGTTCTTACATGACAGGCCAGTGCATTCACGTAAACGGTGGGGACTATATGTCCTCCTAATGCGTGTAGACGGCCCGGCGTTAGGCCGGAAGCTCCGTTTATTGGCCAAAAATGAAATATATTGGCCAAACTGAGATTATATTGGCCAAATTCGAGATATATTGGCTAAAATCACAATTTATTGGCCAAACCGCCTTAACCAAGAAAAGCCGCACACTCATGGATCAGCATTCATGAGTGTGCGGTTTTTTTAAGCGAAGAAAAGATTGTATTCAGTCTGTTAAAACTCTATAATTGATAATGGATCTCAATTGTGAAGAGTGTCATTGATTCGATCATGTTATAGGGAGGTTTTTCTTTGCTCAAACGCTTCTTTTCTTATTACCGGCCATACAAATGGCTATTTATTCTTGATTTCGTATCCGCCATCATCGTCGGAGTGTTGGAGCTTGCTTTTCCACTTGCGGTGAACCAGGTAATCGATCGGTTACTTCCTGAGGGGAATTGGGGCATCATTCTTCTCGCGTGTGCAGGATTGCTCCTCATTTACTTAATAAATACAGGCCTGCATTTTATCGTCACCTACTGGGGACATAAGCTGGGGATTAACATTGAAACAGATATGCGTCAGAAGCTGTTTACGCATATGCAAAAGCTATCATTTGGTTACTATGATAATAGTAAAACCGGTCACAGCATCTCAAGACTTACAAAAGATCTCGAAGAAATTGGCGAGGTAGCCCATCACGGCCCAGAGGATGTATTTGTGGCGCTTATGACGCTGCTTGGTTCATTTGGATTAATGCTGATGATTAATTGGAAGCTTGCTGTCCTTTCTTTCATTGTTATACCGCTGCTGATTATTCTCGCTATCTACTTTAATAAAAAGATGACGAAAACGTTCAGGCGCATGTTTCAAGATGTCGCTGAAATTAATTCCCGTGTAGAAGATAGCATCGGAGGGATTCGCGTCGTTCAGGCATTCGCGAATGAACACCATGAACAGGAGAAGTTCCGTCAAAACAATGAGAGTTACCGTTCAACTAAGCTTCAATCGTATAAAATCATGGCGCAGAACGTCATGTCGAACTATTTGTTAATGAGAGTCGTTACGCTATTTACGCTGCTGTTCGGTACCTTTTTCGTTATCTCAGGGGAGCTCACGTATGGTGAATTCGTTGCGTTTATTTTATTATCAAATATTCTCATCGGACCGATTCAGAAAATTAATGCCGTTATTGAAAGCTATCCGAAAGGGATCGCTGGGTTTAAGCGTTATACCGAAATCATTGATACTGATCCAGACATTCAGGATTCGGAAGATGCGATTGAAATGGCGCTTAGCGGAGAAATTCGCTATCAAGATGTCTCGTTTGGCTACGAGGGTTACGCGCCTGTATTAAATCAAATCAACTTATCTATACAGCCAGGTGAGACGGTTGCGTTTGTTGGCCCGTCTGGAGCTGGCAAAACAACATTATGTAGTTTATTGCCTCGCTTTTATGAAATACAGGGTGGTTCGATAACGATTAATGGGATCGATGTGAGAGAGTTGAAGCTTTCCTCTCTTCGAAGTCAGATTGGAATCGTGCAGCAGGATGTGTTCCTGTTCTCAGGAACGTTTCGCGAGAACATCGCTTATGGAAATCTTTTAGCTGGAGATGAAGAAATTCTAGAAGCAGCGCGGAAAGCAAAGCTAGATGAGTTTATATATAGTCAGCCAGACGGGTTGGATACGGTGATTGGTGAAAGAGGTGTGAAGCTTTCTGGTGGGCAGAAACAGAGGCTTGCGATCGCGCGTATGTTCTTGAAAAACCCACCGATTCTTATTTTAGATGAAGCGACGTCTGCCCTCGACACAGAAACGGAAGTAGCGATTCAAAAGTCACTGGAAGAACTAACGGAAGGGCGCACGACGCTTGTTATTGCCCATCGTCTTGCAACAATTAAGAATGCTGATCGGATTATGGTTGTGACGAAAGATGGGATTGCCGAGCAAGGAAACCATGCGGAGCTTATCGAATCAAGCGGTATATACAGCCGACTTCATAAAGCCCAGTTTGGATGATGAATGACACGATTCCTATGATACGTAGGAATCGTTTTTCTTTTCCAAATCGGGGTCTTATCAATTGTAATGAAAATGCTCGTTTGCTAAAATCTATTGGACGACTAACTGATGCATTGTGCAAGAAAGGTGTTAACATTCATGCTTCAAAACCCAACAGGAAAAGAACGGTTTGGTCTCGCGTTATTGCTTGGGATGCTCGGAATATTAGGTCCGCTTAATATTGATATGTACCTACCGAGTTTTCCAGGAATTGCGAGTGATTTAAATGCGAGCGCTTCGCTTGTTCAGCTTAGTTTAACGACCTGTCTGATCGGATTAGCGGTTGGACAAATTGTCGTTGGACCCTACAGTGATGGACAGGGGCGACGCAAGCCGTTGCTCATTTTTATTTTCTTATTTGCGGTCGCTTCGATTCTATGTGCCGTGGCACCGAACATCATAACACTAGTCATTGCCCGGTTTATTCAGGGCTTTACAGCTTCAGCGGGAGTTGTGCTCTCACGTGCTGTCGTTCGTGATGTTTTTAGCGGGAGAGAATTAACAAAATTCTTCGCTCTTCTTATGGTTATCAATGCGACAGCGCCAATGATCGCGCCCATTGCGGGAGGGGCGATTTTACTATTGCCGTTTGCGACTTGGAACACGATCTTCTATTTCCTTGGAATTCTTGGACTCATTATCGTGACGGTTATCGGTTTCCGACTACCAGAAACGTTACCGCCTGAGAAACGGCTGCCAAGCACGGTGAAGCAATCAGTGCGAACGATGGGAAGTCTGCTTAAGGACCGCTCCTTTATCGGATATGCGTTAACGATTGGATTTGTTCACGGTGGTAGCTTTGCATACGTATCTGGCACTCCATTCGTTTATCAAGGTATTTATAACGTTTCACCTCAAGCCTTCAGTATTCTGTTTGGAATTAACGGACTTGCGATTATTTCTGGGAGCTTCATGATTGGCAGGTTAAGTGCTTATTTTCATGAAAGAAGTCTTCTTCGTACGGCGGTTATTACAGCAGTCACGGCTACATCGTTTCTTCTTCTCATGACGATTATTGAAGGGCCACTCGCAACGCTCGTCATCCCGATCTTTATTTACATGACAGCTATGGGAATGGTACTTACAAGTACTTTCACGCTTGCGATGGAAAAGCAGGGCCACCGCGCCGGAAGTGCAAGTGCGGTATTAGGCATGCTGCCGCTGTTATTCGGTTCGATGGTGTCACCGCTTGTTGGAATTGATGAATCAACTGCGGTTCCAATGGGAGCGATTTTGTTCACAACGTCTTCAATTGGTGCGATCATCTTTTTTACACTTACGAAAAAAAATCAAGTTCAAGCGACTTCCTAATCGGAGTCGTTTTTTCTTGCTTTTTTATTGTGGAAATTATATAGTGTATAAAGTAGATAAAGATTATCCAGTTTAAGAGAGGTGTTTCTATGCAAATGAAAACAGGTGTGGAGCAGGGCGTTTATGCCATCCTCATGCTGACGTTTTTACCGGAGAAAGCAGTTCTACCTGGAGAGGTGATTAGCTCTCAACTTGGTGGGTCTCCCACTTACTTTCAGAAAATATTAAGGCATCTCGTTAATGCGGACTTGATTGCATCAGTGCCAGGTAAAAAGGGTGGTTTCAAGCTTAAACAAAAAGCGAGTGATATTCGAATCTATGATGTTTACCTTGCGATCGAAGGAAAGCAATCGCTGTATTCGTCGACGGGACTTTTTCAAGATTTGCTGAACATAAAGGAAAAAGAGGTTGATCTGCTATCGAATTTAATGGATGAAGCAGAAGGTTCCTGGCAGTCTATTTTAAAAAGGGAAACGATTGGGTCGCTTCATGAGGAAATCATGAAAAAGTGTCCCCCTGAAAGTCTTGAACAATTACGAGCTTCGATTTACGAGAAAATGGTTTTATAAACAAGGAGGAGCAATAATGGAAAATCTAAATAAATATTTTGATCTTTTTGATCAATCGAGAACGAGTGACAAAGCAATGGAAGAATTAAACGGACTTTTCTCAGATGATATGGTGTTCGTGTTAAATGGCCAAAAAAAAGAAGGGATTGAGAATTGGAAGCTCTTTATGGAGCGCGTGTTTAGAAATAATAGTGATATTAAACACATGTATGAGGGATGGAAAAAGGTCGAGGGAAGCGATTTGTATGAAACTCCATGGGCTGTTTGTGGCAAGCTCTCCACAGGAAAGGTTTACACTCAGACCGGGAAAGACATCGCGAAATTAAATGAAAACGGGCAGATCACGTATTTAGAGAATGTTCCCGATCAAAAAGATATGTTTCAATCGTATAAAGAGTTATAAAAGTGGAACATGCGTGTGACGCGGGTTTGGTTATATCTTGTCTAGTACTATGTGGGAGCAACCGTCGTTACACGTTCTATTCATTCCAAACGCATCGTTCACTAAAAAAGAGGTAAACCAGAGGGCTATTATCACCTCTCTGAATTTACCTCTTTTTTATTCATTTTAGTAGGGAGAGGCGTCTCCTCTTGTTGGGAATTCTTGTCTTCATTCTTCGAGTCATTCGCTGTCTTGTATCGCTGCTGCTGTCGGTATCCGTATGTTGAGGAAAGAACTACTTCTTCATCTTCAAGGGCGGATCCAAGTGCGCCGATAATAATCGAGATGCTCGTAGCTGTCCACGTAATGTAGAAATAATTATCGTATCCAACAGAACCTGATAATTGCGATTCCAGCAGTCCCATCGGAATAAGAGCTATGACCGCTACGGCGAACATAAAAAATAGAATAATATAATAGAAACTAACCGTCACAAGCAGTGTTAGGATCGTTGCTACATTATAGAGGTTTCGAAGATATTTCGCTCGATCCTGCCTAGGTTTTTCCCATAGATTATGAGCTAGGACAAGCCAGCCAACCATTAAGAACGAGGAGACAATCATAAGCATAAACATTCTCCATAAACCGTAACTGTTACTTAACTGCCAGAGGGTAGGAAACACGAGAGCATAGGATCCAGTCGCAAAAGCAAAAATAATCACCTTTTTAAAAGCGGGGAAGATCGCCCACGGTCGGTTTGCTCTTACCATTCCAGTTAAGATGCGAATGGCGCCACTTAACCGTGACTTTACGATATATCTCACATCAATAGATGTTTCTTCTCCAGGCCTTACACGTTTAATAGGAGAAAACCGTTCGAATCCCCCTTTTTTAAAGAGCCTCTTCGACCCTTTTTCCTTCAAGTATTCGTATTCTTCATTTTCTTTTGCTTGTAATCGTCTTTGCGCTTTTTCTCGATCTTCCTCTGGGCTACCATAGTACATTTCGTTGACTAATTGTAGAATAGATTGCCTGATTCTTTTTACCATAGGGGTTGATCCTAATCCTGGAAGACTGATAATGGCTACTTTTTTATTTGTAGAAGCTTCTGCCAAAATAGGTTTTCTATCTTGAAAGAATGGTAAGTCTGTTAAACAAACGATGTAGTCCCAATCTTCTTCTTCCTTTCTCTTATAACCTGCTTCTAGAACTTCTTCAGGTTTTTCAGTGACTCCTGTGAGAGGATCAACGGTTGAATCTACATGCCATTCACACTCATCTTCTACGTAATAGCGAAGGAGCTTAGGCAATTCGCTACTTAATTGTTTACTTAGCTTTTCTGGATATCCAGGTGGGGTAACTAATCCAACCGACATCTTAGCTTGACTCACTTTTTCTTCCTCCCACTCCAATTTTATGTAACTATCTAGAAGAATGAATTCCCTATTTTATCAGAGTAAAACTGTTTCTTAACTGAATGTCGAAAGTTTACCATTTATCATTGAAATGGTTCCTTATATTTGAAATGATAGTAGGGAATAAATGGAATGAGGAGTGTGCTTGTGAGTAGTACCGTCGATTCAATTGTTACACTAAGTCTGATATACGGCTTTCCTATGGTTGCGGTCATAATCAGGTATAAAAAGATGAATGCGGAAGAAAAAAGAGAAGTTCGCGAAAGTTTTGGCACACTAGAGTTTATATGCACTGGTGGCTTTCTCATAATTGGAGCGTTTCTATTATCAGTTGGCAATGTTTTTGAGTTTTTCATTGCAAAAGTAATGGGGCTCGTCTTTATTGTCCCTGGTGCGATCTTAATGACCATTAGCGTTTGGAAAAGAAGCAAAATGCGAAGTATCATCTTCCTTCTTTTCTTTAGTGTGATGATCTTTCTAGGAACGTGGTTTTAAAGTATTTGAAGCGAGAAACAATAAATGTTGGTGTTCTTAGTAAGGCAATTTGCTTCTACATACGTTGGGCCATCTCCTACAGCTGGAGACGGCCCTTTATTTTATTCACAAACAACCTCTACCCGGCCATACTCATCCACCCAGAGACCAATGACCCAAACTGGAAATCCCCATGATTTAACAACTTGGGTGGAAGCAGCGATATCTGCAAAGTGTTGGCGCTTGCTTACGGGATTGGCAGCACAGTCGCAATGACCAACGACCGCAATGACCTGAGAAGCATGAGCGGTAAGTGATATGAGCGTATTTTCTCTTATGCGCTCGATGTCACATCGTGGACCATGGGACAATACGCGGTCCATACCTGGCTCAGTAATGAGATCAACGTAATCGAGACAATATTGTGCTTTTAGCCACTGTGTGACAGGGATTTGTGTTCGTCCATCTATGCAGTTCAATGCCGTTCCGAATCGTTTCTCCATGTTACACCTGTCTTTCATGCGCAATTCTTTCATTGCCAAATTGTATTATTAAGGGCGGTGGAAGGTGCTCTGGCTGTGGTGAAAGCCATAGCCAGGATGGTAAGTTGTTTGCCCGTGATGGTAACCATAGCCAGGATAATAACTTCCGTGTCCGTGATGATAGCCGTAGCCGGGATTGTAACTGCCATGGCCATGATGATACCCGTAACCAGGATAGTAGCTTCCATGTCCGTGGTGATAATATGGTCGATACACGATCGTTTCCCCCTTAATTAGTTGTACGATAGTGTATGAGAACAAGAATATGATCGTATAGGCATTGGACCGTAAGTGCCTGTGACATATGCTAAAATGGAACTAGAAAACGAGTGGATAAGATAGAAGCGACCATCACGTTATTTATTTATGAAGGATCGGGATAACATGGATATTCAACTAAACAAAAATCGAATCAAAGAAATGTGTGGGGATCTCTCTTTCAAAAAAGGGGAGGCTTATTACCGTTCAAATAAAGTATCCTTTCAAAGTGATCAATCTGATCAATGTGAGGCCACCGTTCATGGAACAGAAGATTTTTTCGTATCGGTAATCAAGGATCAAAATGGCCAGCTTCAAACGGAATGCAGCTGCCCTTCCCTTGCAACTTTCCAAAAAGATTGTCAGCACATTGCGGCTGTCCTCATTGCGATCCAACAGCTTCAGCAAGAACAAGAGGAAAACAAGACTCATAATAGAGAGCTTACAGAAGACTTTATGACGCTGTTTACGAAGGATGGTTCTAAAAAGAGTGGCTATCAACGCTATTTTGAAAAAAGAAAGATGCTTGATGCGGTATTTACATGTAAACCTGTTTCGCTAAACGATCAGGCTATGCTTGGGATAGAAGTAGCGATTGAACAAACAAAAGTGCCTGGCATTCGCGACTTTCTTTCTCATGTGAAACAGGGGAAGCCTAGTGAAATCTCCGCGAACTTTACATATGATACAAATCTTCACTGTTTTTCAATTGAAGCAGATGCGATTCTTCATCACCTTATTCGAGTCGCTAGTGATGAGGAGGCCTTTCTAGAATCAGCGCCATACACATCCACCGATCACACGTCGAGAGAAACCTTGATCATCTCGCCATCTTCGTGGATCAGCCTGATCCCTTTGTTAACAAAGGCACCAGACGTTAAACTCCAACATAACGGTCATTCCTTTGAGCGTCTCAACGTGATCGACGGCTCACCACCGATCCGGTTTATCGTAGATGAGTCGGATGCGGACAGTTGCCAAGTCACGATTAAAGGACTCGAACGCATGACCATTTTGAATGCGTATCAATCGATGATCTATCATGGAACGGTCTTTCAATTAGAAGAGAGAGATTTTCATCGAATCGTTGAATTGAAGCAGATGCTCCCGTCACCCGGGACAAATTCTATTCCCATTCCTTACACACAGATTGATCATTTTCTTGAAAAAGTCGTGCCTGACTTGAAACGAATGGGAAATGTAGAACTTTCGAGAGCCTTCCGTGAAAAATTTATGAAAACACCGTTAAAGGCGAGACTTTACTTAGATCGCATTAGAAATCGTCTGCTAGCAGGGCTTGAATTTCAGTATGAAGAAGTAGTGATTCAGCCGTTAGAGAATCGCGATGTGCCGGGTTCAACGATCATTCGAGATGTTGAGAAGGAAGAAGAAATTCTTGCGATGATGGAAGAGAGCGGATTTTCCAAAACGGACGGTGGCTATTTGATGCAAAATGAAGAACTTGAGTATGCATTTCTCTACCATACCGTTCCAAAGCTTCAATCGCTGCTTCAGTTATATGCGACGACTGCTGTTCGGAATCGTCTCGTTCGCAAAAAAACATATCCTAAAATCAACGTAAAGGTGAAGAAGCGAGAACGAACAAACTGGTTAGAATTTAAATTTGAAATGGACGGCATATCTGACAATCAAATTCGAGAAATCCTAGCTGCATTAGAAGAAAAGCGGAAATACTATCGTCTTCGAAGTGGATCGCTCTTATCGCTTGAAACGAAGGAAATGGAAGACATTCATCATTTCTTAACGACCGTTCCTCCTCAAGAACAACTGGAGCCATATTTTTCCTTGCCCGTTACGAAAGGCGCAAATTTGATGGATGCGATTGAGCAGAAGAACATTTTTCAAGCAGACAAATCGTTTCGTGAATTTCTCGATTCCATGCGGCATCCGAATAAATTGGAATTTGAAGTACCGCCCCAATTAGAAGGGATTTTACGTGATTATCAAATTCAAGGATATGAATGGATGAAAACACTTGCGAGCTATGGATTTGGCGGCGTACTCGCAGATGATATGGGACTCGGAAAAACGCTGCAGAGCATCACCTTTATCGTATCTGAGCTTGCAGCCATTCGTGAACAGAAAAAGCCTGTTCTTATCGTCTGTCCATCATCCCTTACGTATAACTGGTACAATGAAATGAAAAAATTTGCTCCAGATCTTCAAACGCTGATCATTGATGGCAATCAATCAACACGTGACAAGCTTCAGCAAACGGTCGAAGGAATGGACGTTATCATCACGTCTTATCCGTTACTTCGTCGCGATGTGAAATGGTATGAAACGAAATCCTTCCACACCGTCTTTTTTGATGAAGCACAGGCTTTCAAAAACCCTTCAACTCAAACCGCCCGGGCGGTAAAGAAAATCAACGCCGATCATCGCTTTGGACTCACGGGTACGCCTGTTGAAAATGCGATTGAAGAGCTCTGGTCGATTTATCACGTTGTTTTCCCTGAGCTTTTCAAGGGGATTAAAGCTTACGGGAACTTAAAGAAAAAAACGATCGCGAGAAGAGTGCGACCGTTCTTACTTCGAAGAATGAAAGAGGATGTTTTAGCAGAGCTACCGGATAAGCTCGAATCTCTAGAGTTAACAGATTTATTACCAGAGCAAAAGAAGCTATACGCCGCTTTCCTTGCAAAGTTAAAAACCGATACGCTCAAACACCTTGATCGAGATACGATTAGTAAGAATCGCATCAAAATCTTAGCTGGCTTAACAAGACTGCGCCAAATTTGTTGTCACCCCGCCTTGTTCGTTGATGGGTATAAGGGCAGCTCAGCTAAATTCGAGCAGCTGCTTCAAGTTGTTGAAGAATCAAGGCGCTCTGGCCGGAGAATATTGATTTTCTCTCAGTTTACGAAAATGCTTCAAATCATTGGGAGGGAGCTAGCCGCTCGTGGACAAAGCTTTTTCTATCTTGATGGGGAGACGCCATCTATGGAAAGAGTGGAGAAGTGCAATCGGTTTAACAATGGCGAACGAGATGTCTTTTTGATTTCTTTAAAAGCAGGTGGCACAGGACTGAACCTAACTGGAGCAGATACGGTTGTGCTTTACGATCTTTGGTGGAATCCAGCCGTTGAAGAGCAAGCGGCAGATCGTACACACCGTATTGGTCAAGACAAAGTTGTCAACGTAATGAAGCTAGTAGCCCGCGGTACAATTGAAGAAAAAATGAACGACCTCCAGGAGAAAAAACGCGAGCTCATCGGGGAAATCATTGATTCAGACGAAAAGGCTAATACAAACTTAACGGAAGAAGATATACGAGAAATATTGATGGATGCATAAATAGAATAAAAGCAAAATACTAAACCCCTGCGCACAGCGCGGGGGTTTTTTTAGATGGGGATTTATATCTTCCAATTTAGCGTTCACTTATTTTGATTATCCAGGTTTTAGGTAGGTCGACAGAGGGAAGAAAGACGTAAATGCAAGATGGAGGTAAGAAACATGAGCGAAGTAGCGATCAAACAAAATATACAGTGCAACACTGAATATACGGATCTAAAAAAGGTGTTGGTCGTAAAACCATCCTTTATGAAAATAACTGAAATTATAAATGAAACGCAAAAGCATTATGAAAGAAGCAACATTAACATTCCTAAGGCACTAAAGCAGCACAGTGAATTTGTTGACGTTCTTAAAGAACATTCTGTTGACGTTCATGAACTTGAGGCTAATCCCGAGCTTCCTGAGCAAGTCTTTACTCGGGACATTGGGTTTACCATTGATCAAGAGCTATTCGTCGCTTCAATGAGTGAACAAGTTCGTCAGCAAGAAACAAATACATTAAAAACATGGCTGAAGGAAAGCTCGATTACTTATCAAGAAGGGTTGCCGCTCTCAATGGAAGGGGGCGATGTCGTTATTGATGGCTCGACCGTTTACGTTGGGAACAGTGGACGAACGTCTAACTTAGCCATTCAAGAACTACAAAAGCGCCTACCTGATTATCAAATTGAACCGCTAACGTTAAAGGATGATATTCTTCATCTAGATTGTGTGTTCAACATCATTAGTGAAAAGGTTGCGCTCGTCTATCCGCACGCTTTTACTAGTGAGGATTTAAAGAAGTTAAATGCTCGTTTTCATTTGATTTACGTGTCAAAAGAAGAACAGTTTTATTTGGGCCCAAATGTTCTTTCGATCGGTCAAGGTAAAGTCGTTAGCCTCTCGCAAAACAAACGTTTAAATCGCGTATTGGAGTCTGAAGGCTTTACCGTACTACCTGTAGACTTCTCTGAAATCATTAAATCGGGCGGTTCGTTTAGGTGCTGTACTCTTCCACTTCTACGAAGATAAGACCATGCCCAGTAGTGGAATGGTCTAAACGGTAATTTCTTATTAAAAGGAGAGAAACCAATGCTAAAGACAGAAAGTCGTTTCCTGTTAACGAAGGAAGATATTGAGAATCGAGAAGATCTTCCAGAATGGCTCTTAACAGAATATAAGACGTTCAGTGAGTTAGTCACAGATCCAACATTTCCTTGTTTTTTCGGTAGAACAGCTCAACTTAAAGGGGAGCTGCGCTATTCTTACATTGAACACGATGATTGGGCCAACTTGCCTGACGCGGTGGAAAGCTTTCTTAGCTTATTTCGTGAACCTACGAAAATAAGACATGGATTATTTATTTTTGTAGAGCCGGAAAGGGAAGAAAAGTCGATTGACTACTATCGTTCTTACTTCTGGGACATTCTACAGTATCTACATAACCAGGATCGTTTTCCATGGCCAAGTGAAGCACCAAAGGATCCAGAGCACTTTTTATGGGATTTTCACTTCGCGGGAGAGCCGATCTTTACTTTTGGAAACGCACCTGCCTATAAACAACGCAAAACGCGTAACCTTGGCAACAGCCTGATCTTAGGATTTCAGCCTAGAACGATTTTTCAAGGATTGGAAGGAACCGAAAAAGGCGGCATCATGTCGCGTGACAAAGTGCGTGCGCGTGTAGAGAAATGGGATAACCTTCCGAAGCATCCGGATATTAGCCACTTCGGAGATCCTAACCATAATGAATGGAAACAGTCGTTTATCGGGGATGACATAGAGCCAATCGTCGGAAAATGCCCTTTCCTTCATAAAAATAGTTAAGTTGAATTCTAGATGAATATGAAATAAGTAACCTTAACGACACATGAGCCGGCTCATGTGTCGTTTTATTAATAACCTATCATTCTTTTGGATTCCCACGTGGAATAATATGTTAAAATGAAACGTAATAAATCCAGCGGTATTAAGAAAAGAGATGTAAATAATGTAAGGGTTACCAAAGTGAATATAAAGCTCCTGGAAATGGATTGACTATTTTACGGATTCATTTGGGAGGTACTCAGATGGAGGGTCAAAAGAAAGAGAAGAAGAGTTTCTTTAAAATTCAGAATGAGTATAGACGAAAAATAAGGAAGAAACAGGAAGAACCTTCACCGGTAGCGGAAATGAAAAGCATCATACTAATCTTATTTACTTTGCTTTTTATGAAATTTTTATATTTATGGATGTAAGCAGAGTAATGAATCGAAACACAGCATTAAGATATGAATAGGTGTTCGATTGAATACGAAAATATGGATTTAATCAATGTTCTTTAAAAGAATGTGTTCCTGAAAAAATACGTTACATCGTCATAGAATGGGGGGCTAATTATTGAATTCTTTAAAAATACCACAGTTAGAAACGGAACGCTTGATTCTACGAAAAATCACCGAGGGTGATCTTCAAACTATTTATCAATACGGCTCCAATCCCAATGTATCACAGCATGTAAGCTGGGAAACGCATCAATCTATAGAGGATACGAAAGGCTTCGTTGAGATGATCCTTGAGGGTTATCGTCAAGAAACCAAAGCACTATGGGGCATGGAGCTAAAATCTTCTGGTCAGCTTGTCGGTACGATCGATTTTGTAACCATTGAGAGTAAACATCGAAAAGCAGAAATAGGCTATGTACTTGCTGAAGATTGTTGGGGTAAAGGATATATGACTGAAGCGGCTAAGCAAATCATAGCTTATGGATTTCATGTATTAGAATTAGAGCGAATTCAGGCCAGATGTTTTGTCGCGAACGAAGGATCGGCTAGAGTGATGGAAAAGGCGGGCATGACGTTTGAAGGCATTATGAGAAAAGCGATGTTTGCGAAGGGGAAGTTTCATGACTTAAAGATGTATTCGATTCTTTCGGATGAATTCAATCAAAGAGCAAAACGTCTCAAATAAATTCACTACAATAATTAATTTAATAGGCGAGGTGATTTCAGCTGAATGTCCCTACAATTGTAAGTCTTGTCATTCTATTTGCTGTATACATATGGGTTTGTGAGTATTATTTTAAAAGGCGCCTTGGTATTAAAGACCAAACGAAGTGGATGATGTCTAAGGATCGCAATAAAGTTGCCAAGGTCATTGATCTAGTATTAGTTGTTCTATTCATTTATTGTAATTTTGATTGGAATGTGGGACCTAATAGCGAAAACTATCCTGTTATGATGAAAATCAGCCCTATTTTTGCGTTGTTTTTTCTACACAATATGAATCAAGGAATCGAGGAACTTCTTAAAAATCGCTCTGGAAAATCGTATTACCATTATTGGTTAGGCTCTTTGATGAGCGTTCTATCTTTTTTGATTTTGTGTATAGATCAATATTCATAACCTATTCTCACTACATAATAAAATTAAATATGAAAAGTGGTGAACAAAGTGAAAGGCAAATGTCTCATTCTGTTAACAATTTTCTTGGCCTCTTGCTCTAATCCATCCTCATTATCAAATCTACCTGATGGGATTCTAGCTGGAACGAGCGAAAATTGGACTGTTCAATACGATCTCCGTGAAGAGAATGGAGAAGAGTTTAGAGGAATAATGCTAGAATATATTGGCGATGGTGAAATTCCTTCTACAAATATTACATATGCTTTTAGTGGTGAAACAGCTTACGATGTTGATTGGCAGAAAACCGGAGAAGTAGAAATGAATAACTCTAAGATCGAGATTGAAGATACATTAGGCTGTGCCTACCCCTGTGATGAGCTTCAGCTCGACAAGGGAATCCATACAGTCATCGAGTGGGACGGTCAAATGGAAGAGTTCGTTTTAAAAGGGAACAAGTAACGCCATTATAGAGACATGAAAAAAGGTTGAGCATTATACTCAGCCTTTTTGTTTACGGAAAAGCGAAACGATTCTAAGGTGAACTTCGTATAGTTAGTAAGGGAATACGGAACTTCTTTGTGAGAGGGAGAGGATGATAACAATCGAATTAAGAACAGGATCGCTAAAAGGATGTGAGAGTTGAATGGGGATGGGAGGTTTGTCCATTGCGGTAGTGGCGTTTCTATTCACCGTACTTGGCGCTTTAGTCGTCTTTTCTTTAATCAAATGGATTGTGAAAAAATAGTTGGCTCCATTCATGATCTTAGAGAATTCATTGAGCCAAACGTATGGAGTAGCGCTGATTGAGAAGTCGATCGGGAAGCAGCATTAACTGTATTGAGGTGATAACTTGAAGCGAATCTTCTTTTTTATCTTTGAAATTGCTGTGTTTGTTTTAATCCTCTGGTCAAATATTCAAGAAGGTATTAAGTTCGATGATTTTACTGGCGTCTTTGTAAATGTAGTTGGCATTGTAGGAGTATTTGTTTGTATAGGTGGGATTGTGAGTGAACTACGGAAAATAAGAACGAGCGAATGAAAGTATTCCTTCATTAATTTGTTAGTGCAATCATACATATCCAAACCATGTTTCAACTCTATCAAAAGGGGCGAATGGAATGATGTTTATAACGTTAACACGCTTAGGGAAAGTCAATTTTGCAGCAGGTGTTTTCTTTATCATCGCTGGGGTTATTTTGTTAGCAATAAAGCTAATTGAAGGCAGTGCGAAAGAGGACCAATCGATGATCGTAGCCTCCATATCTCTAGGACTAGCGCTGTTTTTCTTATCACTTCTTTCTAGAAAGAACCAACAGGAATAAACCGATAAGAGAGGGCTAGGGAAAAGTTGAAAGATAGTTATGAATTCTATGTTCATGTTTTGTTACTTTAAGATTTGAGGGTGATGTAGTGGAAACGTTTTTCCCGAAGGTCATCATAGTGATGACGGTTGCTGGATTTGCACTTTATTTCATAAATAAAGCCCTAAGAAAATGGCTTAAGGTTGAAAGGAAGTGTTTGGACTTAGCTGAATGATAGGTGAAGGAATGGTTTCTCTCAAATGAGTTAAAATCGAGAAACAACTCAGGGTGTGAATTTTCATAAGACGTAAGGGGGATGGCATATGACGAAACGTTTATTACTCTTCCTTCTGATTGCATTACTAACTGCTTGCAGTGGGGAGTTGAACGGTGAGGAAGCGCCTAAACCAAAAGTGGAAGTGTGGAATCTTGATAAACAAGCGAAAACTGAAATAGCGCACAGCGCAAAAACGGTGTGCTGGAATGACTGTGTCATGGTAACAAAAGCTAATAATGAATCACAGAAAAACCCCGAAATTGTCGATATCGGCAAGCAATCCATAGGCATCAGTTTTGACGAGATGGAGCCAGCGCCATCTACGATCAATCTCATAAATGAAACGACGGGCGAACATATTAAATTGGATTCAAATAATATTACCATTAGCCCTTCGACTAATGGTGAAACAGTCTATCGTCTTCATTTCTTCTGGAATGGGAAAGGCGGTAAGTCTTTAGGAGAATCAACTTATCGGTTTGGTGTAAAAACGAGTAATGATTACCAGGTGAAGTAAAGGTTGGCTAGTAAAAGAAATAAGGTATTGCAACAAATAAATGCGATTAAGCAAAGGGGAAGAGAATGTCTATGAAATCAGCATGCTTAGGCTGTCAATTGGCAAACAAAATCGAATCGGTACATGTTGTATACGAAGATGATGATGTTTGTTGCTTTTTAGATATTGAGCCGTTTAACGAAGGTCATACGTTAATTGTACCTAAGAAACACTTTTTAGATGTGGAAGAGTTAGACATGAAAACAGCCAATGCGATCATGGTTGCTTCTATGAAAATTTCCCGAGCAATCAAAGCACTTTACGCGCCTGATGGAATCACAGTTTGCCAAAATGGCGGGACTTTCAACGATTTGAGTCATTACCATATGCATGTGATCCCGAGATATGAAGGACAAGCTTTCTATCATGAAGAAGAGAGCGAGAATGTTAAGGAAAAAGCTAGCTTAGGAGTCACGAAAGAGAAGTTAATGAAACAAATGGAAATGATGTCGTAAAGTGAAAAGTTGGTTTTTCATTAGAAGAACTTAAATGGCACTCCTGTGAAATGATTGAATTTTATTGTTTGTTTTGAAATAATTGGAATTGTATATTAATGAAAAATATTGTTCAAACCATTGCTACGGATAGGAGGGAAATTCCTGAAAACAGAAAGATGTTATCTCCGCTTATTTTCGGAGAGAGATTATGAGTCTGTTAAACAGCTTTATGAGAATGAGGATGTGCGAAAATATTTAGGTGGAACAGTGGAGGAAGAGGGGTTTAAGCATCATTTCACACATATGCTTCACGCAAAGGTAGGCCGCTACTGGGCGATCTTTCTAAATGACAGTCATGCGTTTATCGGTTTTGCTTTTCTTGATTCTTATCATGATGGTGCTCGTACAGAGATCGGATATCAGTTTCTACCACAGTACTGGCGGAACGGTTATGCGAGCGAGGTCGTTACTCGTGTGATCAAGCATGGATTTAGTGAATGGCAGCTACAAGAAATCGTCGCTGAGACACAAACGCGAAATATGGCGTCATGTAAGCTTTTGCGAAAAGTGGGTATGACGTGTGAAGCCCAATTGAAGCGATTTGGTGAAGAACAATCGATGTTTAGACTCTTCAATCCCACCGCGAGCTAGATACATAGTTTGAAATCACCGCAATAGAGGAGCTTGCGAAATGAAATGGAGTAGAAAAATGGTTACACTGAGCGTGGTTACTTGTTTGATGCTAGCTGCGTGTGGAAATAATTCAGCCGGTGAGCAAGCCGAGTCGAATGGCTCGAATGAAATGGTTAATAGTTCGAGTGAAGAATCCGACACTTCGATGAATGAAGAAGCAAGCACCGAAACGAGCGATGAAGCTTCTACTGATGAAGAAGGAACGGAAGAAGGCGAAGCAACATCTGATGATCCGAGTGACGAGGGTACAGAAGAGAATACGAATGATCATACAGAAGGTGATTCTAAGGAGGAGACTTCAGAATCGAGCGAGGTCACTATTACTTCTGGTACTTCGGCTGTCGATTATTTGAAGCGTGAATTAGAAGCTGATGAAACACAAAACATTGATTTTGAAGATATCGTTTTTAGAGAGATGGGACCGATTCAAACAGATGATGGTGGATCTTATTATACTGTGCAACTTACTTCCAAATCCCTTAAGGAAAAGGGTGGTTCTGGAACGGTAGGGTTGTACAAAGTGTATGAAGATGGAACATATGAATTGAACTGATCAGTCGTTTGATTTCTAACACGATGAAATTTCTAAGGAAGAGCTTTTCCGGGACGAGGAGAAGCTCTTGTTTTATAATCACAAGCATTTGTACGGAGGAGGATGAACAGTTAGTGAATCGAAATATTCTCATATGGGATCTCATTTGCTACGTTGTATTTCCGATTGGCATTTGGCACCTGTCTCGAGACATCATTGGTGACTACTATGCTATGCTTATATCAACTATCCCTGGGTTGATATATAGTATCATCCGCTTTATTCTACTGAAGAAAATAAACTTTTTTGGGATTTTTCTCATTGTGACGTTAGCAACGAGTACGTTAGTTGACGTTCTTTCCGGGTCTGCCATTCAAATGCTTTGGAATCGTGTCATCTATTCTTATGCGATGGCACTGATTATGGTTGTAAGTATTGTGATTAATCGGCCGATCTATTTATTGTTTACAGTCGATATCATGGAGCTCCAGGGCAGGAGCCGTCGCATTCTAAAACAGGAGTTTTACCAGAAGAAAATCTTAACGATATTTAAGCTCATCACTTTTGGTTTTGCGTGTAAGGATATCATCGTAGCGTCGATTAATGTTTGGCTAATCTTGCAATATGGGGTAGATTCTTTTGATAAAGGTATTCTTCTGAAACAAATAGTCGGTTGGGGGATTACGCTTATCTCCGTCTACGGGTTTTTCCATATTGCCAAATTACTACAATACAAAAGCAACAAAGAATTGGAACAAACGTTATAGCAAAATTGTATGAGAGAAGGCTTCGTAACAAAGGGGTAAGAAGAGAAAGGCGGCTAAACAGTGTACTGGTTTATAGCATTATTTGATGAGAAGACGGAACAGCAGGTGAAAGACATATGGAATGACCTGAGTGAGCATTCCATTTCTTTCTACGCAGAGGAAGTGAAGGATGGTAGACCGCATATTACATTAGGAAGCTATGAAAGCTTAGATAAAAAGAAGTTCATAGACGAAGTGGATGATTATTATAATGAAAAAGGTGGTTTTGAGATTACGTTTAATACAATCGGATCTTTCCTAGATTATGGAGCGATCTTTCTAACGCCTACAGTGACGCAGGAATTGCTTACGTTTCATGCGGATCATTATCAAAACCTTGGCGAATTCAATGAAACAGCTAACTCTTTATATTTACCTGGAAAGTGGATTCCTCACTGTACGTTAGCTAATGATCTTTCTCATGAAGATTTAGCGAAGGTCTATCACTACTGTATTGAACGGAATGATACGATCTATGGCAGAATCGAAGAAGTGGCACTGATCGAATTGGTTGAGGAAGATGAGGACGGAATGAACGCGCCGATTATTTACTCAAAAAGGTTAAAATGATAGGCTTCTATGAAAATCATAAGAAAAAGCAGGTCACACTAAATTGATGTGCACCTGCTTTTTCTTATGTATTTTCTTGTCCGCTTATTTCATGACCTTGCTCTTTGGAAACCAGAAAAGGAACGAGCATTGGAATAATTAACACAAGCACGAGCAAGCGAATGACCTGCATGGCAGCGACGATGCTGGCATCTAAGTCAAGAGATGCTGCAACAGAAGACATTTGCGGTGCGCCAGCTGGAACGATCGCGAGTAGACTTGTAATGAAATCGAGCGGTGTCATGAGATAGAACACAAACGTTACGACAAATGTTAAGAAAAAGAATGAGAGAAGAATCCAAACACTTGTCCACCCAATTTCTTTGATCTCCTTTAAAGCTTTGCGATCAAATCGCACTCCGATGATGACGCCTAGCATCGCCATCCCCAAACCTACAAGGAGATTCGGCATGGTTGGAAGCTGTTGGATAAACGTGTGAAAGAGAAATCCAATAATAATCGCGTATAGAAAAGGGGCGATCGGAATGCGCCATTTCTTTGCGAGGAAAAGGGTGATTCCAATTAACAAAAGGTAGAAAAGAATAGCAAATCCCATCGGCATATTCACTTGAGAAGTGGCTTTCATCGCAGCGCCCTGTACTTCATCTGTTGATAGAAAGGAAGACATAAAACCAGCGACGAGCGGGATAGTTGAGACGAGCATCATGATGCGAACCGTTTGAAAGGCAGCAACCATACCTAGGTTCGCCTTGTATTCGCGGCTCAGAGCCATCATGACCGATGCACCGGCTGGTAAACAGCAGAATAGCGCTGTTTTTGAATCAAGATTTGAATAGTTATTTAGAATTTTTCCTAAAACCCAGCTTGCAATTAATAAGATGATCATTGAGACGGCTAGAGGGAGTAGGTAACTTGCGACCTCCTGAAACATTTTCGCTTTAATACTTAAGCTGATGCTGACACCGATCACGGCTAACGAGAGGTCAAACAATAAATTCGGATATGCCATATCATCAATCATAAGTCGATAGAAGGCTCCAACAAGCATTGCACCTAGTAACCATCCAGCTGGAATGTTGATAAGATCAAAGAGAAACCCAACAGTAAAAGCTATGAAGAGTAGTAGTCCTTTTTTCATTCAAACAGCACCTTCAAAAAACAATATCGTTGTATGTCGAGAAGACCAGATCGTAACAGTCTTTCTCTTGAATCGAGAACAGTGATTTTCAATAGTGTAGCATATCTCCACTATCATATTCATGCGATACGGTTCGCTTTAAATATTCACAAAATGTTCACTTACGAGCGCGAATTGAAATGACTATACTTGTCACTATGCTAGAAAGAAAGGATGAGTTGTTTTGCCAGAAACGAAAAAAGAAGGTTTTTATTTTGGATTAATGATGTGTTTTGGAATGGTATGTGTGATGACATTCTATAACTTATCTACGAATGGATTATTGAGAGAAATGGCTCTTATAGAATTGCTGATGAGTCTATTGCTTGGCTATATTATCGCTTTGTCATTTGAATTTATTGTGGTAGCTCCCATTGCGAAGAAAATTACGTTTCGTTTGCCTTTTAACAAATCTCATAAATGGAAGGTCATTTTAATTCTTTCAACTTGTATGGTTATCGGTATGGTATTCTTTATGTCTTTTTACGGATTAATAATGTCATATGCTAATATCGGATCTATGGAGCATTCCTTCCTAAGAGAGTATGTTTCGTTATTTATGAAGAATGTCATTGTAGCCTTCCCGTTACAGCTCCTTATTATGGGCCCACTCGTTCGGTGGTTGTTCGTGAAGTATGTAAAAACGAATAAACCAATGAGTGCTAGAGCGCAGTAATGGAATAAGTAGCGGTGAATTTGGTTTATTGGGGAAGTGAACAACTTCGTAAAGAAAAAAGGATGCGCTTCTGGAGTAACGGGTTATGTTTTAAGGTGAAAATCATCATTTATAAGCTATTTTAGAACAGAAAATAACTCTAATAAAAGTCTCACAATTATATCCTTAAAATAACTCTTGAAAAATCACCGTTAGGTGGTTTTTTGCGTCTAATAATGAATTAAGTACCTTAAAAAACCTAGGAGGATTTACTGCATAAAAGTATAGCTTGTTTTATAATAAAAGCAACTAGTTTATAACTATAGGAGGAGAGGCAATTGCAATCGATTACGTATGAAGATTCATTCCAATTCATCGAATTTTTCGAAGCAAACATCCAAGTCTTTACAGATACGCTACTAAAAGAAGCTGTCAACGTTAAAGATAAGATCTATGAAATACTAAGAGTAGGCAATATCGATCTTGTTACTAATGCTCAAACACTCGTAGTTTATATCATTGAAGAAAATGATCAGGACCTACATGCATTTGCGGAACAAGAAGGAATTGCCTGGGCAACACATTCCCTTGCTATCTCTTTTAAATTAGAGTGGGTACAAGCTATACGTCGAACACTGTGGATGTTTTTTCAAAAATATACCGAGGAAAGTAATGATAAGGGTTTTAATTTCTTTGAAATGGAAAAACAAATTAACAACCGAGTAGACTACTTTTTGAATTCCTTTTTCATAAGTTATACGAAATATAAAGATTCGCTTATAAAGGCTCAGAGAGAACTAGTTGAAAATCTTTCAGTACCAATTATTCCAATAAACCACTCGGTAAGCATTCTCCCTTTAATAGGAGCAATTGACGCTCAACGAACCGAAATACTTGAGGATAAGGTATTATCCGTAATAAGCGAAATGCGTATCCAAACTTTGATTATGGACTTGTCCGGAGTTGCAGAAATAAGGCGTGAAGAGGTTTACCGATTGATTCAAATCATTGATGGCGCCTCACTAATGGGGTGTAACACTGTCATAACCGGATTAAGGAAGGAAGTTGTAAGGAAAGTAACGGAGCTTGGCATTAAATTAGGTGAAGAAATCAAAACGTTAGGTACGTTACAGCAGGCATTAGGGAAATATTTTATTGCTTAATGATGCTTACCTGTGTTTATAGATACTATGATAATAAATTAAAAGACGGACCCAAAAGAACGATCCGCCAATTATATATCTAGTTATTCTGTTTTTTAAAGCAACCGTTCGTAATATAAAGTTAGCCAGACTTTTCTGGTTAACTTTTTTATATGTTCTTACTATAGCGGTGATGGGGGCTGAACGTTGCGCATCTGAGGCGCTATTCCCGTTAGGTAAACAGTTCACTCCCTACTTGTACATACATAAGGCTTAAAATCCAAGCTCCCTTTAACTAACCTTCGAGTTAATCGAAGAATAGAAGTTTCTCTCTTTTTACATTTCACCATATAATTTCCATATTATCCATTCATTATCTACCGAAATTGAAGTCGTTTTCAAGTACTAATTCTGAAGCGTACAATGGATGTCTAAATGATATTCTAAAAATGGTTGAAAGATACAACCAAAAGAGCAACACCATGGAAAAGTAAAGAGTCTGATTTAGCTATCAAATCAGACTCTAGAACAGTATATATTTGTATATTTGCAGCTCTAAACAGAACCTGTTATGGCTGCAGGGCATCCTATTCTAGTTGGTTAGTTGAATCGTTAGATGGAGAAATTTAAAATTCTTCATAAGTAGCTGGATCTTGATCATTCAATCGTCCATTTGGTTTCGTTAATTCAGCCATCATCGCCATTTCTGTTTCATTTAAAGAAAAGTCAAAAATAGAGAGGTTCTCAAGCTGACGTTCTGGAGAAGAAGATTTAGGAATCGGGATGGATCCTAATTGATAATGCCAGCGTAAAATCACCTGAGAGACTGATTTGTTATGTTGATTTGCAATATGACTGATCGTTTCATTTTCTAAAATGTCAGTCACTCGAGCTAGCGGACTCCAGGATTGTGTTTTGATGTTGTTTTGTTGATGAAATCTTCTCTGATCTTCCTGGTTGAAGAAGGGGTGTAGTTCGATTTGATTGATGCTTGGCTTTACGCCGGTTTCCTTTTCCAATTGCTCTAGATGCTCCGGAAGGAAATTACATACGCCAATCGAGCGAATGAGTCCCCATTTCTTAGCGTCAATTAAAGCTTGCCAAGCTTCTGTATAAAGACCTTGTTTAGGGTTCGGCCAGTGAATGAGGTACAAATCATAATAATCCAGGTTGGCTCTATATAACGACTCTTGAATGGCCGTAACAGCTTTCTTATATTCTTGATAGCGACCTGGTAATTTAGAAGTGACGCGCAGTTCATTTCTAGGAACTGTACTTCGACGAATGGCTTCGCCTACGGTTCCTTCGTTTTCGTAATTGTAAGCTGTATCGATGAGGCGATAGCCAACGTCAATCGCACTATTAATAGCGGTTGCCCCTTCATTTCCATTTAGCAAGTAAGTACCGAAACCGATAGCGGGTAGTGTAAGTCCATCATTCAACGTTAGTTCTGGGATTGATTCCTTCAACAAAGATCATTCCTTTCAATAATAATTAACTTTTTTATCTCACTTTAAATTTACCACTTCCTAAAAAATGCAAACATATGTAAGCGTATTAACAGTAAATTTATTTGTGAAGGGAGATGAAATCAATTAGAATTTATCAAAAAAAGCTTATTGGCCAGTTGTGACCAGATAAGCTTTTTTTATATAGCGTCATGAGAGGCTGTCTCATCAAGTGAAATTGGCGATTTGTTCGTAACACTCCGTACGTGTTTGGGGAGGATTGATGCCTCTTCGGATGATTTCGCTCGTTAACATTTCAATAAAAGCTTCATCTAATTGAAGAGTATACGCATCACAAAATGCAATTAGTAAATCCTTAGTTGATAAGAGTCGCAATCTATTCGCCCTCCCTGTTGTATTTGGTTTTGTTTAAACGGTTATTGAATAGCGCTGCTTAATTTTGACGTTTGGCATAATCAAAATAATGAAGCAGAACCTTTTTCCCTTTTAGCCGTTTTTCCAAATAAGAGATAAACAAGGAGGTAGTGGATGGCTCATAGAAGTTATTCCGATGAACGTTAATTTCATGAATGGCTGATTGGTCAGAACGTTTTGGACGATAAGCTCGATCAGACGTCATCGCAATGAAGCTATCGATGACTCGAAGAATCGAAACAGATCGAGGAATTTGCTCATATTGTAATTGATAAGGATAGCCAGTACCATCGCTATTCTCATGATGATTTAGTATAAGAGACGGCTCAATATCAATCTCTGGAAAATCATTAAGTAGCTCTATTCCAAACTCTGGATGCCGCTCGACATACTCTTTCTCATAAAGGGTTAGTGGGCTCTTTTTTTGAAGAATTTCTGTTGGGACAAGTAGTTTACCGATGTCATGTAGCAAAACAGACTCAAGAAAGCGCCGTTTCAACAGTGATCGGAAATTGTAATGCAAACAGAAATCAATGAAGTAGCTCGTAGTTTGTACTGAATGGAGAAAGCTATGAGGGTCGTGACGTCTTAGGAGTTCCATCATTCGCAGTGTGTGTGATGAAAATAAATTAGCGTGCCCGTACAATGTACACTTTTCCATGTTCATTCTCCTTTTTAAGGAGCCGGTTGCACTACTTGCTCCCTATCACTCAAGTGCCCAGGCTAGAATGATAGTTCATCGCATTCTCTTTTTTTGTGGTTCTCTTACTGAGGTATCTTGACATAAGGATATACTTATATAATAAATACCATAAAAAGGTGAATTTGTTAACTGTTTTCTTTGATTTTTCAGTTTTTTTATTTGGAATGCCAATGAAAGGAGATTGAGAAATGAGTTCTGACGTACTAATTGTTGGCGCAGGTCCTACGGGTCTTGTATTAGCACTCCACCTAGCGAAATATGGAGTTTCATTTCGGATCATCGAGAAAAATGAGGGACCCGGAGAAGCATCGCGTGCGCTAATTGTACACGCTAGAACCCTAGAATTTTATAACCAAATGGGCTTCGCGGAAGAAGTCATCCACCGGGGGATTAAAGTGAAGTCTATCCAATTTCGAGAAGGAATGAAAGCAAAAGCCAACATCAATTTTCACGATCTTGGAAAAGGATTAAGTCCTTTCCCATTTGCCCTAAGCTATCCGCAAGATGATCACGAGCAGCTGCTAATTAACAAATTAGCCGACGAAGGCGTTGAGGTAGAATGGAAGACAGAGTTGGTTTCATTTATGGATGAAGGGGACCATGTTCAAGCCGTTATTAAAAAAGATAATAAGGAAGAGCGGAGTGAGTTTTCATATATATGCGGGTGTGATGGAGCACACAGTACCGTTCGAAGAGAAGTTGCTTTTGATTTTCCAGGTGGAACGTATGAGGAACTGTTTTTTGTGGCAGATGTTAAAGCGAACACTGGCCAGTTATCTGAAAGTAGTTTAAATGTGTATTTAGATTCTGACACCTTTTACCTGTTCATGCCAGTTAGAAGCACGGGAATGGAGCGGATTATTGGAATAGTTCCTCGCCATTTAACCGATCAAAGCTCAGTTGCGTTCAAGGATTTCCAGTCGCTGATCGAGCAGAGAACAGGCATAACGATTCAGCATGTGAACTGGTTCCAAACGTACAAAGTTCATCATCGCGTTAGCAGTCATTTTAGAAAAGGACGTGCCTTTATTGCCGGAGATGCTGGGCACATTCATAGCCCGGCTGGCGGACAGGGCATGAACACCGGGATTGGGGACGCGGTGAACTTAGCGTGGAAGCTAGCCGCAGTGCTGCTTCAGAAAGCGGATGAAGCTATTCTTGATACGTTTGAAAAGGAGCGCATTGGCTTTGCGAGAACGCTAATCGATACAACAGATCGAGCATTTACTTCTATTATAGGCGATCACATGACGAGCAGATTACTGCGCAAAATCGTTATACCGAACGTGGCTCCATTTGCGCTTCGTTCCTTTTCAATTGCTCGAAAAGCAGCCTTTAGAAGGCTTTCTCAAATCAACATTCATTATCGCGAAAGTCATCTTAGTGATGGTACAGCGGGGGAAGTTCATGGTGGAGATCGCCTGCCATGGATTCAAACAAATTCATGCAATAATTATGGAGCGCTTAAGTCAATGGATTGGCAGCTTCACGTATATGGTCAGGCAAATGAAGCCGTTAAGGATTTTGCCAGGGTATCTGGATATGCTCTATATGAGTTTAGCTTTGAAAAAGCAATGACGAAAAAAGGATTGCAGGAAAATGCGCTGTACCTGATCCGTCCGGATGGTTATGTAGCCTTAGCGGATAGTGAACAGAAAGTGGAAAGATTGAAGCAGTACGTATCAAAATTCAATATTTTATCTTTATATAAGGAGACTTAAGTGCAAAGTTCAGTTATTTTTGTCCTTAAGTCTCCCTGCTTTGTTTAGACATTGTGATGAAAATATCGGTAATCACTTTTGCTACATATATAACGAATAAGTAAGCCCCTAATAAAACAAACCAATTCGTGTATAACTTAAAGAGGTCGAGCCAAATTAAAATCGGTTTGAAAATAAATGTGAATCCTAAAGCAGAAAGCGTGCCATATAACCAATAGTTTTTCTTATGTGATAAGCACCACTGATAAAGCAAAATAAAGTATACAGGGACAAGAGCCCCATCGATACTAATGCTTGCAGGTAATTGCGGAATCGCAATATAAGGGTAGTCCCACCAGGATTTACGAACACCTAATGCATCCACATAAGCAGCTATGACATGAACGGAATACCCAAAAAATCCGAGCAGAAAAATTTTGCGTCGATCGATTCGAAAATAAAGGATAATAAGCGGTACGAAGATGAACGCTAAAATAAGCCAGAACTGCCAGGTTGTATAGTCAGAATAACTTTGCCAATAATGATTCGCTTTCTCTTCAAGCTCTCTTCGCAACGATACAAGTTGATCAAACTGCTGTTGTCGATCCATGATGAACACCACCTTTATGGGGTAGTATTCATCGGACAAATAGTTGTTATTACGTTCTGTAGAAATTTTCTTAAAGGAAGGCTGTGTACGGTGAACGTGTTGATTCATTTTTCTTATGCGTCATAAAAACTTTTGGGAAATGGATAAGGAGTTTGAGGTTTCATAGCGAAATGAATAGAGGAGGTATTTCATTTTTCTAAGGAGTGTGATCGAATGGCTCAAACGGCGAAGCACGTGTTTGTGAATTTACCGGTCAAGGATCTCGATAAATCCATCGCTTTTTTCTCTGAAATTGGCTTTGAATTTAATCCACAGTTTACGGATGAGAATGCGACGTGCATGGTGATCAATGAAAATACATTTGTCATGTTACTTGTAGAGGAGTTCTTCAAGACATTCACGAAGAAGAATCTTACGAACGCCAGAGAATCAACGGAAGTCATTATGGCCCTTTCTGCAGAAAGCAATGATGAGGTGGATCAAATGGTGAATCGTGCGCTTGCAGCTGGAGGAAAAGCTTCGAATGATCCCATCGATCATGGATTTATGTATGCCTGGAGTTTTCAGGACATTGATGGGCACTTGTGGGAAGTGATGCATATGGATGAAAGTGCAATTGAGCAGGGAGAATAGCTTCATAAACCAAAACACCTCATCCGTTAGGGGATGAGGTGTTTCCGTATGCTTTCACTTATTCTGCAACGACAAACTCAAAGTTACCTTCGAATTTCACGTCTTTCCCAAGCAAGAACCCTCCTGTTTCCATCGCTGCATTATACGTCATGCCGTAAGCTTCACGATTCACCTTACCGGAAACGTCAAAACCAGCTACTGTGCTACCGTCAAGTGGGCTTTTTGATTTGCCATTGTATTCGACCGTGAACGTTTCTTCTTTCGTTACGCCTTTAATAGTAAAGTCG
This sequence comes from Anaerobacillus sp. 63XJN7_4_ISO-PGPR-S23-413, assembly GCF_056173725.1. Classification (NCBI taxonomy): domain Bacteria; kingdom Bacillati; phylum Bacillota; class Bacilli; order Caryophanales; family Bacillaceae; genus Anaerobacillus; species Anaerobacillus sp. 63XJN7_4_ISO-PGPR-S23-413. The sequence continues at coordinate 1,062,226 of NZ_CM149688.1, forward strand.
CCAGTAACGTCATACTCTCCATCATCTTTCTTTGCAATAGACTTACTTTGGAATACCATATTTGGGTATTGATCTGCTTCAAAGAAATCGCCAGAGCGAAGATGACCGTCACGATCTTCGTTACCTGTATCGATTGATTTTACAGAGATAGTGACTTTAATGTTTGCGGAAGTCAGGTTATCAAGATCGCCGTTGAAATCGACGTCAAAGTCAGTAAATTCACCTTTTGCTTTTGAAACCATCATATGCTTGATTTGAAAATCTAAACTGCTGTGAACCTTATCTAGTGTTAAAGTAGCCATTGAAAAATTCCTCCTCAGGATTGTTGCTTTTTAGTATAGATTAAAGATAACGTAAATTTATCTCGAAGTCAAGATACTTTAAGTTAAGATATTATAAATATTCTTTCAATATTTCGTGCAACTTTTTATCCACGTTTGAAACGTCTTGCCTCATACTAAAGCCTCTTTTTAGTCATAATCCGGTAGTTAATTGGAAGGAATTTGGATTTGTCGGGTTTACTGAATGGAAAGTGGTGTCATGATGGTAAGTATAAAGGGAGAAAAGGAGCTGTTTCGATGAAAAGATGGACGATTCTTTTACTAATGATGAGTGTACTACTTGTGTTAGCCGCCTGTGGAGGAGGTAACGAAGAAGGAACAACAGATAACGAACCTGAAACGACAACGGAAAATGCTGGTGAAAGCGAGCAGGAGCAAATGGATACGATCACTGTGACTATGAAGAATCAGGACGATGAAGAGATTGGGACGGCCGAGTTGATGGAACATGACGGCGCAACGATGATCAGTCTTGATGTTAGTGATTTACCAGAAGGAGAGCACGGTTTTCATATTCATGAGACTGGATCATGTGAAGCGCCAGATTTCAAATCGGCAGGCGGTCATTATAATCCCGGTGATATGGATCACGGTACGGAATCCGAAAATGGACCACACGCAGGAGATATGGAAAATATCCAAGTGGCCGAAGACGGAACACTACAAACCGATATTATGAATGATAAAGTAACCCTAAAAGCAGGAGAAGAAAATTCGCTGCTAAAAGAAGGCGGAACAGCCATCGTCATTCATGCCGGTGCAGATGATATGGAATCACAGCCATCAGGAGATGCCGGAGATCGAATTGCGTGCGGTGTGATAGGTGAATAAGTGAGAAAAGGTGAAAAAGGATTTCATGGGTTTTGAGCCGTGGATCCTTTTTTATGTATTTCAAGCTATGGAAAACAGAGGACAAGTAGGAGGAAGGGCGTTTGTGAGCCGCCCTTATTTGTTGTTTGGACAATAAAATCATATTATAGCCAATATACAGCGATAAGCATCGCAAAAGCCACTGATTCCGTGGTGGGAGAGCGCTACTTTATTAAAATGTAAGATTTTCATACATGAAAATTAAAAATTCGCAGAAAATTCAGGGTTAGTACTTTGATATTAGGGTATTAAGATAGAGTTAACTCGAAAACATTTGTTTTGCCTTCCAAAGGAAAGCTGAAATGAAACTTTCTCATTCGTATAAACAAATGTTTGTTAATACGAGTGAAAAGACAGTTGATCAAAGAGGGTGAAAGTTCGTTCGTAGGTTGGTAATTTGTACCTAATTTGATACAATGATGAAATTGAATGAAAAAGGAGGTTATCGTATTGGACAAGTGGATGAAATTTCTCGAGGTAAACGCTCCTCGTATTTTTGATTTAGCGATTGAGCACACGATACTCGTCGGCTTAGCGATCATTGTTGCACTTATCATTGGCGTCCCTCTAGGCATTTACTTAACAACAAATGATTATTTAGCTGAGACGATTCTGCAAATTGCTTCTGTCATGCTTACGATTCCGAGTATTGCTTTATTCGGTATTATGATTCCGGTCTTCTCGATCGTCAATCAGGGAATTGGTTTTGTTCCAGCTTTTGTAGCACTGGTTCTGTATTCGCAGCTCCCCATTATACGTAATACATATACCGCCATTCGTAACGTAAACCCTGAAATGCGAGATGCAGCAAAGGGTTTAGGGATGAAAACGAGTCAGCGACTGCTTCGCGTCGAAATTCCGAATGCGTTCCCCATCATAATGGCAGGTATTCGAACAGCCGTTGTACTTAACATCGGAATCGGTGTCATCGCTGCTTATATTGGTGCAGGAGGACTCGGTGTTCTTATCACTCAGGGCATTTCACGTGGGGACAATTACTTAATTATTAGTGGCTCAATTGCCGTTGCCATTCTTGCTATGATCGCAGATGGTATCTTGTTATGGATTCAAAAACGCTATACACCAAAAAGCATTGCGAATTAAGGAGTGAGGTGAAGAAATGATTACATTTGATCAAACAAACAAAACATTTGAAGGCGGCGTAACAGCTGTGAATGGTGTAGACTTCACCATTGAAAAAGGACAAATTGTGGTTTTATTAGGACCGTCAGGCTGTGGGAAAACAACCCTGCTTCGAATGGTGAATCGGTTGGAATCGATTTCAGATGGAAAGATCACTATTGATGGTGAAGATTCTATGTCTTTAGATCAAATTGCTCTTCGAAGAAAAATTGGCTACGTCATTCAAAGCAATGGTCTATTTCCGAATATGACGATTGAAGAAAACGTGATGATTGTTCCCGACCTTTTAGGTTGGAAAAAGAAAGAGAAGCGCAATCGTTTTAATAAATTGATGGAAATGATCGGATTAAGCGGTGAGAAATTTGGTAAACGTTATCCGCATGAGCTTTCTGGAGGACAGCAGCAGCGTATTGGTGTTATTCGCGCATTAGCAGCTGACCCGCCCGTTATGCTAATGGATGAGCCATTTGGCGCACTGGATCCGATTATTCGTGAGAAAATTCAAGATGAGTTTCTTCAAATTCAGCGTGAAGTAAAGAAAACAATTCTTTTCGTTAGTCATGACATTGACGAAGCGATTAAAATGGCAGACAAAATTGTTCTTTTGCGCGGTGGGGAAGTGATGCAATATGATACGCCATCTGAAATGCTTGTTCGTCCTAAGAATGAATTTGTTCGTGAATTCTTCGGGAAAGACCGTGCAATCAAGAGCTTAAGTCTTCATACCATTCAAGACATTCAAGAAATCATTGGTCTTGTTAATGAAGACGAAACGATTGAAGATACCATTACGATTAATGTTCACCACGATTTACGAAATACGTTATCCATGCTTCTAAATCAAGAAGCGGATCAAGTCATTGTAGTTGATGATGATGGTAACAAACTTGGCGCCATTACGATTGATCTCGTTCAAAAGTATCTTCATTTTGAAATTAAGGCAAAGCCTACCCTGGTGCAGAAGGGGTGATTTGATGAATAAGAAAAAAGTTATGAGCCGTATTGTAAGCTTTCTTGTCTACGGAATAGTGGCCGTGTTCTTTATTTGGGCCATCAGCAACAGCTATTTTGACTATATTTTCAGTCAAACTAGTACGTTTCTTCACTTATTGAAGCAGCATATGCAGCTTGTACTTGTTTCTTCTTTCTTAGCGGTCATCGTAGCGCTACCTGTTGGTATTCTTGTCACGCGTAAAAGCTTTCGAAGAGCCGAGTGGGTCGTTTCAAATACGGTCAACCTTGGTCAAACGATTCCAAGTCTTGCTGTTCTTGCTTTGATGATTAGTATTCTAGGTATCGGATTTAATACGGCAGTATTTGCCCTATTTATCTACTCGCTGTTACCGATGTATCGGAATACGGTTGCGGGAATTGATTCCATCGATGAGAATTTAATCGATGCAGCAAGAGGAATGGGCATGAAGCCAATCCAAATACTCTTTCGAATTGAATTACCGAATGCATCGTATTCGATTCTTGCAGGTATTCGTACAGCCGTCGTATTAAATATCGGAACGGCTGCACTTGCTTATGTTGTCGGCGGTGGCGGACTAGGCGTATGGATCTTTACCGGCATCCAGTTATTTGATAACGGTTATTTAATTTCTGGTGCTATTCCAGTAACCTTACTAGCTATTTTTGTAGACTATCTTCTTCGATTACTTGAACGAAAGATTGTACCAAAGGGATCTAGACCACCACAAGAAACGTAACGACAGGAGGTGTTTGTATGAAAAGAAAACTATTTCGTATTATCGGAATCATTTCCATCCTTTCCATGCTAGCCTCGTGCTCAAGCGTAGGGATTGGCGGGAAACAGATTTCGGTTGGTGGCAAGAACTTTACAGAGCAATACCTACTTTCCGAAATGACCGCTTTTCTTCTAAAGGAGGAAGGGTTTGACGTGAAGCAAATGAACAACCTGGGGAGTACCGTTGTTCGTAAAGCGCTCGAAAATAGTCAGGTTGATATGATGTGGGAGTATACCGGAACGGCACTCATTACATATATGGGCGAAGAGCCGATTGCTGATCCAGTGGAAGCATTTGAGAAGGTCAAAGAGTTAGATGCCAAGAATAATGATATCCATTGGATGAACATGTCTAATGTTAACAACACCTATGCTCTCGCTATGAAGAAAGAGCAGGCAGAAGAATTGGGGATTGAATCGATTAGTGATTTAGCGAAGTATGTGAATGAAAACCCAGGAGAGCTAACGATGGCCTCAGACGCAGAGTTTGCGAATCGACCTGATGGATTGCCTGGCGTAGAGAAAACATACGGGTTTGAATTTGATTCCAGTCAAATTAAACTAATGGATCTTGGTTTAACACAAAGGTCTTTAGACAATGGGCAGGTCGATGTCTCGGTCGCATTTGAAACAGATGCTACTATTGTCGAGTATGACCTTGTTACCCTGAAGGACGATAAAACCTTCTTCCCGCCATATAGAGCGGCGGTTAGTATCAATGAGGATGTATTCGAAAAGTATCCAGAAGTGGAAGAAATTACAGCGCGTTTAGGTGAAAAACTAAACAGTGATATTATGCGTGAGTTGAATTATAAAGTCGATATTGAAGGAAACAGCGTCTCTGTTGTTGCCCATGATTGGTTAGTAGAGAATGGTTTACTAGATGAATAATAGTAATAAAAGCTCATCCTGAAGAAAGAATCAGGATGAGCTTTTTTATGTATGATGGAGAATACGCTCAATTATTGGCGAATTCCTAAGTTATCGTATAATTATTAAACTATTATGACGTTGTAGTAAAAAGTATGGATTATGAACGGGTTTGCATGATTTTGGTTTTAGTGTTTAAGAGAGTGGGAATTTCCTCCAAACAGGTCATAAAGGCTTCATTTTAGGAGGGTATAAAATGCATTTATATAATATAGGCTATGTTATCATGGCAGCCGTTTTGTGGGGGATTTCCGGGGGATTAGCCGGGATATTAATGGATAAAGGTTGGGATCCGCTGGTGATCTCATTCTATAGAGGATCGATAGGGTTTGTTTGTATTTTTGTATGGCTACTTCTTCATCGAAAAGGAAATAAAATAAAGTATTCAACGAAGACGATGATGTGGTCAGTACTAGCAGGATTAGCGGTCGCTGGGAATTTCAGTTTTTACTTTCTTAGTATTTCGGAATCTGGTGTAGCGGTAGCGTCAACTTTGATGTACACGGCACCACTGTTCGTGCTGTTTAGTTCATTTCTTTTTCGAATAGAGACCGTCACCCCATTTAAGGTCATTGCAATGGTTATTGTGATGGGGGGAATCAGTTTATTAACAAACGTTTATGAAACGGGACTTGGCAGTTTAAATATTCTTGGAATTACAAGTGGACTATTATCAGGTCTTTCGTACGCTCTGTTTATTTTTGGTTTTAAGAACGCTTCTAAAGAAGGCCGCCCGCCTTTTGTCCTTAGTATGGCTTTTGCGACATTTACCATTGTTATGTTACTATTTATTGACCATAAGGAAGCGCTCGACGCCTTGTTTTCAGAGGATCTGATTTGGTTCATCACTCTCGGTATCATCGGCGCAGGTATTTCTTTCTACTTATATATAGAAGGTTTGAAGAAAACGTCAGCATCCGTTGCAGCGATCATCGCGATGGTCGAACCGGTTACGGCTTCCCTATTTGGATTAGTTATTTTGGGAGAGGTTTTGACTTTAACGCAAAGTATAGGGCTTGTGATCATTCTTATTACGATTACACTTTTGAGTCGAAAACAAAAAAGTTAATAAAGGATCAGTGGGAGTAATCTGGATAAACAGAATCTTGTTACTAAAAATGGCCGGCACATCAATCGTATGTGCCGGCCATTTTCTCTCTATATTCTACTTATGAAAATGGGTGTAGTTATTTATCATCTTAACTAACCCTTACTTAGTATTCGTAAACCCACCATCGATGCGAATGACTTCACCATTGATGTATTGCGCTTTTGAAGTTAAGAGGAACGTTACGAGCTCAGCTACTTCTTCAGGCGTACCGAGACGCTTCTGAGGAATGCCGGATTCCGCATTTTCTTTCATTTTAGGATTCGCTTCATAGAAGTCCTTCACCATTGGAGTTGCCGTTGGTCCCGGAGCGATTGCGTTTGCGCGTAATCCGTCCTTCGCATATTCAGCTACGATACTTTTCGTTAGTCCAATAATACCGTGCTTTGTGGCAGAGTACGTGACTACAGAATCTTGACCAATCACACCGGCACTTGAAGCTGTGTTCACAATAGAACCTCCACCATTTTTGATCATAACATCAGCTACGTAACGAACACCATATAAGGCGCCCATCAAGTTAATGTCTACGATTTTTTCAATTTCTTCTACTTTCGTATTTAAGTAATATTCACCGCTACCGGAGATGCCGGCGTTATTAAAGAAATAATCAATTGAGCCAAAGGCTTCAACAGTTTTGTCGACGTAATTCTTTACTTCATCTGCTTTGGATACATCAGCTTTTATGAAAAGCGCATCAACACCTGCTTTTTTCGCCAGGTCGACCGTTTCATTACCGCCTTCTTCGTTAATGTCTACTGCAACGATATTAATCCCTTCATCTGCTAAACGAACAGCAGCTGCTTGTCCTAATCCACTTCCTGCACCTGTAATAACTGCGACTTTACTCATGCATAAAACCTCCTGATTAGTTGATTGAAGATGATATCTTGTTGCTATAGTACTAGTATAGACCTTTAGATTTTGAAAATAAAAGAAAGCGACTTGAGGGAAGCATATTGCGAGCTACCTCGATACATACGGATTTCCAGTCACCCAGAATCTCCACGGATAGTCACGAGCTTCTCCTGAGTTATCAATTCCGATTCGTTTTCCTTCAGAGATGTGATCTGGTGTATAGCCATGTTGAATATATAGGGGAGGGCGCACTAAGGCGTGCCCATAATCGCTTGGATCAATCCCTAACGCTTTAGTTAATTTTCCGGGACCATCCGTCCATTCCTTTTGTTTTCGTCCAGGTCTTCGCTGCTCCATTAAGTCTAATCCTTTAACAGGTTCAACGGCACGAACGAGAATCGCTTCAGGGACATCGGTGTCAGCACTGACCACATTGAATAAACAGTGCGTGTGCATCACGTACGTATAAGCATTCCCTGCAGGCCCGAACATCACTTCAGTGCGTTTCGTTCGTTTGTTGTTGAAGCTATGGGCGGCTTGATCCTGTGCGCCCAAATATGCTTCTGTTTCCACAATATAACCGGAGGCAACTCCTTCATCCGTTTCCTTCACTAACTCGCATCCGAGGAGAGCCTTCGCTAGTTCTAATGTCGGTTTTTGGTAGAATTCTCTAGGTAAAATAGACATGTTCGTTTCCTTTCGTAAGTCGTTATAGTTGAAAGAGGGTCTTCTTTTTTTGTAAGCTCTACACATTAGTTTTCCACAAGCCTACGTTGGCTAAACGAAGAGCGGCGTATGGTTCGAATGGTTCATAAAGGATCATAGAAATACAAATTGTGAAACATTCAACATACTTATGAATTAAAGCTAGATTATAAAAGGAAGTGAAGATCATGGATTTATTTAAAAACACCGGGAAAGTTTCGATCGTAACTGGTGGCGGTAGCGGAATCGGTCGCCTTATGGCAGAAACGCTTGCAGAAAGCGGATCAAAAGTCGTTCTGCTTGGACGTTCACTAGAAAAGGTTGAAAATGCAGCTGCGGAAATCGCTGATCAAACTGGCGCAGAAGTTAAAGCCTATTCATGCGATGTGACAAGTAAGCAGGACATTGAGAAAGTAACCGCAGCAATCAATGAAGAGTATGGACAAATTGATATTCTCGTTAACAATGCAGGAACGAATGCACCTGGCACGATCGAAAATCTCGACGAAGATGGCTGGGATAAAGTGATGGATACTAATGTGAAGTCTGTCTTCTTTATGAGTCAGGCAGTTGTGCCATATATGAAGAAACAGGAATATGGTCGCATCATTAATACCGCTTCTGTTGCAGGAGATGTAAGTCTATTCTTCAGCTCAGTCTATGGGACAAGTAAAGCAGGCGTTATTCACTTAACGAAGCAATTAGCTAACGAATTAGCTGAAAACAACATTACCGTAAATGCGATCAGTCCATGGATGTTTAAGACGGATTTCATTAAAGATTCCTTAGAAGACCCAGTGTTTAAAGAGATGATTAATAAAAGAACGCCAATGAAACGAATTGGAGAGTTGGATGAACTGAAAACATCCGTTCTTTACTTCGCTTCTAAAGGATCAAGCTACATTACCGGACAAAATATTTTCGTTGATGGTGGCGTCACAAATTACGGATTGTAAAAAGAAAACGGATTTCCTCACTTATGAGGGAATCCGTTTTTTTAATGAATTATTCCTTAGTACCTTCAACAGAATTCAAATAATGGTCGTGCGATTAATCGATCGTCGCCCACATTTCTTCTGGATTTAGTTCGTAAATGTTATTTTCTCGGTACATAAAATGATTGATAATAAATTCTCGACGAATGGTTGCGAAGTCGGGATGGAACTTTTTGATATACTCATTTATTTCTTTCTCAGGGTACTTTTTCCCTTGTTCTAATCCGTTGATCAAGTGCTTAAGAATAATGATTTTTTTCTTTCGTTGAGAAGGGAGGTGCTTGAGCGTACCATCTGGTGCTAAGAAATTATTAATAACAGCTTGCGTTTTCACAGAATCGTCCTCCTTATCGTAGTCAGGCTGGTAAAGCATAGTGGGCAGGGCTTCTGAATAAGAGCGGAATTTCTTCTCATCTATGTAGTAATAGATGGTGTTTTTATCCTTACGTGGATAAACAATGCCGGTGTCTCTTAATTTCGTCATATGATGAGTGATCGTAGGTGCTTTTAATCCAAGTTTGCCAGCGATGGCTTGGCCGTGGAGAGGACCTTTAGCGAGCAACGAAAGAATGCGAATCCGAGTTGGATCCCCGAGTGTTTTATGGAAATTAACTAATCGGTTTAACTGCAATATACGACCCACCTTTCTATAAGTTAGATTATCATCTAATTAGATACTAATCTAACTAGAGTTGTTCGTCAACCAATGAACCGTTCACATATTGCCTGAACTGGTTTCCAATTCGTTACATAGAAACCTCTATATTGTCTTCTCTGAAATAATACTGAAATAATTATTATTGAAATGTATTTTGTATTATTTGTTGCGAGTTAAAAGGGGAAATACTTTTTAGATGGTAGGGTGCCAAGATTGTAGTACGAAATGACTGCCCTTTACACTCAATTATATCAAGTCATCAGACGATAGATGGTTAGATTTTCATGTGATTTCTATAAAAAGAATATTTTTCCAATCATTAAATGTTCTAGACCAAGCTTATCACGTAAAGCTCTAGAAAGTTATTGGGAAATGTTATGGCAACATAGTGAGTATATGGGCGTATCGTCTTACGGATTTCCCAATACAACCTCCAGAAATTCTATGATAGGCTACTAGTGTATTCAAAATTCAAAACATTCCGAGAAGGGGAGGAGATTTTTTGAAAAAGGGAATCGCCGTCGCACTTGCGACAGGACTTGCATTTGGGGGCGCACTACCAACCGCATCAGCCGCATCGCCAAAGGATTTGAATGTGGATCAGAAGCAGGCACTTGAAAAGATGGAGATTGTAAAGGAGAGCTGGGAAAAGGAACGGAAAGTGCCATCTTTCTTATCTGGTAAACTATCAGAACAAAAGGTTGCGAGTGAAGGAGATGTCCAGCAATATCTACAGGAAAATGAAGCCTTGTTCCAGGTGAATGAGAATGATCTTAAGCTGATCGATCAATCGAAAGATAAGCTAGGCATGACTCATTACACATATGTTCAAACGGTAAATGGAGTACCACTTGATGGAGCGACATTCATCGTACATACAGATAAAGATGGGGAAGTTGCAGCCGTGAACGGCAATTTGCATCCAGACGCTGTAAAGAAATTTGAAGGAAGTAAGAATGCGAAGGTATCTGAGGAAGAAGCGGTTAACACGGCATGGAACCATGTTGATGTACAACCTGAAACAAGTCTTCGTGATAATAAAAACATGACGGATAAGGGAGAAAAAGTCGTTTATAAGGACGGCGATCGCTATGTTCTTGCTTATAAAGTGCAGCTGAACTTTATTGATCCTTATCCTGCGAACTGGCAAATCTATGTGGATGCTCGCGATGGTTCCGTTGTAGAAGCGTATAATGCACTAGCTGACGGCGCCGAGACAGGAACAGGAACGGGCGTATTGGGTGATCAGAAAACGCTAAATACAGTATCACAAAATGGTAGCTATCTTCTTCGTGACGTGACAAAAGGTGGCCTCATAGAGACGTATAGTGCGAATAATGGATCAAGCCTTCCTGGCGCGATCGTAACAGATGATGACAATCAGTTTGTTTCTTCAGATCAAGCGGCAGCTGTTGATGCGCACTACAATGCAGGCGTTGTTTATGACTATTATGAGTCGACACATAATCGCGATAGCTTTGATGATAACGGTGCAACAATTCGTTCTACAGTTCACTATGGCTCAAACTATAACAACGCTTTCTGGGACGGAACGCAAATGGTTTATGGTGACGGCGATGGGACCACTTTTGCTCCATTATCAGCAGCGCTAGATGTTGTTGGTCATGAAATAACGCACGCGGTAACAGAACGCACAGCGGGACTACAGTATCGTAACCAATCAGGAGCACTGAACGAATCAATGTCAGATGTGTTCGGATATTTTATCGAGCCTGAAGATTATCTTATGGGGGAAGACGTCTATACGCCTGGTACACCTGGAGATGCGCTAAGAAGTCTATCGAATCCAGAAGCATACAACCAGCCGTCTCATATGGATGACTACGTTCAAACGTCTCAAGATAATGGTGGCGTTCATACGAACAGTGGTATTCCAAACAAAGCGGCATATTACACGATCGAAAGCATTGGGGATAGCAAAGCAGAGCAAATTTATTACCGTGCTCTCACCACATACCTCACTCCAACGAGTGACTTTAGTGACGCAAGATCGGCTTTCCTACAATCAGCAGGTGATTTATACGGCGCCGGATCTACTACGTACAATAGTGTCGCGTCAGCCTGGGATCAGGTAGGCGTTACTGAATAAAGATTTACGCAAAAAAAGGGCTCATGGCGAGCTCTTTTTTTGCGTGCAAGTGAAAGTTATTTCATAATGAGCTGCGTTTCAGCTTGTAGGTAACGATCAAATGAATCGGGTGTTTGATAAGGATCCCCGTTCACCAACTGATTGATATCAATGCTGAATTCATACGGGAATAAGCGTACGCTCCAATTCTCATCAGGGTGAATTTGATGACTATAACCCCCATTAACGTGAAGAGCATGTGTATTTAGTTCCTCGCTCTCTTGAATCACACCAGTAAGCGTTTGGATGATGCTACGAACCTTGTAGTCGCCCCAGTCATTTTTTAAGTTTTGACTTAGAACGACTCGTTCCGCTGGAGAAACATAAAAGGAATTTGCCTCTTCCGACGGGGTATTCGTATACTCGTAAGCGATCGTTCTAGTCTCCCCGGTTTCAATGTTCTCCGCAACGACAAGCTGCTTTCCGGTTAACGAGTTTGCCTCTATGTTGTAATCATCTCCAAGCTCAGGCAAAGCGAAGCTAATCACATCATGTAATCGCTTCTTGGGCACTTTCTTCCATTCCATCACAACATTTACGCGGTATTTTCCGTTTTCTAGTGCCTGTACATGTGTGGTCAAAAGCTTATGTGAGGTCTCAGCGCTATTCCATGTGGTTTTACTAGTTTGAGTGGATAATAGAAGGGTGTTTGTTTTCTCTCTATATTCTCTAGCATTGGATTGCCGGTTGTTTTCCGGTGAAGTTTTCGTTTTTTCAAGGGAGAATTCTTTGTTCACATTAGCGGCAAGCGTGTCTTCTATAGGAAAGAAGACGAATAAACATACTAAAAACAGGGATAATAACTTCTTCAAACAATCAACCTTTCATTTATTTCTTCATTAAGCTTAAAGGAAAATAAGAGAGGGTTCCAGGTCTAATCGAAAATATTTGTGCGATAGTGCTTTCATTAATTGTCTCGAATGAAAACTAATAATTGGCGAAAGATGGTATTATTTAGGTTGAGGGTTTTTATGATTAATATGGCAAACGGGAGGGGCCCATTTGAGGTATTTTATCGTGATACCACTAATCTTGTTAGGTAGTTTTTTGATAGGATTAAGAGTAAACGACTTCGGCAACATCGGTAATTTCCTCATGAATCTTATAGGGTTTGGCTTCGTGGGGTTAGGAGTTTTAATAAGCAGACGTAAGGGGTGGAAAGCTAGTTTATAAATGATAGAAGTACGTATGAAGAGGAGGTGGATGAGATATTAAAAAGAACTAGGATCGGTTTAGCGGTCGGAACGTTTTCTATAATTGTATATGCGAGTATTACGGAGGATTATGCGGCAATACCTTATATGCTGCTGTTTCTAGGCAGTCTTAAGTTGGTTATGGGGATAGAATGTTGTAAAAAAGAGGCTACGCCCTACTTAGGTTATTTCTTTTTCGTTACCGCACTCTTTAATTTTTATGTATCTATCAAGAGTTATCTAATAGGTTAGTGTTTTTAAGCGCTTTACGAAAGTGGAGGCACGGGAGCAATTCAATCTTTCTTGCTAGTGCGGTGACTTATTTTAAAAATAAGAAGGAGATGAACCATGCAATATGAAGCGAAAACACCAGAGGAATATTTCGAAAAGCTAGAGGATGATTGGAGGAAGGAAAAGCTCCTTACAGTACGACAGTATATACTCGAAAATGCTCCAGAGCTTGAAGAAGGCATTCAATATAAAATGCTTTGCTATAAGGGGAAATCGAGCGTGTTGTTTAATCTTAATGCTCAAAAGTCCTATGTAAGCCTTTATGTAGGAGATATTAAGAAAATTGATCGAGCAAGTGAATTATTGAATGGTTTGGATTGTGGGAAAGGATGTATCCGGATTAAAAAATCAATTGATTTACAGGAAAGCGGCGTGGAGGAATTTGTGAAAGAAGCGATTAATCAATGGCGAGCTGGTGAGGATCTTTCTTGTTAGAGGGTGGGGATAAGGGCTAGCCTGTGATAAGGTGTGAAACTTTCATTAAATCGATTCGTAAGTAGTAGTGTAACAAAAATGGAAATTTTGTTAATCATTGGATTGTGTTTGGCGAGAAAGGAGTTCATTTTGGGTAAACTACTTTTACTATTTGTTGTAGGGTTTATAGGGTTAGCTCTACGTTATTTGTTTCTAGGGAAATTCGAGATGAATCAGCTCTTGTTGCTAATGGTTTTTCCGGTGGCGGCTATATTGATTCTTTTTGTGATGAAGTGGCAGCATAAAAAGGATCTTGCTTTTCAGCCAGAAGCGGATGAAGAACGTATGGTGACACGCTTAGGAGATCGAGTCTCAGCAGCGCCGAAGCGAGTGTTTGACGGACAGGAACTTGTTGGAGAATACAAGCGATTTTATCACAAGCCGTGGAAGCGAGTTGTCGCAGATATTATGGACAGCCCAGGAAGATGGTTTCTTAATCTAGCGTTTTCGTCAGAAGATGGTCATCACATCGTTTTAAAAGGTAAAAATGAAAATAGCATTCGCGGAACAAATGAATGGCTGATTTTCTCCAATAACGATGAAGTAGGCAGCATTCAAATGGACTACTCAGTCAAAAATGTCGCCAAGTTAAAGGAAAGTCTCTATCTTAATTATTATGATCACACCTATCATTATCAGTCATTTGGAATTGGGTCTAAAACAGTGATTCGTAGAGATGACCATAAGATTGCTGAAGGGAAAAGAGCGGAATTAGGAAATTCGATTTACGAGTTAGATATGGTAGATACATATAAGGAAGAAGCTGACGTTTTATTTATGGGATTTGTGCTATTTAACTATCATTTTAGTCAGTGAGCTAGTTTTAAAAAGTGCTTTGGTGGTGAAGCTTGTGAACAATCATTTAGGATTGCTTTTTTATACTGCGATAGGATCTGTTGGCATGGCGTTTGTAGGATTAGGAATAATCAAGCTAGCCATCGTTTACGATGATCAACAAGGCTTCTGGATCGGTTTCTTAGGACTTTCGTGCTGTGCCATGTACTTTAGACATTTAGAAAGCCGGGTTGGTATTCATAGGAAATATCGCTGGTTAGGACACGGTTTATTTATCGTTGTGTTCAGTGTGCTATCAGTATGGTTGTATTTATAGCTGTTTGAAATGAGGAATGGGGGAATGTTGACGTGATGGAGATTGCACTTGTAGGCTTGTTAGCAGCTGTTTTTTATCTCGTTTTTCGAGTAAGTTCTCAAATGAATAGCCTTAGCGTACGAATGAAAAGTATGCACGATCACTTAAATCGTATGGCTCAGCATATGGATTTACCTGAACATCCGATTAATGATGAATTGCGAGAACTCATGAAGGAAGGAAAAACGGTAGAAGCCGTGAAAAAAGCGCGAGAAGTATTTGGGTTATCGCTGTTGGAAGCGAAGGAGTATGTGGACGGGGTTTGAAGTAAATTTAGGTTGTATTTTTATAGGCTAGTTTATCAATGAAACCAGAAAATGTGTCAAAAGTATTTGACACATTTTCTGGTTTTTATTAACATATAAGGTGTAAAAGGAATTTGACAGGATAGATAGAAGGGATAGAGATCAAAGGTGAAGAACAGCATTAAGATTTTAAGAGAAGGTAGTGGAATCTCACAAGGGAAGTTAGCGGAATTGTGTCAAGTCAGCAGACAGACGATCAATGCTATTGAAAACAATAAGTATGATCCAAGTTTAGAATTGGCATTTGCTATTGCTTTAGCTCTAGAAACAACAGTAGATTCACTCTTTAACTATCAAAAAACGCTAAAGAAAAGGGGATAAATGCAATGGATATCATTCTTGTTCTGATTATGGGATGTATCATGTCAGTGATCATTGTTTCAACGAAAAGAGTATCAGGTGATGAGACTGGCTTTTCAAAGGAAGATGAACGTCAAAAGAAAATATTAAGAGATGCCGCAATGTCGAGTTGGCAAGTTATTATGCTATATGCCTTGATTCGATTAACGAACTTGTTGCCATTCTTGGACGGTTTCACAGATCCTACGAAATTCCAATCTATTGCTTTCTTTTCGAATGGGGGAGATATCCTTCTAATTGCTGCCGTTGGATATGGTATGGGAGCGGTAACTTCGTATTTTCGTTATTCCTAAGTGATAAATCTAGATTGCTTTTAAAAGAAATAGAAAAAGGCATTCCTATATACAGTATTAAATGGAGTTGCTCACTTTTTAGAAATTAATTTTCTTTAAGATATAGTCGTTAATATTATATGAAAGCGAGAATGATTTTTTATGAGCTTATTTTTTGAAAAACGGAAGCCTTACAAAAGTGATATTGCCTTTATCTTACTAATGTTTTTGAATGTTATCGTCATGAGTCTAGATTATTTTGGGAACATTAGCTTTCCCTGGCTATACATGGTCATGATGGTATTAACCATTGCTCTGTTGATATTTGCTCTGGTTGAGAGAAAAAAGAGACGGGAATAAAGGTTCAGGTCAGAGAATTTGAAAGAATGGGTTGAAAAACCCCGTAACACGTTTATCTAGTTACGGGGTTTTATATGTTTATATCCTAAAGAAATGCAATGTTAGGAATTTAACTTACTTTAACGTCTTCAAAATCCGATCGATCAACGCCATCGTACGAATGTTATCTTTTCCATCTGAGCGGGGCGTCTCATTTGTTGTACAGCATGAGACGAAGTGTTGCATTTCACCGACAAAGCCGCGGAGATAGAGATCTCTCATAGAGCCTGACATCGTTGAGGCGGAAGGGCTGTAGACGGAATCGGATTCAGCCGGTGCTTTCCACGGGAGTTCGTTAAAGGGTTGAGATTTGTGCACGGTTAGGGTGTGAATCTCATCGGCTGAGGCGAACCCGTGATCAAACGTAACCGTCAGTTTCTCGCTTTCTCTAGACCAGGCTGTCATTCCGGTGAACGAAAGGGTGCCGACTGTTCCGCTTTCGAATTGAAGACTAATGCTTTGATTGACGTGTGAACTTGAGCTATTTTTAAATCCACTTACAGCTGCTGTTTCTCCAAATAGGTAGCGAACTAAATCAACGATGTGAATGGCAGCAAACTTTAGGAATTCTTCATCATTCTGGCAAAAGGGTGTTGTATCAACGGCGAATCGTGCTTCGAATGAACGAACTGATCCTAGTTCTTCACTTGTAATAAGCGAGTGAAGCTGCTCATAAATCGGCGCATAGCGCTTCATAAAGCCAACCATGAGCTTTACGCCAGCTTTCTCCGCAGCATCTGCCGCTAGTTCTGACTCTTCCGTTGTCATGCCGAGCGGCTTTTCGACATATACATTCTTTCCTGCTTGAATACAGTCCATAACAAGGGCTGCCTGGTCTGTTGGCTGTGCGACAACGATGACGCCGTCACATGATTCTTGTTCTAGCATTTTCTTGTGATTATCATACGGCGTTCCTTTGCTTCCAAAACGAAGGAGTGTTTGCTCTGAGCGTTCTAAGTTTCGTGTAGCAACAGCCGTAATCAATGCACCTGTTTCGACAAGAGCGGGATAAATGTTCGTCGTTGCATGAAAGCCTGCGCCAATCACGCAAATAGATGGGTTCGTCATATGTAGGCTCCTTTTATGTAAGCTATTATCGGTATAAGAATACCATTATGAGGTGGAGAAATACAAAGAGGGGGTCAGGTACGTACCTGACCCCCCTCTTATTTTTTGACCACTACATAAGGTCGCATCATTTCATAATCTTCATGCTCGAGAATATGACAGTGCCATACAAACAAACCTGCATAAGGTACGAACTTCATGATGATCCGAGTAATTTCTTTTGGGTTTGCTCGCACGGTATCTTTCCATCCCTGTTCATTGGGATCTGGCTTCATGCGTGGGCCGGTTGGTACGATTTTTCCTTGCTTTTCATACAGATTCTGATCATAAGGCTGCCGATCAAGAATTTGGAAGCGAACGAGGTGAAGATGAATCGGGTGAGTTGCGTGTGTGACATTGACTAAACTCCATATTTCTACATCACCTAACTGTGGTTTTTCACTGATTGGATCAGACCATAGCTGATTGTTTAATAGGTGAATCGATCGTTTGTATTGATCAGGTCTCATGTTAAGGAGAAGGTTTCGTTGGTTGTTTGATTGTTGTTCGTTTATGAGCTGGTACCGAGACAATGTCTGAGGAACTACGCTTTGATCGGGACGAGAGAGCTTCTTCTTCACACGGAACTGCATGATTACTCCCGTTGTTTTTGGATTCGGAGATTTCCCTTGAGGATAAGGGGATGCGGCATCGTTCATTAAGGTAATGGTTTCGCCTGCCGAGCGACTGAAATCAATAACGACGTCGACACGTTCAGCAGGAGCGATCAAAACGCGGGTGACAGGCACCGGCTTTCCTAGCAGCCCCTGATCTGTGCCGATTTGAACGATTGGGAGCTGTTTGGATAGGGAGAATCGATAGAATCTTGCGTTTGATCCATTTAGGATTCTAAATCTGTAATTCCTCGGCTCGACTTCCAGATAAGGCCATACCATCCCGTTAACAAGGTTGGCTTTACCGAAGAAATCTGGAAGGACCGATGGCGTAACGCCTTCGACAGGAGGGTCTGGCTCAGCAGGATAGTACAAAGAGCCATCACGATGGAAAGAACGATCTTGAAGAAGAAGTGGGATATCAAACTCACCTTCTGGTAGCCCGAGGGATCGCTCTTCTTCGTCATGAACGATATACATTCCAGCGAGACCCGCATAGATATTTAATCGGGTAATCCCCATCGCATGGTCGTGATACCAGAGGGTCGTAGCTGCTTGATGATTTGGATATTCATAAATGGGATCGGTGAAATAGGGTCCTCCCTGTTGAAATCCTCGAGTGAACCACGCCTCAGGATAACCATCGCTCGTATCAGGTGTTACCCCACCGTGAAGATGCACAACAGTACGAACGTCAGGAACGTTTGTGCCAGCCCCATGAACGGTGTGGTCAATTGGGAGAAAATGCTTTTCAGGTAGCTCGTTTTTCCAAAGAACACGAATCGGGTGATTTCGGTGAACTTGAAACGTAGGTCCAGGGTATTGCCCGTTATATCCCCAAACGCGTGTAGGTGGCAAATCGCGATGAAGCTTCTGAAAACTTTCCTTCATCGCCACTTCATAATAGGGAATCCCGTGATTTATCTTTACGGGTTGAATGATTGGCATGATAGGGAGGCGATCTACGAATTTTTCGAGCATCTGGACCACTCCTTTCGAAACGATGCATTTGTTCATCTTATGTTACAGAGAGAGGATCTTTCATTTCTTTTCCTCTTATTGAAGCTGAGAATCTTGTGAGATTAAAAAATAGAAGAACCCCTGCGTCTTGAAGAAACGGAGGGGTTTAGATAAGTTATAGATCTGCTCCTAGCGGAAGATCTACATAAGGTTCGTACCGCTTGCTGCTAGGCTTTAATTCATAAATTCGAATGGATTCTACTTTGAAGGTAGGATAGGGCGTGAGTTCCTGTTCTGCTAAAAGCTCCATATCCTTTAAATCAGATTTCGATATACCGTACTGTTCTTTGCCGAGAGTTAGATGCCCAACGTAGTCATCTAATTCAAAGTATTGCTTAATGAGCTCTTCGGGTGGAGAAATCGCCTTTACAATGGCTTCATGGAGCGAAAATAACGAATCGGAAATGACACTTAGATAGAGGATATTGTCACCGAAGTAGTGAGGTTCTGCTAATGCTACTGTGAACGGCTGTATCCTTTTACATACGTTCTCCACTTTTTTGATCCATTTCTTGTCGGGAGTTAGTCCGCCCTGTGCCTTCAGAGTAATATGTGGTTCTACTCCTAGGAAGTTGATCCATTTTCTTTGGAAATGTTCAACTTTGGCAAGATAGTCAGATGGTGGTGTGATACCGATAAAATATTGATTGGGCATGGGATTCAGTCCTTTTTGCACATTTCCTTTTATTGTATTTTATCACGAAGCATGCTTGGTTAGGATGTCCTTTTGTTAGAAAGAGAATAGATTTAAGGCGTGTCCGCATATGGAAGCTGTCCATAAACAAGCGTCTTCCCATCCGTAAAAGGGAAGACGCTTGTTTTGTTTAGTGATTTTTTATGAGTGACGCTTTTGGTTTATATTCAATCAGCTTATGCTAGCCGAAGACCCACATAGATAAAGTAAGCGATTACAGCGATGTTGAAAAATGTAAGCAGCAATCCGATCGTAGCCCATCCTTTTTTCTCATCGCTTGTTCGATAAACAACGAATGCCATTAATATCGAGAGCGCACACCCAACTAAAATAAAAATCATAATATATAGAGCGGCAGATTCGCCGGAGCTAGAAGATACCGGATCAATCAAAAACATGGCAAGCGTTGTAAGCGCGCTGATAAAGATGAAGAAAACCGTTCTCCA
The DNA here is from genome assembly GCF_056173725.1 of Anaerobacillus sp. 63XJN7_4_ISO-PGPR-S23-413. NCBI lineage: Bacteria > Bacillati > Bacillota > Bacilli > Caryophanales > Bacillaceae > Anaerobacillus > Anaerobacillus sp. 63XJN7_4_ISO-PGPR-S23-413. The sequence goes on from NZ_CM149688.1 coordinate 1,082,058, forward strand.
GGTTGTCATTTTAGAGCGATATGTCGTAAACATGTCGTACTCCTTTCTAGCCTGTTAAGTAGCTTACCCTCCATTATAGTGGAGTTAAAAGGAGATCACAAACCGCCATAGAGTGACGATTAGATGGAGTGGCCCGTTTCGACAATGTTCGAGTGAAAACGGGTGGTGACAGGCACCATCACTATGATACGGTTTAGATAGGAGGTGAAACATGGAAAATTTGATTTGGTTGTTATATTACGTTCTCATTCTAATAGTTCTCATTATTATTTTTCGGAAAGCGGCTGATTCTGAACACTATTTGTTCTTAAAGCTGATCGGCTATACGTTTCTTGGGGGATTTTCGTTGCAACTCAATGATTGGCGGCTTCCACTCGGCGCCCTCGTATACTTCTTGTTTTTCACTAAAACTAAAGTAAATGTGAAGGCTAAGAAGCGTGCTGTTTATGTAGGTTTATTTATCTTCGTAACCTCATCAATTGTTCCTTGGGTTCAAACGTTCTTGTATGAACAACCTCAGGAAGTCGCTCTTCTTCATACTAATTTCTATAGTGGCAGTTTAGCGGAAGAATGGAAGAACATACATAGTAAGCTCGGAGATGAAAATGATTCTTCAAAAGTAATCGATTTTAATATGGAAATCAGTGATGAAGGAACAATGAACGATTTCTATATGGTTGTAGAAGAGAACGCTTCTCCCGAGAAGGTTCACTACAATATTGAACTTGCAGCTAATGATAAGGAATTTATAGTAGAACGAACGAAGGTTGGAAGTGAGGGAATACATTTTGCGGGTCAAACGCTGACGGAAGCGGATTTTTTCTTGAAACAAATCGACCTTATAAAGAAGCCTATGCTTAAAGATAAGGATGTGGATGCTTACTTTTTAAGTGCGACCGGTCAACGAACAAATCACCCTCAGACGGATGACGAATCCTACAGAATTAGTACTGCCGGTAAGGAAAAGGTAGAAAGTAGTGAATTACCAGCTGATGCGCTTGTGGTCGATGTTTGTGATGCGGATTGCGATTATCGTGAGTACTTTCTTTTTGATCTCTTAGAGAAAAAGCCGCAAATCACGGAAGCTAATATCCTGGATATCGCTCAACAAAACTCTACCGAAGTAGAAAATTGGTTAGAGAGTCATACGGGGGATAACATTGGCTATGAGAAAGATGGAAAGTACATTCTAAAGAAGAATGGTGAAGAGAAGGTCGTTACTGAAGAGGAATACATAAGTGCATTTGAAGACATACCTCATACGAACATCGATCAAAATGATAATATGTGGGAAGTAACAGTGGAGAATCCATATGGAGAATCTCCCCATGAGATGAAGTTTTCTTTGAATGAAAAAAGTAGAATGGTAGAGTTGTTTTGGGCGAGATAATGGCTCACAAAAGGATGGCTTAATAAACAAACAGGCACAATCCAACTAAAAGGTTGGAAGTGCCTGTTTTTTGAAAATAGCGATTTATTATCATATACTAAGCACGTTTTTTTTCTTCACTTAACCTCACTATATTTCCACTATTCAACCCATGTTATCCCGCTGTTCATGATAATAACGCACGGCTTCTTTCAGCTTTTCATTTTCCTCTTTCAACTGATGAATCTCGCTTTTTTGCTCTTTAACACGTTCATGATAGATCCTCATCCCAAAGCATAGCATGATAAATGCGAAGTAGATCACAAATTCAAATGTGCTCATACCAGTAGCATACATGCACTCACCTCTTTTCGTAGTGATAGAGTAATTCTTGATAGGAATTTTCTATTTCTGTTGTAGATCGTAAAGGTATAGTATTTTGTTGTGTCAGTGTATAGGGAAAGGGGTAAATGCGCAACATTCACTTTTTTCTATTAATTATGTTAGAAAATCTTTTGATTTACTAGGAAGAACTATATGCTCTTTTTTATATGAGAGATTATCTTCCGAATTCCACTCCTTTTTTACTAACTTTCACCTGTTTTCTACCCCAAATTTCAAATAAATGTTTACTAATATAATAAAAAGGATATTCCATCTACTACAATCATACGAGAAAATTTTTTTCTTGGGGTAGAGGAGGAGTCAAGATGCAGTCACTATGGTTTACATTGCTTACGTGTATAGCATTCATGGTGCTTGTTGGATACATAGCTTATCGGAAAACAAGAGGAACAACGAATGGGTCAGAAGGTTATTTTCTGGCAGGAAGAGGATTGAGCGGTGGGTTTATTGCAGGATCGCTTTTGCTAACGAACCTTTCTGCTGAGCAGTTAGTTGGATTAAATGGTCAGGCGTTTCGGACGAATTTATCGAACATGGCCTGGGAAGTAACGGCAGGGGTAGCGGTTGTTCTCATGGGACTTTATTTGCTACCAAAATATTTGAACATGTCAATTACAACCCTTCCTGAATTTCTTAGTAAACGGTTTGATGAAGGGGTACGTCGCTATACTGTCGTTTTATTTATGGTTGGGTACGTACTCGTCACGATTCCTTCGATGCTCTACTCTGGGGCTCTAGCCGTTCTGAAATTGTTTGATGTACCATCGATTTTAGGCATTACATACACCCAGTCGATCTGGGTTGTAATTTGGGGGATCGGCATCATCGGTGCGGTGTATGCGATCTTCGGCGGGTTAAAAGCCGTTGCCGTTTCCGATACAATCAATGGAGTCGGTCTACTCATTATCGGAGCGCTTGTTCCGATTCTCGGACTTGTCGCACTTGGAGATGGCGCCTTTCTAAACGGTGTAAAAACCATCACAACGACAAATCCCGAAAAACTGAATGCGATTGGCGGAGCGGATGATTCGGTTCCATTCGGTACAATTTTCACCGGTCTGATTATCGCTAACATGTTTTACTGGGCAACAAATCAATACGTCATTCAGCGCACGCTCGGTGCACAGAACTTAAAGGAAGGCCAGAAAGGCGTTATTTTTTCCGGATTCTTTAAGCTTCTCATTCCGATTTTCATGATGATTCCGGGTGTTATCGCTTTTCACCTTTACGGTGGGAATCTTAAGTCCGTTGACCTGGCGTATCCTACGCTCGTAACCAATGTGCTGCCACCTTACTTATCTGGCTTTTTCTTAGCTGTATTGCTTGGGGCCGTCTTAAGTTCGTACAACTCCCTATTGAATAGTGCTTCAACGATGTTTGCACTTGATATTTATAAGCCTGCGTTTAAAAAGGATGCCTCAGACGAACAGCTGATTAAATCTAGTAAGTGGTTTGGCTCCATTATTGCACTCGTGACGTTTTTCGTGTCACCGATGTTGATGTACGCACCGAACGGACTATGGGACCTGATTCGAAAATTCACAGGCTTTTTCAACATCCCTATTGTGGCTGTTGTATTGATCGGAATTATCTCGAAGAAGGTGCCGGCATTAGCGGCGAAGGTAGCGATTGTTTTCCATGTGGTCGCTTACTACATGATGGTGTGGGGAACAGAACAGCTCTTTGGTCTTCCGCTCGACATTCACTTTATTCATATTTACGGTATTCTATTTGTCGCTGAAGTGGCGATCATGTTTGGGATTGCTTACGTTAAGCCACAGAAAAAAGCTTATGTTTTCCCGAAGGCTTCAAAGGTCAACATGACGCCTTGGAAATACAGCGCGCCAGCTGGTATTTTATTAATCGCAAGCATTTGCGAAACGTACATCCTTTTCTCACCAATTGGTGTAGCTTATGCAGATGGGGTGATCTCGCCTTCATTCCTACCAGCGACTGGAGCTCTTTCAGTTGTAACGCTTATTGCATTCGCTATTGCAACGAAGAGTTGGGAGCGTAAATACGGTCATGCTGTTCGAAGAGCGAAGGAAGCTGTGAAAGAAACAGGAAAAGAAGTAGGGGGCCAAAAGCAAAGTCCTCAGATGAACTATCTTTCTGAAAAAGATTTTTAATAAATGATGTCCATTGAATTAAAAAGGGGCTCGCTTCAACTTAGGTGATGAAGCGGGCTCCTTTTAATTTGCTTATATGGGAACATGACTAGAGACTGTTTTCCTTTCCTTAAACATCTTCTGAAGTTTGGTGAATAATGCTACTTTGAAGTGCTTCTTTAAAACTGGTGCATGAAAAGACCTGTGAGTTGTAACAGGGCTTATAAATTTGATAGATCTATTTTATGGTAAAATAAGGATGGGCGAATGGTGTGGAAGGTTCAGTCTTAGGGCAAGTTTCTTGAATAAGCGGGTTAGTTATAAAGGATATATATAGATGGATTGGGTTAATGTGTTATGAATTTGAAGAATGGGAGGGAGTTAAACAATGAAAACAATGAAGAAGTACTTTCTACCTTTTATAATGCTGGGAATCCTTCTAATAGCTGTCGGTTGCGCGAACTCCGAAGAAACGGGTAACAGTTCAGAGGGGAGTGAACCGAAAGTAGACAAATCAAAAGAAGCTCAGGAAAATATTAAAACAGTGTTGGAAAATATGTTTACTGGTCCAAATGAGGAACAGGAAAACATGTTAGAATCTAACGGAGAAATGGCTGAAAATCTCACTGACTATAGAGAAGAAAAATTCCAGCCATATGTGACTGATGATTTTTATGGGAACGACATAGTAAAACTTAGTGGAGGAGTAAGGTTCTTGCAAGCAGCTCATCCTAACTATATGTTAAAGGTTGAAGAAGTCGCACTTGAAGAAGATGATAAAGAGGGTGAATATGACTTCAAAATGAAGGTTACTTATACTAATAAAGAAAATGACGAAAGCAAAACGATGGATGTTGAGGGTATGGCTTCTACAAATGAAGAAGGAAAAGTAAAAGACATTCGATATATAAACGATGAAGAATTTAGAGATGCTTTGAGAGAGTAAAGTTAAGAACTCACGACTTTACATCAAACATAAGACAGAATTATTCAAGTAATTCGGAGCGTTAATCTAAAAGGATTACGCTCTATTTTGTTTTAGCTAGTAAAGAGTTAGTTTAAGGAGGGACATGGATTCTGAAGTTCTAAAAAAACGGGCAGTTAAATAAAATAAAAGGTTGTTAATATGAGCTCACAAAAAGAGCCGGTTCATTGAATTAATTTTGTCGATCAAGGGAGTGGAGATATGAAGATATTTGAAGCTACGTATGATGGCCATCGAATTCAGGTGGAAAATAAATGGAAAGGTGAAAAGTTATATGTAGATGGAGAATTACAGGATGAAAATATTGGGCTAGCTTTAAGAGCGACGTTAACTGGAGAATTAAAAGCTGATAATAATGAAGCTAAATGCATAAAAGTTACTCTCGGCGGTTTTTTAAGTATTCATTGTAAAATATTTGTTGATTATGTATTAGTTCGATCTTATCGAATTAAAAAAAGAATTTAAACATTCTTTGAGTGATATTGGACCACATTCTTTAGCTAAAGTGCACAAGATAAGAAAAAGAGATTTCGCTTATTCTTATCTAATCGATTAGAAAAGAGTTGAAACTTTTTTGAAATTGCTTAGGATTATATGCGCCTTAATAATAGGTGTACTAGGAGGATATGCCAAGGTTACAGGTAATCATAATTTACTACCTTATTTGTTTATATTTCTATTACTAATGATTTTAGCGACGGGAATAGATGAGCTTAAGAAAGGTAATAGACGTAGTTCATTTTTCTACTTTGTTGCTACATCGGCGATAATAATACTTTTACTTGCATAATAAGCAAATTTCGGACCGATAGCTGATGATTTGCTTCAGTATCTCAACAGGTAAAGCAGTGGTCGGGTTTAATCGTTGCCTTTGTTATGAGATTGTTTTAAATCTTAATGATAAAAGAAAAATAAGAAAGAATTTAGAATGAGCGAGAATGACGTATAGAATAAAAGGAATTGATTTCGCTTCTTTCAATATATTCGGAGCTTATCTATAACAAGATAAGCTCTTTTTAACTTGAATTAAAGATTGAGTTATCCGGTTTTGTTTGAAATAATTGGTATTATATAGGTGGATTGTGAGGTTTCATATGACTTTGTGTAAAAGGAGTTGGGGTTTAATGGAAGAAATGACTGGCAAAATATTATATTTAATAATAACTTGTGTTTTGTTATACGGATTCTTTAAGATCATTAGATTTATTTATAACAAATATATACCTTACAGTTTTGCAACAGATGCAATCGGAATAATAATATTTGTTATCTTTTGCATTCCTGCCTCACTAGTAATAAGCCATAAATTGTTAAATTCAGCAGGGAAATATTGATCATAATGAGAGTACTAGAAAGTGTGATGAACTTATATCTTCAGTTATTTCGGAGCTAATACTTTATAAAGTACTCGTCCTTATGACATAATCATCGGGCAAAATAAAAGTTAATTTAAAATTGAAGGTGCAGGCTAACCAGTTATTCCATTAAGAACGCTACGATGAAGGTGGTGTAATTAACAATGGACGATGTTGTAATGTGTCCTGAATGTGGTAACCAATTGAAGCAAGGATATATTTTCTCTCCTCGAAGAATTTGCTGGTCAGACTCACCTGATTCCATCTTTGCGGATTTTGGAAGTGAAATATTAATAGGTGATGCATGGTTAAAAGTCAAAAAAGTTCCAGCGTTAAGGTGTGAAGAGTGTAGTGTAGTTATTTTCAAACATGGTGAAAACAAAGATATAAAATAGCAGTAAAGTAATTTTGAATTGAGTTTATTGTTTGGTTAAATCGGAGCTTTTGCTGAAGATAAGGTAAGAGCTCTATACAGATAGTGCAGGGCGTGCGGTATTGATAGGAGGGATAATATGGGGATGGGCGGAATGAGCATAGCATTAATTTCTCTAGTTCCAATCATTCTAATAGTAGTTGTCATACTTCTTATAATGCGAAAAAGGAGATAACTCTTAGAAGGATTATTCCTTTAAATCGGAGCTTATCTGAAATAAGATAAGCTCTTTTATATATGAAGTAAAGATTGAATTCTATGTCCGGATTTGAATTAATTGGTATTAAGTTTTTGCACAGGATTGTGTGAAGTGCAAGCACTATTATTAATGTACTTAAGGTGGGTTCCAAGTGTTTAAAAGCAAGATAACTTTCATTATCGCAACTTTAGCTATTACTTTGATAGGTTGCTTTCAGGTTGAAGAAGCAACATTTATTGAAGGAGAGATAACTAAAATCAACAATGAAAGTGGGGAAATGGAGATCAAAGTCGAATCTTGGTCAACAATTAGTGATGCAGAATCATCTAGCACGCCATATATATTTGAAGAGATGCCAGATTCACATACTATAAGAGTATCCAATCCAGATCAATATGATGAAGGGAAAGAAGTACAGGTGAAAGTTATTAAAAATTATGAAGAGGACGTATGGGATTTAAATAGGTTGAAATTTGAAGTAGAAAAGGCAACTTAGAATATTATTCTATTGATTACATTATCTGAGAGTCCTGAAGAAATGTCGAATTTAAGTCTTCCGTATGAAGATAGGTGAAAACTACAGTAGGATTCGTTACCATCTTCCGTTATCTCGGAGCTTATCTTTAATAAGAAAGGCTCCTTTTTAATTTGAAGTAAAAGATCGAGTTATTCGGAGCGATTTTTGAATAACTTAAGGGGACATCACTTTGGATTGGAGTCCCCTTGTTAGCTATAAAATAGATTGCTTATAAATATAAGATGATGAATAAAGAGTTGTTTTGAAATAATTGGAAAGGGGGACGGATACAAGACTATAGTAGTGAAAGCAAAGAAAGAAGTACAGATGGTTAGAGAAGTGACTATTTGTTGAAGATGCTCTGAAGTAACACTGTTCAATTAATTAAAAATGTAATGGAAGGGATCAAATAGATGGAGGAACGAAAGTGGGACATCCAAGAAATAAAGCAGATAAAAAAGAAGCTGTTAATAATAAACAACCTTGTCATGCTTTTGCTTATCGTTTCGTTTGGCTTTTATATAGAGCTTGGGGGATCTTCTACATTCCTTATAGGTTTTTGCTGTGCAGTTTTATGGATTTTGGTAGTGAATGCTGTCTATACGATTTGGACCGGGAAGGTCATAGGTACAAAGACAATGCAAAAAGCTTTGAACTTCAAGATCTACCGTCATGGAAAGAGACAGTGGAAGATAAAAGCGATTATAGGATTAATCTTCTTATTCGCATTTAGTGCTGGTTCAACAATATTATTTTTCCAATTCGATTTAGAGGCTTTAAACATAGATTTTCCTCAAGATAGTATAAGTTTATTTGCCGTTTGGCTCTTTTTTAATATCGGGGAAATGAGAAGAATAAAAAAGCTAAACGAGAATTACGGGGGAAGTTTAAAGCGATTCGATTCATAATTGAAAGATATCCCGTATTATTTTGTTCTCTTATGTGAATCGGCTACACTCAGTTAGACAAATAAATTAAGGTCAGATAGACTTTATTAAAACTTTTATTAGAGGAGCGTCTATTATGACCAAACGAACACGCCGTACGTTTACTAAGGAATTTAAACAACAGATGGTTCAACTACATGAAAACGGTAAGCCAAGAAGTGAAATTATTAAAGAATATGAGTTGACGCCGTCTTCATTGGATCGGTGGATCAGTCAGTTTTCGAAAAGCGGTTCATTCAAGGAAAGCGATAATCGTTCTTCTGAAGAAACGGAGCTCATGAAGCTGCGAAAAGAAAACCAGCGTTTAGCGATGGAGAATGATATTTTAAAGCAAGCCGCGCTGATTATGGGACGAAAGTAAATGTGATTCACAATAATCGTCACAAATACTCTGTATCAGCAATGTGCGACGTCCTACAACTGCCTCGAAGTACCTTCTATTATGAAGCGAAAGTGTTAGAATCAAATGACGATGAACTGAAAGAGGTCATTCGAAAAATCTTTTACAAAAGCCGCCGAAACTATGGAACACGTAAAATCAAGATTGAACTCAAGAAACAAGATTGGATTGTTTCAAGGCGCCGGATTGGACGTATTATGAACGAATTGGGCCTTGTTTCAAAATATACAATCGCTCAATTCAAACCTACTAAAAGCTCGTGTAATGAGTCTGAGCAGGCAAATGAATTGAATCGAGAATTTCATCAAAACCAACAGTTGAAGGTCGTTGTCAGTGACTTGACTTATGTTCGTGTGGGTCAAAAATGGCACTACATCTGTGTCTTTGTCGATCTATTTAACTGCGAAATAATTGGCCACAGTGCAGGTCCACGAAAAGACGCCAGGCTTGTCTATCGTGCTTTCTCTTCCATTAAAGGAAACCTGCATGACATTGAGCTATTTCACACGGACCGTGGCAACGAGTTTAAGAATAAGTTAATCGACGAGGCCTTAGAAACCATCCAAATATAACGCTCCTTAAGCTTCAAAGGATCGCCTTATGATAATGCGGTCGCTGAGGCGATGTTTAAGGTCATTAAAACTGAATTTGTTTATCATGCCCACTTCGAAAACCAGGCACAGCTTGATATTGAACTTTTTGATTACGTGCACTGGTACAACCACATCAGAATCCACGGTACTTTGGACTATTTAAGTCCGATTGAACACAAGTCTAGGAACCTTAATATAGCTGTCTAGTTTAGTGTTGACATTCCAGGATGCAACAATTATACAAAGAGAGGATGGACAAACCTATTAAAAAAATTAGTATCATACTAGGTGCTGTCATTCTAATCGTCATATTGGCAAATATATCGAATATATTGGCTCATGCTAAATTATATTCATTCGAAAATAACAAGAAAGTTGAAACTGAGACAAAAGTTGTAACGTTCAATGAAATATTCGATATTTTGACTGAACAAAGAGAGTTGGAAGAAGAGTTAAAAACCTCTACAAAATATTCTTTAATCGGCGATGAGGTAAGAAAAGGTATTGATGAGGCATCAGATTACGAAAGGTATTTAGCGGAGAACAAGCAAATCAAGTCTATAAAAATTAAAATTCCTATAACTACATACAAAGACTATGATAAAACCATTGAATTTATTTCAGGTAAAGGTGAAATGTTAGAAATATTCAAGATCAATAAATGAAAAGATGTAGTTTAAAAGTATAATCCGAAAATCATATAAAAAGAAGACGTTGAACTTCGATAGTTTGAAACCTTGCTTCTTAAACAATCTCAGAGCGAATGTTGAATAAGGTGTCTTTGCAGCTATTTCATTATTTAAGAGCAACCCAGGAATAAAGGGAGGTTATCATTGAAAATGGAAGTTGCAAAAAAGAAGAAAAACCAAAAAATAGCTGGTGCAATACTATTGGTGATAGTAATAATTTTGTCCCCATTTTTGCATGATCATTTTAATCCATTAACTTTATTAATAACTACGATTATTATATATGCTATTGTCATGTTCATTGTTGGACTGTTATCAAAAGAAGAAAAGTCTTAACCTTAAGACAGAAGGATCGTTTTTTACCATCTTCCAGTATCTCGGAGCGATAGCTGCATAGCGTTTATTCCTTATTGTGCTAACGAAGCAGGTTAGGAACAAAGGTTACATAATTAATAACCTAGTGTTGATGAGCAAAGTAAAAAAGAATAGCAATAAAAATGAAATTCAGACCGTGTATATAGCCACCTAATAGTGAAAAATTATTTATGTAGGGTGATTAGTCGATGATAGGAATAAGCATAGCAACGAAGTGGGAGTACGAAGCAACTTTGGAATACTTCGGAATAAGAGATAACGAACGTTTCGGTTATCCATATGGGGAGTATTTCATGAGAACAATGAATGATACCGAACTTGTTTTTTATAGTACTGGTGTAAGAAAAGTAAATGGTGTTGGTGGTAATCAGTATATGATTTCTAAATTTAATTTAACTAAAGTAATCGTTGCTGGAACATGTGCAGGAATAGATGATCAGTTTCGTCATTTAGATATTTTTGTACCCGACAAAGCCGTTCAATATGATTGCACGGTAAAAGAAATTGAGCCTTTTATTAAACAATCCTTCATCGTTCATATTGATTTATCAAAATATGGAGATGATTTTTATAAAGGAACAATTGGCACCGCTGATAAAGCAGTCGTTATGTGGAAGGACTATCTAGAACTGAAAAAAAACGAAATAACCATAGCTGATACAGAAGCGGGAGCAATTGCTTATATTTGTAAGAAGAATGATGTTGAATGCATTATTATTAAAGGAATATCTGATTTTCCAACGGATGAAAGAAACGCTAGTAAATTCGAATCGAACATTGAACAAATGAACGTTTATTTAGAAAATACCCCGAAAGTTATGAACAAAATATTTGGCAAATATTTAAATAGATTTATTTAGAAAATGAAGGTTAATAGAAAGGTTATGTTTGTTGATTTAACGAATAGCCCATCAATCATTTTATATGGGAGGATTTTGTATTTACTAAGGTTACATAGAAAATATTGTACTGTTATTGAACGAAGGGGCAGGATAACTGAACAAAAGAAAAATAGGAGCTGAGATACTTGCCTTTACTATTTTTATTACTAGCTATACTAACATTGGGCTCATATGGAATTGTGATTTCTCCTATACTATTTCTATTGGCTATAGCTAGCTCTATTTATTATTCTAAGAAGGGAAAATATATTTTCGCTTCAGTCGTTACCTTTATTATTAGTGCATTCATTTTAATGACAATGTCAGTTATGGCACTCATTTTTATGTTTGATTAATATAGTCAATATATAAAGGTGAAATGTAAAAAAATCCTTAAAAATTTTGGAGCTTATCTGTATAAGGTAAGCTTCTATTATATTTAAGAAAATATTGAACTGCTTTAACTAATTTGAAATAATTGGTATTAGAAGTTGGGGGGATTTAGTTGATCATAGATTTAGGAGGACATATATGAGTTTGAAAACAAAGGTTTTCTTTCTAGTTTTTTTCCCGATATTACTCCTAACATTGAGTGTGTTGGAGTTTTCGGAAATCTTGAATCCGACAACAGGATTCATCGTAACTTTGCTATCTGCTCTTTCAGGTTTAGTTGTTAATCGATTTAAGAGAAATAAGAAAGATACCTACTAATTTGAAATGGCCGTATTTTAATTCGCCAAATGAGTACGGTTATGTAGGGAAATATAGTTGGCAATATGAGGATGAGCATGGATAATGGATTTAAAATTATGAAGCAATATTTGGAAAGAAAAAGGTGTGTCTTCTTATTAAAATAATTACCAATAGGACTTTGACCGTAACATTTATGTCCTTTGGTTTTTTTATAGGTTTTCTTTCATTTGGCTACAAAATGTTAATCATATCAGATATTCTGGTATCATTTACAACTTCTGAAGCCCTTTTTTCACAATTGTTATTCTCTTTTGCTACGTCATCTAGTAAATACCTTGTATAGTCGGATTTAAAAACATCCAAAAGATGTAGAAGGGGAGGCATCGATGTGAAAACGGCAGGAGAAATACTCCAATTCACCTTACTTTCATTAATTACAGGGCTAGTGTTAGAAACTATTTTTAACTTTTCCCTGTCTTTATTTTTAATGGCGGTTGGCGCTTCAATTGTCTACTTTTTGGTACGAGTTCAATTTAAGAAAAAGTATGGCACGCTTACTGGCCGTAACTTCACAGTCGTTATAGGAGTAGCTCTAGGGATTATCGTTTCCCTGAATGTGTTGATACCCATGTTTCAGAGTTAAATGAGAAAAATAGGAGTCAAAATTGTTTTTTGCTTATTCAAGTTATGTCGGAGCTTATCTGTAAGAAGGTTGCAGGATGATGTTATTAGGGTTTGGAGGTTCTTATTATCAATTCTATTAGAGAGATTTTTTCTTCTAAGTGGTTTGGTTATCCTTTAATTTTTGGGTTGCTTTTTGGGGCTTATGCTAAATATGGGGTAATTAAGATTGTTTTATCTACTATTCTCGCCGCATTATTCATTTCGTTGCTTGCTTACAATTATAAACACACCAGCTTATATAATTTAGTTGCTAAAAAAAGAAAAAATAAATCTGAGTAGTTCGTTGTAATAATGAGAATCCATCAAGGTATTTTCATTCTAAAATCTCGGAGCTTATCAATAATAAGATAAGCTCCTTATTTCATTTGGTTTTGTAAATGAAGCTCTTCTGAAGTTATGATGAGTGAGCATGATTGAATTTGTGATAGATGCTCTCAATACCTTCGCCTCCCTATCCGTCATTACAAAGAAAAACGAAATGAAAAAGAGCCATTCGTGACTGAATGACTTCTTATATAAGACTGGATTAGCTTTTGAATTCAAAACTCTCCGGTGGTATGGTCCTTTTTATCGTTGAAGTATGCAGCTTCCTTTTTCTTTCTTTTCAATTTGAGAGGCTTAGAAGCCGTTAAGTCATATACGATACAGTTCACTGCTAGAATGGTTAATGCAAAGGCGGTAACGGGCGCAAGAATCATCCATGGAAAAGAAGAGACGTATTGGAAATTTTGAGCGATCAGCCCTGCCCACTCATTTGACATCGAAAATGAGTCCGTGAAGGCTTTTCCAGTGTCCATATCATACTCAATGACTCTGACGTCTGTACCGCCTATGAATACTTTCAAAAGACCAAGATGGGCAAAGACAACAAGGACCTGTCCGACTTGTTGAACGAAAAGGAGTAGTAACTTAGGATTCAGGAAAGGTGCTAGATGGTTTTTGAAAATATGAAATTTACTTCCGCCCATAGTTCTGGCGCTTTCTATGAATTCCTTTTTAGATATGAGATCGAGTTCGTTTTGAATGTAAAGGGAAAGTACTGGTACACTGATGAAAATAAGCACGAGCATTGGGAAGACGACTTTCGTTACGGTATCATAGCTCCAGCTGAAGGTTAACACAACGGGAGCGATCAATATGTAGGTAAAAATCGTAACCGGCGCATAGTGAAGCGCATCTGCAAGCCCAGCTAACAGTTTTCGAAAAGCACTCGGTAACCTAAACAAAAGATATCCGCCTAAGAATGAGAATACCATTCGCCCAAAGGCAACGATGATGGATAGTCCAATGGTATACTTGGCCCCCTCGAGTAGCATGAGTAAGAAGTTATTTCCATCGAGATCACTCCCTAATGGAAACTGTAGGGAGGGCGGAAAAGGTGCTAAGGCAATGGCATTATGATTCTCATCATACAATACTTTTTCAGGTGGAGCCGGATCTGCAAACGTGGTGTATACGAAACTTCCTATAAGGAGGAATAAGATAAAGAGAGTGCCTCCTATTAACAACGGGCGTTGGATTAATTGTTTCTTCATATATTCTTCCCACCAATATTGAAGTAGTGTTCTAGCGTAACTTTTCCTGTTGTGAACATGATAAAAGAAGGGATAAATACCATAAACAGCCCCATGGTTAGTATTTCAGGATTCAGTACCCCATTCTCAAAAATAAAGGTCATAAACCCATTAATATTAAAGATAATCTCCAACATTAATAAGTTAGCGATTGCAAAAAGAAAGACACCCTTAAAATGGTTAAATAAGGTTAAAATGGAGTTCCTAAAAACGTGTAACACTAAAATTCTTGATCGCTTTAATCCCTTTCCTCGTGCTAGTTCTACGTACAGAAGCTTCTCCTCTTCTTCAAAGGACAACAACAAATACTTATATATGTATATACCAGGCAGTAGTGATAGAACTAGGACCGGAAGAACGATCGCGTTTTCATCGAAACCGCTGGAAATGTTAAAAAGGAGAAAGTTTGTTTTTTTATAGACCCAAATAATGCCTAGTTGTGCAACTAAAATCACGAAAATGTCCGGCAATGATTCAATAATAAAAAGAAAAGCCTTAGGAAGAGTTCTTTTATGAACTGGAAGTAACATTGTAAGGAATGTAAGAAGGATTCCTAAGATAAGAGCTAGGACGATAGAAATGAATAGGTAAAACATAGAAGTAAGGTAAACATCCATGAATTCCGGGAATAAAGGTAACTCTCTCCCCCGAACGTAGTACTCAATGGTATTGCCAGTTAGGATGACGTTTAAGAGATGAAGCATGTGATGAAAGTATGCATCAAAATTAAGTACGATGGTGTCATATAAAAACGAAGTATTGTTTAACGAATTGTTATCAATCATTTTGAGCACGTTTAGTTGCGATTTCATATTAAAAAACAAGTAAGGAAGTGAGCCAATTAGTAGGATGCCTATTGAAGTTAATAGAAATTGGAATGCAATCTGCAAGGTAAGTGACTTCTTCATCACGGCCCTCCTTTTACAATTGAGAAATCTTTGTTTCGCTAGAAGCAACAGTTTGTTTTGGAACTATACTTAATAAGTTCTCTAACTCATTCATATCCCCCTGTGCAGCGATATTTCCTTCATGATCGATTATGAAAATTGTAGGCACTTTTTTAATGTAATAGTTTTTAAAGAGTTCAGCCGAGCTTACATAATATGTATTCGGAATAGAAGGCACGGATCCCTTTTCTCTTCTATCATGAGTTATGACGAATATGTTTGTTTGGTAGGTGTCAGCTAGAAAGGGGACTTGACTTAATAAAGTCGAACAAGTACCACACGTCGTGCTGCTAAAGATCATAATTATATGTCTATTATTAAAATCAGCAAGCGAAATTTGTTGATTCTCTTCATCTTTCACCCGAAACAGTGGAGCTTTCTCCCCAACTTGTAACGTCTTTTCTTCTATAGTTGCGCCAACATTTCTAAATCGATTTAAAAACTGCGTAATTTGTTTTAGAAAATACAGTAATATCGCAAATTGCATCAAAAGAAAAAACCATAAGCCAATATGTGAAAGAAGCCCCCAATTCACTTCCATTTTATATCTCTCCTCTGTGTAATAACCGATTAAAATGGTGATTTATCTTCTTAACCTCTACTAGGACAAAGAACGTCGCGATTATGCCAAAAAAACAAAATGAAGCAATAAAGTAAAGTGGTGGATAGACTTCATTCAATGATGAAGTGGATGCATAATAATCAAGAATGCCAACTTTTGTTGAACTAAAGAACAACTTTACGGCCACCATTATAATGGATAGGTTTCTGAAAATAAGCTTCCATGAGATTGGCTTTTCGCCAACAATCCCTCCACAGCCACATGAAAGTGATGAGCGACCTCTCCTTAGATTGATTAGAATCGCAAGCGTATAGAGAACGATTAATCCAGTAAAGAAGATCAAACTGACCTTATAAAAGAGGCCAACTAATAGCAAGAGACCAACCATCATTTCAGCGATAGCATCGAATTTCGCTGCTGGTTTTGCATAGCGATCAGGTATAATCTGATAGTTTTGTATGCTTTGTTCATGGTTAGCGAGATCTCGCATTTTGGTATAAGCAGAGGTTACCGGAATAATCGCTATCCCTAACCTAAGAAAAAGTAACAGTATTTCCATAAGCATTCCTCCGAATTAGGCATACCATTGAGCTTGGCTTGTAAACATTTCATAATAATTTTTCCTACGTGCAAGTAATTCTTCATGATTCCCGACTTCAACCAATTCGCCATCTTTCATAACCAATATGCGATCAGCTAATCGAGCTGCGGCCATACGGTGCGAAATATAAATAGCCGTTTTATCTTGAGTGAGTTCTTTGAATTGATTAAAGATGTTTAGTTCTGTTAAAGGATCAAGTGAAGCAGTAGGTTCATCAAGGATAATGATATTGGCTTTACTAAACAGGGCTCTAGAAAGGGCAAGCTTTTGCCACTGTCCACCTGATAAATCTTCACCTTCACCTAAGAGTTTTCCTAACCGAGTATCAAATTGATTTGGAAACTGCTGGACCGTGTCTAGAAGGCCAGACTGTTTGGTTACTTTTCTCATTAAAACCGTATCTTCCATATTTTCAACATCACCAAGAGTAATATTATGCTTTATGGAAAAGGGTAGCTGCATAAAGTCTTGAAAAATCCCTGTCATACTTTTCTTTAGCGTAATAGGATCAAAATAGTTAATGTTAATGCCATCTACAAGGATTTCTCCATGACTTACTGGGTATAGTCCAAGAAGACATTTCACGAGGGTGGTTTTTCCGGATCCATTATCCCCTACAATGGCGATTTTTTCCCCGGGAGCAATTGAAAAAGAGATGTTATTTATGACCGTTTTTTTACTTTCCGGATAATGATAGCTTACATTATGAATCGTAATGCCTTTTTTAAGCTTTTCGGGAAAACTATGTATACGTTCATTGTTTTCAAAAGCAAATTTCTCATCTCTGAAATCTAAAAACTCAAACAGGTCTTCGATATAGAGGTTTTCTTCATAAATTTTAGCGAGATAAGAAGCCATCATATTTAAGGAAGCCTGCGCTCCTTTAATTGCTTGTCCAATGGAAACAAATTCACCTACACCTAAATTCTTTTTCTTTAGTAACCAAATCACAATGGCGGCCGAAAGACTATACAAAAGAGCTGTAAAAAGATCCAGCACCATTTGCACTTTCTTTTCTTTTTTTAGAAGTGCAAGAACTTCATTGCTATTACTTAAAAATAACTTTCCCCATCTTTCCAAGAAAAAGGGGCCTAAATGAAAAAGCCTTACTTCTTTAGCTGATTGTCGATTTTGAAGAAGGAAGTTGAAGTAATTGGATTCTCTAGCTTTTTGTGTTTGATGCTTTAATAAGAAGAACTTCTCGTTGCCAAAGCGCGACTGCAACAATAATATAGGCACTGCAGAAATTGCGCTCAATATCGCTAATCCCCAATGGAATGACAGCAAGAAGGATAAATAAGAAATTAAGCTTATGGAGAACTGCCCCAAGTCTAAAATGTTCTTTACAGGGGACATAAGCTTACTACCATAGTTTCCACTAATCCGTTCCTGGTGGTTATAAAATTCAGGTATTTCATAATAGCTAAGTGGTACTGATGCTGCTTTTTCTGACACAAGTTTTCCAACACTGTAATCTAATTTCACTTCAATTTGTTCATCAAAAATATCGGATATGTGCTTGAGTGTAGAGGAGAGACCTACTAGAAATAATTCTAGGGTGAGAAATAAAAACGCACGCTGATAATTAGGTTCTTCAGCACTAATAATGAGTACAACTGCATTTACTAATTCTTTAGTTACCCACAGAGTAGCTAGGGGGAAAAGACCAGTCACCACTCTAATGAAGATAGAAGCTAAAAACCACAGTGGACTAATATTCCAAACGAATTGAAAACTCTTCCTTAAATAATGAATATTCATATCTTTACCGCCAAATTAGTTTAAGACCAGGAATAATCCTGGTCTATGTATTTTCTTCATTAGCAAGAACAAGAATTATAGATCGTTTTACACTTTTGTCCAGTTATACTGTCATAATAAGATGTTTGCCATACGCGATTTCCGTTAGAATCACAAGTAGATCCACAAGAAGAGCGACTAACTTTAGAGTCACAAGGGTAACCCGCAGGTTTTACTCCAAATAGTTTATTCAACATTTCCTTCACCTCCCTTCAATATGAAGTTGTATTGATGAAATACCCCTCTATACCAACCATGCTCTCCTAACACCGTTCCATTTTGATCAACTAATAGCAGAGTGGGAAAGTCATGTATTTCAAGTTTGGTTATTGTCTCTTGCTCAACCTGAAGCTGTGTTACGTCATGTTGATAAAGGCTGTACTTTTCGCTATGCGCATTCCCTTCGGCTTTGCTATCGATTGAAATGACATTGAATATTGGAAGTTGATAAGACTGGTTTTCAAGAATAAGCTCTTCTAACTCTGTTAAACAAAAGCTACATGTTTGATTAACAATGATGACAATTGAAAATGGGGAGGAGAGCAAATGAGCGTCAACTAATATATTTCCAACGTTTTTGCCTATGATCGGATGTTTTATAATCATTTCTTTTTGTTGGTCACCAGAAGGAAGAAAGTGAAGCTCAGTATTTAATTGCTTTTTCAGTTTTAGAAATACGAGAAACATACTGATCCAGATTGCGGGTGCTAGTATATACAAATTTGTGTGCTCCTCTAAATAACATTTCTCTGTTTTGCTTTTATTTAAAATTATCACAATTTTAGAAAATATTGTATTGGGAAATATGTCCAAGAATCTTGACTTTAAATCGGGTTTTTTCACTGTTGTTTCCTAATATTCATTTAATGAGTCTTTTTACTTTGTATTAGGTCCCATTTCCAATACTAAAACGTGTTTCTATCAAAAGCGGAATTTGTATTTCACCTGGCATAACGAAACAAACGATGAAATTCTCACCGATGAGTAGGAATGAGCTCCTCTTATCAAGAAAGTAGTGTAAAGAGACAAGTCAATATTGAAAACATCGCAGATAACAGCACGTTCTTCATACTTAAGGAACTTAAGAAAAGGAGAGATATGGTGGAACAGTTTGCGGTTTTTCGTACACCTCAAACGATTCTCTATGGAAGAGATTCGTTTAAACAAATTGGCGCAGAAGCAGCTCGTCGCGGTCAGAAAGCCCTTATTGTTAGTGATCAGGTGATGATGAATCTCGGTTATGTCACGGATTGTCAGGATTATTTGAAGCAGGTGGGAGTGGAAAGTGAGATCTACACGGGTGTTGCGTCTGAACCAACGGACGATTATGTGTCTGAAGCGCTTGTGCTTTTCCGAAACACGAACTGTGAGATCGTTATTTCATTAGGTGGGGGAAGTTGTATCGATACGGCGAAAGCCATCGCCGTTCTTGCGACGAATGGAGGATACATAGGTGACTATCGCGCGAACAGAACGATGGCAGAGAAGGCGCCGATTCCGCATCTCGCTATTCCAACAACAGCGGGAACTGGCTCAGAAGCAACGGACGTGACCGTTATTACGAATACAACGACTGATGTGAAAATGATGATCAAACAGCCCGCCTTCATGCCGGCAGTTGCGATTGTGGATCCGTATCTCTCGCGCTCATCGCCACAGCAAGTAACCGCGGCGACAGGGATTGACGCCCTCAGTCATGCGGTGGAAGCGTATCTCTCAAAGCAAGCTCATCCGATGACAGATACGCTTGCTTTATCTGCGATTGGACACATTATCGGTCATATTAAAAGCGCTTACAATGATGAAGAGAATCTCGATGCACGAGAAGCGATGAGTTTAGGTGCTCTTCAGGCGGGTATGGCTTTTACAAATGCTTCCGTCTGTCTTGTGCACGGCATGTCGCGTCCAATCGGTGCTCTTTTTCACGTGCCGCATGGATATTCAAACGCGATGCTGCTTCCAGCTGTACTCGAATACAGTAAGGATTCTTGCATCGATCGACTCGCTGATCTCGGGAGACTGTTTCAGACAGAAGAAAGCGAGGCGCTCTCAAATGAAGAAGCGGCTGATGTGGCGGTTTCTTCTATCAAAAGTCTTTGTGCCTCATTAAATATCCCGAACTTAAAATCCTGGGGAATTGATGAGACGGCGTTCAAGCAGGTTATTAGCAAAATGGCAGCAGACGCATTAGACAGCGGGAGCCCAGCGCATCATCCTTGCTTGCCTACACAGGCGGAATTAGAAGAACTTTATGAGATTTGCTATGACTATGAATTTATAAGTGAAGAAAAGGTTCGCTAACACAACTGGAAGGGGAATGAAAACATGGCTACGACGGCAACGAACGTGCTACAAAACTATATTAATGGTAAATGGGTCGATGCGAATACCGATCAATTTCAAGCTGTTCCAAATCCGGCAACAGGGGAGGAGCTTGCTCAGGTTCCGATTTCAACGAAAGCAGATCTTGATGAAGCAGTGAAAGTAGCGAAGGCTACCTTCAAAACCTGGAGTAAAACGCCCGTTCCGAAACGCGCGCGCATTCTATTTAAATACCAGCAGCTGCTCGTCGACAATTGGGACGAGCTTGCGAGATTGCTAACAAAAGAGAATGGTAAAAGTTTTAAAGAAGCACAGGGTGAAGTGCAGCGCGGGATCGAATGCGTTGAGTTTGCAGCCGGGGCGCCATCGTTAATGATGGGCAAGCAGCTTCCGGATATCGCAACGAATCTCGAATCAGGCATGTATCGCTATCCTGTTGGTGTTGTAGGCGGCATTACGCCATTTAACTTCCCGATGATGGTGCCGTGCTGGATGTTTCCACTTGCAATCGCGATGGGGAATACGTTCGTCCTTAAACCTTCTGAGCGGACGCCGCTACTCGCAAACCGCTTAGCAGAGCTCTTTAAAGAAGCGGGCTTACCGGATGGCGTTCTGAATATTGTTCACGGAGCACATGACGTTGTGAATGGGCTTCTAGAGCACAAAGATGTGCCTGCGATTTCCTTCGTCGGCTCACAGCCCGTCGCCGAATATGTCTACAAAACAGGTGCTGCGAACGGCAAACGCGTTCAGGCACTTGCCGGTGCGAAGAACCATTCCATCGTAATGGCTGACGCTGATCTTGACGCTGCGGTTAAAGAAATCATCGCTGCTTCATACGGTTCTGCAGGCGAACGATGCATGGCTTGCTCCGTTGTTGTGGCGGTAGATGATGTTGTGGAGCCATTGCTTCAAAAGTTAAACGAAAAAGCCGATGAAATAAAAATCGGCAACGGCCTTGATGAAGACGTATTCTTAGGACCGGTTATCCGTAAAGAACATAAAGAAAGAACGGAAAGCTATATCCGTAAAGGTAAGGAGGAAGGTGCTACGCTCATTCGCGACGGCCGAAACGACGAAGCATACAACGATGAAGGCTACTTTATCGGACCAACGATTTTTGATCACGTAAACTCCTCTATGCAAATCTGGAAGGACGAGATCTTCGCGCCAGTGCTATCAATTGTGCGAGTGAAAAATCTAGAAGAAGCGATCGAGCTCACGAATGAATCCGACTTCGGAAACGGGGCTTGCCTATTTACTAAGGATGGAAGCAACGTTCGATATTTCAGAGAAAACATCGAAGTTGGCATGCTAGGCGTAAATATTGGCGTACCAGCCCCGATGGCTTTCTTCCCGTTCTCAGGTTGGAAGAATTCCTTCTATGGCGATCTTCATGCGAACGGATCAGACGGAGTGGAATTTTATACGAGAAGAAAGATGTTAACGGCCAGGTGGTAAGCAACAAGAATTAAAATAACACAAAAGGAGCAGAGAGGAGAACCTGTCTGCTCCTTTTGTATTATGGGAAGAAGGAATAATGTGGTAAGGGTGAAACATTTGATGCGTTTCATTCGTATAACTAATTAAGATAACAAAAGGGATAAATGTTCAAGGAGTGCGCTATGCAAACACTATTTCATTCAGTTAAGAATTTGTTTCTAGACTTATTTGCCATGGGAAAGGGATTAGTCTATGGTTTTCTATTGGTTGGATTGCTTACTTTCATTGGTGGAGCGCTACTATACGGCTTTTTGTTCTTACGTCATTTGTTTGTTTAATATTTTTGGATATTAACTTAATGAGAAGAAGGGGAGATATGTGTGAAAAAGGTCATTTTAAGGTCAGTGATTGCATCGCTTGTGATCGGTATACTCGTATGGGCTGCAAGTGTATTCATTTCTTTTTCATTTAGTGAATGGAGCTTCTTTATTGCTCTAGGGCTTACCATTGTGCTTTACTTCTTTAACAGTAGCGGAGGATTTTTATCAAAAGGGGCTACTGCTGAGGCAAGCGAGGCAGGGTGGAAAGTTCAAGAAGATAATGAACTGAAAGTAAATGTAGGTGCTGTTTTTTATGGTTCAGTGCTATTTACGATTTTTAGTCTTGTCTTAACCATTACCACATATTATTAAGGGGATTTTAGTAAAGAGGAGCTCTTATAGAATACAGACTTGCAGCTCCGATCGAAACAAATATATGATTGTGTAGCATATGCAAACACTAATCACATTAGGGGGATGAAAAATTGGGTTTATTCTTTTATCTTACGATCGTCGTTGGTTTATCGCTCATCTATTATGGCTATGTTAAGAAAACAGAAAAAGATATAAAAATGAAAGAGCTAGAGCTTGAAGCTAAGAAGATTGAGTTGGAAATAAAGAAGTTAGAACATCATAAGGACAGTACTGAATGAAAAGAAAAGTAATCGCTTTGGTTTTGAGCGATTATTTTTTTATGAGATGAAATAATATGGGGGCACACCAAAAAGGTGATGAGTCGATTCGTTGCATCATTAAATTATAAGAAGCTATACTCTTCTCTCCTCCTAAGTGGGGGTCTTTCGTAAAGGAGAATTGTGGTTTTAGAAAGGGCAAATCAATAGGTTGAAATAGAAAGACGGAGGAACAAAGATGAAACGATTTATCACTTTACTAGGAGTATTTCTGCTTCTAGCAGCATGTACGAATGAAGGCAGCAATGAAGGAAAGCAGGAGGAGAAAGGTTCTACTCAAGAGACTTCTGCAAGTTCCTTACACATTAAGCCTGCCAAACTATCAAAACGTGAGCAAAGCATCGTGAATCAAATGGGAGTCGATTTCAAAACCTTTTATACGGTGGATGGGACCGTAGGAGAAGGAGAAGCGCTCGTGACTTCGATCGTTGTATACAAAGACGGAGAAGATGGAAAAGAAGAGTTTGTTACCTGGGGTGGAAATTATGAACAAGAGCGTTTCAATAAAGCTCTTCACTCATTCCAACTTCAAATGGAAGAAAAAGTAGCTTACTTTACAATGGGATCACCGGATGGATACAGCAAAGGATCGACCAATATGCCTAAAGAGCTGGGCGCATTTATCTTTGAACAGATAGAAGAAGAAGTCACGATCACAAAAGGAGAAACGGTGTATTTGGCATACTTAATTGGATCAAGTGAGAACCAAATGTCGTCAGTGAACGATAGCGATGTCAAAACTTTGCCTGAATCGGTAAAAATGGCGGAATATGCGATTGTAGCTCAATTGGAATGGAAAGACAATTTGGAGAAGAATGAGTAATTGAACCAAAAGTCGTAAAGGAGTATGACATGATGACTCGAATATAGATACGTGAAGGATACATAAGAACAGATTTCATAACCGAATGTCCTTCTCAAATCTTGCTGAAATTAGGAGGGAATTATGGGACGAGTTGTTCATTTTGAAATTCATGTAGATGACATGGAACGGGCTAAGAAGTTCTACGGGAACGTATTTGATTGGAAGTTTGAAGACTGGAGTGAATATGCCGGCATGCCTTATCTTGGCGTGGTGACTGGTGATGCAAAAGAGCCAGGAATCGATGGAGCGTTGATGAAACGGCAAGGTCCACCTCCAGAAGGTAACGCTGCAATCAATGGGTATGCTTGTACAATGGGCGTGGAAGATTTGGATGCTACTGAATCGAAAGTTCTTGCTAATGGTGGCAAAACAGCGATGGGCAAATACGCATTGCCTGGAATGGCGTGGCAGGCCTATTACCTTGACACGGAAGGAAATATCTTTGGTCTTCATCAACCGGATGAGAATGCAAAATAATTTAATATAAACAGTTGAGAGAGCCCTTTTTAAAGGGTTCTTTTTTAAATGCTAATTGATGGAGAGTTTTGAACGGATGAAATAGTGAAGCTTGGACGATTTATTTTGGACTGTTGAAAAGTTTTCCATATTTATCAAAATTAAAGATTGAGTTATTCAGATGAATTTGAAATAATTGGTATTGGGTAATTGGCGAATAATTGTGAATTATTGATTTCTAGTTAACGATTAAATAGCATTTTCGAGATGAAAGAAGAAGGAGAGGAGGTGACGGTACTTAGTCCGTGAAAGGTCTTCAAGATTGGATAGGTGGCGAAGGTAATATGGCTGTTCCTATTAGGTAAGTGCTCTTCATACTTGAGGATACGATTGGGTCCTTACGAATAGTTTAGGTATAGGGATAATTGTTCGTGGAATGCTTGGCTACTTAGTGAGAAATGACTTATTTTAGAGGGGAATGGAGACGATGTTTTTATCGTATTTTTTAGTGTTTCTTTTGGCAGCGATTCCGTTATTTGAACTTGTTGCTGTAATC
The DNA here is from genome assembly GCF_056173725.1 of Anaerobacillus sp. 63XJN7_4_ISO-PGPR-S23-413. Classification (NCBI taxonomy): domain Bacteria; kingdom Bacillati; phylum Bacillota; class Bacilli; order Caryophanales; family Bacillaceae; genus Anaerobacillus; species Anaerobacillus sp. 63XJN7_4_ISO-PGPR-S23-413. The sequence goes on from NZ_CM149688.1 coordinate 1,106,829, forward strand.
CCACTAGCGATCATCGGTGGGCTGTCGCCAGTACTAACAGGCATACTTGCTTTTTTAGGAAATGCTTTGACAGTTGTTTTGTTAATTGTATTTGTAGATAAATTTAAAGTATGGCGGAAGAAGCGAAAACAAAAGCGTACGAAGGATGTGGTTCAGGAGGAGGGCGAGACGACAGAAGCACATGTCGAGGAAATGCAAGAGTCGAAGAAGGAGAAACGTGCAAGAGTTCTTTTTGATAAGTATGGTTTGCCAGGCTTAACAATCATCGGTCCCTTTTTCGTCGGCTCACATATTTCAGCGTTTATGGGAATGAGTTTCGGTTCAAAAAGAAAGCTGGTCACCAGCTGGATGATGACGAGTTTAGTACTTTGGACTGTGATTATGGCTGTAGCATCAAGCTATGGAGTTGGATTTTTTGTACATGACGTGGAAGATGATGGTGTTTTAGTTCGTCTATTCACTAACTAGCATGATCATGTGAAAATACCTTTAACTTTATCGTTATGTGTTGTAAAGTAAATATGAACTGGAAAATTGTAGCTAGGGTTCCACTATCGAGATAGGCTAGTGACCGAGGGCTACATCTTTTACATAAGTAAAAGGCACCTATTGACATAAAAGGTCCGAGGGGAAAGGTTCAGCGTATTTGTACTGCGCTGAAATCTTTCTCTTCGGGCCTTTTTAATTATTTAAAGGAGGTATTCTATATGTCGACAATCGAAGAACTAAAAGCTGGTGTTGCTGTGATTATTCTAAATGAAGAAAACGAGGTTTTATTACAAAAAAGAACCGATGTGGGGCAATGGGGGATTCCATCTGGTCATATCGAAATAGGGGAGACAGTCTCCGAAGCAGCCATCAGAGAAGTGAAAGAAGAAACAAATTTGGATATAACGATTACCAGGATCATCGGTGTTTACTCTGATCCTACTTCACAGGTTTTTCATTATCCAAATGGGAAAGTCGTTCATTTTATTACAACATGCTTCCTTGCTGAAGTGACAGGTGGAGAACTTCGATGCAACTCTGCCGAATCACTTGATGTTCAATTTTTTGGACAGTCACGTTTACCACAGAACTTATTAACCATGCACCCTCGATGGCTGACGGATGCACTTGAGAAAAGAGATCTTGCATTTATTCGTTAAATGAAGATGCCGTCATCTCTTTCTGTGTGTCGGCATTTGTCAGCTGTTCTGATTACAAGTTAAGTAGTCTTAGCTTTGACAAAGTGGGATGGAAGGAGGGAAAAGCGTGAAAAATCAACAAGCTTTAATCTGGGTAATAATAGCGATCTTATTAGTATTGGTTTGGGTTTTCTTGAGGTAATACATAGATGAGTGGAATGGTGTGACTACGGGAGGGTATATCGAAATTAGTTTTTCGAGAAAAAGGCTGTTCATTTATAATGAAGCAGACCGCTTATTCATGTAATTAATTATTGAACAATAAAAAATCTTTAGGAACTTCGTATTTATGAAGTTCCATTTTTTGTTTAATGATTTTTTTGGACAATCACCAATAAAACTTGATGCTGAATCGTCTACTTAGTGTGAAGGGAGGAGGCAAATGAATGAAATGAGTATGCAACAATCAGAAAAGCCTATTGAAAGAATTGATGAGTTTAAGCAATTATTCAATGATCATAAGAAAAATGTATTTGCTATGGCATTATCGATATTAAGAGATTTCGAATTGGCTGAAGATGTTCTACAGGAAGTATTTATCAAACTCTATCAGCATTTAGAACATCATGAAGTTTCAAATGTGAAGGCCTGGTTAATTCGTGTTTCTAGAAATACGGCTATGGATCTCTACCGAAAAAAGAAACGAGAACTAACGGGTTTTGATAAAGAGTATTTTGAACGAGTGCCTTATTTTTCAGAGGACCCATTAGATCGAATTGTATTAGCGAAATACTTAGAGGTACTCAATAGCGAAGAGAGACAGATTGTTATTATGAAGGATATCTCTGGATTAAAGCATAGGGAGATCGCGAAAGTGTTAGAGCTTCCTCTGGGTACAGTAGTTTGGAAGTATAGTCTGGCATTAAAGCGGATGAAAAAAGACTTAGAGTAAGGAGGGATTTTCATGAAGGAAGACCAAATTAAAAAACATTTGAATAATGCAATTGAAACTCACATTCCAGATGTCTGGAACGATTTGGAGCAAAAAATACATAAGAAAGAAAATTTGCAAACCCTAAAAGAGCCCATTCCAGTCAATAAAGTCAAAGAAAATAGAAAAAGGACATTATCTAAAAGATTATCAATAGCTGCGGCTTTATGTTTAATTGTTTTTTCTACTTTGACGTTTACACCAGCTTTAGCTGCTATTCAAGATGTTTATGAAAAACTATTTTCAAGTAAACAAATTGATGATATTGGGGTTAGAAATGCAATCGATTTGGGTTATGGCAAATCGATTGATCAAACCTACTATGATAAACAACATGATATAAAAGTGCGATTTGAGAAAATAATGACGGATGACAAAGAAACAAAACTTTTACTCATTTATCAAAGTGAAACGACCAATTTAGAGAACTATTATATAGACTTATTTGAAGGCTATAGTTCAATTAACGTAAAGGTGAATGGCGAGAAAAAAAATAACCTGGCTACTGTTGGTTGGGGTAGCAGATATTATGAAGAAAATGAAAATAAAGTAGTCGAAGCATTATCTTTTGAATCAATAAAACCCTATGAGGGAATGGACATTCATTTAGAAATCGAGAATTTAACTATACATGATGAAAGTTCGTCCAAAGAGGTAGAAGCAATTTGGCCACTTGACTTTAAACTTGATGCATCTGCAGTATCAGACAGGGAAAAAGTGAAAATAGATAAAGAATTCACTTTTGAAGATGTCACCTATCGCATTAAGCGTGTGGAATTTTCGGCACTTGAAACGAGAGTGGTTGTTACTGGACCTGACACGAAAATATTGACTGACGAAACGGGAATGCGATATGAAGTTCTTAGTGAGTTAGAGCAACAATTTTTAAATGCAAGAAAAATAGATGATGAAGAAGGTTATATTGTAAATGAGAAAAAATCGGGAGTGTTTATAAGATCAGCTGGTAAAAGGGTTGACCCGATCTTCAGTAAAGGCGAGGTACAGGGTGAAGATGATGAATATATTATGATTTTTGCTCCAGTTGAGGATCGTAAGGACAGTATTCTTGAAGTTGGTGAGGATATTAAAATTCCTCTAACTAAATAAGGAGTTATGACCTTTAATAGCATCATTCCAGTTGAAAGCAGTTCGATGTTTGTTTAGATATCCAGGTTGGAAGAAGAGTTAGTTATTTGATGAATTTGCTTATAGATGTAATACACATCCTTACTTACTATTTTAGGAGCCTATCTGTTATAAACTGTACCCTTTGTAAAGGACACTTTAAAAAAGGGTTAGGCTGACCTAAGGAGATGATTCCTGTATTCAACAGGGGTCATCTTCTTTAGGTTCCATTGATATCGGTAGTAATTATAGTAAGTCATGTAGCTTTTAACTTCTCGTTTTAATTCTTCAAGAGATACACAATGTTTAATAGAGGTTTCGCCTTTAAAGTGACCAAAGAAAGACTCTTGAGGCGCATTGTCCCAACAGTTTCCTCGTCTTGACATTGATTGACTTAACCTATATTTCTTCACTAGCCTTTGAAAGATTGGGCTCGTATAATGGAAGCCCTGATCTGAGTGAATAAACGCATCCTTTGCTAACTTAACTTTTCTGTTGTTTTTTAGTTTGACTAGGGTATCTGTGGCGAGATCTAATGTAATTTGATCCGATACATTGTAGGCAAGGATTTCGTTTGTTGATCCATCTTTTATGGTAGAGAGATACGCTTTTTTACCTTTGCCATAAAACAAATAAGTGATATCAGTAAGTAACACTTTTCCAGGGATATTCTGTTTGAATTGTCTGTTTAATAAGTTGGGTGAAACAGCGTGCTCACTTGTTGCTTTAGCCATTCTTCTATAGGGGTTTGCTCTTCTGAGTGGGCATATAATGTCATACTTCTTCATGATCCTTCGTATGCGTTTTAGATTGTATACAGTTTGAAATTGACCCTTTAGTGTCATTTTAATCTGGCGAGCGCCTTTCTTCCGTCTTTTAAATTGATACGCTTTTAAGATTAAATCTCTGACAACTTCGTCTTGTTTATCACGTTGTTCTCTTCGCACCTGAGCTTTCTCGGAGAAATAATGATAATAACCGGATCGAGAAATCCCACACAAAGTACACAAATAACTCACCATGTTCTTTAGCTTGAATTTTTTTATCACAGATTTAATAAGAAGATATTTCTGTTGCGCAGTTAGTCCTCGTCCTTTTTCCCCCTCTCCATCATTTCGAGCTTTTTTAGTAACTCATTTTCTGCTTTTAATAGGTTATTCTGAGCCTCCAAACGTTTATATTTCTCTTCTAATGTAAGTTCACGATCCATTGACCTTCCTGAATTCACTTTACGATTATCGCGAAGACCATCAAGCCCCTTTTCCTTATAAGCAGCTCGCCATCTATCCGCAGAGGATTTCATCCGTCTAGCACCTAATACCTCACTATCAAAACCACACTCTTCAAAAATTTGTCTTGGGAATTTTCCGTTCTCATCCTCGGTTATAAAGAGGCGTTTAAATTCGTCTGTATAGGTTATTCCGTTCTTACTTACGGCTTTCACATACTTATTAGTAGATAATTGTTTCACTTCTTGTTTAGAAAATAACTTTTTCCCCATCGTAAACCAGTCCCTACTTGTTTTCTTTCTTCCAGTATACAAAAAAGCACCCTATAGAGAGACCTTTTTTCAAAGTGTCTAATCTATAGGGTACAGTTTATTAAAGGTAGGCTCCTTTTTTTGCATGGAAATATAGATTAAAAAAATGATTTGAATCAACGACAATTAAGAATTAAGGAAGTGTATTTATGAATTGAAAGAAGCTTGGAAGGGTGATTTAGAAATATGACAGGAAACCATCATTGAGGAGAATGAAAACAGAAGAACTTTAGTACTTACTATTCATAAGTATGTTTCTTGTACACTGAAGGGCAATAGTCTCCTTTCGTTGATTAAAAGTAAGTTCCTCAGAATAAGGTTTGAACTAAATGAAATTGATACTTGAGTTAATGAGAATAATCTGAAATAATGGATGATAGTGTGGAAATTAATTGTAAATTTAGGGAATTTTTATGGGGAGAAAATTTGCAGAGGCATTTGGTACAGGCACTTAGATGATCGTGATGTTGATCGAATGAGATGATTTCATTTTTTATTACTAATCGTTAGACAAGATAATAAATAAAAGGAATGATCGAATGAAGAAACAGGTAAAGCTTTTTTATTGTCATATGTCCTTATTATTGTTTATTCTATTACTTGCAGGGTGTTCAGATAATACGAATGCCAAATTAAATGCAAATGCTGCTGAGAATGACGCTTCTTTATCAACGGAAGAAGCGACTGAAGTGGAAGAGGGTAATCAAGTAAACGAAGATGCATCTTCATCAACGTCAGAAGACACTTCTCAGGAAGATGATAAAGAAACCTCTTCTGAAGAACCAAAAAGCGGTGAGTCAAATTTCGCAGATGAAAATGAAGAAAATCATGCGTTAGATGATTACTCCTCCAAGGAAATTGAATACGCTCGTGTCTGGTCACAGCTAGGACCGAATCAAGAAGTAGATGAATTAAATGTTCAACTTATATCCGCTGGTTCCCCTCTTGATCCTGATGATGAGAACAGTCTCACTTATCCAGAAGATGTTGTTCAATTACGTGGTTCCCGTATCGTAGATGGCATCGTTACGTATAGTGGTAACGGAGATGGCACGATTAATGTATATAACGTTCCTTTGCGCTGGTATGGTGGCTTTCCTCCTCCTGAAGATATAGATAAAGAAGAAATTCAGAAGGAAATGGAAGATATCATTACCAATACAAAGCTTGTAAACGTGGATACAGGAGATAATGAAGAAATCATAGAGATTATCAACAAAATGAATAGTCAGTAATCTGAGTAGCGGATTTATGTTAATCAGTGTTTCGTTTTAGAAGGCATAATGTGCCCACACTATGTTGGATATGAAAATAAGATTAAGACAATTCTCTATCCCCAACAGGTTAAAATTTGAAGACAATTGAAGCCATGATGCCATAATCGTTATAAAGTATGGTAAGTTAGCTATTGGAGTTAGCACAAATATTTCTTTCGCAATATTTCTTTTTTTATATTTTCTTTTTGCAAAATATAGTAAACTATTACATGAATTACTATATTATCGTACTAATTTAATAGCGTTATATACATGTTGATTAATGAACTTGTAGGAATGAAAATCTTTATATTTTATATTTTGAGCACTATTATTTGGCCCATTCCTTAGAATCCATATATAGCACGCTGTTTATATGTACTTCTGGTTCTCCAACATTAATTTAGGAAGGGAAGCGTTTAAATCGCCAATCAAATGCTATAATCGTGCAGATCTTCTTGATCTGATCGATGAAAAAAAATCTCTTTTATCTTTAAAGGTGTTAGCTCATGGCTTTACACATAAACAGACATTAATGGCTAGCCAGGAGCTTGATCGACTACTTAATCGCTACCAATTTGGAGAGTATAAAGAAAGTCAGCCAACATACTCAAATTAAATACAAACTGTTATTTTAGGAAAGCAAAAGCTAGCCGCTATAAATGTGTAATATGTAAATTTGAGATAGATTAGTTTTGTTCATGATTGTTAAGCGAACAAAGCATAATTCTATCTCATTTTTTTTAGGAGACGGCTTATTGAAGAGATTAGTTATAAGAGTCTATTTTAAATAGAAGAGGTGGTAAAAATGTTAAACGAATGGGCTATTTCTATATTTGTTAGCTTTATTCTATTTTTAATTATTGGCTGGTTTACTGGAGATAAAGAGTATGGAAGTGGTTCAAAAACCAATGATGAACGCTCTCGATTCATTAAACAAAAAGCGATTGTAGGAAGTTGGATTTTCTTACTAACCGTCTTTGTGATAAATGTGGTCTTAAGCTTTTTCGACTTAAGAACAGGACCTCTAGAAAACGCTCCATTTAATCATCCAGAGTTATTCTATTTACTTCTTTTGGTGGGTAGCTATTTTGTATGTTATTGGATGTATAGTAAGCGAATCAGTGGGAAACGAGAGTAATAGAGACGAGGGGGGTTACGAAAGTTGATTAACTTCTATCAAGAGGAGGAGGGAGATTCTCTATGAACAACGAAAACGAAAATAAACCATTCAATGATGCTATAGCTCATAAACAAAACATTGAAGGTTATCCAAAATCAAGAGGTGGAAAACTGCCCTTACCTATTAAGGTAATCGGATATTTTCTGTTTGGGAGTTTGATTATCATGCTATTGATTGGATTGGTTGGGAATTTCCTATTCGATTAAAAGAGGTGGAGCATTTTTGTTATAAAAGATCCATAAGTAGATATTGAGTGGCAGGTATGATCTTGGGGGAGGAGATTTGATTATGTGGATAGCTGAGACAATAGCACCTCTTGTCTTAATGGGCATAGTAGTTGTCTTTGTGATTGAAAGCCTAAAGTATAAATCTAATAAAGGCAATCTGGGGAAGAAAAATTCAAAAGCTGCTCAACTTTTATTAGATAGTCTCATCCCAATCGGAATGCTTTTGGGGGCTGGTATTGGTGTAGTGGTTGGTATGTATTTCTCGTTCTCATTACTATCTTCCGTTAATTTAGGTGCGGCACTAGGTTATTTAGTTGGATATTTTGTTTATGAAATTTATAGCAAGGAAGGAAATAAATATCCATAAGTAGCTAATAATATCTTGCGAAGGTTCATTCGTAAGGGTTATTTTAAGTAGGGATAGTTTCAGATTCTATCTCTTACCTATGTATCTTATTTCGGTTAAACTTTTCATCGCATTACATGTGAAAAATTGATTTATCAACATAAAAGACCCACAAAATGAATGATGATTTTGTGGGTCTTTTTTCAATCTATAAACATGTGAAATGAATAAATTGGAATTTAACTTACAACTTTTCGGACAGCCGTTAATGCAGCATCAATGTCTTTCTTCGTAATCCCATTATTCGTTACAAATCGAATCACGTTCAGACCAAACGCACCCGCTAAAACGCCTTGTTCTTTTAAACGGTGGATAAAGTCTTCTGTCGTTTTCTTCGTATTCGTAATATCAATTAAGAGTATGTTTGTATCCACTTGATTGACAAGGTTAACCCCTTCAATATTCTGAAGACCATCAGCAAGATACTTCGCGTTCTCGTGATCCATCTCAAGATGCTTCACGTTTTCTTCGAGAGCAATAATGCCCGGTGCAGCGAGAACACCTGCTTGTCTTAAACCACCGCCAAGGCGCTTACGCCATTTTCGAGCTTTCTCGATAAACTCAGAAGTACCGGCAATAATGGAACCAACTGGTGCGCCGAGTCCTTTTGATAAGCAAAACTGAACAGAATCCGTATACTTCGCGAATTCTTTTACGGGAATTTGAGCTGCTACAGAAGCATTGAATAATCGTGCCCCATCTAAGTGAACAGGGATCTGATGTTTCCTTGATAGTTGATAGATTTGTTCCATATTGTCAAGAGGAACAATTGCGCCGCCTGCTTTGTTGTGGGTGTTTTCGATGCAGATTAATCCTGTTTCCGGCTGATGAATATCTTCGCCTCGGATAGCTGCTTCAACATCGCCTGGATTCATCGCACCGCGGTTCCCATCGATCGTCTTAATTTGTACACCAGCAAAGGCGGACAGTGCTGCCGCTTCATATAGGAATAAGTGCGCCTGAGATTCCATGATCACTTCTTGACCAGGCTGACAGTGGACTAAGCCAGCAATTTGATTTCCTTGCGTGCCGCTCGTGACAAATAAAGCCGCTTCTTTTCCTAGCGTTTCTGCAGCGATTTGTTCGAGCCTGTTAACCGTAGGATCTTCTCCATACACATCATCGCCTACTTCAGCTTCGTACATCGCTTTTCTCATTTGTTCATTTGGTTTCGTTACCGTATCACTGCGCAAATCGATCACGATTCGTCCTCCCCGTCTTCATTAAGTAATAGTCTACTAGTATCCATCAAAAGTATACGGTTATTTCATAAGTGAATCAACTTCGTAACGGGGAGGCTTTATGATCCTGTTATCTCGACGCAAGGTGGCGATCGATGATTTCTAATGCTTCATTAGGTCCGCCACAGGCTTGAAAGCTCTCTTTGATCTTTCGGATGCCTAGCTGATAGTTCGCGTTATGAATGACTTGATTCACTGCATGCTGTAGCGATTCGATTGTTACGTTCGGTGGGAAAATAGGATATCCGGCTTGTAGTTCTGCGAGGCGTGCAGCGACCAAAGGCTGGTCCTTATCATGAGGGAGCACCACCATCGGAACTTCAAAGTAAATCGCTTCATTAGTGCTGTTCATTCCTCCGTGGGTAAGGAACACGTTCGTATGCTGCAACACATCTAGCTGAGGAACATATTTTCGAATAATGAAGTGATCGGGAGCTTCTTTTATTTTAGTGAAATCAGCACTTGATCCTGCTGAAATGACAACTTTCCCTGGAAAATCTGTAAAGGCGTCGATGCACATATTAAAGAAACTCTCAACATGATCGAGCACTGTGCCCATAGAAATAAAAAGAACCTGCTCGTTTTCAAGCTGGTCAAGTGGGAAGTCAGTCGCGTCTTTTCGTTCCGGGAAGCTAGGACCAATAAAATGATACCCTTCACCAAATTCACTTAAATGAGGTTGGAAATACTCGCTTGAATAAACCATCGTTTGCTCGCCTTGATTTTGCATAAATTGCAACATGGTTTTAGGAGCGACGCCAAACGCTTGCTTCATCTTAGCTAATAAAGCTTTCCCTTTTTCATCGAGTTCAAATGACACCGACGCGTCTGGGTGAAGGGGGAGGTTTTTCTTATAATCATCTGGGATTAAAAAGGATGATGAAGAAGAGAAGCCTGGTACTTGTAAATACTCTTTTACTAATTCACCAGGACCAAAGGCATCGTAATAAACAAAATCAATCGCTACTTCTTTCGCTAACTCTTTTGTAAGCGAGAGGATATCTAAAGATGAGCGTATAAAGAAATGTAGAAAGTTATTGATTCCTTCTGAACTACCATGATTGATGTGTAAACCATCTAATCGATCCTCATGAAGAATCACATTGGCTCCTACGCCTTCTAGGCGGTCTTTGAATTTTTCAGTTGAAATATAATAGACGCTGTCTCCCCGATCTCCAAAAGCTTTTGCCATGCCTAAGCTTGGGTTAACATGTCCTTCACCTGGGATATTAAGCATTAGAATGTTTGCCATAAGTCGTCACCTCTTAAGTCTTTTTATCGTTACATAATAAAGGATAATTGTTTTCCAGTAAGGATGAAACCAAATTCCTTTGGTTGCTCTCTTCCATATTCGAACGAATTTAAAACTTCATTCCACCCATATCCTCCCAAAGTAATAGCATCAAAAATAACCTTAGGTAATCCTACCTAAGGTTTCGTTAAGGGAACCTATTACAAAGGTCTGTCTCGTTTATATTCGCCTGCGACGTTTGCGTGATAAAGGGGGTGGCGGTCCGATAACGACAGGACTTTTCCCTTCAATTGGATCTAGCGCTTTTTCCATTGTTTTCGGGTCTATGCGATACGCTTCTTCATAAACCTTCAGAGGGGTTTTCGTCAGCATGCTAGAGCCATCTTGCGTTTGGAAGCGGTCGTTGTTAAAGAATAATAACAGCAAGGTCTCGTCCGAATCTGCCTTAATCCAGTGCCAATAGCCCATTGGAATAAAGACCGTTTCACCAGCTTTTCGTAGCTGATACGTTAATAATTGATCATTGTTCGGGTTGAGGATGCCGACGGTTGCGGATCCAGAAGCGAGGTATACCAATTCCCATGAGTTTGTATGCCAGTGCGGCTCGCGTACAGATCCTTTCGACATTCTTAATTCGGCAAGTGAGCCGCCGATCATCGCTGGCATTTGCGCTGAGGATAAGAGATAGATAAGGTTTTCAGGATCTTTCTTAAATGCAACGTTATCCTTTATATCATAAAAAAGGTTCGGATTTCCTTTTCGTCCTACTAAGTTTCGGTTATCCGTAATATAGCCAGATACTGGAGTTGTCATATATTCTCCTCATTTCTTTCTCAATTCAATACTATTCTATGAAAAAGGGATAAGCCCGGTGTAGGTGCCTGTCCACTGACCATGAAATAGGGCCGAGAAGCGCCTATCTTATCAGATGAAATGCACTCGACCAGGCACAATACGGACCCTATTCACAATAGATTAAAGCGAAGGGGGCAGATCGTTGTGAGCGATCACTATTTAGGTATTATCCTTCCAAAATCAACGTATGAGGCAATGCCTGAACTACGAGGTGGCACGCGCAGCATGTTTATGATTTGGGAGAAGTCAGCAAGAGAACTTGGCATGATCCCTTGTTATTTTCGATTCTTTGATCTAAAGCCAGGCGTCGCGACGGTGAAAGCCTATGTGTATGAACAGGAAACGTTTGTCGTGAAAGAAGTTCCAGCGCCGAAAGTCATTTATACACGCGTGCTCGATTACTTGCCAGCTTACCGTTCGCATATCAAATCTTTAATGAAGGAGGGCCGCGTCGTTTACAATGTGCCGAATTATGATGTGGAGAAGCATAAAGTTCACGAAGTCCTGATCAAGCATGACAATCTTCGAGACCACTTGCCTGAGACGGAGCTCTTTACGATCAACAACTTAAATAAAATGGCTGCACGCTACAAGCAATTCATTCTCAAGAAAAGCTATGGCGAATTCGGCATTGGCGCGATGAAAGTTGAGCGGGTTAAGAAAGGATGGCGCCTCTTTTATAAAACAAAAGAAGGCGAGCTCAAACAAGTTGATTTCAAAAAGACGCTGCCTGCGGTGCTCGTTAACCGACTCCGTACGCATACGTACATGATTCAGGAGATGATTCCGCTAGCTGACTTTAAAGGCCATCCGTTTGATTTGCGCGTCGCGGTTCAAAAGAATCGAAACGGGAATTGGCAGGTGTCAGGCGTGATGTGCAAGGTGGCGAATGGGGGAGACTTTCTAACGAATGGAGCACAAGGGGGAACGACGTACACGTTTGAAGCTGTTGCGCCTCATTCCCATCCAGGAATTTCGTACGAAGCGCTCCTACAAAGCATTGAACAGCTAGGACTTCAAACCGCCCGCGTACTCGATCACCATTTTCCGAAGCTAGCCGATCTTGGATTCGATATCGGCATCACAAAAGCGGGTAAGCCTTATTTTATTGAATGTAACTTTATCTCAGACTATGTGAGCGGATTGTTTGAGGATGGAGAGCTCCTTCACGATAAGTGGGAAGCGGTCTTCAGAACGCCGATCGAGTATGGGAGATATCTAATGGATCGGATTTAAGTCGCGCAGTAATCATAAGGGGTCCTGTTATCTATCACGAATAATGAATATGTACTAGAACAGAGGGAGGAATTGTACATCGATTCTTCCCTCTTTGTTTGTAGAAGTGGGGTTTAACGAAAACGGAATGTTGAAATTAACAGGGGTGAGATGGTGTAATATGTAAAAAAGAACTGAAATCATATGCCCAGTTTGCTCGTTATGAATAGTTCGATTAAGAGGACATACGATATCCCTAAGACAACTTCTTTGCGAAGGTGGGATTTAAAATGAAAAAAGCAATGATAGTTCTGCTTCTACTGGGGAGTGTTTTTTCCGTTTTCTATTTCTTTGCTATAGAGAACAATAATGATAAGCCGTTGGGTGCCAGGAGCACTCCACCAACGGATCTTGAACTAATGGATATTACAAAGAAAATAACGGAAACTAATTTTACTAGTAAGGTTGTAAATGAGTTAGAGAATCAAGGTTACCAAGCAGAGGGAAAAATACATTATTCAATATACGACACAAAGAAAAAAGATCTTATATTTGTCATTTCAAATAGTGAATATAAAGGGAAAAAGACGGAACAGGAAGTAAACGCAATTATTGATAAGGTTTCAAAATCAAGTGAGCTAGGTTCATTTAATGTCATCTTTCAAAAAGAAGAAAAAGCTGTAGATTAACCTTTCAAGCATAGCCGATTCCATATTTCATTAAAGAGCCGAGGAGCTTATCTGTCATAAGATAGGCTCCTTTTAGTGTGAAATAAAGGATTGAGTTGTTCATAACAATTTGAAATAATTGGTATTGGAGATGTAGGGAAGAGATTACTTAGAAAAAGGGGAGTAAGGTGCTTGCAAAAATATTAGCGTCAATCATGATGTTAATTAGCGTAGTTTATATTGCGTTTTTAGTAAAAAATCTTATCGTGACATTATCTTTATTGATTTTATCAGGTATGTCTATTTTTTATTTGTTTTATGAAAAGAATGAGAAGGAAGACCAGGATAATTTATGACAATAATTATCTGTTCAACAATCTCTGAGCGGTTGCTAAATAGTTTAACTTTGTGAATGAGAAAATAATTTATTTAGGAGGAATCACATTGTTTAATAGAACATTTGTTGCATTGATAGGTAGTTTTCTTGTTTTGGCTGTTGGATTGTTTAGATTAATGACGGAATCGTTATCCACCACACCTCTGTTTATAGCTTATGTATTTATTATTACTGGGCTAATTGGTGTTGTTGCTAATGGAATAAGGTTAGGTAAAACGAACAGCGGTCGGTAGTGGTTTTTCATAGTTTGAAAATCCTGCCTAATACCCATTCACATCATTTATACAAAAAATAAAGATTGAGTTGCTCGTATTAATTTGAAATAATTGGTATTAAGTAGAGAGGCACTATTGTTAAAGAGACGAAAATGAGAGGGGAGAAGTGACAAGATATGAAAAAAACGGTTCTTACATTATCCTCTGTTATTGTCGTGTTAGGAATTGTCATCCTAGCTAATTGGCCGACAATAATAGCTCACCTCGAAAAATACTCTTTTGATCGTAACAAGGAAGTTACCACAGAAATCAAAGTTTTGACTGCGGATGAGCTATTCGATCTAGAACATCAACAGAGGAAATCAACCCAAAAATTAGAGTCTTCTACAAAATATCCACTAGTGGGTAAAGAGTCAAGACACGGTGTAGATGAATTGGATAACACTTATTACTTCTTAATAAATCAACCAGAAATAAAGTCTATAAAAATTGAACTACCAATAACAAGGTACAAAGATGAAAATAAAACAATCGAATTCATATCTGGCAAAGGAAATATTTTGAAAGTATTAGAAAATGGAGAATGGAAGGATTTTAATAATATTCAATGAAAGTTAATGCAGGTTATTATCCCAGGAGTATCGTAACTGTTAAGTACATATTCGAAAGGAAGTGAATTACTTGGCTCTCTGGAAAGAATATTTCATTACACTTATTGAAATCATTAGCTTTTTAATTGTGGGCTTTCTCTTAACTGAGCTTGTTTTTAGTAACTTCTATGAAAGTGTAGATTCAGTGTGGATCAGCATTTCCTTTATACTTTTTTCTTTATACACGTTGTTTAAAGTATATGTCCTTTCTAAAAAAAGTCTATTGTTGAATGATCGCGTTACTTCTCTTACTTTTTGGGGGATATTCATATGGTCAGTGTATTCTGTGAGTTCTCCTTTTGTATAATAACTAAACAATCGAGGAGCTTATCTGTAACAAGATAAGCTCCTTTTATAATGAAAGAACGAAGTAGGTTATTGATGCCAATTTAAACTAATTGGTATCAATAACTTGAACAAGGTAATTAAAGAGGAGTAACATGTTATTTGCTGATAATGATTAAATGGGAAATACAATGGTACAATCACTATGAGTTACGAATAGATTCATAGATCCAGAAACTTTATAAACCGTTAGAGACGAAAATATTGTCGTTAAGAGTGAAGTGAGAGATCAGGTGTAAAAGAATACGCCGTTTAAATTTAAAAATAGAAGATTTATAACGAAAGAAGGAGAGTCACAATGCTAACGAACCCAAAAGCTATTTTCTTAGATATGGATGGTACGATCTTGAATCACTATAACAAGGTGAGTGAATATACGAAGCAAGTGATTGATGAGTTACGAGAGAATGGCATATACGTCTTTATCGCAACAGGCAGAGCTTCGGATGAGATTAATGAGCTTGTCCCTGAAGGGTTTCAAGTGGATGGCATTATCTCTTCAAATGGGATGGCAGGGTATGTTGAAGGTAAGGCCATATTTGAACATTCACTCGAGCTTGACTTAGTTGAAAAGATTATTGAAAAAGCGCGTGAGCAGAAAATTTATTATGAGCTCTTTCCATACGGAGGAGATCGCATTGCTTTAGAACAAGATCGTCACTATATGGAAGCAGAAATTAAAGATCCGCAGCCAGAAGGCGTCGGGCTGAATGAATGGCTTTCGCGTCAAGAAGCGATCAAAGAAGCGATCAACTGGAAAGCTCAAATTGAAGGAAATAAGTTTTCCAAATTCTATTTCTTCGCTCGAACGAAAGAACATATCAATCAATGGAAAGATGAGCTAGAAAATATCAAGCAGGACATTGATTTTACAACGTCAATCTCTTCAGCGCATAACGTCGAAGTAATGGTAGCCAATGTAAACAAAGCGACTGGCATTAAAGAAATGCTCCAGCATTTTGATTTGTCAGGTGTAGAGACGCTTGCCATAGGCGATAGTAACAACGACTTACCGATGTTCCAATTTGCCGATTATGCTGTAGCTATGAAAAATGCATCCGACCAAATTAAAGAAATTGTCGACGATGTGACGGAATTTACGTGTGATGATGACGGTGTTTATCATTATTTGAAGTCGATTGTCGTGCGAGATTCTATTCGAAATACATGATTATTGATAAAAAACTCGGTTAAATTCGAGAGAAGGCTAATGAGATTTCTTTATTCACTAAAGAGAAACGATTCTGCAACATCATAATAGCCTAGTTATACAACAATAATCTTCAACAATCGGACGCAATTCCTCATGTAGGAATTGCGTTTTTTATTTCCAAAAAAGATTGAGGATATGATTGAATTTCGAAATGGTTCTAAACAAGAAAATGTAGGTCATACCGTTTAAATAAGGATCGAGTCGATAGCTTAAATAACATTTCGCTAGGTGTAATAACTGTTATTCTTGCGTCGTTAATGCTTAATATCTTTCATTCAATTTAGTATTGCCTCAGTTATTTATACGGTAAGGAAGGTGTCTTCTTCTATCAAAATAAAAGTTATGTCAACCGGTTGACACCTGAAAGCGCTTACGATATATTGTTCTGTAATAAAAGGATTTTTTAATCTGTTTGGCGTTGTAGATGTTTCGTATGAGAGTCAACAAGTTGGAATAAAGAAGGTGATTTAAGGTAAAGCAAGATGGTTAACCCCATTAAATATAGTGAGGAGTTATGCTTTTGAATCGTTTAATGAATAATGATGAGATTGTTCGCAAATTTCTTATATTTACTGCATTCGGGTTAATGATAATGTTATTGATCTGCAATAAGGTAACGGCAGAAGTGCAAGCAGAGCGTACAAAGGAAAATGAGGAGGTTTCAGCAATTAAAGCATCAACAAATTTAACGGATTGGGTCTTTCATGGTGAAGGTACACTTGAAGATACAGTACAAGGGTTAAAGCTTACTTCGGGAGCAAATGAGAATGTAATGGCGATTTCAAACGTTCAATCAGAAAATTTTATATACCAATCTGATATACAGATAGTAGATCAATCAGCAGATGCTACGTTGATATTTCGATCTAGTGAAGATGGCTGGGATTCCTATATGGTTCAAATAGTGCCGGATGCAGGACTGATTCGTCTACGTGATGCTCGGGACGAAAGTAGGTTAATAGAGGAATTTGACGTTAACATTCAAGAAGGTGAAATCTATCATTTAAAGGTGAAAGTAGTAGAAGACAATATTAAAGTATATTGGGAAGATCTATATACGCCAGTGATAGATTCGAATGTATCGCTTCATCATCATGGATACCTGGGGCTGAATGTTTGGAATGGGTCTGCACTATTTCAAAACGTGAAAGTGAGTGAACTTGCAACGAATTTGGGTCAGTCTCTAGTGGAAGAAGGAGATTGGGAACCAAACATTAAAGGATTAAAAGGAATAGCGCGAGAGAATGAAATAGTTAAGAAAATATATGACACACAGGCCAACAACTTCGTGTTAGAAGGTAATGTCTCCGTTGATGAAAAACAAATGGAGGCAGGTTTTACATTTCGCATGAATGAGGCTGGAACAGAGGGCTATCGAGCTTTGCTTAAGAAGCAAGGGGATGAAGTTGCAGTACAATTACAAAAAGCAGATGGTACGGTACTCGGGGAATCTAGTCGAAGTTTCAAGTCACAAACCAATACTAAACACCACTTGGAAATCATAGTGAATGACGAACAAATCACAATCTATCTAGATGGCTACGCAGATCCCGCAATTGAATTAACAGATAGTAGTTATACTAGTGGTTTAGCAGGATTGATAGTTTTAAGAGGTGCAGCTTATTTTCAAGATGTTTACTTAGTTTCTTCAGATAGTTATTATAAAGAAAATTATAGACCTGCTTATCATTATACACCAGCTCGAGAATCGGCAAGTGATCCAAATGGGCTAGTCTATTTTGAAGGTGAATATCATCTGTTTCATCAGAACGGTGGACAATGGGCACATGCAGTTAGTGAAGATTTAGTTAATTGGAAGCATCTACCTATAGCTTTGCCATGGAATGATTATGGTCATGTATGGTCAGGATCTGCTGTGGCAGATTTAAATAATGATTCCGGCCTATTTTCAGATACTGGGGGTAAAGGACTGGTAGCATATTATACTTCTTTTAATCCAGATGCCGATAATGGCAATCAACGAATTGGCCTTGCGTATAGTACGGATCGAGGTCGTACGTGGGAATATTCAGAAGAACATCCGATCGTTATAGAGAATCCTGGAAGTAATGGAGAAAATCCAGGCGGTTGGGATTTTCGTGATCCCAAAGTGGTGCGTGATGAAGCGAATGACCGCTGGGTGATGGTTGTTTCGGGAGGAGATCATATTAGATTTTTCACTTCCCACGATCTTATTAACTGGGAACATACTCAGAACTTCGGCTATGGTGACTACATTCGTGGAGGGGTATGGGAATGTCCGGATTTGTTTCAGCTTGAAGTCGACAATACAGGAGAGAAGAAGTGGGTCCTCATGCTTAGTACAGGAGCCAATCCGAATACAGAGGGATCAGATGCAGAGTATTTTATTGGAGACCTAACACCTGACGGCAAATTCATCAATGACAATCAACCTGGAGAGGTATTGAAAACAGATTATGGGAAGGAATTTTATGCCTCTATGTCGTTTGCAAATATGCCGGATAACCGTCGTGTTACGATGGCATGGATGACGAATTGGGACTATCCATTTGCCTTCCCGACAGAAGGATGGAATGGTCAACTAACGATTCCAAGAGAACTACGACTCACCTTAACAGATAAAGGCATTAGACTAGCTCAATCACCGATTAAAGAATTAGAAACGATTCAAACAACCGTTTTTGAAACAGAGAATAAGCTTGTATCTCCAAAGAATGACAGCAATTTATTAAACAAAGTAAACGAAGCTTCCTATCAATTAGAAGCGGAAATTGAAATTCCTGCTGGTAGTGATGTGACAGAGTTTGGTTTTCACGTTCGTGAAGGTTCTGAACAAAAAACTGTTGTTGGATATAATAATGCGGAACAGAAATTATTTGTGGATCGTTCCGAGTCAGGCAGGACGGATTTTTCGAATGAATTTACTACAACCCATACGACAGGATTACAAGCGAAAAATCAGCGAATTAAATTAAATATACTAGTGGATAACGGGTCTATTGAGGTTTTTGCTAATGATGGGGAGACAGTTTTTTCAGATCTCATTTTTCCGGATGCAACGAGCAGGGGAGTTAGCTTTTATACTGAAGGTGATCAAGTTCAAATTATTTCCTTGAAAGTACACTCTTTAGAGGATATTTGGGATCGGGAAATGGAAGATGGACCCCAAATTGTACTTGATAAACGTGAAAAAGAAATGAATATTGGGGATAAGCTAGCTGTTAATGCGGCAACTAAAGGTATTAACGGGAATGGAACGAAAAAACTTAAATGGAAAACGTCTGATTCCGATATTGTGAGTCTTCGCTCTTCTACTAATAACACTGCCTTAATTGAAGCTGCAAGCGCTGGAAAAGCGACGATTACAGTTTCTACGCCAAATAACAAGGTGTCTGAGAGTTTTGAAGTGAATGTATTTGAGGGGGATTTTAATACTAATCTTACTGGTTGGAAGTCAGATGTTGATACCGTCAAATGGGTTGCAACTGAAGAAGGAATTCGGGGATTACATACCGGTGATTCCAATTATATAGCTGAGAATACTGGGGGCGACTTTGTTTATGAAGCAGAAATGACACTTCATGAATCGGGAGGTGCCGGTGCTATTCTTTTTCGTGCCAGTGAAGATGGTAGAAGTGGTTATTATTTTAATTTAGATCCTAATATGAACGCTTTCCGTCTTTTTTATAAAATAAATGGAAGCTTTGAAGAGCGTATGGTAATCAGTAAGGTTCCAACATTTATTCAGCCAGGGAAGACCTATAATGTGAGAATATCAGCTACTGGTCCCCGTATTCAAATTGATGTAGATGGAGAAAAGATAATGGATATAAGAGATGGAACCTTTGCAGAGGGACATTTTGGTTTAAATGTATTCGGAGGCAGAGCGGTCTTTCAAAATGTAAAGGTTAGTAACGTTTCTGAAGCTGCTTTACGTAAAACGACCTTTATCAATCAAAGAACAGGTCAATCTCTTTATGCAGCTTCTTCTCAAAATGGGGTGCCTGTCACTGCTAATGAAGAGCCTACGACCTGGACACTTATACCAACTGGTGATGAGCATGACTCTTATTCCATACGAGCGGAAGCTAGCAAAGCAATTGATTTTGATTCGGTACAGAAGAAAATTCAATTATACGACTACCTTGGTTATGATAATCAGAGATGGATCATTCAAGAGAATGACAATCAAACCGTCACCATCTTATCTGTGTTCAATGATGAGGCAATGACTATATCAGAGGATGGGAATATCATGCTTCAACCATATGATCCAGAGAATACACGCCAACAGTGGGTTACATCGAATTAAGAATACTAGAATCTTAATTTTGTTCTCTCTCCTAGTTTCTAACGGGTGTGCTGTGGATTATTAAATGAAAGAGGAAGTTGAGAGTGACTTCCTTCTTTCTCAATTGGTTAATTGCGTTTGGGTTCAGTCAATTAATAACAAACTAATGATAAAGTATTGTGAAAGATTTATTTGGATGAAATTTCGTCTGCCCTTTCGTTTTCACTAAAGATTTATCAAATCAGTGGAGGGTTATGATCATGGTAATGTCACGCTGGTATTTAAGACTTGGCACCTGGGCGTTTAATCTGTTTTTGTTGAATTTATTATGGTTTTTTTTCACATGTACTGGCTTGATCGTACTGGGGATATTTCCAGCTACTGCGGCTCTATTTGCTGTTCTTCGGCGCACTATTATAGAAGATAATGACCTTCCAGTATTGAAGCTTTTTGTAAGGAATTTTAGAACGGAATTTATAAAGGCTAATCTTTTGGGGTATCTTTATGTTTTATTTGGATTGGTGTTGTACATGTATTTTCAAGTTGTTCAGCTTATCTCCTCCAATCAATTGCAAAGCATTATGGTTAATATAACGGTTGTTATCAGCGTCTTGTATTTCATTACGTCTTTGTATGTCTTTCCGTTATTTGTCCATTTTGACCAAAAGAGTTTTCAGTACTTGAAAAATGCTTTAATATTAGCGGTAGGTAGGCCGGTACGAACGATAATGATGCTCCTAGGACTACTGTTATTAACGTATATATGTTTCCGTATAACAGTACTCATTCCTGTAATAGGCATTAGTTTGTCTTGCTATGTTATTATGTGGACCGCTTTGAAATCGCTACCAAAGGAAACGAAAACCCTAGAATAGACAAAGGGTTGATTTCTCAAATAGTTAAGTAATTAGTGAATTGATATGGAAAAAGTTGCGAGGAGATGGATGATGAAAAGGGTAAAGTTAGATGATGTTGCAAAAGCAGCAGGAGTAACGCGCACAACAGTTTCTAGAGTGATTAATAATCGCGGATATATAAGTGAGCGTACGAGAAAAAAAGTAAAAGAAGCGATGGAAGAATTAAATTATTATCCGAACGATCTGGCGCGGTCTCTTTATAAAAAAAAGACGCGCTTTATAGGATTAATCGTACCTACTATAAGCAATCCGTTCTTTGGAGAGCTGACTTTTAATGTTGAAAATATGTTGGCGGATTTAGGCTATAAGGTTATTTTGTGTAACAGTCTGGATAATCAAGAAAAAGAAGAGTCTTATTCAGATATGTTGATTCGCCATCAGGTCGATGGAATAATAGTTTGTTCCCATAACAGGGGAATTAGTACCTATCAACGTCAAAACATCCCGGTTGTAGCCGTTGATAGGTATTTATCAACAACAGTTCCTGTGATATCTTCAGATAATTACCAGGGAGGGAAAATGGCTGTCGAGCATTTGATAGAAAAAGGTTGTAAGAATATTGTACATATCAATGGTCCGGCTCAGTTAGAGACCCCTACACAGTTAAGAAGAAAAGCTTACGAGGATATTATAACAAACCCAATTACTTATGAAATTCAAGATGTATTTGATGTACAGCAAACGATAGAGCTAATACGAAAGATCTTTGCCGAAGTTCCGCAAGTGGATGGCATTTTTGCAAGTGATGATATGATTGGTGTTTCTTGTTTAAATGTTGCTAGAGAGATGGGGATTGAGGTTCCAGATCAATTGAAAATTGTCGGCTATGACGGGACAAAAACACTAATGAATATTCAACCCAACTTAACAACCATCAGGCAACCTATTGAAAGTTTGGCTAAGAGTACAGTGAACACCCTTCTGAAATTAGTTGACGACCCGGAAGCAACAGTTGATTTAGAAACGGTACTACCGGTCCAATTACTGAAAAACAGAACAACTTAAATTTTTGAATCGCTACTACTTTTTTATGTCAACCGGTTGATATTTGTAAGCGGTTGCTATATGATATGAACAAATAATGTAAATTTTTAAAAAAGGGGGTTACATCATCACAATATGTCAACCGGTTGACTTAAATCACATTCTGATTTGAAGGGGGAGTTTTTTTGGAGAATAAAAACATTTTATCTAACACCTTGCCAAAAACGAGTCAAGCAATAAAGCGTAAAGAGAAGTCACAAACAAAACGTCAACATAAAAAAAATATGCGCACCAATTATATCCTCTATCTATTTCTGCTTCCCGCTATCATCCTGACACTTGTCTTCCATTATGTGCCCATGTATGGAACCGTTATTGCATTTAAGGACTTCAGTCCGACAAAAGGAATTTGGGGAAGTGATTGGGTCGGGCTAGAGCACTTCACTAACTTTCTACAGTCGCCCAATTTTCTGAGTATCTTGATGAATACAATAAAGCTCAGTTCTTTCGATTTGATCATTGGCTTTCCTATTCCGGTCATTCTGGCCCTCATGTTAAATCAGTTAAAACGGGCTCAGGTCAAGAAGAACGTCCAATTAATTCTTTATGCACCGCATTTTATTTCAGTAGTAGTAATCTCCGGAATGTTGTTTATTTTCCTTTCTCCCACAGGGCCGATAAACAGTATAATGACACTTTTCACTAATGAACCATATTCATTTATGTCTGATCCAGATGCATTCCGATCCATTTATATTTTCTCGGGCGTATGGCAGAGCGCTGGATTTGCATCGATTATCTATGTGGCAGCACTGTCGAATGTTGATCCTCAGCTCCATGACGCTGCTACGATTGATGGAGCATCTTTGCTCCAAAGAATAAGACATATTGATCTTCCTACACTGAAGCCAGTTATGGCCGTATTGTTCATATTGGCTGCGGGTGGAATTATGGCTATTGGATTTGAAAAAGCCTATTTATTGCAAACAAGTATGAACTTGCCAGCTTCAGAGATTATACCAACCTACGTTTATAAACGCGGATTACAGGCTGGAGATTATTCATTTGCAACAGCCGTAGGATTATTCAATGCCGTTATCAATGTATTCTTACTGTTCTTTGTGAATTATGTCGTCAAGAAACTTAATGATGGTGAAGGTCTTGTGTAAAAAGCGATAGAGGGAGTGGGAAGAAAATGAACAATATAATTAACAATTCACGGAAAGACCGATATCTACTCATTATCAACAAGATTCTTTTGTCAGTTATTGTTTTAATCGTGTTAGTACCTCTTTTGTATGTGCTGCTGGGTTCTTTTCTCCAGCCGAGTATCTTGTTAACTAAAGGGTTCTCACTGAATCCCGATCATTGGACAATTGATGGCTATTCACAAATTTTTGCCGATGGGACGATTATGAGGGGATTCTTTAATTCCATATTATACGCTACTACATTTACGTTTATATCTGTACTAGTTGCAGTGCTTGCAGGATATTCCTTATCCGTTGACAATCTGGCTTGGAAAAAGAGCATCATGTTTTTCTTCTTACTTACCATGTTTTTCAGTGGTGGGTTGATTCCTACATACTTGGTGGTTCGAGGTCTTGGATTGTTAGATACGATTTGGGCAGTTATTCTACCTGGCTCCGTCTCTGTCTGGAATATCATTTTGGCAAGAACTTACTTTAAAGGGCTTCCAAAAGAATTAAAAGAAGCGGCCAGGATTGACGGTGCCTCCGACTTTATGATTTTCGTAAAGATTATTATTCCATTATCTAAGCCGATTATATTTGTGCTGGCACTATACGCTTTCATTGGACAGTGGAATGCTTACTTTGAGGCCATGATTTATTTGGATGATCAGACTAAATACCCGCTACAGCTCATTTTGCGTTCTATACTAATACAAAATGAAGTCCAACCTGGGATGATCTCAGATCAATTGGCTATGGCTGAAATGCAAAGGTTATCAGAAATGATTAAATACTCATCCATTGTGCTAGCTAGTTTACCTTTACTAGTTATGTATCCATTTTTTCAGAAGTACTTCGAAAAGGGTGTTATGGTAGGCTCATTAAAATAATGAAAAGAGGAGAAATGTTATGAAAAAGGTAAAGAACGCGTTGTTTGGAGTGGTGTTAGGGTCGTTGCTACTATCAGGATGCTCAAATGAACAAAGTGCTGCTAAGGATTACGAGCTATCAGATATTACCTTCCCAGTTGAAGAGGATGTCACGCTTAAGTTTATGACTGGAAGCTCTCCGATGGCTCCGGAAGATCCAAATGATAAATTAATAAGTCAACGTTTGGAAGAAGAAACAGGTGTGCATATTGAGTGGGATAGTTATTCAGGAGAAGCGTTTGTTGAGAAGAGAAATTTAGCAATGTCAAGCGGTGACTTTCCAGATGCGATTATGAACTCTGGATATAGTGACTATGAATTATTAAACCTTGCAGATGATGAAGCGATCATTCCTGTAGAAGATTTAATTGAGGATTATATGCCAAATTTACAAAAGGTGTTTGAACAGGCACCAGAATATAAGGAAATGGTAACTGCACCAGATGGTCATATCTATTCTTTTCCATGGATTGAGGAGTTAGGTACTGGTAAAGAAAAGATTCAGGCAGTAGAGGGCACAGGTTGGATTAATGTGAAATGGCTGGATGAATTAGGACTGGAGATGCCTCAAACGACGAAGGAATTAGAAGAAGTACTCAAGGCGTTTCGAGATCAAGATCCTGCGGGTGAAGGACAAACGATTCCTATGTCCTTTATTTTAAACGGGGGACAAGAGGACCCTGCCTTCTTATTCGGCTCGTTTGGTGAAGGGGACAACTGGAATCATACGGTCGTTTCAAATGATAAAGAAGTCGTATTCACGCCAACTACAGATGGTTATAAAGAGGCGATTAACTATTTACATGGTCTTTATCAGGAAGATTTAATTGACGTGGAAGCGTTTGAACAAGATTGGAACAATTATGTTGCCAAGGGTGGTAACGAACGCTACGGTGTATATTTCACATGGGATAAGAATAACATCTCAGGTGAAAATTATGAGTTGTTGCCTGCTTTGGAAGGACCGGATGGTCAAAAAAATGTAGCCGTAAGCAACTCGCTTGGTTTTGATCGATCAAGAATGATCATCACGAGTTCTAATCAGAATCTGGAGTTAACAGCAAAATGGATTGATCAGATGTATGCTCCACTTCAGTCCGTTCAAAATAATTGGGGCACATATGGAGATGAAGAGAAACAAAATATCTTCGAATATGATGAAAACGAGGAGATGTTAAAACATTTAGAACTAGAAGGAACAGCTCCAGTTGAATTACGGGAACAATCAGCGCTTGGTGGTCCGTTAGCTATACTGAATAGCTACTTTGGCGAAATTACAACAATGCCAGGTGATGCTGCCTGGAGAATGGATTTACTTCATGAGAAGCTAGTCCCTTACATGAACGCAGATTATACGTACCCGAATGTATTTCTTGAACTAGAAGAACTCGAAACAATTTCTGAAATTGAGGCAGATTTATTTCCTTATGTGGAAAGAAAGCGCTCAGAATGGATTGTCAACGGTACAGTGGATGAAGAATGGGAAGCTAGCTTGGAAGAATTGGAGCGTTTAGGCTTAACGGAATGGATGGAAATTAAGCAAAATGCATTTAACAAATATATGGAAGCACAGGAGGACAAGTAATTGAAAACGCAAGACTTGCTAACATATAGACCTTACTTACATTTTGCTCCTAAAAAATATTGGTTGAATGATCCCAATGGCATGGTTTACTTTAAAGGCGAATATCATCTGTTTTTTCAGCACAATCCCAAAGACAATATACATGGCCCTATGCACTGGGGCCATGCAGTAAGTAAAGATATGATCACTTGGGAACAACTGGGTATTGCTTTATACCCTGATGAACTTGGAACGATATTTTCTGGGAGTGTCGTGGTGGATTGGAACAACACATCTGGATTCTTTCCGAATGAACCTGGTTTAGTGGCGATATTTACCCACCATTTACATGAAGAAGGGAAGATGCCTGTTCAAAGGCAAAGTCTTGCATTTAGCCATGACGACGGGAGAACCTGGACAAAATATAAGCATAATCCAGTCCTTGTTGACGATGCAAAAGTAGACTTTAGAGATCCAAAAGTTATATGGCATAACAATACAAGTCGATGGGTGATGGTTGTAGCAACCGGTCAAACGATATCAATTTATTCATCTATTAATCTAATAGACTGGGAATTTGAGAGTGAATTTGGAGAATCGGTAGGGTCTCATGAAGGAGTATGGGAATGTCCTGATTTGTTCGAGCTACCGGTCACTGGAAGTAACAAATCCGAATGGGTGTTGCTAGTTAGCATTGGGGATAATCCGGAATTTGAGAATGGTTCGCGTACTCAATATTTTGTTGGCTCCTTTGATGGCCAAAACTTTTTAAACCATCATGAAGATATTAAGTGGTTAGACGCAGGAAAAGATAATTATGCCGGGGTAAGCTTTTCTGATATTCCTGAGAAGGACGGGAGGAGGATTTACCTTGCATGGATGAGTAATTGGCGCTATGCAAATGAAGTTCCTACCTATGGTTGGAGAAGCCAAATGACGTTACCGCGCGTTCTTCAACTCCATCAAGAGCAGGAAAGCTATACAATTATTCAAACCCCTGTGCAAGAGCTAGATTCTTATTTTACTGAATCCAAAACCCTAAGTAATGTGGGTGTCTCAGCTGATTCACCGCTAAAGCTTAAGTTGGATGAACCGTATTTCAAAATGAACTTTGTTATTGAGAGTATGGATGCTGAAACTTATAAGGTTATGTTACATCACTCTGCTGAACATTTTACCTCCATTCACATCGACACGAAAAAGGGAGAATTGTCACTGGACAGGAGTGCATCAGGGGAAGTGGATTTTTCTAGAAATTTCACTCATGTTCAAACAGTAAAAATCGATTGTACAGAGGAGATGAAACTTACGGCAGTGGCTGATGCTTCTTCCATAGAGTTATTCATCAATGATGGAAAATACGCATTAACCAGTTTGGTCTATCCTGACAAAATATGCTCAGAGCTTTCTGTATCTAGTGTAGGAGGGGAAATTAACATAGCTAAATGCACTCTTTCAGTGCCAAGTAAGTAGGTTTCTCTTCAAGATAAAGTTTGACGTAAATGAAGAATAGATAGAATTTACCGCCAACTAGAATGAAGCAAAGATCAACTAAACAAAAGCCTTATCTCAATTATAGAGCAATTGAGATGAGGCTTGTTTTTTTGCATAGCCTTGTATCAAAACCAATCATAGTGGAATTTCAGTACATATTGCTTTACGTTTTCAGTTGAAAAATACGGTTTTACGATAGAGAACGGAACTCATTATGCTTGTTAATTTCTTTTCGATTTCACTACAAGTGATTGTAGCGTATCGCTAAACGATCTTCGCATCGATGTTTTTAAAAGAATCGACGTTTGAGGGGAGGCGAACTGATCTAAGAGCGTGAGCAGCTGCGATTGCGTTGTCACGTTATGAATGGCTGACGGATTCATGCCTAACTTAGCGGCTTCGCTACAAATCGGATAGGCGTTTTTCCCGACGGCGATTAGCACATCCACGTCTTTCTTCGCGACAAGCGCACCGACTTTGCGATGCTCCTGCTCGGCGTAGTGACCGAGCTCTTCCATTTCACCGAGGACGGCAACTGTTTTTCTTCCCTGAGCGGTTTCAATAAGAACTTCCAATGCCGCTTCGATAGAAGTTGGATTTGTATTCCACGTGTCATCAATAAGCAGGCTGCCCTTTTTTCCTTCATAGAATTGCAAATGACTTTTGACATGGTGAAAGGACTTCAAGCGACGAATGGCATCTGGAATCTTTACGCCAACGAGGGAGGAAGCGGCGATCGCTGCGAGCGCATTGAAGACGTTATGCGTACCGTATCCTGGTACAAAACAAGAAAATTCACCTTCACGACAAACAAGGATAAAATCCATGCCGTTCTTCTGAAGATTGAACCGAATGCTGTGTGCTCGGAAATGAGCTGATGAATCCTGTCCATAGTAAAGAACCTTACCGGTAAACTCGCTTAGATCAAGGTTTCGAATCGTTTCATCGTCCCGATTTAATAGAATCGTCCCGTTCTTTCCAACGGCTTTTAACATCTTCGCTTTTTCCGCGATATACGCATCCTGACTTAGAAATCCCTCGATGTGATCCGTACCAATGGCTGTGATAATACCGATCTGTGGCCGGAAATAATGAGCGGAATAAAGAAGCTGATTAGACCCAGAGACTCCCATCTCAAACACAGCACTGTCTGTTGCATCATCAATTTCTAGTAAATAATCGAGGTTTCTCGCCAGTCCATTATGACTTAACTTCGTACTAACAACGCGATCTCTTTCCTTCAAAATCCACGTGATCATTTCCTTCGTCGTTGTTTTACCGCAGGTGCCTGTCACCCCAATGACAGGTAGCTGAAATAAGCCTCTGTAAAACGAAATAAAGCGATAATACGCTTTTCTAACGTCTTCTACATAAATGACCGTTACGTCTTCTTTCACATTTTTAAGAGCTTTCGGGTTAGAGGTGACAACCATGATATTTTTCGCTTTATCTGGTAAAGGCATGGACGACTTTCGTTTAAGCATAAAAACTAACGACTGATCTGTAATAAGGTGCTCTCCATATTTTGCGGCGTTTTTCACTGTTTTTGCGGTGCTTCCAGATAGAACCGTTCCTTCTAGAACAGGAAGGAGCCGTGGCAGTGGAAGATGCTTCATATTAACCACACTTTCGCTTTAGACTTACTCCTATCTTATTCCAGACAAGGGGGAGGTGTACGGGCATATCTCTCCTGTCATTCTACCAATCTTTTAGGAGCACATTCCTATTTACTTCCAAATGCATATACTACCTTCGTAGTCAGTCGGAAGAGAATGATATGTTTTATGCAATGGAGCGGAGGGAGTAGGATGTTAGGCGTCAAACCGTACCTTCAGAAAAATGATCGGTTGATTGTATCGAACAAAACTCACATTAGTCGCGAGGTACAATCGGAAAAGACTTATCGTATTCAATTTGGCATCAAATACTGGAACGTCACTGTATATCATTCAGATTATGCGAAAGAAGATGAACTCCATCTCTCAACGAATGTAATTGAAGAGCTCGACCTCCCATTATCGTGTCATTATGATGTTATCGTGCAAGGTGACACGATCATTATCGGTCCATTTATTGGGATTCTTTGCGAATTAACAAACAAAAAGCTAGTCGAACTAGTATCCACATACAAAAGCTTCGTCAAAGGCTACCGCGCGATCGGCGGCGCGGTGATAGTCTTCTCTATCGAAGGGATTCAGAAAGAAAAGCGAATGATCAACGGCTTTCTTTATCATCCCGTGAAAAAAGTCTGGGAAGTTATAAAGCTCCCTTATCCTGCCGTCGTGATGTCCATTGCCGAGCCAAGCTTAACGTCCTCCTGGGAGAAGTTTCACGAGTGCATGACCGATTTTGAACTTCGTTTAGGAGGAAGAGTGTTTAACTATCCCCATTTCTCAAAATGGGAAATGTATCAAATGTTGCGTCCTGAATTTAAAGAATATCTGCCGGAAACCGTGCTGTACGAGGATGTGCAGAGCGTCCGCGACATGCTGCGTAGACATGATAGCATCTATATCAAGCCATTAAACGGCCGATTAGGGAAAAGCATATTGAATGTGAAGAAGGAGAAACATCACATTATCGTGAAATACGATGAGAACCGAAGAAGACGCGAAGAACGTTTCGAGAGTAAAGAGGAGAGCGATGTCTTTTTCCGGAAGCATCTTGAGACAAATAGCTTTCTTATTCAGCAAACGATCCCACTCAAAACATATGAACAAAGAGTTATCGATTTTCGCGTGATGACTTCAAAGAATCATAAAGGAATGTGGGAAACAATCGGGATCTATTCACGCTATGGCGCAAAAGGGCAAATCGTCAGCAACATTACGGCCGGCGGTCATACCGAAATAGCGAGGGCAACGTTAAAAAACGTCTGGAAGCTACAGGACAAAGAAATTCAAAGGGTAGAAGAAGAAATGAAACGCGTCGTGTTAAACTCGATTCAGAAAATCGAAGAACAGGGCTACCATCTAGCCAATATCGGCGTTGATATCGGATTAGACGACAACTGTCAGATCTCAATCATTGAAATCAATCATCAAAATCCCGATCCGTATATTGCGATGATGGCGAAGGATCGACTGGCGTTCTATACGAGCCGGTATCAGAATATGAGATATGCACGGTATTTGGGTGGGTTTTAGGTGGGGGATAATTTATGTAGAGAAAACTTCAGTTGGTGTGGGTTTTATAGGTGAATAATTAGAAATAAGCTAGCTATCCTTTTAAATCTTCTTACAAAAAGCTAATCGAGATTAGCACATAAGAAAAGGATAGCTATATTACTCTAATGACATTCTTCAGACGCTTCATTGATTGAACCTTTCAGCAAATTCAACTATCGGATCGACGCGGAAACAAAGCGGCTTCATCTCTTTAAACGAACACATCACTTGATCGGATGATTCATCAAAGAAGACGATCGCATAATCATCATCACTTTCCGAGAAAACACGCTGCCCATAAGGTAGCGAATCATCATGTTGAAGTGTAATATCCTCTATATCAAATGTTGAATAAATCCATTCTTGTACTCGCTCACGAGCTTCCATGTTTTAACCTCCTTTAGTAATCACTACTCCTATTGTTACCCGGATTAAATGATGATTAAGCCATTTTTATGTTATTTTAAGTAACAGAGACCTTTTTTAGATGGGTGAAAATGGCACGTAATAGGCGGCGAAATAACGGTTGAAATCGGACGGAATGAGGTTTTAGATCCTAGAGGAAGAGCATTTAGCGAGATTAGTATTAGTGAATGTTAGAATGATTCTAGTTAGCTAATAAAAAGTGATTTTAGCCAATATATTTCGTTTTTAGCCAATAAAATGATAAATTAGCCAATATATTGGTATTTCGGCCAATAAACAGCCGTTTACCGGAGGAGAGACGTTATGAAATTTCATTTTGTTCCAATCTCATTCGAATCTGCACAGGAGATTGATGATTGGCACTATGAGGGAAAGTTTGCTGACCTTTATATGACCCCTTACTTTATATCTGGTGAGAAAAATGGTGTTTTCACAGGTCCTGGGGGCTGCGATGGATTTGTCGCTATGCATGAAGGGACTGTTTCAGGTTTATTTGAGTTTACGATCGTCGATGGAGGATTGGAGATCGGACTTGCTTTAGCTCCTGATTTAATTGGAAAGGGAATAGGTCCCGATTTCGTTAAACAGGGCATTGCTTTCGGTTTAGAGCAATATGAAGGCGTGAACGATTTTATCCAGTTAGAAGTGGCTGCCGCAAACAAACCGGCCATGCGCGTGTATGAAAAGGTAGGGTTTGTGAAGACAAACCAGTCCGCAGATCAGGTTGAAATGAGGCTTCCCGTAAAGCAGAAGCTTTAATACTGGTATTAAAAAAACTATGGTCTATCAGTACATAATCGCCTCTCACTGTTTGGCCCCATTCAAGCATTATTGAATGGGGCCATTCGTTGTGTTTCGGAAAATGGGGAGAGGGATTGTCTCTTCGATTTGAGCGATAGAACCGATGGAATGCGGTATCCTGATTCATAACCAGCGTAGTTAGCTAGGCTAAGGTGGTCGGCCGTTGCTTGTATGGACCAATTCCGTAGTTCCGTTAAATGTTTTAGCCTCATATAAAACGCGAGCTATAGAAACTTTTTACATAGATTAGCTTAACCAAATAAAAGCTTCTATAAAAAGGTACGCCTATTAAGTACAAAAGCCTTGAACTATTTCATGAAGTAATTATAATGGGGAATGTTGATATGCGTTACACGAACTATTTCAAGTGATGGAAATGTAACTTATGAATAGATACTAGGGGGGACCATTCCCTCGCTAGAAGCAGAGAATGGGTAAATTTCAGGCATATCTGTAGAGAAATTGGTGCAGTTTGTGAAACCACCTTTTGCCGGAATTTTAACACGACAGTTCGATAGATTAGAAGACGAAGCAGAAGAAGGAGAATCATCATGCCGACAACTATGACCAACACAAGAACCGAATCCGATTTCTTGGGAGAAAAGGAAGTTCCGATTGATGCTTATTATGGCATTCAAACGCTACGCGCCGTGGAGAACTTTCCGATCACGGGCTATCGCATCCATGAAGAATTGATCAAAGGGTTCGCCATGGTGAAGAAAGCGGCGGCGCTCGCCAACATGGAAGTGAAGCATCTGTATGCTGGAATCGGAAACGCAATCGTTGAAGCAGCGGATGAATTGATGGAAGGAAAGATGCATGATCACATCATCGTCGACCCGATCCAGGGAGGCGCTGGTACTTCCATTAACATGAACGTAAACGAGGTTATCGCGAACCGCGCGATTGAATTGTTAGGCGAAGAAAAAGGGAACTATATTGCTTGTAGCCCGAACACCCATGTGAATATGTCACAGTCAACAAACGACTCGTTTCCAACAGCGATTCATCTATCCGTCTTAAATATGATGGAGCAGTTGCTAAGCACAATGGAAGACATGCATGCTGCTTTCGAACAAAAAGCAGAAGAGTTTAACCACATTATTAAAATGGGACGCACCCATCTTCAGGATGCCGTGCCGATTCGACTTGGTCAGGAGTTTCAAGCTTACAGTCGCGTGATTGCGCGCGATATGAAACGGATCAAACAATCTCGTCAGCATTTGTATGAATTGAACATGGGCGCAACGGCAGTAGGAACGGGACTGAATGCCGATCCGCGCTATATTGAGTTCGTCGTCAAAGAACTAGCGGAAATTAGCGGTTTACCACTCGTAGGAGCGGAAGATATGGTCGACGCCACGCAAAATACCGACGCCTACACCGAAGTTTCTGGCGTGTTAAAAGTGTGTATGATGAACATGTCAAAAATCGCAAATGACCTAAGGCTAATGGCATCCGGACCACGAGCGGGATTAGGCGAAATCAGCTTGCCAGCAAGACAGCCCGGATCTTCGATTATGCCTGGTAAAGTGAATCCCGTCTTACCCGAAGTTATTAACCAGGTCGCTTTCCAGGTAATCGGAAACGACAACACGATCTGCCTCGCTTCAGAAGCAGGGCAGCTCGAATTAAACGTCATGGAACCCGTGCTCGTCTTCAATTTGCTTCAATCACTCAGCATCATGAAGAACACGTTCCGCACGTTCACAGACAACTGCCTTAAAGGCATCGAAGCAAACGAAGACCGACTCAATGAGTACGTCGAAAAAAGCGTCGGCGTCCTAACCGCCGTAAACCCGCACATCGGCTATGAAGTAGCCGCACGAATCGCCAGAGAAGCAATCCTAAGCGGCGCCTCGATCCGAGAGCTTTGCTTGAAGTACGATGTGCTCACAGAAGAAGAACTAAACTTAATCTTAGATCCGTACGAAATGACCCATCCAGGAATCGCTGGTGTGTCGTTGTTTGATCGAGAGTAAGCCGAACGGTGTTTGAAAGATAGATCGAGAATAGGGAAAAGTCGTACTTTGCGCTCGCGCGAGGTGCGGCTTTTTTGTAGTGGTGATGGAGGGCGGGATGTCGAGAGCTTGTGGGTGGGAAGGTAGTTAGGTTGGGGGGCGGTGGTTAGAATGATTCTAGTTGGCTAATAAAATGGGGTTTTGGCCAATATATTTTGGTTTTTGCTAAAAAAATGGGGATTGGCCAATATAATCGGATTTTAGTCAATAAAGAGCGGTTCTCTCCTATCACGAGGGTATTCTTGCTCAGTAATCGCACGTTTCAACCAGGCACGCCTTCTTAATTTCGGGAAACCCTTCACCTAACCCGATACTTCCTACTGAAAAATCGTTTTCGATCCCAGCGGAAAACTCAGCTTCTCCGCCATTTATCGTACCATCCACGTTCAATCCGCCCATTTCACTTTGATAAACATTAGTGAATTCAACTGACTTGATATCCTCGTAATTGTTCATAAGGAAGCTTTCAACAGATTTTTTAGCTTTTGTTTTTGTTCCATCATCATAATCGTCACTACAACCTGCTACAAGGAGAAGGAGTGTGCCAAGAAAAATGATTCGTTTTTTCACAGAGTCACCTCAGATCCATATTTAGTATTCACAAACTCTTTCTTCACACCCTTTTTTCCGAGGTGGGAAATTTTTGCTTCGAATGGCTAACCCGGCGACTGTAAAATCGTCTTCGAGGTTGATGGTGAAATCCTCCCCCTGATTCACCGTACCATCAATCGCCATGCCGCCCATTTCTGTTTGATAGGGGGCGTCTAATGTCATTTCTTCTATTAAAAAGTTGTTCACCATATAGCTTTCCGTTACTTCGGTTGCTTTCTGGATGGTCTCCTCATCATACGTTTCTGCCTGGCATCCGCTAAGAAGGATCACCAAAGCGAGAAAAGCACCTCTATAGGACTTCATTCCATTTCCCCTCCTATCGAGTCAGTGTTCATATGTACATGTGCGCTCCATACAGTCCTCTTTTCGATCCGGAAATGTCTCGCTTATCCCAATACTCCCAACCGAAAAATCATTTTCAATTCCCGCAAAAAAAGTGTCCTCACCGTTATTCACTGATCCCTCTACCGTCATGCCGCCCATTTCATTTTGTTAGACGGTTGTGATTGTAACGGATTGGGTCTCTTTAAAGTTGCTCTTGATGTAATTTTGTGTGGAAGCCTCCGCTTTAGCGATGGTTTCTTCATCATACGTTTCTTGGGAAGATCCCCAACTACACCCACCGAGAACAATTAAAATAAGAAGCACCATAAAAAGTCGTTTTAACAAAAAATCACCTCGCGATCAGGAAAGAGAAGACGCGCTTTTTTCGTCACGTTAATAGTCACAAATGTTCTCCAGACACGCTTCTTTCTTCTCGGGAAAATTCTCACTCTGGATCGACATAACTGAAATCGTCAAATCATTATTTAACATCACTGAAAAAGCCTCTCCATTTGCTTTACCCTCAAGCTTAAAACTTCCCATCTCTCCCTGATAGGGATCCTTCAGCGTGATCTGTTCAATGCTCTCATAATTATTTTCTATATAGCTTGTCGCGCTCGCTTTCGCTTCTTTGATCGTTTCCTCGTCATATTCCTCTCTTTGCATCAGACTACATCCCGTAAGTAAAAGAAATGTTAATGCCAAAAGAGAAAGGGGCCATTTCATAAAATCACTTCCTTAGAAAGATACAATCTATCATTTGAGACTAGATATTAACCTATTCTTCCAGCTGTCCATAGTCACACGAGTGCTCCAGGCACGCTTCTTTCCGCTCGGGAAATCCCTCGCCCTTCCCGATCCCTCCGACCGTGTAATCTTCATTTACCCCAATATTAAATGTGGCCTCCCCATTGACCGTTCCGTTTATCATTAAACCTTCCATCGGATCACTCGTATCCTCGCTGAACGTCATTATTTCTACGTCCTCATAATTATGACGGAAATAGCTTTCTACGCTCTCTCTTGCTTTTTCAATCGTTTGTTTATCAACCGTTTCTGATGAAGATATGGCATTACATCCTAATAAAAAGATTAAAAGGAAGATGCCAATAGTACGTTTCAAAAAAACACCTCCCTGTTAAAGAATATAATGACAACTTAGTCATCACAAACTTTCTCCTTACACGCTGGTTTCTCTACAGGGAAACCCGTTCCTTCGCTGATCGCGATCACCTTTAACGAGTTGTCCATATCCATTGAGAACACATCCTCACCATTTACTTTTCCTCGAATCACAAGCCCACCCATAGGGCTACTATGATCGTCACTAAAAGTGACCTCATCAACGTTATCATAATTTGCTCTTAAAAAATGTTCCGCTTCTTTCTCTGCTTGTAAAATGAATTCTTCCGAATACTCATTACTACCAGTAGAGAACAGACTACACCCGCTAAGGAAAAGGGCGAGCATGATAAAAATTGGTACTTTCCATTGCATGATGATCACCTTTCGTGAACGGAGGTTAGAAGTTGCCCTACCACTGTTAGAATCATTCTAGTTAGCCAATAAAATGAGAATTTGGCCAATATATCGCGAGTTTGGCCAATAAAATAGCAGAATGGCCAATATAATTGGATTTTAGCCAAAAAAGAGGGCGACACTCGGTATAAGAGGGGGGATTAATAACGAGGCCACCATGTTCAGTTAGTAATCACACGTTTTTTCGATACATTCCTGCTTACGGTCAGGGAATTCTTCTCCTTTTCCGATGCTTCCAACTGAAAAGTCATTTTCGACTTCGACATCGATCGAAAAGGTTGCTTTGTCATTCCCATTTACAATGCCAGAGATCATCATGCCGCCCATCGGACTAGTTGTGTCCTTATCAAACTCGATCTGATCAATATCTCTATAATTGTGAATTAAGTAGCTTTCAGCTGTAGCTCTTGCTTTTGAGATCGTTTCATCATCGTACGCTCTTGATGAGTTCTGGCTACAGCCGAAGAGCAGGATAAGGCATACAACAAATAGAAGGGGCCTTCTATTCAAAACGAATCTATCCTTTCTTTACAAGTTTCTAACAAACTTTCTTTTTACATTCGTCTTTTAATTCTAGAAAAAACGCATCATGAGAGAAACCAACGACATTGTAATCATCTTCCTAATTTAAATTTAAGGTGAAGTGTTTATCGTCATTAACTTGACCACTAATGAACACAGTTCCCATTGGTGAAAATTGATGCGAGCTGATTTGTACATGATTAAAGGTTCGGTCACTCACAAATCTGCTCTTTACACGCTTCTTTCATATCAGGGAAATCCTCTCCTGGAGCTAAATGCCCAATTGAAAAATCACTTCGAACCCCAGCTGTAAATTCAGCCTCCCCGTCATTAATCGTTCCCTCAATCGTTAAACCACCCATTTCACTTTCATAGGAACTGGTTATCTCAACGGATCCGATATCTTCATAGTTATGAGCAATAAAACGTTCAACCGATTTCTTTGCCTTATCGATTGTTTCCTTATCATAGTCGTTTCCCTGTGAGAAAAAACCGCAAGCCCCTAATAGAATGGAGAGGGTGAAGAATAAAAATAATCGTTTATAAAAGGGAACCACCTCGTTTTGATTCACGTTGTTAATAGATTGGTAGTGATGAAAAACGCTGAATCTAATTATACCAAATAAAGGTAGAGGATGAAGAGAGCGTTAATTTGCTAGTTTCATTACGATTGAAAAGCATGTTTCGTATATGAGGGTAAGTGGTAGTTAAAATAGAAAGTTACAATATTTGGATGGTGTGAGAATAGGAGATTTGAAGGGGGTATACATGTCTTTTGGTAAAAGGTTCCATATTACATGGTTGATTGTAATGGTATTAATGAGTATTGAGTATGTATTTTTGCCTGATCATGTCATTATAAAGGGTCTTGCACTAGGTTTAACAACCATGACAGTTGCTACCGTATTGAACAAACTGTATCCTGCAAAAGAAAAAACGAAATAATCGTACATCCATAACCAGGTAAGATCATTTTTCACAGCTAAACGAATCATAACCATACACAACTCGAGTTGCGTATGGTTATGAGGTGTCTTATTTACGAACCATAAATCTGTTCTTTACAAGCTTCTTTCATCTCTGGAAACCCTTCCCCTAATCCTAAACTTCCAACAGTAAAATCATTATCGATTCCAGCTGAGAACCTAGCTTCACCACCATTGACCGTTCCATCTACATTTAGTCCACCCATTTCGCTTTGATAAACTTTAGTGACCTCAACGGATTCAATCTCTTCATAATTATTCGTGATAAATTTCTCAATAGAAGCCTTTGCTTTTTCCTGTGTTTCGTCGTCATAATCCTCGCTCTGCGTATGGAAGCTACAAGCAGCTAACAGGAGAAGAACGACAAGGGGAAACGTTTTTAATGTAGAAATAGAACCATCTCCTAACCTTTAGCGCGAATATGGAGCAAGCGCATTGAATGTGAGAAACAATTAATCGTCACATAATCTCTCCAAACATTCTTCTTTCTTTTCAGGAAACTGTTCACTTT
The DNA here is from genome assembly GCF_056173725.1 of Anaerobacillus sp. 63XJN7_4_ISO-PGPR-S23-413. Taxonomy (NCBI): domain Bacteria; kingdom Bacillati; phylum Bacillota; class Bacilli; order Caryophanales; family Bacillaceae; genus Anaerobacillus; species Anaerobacillus sp. 63XJN7_4_ISO-PGPR-S23-413. Next base: position 1,144,998 of record NZ_CM149688.1, read on the forward strand.
GAATCGCTACCCCAGCTACCATCAGATCAGTGTCCAGGCTTACAGAAAAAGCTTCACCGTTTGCTTTACCATCCACGGTCATAATCCCCATTTCTGCTTCATAGGGCTCGGTTACTGTAAGGGTTTCGATGTTAGCGTAATTGTTTTCTATGTAACTCGTCACGTTTGCTTGTGCTTCTCTCACTGTTGTTTCGCTGTATTCTTTCGTACTACAACCAACTAATAAAATGAGCGATACAATGGTGTAAATACGGATGAATTTCATTTGAGCATCACCTCGAGATGAATCATTTTATGTATAAATTTCAATCGGCTAGCTTTATGCATTTTCTCGTTTAGTCTAAACAGTATAAAAGGGAAGAAAGTAGCCCACATACTGCAAAAAGAAAACCTGCTTGCACAGACAAAATCTGTGGCAACAAGCTGAGAGAGCACTATCTTTATTACTTACTTATTTCATAGTCACAAGATTGCTCTTTACATTCTTCTTTAGGCTCTGGAAAGCCTTCCCCCATGCCAATGCTTCCGACTGTAAAATCATCATTCACTCCGATATTAAATGTCGCTTTTTTATTAACGGTGCCTTCAAGAACAAGTCTACCCATCGGTGCAGAAGGAGACTCTTGGAACTCTACGCTTTCGACTTTTTGATAATTATTTATAATGTAACTTTCTACGCTGGCTTTCGCCTTTACGATTGTTTCTTCGCTGTAGTTTTCGCTGTTAGAGTTCACACAGCCTCCTAGCACTACTAGTGATAGGAGTAGAAAGAAATGAATTCGTTTCATTTTCATCAATCCTTTGTAGCTAAATTGAACATGAATTTATTATACCAAATAGAGTAAAAATAGAACCTTATCAAATTTGACTTAAACCGGATAGTGACAGGCACTCGCGAACTAAAAAGTAAGAAAAGAAGGGGGATTATCACATGAATTTTAATCTGGCTGAAGCGATAGAAATACTTGAACGAACGCCACGGTCTTTGGAAGGTTTACTCACTGGATTATCAAACAGTTGGTTAACGACGAATGAAGGAGATGGAACGTGGACTGTCTCTGAAGTGATCGATCACTTGATCGAGAGTGAGAGAACGAACTGGATTCCAAGGGTAGAAACGATACTAAACGGTGGGCAGAATACTTTTCCGCCGTTTGACCGGTACGCTCATCTTACAAATACCACTGAAACCCCCATCGAAAAGAAACTAGATGAATTTAAAGAAGCTCGCTTCAATAGCTTATCGCGGTTAAAGCAGATTGTGGACTCCGAAGCTCAGCTTGAATTAACGGGCATTCACCCCGCATTTGGTGAAGTAAAGCTAAATGAATTGCTAGCTACATGGGTCGTACACGATTTCACTCATGTTTCCCAAATCGTAAGAGTGATGTCAGAGAGGTATAGAAAAGATGTTGGGCCATGGGAAGAGTATTTAGGGGTTTTAAAGTGTTGAATAAAGAAAGAGAGGAAAAGCTAACTTCTGAAAGACGGAGGTTAGCTTTTTATGTATCATTTGTGGAAAGAGTATTGATCAAGCTAAATAAATTTAATTCAAATGAACGATCTCTATGAGGTCAGCGTCATATAGGTGCAGGTAAAGGAGAGGGTTGTATGGAACGCGAGGAGGAGATTCAATTAATTCAGCAGGCACAAGCTGGAAACGATGATGCGTTCACTCAGCTTTTTCAGTGCTATTATGCTTTCCTCTATAAGTATCTTTTAAAGCTAACCTTAAATGAAGAGAACAGCGTGGATCTTGCTCAGGAAACCATGATGAAGTGTTACGTCAAACTTTCTTCTTATAAAGGAGAAGGGAAGTTCTCGACGTGGATGATTTCGATCGCTTCTAGGCTGTACATTGACATGCTTCGGAAAGAAAAACGAGAAAAGAAATGGGTGGATGAAGAGAAGCGTACCTTATCGCGAAAGTTAGCGTGGGACTCGAGTACAAAGGGGATGAATTGGAGCGACCTTTTCACAGATTTTAATACGTTAGACTCCACGCTCAGAGTTCCGATCTTGTTACGGCATTATTATGGCTACTCGTATGATGAAATTGGGAAAATGCTCGGGATACGCTCAGGAACAGTGAAATCCAGGGTGCACACAGGTTTACGGAAGTTACGAAAGGAGTTGGATACGCCGTGAATGACAAGGAAGAAGAAAAGATCGTTCAACACCTCAAGCAGGATTGGCAGCATATAGATGATCTTGGAAAAGAATCACTTTCTCATCTTGATATGGAGAAACAACTAGTACTGTTTCAACAAAAAAAGAAAAAAGCGTTTTACATTGAAAGTGCGCTCTTCTTGTTAACAGCAGTCGTGATTTTGACCGTGGTTATCGTAAGTCTTTTTGAAGCTCCACTTTTCTTTCTATACTTCCAGATCGTTGCAACTCTGATTGCTCCTTTTGCTGTCTATTTCACTTATAAGAAAGTGAATAAGAAAGGAATGTTTGATTATGACAAATCTTGAGCTCTACGTCTTTGTTCCGATTCTTATTCTCTTGTTACTCACGCAAAGCATGCTTCTCTTTGTAGATGCAAAGAAAAAAGGGAGTTACCCGTGGCTATGGGGGATCTGGGGATTGATTCAATTACCGATGCCGACCTTATTTTACTTGCTGTTCGTCGTATGGCCATATAAACGAAGGTTAAAGGGGAAGAGGTGAAAAAATGGACATCTTGAACGACATAAATTGGGCGTTAGTGGCGCCATTGTTGATCTTGCAGGCGATCTTAACCATTTCAGCGCTTGTTAGTTGTATCAAACAGAAAGAAACAAACGGACCGAAATGGATGTGGATCCTTCTTATTCTCTTTGTGAATCTCTTTGGGGCAATCCTTTACTTTGTGATCGGACGTAAAAACAGTTAGGTGGTGAAAATCATGCTTGTTAACATCGACAATCTATCGAAACAGTTTAAAGGTAAAAAAGCTGTCTCGAATCTCTCCTTCACCATTCAGGAGGGAAGCTGCATGGCTCTATTAGGTCCTAATGGAGCGGGTAAAACAACGACGCTGCAAATGTTAGCTCGAATGCTCACACCTGACTCAGGATCCATTCAATTTAACGGATATCAGAATAAAGACTACCGGCCATTGATTGGCTTCTTGCCTCAGCATCCGTCCTTTTTTAATTGGATGACAGCCAAAGAATTTCTTGCTTTCGCCGGTAAGCTATCATCGATACCAAAGGTAGAGCTTCATGATCGCGTAGAGGAGGTGCTAGCGTTCGTTAGCTTAGAAGAGGCCACGTTTAAAAAAATCGGTGGCTTTTCTGGGGGAATGAAACAGCGCCTCGGATTAGCGCAGGCCTTGCTTCACAAACCGAAGCTTCTCATTCTAGACGAACCGGTTTCTGCGCTCGACCCAAAAGGAAGACGAGACTTTTTACAACTGATCGAAGTACTGAAACAGAACATGACGATTCTATTTTCGACTCATATCTTGCACGATGCAGAGCAAATTTGTGATGAAGTTCTTATTCTGCAAGATGGCTGTTTAAAGTGGAAAGGGTCATTACCTTCATTGCGTAAAGAATTTGATTTATTGCCAATTAAAGTACAAACCGAAGAACCGATGAACGGCATCATCGAACAGCTTGAGATTATCGAAGCTTATGAATATATTGATCTTAAAACCGTAAAGGTGAGACTTCCTGCGCATGTTCACCCAAATGAGCTGTTACAGGAGCTCATTAACCGGAATAGAGCAGTAACTCACTTTGAAATGATGCATGATTCATTAGAAGATGCTTATATGAAGGTTGTGAGACAATGAACCGGTTTCTAACGCTATTACACAAAGAAATTCTCGAGCTAATGCGGAATGGCAAATGGATCTGGCTTCCGGTCGTACTGATGATCATCGGCATCTCGCAACCTCTGACAAGTTATTATATGCCACAAATTCTTGATATGGCCGGTAATCTACCAGAAGGAGCTAGTATCACGATCCCGATCCCTACGGGTGAAGAAGTATTGAGCGGCGCCCTCTCTCAATATGGCACGATCGGTACCCTGCTGTTCGTTCTCGCAACCATGAATGTGATCGCTCAGGAACGACAAAACGGTTCCATTACGCTCGTTATGGTGAGACCCGTTAACGAGTGGCAATACTTAGGCAGTAAGACTGTGGCCCAGCTTGCTCTCTTGCTCTTATCACTTCTATTAAGCTACTGTCTCACATGGTATTATACGAATTTATTATTTACTTCAGTAGACTGGAAGCTAATGATGAGTAGCCTCGTCATTTACTCCTTTTGGGTTCTCTTTGTCGTCTCTGTTACCATTTTTGTCGGAACAATCCTCCAGCACAATGGCGGAATAGCCGGCGTTAGCATTCTCTTCCTCTCGCTGCTCAGTCTGCTAACGTCACTACTTCCGAAATTCATGGAATGGAGTCCAGGAAATATACGAGGAGAAGCGATGAAGGTTTTAGTCGAGCAACAATGGACCCAATCAACATGGGTCGTCATCGGTAGCACGACGACCTTATCGCTCTTATTGTTTATTGCAGGTGTTACGGTGCTGAAGAAGTATAGGCATTATTAATAGCGGGTGACAGGCACCCGCGAATTCCCTACGACTAACGTATAAAAGATCCAAGCGGCGTCAATAATGAAACGACTTAATACGATTGAGGTGGGTTTTATGTATTTATTATTCGTGATGGTCGTTTGGATCTTTTTTGCTTATAAATTTATCGACTGGTCACAGTGGAGGAAGCAGTATGCTACCATTCTCTTTTTCATAGTGGTGAATCTTACATATAATTTCCTCTATTTCAATCACACACTGTGGGCGTTCAGAGGGGTTACAGCCGAATGGATCAATCATTCGATCATTAACATGGCCTTCACTTTCTTTATCTGTCCCGTCGGTCTCATCATCTACCTGCAACGCTTTCCGAAGAAAAGGATCAATCAATTCAGTTACATCGCTATATGGGCTGGATTCTACACAGTGCTTGAGACGATCTTCGCCTATAAAGGATTGTACGTCTATGATAACGGTTGGAACGGGTGGTTAAACATTCCCTTAAATATCATCCTGTTCTTGATGATTTATATTCATTATCGAAGTCCGGTGAAAGCACTCATCATCTCCATTCCTCTCGCCATCCTTTTCTATTTATTCTTCCCCGTCCCATTGGACAGTCTAAAATAATAAAGGAGTGGAGCAGTCATTATGATGATTCGTGATGTTCTATCAGTACCCGTCTTTTTGATATTGGCGATGATAGCGTATGGTGCCATGTGGATTTATTTGCGCAGGAAGAAAGTGAATAAGGATGAAGAATGAAGAGGAATTAACCTTTTGCGGGATGTCGAGAAAGGTTCGATGTCCTGTTTCGTTTTGATTGATCTCATTTTGTTCGTAATTTAACCAGAGAGTATTAAGTAATTTTACTGTGGATGGGAGAGCGAAAGAGGTTTTGGATGTTATGTTCTAAAAGTTGTCTTCCTAGATTGCTTACAGAGGAGCTAGTGAGAATGATTCACCAAGAACGGTCCCATCCATTCCAAAATTCCAAACATGAAAAAACAAAAATAATCTTAGATCGATGAGGTGTTTTTAATTCACCGATCGATCTATGGTTTTTAGAACACTATACGGTTGCCTCTAGCTCTTATCTTTGTTTTCGATTTCTTCTTGATAAAGTAGGCAGTGGCCCGATGACGACCGACCCTCTTCCTTGGATCGGCTCTAACGCTTCCTCCATTTTTTATACCTATTCTTTTAGCTAACCCTCTAACCTTGTCCAACACTTTTCCACCCTACAAAAATTTCTACTACTCTATTAAAAAAATAATAAATTAATACAATAAATCCATAATAAGTGTAGTTCAAAATTCCTGTAAATGAAAAGGATTTATTCGCAAATTTCTGTTTCCTACACCTATTACACTATAAATAAAGAAGACTCTTGCCATGATTACATCTATATCAATTGATTAAGGCTTATTTTAGTTTGTGATTACTTTATTTCAATATGGTATACGCTGTTCCATCTAAGAGGGAGGAATGATTAAAGTGAGCAAAAAGGGATCAGATGAATGTAAAACTTCTTGATTTAGAGCAGCTCGTTGATATGATAGTTTATTAGTATAAAAAATGCCAAATGAAACAAGGGCATTGCTACCATTGCAAAATATGAAGGTGTTTGAATGAAGTTTAATCACTTGAGTGATTTTGAGTAGAACTTTATCTGAAGGCAAATAAAATTTAATATCCTTCACCTTAAAGATGTCTTATATGCAAAATGACAATAAAGTAATTTTTCTTTGAAACTTCAGATATAACAACGTTTCATTGGGAGTTGAGTAAATATTTTTCCTGTATAGGAGCAATAAAAAATAAAGTTGTGGACAAGTAATATGTAAAATAGATTGAAATATTAAAGGATATAGAATTCCTGTTACTAACCATTTTTATTAAACCCATTTAAATTAAAGGAAAAAATTGAAAAAAAATGAAAAATAAAATAGAATTGTAGTATATAAATTGGTTGTATGGGGGGCTAATATGTACACACAAGAGCAAAGAGATGGATTTATTAAAGTATATGAAACACTAAGGTTATATAAAAGAATTACACCTAAGAAACTAAATGGCGAAGAGTCTATAAATAAGCAAAATGTCGTTAAAGATTTGTATGTAGACCTATTGCCTAACAATGGTATAATAAGAAAATTATTATCTGATGAAACATTTATATTGTTAGGTAGGAAGGGGACAGGAAAATCAACACTATTTGCTAGGGCACAATATGATATTATCTCACAAAGAAAGAATCTTTCAGCATATGTCAACGCAAAATCGGTAGTAGACGATATGAAGTTTCAAAACAGTAGCCTTAATGTACCCGATTTAGAAGGTGTGTTGGACTCTGAACAACTAGAGAGACTATTATTAATTAAGAAGTTTTTAAACGACCTCTTTGATAGTATAGTAGTTGAATTAAAGAGAGAAGAACAAAGACTTTTTGAAAGACTTACAAATAGATTTAGAGATAATCGAATAGATGCCTTGATAAAAAGTATAAAGGATAAGATTGATAATCCAGATATCCTTAATATCAATAGTACGGTCTCAAGACAAACTAGAGAAACTCAATCAACTAATAGAGCTAGTACAGCAGAAGCGGGAATAACGGGTAATGCTAACGCAAATGGTATAAAGGAAGCGTTAGGTAAAATATACTCAAAGGTAGGGTATAAGAAAGAACAGGCAAAAGGTTTAGAAAATGAATCGCTTAATATTTTTGCAAGGCTATTCAACATTGGAGATATTATTACTAATATGAAAAAGTTATTGCAGATAACAGGCAGGAACAAGCTATTTATCTTTATTGATGATTTTTCTGAACTTACTGAAGGAGATATGGAACTCTTCTATCAAACATTATTAAACCCTATATACAATTCTGCAAGAGAGGATATTGTCTTAAAAATAGCAGCTTATCCTGGAAGAATAACTTATGGTGAATTTGAAGCTGGTAAGTATGATTCGATACAAATTGATGCCTTTGAATTATACGGGCAGAATATTGTTGAACTTGAAAGAAAATCTAGCGATTTTATTGAAAGACTATTAGAAAATAGAATAAGTTATTTCTGTAAAACATCACCTGATTTATTTTTTGATACTAAAGAACAAACCTTGGAAGAATATTTTCTGTTATTATTTGAAACATCCATGAATATACCAAGGACATTGGGCCATGTACTAAGTCATTGTTATGATAATGTTGTCTCATATGATAAGAAAATCACTAGGTCAGACATTCTTGATGCTGTCGAGATGGTATATAAGAAAATAACAAAGACCTATTTTGATAAAGAACATATGAGTCGTGGTGCTTATAAAGAGAAATTGGACATATTTACTCAACATAATTTAATTGAAGCTATATGTGATAAAGCATTGCAATTGAAGGTAGAGCTACCAAAGACTAATAATCAACATTTTAATGAATTAGAGTATGCTCATACAAGTCATTTTCAAATAAAACCAGAACTAACACCTTTTTTAAAGTCTTTAGAATTTAATGGGCTAGTACATAAGGTTAGTACGATTGCTCCGAAATCTACTAAAGGTAAGAAGGCTAATATAGACGTTTTTATTTATGCTTTTGATTATGGCCTATGCCAATTCAAAAAGATTTTATATGGAAGACCAGAGCGAAATTCAAAGTATTCTAAGTACTACCAACAAAGAAGGTTTGAGTTGAGTGAAACAATAATAGATACACTTTCAAGTAATAAAAAAATTGTTTGTAAAAACATTGAATGTGGGGCTCAATATGATATAAGTGAGTTACCTACAATTGAACAATTTGATATGATGTGTCGAACTTGTTTTCAGAAAACATGCGAAGTAGACTATGATGAAAGCATCATTGAATTGGTAAAGGAAAATTTAGATAAAGCTCAGTTTTATAAAGAGGAATTGGATATATTACAGGTTATTGAAATGTATTCTAATATGAAAACTGATATTAAAGCCTATCCGCTTGAAATTGGAAGTGAGTTAGATATATCTTATCAATTGGTTTCAAAAACAGCTAAGGACCTAATTGAAGCTGAGTTATTAATTAGAAAAGAAGATGAGGAAAATAGGAATAGGCCATATTATGAATTAACTGAAAAGGGAAAAAAGACTCTAACAAATATATTAGATTAACGATAAAGAGGGTCTAATGGGTTCTCTTTTCTTTTTAAATAATTAATACCTATATCTAATTTTACTTTGTGCTTGGAGTATTGTGTTCCCTAAGGTTATGAATGGAACAATCCTTTAGGAATAACTCCAAAGCCTCTTCAAAATTCAAAGGCTTCTTGATGTCCATACCCCTGCTTAACTCTTGCTTAGTGAGTTGATTTCACCGTCTCTTTTTTCATTGATATTTCTCTTTTACACACGATTTTCACTTAAAATCGTTTGTAAGGACAAATAAAAAACGGTCTGACTATTAAGTCAAACCGTTAATTACGATACCGGTGGCCGGGGGCGAACCGGCACTCCCGAAGATATGCCATGTAATGTAAAAGTTTATTATGCTACTTCTATATAAAAATAAAGTGGGAAATCATACAGTCGAGGTATACGGTGAACTTAACCTGGAGAAGTTAGTGAAGAGACTTTTAGAAGGTCCATATATAACTAATTCCAAATGAAGAGAAGGACTGACCATGCAAATAAAAGGTCAGTCCTTCAACATTCTTTCATACAAAATGAATAAAGCAATTTGTTTGAAAATGGTACAACAATTCTGAATTTATAATACAGAAACTTCGTTATAGGCAAATATTTTTCAACGATTTCTGAGATTACTTGTAATCGGTAATCCATTTCTTTTATATATTCTTCTAAGGCTTCATAATTCTCTCATGTAACCTCTTCAAAGCCTTCAAAACTGATCATATCTTTTTTAATTTCTAATAATTGATTTTCAAAAACTTGGAGGTTTCCTACAAGATTATTTTCCGAATCTATAGTTTTAGTAAGTCTTTCACCATAGACTTTTTCTAGTCTCTGAATATTGTAATTAGTTTTTTTGCTGATATAATCTATTACCTTCAACAAATTCTGCTTCGTTTTTTCTTTACTTGGGTGTTGAATTCTTCCGACTTTAGCGAGGAGTGGAAGGATTCGATGACGGCATTATCAAAGCAATTTCCCTTTCGGGACATGCTTGTGTTAATGCCTTTTTCTATAGCTAATGCTTGAAAAGCATAAGACGTATACTGAGAGCCTTGATCACTATGTAAAACGACGCCATGAGTCTCTCTTCCTCTACAAGCAGCTTCAAGTGTATCAAGTACAAGTCGAACCTCCTGTGTTTCGCTTATCTTATAGGCAATAACCTCGTTATTGTACAAGTCCATTATCATTGATAGGTATAGCGTTTTCTCACCGTATGAATATTGCATAATAAATGAGCCACTTATGCGCAAAATTAAACCACCAATTGCGGAAGATTGAGCCACCGTATGCGTAATATAGAGCCAAAAACATATTTTCACGATAAATACCTCCGGTATACTTAAGTAACATGCTTAAAAAGCATGACACTTGTGTAGAAGGAGGATTTTTTTATGGTTAATTATCGGAAGATTCTGGGGATGGAGTTCGATGGTATAAGCCAGAGGACGATCAGTTCTATTCCGTCCCTTATGAATACGTCCGCGAGGATGTCGATGTCCGAATCACTGCGGATGTAATTGAATTGTACTTTAAAGATGTGCGGATTGCATCCCATCCACGTAAACAAAAAACAGAAGATTCATATGCCACAAATCCGGATCACATGCCAGACCACCATCGGCTTTATCTCGATCACAATCCAGAAAACAACCGGAAATGGGCAAGGACTGTCGGACCGAATACGGAACGACTAGTTGAACATATCTTGAAAACAAATGTCGAAAAGAAAGCTTTGAATATATTGAACGGGTTGAGAAGTACAGCCTCTAAAAGAACGGAATCTGAGCTTGAGGAAGCGACCAAGACCTTACTGGAGATATCCTCCCATCCCACTGTTGCCGTTCTTAAAAGTATCTTGGAGAGGCAGAAGAAAAAGCAAGTGAACAAACAGCTAGTTGGAGAACCGCAAACAGAGGACTATGGTTTTACCAGAGGCGCTACCTATTTTGGGAGGGATAAAAAATGATTAACCAAGAAACCTTACGAAAGTTAATGGACATGAAGATGAGTGGAATGGCGGAGTTATATCAACTACAGAATGAAAATAAAGACTTCCAAGGCATGGATTTTGATGATCGTTTTAACCTATTGGTGGATACAGAATATGATCGCAGAAGATCGAATAAGCTGGACCGATTGATTAAACAAGCCACATTTGATGACTCGAGCGCAGCCGTTGAACTGATCGAATATCACGCTGACCGTAAGTTGGATAAGCAGTTAATTTTAGAGCTGGCGTCCGGCACCTATCTTCAGAAGCATCATAATATTATCCTTATGGGCGCTTCAGGCAATGGAAAGACATGGATATCAAATGCTTTCGGCATTCAGGCCTGCCGGCAGTTCTACAAGGTGAAATATATCCGATTGCCCGAATTATTGGATGAACTCGCAGTTGCCAAACATGAGGCAGATGGAAGTTTTCGCAAACTGATTAAAAAGTACAGATCGATTGATTTATTGATATTGGATGAATGGCTCCTGAGTGAGCTGTCTCAAGATCAAGTGCTCCACGTTTTAGAAATTATCGACGCGAGGCTCAAGCGGACTTCTACCATCTTTTGTTCCCAGTTCTCACCCGAAGGGTGGCATTCCAAACTCGGACAAGCCCAGGTAGCTGATGCGATTCTTGACCGGATTGTACATGACTCTTATAAAATAATAATTGATGGCCACATATCAATGCGTGAAAGGCATAGTTTAGTCGCTCCTCGTTGACCATATTAAAGAAGAGAGTCACTAGTGAAATTTACCCGGTGGCTCTCTTCTATGCATTCACTGGCTCCATTCTCCGCAATTGATGGCTCAAAACTTCGCACAAGTGGCTTTTTCGTTCCGCAATACTCACCGTACATTAAATTCGTAATATCATGGATTGTCAACACTAAACTAGACAGCTATTTTAAGGTTCCTAGACTTGTATTCAATTGGACTTAAATAGCCCAAACTCCCTTGGATTCAGATGTGGTGGTTGTACCAGTGCACGTAATCAAGAAGTTCAATATCCAGTTGTACCTGCCTTTCAAGATAGACCATGATCTACAAATTCAAATTTAGTATCCTTAACGCTTTAGCGACAGTATTATCATAAGGTGAACCTTTAAAGTTTGAGGCGCGTTTGATCTGGAAGGTTTCTAACGCCTCATCAAATAATTTTAATTACATAGAAAAAGTATTTTTTACTGGAGAATGAGAATAAAAGCGGCAAACTTTAATTAAAGTTTGCCGCTTTTATTTTGATCTATGCAAATTTAGACTATGAATTAACGAGAAATGAAACAAGGTTTGAAAAAATGACCTTATTTAAATTACCTATCTGGAATTTTTTGGTAGTTGATCGAGAAAAGAGTTTATAAGGTAAATAATATTTGTATTAAAGTTATATATATAATATATATTAATTTTTTTAGATATATTTTCGAAAATAATGATTTATAACAATTTAATTTGACTACATTTTAATAATGTAGTAAATTATAAGTAGATAATATTATTTTAAAAGACGTTTGAAGTACAAGGAGGTAAATTGAATTGGAAAGTAAACAAGATAAATTTGAACGTCTAGCAGAGCATAGAGTTACTGAAGTGATAAAGAAAATGCGTCTTATAGGTAACTTATCTAATCGTAGAAACTATGATTACCAAAAAGCTCATGTAGATGAAATTGTTAGTACATTGGAAAATGAACTTAAAGATTTAAAGAAAAGATTTCAAGAAGAAAGTAGAGAAGACATAAACACTTTTACTTTTACAAAGAAAAGTAAATAAGATGGAGGTAATATTATTATGGCTTTTTGGGATTTTCCTTTAAACGCTGGTAGTGGACAATCAGAAGGTTTAAATATACATGGTATAGATTTCTTCAGAGCAGATCCTTTTAAACACCTGGCGCGTGAGAGTATTCAAAATTCTCTAGATGCAAAAAACAAAAATATTGAAGGTCCGGTTTTAGTGAAATTTGACCATTATCGCATAGCTTCTTCAAGTCTACCTGGTAAAGATGCACTTGAAAGTAGTTTTGAATTATGCTCCAGAGATACAGAGCTCTCAATTAAAGATAAAAAGTTTTTTGAAAATGGTATAAAAGTTTTACGTGCGGATAAAATTGATTTACTTAAGATAAGTGATTATCATACAACAGGTTTGAGAGGAGTACATAACAATAAAAAAGAGTGGAAACGTTTAATTACTAAAGGTGGTGACAGTAATAAAGCTGCTGGTGCCGGAGGTTCGTATGGTATAGGGAAAAATGCTCCATTTGCTTGTTCTCTTCTTAACACTGTTTATTATTCTACATTTAATGTTGAAGGAGAACGGGGTTTTCAAGGAGTTTCCAAGCTCGCTTCTCATATAGTAGAAGGTCAAGAAACCAGAGGAACAGGGTATTTTCGTGAAAAAGATTTTTCTCCTGTTACTGATTACAGTAAAATTGAACCTGTTTTCACTCGTGATAAATATGGTACAGATGTTCATATTGCTGGCCTTAAAACTCCTTTTGATTGGAAAGATAAAGTAATTAAGGCAGTGTTAGATAATTTTTTTGTAGCGATTCATGAAGGGAAATTAACAGTCGAAGTTGATAAGCAAATTTTGAACAAGAATAACCTTGAGCAACTGATTGAAGAATATATAGATGAAGATAAGAATCTATTAACGAATGAGTTTTATAATTCTTTAAGTACCAAACCTATTATTCTTCCTTTTGAAGACCTAGGTTATCTTGAGTTATATATTCACGAAGCTCCTAACTATAGTAGAAGAGTTGCTATGGTACGTGAAACAGGTATGAAAATTTTTCATCTAGATCGTTTTCCTACTGGGTTTTATTTTTCAGGAGTTATGATTGCTAGAGGAAAAGATCTAAATGAACTTCTTCGTCAAACTGAACCGCCTACTCATGATGATTGGCAAGCTGGCATACATGAAGACACTGAATTCGCTAAATCTAAATTAAAAGAATTAAATAAGGCAATACGAAGTAAAGTGAAGGAATTAAGCCGAGTAGATGAACAAGAGAGTGTTGACTTGCAAGGGTTAACTAACTTCCTTCCCGATTTAACAGAAGAAGGAAATCCTTTTGGTGAAACTGATCAAAATTCGGATGGAAATACTGATCTACCTAGAGATATGAAGTTAAAAGTAAGAAGAGGAAAAAACAGGCTGATAGGTTCTGTTAATTCACCGGGAAAGAGAAAGAAAAGGAAAAATAATTCGAAAAGTCCAAGCACTACTGGTAAAAAAGGTAATGCCAAAAATCCTAAGCCTGAAGTCAAAGTTCCCTTAAAGATTAGTAGGATTCGATCAAGGGCTACTATAGAGAACGGGACTTATAAAGTTTCTGTTTTTCCAGAGAGTAAAGGAACTGGCTATATCCAAGTTAAGGTGGTAGGTGAAGATGCAAAAGCTTACAACGAGCCTTTCGATAATGTTGTAGAACAGGATTCAGGAATAGTATTGCCGTTTAATAATGATAAGATTGGTCCTTTGAATTTTGAGGAAGGTATTCCTAAATCCCTATTAATCACTTTGCAAAATAATATGCGTTGTTCATTGGAGGTATCGGTTCATGAAAATTAAACCAAGGCATTTCCCTCATCCTGTTCTCTCTTTCTTCTCAGATGATTTTAAAGAGAGTACTTTTGACGCAAACGTTGAACCAGTAATTAGTGAAAAATCCTTTGATTTTATTGTGGATTTTAATTTGAATAATCCAGAAATTAGAAAACTTATTGCAGAAGAGAAAGCAAAGTATATGGTCCATATAGAATGTGTAAAAACTTGGGTGCGTCAAGCTGAGAAAACGTCAAATTCGTCATTAACAGTTACTATTCCGGCCAAAAAGCTGCATGATCGTGCGGATTTATGCTTTTTCATAGTCGCAAATCAGGATATTTCTAGATATAGTAATGATTATTTTCATCATGATTTTGATGGTGAATATTTTGATATCAAAAAAGGAGATATACTTGCTATCGGCCCTGATATTACGGTTAACTTAGAAAAAAAACCACTTGAAAAAATTAGCTCAATTTTCCAACTGGATAAGGATCCCACGTATAAAGATGGAGATATGTCAGTAAATGTAGAACATGAAAAGATTATAGTTTCATTATCTCCAGTTACTCATTCCAAATACCAGCAACTAATAAAAGATCCAAATTTAATACCTATTTTCCATTCTATGATAGCCGTACCTGCACTTGTCTATGCTATTTGCTATATTAAAGAGGCCCTTGAATGTGGGAGAGATCTTGAGGAGTTAACTAGTTATTCTTGGTACAAATCTATAAGCAGACGATTAGAAGAAATGAACATTGAAATTGAAAACGTTGGCAGTCTAGAAGATCCAGTTAATCTAGCAGTGAAACTCGTTAACAAACCTATGGTTAAATCAATTAAGGCCATTGAAAAATATACTGAAAATCATTAAGTAGGGGGCGAATTGTATGACTAAGCTACTCAATTCCGACTTTCTTTCGGAATTAAAAACGAGAATACCTCAGAACTTGGACTACTATCAAAAAGATGACATATGGTTAGATTCATACTTTAAGTCGTTAAGCACCTTAGATAAGGATTTTTTATTAAAACCGGTAGAATTGGTGGTTCAAGATTCTAATAACGATAAATTAGACTTTGAAAATATAAAACTCTTTTACGGAGCATTAAAGGATATTAGTTTGTCGATAGCTGCTGATGAGAGAGTATGGGCTTATATGACGCATATAACTTATTGGGATTATATGAAGAAACGTTGGCCTATAGAGAATGTGAGTGATAAACATTCAAAAGAGAATTTTATTAAAACTCACTACTTTTATGGGGAAAAGCCTAGGAATAGAAATGGCCTTGCGCGACTTTGGTGGATAGGCCATGTTACGTATGATGAAAAATTATGCGATAAATTTGAACTTACAGAATTTATGGTTAAGAATCAAGATCAAGATTTAACAAGAATGATAATGGAGACTGCAACAATTGCTAGAAATCGTACAGCTGTGAAGGTAATATTAAAAGTAATAAGAAAACTTCAGAATGAAGAACCACATTTTAGTGTAAGAAACTTTATAAGAGATGCCGCTAAATATATTAACCTTACAGGAAGTGTCACCTTATGGGATTCATTAGATTTTAATGAAGTAGAAGACTTAGTGAGTTTAATGAGTGAACAATGGGTCAAAAAACAAACGATAACAGTAAGTTGATAAGTAAAAGTGGTTCTCCTTTTAGGAGAACCACTTTTACTTTTGAAATATCTACTGAGCTAACTTATTTTTGATATTTAAAATTAAATGCTCCCTGTTTTTCATCTAAAGAAATATCATTATAGGTGATTATTTGCTTATCTCTAAGATTTTCTAATTGTAATTTAGGAGCAGGCATAACATATTCATATTCAATCCCCGCAAAAGATTTAAGAATAGCTTCAAATATTATTTTTGCTCCTTTTGGAGGCACCGCCATACCAATTTGCTTTCGGACCGCCTCTCTATTTCCCACAAATTCAAAGTTATCAGGGAACGTTTGTAATCGTGCTCTTTCACGATTAGTTAGCGCTCTTAGTTCATCCCAATGGTACATATGAGTACCTCCTCCACCGCTACCTGTTACTGTATAGGCTGGTTTGGTAGGGTCTAGACGCTTGTATATAGAACTTAATCTGGCACCCTTTACTTTTAGCTGCAAATGTTCTGGGATACCAGGGTACCATGCATTACTACCCGGTGGAATATAGCTAAGCATTTCCTGAACTCTTGCCGTGTGTCTTGGAAGTTCATTATTTGGTGCGTCTTCTGGAATTGGTGGATTTTCAATTGCTTCACTTGAAGTTATATATTCAGTAGATGATAGAGTCGTAGGTGCAGGTACTCTAAATTCGATTCCCTCATCAGATAAATCGTTTCTTATTCCTACAATAATAATACGTTGGCGTGCTTGTGGTACACCATATTCATGAAATTTATAAAGATGAGGCGTTAATTTATAACCGCAAGATTCTAATTCTGTTAAAATTTGTATAAAAGCTTGTCCCTCATTCGCGCTTTGTAATCCACCTACATTTTCAGCTACAAAAAATTTAGGCTGATATTCTTTTAATACTTTCACTCCGTAAGAGTATAAAGGTCCATACTCTCCATCTAATCCCTGTTTTTCACCTACTTGGCTGTAATCGTTACATGGAAAACCAAAAGCAAAACAATCAATATCACCTAGAATTGATTTATCTCCAATAGGAAAATCTTCTACAGGTGTACAGTAAACAGAAGGGTCCTCAGGATCTTCACAAATGTTTAATCTATATGTTGCACATGCAGTTGCATCATAGTCGTTTGACCATAGGTGATTTGTTCCCCACTCTTCTCCTGTTTCAGGATGTATAACTTTCGCCTCTTTAGCCGCTAAACTTAATCCGCCCGGCCCATTAAAAAGTTCTCCTTTATTAAAAATCATAAAAAAATCGCTCCTTTACAGTATGGACTCAAATCGAAAATATGTTCTTGCATACTGCTATGCTAAATATTGTACACTGTTATTCACGAGAATGCAGCCCATATGCTTAATAAGTTTTTATTTTCCTTTAGCAATATAAAATTAAATATATGAGTTTTTCCTTTTTTAAAATTTAATAAAAGAAAAAATAAAGAAAACCAATTAATTATCTTTTATTTTGGTAAATTATGAAAAAAAAGAGGAAAATCAACAATAGGTATAGTAAAATATTAACAAGTAATTATTTTGAGGTGAATTTAATGTCGGTAATTTCTAAAGATTTTCTAACAACATTGATTCGAGGTCCATATCAAGAAGGGAGGAGAAAGTTAAGGGTATTAACTGCGTATTCTTCACCTTCTTTTATTCTTAACCTGCTACAATCATTTCAGGAGTTACACCTTGAAGTTACCATTGGAATGGCGAACCATGGTTCAATTAGGATTTGGGACCACGAACAATATAGAAGAATGGTGGAAGAGATAGGGAGGTTATCAGTTAACTACTATTATGGGGAAATGCCCATTCATTCCAAGGTTTATCTTTGGGAAGGAGATTTAATATTGACCGAATTTGCTTTTATTGGGTCTGGAAATCTAACGCGTAATGGTTTTAGTAAAAATCAAGAAGTATTTTCAACAGTGTGTCCAAATGATGTTACTGGATTATTTCCAAATGATGATATTATATCTTGTAATAATGAGAATGTTGAACATTATATTAGATTATCTTTTAATAATGGCAACCATGATATGGACATTTCAGCCGTTAATCGTTTGGTAATGAATGAACCTTATGTTGATTTATTACTTACTGAAATAAATAACCCACGTCAGGTGCATTCTAAAAGTGGACTTAATTGGGGACATAGAGAAGGGCGGAATAAAAATCAAGCATACATACCAGTTTCTCAAAAAGTTCACACAACCAATAGAGGTTTTTTTCCAAATAGAAGTGAACTTTTTACAATAATTACAGATGATGGAGAGTCATTTGCATGTGTAATGGCTCAAGATAATTCTAAAGCTATTGAATCAAGTTATGATAATAGTATTATAGGAAGATATTTTAGAAAAAGACTGGGTTTATCTGATGGAGCATTTGTCACTGTTGATCATTTAGATAGGTATGGAAGAAACTTCGTTAGATTATATAAGATAAATGATGAAACCTATTATTTGGATTTTAGTTAAGAGATGATTTAGATGCTAGGGAATAAATAAAGAATAGATTTAATAATAAATTTTACTGATTTTATAGAGTAATTCGGTATCCCGGCTTTATAGGAATAAGGTTTAAAATTTTGTTTTCTCCTCATCATCTAAGCGTTTATTTAATATAATTTGTTGAAATGGTGATAATTTTGTGTGAACACTTGGAAAAGATGAAGACTGGTTATGGGTATCTGTTTTTAATTGAAAATGAATTGCGTAATAGTATTAGCTATTTTCTATCGTCTAACAAATGTTGCAGTAGCTATGATCTAATAAGAAGAAATAGATATAATACTATTACATCCAAAAAGATAGATGACCTATATTTCCATGAAGTAGTAAGTTATATAAGAGTAATAAATAATATTAATAATTCTTATAGTGAAGGAACTTTAACGAAGGGTAGTGTCAATAAGTTTGTGTAATTCAAAAGATAGGGATATCCTCTAGCCTTCATTGAGATGGGGAGTTCTGGCAGGGCCCCTCGGGGCCCTGCCAGAAAAGTCATTTTTGACCCTATTCCTCCTTGGCTCCATAACGCTCCAGAAACATGGCCTGTAACGTAGGGTAGGCGCTGCTAAAACCTCTTAGTTTTCGCTCGCTCCAGCGCTGATTGTAGTCCTTGGATTGGAGATAGACGATTTTTTCGGCTGCCTTTTCACCTGGAAGACTATTCATCGTTTTGGTACGCTTTTTGATCTCTTTAATTGTTCGTTCGATGATATTCGTCGTATAAATCATCGGACGAATGGAAGAAGGATAGCTCAGAAAGGTTAAGAGAACGCTTAGATCCTGTTCCCAGGATTTCACGACTTTCGGATATTTCTTCTGCCAGTTTTCCTTGAATGCTTCAAACCTTTCTCTGGCTTCTTCATGGGTATTGGCTTGATATATAGGTTTGAGATCTTCTGCGACAGAGGATTGATCTTTCTTTCGCACAGCGTTTAAAGCGTTGCGTACTTTATGGACGACGCAGACGCTGCACGTCGGCTTTTGGATAGACAGATTTCATGGCTTCTTCCAGACCAGGAAGCCCGTCAAAAACACCAAGAAGCACTTCTTCGACACCTCGGTCGTATAAGTCTAAGAGAATTTCTTTCCAGCCCAAAGCACTTTCTTGACCGCCTACATAAAAGCCCAGAATTTCTCTGTGACCGTCTTCCGTCACACCAACGACAAGGTAGACGACTTCATTGGCGACATCCTCTCGACGCAACTTCAAATAGGTGCCATCCAGATATAAGACGGAGTATCGTTTTTGAAGAGGGCGTCTCTGCCATGTTTCAATATCTTCAGCCACGACATCGGTGATATGGCTGATGGTAGACGCCGAGTAGGAATGGCCCAGGATGCGCTCAAGAAAATGGCCGATTTCTCGTGTGCTTATGCCTTTCTGATACATCGTGATAATCGTTTCACCAAGCCATTGTTCGCGCCGTTGATAGGGCGAGAACACTTCTGTTTGAAATTCATTGTCTCGGTCACGTGGCACCTGAAGATCATCTAAACGACCATATTTCGTATCGAGCTGACGGGCATACGTGCCATTTTTATAGTTTTTCAATTCAGGATGTTCGTCTTCAAAGAAACGATTCATTTCTTCTTTCATGATCGTTTCTAATTTTTCTTTTACAAACTCTCGTACCATGGAATCTAATTGATTTTCTAGTGAATTCTGTCCTATACTAGTAGACATAGGTAGGGCATCTCCTCTCGAGTTGATTTGGTCGTTGACTTTGAGGATACCCTACCTCTTTTTATGTCTCAAATGCTTTACACAAACTATCGTACGTCATCTAACGAAGCTCTCAAATATCAATTTAATTAGAAATAAAATTGCCCATTGTAAAACTATCACCAATTCAGAGCTGAAATTATTAGAGAATATTTACAGTGAAATTAATATAAAAAATGAGTGAATCAAAAAGAGACTAATATCGAAATTATTATAAATATTACTTTATGCAAAATACACGATTAATTATTATTTTCCTTTTAGGAAGCAAAAGGAGCTACGTGTTGTATATTGGCAAAATTTTCGCATACAGACGACCTTATAATAACTTGAAACCTACTATTGATGGTCTTGCTAATTACTTTTATGAAACTTATAAACCTGGAACTAATCTACCTTTATTAGACGCAGGTATAAATAAAATAGCTGATGTGGAAAGTATAAATGAAATTAGGACTCCGGCAATATTAATATCAAGCAGTCCTCATAAAAGTGGTTCATTAGAGACTCCATGGCAAGATTATTTTGATCCTGATAATGGCCATATCAGGTATTACGGTGATAATAAAACAATAGGAAAGGATCCTGCTTTATCATTAGGTAACAAAAGATTACTCAAAGCATTCTCCTTCCACCAGTCACCATATATGTCTATTAGAAAAGCTGCACCTCCTATATTATTCTTTGAGAGAGTTTCTTATAATGGAAAAATAAAAGGAAATGTAAAATTTCAGGGTTTTGGAATTGTTGAGAGAGTTGAACGAGTAACACAGTTCGATATTAAATATAATAACTATTTTTCTAACTATGTGTTTGATTTCACAGTTTTTAAGATGGATGCTGAAGGAGAATTATTCGATTGGAGATGGATAAATGATCGAAGAGATGTTGATGTTGTAAATACACTAGAAAACGCTCCTCAATCTTGGGTAAAATGGGTTAAAGAAGGTAAAGCCTCTTTGCCAAAATTGAAAAGAAAGGTTTCTTCATTATCCATTAAAAAAGCAATAGAGCAAAAACCAGAACCAGGATCTAAAAAGGCTAAAATCCTTAAAGAAATTTATAGTTATTATGAAGGAAGAAAATCCAATTTTGAGGCTTTAGCAGCTATTATAGCAGAAAGAGTACTAAATGATTCTAGTAACTCTTATAAGCATGGTTGGATCACGCCATCTTCATCAGACGGAGGGGCTGACTTTATAGGGCGATTGGATATTGGAACTGGGTTTGCAATGGTAAAACTAGTTGTATTGGGGCAAGCAAAGTGTGAGAAAATAGATTCACCAACCAATGGAAATCATATTGCTAGAACTGTGTCTAGACTTAGAAGAGGATGGATAGGTATTTATGTTACTACTAGTTATTTTTCTGAAGCAGTTCAAAGGGAAGTAGTTGATGATGCCTATCCGATAGTACTTATTCATGGGCTTAGGATAGTTGAGGAAGTTTTAAAAATGATGCACGAAAGTGGAAATAGTAAAGTCAGTGATTTTTTAGATAGTATCGACAGCGATTTTTCTGAAAATACCGTATCTCGTAGACCTGAAGAAGTAATTTTCATATAAATAAATTCATTTAATAATGATGCGATTATGATAAATTCCAAAATGGGAAAAGCTAGTCAGAGACCGAATCCCTAGGATCTTCAAAGCTACAAAGACAACGAGGTTCGTTATAGAGGAATGAAAAAGATTTGTAAGTATCGGTTGTACTGACATTTTGAAAGGAAATCAACTTGATGGCTAGTGATTTAAACAAATACTATTTTTGTGAATTTCTTATAGAAAATTAAATGGAATAAAAACTGAAAATTCAGGTATAGATAAATTTATTTAGATTAAGAGGAAGGGTTTCTTCTCTTCTAAATGATGTGGTTTGATAGTTCTGAGAGGAAAATATTATAAAAAGAAGGCCTATAACTTATTTCATACAATACAAAAAATTAGAATAGGAGTGTAATAATGTCTAGAACTGGTAAGTATTTTGATGTGACGTTAAAGTCAGCACATTTAAATTGGGGAACAGAAGGTGATTCAAGATCTTCTAGAGCTAGAAACGAATATGAAGTTTATTTACCAATTAGCATGAATAATGCGAGGGAATTTGGGATTAAAGCTGGAGAAGTGTTCACTTGTATTTCTGATGATGGATTTTTTGAAGGATTTTTAAAAGCAAGTGGCTCGCAAGGACCAACCAAAGAATTCGGGAAAAATTTTCATAAAGAAGGAGACCTGAGGTCTTTGGGATATTGGTTGAAGGATAGATGTCACGCAAAAGTTGGTGATCAAGTAAGGATCGAGTTTACTTCTGAAGATTCAATAATATTAGTTTATAGATGTATTTAAAAACAGTACAAATAAATACGTTTTCTTTTGTTCGTTTTCTTTTTCAACTTCTTCGAAAAAGAAAAGTTTAGAAACAGCGATAACAATCGTTAATATAAATAACACGAGTAGATTTGTATAAATCAAAGAATCATTATGGATGTACAAGTGATCAAATCCATCATAATCATCTAGTTCAACTCATAATGAACGGTTCTATATATGTTCAAATGGATAAGTTGTATCATCTAAAGCCAACTATTTCTTGAATATAGAGGGAATTATTCAATTGTCTTATAAGGTAAAAGAGTTAAAAGAGAAATACATAACCTTATATTTGCATGGTGGATTTATGATCGGGTGATGTGCAAGACTCATCATGTGGGTGAAAGTAGAGCACTCGTTAGAAGAGTGCTCTTTATTTTTAGCTAACATCATAGCTCATATGAATGTATCGTTTCGCTTTCTCAAAATCTTCATCGTTGTAAATGGTTAGTTCCAGGTCACCGGTGCCGTAGTGACCGATGTTGCGAACATCTCTACTAAACTGATCTTCTAATGTGATTGTATCTGGATCAATTTTCAGAAAGAGCACGATCTTGCCGTTTTGAGGATGTACTTCCAGACAAACGAAATTTTTGATTCGCTTAAATGCTATGTAATATTTCAATGTCTTCATCTGAACGTCATCGCCTAAAGCCATCATATAGGACTTAATCGCTTCAAACCGATCCTGAAGCTCAGTTGTCGATTGTCCGAGATAATCACTGACCGTTTTGTATGCGATTTGCTTGGTACCGTTTGTTGAGGTTGATAGCTCTGTGGTTTGAGCTGTTGTTGCATTAACAAGGTCTAACAAGATAAAACCGTCATGATAGTGCTTGTATTGGTAAAGCTCTATGTTTCGGTTGATTTGTTGAACGGCATGTTCATCGTACTTCGTGAAGCCGCCTGCAATACAGAGAAGACGTGGACTACTCCAATCAATTGCATCAGCTAAAGTATTTCCATACCTCCGCATGACCATTAATTCAAACTCCGCTTTGTGATCTAGCAGCCAGTCTAAATAAAACACCCCCTGGTTAATGACATTCTCATTAATTGATCGTTTGTATTCAATAATAACGGGTGCGTTGTTTTCATCGATACCCAATGTGTCAATTCTGCCAGCATGCTTTTCCCAGTTGTATACTCGGATGCAAGAAAGCGTACACCTAAGAACGTTTCTAGATGTTGCTCCATAATTTCTTGTAACGATTTTTCCACAGAAACCGACTGCCCTTCTAGTTCAGTAACGGATTCAGTGCCCAACTTAAATAATTTAATGTCTCCCAACGTTTTCACCTCCACTGTTATTATAGCATTCCAAATCCCCCAGAACTTCCCATAGTCATTTGTTTATCTTAACTTATCAATGAAAGGTGATATAATTTTAGTAATGGTAGATTCATCCATAATTATCTTACATAACTAGGAGTTTTTCCAATGAACGAGCATACTTTGAAAGAAACAATAAAAACATTAAGCATCTGGAAAAAAGGCAATCAGCGTGCCCCACACAAACCTCTTCTTTTGCTTTATACACTTGCCAGGTTGCAAAGTGATCAGTCACAGTACATTCCATATAAAGAAGTGAAAGAAAAATTAACGAGTCTATTAATCGAGTTTGGCCCTAGGCGAAAATCTTATCATCCAGAAGAGCCTTTTGTAAGGTTAAAACATGATGGAATATGGGAGTTACGAACAACTCTGGAGCTCGATACTCGAAATCCAAACAATCGATTATTATTAGATCATCATGTAAGTGGTGGATTTACTACTGAAGTCTACTATTTGTTAAAAGATAACCATCAGCTTTTATGTGAGATAGCAGATATACTACTTCGGAATCACTTTCCAGAAACGTTGCATGAGGATATTCTGGCTAATGTTGGACTGGACCTAGAGTATAAAGGCAAACGTTCAAGAGATCCTTACTTCCGAGATAAAATACTTAAAGCCTATGAATATAGCTGTGCGGTTTGTGGGTTTAATGTGAGACTTGGAGACAAGCTTGTAGGAGTGGAAGCAGCGCATATTAAATGGCATCAAGCGGGTGGACCGGATGTTGAAAACAATGGGATAGCACTATGCTCTATGCATCATAAATTGTTTGATAGAGGGCTCTTTACATTGTCAGAGGAAAATACGTTTCTCGTAGCTGAGCAGGCACATGGGACAAGCGGTTTTCAAGAATGGCTGCTGCAATTTCATGGAAGGGATATTCGACGTCCCATTCATCCGAATTACTTGCCGGAGGATCGTTTTTTGAACTGGCATGTGAGAGAAGTGTTTAAGGGACCAGAGAGATATTATATTGGGTAAGTACACTTTTATTTTACTTGCTAAAATATCAATGTAGGAGTCTTGTCTCGATGACGTACGATAGTTTGTGTAAAGCATTTGAGACATAAAAAGAGGTAGGGTATCCTCAAAGTCAACGACCAAATCAACTCGAGAGGAGATGCCCTACCTATGTCTACTAGTATAGGACAGAATTCACTAGAAAATCAATTAGATTCCATGGTACGAGAGTTTGTAAAAGAAAAATTAGAAACGATCATGAAAGAAGAAATGAATCGTTTCTTTGAAGACGAACATCCTGAATTGAAAAACTATAAAAATGGCACGTATGCCCGTCAGCTCGATACGAAATATGGTCGTTTAGATGATCTTCAGGTGCCACGTGACCGAGACAATGAATTTCAAACAGAAGTGTTCTCGCCCTATCAACGGCGCGAACAATGGCTTGGTGAAACGATTATCACGATGTATCAGAAAGGCATAAGCACACGAGAAATCGGCCATTTTCTTGAGCGCATCCTGGGCCATTCCTACTCGGCGTCTACCATCAGCCATATCACCGATGTCGTGGCTGAAGATATTGAAACATGGCAGAGACGCCCTCTTCAAAAACGATACTCCGTCTTATATCTGGATGGCACCTATTTGAAGTTGCGTCGAGAGGATGTCGCCAATGAAGTCGTCTACCTTGTCGTTGGTGTGACGGAAGACGGTCACAGAGAAATTCTGGGCTTTTATGTAGGCGGTCAAGAAAGTGCTTTGGGCTGGAAAGAAATTCTCTTAGACTTATACGACCGAGGTGTCGAAGAAGTGCTTCTTGGTGTTTTTGACGGGCTTCCTGGTCTGGAAGAAGCCATGAAATCTGTCTATCCAAAAGCCGACGTGCAGCGCTGCGTCGTCCATAAAGTACGCAACGCTTTAAACGCTGTGCGAAAGAAAGATCAATCCTCTGTCGCAGAAGATCTCAAACCTATATATCAAGCCAATACCCATGAAGAAGCCAGAGAAAGGTTTGAAGCATTCAAGGAAAACTGGCAGAAGAAATATCCGAAAGTCGTGAAATCCTGGGAACAGGATCTAAGCGTTCTCTTAACCTTTCTGAGCTATCCTTCTTCCATTCGTCCGATGATTTATACGACGAATATCATCGAACGAACAATTAAAGAGATCAAAAAGCGTACCAAAACGATGAATAGTCTTCCAGGTGAAAAGGCAGCCGAAAAAATCGTCTATCTCCAATCCAAGGACTACAATCAGCGCTGGAGCGAGCGAAAACTAAGAGGTTTTAGCAGCGCCTACCCTACGTTACAGGCCATGTTTCTGGAACGTTATGGAGCCAAGGAGGAATAGGGTCAAAAATGACTTTTCTGGCAGGGCCCCGAGGGGCCCTGCCAGAACTCCCCATCTCAATGAAGGCTAGAGGATATCCCTATCTTTTGAATTACACAAACTTATTGACACTACCCTTGTCTCTGAGTAGTTATTTTTTTAATAGGATAATCTAGCAATTCCTTTCCAATTTAGACTTTCTTATATTATGATTAAATTAACTGACAATTCAAAGGGGAGAAGGGAATGCCTACCTATAACAAGCTAGTGAGAGATCGTATTCCAGAAATCATTCGTGCAAATGGAAATAAGTGCAATACCCAATTCCTAGAGGAAGCTGAGTATAAAAAAGAACTGCAGCTAAAATTAAAAGAAGAACTACAGGAGTATCTTGAAGCTCAGGAAGATAGTCATGCGGTTGAAGAACTGGCGGATGTGCTTGAGTTGATCTATTCATTAGTTGAGGTGCATCATTCTTCCATTGAAGAATTGGAAGAAGTCCGTAGGGAGAAGAGAGAAATTCGTGGTGGGTTTGAAGAGCGGGTTTATTTAATTGATGTAGAGGATTAGAGTGGCTTTTGAGTATCTGTTGCATAAGTACTTTGAGGGAAGGCGAGATGATGTCTCGTCTTTTTTGTTTTGTTCTGACTAATTGAAGTTAAATGTGGTATTGCCTAAATCCGTATAAACAAATCATTATCCAAAAAATCTCATAATTACAACAATATGATAAGTGTTGTAATTATGTGGTAAAGGTTGTTTAATAGATATAGATTTTCATAAGGGGGAAATTTCATAATGAAAACGAATTGGATTGGGCTTGGTCTAGTCATTCTATTGATACTCACTCAGCCTATATCTGCATTTGCACATTCGGGGAGAACTGATTCAAGTGGAGGGCATAACTGTTCTCAAAAATCAATCGACAAAGGTTTGTGTACAGGCTATCACAATCATAATAGTGGAAATAGCGGTTCCAGCAGTTCTTCAAGTAATTCTTCAAGTAGTTCGTCAAGTAACTCATCAAGTGGATCTTCAACAAGTTCCCAGTCTTCAAACTCATCAAACTCATCGACTGGAAACTCATCAAATTCTAGTAGTTCATCTCAATCAGAGAAGCCAGCTCCAAAACCAGAGCCGAAAATAGATGAAAAACAAGTTAAAGCAGATGAGTACACGTCTGTAGCAAAAAGCCTAGTAAAAGAAGAAAAGTATGAAGAAGCATTACAGGAAATTGAAAAGGTTTACGACCTTGATAAGGATACAGCAGCTATCGATTCATTTGTTGCAACAACGGTTAGTAGTATGTATTCTAACGCTGAAAATGCTTTAAAAGATAAAGATTATAACGAGGCTAAAAAAGAAGCAAATAAGATTCTGGAATATGATCGGGTAAGCGAAAAAATGGTTAACGAAACAGAAGAATTACTATCAAAGATAGAATCAGAAGAGGAATATGAAGAAGCAATTGAGAGAGCGCAAAATAAAATAGATGAAAAAGCATTCAGAGAAGTTTTTGTAAGTTTAGAAGAAGCTGAAGAAATCAAGGAATCGGATGAGACGGAAAAAATAAGAGAACAAACGATCCAGAAGCTAGAAAAAGATGCAAAGGAACTCTACAGCAACGCAAAGCTAAAACAGGCAAAAACACAGTATAACCTTTTACTTGAAGTAAATAAAAAAGATGTTTACCAAGACATGATTATTGAAATAGAGGGAGAGGAACGTCTTGTGGATACATATGGATTAGATGTTCCTGATAAACAAGGAGATTCTATTTCTTTATATGATCATTTGCAAATAGAGGGAAATGAAACTCCTTATCAAGAGAACGTCGTCGATAAGCTAGAAAGTCTTGTGGGGAATGCGAAGAATAACGTTATCTTTATATTTGAAAAGTCGATAACAGAGCTATTTAATGGTGGTGAAAAGGATGCGGCATAAATCAGAACAACAAGGAAATAGACGTTTTTATCAAAAAGCCTGGTTTATGTGGGTTTTTCTTATCATTTTTCCTCCGGTAGGGATCTTCTTATTATGGAAGCATAAAATTTTCAAAAAATCGACACGATTTGTTTTGACAGCAGTGGGTGTTCTTTATTTTGCTTCATCATTTTTTCTTTTAGCAAATTCAACTATTCCATTGTTTTATAACCACGAAGAATTTGTGGAAGCCTATCAAGCGGAGGCTAAGGAAGTTAATGTTCCTTTTGAACTTAAGCAAGAAGAAGAAACGGATCATTCCATTACATCCAAACTTAGCGAAGATCTTACAATCATAGAAAATAAAGATGACGCAGGACAAATACATGAAGTCGTTTTAGTAGGGCAGGGCGAAGGATCTGATATTGTTTTAGCAATGGGCGTTACCATCGGACTAGCAAATCAAGATCAGTCTATCGATGAAGTAAAAGAAGTAATGAATGAATTAAAATTATTTGATGAAAGTTATGATTTTGAAAACAATGAAACAACTGTTGAGCGTGATACAATTCGATATAACATGAAGTACAAGCAATCAGAAGGATTGTTATTGACAGTATCAAAAGTGAATTAAATTATTGAAGTGTTCTTTTGGGAATTTAAACCCTTGAATGGAATAGCCATTCGAGGGCTTTTTTAGTGAAAAAGATAATCATAATGATTAATGTTAAAAATTGATAATAATTAGCTATTAAGCTCTAAACTTTGCTCCTATCCAAGCCGATGGAAATAAATGTAGGTTATTAATATAGGTAGATAGGAGTAAACAACATGTCATTCATCTTTACTTTATTATTTATGGGCGGTCTTATATTTCTTTTCCGTAAATTCATTCTTAATGGAAATTTCACAGTATCGAAAGGACAGGCAGGCGAGAATCTTGTTCGCCGGTATATTGAAAAACTGGCCGAGTATGAAGGGTATCAGATTTCCGCGATTCATGATTTATACATACCAAAGGGTGACGGCACGACAAGTCAGATTGATCATGTAATGGTGACGGATAAGGGGATCTTTGTGATTGAAACGAAGAACTATGAAGGCTGGATTTTTGGAAGTGAGAAGGCGCGTTACTGGACGCAAACGATCTATAAGCATAAGCAGAGATTTCAAAATCCTCTTCATCAAAACTACGGTCATATTGAGTCGCTTAAAACTTTTTTGGGAGAGAAGTTTGCCGAAATCCCTTATTACTCTGTCGTGATTTTTACAAACCGTTCTGAGCTGAAGCTTAAGGGACCTTTCCAAAATAGTGATGTGATTCATCCTGAGTATTTGAAAAAGGTTGTCGATCAATACCCAGGTGATGTCCTTCCGTTGTTTTCACAACAGGAAATACGTGTGAAGCTTAAGGTGCTTGAAAAGCGGGATAAGGATAATATTAAGGAAGTGAAGCGGGCGCACATTGATGGGATCCGCAGGCAGAAAGAGATCAACCAGACGAAGGTGAATGCTAATATTTGCCCGAAGTGTGGCGGAAAGCTGGTGCAGCGAACGGGGAAGAAGGGCGAGTTTCTCGGGTGCTCTAGTTTTCCGAAGTGTCGGTTTGTTGCGTGAGGGATGAATCGTGAGAAGTGGATTTTAGATACTTTATCTTTGGCTATGTTAAATGACTCTGTTGATAAATGTGGTAAAATTAAACTATTAAAGTAATGGATAATAAAAGTGATAGAAGAAATGTGGATCCACTTTTACTCTTTCTTTTGATTTTTTAACATTACGAAATTTCCCTATTATAGGAGCGTTCTAATATGAAAACGAAAATGAACTATTTCTTCTTACTCTTAACGATCATTTTTATAGTTGGTTGTACCAACTTAGAAGATGCAGAAACAAATACACAAGAAGTAAGTACAGTTGAAACAAATGAAAATAGTGAAAAAGAAGAAACGAACACTACGGTTGTTGATGAACCAGTAGAAGAGGAAACACCAGACCCAACAGATGATGAACAGTTCGCAGGATACGAACTTATTCAAGTTGATGGCGGTGATTTGTCTGGACATCGAGAACCTAACGTCGTTGTTGATATTGGGTACGGTGACCGTGAATATTGGGCATTTACGAATGAATACGGACAACTCGTACGCGTCGTTGCTGACGAAATCATTCTACAAGATGATCGTAACGAACCTGTATTATCGTCTGGACGGTACTATTCTGATGAGGCAAAGGTTCCGGGCGTCGAGAGTGATGTTTTAGACGAAGGACATATTATTGCTGATTCTCTCGGAGGGGTATCGAATGCTTATAACATTACCCCACAAGAGAGTACACTCAACCGACATGGTGATCAAGCTTATATGGAAGACGCGATCCGTAGCGCAGGTGAAGCTACTGATTTCGAAGCCATTATCACCTATTCGGATACGGAAAAGCAGATACCTTCAAGTT
Organism: Anaerobacillus sp. 63XJN7_4_ISO-PGPR-S23-413; assembly: GCF_056173725.1. Lineage (NCBI taxonomy): Bacteria > Bacillati > Bacillota > Bacilli > Caryophanales > Bacillaceae > Anaerobacillus > Anaerobacillus sp. 63XJN7_4_ISO-PGPR-S23-413. Next base: position 1,175,525 of record NZ_CM149688.1, read on the forward strand.
ATGAGTACACGTATACGTTGAACGGAAATGAGATCGTTGATACATTTGATAATGTGAACCCTGATGAAGTTAACGCATCGCTCGGTTTAACTGAGAGGGAGCCTGACGATTCAACTCCTTCAGACACAGAGGGTGATATTTCTAGTATTGATACAAACGGGAATGGACAAGTGACGATTAAAGAAGCAGAGGCAGCGGGTTATAGTATGCCGATCATGAGTGATCATTGGTTATATCCTTATATGCGTGATAATGATAATGACGGTATGGTAGGTGAATAAGAGTCTAGAAAAAATATAGAAGGTGACACGTAAAGGGTAGATTGGTAATCTAAATGGATAAGCATTCTCTTGATCCAGGACATTCTATAAGGCAGACCCCCGTTCTACCATTTTGTTTCAGGGTAGATTATTCCAGAAAATATACACTTAGCTGTTTTTTTATGTCTTGTTACGACTAACTTTTGAATTCAGAAATAGGTATTTGAAACAAAAGTACATAGAGGAGTGAAACCAATGGATTTAACCCCCTCTGACCTAAAAACAAAAGACATCTACAAACTACTAACCGGCTCCGTTGTTCCAAGGCCGATCGCCTGGGTTTCAACCGTGTCTGAAGACGGCGTTCATAACTTAGCACCATTTAGTTTCTTTACCGTTGCTTCCACAAAACCTGCCATTCTCGCAATCTCTATCGGTCAGGGATCAGGTGAGCGTGAGGGTATGGAGAAGGATACGCTCGCAAATATCCGGACTCAAAAAGAGTTTGTCATCAATGTGGTGTCGAGCTCTCTTGGAAACGAAATGCAAAAAAGTGCAGAGAACGTGCCTGCGGAAGTCGATGAATTTGAGCATGCTGGTTTAACACCGATCGATAGTAAGACGGTGCAACCGAAGCGGGTGAAAGAAGCGGCGATTCATATGGAATGCAAGCTCCATCAAATTATTCCGCTTGGATCGAATGCCCTTGTTCTTGGGGAAATGACGCACTATCATATACAAGATGATACGTATTTAGGTGACTATAAAGTCGATCTCGAAAAGCTTTCACCACTCGGACGGCTTGCTGGGAACTATAGTGAGAGTAAGGAGTTTTTTACGTTACCAAAGTAAGATGAAAAGAAGACTAGTCTAATGTGAAAATGCAAAAAAGTAGCTTGGGGTGATCTGTCCTCCAAGCTACTTTTTTGATTGGTTACAGGTATTTAAGTAATATCTCAAATGAATTTATAAGTTTTCCCCATTCGTTCCAATCACATCTTTATACCAGAAGAAAGATTCCTTCCTTTTTCGCTCTAACGTTCCGCTTCCATCATCCTGCTTATCTACATAAATAAAGCCATATCGTTTCGAGAATTCACCTGATGATGCACTCACAAGGTCAATGCAGCCCCAGCTTGTGTAGCCGATCACGTCAGCACCGTCTTCGATCGCTTCACCGATCGCTTTGATGTGATTACGGAGGTAATCGATGCGATACGTATCCTGAATGGATCCGTCTTCTTCTACTTTGTCATAGGCGCCTAAGCCATTTTCCACAACGAAAAGGGGAACCTGGTAGCGGTCGTATAGCTGGTTTAAGCCAATGCGCAATCCTTCAGGATCGATTTCCCAGCCCCAGTCGCTTGCCTGTAAGAAAGGATTTTTGATACCGCCGATCAGGTTACCTTGGGAAGCTTCTAGATCGGATTTATCTCTTTTCTCTGTTCGAGACATGTAGTAGCTTAAGCCGATATAATCGACCGTGCCTTCTTTTAGAAGTTCCAGGTCACCTTCTTGAATGTCTAACTCAATGTTGTGCTCGTCGAAATAGCGCTTGATAAAGGCTGGGTATTCGCCTCTTACTTGCACATCGGCACAGAAGTAGTTAAAGAGACGCTCTTCTTGAAGGGCGTACATCACATTTTTCGGATCAGAGTCGTACGAATAAACGGGTGCGTATAAGATCATACAGCCAATTTTCGCCTCAGGAATGATTTCGTGGCAGACTTTGACAGCGATGCTGCTTGCAACGAATTGATGATGAAATGCCTGGAACGTTGGTTGGTATTTGTCTTCTTCTTGTTGGATCGCGAACCCGAGACCCTGGATTGGCATAATAAAGCCGCTATTGATTTCGTTGAATGTCATCCAGTGCTTTACTTTGTTTTTGTAACGGTTAAAAATCGACGTGACATAGCGTTCAAAGAATGTGATCACTTCACGACTTCTCCAGCCGCCATACTCCTTCACAAGATTAAGCGGCATTTCATAATGAGAGATGGTCACAACGGGTTCGATGCCGTGCTTGTGTAGTTCATCAAACACGCGCTCATAGAACGCTAAGCCTTCTTCATTCGGTTCGATTTCATTGCCATTTGGAAAAATACGTGTCCACGCAATCGACATGCGGAAGACTTTGAAGCCCATTTCGGCAAAGAGAGCGATGTCCTCTTTGTAGCGATGATAGAAATCAATCGCTTCATGATTAGGATAGTTATATTTCTCGCGATCAATTTGAAAATCAAAGCCGGGGGATTGGAGAATGTTCAGTCGTTCCTTTCCGCCTGGTAGCACATCCGCAATGTTCAGCCCTTTATTTCCTTCATAAAAGCCACCTTCAATTTGATTCGCAGCCGTAGCGCCGCCCCATAAGAACCCTTCTGGGAAGTGATATGTTTTCATTTAGTTTACCCTCCATTTAATAGTAAGTTCATCATAGCGAGATCAAGGAGAAGAGTAAATGAAGAGAGCGGTTCTAGTTGGTAATACCGAGAAAAGGCATATGTGACATAGAAGTAACGCTGTGTAACAACAAGGTGGCGGTGTTATAATAGAAGGAGAGATATGAGTAGCATTTTAGTTCTTACATAAAAGGAGAATACGGCATGTTTTCAACTAACATGATAGCGTCATTCAATGAGTTAGAAACGTCCCTCTACAACTACATCTCTCAGAACAGTGAGAAAGTCGCTTATATGCGCATTCGTGAATTAGCCGATGAAACGCACGTCTCCACAGCGACGATCTTGCGCTTTTGTAAAAAGGTTGACTGTGAGGGGTTTTCTGAGTTCAAGGTAAAGCTTAAGATGCATTTGAAAGATAACAAGAAAACGGTCATTAACCCTCCCGAGCATTCGGTCGCGGAGTTTTTTGAACGCACGTTAAACGGTGATCTTGAAGAGAAAATGAAGAAGGCGGCAAAACTAATTGCGGAGACAGATAACGTGATTTTTATCGGAATTGGAAGCTCAGGCATTCTCGCTGAATATGGCGCGAGATATTTTTCAAGCTTAGGGAAGTTCTCGATGTATATTAAAGATCCTCACTTTCCGATGCACTCCAAGCTTCAAAACAATAGCGTCACGATTGCGCTGTCGGTATCAGGCGAGAACAACTTTACCGTGACGCACTTGAATCAGCTGAAGCAAGAGGGAAGTCACATTATTAGCATTACGAACACAAAATTCTCGACCGTCGCCAAAATTTCCGATCTTAACATTCCTTACTATATAACAGAAGAATTTCATGAAAAAGCGAATATCACGTCGCAAGTGCCAGTTGTGTATATTTTGGAATCGATTGCGCGCGAGATTTATAAGCTGAACTAAGAAAAAGAGAAGCGATTGTTTTTAGAAGGAGGGCGTGATGAAAACCAATCAGCAAATCATCCACTATAAAGAAGTCCAGCGGCCGAATCAGATCTGGATATGGGCGGTTGTACTAGGCATCGCGATCCTAATGTAGATTGGCTTTTTCCGTCAGGTGGTGATGGGCATTCCGTTTGGGAGTAATCCGGGGTCTGACATGCAGCTCACCATTTTTTGGGTTCTCTTTGGCATGGCTTTTCCCATTGTCATGCTTGGGTGGCTGCGACTGATTACTGAGGTGAGAGCCGATGGAGTTTATGTGCGATTTGTCCCATTTCATCTATCAACTCGTGTCTTCTTGTTTCAGGATATAAAGAGCTACGAAAGTTTGGAATATCGTCCTATTAAAAGGTTTGGCGGATGGGGGATACGGAGGAATTTCAGCAAGGAGAAAGCCTATTCGATCAGTGGAAAGCATGGTGTACTAATAGATGTGAAGGGTGAGAAAATTATGATCGGATCACGGGAGCCGGAGCGGTTGGTGGATGTGATGGATCGGGTGAGTGGAGAACGGAATGAATAGATACAGTTGTGAAAAGCATACGAGATTCGCAGAAATAGTCCTTTTCTCTCATGAGAAAAGGACTATTTTCGTTGAATGCGTCGAAAGACATAGAAAAGGAGGGGAAGAGAGGGTATTCTAGGTTTAGAAATTAATGGAAGATATGAGAGCGATCATTTCCTGCTCGACAATACAGCGGCTATACCTAACTAGACGTACACATAGACTTCATTTGTGGTGAAACGAGGTTTGGTCGAAAAGGAGGTTGCGGTGCTAAACGAACTAGAAGAATTTAAACGTTATTTAGAGCGTATGAAGTATCGAGCAGAAGCCGAGACGTTGGAAGCGTATCTAGGAAAGGTAAGGGAAGCTAGATTTGATATCGATGATAGTAAACGAGTCTTTGATCACCATCATTCGGCTTACTCGTCGAATTGGGTTGGAGAGGCACGTGAAGCTTATGAATCGCTTATTGGAGAACTCGAACAAGCCTCTCAAAGTGTGTATGCGGTTCATGAGGAACTGACCTCTGCGATTAACGAAGAAATCGACCGACTTCTTCAGAATGCGGAGGGCTTGAAGTGACGAGAATAGCAATTAAACCAGAACAATTAGACCAGCTAGCAAGCGGCATCCAGGATGCCGAGCGAAAAGCAGATGAAGCGATTAGCGATTTTAAATGGAACTATCAATCTCTTCTAATGAACATCACGGGCGCGAACACCGGTAAAATTGATGCCCTTCAAGCGGAGTTGCAATATGAAATGCGCAAATACCGGGACAAGCTCCATGACCTACAGGCGGCAGTGAAACTAACAGAAAGAAAACTGATGGATGAAGATCGATCGCTTTCTGCTAAGTTCGGCCTTATGGCATTAAAATTCAGTGGTTTAAACAAGCTGTTTCAGAATTATGATCCTATCACGGGAGAAGCATTAAGCTGGAGTGAACGTCTTTTTGGAAAAAATCCACTGAATGCTTCATACGGTGGTGCATTTGGAGAAGTGTTTCCAGATATGCAATATGCCTTAAACCCACAGGTGATTCAGAGTAGGATGAAGCAAACGTATGAAAGTGTCGTCCTCGATCCTTTATCGAAAACGACGGCTTATCTAGACGATGTTCGCCAGGATGTGTCTCATAGTGTGGTCAGGTACTCAAGCTATGTGGATCGCTGGTGGGGTGAGACGCGGCAGAAGGTTGATGAAGCGCGGAATACGGCACGGAGCTTTTTGGGTGATGTGGTAAAAGGTGTGCAGGTTGGAAGCGGGAATGCCGTGGAAGATATGATTGAGGGATTTAAGGATCTTAACGCATTAGGTGAAAAAGCATTCGGACCGAACCTTGCTGTATATCGTGATAAAGAAGATCTCCCTGAATTACTATTTAAAAGCTTAGAAACGATAAACTTCTATAAGAACATCTTTGGTGATCCAAAAGGCAACGTTCAAAAGGTGTTGGATGTACCGAAATACATGTGGCAAGGATTTAAAGAAGCCTGGGATCGAGACTTTGTGAACGGCGACGCCGAAAGCCGAACGGCATTCATTACTTACGGTCTAACATCATTAGGAATTGGAGGCATAGGAGATAAAGGTCTCGGCAAAATCGGAACAACAGCAAAAACAATTGAAGACGTTGCGGATGCCGCGAAGAATGTTAAAGTTGAAGGGAAGGGTGCTCAACCGGCGTTAGCTGGAGCGGGTGCAGGGGGAGCTTCTAGAGGTGGCGCTCCTTATAATGTGTGGAATGATCCGGTTTCTCGGATTAAGACTGAGATTGATCGGGTTTATGGTGGGAAGGGTAGTAATAAAAGTTACACTAAGAAATCCACTAAAAAATCAAGTTTGAGTGGGAGAGAAGTAGAGCTTGATTGGTTAGGTGAAAAATATAAAGCAATAGAGGTTGAAGGCACTGTTAAAGTAAGCGGTAAAGAAATGGATATTTCTAGACGGGTTTATCAAATAAACGATATCGATTGGAATTACACTCCTAGTCACCCACTAGCTAAGGGTCTTTCAAATAGGGAATTGATCGCTAAAGGTCGGTCACCATATGTTATTGATAAAAACGGATTAGAGGTTCAAATTGAACTTCATCATTTAATTCAAAAGGAATCTGGAAATATGGTAGAGATAGTTGCAACAACTCATGATGATTATAAGAAAATATTACATGGCTTAATAAAAAACGGGGATAGCTTTAGGAATGATGAAGTTCTAGATAAACAATTCAATAATTTCAGAAAAAAATACTGGAAATGGCGTGCAAATAATTTAGATTGAGGGGAATATGCTTATGAATAATAACATTCTAAATATGATAAATGAATATATTGAAGCTGGAGACTTTAGTGGAGAAGTATCTGATGAGATTTTAACAAAAACAGAGAATACATTGAAAGTAATGTTCCCGATGGACTATAAAGAGTTTATCAAGAGATTTGGTTCTGGAGGAATTTGTGGGGTTGACATTCTAGGTGTTGAAAGAGAAGATTACGCATCGGTGGTTGAATATACAATTCGATATAGAAAATTAGGTTTACCAAGTAACTACATTGTTATAGAGGATGTCGATGAGTTTTTATATTGTTTAAACACAGTCGAAGAATATTATGTTATACGATGGGATGATATAAGTAAAAAAGAAATTAAAAGATATAAATCGTTTACTGACTATTTAGATGATAGTTTCCAAGAGGCGATTGATAATGTAGATTAAGATTTTGTGGGCAATCGCATAGCATTGTGGGGCTGGTATTCATGATGCGCTTTTAGAAAAAGGTGATAGGGAGAAATCTAGCCGTGGGGACAGGTACCTCGTCCCACTAAAGAGAGAGGTAGTGTGAAAAAACCGCCCTATGTTGTTTTTTTCGCTCCATCATTGGGGGTACGTTTCTCATGATACAAAATTCGAAATAAAATGAAAGGGAGCATTAATTAGTGGGATAATTAATGCTCCCCTTTTTTTATGGGATTAACTCAACAGAACCGTCCCGATAATTACAATATGAAATGCGCAAATACCGGGACAAGCTCCATGACCTGCAGGCGGCAGTGAAATTAACCGAGAGAAAAATGACGGAAGAAGATCACTCGCTTTCTGCGAAGTTCGGTCTTATGGCATTAAAATTCAGTAGCTTAAACAGGTTGTTCCAGGATTATGATCCTGTTACGGGTGAAGCGTTAAGCTGGAGTGAACGTCTTTTTGGGAAAAATCCACTAACGGCTTCATACAGTGGTGCATTTGGAGAGATGTTTCCAGACCTGCAACATGCCCTGAATCCACAGGTCATCCTGAGTAGGATGAAACAGACGTATGAAAGTGTCGTGCTTGATCCTTTATCAAAAACGACGGCTTATCTAGACGATGTGCGCCGGGATGTGTCGCACAGTGTAGTTAGGTACTCAAGCTATGTGGATCGCTGGTGGGGAGAGACGCAGCAGAAGGTTGATGAAGCGCGGAATACGGCACGGAGCTTTTTAGGTGATGTGGTAAAGGGTGTGCAGGTTGGAAGCGGGAATGCCGTAGAGGATGCGATTGATGGGTTTAAGGAGCTTAACGCGTTAGCTGAAAAAGCATTTGGACCGAACCTTGCTGTGTATCGCGATGAAGAAGATCTCCCTGAATTACTATTTAAAAGCTTAGAAACGATAAACTTCTATAAGAACATTTTTGATGATCCAAAAGGCAATGTCCAGAAGGTGTTGGATGTACCAAAATACATGTGGCAAGGGTTTAAGGAAGCCTAGGATCGAGACTTTGTGAACGGCGATGCCGAAAGTCGAACGGCATTCATTACTTACGGTCTAACATCATTAGGAATTGGAGCCATAGGAGATAAAGGTCTCGGCAAAATCGGAACAACCGCAAAAACGATTGAGGATGTTGCGGATGCCGCGAAGAATGTTAAAGTTGAAGGGAAGGGTGCTCAACCGGCGTTAGCTGGAGCGGGTGCAGGGGGAGCTTCGGTTTCTAAAAGTGGCGCACCTTATAATGTGTGGAATGATCCGGTTTCTCGGATTAAGACTGAGATTGATCGGGTTTATGGTGGGAAGGGTACTAGTAGGAAATTCAGTGGGTATAATTATTGGGATAAGACTATTGAATTTAATCATATAAAAGTTTATCAAAGAGACGATATTATTAATCCTAATAAAAAAGATGCGCGAGGAAGAACAAATCTCGATAGGATGAAAAAAGGTTTAGCTCCACTTGGCCCTGATGGAAAATCAATAAATCTTCATCACACTACTCAGCGAAATGAAAGTTCTATAGCAGAGGTTACATCAACCTTTCATAAAGAAAATAGTCTCGTAATTCATATCAATCCAAATAAAATCCCTTCTGGTATTAATAGGAAAGAATTTAACAAATGGCGAAGTGAATATTGGAAAAATAGATACAATGACTATATATTTGGGAGTGAATCATAAAGATGAGTATTGATCATTATCATAAAGCAAAAAAATATATTTTAAATGAAGAGGATACAGCCGACTTTGTTGGAGGTCGTTCAAATGAATTAATACAGTTAGCGGAGCAAGAGTTAGGCTTTAAGTTTACCGGCGCATATCTTGACTTTTTAAAAACATTTGGAGCTGGTAATTTTGGTTCTCAAGAGATCTATGGAATAATTGACCGAGATTTTGAAAATTCTGCGGTTCCGGATGCAATATGGTATACATTAACAGAACGCAAGAATATATATCTTCCTAATCACCTTTTAGTTATTTACGATAGTGGATTCGGTGAACTATACTGTTTGGATTTTAATCAACTGGATGATACGGGAGAACCACAAATAGTTTCTTTTGATACGGGTGTAGAAATAGAGAATCAAATTTATGAGTTAATTGCGAACGACTTTGGAGATTTTCTACTTGATTTAGTGATGGAAGAAATGGAGTAATTATGTTGCATTAAGAATTATCGCTTTAGCCTCGTGGGAACGGTTCTCATGATGCAATAAATTGAGCATCTAAGCATCGCGGGGATGGTTCTCATAATGCAATATTTCGAAAAACGTTAAAAGAAGCATTCATTATTCCAATAATGAATGCTTCTTTTATTTATGAGGTGGAATCACCAGAACCGTCCCGGCGATTCCGGCGATTCCCCTTCATTGGTATTATCAGTTTACAAAAGCAACGCCGACGATGATCAATAGAACGAACAAGACAACAATTAGGGCGAAGCTGTTATTGTATCCAGACATAGTTATCACTCCTGTGATTTTCAAGTTAAGAGGTAATGGATCACTCTCATTAATAGAATATGCAATCGTTTGAAAGGAGTGAAGACAAGTAGTGAAAATAGTCTTTAGTGGTTTAATGTATCGGGGGTCAGGTACGTACCTGACCCCCTCTTTAGTTCCGGTTCACAAAAAAAGCTCATATCAGCTGATAATACAATCCGAATTTCGTATCATACCACAGTAATTTGCCATGCTTGCTTTTAGGAAGGCGTGCTTGTAAATTCCATTCCGGATATTGCTTCATAATTCGAACTTGATCTCCGGTTGCAAAAGCAATAAAGGAGATATAGTGATCTTTAGACATCGGATGTTCGCTAGAAATATACCATTCATTGTCAATATTCATGATGGTAAGTTGGTTTTCAGTTGTTGCTTTCTTTGCTTCTAATCGATCTAATTTTCTTCCGCAGCAAGATATGGAAATATCTCCAGTTGCTAAAGCGATATTTTGACATAATTCACATACAAAGTAATTTGATTTTTTCATATTTCCTCCTACAAAATCATTTGACGCTAAATCACCATCTAAGATACTTTCAATGTTAACTCCTAACAGTTCAGATAACTGTGGTAATAGCGAAATATCTGGATAGCCATAACCTCGCTCCCACTTTGAAACGGTTCGATCAGAAATGTTTATTAGATCGGCTAATTGCTTCTGAGTAAGGCGTTTTTCCTTCCTCAAACTATAAATTAGTTCTCCCACTTTACTATTGTTCATCGTATTCTCCTCCTACTACGTTTCTATCTTATAAGCTAATAAGCTCAGTAACAACAAACGTTCCGTAGAGTTTTTTTATTAAGAAACATGGTGACGATTCGAGATTGAAAAAGGTCTGATTTGGTCTTAATAGTTTAGGTCATTTTATCGTGGGTGATTCGCACTGATTTTTTCATATCATCCAAAGGTCACGCTTTTTATGAAGCTTGTAAAAATTGTTGGGAACATCTACTTAAAAATGAGAGAACGCTCACTAGCTCATATGAACCAACTTTGATTATATGTCTTTGAACGGTAGAACATTGTTTGAAAATTATGCTAGATTTAAGTCGCGCTGATACATAAAAGAAACATACTGCTTGATAAAAGAGGTTACTACGCTTTGTTATGTCTCAGTTCTCTTTTTGACTTAAAAGACTATTAATATCTCTTACGCCTGAACGAAGGCGTTAGGACATAAATAATCAAAAAAGTAGGAGGCATTACTATGTTAAAGAAATCGATTTTAGTTGTTTTTACGTTGGTTCTGTTGTTTAGTGGATATCAATTTGGTCTTCCGTCCGCTCTTGCGATCCCTCCTGGAACACCGTCAAAGTCTGCCGCTCAATCTCAATTGGATTCCTTGACTGTACAGTCTGAAGATTCTATGTCCGGATACTCACGTGATAAATTCTCACACTGGATTGGACAGGGGAATGGCTGTGACACGCGTCAATTGGTGCTGCAGAGGGATGCTGATTATTACAGCGGTGACTGTCCTGTAACGTCTGGTAAATGGTACAGCTACTTTGATGGCGTGCAAGTGTATGACCCGTCTGATTTAGATATCGACCATATGGTTCCGTTGGCAGAGGCGTGGCGTTCAGGAGCAAGTAGTTGGAGCACACAAAAGCGAGAGGATTACGCGAATGACCTTGATGGTCCGCATCTTATTGCAGTAACGGCAAGCAGCAACCGCTCCAAGGGTGATCAGGATCCGTCTACTTGGAAGCCAACGCGTTACAGTGCTCACTGCGGGTATGCAAAGTGGTGGATCAATACGAAGTATGACTATGATTTAAGCCTTCAGTCTTCAGAGAAATCGGCTCTTCAAAGCATGCTGAATACGTGTAGTTATTAATTCGGGTTAGTTGATAGTTTGATCGTTTCGACAAGCTGAGGAGGTGCGCTCAAATGAAACAAAAGTCTTCCATTTTCACTGCAACTCATGGTGTTATGACCGAAGAAGTAGGTGTGATTAGCGGGGAGCTTGAACTGGTGACTTCCTGTGATGAGAAAGGCGATCTCACGCTTCGCATCACGTATGTAGGAGCAGAGGAGTGGTACACGCTCCCTGGGAAAGAATACCGCTTACACGATGTGCGTGACCATGAAGTCATTCACCGTTTGCTCGTATCGGTGCTTGAGCGCTCTTAAAATTCGACAAGTGACAGGCACCAAAAGGGGTCAGGTGCGTACCTGACCCCTTCTCCTAACTATGCATCCCCCCAACCAACCAACTTTTAGCACGATGAAACCCTACAGGAATTTGAATAATTGTCGTTTTCTGTGCAGCTTCCAGTTCATAAATGTCATCACAACCATTGATATCAAAACCAAGCAGGGGATGACCGTTCATGCCAAGTGCGCTGGCCGTTAATAATAGTTGCTGAAGAAGCATCCCAGCTTCCATATGTTGAATGCGATAGCCTCTGTAGCCAAGTTCTGCTTTGTGATACGTGCAATCTCCGACTAAATGCAGGCAGATCGGAACTTGATGCAGATTAACGTTGTGAAGGGACATTCCAGCTTGGAGGTCTAAACGAAAGTCACCCTCTTTAATGGTTAAAAGGGAATGTGAAGTAGGGTCATACCGATAAGCCCCGTTCGGAATGCCATCTACTTGATAAAAGCACCCGTAAAGAGAGACGCGTGACAATTGGTTTTCTTCCTTATCTAAATCGTTAGCGTACCGGTAGGAATCGGTGCTTTCCTTCAGAAGGGAAGCGAGCTGAATCTGATCGATTCTTTGTCCGTTAAAATCCATTTCTGGTGAATAGCGATTCTGACAAACGTGAGCTAAATTTTTGGTTCTCTCTCTTGCTTTAGGCAAAGCAACCTTTGGCTTTTTTTCCAGTTTTTCTTCGCTTTTCTTAAGACCTCGGATTAACTCGGTTGTTTCAAGCAGCGTAGCATGATGAACCTGTGCGATTTCAGGAAACGGTAAGACGTTTTGAGAACGTTGGTAATGCGTTGTTTTGATTTTAGGAATTTCTTTAACCAACTCTGCTGCTGAACATTCTCCAGGCGCATCTTCATGCACGATATTATGCTTTGATAGCGGAATGACCGCGTAAGTACTTTCCTCCAGTTCTTCTAGCCCCAGTAAGTGATTGATCGCTGAATCTAGAAATTGAAAATGAACCTTCGGATAGAAGCGAAAACATTTACTAACCTCCAATAGCTGACCAATAAGTGCCCCCGCATCCAATCCTTGAAGACGATAGGAAAAGTTGTTGTATTTAAAAAAGTTCTTCCAAAACATCGTCGTGATGATGACGGCCCCAAAACAGCTCGAAAGGTTAGAGCTACTTCCTAGTGCGCTGTTTAAGTAAGAATCAAAATAACCTTTACGTAACAAAAGAAGACGATGATGGGCAACATCATAATGGTAAATCCCATTCGGTAGTTCATCTAGTTTAAGATATAGATACAGTTCACTTGGATATAAGCCGCCTCCTGATGGGGGGAAGCGGCGGAATGATTGCATCGTTTCCGTTGATTCGCCACCCTCGTCAGATGGAAAAGCTGTCTGACTAATCTGAGACAGCCCATAAACATACCAGAGAAAATAACCGATTGTTTTCAGATCGGGCGTTGGGTGAAACGATGATTCTTGAATAGCGAATGGAACATCATGAGCAAGAGCGTATTCCGGCAAATGACGATAAATCTTAAATGGAAGGGGAGCATCGTCCCAATTCACTTCCCAGTTCGGTGGCGTCACTAGGTCATTTCGGAAATGCAGTTGATGTAGGAACAAATCAAGATTCATCACTAACCTCCTTGCCACGTTAAGGGAACGGATGCGGATAAGGGTTAAGCTCCTCAACTGTTAGTTCGCGATCAACATATCCGAGTTCTTTTGGAACTTTTAATACTCTGCTTAAGCCTGTGATGCGTCTCAGGTGATGGCCAAAAGTCATCGGCAGCATGCCTGGAATGATGACCTTTGCGCAGTGAAGTCCGTTCCGATGAATTTCAGGTGTAGTTTGATCAACGACGATGACATCCAAGTCCAAACGGCGAAAGGTTTGTAACATCGTATTTAGATCATCCGTGAGGTCGGCATGATGTTTTGCCGGTTGAAAAGCTTCTTGGAATGTTTGCATAGGTCGATTCTGATTTAGTAAAAAGTGAAGGCGTTCTTCCGCTTCAGGAAGTCCGTATACCATGCCGTGATCATCCATTTTCTTCACGAGAGAAGAGTCGTGATACATGGCTAGAAATTCATCTTTCTTGTTTTTAAAATCTTTATTTAACGGTGGGATCAGTCCAACACTCTCAAAGATTGCACTTTTTACAGCTCTCACAGGGTCGAGATGTGCGCCAGCCGCACACATCAGATTTAAGCGATCGGTATGAGAAGTGCGGTTCTTCGTAATCGTTAAGATGCAGGGGATGTTGTGTTCCATCGTTGCATTGTATAAATAAAGATCATAGCCTAGTACTTCTCGCATGCGGTCGATCATCAAATCGAGCTCTTCGTCATTTGATGAGACTGGATCAATCCGAGGAAGAGAGAGCTTTGCATACCATGTTAATAGAAAAGAGTCGCGTTCAAGCACTTCCATCATGCCGTAGAAAATCGCTTCTTCAAGACTTCCTCCGATCGCACAGCCATTAGACGTTTCAAACACAAACCCGTCGCCGCAGCCCATGCTGTAATAAGCGAGCCGCTCTGGCACGAGAATCGGCTTTTTTTCAATAAGAGAGTAGCCCCACACCCAGTTCATTTTTCGATCAGGATGAAATGGAGCGAATGGATAGCCTTGCTCTGCATACTGTTCATCGGCATGAACGCCGAGCTTAAGAGGGTTCAAGGCTCGATCCAGATTGCGATAGGAATCGTGAACAACGGTTCTTTTACCTTTTGGATCAATGCCACAAGACCGCTCCAACCCTTCCAATATCGCTGTCATTTCACTCATCGCATACGAATTTGTTCTTCCTGCAGAGCCTTCATTTCCATTAAACAGAGGAAGGTTAACGATCGCATCAGCATACGGTGTTTCAAAATCGATCATAAGACGATTTAATAGACCTGTTCGTGGATCGAGATAATCTCTTGAAAGTACGTTGCTTAAGTCGTCCATCGAACGACATCGATAGCTATCTTCACTAATTTTCAAACTTGGTTTAAGCGTAATCACCGCATCCGTTTCGGAGTCTTCGGGCAAATGACTGCAAACGGAACAATAGGCGTCTGGTAAGATACGATGGCGAGAGCTCTCAAGGGAACCTAAATTGGTAAATTGAATCACCCTTTCTAATTGAGGAGACTTAAGATGTACCACATTGTGCACTTCATTTTTGATTAGTTGAGCCATTTGAAGAAGTCCCGTTTGAGAGAGCCATTCATCACGAATATCGCCATCGGCCTTGCTTAAAACCTGTTGAATTTTCCATAGATCTTCCCGGTCGTTCGCTGCCATCATCTTTCTTGTATCCGCACATTGTGAACAGCCTTCACGACCGGGGCGAACGAGCGGACCAACGACACCTTCACCAAATGATAAGAAGCCCCGTAGCCAATCGATACCGTGCTCCCGCGCCACTTCCTCCGCAAGTTTATGGATCGATGGATTCCAATAGTCATGGATGACGAGCAACAATGTCGTATTCTTAGGAATCGCCTTCTCTAAGTCTGGAAGGAGAGTGAGGTGATGGAAGGGAGCCAGTTCTTTCGCTACGCGTTGTTGTAACATGCCATTTCCTACTAGTGTAATATTAGCGCTCACGTCGTCTCCCCCTTCCTAACAACACACCGTAGACATCTAGATATCCATCTTTTTCAAAGGTTTCGAGATTTATTTTTACAATGGAAAGCTCCTTTTTTTGTTGTTCGAAAAGGTCCACCACGGAACGAAGAATGTTAGCCTGGTCGTTCGTGTCATAGGCAGGAATATCAATGGATTGAACTGCTTTTTCTTCAAACTGAATCGTTGAAAAAGACGGAGCTGCCGAAGTTGATTTGTTTTGTGCCTCTTTAACTGCCTGAAGAAGCGCGCCGCGCAAAGCCAGCGTGAGAGTAAATCCGATAGTTCCGTACCAGCGGTTATCTTCCGCTTCCCTCCATACGACAGGAAGTCCGTACACATCTTTCCCTAAGCCTAGCTCCGGCACTTTCTTCATGGTCGATAAAACTTTCAAATAGTAGTTACAGAGATTGTCTTCAACTTGATCGAAGGAAAGTTTGGATATGTTTGCAGTGCACTGATCCGCTTTCTCATTCCACTCCTCTTCAAGTGTTTTTTGCAGAGCCCGGCTAACTCCTTCAATGAACGTTTCTCCAGCTCCAATATGAAGGTCGGTTTGTATATAAGGACAATTCTCCAATTGAGAGGGAAGTGATGAGATGATCTTCTCCTTTAAAGGAAGTACGTACTGCTCAATTCCGGTCAAACCAGCTTCTCGCCTCGCTTCTTCGTGGGTTAAAGCGGCAATTAGGATACTCGGATGTCGTAAAGAAGGGTCATCTGGTTGTATGTTAACCGTTTGAATTTCACATTGAGCTAAAGGTAATTGATTCAGCTCGCCTTCTTCCCACTTATGGAAAATACCTAACTCGCTTGAGGTTAACTGACTGAAATAGTAGAGAAGTTCGTTTTGAGCTTTTTTTCCATCATTTGTCCTTATCTTTTCTAATACGTTTTCTACCCTTATAACGTCGAGCTTTGCTGATACGAGCGGATGAGGTTGATACGGATGCCATTTGCCTTCAAGTGTCTCGAGGTTAAGGAGATACATTTGGTTGTGCGACAGCACAGGGATGCCCGTGCTCTTTTTAAATAATTCAAATACGATCACATTCGCTAGCATTGCACCTGCTGGGGAAGAGAGTGAGCTCGTTTGTTCGTTCCGGTTCATGCTTCGCCATGCAGATTCCCAGCAGCCGGAATCGGGGCTTACAAGTGGGCCAGCCACACCAACCTTTCTAGGGCAGAGTGCTGGGATGAATAGTTTTCTTTTTTCTTGGCAGGCATGAAGGATGGTTCGTAGTTCTTTGACATTTCCTTCTTGTGATACGTATAAAATCGCATCGAATGGCTCGACCAGGGCATCCCATGAGAGCGGATCATTATCCTTTGTTAATGTGAGTTCAATAGAAACTTCAGGGTCTGTTTGTCTCGCAGCCGCCTCTAATTCCCTTATTCTTTGTTGACTGGTGTTCGTGTTTGTTAGTAACGTATGGAACCGGGGCAAGCCGGATGTAAGTAAAGATGACACTAATCCAATTAACATGGATTCTTCTCCGATAGCTAAAACGTTTTGCTCTCGGTATCGTTGAAACCGGTAAGCTCCTGAATCACAGAAACTTTCGATGTATTCAATCTGTGCAGCGAATTTCTCCACCACATGTGGTTTCAACTGATGGGAGCGGTCTTTACTAATGTCATGAAGAAACCCATTCGTAAAGAGGGAATCGGTAATCTCGTAAACACGATTACGATAGGGATCTGGTAATCCATCTGTTAAGCAAGCTAGCGAATATTCCCCGTTATACATTGGAATAAGCTTTTCTATCCATTGATGAATCGTGCTACCTTCCATACGAAACGAACCTGAATTGTTTCTAAAATAAACGCTCCCGTTCGGCTCTGGCATGAAGAAAGTGCCCTTCTTTAGCTTTAAACGCATAGAAGGATGAATATTCATCATCAGACACCTCCTGATTCACTGATCTGACTTCATACTAGGAGTCTATGTTCGTTGCTTTGTCTCATATGTGTGGACAAAATCGCGACACCACGGCTGACGAATTTCAAATGAGTTTACTGACACAAAGTAAGGATAGTTTAAGTAGGATAAGGGGTTGGATATTTATGTTAAAGTTGAGATGGAAAGTGAAAAAGTTATTTCTGAAAAGGGCAGCAATTTTCAACAATTTGCTAAGAGATAATAGACAATTTGAAACGAATGTTCATGCCTATTTTATGAAGAATGAGAGGCCATACGCATGGACTATTTGAGGGGATTCTGTCTCCTATAGGCAATGGCATTCAAAACAACTCCTTCAATAATGCGATAACCGAAAATGAAACCGAAGAATGAAGGGAGTCTTTAATAATGAAGAAAAAGAAGAAACTCATCCATTCCGAATGGAGATGGAGTGTGCTGGCTTTGGCGGTTTTCATCGGAGGGAGCTTTGGAAGTCAACTCGTCTTTCTGCCTGATGTTCCCTATTTACCTCCTATCTATGGGGCTTTAACCGGTTCTTTATTACTAGTTATCGCGAATGTGATTTACGTTCTTTATAAGAGAAAGAAAAATACCAGGGCGGGGGATGAGAAACAAAACCACATGTAAGTTTGTGGCAGATGAACGAGAAGAGTTCGTGAACGCGACTAATCGTGCAGTGGAACTTGATGATCAAAAAGTGATTAAAACACCTCCAGTCTTGACTTACGATCTTATTACGGATGAAAACACTTACCAAACATTTCATTTATGGATGACTGAAACCGGAGAAGGATTCATTCAAAGTCTTTTGTTGGAAGATCGTTTCACTTACCGATTGGAGGAAGGAGCGGTAACCGATTTAACCACCTTTTTGAACAACGAAGGAAATGTTGATCTTAGTACTCATATTGAGTTTGAACAATAAAGAACTTAGAGACATTCCTCTCTAACAAAGCATTTCTCCGAGATGGAGAAGTGCTTTTTTAATGAAGGTAAAGGTTGAGAAGAGGGAGAGTTCGAAACGTCCTTTGGTCTATAAACTAGCGAACAGGATGCTTAATGAGCTATCTACAGAACCCAATAGAAATATAAGTCTTCCCTCTTCTGAAATGTGTCCATTTACTTAAAACCTTCCTATGCGCATTGATTTTAATATAGATGTCTATTACCATAAAGATGTATTCAAAATACTTCTTTAAAAACCGGTTCATACACCTGTTCTTTTATCCGGCATCTACTATCACGGTTCATTAAGTGATCGATTGATTGAAAAAGCAAGAGAGGTGTATAAGGACTAGAAACATTGCCAACATTAGATCAGAAAGGGGTTATGACATGTTAAACGAAAATACAATTAAGATCGTCAAATCAACTGCTCCGGTATTGCAGGAGCATAGCCAGGAGATCGGGGAAAGATTCTATGAATTGTTATTCTCGCGCGTACCAGATCTATATAATATGTTTAACCAAACGAATCAAAAATTAGGTACTCAACAAGGAGCACTTGCGTACGGCGTTTATTTAGCTGGAGCCAATATTGATAATCTAGAAGAAATCGAGTCAATGGTAGAGAGAGTGACTGAAAAACACCGGGCTCTAGGTGTTCAGCCTGAACAATACCCAATTGTAGGGAAAACGTTACTTGAAGCAGTTAAAGATGTTCTGGGCGATACGGCAACAGACGAGATTATCGATGCCTGGGGAGAAGCTTACACAGCTATTGCAGATATTTTCATTAAAACAGAAGCTAAGCTCTACGAACAAACAGATCAGAAACAGGGTGGATGGATCGGAAATCGTTCTTTCTATGTCGATCGTAAGGTGAAAGAAAGCGATGTTATTACTTCATTTTATTTAAAACCAGAGGACGGTGGTCCTATTGCGTCTTATAAACCTGGCCAGTATCTCACGTTAGAAGCCAATATAGAGGGTGAACAATATTCTCATATGAGGCATTATAGTTTGTCAGATGCTCCTAATAAAGATTATTACCGAATTAGCGTTAAACGTGAGGATGCCGTAGACGATGCACCAGCCGGAATAGTATCAAACTATCTTCATCATGATATTTCTGAAGGTCACACACTATCTATTGCAGCACCAGCAGGGGATTTCACCTACACAACTGACGACCAACCGATTGTGTTGATTAGTGGAGGTGTAGGAATTACACCGATGTTGAGCATGCTGAATAGCCTGGTTGAGAACGGTTCGAATCGTGAAATCACGTTCATTCATGCTGCTCAAAATAGCAATGTACATGCAATAGGGGAGCACGTAGAGAAGTTAGCGAAAGAAAATTCAAACGTTTCTTATTATGTGTGTTATTCTGATCCAACTGAACAGGATCGCGCTGAGCTTCGCTTTGATAAAGAAGGGTTGATTGATTTAGATTGGCTTCAATCGGTCTTATCTAATCATCAAAAAGACTTTTACTTTTGTGGTCCCCTTCCCTTCTTGAAATCTGTAAATGAATCGCTTAAAGAATGGGGAGTACCAGCAGAGAGACGTCACTATGAGTTGTTCAGTCCTGTTAGTACAATTGAGGAAGAATAGCTCCCTACTAAAAGTGATAGATAAGCCGATCTAATGTGGCGCATAGATACGTTGAAGGGAGAGGTATTTATGGAAACGAAAGAAAATGAAAAAGTCCTCCGCTTGCAAACGGTGCTTGAAGAAGCTTTAAAACCGATTACTACAAAATTGGAAACGTTAGAAAGAGATGTAGCATCGGTACAAAAAGCACAAGAAGAATTAAAAAAGATGGTGCAAAAAGAAAAATAAGCTATTACTCCAAACGTAGATACGATAGTTATTCTCGATATAAATAGATAAATAGTGCCTGACTCCCTATGGGTGACAGGCACTATTTATCTATTTGAATAAAGGTGAAGAGAAAGAGTTTTTAACATGAAGTTGGAGAAAGGAGGACAGTTCGTGAAAATCTATACGATTGGACATTCCAATCATTCCAAGGAATATTTTCTGGACATGTTGCGAGAAGCTGACATTTCCTACGTGGCGGACATCCGAGCTTTCCCCGGAAGCCGGAAGCACCCGCAATATAAGAGCGAAAATATGAAGGAATGGCTTCGGGAAGCAAAGATAGAATACGCACACTTTCCTCTTCTCGGTGGGAGACGACGTCAGTCTAGCTCTGTTGGGGCTGAGTTGAATGAAGGGTGGAAAAACCCTTCATTTCACAATTACGCTGATTTTACGTTGACGAACGAATTTATTGAAGGAGTAAAGAAACTTAAGACGCAGGCGAAGAAAATGAACGTGGCCTACATGTGTTCTGAACGTCATCCCGCCAGATGTCACCGTTTGCTCATCAGTAATTGGTTACAGGCAAACAATTGGGAAGTTCTCCACATCATCGACGATTCTAAAAAAACAATAAAGCTCGTTAAGCATGAGCTTGGAAAGTGGGGGGCCATGCCAATAATTGAAAAGGATGGCACCGTCGTGTATCCAAATTTATATGAATAAAGGTTACTCCTGTAATGTAGTAGGCTCCTTTTCTCTCAGTGAAAGGGAGCCTATCCATAAGATGACCTCTAGACAAAGAAGAAGGATAACAACCCAACTCCATAAGAATATAAAATGGTGTTGAAACTGATCGATTAAAGCGATCGAACTTTGTCGCTCGGGCAATGCTATTGAAAAAGCGTAAAACATCCCAAACGTAAAGTTCCTCGACCACTGACTCACATCATACGTGAATAATCCCTTTCTCCAACCGAATGCTTGAACTCTCTTGACTGCTCTTATGATTTCGATCGTTTCAACGCTAAGCAAGATAAGAAGAACCGCTATCCACATAAAGAGAAGGCTAGTTGCCGACAAAGCCTGAGTGGACACGAGTGCTAATCCAGTAATCGATAATGCCCCGTGAAGAATGCAGTTTGTATTCTTCCAATCGTCTTTCAACGACCAGTTTCTTCCGCGCAAATAACGTAAGCTTAAACACCAAATTCCACATAGATAGAAAAGCCCACCTAAAATCACACCAAATAATAGAACCTCAAGAGGTAAGGAAAACATCTTCGCCCATGTAACGACAAGGGCTTGAGTCGTCACAGTTGATAGCAAAATAATTCCATGTATAGAAGAGGTGGATTGTTCTTTCAATAGAGAATAAAAATGAATAAGGCTACCGCCTAAGAACAGGAAGCTTAGAAATGTATTTAAAATGACAAGTATTTGAATGACGTAAAATGATTCAGGAAAATACTTTAACGTTACCTGACAAAGAACAAATATCCCCGCAACCCACGTCCCCATCATAAAAAAACGAACGGGATGGTGGAGGACTGTTTCCCTCCATTCTCTACGAGAAAACTGTAGCACTAATGAAGATAATAAGCCCACACTAATTAGCCAAACGCCAATGAGTAACATCCCACCAAAATTCCGTGCAATGAGAGGGAAAGCCTCGACGTCTGCATAGAGGAAAATCCCAAGTGCCATTAGTATCCCGCCCGATGCCGGATGAATTTCTCTTCTCTTTATGTTTGCTTTCATAAAAATCACTCGTTTCTTATTGGTCACGAGTTCCATGATATAGCTTATTGGCATATTCCAAAAGGATTTTTTCTGAGGTTTTTAACTCGGATCGAGTTGATTTCAAAAAGCTATCAAAGGTGAAAGCGATCTGAATAAGAGATTTTTTTTTATGAAAATAGAGATTGAGTAAATGACTATAATTTGAAATAATTGGTATTGAGGTTAGGGATGATGTTAGCTCATATGACAATTTCTTGGGTAAAGGATAAGGATATTACTACCCAAGATACGATTGAATTTTTGATTTATGGAATCATTCCGGATTTATTCTTTTGATATCGAAAGAAAGAGGTGAATCCAGGTGTTAAATTATAAAACCATAAATATAGCTAAACATCGTAAAGAAGTCATAACGTTTCGTAAGGATTCCTTTCTAGTGAGTTTTGGAGATTTAACAAACTTTGGAGATGAAAATAAATACTTAAATTGGTTAGAAAATAAGGTGAATGAATTTCCAGGCGGTTTCGTTATGGTAGAAAAAGATGCTGAAATCATCGGACAGCTAGAATTAACTGTAAAGGAATATGAAGGTAGGAAAATTGGCTATGTGAATTTATACTATTTAGTCCCAGAAAGCCGAGGGAGCGGTATAGGCAAAGAGTTACACAAATACGCTTCCAATTATTTTGCGAATCAAAATCTTAAAGAATTTCACTTGAGAGTATCACCGTCAAATCCATCTGCATTAAGGTTTTACCATAAACTTGGTATGGAAGAGATGGGTTTAGAGTTGGATGGAACAGTGATAAGAATGAGAGGGTTTATCTAAACGGCTAGTTAAAGAATAGAGAAGCGCTTGCTGATTAAAAGGTAAGCGCTAAACGTACGTTTAGAGCAAATTGGTTGAATAAATCATCAATAAGGGATTGATTATTATCGGGTTTTCACTAGTGTTTTTAATGGTTTTAGGAACTATTGCCATTTTGACGTTTATCGTTACTCCAATTAGAGCTGCTAGAAAAAATGAAAAAGGAAAACCACCTCGAAAAATCTCTTATGTTATCGTAGGTTTGTTGGTTTTACACTGGGGGTTTTTCTTATCAAATGGTTACGCATTATTACCTGTGAATATAGCAGATGCCCTATTTATGCCTGCATGGGTAGTGCTATGTGTCGCAGGGTTAATAATAGCGAACTATGAGTTTAAAAATAACAAAGTTTTTTCAATTTCAGTGGCTGGTTTTACAGCAATCAGCTTAGTATTTAGCATCTTCATTAATGGCATAACGAATATGTAAGGAATTCATTCCACTGAAATAGAAATTTTTAATTTTTCGAGAGGTGAATCTAAATATGGATAGTATTATTTTTGATTTAGACGGAACGATTTGGGATCCGATTGATACTGTACTTGATGCGTGGAATGGCTGCATCGGGAGGCATAGTCAAATTAACAGAGAACTAACCCGAACTGATTTTGAAGGAACTTTGGGGCTACAAGTGCACGAAATTAGTGAAAAATTGTTTCCACATTTGGCAAAGGAAGTGCGTGACCAAGTGATGCAAGAGTGTTTAAATACCGAGGAGCATTACTTAAAGAAACAAGGGGGCCAACTTTTCCATAAGGTAGAGGATGTCCTTAGTTTACTTTCAAAGAAATACAAACTATATATCGTTAGCAACTGCCAGGATGGATACATCGAATCGTTTTATGAGTTTCATAACTTAAGCGAGTATTTTTCGGACTTTGAGAATCCAGGGAGAACCGGGCTATCTAAAGGGGAAAATATTAACTTGATTATCGAAAGGAACAACCTAACTAATCCTATATACATAGGCGATACAGAAGGTGATTTAAAGGCATCAAGATATGCTGGGATACCTTTTGTTTATGCAAAGTATGGGTTTGGAGAGGTAAGTGAATATGATGAGGTTATAGATAGGTTTGAAGAGTTGGTGGAATTATATGGATCTTAAAGGGGCCTTATGAGGAATAGCCTTGTAATTCTCGGGAGCTAAGTTTAATGATACTCTCCGGAACATCAAGTATAGCGATGGAGAAAATACGCAAAGTTAATAGTTCAATCAGAAAAACGTACTTTCAAAAATGCGTCTTCTTGAGGAAAGTTGCTTGTATTTTAGTCTAGATCGCTCATCTTGATTAAGAAATATCGTGTTCTACAGTTTAAACGGTAGGCACTGCATTTAAGAGACTGCTAATCCTTTAGAACTCTCCAGCTATGGCGACTGGTACCCTCTAAAATCAGGTCATTTTGAACAATCCTACATTGATAAATTTCATCTGTTTCCAATAAAGGAATGTCCTAACCCCCACCTTCATAGACTTAGAGAAAAGAAGGGAGGTGGTCTCAATAATTGAGTGGAGTGTTACCCTTGTAGCCATCGCGTTTATTGTTCTTGTCGTCTATTTGGTGTTAACATTACGAAAAGTTATGACAACATTGGCAGAAACAAAGGAGACGTTGTCTGGCGTCCGTAATTCAGTAAACGGCATTTCAGATGAAGCAGAGGAACTGATTCATAAAGCCAATGAAATTTCGGTTGATGTAAAAGGGAAAATGGAAGCCGTTGACCCCTTAATCGAGTCCGCTCATGATGTGGGCGATATGATACACGATGTAACAAGCTCAATAAAAAGAACGGCACTGCAGAAGAACCGTAAGAAAACCATCCATACACAGGAAAGTAAGCCAGTGCACATTAAATTGAAATAAGGAGAAAGAGACTGGGAATAGGTAGTGACCCCTGAAAGTTAATTAAAACTAACTTGCGGGGTGCACTACCAAACCGGTCTCTTTTTAAATTTATGAGCTTCCGAGGCTAGGATTTATCTATATTGTATAGAGACTTTTAGGCTGTTCACTATATCATTAGTCCTGTACAACGGTCATGCAGCTTTAATGAAATGAAAAAGAGCTTGGAAGCATTGTGCCTCTAAGCTCTTTTCTGTGGGGTTTTAGCTTATGATGTAATTCGTTTATCAAAAGCGTGATTAAAATCAATCCAATTTCATTTTATGTTAGGAATTGATCCGATCAGCGTCCACCACAACGACCACCGCCTCCACCGCAACGACCGCCACCTCCACATCTTGCGGCACAACCGCCGCATCCAGCGCATCGAGCACAACGCGCGCCGCATCCGGCACACCCCGCACATCCAGCACAACCCGCGCATCCAGCGCAGCCTACACAACCTGCGCATCGGAAGCAGCCATAGCAAACAAACCCGATTAAGCGGGAATCATTTGGATCAACATTTGTATGATAGTTGACTTGCTCACATGGTACTAAATTTTGGGCATGGTATTCTCCGACATCTAAGTGTTGAAGATCATTTTGAAATTGATTCATTTATGTCACCTCCACCGACGTTCTTTTCTAATGGTTTGAATATCCTAGTCGATTATCTAGTGAAACACTTTCTCCAACAAAATATGTAGAGTGACTGGGTAATGTTCCTAATTAAGGAGCGGAATACATCGGTACAAACTAGTTGGAGAAGGGACATTTATGAATAATCGCATCGTGTCAACGGTTCGCAGGATGCCTAACAGTCAGATCAAGTCACTCATTTATTAAATCTCTCAAGAATGCTCAACCAGGACCTCATGGTTAAATCCCCCCTTTTAATTTGTGGTAAAACCCTTGAAAGAAAATTAAATACGTCTAAATGAACAATATATATTGCAAAACGACATTAATAATATATAATGGAAAAAGAAGGATAAATTAAATTTATAAAAGGGAGGAAGGGTAATAATGGGATTTGGATTTAAGGGGAAGCAGAAAGACGAACGGCTGACGACTCTTCAAAATAAGATTTACCGGGAAATGTATATTCTCATTGTGGTGATTTGTGCCTTATCAGTTTTGTATAAACAGTTTCTGGTTGAGGACGGAATACAGCATGTATGGACGGAGATTATTATTTTTAGTGCCAGTTCTGGGTATTATCTTATACGATCAACGATCCTTGGAATTTTTTCAGATGAGGTAGAGATGCACGATCGATCGAGGAAGGTGAGCTTTAGTAAACGGAATTTCTTGATCAGTCTTCTCTTGGGAGTGGGGTTTTCTCTTTTCCTTGCGGTTAGAAACTCTTTGAAGTATGGAGAAGGTGCTGAGGAAACATTTTATTTTTTTCTCAGTATTTTATTAGGGTGCTTAATGATTTACATTCCTGTCTTATTTGTCATAATGGTGGTACCCTATGCGGTAGCGAAGTATAAAAGTGATAAGATAAATGAGCAGGAATTAGAAGAGTTGGATGATGAAGATGTGCGGTGATCAGTTGTGAAAAATGTGAGATTAAAAATGGCAAGAGTGGAGCATGATCTCTCCCAGCAGGAGCTTGCCAAAAAGGTTGGCGTGTCGAGACAGACGATTGGGCTCATTGAGCTCGGAAAATATAACCCGACGCTGCAGTTGTGCTTGTCTATTTGTTGGGCGTTAAATAAATCGCTTGATGAGCTGTTTTGGATGGATCCTGAATAGAAGAGAAGCTACGTTGTTCTACGAGTTGTAGAGTGACGTAGCTTTTTTAGTCTTATTTTGTTTTCTTACCGAAATTTTGGGCAAGCGAAATAATGCCTACAAGATAACAAGGAAAACTGACGAGTATTGCCTCAAACCATGAATTTCCGATTGTACGGTATAAGAGAATGACGAAGATTGCAGCGATAAAGTAAGTAGGTATGAATTTTTTTGATAAAAGTAATTCACTCAGAATGAAACAACTCCTCTTAATCGGAACTATTTTTTCCGTATCCGGTTATTTTATCAGAAATGCCACCTCATAATATAGTAAAGTTAATCTATCGAAAAGGAAATCGATTAATCATGGAGGTCAAGTAAATGCGGCAGCGTCTTGTTGGTATTTTACTGTTTAATGAGGTGGAAGTCTTGGATTTTGCGGGTCCCTTTGAAGTGTTTTCGGTTACAACTTTACTAGAGTCGAACGTAAAGCCTTTTGTGGTTAAAACAATCTCGGAAAATGGGGAAATGGTTACGGCGCGTAATGGGTTGAAGCTGCAACCAGATTATAGTTTCGACGACCACCCTTCGTTTGATATCGTCATTATTCCAGGTGGGTATGGCGCTGAACAGATTGAAATCAACAATCCTCGGATAATTGCATGGATTCAAGATCAGAACTCAAAAGTGGAGTTGATGACATCGGTTTGTACGGGAGCTTTGCTGCTGGCGAAAGCAGGTGTGCTTGATGGAAGAAAAGCGACAACTCATTGGATGGATCTTGATCGATTAGAAGAGGAATTTCCAGAGGTCTCCGTTCAACGGAATGTCAAATTCGTCGATGAAGGTTCGATTTTAACATCAGGGGGCATTTCTGCAGGCATCAATTTGTCGTTCCATATGATCGCTAGGCTACTTGGTAAGGAAGTCGCGTTAAAGACAGCGAAACAAATGGAATATGATATTACGATCGAGTGATTTGTTAATCATGAAAAGCGAGCAATGTACCGATAAAGGAGTGAATTCAGTGGAGATTATAGTAGATGATTTAAGAGGACCTGAAGTGGCTAAATTATTGAATGACCATATCCAAAGTATGCAAAAGCATTCTCCACCGGAGAGTAAGCATGCGCTGGATCTAGAGGGGTTACGGAAGCCTGAGATTACGTTTTGGAGTGCTTGGGAAGCGGGTGACTTAATTGGATGTGTAGCGCTTCAAAGATTGAACAGCCTCCACGCTGAGATTAAGTCCATGAAAACAGCTTCTGCTCATCTAAGAAAGGGTGTCGCAAAAAGACTTCTTCAACACGTTATTGATGAAGCGAAAGCGCGTGGATACGAACGGTTGAGTCTTGAAACAGGTTCAATGGAAGTCTTTCAGCCGGCCAGGCGTTTGTATGCAAGCTTCGGATTTCACGAGTGTCAGCCGTTTGCGGGGTATAGGGAAGATCCGAATAGTGTGTTTATGAGTTTGGAGATGTAAGATTGTTTTCTATGATGTGTCATTTAGAGAGAAGTAAAAGGAGTGCTAATGGTTCAGTCAATTAGCACTTCTTTTCGTTGTAGGGTGGCATCTTGTATTAATTCAGAGTAATTTTCCTTTTTAGGAAATACGAAAAAGCGTTCATCGATAAGATAATCGTATAAAACAGGGTAGCCTGTATGGGCCGCTGGAGTTTTTTTTATGTTTTTATGCTCCTCTTGATGGAAACAATAAAATCCAGGTTAGTTTACTCCTGACAAGGGTAGTTAGTAGAAGTGATATAAACTCTTAAGAACAGAATGGTGATTAAATGGGGTTCTTTTACTATATAAAGAAATATTTAAAGATGTCGAGACGTCAGCGGAAAAGTGAATTGAATTCAACCATTTGGTTTATGCCATTTTGGTATATTGTTGGAGCTGTAGGTTTATCTATTTTTACCTATTATCTCGACTATGTTGTGGATGTTAGCTTGTATCTGCCAGTTGGAATTGGCTTTAGTGGTCAGACGCTACAGGTTCTATTGAGTGCACTTGTAGGAGGGGTGCTGACCTTAAGTGCCTTTACACTTAACTCCTTACTTGTTGCCCTGACGACGTTTAGTGGGCAGTTTTCTTCTAAAATGCTTGTCAACTTCGTTAGTGACCGAGCGACGCAGCATGTACTCGGTATTTTTAACGGAAGTTTTATTTACGTCCTCTTAAACTTCTTATACGTGACGCACGGAGAAGAGGAGTATGTAGTTGCGACACCTGTTTTATCCATTCTGACAGCTATTACAGCCGCCATAACGTTTATTTATTTCATCAACCATACTGCTACGTGGATGCAAGTTCATAATATCAGTTTCAATATGAATGCTAAGTCAAAATTAGTGCAGGCTTCTCTTGAAGAAGAATTAAAGCCTTATCACCTTCAGAAGGAAGTACAGAAGGAAGACATTCTTTCAGATTCTGATGGAAAAATTATCAAAACCAATCAATCTGGTTATCTTCAAGTCGCTGACTTTTCAAGGTTGATTAAACAAGCGAATAGAGACGACGTTCTCCTCAGGTTCGATGTTAGAATTGGAGAATTCGTCATAGCAGGCACACCACTGCTTACTTATTGGGAACATGGACAAGTGATGAATCCAGACCGCTACTTGAAATCCATTGAAATCGGGGTCAAACAAACAGAGATTCAAGATCTGGAATATGGTCTTATTAAGCTTGCCGAATTAGCTATTAAGGCTTTGGGTCACAATGATCCGCTTACGGTGACGAATACCATTCATCAGATTGCTGATCTGTTGAATAGTATTGGCAAATCAAAGAATTTCTCTCCCTACCTTTTTGATCAGGAAAAGAAGCTACGAATTATCTTAAATCAAAAAGATTTTAGTTATTACCTTCACAAGGGATTTGCTTCCATTCGAGAATATGCCAATCAAAACACAACAATTATAACGGCGCTTTTAACGATGATTGCCCAGCTAAGTAAAACAATGGATGAGGAAGCACACAAAGATCTATGGGAATTTGCCCGCCAGACGATTTTAGGGTTTGATAACTACAGCCTGTACGAAAATGATTGTCTGCACATTTTAGAGCCTTTATCCGTACTTGCTAAAAAGACGGGTAATGAGAAGGATTATCTGTTCCTACTTGAATACATGCTGGAGCGGGTTAGTTCGAAGAGTGCTTCTAAGATGCCTTAAGCTTTTATGAAAAGGAACGACCACGTTAAATATAGTTTAGTGATCGAGGAGCTTTAATAAAATAATCATAAGAATAGAGCTTAGAACGGCATTTTCGCCTCTAAGCTCTATTTGTTGTGTTTTCCAATCCCAGATGAGATGAAAGATCACGTCTGGGATTTTGTCAAAAAAACTCGATTTTTCTTTATTTTTTGATTCTTTTTATCATTCTCTTATGATAATCTACTAGTTATAGTTTTATTTGGAAGGCGGTTGAAGGGATGAATACAGAGAAAAAATTAATGAGTTTAATTAACTCGATGCAAGTGTTAAGTTCCACACTCGATCTTGATGAGGTACTTCATCAGTTAATTAATGAAGTGCTTAGTGTGATTGAAGGGGCGAATGCGAGTATTCTTTTTTTATATGATGAAAATTTAAATAAGCTGTATGCCAAAACCGCTGTTGGATTTGATATGAACCATATGAGTGCCGTTAAGCTTTCTCCAGGTGAGGGAATGAGTGGGCAAACGTTTCTCTCTGGTAAAGGGAGGATTTTCTCAAGACGGGAAGACACGCAGCAGGGGATGAGTAATATTACTCCTGAAACGAAAGAGATTTATGCGAAGTCTCTTGGAGAATTGGCCTATCCAACGAGTACGCTATGTGTTCCATTGATTTCAAAAGGGAAGTGCATAGGGGTTTTGACAGTTGACATCTTTGGTAAAAACGTAGTGTTCAATAATGATGATTTAAAGCTGCTTGAAACGTTCGCTACACAGGCTTCTATTGCGGTTGAAAATGCGATGCTGTTTTCTCAAAATGAACGCTCCACGAAGATTCACGAGGAGTTATCGAAAGTCTCTCTTTCGCAAGGTGGATTAACTGAAATTACTGAAACGCTCGGGCACTTAGTGAAGAAAGATGTGGCTATTTATAATGAATTCTTTGATGTTCTTGGTGCTTGTTCCCATAAATGCGAAGAGATCGCAAAGCAGATGATTACTCATGGTGAATCTTACTTACATGATGCGATGGCTCGAGTAGGTTTCTCCTTCTATCCCGTTCATTCTCTTGAAGATATTAAAGGGATTTATTGTTTCCCGATTCGCACAGATACGTTTGTGATTGGTTTACTAACTGTATTTATGCGAGAAGAAATCGTCCTTGATCCTCTTGACCGAGTTGCGATTGAACAGGCGAATACGATCTTCGCTCTTGAGATGAGTCGACAGGAGCGAATCTTATTTAATGACTTCACTTACTCAGGATATATCCTCGATCAACTACTTAATCATTCAGCTGAGAAGCTACCATACAAAAAGCTAGCAAAGCTTAATATAAACGAGAGCCACAACCAATTCATTGTGGCAACGATATCGATTAATGATTCCAGCTTATCTCTAAACGTTGCCAGTCAAAGGAAGCAACAGCTCTATCGGCTCATCTATCGTTCTCTTTCTCGCTTCGAATATAAAACGCTCGTGTTAGATAAGAACACGGAAATGACATTACTGTTTATTTTGCCTGAACATGCGACTGAAAAAGAGGGACTGGATCGTTTAAAAGAATTGTTTGCAAGTTTAAATGAAGCATCCACCAAAACCCTTTCTCTGTCGTTGCGAGCTGGTTTAGGACGTGTGACAGGTGAACTTCATGGTGTGAAAACTTCTTATCGTGACGCGAGGCGATGTGTTCAATATATGCAAACGGCGACGAGTCAGAAAGAAATTCTTTCCTATGATGAGCTTGGTCCGTATCGTTTGATCATGCGAACAGATAAAGATGAATTAGAAGATTACGTTTATGACATTCTCGGCCCCATCATAAATTATGATCAAAAAAACCAAACTGAACTATTTAAGACGTTAAAAGTTTTTCTAGAATGTAACCAAAATATGACAAGCAGTGCAAGTCAGTTATATGTGCATACCAATACAATCAAATATCGGCTGAATACAATGAAAGAAATTTTAGCAGTTACTTCATTAGAAGGGCGGATGCTCTTTGATCTTCAGCTTGGGATCTACATTTGTGAATACTTAGGTATTTGTGGGAATCCAACAAACAGTGAAGAATAGTTTTGTCGGTGAACTATATTTTTAAATTTACAGAATTATTTTATAATTAGTACTATTAAATTGGTTTTCATCACTTTGCTTTATTAAAGCGAGAGTAAGAAGAAAGGGGCGTGACAATGAAATTCATACCTCATCACTCGATGAATCTCGAACAAGAACTCCTTGAAACTTTTGAACACTCAAATTGGGATTCTGGTGTAGACGGTAGAAGGCTTGCATCAAGATTTAGCGCCATCTCACAAATTGGAAGAACGGAAGAGGGTGGATCAAGAAGAATCGGATTTACTAAAGAAGAGCAATTTGCTAAGAAAGTTGTGGCAGGGTGGATGGAAGAAGCGGGGCTAGAGGTGACGGTGGATGGAGCGGGAAACGTGTTTGGGAAGTTTGAAGGAACAGAGTCCGCTGCTATTATCCAATCAGGCTCTCACGTAGATACGGTACCAAATGGTGGTCATTTTGACGGTGTGCTAGGTGTTCTTGCGGCGATTGAGGTCGCACAAGCTTGGAAGGATACAGGATATCGTCCGAAACATACCTTTGAAGTAGCTGTTTTCTCTGATGAGGAAGGGGCACGTTTTCATAGTGGAGTGACAGGCAGCCGAGCCATGGCTGGAGAATTGAATCGAGACGTGCAGAGAGCATTAGAAGATGAGCACGGTCGTTCCTTTGAAAATGTGTTAGAAGATAATAACTTATCCCTTAATGGTTCAATAGAGGCAAAGCGTGACCTAACAGCGTTTAAAGCGTTTGTCGAAGTACATATTGAACAAGGGAAACAACTTGAAAAGAATAATCTTCCATACGGTATTGTAAGTGGCATTGCGGGTCCATGCTGGTTGGAGGTTACGTTCAAAGGGGAAGCCGGTCATGCCGGAAATACACCGATGTATGATCGAAGCGATGCGTTAGTAGCAGCCTCTTCCTTTGTTGCAAAGGTTTCAACTCTACCGAAACAAGTGAGTGAGACGGCTGTAGCGACGGTAGGGAAAATGATGGTGTCGCCTGGGGGAGTTAACGTGATTCCTGGGAAAGTGACGGTAACCGTTGATATTCGTGATATTGATGAGGCACAGCGAGACGAGCTTGTGACTCTGGTCCAACGAACGGCTGAACAAGTTGCAAACGCTCATCAAACAGAGTTAGAGATTATGGAATCGATTCGCGTTAAGCCTGTACCTGTTGATCCTGAGTTATATCAATTAGCAGGTAAAGCGATGGAAATGGCGTCTGGACTCGATCCTTTTTACCTTGCAAGCGGTGCTGGGCATGATGCCATGATTATTGGTAAGCATGTGCCGATGATGATGTTCTTTACAAGAAGTCGAAAAGGGGTAAGTCATAGTCCGTTAGAATGGTCGTCTTTAGAAGATTGCGTTGAAACGATTCATGCTTTAAAGATTTTCATTGAAGAGTTGGATCAGAATGAATCATAGGGGGAAGGTACGATGAAAATGAAGAAAATACTCGGAACGGGACTATTAGCGATTGTTCTAGCTACAACTGCTGCATGTGGAAATGGAGAAGAAGCTTCAGGCGGTAGTGAAAAGACGTATGAATGGAAGATTGGCTGGAATTCAGGAGAAGATGAGACCGCTCGCGGGGAAGCGGCGAAGGCTTTTCGTGACTATGTGGAAGAAGAGTCCGATGGTCGAATTAGTATCGAGTTCTTCCCAAATGAAACATATGGGACAGCACAGGAAATGATTGAAGCAGTTCAGGTTGGGGCCCTTGATATGCAAATCGCAGGAGCGAATATGATGGCGAACATAGTACCTGAATATGCGACGCTATCTCTTCCTTTTCTTACAGAAGGTAGCGAAGAAGCTTATGCGGTGTTAGATGGTGAAATAGGTGATGATTTAAAATCCCTGGGAGAAGAACATAGCTTCAAAGTTTTAAATGACGTAGATTTAGGATTTGCACAAATTACGAACAATGTACGTCCTATTGAAACGCCTGAAGATCTGAAGGGGATTAAGATGCGTGCACCTAACGATGTTAGCTTAATTGAAACGTTTAAAGCATTCGGTAGCTCCGTTTCCACCATGGCGTACACGGAAATTTACAATGGTTTATCTCAAGGTGTAATTGATGGACAGTTCAACCCTCTTCTCCACATTTTCGACCAAAATATGGACGAGGTACAAGACTACCTGGCGATTACAAACCACACGTATTACTACGCCTATTTTATTATGAACAAAGGAACGTTTGATGGGCTTGATCCTGAACTTCAAGAGATTGTGATGGAAGGGTCTGAGAAAGCGCGAGATGCTTCGCGAGAATTCACTCAAGAAAATGATGAGAAATATTTAGAGGAAGCCGAATCGGCGTTTGAAGAAATCACATATCCTGAATTGGAGCCTTTCCAGAAAGCCGTTGAACCTGTTTATACGGAAATGGAAGATGTAATGGGTGAAAAAATCATTACAGATATGCAAACCTTCGTTGAAGAGTATCGTGCAGAACAATAAGATTTCTGGATGAGGCCTGAAGCAGGCCTCTTCTTTTTTCAAAAGGGGGATTCACATGTTAAAGGAAAAGCAAAATCTGTTTTCTGGCATCATCTCTGCAATTACAAAAACAATTGATCTTGTCTCAGGCCTGATGATGGTTTTGCTTACGCTCGTTGTATTTGGAGAAGTCCTTAGTCGTTATGTGTTTAATTTTCCACTTGTCTTCACGACTGAGCTTACGAGCTTATTGTTTCCATGGCTTATTTTTCTTGGAGCGGTTACCGTGACGAGAAACGAAGATCACCTAGCGATAACAGTATTGCGCGATAAAATGCCGATATTGGGTCAAAAAATCGCTTATGTGTTAGCGAGGTTAGTCATGCTCTATTTTTCTTTCTATATGGTGATTTCAAGCTATGGCATTTCGAGAACGGTGGCAGGACAGCCTCTACCGATTTTACGTATCTCAAAGGGATGGCTATATGCTTCGGTCACAGTATCATTCATTCTTATTATCGTCATTCTAATTTATCAAATCGGACTTGTGTTAACAAACAAAGTTAGCGTGACGAAAGAGGAGGTGCCACATGATTTGGATTATGATCTTTAGTTTCTTTATACTTCTCCTCTTCGGTGTGCCAATCGCATTTTCCATGGGCGCTTCTGCCCTACTGTACATAATGGTTGCGGGGATACCAATTGAAATGTTTGCTCAGCGTTTCTTCTCAAATACGCAGTCCTTCGCTTTTCTTGCGATCCCGTTCTTTATTCTCGCTGGAAACCTAATGATTCATGGAAATATTGCTCAGCGTATTATCAACGTTGCCAACTCAATGGTACGTCAGCTTCCGGGTGGCCTTGCCTGTGTCTCGGTCGTAACGAGTATGGGGATGGCGGGTGTCTCAGGCTCTTCCGTAGCAGATGCTGCTTCAACGGGGAGCGTGCTTATTCCTGAAATGAAACGGAAAGGCTATACACCAGCCTTCGCAGCGGCGATCAACGCTTCAAGCTCAGTTGTCGGGATTATCATTCCACCAAGTAGTACGATGATTATTATCGCATGGCTCGCAGATCAATCGGTCGGAAAAATGTTCCTTGCAGGCGTCATTCCAGGCATCTTAATTGGACTTATTTATCTTGTTACGACCGTTGTGATCTCCGTTAAACGTGGATATCCTCGTGAAGACAAGCCTACGTTAAAAGAGTTTTTCCATAGCATTAGAATAGCGTCGTGGGCACTTCTTCTTCCGGTCTTCTTGATTGGTGCGATTATTTTTGGGATTGCTACTGCAACAGAAGCCGCAGCTCTTGCTGTCGTATATGCATTTCTTATTGGACTCTTTATTTACCGAAGCTTAACGCTGAAAAATATCATTGCGTCTATCAAGGATACGGTTTACGGGACGAGCGTCGTCATGATTACCGTCTGTGCCTCTATGATTTTCACATGGGTACTCATCTCAGAAGGAATTCCGAAACTAATTGCTAATGCGCTCCTTGGCTTTGGTCTCCCGGATTGGGCGCTTCTTCTTGTGCTAGTGGCGATCATGTTAGTAGCCGGAATGGTAATGGAGCTTGTGCCAAACCTATTTCTATTCATTCCAATTTTCTTCCCAATTGCGACAGATATAGGAATGGATCCGATTCAATTCTCGATCGTTATGCTTGTTTCACTAGCACTTGGTTTGTTTACGCCACCTGTTGGATCAACCTTATTTATCTCTTGTTACCTTGCGAAGGTTGGTATTGAAAAAACGATAAAAGACATCCTGCCGTTTTTCTTCGCAGGCATTGTGATTGTATTGCTTGTTACCTATATTCCATCTCTAACGCTTTGGTTGCCTGAGCTGTTTGAGTAAAGGAAATTGTTGGATACAAATGAGAAAAGGACTTATCCGTAGAAACGGGTAAGTCCTTTCTCATTTATTTTGAAAGTACTGGCTTCCCAACTTTCTGGCCATACTGAGGCTATTCGTTAAAAAGAGGTGGGTCTTATGGATATATTCATGGATGCCTTGAAGGTCATCTTCCGGATAGTAACGATTCTTCCGTTCATGCTCGCCATCGGACTCTATATGGGGAAGCGGTCTATTGGAGAACTACCTGTATTTGATTTTCTAGTCGTTCTTGTATTTGGCGCTGTGGTAGGAGCGGATATCGCTGATCCTGAGATTGATCATATTCACACGGTTATTGCGATGATTGCGATCGGATTGCTACAGAAGTTAATTTCAAGGATAAAGATAAAGCATCAGAAGTTAGGAAAGCTTCTTACGTTCGAGCCTACTGTTGTGATGTACAATGGAGTATTCCTTAAAGACAACATGAAGCAGATTCAATATTCGATTGATAATGTCCTTCAGATGCTTCGAGAAAAGGACGTTTTCCATACAGAAGATGTCGAGCTTGCCATTGTGGAGGCTAATGGAAGACTTAGTGTGAAACTATATCCAAGTAAAGAGAGCGTTGTTCGTGAAGATATGGCGATCGATAAGCAGGCGAATGATTTTGAGATTCCTGTTATTTTGGATGGGCGAGTACAGAAGGATATCTTGCAGCACTTAGGTCATACGGAAGCGTGGTTAATGGATCAGCTTGAAAAAAGAGGGGAGCCTGCTGCATCTTCGTTATTTTACGCCGGAGTTAATGCAAAGCATGAGTTAGTTATTTCTAGGAAGGATCAAGCGTCAAGTAATGTTCCGCCTTTTAGGCACTGAGCAAAGGGAGCGGCGACCATTCCAAGAGGTTTGGATAGAAGCTGCATAAAGAAACTCAGGCGTTGGCCTGAGTTTCTTTATGATTTCCGCTTTGATTTGGTTTCTAATGGACGACCTGCTTGTTCACCTTGAGAAGGAGCCAGATCGGCTTCATTCGTGTACGATTTCTTACTAGCAAAAGGCTGATTAGCATATTGTTTCTTGTTAAGTTTCATTTGAATCACCCCTGATTGTTAGAGTGTCTAATAGGAGCGAAACTATACATAGAGCTTAATCGACAAGTAATGACAGGAATCGGGAGGTGACAGGCACTCGCGACCTCGCGAATTCACCAAAACCCCGTGCATCCTTAAATGGAAAAAGCTATGATGATAGTGGAACATTTAAACTCAGTGAGAACGATACAAAAACATCGAGTGAATCAGATAGGAGATGGAGAAATGATCGAAGT
The DNA here is from genome assembly GCF_056173725.1 of Anaerobacillus sp. 63XJN7_4_ISO-PGPR-S23-413. Lineage (NCBI taxonomy): Bacteria > Bacillati > Bacillota > Bacilli > Caryophanales > Bacillaceae > Anaerobacillus > Anaerobacillus sp. 63XJN7_4_ISO-PGPR-S23-413. The sequence goes on from NZ_CM149688.1 coordinate 1,212,446, forward strand.
GATCGTACAAAACAGAGAAGAAGCAATCGAGGCAGAAGCCTTTGGAGCAGGTCGAGTAGAACTTGTAACAGGGATTGAAGCTGGAGGTTTAACACCGAGTTATGGAACGATAAAATCGGTATTAAACAGTGTTACGATTCCCGTTCAGGTGATGATTCGTCCAAACGGATATAGCCACTGCTACAGCGATGAGGAGAAAGAGGTTATTCTTGAAGATATCCGCATCTTAAGTGAACTCGGAGGCAAGAGGATTGTTATCGGAGGAATTACGAAGGATCATACAATTGACGAAGAGTTACTTGAAACAATCATTCAGCAGCAGCCGGATATCGACATCACCTTTCATCGAGCGTTCGAAGAACTCTCTTCTCAAAAACAAGGGTTTAAAACCCTTGCTCAATACCGAAATGTGAAGCGAATTCTTACATCCGGTGCCAATCAGGAAGGGCAAGAACGGATCACTCAGCTTCAAGAGCTTGTGCGCTACTCGGAAGAAAGCGGTCTAACGATCATGCCAGGATCAGGACTGTCACTCGCAAATATCGAAGACATCCATCAAGCCGTACTGGCAGAAGAATATCATTTTGGCAAAGCCGTAAGAGTAGAGGATGACTTTTCAAACCACTTCAGCAAGGAAGCGATCAGGTCGATTGCTCACGTGTTAGAGCGGACTAGGTAAAGTTTACAATAAAGAAGCAAAAAGGGGTTCATACATATGCTTTTCAGCAAATTCAAAACAGCCCTGGTGACCGCCCTAATCACGTGGGTATTCGGCATTGTATTAACAACGGTAGGGGGTCTTATCTATCTAATGAGCGGGGGAGAAGGAGATATTTCTGTCGCTATTGGTAGTGCTTTTTTAATGATTATTTATCTGCTACCGTTCCTATTAGTAGTAGGAATTGCGATTTCAATCGCCTCTGATGAGCTCACACGCGAAAGTAATCGCCGGAAGCGATATGCCTATTTTGTCCACGTCGGACTCGGAATGATGTTATTCTCGTTTATCTTTCCGATTACAAAAGTAGTAACGGACTTCGGTTATTTCATTAGTACGAGTCCCTGGCTGTTTATCGTGATTTTTACCGCTTCAGTCTTTTGGAAATTTGATGAAAAGGCAAAGGGAAAGTTAGCGCGTACTTCTTTCCAGGTTTCGTAAACTCAATACAACATGTCAAGGTGATGAGCAAATGGATGACGCAAAACGGAAAGAGAAAGAAAAATGGAATGTGACGGTGCTTGTGGTTTTAGTCTTCCTATCATTCCTTTTTCAAGTCTCAATCGTATATGGCTTCTTAGGCTATACTATCTATTTGTTTATCAGCTACTTTTTCTTTTATAAACCAATACGAATGTGGGATGTTGTTTTTTATTTAGGTATGGTTATTGCTTTATTTATTGCACTTAAATTAACCACTTAGCGCTACCAATGTAAACAGCGACCCTCTCTCTAAAACAACTGTAGCAAAGGGATTTATCGTTCCAATCAGGATTCCGCCATCGATGCTTTTAGTTTCAATATTCTAAAAACATTTAAGAAACCGGTTTACAAATTTTTAGAATAATGTTGCTTTTCTAACGATATAATCTTATAATCAGTTTATGAAAACGCTTTACTTTGATGTGAATCGTTCATTTTTTTATTCATTTAGGAAACCGGTTTCCAAGCGTTTTTAAAAATCGCATGAGGGGGAAGTAACGGTGAAAAACAAAAGCAAAAAGAAGTGGTTGGGGTTAGGACTGGCGTCGCTGCTTGTATTTTCTTTAGCAGCTTGTAATGGAAATGACAGTACGTCTGGCGATGGCGGTGATGAAGAGGTTACGTTGAATTTCTGGGCATTTGGTGCAACGAATTATGAAGAGCTTGCGAAGGAATACGAAAAGGAACATCCGAACGTGACGATTAAAGTGAGATCTGCAGAATCAGCCGAGCATCATGATGCGCTTTTTACAGCTTTGTCTGCTGGTAGTGGGGCACCTGATATTGCGGCTTTGGAAGTGGATCAACTGGATCGATTCAAAGAAGCGCAGGGACGTTTTGAGAATTTATATGATCTTGGTGCGAAGGATGTGCAGGATCAATACTTAGATTGGAAATGGGAAGCTGGCGCAAATCAAGAAGGCGATTTCCTAATTGGTCTACCGACGGATATTGGCCCGAAGGCACTGTATTACCGCACGGATCTCTTTGAAGAAGCTGGACTTCCAACAGAGCCAGCGGAAGTAGAATCTCTTATTAATTCCCCTGAAGCGTTTAAAGAAGCGGGAATGAAGCTGAAGGAAGAAACAGGAAAACCATTCGTGGATAGTATCGAAATGGCTTATCGCGCTTATTTAGATGCTTCTGAAAAAACATACTTAAATCCTGACGGTGAACTATTGCTAGGTGAAGAAGGAAACGACGTGAAGAAGGCATATGACTATGCTGTTGAGTTAGATGAAGCAGGCATTGTTGGCAAGCTTGAAATGTGGACACCTGAATGGGCGAACGGCGTAAACAAAGGTGAATTCGCAGCAGAGCTTGGAGCAGGATGGTTGAAGGGATGGATGGAAGGAAATGCCCCTGACGCGGTAGGAAAATGGCGCGTGGCAACACTTCCAACTGAATTCGCAGCGAACTGGGGAGGCTCTTATATTTCCATTCCAAGTGAAACCGATCATCCACAGGAAGCATATGACTTTGTCGAGTGGCTTGTATCCCCTGATAATCAGCTGAAATCATTCCAGAGCAAAGGCTTATTCCCTTCCGCTACTTCTGTCTATGACATGGAAGAGTTCAAAACGAACGAAGATGAGTTCTTTGGTGGGCAAGTAACATCAACTGTTTTTGCTGAAGCGGCACAGGATATTGATGGCGCTGTCTTCAAAGGCGTGAAATACTTCCCTGTTCATCAAGAAGTATTAAATGCGCTTCATAACGTTCAAGAAGGTGGCGATCCTGAGAAAGAATGGAAAGCTGCGATTAAGCGTGCTGAGGAATTAATAGACCGATAGAAGCAGTATTTGTGATGGGATATGGTGGGTAAACCCACCGTATCCTACTTAATCACCGGAAGTGGGGAGAAAGCGTGATTTCAATGAGTGGACAGGAAAGAGGGGTTAAGAAGAAACGATATCGATCTGAAAAGAAAAAGGATATGATTTCAGGCTATTTGTACGTAGCGCCTTTTTTCATTATTTTTGGAGTGATTGGTCTTTATCCCGCTATATTCAGCGTTTATCTTGCGTTTCAGAAATGGAACGGATTAAGTCCAATGAGCTTTGTTGGGCTCGATAATTTTCGGATCGTTTTAGAGGATCCTCTTTTTTGGAAGTCAGTATACAATACGATCATCATGGGATTAATGGGCACGGCGCCACAAATAGTCGTCGGCATTGTGTTGGCGTTTCTATTAAATCTTACATTCCTTCGATTTAAAAATTTCTTTCGAATTACGATCTTTATGCCGTATATCACCTCGATGGTGGCGGTTGCCCTTATATTCAGTGTGTTATTTAGTAATCACGAGTCATCACTCGCCAACTACATGCTAGGCGTCTTCGGATTTGATCCGGTGAATTGGTCCACATCTGAATGGGGAACGAAAATCGCGATTTCCATTATGGTGTTCTGGCGCTGGGTTGGGTACAATACGATCATTTACTTAGCGGGGATCCAAAGCATCTCAAATGATTTATATGAAGCCGCAACGATTGATGGCGCGAATAAGTTTCAGCAGCTTCTCTATATTACGATGCCTTTGCTGAAACCGTTTATCATCTTAACGGTGTTCTTCTCAACAGTTGGGGCACTACAGCTCTTCTCTGAGCCGACGATTTTCTTAGGCGCTGGGGCATTTACACGAGACGAAGCACTAACGGTCGTTATGTACTTGTACCGAGATGCCTTTAAGCTTCAATCCTTTGGTACGGCCTCTGCGACAGCGATTATCCTGCTTGTGATCATTCTTTTCTTTGCAACAATCAATACGCTCATCACATCAGGCAATGGCCGTAAGAAGAAGGGGGTAAGGTAATGGCGAATCGAAAGGAACGAAAAAAAGTCTCTTTCAGTAAAGTGCTCATCTATCTGTTTCTAGGACTCGCTTCACTCTTATCCTTGTTCCCGTTCTACTGGATGTTTGTGATGGCGACGCGTCCGAGTGCAGCTTATAATTCAATCCCGCCTACGATCACGCCAGGCGGCATGCTAGTCGAGAACTTCCAGAAAGTCCTGAATCAAATTGATTTCTTTCAAGCGATGTGGAACTCCTTTCTCATTTGTTCCATCGTTACGCTTGTTGTGCTGTTTATTAGCTCGCTAGCAGGATTTGCGTTCGCAAAATTTAAATTCCCGGGCAAGAACGGATTATTTATCGCAATTTTATTAACGATGATCATTCCCCCACAATTGGGATTGATTCCACAGTATTTTCTCGTATCGAAAGCTGGCCTTCTCGATACGCTTGCTGGGGTTATGGTTGTGTTCTTCCTTAATCCGCTCGGCATCTTCCTCATGAGACAATATGTGAGCGAATCGGTACCCGATGAGCTGATTGAGGCAGCGAAGCTCGATGGCTGTTCGAACTTTAAAATTTATCGAAGCATCGTTGTCCCGATTATTCTTCCGGCTTTTGCAACGCTTGGCATCATTGTGTTTACAGCGGTGTGGGGAGAATTCTTATGGCAATTTACTGTCTTAAGGGACCCGGAGAATTATACAATCCAGGTTGGATTAGCTTCCTTAAGTAACACGTTTAATATTGATTTCGGAATGATCCTCTCAGGCGTGTTCTGGGCAACGATTCCATTGCTCATTATTTTCTTACTGTTTAATCGCCTATTTATTTCGAGTATTACAGAAGGATCAGTAAAATAGAGGCTCAGCCGATATAGAAATTGCTTCACATAGCGTTTCTTAGTAAGCTATCAGTATAAATTCTATTATGATGTCAGAAGGGATAGCGATGAGCCTAACGATTAAAGATATTGCACAAATGGCAGGAGTATCAAGAGCGACCGTTTCGAAAATTATTAACAATTACGGTGGCATTAGTGAAGGAACGAAGAAAAAGGTTCTTAAAGTAATCGAAGAAACAGGCTTTCAGCCAAGCTTTTCAGCTAAGGCGCTAGCGACAAAAAAATCGAATCTCATTGGCCTGATCTATGCTGGCCGAGTGAACGTTGATTTTACACATCCTTTCTTTATGGAAGTTGTAACCGCATTTAAGAAAACAGTCGGGTTACTAGGATATGACATCTTGATGTTCTCGAATGAACAGTTTTATCAGGACAATGGAAGCTACCTTGCAAGGTGCAGGCATTTTCATGTGGATGGCTGTTTGATCATCACAGGTGAGGAAATTGAGGATGCCATTTATGAGCTAGTGGAAAGCGACATCCCGTGTATGGGCATCGATCTAGAACTCAATGGCCCAAGCTCAAGCTATGTGATGACAGACAACATTAACTTGTCTACGAAAGTGATTCAGCATCTGTATCTTAATTCGGTAAAAGATATTGCTTTCATCGGTGGGGGATCAGATTCTGCGATTTCTAACTTGCGAGAAAAAGGATTCCTACAATCGATGAATCAATTTGGTCTAGAAGTGAGAAAAGAGTGGATTCAGTACGGTGATTTTCATGAAGAGAGCGGTTATGCAGCAATGAATCGCATTCTCCAAGGAGAGGCTAGACCTGAGGCGGTATTTGCGGCTTCCGACATGATGGCCTTTGGTGCGCTAAGAGCAATTAAAGAAGCTGGACTCTCGGTTCCTGAGGATATCCGACTAGTTGGATGTGATGATATCGATGCCTGCCGCTACAGTGCTCCGCAGCTCACGACTGTAAGGCAGAATAAAGAGCTGCTCGGTAAGCTTGCTGCTCATATGCTTCATGATTTAACAAATGGTAAAACAGAATTGAAACCCGTTTTTATTGATTCAGAATTGATCGTGAGAGAATCTTGTGGAAGTAAAGTATAACGAAACAGTTACTGACGTGATAATGGAGGGAAGACAATGGCAATTATACAATTTCCAAATGATATGAAGTGGGGCGCGGCAACCGCAGCCTATCAAATCGAAGGGGCCGTAGATGAAGGTGGACGTGGCCAATCGATTTGGGACACCTTTTCGCATACGCCTGGAAATGTGAAGAACGGAGATAATGGAGATGTCGCTTGTGATAGCTATCACCGTTATGAAGAAGATATTGCATTGATGAAGGAGCTAGGCATTGAAATGTATCGCTTCTCCGTCTCCTGGCCGCGTATTTTTCCGAATGGCACAGGGAAGGTCAATGAAGAAGGTCTTCAGTATTACCATCGTTTTGTTGACGCCCTACTCGATCATGGCATTGAACCTATGTGTACACTTTATCACTGGGATTTGCCGCAGGTCCTTCAGGACAAGGGTGGATGGGCAAGCAGAGAAACGACGGATGCGTTTGCTGATTATGCCGAGCTTATGTTTAACGAATTTAATGGGAAAATAAAGCACTGGATTACGATCAATGAACCATGGTGCGTGTCTTTCCTATCAAACTTCATCGGCGTTCACGCACCAGGCAATCAGGATCTCCAGCTTGCGACTACTATTTCACATCATCTTCTATTAGCGCACGGCAAAGCGGTTACGAGATTCAGAGAGTTAGAAATGGAAGGTAACATCGGGTATGCCCCAAACCTCGAATGGAATGAGCCTTTTAGTAATAAGCAGGAGGACATTGACGCCTGCAATCGTGGGATGGGCTGGTTTATCGAATGGTTCTTTGATCCAGTCTTTAAAGGACGGTACCCGGAATTTATGCTGAATTGGTTTGAGAAAAAAGGCGTTTCCCTTACGCTTGAAGATGGCGACCTTGACGTTATTAGTCAGCCTATCGACTTTGTTGGGATCAATTACTACACAGGCAGCGTCGGAAGGTATAAAGAAAACGAGGATTTATTTGATTTAGAGAAAATCGATATCGGCTATAATAAAACGGATATTGGCTGGAACGTATACGGAGAAGGATTCTATAAGGTCCTTAGCAAATTAAAGGATCAATATGGTGATGTCCCGATCTACATTACCGAAAACGGTGCCTGCTATAACGACGGCGTTGAAGATGGTCAGGTTAAAGATGAGCGTCGGATACAGTATTTAAAGCAGCATCTTACTTCGTTAAGTCGAAGTATAGAAGCAGGCGTGAACATTAAAGGCTACTTAACATGGTCTTTGCTTGATAACTTCGAGTGGGCAGAAGGCTATGATAAACGCTTCGGACTCGTCCACGTTAATTTCCGTACGCTAGAAAGAACGAAGAAGGATAGCTATTATTGGTACAAGCAGACGATCGATAATGGTTGGTTTGATATGGAGTAGGATTGTTCCCCTCACCGTGTGGCGGTGGGGGATTTTGATTTACCGTAGAGTCTCATACTCTATATTAGTCGAATGATGGAAAAAAAGAGGAGGACCCTTAAGAGAAATCGAAATAGCAAGACGGAGGGATTGTATATGAACTATGCCGTATCGGTAACAGATACAACAAAAACAAATGAGATTGAAAAGAGCGGACTACAGCTATTAGCATTTCTTGATACATATGAGAGTGCGCTGCAAGAAATTACGACCGTTGAGGAGCCGCCAAGAGGGATTGTTTTCCACGATTTAGAATCAGCCACAAAGCTGTATTCGACGATTCCATTGCCCGCCTACACTTCGAGAGACTTGATCCACTTAACCCCATTACGAGACACGTGGAAGGATATTTATCTATCCACGGTAAAAGATGTGAAAGAGGCAGCGGATTATTATGAAAACCTTGAAATGGTCGATGTAGCAGAGCTTGTTGCCCATGAATTCACGCACCACGCTGACTTCTTCCATTCAGAATTCGATGATTGGGAAGAAGAGAATGCGAATGATATGTGGTTCGAAGAAGGGATTTGCTTCTACTTACCTCGAAAACTCTTAATGTCAGAAGAGCGATTTGAAAAACTGATGAAGGTGGAGCGATTGTTAATTGACGCTCATAAAGAAAAGTATGGGGAATACACGCTAGACGCATTTGGAGAAGCGGGATATCGAGGTGGAGACGACTTTTCTTATTCGGCTGCGTTTTATGATTATTGGAGAAGTACGAATACAGTTGCTGAGCTAATTGATAGCTACTGCGAAGGCAATGTACGTGAGCTTATTCGCTTGTATCGCAAGTGGGTAGAAGGCGGAGAAAAAGGCCGCCTTCAGGATTACTTTATTAATAGGTTTGGACTTTCGGATGAAGTGGCAAGAGTGCTTTGGTTGAGGTGAAGTAGAGTAGTAGTTTGGTTCGACATATTATGACGTAAAGCGGGTGGTGCCTGGCACCATCCGCTTTATGTCTTTGAAAATAAATTTCACTATATTTCTGATAATTAAAGAGGTTACTTAGAACATAAAAATATTTTATTCCCCTAAAAAAGTAGTGGAGACGGTGAAATCGCTATGAATTAATACCTCTCTTAATCCCCGTAGAACAACGACCTTTCCACTAATTCAAAAGTATTTTCATGATTGCGAGAATAATATTTCTAATAATTTTATTTTTGAATAAATATTTTTTCTTAAAACTGTTGTATTAAAAATATATTCATGTATAATCAGATTTACAGAATAAATATTTCACTAAAGAGTCCTTACAGGGGGGATTGAAAGGGAGTCTGGTTCAGCAAAGCGTTAAAATCGCTGTTTTTTTTACTAGGTGTATGAAAGCGGTTACTGAGGTTTGCTGGATTGATTGAAACTTGTCACTTGTCGCAGGGGTCTTATGAAATTGAGAGTTGGGAAAAGAATGCTCTCGCTGTTTTCACTCGGTCTACTTTTAAGTTAGCGACCGAGAAATGAAAAAATAAACTACATAAAGGGGAATGAGTATTTTGAAAAAATTAGCAATGGTACTATCTACTATTCTATTAATTGCCATGCTTGCAGCTTGTGGAAATAGTGGGGAAAAAGCAAGTAGTAATGGCGGAGATGAAAGCGCTTCAAATGGTGGGGAGTCGAAGGTAATTAAAGCAGGTATTGGACTAAATGATCAGCATCCACAGTACAAAGGGTTGTTGAAGTTTAAGGAAATCGTTGAAGAAAAAACAGACGGCGCGATTACAGTTGAAACTTACCACAGTGGTCAGCTAGGCGATGACCGTTCGATGACAGAAGCACTTCAGCTTGGTACTCAGGAAGTAACTGTTCCATCAACAGCACCACTTGCAAACTTTGTTCCAGAATTTAGCGTATTCGATATTCCGTTCCTTTTCCCGAATGAAGAAGTAGCAGATACAGTACTTGATGGGGAAGTTGGTCAGGAACTACTTCAAAAGCTAGAAAGCCAGAATCTTGTTGGATTATCTTACTGGGAGAATGGTTTCCGTGACCTAACAAACAGTAAGCGTGCAGTTGCTACAATGGAAGATTTCGACGGTCTTAAGATCCGTACGATGGAAAATGATCTTCACCTTGACGCTTTTAAAGCACTTGGAGCAAACCCGACACCGATGGCATTTACTGAGCTTTTCACTGCATTGCAACAAGGTACAGTTGATGGTCAGGAAAATCCTTACGCTACAATCTACCTTCAAAAGTTCTATGAAGTACAAAACCATGTTTCAAACACGCACCACATTTACAGCCCGTTCGTATTCTTGATGAGCAAGTCATTCTACGACGGTTTGACAGAAGATCAGCAGAAGATCATGAAAGAAGCTGCGGTTGAAGCTGGTAAGTATGAGCGTAAATTGAACCGTGAAGCAAATGATAAATATCTTCAATCTCTTCAAGATGAAGGCATGGAATATACAGAAATTACACCTGAAGCACGTGAAGAAATGGTGAAAGCTGTAGCACCAGTTATTGATGAATATAAAGGCCAAATTGGTGAAGAAACAGTTGATAAAGTTTACAAAGCAATCGAAGAAGCACAAAAGTAAGTCAATATTGTCAGAGTATACGTTGTCGAGTAACGACGACGTATACTCTTTCTATCTAATTCATTCGTTAAATTGAGAATCTGTTGAGGTGAAAGTATGAATATCATTCGAGCTATAGATCGTAGACTGGAAGAATTCCTGCTCGTAGTCTTTTCAACGTTGATGGTGAGTGTTATTTTCCTGCAAGTTGTGATGCGGGTCACTGGAAACTCCCTATCATGGTCAGAAGAGCTCGGGCGATACAGCTTTATTTGGTTAGTGTACATAGGAATTAGCTACGGTGTGAAGAAGCAGCGACATATTAAAGTGGAAGTCATGCTTCTCTTACTGAAGGAAAAAGGAAAGTTAATCGTCGCAATGATTGCGAATATTTTATTCTTCGTTTTTTGTCTTTACGTCGTTTTCTATGGCTACGATATCGCCAGCCAATTGTTAAGCTTTGGGCAGAAGTCGCCAGCCTTACATATTCCGATGGGGGCCGTATATATGGCAACGCCGATAGGTTTTGGGTTATCTGCCATTCGATTATTACAAAATCTCTATGTTCAGTTCAAAATGCTAACAGGTAAGCAGGAGCTTCAAGTTGAGGACGAGCGTGAACGCATGATGAAACAGGAAGGAGACGATGAGTCATGACAACATTGATACTATTTGGTTCATTTGCCCTTCTCCTGTTCTTAAGTGTACCGATTGGAATTGCGCTTGGCCTTTCAACACTCGTTACAATTTTGTATACAGGAGCTATCCCGATTCCTTTCTTAATGAAGGAACTCGTTACATCCGTTGATTCATTCCCATTAATGGCTGTGCCATTCTTCATCTTAGCAGGTGAAATTATGGGGAAAGGCGGAATCTCGGAGCGACTCTTTAACTTCGCGAATGCGCTTGTAGGAAACAAAACGGGTGGATTTGCGATGGCGACGATCGTAACGTGTATGTTCTTCGCTGCCATTTCTGGTTCAGGTCCCGCAACGGTTGCGGCGATCGGTGGAATTATGATTCCAGCGATGGTGAAGCAGGGATATGATAAGAAATTTGCGACTGCAACAGTTGCAGCTGCTGGTTCGATTGGGGTTATTATTCCTCCAAGTATTCCGATGGTTATCTATGGTGTCGTAGGTGGCGCTTCTATTGGTGACATGTTTATTGCAGGGATTATTCCAGGACTACTAGTTGGGCTTTCACTAATGATTTGGGCATATGTGTATTCGAAAAAACATAATTACCGTGGCTCGGAGCAAAAGACAACGCTAGCAAACGTGTGGAAAACTTTTTGGGAAGCGAAATGGGCTCTTGTGATTCCAGTCATTATTCTTGGTGGGATCTACGGTGGTATCTTTACTCCGACAGAAGCCGCTGTTATCGCAGTTGTGTACGGCATTATTGCAGGATTGTTCTTATACCGCGAGTTAGCATTTAAAGACTTGCCGAAGTTATTAGCAGACGCTTCCTTAACAACGGCAACAGTTCTTATTATCGTAGGATCTGCAACAGCTTTCGGACGTTTGCTAACGATTGAGCAAATTCCAACGCAAGTGGCAAACTTCTTACTCTCCATCTCTGATAGCGAGATCGTTATTATTCTATTAATTACCGTTCTCCTTCTATTAGTAGGTTGTTTCATGGATACGTTAGCAGCAATCATTATTTTAACGCCGATTCTACTCCCAATTGCCGTTAATATCGGGTTCGATCCGATTCACTTCGGTATCATCATGGTTGTTAACTTAGCAATTGGATTTATCACGCCTCCTCTAGGTGTGAACCTTTTCGTTGGTTCAGGTATTTCCGGGCTATCCATTGAACAGTTATCAAAGGCCATTATTCCATATTTCTTCGCGATGGTATTCTCGCTCTTAATGATTACCTTTATACCGGAATTGTCTCTATGGCTGATTAGTTTTGGAGAGTAGCGAGGCATAGTTCTCATTTATTTCATAAATCCCTTGCTTTCATGCAAGGGGTTTTTGTTACATAGTAAAGTCGAAAATAGGAAAAGAGTGGTGATCCCCTTGAAGTCACTGGATGTTGTGACGTTAGGTGAAACAATGGTGTTATTTAGTACGAGAGATCAGGTATCTCTTGAGTATGCTCATCACGTGACGAAGCAAATCGCTGGGGCAGAATCCAATGTCGCGATCGGTTTGTCACGTTTGGGTGTGAAAACGGGATGGATTAGCAAGCTTGGAGAAGACCCTTTTGGTCGCTATGTTCATAAAATCATTCGTGGTGAAGGAGTGGACACGAGTGAGGTTCTGTTTACAGATGAAGCGAATACCTCCGTCTTTTTTAAAGAAAAGGTGTCTGCAGAGAATGTGAATGTGTATTACTATCGGAAAGATTCGGCGGCAAGTCTGCTCAAGAAATCTGATTTGAACGAAGACTACCTGTCATCCGCACGATTTTTACATGTGACAGGCATTACTCCGGCTCTCAGTGAGTCGTGTAAAGAAGCTGTTCTACATGCAATCCGTCTCGCGAGATCAAATGGGTTAACGGTTGTGTTTGATCCGAATATTCGCTATAAGCTTTGGAAAGATCAGGAGGAAGCTCGTAACGTTCTCCTTGAAATCGCTTCTCTATCAGACTATATCCTGCCAGGGGTTGATGAGGCGCACTTTCTAACGGGTGAGCATGACTACAACAAGGCCGCAAATGCTCTATTAACGCGAGATGATCAAACGGTTATTATGAAACTTGGAGCAGAGGGCGCTTATTATTCTTCCAAACACGAATCGGGTGAAGTGTCAGGTTATCCGGTTAAGCGTGTTGTGGATCCAGTTGGAGCTGGTGATGGCTTCGCTGCAGGTGTGATTAGTAGTTTAGTAGAAGGGTGCACAATTCCAGAAGCTGTGGAACGCGGCAATGCGGTTGGCTCATTCGTCGTTCAAATGAACGGTGATGTGGAAGGGCTTCCAACTATGAAGCAACTTGAACAATTTATGACTTCGGGAAAACGTCACGCCGACGTTGAACGGTAGGAAAGGTGGCATGTAAATTGGAAAAAGCGAAGAAGCTGATGCAAATTCAATCTTCAGGGGTCGTTGCGGTAATTAGAAGGCAGCGTCCGGAAGATGTTTTACCTCTGGCTGAAGCCCTCGTTAAGGGTGGAGTAACAACACTTGAGGTCACAGTGGATAGTGAACAGTCGTACCAATTAATTGGAGAGGTGAAAAAACGTCTAGGATCAACAGCTCTCGTAGGAGCGGGGACCGTACTTGATGCAGAAACGGCCCGTACCGCTATTCAGGCGGGAGCCGATTTTATTTTCTCACCAACATATAACGCTAGTCTAATTGAAATGGCAAAACGATACGGAGTCATCTCCATTCCTGGTGTTCTAACGCCGAGTGAAATGGTGGAAGCTTATCAAGCAGGAGCTGATATTGTCAAAGTATTTCCGGCTTCCGCTTTTGGTCCATCTTATATTAAGGATCTACAGGGGCCACTTGGACACATCCCGATGATTCCGACGGGCGGGGTCAATGTTGAAAATATCGGAACTTATATAGCGAATGGAGCAATAGCGACAGGCGTTGGTGGATCACTAGTGAATCAATCGTTCATCGACAATCAGGATTTTGGAAGCATTACAACTCTTGCTGAACAATTTGCGGAAGCTGTTAAAGAAGCTAGAACGGAGAGTGAATCATGAAAATTATGAGTATCGAAACATATGTCGTGCCCCCGAGATGGCTGTTTCTAAAGATCACGACAGACGAAGGCATTGTTGGATGGGGAGAACCTGTGATTGAAGGACGCGCGGCCACGGTTGAAGCTGCCGTTCATGAGCTGAAGGATTATCTGATTGGAAAAGACCCGCTTCCTATCGAAGATCATTGGAATGTGATGTATCGTTCTGGTTTTTACCGAGGTGGACCGATTCATATGAGTGCGATCGCTGGGATAGATCAAGCGCTCTGGGACATTAAGGGGAAATTCTACAATGCGCCGATTTCGGAGCTAATGGGCGGCAAGTGTCGCGATTCGATCGACGTGTATTCCTGGATAGGAGGAGACCGTCCTTCAGACGTAGGCCGTGCAGCGCAAGAAGCTGCAGAGAAAGGGTTTCGCGCGATTAAGATGAACGGTACCGAAGAATTGCAGTACATTGATTCTTATAAAAAGGTTGATGAAACGCTTGAGAGAGTGGATGCGGTACGTAAAGCTGTTGGAAAAGATGTAGGAATCGGCATTGATTTCCACGGTCGTGTACATAAGCCGATGGCAAAGATTCTCGCGAAGGAGCTTGAAGCGTATCGCCCGATGTTTATCGAGGAACCTGTTTTACCAGAAAATAATGAGGCTCTGAAGGAAATCGCTTCCCACACGTCGATTCCGATTGCGACGGGAGAGCGGATGTATTCACGCTGGGATTTCAAAAAAGTACTTGCTGACGGGTATGTTGATATTATTCAGCCGGATTTATCTCATGCTGGCGGAATTACGGAGTGTAAGAAGATCGCAACGATGGCGGAGGCTTATGATGTAGGACTCGCACCACACTGTCCGCTTGGACCGATTGCGTTAGCATCTTGCTTGCAAGTCGATGCCACGTGTCACAACGCGTTTATTCAAGAGCAGAGCCTTGGCATTCATTACAACCAGGGAAGTGATTTGCTCGATTATATTACGGATTCGTCTGTTTTTTCTTACGAGAATGGCAAGGTTTCGATGCTGACTGGACCTGGTCTTGGCATTGAAATTAATGAAGAGAAAGTCGTTGAGATGGCTCGAGTTGGTCATCGCTGGCGCAATCCTGTCTGGAGGCATTCAGATGGTAGCGTTGCCGAGTGGTAAGCAGAGATGACGGTATTTATTCAGGTTGTATTGCCTGTCCTACTTGTGTTTGGTGCAGGTTATTTACTTCAAAAATTAGCTAAATTAGATCTTAAATCTGTTTCGACAGTAGCGCTCTACATCATGCTTCCGTGTCTTGTGTTTAAGACGTTCTATAACGCAGACTTAAACGGTGAATACGTCATGATGCTCGTATTTTCTGCCCTTCTTCTTGTGAGTATTTTAGTCATTAATAAAGTGGTGGCCAAAGTAAAAGGCTATGATGCATCAATGGAGAGCGGCTTAATTTTATCAACGGCATTTATGAACTCGGGTAATTACGGCGCACCGATTATTCTTTTTGCTTTCGGTGAAGCAGGGTTTGTCTATTCCGTATCCTTTCTCGTTCTGCAAGCGATCATTATGAATTTCTTTGGCGTGTACTATGCGGCGAGAGGAAAATCAGGGCTCCGTATGGCGATTGTCTCTGTGCTGAAGATGCCACCGACCTATGCGGTGATTGTGGCACTAATTATGAACCTTGGTTCTATAAAAATGCCTGGGAATCTTATGTCGAGCGTAGATCTACTTGCAAATGCCTCCATTCCAATGGTTATGGTCGTTCTAGGTATGCAGCTTGCGGGTATTTCTATCAAGAATATGGATTGGTCGAAAGCTTCCTATGCTTCCGTCGTGCGATTGATTGCATCACCAGCCATCGCATTTGTGTTAACACTCCTTTTACCAATGAGTGATTTAATGGCGAGCGTGCTCATTGTCTCTGCTGCTATGCCATCTGCTGCAACGACAACCATTTATGCTGTGCAGTTTGATTCAAAACCAGAGCTAGTATCAAGTATTACCTTAATGACAACGTTGCTTAGTGTGATCACGATTCCGCTTCTATTGATGATGTATATCTAGCGAAGCGATCTGTTATTTGAAAAGAAGATGCAGCATGTTTTGCTGACATCATAAATGAAAGGGTGAAGAAATAATGGAGAATAAAGTAGAAAAGAAAATTCCTGTTTATATGACAGAATCTCAAACGATCATCGAATTGAGCCAAATTATTCAGCAATACGACGCAGAAATTATTCTTAAGAAGAATGTGAATGGAAGCATAATTGAAGCGAACTTAAAGAGCTTTCTAGGATTAATCAATCTTCGTTTACATGACGGCGATGAAATCGTCGTGGAATGTGTGGGAGAAGATGCGAAGGAAGCGCTTAGTGAAGTGGAAGTGTTTTTGAGTAAGGGATGATGAGGACGGATGGGGGACAGGTGCGTACCTGTCCCCCGTTCCGTTCCTGCGTTACCACGTTATGACATTAAATACAAAAAGGAGCGATCAGATCATGGGAATGAATTTATTTGATTTAAGTGGCAAGGTGGCAGCTATTTCAGGGGCTACAAGAGGAATCGGTAAATCAATGGCACTTGCTTTGGCGGAAGCAGGAGCGGATATTGCTCTCCTTCAGCGCAATACAGAACAAACGGATGTAAAAGAAGAGATTGAGAAACTGGGAAGAACTTGCGCAATCATTCCGTGTGATTTAGAAAAAACAGACGAAGTAAAGGCAGCCATACCAACCGTAGTCTCTCGGTTTGGAACAATTGATATTCTTGTGAATAATGCAGGGATACAGCGCAGATCACCTTCTGTTGATTTCTCTGAAACCGATTGGGACGAAGTTCTGGATATTAACTTAAAAACGGTATGGCTATTATGTCAGGAAGCTGGCCGTCACATGCTTCCAAAAGGACAGGGGAAAATTATTAATGTTGCTTCGTTACTTTCGTTCCAAGGTGGCATTAACGTTCCAGCTTATGCCGCTGCAAAAGGTGGCGTAGCGCAATTAACAAAAGCACTATCGAATGAATGGGCCAAGCATCATGTGAATGTAAATGCCATCGTCCCAGGATATATTGCAACAGATATGAACACCGCGATACTTGAAGACGAGAAGCGGAACGCTCAAATTCTTGACCGCATCCCAGCGGATCGTTGGGGCAACCCTGATGATTTCAAGGGAACTGCTGTGTATTTATCCTCATCTGCCTCTAACTATGTTCACGGCCATCTTGTAGCAGTTGATGGTGGATGGCTTGGACGATAATCGAATAGTGAATTGAGAGGGAGAGGCATACGATCTTATCTCACATGAATAAGAAAGCGGCTGACAAATATTTTGTCAGCCGCTTTTCATTTAAACGACAAATAGTGACATAAAGCGGGTGGTGACAGGCACCTTACAACCTTACAACTTCTTCCACTCCGACCTTAACATCGCATACTGATATTCATCTACCCACTGCCCTTTGGACATAAAGTTCTGTAGTAAATGGCCTTCTCGTCTCATATTCAATCTTTCCAACAAGGCGATCGATTTATGGTTGCGAACATCAGAAAATGCGATCACTTTGTGTTTCCCTAACGTCTCGAAAATATAGCGGAATAACGCTTCGACAGCTTCAGTAGCATACCCTTTCCCCTGAAAACCCTGGGAAATAGTGAACCCAACTTCAACGATCCGTGGTTCATCTAATAGCGTGTGCAGTGCACAATCTCCAATCAACTGATTTGTATCTGCTAAAGCAATAGCAAATTGAAACCAGCTACCAGGTTGATTTGGCTCTTGAGTAAGCTGACTCTTAACGAATACTTCAGCATCTTCATACTGATAATTATCCCAGGACTGGTACTTAGCAACCTCTGGGTGTGAGCGATACGAGTAGAACGGTGGAATATCTGACATTTGAAATCGTCGTAAAGTCAGGCGAGGAGACTTAACGAAAATTTGGCTAGCTTTTATCATTGTTCTTACCTCCGGAAATCAATGGCGTTTACATTTGTGTTCTCCCACTGAATTATCTCAAAAATCATGAGTGTTTACTATGTTTTGTAAAAAGAGGGGATTTGCATAGCAATGAATGCTTCTTTTTCCCAAAAAAGGTTGCCTCGCCCCAAATGGTCACGTATCCTTAAAAAGCATGAAAATAGGAATTGGGGGAGTACGATGAGTTGGTTCAATCGAAATAAGAATGACATTAAGTGGACAGAGCTTGATGAAGAAACACGTGAAGAGATGCTGGCATTTACGGGTAAAAGGGATAAAGTTTATAAAAAGAAGTGGGAAAAGTTATCGACTAAGAAGTCACCTATTTCGTGGAACTGGGCATCATTTTTCTTAAGCTTGTTTTGGTTTACATACCGTAAAATGAACGTATTTGCATACTTGTTCCTCGGTATTATCGTCATAGTGGACGTTTTATCGATTGTATTTTTTAAGAAAGCATTACCAGGTTCAACGATAGCGCCTGCTTATATTGTTTTGGCTCTGTTTGGAAATAAGCTCTATTTTGATTTTGCGTTAAGCAAAGTAAAGAAGCTGAAAGACCTTTATCCCGATCGTGATGAGCGTCTTGCCGTGATTAAAAAGCGTGGAGGCGTGAGCTGGTTATATGCGCTTCTATTTGTGGTCGTCATGATGATCTACGGTTTTGGAAGTGCGGCTCTAGAAGAGGAAGTTTACTATTCCTACATGGAACCTAAATTCACAGAAGCTGCTGAATTACAGGATTCAGGTAAATTAGATGAAGCGATGGGCATTTACAATGACATCGAAAATGACAACATACCTGTGCCATCCATTCACTTTAACAAAGCGCTTATATATGAAGAGCAAGGAGAATTTGAAAAAGCGTTAATTGAGATGAATACATACATTGGATTAGAGCCTGAGGATGGGGAAGCAATGGAAATTAAAGAAGAGATTGAGGCGAATATGAAATAGAGGGAAGAGAGATGGGGTCAGGTGCGTACCTGACCCCCTTCGCGTACATTTGTCTTTTTCATTTACATATTTCTCCTCTTTTAATCAATAATAAGAAAAAAACCGGATGATTAAAGGAGTGGGTATTATGGATGAAATAAACCAGCAAGTGTTACGAGAAGCCCATCAGGCATGCGGAGATATTGAAACCATTCGTCAGCAGTTGATAGATGCGAGGCAACGAGGAGAACTGGCGTTAGCGCAACGATTTGAAGAAGAATTAATTCGAGCAGAGCAAGTCGCCAGAGAGTGCCAGCGGAAGCTTCAACAAACTACAGCAGGAAGTCTTGAGGGGGAGCAAATTCTCCAGCAGATCACTCATGACTTAACGACGTGTGGTCAAACATTGCGTCAACAATAAGAATGAATAATCCATAGAAAAAGGGGCTGACATGAGAATGTCAGTCCCTTTTTGAGATTTTGCTACGGACGCTGCTCTAAATCCTTCGCCGTCTGACTCATTTGTACATCCTTTTCATTTTTTAATGTGCCAAACAGTACATCAACGAACGGAGTAGAAACACCGTACCAATAATTTTCGTTTTTATAATGATGCAAAATGTGCGTTTTCTTGATCCACTGCCCAAACCTTGTTTTGGGCTTAAACGGTCGATGGGCAATGTAATGTTTCCATTCGTAGACGAAGAACATAGCGAGCAATCCTGTGCTAAAGGAAAGTGAGAGCAGTAGAGATCCAGACAGGACATAGAAGATCAAACAAAGGAGCAGCAAATTCGGAAAGCTATACCAGATCGGTAGAAATAATAATTTGAGATCATTCGGCATTTTGTGATGGTCGTAGTGCAACCGTTTAATAAGCTTAAGAAGTAATGGATTGTTAGGTGTTTTAATGTGAAACAAAAAGCGGTGTGTGAGGTATTCACTAAACATATAGGTGACAATCCCAATGATTATAAACACTGGGACAAGGTGAGAGAGGGTCATTGTCAGTAAGAAGCCAAGAACGATGAGAAATAGGATAAACATGATCAAGATATCAAGGTGGAAGAAAAAATCACGATACAATCCTTTTGCTTTCAAGTTATATGCCCCCGTTCATTTTCGTTTTCCAGAGTTCCAGGCTCGTAGACATCATCTCTTTCGTCAGAGACTCTGCGTGATCAAGATCTCCTTTTAACGTAGCTTCGAGAAACTGCTCATAATAGTGCTTTGATGCTTGACGATGAGAAGGGTCTAGAAAGTACTTTTCAGCCATTTTGCCATAGATGTCTTGAAAACTATTAAGGATTAGAAGAAAGATGGGATTATGTGAGAGCTCAGCAATGTTTTTCTGTAGACTCCAATCAAAATTAGCGTATGATTTCGGATCGTCTGTTAGCTCTTCAAGTGGGATGAAAAGCGAAATGATTTGGAGTCTGTGATGAAGAAGAGCATCCCGGACATAAGCAGGTGTTAACGTAATACGTAGCTCGAGCATGTAAACGATAAACTCATCAGGTATATCTTCGTGGTGCTGGAGGATGTTCACGATCGTCATTAAATTGCCATGCTTCCAGTAATCATTTACAATCGCTGGCGCACCTTTACGAATCGTTATCCATCCATCACGCTCTAGTCTCTGTAAGGCTTCACGAATGGTAGGGCGACCTACTTGATAGTGGGTAGCGAGTTCTCGTTCAGGAGGGAGCGGATCGTTAGTCGCCCATTCTTGTTCTAAAATAGAGTGTATGAGCTGTTTAGTGATTTTTTCGGACGATCGTTCTTTCATTGAGTGTGATCACCTCGATTCTGGTAAGACCAGAGTTTTTGTTGGTAATACCATTATAATATAAGGGAAAGGGAATATGTGGGTTTTTGTTTGAAAATTCTGTTTTGTAATTAATGATAGAATACAAAAAAACTCTACAAATGAAATTTTTGTAGAGTTTATCAAAAGAGGTATTCGATAGAAAGGGAAGTTGTCAACTATTTTCCATTTGATAAGAGGCATACGCCCCTATATCCTTGAGAGTGTTTTCCCACTGTTCTTGATCAGCCAAATAAATATAAACGGGTTTCTTAGGGTCTTCTGTATATTCACTAATCCAAACGCCTTTTGATGAAGGGAGGAAGAAAATGATATTTTCTAGATAAATTTCTTCTTCAGGTGTCACGATGTTAAAGTTGGAGATGTTGAATAGAGTCCAGTCGAATTGTTTAAGGTCCTCTGTGAAACAGTTAAAACTAGTTTCTTCTGATGGTGTGAATTTAGATTTCTTTCTTACTTTATCTATTTTGTTAGGATTACTTAACAGATCAAATGATCGATCGCTAAGAGAAAACGGCTCTACTTTTTCATAGTTTTCGAATGTAATGCCGTAAAATGCTTTCATATGATCTGAAATCTCTTCGGAAGAGATCAGAGAAAACTCATGAATGATATCCCGATCAATAATATGGGAGAGCCATTCGTCTCCTTCATAATGATGGAGCATTAAAACAGCTTTTTGTGGAGCGTTTGAACAACGAATCATCCGTTTAGAAGCGACGTACTTCGTAAGAAAATCAGTTGTTTCTTTCGTAAGAGGATTTTCTCCTTTTGCCTCTCGTTCTTCATCCCACATTTGCTTTAAAATTAGTTGTTTACTAGTTGCTTCTAAAATAGCAATCCATTCTTTTTCAGACTTTTCACCGATTGCCGACTCCGCTATTCCTTTAGCAACACTTTGATGGCCAATCGCACTAACCATAAGGGCTAGCTCTTCTGTTGTGCAGGTTAGTAGGTGGTTCATTTATATACCTCCAATTTTTCATAAAAAGATGGCTTTTAAAGATCGGTAGATAACTTGATACACAATGATAGATAATATGATTTGAATTATCAAAGCTGACAATAGGTAGATTTTTCTTAGGAACCAATTATATTTTGCGGATTTTGAATACCAATAATAACCAGAACCGATCGTTATTTTCATAGAAAAATTCATTGCTTTATGAATTATATTACTAGGGTTTTGGACAAGGGTAGATAAGTAAAAATTCACCATAGTTCTTTCGAGTAATAGAATAGTGACCCCATACATAACTTGTATCCCTAATATATAGAATAATAAAATTCTGATAATTTCTATAAACTCATTCATTGTAAATCCCATTTTTTGCTCCATTTTTATTAATCAAATGATCAAGCTGTAACATATTAAACTGAATCTGCTTAGTGTTATAAGAATACTGCTTTCATCGATCTATATATAATTTGATAAATAACAATAGATAAAACCCCTTGAACAAAGAGTGCAATTGCAAAGAAGGTTTTTCTTAAAAACCAATTGTAATGTGCTACTTTTTTGTAAATAAAATAAGCAGAACCTGTTACTGACATGGATATAATATTTAATGTTTTCTCTAGAAAATTACTTGATTTTCTGTCTATATCAAAAACATATGTATTAATCATTATTCTTTCAAGTAAAAGAACACCCAGTCCAAACATAAATTGTATCCCTAATAGGTACAAGATTAATATTCTCGCTATTTCAATAAATTCTCTGATGGTAAATCCCAAAACGTTCACCTTCTTAAATATGTTTATTAATTAAACCAACTTGTAACAGATTTTCCAACTTTGTTTATCATACCATCAACACTTTCTCCTATCTCTTCTCCTAAATCTTTTATTTTATCACCATATTTCGAACTAACAATACCACCTACTAATCCGCCAATTGCACCTCCAACCACAATACCAACTGGTCCTCCAACGCTTCCAATAGTTGCACCGACCTTAGTGCCAACACCAATAGCAACAAAATCAGTGCCAAATCCGAAAAATGCTCTTCCAGCCTTTTCTGCAACACTCTTATTTGCATTTTCAGGAGCAGAAAATTCACCTAAATTAGATACTACAGAAATTCCTAAACCTACAATTGAAATCCCTTTAGCAGCTCCACTAAAGCCTTTTGCACTTGCAGTGTTTGCTAAAATATCTTTAGTCCCGGTTTTCATTCGATCTACGGTTCCTTTTAATAAATCTGACCCACTTAATTTATTAAAATTCTTAGGAAAGCCTGCAACATGCTTATAAAGGTGTGCTGGACTATCATATGAAGATACAAATTTATGCATCGGTTTCATGAATGGATTTGTAGGAGAAGAGGCTCTTGAAAAATCTAAGATTTTTTTTGCAAGAGGTGAACTATGGCCTCCTCTACTTGTCCAAGAGGGATCTGTTTTTACACTGAATTCATAGTTTCCTTTTATTCTATTCCAAATAGTTGGTTTGCTACCGAAATAATGAATATCTAATTTTCTTGATACTAAAAGTGTTGTTGCAGATGCTAAAGTTTGATAACCGACTAACAAGTTATCTCCAAAGCTCATTTGCTTATTGATGTAATCAAATGGAGACGTAAACATATTACCATAGCTTGCTAACTTTTGATTTGTTAGTTGGGATTGGAGACTATTGTAGCTTGATAAGTTATCTAACTGTTTGTCAGAATAACTATTGATGTTTATACTCCCGCCATTAAACATCTCCCGAACGTCTTCAATAAATGCTTTAATAGTATGCAAATCTTTCTCAACATTGTCTAATGCTTTCGTTTGAGCTTGATCGAATTTCATTAAATCTTCAACGGTTTGATCAGATTCTTTTAATGCTTTTAGGTATGTACTATGGAAACGATCATCATCTAACTTTGGAGCATAAATAATATCGCTTACGCCGCCAATAATTGCGTTTGTTTCAGTAACTAGTTGTGATGTATTGTTATTCGCTTTGTTCAATCCGTTGGTTAAATCATTTTCGATGAAGTCTTGTCTTATGAAACCTTTTTCGGAAGACTCAAGAGTCAGTTCAGCATCTTTTATTTGCGTAAGGGCATTTGAGTAACTCTCTAGAGCATAGGAAAAGGCTTCAAGAAGTAAAAAGTGGAAGTCTTGATAAAAAGAACGGACTGATTCACCACCCTTACCACCAAACGCATCATCTAAGTTAGCGAACTCTTTTATATTATCCATTAGACTTTGAAGTTGATCATTTTGAGTTGATAATGCTTTTTCTAAATGATTGATATCAGATTGAAAAGACTCAGCATCTAAGACTTTCATAAACTCATATGCCTCCTATCGCAATTTAATGGACGAAGATAGTTGTTGATCAGTATTTTCCATATCTGATAGAGCTTTGCGGACAGATTCATTATTTGCCACAAGAACTTCTTTGTAAGAGTTACCTATTTCAGTTAGGAGCTGGTTCAGTTGATTCATTCGATCAACAACGTCTAATCTATTTTCTGTTGCAAGGTTATGTGGTACTTCTGTTTTAAGGGAATGCAGTGTTTTTTCAATTCTTGAAATGGATTGTTCTACTTCACCATATTTGATTCGTATCTCTTTACTCATTGAACGGATGTCCTTTCTTTTTCTTCGTTTTTAAGCCGTAGTTTTTCGTGGGAAATACTTGATTCTACCATTCCTATTTCTATACGCAGTCTCGTTATTTTGTCTTCTAATGTTGATAGGACTGAATTAAGTTGAGAAATCGATATATCGTTATAAGCTTCTTTCTTGTCTTCACGGATATTCTTAAAAGAATCTGCTAACGTACCGTGCCAGGTGGAAGGGGTCAATTCAGGATCGTCAACCAGGTGTCGATTATGTATAAATTCATCCTGTATACTATCAAGCTTTCTAGTACATGTTTCCAATCGGGCTAACTGTTCCCTTTTTTCAGTTAGGTCTGATTGCAATTGAAATAAATAGGACATTTGCGCTATCCCCTTTGTATGGTTGATAAGAAAAATCATACTCAAGCAGTAGTATATGGTACCAAATGGAAGGGTTCTGGTAAATAGGTTGTTCTACCTGTTCGTGAGACTGACGTACGGGGTACTTGTACCTATACCCTGTTTTCACTTCTATTTAACCATATTTTTGTAAAAAATGGTAATAGTGTTACTAGGTGGTTTTTTATAGCTTCATAGAGTTTACGTAGCCTTCACTAACAGGTTTGATTATGAAAAGGAGTTAGATGTTAAATGGTTAGGGTGTTCGTTTATCGGGAAAGTACGGAGTAGACTCTGTTAAAGAATGTTCATACTTTTGCCATAACAAAAACGAGATTGGCGCTGTTATACTTAGGATAGAAGTCATGAATCAGTTCACCTAGAAAAGGAAAGAAGGAAAAATGATGAGCACAGAATCTGAATCTAAACTATTGTTTTCATTGAGCATTGTGCAGTTTATCCTATCTGCGTTAATACTTTTACTTCCGATTATGTATCTGATTACTCCTGAAGAGGAGAATTTACTATTATACGGCATTATGGGATTTGGCGTAATTAATTTACTTGCTGGTATTTCGAAACGTATCAAAGGGGAGCACCGTTCTGGTATGTTTTACTCCATCGCGGGAGTTGTCCTGTTTGCGATTGGTGTAAGCATGTTGATGTTTTAATAGATTCTTATAGTAGACAGACCTATTCTCATGTGAGAGTAGGTCTGTTTTTGTATGGAGTAGGGAGAACGTTTGGCTGCATCTCTTCATTAAGCGTAGGTGATTCGACAGGAAGTTACATAAAGCGGGTGGTGACAGGCACTCGTGGGTCTTATCTACTAAAAAAAGTATTTGAATATTTCGGAATATTATCTATAATCAAGGTGAAGGGTGGAAATATTTACAAGGGTATACAAGGGCGATTTGAAGTCATGTATTTCTTGCTTTTGAGGAGGTGATGAGAAAAGTGAATGGATACATAAAAGCCCCAGAATGTTTTGTCTTGGTGGACACATTCTGGGGCAGTTGTTGGCGTGCAAACCAACATTGATTTTAGTATACCCTGTATTCAAGCAGAGGGGAACCGTAATGGTGAATGCGAATGAATCTTATACCCGATTTAAAGGGACGGAAGGGAAAAGTAGGCATGGTCAATAACGAAGTAGAAATCTTAAATGACTATGAAATTAGTAAAACGACCAGGGCGATTGTAGTGGCGAAAGAGGTTGGGTTTAGTTCGAGAATTTATGATCGATGCGGTATCTTTTTATCAACAACATCTCCAGTAGATTTAATTAGGCAGGCTTGTCTTGAAGCTGGGGTTACGTATGAAGGGCGAAGAAAGGCGGTTATCTATCATTTGAAGTACGAACAGCAGACGCCCATCATCGTTTCCAATTGGAATGCGATTTCGGTTTTTCCAACAGAGTCACCTGAAAGCATCGATTGCTGCTGGGTATTTTACCAGCATGTTAGAGATGTGTATGCGATCACGAAGAGTACTACAATGATTTTGTTTCAGGATGGTTTTGAGCTCCTGGTTCCTGTCTCAAAGGGCAGACTACAAAAGCAAATGGAGCGAATGGGGCGCTGGATTAGTCATTATTCGAATAATCCGGTTTATTGTTGAGAGCGTTGGAGGGGTCAGGCACGTGCCTGCCCCCTTCCAGTGAAAAAGGTCGCAGTGGATGGTTTTGATCAGGATGGTTTGCTTGATGTGTTTCCTGGAGGAGGTTGTGGTCCTTTATGGATCGCAGTGATGAGAGTTAATCAGGAACGTCTTGGTGAGGGAATAAAGAAAATGGTGAGAACGAAGCGTTGGAAGTATTTCTTCAAAGGTATTCCTGAGGAAGAGTATGAAAAAGTGGAGGATGTCCTTCACTTTGACCCGAAAGAGGCAGTTCTTCAATCAGGGAATCTATCAGAAGTGAGAGCTTTTCTGCAGAAAAAAATGAGATAGAAGTACGTACCAACCACATTACCAATTACTTGAAGGATTGAAACAAGTAAAACGAGAAGTAGTTAGTGTGATAGATCATGGTGTTGGAGGTGGAGGTAGATGGAAGATACAGTGTTCTGGATTATGATCGGCGGTGGTTTACTGTCCCTCATTGCCTGGGGATGGTATTATGGGTCACTCGGAAAACGAATTGCGAAGGAAGAAGAAAAGGCAGGACGAGATCTCACGTATGAAATCAATCCGTTTACGGGGAGTTCGCACGGTGTTGATTCGAAGAAGAAGCAGGATTGTAAATAAGGTGATACTCTGCTAAGTGCTTGGAGATTTTGGTTTGGTGATCAGTTTGTTCTTGATCCTCACTTATATTGAATTCCTGAAAAAGAAGGCGGGATTAAGTAGGAAATACAGATGGACGAGAGCGATGGGATCGATGATGTTTTTTACTTGTCTCACCATCTATTCGTATCTGAAATAGGCAGAAGGAGTGAAAAAGCTGCGTTGTAGCGCAGCTTTTTTCTGTCGATTATTTTCATGTGGAAAGGGTGAACGAATAGTGGATTTGAAGCTAGCATTGGAAAAATTGAATTTGAACGATAGGCAAGGAGATCTTGATCACCTTATTAATAATATGCTTCAGCAAATCGGTAGTACAGATCCTGTTTTAAGAGATGAACTCATTTATACGACGTTTGGCAAACTGGTTATGATGGATTTCTTAAATGAAGAACAATTGACTCATCTATTGAACGTTTGTCTTGATCAAGATCACCTTTTTTATGAAATGGGAGAGCGAGAGACAGACTCGGTTTTCACACGTTCTTTCTCGGCTTTGGTGGTTGCACTTGTAGTCGAAAAAGATCGCTCAAATCGTTTCCTTAAGAAAGAACAAATCGAAGCTTCGATAGAAGGAATTATACGTTATTTACAAGCAGAGCAGGATACGCGCGGGTTTGTAGCGTTAAAGGGGTGGGCGCATAGTATTGCTCACGGAGCAGATGCTCTTGCGGAATTAATCAGACATCCGTTTTTTGATAGGGAGAAAACGGTTGAATGTCTTGATGCGATTCAAGAGTGCCTTTTCAAAGAAGGTACATATGTGGACGATGAGGACGAACGGCTTTTGTTTGCGATCGAAGCGCTTTTGGAGAAGGGAATGAAGGAGGAGTGGCTGAGTAATTGGGTGACGTCACTTAGTGACAATCTTGAATCCCTTTTTGAAGTGGAAAGGTATAGTGTGGCATTCTTTCATAAGAAGGGGAACGTCTTAAGTTTCCTGAAAAGCTGTTATTTTAGGCTGTTGATCAGGGATACGTGTTCTGATGCGAGGAGTGTAATTGAAGACGTCGTGGAGAAATGGACGAGGAAGATTTATTTAGGAGATTGAGCGTGGTACATAAGAAGCGGTGTTACAACGATCTAAGCGTTATGGAATAAACCCTTAGAAAGGAGTAGTCTCAGTACCAAAATTATTACCAGGAAAGCTAGTCTTGTTTGTACTAGGAGTATTTGTTGTTCAGATCATAGTTTTTGTATGAATCAACACTTGGGAGGTAAAAGAATGATGGGAATCGTATTAACGATAGTACTGTTTATTGTCAGTCTGTTTATTCTATATGTCGTCATCGAATCAGCCGTTAGAAGAGGGATTAATAGTTCCGTTATTGGGAAGTATCTTGAGGAAAACCATGGAATGAAAGAAGAGCATAAACCTTCTTTTTTAGATCATGATCTGGATAGTGATGAGTGAGCGTTCGTTCAGAAAGTTGAAGTCAGCAAGCAATAACACACAGGAAAAGGAGGTGTTTCTCTCGATGAGAAACACCTCCTTTCTACTTAATGCTTAAATTTCAATAATCTGAGTGCATTTAAAATAACGATTAAGGCTGCGCCGGTATCGCTTAATACAGCGATCCAAAGTGTGAGCCAGCCCGGGAAGATGAGGGCAAGCGCGATCACTTTAATAATGATTGAGAACCAGATGTTTTGTTTAATAATTCTTAATGCTTTTTGGCTTAACTTCATTGTATGTGGAAGTTGATCAAGATTATCGGCCATAAGAATAATATCGGCTGTCTCCATCGCTGTGTCAGTTCCAGCGCCACCCATCGCAATACCTAGGTCGGCAGTTGCGAGTGCAGGAGCGTCATTGATGCCATCTCCAACCATGGCTACTTTGTACCCTTCCTGTTGTAGCTTCTTAATGGCGTCTACTTTATCTTCAGGAAATAGCTCCGCAAAATAACGATTCACATTTGCTTCTGAAGCAATCGTTTTGGCCGTTCCTTCATTATCTCCAGTTAGCATGACCGTTTGTTTGATGCCGCTTTGTTGTAATGCGTGTAAAGCCACGGCAGATGTATTTCGGATTGTATCAGAGACGGCAATCGTCCCAAGAATTCCTTGCTGTGTTCCGATAATGACGACGGTTTTACCGTTACGCTGCATTTCTTGTACATCTTTTTCTATATCTGTTAAGGGAATAGACAGTTCATCGAATAATTTTGGATTCCCGGCGTAATAGATCGTGCCATTGATTGTGGCTTGAACGCCTTTACCAACGATGTTTCGAAACAGCTCACCATGCTGTGGTTGGATGCCTTTATTGTTTGCATAGTTTACAATCGATTTTGCAATCGGGTGAGTGGAATGGTTTTCTAATGTTAAGGCGATGGATAGTAATTCTTGTTCTGATCCGTTTGACGCCTTAATGTCGGAGACTTTCGGCTTACCTTCTGTTAATGTTCCTGTTTTATCAAATGCAATAGCGGTGATCGCACCTGCTTTTTCTAAAAATGTACCGCCTTTAATTAATACGCCATTCTTAGCAGCATTTCCAATTGCTGACACGATCGCAACAGGTGTTGAAATAACGAGTGCACATGGACAAGCGATAACTAGTAATTCAAGCCCTCGATAAAACCATTCTCCCCAAGTTCCGATGTTGAGTATTGGTGGTAAAACCATAACGGCTAAGGCGAGCACGAACACGATCGGTGTATAAATTGCTGCGAATTTATCGATGAAGGCTTCCGTTGGCGCTTTCTGTTCCTGTGCTTCTTCAACGAGATGAATAATTTTGGCGATCGTCGTATCGTCAGCTAACTTCGTAACTTTAATCTCAAGAGAGCCGTGTTCATTAATGGATCCAGCATAGACGGTATCGCCGATTCCCTTATCAACAGGAATTGATTCACCTGTAATCGGAGCCTGGTTAACGCTCGATTCTCCTTGAATGATTTCCCCATCCAATGGGAGTTTATCACCGGGTTTAACGACGATAGTTTCACCGATAGTAATATGCTCTACAGGTTTCTTCACCATTTCTGAACCAGCTTTAACCCAGGCTTCTGGAGGAGCTAGATCCATCAGGTTATGAATCGAATTTCTCGTTTGTTCGATGGATTTTGTTTGTAGGTAGTTTCCGATAGCAAACAGCCAAACCACGACAGCCCCTTCAAGCCATTCACCGATTAACGCAGCGCCAATCGCAGCGGCAGACATAAGAACGTTCATGTCGAGTGAACGACTTTTGATTGCATAGAAGGCACTTCTAACAGGTTTAATACCACTGATCACAATCGCAATGGCGTATAGAATGGTTGAAACGATTGAAGGGATGATCGTAAAAGAACTTATGAGACCTAGCGCTATTAAACTACCAGAAACGATCACTGAAGCATTTTCATTATTCTTCTTAGTATGTGTTGATTTTATAGTATCTGGAACCGCCTTGAATCCAATTTTGGAAACTTCTTTCATAATGCTTTCCTCTTGAGTAGAAGCGTCAATTTTCATTTTCCCTGTGGAAAAATTAACGCTCACATCTTTAACGGTCGGCAAGGTGTTAAGGTGATTTTCGATACTTTTGGCACAGCTGCCGCAGTCCATTCCTTCAATATGAAATGTTCTATAATCCTTTTTCTGATTGATCGGTTCAACGGAATATCCAAGTTTTTTGATCTCTGCCTCAACCGGAGTAATGGCATCTACAGAACTTGCGGCTACTTGCAGTTTTGCTGTACTGTAATTGACCTTTACTTCAGTCAGGTTCTTTAATTTACTTAACGCTTTTTCAATGGTTTTCGCACAGGCGGGGCAATCCATTCCATGAACTTGATAAGTCTTTTTCTCCTCAGAAGTATCGGTGGAATAAGCGTCTGTTTTCTCTAGCTGTTGTTGTTCGCTACTGCAACAGCTTGTTTTTTTGAGTTGGTGTCTTCAGTTACATCAGCGTTACTACTGCAACACTGATCCGCTTCTTGCTTGTATTCATTCTGTTGAGAAGAACTGCAGCAGCTTGCTTTTTCGATAGAAGAATCGCTGCTACATGTGTTTTTTTCCTTATTATCGTTACAACATTTATCCGCCAAAGAAAGTCCTCCTAATCAACGTGACGTTCACAGCAAGCTACATCATTTTCAACATCATCTAGTATGAGATCGAACATAGTAAGTAGATCTCGAATTTGTTGGTTTCTTAAACTGTAGTAGCAATACTTTCCTTCATTTCGACCTACTATAATCCCGCAACCTTTCAAACAAGCAAGATGCTGTGAAATGTTTGACTGGTTTCCATTTACTTCTTGAACAATCTCAGAAACGGTTTTTTCAACATCCTTTATGCTTTCAAGAATTTGAATTCGTGTTTTATTAGAAAACCCGTGAATAAGCTTAACTTTCATATCAATATTAACGGTTTGCATATGTGCCCTCCTGACATATTAGTATAAACGAATATGTATGTTCTCTATCATATTAGCAATCTCTAATATGTGTGTCAAACTAGTGTGAATTTTTTCGAAGTTAGACAGTGAAGGTGCAATAGGTGATGTCTATATGAAATAAGAGATTGAGTTATTTGTATGATTTTGGAATAATTGAAAATGGAAGTCATTGCGAGGTAAAATGACATTTCATAAAAAGAAGATAGTGTGAAGGAGTCATATGACCGATGAGGTTGCTTACATCAAAAAGGGTGGCAGAGTTTGAACTTATTCAACAGGCTTTAATCAATGAAGGCTTACCAAAGTTGTCAGATGACGCAAGAATCAAGAGGTTAGGAGAAGGTGCGTATTTGCTGGAGCGGGAGGGGCTTGTTCTTCGCATACCTAAGAAAATAGCTTACGAGCGAGAGGTGATTTTCAATCGTAAGGAGTTAATAGCGGAGTATGCTGCAACAAAAGTTTTTTATGAGCATGCTAATAAAGCTAAGAATGGCATTTGCCCTAACTATTTTAAGTACAGCGTCAATGAAGAATTAACGTACACGCTTGAAACTTACGTAGGACAATCAATTGATCTTAACACCCAGACGATAGAAGATGGGAAAAGGTATGGAAGAGAGCTAGGAGAGTTCTATCTTGCTCTTGAATCATTCACACCACCATTTAACGGAATCGGATATTTGCATCTTGACGAAAAAGAAGAATTAACAGGCGCATATGATCTAACTGTAAGTGAGTTTCTACTTGAAGAAACAGAAGAGTATCGCGAAGAGTTACATACGCTGCTTGCAAGTCCATACAATTTTGATAAAGAGAAAGTAAAGGGAACCGGGGAAGCGCTTATTTCTACTCGCTCGATTGACTGCGAGTCAATTATTTTCACAAATCAAGATGCTTCACCAGAGAATCTCATTTTCACGAAAAGTGGCGTTAAAATGATCGATCCTTATCCTCTTCTAGCTACTGGAACGTCGCTTGCTGCTAATTATGTTTTCAACTATGAGACGTTATTTCCTACGTTTTATAACACAAAAAGGTATCGGAAAGGGAATTACCATCAACATGTTTCAAAGCTAAAAGCGAATGCAGAAGGGTTTAGGGAAGGGTATATCAGTCACTTGGAGCAGAAGCATGAAGCACTACATGTTGAGGTGTTTTTAAAACTTCTAACGATGACGCATGATCATCTTCTTTTGCTGCAGAAAGAATCTCTCACACGTGAAGAAGTAATCCGTTATGGGACGAAGGGGCAAGTGGAGGAGCGTTTCTTGCTTTATTTGAAGGAGCTTGAGAAATATCCGTACTTATAGGTGAATGATTAAAAGAGGCCGGACGATTCATCTGATGAATCGTCCGGCCTCTTTGATGGAATGGTTATTTCGATCTCTCTTCGTTCTCATCCATCTCCCATGAATATCCCGATTTTCCCATATAGTAGAGAAAACCAGCAGACGATAAGATCGTTAGAATCGCAATGATTAGTCCGATGAAGAGCCCTCCTTTGAATAATGGTCCTTAATTTCTTTGTGCAATAATCGAGTTTGCGATTTCTACCATGTCTTCCTTCGTGAATGGAGGTTCTTCTCCTGATGGCGTGAATCCAATCACTTTGTATAGAGCATTTTCGTTTTTACTTAGCCACGTAATCGTTAAGAGGTGACCCTCTTCAGCTTCGGTGTATGCGCCACTTACATCTTGATCAAGTTCCTCGTTCGTTTCCCCAATAGAGGCATCGATTCCCTTTTGATCCTTGATCATAACGTTTAGGTGTTTATCATCTTCTCCATAATAAAAATCCATTCCATATGGCTCTAATTCCGTTTCGGCTACAGCTTCCACATCATTTACTTCTAATGGGATTTTCTCCATATTAGGTACGGTAATTTCGCTTCTAAAATCTTCAGGAAGTTTCTCCACTTCAGTCTTAACCTCAGGGTAATTCTCTTGAAGGGAGTCTAGATGATTTTCAGTAGACCCTTCTTCCTGTCCACCGCAGGCTGCGAGGATAAGTATTAATCCGAATAGAACTGATGCTAATTTCAATTTCATATGTATCCCTCCTATTCTGTACTACGAAATACGCTAGGAAAAGTTTCGGATTAATGCCATTTGTTAGGTTTAATGGTATTAAATTGGGATTTTTATAAATAGAAGAAAAGATCTCTTCACTACAAAAACCTCGCTCATCTTTTCATGATAGCGAGGTTTTTTAGTTCACATTAATCTATTATTCTTTTAAGCCAATAAACGCTCATAAATAACTTCTTTCGTCTCTAAATCAATAGCATCTACTTTGATTTTCACTACCTGGTTATCATCATTTTTCTTAGCGCCCCAGAGACGTATGTAGTTATTACTATTATGATCCAGGAAATTCACCTGAACGGTTCTAACATCCCCGATTTCTACTTGTTTGTCCTCAATCCAACACTCTTGAAAGACCATTGTTTCTTGGGGTTGGCTTAATAGGTAGTCATGCATGAACTTTTCAAACTCAGGAAAATTCATCTTTTGATCTTCAATACAAACCTTGTTAAATTCATCGCGATCCGTAATATGGTAATTTGCTTTTGATTCGTTATTCATTGTATTTCCTCCTCGTAAACACGGTTGATAGATAGTTATTTCCCCGAAAAAGATCTAGGTAAAACATCGAGAAAAAGGAAAGGTACTGATCGGTTGGGAAGAGAAGATTACTTCCGGTTTTGCGAATGTCAACCAGCGAAGCATATGTACAGTTATGTTCATTAGCCGGTTGGAATAATATGAATTTTTCTGTGGCGGAAAAGGAGGTTCATCAATCTATTTATGCAACGGCGGTATCTTATGGAGAGGAAGTTATTGGCATGGCTCGTATCGTTGGTGATGGAGTGATGTATTTTTATATTCAGGATTTCGTCGTTCACCCTCTGCATCAGGGGAAGGGAGTAGGGAAAATGTTAATGAACCAGCTTTTCTCCTATTTGAAGGAACATGCTCCTACGCAAGCCTTCATCGGTCTTTTTGCAACAGAGGAGGGAAGTCACTTATATAAGCAGTTTGGCTTTGAACAACCGGGTGATATGAATGGAATGTTTCGCTTAACCCCTATTGAATCATAATGCACCTAGACGGTGGCGGTGTCTTCGATAAGAGGATATCGTCACTTTTTAATGGTAATATTTGAAACTTTATAGGGGTTCCACACGTAATTAAACAAAAGGGGGAATGGAAATGACAGCATTTATTGTAATATTACTCGTTATTGCATTTATCGCATCTGGCTTTTCAAAATCGTCGTCAACGCGACGTTCTCCAGGTGGAACGGATCATTCAAGCTATTATAGTGGTGGGCATCAAAGCTCAGGATGCGATAGCTTCGGTGGAGATGGTGGGGGATGCGGTGGTGGTGAGTAATCAGGAAGCTTAGTTGTTGAGGTGAGAGAATGTTGAAAGGAATTAAACGTATATTGGCGCTCATAACGCTAGCTTTAGCGGTAGCTGCTTTCGTGAAGGGTAATGTTGCAATGCTTGCCCCTATGCTCCTTTCTCTGGGTCTTTTTATGGCTGTTTTAGGGATTGAAGAGCGTGGAGAAAGGCGAAGAAAGAAAGCTGGAGTGATTTTTTTAGTGTCAGCTCTGATCATTCTGACTTCTGTTTATATCTTTTAAGGATGTGTGAAAAGGTCATTTCAAAAGGAGGGATTGTCATGAGTTCTCATTTTCGTGTAAAGCCTAGTAAAGTTAGTTCCATGATCGGAATGATTGCTGGCTTTATTTTTGTAATTATCGGTATTGCATTTGTTTCGCAAATAGGCGCATTCGGTATTGTTTGGACTGTGTTTGCGATCCTTATCACGGGATACCATGCCCTGAATGTTTTTAGTAAAAATGGCGTTTCAACGTATCAAGCTGATGTTGATCGTGACGATGATAAGGGTGCGGCTTCCGATCAAGACTACGAGTCGAAAATACGTCAACTTCATCGTTTGAAGGAAGATCACATCATTACGGACGAAGAGTACCAAAAAAAGAAAGCAGAACTCTTGAATCGTAAGTGGTAGAATAAGAGTAGCGAATTAAATACATAAGAGACATGAAGGTTGCTTGCCATGTTGAAAGGAGCACCATGTGAAGACAGAGATCATAAAGTTAACGAAACCAACTGCTCAATTTGTTGAAGTCCTGAATCGGTGGGAAAATGATCGAGAATTGATTCCGCTGATTCGCCCGAATAAAAGCAGGGAGGAATTAGAGCGGCGCGAGACGATCACTCTTGAGGGAGTGAGGGAGCGTCTTACGTACCAGCAGATATTCCAGATCTTTGTGAATCACGAGATGATCGGAGAAATGAATTACATGGTGGATCCTCCACACCTTTTGAAGCAAGAACCAGGAACGGCATGGATTGGAATTACGATTGGCGAACCTGAAGGTAGAGGCAAAGGAATTGGATATGAAGCAATCCAACATTTAGAAGAGCAAATTTACCAGCAGGGTTTTAATCGGATTGAACTAGGCGTGTTTGAGTTTAATACGAATGCGCAAAAGCTCTACCGAAAGCTTGGATACGAAGAGATTGGCAGGTTAGAAGATTTCACCTACTGGCAAGGAAAAATGTGGTCAGATATTCGAATGGAAAAGTACTTATAAGAAAGCGCCGATCAATTAGTGGTCGGCGCATTTTTTGATTACGGTGGGCCCAGGTACGTATCTAACCCCGTTCTAATTATAATATAACCACACCAATGATGATAAACGCTATAGAAAGAAATTTCCTTCTTGTAGCTTTTTCGTTGAATAAGATGAGACCGGCAATGGTTGTGCCGGCGATAGAGCCGCCGGACCAGATCGCGTAGGCTAGTCCGATTTCAATAGATTGCACAGAAAGGGTGAGAAAGTAGATGCATAGCCCGAATAAAACAAATGAGGCGATGCCTGGAATTTTACGGGTGAATCCAGCTGATAGCTTTACGGCAATACTGCCTATAATGGAAAAGGCGAGAGCTAAAATTAAAAAAATCATATCGTT
The DNA here is from genome assembly GCF_056173725.1 of Anaerobacillus sp. 63XJN7_4_ISO-PGPR-S23-413. NCBI lineage: Bacteria > Bacillati > Bacillota > Bacilli > Caryophanales > Bacillaceae > Anaerobacillus > Anaerobacillus sp. 63XJN7_4_ISO-PGPR-S23-413. Next base: position 1,248,404 of record NZ_CM149688.1, read on the forward strand.
TCCTCCCCTTTTTCTCTATAGCGAGACTTTGTATTTAAGCCAACGATGCCAATCAGAATGAGGAAAATAGCGAGAAATTTTGAGAATGACGTAGACTCTTGAAAGAGGAGGATTCCAGCTACGGCTATAATCACCGTACCGCCCCCAGACCAAAGTGCGTTAATGATGCCCAATTCGTGATCTTTCGTTAGAAAAATATAAAAGAGGATCGCGATAGCATAACTCAAGATCACTATTAAGCTTGGTCCCCACTGGGTAAATCCATTACTGTATTTCATGAATGTCGCCCCGATCACTTCAAATACAATAGCGATACTGAGCCAGATATAAGCGCTTTTCATTGTTATCCCCCAGTTCTTGATCATATTCTAATTCTAGAATAACGTGTGATCGAGGAGAGTGGGTAATATCAATAAATGATGGATCTATAACTTCAGGTTATAATATAGGGGAGAATCATATGAAAGAGGAGAGTGTTTATCTTGCTTCCGAAGTTAGCGTACTTTATTAAAATTGCTGACGAGAGAAGTTTCACTCGCGCAGCAAAAGCTTTATTTGTTTCCCAGCCGGCTCTCAGTAAACAGATGAAGAAGCTTGAAGAGGAGCTTGGTTTTTCTCTTTTTAACCGATCAATTAAAGGAGTAGAGCTGACTACTAAAGGTCAAGCTTTTTACGAAGATATTAAACCGCTGTTTACGCAGATTAATCAGACGGTCGATCGCTATAAGAAATTTGATCAGATACGATTTGGCTCGACACCGATCTTAAGCACCTATTTTTTGCCTGGATACTACGAGCAGCTTCAGTATTCGAATGTTCATGTTACGGCTATTCGAGAAGATAGTTTGGATTTGGTGCCGCTGTTAAAATCTCATGAAATTGATGCGGCGATTGTTCAGAATACCTCAGCGATTGAAGGGATGTATTCAACATTTTTATTTTCTGAACCTTTTGTTGCGGCTGTACCGGTTTCTCTTTCATTAGCGAATAAGAAAGAAGTGACCCTAGAAGAATGTTTCCGGTATACGCAAATCATCCCTCCTACCGGCTATCTTTCTGAGCAAGTAAGAGGGCTATTACATGACCATTCATTTGAGGGAGACGTGCTAGAAACGCACTATCTCGGGATGGGGGGACTTGTCTCGCTTGGAATTGGGATTGCCTATCTTCCGAAAATGATGGGAGAGGCGATTGAACAGAAAGGAGTTGTTTTTCTGCCTATAAAAGGAGAGGCGCTTAGTAGAGATATGCATCTTCATACGAACAGCCCGGCTCTTCTTTCTCTTTTATCAACATCATTTGAACGGCGTTAACGTTCGAGTGGCAATGAAATGGTAACAACGGTTCCTTCGCCAACAGAACTATCAAACAGAATGGCCCCCTTGTGTTCGTGAATGATTTTATAACAGACGACTAGTCCAAGGCCAGTACCAGTATCTTTATTCGAAAAGAATGGCTCACCAAGTCGGTCTAATCGTTCTTTCGGAATGCCTACGCCTTTATCAGCAATTTTGATGATCAGGTGCGTATCGGAGTTGCACGTCGTGATAGAGAGTTGCCCTCCATCTGGCATCGATTCAATACCGTTTTTGATAATGTTCATAAGGACCTGGGTCATTTGATTTTTCTCACAGCGCATCATGAGGGATGGCATATGGAAAGTCGTCTTCACATCGACATTGTTTAATAAAAGCTCTGGCTCCATGAGTGAGACGACGTTACGGGTTAGCGTCATAATATCAGTTTGTTGGTACGTAACGGCCTGTGGTCGCGCGAGTGATAGGAATTCATTGATGATTGATTCAATCCGATCCATTTCAGATAACATCAGCTGCAATATATCATTATGGATCCGATCTTTGTACAGCTGAATAAATCCTTTTACCGATGTTAATGGATTGCGAACTTCATGAGCGACAGCTGCTGCTAGCTGTCCGATTGCAGAGAGCTTTTCTGAACGAAGGAGAAGCTCTTCTGTTCTCTTACGATCGCGTATATCTCTTGTAATAGCGGACATTGCCATGATGTTCCCCTCATGGTCTTTAATCGGTGAATAGGTAATGCTTACGTCGATTAGCGTTCCATCCTTTTTCTTCCTTACCGTTTCGAAATCCACAACACCGTCACCGTCAGTAACAGCTTCTATGATCTGATCAGCCTCTTCTTTATTGTCATCAGGGTAGATGTCATAAAGATGACTTGTCATGTTCTCATCTTTATAGCCGTAAAGTCGCTGGAAAGCGGGATTTACTTTAATGATTTCTTTATCAAGGTTACTAACCGATATAGCATCAGCATTATTTGTGAAAATGGAGGCAATAAGCTCCTGTGTTTCAACAAGTTCCTTTTCCACCTCTCTGCGTGCTGAAATATCCCTTCCAATAGCGATTAGATATTTCCGATCACCATCAGCGTTGTACGTTGGGGCTTTAATAATTTCAAATGTGCCTGTCTCTCCATTAGCTAGTTCAAGCTCATATTCGTATTCCACCTTTTTTTCTTCTTCCCAGGCAATCCAATCTGTTTTTGCATTGTTCTTAAGTAGATGGTGAGCATCAACGCTTCTGCATTTTAACTCATCACACGTTTTTCCTTTGTATGCTCCCTCTTCGATCCCAAATATTAATTTCGCATACGCATTCATTTCAAGAATTCTTCCTTGTTTATCTTTAAAGATAATGAATTCAGGTATGGAGTCAATGAGCGAGCGCAATTGTTCTGCTTGATCAATTGTATCGAACTGAGCATTTTTGAACTCAGTGATATCTTTTACGATTTTATAAGCACCGCGGAAGTGTCCATTTGTATGAATGGGAATGGTTTTGATCATAAGGTGAACCTTATTGCGGTAAATGTCATACGCCTCAATTTCGTAAGAGCGTTGATCTCCATATAAGGCTAATTCGAAATGTCTACCGATCTTAGAAATCGCTTCCTCATTTACCACATGTGTAGGTGCTTTGATCAAGTCTTCCAATGAATAGCCAAGCATTCTGTGAAGGGCTTGATTGATTAGGGTTAGCTTTAAGTGTTGATCAACAAAAGCAATCCCATCAGGGTTTTCATCAATTAATGAGTGAAACCGCTGTTCAAGCTCTTCGGTAGGAATGCTTTCATTGTTATCTGAAGGTTCACCGGTAACTTCCTTGTAGAGAGCCTCTTTATCCTCAACAATGACAAGGGTCACATGGTTCGAATCTATTGGAGAGAAACGAATCGCTTCTTTCGTAAAAGGTAGAGGGAGTTCAATAAATTTTCCCGGCTCCATTGTAAAAGCTCGATCGAGGTGTGCTTGGATTTGGTTCTGTTCGATTGATAAAATACTTTCAATGCACTGTATGGATTCTGCTTTTTCATAAGAGGAGAATCTTGAAATCGCATACTCATTACGATGGACGATGCCCCCGTTTCGATCAAGAACCACGAGGGGCAGAGGAATGGCATCGTAATGGGCGTAATAGGAAGCAGTATTCATAAATGTAACCCTCCAGATCTCGTAAACTATTTTACTATTATAACAAATGAAAAGGGGAGGGGGGTCAGGTACGTACCTGACCCACTCTCCTTTTTTAAAATGTTATCAAATCCACATTGCTGTTTATCACATAACACTGTATGATACATAGTATATATAGTGTATGACACACAGTAAGAAGGTTGGTGAGGGTGTGACGTTATTAAATTCATTCATAACGGAGCTCAGAAGAGGCACGTTAACGCTTGCGGTCCTAAGTCAATTAAGAACTCCTCAATATGGCTATTCTCTCGTTCAATCGCTTGACAAATCAGGCATATCCATTGAACAGAGCACGCTGTACCCTCTGCTTCGGAGGTTAGAGAAGCAGGAGATGGTGACGAGCAGTTGGGATACAACGGAAAGCAGACCGCGTAAGTATTATGTATTAAGTGAGTATGGAAGAGAAATTTTCGAACAGCTGAAACTAGAGTGGGAGAAAACATCGAGCGAATTAGCTACCTTGTTGAAGGGGGAGGACGAACGTGAATCTGATTGAGGTTTACATTGGTGAAGTGACGAGACGACTTCCTGAATCCATTCGGGAGGACATTGCGCTTGAATTAAGATCAACGATCGGGGATATGCTGCCGGATGATCCTTCAGAAGAAGAAGTGAAGAGCGCCCTTAATGAACTTGGGAGCCCGGTACAAATGGCGAATGGATTTCGGGATTGGCCAATGCATCTCATTGGCCCTCAATATTTTGAACTTTACATGAAGATTATCAAGATGGTGTTACCTATTTCGCTCGTTGTCACATTTATCGGGTTTATGACGATTAATGTGATCGACTACAATGGCACAAGGTCACTTGGAGACGTCTTTTTTAATCTGATGGGTGATGCTATTGGAGGCTTATGGAATACCGCAATTCAAACACTGTTTTGGATCACCCTCATTTTTGTGATTTTGGAACGGACCGATATAAATATAAACCGAGCGCTAAAAGGATGGTCAGCGGATGAATTAGAGAAGGTAACCTCTGTGCCCAAAAAGAAGAAAGTTGCGAAATCGGAGCTATTCGCAGACCTTCTCTTTGCGGCAGTTTGGGCAACGCTTTATTTTAACGCAGACAACTTACTTGGCATCATTCGAAACGGTAAGGTGGATGTGCCTTTCTTTAATAATGATGTGCTTTTATCTTACTGGCCACTTGTAAGTCTGACTCTTCTAACGACGGTGTTGCTAGCTTTATATAAAGTGATTGTTGGCTATTGGACGAAGCGTTTAGCGATGGCTAATGCTATTCATCATGCCTTTGCGACGACAGTAATTGTGATTATGTTATTAAATGATCAGCTGATTCATCCAGATCTAACGAACCTATTGTCTCTTTCAGAAACGTATCAAAATATGATTCTTGCAGCAATTGGGCTATTCTTTATTCTGAGTGCCGGCATGGATATTGTAAAAGGATTTTGGAAAGCGAACTTGTAAGTTTAGTGCTTTTTTTCTTGGAATATTTAAAAATAGTGCTAGAAATGCAAGGGTTTAATTAACTGAAAAAAATAAATTTTAATAGAATCGCAGAAATTGCGATTCTTTTTTTCGTGATGTAAACCCTTTATTATCAAGGGTTTTTAGGGATTTTCTATCAAATAGAACCGTCTGTTTCATAATTAACAGAAAAATTTTTTAAACGTTTCCATTGATTTATGAAATAATAATTCCTATAATGAAGAAAGTTGGAAGGGTTTTCAATCGAATTAATGTAAACCCTTTATTTTAGAAGAGGTGGGAGTTATCATGGAAATCTACTTATTAGCAATAACACTCATATCAATTGCAATCGTAATTGTAGGAGTTTCTGTATTTCAGTGGCATGCTTTCATTGGTTTAACTGTAGCGGCTTTATTCCTGGCAGTCATGTCGGGCATGGAATGGGTCGATATTATAGGTTCATATGAAGCGGGTGTTGGTGGCGTACTTGGTCACTTAGTTGGTATTCTAGCACTTGGTACGATTCTAGGAAAACTGCTGTCTGAATCCGGTGCAGGGTTGCAGATTGCGAATTTCTTTATTCGCGTCTTTGGAGAGAAAAAGTTGCCATGGGCGATGTTCTTCTCAGGATTTATTATCGGAATTCCAGTATTCTTTGAAGTTGGTATTTTAATTCTATTACCACTCGTTATTTCGATTCAAAAGGCAACGAAGAAAAACATTTTATTGATTGCGCTACCAGCTGTAGCAGGTTTGTCGATTGTGCACGGATTGATTCCGCCGCATCCGGGTGCCGTTGCTGCGATTGGTATTTATGAAGCGGATCTTGGTAAAGTTCTATTGTATTCACTAGTTATAGCGCTTCCAGCTGGTATTCTTGGTGGTCCGGTATTTGCCAAATGGATTAACAAGCGCGTAGTTCCTGTAGGTGAGCCTGATTTGATCAAAGTGGAAGATCAGCAGGATCCATCTAAACTACCTGGTACAGGCATTTCATTTACAACAATCATTATGCCGGTGTTTTTACTTGTTCTAGGTACGTTCGCTCCGTTCCTACCGTTACCAGGTAGTGCGGAAGGGATTTTAGAATTTATCGGTAGCCCACTTGTGGCACTGTTATTATCTTGTTTCTTTGCATTCTATTTCCTTGGATTCCGTCAGGGATTAGACAAAAAACAAATTAAGAAATACGTAGAAGAATGTATTCTACCTGTTGGATCAATCATCTTGATCATCGGTGCAGGTGGTGGCTTTAAACAGATTTTGATCGATAGCGGAATTGGAACGATTATCGGGAATCTTTCTCAAGATCTTTCGTTATCACCACTCGTTCTTGCCTTTATGATTGCAGGTCTTATTCGAATTGCTACAGGTTCCGCAACTGTTGCTTTAACAACAGCAGCTGGAATTGTGTCACCGATCATCGCAACGATGTCAGGTGTGAATCTAGAATTGCTCGTTATTGTTACAGGTGCAGGTTCACTTATGTTCTCACATGTAAACGATGCTGGTTTCTGGATGGTTAAAGAATATCTAGGCTTAACCGTTAAAGAAACGTTTAAAACGTGGACTGTGTTGGAAACCGTTCTTTCCTTTGCAGCATTTGGCGGAGCATTAATTCTGAACATGTTTGTATAAAAGCGAGAGGGGGTCAGGCACGTGCCTGACCCCCTCTTTTTTTCATTCCAGCATAAAACGCTCCTATTTAGGAAATGTTAACCATATCAAATACGATAGGGTACATGATGGGATGTTGAATGAAGTGAAGAATAAGATGATTGAACTTCATACTTCAATCGAAAAATTAAACGATGGATATAGCACCCTTTGGAAAGAAGAAATGTTTCTTGCCTGGCAATGGTGGTTGAACGTTTTACTTCTTGTAGGACCGTGGGTTATTTGGCTGATTCTACGAAAAAAGGAATGCACGAACCGTTTATTATTAGCAGGATTATTCGTTTATGTGATTACATCAACGCTGGATTCGATGGGCGTTGCTTATGGTCTATGGTTTTATTTGTATACACCGCTACCGTACATACATACGTTTTTTATGCCATGGGATTTAAGTTCTTTCCCAGTTATGGTAATGTTGCTTATTCAATACAAACCAAACTTCAGTCCACTATTGAAGGCGGTGTTCTTTTCGCTAATTTGTGCGTTTGTATTCGAGCCGTTATTTATTAAATTAGACGTATATGTTCCTCTTAAATGGGAGTTATATTATGGGGTGCCAGTCTACATTATCATTTATCTTATTGCCCACCGTGTTAGTAGGAGAGGTAATTTCCACGAGTTAGAATAGAAAAGGGGGAGCAGGTACGAACCTGCTCCCCCTTTTTTGGATTCTATTACTCGTTACAGTTATTTTCTCGGTCTTTTATTTCTGATGTTTCACATTCGATTTGAATGGTAGTGTGCGAGAGGTCAAATTGATCATGTAGTTTTTGCCCAGCGATCTTAAGCATTTGATCTCGATTTACCCCCTGGTTAACCACAAGGTGACAGGTGAAAGATGGAAAGTCGGAGGTAATGTTCCAAATATGCAAATCGTGAATAGAATTCACCCCATCGATTTCAACTAGCGCTTTTTTCACTTTTTGAAGATCGATATTAGAAGGGGTTCCTTCCATTAATACGTGGAAAGAGTCCTTCGTGACTCGGATCCCGCTAATTAAAACGAGTATAGCGACAATCGCACTCGCAATTGGATCGGCGTAATTCCAGCCTATGAACATGATGAGCAATGCGGCAATGATTGCGCCGATTGATCCAAGTAAATCACCTAATACATGGAGAAAAGCACTTCGTAAATTGAGATTCTCAGAAGTGTCTCCTTTCATAAGGATCCAAGCTACGAGAATATTGACGATCAGGCCAATAGTAGCGATGACCAGCATACCTGTGCTTGCTACATCCGGTGGATCGATAAAACGATTAATGGATTCCCATAAGATATAGAATGAAATCGCAATAAGCGCAATCCCGTTTAAGAACGCCGCAAGAATCTCAAATCGCTTATACCCATATGTTTTCTCAGTATCAGATTTCTTCTCACCGAGTTTAAAGGCAAGTAAGCTCATACCTAAAGCGACGGCATCGCTAAGCATGTGACCGGCATCAGATAAGAGTGCGAGACTGTTGGTTATAATTCCTCCAACAACCTCTAGGATCATAAAAGTGGCGATAAGTATAAAACTAATGAGTAGTGCTTTTTTGTTTGCTGAATGAGTGTGTCCGTGATCATGAGAATGATTATGATTATGCCCCATCGTAATGCCTCCAGTCGATTAACAATAAAACGTTATACATGAGTATATGTTCATATACTGATTATACCACTAATGCAAGTTGTTTTAAACGTCTTTTGAAGGGGTCAGGCTCGGGCCTGACCCCTTCAAAAGACAACTGTATCTATAAGGCGGATTTTCGCTCAATTAGTATGTATCAAAAGACCAAACTTGGGGACTTTAATGTGATAGAGGAGCGTGATGAAGGTGTCAAAGGACAAGGGTATTCTTTATTTGATTTGGATAGTGACTGCAGCACTTCTATATAAATATATCCCGAGAAATAAAATTCGACACGGTCTTGTAGCCATGTTTTTTAAGCAGTTTGTTACATGGTTTTTCGGTTTGCTTGTTGTTGAGAAAGGACTTATTCAATATCCTGTTCGACTTTTTAAGAAATCAAACCGTACAAGCTTCACATTCGAGTATTTTGTTTATCCCGCGTTTTGTGCCATCTTCAATTTGAATTATCCGGAAAATAGAAATAAATTCACTCAGCTTCTTTACTATGTTTTTCATGTTGGAGTCATTACGATAGGAGAAGTGATCGCGGAAAAATATACGAATCTAATAAAGTATGTTAAATGGAAGTGGTACTGGAGTTTTATTACGCTTTCGCTGACGAATTTTAGTTCACGCATGTTTTATCGCTGGTTTTACAAAGATGAGCTTAAGACAAAGGAATCAAATGAATAAGTCATTCTCAGCTTCCTCATTCTGGAGGCTTTTCTTGTGCAAACAGAGAGAGGGAGTAATTAATATTCATGCTGAGAAAGCAAGGCAAAGTTTGTACATACTTCTTTCCAAAAAGACAGGCTTATATTTACTGTCACTCATATGATATCTTTCTTATGACCAAACTGAAGTAAGAAGGGTGTTACGATGAGCAAAAACATAAAACTAGAACGTCCAAAAATTCCGGCTATCCTTGAAGAAGGTCATTTTCATGCGATTTATAATGATGAAGACTTAACGCTAATGAATTGCGAGATTATAGGTGAAGCGGTGGACGACGTTGAGCTTGACCGTGTGATCTTATCGAAAGTGGTGTTTAGAAACGTTACATTTACAAACGCCACGTTTCCTCAAATTGATATGATTGATGTTATATTCGATAATTGTAACCTTTCCAATGTGAACTTCACTGAAGGCATCATTCATCGCGTGAAGTTCACGGACTGCAAGTTAATGGGTGCTGATTTCTCGGAAGCAAACCTTGGAAACGTTATGTTTGAGAATTGTATGGCAAATTTCAGTAGCTATGTGGATACCAGGCTGAAACAAGTGAAATTTGAAGATACGTCTTTGCAAAGCGCGAACTATCATAGCTGTCAGTTTACAAAGACAATTTTCAACAGGTGTGACGCAAACGATGTTAATTTCGTACAAACGCTCTTAAAGGGTGTCGATCTTAGCACATGTACATTTGAACGCCTTCATGTTGATTTGGAAAGCCTAGATGGATGTGAAGTTTCACAGGATCAGGCGATTGGGTTTGCGAAGTTGTTAGGATTGAAGGTAGTTGAATAGCGGGAGGGGGACAGGCACGTGCCTGTCCCTCGCTGCGTTACTTCATAAAAGAAGTGATTGAGGAATGGGCGGATATTTGAAATAATTGTTAGTGGATATAACCTGCGATAGAATATTGGGATTTACATAAAGAAATAAGTGGTTTTAGACAAGCTGCTAAGATTGGAGGGTTTTATGAACATTCGCCATGTGAAGCAATCAGATTACTATATGATTTCTCCACTGATCAATGAATGGTGGAGTGGAGGACAAATGATCGACAAGCTTCCTAAAATGTTCTTTGATCATTTTACGAATACGAGCTTTATTGCAGAAGAGAACGGTGAGATTGCCGGGTTTCTAATTGGTTTTCTTTCACAAACTCATTTAGAAGAAGGGTATATTCACATTGCTGGTGTTCACCCTTCTTATCGAGGTGGTCACATTGGACGTCAACTTTATGAGTCGTTCTTTCAAACAATGAAAGTTTATGGCAGAAGCTTAGTGAGGTGCGTCACCTCGCCGGATAATAAGAATTCGATTGCCTACCACTTTAGAATGGGTTTTGAGATTGAAGGAGGAAACCGCGTCGTGAATGGAATTGCGGTTCACTCAAATTATGACGGACCAGGGCGTGAGCGGGTTGTGTTTGTGAAGCGCGTATAAATGTCCGTGGCGGGGGTCAGGTGCGGACCTGACCCCCGCGCTTTTTTTACAGGCAATTGAAACTAATTCTCGTTCGTTTCGTATGTAGTAATACGCAGAAAAATTAATCAGTCTATATTCTCTAATAGATTTACTCTGAAAAATACGTAAGGCATTGGAGGAGGATTTATGGCAGAGGGGATGTTTTTGCTTATGATTGTGTTCATTACGGTTTTTATTATTGGAAAAAAGAAGAAAAAATAATTTGTAGGTTTGATTCTTTTCTTAAGGGAGTGTTTGCTAAGTTTATCGCAAACGCTCCTTTTATCCATTAGGTCATTTACATAGCACAAAAGTGAAACTTTATTCTGAGGAAGGGTTGAATTTAATGAAAATAGAAAGCAAATTGTATGAGGAAGCAGTGAGTTTAATAGAGTCTCGTTACCCGTCTGGTTGGGGAGGGGCTGCGGCGATGTATACAAGTGAAGGTTCTATTCTAACGAGCGTTTCTCCAGAGAACATAAATGCTTCTACAGAGCTTTGTATTGAAACGGGGGCTATCCTAGAAGCCCATAAATTAAATATAGAAATCACGCATTCCATTTGCGTCGTACGTGAAGATGAAAATGCTCAATATGTGATTTTAACCCCGTGTGGCATTTGTCAGGAACGACTCTTTTATTGGGGATCACATGTGAAAGCAGCTGTGTTCACAAAAGACGGAACGCTTACCTTTAAAACATTGAAAGAGATCCAACCTTATCACTGGTATGAAGCATATGAGGGAGAGTCATTAGATAAGAAGTAGATGGGCGTTAATCTCAGGAATCAGTTCCATGTCCAGGAGCTAAAAGCAAAGTGTTTATTCGTATAGGGTTAATCAGGTGGTTGAAGGAAGAGACAATTTCAGGTTTCTATAGAAGGGATTTATTCCCTTTTATAGAAATGTATTTGTGATAAGTAAATCCTGGAAATGAGGGATGGCGATGATTGAGACGCTCTGCTTTTTCTGTAAAAAGAAATTTCATATTAAGCCTTCTGATTCACAGTTTCGGAAATTGAAGCAGAACCCTGGTGCGAGCTATGTGTGTAAGGCGTGTAACCAATCGATGCAGCGAGAAGCACAGCAAAGCACGGGAATTCATCCAGACCAAATTGATCAGTATGATAAATTATTCCGTTAAAATGACCGGAGGGAGTGAAGACGTATGAAAAGATGGCTTGCATTCTTGCCCGTTCTTCTCATTCTACTCACTAGCTGCAATGGAGATGGTCAGGCTGTGACGAAACCGGTTGTTCAAAAAGAAAATCAAGCAGAAGTAAGTAACACTTTCACATCAGGCTCTTATAAGATGATTGGTGAAGAAGAGCGGATCGGCTTTATATATGATGATGCGTCAGCATTCAAAGCTGGTGAACCTAATAAGTACATGTGGCACTTGTGGGGAGATGAAGACGAACTAAATGGTTCTCTTAAAGTAATCGGAACCCATCAGGAGACAAATGAGGAGATCGTGGTTTTTGAATCAGATGAGTTGGCGGGTCCGCATAACGGAGCGGATGCTCACGTCCCTTCAACGATGCAACTTCCTTCAACAGGTGTTTGGGAGCTAGATGCTTATGTTGGGGAAGAATTTTTTGGAACCATTGTAGTGGAGGTCATGTAATTGCCTTACTTTAATCAAGAAATAGGTGTACAAAAAGAAGCGTTAGAACACATTCTTTATCAGAATCCAGCCATTGAAAAGGCTCTCGGTGTACTAAGGGAAGAGTTCGATCATGCATACATCGGAGCAGGGTGTATTGTGCAAACGGTTTGGAATGACTTAACGAATCGGCCGTTGGATTACGGCATCCATGACCTCGATGTTGTGTATTACGATGATCAGGATTTGAGCTTAGAAAAAGAGGTCGAGATAGAAGAGCATCTTCGGAAGTTGCTTTCCGACATTCCTTATAAAATTGACGCCAAAAACGAAGCGCGCGTTCATCTCTGGTATGAAGAGAAATTTGGTCAGCGTATCGCCCCTTATTCTTCAGTAGAAGATGCTATCAATAGCTGGCCTACTACTGCAACATCAATCGGTGTCAAAGTAGGAGAGGATGGTGCGTTTCAGGTATATGCGCCATACGGATTAAGTGATTTGTTTGGGTTAATTGTGCGTGCAAACAAGTTGTTAATTACCCGCGATGTCTATGAAGCGAAAGTGGAAAAATGGACGCGGAAATGGCCAGAGCTTGAGGTGATCGCTTGGGACAAGTGATGAAGGTGCAAAAAGGAGTACTCTAACAATTTATAGTGGTCTCTTATCTACTGTTTGGAGGCAATAATGGAAGCGAAAAAGTTCTTATCTTTACTAGGGTGGGTGATGCTTGGATCGTGGCTTATTCATTTTTTTATTTACTATTTAATCGATTTAGATCGAGAAATCTATTCTGTAGAAAAGATCGTCTCAGGGATTGTGTTTATTCTTATCGCAGTACCAATCTATTTTACTGGTGTTCACCTGTATTATAAATTTAGCGAGGAGCGTTCATAAGATGAAAAGGGCTTGGAGGAGATCGAGCTTACATAAAATAGGAATTATAAAAGGAAACCGATGTGGTATGACGCATTTTGATTTAGAAATGATACTACCAAAAACCCCACTAAAGGAACCCTTTCTACTTGGGATCGATGGGTTAAGTCGGTCAGGTAAAACCACGTTCGTCTCCGAGTTAGAGCACTTACTTGAAATGTCAGGGTATCGCTCTGTTACATTTCATATAGATGATTACATAGAGCCAGAGCAAAAGCGGTATAACACAGGCCACGAAGAGTGGTACGAATACTATTTTTTGCAGTGGGACGTCGCTAAGCTAAAACAGCAACTTTTTGACAGCATAATGGAACGAATACCGCCCGAAAATTTGAAGGTAGATTTGGTGTTAATCGAAGGGGTTTTTCTGCAAAGAGACGAATGGCGTTCTGCGTTCGATTGCGTGCTTTTCTTACAATGTGAAAGAGATGTGCGGTTTGGACGAGAGAAAGAAGAGACTCAGAGAAATCTAAAGAAATTTGAAGAGCGATATTGGAAAGCAGAAAAGTATTATATGGATACCGTTAAGCCTTTGGAGAGAGCGGATTTTGTGATTGAGTCATGATCGTTCAAGAAAGGAATAAACGGATTAGCATTCCTTCAGTAGGCTTATTCTTGCAATTGTTCCTTGTTTTATTTGTCACTGCGCTAAACGGTTTACGAACTTCACTGATGAATCATTTTTCAATTTACCCAGTTGCCCTTATGGAGCTAACGATTGGCGTCATCAGCTTATGTTTTGGTGTCTACGGGCTCATTCAATCAAAGTATTCCACTCTTTCGTGGATCGTTGTCATGATCGGTGCAATATCGTGCTTTCTATTTGTTTTTGTGTATCTACTTCCAGAGGCAGGTACTCCGCCTCTCATCGGTTGGTTATGAGGTCATTTGAATCCAACGAGCGAATGTTCGTAGCGCCTAAAAAGATAGCTGATTATGACATGGAATGGAACGATGTGTATCAAGAAATAGTAGAGGCTGCATTAAAATTGGAGGAAAACTAGTGAAAATGAAAGTTCTGGCTCCTTTCATTCTATTAGGAACGTTACTGTTATCAAGCTGTGCGAATAATGAGAATAAAACGGCTGAGATTAAACCGATGCCTGATTCGGATTATGTAAAAACATTCGAAGAGTTGAACCTTGGTAACCTATTCGATTTTGAATTCGAATTAGAGAACGCGGATAAACGCTGGGTAAGGCTTTGGGTTGAGCGGTATCAAGATGGGGAGAAGGATCGTGAACCTATCACGGAACTTATTTACGGTGAGAGTCCGATTCCTGATGAAACGTCCAAAGGGCATTTAGGGTTTGGGATCATTCAATCTAATGAAGGTGAACCGTCTTATTTTCTTTATGCACCAGGCGTTAGCTCAGCTCCGAATAAAAGCGTTGAAAAAACGAAGTCAGAAACATCAATGTCTACATTTGACTATGCGTTTCCAGATGAAAAGGTGGATTTACTATTGAACGAAGAAAAAGTGCTTGCAGCGTATCGGAGCACTTCATCGAATCAAATGAGAACCTATGATTTAGGAAACAAGGATGATGTTAAGAAAATGATTCAAGAGGATACGGAGGTTTTGTTGTTAAAAATCTTGATTGAAGAAAGTGATGAGGATAACTAATGGTTTTTGTTGTGTCGGTTTAATAGTCATAGGATTTTAGTATGCTGAAACTATAAAGAGAATTTAACGAAATAGAGGCGTTTTTGTGGGAAATGTATTCTTTTTTGGAGGACTAGGATTAATATTTATAGTTGCTATGTTTCTTATAACATGGGGCGTCACTGCTCTATATAAATTAATGGCAAAGTAAAGAATGAAATTCCGTCTATCATTATGAGGGAAATTTAATAATAAAGTGAAGAACAGAGCTTGGAATGGCTTTTACGCCTCCAAGCTCTATTTTTATGTGATTTTACGTTTTCACCTCTGAAAAAAAATGAATGTATTTTCCAATTAGTGGTTGCTTTATATATCATTACCTGATATATTACATTTATTGATATATCATTAAACGATATATGATTGGAGGAAGCTAATGCCAAGAAATGATTCTCTTGAAGTGGGAGAGCTAACAGATACATCTTATTACATTCTCCTATCACTGATGGAGCCTAAACACGGATATTTAATTATGAAAACAATTGAGGAAATGACAGACCACGCGGTTGTGGTCGGACCGGCGTCTATGTATACCACGATCAAAAAGCTACTTGGGGCAGAACTGATTGAGCTGCATGATAAGAGTGATAAGAAAAAGGTGTATGTAACGACAGAAAAAGGTGTTCAGCTAGTAAAAAAAGAAATCGAACGAAAACGCCAAATGATTCAGCACGGGGAAGAAATCCTCGCAAATAAAGGAGAGTGAGTATATTGGGGAAAAAGAAATATGTGATGAGCAGCGGTTTAGCTTTTTTTGAAGAGAAAGAGATGGAGCGGCTCGGTAAGTTTGCGCAAAAAGGATGGTTTTTAGAGAAGTTTGCGTTCTCAGGTTTTAAGTTACAAAAAGGAGAACCACAGGACGTGATTTATTCACTAGACTATCAATCGGAAGCAGATGAGGAGTATTTTAGTTACTTTGAAGAAGCGGGATGGAAGCATGTTTGTACTGGAGCGGGTGAAATGCACATCTTTTCGGCCGCACCAGGCACTACCCCAATCTATTCAGACCAGGCTTCCGTCAAGGAGAAATATAAAAGGGAAAGCCAATCAATGAAAAAGGTCGCCCTGCCAGCATTTCTAATAGCTGTTATGCTAGTCGTGTTGCTGTTTAGTAGTGAGAATGGATTTCTCCCTACTGTTGTTGGGGATATAAGTGAATATGCAAGTTACGCGGTTTATATTGTGTTGATCTTCACAGGAATGCCCTATCTTTCGTATCAATATAAGTTGAGGAAGTTGGAGAAGCGTAATGTTTAATAGGGGACAGATGCAAATAAAGTAATAGAACTGTCCGTGGTGATGGGACGATTGTTTGTAATGGGGGTCAGGTACGCACCTGACCCCCATTACGTTTTTTACACTCATTTTCTCTTCCTCCCAATCAACAGCGACACTTGCGCCATTGTAAAAGGCAGGGATGATTTCTTTCGATAGGCAAGGTACTTGCGTTCCCAGGTGTGGGCGTATTTCCCTTTGAACTTTCGTAGGCCCTGGAAATGATAGAAGATATGCCCATGAAGAAAGATTTGGGCGGCGATTCGCTCACTTAGGAAAGAGAACTTCGACTGACCCACATTCGAAAGTGGAGCCATTCCTAGATTAAAGCGCTCGTAGCCTTCTGACTTCGCCCATTCAAATAAAGAGAGAAACATGACGTCCATTGTGCCTGAAGGGGCATCGTGTAGAAAACGCATTAAATCAACAGATACCGTTTTGTTGTTATCGTAGACAGGCATAAGACTAGTAAAAGCAATGATCCTATCGTTTTCTTTCATAACAGCGATCTCTGATTTGTTTAGATAATCCACATGATAGAATCCGAGCGAAAATCCTTTCTCATTTCTTCCCTGTAGCCATTCATCAGATACGTCTTTTAGCTTCTGCAAAAGATCTTCACTGTGCGGTGGCTTTACTATTTCAACTTGAAAATTCTCTCGTTCGAATTTATTTTTAACAGCACGCAATGCTTTCATTCTCTTTCCAGATAGCGTGAACTGATCTAAATCTACGAATGCTTCTTCACCGAGCTTAAAGAAACCAAAGCCTTTTTCATGGAGAATGGGAAGCAGGCTGTTACTAACTTCATAGAACACTGGGGTATAGCCCTGGATGTCTGCCAGGTGCTGAAACTCTTCGATAGCTTCAGGAAATGCTTCTTTCTGTCCGATCGGATCGCCGAGAACGACGAGCTTATCCGAAGATTTTTGGAAGCAGATTAAAACCGTTCTATTGGAGTTCCAAAAGATTGATTTATCGTGCAGGAAAATTAAATGAGCTAACGTATTTCCACCATAAGTTACAAGGTGCTCTTGTATTTCATTATCATGTTCAGGTGATGATTCCTTGATTGGGTTTCTCGGTTTAATCACGGCGGTTCCTATCACAAAAACAATCAGCGCAATCATTAAACCAATTAATGCACTATAAAACAGCGTGTGGTAATCTGTAATAACATATGGCAAGACTTGTGGTGGAATAACGCCGTTTGATGAAGGCAAGCTTAAATATCCAATTAACACATACATCGACGTGATGAATAGGATCACTAGCCCATCAATAATGGTTTTGCTCCACGTTAATACATAGCTCTCGCGATAGAAGCGCGTTCTCGACATATAGAGAATGAAGGCAACGAGTAAGAGAAAGATTGCTTCCTCATAATCGATCCCTTTAGAGAAGGTAAAGGCAGCTGCTGCGAAAAGGACGACGATGGTGAGATAATATGCTCTTTTCACCTTGTACTCAATTCCTCTTGATAACCCGAGTAAAGCAAAGCCAGCTCCAACGGAAAGCTGATGAGAAAGGTTAACAAGAAACGGTAGAGAATGCATTTCTTCTAGAATTTTTAACCGATCGATTATACCAGGTAAGGCTGCAGACAATAGTAAAATTAAGCCCGAAATAAACACGAGCAGCGTAAGCATCACATGACTTAGCCTTTGAATAAGGGCAAGTGGGAGGCTATCCCAGTTTGCATTCCATTTCTCCCAATAGTCTCTTACAAAAAGAATCGCAGCGAGTAAGAATGGAAAGATAAAGTATCCAACTCGATAGAGAATGAGTAGAAAAAGGACTTTCTCATCTTGGACACTAACAAGCTGGGTTCCCCAAATGAAGATCAAATCGAACGAACCGAGTCCGCCCGGGATCATGCTCACAATCCCAACGCATGAAGCGACAACAAAGATGGGGAATAACTCGTGAAAAGAAATGCTCAGTTCAAGTATGTTTGCTAGTAACCAGACGGCAAGGAACGCAAATGTCCACTCAAGGAGAGAGACAGCGATGAGCTGGAATTTCGTTCGTGAACCAAAGAACCGAGGAGAGCTTTTATCACGATGACGAACGAATTGAAAAAGCAGTACAGGCAGATACAGTCCAACCGCTATAACAACGACATAAAGCCATAGGAACTTTTCCATAAGAAGATTATCTCTATAAGCAACAAGAATTGTGAGTGCAAGGAAAGATAACCCAGTCAAATAAAAATACGAAATGTTTCCAATGGACTTAGATAGTTTCTGTTTATCTACCTCATAAGTTTGATAAAAATATTTTCTAAGCATTCCGCTAATAATTCCACCAGATCCGATCAGGTTAGAGAAAGCATTGACGATAAACGATTGCTTCAACAGCTGCTTTTTCGGAAATGATTTTTGAAGTGATTTTAAAAGCAATGAGTCGTATAAGAACATCGGGCTAACGGCTCCCATAGAAATTAATAAAACGAGAATAAGTTTGCCGATGTTAAACTGATTAACTTCATTTCGGAGAAGCTCCGGGTTGATGCTAGACATGAAAGGAAGGCTTTCAATCACTGCTAGCACAAAAAGAAAAAGAGGTAAGATGAATTTCAAATAGTGAAATAAATACTTGTAAATAGTTGTTTTCATAGTTCACTCCTTTATCTTGATTTTACATGAATCTTAGAAAGTTCACTCAATAAATTTGAAAAAGGTGAAAATTTTTGCCTTTGGGAAGAAAATCATAAACCATCCCCGTTTAAAATATGTATCGAAAAGTGTAGTATAGCAGAACGATTCACTCACAAAAAAAAACGTTCAGAGGATTTCCTCTGAACGTTTTTTACTTACATTTCTTCTTGTGTTTTTTTCTTGCCTCTAAATCGATACAAAACAAGGTAAAGCATCGGAACCATAATCAGCGTTAAGACAGCTGAGAAAAGGATACCTGATATGATCGTAACGGCAAGCGGTGTAAAGAGCGCATCGCCACTTACGGCAACTGGGATAAGGGCAACGATTGATGTAATCGCGGTAAGGAGAATGGGGCGTAAGCGAACACGACCGGACTCAATAACTGCGTCTTCTACATCCATGCCTTTTTTCAGTGCTTGTTCGATAAATTCAATTAACACGACCGAGTTTCTCACTACGATACCGGTGAGTGATACCATTCCCATCACACCAAGGAAACTGATTGGCGTTTGGGTAACGAATAGTCCAAGAATCGCACCCGCAATCGCAAGGTATACGGCAACAAGGACAAGGAACGGTAGTGAAAGTGAATTAAATTGCAGGGCAATCAATAGGTACACTAGGAAGAGTACGATGATGAAGAGTACGGTAATTTCAGCAAAGAAATCACTTTGAGCTTCATTTTCACCGCCAAGTGTAATGCTGTAATCAGCGTCATCTAGCTGATCGCGCTGATCTTCCACAATCTTAGTTACGTTAGCTTCGTAATTCTCCTCGTCTTTAGGGAAGGCACGAAGCGTAATCGAGCGTTCACCATCAATGTGAGGAATCTTTTGAATTTGTTCACTTTGTTCTGTTGTCACAAGCTCATCTAATGAGATGAGTTCAGGTGGTCCACCTGTTGATGCGGCTGGAAGCTCAAGGCTTGAAAGATCGACTTCATCTTCGCTACCTTCTAGCACGATATTCATATCACGCTTTACAACGCCATTATCAAATGCTTTTAGTGGAATACCAGCCGTTGCAAGTCGAATTTGCTGGCTGATCTGATTGACCGTAATGCCATTTTCTTCGAGTGCATCGCGATCTGGTACATATTCGAGCGAAGGTTCAAAGTCACCTACGTTATCAACGACAAGGTCTGTTTCAAGTCCTTCGATCTCTTTTGTTAGCTCATCTCTAAGGTCGATAAGCTTATCGATTTCTGGTCCAGAGACGGTAACGGTCACAGGTGCTCCTGCAGGAGGTCCCTGCTGGATCGTTTCCATAAAAATCTCAGCATCCGGGTACTCATTTCTGAGCTTATCTGTCCAGTCGTCAATGAGTCCTTGCGTTGTCTGGTTTTCTCGATCGACTCTGGCAACGATTTGGCCAGTATTTTCACCAGTGCTCGTTAGCGAGCTGTTGAAGAGACCAGGAGTACCTGTGCCTGTGAAGACGCTTGTTTCATATACGCCGTCATCTGTTTTCAGTTTTTCTTCGATTTCTTGAAGCGTATCGTGTGTGTCTTCGATCGGCGTACCAATTGGTAGCGTGATGTCGACCGTTACTTCTTCCTTATCAGCAGCCGGGAAGAACTCAAACGGTGTTAAGACGACTAATCCGAAGATCGCTGTCGTGAGCACAAGACCAAGAATAGAAACAAGAATTGGTTTTTTTGAAAATTTCTTTAGAAGCTTGTCGGCATAAACATCGGCAAGCTTATTTAACGGTTTGCCAAGAAGTCCTGGTGCATCTGACATTGGCTTCTTCGATCGACGGCTTAAGAAGTAGCGCAAAATCGGTACGAAAATGAGTGCCACTAATGTTGATGCAATAATCGTTGTAATGAGCACTGTTGGCAACGCGCGTATAAATGCCCCGTTACCACCTGAAAGGAAAATTAGTGGCAAGAATGTAAAGACGATCGCTAGAGAGGAGGTCACGATGGACACCCAAATCTCTTTCACGCCATTAACGGCTCCCATTAAACCTTTATCGCCGAGCTTATATCTTCGTTGTATGTTGTCGTTTATGACGATCGAGTCATCAACAATAATCCCGAGTGCGATGATTAACCCAATGACGGAGATCTGGTTTAGATCCACATCAGCAAAAGGTAGTGGAATAAAGCCCATTAGAACGGAAATCGGAACAGCAAGTGCTACGACGAGCGCACCCGATCCAGATAGTCCAAGAGATGTTGCCACAATAACGGCAAGCACAGAAATCGCTAGGGATAGGAATAGGCCATCAAAAATGTCCGTAACGATTGAAGCTTGAGAGTAATAAGACTCTAGCTCTACGTTTGAAGGCAGGCCTCCTGAAAGCTCATCCACTTTATCACTCACACGCTCATCGACAGTTGGGATATCTTCTCCGGACTTTACGTAAGCGGTGAAGGAAACAGATGGCTGTCCTTCAAAAGTGATAATATCTTCAACGTCTTTTGGACTAACTTCAACGCTTGCAATGTCTTTTAAGTAAACCGCGTCTCCATCAGGGCTTTTACCTACAAATAACTCTTCCATTTCATCGAGTGAATCGTAGTTTTCAACAGAAAGCTGAACAACTTCCTCATCCATTTTCTGTTTTCCTAAAGGCGTTGGATAGTATTCATTATTAATGGCACTTTGAACGTCGGTAACGTTCAAGCCGGAATCTTTTAATTCCTCTTGTTTTAATTCAATTAAAATTTGTTCTTCAGGCAGTCCTTTGATTGTAACGCCAGAAACGCCTGATAATTCTTCGACTTCCTCTTTCCATCGATTTAATTCTTCTTTAAGAGAGAGGAGGTTGTCGCGGTTATCGCTTGTAAGATGGTAGGAAACAATCGGCATTTTTGCCGTTGATTCATTTACATCTGGTTCGAAAGCTTCGTCAGGAAAAGAAGTCGAGGCATCGGAAACGGCCTGGCGTACGTCACCAAACACTTCCTTCTTACTTTCTCCTTCCGCTACTTCGATCACTATGTTCGAAAAGCCTGCTGCTGAAGAAGATGTCACTTCAGCGATGCCATCGATCGAACTGAGCGATGACTCGATTGGGTTCGTAATTGATCGTTCAACTGTGTCCACCGTTGCACCAGGATAAACGGTGCTAATCGTTCCGATATTTACTGTTGTTTCCGGAATTTCACGCTGTGGAAGTTGAATGAATGTAAACACTCCAACGATGACAAATAATAAAATAAATATCATAAAGAGCTTGGACCGTTGTAAAATCCATTTCAACATATGAGAGCCTCCTCTGTTCGTTTTCGACTGTTCGGTCAATCTGATGTCATTTATACCCCATATTTGTTGAAATATAAAGTTTTAATGTGCTTGACTCAATAGTCATTTTTACTGAGATTAGCTAGGAAGTCAAGAAACGAGTGTGCTAAAAAACAAATTCGAAAGGGTGAAGGTTAGTCAGGTATGATTAAGTAAACTTCTTGTTTTAATCGAGATATGCAGTTTAAGCTCGAGGGCATATTGTGACTATCATTCCACTCATCAAGTAGTGTATTCTGATGGAAGAAGACATCGAGGTGAACGATATGGATAAACGAAAAGCAATATTAGAAGCGGCCGTTGAATTGATCGCAGAGAAAGGGTACACGCATACATCGATGCAGCAGATCGCTGATAGCGTAGGAGTATCAAAAGGTTCGCTTTACTCATTTTTTCCATCAAAGGAAGATTTGATTATTTCGATTTATGAACACTATCAACAGCTCGTTTTTGAACGTGCTTTTGTTGTGGGATTAGACGGTAATCTACCACCTTATGAGCGGTTTGCAAAACAATTCCAGGTGCAATTCGAAGGGATATTGGAATATAAATCTTATATGAAAATGCATATGCGCGGGGAATCCGCTCAAAGCAGTGAAAAGCTTGAAGGAATGGGCCATCGCATGAGAGGGAGACTCTTTAGCTGGCTAGAACGAAATTTGATTGATTTATATGGGGAGAAGATTGCCCCATATAAATGGGATTTGATGTGGATGACGCAATCCATTTATACCTCCTACACAGGTCTTATGATTTCTTCTGAGAGCCTGCTTTCTCCAGAAAAGCTTGGAAAGCACATCGTTAGGCAGATTGATATTCTAGCATCGGATTTTCTAGCAGGAAGTAGCACGCCTCTTCTAGATGATGAAATGATGCGTCCTTTTTCCGTAGGGATGGATCGAGAAGGGGCTTTTACATCGTTTGAGAAAAGAGAGAGTGCCTGGAAGGCGCTCTATAATAATATCCATGAATTAAAGGAGCCTCAATACTATCTAGAGGTAACGGATCGCATATCGGAAGAATCTAGAAAGTCAAAGCCTGATGAGATTGTGATGAGAGGGCTGTTTCAATTACTGAAAGAAGAAGATTTGCTGAAAGGAAATGCGCAAGCACTAGAAACACAAATCCTTCCGGCGACAGAACATTAGGATGGTTATTTTCCAATTTTTTCGGGTAAATAGGGTGTAGAGAGAGATGGTTATCACCAAAGGAGAGAGAGACAAATGTCAGAGAAACCTTCATCAATCAATGGAAGCAGTACCTTTATTGCAATTGTTTCCATTGTAGCGGGCTGTCTTGCTGCTATCATTGCAGGAAGCTTCCTATCCGGAGCTATTGAACTAGCAACAATTGAAATCTTCCCTATATTCTTCCCAATCATTATTTGCGCTGTCGGCATTTTTCTAGGAGTGGTTGCTTTTCGCATTTCAAAAAGAAGACTTGCAGTAATGGGGATTGCCTTAAATGCTGTTGTTCTTTTATTACCATTAGGCTTTTTAGTCGTGAAGTTATAGAGGAATGAAGAAAGCAGTTTAGATTATGAGTTTCTAGCTTTAATCACATGAGAAAAAAGATAACAATGAGCGCTGAATAGTATTTCAATTCAGCGCTCATTTTTTATTCTATATTCAGGATTCGGAAGGGTTTTTTAATTATTCTGAATAAAATATGGATAATTATGTTAACGTTAGGGGGTGCTATAAAAACTGGGAGGGATGTTAGTGAGAAATACACAAACAAAGCAGTGGGATTTAGACAGCGTTTATCCAGGAGATAAAGTAATTTCATTAAAAGAACAGGTCTCTACTATCATTTTACATATTGATCAAGTGCAAACAGATTTGGAAAATCAAACTCATCCTCAAGAAATACTTGAAATGGTTAAGGCGATAGAACTTGTTCAAACCATCAACACAAACGTTTTTGAAATGGATGAGTATATTATTTGTAAATTTTCAGTCGCCGTTCATGATCCAGAGCTACAAACGCTTAATGAACTAAGCACTCGGATGAAGTCACGGATGGAGACGCTATTGCTTACTTTTCGTCACTATCTCGCAGCTATTTCAGATGATCAGTGGCATGCATTGCTCAAAAGTCCAGAAGTTCAAGGAATTGAAACGTTCTTAACGATTCAACGCCAAAAGGTTAAAGACCAGTTAAGCCCAGATCTGGAGAAAGTCATTCACTCTCTTTCAGTAAATGGTTTTGATGGATGGGAAGACCATTATGAACAGGAATTTGCTCAACTTACAGTGCCTGTGAGTAATGAAATGGGGATAGAAAACATATCTTTTGATTCGGCATTTATGCGTGCGATGCTCTCAAGTGACCGAAAGATTAGGGAGGAAATTGCTTCATCAATGACAAACGTTTGTCGTAAAAACGAAATACGTTTTGCTTCAATATTTAATCACCTTGCAGGTTATCGGAACGAGCTTTACCGTTTAAGGGGGTGGTCAAACCCTATGAAGGAAATGTATGAACAAAACCGAATCAGTGAAGCTTCAGTTAATAGCATGATGCAAGCACTCCATAAAAGCAAAACCTTGCTACATCAATTTTTAGACCGGAAAGCGCAGTTAAATCAACTAGAGAAGTTGAGTTGGTTTGATATTTACTCTCCAACGTTTACTTCTAAGGAAACTGTTACATATGACCAGGCAACAGAAATCGTCATAAGTCAGTTTTATCGATTTAGTGAAAAGATGGGCAAATTCGCTGAACGAGCTTTTGAAGAAGGATGGATTGATGGAGAACTCTCTGATTCTAAGCGACATGGAGCATTCTGCGCATCGTTGCCAAATTCGAAGGAAAGTCGAGTACTCCTATCTTTCACAGGAAACTATCAGGATGTCGTTACTCTTGCTCATGAGTTAGGGCATGCTTATCATAATTTTCACCTTCATGAAGAACCAGGATTTGCTCATCAAACCGGAACGGGATTAGCAGAGACAGCATCGACTTTCGCAGAGAATCTAGTACTTGATGCCGCAATCGAATTAGCGGATTCAGAAGAAGATAAATTATCCTTGCTAGAGTTGAAAATTATTAATGGATTAAAGTACATTGCTTATATTCCCGCTAAATTCGAGTTTGAACAGCAGTTTTACGAAAAGCGTAAATCCCAGATGCTTTCAGCAACGGAATTGACTGATTTGATGGAGAAAAGTGAAAGAGACTGGTTTCAGGATTCATTAGAAGAGGTGAACACCCATAACTGGATGACGATTCCGCATTTCTTTAATACAGAAAAAGCTTTTTTTAATCTGCCGTATACAATTGGCTATTTGTTCAGTAATGGTGTTTATTCGCTTTATTTGCTAGATAAAGAAACGCTTCCTGAACGATATAGTCAACTACTCAGCTCTTCAGGCAATAAAACAATGGAAGAATTAGGCGCTGAGTTCCTAGATCAAAATTTAACCGAACCATTTTTCTGGGAGACATCGATCAAGCCTTTAGAGAAAGCCATTTCAATTTATCTCGAGAAAACCAAGGCTTATTTGTAAGCAAGAGTCGTTTAGTGATATGCCGTTTCATTTCTTGATTGTTTAAAATACTATTTTTAATAGATGAAAAGCTAGGTCAATCTGATCTGGCTTTTTGGTTATGCTTCGTTATAGAAAGGTGGTTCTTTGTTTGATTTCGCTCTAGGAGACTAGTAGGCTCTTGTTATTAGTTAAACGATTATTGTTCGTCATTACCGTTGGCTCGTTTTGTTAGCGTAATGTTCCCATCAACGATTTTCTTCTTTCAATCTCCTCCCATTCACGGTTATACTAATGCAAGAGTATTGGATCAACTATGGGACGCAACATCCCTTATACAGAGAGGATTTAACAGCATGCTTGATTATAAGCTTTACAAAAGTAAGAAGGCGAACTGCAGTGAAACGATCGTGTTGATTCACGGTCTTGGTGGGAACTATGGGATCTTCTGTAACCAGATCTCCACATATAAAAAAGAGTATGATGTGCTTGCTATCAACCTACCGGGGCATGGAAAATCACCGAGTACTGACAGTTATAACATGCCTTTCAATAGAGAATTAGTCGCAGACGAAGTGATTCTGCTTCTAGATGAGTTAAAGATTTCTAAAGCACATTTAGTAGGTATTTCACTAGGCTCTGTTGCCGTGCATCATTTGCTTCAACGAGTTCCGGAACGCGTTCAGAGTGCTGTACTAGGAGGCGCGATCACACGATATTCTCCTCTAGCTACCTTCATGCTTCGCGCTGGAAATGCAGTGAAAGCGTTTGTACCATATATGTGGTTGTATAAAATGTTTGCTTATATTATGATGCCTAAAGCAAATCACGCTAGCTCTAGAAAGCTATTTATCAGAGAAGCTCTTAAAATGAATCGAAGAGACTTTCTAGCTTGGTATGCGTTAACACCTCAAGTAAATGCAGCATATGCGAACGTTCAACAATATAGCCAAAACATCCCGAAGCTCTACATTTCTGGGGAACAGGATCATCTCTTTTTGGATCCTTTATTAGAAGATACGAAAAGCGATGAACAGGCACAGCATTTGATCTTAGAGCAATGCGGTCATGTTTGTAACGTGGAAAAACCAAGGGAGTTTAACGATGCTTCGCTTGCATTTTTTAATCAGCATAGCTCAACCCAGTCTTCCATATCATCCGCTTTATAAAGGCTTTGAGTGCCTGTCACTAAGCGAATTTAGACCTATTTGTAACCTTTTCACCGTTTAACTCGTTTAGATAGAAAAGGCTGAGCGAATGGAGGGCTTAATGGTGAAGATCAAGCTTCTACCGATTATATTGGGAACCTTATTATTCGTTGGGTTAGCCGGCTGTGGAAATAATGAAGCTCAAACCGTAAACACATCAAAGAATGACGTGGGGGAAGAGACGACAGCTCCCGCTACATCAGAAGGTAACTTCTCTCAAGAAGCAAGAATGATGGCGAATGATGAGAAACTTATTGAAATGCTAAAGTCTACAGGAGTGATCAAGGAAAATGCGACGCCAAGTGAAATACAGAAGGCGTTAGAAGAGTACTTGAAGGAGAAAGCAGAAGGGATAGACCAGGGCGCAAAATCAAGTGAGAAATATATCGAGGATTTGAAGAAACAAATTCAACAAGACTTAGAAAAAGAAGGTTCGAAAGAGTAATCTTAGACGAGAGCTTTGGTTCTAACAGTTCAGAAAAGGAGTGCATTGAATGGCCTCCTTTTTTGAACTTTTTTTGTTCATTTTAAGAAGTAAAGAACATGGAGCTTGGAACGAAAAGTTAACTGGTAAATATATGATATTATGAAAGTAGTATAGTACTAGATGGGAGTGAGTGAAGTTGAATAAACCTGTAGTCATTTGCCTTCTCTTTTTAGCGCACTGCTTTTAAATTTTCAAGACAGCGCATTAAGTATAATGATCTATAATTGGTTGCTAACGCTACTGCTGATGTTCTACATATATACGATTCAAGGTGAGGAAATAGATGGATATGAATCAGTCACATTATAGCAAAAGCCCTGCAAACGGATTCTCTTATTTTTAGGGCTTTTGCTATTTTTTACTCAATTTAACGTGTTGAAGCGTTATTGTAAAAAAACAAAATAGTGATGAGCAAATGGTGCTTTTGATCTGATTTATTAGTGTGAAAAATAGCTCACTACTTGAAAAAATAGTCATAAAAAGGAGGGTTTTAGGAAATATTGAGACTTTTGTATCATTCAAATTTTTCTGAAAAAGGATTATAGTATGATTATTGTAAAACTATTGTAAAAAACATTTTTTAGGGGGAATGAGATTTTGAAGGGGAAAAATGTACTGTCAATGGCGATGATTGCTGCGCTAACGCTAAGTGCTTTCACAGCACCTGGAGCGAGTAGTCAAGCTAGTGTAGACTCGCCGCAAGTGAAGCAAGAAGTGAAGGAAGAAGTTGTACATAAGCAAGGTCCGTTTGATCTAGCGATTGCAAATGAAGAAAAGCTAATTGAGATGCTGAAAGAGAGTGGGAAAATCTCTAAAAATGCATCTGCCAAAGAAGCAGAACAAGCATTGGATGTGTTTTTGAAAGAAAAGTCTGAGTCGCTTATGGAAAAAGACACGACCGGGGAATTAGAAGATGAAAAGCTTGAAGTTGAAGCTGACATTAAAGAAAAGTTAAAGAATGATAACAAAGGTAAGGGAAATGACAACGGGAAA
The DNA here is from genome assembly GCF_056173725.1 of Anaerobacillus sp. 63XJN7_4_ISO-PGPR-S23-413. Taxonomy (NCBI): domain Bacteria; kingdom Bacillati; phylum Bacillota; class Bacilli; order Caryophanales; family Bacillaceae; genus Anaerobacillus; species Anaerobacillus sp. 63XJN7_4_ISO-PGPR-S23-413. Next base: position 1,276,420 of record NZ_CM149688.1, read on the forward strand.
AAAGGCGGCAAGAAACTTGATAAAGTCGTTGAAGAAGACTACCACGGTGATGTTCGTTCTGATAACGTCCTAGTCCTTTTAGTCGAATTCCCTGATTTTCCACACAACAGTATTAAGCCAGATGAATCTGATATGTATTATGAAGATTACGTGAAGGAACACTATCAAGATATGATTTTCGGTGAAGATGGGTATGAAGGTCCGAATGGTGAAGATCTTATCTCTATGAAACAATATTATGAAGAACAATCAAATGGCGCTTACACGGTAGATGGCGCTGTTGCTGGATGGTATATGGCATCCAAAAATGCAGCTGAATACGGTGGTAACTATCCTACTGAAGATGATAGCGACAAGAATGCGCGTGGTCTTGTGAAAGAAGCTCTGAATGCAGCGGCTGCTGATCCTTCTGTCAATCTAGCAGAATATGATCAAGAAGATCGCTATGATCTTGACGGTGACGGTAATTTCCGTGAGCCAGATGGTCTTGTTGATCACTTGATGGTAGTTCACTCAGCAGTTGGAGAAGAAGCTGGTGGCGGACAATTAGGATCTGATGCGATCTGGTCTCACCGTTGGAATCTTGGTAGTATTTTCCCAATCGAAGGATCACCAGAACCAGAGGAGGATTACTTTGGTGCAGGTTCCATGTATGCATATGACTATACTATTGAACCAGCTGATGGAGCAGCAGGAGTGTTCGCTCATGAATATGGTCACGATTTAGGTTTACCGGATGAGTACGATACACAATATTCTGGGGCTGGTGAAGCAGTATCTTACTGGTCAATCATGGCGAGCGGAAGCTGGGCTGGTGCACTTCCTGGAACAGAACCTACTGGTTTCAGCGCATGGTCTAAAGAATTTCTTCAGGCTGCTCAAGGTGGAAATTGGTTGAAGTATGATGAAGTTGATTTAGATGAGATTGACAAAAAAGGTTTGGAAGTTTATTTGGATCAAGCGAACACGAAAGGGACAAACCTTGACGCGCTTCGTATCAACCTTCCAGACAAAGAAACAGAAATTAATACGCCATTTAGCGGCGAATTCGAGTATTTCAGTGGGAGTGACAATGATTTAGATAATTCCGCTGTGATGAATGTCGATCTTTCAAATGCGTCATCAGCCGAATTGACGTTTAAGACATGGTATGACATTGAAGAGGACTGGGATTATGGTTCGATTCAAGTAAGTGAAGATGGTGAGAACTGGACAGCGATCCGGGGAAATATCACGACAGAAACTAATCCTTATGATAATAATCCTGGACACGGCATTACCGGTCTATCTAATGGTTGGATTGATGCTACATTTGATTTGAGCGCTTATGCAGGAAAAGATGTACAAGTGAAAATGAACTACTGGACAGATGGAGCTGCAATTAATCCTGGCTTCTATGTTGATGATATTCGTGTAACAGCGGATGGGAACGAGCTTCTCTTTGACGATGCAGAAGGCGAGCCTAAAGTGGAGTTAGATGGTTTCACAAAGGATAAAGGAGTGAAGGTTTCAGAACACTACTACCTTCTTGAATGGAGAAATCATCAAGGTGTCGATGAAGGACTTGATCACATTCGTCGTGGTGCTAGCTTGATGTCTTATGATCCTGGTTTAGTTGTTTGGTACGTGGATAACAAGTATTCTGATAACTGGACAGGCGTTCACCCTGGCGAAGGGTTCCTTGGGGTTGTGGATGCGGATCAGCACGAATTGTTCTGGAGTGACGGAACGGTGGCCCAAACACGTTACCAAATTCATGATGCTGCATTCAGCCTTCGTAAAGATGAGAAGATGTTCATTGACTACAGCGAGCTTCTTGGTCGCACAATGACAGATAAGAAAAATCAATTTGTGAAAGAATTCAACGATAAGAAAAGTTATTTGAATGAAGCCATCCCTGATGCAGGACGTAATGTACCCCAATATGGCTTGAAATTCAAAGTAACAGGTGAAGCAACGGATCGTTCAGTTGGACGTGTGTTGATCACAAAAAAATAAGAAGTGAGGGGACGCTTAGAGATAAGCGTTCTTTTTTTTCGTTAAGTAGAAGGGGATATCTCTAACACTGGCCAAAATAATTGTTGTAGTGTACTTGACTAGGTGGTGTACCCCGCAGTTTAAGATTAAGGGGGAGGAGACATGTATAAAATAAGTGAGTTTGCCCAGTTAACAGGGTTAAGTAAAGAAACGCTTCGCTATTATGCAGAAGTTAAGCTATTAGAGCCTGCCTATATTGATCCGAACAGCCGTTACAAATACTACGATGATGGCAGTTATTTTCTAGCGCTATTATTAGCAAAGCTAAGGCGGTTTGGATTTACCATTCAGGAAATGAAGTCTGTGATGGAAGATGAGTCATTCGCTCATTTAGAAGATCTTTTGAGTCAAAAGAAATTGCGTATAGAAGAACAAATCAACGATTTGCAACTTCAACTTAACGACATTGATGAGTTTCTTAAATCAGGGAGGGAAAAGAATGATTAGCTGGAAAGATGAGAAAAAAATTCATGCGCCAATTGAAACGGTTTGGGATCTATTTAGAGACAAGAATATTCAAACGATCATGCCAAAGGTTGAAGAGCATGTATTAATAGAAATGGAAGAGCATCAAGTCGGAGCGAAGCATCATCAAACGTATCGTGAAGGAAAAAGACTTGAAACTTACATGGTTGAGACGATCGCCTACGAGGATCGAGAAGAGTATAAAGAGAAACGGATTAAGTTTGTATTGGGAAAAGCGTTTGAAATATCGCTTGGTTTTATACTAGAAAAAGTGAGTGACAGTGAAACTAAATTCATTTACGAAGGTCATAATAAAGGAGTGAATTTTGTGGGGCGCGCCATGCTTAAGCTAAGCCGGCAGAAGGATCAAATGAATGTTGTTCAAGAGTTTATGGACCGGGTGGAAAGTGAAGCGATCGAGCGGAAGTAGATCGAGATTTGATCTGTACAGCATTTATTGTATTCGCATAGATATTCAAGTGGATGCCTATGTGAAAGAAGAGATCAGAAGTAGCTTAACGTTTGGCCTTCTTTACGTCGTATAAAAGTCAGTTAGTAGTATAGCCGCCAAGGCAAACTGGGCGGCTTTTTTCAATGGTGTTGGTGCTCATTATGTGTTTGAACGTTCGCAAGCTTCAGCCACTCTCACAAAATACCCTTTTACTAATTCATCGAGCGCAGCAACGGATTTTTGGTCAAGCGTTTGATCGTCCCTCAATGAACAAAGAACGCTTTCAATGAGAAATTCTCGTGACTTCTTAGAATGAAGAAACTCATCCTGGATAAAATCTAGAAGTTCTATTGATTTTGTGTGTTTCTCGTTCAAACCCTTCTTCAGGGTTGCGATTGTTTGATGAAGTTTTTCTTTAAAGGTTTCATCGGATTGTGTCGCATTTGGTAGCCATGTACTCATCTGCTCGGGTTTGTTCAGCTGTACTCCTGCCGCAGCGGCATCGTTAACGATGTTCACGATACGTTGGACGCTATAGTGTACAACGGGGGAAATGTCTACGCTCGGACCGTTTGCAATCGAATAGTACTTGACATTGTGATGAAGTACGCCCAGAAACATGATCGCCCCATCAAGTAGATATGGTCGCTTATCCTCGCCGAATAGCTCAAGAAAACGAGTGAATACCCACTGAATCATTCTCTTTTGTCCTTCTTTAAGGAAATCCTTCAAATCCTCATCATTCGAGACAAACACTTCTTCAAAAAGTGTAATCAGCTTGTTTTTCTTATTCGTATTCATTTGTAGTTCAATTTGTTTAATAAAGATAGTAAGGTCAGCACGATCCTGGCCGATCATCAATTCATCCCGGCTTGTTTCCATTGAGCCATAAAGGGCTTTGAAAAGAGCAATTAATAACTCATTTTTCGATGAGAAGTAATTGTAGAACGTGCCTTTTGAAATGCCGCTATATTCGAGTATGTCTTGAATGGATGTTGCCTGAAAGCCTCTTTCAATAAAAAGCTGATGCGCCATCTTAATAACGTGCTGTTTGCGATCGTTCATTCTATCACCTTTTACTTCGTTATATTTACATGAAATTTATTGTTGTACTGCCGGTATAAAATTGATCATACCTTATTTCTTGATTAGAAACAAATCCTTTCAAATCAGGAAGAAATAATGATTGCAAAAGTTGAACTCATGGTATATGATATTAGAGATTTGAACCGATGGTATAAATAATTGAACTAAAGGTATATGGGGGAATGATGATGAGTCAATCAGTGAAAGAGACGCCAAAACCAAAGTACGGCATTCTTGCGATTCTGATTGTTGGTGCTTTTATTGCGTTTTTAAATAATACATTGCTTAATATTGCGTTGCCATCGATTATGGCAGATTTACAAATTGAAACGGCTACGGTTCAGTGGCTTACAACAGGATTTATGCTTGTGAACGGTATTATGATTCCGGCAACGGCATTTCTTATTGAAAAATATTCCGTGCGTCGCTTATTTCTTGTTGCGATTGGATTATTTACAATTGGTACAGTTGTTGCGGGGATGGCGGAGATCTTCCCGGTTCTACTTGGAGGAAGAATGCTTCAAGCTTCAGGTTCAGCGATTATGATGCCGCTCTTGATGAATGTCATGCTCGTTAGCTTTCCAATTGAAAAAAGAGGGGCGGCAATGGGCGTTTTCGGTTTAATTCTCATGGCGGCGCCAGCAATTGGTCCGACGCTCTCTGGTTGGATTATTGAAAACTACGATTGGAGAATGCTTTTCCATTTCGTGACGCCAATTGCTATTACGATTTTCCTACTTGGTTTCTTCTTGTTGAAAGATAAAAAGGAAAAGGTAAACATTCGTCTCGATCTCTTTTCACTGATCTTATCAAGTATTGGTTTTGGAGGTATTCTTTACGGCTTTAGTTCTGCAGGGAATAAAGGTTGGGATAGCCCACAAGTTTACTTAACGATTGGAATTGGGGTTATTTCTCTGACGACGTTTATTATTAGACAGTCGAAACAAGAACGACCAATGTTGAATTTTTCGATTTTCAAATATCCAATGTTCGCTCTTTCATCTTCCATTACAATGGTTTTAAATATGGCGATGTTTTCAGGAATGCTGTTGCTCCCGATTTACGTGCAAACCATTCGAGGCATTTCACCACTTGATGCAGGATTGATGATGCTTCCGGGTGCACTTGTGATGGCATTTATGTCTCCGATTACAGGTCGCTTATTTGATAAAATTGGCGGACGCATTTTGGCGACAACAGGTCTAGCTATTACAGTTGTCACAACATACCTGTTTAGTACATTGTCTATGGATACGACGTATAACTACATTATGATTCTTCATGCTGTGCGCATGTTCGGAATGTCAATGGTTATGATGCCTGTATCAACGAATGGATTAAATCAGCTACCAGCTCGTTTTTATCCGCACGGTACAGCGATGAACAATACGTTGAATCAGGTAGCGGGCGCCATTGGTACAGCGCTTCTCGTTACGATTATGTCTAACCGAACAGAATCCGCTGCGGCTGATCTTGCGAGGGAAGCAGCGACGAGCGGAGCGGTAGATCCTACGATGCAGCAACAAATTGCCATGCAGGCGATGCTTGAAGGGATTAACTTTGCCTTCTTTGTTGCTACATTTATTGCAGGTCTTGCGTTTGTGCTCTCATTCTTCATTAAGCGCGCTGGCCGTGAAGAAGTGAAGCAGCCGATAGTGCCAGAATCCAAGCCAGTTGAGCTTGTGACAAATTCATAATAGATAAGCTACAAAAAAGAGGCTGGGACATAACTAGCTTGAAATAATGAAAAAAGGTTCCGTTCAGCGTTTTTGATGAACGGAACCTTTTTTGTTTGGTTATTCCTAAGATTATTGGATCACTCTGCACTCATGGCGGTGTACTTTCTCAAGTTCACCGCCATGAGCGCAAAGCCCATTTCATTTTTGACCTTCTCTTTGCCCCTTACGGACATCCGAGTGAAACCCAAAATAGCCTTCAGAAATCCAAAAACTGGCTCTACATCGATTTTCCGTTGACCGTAGATTTCACCTGTTTTTTCGTCCGAAAGCAGCTCTTTAACCTTATTCTTTTGTTGTTCCCACTTGGTATTGTAATAGACTCTCCGATTCGTGCCATCTTTGGTCTTTGTACATTGTTTACGTAAGGGACAACCGGTACAATCTTCGCATTCATAAACTTTAAATTCTCGTTTGAAGCCACTCCGGTCAGTGCGATGAGAGACGTAACGGAACGGCAACAATTTCCCATTTGGGCATGTGAATAAATCTTCTTCTTCATTGTAGTCCCAGTTGGATACGCGAAACGTATCCTTCGTAAAGCTCTTCTTTTTCTCTTTGCGATAGGTATTGTACGTGATGAGAGGGATTCGCTTGCGATTCTCCAGGACATCGATGTAGTTTTCTTCGCTTCCATAACCGGCATCCGCGACGATGTAAGGTGGGAGTTTAAAGAAATCATTCTCCACACGATCTAGAAAGGGACGAAATGTGCGTGTATCCGTTGGATTCGGGAAGATATCATAAGCGAGCGTATATTGTCCCTCCGTCGCAATCTGGAGATTGTAACCGGCTTTGAGTTGCCCATTTTTCATATAGTCATCTTTCATGCGCATGAACGTGGCATCATGATCGGTTTTGGAATAACTGTTCCGTTCTTTGAAGATAGCCATATCGTTTTCGTATTTTGTTTTGCGCAATACGAAATCCTTCATTTGTTTAAGGAACTGCTTCGGTCCTTTTCGCTCTGAACGAAGCTTTTTTCGTTCGGTTACATCGGCACTGGTTTCAATCTTCTCATTGTATTCTCCGACTTTTTCTTCTAGCTTTTCTTCTATTTTAGAAAGTTCTTTAATGGAAAGTTGTTCTGGACTTTCCCGTTCGATTTCGGGGATCACTTCTTTTTCAATCAACTCATCGTACATCGCATTCGACTTTTCAATCAGACTCTCGCTGTACCTTTCAACAGCCTTGCGCCACACAAATGTAAACTTATTGGCATTCGCTTCAATCTTCGTACCATCAATAAAGATCGCTTCATCATCAATGAGGTCTTTTTGAACGAGCTGACAACGAAACTGTACGAAGCCCTGACGAAGAAGTTCTTTGACTTCTGGGTGGACACGGAACCGATTGATTGTGCGATAGCTGGGTTCATACCCTTGCGCTAACCACATCATCCGTACACTATCCTTGAGGAGACCTTCAATCTTTCTTCCTGAAAAAGCCGATTGGGTGTACGCACATAAAATAACTTTCATCATCATACGTGGGTGATAAGCAGGGCATCCCGTATCACGTAGGAACGCAGAAAAAGCTTCATCCGGAATCTGTTCGACCAACTCATGGACGGCATAGGCGATATCATTTTCTTGTAATTTCATTTCTAAATCTAAGGGCAAAATCACTTGATTCATGTTATAATCTTTAAACATAAGGGCACCTCCGATGGTTATTGTGTGGTAACTATAATTTTATCAGAGGTTGTCCTTATTTTATTGTTAAATTAAGATGAAAATATAGAAAGAGTGGCCCTGCGAACAAATTCTTTGTCCGCAGGGCCACTCTTATTTTAATTTACTGGGTTTTGTCCCAGCCTCTTTTTTTATTCGTTAGAAGAAGCTGTTTTCGTTTTATTATGATAATGCTTTTTGGCTTTTGTCCGATTTCCGCAAACCTCCATCGAGCACCATTTGCGCTTTCCCTTCTTGTTGACGAATAAGGCCAGGCAATTTTCACTTTCGCATGCTTTTACTTTATCCAATACACCACTCGCTTCATGATCAAGCATCTGATAGGCAATGAGTGAGAGTAAACCTTTCGTTCCACCCTCAATAGGGAGCGGGGTAAGGGACTTTTCATCGATCGTAAAAGAAAGTGGGGTCGCTTTTGTCACATTACTTAGCAATTCGAAAAAATCGACTTGAGAAAGGTTTGAAGCGAAGTATTCACGACATTGATTCCGAAAGTGTTGAATGTCATTTGTATAAATAGGATCCTTCTTAATGAATTCTACTTGTTTCTTGTTTAACAACCCCTTGTTTTCCATTAATGTGATCCACTGAACGACGTTCTCTTCCGTTAATAGCAGATCGATAGGGTTTTGATTTTGTATTTTTAATGTGTTCATTAAGTTAATAAATAGGAAATTAGAAAAATGGGAAAAACTCGTTTCGAGTATCATGTTGAAACACACCTTTTGCTTTATCGTTGACATCGATTATAACATAATGTAGTATTCTAACCACTAAATTAGTTTTTAGTAGTTATAAAAATAAGGTAAGAGGAGAGATATAATGGCAGTACAAAAAGTAACGGACCAAAACTTCGAAGAAGAAACAAATCAAGGACTCGTTCTAGCAGATCTAGGAGCGCCCTGGTGTGGCCCATGTAAAATGATCGCGCCAGTGTTGGATGAACTAGATGAGGAACTAGGCGAGCAATTAAAAATTGTCCAACTTGATGTGGATTCAAATCCAGAAACAGCAAGAAAGTACGACGTGATGAGCATTCCAACATTGCTTTTCTTTAAAGATGGCGAACTTGTTGAGAATGCGGTTGGATTTCGAACAAAAGAAGAATTAGCAGGTATTGCTAAAAATCACGGCTAACTTTCCAATAAATAAAGCAGCGCTTCTTATGAAGAGCGCTGCTTTATTTATTGATTACGTATGAAGTTGATTGGCTCTCATTAATTAATATCCTGAGTCCCATAACCTGTTATGGTGAGATTCACGTCTACATTAACAGTAAGGGAAGGGAAAATGCTTTCCCAATTTTTCTCGTGTTCCTTCCAGTACCTAGGTTGTTTGATTTTTACCCATGTGCCAATTTCCAGAAAATCGAGTTGCTGTTCTTTCTGTGCGATGGAAAGAACGCGTTCAATATCTTTCTTGACGACTTGTTGTCCCTTTTCTTGGAGTGGCGTTTCCCATCCTTCTTTGAAAACGTCGCGTTCTATATCCCAGTCCTCCGCAAGTCGCAAAGAACTTTCTACAATAAGGTCGACGGTTAGCTTTCCGTTTTCTACATTTGGCTTAACGGTTGTGTTCGATTTCATTATTTCTAGGACAACTTGATCTTCTCTGGACTCTCCCGCTTCAATGGTTACGAGCCCACCCTGAACTTCATCTGTCACCCATTTGAATCCTCCAACTTCTTCTGGTGAAAGCCAGCCAACTAATTTTTCTTTTTTATTTGATATAATTCCGCCCCCAAGCAACCGCAGTCTATTTTCGTGAATTCCTACTTCAGGAATGACGAAGCTTGCATCTTCTGTAATCCTATTGGAGGCTTCTCCGAATTTAAGATTATCCAATACATAAAGACTCCGCTCTTTGTTTTGAGTGAGCTCCTTCAACTGCACAGCAGGAAACATTTCTTTTGTTGGTTCGACATTTAGTATCGAAGCGGCAGGCTCCCTTGAAATAAATAAGGAAACGGTTCTCCTAAATTCATGATCACGCAAAAAGAAGCTGATTAGTTGCTTGATCGGTTCTTTTCGTAGAAGCTCTTCTGAGAGAACCATGGATTTGAGGTGGGTATAGTTAGGTGGCCGATCAGTTTCAAGTGAATTTTCTCGAATCACTTCAAAGAAATTATTCCCATTTAAAGTAATGTTCTGATAGGGCTGCTCTCCAGTCGTCCCAGTCTCTGTTCCCTGGATGTTATTTGGAACGACGTATTGGTTTGTTAAGGCAAACACTTCCTCTTTGTCTTCATGATAATCAAGTCCAATCCCCATGATCATGCCGAGATCTTCAATTTCGTTACTATCCCAGCACGCCGTTAGCAAGATGAGTGGAAGAACAGCTAGAAATAAGGAAATTCTCTTCATTGAGCAGTCCCCTTTCCAAGCGAGAGCGCTAGAAGCAATAGGGGGAGCGCGATGAGAGCGGTGTAGGATAAATAATTCACGTATGTCCCGTATGAAAATAGTTCAGTAATGCCTGATGGTAATAACGAGAGCATCAGAATGATGAACCCAATAATCATAGTCATAGGGAGAGTGTTTTTTACCTGAAACGTTTTCCTCATGCCAAGCACTGCCGAATAGTAATAGGCGGCTAAAGTCGTGAAGATCGTAATGATCCATCCGAATAGGAAGAGAAGTTCGAATCGCTCAAAGAAGAATCCCTGAAATTCGATTGCTTTTGCCATTTCAATTGTTGGAAATGTAATCACCTTCAGTTCCTCGATACTAAGGACACCGATGTTCAGAATGAAGAAGAGGACATAAATCACACAAACACTCCCAATGCTGATGCTGAAAATGGTGAGCATTGGTTTCCATTTCGTAAACGCAAATTTACCTGACAACACCATGATCAGCTCATATCCTACAAATGAAAAAAAGGTTGTGTGAGCTCCTTTTAATATTTCGATTCCATCAAAATAGAAGATGGGGCGTAAGTGGGTTGGTTCAATATTTTTGATACTAAGAAGAGTTAAGACAAAAAACATAAATAAGATGATTGGAAAGTACAGTTGAAAAAATAGCATGATATTGGAAAGTCCGCTTGATACAAGATACATACACGAAACGACAAGTACGAGTAAGACAACAAACTTGGGCGTTTTATCAAGCAGGTAGTAATTCACAATCTCGGCCATTGTCCGAATGATGTAGGATGAGATCGCAATCATATAGGCAACAAAAATGAGGTTAATCCCTTTGCCGATCCATTTTCCAGTTAGTTCAGTTCCTATATCAAAGACTGTTTTCATAGGGAAACGCTTAATGAGCATAAATAGAAAAATCGCATTTATAAATGCAATGCCGGCTCCTAAAATAACGCTCATCCACATGTTAGATTGACCGACGACTGCTGCGGTTTGTCTTGGCAACGTGACAATTCCGACACCGACGATCGTTGATATAATGAAAATGATGATTGGAAGGGAGGTATGGTTATTTTTCATGTAGTTTCCTATCCTTCTTTCCCACACGATAATAAAGACGTACAAACGAATCTTTCCAGCTTTTCAGCTGAATCGGCGCAAATGGCTCCATGTATGGCGTTCCGAAACTTCTAAGTTTAATTAAATGAGTTGTTACGATGAAAATGGCGATTAGCAAACCGTATACACCTAGTATGGCTGCAGAGAACAGGAAGAAAAAACGAATGGTTCTTAACGCCAGGCTGAGCTGGTAATTCGGAATCGCAAATGAACAGATCGCTGTGAATGAAATGACCATCACCATCATTGGACTAACGATACCTGAGCTGACCGCCGTTTCACCGATAACAATAGCACCTACAATACTAACGGTAGATCCGATTGGTTTTGGTAACCTTACTCCTGCTTCCCGTAAAATCTCGATCGTAAGCTCCATAATAAAAGCTTCAATTACCGATGGGAAAGGTACACCTTCTCTTGTTTTAGATAAAGAAACGGCCAGGCTAGTGGGAATAAGCCCGTGGTGAAACGAGACTAAAGCAATGTAAGTTGCAGGCAATAGTACAGAAATAAGTGCAGTAAAATAGCTTAATAATCGAATTAATGAAGCGGGAATCCATTTAAAGTAGTAGTCGTCAGGTGTTTGAAGAAGCATGTTAAGCGTTGTTGGGGCAATCAGGACAGTGGGAGAGCCGTCTGTCATAATTGCGACACGCCCTTCAAGTAAGGCGTTTGCTACCTTCGTTGGATGCTGTGTTGATGTTAATTCGGGAAAGACTGACAGCGGATTTCGCTCAAGGAGCTGTTCAAGTATCCCTGCATCAGTTATATAATCTGCATTAATTTCGTTTATTCGTTCTCTGGTTTCTTCAATTAATTTTCGATCTGTTTTTCCTTGCAAATAAGTTAAAGAGATGTATTTCACAACGTCTTTTCCAATCAGATGTTGTTCAAATAAAAGATCGCTTGTTTTTAAGTGAGCACGTAATAATGCTTTGTTATCTTGCAGGCATTCTATAAAACCATCCCGTGGACCGCTAATCGTCGGTTCATTGACCGGTTCATCAGGTGAGCGCTTCACAGAATAGGTCGTTTTCACAGCGTAAACAGTGTCAATGTCTTCCTCACGAGCAATAATAACGGTGCATCCATCCATGAGGTGCCTTGAAATGAGGCTATTATCTTCAATGTTGTTAATCGCAGCCATAGGAATAAGATCAGGAAGATCAGCTGCGCTAATCTTTGTTTGATCGTCTGAAATGGTAAGAAGTGGACTAATGATCGTCTTTTGAATCACCACTCGATCAGAAATATCGTCAAGATACACAAGTGTCAGTGTGAGCCCATCGAGTTTAACGGTTTTTAGCTTGAGGTCTTCGGTGTTATGAAACTCCTGTTTTATTTGATCCTCAATCAATGAGGAGGATCGTGGAAAACGCCTTCTTTTCATATCAACATCACTCCGAAAGTTATCTTCCTTTATCATTAACGGAATTGGAGAAACTATCCGTTCTTTCCATCATGTATTGAAAACTCTGTTAGGATATATGACCAATTTGTTATTTTCAATTTTCAAACATGGTACGATTTTGCATATTGATACAGCTTTGAAAGAAGGGGATAGTGTGAAGAAACGACTTGTCGTAATCGGAAACGGCCTTGCTGGAATTCAATTTCTTGAACGCTTGCTATCGAGAAAACCGTCAAGTTTTGAAGTAACCGTCATTGGAAAGGAGCCTGCTTATAAGCGATATCTTTTATCGCGCGTTCTACAGAAGGAAATACCCTTTGAAGACGTCAAATTGGAGGATGATGGTTGGTATCTAAAGCGTGGGGTACGTTTGTTAAAGAATGAAACCGTTGTGACAGTTGATCCCCTCGTACGGCATGTGAAAACCGATCGAGGTCGAAAAATGACTTATGATCTTCTCGTATTTGCAACAGGTAGTCATCCGCATCTCCTTCCCGTCAAAGGAGCAGGGAAGGAGGGCGTGATGACCTTTCGAACGATTGAAGACTGTATGACATTAATGAACGCTCCAAATCATTACCAAAAAGCAGCGGTCATTGGAGCGGGTATCCTTGGGTTAGAAACGGCGATGGGACTCGTTCAGCGCGGAATAAAAACAACCGTAGTGCATCATCAGCCGAATGTGATGAACAGACAGCTAGACCGGCTTGCGTCTGAAATGCTTCAGGAAGATTTAGAACGTATGGGTATCCAATTTTCATTAAGTAAGCGAGCGAAGGAGTTCATTGGAACTTCGCATGTAGAAGGGATTCACTTCTCCGATGGAACGAGTCTGCCAGCTGATCTTGTCCTCATGTCTGTTGGAGTAAAATCAAATATTGAACTTGCTAAGAAAAGTGGGCTAGATGTTCACCGTGGTATTCTTGTGGATGATTATCTTCAAACGAGTGATCCATCGATTTATGCTATTGGAGAGTGTGCAGAACATCGTGATATGACATACGGTCTCACTGAACCGATTATTGAGCAAGCTGAATATCTTGCAAGAACGCTCGCAGGATATCCAGAGCCGTACACAGGCTCAATCATGTCTACAACCTTAAACATTGAAAGCGTAAAAGTGTTCTCAACAGGGCATGTTCTTGAAACAGAGGAGACAAGAACTTTTCAATGGATTGACCCGATTCGACACATTTACAAAAAAATTGTGACCTTACATGGACGAGTGATTGGAGCGATTCTTTATGGTGATACTTCAGAGGCAGCTTTAATAGCAAAGCTTGTGAATAGCCATGCTCCCGTTTCTGAAATTCCAACCAATCAGCTATTTCCAGAACCAAAAATAACGCGCAATACGTTAGCCCTTGTCCCTAAAGATGGGAGATCATCTAAAACGGCGCAAAGCTAATGATGCATGTGTAAAAAACATTGATTGGGAGGATGTTTCTGATGCCGGTTCATGCCGTAAAGATCCACGTGGGAAGAACGCGTGATTTTACCCCTAATTCTAGTCGAGCGATTGATTTACTCCAGCTTTCGATCGCCGTTATTTGCTTGTCGGATGGCACGTTCCATGCTATTCACAATCGTTGTCCATATGGTGGAACGGTTGTGAGTGGGAAGATCAGCGATCATTCTATAATATGTACAAACCACGACTGCCGCATTGATGTTAGGACAGGTAAACTCCTTTCCCCGCATATTGGCGAGGTAGAGACATTTCCGATTGAAATAGAAGATGGTTTGATCTACGTTACGCTTGAGTGATTTGTAGTTGATCATCTCATTGAGGTGCTGTACGCTCTATTTACGTATAAGTGAAGGAGATGGTACAGTCGTGGGCTTAATGAACAAAACCATAGCGGTTACCGGCGGACGAAAAGGGGAAGAAATGCGTGCACTTATCGAAAAACAGGGTGGAAAAGCGCTCATTCGACCTGCACAAGGGACTGTTTTTACGAATGAAGAGCATGTCGTTCATTCTTTACGAGAAATAATTGAAAACCCTCCAGATATGTTGATTTATACGACTGGTATGGGAGAAAAAAGAATGGCTGAGCTTGCGGAATTAGCTGGGCTAGAAAAAGAATACGATCATTTGCTTCGCTCGATTCCAATAGCAGTTCGAGGTACGAAAACGCTCCAGCATTTTAAACAAAAGGGCATTACGCCACAAACGGTGGCGGATCGCGGGACGATGAATCAATTGGAGAATGCCTTAACGATTGAGAATCAATCGGTTGTTCTCCAAATGCATGGTGAAAATGTGCCAGGGTTTATTGAGTCGCTTGAAGCTGCGAACAATACGGTTACGACAATTTATCCATACGAGCATACACCTCCAGAGCAAGCGGTGCTTCAGCAGTTAATTGAGGAGATAGAAAATGGACAGCTTGATGCGGTGGCGTTCACAAGCGCCATCCAGGTACGGTACTTTTTTGAATATGTTGATAGGGTTAAGAAAAGAGAAAGGATCCTAACTTCTTTAACAGAAACGATTCTTCCTGTAGCTGTTGGAGAAGTAACAGAAGAGCATCTAAAAGCTCAAGGAATCGAGCATGTTCTCACACCAACTACACCACGTATGGGCGCGATGGTGATGGAAATGGCTAAGTATTATAGAAATCTAGCATCATCATAAAAAACGCCGCCATCCTCTAAGTAAGGGTGGCGGCGTTTTGCAATTTAGTCATTTAGTTCGTTTGATCTGCTAGCTTAACGAGAACGTGTGCCATATGCTTACGTTCTTCTTCGTTTGCTACGTTCCAAAGCTCGTTGAGTACTTTTTGTTCACGGTTACGCGGATCTTCATGCTTGGCAAGATAATCTCCAACGCGCTTAGCACCTTTTGAGAGTCCTTCTTCGCCAAGACCGAGCTTCTCACCTTTGTTTACTTGATCTCCAAGATAGTCTTTAAACGATTGGAAGTTCTGCATGATGTCTTCTTTCTTATCCTCACTCATGTTAGCTACTGCTTGTTTTGGATCTTTCTCTGCCATTTTCATTCATCTCCTTTTTGTTAAGTACATAGGGTATGTAACCGGAATTGAGAGGTAATAAACTCATTAAATGGCTTGTGAGCACATTGGATGTGCTGACATGTTTTTAGTGCATATCCAGAGAACTGTCAAGCTGAAGGTTGAAAGAAAAAGGCTATGTAAATGAACGTTGTTGATTTTTGGCTCATTTACGCTCTGTGATGACCAATCACTTCGAGCAAATTCATTTGCTCAGGCGATTGGTCATCACAGAGCGACCTTTCAGCAGAGCTGAAAGGCGAGTGAGATAAAGACTTCACTCGAATGAGCCAAAAATCGAGAATCCACAGCATAAGCGAACAAAGCTAAGAAAAAAGAAGAGTGGTATTCACTCTTCATTCATCATTCATCGTCTATATATTCCAGTAAATCTCCAGGTTGGCAATCCAGAGCCTGACATAGCGCATCTAAAGTCGTAAACCGAATGGCTTTTCCCTTTTCATTTTTTAGAACCGACAAATTCGCTGGTGTAATCCCAACAAGTTCAGACAATCGGTTCAGCGACATTTTCCGCTCTGCCATCATGACATCTAGTTTTATTCGAATCATCGTAAATCGCCTGCTTTATTGTTAGATTGTTTGTTTATTTTCTTCCACTGCGCTAACTGCAAATTTAAGAGCAGAAGCGATGAGAAGGAGAACGACGCCGCCTATGATGGTGTCGAGATAGGCACCAGTAGAAAGACTAATTTGAGCGTTGGTAATTTTCAGTAGATCGAGAACTTTTAAAGCTAACTGTTCTTCAGTATAAGTTGATAAGGTCCCCAAGAATAAGATTGTATATCCCAATTTTGATATAAGAGAGACATTCTCGTATAGAAAGAGATTTTCTTTGTAAATATTCATTAATAGTTTTTGAAGAAACCATAGAAATAGCAACAGTAAGCTACAAAAAGCGGTTGTTGAAACAAACGATAAAATTAAGAAAGAAGTATTGTTAAACAACTCTGGTTGCTTATTAAAGGAAAGATCAAAGTAAGTAAATATAGGTTCGTATAAACCGAATGATTTTTCAAAACTACTTCCAGAAAACCAAATTCTTGTTATATGTTCCGTTGTTGTAAAAATAGACAACAAAGCAATGATGTAAAACAAGATCAAACAAATCCTAGATAATAGTTTGAAACCGTATTTCCATTTCATAGTAAAACTCCTTTGTAAGTTATTCCAGTTATCCTATCTTGATCTTACTACAAAAACACTTCCATTTCGATAGTTTTTTATCGAAAAACAATAAAAATATATTGAAAATAGGTATTTTACCTGATATCTTTGATTTAGGGAATATAAGGAATATCATTTAAAACATGGAAGTGGAAGTATGTGAGTTTCTAATTTAGGAGGTAAACAATGTGACAAATGTAAAAAGAAATAGACTTGTGGATGCATTAAGAGGATGGAGTCTTTTCGGGATATTGTTAGCGAATCTGTTAATCTTTCAATATGGGATATTTGGAAAAGAGGAGATCTCGTTTTTTAATCTGTCATCAGTAGATTATGGTGGGTATGTTGCCCTTAAAGTCCTTGTAGAAAATTCATTTATGCCGATCTTTACATTTCTATTTGGGTATTCTTTGATATTGATGAGAGATCGTTTGAGGCAAAGAGAGCGACGAGTAAAATGGCATTTATTTCGGAGGTTTTTGGTTTTAATTGGTTTGGGTGTGCTACATAGTACTTTTCTATGGGAAGGCGATATTCTTTTTCTTTATGGAATGATGGGAATGCTGCTTCTTTTCTTTGTTAATCGAAAGCGGAAAACGATTCTTGTCTGGTGTGTAATACTATTCTCAATCGTAACGTTTGTTAGTTATTTAGGGGGCGGGGAGGAAGTGCCTCTAATGAGTGAAGCGAAGATGACTGCTTATATGAACGATATGGTGAACATTTATAGCAGTGGAAACTATCAAGAGATCAAGAATCATCGGCTCAACGTTGATCCAATGGAGTTAAGCGTAGGGGAAGAAATTGCGATGGTTTTCTTCGTTCCATTTCTCCTTCTTCCTATGATGCTCCTCGGAATGTATGCGGGACATGTTCGTTGGCTCGATTCAAGTAAGATGAAACGGTTTTGGTACGTGTCAGTTCTTTTTATTCCGCTTGGTCTGCTCTTAAAAGTCTCTTTTTATTTATCGAAGGAGATTAGCGGGGTTCCGGATATGAGTTTAATCGGAGGAAGTGTGCTTGCAATTGGATACATCGGTTTATTTGGGTACATATACAGCCGTTCTCAAGGAAGTGAATGGATGAGGGGATTTGAGAGCCTTGGGAAGCTATCTCTGTCCAATTACATCTTACAAACGATAATTTGCACAACGATTTTTTATGGCTATGGGATTGGTTTATTTGGAAAGATGGGCGTGGTGTTTTCAATATTATTCGGAATCATTCTATTTATCTTCCAAGTCATAGGAAGTACGTTTTACTTGAAACGCTTTAACCAGGGAACGCTCGAGAAAGTGATGCGTTTGTTTGTTTATTTGGAGAATCCTTTTCGAAGGAACCAAAAGCGTCCGATGAATGATGAAATCAAAGTAAGTTAGAGGAGTGTCAGTATGTCGACAGAAATTAGCAATCCAAACCGCCAATTAGCGAAGGAGGTTGTGCGCGTATGGACGATAAATGCAATCATTGGAAATAGTATTGGTATTCTCGTCTTGGGTATTCTTTTTTATCTTGATGATCGGTTCACCTGGTGGGGATGGGTAAGGTGGCTTTTAATGATCGCGTTGATTATTACGATAGTCATGACGATGTGGGATGTTTTTATTCATCCTAAGTTGAAATATAAGTACTGGCGATATGAAATAGATGAAGAGTACTTGAAGCTTAGACATGGGGCAAACAATGAAGAGCATCAGCTTGTGCCAATGAGCAAAATTCAAGCGGTTGCCACTAGTCAAGGTCCCCTATTAAGGAGATATCAGTTATATGCGCTATCGATTGAGACGATGGGTTCATCACATATGATTCCAGCGTTACCTAAAGAAGAAGCCTTTCAATTGCGGAATGAAATTGCCCGATACGCGAAGGTGAAGGAGGAGGGGGAATGAGAACTTTGCAAAGGTATTCCCCATGGCTACTCTTATTTGATACGTGGAAACTTGGAAAGAGCGCTATTTTCTTTCTAGTCTATTTCTTTCTGATCAAAGGTGGTTCAGATTCCTTTTTCTTTGAATACGGACGCCCCGCGGTCCTTATTCTACTTGGATTATCGCTCATTCGGATTGCGCTGAAATGGTTAACGAAAAAATATCGTCTTGATGACGCATTCCATCTTCACGAGGGGATCTTTACGAAATCAAAACGAACGATTCCGTTCTCGAAAATTGAAAACGTAAACGAGCACACGTCCTTCTTTCATCGCTTAACTGGGACCACCTCCTTGACCTTTGAAACGGGTATGAGGGGAGATGAGGCAGCGGTAGAATTTGATGTTGTTTCACGAAACCATGCTGAGGAGTTGAAACGGTATGTTTCACTCCAATCAGTAGAAGACTCTGAAGCAGGACCAATGATTGAAACAGTATCGGAAGGAAAGGAAGACAAACAGCAACCAGATCGGATTGTTCATTTTCGAGCTCAAAAAAAAGATTTGGTTAAAGCTTCGTTTACATCTTTAAGTTTTCTTTTCCTTATACCTGTTGTTGGAGGGTTTTATTCTAAACTTGACGATATTTTCGGTGTAGAAAAGGATGCGGAAGGTTTGATTGGCTTTCTTCTTCAGTCAGGTTGGGTGATCGGCATAATCGTCATCGCCGCTGTGATCATATCCATTGGCTTTGGGCTATCCCGTACGTTTTTAAGGTACGGTGGGTTTGAGATTTCATCAGATAACAAGCAGATCTACATTCAAAAAGGAGTTCTTGACGCTACGAAATTTTCTATTTCAAAACACCGTGTACAAGCGATTGAAATCAATCAAACATTTCTCAAGCGTTTGTTTGGACTTGCGGAGGTGAAGTTAACGAGCGTTGGTGAATCGCGAGCGGATGAGGAGAAGCTTGAAAGCAACTCACTCTATCCCTTTCTACCAGTTCAACAAGCATATGAGATGGTCGAAGAAATTTTACCAATGTATCAGGTAACTGAAAAAATGGATCGATTGCCGCCTTCTTCGCTCTGGATTCGCGAACTGCGACCAAGTTTTCTGTGGATGATTGGAACGGGATTATTGTGGTACTTTAAGCCTGATGTTCTGAATGTCCCCTGGTGGATTTTCTCAGTATTGCTTCTTATGATCGTCAGTCTTATGAGGTACTTTGATTATCGCAATACGAAATATACTTTAAACGCTTCATTCGCTCAATTCAAAACGGGAGGGTTGTCCACTTCTTTATTTGTATCAAAAAGAAGTAAAGTGATTGAAGTTAATGTAACACGAGGCTTTATTCAGAAAATAGCTGGACTTGCATCAGTTGGGATGATTAACCGATCAAAGCCTGTTCATCATTCGGGAATTGATGATGTGCCGCTTGAAATAGCCGGTTCTTTTTATAAATGGTATCTAGCTAGAAGAGATGAAATAGATTTGGTTAACAAATAGAGGGGAGAAACAATGGGTGGATTTCAGTAGTTATCTAGTTCCTATTGAGGTAAACGTTGATTCAAATTACTACTTCTTCAAAGTGGGAGAAAAATGGGTACATGGGTACAAAATATATTTATAACATTGAAAGCGCTATAACAAAAAGTCTAAATATTACCTTTTCCTTTACCTGAATGATAGGATAGCAGTATCAATTAAACGAGGTGATTGCTTTGAAAAAGATTAAACTAGGTACGAGTGATTTAGAAGTTGGCGAGATTTCACTAGGTTGTATGCGCATGAACGAACTTAGTGAGAAGGATGCAGCTTACGTGATTGAGAATGCGATGGATCATGGAGTGGATCTGTTTGATCATGCTGACATTTACGGTGGCGGGAAATCGGAGGAAGTATTCGCAAATGCGATCTCTGCAAACGATGATCTTCGTGAGAGAATGAAGATCCAAACGAAGTGCGGTATTCGTAAAGGCTTTTTTGATTTTTCGAAAGATCATATTCTTGAATCGGTTGATGGAAGCCTAAGTCGACTAAAGTCTGACTACGTTGATACGTTGCTTCTTCATCGCCCGGATGCCCTATTTGAGCCTGAGGAAGTAGCTGAGGCCTTCTCTCGTTTGAAAGAAAGCGGAAAGGTGCGTCACTTCGGCGTAAGTAATCAAAATCCGATGCAAATGGAACTGCTGAAAAAGTATTTGAAGGATGACTTAATCATCAATCAGCTTCAATTGAGTATCGTACATACGCCAATGATTGATGCTGGATTTAATGTGAACATGCAGAATGATCCAGCGGTCGTTCGCGACAGCAACATTCTCGAGTACTGTCGTTTGAACGATGTTACGATTCAAGCGTGGTCTCCATTCCAGCACGGCATGATTGAAGGGCCATTTGTCGGAAACGACGCATTTCCAGAAGTAAATGCAAAGCTTCAGGAACTTGCTGAGAAATACAATGTGACTGATTCAACGATTGCGATCGCATGGATTTTACGTCACCCTGCTAACATTCAGCCTGTTGTAGGCACGATGAATACAGAACGATTAAAAGATATTTCAAGAGCTTCTGATATGGAGCTTACGAGAGAAGAGTGGTATGAGCTTTATCGTGCAGCTGGAAATAAGCTTCCGTAAGATAAAATGATTGTTAGTTTTAGAGCGTAATTCTGATGAAAAGGAATTGCGCTTTTTTAGATTTTCTATGTTACTTAACAGAAAGAGGAGAGTTAATGATCAGGGGAATTACTTTTGAGGTGCCAAATAAACGGGGTTACACTCTGAGGGATATATTGGCCCCAATCGATGTGTCAGCTTTTAATTGGCTGATCGAGAATGAAGAGGCTTACTATGTAGTTGATGATGAGTTAGGTGAGCCGCTGTTTAATCATAGAATCTTGCATTTGGAAGGTCAGCTTCTTCAAAAGAAAATAGAAGAACAGATGTCCTATGTGATTTTTGCTGCTCTAAAAGCTTTTCCGAAAGGTTCGGTACCTAAGGAATTAGAGACGTATAACGATTTTAAGGAAAGCGATTGCGAGCTTGTTCTACTTATCGTTGATGGCACTTTTGTTACCGTATATTGTAAAGATAACGTACTAAGTGAAACGTTATTCTATCATGCTAAAAGAAAGGGATACCTGGACGTAGCCTATATAACTGATGAAAATGATGAGAGAACAGGACTTTCTGTATGGTAAGAACGAAAGCGTAGTACAAAATAACGATAAACAAGCTAGAATTCCTTTAGTAAAAGGCGTTCTGGCTTGTTTTTTATATGGAGTTTTATTTATGGACGAGTATCTCGACCGGACATTTGCCATGGAGAGCCAAAGGTACATTTTAGGGTTTTAGCTTCAAAAACCTATCCCTTTTGACGCGAAATGAATATAACTATACAAGGTGGGACATGCAAAAGCTTTTTACTAGATTAAGAAAGGCGGCTAGATATGTCATTAGGCATAGGAATACCCATATTTGTGTTCGTCGTAACAATGATGGTCATATTTTGGAGACCGGGTGGGATAAATGAAGCGTGGCCAGCCTCGATCGGAGCCCTCATCATCTTAGTAACTGGAACTGTGTCCCAGGGAGATATAGCAGATATCCTTAGTAAAATAAGTGGCGCATCCATTACGATTATGGCGACGATTGTCATGGCTGTTATATTAGAAAGCTTTGGTTTCTTTCACTGGGCAGCTGCAAGACTAGCTGTACTATCGAAGGGATCGGGCTATCGTTTATATTGGTACATTCAGTTACTCTGTTTCTTAATGACCCTTCTTTTCAATAACGATGGGAGCATCTTAATTACAACTCCAATCTTAATATTGCTACTGAAAAACCTTCGTTTAAAGCCACATCAAATGATTCCTTATTTGTTAAGTGGTGCACTCATCGCGACAGCTTCCAGTGCTCCGATCGGTGTGAGTAACATTGTTAATTTGATCGCTTTAGAAATTGTCCATATGACGCTTTATATGCATACGGCCATGATGTTTGTGCCTGCAACATTAGGATTGATCTTTATGTCATCATTTATGTTTTTCGTCCTGAAAAAGAAGCTTCCTAAAGAACTTCCGGGCGCGGCTTATGACATTGAAGAGATGTTCTTTTCGAAGCATTTTCATCCGTTAAAAGGGAAGATTTCCGTAGAAACGAAAAAGAAACGCACGCAGTTTATGATCAAGCTTCTCCTATTTGTTTTCATTATGCGCTGCCTTCTCTTTGTTGCTTCTTACTTCGCGATCCCAATTGCGTTCGTCGCGGTTCTTGGATCAGTCGTATTACTAGTGTGGAGGTGGTATGCACTCGGCACAAATCCGATTGACATTATTAAAAAGACCCCGTGGCACATCTTAATCTTTGCTTTCTCCATGTACGTGATTATCTACGGACTTCATAATGCAGGGTTTACCGCGCTACTTGTGGACATGTTAAATCCGATCGTTAATCAAGGATTGTTAGCAGCGAGTTTCATTATGGGAGGGTTGGTCTCCGTTCTTTCCAACCTTTTTAATAACCACCCGGCTCTTATGGTTGGAACAATTGCGTTAACGGAAATGGGGTTAGACCCGATCACATTAAAAACAATTTACCTAGCCAATATTATCGGAAGCGACATGGGGTCATTGCTATTGCCAATCGGAACGCTTGCATCCTTGATTTGGATGCATATTTTGAGACAGTATCATATCAAAGTGACGTGGAAAGATTACATGAGCGTATCTTTTATCGTCATCCCTCTAACGACTGTTTTTACACTGTTTCTACTATTCTATTGGGTGCAGCTGATATTTGGGTAAGAATCTTGGAGAGGAGCCTGTTTGAATGGATCGACTAGTTAATTTATTAGGAAAACATGTGGAAGTGAAAATTTCTGGAGGCACAACGTTTATCGGCATTCTAACCGATATTGGACCAGACATTCTCGTCCTTTTCAACGGGGAAAATTATCTCTACTTACCGCTGCTGCATGTTCACAAAATATATCGCTATACGAAATCAGATGTGATCG
Source organism: Anaerobacillus sp. 63XJN7_4_ISO-PGPR-S23-413 (assembly GCF_056173725.1). Lineage (NCBI taxonomy): Bacteria > Bacillati > Bacillota > Bacilli > Caryophanales > Bacillaceae > Anaerobacillus > Anaerobacillus sp. 63XJN7_4_ISO-PGPR-S23-413. The sequence continues at coordinate 1,299,884 of NZ_CM149688.1, forward strand.
AAAGTCCAAGTACATCTTCGCTATCTGATGACATCGATTCGATTTCGTATCGGAAAATACTCATGAATGCGAAAGGGATTTTTACTGAAATTTATGCGACAGGAAACTTATCTTTCCATGGATATATTACGAACGTCTTGAGTAATTACATCTCATTTTATTCCCCAGTTTATAAAACAATGTATCTTCCATTAAGTCATATAAAGTGGATAACCCCATACAGTCAAAACAATACACCCTATACTCTTTCAAACGAAAAACTACCTGTTAATCCATCCAAAATCCCATTGCTTCGATCGTTTGAAGAACAGCTAAAGAAAGAAGAAGGGAAGCTCGTTGTGTTTGATGGTGGGAGTGACCCGAATAAAATTGGCTTATTAACAAAAGTAGAAAATAATTTCGTTGAGTTGGCTAATGCCAGTGGAGAGACTGTTTATTTAAGATTAAACCATATTAAATCTGTGCAATTGCCTTAAGGGGGTCAGGTTCGTACCTGGCCCCTTTTGTTCGTTTAGAAGACAAACTTCCTATGATGGATGGTCTAGTATGAGGGGAATGAATAGGAATTCCCCTTTATTACCTACGAAATAACTAGATAATTTTTCCATAAATGAGTCGTTCGTTTCAAGGTAACCACTCTATAAATCCAGAAATCCTTAAGTGAAATGACTAAGGAGGGATTTGTGTGAAGGGAAAGCGATTGATGAAGCAGCTTCTGCAGGGGGTTGCTGCAGGTAGTTTATTAATGGGGCTTGCGCTACCGGCAAGTGCAGCTGAGCCTGATACGAAGGAATTAATGCTTGATGGGAAGGGGGCTTACGTTCCTACTGATTCGCCTAGCGTTCAATTACCGAAGCAGCCGTTTCAGCTTCAAAAACCATCGAAGCAAGAAGGCGTACTTGGCCCAACAAAGCCTTCGTATGTGATGGATGTGGATTATAATGCCAGGACGCACAAAGTAAAAGGAACGCTTGAAGTAACGTTCAAAAACAACATCAAAAACAATTTAAGTGAGTTATACTTCAACCTATGGGGAAATGCGGAAACATTTGAAGAGAATGGCGGAAGTATGGATGTTTCCAAAATCAAAGTAAACGGTAAGAAAGCAACGTTTGAGGTAAACGAAACGGCACTACATATTCAAGACCTTTCGCTACCAAAAAATAAAAAATCAACCGTTACGATGAACTTCCAAGTGAGTTTACCAGAACAGCAGGATCGCTTTGGCTGGTATGGCGATACCGTTTCAATGGGGAACTGGTTCCCGATCTTAAGCGTTTACGATGATGAAGGCTGGAATGTCGATCCGTATTATCCGTACGGTGAAGCGTTCTATTCTCTCTCTGGAAAGTATGATGTCACCGTAACGACTGATAAGGAACAAGTTATCGCGGCAACAGGAGAAGAAGTTGGAAAGCCTGTTATTAAAGGAGATCAGGCGACGCATCGCTATAAGGCAAAGGATGTTCGCGACTTTGCGATGGAAATGAATCCGAATTATCGTGTCATTTCTTCGAAAGTAAATGGCATAAAAGTGAATGTCTATTATTCTAGTGAACACGCGAAGTATGCTGCGTCCCTACTCGAGTCTGGTGTTGATAGCCTCGCACTATTCAGTGAGAAATTCGGTAAATATCCGTGGCCAGAGCTTGATATCGTGACGATGGAAGGCTGGTTTGGTGGCATGGAGTACCCTCAGCTCGTGATGATTAGTCTTGCAGGAGATCGGCCGCTTGATTGGGCGAAGTCAGTGAATGCTCATGAAATTGGACATCAGTGGTTCTACGGAATTATCGGAAACAACGAATATGATGAGCCGTGGCTAGACGAATCATTCGCAAGCTTTGCGGCGGCACTTTATGATGGCGATCTAGATGAGCTAGATGTCGCTCCTCATCCGGATCAAGATTATCACCTATCCAGTCAGATCGCAGACTTCACTGCCCGTGCTGATGAAGGAGGGATCAGCGCTTATTATTATATGATCTATAACTATGGATCAAGTACGATCAACGACCTTCGTCAGGAGCTAGGAGATGAGACTTTCTATGACGCAATGCAGCGTTATTTTAAGCAACAGAAATTCGGCATTTCGACTACTAGAGACTTTATTTCTTCAATGGAAAAATCAACGGATCGGGATTTGATGCCGTTCTTCCGAGATCATCGGGTGTATTTATCCGATCAGGAATAAAGTAGATAAGGAAAACCCTCCCATCAACATGGGAGGGTTTTTGCTTTTAGCTGACTCAAGCTTTGTACTAGAATGAATCTGTACGCTTAAAAACTATTGTTGCTGATTGTGAGCTTAGTTTCATCAATAAAGGAGGAGCAAATGAACATCATTTCAGGGCAAGAAATCGAACAAAACCTATCTATGCAAGAAGTAATCGAATCAATTGAAACGTATTACTTAACAGAAGAAGATCAAAAGGAGAAGACACCAGAGCGAATGCATGTAGAAGATGGCGACAATACGTTTCTACTTATGCCCTCATTCTACGGGGACTACCAGGCTACAAAACTAGCGGGCGTTGCTCCTGACAATTGGAAGCATGGGAAAGAAACCATTCACGGAATGATGATCTTAAATGATCGCAAGACCCTTGCGCCATTGATGTATTGTGATTTTATGAAAATCACAGCTCTTCGCACAGGAGCATTAGGTGGGCTTGGAATGAAATACTTATCAAGACCAGACGCGACATCACTGGGCATCATTGGCCTCGGTACGCAAGGATGGAGTCATCTTCAAGCGGCCGTGGCGGTTCGACCGATTGAGAAGGTGTACGTGGCAAATCGAAGCAAAGAAAAAGTAGCGTCGTTTATAGAAAAAGCTAAAGAAGCGTATCCTCACTTAATGGTAGAAGAGGTTCAGATTGAAACGTTAGTCAAACAGTCAGACATTGTCGTCACAACGACAACATCAACGAAGCCTGTGCTACCTGATCTTGAAGCTTCAGAGTGGAATGGTAAATTGGTAGTGGCAGTTGGATCCTTTAAACCAGCGATGCAGGAGCTTCCGGATTCATTTCTCAGGTCTGCTGACGCTCTGTATGTTGATACGCGAAGAGGCTTTCATGAATCCGGCGATTTAATCCGTGCGCGGGAACTCGGCAGGCAGGAGTCTGTTTCTCTGGCGTTAGAAGAGATCATTCAACAGAATCATCGACCAGACAATCTGAATGAAAAAGGATTACTCTTTAAAACAGTGGGCATCGCGATTTTTGATTTGATCGTGACGAAGGCGCTTTATGAAAAGATGAATGCAAAGTGAAGATGAGAGCGACAGTGCCTGGAAGGGTACTGTCGCTTTTTAAATAGATTTAAAGTTTCAGAAATTCACCAGACTTAATCGCATGTTCTTCAATCGATCCCTTCGGTAATTCAAGAGTGGTCTTTGCCCCTTTAACCGGTGCTATAAAACCCCAGGGTTTAAGACTTTGAACAACCTTTACAACCTTGTTCTCTTCGTTTAAAAAGACAACATCGATCGAAAAGAACATAAAACACATGTGAATGGAATTGCAAGGCGTGATCAGAAGCGCCTCGTGTTGAAGAGGCGTTTTTCGAAACATGAGTCCTTTTAGTCTTTTTATAAAAGTATCAGCCTTCAGCACTCTCAGTGGAAGTGTTCGATATAGTGTACCTTTATTACTCTCCAACATGACTATTCTCCTAAATTATGACGTTATCTATACTATAATAGATGTCTATTTAATACTCAATAACGAATATATTACTATAAAAATTGTAAAAACAAGAAAAAATCTAAAAAAGGACTTTACAAATTCTCTATAACGAACTATTATGTAATTAAGGTTGTTCGATAAAAAGAACAAGTTAATAATTAATAGACACTATAGTGAACAAAATCTTACCTTAGATAATGTTCGCCGTTTTGAAAGGGGGAACCAGAGGATGAAAAGAGTCAGCTGCTTTCTTAGAGCAAGAGGAGGTTAACTGAAGTCACTTCGCGATCATCTATTGTAACTGGTTTCTACTACTAAACAGTTTCTTGAATGCAGGTATTTATGATTTCTTAAATATAACGACTAAAACAAAACTCTAAGGGGGAAATAAGAATGTTGAAGAAAATGGGACAATTCGTAAGAGAAGAAGAAGGACAAGGTATGGCGGAGTATGGATTGATTTTGGCTGGGGTAGCGGTTGTGGCTATTGTTGGGATTAAAGCGTTAGGTATTAAGATTGATGAAGTGATAGACACTGTAACTGGAAAGTTATAAGTAAAATCATGGCCCCACTTACCCAAGTGGGGCCAAATTTAAAAGCAAAGAGGGACTGCGATGCTATACAGTATCCTGGGCATTGTTTTACTCATTTCATTTATAACGGATGTGCGCAAACGACGCATTTTAAATATCGTTACATTCCCTGCAATGGGAATTGGTTTATTTTACTACACGTTAACTCTTGGTTGGAAAGGTTTTCTATTTAGTGGTGCTGGACTTCTTGTCGGATTCGCACTTCTTCTGATTCCATATTTGTTAGGGGGAATGGGGGCGGGAGATGTGAAGTTGCTTGCGGCGATTGGCGCCTTAACGGGCACTTCGTTTGTTCTTCACTCTTTTTTTTATACAGCATTAATTGGTGGAGTAATTGGTCTTATTTTAATTATGAAAAGAATGGAGTTTTGGAAGTTCATCAAATCTCCAACCTATACGCTATATTCTTTGATGAATCTGAAAGGTTATAAATTTAATAAAGAAAGCAATCTAACCTATCCTTACGGCGTAGCCATTACGTTCGGAACCTTGTGTGCTGCTTTTTTAGGAGGGATGACATGAGGTCTGAAAAAGGTCAATCAATGGTAGAGTTTGCGCTTGTCCTTCCAGTTCTTGTAATGCTTTTGTTTGGCATTATCGATTTTGGTCGTATTTTTCATACGTATCTTGCGATTGACCATGCAAGTAGAGAAGCGGCAAGGACGGCAAGCATCGGAGAGAACGATGCGACGATCGTCTCTACGGCAGTTTCGAGCGCCTCCAGTATACACCTCACTTCTGGTCAGGTAGCGGTTTCACCAGGTGGTGCGAAATCTTCAGGAAGTGATGTGACTGTTACGATCACCTATCCGGTTCGTTTTCTTACACCAGTTGTTTCAAGCGTAACCGGACCGATTACCTTATCCAGTTCAACTGTTATGAGGGTTGAGTGATGAAAAAGACTCGCTTCTTTTTCACGAATGAAAGAGGGAATGTGGCCGTTATGCTAGCGCTGAGTTTAACCGTTTTACTTGGCGTAACCGCTATGGTCATCGATGTTGGGCGACTATATCACGAGAAAAGAATTCTTCAAAACGCGATGGATGCAGCGGCACTTTCCGGGGCTCAAGGATTGTTAACGAGTGAGGTAAGTGCTGCTTCTATTGCAAAGGAACTTGCTAGTAAAAATACATTTCCAGTCGACGATGGTGATCTAACGATTACAAGTCAGTCGATCAAAGTATCAAAACAGTCGATTGTTCCGATGACGTTTGCACGTGTATTTGGGATCCAAGAAGCTTCAGTCAAAGCTTCAGCCAAAGCTGAGGTCGGTTTGTTGAAGTCTGCTAAGCGCGTTACACCTATTGCGATCGAACATACCGCTATTCCGAATGAGACAGAGTTAAAATGCGAAAATACTGGAAAGCATCACGGGAACTGTGGGTACCTTGATATCAACAGTAATGGGGCAAGCGGTTTAGCTGAGAATATCATCAACGGTGTAGAGCTTGAAGTTGGGACGAATGTCCAAACAGAACCCGGGCAAAAATGGGGGCCAGTCAAGAACGCGATTGAAACACTCATTAGTAAGGATGCTGGAAAAACAAAATGTCAGGCAGCGGCCACAGCAGATTATTCCTGTGCGCGTATCGTTATCATTCCGCTTATTGATTCATGGGATGGCGTGAATGGAAAGTCGACGGTTAAGGTTGTCGGATTAGCAGCTTACTGGATTGACCGATTAAATGAACCGAAGCGAATTGTTGGCAAATTTAAAAAGGTTGTTACTACTGGAGAAATAGGCGGCTCTGGGCCGGGTAATTTATATGGCGTGAAGCTGGTTGAATAGGTTGAAGAGAAGTGAGGGAGAAGGGTATGAAAACAAAAAGAATTTGGATGTGGTCCATCGTATTTGGAGCATTCGCAACAATCATTGTGTATGTTGCCCTATTCACGAATCTAACTACAGACGCAGAAACTGAGGTTAAGAAAGTAGAGGAACCTGAGGTTGCGGCAGAGACGACGATTTCGAAGCGAGAAATACCGAATTCAATGGTTGAAGTGAGCGAGGGACATCGCGCGATCTCGCTAAATGTTGAATTAGCGAGCGGAGTTTCAGGTTATGTACAGCCGGATGACTTCGTTGATGTCATTGCTTATGAAACAAAGATTGATGAAGAAAAGAAGGAACTTAAATCTGCGGTCCTTATACTGCAAAGTGTAAAAGTACTAACGTCAGGTAAGGCGCCTGACACCATGGAAGAAGCTCTCCATTATGAAACAGTCACTCTTGAAGTCACACCTGAGCAAGGAGTGAGCTTAAGTCTAGCCGCTAAGGATAAGGACGGATTTTACCTCATGTTACGGAATGGTGAAGATGATGGAACAGTGAAAGAAGGACTAAAAGAAACAAGACAGGTTTATAAGGAGAATGAATGACAATGGACCTAAACTGGTATTTTTACTCTGACACAAATGCGCGTGCAGATGAATTAGAAGCGCTACTTATGAAGAAGAGTCATACTTTAAAAAGCTTTCAACTGTTAGAGGATCTTTTTCATCAGCTTGAGCGAATGCCTCATTCTATTCTTTTTCTTAAAGCTAATACGACTTACAACGTATATGATCTTTGTCAGGAAATTTCAGTTAAATTCCCTTCCACCTATTTGATTATTATCGTACCTGAAAATATGGAAAATACTAAAAAAGCGATGCGAGTTGGAGCTTCAAATATGCTAACGTATTCTTCTGATTCAGAAGAGGTCAATGAAGTGATCATCCAAGCACAAACATTTGTGAAACAACGTGCTGACCAGAAAGGAAACACTCATCCTCATCTCCAAAAGAAAAATAGTCGAGTGATGTCAATATGTAGTTCTAAGGGTGGGGTTGGTAAAACCACATTATCTGTCAATCTAGCAAATGCTTTTGTGAAAGACGGAAAGAGCGTAGTGATTTTAGATGCGAATTTTCAGTTTGGAGATGTTTCGATGTACGTGGACTTGAAGCCGAAAAGGTCGGTTTATGAATGGGTAAAGGAGGGGGTTGAGCGAGAACGCTATGGAATTGAAAATTATTTAACGCATCATTCAAGTGGTGTTGCCATTCTTTCCACACCTCCTAGACCGGAATTTTTTGAGATCATAACCGAGGAGCATCTGGAGCTTGCCGTTAGTGAACTACGTAAAAGCTATGACGTTATTCTGATTGATACCCCTACGTACATTTCCGAGATTCATCTCAAAAGTCTTATGCTGTGTGATGATATTCTCTTAGTCACAACGGGCGATTTACCAGTACTAAGAAATACGAAACTTTACTTGGATATGCTGGAATCCCTACAACTAAATGAGAAGGTTAAGATTATTTTAAATAGAGACTCCAAGCACCGCGTCATAGAAGCGAAGCGAATGGAAAGCATTCTTCAAGAGCCAGTCTATGTTTCGTTGCCAGACCAAGGAGTACACATAGCTACAACGATTAATGAAGGTCTTCCACTAGTGATGAAAAATGGGCGGAATGCTTTTTCTAAAGGTATGTTCATCCTTGCGCTTCAATTAATACCTGTTAGTAGTGAAGTAGAGAAAAAGCCAAAACGATTCGCTCTGAGTCGATGAAGGGGGAATTTCGTTGTCACTTTTCAAACGATATGCTGAAGAAGAGTCATCAATAGTTGAAGAACGAAAAGAAGTGCCGATCGTGAATACGGTTGAATACAAGCAAGTAGAAACGAAATTGCAAGCTTTTTTGCTAGATGAACTAAAAAAGCACCAGTTTCAAGCTGAAGAAGAATCGAAGAAAATTCGAGAGTGGGGGAAGCTCTTTTTAGATAACGAAGCTGAAAGGCTTACCTTTGAAGAAAAGAAACGAATACTTGAATCAGTAGAGCACGAATTGCTCGGGTATGGGCCGATTACGCCTTTATTGGAAGATGACACTGTTTCAGAAGTGATGGTGAACGGGGCGGAGGCCATTTATTATGAACAGTATGGAAAATTGAAGAAAAGCTTTCTAACTTTTCGCGATGATGATCATTTAAGTCGTGTGATCGAACGAATTGTTTCTCCTCTCGGAAGAAGAATCGATGAAAGCTCTCCGATGGTAGATGCGCGACTTCCTGATGGATCACGTGTAAATGCCGTTATTCCACCCCTTTCCTTGACAGGGCCGTCCCTTACGATAAGAAAATTCTCTGCTACGCCTCTTCAAATGCACGATCTCATAAATTATCAGACTCTAAGTGAAGACATGGCGGAGTTTCTAGAAATTTGTGTTCAATCGAGATTAAATGTTTTTATTAGCGGGGGAACCGGCTCGGGAAAGACATCAACACTTAATGTGCTTTCTTCCTTTATCCCGAATGATGAGCGAATTGTAACGATTGAAGATGCAGCGGAGTTGAACTTATCTCAGGAGCACATTGTTTCATTAGAATCGCGGCCTCCTAATATTGAAGGCAAGGGGGAGATTTCGATTCGAGAGCTTGTCCGGAATGCGCTGAGAATGCGACCTGATCGAATTGTTGTTGGTGAGGTCCGTGGGGCGGAGGCGCTTGATATGCTTCAGGCGATGAATACAGGGCATGACGGCAGTCTTAGTACAGGACATGCCAATTCACCAAGAGATATGTTGTCACGACTTGAAACAATGGTGCTGATGGCTGGGTTTGATTTACCTTTACGAGCCATTCGAGAGCAAATTGCTAATGCACTGGATCTTATTGTTCAACAGGCTAGAATGAAGGATGGATCGAGGAAGATCACCCGTATTACCGAGGTGATTGGTATGGAAGAAAACATCATTGTTCTTCAAGATTTGTTTGTTTATAAGGAAACGGGACGAAACAGCGATGGTAGCGTAGAAGGGCATTTTGAAACAACCGGGGTAAGACCGAATGTATCAGAACTTCTTGAACAAAATGGCTACAAGATTTCATCATCTTGGTTTAAAGAGGTGTGGTGAAATGAATGATTGGGTTCTCCTTGTAGTGATTTTTGTTTCAGTGACCTTACTCTTTTATTTGATTTCCAAAGGGGTTATGAGAAAGAAAAAAACCAATGAGCGTATTAAGAGGTTTATCCCACAGGCCGTCGCTGTCACTGAGGTTAAGGAAAAGCAAAAGAATGAAACATTTAGAAAATGGATTGGTTCATTTGCAAAAGCATTTTCTGGCATACAGTTTAGCCAAAAAACAAAGAAATCTCTTGAACAATCGGGAAGTTCATTAAAAGCAGAAGAGTTCTTTGTTATTCGCATTTTAAGTGCGATGGCAGTGGCTGGATTGCTCTATGTCCTTGGTGTACCATGGTTTGTTAGCATTCTATCGCTTTTGATCGGTTTTATTATTCCTGGTATCTATATCACGATTAAAGCAAAGAAGAGAATCAAGCTACTATCCTATCAGCTTGTTGAGGCGCTTGGTACGATGTCCAACTCGATGAGGGCAGGGTTTAGTTTCGTGCAGACGATGCAACTCATTGGGAAGGAAATGCCAGATCCGATTGGTCCAGAATTTGATCGTACTGTTCGTGAAATTGGAATGGGTATACCTATGGAAACCGTGTTTCAAAGCCTGTTAGAACGTTTACCAAATAAAGAGCTTGAAGTTGTTATACAAGCTATTCTCGCACAACGTAAAAGTGGTGGGAACCTGGCGCAGCTTATGGATACGATGGAAGATACTATTCGAGGGAGGATCCGGATTCTCGAAGAACTAAAGACGCTGACGGCACAAGGAAAGTTATCATCCTGGATCATTACTGCTCTCCCTCTTGTGATGGGAATCTACCTCTATTTTGTAAGTCCTGAATACCTTGAACCAATGCTTACCTATCCATTGGGCTGGTTTCTTCTAGTAACAGGGGCGATTTCACTATTCATCGGATGGTTTTTAATTCAAAAGATTGTTCGGATTGAGGTGTAACCAATGATTGCTATTCTGTTTATGCTTTGTACGATGGTTTGTTTCGTATTGTTTATTGCTGCCCTTCTTAAAACCGTTTATCGAAAAGAACTTGCTCTTGAATCTCGCGTTGAGCACTATTTTGGCAAGGAAGAAAAAATTCAACGTAAAACCGAAAAAAGAGAAAGTGGATCTTACCATCCACTACTTCGTAAATATTGGGGAATGGGTATTGAACAGGTGAGTAAAACATTTGCAAGAAAGGATCGAAAGAAGTTAGATATGCTCCTCCATGAGGCTGGATATGGAAACCGTTCGGCAGTTGAATTCCGACTTATTCAACTTCTTCTCAGCATCGGTGGAGGGTTCTTAACTTACTTGCTTATGGTGCCTGTGACGGATGGAAATGCTTCTATGACACTTGTATTAGCACTTGGGGTTGTTTTCTTATTTTATCGATATCCTTTGTTTTACCTAGCGAAGAAAAAAACGCAGCGCGTTAAAATAATCGATATGGAAATGTCCGATTTCTTTGATATGGTAAGTCTACTTCTTGAAGCAGGCGTAGGACTTGAAGGGGCGATCAAAAATGTATGTGCAAGAAAGTCTGGCCCACTTGCGGATGAGTTTAGTCAGGCATTAGATGAGATGAAGCGAGGGAAATCGCGACGAGAAGCATTTTATAATCTGAAAAAACGTGTTCCTTCAGATTATTTTCAAAGTGTGATGATGTCGATTATTCAAGCCGATCATCTTGGAATCGGAATGTCAAAAGTTATTAAAAATATTACGGCACGCATTCGTGAACAGAGACGTGAACGAGCACGCGAGCAAGCGATGAAAGCTCCAGTGAAAATGCTCATACCTATGGTTCTCTTTATTTTTCCACCTCTCTTTATCATTATCCTTGGACCGATGGTAGTGAAGATCGTCGTGGATGGCTTTGGTTAAGAGAAGACGAACACCTCCATTTCTACTGCAATGCAAAAAAATCACCTTTCCTAAACGACGCTTCCATTTGGAGGTGTCTATTTTTTGTATGTAGTAGAAAAAATACGAATACAAAACTTCAAAATGATAAAATGGAAATAAGAAATTTCATCGAGGTTTGTATTTTAAGGAGGACAATAAATGCAACAGATTAAACAAATTGGCAATCGCTTTTACTATCAAACACCAGTTTCCGAAACGGACCGACCGATTCTAGGAATGGTGATTGGAGATAGAAAGTCTCTGATGATCGATGCTGGGAATTCAGAGGACCATGCTCGTTATTTTCTAAAAGAACTATCGGAAAAAGGATTCAAGGAACCGGACATGGTCGCGCTCACTCATTGGCATTGGGATCATATCTTTGGACTATCGGCGCTTAGAGATGCTGTCTCCTTATCCTCGCATCAGACGAAAGAGGAAATTAGTAAGCTTATTCCATTAGGATGGTCTGATGATGAGTTGGATGAGCGGGTGAAAGAAGGCACTGAAATTGAATTTTGTGCAAATGCGATCAAGAAGGAATTTGTGGATTCTCGAGACATTACGATTACGCTACCAGATGTAACGTTTGGTGAGAAAATGGAGATTGATCTTGGTGGTGTCACGTGTATTCTTCAGCCTGTTGGGGGCGATCACGCGGCTGATTCGGTTGTGATTTATATGAAGGAAGAGAAAATCCTTTTTCTTGGAGACTGCTTTTATCCTGATATTTTTTCAGAAAAAGTCAACTACACTGTTAACATAACAAATCGACTGCTTGATCAGTTAGAAAGCTTTGAGGCAGAATGGTTCATCTTATCACACGGGGAGGCAATCTCTAAGGAGGATTTTAAGAACGAAGTGAACCTTTTACGTGCTGTTGCTTCTATTACTGAGGAGTGCAATGGTGATGTTACACGTATGCAAAAGTTGTATGAGCATAACGTTGGCAGAGACTCACGCGAAGAGGAGCTTGAAGTGATTCAAGAATTTGCTAACGGGTATACGATGTAAAAAGCGCTAGTTGGAATGACTTTCTTCAAAGAACGGAGTGGGGTGTATGGCAATCATTCATGTGGAAAATGCTTATTACACACGTGAGAAACAGATGATTTTATCCGATATTTCTTTTTCCGTAGAGAAAGGCCAGCATCAGGCCATTATCGGATTAAATGGATCAGGTAAAACGACACTACTTCAGTTAATTCACGGCTCTATCTGGCCACTGCTTCGCTATGATCCCGTCGTTGAAGTATTGGGGTATCGTCTTGGAAAAACTGATTTGAGTGAACTTAGAAAATCTATTGGCTGGGTGAGCAACGCTTTCACTGAGCGTATCTCTCCGATGCAGGAAGTGACAGATGTTGTGATTAGCGGGAAGTTTGCCTCAGCTGGACTTTATGAGCAGGTGACGGAACAGGAAGAATCGCAAGCGATGAAGATGATGCAGGAATGGGGGATTGCTCATTTACGCGGTAAACCTTTTCGAATTTGCTCTCAAGGTGAGAAGCAGAAAGTCCTGATAGCGAGAGCTTTGATGTCTTCGCCAAAGCTTCTTATTCTAGATGAACCGTGCAACGGACTTGATCTGTATTCACGCGAACAGTTATTAGCTCAGGTTGAACGCCTTGGAAAAGAGGAAGAGGGTCCAACCATATTGTATATCACTCATCATATTGAGGAGATTTGTCCCGTATTCACTCACGCTATGATTATGGAAAATGGTCGAATTGCAGTGAATGGCAAGAAGAAAGATGTGTTAACAGCTGAACATCTTAGTAAAAGTATGGGCGTCCCTTTAGAAGTGACGTGGAACAGAGAGCGACCTTGGGTTCAGGTGATTTCAAATGAGATGAAGCCAGCTTATCCATCTGCATAAGGACCGTGTATCTCAAAAATGGCCAAATTCGTTCATCGTCAAAAGGAGGTATGTATTGAAGGATTTTGCTTCGCTAACCCATAAAGAAATTGCGATTCGATATACGGTATTGACGCTGTTTCTATCGTCTACCATTTTTATAGTGGATTACGACCTTCCACTCTGGGCGTATGTCATATGCATGCTTCTATCGATATTTGGTATTGCGGTGAACTTGTTGAAATGGAAACGTGGGAAAAAAGTTAACGTCACATTTAAAGATCATGTCATTCGCTCCTGCGTTTTTTCTTTCATAGCTTTTCTCTTGTTGGTGCTGCCTTTTGACTACTCCAGTTGGTTGATGATTCTTATGATTCTATCTCTTGTCATGGCGAATACGATTGATTTCATGCGCATTCGGAATAGGATACAAGAGGGACAACGGCAGGGATAAAAGACCTGAATCATTTGGATTATTTTTCATGAAGATTGCTGGTGTTAGCAGCATTTAGTTAATTGAATGATGATAATTTTCTAATAATATATTGACTTTTATTCGATCACGAGATAACATTTGAACCAATCATTGTCATATACAATTTGATAGCAACATTTCTTATCAAGAGAGGTGGAGGGACTGGCCCTATGAAGCTTCGGCAACCGATGAGATGATCCTTCATCTCATACTGTGCCAAATCCAGCAGGTTTATCCTGAAAGATAAGAAGACTGGCTTCGTACTTACAAACCTTTCTTCTTATGTTTTGAGAAGAGAGGTTTTTTGTGTTGAATGGGTTAGGGGGAATGCAGACGAATTTATTTGCTATTAATTCCGAGTAAACTACTTTCATTACATTGAATTAAATTTGAGTATTGTGAGGTGGATTGTATTGCAGTTACAGGTTGTGAATAGCCCTTTTGACAAAGAACAATCGGAGCTTTTAAATCGTCTCTTACCAACATTAAATCAGACGCAGAAAATATGGCTGAGCGGATACCTTTCCGTACCAGGTAGCTCTGAAGCTGCGGCAGCTACTGAGACGGTTGCTCAAGGTGTTTCTGCTTCAGAAGCATTCTCTAAACAAGAAGCAAAAACACGTGAGCTTACGATTCTCTATGGCTCACATACTGGCAATTGTCAGTCACTAGCGGAATCTTTCTTTGAGCGATTGGAAAACGAGAAATACAACGTTACCCTTTCATCGCTTGATGATTTTAAGCCAAAGTCGCTTAAAAAAGTAGAAGATTTATTATTGATTACAAGCACCCACGGAGATGGCGATCCTCCTGATAATGCGTTAAGCTTCCATGACTTTGTTCAAAGTAAGAGAGCCCCTGAATTAGATGGTCTCAGATTCTCAGTCTTATCACTTGGTGATAGCTCCTATGAATTTTTCTGCCAAACCGGGAAAGATTTTGACAAGCGCTTTGAAGAATTAGGTGCAACAAGGCTCTATCCTCGTGTAGATTGTGATCTTGATTTCGAAGAGCCGGCAGAAGAGTGGTTCGAAGGCGTGACGGGAGTATTGAAAGAAGATCAGTCTACGAGAGAATCGACTTCTGAAACAAAACCTGATGAGTCGAATCAGACGTATTCCAGAACGAATCCATTCAAAGCCGAAATTCTTGAGAATGTTAATTTGAATGGACGTGGATCGAATAAAGAAACACGGCACATTGAGCTTGATCTTGAAGGATCGAACCTTGATTATGAGCCGGGTGATAGCCTTGGTATTTACCCGGAGAATGATACTGCTCTTGTCCGTCAGCTAATCGATGAACTGAACTGGAAGCGAGAAGAACAGGTTATGGTGAACAAAAAGGGTGACGTTCAGCCACTTGAAGAAGCTTTAACGAAAACATATGAGATTACGAGTCTCACAAAGCCATTGCTCAAGAAGATTGCAGAGCTGACATCAAGTTTTGAGCTTAAGCGCATGGTTGAAGCGGAAGGCGAAGAACTAAGAACATACCTTTACGGTAGAGATTTAATTGATTTGGTGAAGGACTACGGACCGTGGACCGTCTCGGCACAGGAGTTCGTAAACGTTCTGCGCAAAATTCCGGTTCGTCTTTATTCGATCGCAAGCAGTTCAAACGCAAATCCAGATGAAGTTCATCTCACAATTGGGGCACTAAGGTATGATGCACATGGTCGAGCTCGTACGGGCGTATGCTCTGGCCAATGCGCAGAGCGCTCACAAGCGGGGGATACACTCCCAATATTTGTGCAGCGAAATCAAAACTTTAGACTTCCGGATCATCCTGACACCCCTATCATTATGATAGGCGCAGGTACTGGCGTAGCGCCGTACCGGGCATTCTTACAAGAGCGAGAAGAAAGTGGCGCAAGTGGAGAAACGTGGCTATTCTTTGGTGAACAGCATTTTGTCACAGACTTTCTTTATCAAGTCGAATGGCAGAAGTGGTTGAAAGATGGGGTGCTTTCTCGTATGGACGTGGCGTTTTCTCGTGATTCAGAAGAGAAAGTGTATGTTCAGCACCGCATGCTCGAGCGAAGTAAAGAACTATACGAGTGGCTGCAAGAGGGTGCGCACGTCTACGTATGTGGAGATGAAAAGTATATGGCAAAAGACGTTCACGTGGCACTCGTTAACATCTTAGAGCAACAGGGGAATTTCAGTGAGTCAGAAGCAGAAGCTTATCTTGCAGATCTACGTAACGCGAAACGCTACCAGCGCGATGTGTACTAAGCGCATCAGGGAAGGAGATTGATCATGTCGAAAAAGACGGTAACAGAAGACGGCAAACCGAGTGAAATGGAGAAAATCAAAGACGAAAGTGATTACTTACGCGGATCGCTTGTGAAAAGCTTTGCGGATCCCATCACCGCTTCCATCCCAGACGCAGATACAAAACTATTAAAATTTCATGGGAGCTATATGCAAGATGATCGCGATATTCGTCAGGAGCGAAAACAGCAGAAGCTTGAACCAGCTTATCAGTTTATGGTTCGAGTGCGACTACCTGGTGGAGTAGCTAACCCAGAGCAATGGCTAGTAATGGATGATCTTGCGAATCAATACGGAAATGGGACGTTAAAGCTAACGACGCGCCAAACGTTCCAAATGCATGGGATCTTAAAGTGGAATATGAAAAAAAGCATTCAGGCAATGGACCAGGTTCTGATGGATTCTCTTGCGGCATGCGGTGACGTGAATCGGAATGTGATGTGTAATGCCAATCCCTATCAATCTGATATTCATGCCGAGGTGCATGGATGGGCACGGAAGTTAAGCGATGATCTCTTACCGAGAACGAGAGCGTACCATGAAATCTGGTTAGATGAAGAAAAAGTGCTTGATCGAAAAGAAGAGGAAATTGAGCCGATGTATGGCCCACATTACTTGCCAAGAAAGTTTAAGATTGGGGTCGCTGTCCCTCCATCAAACGATGTGGATATTTTCTCACAAGATCTTGGCTTTATTGCGATTCTTGAAGATGGCAAGCTACAAGGATTTAATGTCGCGGTAGGCGGCGGCATGGGTATGACGCATGGAGACACAAGTACGTATCCTCAGCTATCCCGAATGATTGGATTTTGTACACCCGAAAAGATTGTTGATGTTGCTGAGAAAATCATTACAATTCAGCGGGATTATGGCAATCGGTCAGAGCGGAAGAACGCTCGTTTCAAATATACGATCGATCGAAGAGGACTCGACTGGGTTCGGAACGAATTGAATAATAGACTGGGCTATGAACTAGAAGAAGCTCGTTCTTATCACTTCGATCATAATGGTGATCGCTATGGATGGGTGAAGGGTGACGGCAAATGGCATTTAACGCTCTTTATCCAAAATGGTCGTATTGTGGATTTAGAAGATTATCAGATTATGACAGGGCTTCGTGAAATTGCAAAGGTTCACGAAGGAGATTTCAGACTAACGCCGAACCAGAATCTCATTATAGCGAATGTAGCAGAAGAAAAGAAAGCAGAGATTGATGAGCTTGTGGCAACATACGGTCTTACAGATGGGAAACAAAATTCAGCACTGCGCCGTAATTCGATGGCCTGCGTGGCGTTCCCAACATGCGGTCTAGCGATGGCAGAAGCAGAGCGTTATCTACCTTCTCTCATTGATAAGATTGAAGAGATTGTAGATGAAGCGGGACTGAGAGAAGAAGAAATCGTAATCCGCATGTCGGGCTGTCCAAATAGCTGCTCACGTCCGACGCTTGGTGAGATTGCCTTTATTGGGAAAGCGCCTGGTAAGTACAATATGTACATGGGAGCAGGGTTTGTTGGGGATCGGTTAAGCAAGCTTTATAAAGAAAACATTGGCGAAGAAGAAATCCTTGCTTCACTAAAACCGATTCTATTTAACTATGCGAAAGAAAAAGAGGTAGATGAGCATTTCGGTGATTATGTGATTCGAGCAGGATATGTTGAAGAAGTGCGATCAGGACTTGATTTTCATAGCTAGTTATATCGAAATGAAGCCCGAAGTTCATCAGCGTGTGAACTTTGGGTTTCAACACGTCTTTTACTAAATTGTCGGAGGTGCTTCAATGCCATATAGTATGGTTTGTCATTTATCATGTCCAAAGTGCAACGAGACATATGATTCAGATACGATTCAACAGCTTTGTGTTTGTGGTTCACCACTTCTTGTCGAATATGATCTTGATGAGGTGAAAAAGCGTCTTACAAAGGAAATGATTGCCGGACGAGAACAGTCGCTCTGGCGCTATCATGAATTACTTCCGGTTAAAGAAGAAAAGAATAAAGTTAGTTTTGAAGAAGGGATGACCCCTTTCCTGCCACTACCATCCCTTGGTCAGAAAATGAATCTCTCAAACTTATACATAAAAGACGAGGGAATGGTGCCGACGGGTTCATTTAAAGCTCGGGGAGCGGCAGTCGGCATTTCGAAGGCAAAGGAGCTTGGCGTTCAGAACCTTGCGATGCCGACAAATGGAAATGCTGGAGCTGCCTGGTCACTTTATGCAGCAAAGGCTGGGTTGGACGCTCATATCGTTATGCCTGTTGACGCACCTGAGATTACGAGAAAAGAAGTGATCATTTCTGGTGCTCATCTTTATCTAGTCAACGGGTTAATAAGTGACGCTGGTAAAATAGTTGGTGATCTCGTGAAAGAGCAAGGATTTTATGATGCATCTACCCTAAAAGAGCCCTATCGCATTGAAGGTAAAAAAACGATGGGGTATGAAATAGCGGAACAGCTGAATTGGGAGCTTCCTGATGTGATTCTTTATCCAACAGGCGGTGGCGTTGGTCTTATTGGAATCTATAAAGCGTTTCTTGAGCTTAAGAAGCTTGGATGGATTAAGGATCAAAAGCTTCCAAGATTAGTTGCTGTGCAATCGGAGGGGTGTGCCCCTATTGTGAAGGCATTCGAAGAAGGAAAAACTGAGTCTGAGTTCTGGGAAAATTCAACGACGCATGCGTTTGGTATCAATGTACCTAAAGCGATCGGAGACTTTCTTGTATTGGATGCGATTTATCAAACAGACGGGTGTGCCGTTGCTGTTTCTGAAGAAGATATTCGAATCTCCCAGCGAGAAGTTGCTGCGTTAGAAGGGCAATTTATTTGTCCCGAAGGAGCGAGTACATTCGCTGCTGCGGAAAGATTAAGGGAACGAAATTGGATCAAAGAAGATGAACAGGTTATTTGTTTAAATACGGGCCTTGGTATTAAATATCCAGATGCTTTTGAAGTAAATGTGAAAACAATGGAGACGAATGAAAGAATCAACGTCTAATATCTTAGCCATACCAAAGGTAATGCACCACTCTGAGATTTTCTTAGAGGGGTGCATTTCTATTTAAGCTAAATATTGTTTTGAAGTGAAAAATTCTTCTTCCATTAACACGTAAGGGTGAGTTTCCATCAAAATGTTAATGAGGTAATCAGGCATTCTTTCTCCATCGTATGCACAAATAAGAGGGAAGGAAAGATCGTTAACTGCTTCGTCTACAATTTTTTCGAAGTCTTCTATAAGGTGAAGAGGGTCTTCCATCGAGGCCCATTCCACATGTGCCCATGAGCGGAAGGAGAGATTAGATTCCACATAAGGTTGAACGGTCTTTTTGAAATATTCATGAATAGCAGGAGGATGATAACTGCCGCTAGAAAAGTAAAAGTCGAAGCTGTTCACTCTGTGGACAAACTTCATTTCGTTAGCCGTTAACCTTGAGGTTAATTCTTTCTCAATCATCGGATACAGGCGATCATTTTCGATTAAGATGACGTAATCTCCGTTCGCGACTCCTTTTTCAGTATAACTAACGACTTGTTCGAGGTAATTCTTCATCCCATGGTAGGCATAAAGCACATGAACACTTTTTTGCTCCTCGAACAGCTGATTCATCTTGCTAGTCAAGTGATCACCCCTTCGTTTTCTTCTACTTTTATTTTACTACAATTCTTCGAAGAGATACATGGCGGTATGAGTAGGCATGAGGTTTTTATTTCGGTAAAGGTGAGAATGATGGTGCGATATGAAAAAAAGCCAGATTCTGTGTGAGAACAGAATTTGGCTTTTATCCTTTACGTTTAATCAATTGGATCGACGGATTTTCCGTATCGAAGAACATCGAATACGGCCATCCCATCACTAGGTCTGCCATTGTCATTACGGAAGGGCATAAGTGAGAAGAAAATAAAGTAGATAGAGAAATATGTGAACTGATAGAAAAACAGCGTTACAGGTATTGTGTTTGAGGTAATCAAGTAGTTAATGATTAAAATCACAATGAGATTAAATAGACTGCCACCTAAATAGATCGCAACGTGTGCCCACGTTTTGTTGTAGGTTAATTCTTCGTATTGGCACCAGCCTTCCATGAAATACTTTCTTCTAATTTCCAGCGGTCCTATATGAAAGAGCGTGCGTCCTGTACCGATGCAAAATTTCACTTTGCCTCCAAATAGCCGCGCTATGAGCACGTGACCCGCTTCATGGACAAGAGTGACAATTGGTAGAATAATGAAGAAATTCACAAAGAACATGGGAATATCATTTAAAGTAAACATGGTTATACCTCCGAGATGTAAGTATCAACTAAAGTTTGGTATGACTATAAAAAGGAACGTTCCCGATTTACTCGTTTCCTAACTGATTTTCGATAAGAAACATGAAACGGTAATAAAAGAAATGCTTTTGATACATCTTTACTTGTAAGGGCATAGCAGTAATAAGCTTTCGAAATTTGCGATTGTTGAACTAAGGAAAATAAAAAGGAATTAACGAAAGGGCGGAGTAAATAGTAAGTGAAAGGTGAAGAAATAAAGGGGGTATTTTGATGTATGAACTGAAAACGAAAGAAACGGATAACAGTGTGATTGAATTCATCGAAAGCGTTGATCATCCAAAGAAGCGGGAGGATGGCTATCGTTTGTTAGATCTTTTTACTGAAACGACAGGGTATGAAGCGAAAATGTGGGGACCAAGTATTATTGGGTTCGGAAGTTATCATTATAAATACGCTACGGGACATGAGGGGGATGCACCGCTCGTTGGATTTTCTCCTAGGAAGGCTAAGATTAGTTTGTATCTCGCTCAAGGAGAACCAGAGCGCGAGGATGCTTTAGCTCGATTAGGAAAACATACAACAGGGAAGGCCTGTGTTTATGTAAATAAGCTTGCGGACATTGATCTTGAAGTACTTAAAGAGCTAATATGTCAATCAGTCGAATATTTGAAAAAGCTGTACCCAGAAAAATAAGGTAGATATTGCATAGTAAGGCGGAAACATAATAATTTATATTGCTAGAGAGAATGGTACGATGAGCCAATTGGTGAAATATCAACATAAGGGTCAGGCGCAGATGTGCCTGACCCTTATGTTGGTTTCAAAACCTTTAGATTATTGTGCTTGCACGGTTTCAAGCGCTACTGCTTTAATGTCACCTTCTTTTGATTCTGAGACGAAAGAAAGTCTGTTTTCACCAGTATGATACACGTGCAAATATTCGTTATCCAGTTCATTAAAGACGACCTCATCAGGTTCTCCAAATTGACAAACGACATCTGTGTAAGGGATAGCGGGTCCTTCTGATAACGCGTTATAACGTAAATGACTTACCGTTTCGTTTGCAGTTAAGTAAGCGTACTTTTCATCATAGAATCCAGGTGTTCCTTCATAGAACGTTTCATCATAAGTCATCTCTGGCTTTATTTTCTTTAAGGCTTCTTCAGACATTCCAATAAAAATGGAGGCATCCTTCAGGTGACCTTGCTCTGCAAAATTCAGTAATTCTGAATGGAACGGAGCTTTTTCACAGGAAGTAGGGGTATTCTCGGCTGATGTTAATGGTTTTTCATCTGTCATCGTATAATCACCATTAAACCCAACAGCTGCGTCATGATAACTAAGACAGGCTTCTTCAATAAATGTAATGACGTCATTCGTTCGAATAAACGTACCGGAACAAGACGGATCTTCCGTATCCTCAAACGTTGCTTCATCACCGTTTATTGTAGCTGTACCATTCAATTTCCCAACATCCGATCCACTACTTACGTCGATCGTAAACTGAAAGGATTCCTTCGTCACGTTTGATATGCTTAAATTCCCCTGATCGAACGCAGGATCAATATAAAGTGCTTCTTTCCATTCAGAAGAACTTTCTTCGTTCGCTGCTTCATCTTTCGGATTGGATTCCAGTTCAATTCGAGTGTATACGCCTGTAAAAGAAGCGCTATTCTCATTCATTGATTCACACGCTTCACTCGTATCGATGGCTAATCGGTCCTCCTTCCAACCAAACGAGGCTTTGCAAGCATCGTTATCAGGGTGTGTGAAATGAGCCATTTCTCCGTCGACTTCAGCAGTTCCTGAAAGCTCTCCAACATTTTGACCATCATAGGATTGAAGCATAAACGTAAATGAAGTAGAAGCTGAATCTGTTATATCGAGACCCCCATGGATTTCTCCATCTTTCTCCCACTTGTACGTGCCATCTTGAAAAAGAATGTCTTTTTGTACGGTTTCCTCTGCAGACTTGTCCACCGTTTCTTTCTCCGCTTCTACCTTTTCCGATGAGTCAGAAGTAGTTAAGAAGTTACATGACGTGACGATGAGTAATAAGATAAACACCAATACGTGACGAAGCGTTTTCATAAGATTCCTCCCTACTGAAGTAAGTTGATGCCATCATTATACATAACGTTCCGTAAAAGAATGGGATAATGGTGTCGAGCCGGGAAAAAATTCCTTGTCTAGTTTAAGCGAATTCTTTTGTAATTTAGTTGACCATTTCCGGGGAAATGAATGGAAGAAGTCGAATGCAACATTACTTTTCGTTCCGATGGGGAAGAATGTGTTGAAAATAGGGAGCAAGGTATAATATCTAAATATTCTATTGCCAATTGAGCGAGTGGACGATTATGATGAATTTAAATGAGACAAGTTCGTCATGTCATAACAACTGGTGGGATGGAATGAAAACCTTAACAAAACAGCTCATTCGTTTATTTGAATCAGTTCATGGAAGTATTTTAAGAAAATCTGTCATGATTTTTGTTTTCATTCTAGTTATTCCAACGTTAATGATCTATCAGCTGATCATCAACTATGCGGAAGAGATGATTGAGCAGGACATTATTAGTGAAAATGTCGCGAACACGGAAAGTATCGTGAAGCGCGTAAATAATGAAATTTCCAGTGTTGTTTTACAGCTGCATTTAATGGCAGGAAATGGAGAAGAAAACGAAATTAACGCGGAACGTATGTATGAGCGATCCAGACAGGCGATTGCCCAGAGCTCTATTATTCGGTCTATCTATTATCTAGATGACACTAGTAACGTCATATTTGAATCTCCTTTTGCCCCTGAGCTTGAAGGTGTCTCCTATCACTATCCAGAGTTTGATCGAATTCAATGGACGCACAATTATGCTGTTTCTAGTGTTATTCAAAATTTTAGCGGTGAGGATATTGTTTCGGTGGGGATTCCAGTCTTTGACGAAAAAAATGATTTTCAAGGTGCTTTAATTGCAGAATTTAGTCAGGATTATTTATCTGAAATCGTCAGAAGTATCAGCATGAGTGAAGGACATTTTGGGATGATGGTTGATCCAGAAGGAATTGTCGTGGCTTCTACTAATGAACAATCAATCGGAACAGCTATTTCAAGTGATTTGCCTTCTGAGCAAATATTTGAGGAAGTTTCAGGGGTTGCACGTTCATCTTATGAAGGGGATCAGAGCATCATCGCTTATCAAACACTGCGTGATGAATGGGGTCTCGTTTACGGAGTGTCAGAAGATATTGCCTTTGCCCCCGTTCGAAAACTATCGCTAGTGCTTACGTTATCTTTTCTCGGGATTCTCATTCTTTCTTTCTTTTTCATCGTTGCCGGTATTCGAAATATTGTTTATCCCATTATTCGATTAACAGATTATGCAAAGGATTATAGGAAGAAGGTTTTTTATCAGGAGCATGATCCATCTCAAAGTGTCCGAAAAGATGAAGTGGGAGAATTGACTCGAACGATCATTTCCGTCGGCAATAGTAATTATGAGAAGCAGCATCAGCTAGAAGAAAGTGAACGCTACTTAAATGACATGATTGAAGGAATCCCTTATGGCATGATTACGATTAATGATCACGCGATCGTAACGCATGTGAACAAACGATTCGAAAACCTTATTGGGTTTAGTAGAAATGATCTCGTCGGAAAGTCATTATCAGAACTTCCAATTAAAAGTACAGATGAAGACTTTATGTTGTTAAAAGCCTTAATCTCTGAGGAACCTAGCATCGAATGTGAAAGCTACATTATCGATGCAAAGGGAAGGCGTCACATTGTGAATATCGCTACGTCTCGTTTCTACAATGCTCAGAATGAAATTATTGGCAGCATTGCTGTGCTACAGGATATTTCACAAATGAAGATGCTAGAGTCACGGTTGAAACAAAATGATAAGCTTGCATTGATAGGGCAAATTACCACGGGTATTGCTCATGAAATCAAAAACCCGCTTGCGATTTTAACAGGATCTTCTGAGATGTTAAGAGAAGAAGTGGAGGAAGCCAATAGTTCAGAAGAGATTCTTGAATTATCGCGTGATATTGATCAAGTCGTGAAACGAATGAAGACGATTGTGAATAATTTCTTGAATTTTGCAAAAGTGAACAAAGCCGATGCTCGACCAATTCAGTTGAAGAAAGTGACTGATGAAGTCCTACATCTAGTGAGATTTAAGCTAAAAGAATTAAATATAGAGGTCGTAAAGCACTATGAGACAAGCGGAGACCTCGTCGGTTTCTATGATGAGTTAATTCAAGCCTTTTTAAATATCATTCTTAATGCAACAGACGCAATGAAAGAGGAAGGAACATTAACCGTTACGATTGAAGAGGACGAGAAATATGTTCATGTCGCTATCGGAGACACAGGAACGGGCATTATGACGAGTAATCTTGAATGGCTTTTTGATCCATTCTTTTCGACTAAGGAAGAAGGGAATGGACTTGGATTAACAATCGCGAGAGATATCATTAAAGAAAATAATGGCGACCTTACGGTTGAGAGCGTAGAGGGTGAGGGGACAACAATTCATTGTTGGTTCCACCGATAGAAAAGGGGTGGCGTTATGGAGAGAACCGTTTTGATCGTAGATGATGAGATGCAGCTTGCGAAGCTAATCGGCAGGAAATTAACGAAGGCAGGCCTATCGTCAGTTTTGGCTCATACGGGAAGTACTGCTATCGACTTATTTAAAAGAAAAGAAATGGCAGTCGTGATTCTGGATTATATGCTACCAGATATGACGGGTCTTCAAGTATTGGAAGAAATGAAAAGGCTGAAGCCAGATGTGCCGGTCATTATGATGACGGCTTATGGAAATGTCGAGAGTGCTGTCGGGGCAATGAAACTGGGCGCCGTCGATTATTTGAACAAACCGATGGAGCTCGAAGAAGTAAAAGAGTTGGTTATGAAACAACTCGATACAAAGGTAGAGGCTCCGCCAAAAGAAAACGATCCATTTGTATTTCAAAGTCCTGAGATGAAGCGTGTGATGGCATTTCTAGGTCAGGTGAAGGATACGGATGCAAGTATATTAGTGCTAGGTGAGAGTGGCGTTGGCAAAACGGCTCTTGCTCATTGGATTCATTCAAATAGTTATCGTGGGGCGGGCCCAATGCTATCGATTAACTGTGCGGCTATACCTGAGCACCTTCTTGAAAGTGAGTTGTTTGGCTATCAGAAGGGAGCATTTACGGGAGCTGCAACAACGAAAATCGGAAAATTTGCTGCTGCAGATAAAGGGACGATTTTTCTAGATGAGATTGGAGAGATTTCACCTTCCATGCAAGCGAAGCTTCTTCATGTCATTGAAGATAAAAAGGTGATGCAGCTAGGTAGCAATGAATATCGCACAGTAGATGTACGAATCATTACAGCGACGAATAAGGATTTAAAAAAATCCGTTGCGGAAGGTACGTTTCGTGAGGATCTTTACTATCGTCTAAATTTAATCGAAATTGAGATCCCTCCCCTACGTGAAAGGATGGAAGATATCCCCCTTTTCATTCAATCACAAATGAAGAAATTAAATGGAAAGTATAAGAAACAAATTTATATAGCAGAGGAAAGCATCAACCTTCTCCTCCGTCATACGTGGCCAGGTAACATTCGCGAGCTACTCAATATGCTTGAACGCATT
Source organism: Anaerobacillus sp. 63XJN7_4_ISO-PGPR-S23-413 (assembly GCF_056173725.1). Taxonomy (NCBI): domain Bacteria; kingdom Bacillati; phylum Bacillota; class Bacilli; order Caryophanales; family Bacillaceae; genus Anaerobacillus; species Anaerobacillus sp. 63XJN7_4_ISO-PGPR-S23-413. Next base: position 1,325,503 of record NZ_CM149688.1, read on the forward strand.
CATATCGTAAAACGAGAAGGAACAATTATGCCAGAAGACCTTGCGCATGCATCTCTTATGTCGATACCAAAAGATGAACCAGTAGGATCACAGGACTTCAGTGGAAGTCTTTCCGAGGTGCTAGAAGATATAGAGGAAAAGATGATTCGACAAGCGCTTGGAGAAACAAATGGCAACCAGACGAAAGCAGCAGACCGACTTGGAATTGCCAGGCATACGTTAATTTACAAAATGAAAAAAATCGGCATCAGTCTATGAGAAGGTTTCTTCTAATCGTTGGATGCCTTACTTTCCTTATTTCTTGTCAGTCAAAAGAAGAAATAAAGCAGGAAGATGCGAAAGTGAACGCTCATCTGACTATTAAACTTGGATCCAAAGCATTTACCGAACAATACCTTTTAATGAAAATGACTGCCCTTCTTTTAATGGAAGAAGGATTTGATATTGAAGAAATGCGCTTTCTTGATAGTCCTTCCATTCGTGATGCATTTGAAAACAAAGTAATTGATTTGTATTGGGAATACACGAACACTGCTAAAACGATTTATCATAAAAGTGGTCCAGGTTATGATTCGCTCGAAGCTTATGAATCTGTTAAAAAAGAAGATGAAAAAAGCGACATTATTTGGTTAGAGAAAAGTGATTTTAATAGTTCATGGGGGCTCATCATGAAAGAGTCCTTTGCTAAGCAGCATCAACTTGATTCGGTCAGTGATCTTGTCACGTATATGAGCAATCAGGAACACCCATCATTAAAAATGGCGACAAATGACGAATATTTAATAAGAGAAGACGGTCTCAGTCATTTAGAAGACGTGTATCAATTTTCGGTGAACAAAGATCAGCTTCTTGCGGTTGATTCAGAATTGCTGAGTCTCGCTGTAAAAGAGTCTCGAGTACAGGTAGCTGTTGGAATGATCACAGATAGTCGCATTGAAGACTACCACCTCGTTGTATTAGAAGATAATCGCAAAGCGTTTCCACCATATGATGCTGCTCCAGTCGTGCAACGGAAAATGATTGAGCAATATCCAGAGATTCAAGAGCCACTTGAAAAGCTTTCTGCTTCCATTACAAACGAAGAAATGATTAGTCTAAACTATCGAGTGGACGTTTTGCACCAGGATATAGGAAAAGTCGCGAAGGCTTTTCTACAAGACCAAGGGTTGTTAAGAGTGGACTAGAGGGTAGAGCTTCCAGTGGCTCTTTCATCATCAAAAGACAGCATCCTCCTTCTCTGATGGAAGGCTTACTTTGTGGTAAGCTGTTGTTAGATGTTGATTATGATAGAAAGGTAGTTGAGTGATTCTGGACTTTATATCAAATAATATTGTGTTGCTTGGCATCGCCTGTATTATTATTGCGCTGCTATTAGCGAAATTCACAAAGAAGAAGTAAGGCGCTGTTCAATGGAACAGTGCTTTTTTTGTGTGAAAATGCGACACTGTAGGAATTTTCTACAGTTAAAGTGTAGAATTTTTCTACACTTTTAGTAATTGTGGGGAACAATTCGCACTGTTATAAGGATTTAAAAGTTGGCACAATACTTGCATTATATAACAGTGAGAAATTCAAGTTAGATTCAAGGAGGATTTAATGTACTTTTAAACTTATTGTTCGCGTGAGTGTGAATGTTCTTAACGTATAGCAAAATGAAAACGCTTTAATTGATTTAGCATAAACATTATTTGTTTCTATCGCATTCAGTCAGTCTCGGGTAGATCCAACCGCCTATTCGTGAAAGAGGGTTTTCAGATGAGATATGAGCAAGATGAGTTTGGCACTGTCAAGATTCCAAGCGATGCTCTCTATGGGATCCAGACAGTTAGGAGTACTGCAAATCTAAGCTATTCAGAAAAAAAGCTTACAGATTATCCTGATTATGTGAAGGCACTAAGCATTGTAAAAAAGGCTGCTGCGCTTGCAAATGGTGAGGCGGGAGTACTACCGAAGCGAATTCAGGATGCCATTGTTACAGCATGTGATGAGCTTATTAGCGGAAAGCACGTAGAACATTTTCCAGTTGATCCTTATCACGGAGGAGGTGGTATTGGATCGAACATGAACGTGAATGAAGTTGTATCGAATCGAGCGAATCAAATTCTTGGATACGAGATTGGTAGCTACGAAGAAGTGCAACCCAATGATCATGTGAACGCTTCCCAATCCACTTCGGACGTTTGTCATACGGCGATTCGTCTTACGATTGCAAGGCAACTGGAGAAGCTCCTTGCTGTTGTGAGATCGTTGCAACAAAGCATAAGAGAAAAAGCGAATGAGTGGTCGGATGTAATGACCATTTCGCGCACCTGTTTACAGGATGGAATGAGGGTACCGCTCGGAGATTCGATGTCAGGTGTTGTGGCGTTACTTGATCGCCGCATGGAGTCACTACAAAAAGCTACAGAACAAATGGACCGCATTAATCTAGGAGGAACGGTTATCGGTTCTGGGATTGGAGCGTCTGAGGGATACCGGAAAAACATTTTGCATTATTTAAGGGAAACGACGAGTCGGAACGTAATGTATCGTGACAATTTATTTGATGCAGCTCAGCATCTTGATGACCTTGGAGATGTATCAAACGAGCTGAGGCAGCTGGCTAGTGGTTTGATTAAATTCGGAAAAGATCTACGCATTCGCGCTTCTGGTCCTGAAACAGGTTTTGGAGAACTATCGCTACCGGCAGTACAGGCGGGCTCATCGTTCTTCCCTGGGAAAGTAAATCCAGTAATACCTGAAACGCTCATTCAATGTTGTTTCAAGGTACTTGGGTGTGATCGTACTGTCCAGGCAGCACTAGAGCATGGAGAGCTTGATCTTAACGTGTTCGAAGGCGTAGCCGGGATGGCGATAATAGATGCGATCCAAATGTTGACAAATGTGCTGCCAGTTTTCGAAGAACGTTGTGTAAAAGGAATAAAAGTGAATGAAGCAACGTGCAGAGATTATGCAAACACCACAATTCCGCTAGTTGTTGATTTAAAAGAACGCTTTGGTTATGAAGCTGTCTCAAACGCAATGAAAACAGATGGTAAAGATGGGTTACTTCAACTACAAGCAAATGGGGGATATTGATATGAAAAACATTCAAACGAAATTTGAAGGCATTAAGCAGCCAAAGTTAGAGTGGGCGAGTCAATGGCTCGAGAAACCAAAAAAGCTTTATATAAATGGACAGTGGGTGGAAAGCAGTAGCGGAGAAACGATTGAATCCATTAATCCTGCGACTGGAAAACGAACTGGTTCAATCCATAGCGCCAAAAAAGAAGACGTCGATCAAGCAGTTTCGGCAGCTAGAGAGGCGTTCGATCATGGCACATGGAAAGAAACAACGCGAAAAGAAAGAGCAAGGATTCTACGCGAGATTAGTGCCCTTATTATTGAACACCAGGATGAGTTAGCAACGCTTGAGTCTCTAGATAATGGAAAGCTTTATACGGAAGCTTATAACGATGATGTTCAAGAAGCATCAGATCTCTTCCAATATTACGCGGGATGGACGGATAAGTATTATGGAGAAAACAATCCGGTGGAAGGGAATTTCTTAAGCTATACAACGCGAGATCCGATCGGCGTTTGTGGTCAAATTGTTCCATTTAATTTTCCAATTGGTATGGCTGTATGGAAGCTATCGCCAGCGCTTGCGATGGGGAATACGGTTGTTTTGAAGCCTTCTAGTACGACATCTTACTCAGCGATTCGTCTCGTTGAAATCATTCATGAAGCGAAGCTATTACCGCCAGGCGTTCTAAATCTAATTCTTGGTAAAGGCTCGATTGGATCTTACATTAGCACGCACATGGATGTTGATAAAATTTCCTTTACAGGAAGCACGGAAGTTGGGAAAAAGCTCGTTCATGACTCAGCGGATTCGAACTTGAAGCCAGTCACACTGGAGCTAGGAGGTAAGTCACCAAATATTATTTTTGCAGACGCACCAAATCTTGAAGGGGCGATTGAACGTTCATTCTATGGGTTGTTTACCCATAAAGGCGAGAAGTGTTCTGCACCAACACGACTTTTTGTGGAGCGCCCAGTTTATGATGAGGTAGTTGAAAAAATCGGTGAATATGCAAGCGTATACAAGTGTGGTGATCCATTTGATCCTGAAAGTGACCAGGGACCACAGGTTTCAGAGGCTCATATGAACAGTATTCTTCATTACATTGAAAGTGGAAAACAAGAAGGGGCACGGCTTGTCGCCGGAGGAGAGCGTGATATTGAGGGTGAGAAAGCGAATGGATTTTATATTAAGCCAACTATTTTCGCTGACGTGACAAACGGTATGACGATAGCACAGGAAGAGATATTTGGACCTGTCCTTTGCATCCTGCCATTCGATTCGGAAGAAGAGGTTATTCGAATGGCGAATGATACGATTTATGGTCTTGCTGCTGGTCTATGGACGAATGATGTCTCTCGAGCGCATCGCGTAGCGAAAAAGCTTGAAGCTGGTATGGTATTCGTAAACAAATATGGCTGCTACGACTTTGCTAGTCCATTTGGAGGCTGGAAACAAAGTGGTTGGGGCAAAGAATATGCCGTGCACTCGCTTCAATCGTATACAAAAACAAAAGCAATCTGGGTTGCTTACTAAAAGAGCGGAGGAAAGAGTATGAAAATGAAAGCGGCTGTAATGACGGGTCTAGGTGCACCACTTGAAATTCAAGAAGTGGAGTTAGCTTCACCGAAAGCAAATGAAGTCCTTGTAAAAATTGCGGCGACTGGGGTCTGTCATAGTGACCTCAACGCCGTACAAGATCCATCGACCCCGTTCCCAACCATTCTTGGTCATGAAGGCGCTGGTACAGTTGTTGAGGTAGGTCCTAACGTCAAGACGGTTAAACCTGGTGACAAAGTAGCGCTAAGCTGGGTTCCCTACTGCGGGACGTGTGAGTTTTGTGTCACTGGTGCTATTCATCTTTGTGAGTCAGCCTTTGGCCCAATGTTTAACGGTACGCTTCTCGATGGAACTTCTCGACTTAGTAAGGATGGTCTTCCGCTTTTTCATAATTCTCTTCTTTCGACATTTGCTGAATATGCCGTCGTTCCTGATATGTCTTGTGTGAAATTACCAGATGCGATGCCGCTCGCTCAAGCATCGCTGATCGGATGTGGCGTTGCCACTGGCTATGGCGCAGCGGTCAATGCCGCTAAAGCAACTCCCGGTTCAACCGTTGCTGTGTTTGGCATCGGAGGTGTAGGGGTGAATGCGATTCAAGGTGCGAGAATCGCCGGTGCTTCGAAAATCATTGCCTGTGATATGAAGCCAGCGAACCTTGAAATCGCGAAGCAATTTGGGGCTACACATACTGTGAACGTGAGCGAGGGGGATGCACCTGAAATGATTCGTGCGATAACGAACGGATTTGGTGTTCATTATGCGATCGACTGCTCAGGACATACAGCTGCTACCGCTAACGCCTGGAATGCAACTCGTAAAGGTGGAACGATTGTAGTTGTTGGTGCCTTTCATCCTGAAATGTCACTTAGTCTGCCTGCGGGTGGTTTTCACCGAGTTGGAAAAGTGATCAAAGGAAGCTTCTACGGAGATACCCAGCCATATCGTGATTTTCCTAAAATTGCTGAGCTTTACCTCGATGGTAAGTTTATGCTTGATGAACTTGTGATTAATCGCGTTTCCTTGGATGAAATCAACCAGGCCTTTGACTCATTTCATGATTGCAACTGCGTGAATGTAGGTCGATCTGTGATTGATTTTCAAAGAGAACCGGTGATCAATGCAGAACGATATACAGAATTGATTTAAGGTGTAAAAGGCCGTTCGATTACAATGCGGACTCGTCCAAAGAGAAATATCAAAAAAAGGTGGATGCAGTCAAGAAACAACAGTTTTACTTGCGGTAACGGTTAATTGAATAATCTCATGGGAGGGGTTCATGTTATGAAAAGTTTTAAGCATCCGGTTTTTTGGCCACCGTTTCTTCTATTACTTGCAGCTGCCATTGTTAGTTTTACAAATAAAGAGGCCTTTATTTCGACGGCCACTAATATGAACAACTGGGTGATTGCCAATCTTGGCTGGCTATTTAGTATCGCAGGGTTATTAATGGTCGTAGCCTGTGTTGCTGTATACTTCTCACCACTAGGAAATATCCGAATTGGCGGAGACAAAGCGAAGCCGATGTTGAAACCAATGACTTGGTTTGCCATCACCTTAACGACTACGATTGCGGCAGGTCTGACGTTTTGGGGAATTGTTGAGCCACTATACCATGTATCGGCACCTCCAGAATCGCTTGGCATTGATCCGAATAGTCCAGAAGCAGCCATCTTCTCACTTTCTACAATGTACTTGCATTGGACGATTACACCATATGCGATTTACTGCTTACCAGCGATCGTCTTTGCATTTGCTTATTATAATATGAAAAAGCCTTTTAGCTTAAGTTCAACATTAGCTCCCCTATTCGGTAATCGCATTTCGGGTAAATGGGCGAATGTGATTGATGCTCTTTGCCTTTACACTCTTGCTCTTGGGATGGCGGCATCGATGGGAACGAGCTTATTAAACCTTGGCGGTGGCGTTAACTACATTAGTGGAATTGCGAGTTCGCCAACCTTATGGGCTGCGATTGCCATTGCTTTAATGGTAACGTTTATAATTTCAGCGTCTACAGGTTTAATGAAAGGGATTCGAGTTCTTTCCAATATCAATATGAGACTTTTTATAGGTATTATCATCTTTATGTTTATCGTGGGACCAACTTCTTACTTATTAAATTTAGGAACAGAATCAGCGGGGAATTATTTTACGAATTTCTTTAACAAAAGTCTTTTCACGGGTGCATCTGCTGGCGATCCATGGCCACAATCGTGGACGACGTTCTACTGGGCAAGCTGGTTCTCGTGGGCAGCGATTACGGCTTTATTCCTTGGAAGAATTTCATTTGGCTACAAAGTGAAACACATGATTATCGTCAATTTTGTTCTACCGGCATTTTTCGGAGGATTATGGATGACGATCTTTAGTGGAACAGCAATTAACATGGAGATGACGGGTGCTGGACTTGCTAATATCATGAATACAGTAGGTGCAGAGGCTGCTCTCTATGCGGTATTTGATGCTCTACCACTTGCTGCAATTGTGATTCCGATTTATGTGTTTATCGTCTTTATATCCTTTGTTACTGCAGCTGATTCAAACCTTGCAGCCATGGGTGGTATTTCTTCAACAGGAATTACACCTAGTAGTCCTGAACCAAGCGTGCTCATAAAAGTTGTTTGGGGGATCACAGTAACGCTAGTAGCGTGGATTATGATCAGCTATGCGAATATTGATGGAATTAAAATGTTAGCCAATCTCGGTGGAGTTCCGGCCCTATTCTTATCCCTATTCGTTCTCGGTTCTCTTATGAAAATCATTCGTAATCCTAAGAAATTCGAGAAGTTTGATGAGTCAGAAGAAGTTGGAGGATTAGAAGAACAAAAGCCAAAAGATAAAGCTGTATAAACGTAAAGAACAGACAAACCGTCTGTTCTTTTTTACTTGAATGGAATACCGCGTGAATGAATCGTGCTAAACTAGTAGTATAAGAAGAGAGGAGTGAAGGCAAGTGGGGAAATGTACAATCGATCACTCGTACGGAGACGTTATGACAAAGCTTGAGACCCAGTCACCTTATATGCCAGATGAACTTGTGCAGGATACATATCGCTTCTTACAACAAACAATTACACAAGAAACATTGAACGAACTGTTTCACCTGTTGAAGAAATATGATCTCGCTTCGGAGGAAGTGCGCCAAGAACGGAATGCCGGGCTTCAAAAACTGATGAGGTAAACGGTTCAAACTTATATTCGATTTTTCTACGAAAATTTCATTCATTCCGCGCTATTTCAAATAACTTTTTTAACGAGATTGATACAGCGGCTCTCAAATTTGATAAATGATAAGCTAATCAATAGTAACTTATTTACTAGTACAGAAAGAAGTGAAATGCAATGACGACTAAATTATTCTATCAAGACCCATACATAACAACCTTTACCGCTGAAAAGTGGGAACAGTTCACAGATGATGCGAATCGCTCTTACGTTGTTCTAGATCAAACGGCTTTTTATCCAACTGGTGGAGGTCAGCCATATGATAGTGGAACGATTAATGGTGTACAGGTTCTTGATGTAGAAGAGGTAGATGGAGAAGTCCGTCACTATGTTGACGGCAAGCTTCATGAGGCAGAACATATTCACGGAGATATCAACTGGCCTCGCAGGTTTGATCACATGCAACAGCATGCAGGGCAGCACATCCTTTCGTCAGCTTTTGAAGACCAACTTGGATATAGCACGGTGAGCTTTCATCTAGGTCAGGAAGTTTGTACGATCGACCTTAACGTTGCCACTCTTGATGATGATGAAGTTAGAACAGCTGAAAAATTTGCGAATAACGTTGTTCAGCAGAACTTGCCGATTGAAACGAAGTGGGTAAGCGAAGAGGAGCTGGCGAATTATACCCTTCGAAAGCAGCTAGCCGTCTCGGAAGACATCCGTCTTGTAATGATTCCAGACGTAGACTATAGCGGATGCGGAGGAACACACCCTTCTTCTACAGGCCAGGTTCAGGCGGTATCTATTTTGAAAATAGAAAAGCAAAAAAAACAAACGCGCGTCCACTTTGTCTGTGGCGAGCGAGTAACTGATGAACTTCGGAAGAAACAGGGTATCATCCTTGGACTCACGAACGCTCTTAGCGTTCCTCAATCAGATTTAGTAGAAGCGGCAGAACGAGTGCTCCTTCAGTCGAAAGAATATGAAAAAACGATTGAAGAGCTAAATGAAAAACTACTTTCTTATGAAGCAAAGGAATTACTTCATGGTGCTGATACCATTCATGACCAAAAAGTCGTGCAGATGATTTCCAAACAACATGGAATGAAAGAACTGCAAAAGCTAGCGAAGATGGTGCTGAAAGAAGATCCACATGTGATCGTCTTTTTCATAAGTGAGGCAGAAGATAAGCTGCAAATTGTTTGTGGAAGAGGAGAAGCTTTATCTTATGATATGAACCTTTCTTTAAAAGAAGTTCTTCCATTCATTAATGGAAAAGGTGGAGGAAAGAAAGACTTTGCGCAAGGCGGGGGAGAACCGGTTCGTTCTGCAGAAGAGGTTTTGATTGAACTTGTGAAAGTTACGCTACATTAAAAAACGAGCGCCCCTAAGCATTACTGGGGCGTTTTTTTCTTTTTTGGTAAAAATATGAATATAACTCTTGTCATACAAGATAGCTTAGCATATACTACGTATATACCTTGCTTTGCAAGATAGCTGGGTGATTTCTATAACTCTTGTATAACAAGAGTTATAGATTGGAAAGATTGGTGAAGCACATGCAAACAACTCAAATGTTAAAAGGAATCATTGATGGCTGTATTTTATCGATTATTAGTGAAGGAGAAGTATACGGATATGAGCTTGCCTCAAAGCTTGATCATTATGGCTTTGAAGCATTTAGTGAAGGGACAATTTACCCTATCCTTATCCGTTTACAGAAAGATCAGCTCATACAGTCAACGTTAAAGAAATCAACAGCAGGACCGAAACGAAAGTACTACGCGTTAACGAAAAAGGGAGAAGAAGAATTGAAAAGTTTTCAGAAACGGTGGATTCATTTAAGCACAACGGTCAATCAGATTTTAAACAAGGAGAGTGAATGAGGAGATGACGAAAGAAAGCGAGAAATTTATTCAAGATATGCGTGTTTATCTGATTACGAAAGGAGTAGATGAAGAGGAAATCGATCGCTTCTTAATGGAAGCAGAAGATCACTTGATGGAGGGGGAACGCGACGGAAAGACAGCGAAAGATATCTTTGGAAAGGATCCGAAAGCTTACGCAAAAGAATTGATTGATTCGATGGATCAGTCGCCACAGGATAATCGGAAATTAATTGCGCGTATGATTGCAGGAGTTTTTGGTATCTTTTTAGTATCACAGTTTATAGATGGGAATACATCATTTTCACTAATTGAAATCATCGGTTATCCTATTTCAACGATTGTATGGTTGGTTGCTCTTATATGGGCCCTTCGGATGAGTTCTTTCCATACAGGTGTAAAGAGCTTTCTGATTGTTTATGGCATCGTTATGGTCCCGATGATTTTCACCGTAGGGGTTACGGTTCTTCACATAGAATTTGGGAGAGACGTATTGTTTCTCAGTCAACCAGTTGCTTTAACTGTAGGCGGTATCATTATAATTGGTCTAATTGCTAATTTTAATTCTCTTATTGGTTTGTTATCGAGTCTTGTCTTAATGCTGATTCTTTTTGGAGTTCAGCTGCTGTTTAGTTTGCTTCATTTGGAAGGTTTTGCATGGGAAATGGGCGCTTATGTAATTAGCGTCGTTGGGCTTATCGTGATGATGAGTCTTCGGAAGCAATTACCTAAGACGATCATAAAGGGATAGAGAGTTTGAAGAGAAAAAGTACATGACACTTCATAAAATGACCAATCATTAGGAAATGACTGGTCATTTTATTTTAGTAGGAAGCTTTTCTAAACCGTTTTCGGTTGATCTACTTGTCGATGATCGGGAGTGCTGGATACGTTCAGCTTTTTAACATTAAAGCTATGAAGAACGATGCCGACAATAATGAGAGCAATGCCGCCCCATGCGATGTAAGTAGGAAGTGGGCTCGATAGAAGCAGTCCCTCTCCTGCAATCACAAACAATACCTGAGTTGACTGAGTCGCTTCAACAGAGGCAAGCTTTCCCTGGTGAAGTCTCACGCGGTCTGTTGCGATAAAAAATAATGTTGTGGCAATAACGCCTGAACAGGTGGCAACGATCAGCGATTGAGTGAGCTGTTCTCCTGAAGGAAGGCCAACCTTATTCCAGGCGATAACACTTAAAATAATCCAGAACGGAGTGCTCCCAAGCGTCATGCCTAACACTCGTTGAAAGGTATCGAGTCGTCCATCACAAAGCTCCATCATCTTTCGGTTTCCGAGTGGATAAGCAATTGCCGCAAAAAGGACAGGAAGAACGCCAACCATCACTTCGTTTACAGTCATTTCATTTGCTTTTTGCCACTGAATTAACATGACACCAGCAAGAATCACGATGGAAATAAGGAGGGCTTTTTTTTGAATGCGGTGCCGTTTTTTTATCGATCCACTAGACGTTTGAACGGTTGAGTAAAAAAGAGGAGCTACGAGAATTCCCCCTACGATCGTCATTTGCCACGTTCCTGCCACTAGCCACCCTGCGCCATAAGCGGCAGCATAGGTTAAAGGGGCATAAAATAAAACGAATCCAACAAAACTCCAGAGTAACCACTGAAAAGGGTTCCTTCGCATTTCAATAAAAACTTGTTTCATATTCCGTCTAACGAGTACAATTAATAGAAGAAAAGGAATCATGAAAAGGAAGCGGAGGGAGGAGCTCCACATCCAGCTTCCTCCGGCTAACTCCATTGAACGATTCAAAATAAATGTAACTGCAAAAAACATTGAGGCGAGAATACCGATCGCAATTTCCCTCATATTACTTAAACACGCCCTTTGTTAAGTATAGTATATTATGTTTTGTGTATATTATAATATACTATAGGGTGTGGTGGAAATATACAAGAGAAAGATAATGGAGAGGATTTATTAGTGGATGAAAAAAAGATAACAGCTGCAGAAAAGCTTGCTCAGCAGGTTGGTATGACGTTAAGAGCCATTCGAAAAAAACGTGAGATAAGCTTGCAGGATCTAGCAACGTTAACAGACGTGAGTAAGCTTACGTTAGGTAAAATTGAGAGAGGAGAGGCGAATCCTTCTTTAACGGTGATATGGAAAATAGCGAATGGTCTTTCCATCCCGATCTCAAGTCTACTAGCAGAAAAGGAAGAAGTCGTCATTTCAAGGAAAAATGAGGGCAATAAAGTATTGAGTTCAAATGAAGCTTTAACGTTAGAACCCATGTTTACAGATAGTGGCTATGGCTCTCTTGAAACGCACCGTGCTTTTTTAGAACCTATGGGAGAGTATTACGCAGATGCTCATCAAGAAGGGGTCATTGAGTATGTAACAGTGATGGAAGGAAAGGCAACTGTACAAGTTCAGGAACAAACGTATGAATTAAATACGTATGATTCGATTAAGTTTAGAGCGGATCAGAAGCATGGTTACTTAAATCTTCACAGCGAAGGTGCTGTCTTACATTTCGTTATGATCTATACAAACGCATAACATAGAAAAAAGCCACAGCAGTGGCTTTTTTCTTGCGCTTATTTATTATAAACAGCTAAGCGGTCGATAAGCTGTGAACTTTCCTGGTTAACACCAGTCACTTTCACATCGATCTCGTTTTGTCTGAATTTCATGATGGCTTTATCAACGGCGCCAACACCTGAGTCATCCCAAACGTGAGCATCTGATAAATCAATCTCGACCGTTTTAATACCTTCTTCTTTATAATTAAAGCTATTCACAAAGTCAGTAACAGATGCAAAGAACAGCTGACCATGAATGTGGTAAATCTTTTTCTCCGCGTATTCGTCGATCTTTTCTTCAACGCGTACTTTTGAAATCTTAGAAGCGAAGAATAAAGCACTTAGAATAACACCGGCAAGTACACCTTTTGATAAATCATGCGTTGTGACAACAGTAATGACGGTAACGACCATCACGGCTGCGTCAGATCGCGGCATTTTATGAAGATTTTTAATGGATGACCAATCGAATGTTCCAATGGATACCATAATCATAACGCCAACTAGAGCTGCCATAGGTATTTTAACGAGTAAATCGTTTAATACTAAGATCAGAATCATTAAGAAAACGCCGGCAACGAAAGTGGATAAGCGTCCACGTCCACCTGATTTCACGTTAATAACGGATTGTCCAATCATCGCACAACCAGCCATTCCTCCGAAAAATCCGGCTACAACGTTCGCCATGCCCTGACCTTTTGCTTCTTTATTCTTATTGCTATCTGTATCTGTTAAATCATCAACGATTTGTGCTGTTAAGAATGTCTCAAGTAAACCAACAACTGCTAGAGCCATTGAATATGGGAAAATAATCGCTAATGTTTCAAAGTTCAATGGAATACTTGGAATTAGAAATAATGGTAATGCTTGCGTTAATTCACCCATATCCCCAACCGTTCGAACGCCACTACTAGTTGTAATCGCAACAATTGTAATCACAACGATCGCAATGAGTGGTGATGGAACAGCTTTCGTGAATCGTGGAACGATATAAATAATTGCAAGAGCACCTGCTACCATCAAGTACATTGGCCATGATTCACCAACGAAATGCGGCAGTTGAGAAGTGAAAATCAAAATCGCAAGTGAGTTCACAAACCCAATCATAACGGAGCGTGGTACGAACTTCATAAAGCGAGCAAGCTTAAACACGCCAAGGAAGAATTGAATAACCCCTGTTAAGATCGTTGCTGCAAGTAAATATTGTAGTCCATGATCCGCTACAAGCGTCACCATTAGAAGCGCCATGGCTCCTGTTGCTGCAGAAATCATTCCTGGTCTACCACCAACAAATGAAATTACTACGGCGATACAAAAGCTCGCATATAATCCAACCATCGGATCTACGCCTGCGATAATGGAAAAGGCAATCGCTTCTGGTATTAAGGCAAGTGCGACAACGATTCCGGCGAGGGTATCGTTTTTCACATTGCCAAACCAATCTTGTTTAATAGAAGATAAGTTCAATGTTGCACCTCTTTCTAAATCTAGTATTGTGATGACTCCTAACTCTCATAGAAGTCGGGTCCGTTTACAACAAGATGAAGTTTAGCATAGAATCTATGAAAATGGAAATGAGGATGTAAGCGAAAATCATACGGTAAAAACTTTAATTTACTCTTATTTACTCTCGAATACGCGTGCGTTTAATTTTGATAATTTAATAGTAGAACACTAAAAGCGGATGATTCATTCATCTTTTGATCTAATTTAACCTAATTTGATATAACCTGTTATAATGAGTTATCGTATTAATAGAGTTTGGGTCCATAAGTGGAAGAACTTTGTTAGAATAGGGTGATAGATTGATAAGGAGCGATAACATGAGTCAGGATAATGAGCATCATGATATTATGACGATCTCTCAAGTGGCGAAATATTTTCAAATTAGTGAGATGACCACATATAAATTAGTTCAGGATGGCAAAATCCCGGCGTTTAAGATTGGCAGTCACTGGCGTATTCAAAAATCTGATCTTACCGAATTAATTAAAAAGCTTAAGAATGGTGAGCGGATATAACGGAGACGTTGCTCAAAAAGAAGACCCGCTGATCCAATGTGGATGAGCGGGTTCTGTATGCTTGTATTACGTTGAAGCTTTTCCTCGGAGGTCATTTTCAATATCTTCAAGGCTTCTTCCTTTTGTTTCTGGTACATATTTCATGACAAAGAAGAAGGCAAAGACACCGATAATGGCAAAGATTACGAATACCCATGCTGTTCCGAGCGCTGAGAGTAGAACAGGAAAGAATAAGGAAACAACTAAATTCGATGCTGATAGAAGAAGTGTTGTAAATCCAGTCGCTGCACCACGGGCTTTATTAGGGAAAAGTTCCGGTAGCATAACCCAAACAACTGGGCCCCAAGTGGCGGAGAAAAAGATGATAAAGAGCCCAAGAAAGATGACGGTTAGCCAGGCAATTGTCGTTGTAAGTTCTGCTGTAAAGAGAATCGTTGCAAGAATAATTAAGCTTAACGACATCCCGATATTTCCTAGTAGCAACAGTTTTTTTCGACCTAGCTTATCAATCGTAGCGATCGCTACAAGCGTCATCAACACATTCATGATTCCTATTCCAAGCGTTCCGAGAATAGAAGCTGAATCTCCAAGACCAGCTTTAGTGAAAATGGTTGGTGCGTAGTAGATCACCGCATTAATACCAATAAGCTGCTGGAAGATGGCGATACCGCTTCCGACAAGAAGCATTGGACGTATCCATTTGGATTTAAGTACATCCCACGTGCTTTCCTCAGTTTCCTCAATTTTTTTCATTTGCTTCATTTCTTCATCTATTTCACTTTGTTCTCGCGTTAATGCCATCACTTTTCTGGCCTCTTCTTCACGGTTGCGCTTAATGAGCCAGCGCGGACTTTCAGGCATAAAGAGAACACCGATCATTAATACGAGCGCTGGAACGGAAGCAAGACCAAGCATCCAACGCCATCCCTCAATTGGTGCAAATGCATAGTTAATGAGGTAAGCGAGCACAATTCCAATCGTGATCATTAACTGATTAAGCGATGCTAGTGCGCCCCTTGACCTTGTTGGAGCCATTTCTGATAAGTAGACTGGTACAATCGCTGTCGAACCACCAACAGCAAGTCCAAGTATGATGCGGCCTATAATGAGAACGGCTGCGTTAGGAGAAAGAGCTAAGACGAGTGAACCAATCAGGTAAATGAGTGCGATTGCAAAAACGACGCGCCTCCGTCCAAATCTATCAGATACATACCCACTCATTCCGGCACCTACAATAGCCCCGCCTAATAATGAACTAACGACAACCCCTTGTAGAAAATCGGATAGGGGAATATCATGTTCAATAAATAATAAGGCACCGGAAATAACTCCTGTGTCATATCCGTACAGTAAGCCTCCGAGAGCCCCGAAGAAGAAAATCCATCCCTTGCTAATGTTTCTGTTCATCACAGTAACCACCTTTGCATAACATTATTCCTAAAAAATAGTTTCCACTCTTTTTTTGAAAGCAAACATTATCATTTAATAGAGTGTGCTGCTTATTTATGGAGTTCACTTTTCTTGACATGTGACACTGTGTCACATATAGTAGGTTTGGCGATATGACACGGTGTCATAATTTTAGTGGTAGGTGATTCAATGTGCCAAAAGCAACCTTTTTTAATTTGAAAGAAGAGAAAAAGCAAATACTAATTGATGCAGCAAAAAAAGAGTTTTCTAGAGTATCGCTCTATGATGCATCGATTTCAAATATCTTGAAAACCGCAGGTATACCAAGAGGGAGCTTTTATCAATATTTTGAGGATAAAGAAGATGCTTTCTTTTATTTATTAAATGAACATGCAAGAGAACGTCATGAACATTTAATTGCCAATCTAAAGAAGTTTGAAGGAGATCTCTTCAAAGCAATTAGTGAGATCTTTAGATCTACATTAGAGCATTCAGAGGATACTGGTCAGAGGGACTTTATTCGAAATGTACTGCTTAATATGAACTATAAGATTGAGAATACGTTCTCGCAGTATTTAACCGAGGATGTAACAAACCATCGCTATGATGACATTTATGACCTCGTTGATCATGAGAACTTAAATGTTTCAAGTAGGAAAGAGGTGTTTCATATTATGCAGATTTTAACAGCCGTTACGTTTCATAATTTGATTCACAGTATCTCTAATAACTTATCGATTCCAGATGCGATGGCAAAATACCAGACTGAGCTTAGACTTCTTCAATCCGGTCTACTTCGAACACCTTCCTGAAGGACATCGGGAAAATAGAGAATCATTGAGAAAGAAGGGAGAACATGAACGACACTAAACAATCATCAGAAGGAATCGGTTCTTTTAATAAAGTACCGCTCTTAATCGTGCTATTGTCAGGTGCATTTGCAGCGATTCTAAATCAAACGCTGCTTGCGACGGCATTGCCACATATCATGGTCGATCTAGACTTGGAGGCAAGTACAGCCCAGTGGTTAACCTCGATTTTCATGCTAGTTAATGGCGTGATGATTCCAATTACAGCTTTTCTAATAGGTAAATTCACAACAAGAACACTATTCTTAACCGCGATGGGGCTATTTGCGGTTGGTACAGCTATTTGCGCCGTTGCCCCGAACTTTCCACTCTTGATGGTAGGGCGTATCATCCAGGCATCTGGAGCCGGGATTATCATTCCGCTTATGCAAACGATCCTCTTTTTAATTTTCCCTGTTGAAAAAAGGGGTACAGCGATGGGGATGTTTGGGCTTGTGATTTCCTTTGCACCAGCGATTGGGCCGACTTTATCAGGCTGGCTTGTGGAGCAATACCCGTGGAGAAGTTTGTTTTATGTGATCCTGCCGATCGTGATTATTGACTTCTTTATTGCGTATTTGATTTTGAAAAACGTGACAGAGCAAACGAATCCGAAGCTAGATATTCTATCGATCGTTCTTTCATCGTTAGGTTTCGGTGGATTATTGTATGGGTTCAGTAGTGCTGGTACAAACGGATGGGGAAGTGAACAGGTGATTATCGCCATGCTCATCGGTAGTGTGACATTGTGCTGGTTCATCTTACGTCAGTTAAAACTCAAGCAGCCTGTGCTTCAATTTAGAGTGTTTCAATATAAGCTATTCACATTAACAACTGTGCTTGGGATGGTTGTCTTTATTGCCATGATCGGTGCTGCAACTGTTCTGCCGCTTCTTATGCAGAATATGCTTGGATTCACCGCATTTGAATCAGGATTAATGCTATTGCCAGGGGCTCTGATTATGGGCTTTATGAACCCGATTACTGGTAGGATATTCGATAAATTTGGAGCAAAGTGGCTTGCGATCATTGGTTTGATTATCGTAACGGTGACGACATTTATGTTCACAAATTTAACACCAGAAACGACGTTCGCTTATTTAGCTATTGTGAATGCGATCAGAATGTTTGGGGTAGCGATGGTGATGATGCCAGTTACAACGGCAGGATTAAATCAGCTTCCTGCTCACCTCATTCCACACGGCACAGCAATGAACAATACAATGCGTCAAGTGTCCGGTGCTGTTGGGACCGCGCTACTCGTAACCGTGATGTCTCAGGCGGCTCAGCCGTCACGCGGAGTTGAAGGTCTTGTTCATGGCGTTAACGTTTCCTTTATCGTAGCGGGTATTTCAGCTATTATTGGACTTGTTTTAGCTTTGTTTATTCGAAAACCGAAAGCTACTAAAGAAGATTCAGTTCAGAAAAGCAAAGTGGCTACTGAAAATTAAAGCAAATAGCTAGCGAATTAAATTATGCAAACATTATTCTAAGAAATGAGAAAGGCCCTCTAGAAGAAACTCTTCCTAATATAAATAGGAAGAGTTTCTTTTGTGAGAGGAAACCGTCTGGCTGTCCCGAAAGATGTAACCTTTTTCCCGCTCATTCGTAAAGAGTAAGACAATCCCTTAATAAGGAGAGATATTTGTGAGTAAACCAAAAAGTGAAAGCAGGATGGGTTTAGGCGTTGGTCTTGGAATAGCCATTGGAGCAGGAGTAGGTGTCGCCTTGGATAATATTCCACTTGGACTTGGTGTTGGAATCGCCCTTGGGGTTGGGTTTGGTTCTACTAAAGGAAAAAAGAATGATTAAGAAAAGAGCTCAACTTCTTAAGAGGTTGAGCTCACCTGTTTGGTGATTTCTACTTGTGTTGATCAGCATACACTTTCATGGCATCTCGCATAAAAAGCGCGAGACCTTCTCCATATTGATCAATATTTTTCGTGAAGCGCTCATCGTCTACATACATTTGACCAAGTCCTTCAAACGCTTCAAGCGTATAACGGTATCCGAAATTTCCATTGAGAAATTCATACCAATCGTGAATCGCTTTCTGCGCTTCATCTGCTTCCGGTGAACCCTTTCTAAGATCAGCCAGTCTTTTATAAATGGAATCAAATGAGTGACCGAGCGCATTTTTTTCGTCCTTTGATAAGCTGTTGATCTTTTGTTTAGAACGATTGATGGCTTCATCTCCATAACGCTCGCGTGCCTCTTGTTCATATGGGTTCTGGCTAAAATCGAATCCAGCAAATCTCTCTTGATCTGTCATTGATCTTTCTCCTTTCACATTTTGGATCGTTTTATCAATCATGGTGATCATCTTATCCAGACGTTGTTTTTTTTCATGCAGAATTTCTTTTTGATAGTTGAGCGCTTCCATTCGATCAAAATCAGGTTCCTCTAGAATGGTTTTAATTTTCTTCAGCGAGAAATCAAGTGCTCTAAAAAAGAGAATTTGCTGAAGCTTCTCAAGATCGTCCTTCGAATAAAGACGGTAACCAGCTTCTGTAGTAGCTGGTGTTAAAAGTCCGATTTCATCGTAGTAATGAAGGGTTCGAACGCTGACTCCAGTTAATTCCGCTACTTCTTTTACTCGTTTCATCTGCTAAATGTCCCCCTTTCAAATTTAACTTTAGTGGATAACGCAACGTAAGGGTCAAGAGGTAAGAAGAATTCATTTATGATCTTTTCAATTTCAGTGTTTTCCTTCTATTCTGAGCGTTCTTTTTAATTTCATCAAATTCCTAACTAAAAATGTTATTATTTAGGGGAGATAGCAAGCTTTACTGTAGGGAAAGAAAATAATTGTTAGTGCTGTTCACCTTCTCATCCATTTTGCGATAGGACAACCACAAGGAGGGGCTTATGCAGGAGAAGTCGATGGTTTTAAGTGATGGAAGAAAACTTGGCTATTGGAAGTATGGCGATCCTACTGGTATACCGATTATGCTTTTTCATGGAACACCAGGGTCACGCATCTGGTTTTTAGAAGATGATGAACTGGCCAAAGCGATGGGGATTTACTTAATTTCAACAGATCGACCGGGTTATGGGCTCTCCACTTTTCAAAAAAATAGAACGATCCTTGATTGGGCTGTGGATGTAGAGGAGCTCGCTACGCATATTGGTTTAAGGCATTTCTCTGTCTTGGGTGTTTCTGGAGGAGGTCCATTCGCTGCGGCATGCGCTTATGCATTGCCTGAACGAATCCAAAATACAGCTCTTGTTTCTTCAGCTACGCCATTTAAAAAAGGTAGAGCCCCAAAGGAAATGGCGAAAGAAAATCGGATTGCCTTTTTTTTATCAAAGTATTTTCCTTGGCTCATTAAGAAAGCGAATTTAGCTCAAAAGAAAATGCTTGAAAGTCATCCACATAAGTATCGAAATGCTATGTTAGCTGGGAATCATCGTCATCTTTCTGAGTGGGACCGTGCCTTTTTGAGAGAAGAGGCTCTTGTGGAAACAGGACTATATCACGCGAAGGAAGCTTATAGACAGGGTGTAGAAGGAGTCATCTATGAAACGAATCTCTTATCGAAAGATTGGGGATTTGAGATTAGCGAGATTAAAGGGCCGTTAAGATTTTGGCACGGAGAGAAAGATACGTTATCACCTGTAAATGAAGTTCGTAAACTAGCGAAACGAGGACCTTTAATAGAGGTGACCCTCATTCCGAACGGAGGTCATTTTCTCACAGAGAATGAAGATTTATGGGCGGATATGTTATTTTATTTAAAAAATTGGACTGTGAACACAACGGTTTTATCGTGAATAACCATTCTTAGAGGAGATAGGAGCGAGTTATATGAGGTCAGAAAAAGAAAAAATGATCAGGGGAGAATATTATCGACCAGAGGATGAGCAATTGCAGAAAGATCGTCTTCATGCACGCAAAATAACTAGGTTATTCAATCAAACAATTGAGACAGATATAGAAGATAGAACGCGGTTATTGAAGGGGTTCTTTGGTTCTACGAAAGAAAATCTCTATATTGAACCGACTTTTAAGTGTGATTATGGTTACAACATTCACGTAGGAGAGAACTTTTTTGCGAATTTCGACTGCGTGTTTCTCGATATTTGTGAAATACGCTTTGGTGACAATTGCATGCTAGCACCAGGTGTCCATATATATGCAGCAACACATCCGCTTGATCCGACGGAACGCAATTCGGGTCAAGAATATGGAAAGCCGGTTTTCATTGGAGACAACGTATGGATTGGTGGAGGCGCCATCATTAATCCGGGCGTTACAATCGGAAACAATGCTGTTATTGCTTCAGGTGCTGTAGTTGTGAAAGATGTGCCGGAGAATGTCGTGGTTGGTGGGAATCCAGCGAGGGTAATCAAAGAAATCGAATAGGTAAGAGTATCAGTAAAGCGCTTTATTTTGCATGTGAGAGTTGTAAGACAATCACCAATACTACATGCATTGAATACCTTTTAACGACTTGTTTTACGACAGTTGTAGAGATATTCACTTTTGGCTTATATCGTTCGAATTACTTTTATAGGAAAGAAGAAGAGAGATTTTCTTTCATTGATTGACGATCTTTATCCACCAATAATAGATTATCTCTCTACAATGCATCTATAAAATACCCTCTATTTACTGTTATACTTGAAAATATAACCATGAATCACCGACTAAGGCAGGAAGGGGTGAAGGAAGTATGGCTGTTCGAGAGCAACTACTAGACTATCTCGATCATAATCTTGAAAGCTATCTTATCAAATGGAAAGAAAAAATACGGATTTCTAAGACAGACATACACCGAGATAAAGTGGAAGCAAATGGTATTCTCATGTATCGTCTTGTTCAACAAAATATAAAAGAGCCAATTGCTCATGAGAAGATTGTGACACTTGCGCACAAAGTAGCGGTTGAGCGAGCAGAAGCGAATGTAAACATAGGAGATTTTATTTATAACGTGAATGCTGGAAGAAGCGTTCTCATGAAGCATATAACGTATTCTAAAGTGAATGTGAATGATCTTCAGAACACTCTTGACTCCATAAATGATTTATTTGATCTGTTTTCTTATCATGCCGTAACCGAATATACAAAGCTGAAGGAAAATGAATTGCAGGAAAAGATTTCTTTTATAGATGAAACCCATCAGGAGAAGCTTTCCATCCTGGGCCAGATGTCTTCTAGTTTCGTTCATGAGTTCAGGAATCCCCTTACAGCCATTATAGGATTTGTGAAGCTTCTACAAAGAGAGTATCCCGATATGAAATATGTTGAAGTGATCGATCATGAGCTGCAACAGCTAAACTTTCGCATTGCTCAATTTCTGCATGTCTCCAAAAAGGAGATTGATAGCGGACAGGAAGAGTGGCTGGAGGTTAAGGGTCTGTTTGACTCGATTATTGCCTTCATTTATCCGAGTATTATTGATATTGATGTGCGAATTGTTAATGAATTTCCAGCGAATCTTTCTGTATATGGACAGCAAGATAAACTACGACAAGTATTCTTGAATATTCTTATGAACTCGTTAGATGCTCTTAAAGCTGAAGGTTCTCCTCGCCTAATACGGATCACGGGAGAACAAGCAGAAGGAATGTTAACCATTCGCATCACAAATAATGGACCAAAAATTTCAGACAAAACCCTGGATCGCATTTTTGAACCCTTTTATACGACAAAAGAACTTGGCACGGGCATCGGATTGTATGTGTGTCAAAAGATCATCCAGAATCACCACGGGGAAATTAACTGTCATTCTAGTGAAGAAGAAACGACATTCACGATTCGCTTACCGTTTGTTGAGAAAAAGGATGCGATAAAGTAATCCCATAAAAATTGCTTTCTGATCAAGAAGCCTACTATAATGTGGGCAAGCAACATCTTGATGTAAGGAGTGAGAAGAATGATTACTAAAAACGCGGGAACGCTGAGTAAAGCCTATTTTAAATCTTATATGGAGCTCGTGATGAGTGCGAGAGAATGTTCATTGGAAGAAGCGAAAGGTTATGCGTTTGAGCAGCTTTTTCAAAATAATGAACAGGCAAATGGGCCTGAAACATACGAGAAGTTTAAAAGGGCTTATGCAGAGCTGTTGGATAAAGTGTCTGCTGAGGAAACTGATACATTAAAATGAAAATGGATTGGGATTAAATAGAGGCTTAGTGAAGTCTCTTTTTTATTCCCTTTATTAATGATAGGGGGCATAGAATTGTTTGGATGGGAATACGTTCCTGATTGGTTCCCCTGGTTTGCGGGCGTTGTGGTCTTGCTGTTTGTTTTATTAAGTGAATGGTGGATTAGAAGATAATATAAGAAAGGACAGGGGAGATTGAACTGCCCCTGTTCTTTCGGTGTTGTTTCATTAGGCTCCAGCGCTTGTCGGACCTACCGGGCGCTTGCGCTTTTCTGATCTAGCTCCAGCGCCCAGGTCCTCGAGTCGCTTCGCCTTTTACTCTGAACACAAAGGGCGTGTTCAAATTAAAAGGCTCCAGCGCTTGTCGGACCTAACCGGGCGCTGGAGCTTTTCTTTTATTAAAGCATTTTATATTCTTCGTGTCTTACGACGATTCGTTTTGATTCGTCTTCTGAGTATTCTTCCCATTCGGCTACAATCGTATTGTTTAGTAAGCTAACGACTTTAGCTTTTCGGTTATCGATTTCGACTAGACTTCCGATTTCAGGGAGAATGATTTCCTGTTCTTCCTCCATGTAAATCCCTCTTTTCCATTTAAACTGATTTATATAATAACATAATTCATATAGGATGCCTAACGATCTGAAAAAATCAATTGTATTTTTGTTGAAAAACCACTTTGGGGTTGATAAGCCTCGATAAATACAAGAAATATCGAGCTTAATCGCCAAGTTTCGCGAAATCCTCCGTTACAGCTAACATAGCTAAGAGGAAAGAAGGTTTTGTGTTTTAGCATATGAAGAGATGTATTAGCATAGAGTGATGTATAGCCTATTCTCTCCCCCCTCTTTGTGAGGGGTATTTTTGTTTTCTGAACGTTTCTCACTTTATTTGCTCAAGAATGAGGTGTAAAATGAATGAAGTAAAGAATGAATACATATTCAGGAGGTTATTTGATGTTTCGATCACTTGAAGATTTTGTACGAACATGGGAACGTGAGACGACTCAAACAGTTAAACTAATGGATCATCTAACAGATGAATCTCTTTCACAGCAAGTAGCGCCAGATCATTTTACACTTGAAAAGCTAGGTGTTCACTTGTCACAAGCGATTACTTATATGATGTCGAGTGCTGGGCTCGATCTTCAACCGATGAAGGAACGTGAATCCTTTAAGGCAGAAGAAATCTCAGCTTTGTATAAAAAAACTGCTGAAGAGTTCGTGAGCACTCTTCAGGAGCAGTGGAATGATGAGAAGCTAACAGAAACAACCACATTCTTTGGCAGTGAGACAACTTACGGAACGATTCTTCTTCTCTTGCTCCAACATCAGACGCATCATCGAGGACAAATGACAGTGCTTATGCGCCAGGCTGGTCTTACTGTACCTGGAATGGTCGGACCATCTCGTGAAGAATGGGCAGCAATGAAAGGGTAAACCTTTAAATGAAAGAGACTTTCTTTAGTAAAAAGAAAGTCTCTTTTTCTATGATATAAAACGCTTTAAGTGAACGGTTATGATCGTTAGGGATTAGAGGAATAAAAGAAACAGACAAATGGACAGCCTCTTGTACATATACTGCCTGTGAAAAGAGGTGGGGACGTGGAGCATGAAGAGCAGCAATTTTATCAACGACTAAACTGCGCACAAACAACAGACAAGGCGCCATTATTTCGTGCTGAGGCCTTTGATCCGATTCAAAAAGAAATAAAGAGAATCAGCTTAGAGGATTACCGGGAGAAATGGGTCATTCTTTTTTTCTATTCTAGCGACTTTACGTTTGTCTGACCGACAGAATTAGCAGCGGTCGCTGCTATTTATCCTGAGCTTCAGGCTATGAATACGGTAGTCTTAGGAATTAGTACAGATAGCGTTTACGCACATAAGGTTTTCACCGAAGTATCCCCGGCTGCATCGAAAGTGAATTATTTGCTTGTGAGTGATCGAAATCATAAAATCAGTCGAGATTACCGTGTATTAAATGAAAATGCGGGTGCTACCTATCGAGGAACGATTATTATTAACCCAAAAGGTGTGATCGTCTCAAAAATGGTTTATCCTGTTGAGGTAGGTAGAAATGCATATGAGATTCTAAGACTAATTCAGGCACTTCAATATAATGAGAAGACAGGAAAAAGCGTTCAAGCCAATTGGGTACCTGGTCAGCAAGGGATCAATCTGAACGCAACTTATATAGGAAGAGTATAGAGCTACGGTTTACCGTAGTTTATTTTTTCGCGGTTTTCCCATCTAACTATTGAATTCTTGGTATCATCATAAATAGAGTTCCTTTTAAGGGTAGGAATGGTCATAACTATGGGACTTTTGATCAAGGAAGGCAGGATGATTCATTATTAATCCAACCAAACAATCAAAGATATTCGACAAGCACGCAAAGATGTATGAGAAAAGAAGAAAGAAAACAACCATAGATACAAAATTTCGAAAGAAACTTTTAGCTAAAGCGAGTGGTGATGTTTTGGAATTATCGGTGGGAACAGGAACGAATTTCCCACTATACCCTAACATTCATTCACTAACAGCAGTTGATTTTAGTGAAGAGATGGTTCGCTATGCAAGAGAGGCTGCAAAAGAAACGCAGTATCCCTGTACGATCGTCGAGGAAGATGTAGAAATGGTTGATTTCAAAGAAAATACCTTTGATACGGTCGTCTCTACCTTATCTATGTGCTCCTATCCTCATCCCAACGTTGTATTGGAGCAAATGGCGAAGTGGTGTAAACCAGGTGGACAATTATTACTGTTTGAACACGGAATAAGTTCGAATCGCATAGTTTCACATCTTCAAAGGAAGTTTGATCCAATAGTATCAGAAAAAATCGGATGTCACCTTGATCGGAATATAGTCCAACTTGTAGAAAATTCTAGTCTTCGTGTGACAGCAGTGGAAAGCCATTTATTGGGTATATTTCATCTCGTTTTTGCAACAATAGAATGATAAGTAAACCTCTCTCTGAGCTACATAATGAGAGAGGTTTTTTTCTATAGATTTTATTCAATTCCTCTAATTTTGTCGAAAGTTGACTTCTTTTTGGGTTAACGTTCGAATTGGAAGAGGAGTGTGATTTAATAGAAGGGATCACTTCCAATTAATTTCCTAGATAAGACGAATGACTTCTTTCCACTAATTGATAACAACCTACTTCTCCTACTGCCTCTCGAATAAAGAAAGTTACCGCATTTATAAATCAGATGAAACATTTAACAAGTTGAAATCGTTTAATAGATTGATTCTTTTTGAATAAATTGACATATACTGTCATAAAAACAGTCGATCTAACGAATTTTTATAACGATAAGGTTACGGTTAGATTACAACAATGTTACAATGGAAGTGTTAATTCAAACGAAAGTGTGGCTACAACTATGTGTGGTTTTGTTGGAGTGTTACGTACAGAACCAGGAAAATCGGACCGTTACGATCATTCGGATTTTGTGAAAAGGAATCAAATTATTACACACAGAGGACCAGATGACGAAGGTTATTATACAGATGAATCGATTTCTCTTGGTTTTAGAAGGCTTAGTATTATTGACCTTGAAAGTGGGCATCAGCCTTATCATTACGAAAATAAGCGATATTGGATGGTTTTCAATGGGGAAGTTTATAATTATGTAGAACTTCGTGAACAGTTGAAGAGAGAAGGTTACACGTTTGACACGGAATCGGATACAGAAGTGGTTCTTACGTTATTTGTACATAAAGGGGAGAAGGCGTTCGCTGACTTAAGAGGAATGTTTTCGATTCTTATTTGGGACAAGCTAGAAAAGAAATTAGTGGGCGCACGCGATCCTTTTGGAATTAAACCCCTTTACTATATGCAGAATGATGAGGAGCTGATTTTTGCTTCTGAGAAAAAAAGTATTACAATGATAGAAGAATTCGAAGCCGTGAATCCTTCTGCTCTTCAACATTATTTAAGTTTTCAATATGTACCAGAACCGCTAACGATGACGGAAGGAATAAAGAAGCTTGAGCCTGGTCATTATTTTGTTAAAAAGCATCATGAGCCCATGGTGATGAGACGCTATTTCCATGCGACATTTAAACCGATCACGACAGAACGAAATTGGGTGAAGGACATTCAGAATGTTCTTTATGATTCCGTTAATGTTCACATGCGAAGTGATGTCCCAGTTGGCTCGTTTTTGTCTGGGGGGATAGATTCTTCCATTATCGTTTCGATGGCCAAGAAATTTAATCCTCAAATTAAAACATTTTCTGTTGGCTTTGAACGAGACGGATATTCAGAAGTTGATGTTGCCAAAGAAACAGCTGATAAGCTGGACGTTCCAAATTATTCTTACATGATTTCTGCAAAAGAGTATGTTCAAAAGTTACCAAAAATCATGTGGCATATGGATGATCCACTTGCTGATCCAGCTTGTGTTCCGCTTTATTTTGTTGCAAGAGAAGCACGGAAGCATGTAACGGTTGTCCTCTCAGGTGAAGGGGCAGACGAGCTCTTTGGTGGATACAACATATACCGCGAGCCCGATGCGCTCCGTCTTTTCAAGCCTATGCCGGTAATGATGAAAAAAATGGTAAATCGCGTTGCTCAAGTTTTTCCTGAAGGAATGCGAGGAAAGAGCTTTCTTGAGCGTGGATCCACACCGCTCTCAGAGAGATATATTGGAAATGCGAAGATGTTCGAAGAAAGTGAAAAGAAAGAGCTTTTAACGACTTATTATCAAAACGAGCATTATCAAAAGATCACAAAACCGTTCTATAAGAATGTGAAGAAAGATAATCTAGTGAATCAAATGCAATATGTTGATATTCAAACGTGGTTACGAGGAGACATTCTTTTAAAAGCGGATAAGATGACAATGGCAAATGCGTTAGAACTTCGTGTGCCGTTTCTTGATAAAGAAGTGTTCCGAGTAGCACGTGAAATTCCAGTTTGTGAAAAAATTGCAGATGGCACAACAAAATCAATTCTTCGTAAGGCGGCACGAGGTGTTGTGCCAGACCATGTTCTTGACCGAAAAAAACTTGGTTTTCCTGTGCCGATACGTCATTGGCTAAGGCAAGAATTGTACGAATGGGCGAAGCAGCTTATTCATGTGAGTGAAACAGATTATTTGATTGATAAATCACTTGTGATGAGACTTCTTGAAGCGCATAAAGCTGGAAAAGGTGATTACGCAAGGAAAATTTGGACCGTGCTAATCTTTATGCTCTGGCACCAAATATTTGTTGAAGGCGTGTATTCCTTTGAAGAGCTTCAGCAGGAAGATGAAATTGTAAGCAAAGTAGCAACATATCGCTAAATAAAAAAGGTGACCTCTGGAGGTCACCTTTTTTATATGAATTTTGGTTTGTATCCTTACGAGTGCCGTTGTTCAATTTGGATTAAACGTTTCTCAATGGGCTTGTAATCTTCCTGATGCCCTGTAAATACAGCGAGATCATAGAGACGCTGCAGGAGATAATCTCGATCAAGATCATAGATGAATTCTTTTGGAATGTGATCCATTGAATTTTTGGCGAAGTTCCATACAACATCCAGTTTGTCCTTACTAATGGATTGTGAAACCATGCTAAGTGCTGAAATGATTTCCGTAATGATTGGATAGTTATCACCGGCGTAGTGTCTTAAGTACCCAAATCCTCGATATAGGTAATAACTGAAATCTTCAGCATCCATCACAACTCTTACTTGTTTTTCATGATCGGCAAGGTACGGCGTGAAGGTAATGTCTCGTTCCACTTCAAGAAGGAGGTCAGCCATTTGATGAATAATGGTGATTGAAGTTTGGGGGTCATCGTTACCGAGTGATTTCACACCAATTTCTGATAGCTTGGTCATCCCCATCTTTAGGTCCTGAATCTCTGTTTCTTTATAACCTAATTCAATAAAGCTGCAATATTTTTCTGGGTTAACTCGTTCAGCCCCGGCACCCCAATATGAGAAGAAGCGGTTACCTTCTAGAACATAATCTCCTACTTTGTTATGGAGTTTAATAATGACTTGGTCTTTCCGAGCTTCGTCAATCATCGTTTTGAAATCAATGAGCTGAATATAGCCAGATTTAGGAGCTGTAATAAGCGTTTCGGTCTCCCGTTCTTTTTCCATTAAATCTCCTGGTTCTTCAGCACGGAATTGTTCGAGATCGTTTCGAAGCGTTTCTCTTACAATGGAAATGGATTCTTCCTTCATGTTTGTAGCTATATTGTGTACTTGCATCCAACTCGTAGCGTGGTTAATAAAGAAAATAAATGTCACAACGGTTATAAATGCGAGTAGTACGGTCATGCCGGGTATGGCTACAAAATATTCGTCTTCTTTGCTCGTAATAAATAAGAAAATGACGAGAACATAAACAAAGCTACCGTGGAATATTCCAATGAAGTGCTGTGTCGTTCGGTCAGCAACGAAGTTAAGAAGCATTCTAGGTGAGAATTGCCCGCTGAACGTTGTGAGAACAACGAGTAACGAGTTGAGTGTAAAGGCGCTAAGAGTTAAAATACCGCCTATGAGGGCACTAATTAGCAATCGTGTTGGCTGAGCTGTTGTGCGAAACATCTCAGGCGCATATCTAGATAGTTCAAAAACTAAATCAAAATAAAGTGTGACAGCTACAAATACAAAGGCTCCTAAAATGTATAAGCCAGGCATATACCAAAGCGTGGCCTGAAGTTCATGCTTTCGAATGCGTTTAGACATTTCGAAATATTTTCGTAGCTGCCATGGTAATAATTTTTTTATCATGGCAAGGGGCTCCCTTCAATTTCATCACTAACACTTTAGGATTCCCCTAAGAGTGCGGCGTTAAACCGTGTGAGCAGGAATTCCTTTCTTTTTTTTATATCTGGTTCAAAGGATGGGTATGATGTTCCAAGGGATAAACCTTGTCCCTCGTTCAACTGTGAATATGAAGATGGGATAGAGGAGATAGTAATAGAATAGAGGATTAAATTGAAGGTGATGAATCATGATATCAGAAGTATCAATACTGTGGATTTTAATTGGTATTGGTGTTCTTTTGTTTGCTTACAGTCTTAGAAAGCCGCCAATAAAGGAATGGCTTCTCTTCTTTTTGTTAACTGGCTATTTGTCATCGATTATTGGTGTCATTGTGGTTGAAGAGAATTTGCTTTCCTATCCAGTGAACTTGTTTAATACGCATTTCGATTCCAGTTTTACATATGAATATATCTTATTTCCTGTATTAGGCGTTTACTATTATCAGAGTACTTATCGATCTGGATGGATCGGTTTTATCATGAAGGCTGCTGTTTATTCTTCTATTATTACCATTGTGGAATACTTTTTAGAAAGATACACCAACCTTATACACTATATAAGCTGGACTTGGATGTATACATTTATCAGTACAATCTTTGTGTTAGTGCTCATCCGTATGATTGTCAAGTTCCTGCCACCCGTTAAAAATTAGCGAAGGGATTTAACTGGTATGTGCATGATTAGAAGGAAAGGAATGAATACTATCTTCAGAGTAAACTGAATGGAGGTAGTTACTTTGTTAAATAAACTGATTGCCGTCTTAGGAATAACTTTCATACTCTTTGTTCCGATCGCACAAGTTGGAGCTGAACCACCTTCTTATGCGAAGTGGGGGAAAACAGCGATTCAAGAGACGAGTCAAAGGTATCCCGATCAACAAATTACAGACTACAGATATGATGGGAAGGTTTTTATATCCGATGTTCGAGAGCAATACGATTTTGAATTTAAGTTAAAGGAAAATGGACATTCAAGGGAAATTAGAGTCTATGTCCTCGTTAACCCTAAGAAGGACCAGTTAATCGATGTGAAATATGATGAGATTGAAGAATTTCAATAATCGTAATGAAAAGGTCAGCCATACCGGCTGGCTTTTTGTTGTGTTTTTAGGAAAAAAGGAATTTAGCGAGTTAAATCGAATGATATATGAATACAGAGAGGGTTATTTATTGAGAAGAGGAGAGGAAGACCATGAACATTATTAAGCGTAAAACAGATGTTGAGACGTTGTTGAAGAATTTTGAGCAAATTGCTGAATTTGACCAAATAGGTCAAAAACATTACTTCGTTTTTGACGATACAGAAAAAGAAGGACAGTGTACGGTCATGAAATATCAAGGTGCTTCATTTTCCGTGCATTGCAAAGGAGCCTCTTATTGTGATGATCAGGAAAAGTATTTAGATGATCGTGCACTAATAGGTTTCTTATGGAAGCGACGTAAGGCCGTTAACATGATTCTTCGAGAAGCACTTAAGGAAAAGGTTTCTTAACAACCGCAGCTTCAATCGTGTGGAATCATCTAGGAACTCTTTCGAATAAGCATCCGTCCTGAAGAAATGCTCTCTTTCATGTAAACTGTATACGTAGATAAAATGCAGTACTGAATTGAGGGACTCTTTGTGATTGGTGTATTTATTGAAATTATTGTACCCGTGTTCATTCTCATTGGCATCGGTGTTTTACTGCATCGTATTTTTCAATTTGATTTGTACACACTTGCGAAAGTAAATATTTATTTCATTGTGCCAGGCTTTATTTTCTTGAAACTGTATGAAACAGCTTTTTCGCTATCGTTGTTTTTATCGGTGCTTACTTTTTTTAGTTTGTTAATTGTGATTTTATATGTTGTTTCTTATTTAATTAGCCGTTTATTCGGCTATAGTAGAAGTGTACGCGCATCGTTTACAAACAGCATCTTATTCTACAATTCAGGAAACTATGGCGTACCGGTAAATGATCTTGTCTTTAAGCATGATCCGTTTGCTATGTCGATTCAAGTTATCATCTTAACGTTTCAAAACATTCTCACGTTCTCGTGGGGAATCTTTTCTTTAAAGACGGTAGAAGGAAATAAATTAAATGCGCTTCTTGGGTATTTTAAAATGCCTGTTTTATATGCGATGGTTCTTGGAGTCGGATTTAATTTACTCCATGTAGAACTGCCTGAATTTGTATTAATTCCTGCAGGGTACATTGGTGATTCGATGGTGGCAATCGCTTTGTTAACGTTAGGAGCTCAGGTGGCCCAGCTTCGGTTCGCTAAAAATTTATCTGTTGTTTATGTAAGCTTAATGCTACGTCTGTTGCTTGGACCTGCCATTGCACTGGGGATTATTTTTGTACTAGGTATTGACGGGATTACGGCCCAAGCGTTATTGATATCATCAGCCATGCCGACAGCCGTCAACAGTGCTATTATTGCTCAAGAATATGAAAATGAGCCGGAACTCTCTGCACAGATTGTACTTGCTTCAACCGTTCTCAGCATGATCACAGTCACGGCTGTAATTTCATTAAGTCGCTGGTTGTTTTAGATGGACTGGTACTCTTTTGTCCTACTATTTAAAGGGAGAAAGTGTACGGAACTGGAAATCGCAACCATTGATTTTTAGTAAACGAAGGTGTAGAGTATAGTCATAAGCAATACCCATTTCCTGCAACGCACGTTAACAACGGTTGTCTCAAACCGATGCTAGTTTTCCGGGAACTCTAAATCCAGTTGCTAATAACAAGCCGGCCTTCTGAGCGGGACGTTAAAGGTAGCTGTGCGGGTACCCACCTGCTTTTACGCGGGCTTTGAGACACTTATAGTGACGACGAAGCGGGGTTGGGTTTAAATTTGCTTATTTTTTCTTTTTAAATTAAATGGTGCTGTACATATAAAAGGCATGGAAGCGACTTCGCTTCCATGCCTTTTTTGAGTATTGGTGTTTCGACATCGTTCGAGTTAAAACGGGCGGTGCCTGTCACCGCCTAAGACCTTACGTGAAATACTCTAGCTTTGCATTTGGAAAGAACTTATCTATATAGCTTCCGAATGTGTCTTTCATGTCCTGCTGCTGATCCTTCTGATAAACGTACTTTCCAATACCATATTTCCCCCATTTATAAAGGCGATCTTCTTCTTCCATTTCAAGCTTAGACATTGGGTAATTTTTTTGAATAACGCGCTTAGCTGGTTTTGTGAATCGATGCTGGATGAGTTCAAATGTTAAGTCTTTCGTTGCGCTCTTAGGAAGTTTGGCTTCTAACTTCTCAAATAGAGTCAGATAGCCCTGCTTCCAATCATCGTACAAATAGATAGGCGCGATGATGAAGCCCAGTGGGTAGCCTGCTTCAGCGACTTTAGCGGCTGCTTCGATGCGCTCATCAAGTCTGGAAGTTCCGGGTTCTAGAAATTTAATAACGTAATCCGCATTCATACTGAAGCGGAACCTTGTTCTTCCCTGATGATTCGCATCTAGTAGATGATCCACATGTGCAAATTTCGTCACAAATCGAAGACGTCCATGATCAGATTTTCCAAAGTATTCAATCGCACGTTTCAATGTATGCGTTAAGTGGTCAATGCCAACGATGTCCGATGTACAGGATGCTTCAAATCGGGTAGGTTCAGGTGCTCGTTCTTGCATGTACTTTTCTGCAGCATCAAAAATATCATCTGTATTTACATACGTGCGTATGTAGGGTTTGCTGCCCATCGTTGTTTGGAGATAGCAATAATGACAGTGCCCCATACAACCAGTTGCAAAAGGGATCGCATATTCCGCGGAAGGTTTAGACGTATCAAATTTCAACGTTTTCCTTACCCCAACGACGAGAGTAGATTTAGCGACTCGATATTGCTGGAAGTGATTATCCCCAGGAAGGTTTCGTACTTGATTGTGTGATGTTGTTTCCCTAATCTCAATATCCATTTTAGAGAACTTCTCGTGTAGTTCCCGTCCAAGTGGATATTCTAACGCTCGTGGTTCCATGTAGACGAGCTGTGGTACAAAGGGTTTGACCAATGGAAGCCCTCCTATTCTATGGATCCAAAGTATGTGGCATAGGCCTGTTCAGCTTCTGCTTCTGAATGATAGATCGCCATATCAGAATCAAGCGGGTAGTATGTTTCATACAAAAATAAGGCAAGCTTACCAGGTTCATCAGGATCGTTCACAACGGCTGCTTCCTGAATGTTAGCCACGCTGTACGTATGAGGATTGCGGTACATCACATAGACAACATCACCTGCTTGGTAGTCTTGTCCTGACTCGTAATTGGAATCGTGCAAGTCCATTCTTTATCACTCCTTCAAGTTCTTCTTCCTCATTGTTCCACAAGAGTGACATTTCCTTTCTGGTAAATAAAGCCTATTTTAGTCATGAAGTCTAAAACGAGCGCATACGATGTTCTGTTGACTTGAAAGTAAGGGAGGTGCGTGAAGGCATGATGAAATACTTGAGGAAACTATTGCCTTCACTAAGTTTTAGTGACAGAGTATTTGCTCGTTTGAAGCTATATCGAAAAATGAGAGGTGGGGTATGGTACAAAGTTTCTGATCGTGTCGCTCCGAAGAAAAGCACATGGATGAGAAAATTAGAAAATCCAGAAGCGTATTATGTATGGAAAAGAGAAGGACATTAGAGCTATTACAAAGACGCCGAATTCAACGGCGTCTTTGCTTATATACGACACAATATGACAATTAACGGGTGGTGACAGGCACCACCTGCCTATTGCAACCATCCATACAATACGTTACTCAATGGTTCGAGTATGAAATTCACGATCGTAAGCGGGGTTGGGATATGGATGTGAAGTTTATTTAGAACTAAGAAAGTAAAACTGATACATAGAAGGATGCTATATACCCAAAGGTCTTTCAATTGCTTTTTCTTTCGTAATTTGGCTGCTTCCATAACGGTAACTAGAATCGAGGCTACACCGACAGCGATAATAAACCACATCGTTTTACTCACCATCCTTTCTTTGAACAGAATCGGTGATGTTTCCGGTACGTTGAATGGTGGCGTGGATGGTGTAATCCACTTCGACGTTTTTAAATTCCTCATTCCAATGATTTTTCAACATTCGCCACTGATCTGGATGTTCGCGATGAATGAGGGCACCAAAACCTAAGATGTCACTGTTGAATTTATCTTGACTTGCAGAAACAGCTGACTCCATTTTAGATTGAATGTCTTTTTCGACCATTGCTTCAAACTTTCTTATTGTCTGTGGATTGGTAATATCAATGTCGCATTCCACATCTCCTACGTTTCCATCTACACGCACGATTGCATCGATATGAGGAGTGTTATTCTCTAAGCTTGCTTTTAATGATGTTTTTGTTCTAATGACTTCAATACCTGTACTACTGTTGGAACAAGGAACATTGACAATGGTACTCGTGACATTGTCTGTAAAATAATTAAACCCTTTACTTTCATCCTCATTAAACCAGCCGATTAATTTATCATTTTTAAAAACACCAATATGATCAATTTGAACAGTTGTAGGAGGCTCTGTTTTTTCAAGACTTCTACTATCTTTTCCTAGATCAGGATTACCTTTAATAAAAATCCCAGTAAGGACGGCTTCATTCCCATCGGTAGAAAGTTTATACATAAGTTCGTCTAATTTAACGGTATGAGTTGGCGCCCAGTTTCTTTCAGACATATAAAAGGAGGAAACGATCTTATTGGACGAAATTTTATCCATAGGCGTTAGAATATTTAGGAGTTGATCAGCGAGCGTGTCTTTTGCGATAACAAGAAGGAAGTCCGTTCTCATCTCGTGGTCTCTCGAAAGAAAATCAAGAGGCTGGACAATGCCACTTTTCGCTGCTTCTTCCCCAAACACCACGATTTGAACATGAGAAAAATAAACCTTTCGAGGTGCTTGTACGGTTAATCTCCGAAAAGCTTCAAATAGCGTTTCTCCAGAAGAACGATATGTTGTCGTAGCCGTCCGATTTGTTGGGCTATCTGAGGCGATTTCTCCTGGATTAATGATTTGAACGGTCAGCAAGTAACCCTCATCGCTTTTGTCAATTCCGATGGCTGTAGCAATCGCTATTTCGTTAAGCTCTTTACTACTCCAACAGCTTGTTAACAGAAATAAACATGTTAACAAAGTCGCAAGTCGATATACGTAAGCTGTCATGTCCATGATCACCTTCTCATTATCCTAAAATTAATCTGATTCTGGTTTTGGTGGAGGAGTGATATTTCTTGTTTCATCGCCTTTGCTAATGAAGGAAGGGCGTGTTCGTAGTTTCCATAGCGGCGCACGTAGAATACTATCTTTTTGGTCTTTCGGGATAATAGGCGCCATAGGAGACATATATGGCACGCCAAATGAGCGCAAACTGCATAAGTGAAGGACCATTGCGATAATACCGATGATGATCCCAAATAAACCAAATGTAGCTGCAAGCAACATGAACGGAAAGCGAAGCACTCGAAGAGAAATGGCTAAGTTAAATGAAGGCATAACAAAGCTACTAATAGCTGTGATTGAGACGACGATTACCATTGCAGAAGAAACGATACCTGCTTCAACTGCAGCTTGTCCAAGAACTAGTGCGCCAACAATAGATATAGCAGAGCCAACTGCGCGAGGCATACGAATACCTGCTTCACGTAACACCTCAAAGGTAAGTTCCATTAACAAAGCTTCTATGAGTGCTGGAAAAGGCGTCCCTTCTCGCTGTGCCGCTAAGCTAATGAGAAGGGAGGTAGGAAGCATCTCTTGATGAAAGGTTGTTACAGCAATATAAGCTGAAGGTGTTAACAAAGCAAGGAAAAAGGAGATATATCGCAATAGACGAACCATTACGCTAATATCAAAACGTTGATAGTAATCTTCACTTGATTGAAAGAATTGAACAAATAAAGTTGGAACAAGAAGGACAAATGGTGTTCCGTCAACTATTATGGCCACTCTGCCTTCTAATATGCCAGCTGCAATCGTATCAGGTCGTTCAGAGTTGAAAATCGTTGGGAAGGGAGTGTAGGTATTATCCTGAATATATTCCTCAATATAGGCACTTTCCAAAATGCTATCAGTATCAATTTTCGTTAACCGTTCGCGCACTTCTTTCAAGATACTTTCATCAACAACGCCTTTTAAATAAACGAGGGCAACATCTGTTTTGGTCTTATGGCCGATGGGGTTCGTTTCGATCCAAAGAGAGGGATCTTTGATTTTTCGTCTAAGCAGCGCGGTGTTCGTTCGAATTGTTTCCGTAAAACCATCTTTCGGCCCTCTAATGACAGTTTGGGAAGTGGGTTCATTAACGTCGCGATCCTTCCAGTTTCTTGAACCAATAGCAAATCCTTTAGACTCACCTTGAATAAGTATGATTGTATCTCCAGAAAGGAGATGATCATATAAGGGTTGAAAACGATGAATCTCTGTTAATTCACAGGCAGCAAGAGAGAAATGCTTTAGGATCTCATAAAAGCTAGCATGTTGTATGACGTTCATCGCTATATCCGTTTTTCGAATATCGAGCATCAATGGATCAATGACGCTTTCCTGGACCATTACTTTGTCTGCAAGTCCATCAATAAAAATGACAGCGATAAGTTTTGTCTCATCTGTACCAGAATGAATCTCTCTAATCGTTAAATCAGAACTTTCTCCTAGCATTTTCTTTATGTTCACTATGTTTTTTTGAAGATCCAGGCTAATGTCTTTAGAAGTACTATCGGTGGAAGAGTCCTTTTCATTACGTTTTTTGGTTTCCCTTAATCGCCTTATGCGTTTCATCACAAATCTCCCACATTATTTTCTTCATAAGTAGGTTTTCACATCGAATGGTTTTTATCCACCTCAACGTCATAAATCGATATGGGCATAAAACTGAGCGAAAATTCCCCTATTATGCATAAACGGCTCCGAAAGATGCATACTACTTTTGTATAAATATGTAAAAATGTTTTTGCTATGGTAAGTAGCGTATCTTTATCCAAAATAAACATGATGATACGAAACACATACCGTTATGAATTAGGAGAATAACAATGAACATTGTCCTCATTATCACGCTACTGTTTTTTGTTTTTTGGAAAGGCGATTGGAGAAATTGGGAAAAATACTATCCTAGTATGCTTTATATTGCTTTAGCAGCAACCGTTTATGAAACGATATCGTATGAAGAATTTCATCTTTGGGAGTTTAAAAAAGACATTTTCTTTAGTAAATTTAATGTTCATTTACTACATAACCTCGTTGTTAATCCTTTAGTTGTTCTACTTTATCTGTCTAATTATCCAATGCGAAAAAGAAGGTTTCTATACAATGTGAAATGGATTTCAGGATTTTGGCTTGTGGAATGTATAGCTTCTAAAGCTGAGATGATTACTTATCACAATGGATGGAACCTGGCATGGTCACTATTATTTATTATTGTGATGTTTCCGATGGTGCACCTTCATCACCGGAACAAAACGATTGCACTTCCATTATCGATAGGCATCTCGATGCTTCTATTAGTCATTTTTCATTATGTTTAGTCGATAAGAGAGAAGTAAAACAATAAGGTTCCAGCTATCAAAAGGAGCGTCTGAGCGATGGCAAAGGAAATCATTAATACGCGTCAATTCTCATGGTTAGTTGCCTTATACATAATTGGAAGCTCCATCTTAATTATTCCTGCGGGTCTAGCTGCTGTAGCAAAACAAGATGCGTGGATTTCAGCGATCGTTTCAATTGGAGTCGGAACAATGCTCGTTGTTTTTTATGGGTATTTTATGAAGAAATTTCCTGATATGACGATTGTGGAAGCGAGTGAGAAAGTACTCGGCAAATGGATTGGTCAGATTGCATCGCTTTTATTTTTCACCTTTCTCTTTCTTCTTGCAGCTCTTGTCCTCAGAAATATTGGAGACTTTTTAACGACCCAAATCTTGATTGA
Source organism: Anaerobacillus sp. 63XJN7_4_ISO-PGPR-S23-413 (assembly GCF_056173725.1). Taxonomy (NCBI): domain Bacteria; kingdom Bacillati; phylum Bacillota; class Bacilli; order Caryophanales; family Bacillaceae; genus Anaerobacillus; species Anaerobacillus sp. 63XJN7_4_ISO-PGPR-S23-413. The sequence goes on from NZ_CM149688.1 coordinate 1,363,803, forward strand.
AACGCCGCTATATATTATTTTCACCATCTTTATGATCGTCGTTATTATGGGCGCAAGTCTGGGGATAGAAACCATTGCAAGAGCATGTGAAATCTTTTTCCCTTGGATTTTCTGTCTGCTCATTTTGCTAACCGTTCTCCTAGTGCCTGAAATGCAGTTTGAAGCGATTAAACCGATAATGGAAAACGGTGTTAAGCCAATTATCAAGGCTTCTATTCCCTTTATTGGTTTGCCATTTCTCGAATTAGTTGCCTTTCTGATGATCTATCGACACGTAGACAAACATAATAAATTGAGCATTTCATTCTTAAAAGGAACTGCGATGGGTAGCGTCGTTTTGTTTGTTATTATTTGTGCCACAATCCTTGTATTAGGAGCGGATTTCACAGCAAGATATACGTATCCTACGTATATTCTTGCAAAGAAAATTAGCATCGGGAAAATCGTCGAACGAATTGAAGTCATCGTGGCGATTGTTTGGATGCTTTCTATTTATTTTAAGTTAGTTCTTTTGTTCTACACCTCAGCACGTTCGTTAACGCATATCTTTCGCGTTCAAAACTATCGACTGCTGTTATTTCCTCTTGGAATAGGGAGCTTGGTTTTAGCACAAATTAGTTATCCTGACATTATTTATATGCAGGATTTTGTATCGAAAACATGGACCCTTTATGCATCGATCTATGGAGTTGGATTCCCCATGTTATTAATTCTAGTTGCAAAAGGTAGAAAGTTGATTTAATAGAACGAATTGGAGAAGAGCGTGCTAGCCTTAGTGTAGGTTTACCGTTGGTTCTTTACCATCTCCGTCCTAAAAGAGATAAGACCTATATACTCTCTGCAGGTGGTACCTTTAGGTATCGCCTGTTCTCTTTTTTACTATGGAGAAAAAGGTAATGATAATGGAATAATATGGTTGGTGATTAGCGAACAACTCATAATTAAATGTTGGTAAAGTTAAATGTTTGTATCTAAGAGTCATCTTACGACTATTTTTGAATGGAAAATCGACTTTTAAGGGGACGAAAGAGAGATTAGTTACATATAAAGAACAATAAGCAATGCTACAATCACGATTTTTCGCACTTACTGACTCAAGGATGTCACAGCATCTTGGAAGAAGGAGGATATCATTCATGGATGCTTATCAAATGATTACGTTCATTAAGGAACTTGAAAGATTAAAGGATACGACAAGAACTGCCTACATGAGAAGCGGTCGACGAGAGAGCGTGGCCGAACATTCCTGGAGGCTCGCAATGTTTGCTTTTGCTTTAAGCGATCAGTTTCCAGAGCTTGATACAAAACGAGTACTGATTATGTGCCTTGTTCACGATCTTGGAGAAGCATATGACGGGGATATCTCTGCTACGGTTCAAGTCGATCAAAAGGAGAAAGTACTAAAGGAAGAAGAGGCCGTTCAGCGTCTCACATCATCTCTTAGTGATAAGGGGAAAAATGACATTCTTACAATTTGTCAGGAGTATAATAGAGGCTCAACGAAAGAAGCTAAGTTTGTAAAAGCACTCGATAAAATGGAGACGATTATACAACATACCCAGGGCACGAATCCCCCTGGTTTTGACTATGAATTTAACCTTACTTATGGGAAAGAGTATGTGAAGGATCACGGTATAATGAAATCCATACGTGAAGAAATTGATAAAGCAACGATAATGAAAATGAATGAGGAAGCATGAGCTAATAAAGGTAGGGATGGGATTAGGTGAAAATAAGTTTAATACGACATGGAAAATCGGCCTGCGATTTTTCGAACCGGTTAACTAGTGAGGCTTATTGCCAATGGGTTAGTCAATATAATAGAGAAGGCATATGTGATGAAGCTCCGAAACATGTTCAAGCTATTTTACAACAAGCACCGTTAGTATTAACGAGTGACTTGCCGAGGTCTCTAGAATCAGCGCAGCAGGCAAGTACGATTCAAAGCGATCCCATCTTCCGAGAACTGGAACTCCCCTTTTACAACATACGCTTCCTAAAGATCAAACCTCAAATGTGGACAGTCTTTTATCGGTTTCTTTGGTTTATTGGTTTATCAAACCAAGCAGAAATTCGAAAGGAAGCGAGAAAGCGTGCCAAGTTAGCCGCTGATGTTTTAGAGGAATGTGCAATGGCAAAGGAATCTCTCGTTTTAGTTGGGCATGGCTTTTTCAATCGCTTTATTGGACGGGAGTTAGAGAAGCGAAGCTGGAAGTTACAGGGAGATAAAGCCTCAGCCAATTGGGCTTGTGTTACGTATTGGAAAGAATAGAACGAATCATTTCACTTTTTATTTTTTGCTCGGATTTTACTATGTTGAAATATTTTCAGCAATGTTGTGTGCTTCAATAAACACTGTGTAGCTAATATAATATGCGAGGTTATAAGATTACTAGTTACATGAAGTGATGAATCAAATAATAATTCGCAAGAAAGAGACGCTATCTTAGCAAAATGTAATTGGTCAATTATTAAATTAAATCTGCTAGTTTATAAAGGGTTTTCATAAAATAGAGGGGTTGTCAAAAAGAAAAAAGCAGGTAAAATGGACGCAAGGTTAAAGAAAACATTCGTTTTGCATCATAGAAAAGCATGCGAAACATATCATGGAAGTATAGAAAACAAACTGTTCCATACAGGAACTATTACAAGCTGGAAAGGGGAAAGAAACCATGAATCGTTCAGTGGTCTGTCCATGTGAGGGAGTTATCGAGAAAGTATTCGTCAAACATGCATCTCGAGTATATGAGTGGGAGCCAATGTTTGTCATTCGCAATGGACAGGGCAATACCGAGAAAATTACGCTTGGAGTAAGCGGGGAAATTTCTGAACTTCATGTGAAGGAGAATGATCGCGTAACTGGCGGTTACATTCTTGCCTCAATGAAAGAAGATGATTTTGTAACAGGAAGCGACTGATGCTCGCTCATAGCTGAGCACTGTGCTTGATGATCATAGAAGGAGCGAGATCTGACGCAAGCATGTTACGGTTTACCGTAGCGCTTGCGTCTTTCGTTTTTTTGATCCGATATGAGAATAATATCCAACTTATCCATATAATACTTTGTTGATCAAACTTTCTTATTTGTTTCTAACGAATATGTCTTGCAGGATGACTCTTTTTTTAGTAAAGTACACATATATTACACCCGAGATGGACAAATGTTTTTGTATGGAGGACACTATGAAGAAAATTGGACTGTTGCCACGTATTCTTATTGCCATTGCCCTTGGAATTGTTATTGGAGCTTATTTCCCTGAATGGACCGTACGATTATTTGCTACATTCAATGGGATTTTTGGAAACTTTCTAGGTTTCGCGATTCCTCTCATTATTATTGGATTTATTGCACCGGGAATTGGTGAAATTGGGAAGGGTGCAGGGAAGTTAATTGGGGTTACAACGTCAGTTGCGTACCTTTCTACGTTTCTAGCTGGTTTGCTAGCTTTCTTTGCTGCACGAAATTTATATCCTTTATTCCTTGAAACCGGGGGAGCCGCTTCAGAGATGGCGAATCCTGAAGAATCGTTATTAAAGCCTTTCTTCGAGGTTGAGATTCCTCCTATGATGGGCGTTATGACGGCACTCGTTCTAGCGTTTACACTTGGACTTGGCATGGCTGCGATGAAGGGGAATATGCTAAAAGGGGTTATGATTGAGTTTAGAACAATCGTTGAGAAAGTGATTAGCTACGTCATTATTCCATTACTACCGCTTCATATTCTTGGCATTTTCGCAAACATGACAAGTGCTGGACAAGTCCAAACAATCTTAAGTGTTTTTGCCAAAGTGTTCGTCATGATTATTCTTCTTCATATGACAATGCTTTTGATTCAATATAGCATTACTGGTGCAGCGACATCTCGTAATCCTTTTAAGCTTCTGAAAGGAATGATGCCAGCGTATTTTACAGCGCTCGGTACTCAGTCTTCAGCGTCTACTATTCCAGTCACGCTAAGACAAACGAAAAGGAATGGTGTACGAGAGAAAATTGCTGATTTCAGCGTTCCGCTCCTTGCGACTATTCACCTTTCCGGAAGCACGATTACGATTGTCTCGTGTGCGATGGCGGTTATGCTTTTGAATGGACAGGAGCCTACATTCGCTGCGATCATTCCATTCATCCTTATGCTTGGGGTTACCATGATTGCGGCGCCTGGTGTACCAGGTGGTGCTGTTATGGCGGCGATCGGACTGTTAGAAACAATGCTTGGATTCGATTCAACGATGATCTCACTAATGATCGCTTTATACCTTGCACAAGATAGCTTTGGTACAGCTTGTAACGTAACAGGTGATGGGGCTTTGTCAGGCCTTGTGGATCGATTAACATCGAAGAAAGCAACTTTGAAAGACACTGCAAAAGCAGGATAACATTTAGGACAGGCAGATGCCTGTCCTTTTTGATGTTCTCTCGCAATCTATTTCGTTCATAATAAGCCACCATTGCTGTAAGGTTTGTTTGAGAAAAAGGATTCTCCTATTATCCTCTCGAAATGAAAGTAGTTGGAGGAGGAGAGGAATATGAAATATACGATTTTGGAACAAAACAAAGGAAGTTGGAATAAAGTTGCTCATCATTTTAACGGGGTAGATGCGTTACCTGCGTATGGCCCTTTTGCTCAAACGGAGAACGAGCTCCAGCTATTTGATCAGCTTGAGAAAAGTAAAGTACTTGAGGTTGGGTATGGTAGTGGGCATTCATTACGGTATATGGCGAATAATGGAGCAGAAGAACTGTGGGGCGTCGATTTATCTGAAGAACAAAAACATAAGGCTGAGGAAACGTTATCAGGTTTATCCCCCAATCTTTTTTGTGCGCCAATGGAAGAAGAGATTGGCCTTCCTAAAAACTATTTTGATCATGTATTTTCTATTTATGCGATTGGATGGACAACAGATCTAAGGAAAACTTTCGCATTGATTTACTCTTACTTAAAAGAGGGAGGAAGCTTTGTTTTTAGCTGGGATCATCCTTTATATGTTCATTTGAAAAGTAAAGAAGGAGCAGTGACACTTAACGGTTCTTATCAAAATGAAGGCCTTCATACATTTGAAGACTTCAAAGGTGAAGGCGTCACCATGACGATCCATAAACGGAAAATGTCCACTTACATAAATGAATTAATCCAGGCGGGGTTTACGATAAAAACGGTGATTGAAAGTGATGTTTCTTCTTCTATGTCTGAGGAAGACATAACTGTTTCAGATCGATATTATTCTTTGTACAAAGCAAAGAAATTTCCAACTACGATGATTATTAAAGCGGTTAAATAAGTTAGTAAGCTCTGGATTTTGAGGGAGATATTATAGTTTTTCTATCGAATGATATGGAACTTATTGTAAGCTGATCCGTACTTTAAGAGAAGCGTTTCTTTCGAAGCAGAAGCCACTATCTCTTAGAGGGTGTGATTAATCTGGTTGTAAAATTCTTTTTTTGCATGGGCTTTTTAATAGTAGCTGTTTCAGTAGCAGGAGCGTTAAGTAAGATTTCTGCGTTCATTGAAAAACATTTGTTAAGTAAACTTGGCTCTTTTAACCGGTATGGGTTGCTTCTCGTTGTTACGCTACTGTTTGAGAGTGGATTAGTGGCCGCCATATCGGTCATGAGCGGCTGGAATTTCATCGATTCATGGTTCGTAGGAAGTATTTTGCTTATAGCTATTATTTGGCTACCCGCTTATTTTAGACCCTTTCAAGAAAACGCAAGTCGCACTGTTGGAAAGTTTCATAGTGGTTTTGAATCAGGTGCGGTTGCCATACATAGGGGAGGATCACGTCATCCCTTTTTTGTTGAAACACTTCTTTTTACGACGGTTGGACTCTTTGTTTCTTTCGGATATTATTTTCCATATTTCATTTAACGAAACGAGCACTCTTTGAAAGCAGATAAGTAGAGATGATTACCTTAATAAGTGTAGGAAACACCTATAAAAAAGGTGCTTAAGAAGTGAAATGGACCGTCATAACAAATAATAGGAGCTGAGTGATTGTTGAAATATTCTCTTTGTATCGGTGCTTACCCTGGTAAAGATGTGATTACTCATTTGGAGAAAGTGAAAGAACACGGCTTTCATGGACTCGAATATTATGATTGGACAGAGCTCGATCTAAAAGAAGTGGCTAAAGCACAACGTCGTATTGGGGTAGGAATTACAGCAACATGTACAAGGTCTTTCAATCTAGTTAATCCTGAAATGAGTGAGCTTTTTCTTAGTGGACTAACTGAAACAATTGAAGCATGCAAAAGGCTTGGAACAACTTCAATAATTACACAAACGGGGAACGTTATGATCGATGCGCCAATTAAGATGCAACAAGATGCCATGATTGATACTCTTAAGCGGAGTGCAGCGCTATGTGAAGAGTCTGGAATGGTGCTTGAAGTAGAACCTTTAAATGGCCTTGTTGATCACGAAGGGCACTTTCTTCAATATTCAGATCAGGCGGTCTCGATCATCGATCAAGTTGATAGTCCTCATGTAAAGCTTCTTTTCGACGTTTATCATCAGCAAATTACGGAAGGGAATGTGATTCGAAACGCGACGAACTATCGGAATCGTATCCATCACTATCATATCGCTGATAACCCTGGGCGAAATCAGCCAGGGACAGGTGAGTTAAATTATACGAACATCTTAAAAGCAATTAAAGAGACAGGGTTTGATGGTTTTGTTGGATTGGAATGCGGCTACACGATAGAAACGGATCGAGCTTTAGCGGAATTTAGAGAGACCATTTTAGAGCACGTTGAATAGTGGTTAGAAATCATAAAGAGCTACAAAAACCAGTGTTCCACTGGGAGTTGTAGCTCTTTATGGTATTATCCATTTAGTTTTCGTAATCCGTGAAGGTCGAGTAGACCAAATCCTACTTTCGAGAATATCGGAAGAACGATAAAGGCTAGAGTATCAATAATGCCTGCAGTTACGCCAACTCCTGATGACCCGAAAAACCATGCGGTAGGGTAAAGAACCCAAAAAGATGTTAAGTAAATCGCTACTCGCTTATAATGCTTTGCAAGTTGCTCGTTTGAACCATCCGCTATTTTCTTGAGCGGTCCCCATATAATGACTAATATGATGACGAGAGCAACTAGTCCCATTGTGTACCAAACATATTTTAGTGATTCAGATGAAAAATCTGCAATGAGACCAGTTAAAATCATGAATACATCAGCTGCAATCAAAGAAGCGATGAGTGTGCGATTGATTTTACTTTGGTAGAACATAGCAGTTAAGGCAAGTGATAGTAGTAAGAGAGGAGTCGAGACGACCCAATCTAAATAGCGTGCAAAATAAATCGTTTTTTCCGGTCTTTCTAATATTCCTTGCCCTAAAGCAATCGATAAATAAGCGACCCCAGACCATCCTGTGATTAGAATGGCAACAACATATTCATACAAGGGAACGCCTTTTGGGTTTCGACTTAGGAGATAAAAATAAATGGCGCTTGAGATCATGACGATAAAATAAAAAATGTGTAGCGAAATATCAATTGAATTCATGGTTTCACCTCTATATTCTTAACGTGATATCCATTATTGGCTTTGGGAAAGAATTTATTCATTATTAATAGAGTAATTATGGAATTTTGTTACTAAATACAAAGACTAGTTATATTGAAACAATCAAATAGGTAGACGGATTAAGGAGAACATTTTAAGATGGAAGTATTGAGTGATAAAGGAGTTACGATATGAATTTCGTTGCACTAGATTTTGAAACGGCTAATTCGCAAAGAGGAAGCGTTTGTTCCATTGGTCTCGTAGAATACGAGAATGGGGAGCTTATTCGAGAGTACTATCGATTGGTGAGACCAAAACAAAATTATTTTGCAGGCATTAACATTAGCATTCATGGGATTACAGAAGAGGACGTAGCCGACGCGCCTGAGTTCGACGTTCTATGGAAAGAGGAAATTCGTGAGTTAGTAGAGGGGAAATTCCTTATCGCGCATAACGCTCAATTTGATATGAGCGTCTTACGCGCTGTTCTCGATCAATATAGCCTACCTTACCCGATACTTGCTTATAACTGTACGGTGAATTTATCGAAAAAAACGTGGACATTACCCCGATATAAATTAAATGTTGTGTCTGATTACCTTGGGATCGATCTTGATCATCACCACGCGCTGGATGATGCACGTGCTTCGGCTCTCATTTTCTTGAAAGCGGCAGAGACATTAAATGCAAGCGATGTAAATGAACTCGTGGAGAGAACAGGTACGGCAAACGGTGTGTTGTTCGATAATGGGTATGAACCAGCAAAGTTAAATAAAAAACGAGTGACAAAGAAAACCCCATCACCAAAAATTCGCTAACGAATTTGGTGATGGGGTTTTCTAACCTATTTTACTTCTGCAATCGTTTAGAAGAAGTGAATGAGGAAGGATAATGTATCAAGCTCTCTCGCCAAATCAATTTGCTGTAGGTGAACGTTGGCGGGAAGTTGCAAGTAGGCCGAAGAAAAATTCATTATCCCAATAATTCCTGTCTCAGATAGTTTTTCAGAAATTAACTGTGCTGAAGCGGCAGGAATAGCGAGAATAGCAACGGTGACGGTGGGGGTTAAGCGGTCATACATTTCATCGATATGATAGACCGGAACACCAGCAATCGTTTTGCCTACTATTTTTGGGTTATTATCAAACGCCATTTTGATTTTAGGAGTCGACTTTCGTAAATGGTTATAGTGAAGAAGTGCTGTCCCAAGGCGACCGGCGCCAATTAGCGCAGCTTCAGGTTCAGTCTTCTCGTTCACGATCAGGTGAAGGTGGTTGACTAACTTTTTCACTTCATATCCAGCCCCTTTTCGTCCTGGGGCTTTTATCTTAGAAAAATCTCTCCTTACAAGGTCTGATTTATAATTAAGTGCATTTCCAATCTCTACAGATGAAATCGATTTTTGTCCCGATTTCTTAACGCTTTTTAAGTAAGAGAGGTAGAGTGGGAGCCGCTTAATGGTTGCATTTGGAAGCTTATTCTCTTCCTTTTTCATAACATTACCTCCGTCAAACTAATACGCTTTCCCTTCTATTATAATCGTAATCTAGCAAAGTGCAATTTGGAAAATAATCCAAAAGAACTAGAGGGGATAACGTACAATAAAAAAGTTAAGTTATTTCCCCAAAAAAAATCGGCCAATCAGGCCGATTTGATAGCAGCTTTATTCATTAAGTTCTTTTTTACATAAATACCAGTCGATGCATTCGAGATCATCGTCATTTTCACGTTGCTTCATTGCTTCCTGTGTCTTAGGAGGAGAAACGAGCACTTTATCTCCTGGTTCCCAGTTTGCAGGAGTTGGTGAACCGTGATCATCGGTTGTTTTCAAAGCTTTAACCAATCGCATGATTTCATTCATATTCCGTCCAGTAGTAAGAGGATAATAGATAACAGCTCGAACAACCTGCTTATCATCTACCACGAATACGGCTCGACTCGTTTCAGTTTGACTTTCATCAGGCATAATCATGCCGTATCGTGTCGCTACGTTGCGATCAAGATCCGCTATCACGGGGAACTCAATTTCGGTGTCAAAGTTTTTCTCGATGTTACGCACCCATGCAAGATGAGAGGAAACGCTATCTACACTGAGTCCAATTAGCTCAACGTCAAGTTTACGCAACTCAGGATAAATTTCCTGAAAAGCGACAAACTCTGTTGTGCATACAGGTGTAAAATCTGCAGGATGGGAAAATAGGACAAACCATTTACCTTTATAATCATCTAATGAAATCTGTCCGTGAGTTGTGTTTGCAGTAAAATCGGGGGCAGGTGAACCGATCCTTGGAAGCTGGTATGTGACTTCAGTTTGTTGTTCTGACATCTCAAAACATCCTCCTTCAATTTGAATCTATGAATGGTGTTCCCTTCTCATTTTGAAATAAACAGTCGATTTTGTGACAATTGTTAAAATTAGTCTTTTTCTTATAGAAAGGAAAAGATAGAATGAGAGAAGTAAATGATTCCAAATTATGAGAGGGGAATAAGGAGATGCAAATCGAATTTCTTGGCACTGGTGGCGCTATGGCGATCCCGCGCCCACTCTGTCAATGTGACGTATGCAAGGAAGCAAGAGAAAAGGGACTTCCTTACAGTAGATCTGGTCCAAGCGTGTTTATTCATGGGCCCAATGTTTTGATTGATACACCTGAAGATAGTTATATGCAGTTAAATCGATCACGTATTTCAAACATTGATGGCGTTTTTTATTCCCATTGGCACCCCGACCATGTGATGGGGAGACGAGTACTCGAATCAGTGAATGCCGATTGGATCAATCATCCTGCAAAAGGAACAACGACGGACGTTTATCTTCCAGAACAAGTAGCCATCGATTTTCAGACAAGATTAGGTACAGCTGAGCATCTAACTTTCTTTGAAAGTCAGAAGTACATATCGCTTCATGAACTGAGTGATGGAGAAAAGGTGAGTCTTAATGGGATAACGATTACACCGTTTCGGCTTTCGGAGGACTATGTTTATGCCTTTTTGTTTGAGGGGGAGGGCAAACGTATTCTCATTGCGCCTGACGAGTTATTTGGTTGGGAGCCACCGGAGCTTGGGGAATTGGATCTTGCGGTGCTGCCTACAGGTGTATGCGAATTTCATCCGATTACTGGGGAGCGCCAAATAAACGCTGAGCACCCTGTACTCAAAGAAGAAGCAACGTTTCGTCAGACGCTTGAAATCATTGAGAAGCTTCAAGTGAAAGAAGTCTTCCTAACACATATCGAAGAACCCGATCAATTAAGCTTTGATGATCTAAAACAAGTGGAGAGCACCATTCTACAAAACAAGAAGATATCCTTTGCATTCGATACGTTAATCGTTGATCTCACGTAAACACCATAGATGTCCAGTTTAGAATGAAAGACAAAAGGGAAACAGTTTTCTAGAAATGAGGTGAGCGTATGGAAATGTCATTTGGCTTTATTGTAAATGTGGTTATCGCCATTTTCTTATTTATAGATGCTAAAAAACAAGATAAGAGTTCCTTCTTTTGGGCCATTATCGGTTTGATATTTGGACCAATCGTACTTGGGATTTATTTCATTCAAACAGGTAGAAAAGGAATCGGTTGGCTTATCGTTGTTCTTGCGGTGATCTGGTATATTATCGCCATCGTCTTTGGCATCCTGGCCGGAATTATTGGCCTCTTGTTTTAGTACGAACCTGAAGCCTTTGCTTCAGGTTTTTACATGAATTGGGATATTCTTTGAAAGTAATAATAGAAAAACGAGTGAGATATGTCTTAAACAATAGAGCACTTTCGGTGGATGGGCGTCATGGTGTAGAGAAGAAAGTGTAGTACACATTCACCTATCAGTAAGTTCTCGAGGGGGAAGTAATGGATGAGGAAGCAAAAGTGATCGATTGGATCACTTCCGAAGTCGAAACAGAATCATGCACCATGCAGGATTATCCAGTGTATCATTGGGGTAAACGAGTCATCGATCGAAGCGGAGATTATCTCATTGTTTACTTCCATCCGTTGCTTGAAAAAGTAGTCTATACATTCAAAGGCGTGGAGGATTGCTTTTTTATTGCTCATTGATAGGAGTATGTTTTTTGATGAAGAAGAGGTTGATTCCTTGAACGAAAAGGGGAGCGCGAATGTTGATTCGCGCTCCCCTTTTCGTTAGTTCGGCATGAGTTGAATGCTTTCTTCAATTTCTTTTGATGAGAGCAGAGAGAGTTGGTTAAGTAATTCAATTTGAAAATCTCCAGGCCTGTTTCCAACGAGATGAGCGGCTTTTTCACTAGCCACTCCATAGAAAGCAAGAACGCCATAGGCTGCGAGCATAGGGTCTGGTTCAACGGCTGCAAATGCCCCAAGCAGAGAGGAGAGAAGACATCCAGTGCCGGTTACTTTCGTTAAAATGGGATGACCATTTCCTAGTCTTATTGAAGTGTTGCCGTCTGAAATGGTATCAATTTCCCCAGTTACAATCACAACACAGCCAAACATCTTGGCAGCTTTTCTAGCAAGAGCTTCGCGATTTCCGTCCCCTTCGATGGAATCAACGCCTTTAATTGACCATGTTTTTCCTGCAACATTAGCGATTTCTGCGGCATTTCCTCGCAAATATTGAACGTCGACTTCTTTTAAAATGCGGCGAGCAGTTGACGTTCGATAAGGAGTAGCACCGGCTCCAACTGGGTCGAGTATAACAGGGGTGTTCAATTCATTTGCTGCTTTTCCTGCGAGTAGCATCGCTTCAACGGTTTCCTTTGTAAGTGTTCCAATATTTAAGACGACAGCTCCAGCAATTCTCGCCATATCTGCCGCTTCCTCTCGTGCATACGCCATTACAGGGCTAGCTCCTGCGGCAAGTAAACCATTTGCAGTATAGTTCGTAACAACTGTATTCGTTATATTGTGAACGAGAGGAGAAGTCTCTCTTACTTTTGTAATTAGTTCTGCTGCGTGTTGCTTATCCATGGCGCACACCCTTTCTTGTGAATCAATGATAAGTGGTTTCATTTCCTCATTGTACCAATAAGAGGAAGAAGTGAAAATAAAAAAGAGGGGAATGCTCCCTCATCTTCTATGGTTTTGAATACCGATTCCAGAAGCGCAGAATCCATGAAAATGGAAAAGGCAATCGATAGCCTGCTCTTTCAAGTTGTTTAAGAAGGTTAATAAAGGCACCGCCAACGCGTCGTTTTTGCTTGAGCTCTTCTTCATTTCCTTTCACTGTAATACGATACCCATCTTGAAGACCTTCCACTTTCACTTCAGAGCGTCCGAGCTTTTCTGTTGTTTCCTTCATTACTTTTTCATCATTCATTTTTACTGCTCCTTTTTTTCCATAGTCGCTTCTCGAAGGTGCCTGCAAGAAGTATGACGAGTAAACTGATTCCTCCAGTAATCATAGTAGGGAGGAGTAACGATTGAATTTCAAAGGCTTCACTAATAAAGAATCCGATTAGACTGAGGCAAAAAAGGATAAATCCATAATGCTTATTCCACAACATGTTTTTTGCTTTAACTTCTCGTTGCTTCATCGATTCTTCCCATTTTCGATGTTGGTTGAACTCATCAGACAATCGGTCAAGAGGGTTTTCAATGGAAGTTATTCTCGCATAAAGTTGTTTCAAAATTTTCTTAGGATCATAGCGCTTATCAGTTGATTCTTCCCGGTTGATCCATTCCTGCACAATCGGCTTTCCTTCTTCAATTAAATCAATCTCTGGGTCCAATGTGTACAGAATACCTACAATTGTTGATATCGCTCTTCCTAGAAAAGCGAATTCACTAGGGAGTTGAATGGGCTGTTTATTCACAAGGATTTGCACTTCTGTCAGCACTTGATCTGCCGTATCTTCATCCATCATCGTTAAATCTTGTTCGACAAATAACGTGACAAGTGTCTGGATAGCTTTCTCAATCTGACGCTTGTCTGAATTAGGAAGAAGAAACCGAAGTTCTTCAAGGGCATCCGTGACATCACGATACTGACTTAGTACGATTCCAGTAATCAGCTTGCGAATCGATAGAGCATCTCTTGCTTCAATATGACCAACCATTCCAAAATCGATAAAAACAACTGTGCTATCTTCTTGGATTAGAATATTCCCTGAATGTGGGTCGGCATGAAATTGTCCCTCTTGAAGAAGCTGTTCAAGGTAGCCCTTCAAAAGTTTACGTGCGAGCTCTTGTCGGTTTATGTCCTTTTCTTCAATGTAAGAAAGATTCGTAATCCGCGCGCCTTCCATCCACTCCATGACAAGGACTTTTTTCGTTGACCATTCAGATACGTAATTCGGTACGCGATAACCTGGGCTGTCTTTGTAACGTTCCTGGAAGTGTAGTCCGTTTTTTAGTTCCTTTTTAAAATCGAGTTCATCTTCAATCACGCTTCGAACTTCATCATAAAGTCTACTAAGATCGAGCTGTTTTCCATAAGAAGTGAATGTATCCATTAACCAAAAGACAATTCGGAGCGCTTGAAAGTCAGCTCGTATGATTTTACGGATATTTGGACGACGGATTTTGATAGCAACATCTTCACCTGATTTTAACGTTGCTCTGTATACCTGACCAATAGAGGCAGAAGCAACTGGTCGTTCAGAAAGCTGCTCAATGACATCTTCGTAATCAGATGACCATTCTTCTTCAAGAGTCTTTTTTGCTTTCTCCCAAGAGAAAGAAGGGACGCGGTCAACAAGATCTTCAATTTCTTCAAGAAAAACTCTTGGAAGAATATCAGCTCTTGTAGAGAGGAACTGTCCGAGTTTCACAAGTAATCCTTCAAGACGAATCGCTTTTTCCTTATATTCTCTCGCTTGTTTCTTTAACAGCTTCTGCCAGCGTTCCTGGTCCCATGAATGCTTGCTTTTTCTTCTGAAATGCTCGAGTTGAATGAAGAACTTAACCGACATCCAAACGATCACAATGATCCGATACAGCGAATGATATTTCATATGCGACTCCTACTCCTGAATAAATGGCGTTTAGTGTTTAACATAGCCTATTTTCGTTCATTAGAAACAATTATTACAGCTAAAGAACACATTGAAAATCCCTATCTCTACAAGAGACAGGGATGAGGATTATCTTTCCTATTGCTTCAAAAGATGTTACCTATTAATAAACCTTATTAAATAACTTTGTTAGCTCATTCGAGTGAAATCTTCATTATTTTCGTCTCTTACTGAGCCACTTTTGAATAAGAAAAGCTATGACGGCTGAAACCGCCATGATAATGATCGTCACAAGAAAAGAATTCTCTGCGCTCGTATAGTTTCCAAAACTTGTATAGGAGGGGGATTCGACTAACATTGTTAATATGATCCCCGATAGAAGTTGGAGAAAAAAGAATAATAAAATAAAACTACTTGCAAAATACATATAATTCCTCACTTGAAAAGTTCCTTTCCGTGCTCTAAACAGCATCTTTAATCAAGTTTCTCTTTACATGAGTTCGAATACCCCATTCTATTATAGGGGAGAGGAAATGTTTGTCATATGGTTTTATGAAAAATCTTATATAACGACTAATCTGAGAAGGATTTGTATGCATCCACCAATTTGATGAAATCCTACTGTTTCAAGGCTTAGAAAGAAGGGAACGAACTAAATAGATTTATTATTTCTGTTTTAGGGAGGACGTTGCTGTGAAGCGAGCCATGTTGATTATTAATCCATCTTCAGGGAAAGAAAAAGCGATGAAATATGAAGATGAGGCTGTAGCCATTTTAGAACAAAACCATGTAGACGTGACGGTGAAGTACACCGAAAAAGAGGGAGATGCTGTTCGTTTTGCAAGAGCTGCTTGTGAGAATCACTTTAATACAGTTGTTGCAATGGGAGGAGATGGAACGATTAATGAGGCGGTGAATGGTTTAGCGCGTGAAACAGAACGCCCTGATTTTGGTTTCGTGCCCCTTGGAACAGTGAATGACTTTGCAAGAGCACTCAACATACCGATGCAACCTAAGAAAGCGCTAGAGGTTCTATCTGAGCAGCATACAAAACCGGTTGATATTGGACGTATAAACGATCAATACTTTATGAATGTACTTGCTGTTGGCGCTATTGCAGAAGCTGTATATGACGTTTCAGCTGAGCAAAAATCCAAATTTGGTCCACTGGCTTATTTAATTGAAGGTGGAAAAGCTTTAAAGGATAAAACACCATTCGACTTGAACATTACATACGATGGTAAGCAATGGGATGGGAAAGCTTATTTAATGCTAATTGCGTTAACAAACTCAGTTGGAGGGATACAGTCATTCGCTCAGCATGCAGAGGTGAACGATGGCTACTTTCATGTCTTTATATTAAGAGAGTTTTCTCTACCAAAAGTGTTTAAAATCATACCAGATCTCTTCATTGGAAAGTTGCAAAATAATGCTCAAGTAGAGTATTTTCCAGCCTCGAAATTAAAAGTGGAATCGGGTCATGAACTTGTTGTAAATATCGATGGCGATGAAGGCATTCACCTTCCGTTCGAAGCAGAAGTGATGCATAACGAATTAAATATTTTTGTACCAAAAGAGTAGGGAAACCTACTCTTCTTTAGAGCTTATTAATATGAAAAATCTTTTCCTCCTAATATTCACCTATCAAATTGCCTTGCTTCTTAATTTACAGCGATGTGAATATGTTAGTTATGATAAGTATGGGGATGAGGTGAAGGAATGGGGCAAAAGGTCTTGTTTTTTGGAGATGTAGGAATCGATGACACGGTCGCGCTTTTATTTGCTTATTTATCAGAAGGTGTGGATGTTATTGGTATTGTAGCTTGCTACGGAAACGTATCAAAAAAACAAACGACCCGTAACGTTCGCTACTTACTTGAAGAAGTTGGCCGAACGGATATCCCTGTAATGGGTGGGGCAGAAAAGCCTATGACTGGAGAGGTGCCGATTTATTATCCTAATGTACATGGACCGGAAGGATTAGGTCCTATTACGCCACCGCCAAATGAAGCTGCCCCTTTAGAGAATTTCTTTCAAGTGATTTCAATAATTGAAGAGTATGACGACCTTGTGATTGTAAATGTTGGGAGGATGACTTCTCTTGCGACGCTCTTCCTCTTGTATCCAGATACGATGAAAGGAATTAAATCATTTTATATAATGGGCGGTGCATTTAACGTACCAGGAAACGTGACCCCGAGTGCAGAAGCTAATTTTTATGCAGATCCAGTTGCGGCAAATATTGTGATGAAATATGCTGAGCATGTTTTTTTATTTCCACTAAATGTGACGGAGCATGCGATTGTAACGCCGGGAATGGTTAATTATGTTCATGCAAAAGGGAAGGCGCCTCTTATTAAGCCACTTTTAGATTACTATTATGAGGAATTTTATAAGAAAATGGTTCCAGACATTGAAGGTAGTCCTGTTCACGATGCGCTTACGTTAATGGGGGTTGAAAAGAAGGACATTTGCACATTCTACCGCACTCGCGTAGCAGTAGAAATTACCGGAGAAGCCCGGGGCCTTAGTATTGGTGATTTTAGGAAATCCTTTGAACAAGATGAATTTGATGGAAGACCCATTCATTCAGTCGCAATATCAATGAACTATTTTGCTTTCTACCAATTATTTATGAGTACGATGACCGGAGAAACTTTCTAGAGATCTGAAACATTTCCTTGTGTTCTTTCGTAAATGGTGTAGGATAGTCTTAAAAATGAGATTTCTCTCAAACAAAGATTATACCTCTTGTGTACCTAAGCTATTATATATACTTGGTTTCTATTGCGATCCAGGCGGTTCACCCTTATACCATGCCATCTGTTGCGAATAGGTGTAAAGATAGAGATCGCGTAACAAATGCGAGAAATGAAGAGGGTGTTGTCATTTGAATGACATTGGAAGAATGGTTCAGCAAATTGAGATATCTGGAACAGAGGTTCTTCGAAAACCAGAAGAGCTGAAGCTAATCGGTAGAGGTAGAAGTGCAGTCGTATTTAGAATACCTAATGAACAAAAGGTTCTTAAGGTTTTCTATCCTGACTGTGCTCATCTTGCTATGCAGGAAGCTTCGATTTATCAAGTACTTCAAGAAAATAACCACTTTCCTTTTTATTATGAGGGAGGAGAGGGGTATGTGGTTTTAGAATACTTGGACGGCATTACATTCTACGAGTGCTTAAGACGAGGGATTATCATCACTGATGATATGCTACTGCAGGTGGATGTGGCGCTCCAGTATGCCCGTTCTAAAGGGTTGAATCCTTCCGATACACATCTCCAAAATGTGATGCTTCTCTCGAATGGAGAAGTTCGCGTCATCGATGTTGTTCGCTTCCGTCAATCAAAGGAGTGTACGCACTGGGATGACTTAAAGATGGCCTATGATCGCTACTACCGACGTCGCTTCTTTCCGAAGAAATACCCCGTTTGGTTTATCGAGATGATCATTCGTCTCTACCGTAAAGGCTTCATCAAAATGAATGAAAGGAAGTGATGATCGATCATGCAGCAATCACGATTGTTTCGATTCTTTATTTGGCTCCTCCTTATTTTTACAGTGATTTGGGTAGGGAGTAAAATCGAATTTATTTTTCGTCCACTTGTGATACTTGTAACAACTTTAGCATTCCCAATCATCGCTGCAGGGGTGTTTTATTATATTCTTAGACCTGTTATCGCCCTTTTAGAAAAGTGGAAAATTCCTAGACCGCTTGGTATTCTCCTTGTCTATCTTGCCCTTGCTGGTGGTGTGACTGGTTTAGTTCTGAGCATTGGTCCTGTTCTAGTTGATCAATTTAATAGTCTTGTCCAAGGTGCACCGACCCTTATCAATGATCTACAAAAGGCGACCAATGAATGGCAAAGCAACCCATACATAGCGAGAATTCTTCAAAGTGAAATGGTTGATATCCAGGAGTTAACGGATCGTATATCTGGTTCTATCGGAGAAATTAGCTCCTCTTTCGGAAACTACATTTTCTCCATATTAAATGTTGTGACGAATGTATTAGTAGGAATTGTGCTTCTTCCTTTTATTCTGTTTTTTATGTTGAAAGACGGGAAGAAATTGATGCCTTCTTTACTTAGCGTTGTGCCTCGAGCTCATCGAAAAGAAGGGGCGAAAATACTAGAAGACATGGATGATGCGTTAAGTGGCTTTATTCAAGGCCAGCTGATTGTAAGTATCTTTATTGGAACCTTTGTTTACATTTGGTACGTTATTATTGATCTTGATTATGCCTTAATTCTAGCGCTCATTGCCCTGTTCCTTAATGTTGTACCGTTTATCGGTCCTATCATTGGGACGGCACCTGGGGTTATTGTAGGATTAATTCAATCACCGCTTACTGCTCTATGGGTTGTTCTTGGTGTGATCGTAATTCAACAAATAGAAAGTAACCTTGTTTCACCTCTTGTGATGGGAAGAAAACTTGATATCCATCCACTAACGATTATTTTATTACTATTGGTTGCCAGCAGTCTCGCTGGATTCCTAGGACTCATTCTTGCGATTCCAACTTATGCGGTGTTAAAAGTAATCTTTACACATACGTATCGATTAATTAAACTGCAGCAGCGGGGAAAGCATGCAACGAATAAATCATAAAGAAAGAACAGGCACTCCAAATATGGAATGCCTGTTCTTTTTCTTATTCAATGACGCGTATTTTAACATCTTTTCGTCCCCAATTGAGGGCGGCTTGCTGACTTGGAATAAACACATCAATACGATTGTGATTAATATCGCCACCAATGTCTGCAGCAATGGCAGTACCATATCCTTCAACTTCCACAATGGAGCCAAGTGGAATCATATCCGGATCAACGGCGATCACTTTGGCGTCCGGGTATTTGTCTAAATTGATTCCCATCTTAGTCACACCGGAACATCCGGTGCAATCGGCTGTATATGCGGTGCTTTCTGCCGTGAATTCTTTCCCTGCAGCTGAACCTGGTGCAGCCATTTGATCTAACGCTCTACGTGTGGATGGCCCTGCAATCCCATCAGCTGAAAGGCCATTGTCTCGTTGGAATTCCTCTACAATTGTAGCTGTACCTGAACCATAAATCCCATCTGCATCGCTCTCATATCCCGCTTGATTAAGCTGGCTTTGTATATGTATGACTTGTTTTCCAATGTCTCCACGTCTTAGGACTTGAAGGGCCTGTTTTGTTTCTGGTCCTGCAATCCCATCTACTTGGAGATTGCGATTCATCTGAAAATTCTTCACGGCTTTTTCAGTGATCTCTCCGTAATAGCCTGTTGCAGTGTGGTAGGGGAATAGCCCTTTCGTCATAAGATAGTCTTGCAGTTCCTTAACTTCTCCACCTGAGTCGCCTTGTTGGTTGACAGAATCAAATGCTGCAGAAGCAAATGAAGGCGTGGCTACAAAAATGATGCTAGAAATAAGTAGCGCTGCTACGAGTTTCATTTTGTGTTTCATCTTTATTCCTCCTTGAATGATTGTCCTCTACAAGAGACAGCATTCGGAGGAAAAGGAGTCTATTCGACGATTTTGATCAAATACCCGACGATATGATTAGAAAAAGACCAAATTATGGAGCAGAAAGAGTGAAGAAAAGAAGGATGCTGTTTGAAAAGCCCTCGTCAAATTGATCGTTGACTCTTCATCAATAGAGATGGAAAATAGAATAGTTAGTGAAATCGGTTCTTTCAGAAAGGAGATACATTTCTAGTGAAAGCTCTTGAAAGAAAATGGATTCATCTTATCAATATTATTCTTGGAGTCATTATTGTTCCATACTCTATTTTAGAACTCCTCGGTGTTTTAAAGTTAGTTGAAAATAATAACTATCTGTTCGTTCCAATCGGATTATTTGTTCTTTGGATCGTTCTTTATATCCTCCAAATTAAGAAGAAAAACACTCTTCTTGTTATGAGTGCCATCTTTCTCAATGTGTTCTATTTGTTTTTCATTATCCCTCAATTGTTATATTAGAAAATTTTCTGGATTCTTCAAACCCATGAATACTTTTCTGAACATCGGGTATTGTACTAAAGTGGTCATAAAGACTAACAAGTACTTAGAAGATAAAGGAGAGGAATTCATATGACTAAAGTATTAATGGTCGTAACAAATCATACAGAAATCGATTCAGATCACAAAACAGGACTATGGCTTGAGGAGTTCGCTGTCCCTTATAACATCTTCAAGGAAAAAGGGTATGACATCAAAGTCACTTCCATTCAAGGTGGCGAAGTAGAGCTTGATCCAAATAGTATCCCAGAAGAAGATCCGAAAGAATGGGAAGACGCTCAAAACCAACTGAAAAATACAACTAAGGTAACAAAAGAAGATGCAAATAACTTTGACGTTGTCTTTCTACCGGGCGGTCACGGAACGATGTTTGACTTCCCTGATAGCGAAGTTCTTCAACATATCCTTCAGGAACAAGCTGAAGCAGATAAAATTATCGGATCCGTTTGCCACGGTCCAGCAGGACTTGTGAACGTAACTTATAAAGACGGTACACCTCTTGTAAAAGGGAAGAAAGTAAGTGCCTTTACTGATTCTGAAGAGCGAGAAATGGGGCTTGTTGAACAAATGCCATTCTTGCTTGAAACCAAATTACGTGAAAAAGGTGCTAACTTTGAGTTAGGCGAGAACTGGTCAGTTTATACCGTTCGTGACGGTAATTTAATTACAGGACAAAATCCACAATCAAGTGAAAGTGCTGCAAATAAAATTATTGAAGCGATTGAAGGCAAATAAAGAAAAGATAAAATGATTGAGCTTAATGCTTATCATTAACTGATACGAAAGAAGGGGGCGGACCAGTAAAGGTCTGCTCTTTTTCTTTATTACCCTTTCTCTTAAAGAGGAACTGAGTGATAATATGTAGAATGATAGAAGAATAGGATGATGAACTTGAAATTTATTTTATCTCACCCATTTATCAAGGTAATTCGAAAAATGGAACGTACGGAACAGAAAACGCTAGAGCAGGAGCACGATTTAGAACTATATGAAGATCGGATAGTTGTTGGACATAAACATTTTGCGATCAAAGATGTCTTTGATATGTCCTATCGATTTCAATCGACGCTTTATGGTTTTTTATATCTTCATACAAATAGTGGTGTTGAATCATTTATTATCAAAAAGGATCCCACTGTTTTTATTAATGAATATCGCAAGCTTGTGTAAGGAATAGCGTAGCGTCTTAAGAAATAGTGTAGAGAAGGAAGTCAGATTTCTTTAGAGATAAAGGTGATTGAAGAAGGAGGCGAAATAAGATGGGGATTGAGAAAACGGTTGTTCTATCAAACGGTGTTAAAATGCCTTATCTTGGTTTTGGTGCTTTTAAACTAAAAGGGGAAGATGCCTACAGCGCTGTTAAAGTTGCCATTGAAACCGGGTACCGCGGCATTGATACAGCTTCCTATTATGAGAATGAAGAAGCAGTAGGTCGTGCGATTAAGGATTCAGGAATTCCACGCGAAGAGCTGTTTATTACTTCTAAAGTTTGGAACGATGAACAGGGCTATAATGCAACGCTTGCTGCTTTTGAAAGATCGTTGGAACGATTGAGCACTGATTATCTTGATTTGTATTTAATTCACTGGCCAGTTCCTCACTTATTTCTTGAAACATGGCAAGCGCTAGAGAAGCTCTATCATGAAGGAAAGGTATGTGCTATTGGTGTTAGTAACTTTGAGACGCACCATCTAGAAGCCATTTCTCGTATCTCAACCGTCAAACCTGTTCTCAATCAAATTGAGTTACACCCTGAGTTAATACAGGGTGAACTAAGAGATTACTGTCGATCAAAAGGAATTCAGGTCCAGGCATGGTCACCGTTAAAACGAGGTCAGGTGTTAAAGAATCCGGTGATTCAAGCAGTTAGCGAACGTTATGGTAAAACACCTGCACAAATAGTTCTTAGATGGTGTCTTCAGCATCAGATTTTGTTGAATGTGAAGTCCTCCCATAGCGAGCGGATTAAAGAGAATGCAGCTATTTTTGATTTTAATTTAACTGATGAAGAGATGCTTTCCATCGATTCTCTTCATTCTGACAGCCGTATAGCGCATCATCCTGATAACCTGGACTTTTACGAAAGAACGGTGCCAGGTTTTAAGAAATCTGAATATACTTCTTCCTAAAAAAGACGCCTATAAAGGCGTCTTTTGCTATGTTCTAGCGGCCCCAAACGTCAAGTAGTGGTCCATTAACACCAAAAATTGGATCCGTTGCAGGTAATGGAACGTTCTCAATGTTATCGATGGCTTCTTTTCGTTCATCGGCTTTTCCTGTTCTAAGATCGTGGGGCATACCGTTTGGATAAGCCCCTACTACGCGGAAATCGGTCGAGGATGCTTCTTTTTTATGTCCCACACCAGCTGGAATGACTACGACATCTCCTACTGTGACTTCAACTGTCTTTCCGTTTTCTCCTCCAAATGTGATGGAAGCTGATCCTTCGATCACCCCAAGTACTTCGTGGCTGTTACTGTGATAATGATGGTAAGAAAACACGCCATTCTCCCACGCATTAGTCCAATTGTTTTCTTTGAAAATCTTCATACAATTACCGGGATGATCTAGCGCTCCTGGATAGAGAATAAGCGGATGGAACGGGTTGTTTGGAATGTTACCATCATCTTCAAACGTTATCGTTTTTATTTGGTGCTTTTCCATATGATCACTCCTTAGTCCTTTTGTATACGTTTTCGAGAAATTTGAAACATGTATCAGCGTTTAGGATATGACAATCAGGGAAATTATTTATCGAATCACATCTTCCCCCCTTAGAAATGTGATTTAAAAGTTGAGTATTATAGTTGACTAACTTGTCTATACAAGATAAACTGCATGTGTAAGCTAAACTTGTATAGACAAGATAGAATATAAATGAAAGCGGTTGAAAGGGGAATGTTCTTATGTTGAAAAAACTATTTGGTAAAAAAGAAAAGCCTTCAGAAGAGGTTATTTTCGCTCCTTTAAACGGAGATGTTGTTGAACTTGAAAAAGTTCCAGATCCAACATTTTCACAAAAAATGATGGGAGACGGTGTTGCGATTGAGCCAAAAGACGGAAAAGTCGTTTCACCAGTCAACGGGAAAGTAATCCAGTTCTTCCATACGAAGCATGCAGTTGGAATTGAATCTGAATCAGGTCTTGAAATTTTAATCCACGTTGGTTTAGAAACAGTTAACATGGGTGGAGAAGGATTTGAAGGTCACGTAAAAGAAGGCGACAAGGTAAAAGTTGGCGATCCTCTCATCACAGTTGATCTTGATCTTGTTAAGGAGAAAGCAGCGAGTACGATCACTCCTGTGATTATTACAAATGCTGATGTTCTTGAAAATGTTGAGAAGAAATATACAGTCGGCGCATCAAATGAGACTGAAATTATGACAACCAAAGTAAAAGGATAAAGTTATGAAGTTCCTAAGAGAGTGCGCTATACATCAACTCTCTTAGGATCTATCTAATTATTTCTAAGGGGGAAGAAAACATGGCGATTAATCGAGAGTCTGTCGAACAGATCCTGGAAGCCATAGGCGGTAAGGAAAATATTTCGACCGCAACACATTGTGTAACCCGTCTGCGTCTTGTTTTGCATGATGAAAGTAAAGTAGATACAAAAGCACTTGAAGAGAATGAGCTTGTCAAAGGTTCTTTTTCGGCGAATGGGCAGTTTCAGGTAGTTATCGGTCAAGGAACCGTTGATAAAGTATTTAAGATCTTTGCTGAGATGGCAGATATTGAAAGCGCGTCCAAACAGGACGTGAAAGATGCGGCTGCAAGTAAACAAAATATCCTCCAGCGCGGTGTGAAAACACTTGCTGATATTTTTATACCGATTTTACCTGCAATCGTAACAGCTGGTTTGCTTCTTGGGATTAATAATATTCTCACAGCACCGGATATCTTCTTTAGTGATCCACTTGTAGAGGTGTATCCACAGTGGGCAGATTTAGCGAGTATTATTAACCTGATTGCTAACACAGCCTTCGTCTTTTTACCTGGCTTAATTGGTTGGTCAGCAGCGAAGCAATTTGGCGGAAGTCCATTGCTCGGTATTGTACTAGGTCTTATTCTTGTTCACCCTGATCTCCTCAATGCATGGGCATATGGAGAAGCCGACGATATTCCAACATGGAATTTGTTTGGACTTGAAATAGAGAAGATTGGGTATCAAGGGCAAGTCTTGCCTGTTCTTGTGTCAGCTTATATATTAGCCAAAATTGAAACGTTTCTTAACAAGCGGATTCCAGATTCCATTCAAATGCTCATAGTGGCTCCTGTTGCCCTTCTTGTAACTGGATTCCTAGCGTTTACTCTTATTGGACCGGTGACATTCTGGATTGCGAATCTCTTAACGGATGGTTTTATTGGATTATTTGATTTTGCACCAGCTATTGGTGGATTAGTGTATGGGGCTTTATATGCGCCACTCGTTATCACGGGAATGCACCATACGTTCCTTGCTGTAGATTTGCAGTTAATCGGCAGTACGGGAAGCACATTCTTATGGCCGATGCTAGCACTTTCCAACATCGCCCAGGGTGCAGCGGCACTTGCGATGATGCTGATTACACGTAATGAGAAAACGAAAGGACTTGCAGGTACTTCGGCTGTCTCTGCTTTCCTTGGCGTCACTGAACCTGCGCTATTCGGTGTGAATTTACGCTTTAAGTTCCCGTTCTTTGCAGCAATTATTGGTTCAGCTGTGGCTGGTCTTGTTATTACGGTTAGTGGTGTTGAAGCGACATCGATCGGTGTAGGTGGTATACCAGGCTTCCTTTCAATCTTTAAAGAATACTGGGGTGCTTTCTTTATGGGGATGGCCATCGCACTCGTCGTACCATTTGTTTTAACATTCTTGTATGGGAAAGTTAGAAAAGTAAGCGAGTAAATAAAAAGGAGCGATATCATCAGGCACTTAAGCTGCTCCGATGGTATCGCCTTTGTTTGTTTTTTCAAGTATACAATTAGGAGTTGATTGATATGCAACAACCATGGTGGAAGAAGTCAGTCGTTTATCAAATTTATCCGAAAAGCTTTAACGATACGACTGGTAACGGTACGGGGGATATTCAAGGCATTATTGAAAAGCTGGATTATTTAAGTGAACTTGGAGTGGATGTCGTTTGGCTAACACCAATCTATGATTCACCTCAGAATGACAATGGATATGATATTCGAGACTACTTTAGTATTTATGAAGAGTATGGAACAATGGAGGATTTCGATCGTCTTCTTCAAGAAGCCCATTCAAAAGACATTAAGATCATTATGGATATCGTTGTGAATCATACGTCTACCGAGCATCAGTGGTTCGTCGAGTCTCGTAAATCAAAGGATAATCCTTATCGAGACTATTACATCTGGAAAGATGGCGTAAATGGAGCAGAACCAACAAACTGGCAGTCAAAATTCGGTGGTAATGCGTGGCAGTTTGATAAAGAAACCGGTCAATATTACTTACATCTTTTTGATGTCACACAGGCTGATCTTAACTGGGAGAATGAAAAAGTAAGAGATGAAGTGTATGATATGATGACATTCTGGTTTGAAAAAGGGGTCGATGGTTTTCGTCTCGATGTGATTAACCTTATTTCGAAAGATCAGAATTTCCCAAATGATGATGGTTCTGTAGCTCCTGGAGACGGACGTAAATTCTATACAGATGGTCCAAAAGTGCATGAGTATATGAACGAAATGAATCGCAATGTGTTTATGAAATATAACAGCATGACGGTTGGAGAGATGTCTTCCACAACGATTGACAACTGCATTAAATACTCTAATCCTAAGCGAAATGAATTGAGCATGACATTCAATTTCCATCATTTAAAAGTCGATTATCCTAATGGCGAAAAGTGGTCTGTAGCCGATTTTGATTTCCTAAAGCTAAAAGAGATTCTATCAACATGGCAGGCGGAAATGTATGAAGGTGGAGGCTGGAATGCCCTCTTCTGGTGTAACCATGACCAGCCCCGAATCGTATCACGCTACGGGAATGACGGGGAGTACAGACGTGAGTCAGCCAAAATGCTAGCGACAACAATGCACCTGATGCAAGGTACTCCGTATATTTATCAGGGAGAAGAAATTGGGATGACGAATCCAAAGTTTGATGCGATCTCATCTTATCGCGATGTAGAGTCGTTGAATATTTACTCCATTCTTAAAGAGGAAAAAGGGTATAGTGAAGAGGAAGTACTCGAGATTTTGCGTCATAAATCAAGAGATAACTCAAGAACGCCTGTTCAATGGAATTCAGAAGCTAACGCTGGGTTTACAACAGGGGAACCATGGATACCCGTTGCGAAAAACTATGAAGACATTAACGTCGAAGATACACTTAATGAGAGTCATTCAGTATTTGAACATTATCAGAAGCTAATCGCACTTAGAAAAAATATGGATTTGATCACATACGGTGACTATGAGCTTCTTTTAGCTGAACACCCACAGCTTTTCGCTTATGTAAGGAACGGTGAAAATGAAAAGCTTCTTGTGATCAATAATTTCTATGAAAGTGAAGTAACGTTTGAACTTCCGGAAGATGTGGAAGTAAATGGTTATCATGCAGAGGTTCTATTATCGAATTATGAAGACACCCCTAACACTTTCAAGAAAGTGTCATTGCGACCATATGAGTCGATTGCTTATCATCTAACTAAGGCAAGGTGAGTCTATGAAGCAAACCAAGTACCAGCAAATATATAATGATCTCTCTCTGAATATACAAAATGGTACCTATCAACCGAATACTAAATTACCTTCAGAACACGAGTTAGCGGAAGCGTACGGAACATCGCGAGAGACGATTCGTAAAGCTCTTAATTTGCTTTCTCAAAATGGTTTGATTCAGAAAATTAAAGCGCGAGGATCTGTCGTTCTCGACCTTAACCGTTATGAATTTCCGGTTTCTGGTCTTGTGAGCTTTAAGGAAATCTCTCAAAAAATGAATCGCTCTTCTCGTACTATCGTTCATGATCTAGAAAAAAAACTTCCGTCGAAATGGGTTAGTGAGCAGTTGGAGCTAAAAGACAATGCACAAGTATGGCATGTTGTAAGAGCTCGTGAAATAGATGGAGAGAAAATTATACTTGATCGCGATTATTTTCCAGTAGAATTTGTTCCAGAGCTCACAAAAACAATTTGTGAGAATTCGATCTATGATTATTTAGAGAATGACCTTGGCCTTGTCGTAAGCTATGCTAAAAAGGAAATTGTAGTGGAAGAGGCGGATGAAGAGGATCGTCTCTACCTGGATTTGCATGATTACAATCATGTTGTCGTGGTTCGAAACTACGTTTATCTAAATGACACCACATTAATTGAGTATACTGAATCAAGGCACCGGCTTGATAAATTTAGATTTGTTGATTTTGCTAGACGTGAAAAGCAATGAAAGAAGCGCTCCTATAATTAGGAGCGCTTCTTTATCTTACTGTCATATTGAATTCTCTTAGTTGACGAGTAATAATGAACAAAAGAGTTAGGTTGGAGAGGAGTCTTTCATGTGAGGGTTAAAGAAGAAAACATCTATCTTGTGAAAGCTGAAAAAGATCATATTAGTGCATTGAAATCATTCACTCTAGATGAAAGGCAGCTCGCTTTCACGTCGATGCCAGTCCCTGCAAATGAGAAATGCCAGATCGATCATGATCGCTTTCCTGTGGTTATTATGGAAAAGGATCAGCCAGTTGGCTTTTTCGTTCTAGATCGTGGGGATGATACCTTCTCGTATTCAGATAATACTAAGGCCGTTCTGTTAAGAGCGTATTCAATCAATCGACCTGAGCAAGGAAGAGGGATTGCGAAAGCCTCTTTACAGCTGCTAGAACAGTTTGTAAAAAGGCATTTCCCTAATTGTCATGAAATCGTTCTTGGGGTTAATGAAGACAATGAAGCAGCTAAGAAGATTTATTTAGGAGCGGGGTTTATTCATACTAATAAGAAAAAGAACGGGCGCTCAGGGCCTCAGGCTATTCTAAAATATCCAGTTATATAGCTTCGTTCTTTGCAACTAAAAAGCCAGGAGAATTTACTCCTGGCTTTTAATACACGCTTTTTGTAGGCTATATTCTATTAAGAATGCTTGGAATTCTTCTTTAGTGACATAAGCTTCCATTGCTTCTTCCACGACAACATGCCATTCTTCAGGCAAATAAGCGTTTTCTTTCAAGACTCATTCCCCCCTGCGACAATAATGTTAACCATTTATGTATATTTGGTTAACATTATCATAGCGGTAGATCAATCGAATTGCAATATAAATTCCTCAGCGTAATTTGAAGGAGTCATTCTTTTTATAAAGAAGTATTTTAAAGGGCAAAGGAAGAGATAGAAAGGAAGATGGTAGTCTTGTGGAATGAAACTCTCGTAACTTCCATATTAAACATCGAATATCCGATCGTACAGGCGGGAATGGCCGGAGGGGTGACAACACCTCAATTAGTTGCTTCTGTATCGAATACGGAAGGCTTAGGCAGCTTAGGGGCTGGGTACATGACACCTGATCAAATGAGGGTCGCGATAAAAGACATTAAACAGTTCACGTCAAGGGCTTTTGCTGTTAACTTGTTTATTCCTGAGGAGGATCACTCCTCCAATGAAGTGGTGGAGCAGACGAAGCAGGTGCTTCAGCGCTATGCTACAAAACTTGGTATAGAAGACTATAGTTATAAAGAGAAGACTTTTTCGGTTTTAAAAAAAGAATACAAAGAAAAGCTTAAGATTTTAATAGAGGAAGATGTACCTGTATGTAGCTTTACTTTTGGAATTCCTTCAAAAGAGGATGTCCAGCAACTAAAGCGTAAAGGAATTATCCTTATCGGAACGGCAACGACGGTAAATGAAGCCATTATCAATGAAGAAAGCGGAATGGATCTTGTGGTGATGCAAGGGGCAGAAGCGGGTGGACATCGCGGCACTTTTGAAAGTGAAGTTGATTCTTCACTTGTCGGTATTTCCTCTCTTATCCCACAAACGGTTGATGTCATAAATATTCCTGTTATAGCGGCTGGTGGAATCATGGATGGACGAGGAATTCTCAGTATGCTTGTTCTGGGAGCTGGAGCTGTTCAGATGGGAACAGCATTTGTGACGTGTCAAGAAAGTGGGGGTCACCCTCTTCACAAACAAGCGATATTAACGAGCACGGAAGAACAAACAATGATCACACCCGTATTTAGTGGGAAGTCTGCTCGTGGTATAAAAAATGATTTTATGACCGAAATGACTGAATCTAACTTACCCATGTTTCCTGGTTACCCAGTGTTAAACACTTTAACAAAAGAGATTCGTAAACAAGCAGCTGAGCAAAATCATCCTGAATGGATGTCATTGTGGTCGGGGCAAAACCCACGGTTGAGTACTTCGAAATCCGCGGAGGAAATAATTCGAGATAGCGTCTCAGAGGTAAATAACATCATCAATAGGATTTCGTAATCAAGATACATCCAGCTTACTAACCATATCCAAATGAACGTGAAGAAGCCCTTCTCAAACTAGTGAGAAGGGCCACTTCAATGACTTGCATTGATAGGCCGGTCATCTGACAGCACCTTTTATTATGAAAAGATAATGACCGGCTGTATAATGAGTTTGGTCATAAATTCTGAATGAAATACCTGTTTGTTTAGAAAGATATCGGGGAAACGCAGAAGAATGAACAAGGTAATTTGAATTAGAACCAGGAAGGGTGTTTAGTCATGAAAGCAGTTGTGATTAACGAATTTGGAGCACCATCAAATTTTCGTATAGAAGAGCTCTCATCAAGAGAATTAAAAGCTGGTGAAGTGAGAATTAACGTGAAAGCAACAAGCGTTAATCCAGTGGATATGAAAATACGATCTGGTCAAGCAGAAGCGTTTGCTCCAGCATTTCCAGCCGTTCTACATGGAGATGTAGCTGGCATTGTGGAGGAAGCATATGAAGGAAGCGTGTTTAAAAAAGGTGACGAAGTATTTGCTTGTGCAGGCGGAGTAAAAGGCCTCGACGGAGCACTGCGTGAACAAATGATTGTTGATCAAAAGCTTGTAGCTAAGAAACCAGCGCGTTTATCTATGAAAGAAGCTGCCGCATTGCCGCTCATCTCTATCACGGCGTGGGAAGCGCTCATTGATCGAATCAATGTAAAGCCAGGACAAAATGTTCTTATTCACGGTGCGACAGGCGGCGTTGGGCACATCGCTATTCAGATTGCTAAATCACTAGGTGCCATCGTCTATACGACAGCTTCAACGAATGAGAAAATGAAGCTGGGTCAAGAACTCGGTGCTGATTACGCGATCAATTATAAAGAAACGTCTGTCGAAGAATATGTTAATCACTATACAGATGGAAAAGGTTTCGATGCTGTTTTTGATACAGTAGGCGGAGATAACATGGAAAAGTCATTTCAAGCAGTGAAAAATGGCGGCGACGTTGCCTGTATTGTTGGCAGTGGTGAACACGATATGACACAACTTTATGTGAAAAGTGCTTCGTACCATGGTGTTTTAATGCTCGTTCCGATGTTAACGAATGAAGGAAGAGAGCATCACGGAGACATTCTAAACCGCGTTGCGCATATGGTAGATCACGGCATATTAAAGCCGGTTTTGGATGAACAAAGCTTTACTTTTACTACGATCGGTGACGCTCATGCACGACTTGAATCAGGAAAGACGATTGGCAAAGTTGTTGCAGAAAATGATTTGACACATTCTTAAATATAATGTCAAATCACGAAAAGGAACCCATTCGGGTTCCTTTTCATATTGGTTAGTCAAACAAATGAACTAAAAAATAAAGCCATTCATGAGAGCTAATAGATAAAGAATTCGAAGATGAGTTCAGGCCGTTATTCAGTCCATTGAGAGACAAGCTCTTCGTTCTCTTCAACCCACCGCTTTGCGCCTGTTTCGGTGTCGTCAGCATTCTTAATCGTTGCCATTAGACTACCGAGTGAATCATCATCCATCTTCCAATTGTTCATCCACTTAACGATTTCAGGGTGATCGTCACTGAAATCTGTTCTTGTCATAAAGTAAATATCGTCCGCTTCACCATAAACATTTTTGGGATCTTCCAGGTACTTTAAGTCATATTCTGCAAAAGCCCAGTGAGGATTCCACAGCGTGACAATAATAGGTTCTTCGTCTTCATAAGCTTTCTTAAGCTCACTCATCATCGCTGGACCAGAGCTATCGACAAGGTCATAATTTAATTCATATTCATCAACAGCCGTTCTGCTCATTTCCATCAAGCTAGCGCCCGGATCAATTCCAACAATTTGCTCTAATCCAAGTTCGCTTTTTTTGTCGTTCAGTTCTTCTATACTATTGATATCCATATACGAAGGGACAACGAGGCCAAGACCAGTACCCTCATACCATGTTTCTTGCATCTCAACATCTTCTTTGTACTCTTCATATAGTGGCTTATCAGTCGTAGGTAGCCAAACCTCTGCTGCTACATCAAGGTCGCCCTGTGAAATACCAGCCCAAACTGGTGACTTTTCCATTGATTTTAGTTCAATGTCGTATCCTTTTTCTTCAAGTATCACTTTCCACATATTTGAAACGGCGATATTTTCAGCCCAGTTGTTTAATCCAAACGTAACCGTTCCTTTCGACTCTTCACTTTCTCCAGATCCACAAGCTGCTAGAATTGAAAGTGCTGCAATGACTAGGACTAAGATTCCTCTCCTCATAGATACTCTCCTTTTTCTTTCTTATTTTTTGTGCGAAAACGCACATGTTTTCTATCATAACAAATGTGTCACACTTTTGCAGGTTTATTACAGAAAGGAGACAGTGTATGATGAAGGTAGGGAGGGATGGGGATGATCACAATTGCAACAACGCTTATTGTTATTTTTCTTGTTATTATTTTAATTGGTACGCTAATGGTTGCCGGAAAAAGTGATCCTGGGTATGGGAAGAAAGCGAAGAATACAACGGTTACCATTTCCGCTATTTATCTTCTTGTAAGCGTTCTCGCTATAGCAGGCATTGCAGCTTATGTTTATTTTACGTAAACGCATCATTGTAACGAGAATGCTTCTTCAAAAACATTCGTAGTCAAAATGAAGACGTAATAGGATTGGCTGCATAGCCAATCCTATTTTGAAGCAACGAAAATCATTTCAGCTGCAAGGTAGCCGAACCGTAAACCAAAAAATAATAATACGAGACTGGCGGTTACACTAATCGCGCGGAGCGTTCGAGGTTTCATTAGTGATTTTCCGAAGTGGACGGTCATACAAAGATTGACATTCCAAAGGCCGATCCCAATGAAAACGAGTGCAGATAAGAAAAAGGCCTGCCATTTGTCTGGTTGTTGCAGTGAAACGCTAAGCACTGATCCGTAAATACCGAGCCAGAAAAGAAGGTTCATTGGATTAAATGCAGCGATCATAAAACCGGTTGCGTAGGAATGAAATAAACCCGTTCTTTCTTTGTCCTCGTCTTCATCAAGACTTACTTGAGATCGAAAGCCTTGAATCCCTGAAATCGTTAAGATAATGGCTCCGAGAATCATTAAACTAATTTGGACAATAGTCAGCTTAACAAAAGTTGCAATACCGAAGTACATCAAATACATGAGTACAAGGTCTGCACTCATTCCACCTGCTCCTACGAAGAGAGAAGACCAGAACCCTTTATGAATTCCTCGCTTCATGATTTCAATGTTTATTGGACCGAGCGGAGCAGCAATTGATAAGCCCAAGATAATGTGAGCAATAGCAATTTCTAGCATGGCGAGCAATCTCCTTTTATCTATGTATTCTGATTCAGGATAAATACTTTTGAGCAGGCTGTTGGAGTGGATAGATAGTTGATTTATTCGAATGAAGTGAAGGGTTCACTCGAATGAGCCAAACATCTAGAGATCATTAATCGTAACGAATGTAACCTTGAAATAAGGAATTCCTCTTTCTTTAATACATGTCCAAACGGCCTAAATTAGAAGTCTCATTTTGAATTCAGGGAAAAATATGCTATTATGCTCTTTTGGGTCGCGCAATATTTTGAAGAAGATGTGGAAAATTGTATAATGAAGGTTACTACTACCATTGGAATTGATGTGATGTGGATATGAAGCATTTTTCTATGTTTACTAAAAGTGAAATAAAAGAACGTTTTCCAGTGAGCTTCTATCAAAGAGGTCTCACCTATTTTCAGAATGGGCGCGTATCTGAGCTTACATATGATAAAGAAGATCAGTCTTATCGAGCTTATGTAAACGGAAATTCTGAATATGGCGTGTTAATTGAGCTACTTGGTGATAACTGGTTTGGGTCTTGTGAGTGTCAAGCATTTGAAACATATGGCACTTGTAAGCATCTTGCTGCTGTGCTTATTGCAATCAGCGAGAAGGGGCCGGAAGAAAGTGAAAAGGAAAAACCATCACAGGTACCTCAATCACCACGAAGCTACAGTGAAACAAATCAGCTCATTCAAGTATTAAGTGATTATCAACCCGAAGCGAATCGCTCAAGATTGAGATCGGATCAGTTGAAGATTGAGTTTACATTGAAAGCGAGCTCTTACCCAACGCTTCGTAAATCTCAAGGGGATTCTCCGTGGACACTTGAACTTAAAGTGGGGATAAACCGTTTATATGTCGTGAAAGATATTCGCGCATTTCTAGATGCGGTTCTTGATGAGCAATCTTATTTGTTTACGAAAAAGTTCAGTTATGAACCAGATGAACATACGTTTCATGAACTCGATGAGCCTTTTATTCAACTTCTACTCGCAATAAGAAGGAATGAGAAGGTTTATTTGGATTTACCTGATAACTGGGGGCGTTTTACTGAAAACCGTGAATTGATTTTACCCCCACTGACAGCGAACGAGTTTCTTTCAGAGTTTTTAAAGCAAAATCGATTGATTCGGTTTGAATACAATCGGACGCTTTATGAAGAGACCGAGCTTTTTGATGGTGGGTTACCATTTTCGTTTGAAATTGAACAGCGGGATGATGATTACGTACTACAGTTAAATGGGTTTCAAAGTGCCGCTTATTTTCCTACTTATGGATGGTTATTTCATGATGAGAAGCTTTACAAACTGTCGAAAAAACAGCAGTCCTTATTAAGGGATCTGTCTCATTTTCGAAGTGCGGCTAGAAAAAGTGACTTATCCATTTCTCAAACACAGATTGAACCATTCCTTTCTCAGGTCGTTCCAGGTCTCAAAAAGCTTGGGGATGTAACGATCTCTGAACAGATCAATGAAAAAATCATTAACCCTGATTTGCGTGCGAGAGTCTATGTAAATGCAGAAGGACAGCGACTTCTAGTTAACGTTGAATATGAATATGGCGAAGATGTGATCAATCCTTTTAAAGATGATTCCCGGATCGTAAATGACCAGGGAGGCATTGTCTTAAGAGACAGTGAAAAGGAACAAACGATTATGTCTCTTATTGAACAAGCATCACTAAAATTCAACGGTAAAGAGCTATATGCAGAAGATGAAGCGGTGATATTTGACTTTCTTTACTGGACGATCCCAGAACTAAATGACCTTGCTGATGTGTTTCTAACAGAATCTGCACGGGGTTGGTTATTGGATGAATCATCGGCTCCAGTAACATCAGTAGATATGGATCATAGTGGAAATTGGCTTGATGTAAGCTTTGACATGAAGGGATTGGATGAAGAAGAAATCTCTCATATTCTTAAAGCCGTGATCGAAAAAGATCGCTATTATCGCCTTGCGAATGGTGCCTTCGTTTCAATTGAAAATGAAGATTTTCAACATGTTAGTCAGCTATTCGACGACCTGAATATAAAAGAAAAAGATATCGAAAGAGGAGAGCTTCATCTGCCACTCTATAGAGGACTCCAGCTCGACGAAAGAATGAGCGGTGGAAAGCACGCTTCACGTTATAGCAAGGCTTTCCGAGACCTTATCTCTCGTTTAAAGCACCCAGAAGACCTTCAGTTTGATCTTCCTACAGGGCTAGAAGCTGATCTTCGCTCGTACCAAATGACGGGCTATCAATGGCTAAAAGCACTTGCCCATTATCAGTTGGGTGGGATTCTTGCAGATGACATGGGACTAGGTAAGACATTGCAAAGCATTGCCTACTTGCTGTCTGAGAAAAAAGATAATCCAGAAGCGATGGCGCTAGTTGTCGCACCAGCATCACTTATTTATAACTGGAAAAAGGAGTTTGAGAAATTTGCTCCTGGACTTCAGATTGAAGTGAATACTGGTACGCCAAATGAGCGGAAAGAGCTTCTAAGTCAAGGGCTTCAGCCAGATGTTTGGATAACTTCATATCCGACGCTCAGGCAGGATATTGCCCATTATGAAACCATTCAATTTGATTCCGTTATTCTTGATGAGGCTCAGGCAATTAAGAATCCTGCCACAAAGACCTCACAAGCTGTGAGACAGTTAAGTGCTAAGAAGCGGTTTGCACTCAGCGGAACTCCAATTGAGAATTCACTTGATGAACTATGGGCACTTTTTCACTCGATTATGCCTGGATTCTTCCCGGATCAATCCACGTTCAGAAATTTACCACATGAGCGAATTTCGAGAATGGTCAAGCCATTTATTCTAAGACGTGTGAAGAAGGATGTACTTAAAGAGCTTCCTGATAAGATTGAGACGGTTCAAGTATCAGAGCTAACAAAACAGCAAAAAGAACTGTACATTGGCTACTTGCACCGTATTCAGCAGGAAACTAAAGAAAGCCTTGCTGGAGATGGTTTCCAAAAAAATCGCATGAAAATACTGGCTGGCCTTACTCGTTTAAGGCAGCTATGCTGCCATCCGTCTTTATTCGTTGAAAATTACCAGGGTCAATCGGGTAAACTTGAGCAGCTTTTAGATATTGTTACGACATCAATCGAAAACAAGAAACGTCTCCTGATCTTTTCGCAATTCTCGAGCATGTTAAAGATCATTCATCAAAAGCTAACGGATTTAGGCTATTCCGCTTTCTATTTGGATGGTCAGACGCCTTCGAAAGATCGAGTTGAAATGACCGAGCGATTCAATGATGGTGAGAATGAAATTTTTCTTATCTCATTGAAAGCAGGAGGAACAGGTTTAAATTTAACTGGCGCCGATACGGTTATTTTGTATGATCTGTGGTGGAATCCAGCTGTTGAGGAACAGGCTGCGGGACGAGCTCACCGAATCGGACAGAAAAAAGTTGTTCAAGTTATGAGGTTAATTACCCAGGGTACCATTGAAGAGAAAATTTATGAGCTTCAGCAAAAGAAAAAAGAACTCATAGAGAAAGTTATCCAACCTGGAGAAACGATGATCTCTAGTCTATCTGAAGATGAAATAAAAGATATTCTGAGCATCTAATCGCTAGAACTTAAGGCATTTATGTAGTTTGAATAGCTCTTATCAAAGTAACAAACAATACCTTACAGAGGGGTGTTTAGATGGAGGTGTGTGAATTATGTGGAAGAACGGTTACCAAATGCACGCTTCACCATTTAACCCCTAAAGAAGAAGGCGGTTCTTTCAAACCAACCGCCTGGCTATGTGTGCCTTGTCATAAGCAAATCCATGCTCTTTATACGAACAAGGAGCTTGCTATTAGGCTCAATACCATTCCACAGCTCAAAGAAGACGATCGAATTCGTCGTTATTTGAAGTGGATAAAAAAACAGCCAGGAACGAAGAGTGTTAAAACGAAGAAGGCAAACAGTCGAAAGCAGAAAAAATAAATTTTCAAGTCGGTTTTTTATTTAAAATCCTTATAAAATGCAACGTTAATTGAAAAATCTCGAAAATGAGTTAGTTTAGATTCAAAATTCGGTGTTTCGACATTTTTTATAGTGGTATATGTAGATATAGGTAAAAAGGTACTAATTCTTAAGCTATAGGAAAAAGAAAATTATTTTAAGTAGAGGTGAAGTGTATGAGAGGAAAAGTATCCTCCGTGTTTTGGAGCACGCTCATTATAAGTTTATTAATGGTTGCTTGGGGAGCGATCTCTCCAGACACATTACAGTCGTTGACGGCGAGTGCCCAAACATTTATTTCGAATAAGTTTGGGTGGTATTATCTAATTCTTGTAACACTGTTAGTTATTTTTTGTGTGTTTATTATTTTCACACCGTACGGGAAAATTAAGCTAGGAAAGCCCGACGAGAAGCCTGAATTTACAAGGTTAAGCTGGTTTGCCATGCTATTTAGTGCTGGTATGGGTATTGGACTGGTTTTCTGGGGTACAGCGGAACCGATGTCCCATTACGCTGTTAATGCGCCTACGGCAGAAACTGGTTCACCCGCTGCCATTAAGGAAGCTTTGCAGTATTCATTTTTCCACTGGGGTATTCATGCCTGGGCAATTTATGCCATTGTGGCGTTAGTTCTTGCATACTTTAAATTTAGACATGATCGTCCCGGCTTAATTAGTGCGACTTTATATCCAATTTTTGGTGAGCGCGTGAATGGTCTTTTTGGTAAAGTTATTGATACGCTAGCGGTTTTTGCAACAATCGTTGGTGTTGCGACAACATTAGGATTTGGTGCCGTTCAAATTAACGGTGGTTTATCGTTCCTAACAGATGTACCAAATAGCTTTAGTACACAGCTGATTATTATCGGCGTCGTTACGGTACTATTCATGATTTCAGCCTGGTCAGGGATCGGAAAAGGAATCAAATACTTAAGTAATGCGAATATAGGATTAGCAGGAGTTCTTTTCCTAGCGATGTTCATTCTAGGACCTACTGTTTATATTCTGAATATGTTTACAGATACAATCGGTTCTTATCTAACCAATTTAATGGCAATGAGCTTCCGTATTGCGCCATTAAATCCAGAGAACCGTGAATGGATTAATAACTGGACAATTTTCTATTGGGCCTGGTGGATTTCATGGTCACCATTCGTAGGGATCTTTATAGCCCGCGTATCAAGAGGAAGAACGATCCGAGAATTTCTCGTAACTGTACTTCTTGTTCCTTCGATTGTTGGCTTCCTATGGTTCTCAACATTTGGGATTTCGGGTATCAACATTCAACAGCAGGGAATTGCTGATATTGCGTCTCTAGCAACAGAGGAATCTCTCTTCGGTATGTTCCAGAATTACCCTCTAGGGCTTATTTTATCAATTATAGCGATAACCCTAATCGGTACATTCTTTATTACTTCAGCTGACTCCGCAACGTTTGTTCTTGGAATGCAAACAACTTACGGTTCCTTAAATCCTGGTACAAGCGTGAAGCTAACGTGGGGGGTTACACAATCAGCTATGGCTGCGGTACTTCTATACACTGGTGGATTACAGGCGTTGCAGAATGTATTGATTCTCGCAGCATTGCCGTTCTCCATTATTATGATATTAATGACCGTGTCCTTCTATAAAGCTTTAAAGAAAGAGAAATATTTAGTGGCGAAAGATCCAAAGCCTAAAAAAGAAAAACGAAAAGAAAAAAAAGCAGGTTCTGAACCTACAGATTCAACTGCACCTGCTACAAAATAGAGATTTGAGGCGATAAGGATTTCCTTATCGTCTTTTTTCTTTTTTGCATATACTAATTTGACTCATTGAATTGATTAACATAAACCGTAAAGAATTCAATATGTCACTATCCTCATTCATTAACTCAGGTGTCGGTCGCTCAATCTTTACTTTTACCCTCCGCCGTTATAAAATGATTTAGCATATAGGATATTATGGATAAGTGGGGATGAAAGATGACGGTAAGGTTGCAATCCACAAGTGAAAAAATCCTCGATCGTAAAGAGGAAATTGCACATTTAATTACAGTAGAGCAAAATAAAAAATTCCCAGATCAATTGGAGAGTCTATCTAATGAACTGCTCCCAATGCGTATTGAATTGGTCACCGTCTATGCTAAAGCGTTAGCGCTTGATGACGTTGAGAGTGAGCAGAAGATTAAAGAGTGGGGTATTGAGACTGGGGAAGAGTGTGCAAGAATCGGAACAACGCTTGATGCGATGTTAAGTGAGGTGCCTCATTATCGCAATTTTATAGGTGAAGTATTGAAGGAATATGCGATTGAGCAAGGCATGGGCATTGAAGAGCTTTATGAAATGATTTCAAAGCTAGATTATACAATGAATTTGGTCGTTTATTACTTTAGTATTCCTTATGTTGACTATCAAACAAATTTACTTGAGCAGTCTCGTAAAGAGATTCTTGAATTGTCAGCACCAGTCGTGCCTATTATGGATGGCGTTGCCGTTCTACCTTTGATTGGAACGATTGATACATACCGGGCGAAGTTAATCATGGAGGAATCTCTTCATCAATCCGTGAATCTCAATCTTAATTATTTTGTAATCGATCTCTCAGGGGTTCCCATCGTTGATACATTTGTCATTCAACAGCTCTTTCAAATTATTGAAGCTCTTAAGCTTGTTGGAGTGGAAGCGAGAATTAGTGGAATCAAACCAGAAATAGCCTTATCAGTCGTAAAGCTAGAAACAAATTTTGGTCAGGCCAACACATACTCAACATTAAAGCGAGCACTAGCCGATTTAGTGAATATGTCTTAAGTGAAACTGCCCTCACATTATGTGAAGGGCAGTTTTTATCAAGGTTGATAACCCCACTCATCCATATTAAATTGTAAAAAAAGATAAAACGACCTTACGATTAGATAACAAAAAACGGGACAAGTGGTTTAGAAAGCGGAAAATATGTGAATGGTTAACTATTGGATAAATGAAAGCTGGTGATTCTATGCTTACGGAACTATTTAATAAATCCAAACATACTGTTGTTTTAACAGGGGCAGGGATGAGTACAGAAAGCGGTTTGCCTGACTTTCGATCTGCACTCGATGGAATGTGGAATGAGGTAGACCCGCTTCAATTTGCAAGCAGAGATGCGATGAAATACGAACGAGATTTATTTGTTCGATTCTATAAGCAACGAATACAAAAGCTAAACGAAGCTTCTCCTCATAGTGGTTACTATCATCTTGCTGATTGGGAACGAAGCGGAAAGCTTGGTTGTATTCTGACTCAAAACGTTGATGGGTTTCATCAGTTGGCCGGTAGTCAAAACGTTGCGGAAATGCATGGCTCATTGCGATCGATTTATTGTGATGAATGTGGAGAAAAAGCTTCAAGTGAAAGATACATGAATGATGATTTTGTCTGCCACTGCGGGGGATTGAACAGACCTGGCATTGTATTATTTGGTGAACCACTTCCAATGAACGCGATTCATCAGGCGAAAGTGGAAGCGAAGAAGGCTGATCTATTTATCGTTCTAGGATCTTCACTAGAAGTATCACCCGCGAACGTATTCCCGATGGAAGCGAAACGTAACGGTGCTAAGTTAGTTATTGTTAATCAGGAGGAAACAGGGTATGACAGCGCAGCTGACCTTGTTATTCATGATAAAATAGGCAAGGTTCTAAATGATCTTGCAGAAGCTAAAGCACAATAGAACATGGAAACATAAAAAAATGCCGATGGATATCGGTGTTTTTTTATGGTCGAATTTACACTATTTTTCAAACATATTTAATAGTAAGATAAAAAGAGATAGAAAGGAGATGTCGGTGTTTGATAGTATTACAACCAATGAATGATTATGATTATAAACAATTTCTTGAAGTTTCGATTGATAGTTATGCAGCAGAAAAAGCTTCGGCAGGAAACTGGAAAGAAGAAGAAGCGTATGAAAAGTCTAAGCAGGAATTTGAACGATTATTGCCTAAAGGAAGGCATACCGAAGATCATTTCCTGTATACCATTGTAAATGCAGCTATAGAGGAAAAGGTAGGAATCTTATGGGTAAAGGAGGATAACGAAGCAAAGGAAGCATTTATCTATGAGTTTGCAGTAAATGAAGATAAACAAGGTAGAGGCTTTGGAACTGAAGCCATAAAGGCACTGGAAGTATTGTTAATGGAAAAAGACATTGAAGGACTTTCGCTTCATGTTTTTGGTCATAATACAAAAGCAATTCGCCTTTATGAGCGATTAGGATTTAAAACAACTAATATTAATATGAAGAAAAGCTTATAACTAAATTCTTATTTGTCTAATTGAAATGATGGGGGGAGGGTCTAAAATTGAATGAACTGAAACGGATGACTGTTTTTTGTGGATCTAGTGAGAATGTTGATAACCACTATTTTGAAGCCGTTGAGCAGCTTGGCAAGGAGCTTGCAGAGAAGGATATTGAAGTGGTTTACGGTGGGGGAAATGTCGGGCTAATGGGGGCGCTAGCAAGATCGGTTTTAAAAGCTGGAGGCAAAGTGACAGGGATCATTCCTCGTAAAATATATGATAATGTGACTCACATAGAGCTATCGAACTTAGTTATAGTCGATACAATGCATGAACGTAAAGCCAAGATGTATGAGTTAGGAGATGCTTTCATAGCGTTACCTGGTGGAATTGGAACCCTTGAAGAATTAACGGAGATATTCACCTGGTATCAGCTTGAATATCATAATAAACCGATTGGACTCCTGAATACAAAAGGCTATTATGAACGCTTTTATCTCATGCTTGAGCACATGGTAGAGGAAGGCTTTCTTCATAAGCAATATATGGAGCCGTTGCTTACAGAAGAAAACCCTGAGAAACTTGTTGCGATGATAAGTCGACATTCGGTTCCTATGATGAATAAATGGAAGCAGGATGATATAAGTGATCGCATTTAAATACCGGACATTCCGGTATTTTTTTGTGCTTTCCTATACTTAAAAGTATGATTGTTTATTCAATAAACACGCCTGAATTAATTAAGTATTCAGACGAAAAAGAAGGGATTATCTCTGTGAAAATGGAACTATACATACGCAAACCAAATATAAGAGAAGAAAGATGTGGAGGTTTCTAAATGTATATAACCATCGGTTCTTTATTCCTTCAAACGGTAAAAAAGTATGGTAAGAAAGAAGCGCTAGTTGATGTAGATCGAAATATAAGATGGACGTATAAGGAATGGAATAGTGAAGTGAATCGCCTCGCTAATGCTTTATTAGATGCAGGAGTTAAAAAGGGAGATCGGGTATCGACCTTTTTATTTAACACTGTGGAATTAGCTACGCTTTATTTTGCTAGTGCGAAAATAGGAGCTGTCATTAATCCAATTAATTTTAGATTGAAATCTAATGAGATCGCTTACATTATTGAAGATGCGAAGCCAACAATATTCCTATTTGAACGTGCTCTCGAACCGATTGTTTCAGAGATACAGTCTCAGTATCCGAATGTTTCTTTCTGGTCAATCGATGATCATGAACCCTCATACGCCGAGAGCTACGAGAAACATGTTCGTCTTTCGCATGATCAAGAGCCAGTAGCTGAAGTAGATGAGAACGATACGTATGCGATTATGTATACGAGTGGAACGACTGGTAGACCTAAAGGTGTCATGCATCGCCATCGTAATATGTTAGAGCAAAGCATCTTATGTGGAGCCTCTTTAAAGCTTACACAAGCCGACCGGGGACTTGTGGCAGCGCCAATGTTCCACTGTGCAGAATTGCACTGTAACTTTTTACCGAGAGTACACTTTGGTGCAGCAAATGTTATTGTTCATCACTTCGAACCGAAGAAAGTACTTGAAGTCATTCAAAACGAGAAAATTTCAGTTTTCTTTGCGGCTCCAACGATGTGGAATATGATTCTTCAAGAAGATTACGGTAAATATGATCGAAGTAGTTTAAGGGTAGGGCTTTATGGTGCTGCCCCAATGGCGCCTTCTCTTGTCGTTTCGGTAAAAGAAAAGCTTGGTATTCATTTAATTCAAGCTTACGGGATGACTGAAATGGGCCCAGCTGTAACATTTCTTGATGAGCACGAACAGTTAACAAAAGTAGGTTCTGCAGGAAGAGCAGCCTTAAACCATGAAGTAAGGGTTGTTCGTCCAAATGAACGAGGTCCTTCAGAACCTGATGACGTGCTTCCTCCTGGAGAAGTAGGTGAAATTATTGTAAAAGGACCATGTATGATGATGGGATATTTTAATCGCCCTGATGCATCGAATGAAGCGATGTATAAAGGGTGGTATCATTCAGGAGATCTCGGCTATATGGATGAAGATAGCTACCTTTACGTTTCGGATCGGGTGGATGATATGATTATTTCCGGTGGGGAAAACGTCTATCCGAGAGAGGTGGAAGATGTTCTCCATGGTCATGAAGGAGTTTTAGATGTGGCGGTACTAGGGCAGCCAGATGAGAAGTGGGGAGAGATCGTCACTGCTATTATTGTGAAGAAAGCGGAAGGGTTAACAGAGGCAGAACTCGATCGTTATTGTAAAGAAAGTCCAAACCTTGCTGACTATAAGCGCCCTCGGAAATAT
This sequence comes from Anaerobacillus sp. 63XJN7_4_ISO-PGPR-S23-413, assembly GCF_056173725.1. Classification (NCBI taxonomy): domain Bacteria; kingdom Bacillati; phylum Bacillota; class Bacilli; order Caryophanales; family Bacillaceae; genus Anaerobacillus; species Anaerobacillus sp. 63XJN7_4_ISO-PGPR-S23-413. The sequence continues at coordinate 1,407,513 of NZ_CM149688.1, forward strand.
TTATTCTTAGAAGAACTTCCGCGAAATGCTAGCGGCAAAATACAAAAGTTCCGCTTGCGAGAAAAGTATCAAGTTAAAACAAATGAATCCTAAACGCTAAAACTAGCTAAGAACGGGGATGCTATTAAAGCAATATTAGATAATAGTGTTAATCCTTCGATAAATGACTCATTCACGTGTAAATGGATTTTGTTCTTTTATATTGGACAGGGATTGCGAAAGACCTGTATAATTGAAAAATTGTAGGAAGGAAGCGGGCATTCGCTCGCTTTTTTCAATGATTCGTATATTCATGAATTTTGAAATGGCGTACATACTAACATCGAATAGGAGGAGTTGCTCATGATTAAATTATTTACGGATAGTGATCTTGATGGAACGGCCTGTGCTCTTATTGCCGAGTTGGCATTTGAGAATGAAGCTGAGATCACACATTGTACATATCGTAATTTAGATGACAGGGTAGAATCATTTCTTCTACAAAACAGCGGAGATCCGGTGTTCATTACTGATTTATCTGTGAATGAGCATGTTGAAAAACATTTGGAGGAGCGTTATCAAAAAGGAAGTCATGTCCAAATGATCGATCATCATGCTACAGCGATGCATTTTAACGATTACGAATGGGGTTTTGTTGATCCAGGTGAAGATAAAAAAACGTGTGCCGCAACACTTTTTTATCAGTTTCTGTTGGAGAAAGAGAAAATTGAGCGCTTGGAATCGTTAGAACAGTTTCTTGAGCTTGTACGAAAGTACGATACTTGGGAATGGGAAGAGGATAATGAGGTCGATGCGAAACGATTGAATGATCTATTTTCTATTATGGGAAGAGAAACATTTAAATCCGAGATGCTGAGGCGTTTAACGCGAGATCCCGATTCCTTTGCTTTCAATGAATCAGAAGAAATGATTCTTGATCTAGAGGAGCGGAAAATCGAGCGTTACATTCATCAGAAAAATCGTCAGCTCGTTCAAATGGAAGTGGATGAATACTGTATCGGTCTTGTTCATGCTGAATCGTATCATTCAGAACTTGGTAATGAGTTAAATAAGCGAAATCCACATCTTGATTTCATTACGATCATCAATGATGGAAGCCGACGACTTGGTTTTCGAACGATTCATGATGAAGCAGATGTCTCTGAATTTGCTTCACGTTATGGAGGCGGAGGCCACCCTAAAGCTTCAGGTTGTGAAATGAATGAAGACACGTTTGGTATTTTTGTAGCGCCATCATTCGCTCTTAAGCCACTTCGTAAAGATCCTGAACGGAATAAGCTCAATGAGCGAAACAGTGAAAGTGGCTCTTTCTATGAGAATCATGAAGGGAAAATCATCTACATTCGTCCTAGTCGAAATGATCAGTGGGAAATCATGTGCCGCGGCGAGGTTGAAAAGAACGACTTCGAACACTTTGAGGATGCAGAACGATACGTCAAACGCTCTTATCATGCGTGGCTCCGTTCTGATAAGGAAGTCGTGGAAGACTTTGTCCGTATTCTTCCTCTTACAAAGAAACAAATCATCGATCGCTATCACTATATGATCAAGTCAATGCTTCATCAAGAAGAAGACGCTCTTAGCTGAGCGTCTTTTTCATATAGAATTCACATCGATTTTTCATCATTTTGTTTTCTTATTTCGTTAAAATAAAAGGATAGAAAGAGGCACAGTCGTTTTGTGTCTATGAGGTAATCCTGAATGAAAAAAGCTAGCTTCCTATTTGTTTTCTTCCTATTATTTTATTTGTATGGTAGCATGCGAAACCACGAAGCCATTTTTGAAGACGACGAGGGAGAGAACTCTTGGCGCTGATCAGTGCACAAAATCTGTTTCTTTTCTTTGATCCCGGGGTATAGAAGGTTACATGCCCATGGCACTCAACCATAGCGTTGCGAGCATGCATAATGGGTGTGAAAGGAGAAATCAGTGAAGCGAATGATCTTTAACAATCGCTATTCGCAAGTCCTTTACCAGACACAGAAAGCCAGGGAACGATGCTTAAAGTTTGAGAAGAAACCGTACATTAGGACGATCGCGACCGCTACTGGATTCTCAGAAGAAGAGATCTTAGAATCTCTCGAATTTGGTGATGTCGATTACATCATGAAGCTGCGTTTGCACTATAGCTAGACGTAACGTTGTGCGTTGTAGAGCCATTAGGGCATGTAACTCTTAGGTGAACTTTGTTCATAAAGAGAGCGGCTATCAGTGTAGCTGGAGGCTGATTATTTCAAAATGAAATAATCAGCTTTTTTTGTGTTTTTAACGTGACGCCTTTTAGAAAAAATAACTATTTTTCAAAAATAATGGAACCTTTTTCTGTTAGAGTCGTAGAAAGAGATGACATTATTTTGAAAGGTTGTGTACATAATGAACGAAGATTATGAAGAAAAAGGAAATGTAGCAAAGCCATCACTACTTGGAATGATTTGGAGTCCTGGAGAACAGTTAAGCCATATCCGACAAGCTCCTAAAGTATGGTTGCCCTTACTCGTTGTTACGGTATTATCACTGATCGGCGGGTGGTTGATGATACTTGGGCCAGGATTCGAAGAGCAGTTCGCTACAGGGGATTTACAGGGAGAAAATGTTGACGGTCTTATTTTATTTACTAAAATCATTACAATCGTGTCGGTTGGCGTTGGTCCGGTATTATCCATCCTCGTTGGTAGCTTTATTCTTTGGTTGATTAATAAAGCAACAAGCTCAGAAGCTACGTTCAAACAATTCTTCTCGATGAATACGTATATTGGGTTTATTGGAGCAATAGGTGCTGTTCTTAATGGACTTATTATTGCTATTGTCGGAGGCACAGTTGATAAGCTCTACACAAGTCTTGGTAGTTTAGTAAGTGGAGATGGATTTCTAGGTGGATTTCTGAATGGTATTGAGATCTTTGGAATCTGGACGATTATACTGACGGCTCTAGGTCTTCGCATTACTGCTAAATGGCCCAAAGGACTCGTATGGACAATCGCTATTATCCTTTTTGTTTTTACAATTGGCGGCGCCGTAATCACTGGTGTAACGAATAATATGTCAGGAATATAAGCAATGAAAAAGAAGATTTGGATTGCAATCGCTGTTGTTTTAGTCATTGTTATTGTAGTAGGTGTGAACATTTATCGGACTTATGCGGATAGCACGGCTACTGTTGAAGCTGAAAAAGCTATAAAGGAAGAAATAAATTCCACAGTTATGACTCCTGGAACGTTAGCAATGGCTGATGAAAGCACCCTTTATCAGGATCCTGCTAAGGGTGAAGTGAAGGAGGTTCTTGTTAAAGAAGGAGACTCCGTAAAAAAAGGAGATTCAGTACTTACATACGAGAATCAGGATTTAGAAATGGAGAAAGAGCAGAACGATATTAACATCGAGTCGCTATATCTACGAATCAATTCACTTGATAAACAAGAAAAGCGTTTAAACGAGAAAAAAAGCGACTTAGCTGATAAAGCTGGAGAAGAAGCAGCAGAAACGATGGAAGCAGAGCTTGATCAAGTGAAAATGGATAAGCGGATGGCGAATCTTGACTTACGTCAGGCATTATTGCAGCAAGATCGTTTGAAGCAGAAAATAAGCGAACTTGAAGTAACAAGTGACATTAGCGGTGTTTTGTTAGAAGCCAATGATGCAAACGCACCGCAGTCGACTCAAATGGAAAAGCCTCTTTTGCGAATTGGAAGCATGGAAAACCTTATCGTCGAAGGAACGCTTTCTGAATACGATACGTTGAACATTGAATCAGGTCAAAAAGTTACGATTACAACAGATGTGCTACCTGACGAAAAATGGGAAGCGGAAGTAATGGATGTAGGCTATTTACCGGAAGCATCGGGTGCTGAATCAAACGCTTCTGCTGTTCAATATCCGGTTACGGTTACATTAAAGAAGCCAGAAGAGTTGAATTTAAACCCAGGGTTCCAGATGATTCTTGAAATTGAAACGGAATCGCATGAAGCATTAACACTTCCATTTGAAGCGGTTCAGCAAGATGGGGAAGAATCATTTGTCTTTATTGTGGAGAAAGGCAAAGCTGTGAAACGCGAAATTGAAACAGGTTCTTCTACAACGAAGCGGATTGAAATTACGAAAGGGATCTCGACGGAAGAACAAGTTATCATCAATCCGCCGGATAAGCTTAAAGACAATATGGAAGTGACCGTAAAATGATCCAACTTGATGAGATTACAAAAAGCTATACCCTTGGTAAGGAATCGGTCAATGTTCTTAGAGGAATTAGTTTGGAAATTAATAGTGGTGAATTTGTTGCCATTATGGGCCCGTCTGGATCAGGTAAATCAACCTTAATGAATATAATTGGTTGCCTTGATCGCCCAACAACTGGATCTTATTTCTTAAATGAAGAAGATGTGTCGAAACATAAAGATCAGGAGCTAGCGAAAGTTCGAAATCAATCCATTGGTTTCGTGTTTCAACAGTTTCAATTATTACCAAGACTAACAGCGCTCAAAAATGTGGAACTTCCTATGGTTTATGCTGGTGCTTCGAAAAAAGAACGAGAAGAGCGCGCTAGAGATGCTTTGACGAAGGTCGGACTACAGGATCGAGTCGAACACCTTCCAAATGAACTCTCAGGCGGCCAGAAACAGCGTGTCGCTATTGCAAGAGCACTTGTGAATGATCCGTCTCTTATTCTTGCTGATGAGCCTACAGGAGCCCTTGATACGACTACTAGCGTTGCGATCATGGATTTGTTCGTTCAGCTTAATAAAGAAGGAACGACGATTGTTGTCGTCACACATGAACCAGAAGTAGCCGAGTATGCAAACCGTGTGATCTACGTGCGGGACGGTTTGCTAGGGCAGAATCCTCTTGCGAACAGGGGGCATACAACGTGAGTCTTTGGGAAAATATCAAAATGGCTTTGACGTCAGTCAAAGCCCATAAGATGCGTTCCATCTTAACGATGCTTGGCATTATCATCGGAGTTGCTGCCGTGATTGTCGTTGTTGCTATTGGGCAGGGCGGAGAGGCGATGCTTAAGTCTCAAATAGCCGGTGATGGAAACACGATTGAAGTATTTTACCAGCCTTCTGAAGAAGAAATGCAGCAGGGGAAATGGGAAGATAATCCCTTTACACAGGAGGATATCCGTCAGTTAGAGGGAGTGGAAAAGGTCTCGAATGTTGTGGCCTCTTCCTCTGAATTTTCTACCGCTCGACTTCGAGAAGAAGAAGCCGAAACTTCAATTACAGGTATCAATGAAGCTTATTTAGATGTGAACCAACTAAAAGTAGAAGAAGGACGTTCTTTTACAAGTGCTGATTTTCTCGGTGGTCGAAGAGTAGCCGTTGTAAGTGCAGCGATGCAGGAAGAATTATTCGAAGGTAAATCACCAATTGGAAAAATCATTCGAATTGGTGTTCAGCCTGTTGAAGTGATTGGGGTGCTTGAGAAACCAACAGGGCTTTTTGCGTTCGGTTCAGTAGAAACGTACATTCCTTGGACGGCAATGCGAAATATGCTCGGAACGAGTAACTACAGTCAGGTGACACTTCAAGTCGAGAACGCTGATGATATTCAACCGATTGGAGACCGTGCAACGTTATTATTAAATCAGCTACACGATACAGATGATTCTTATCAAGTTATTAATATGGAAGAAATTGCGCAAGGAATTGGGCAGGTAACGACCATTATGACAACCATAATTGGAAGTATTGCTGGAATTTCGCTTCTTGTAGGTGGCATTGGTGTGATGAACATTATGCTCGTTTCTGTAACGGAGCGAACGCGTGAGATTGGAATTCGCAAGTCTTTAGGAGCGACAAGGCAACAAATCTTGCTTCAGTTCCTCGTCGAATCCATTATTTTAACGTTAATTGGAGGAATCATTGGTATATTGCTAGGATCTGGTACAGCTTATCTTGTCTCCTTTTTTGCAGACTGGCCATCGTTAATCTCATGGCAGGTCGTTTTAGGAGCCGTCGTCTTTTCCATGTTTATTGGGATTGTATTTGGTTTATTACCAGCGAACAAAGCCTCAAGATTAGACCCAATTGATTCCCTTCGTTATGAATAATAAGAAAGAGGATGAGCCGGCTCATCCTCTTTTTTGCGTTAACTATTCGAAGTTTGACGATGTTTTGTTAAAGCGACCTTAATTTGAAAGTAAGTAAACGATTCGGGTAGTGCTTCTTTAATTGGCTTTAGTTTATCAAACCCTACATCTGCCGCTTTCTCAAGAATCTGATGCTCTGTTTCCTGATCGATGAGACGGCTTGTATCTTCAAGTAAACCTTCTTCCATTGCCTTTAGTAGATGACTCTCGACGGTGGTTGGACTTAACGAACGCGCTGCTGAGATGTTTGGAATGTCTTTACCTTCATCAAATAATTTTAATGAGGCTTTATGACTCGCATCCTCTGAAGACGTAGGTTTCGCTGATTTTGCCGATGAGAGTAGCTCTAGAAAGACTTCGCCATATTTATCAAACTTCATATCCCCGACGCCCTTGATCTCAAGCATTTCTTCACGTGTGGAAGGGATTTTGGCGCTCATTTCTCGCAAGGTACTATCGGCAAACACTACGTATGGTGGCACGTTGTCACGGTCGGCAATTTGCTTTCGTAGCGTCCGCAGCTGAGTAAAGAGCTGATCATCCTCTTCAATCGCTACTGGTTTACGAGCTACTTTCTTATAAATGTTTTCCTGGCCTTTTAACACAGGTAATGTTTTCTCCTGTAGAACGAGGGTGGGGTACTTACTATCAGTTAAAAGAATATATTGTTCGGCTGTTAGAAAATCAATCATATCCACAATATCCTGCTGAGTGAGATGTTTTAATAAACCAAAAGTTGAAACGCTGTCGAGTCGAAGTTCGTTCAAGCGTTTTGATTTTGATCCTTTCAGAACCTGTGCAATGATTGTTTTCCCAAATCGTTCATTCACTCGTTTAATCGTTGAAAAAATCATTTGGGCTTCACGGGTAATGTCAACCGCTTCTCTGTCATCAACACAATTGCTACATTTACCACATTGATAGCCTGGCCGCTCATCTCCAAAATAGTGAAGAATGGTTCCTTGGAGGCATTTTTCAGTATGACAATAATCTACCATCGCTTTTAATTTGGCGAGATCAGCGGATTTACGTTCAGGTTCATGTTGGTTCTGATCAATGAGAAACTTCTGCACATGAATATCACCAGGAGAAAAGAGAACAAAGCAATCACTTTCTTCTCCATCACGCCCAGCTCGCCCTGCTTCCTGGTAGTAAGATTCCATGTTCTTTGGAAGGTTGTGATGAATCACAAACCGAACATTCGATTTATCAATCCCCATCCCAAAAGCATTAGTTGCGACCATAACGGAAATGTTATCGAATAGAAATTCCTCTTGCGCTGTTTTGCGCTGCTTTTCTGTCATACCAGCGTGGTACTTGCCAACTTTGATGCCCTGTTTGTGTAAGGAAGCGTAAAGCTGATCTGCTTCCTTTCTAGTGGCGGTATAGATAATACCGGATTCAGAAGCGTTTTGGCTAAGGTATTTATCGATAAATGATTTTTTCTTCTCTCCTTTAATAACAGAGAAGTGCAAGTTTTCCCTGGCAAATCCGGAGATAAAGGTTTGCTCTGGGGTTATGTTTAAGATTCGCTGAATATCCTGAATAACTTCAGGTGTTGCCGTAGCTGTTAAAGCAACGACGGGAGGCTGCACTTCAAAGTGATGAAGCATCTGGCTAATCTTCATATAACTAGGTCTGAAATCATGCCCCCACTGGGAAATACAATGGGCCTCATCGACGGCAATTAGCGAAATCTTAGTCCGCTTAAGCAACCGCTGAAACGTTGGTGCTTCTAAGCGTTCTGGAGCGACGTACAGTAACTTTATTTCTCCACTTTCAGCTTCAGCCATACGGTCTCTAATTTCAGTCTCTGTAAGTGAGCTATTAATATAGGCAGCTTCTATACCGTATCCGGCAAGCGCATCAACCTGATCTTTCATTAGTGAAATTAGCGGTGAAATGACGATCGTTAATCCATCTGATAGAAGAGCAGGAATTTGGTAACAAATTGATTTACCTCCACCAGTAGGCATAATGCCAAGCGTATTATAGTTAGATAGAACACTTGAAATGATCTGTTCCTGTCCACCTCGAAATTGATCATACCCAAAATGATGTTTAAGTTGTTCTCGTGCTTGTTGGAGCATCGTATCTTCCTTTCTGGTTCGTCAGAAGTTCGTTTGCTTTTCTCATCTTACCGTACCCGTTGAATTGTGTATAGACAACCTCCGTGATTCTTTAAAAATGGAAATGATCACTGCAAAGGTTAACGAACAAGATTACTAAAAGCAGTCATTAATCATTCTTTCAGTATTAATATAGGATAAATGTTTAGGAAATGGGCAAAATGGTAGAATGTGCAAATAAAAAGTGGTTTTTAAGCGTAATCAAAGGGGAACATGAGTATGGTGGACTGGTTTGAAGTTATACTAAGATCTTTGTTTATTCTTATCGGACTATTTTTCATCACAAAGCTTCTAGGGAAAAAGCAATTATCTAAACTTTCCTATTTTGAATATATTGTTGGCATCATTATTGGTGACATTGCCGGTAGTTTATCAATGGACATCGAGGTAAGCGTTATTCACGGTATAACGAGTCTGTTAATATGGACGCTTGTTTCTGTGTTACTCAGCTATTTATCGATGAAAAATAAAAAAGTAAGAGATTTCGTGGAAGGAAAAGCACGAATTTTTATAAAAGATGGCAAGATCCTTGAGGACAACTTAAAGAAAGAGCGTTTTACAATTGATGAACTGCTAGAAATGCTCCGCAAAAAAAGCGTCTTTTCTGTAAATGAGGTAGAGTTTGCACTATTTGAAGCGGATGGAGAGCTCAGCGTTTTACTAAAGCGAGATTATCGGATGATACGACCATCAGAACTGTGGCTTCATCTTCCCGAAGAGAAAGAGCCTAAAACCGTAATTATGGATGGAGAAATCATTAAAGGAATGCTCATTGAAGTAGGGAAGAGCGAAGAGTGGCTGAGAAGCTACCTAATAGACAAGCAGGTGGTAGTAGAAGATGTTTTTCTTGCGCAGCTTCACTCTGATGGAAAGCTAACGCTTGATTACTATGAAGATGGTATTTCGGAAGTTGAATAGCACAATGGAGGATGTTATGGAAAAAGAAGGATCGTTCCGATCAAAAGAAGAGCTTATCGTGCTTCTTCTAGATCGTGGAATATATAAAGTGAAGCACAAGCAATTATACGAGTGCTCCCAAACAGAATTGTACTACTACTATCTTTCTATAACGAGAGATAAATTACAACGATTAACTACAAAGGTTAGTTCGTAACAGCTTCTATTTAGAAGCTGTTATTTTTATGAATGAATGGTCTTATAATAAGAATTTGTTCGAATAGTGTAAAGAACATTTTAATAAAGAAATAGAGTCATTTTGTCTAGTTTTGGCGAAAGCCTTCACAAGTCATAAAATAATTTGGATAATAGAGCTTGTACTTAAACCGATAGGAGGGGTGACGAACTTTGTTATATGTTAAACAGGACGCAAAAGAAGAATTGCTTCACTGGATAAAGCGTAAGCAAGAGGAAATGATTGAGATTGGTACATCTAAAGGAATTTCACATAAAGAAACTTTACAGTGTAGTCAGGAGTTGGATGATTTACTAACTTCGTATCAACGTTTGGCCTCCGTCAACCAACTTAGAAGTTAACCTTTGGATCGAGTGAAAAATGGCTTCCTTAACGACTGGTGGATAATCGTTTTGGAACTCACGAATACAATCACGAATTTGTTGAATTAGTATAATCTCCTCACGAACTGCATCGTTCATTTCAACATCCTCCTCGAGATTCAGTTTATACACCAATCATGACAAAGTAGATGCTAAATCGTCAATCCTTTTTACTTAAAATCGTTCAAATGTTCTTATAAAATTCATTATTTTCTGTTAAATTAAGTCTTTTGTACTATATGGCTTGTATGACCTACATAATGTTCTTTAATTTTCTTAAAAAAATTTCATACAATGTTTGAACAAATGGCTCAAAAATTATATACTAGAAAGGACGGGTTTTGGTGCCCATTATTATGTGGCCCCAAACCTCTGTTTATTTCTATAACATTCATTTAACGTAAATGATGATTTGATTGATAAAGGAGGTCTAGCAATGAAGGAAGGAATCCATCCAAAATACCAGCAAGTTGTATTTTTAGACGTTAGTACTGGTTTTAAGTTTCTAACTGGTTCTACTATGGGATCTAACGAAACGATTGAGTGGGAAGACGGTAGCGAATATCCACTAATCAAAGTTGATATTAGTTCTGAATCTCACCCATTCTACACTGGTCAGCAGCGCTTTAACGATGCTGGTGGTCGTGTTGAAAAGTTCAAAAAGAAATACAACCGCTAATAAAAGTAGAAAACACTCTGAGGAGTGTTTTCTTTTTTTGACTAAAAATATACGATGAAAGTGATCGGAGCATTTATAAAACTTTCAAAACGATAAAAGCTGTTTTCGTAACTTTGATAATGCGCTTTTTCTCCAGGATTTCACTGCTTCAATGCTCACTCCTTCAACCCCAGCTAATGTCTTAAGGGATTCCCCGCCCAAAACGACCATGTTCACCCATTTACTCTGCTTTTCTGTAAGATTACTTAAGTCTAGTTCAGGTAATAGAGTTTGTTGATGAACTGGTAGCCTTTCTTCATATTCACTCCAATCTGAGTGAAGAGCGAGCTGTTTAGACAATCGTATTTCTTGGCGACATTCATCAATTAGCTTTCCACGGACTTTCATGTAGGCGTAAGATGAAAAACTTCCTTTCCCATGTTGATAGCTTTCAGCACATTCCCATAGGGCGATCATGCCTACCTGTTCATATCTCATATAATGGTTTGTAAGATGAAGCTTTTTAATCTGACTTTTGATGAGTGGCATGTATTGTTCAACCAAATCTTCAAATACGCTATCTTCCAATGAAATTTTCTCCTGAAATCAGGTGCACCTTACTTTTATTCCGCCGGTAAATCAGACGATACGTGAATAAGAGAGAAGAGTCATATGAGCAAACTTAGAGTTTTGTCTAGGAGAATCGGTATGTACATCACGTCATGCTTGTGAGAATGGGGAGTACAGCTATACTCATAATTACCTAACAGGGAATCTTTCCTTTTTCATATTCGGTATACCAAAATCTTAAAGAAACATAAAAAAACGATCTAAGATTAGATCGTTTTCGGAGGAGAGGACTTATGCTTTTCGATAGCAAAGCTGGGCGTTAATGCCTTTTAATTGAAGTTCGCGGACAATACGTCTTAACTCTTCTTTTGTTAGGAGCGGCTCTTTCACAATCTTCCACCTCCACTAATTTGGGATTACTGATCGAGTTCCAGTGCGTCAATAAGTGCAGTCTTATATAAGTCAAGTTCGGAGAATCCTTCAAACTGATGTAGCATTCCTTTAAAGATAAAGCGACGCGGGTTTGGATCACTTACTTCCTTCTTCAGAAATTGAATGGTTTCAAGCAGCTCTTTACGCTGGTTTTCTTGAATGTTCATTCGATTAATCAACGTAGCCATTTCATTCAATATATGAGAAGGGGATTTTCGCTCGCACCCATCTGAATGACTCATGTTCTGGAAGATTGCAGAGGCATGATCCAATGAGAGGAAGGGGGCAGTGTTATTTTCTAACATACCGCTTACCATGTCATTCAAGCGACTTAATATAAAGCGTGGAAGATACTCCAGGTCTAAGTCAGCATTCTGTAAGACAATTAGCTTAATATAGGAGGAGTACATACCATCTAGGAGCAAAACACAGTCCGGGAGAATCGGAGTAATCCGATCGCCATATAAGTCTTGAATGCTACTCGCTAACGTTTCAAGGGACTCCATTCTTATCTTAAGAATTAAATCGTCTATTTCTTTGTTCATCGAAATAGCTTGTTCCCTGAATTGCATAATAATAAACTCTTTATGATGCAAAATTTCTTGTGCCTGAACGTAAAGCAGCTTCTCAAGCCGTTCTTCAGGGGTGAAGGAATCTAATTTCGCTTCTGATATTTTCTTTTTTAATTTCTCATAATAATAAGCGAAAATGGAATAAAGCACATCATCTTTAGATTGGAAGTGGAGATAGACGGCTCCTTTAGAAATTCCACTTTCATTAGCGATTTCCTGTATAGACGTGGAATGGAATCCTTTTTTGGCAAAAAGCTGCATCGCCGTTTCAAGGATTACTTTCTTTTTTTCATTCATCTTACACCTCTGTTCGCCAGTAATTTTACTGACCGGGTTTTGATGACCGATTGGTCACATCTATTATATCATGTTCAAGGTTTTTTTCCTAATCTCATTTTTTACGTATATTTTACAGTGATTTGTAAACAAAATAACTTGAATTATAACGTTTAATTAAGTATAGTTATTGTGTAATGACCGGTCAGTCATAGCAGAAGTAGAAAAAAGGAGTGGAAGCTGCTTGAGAAAGCTGATTCAATTTTCATTAAATAATAAGTTTGCAGTTTGGTTATTAACGATTATCATAACCGCTGCCGGATTATACTCAGGGTTTAATATGAAGATGGAGACTATTCCAAATATTAATACCCCGCTCGTGTCCGTGACGACAGTGTATCCTGGTGCAACACCAGAAGAAGTGTCTGATAAAGTATCAGAACCAATTGAAAACAAAGTGGAAAGTCTCCCAGGAGTGAAGGTCGTTAGTTCATCTTCATTTGAAAATGCTTCGAATGTGCAAATTGAATATAATTTCAGTAAAAACATGGATGAAGCTGAAGATGAAGTAAGGGAAACCATTCAGTCACTTTCATTACCTGAAGAAACGCAAGACCCAGACGTGTCACGACTAAGTTTTAATGCTTTCCCAGTCATGTCACTAAGCGTTTCAGAGAAAGATCGTTCACTTACAGAATTAACCCAGCGTGTAGAAGATGATGTACTTCCAGCTGTTGAAGGCGTGGAAGGCGTTTCTTCTGTATCGATTGCTGGGCAGGAAGTCGAAGAAGTATCCTTCTCATTTAAAGATGAGAAAATGGAAGAGTACGGTTTAGACGAAGAGACTGTTAAGAATCTCATTAAAGGTTCTGCTGTTAACATTCCTCTTGGGCTATATAACTTTGACGATAATCAAAAAGCCGTTGTTGTAGACGGTAATGTATCGTCATTAGAAGATTTAAAAGAACTTGAAATTCCAGTCATTCCATCACAGCAGGGTCAGGGAGCTCAAGCAGGCTCAGCTCCTCAAGCACCTTCATCAACTGATGGTGCACAAGCCCCGTCCGCTTCTGCTGAAGGAGCTAGCGAAGCTCAAGCACCACCGAAAGTTCCAACCGTTCAGCTTCAGGACATTGCAGACATTGAATTAGTTGGGGAAGCGGAATCAATTTCACGTACGAACGGTCAAGAATCGATTGGTATCCAAGTTACAAAGAGCGCAGATGCTAACACTGTTGATGTTGTAAATGGTGTGAAAGATAAAATTGCATCACTTGAGGATTCGAATAGCGACATTAGTATTGTGACGATATTCGACCAAGGAGAACCTATCGAAGAATCTGTTAGTACAATGTTGAATAAAGCGATTATTGGAGCGATTTTCGCAGTACTAATCATCCTATTGTTCTTGCGTAACATTCGCTCAACTTTAATCTCAGTTATTTCAATACCGCTGAGTTTGTTAATCGCATTGTTAGTTTTAAATCAATTAGATATTACACTGAACATTATGACGCTTGGTGCGATGACGGTTGCGATCGGTCGTGTTGTCGATGATTCCATTGTTGTCATAGAGAATATCTATCGACGTATGGCCATTGAAGGCGAGAAGCTACGAGGGAAAGAACTCATTACAGAAGCTACGAAGGAAATGTTCGTTCCAATCATGTCTTCTACCATTGTAACCATTGCCGTATTTCTACCACTTGGCCTAGTACAGGGGCCAGTAGGTGAACTATTCTTACCGTTTGCACTAACGATGGTATTCGCTCTACTAGCATCATTGCTTGTTGCGATTACCATTGTGCCAGCGATGGCTCACTCTCTCTTTAAAAAAGGGCTTGTGAAAAAAGAAGGAAAACCTTCTCATAAAGAAGAAGGCAATAGTCGTCTTGCGAACGGTTATAAGAAGATGCTGAATTGGGTACTCAATCATAAGCTGATTACATTTGGAGCAAGTCTACTTGTATTAGTAGGAAGTCTTTTCCTCGCACCGATTGTTGGCGTAAGCTTCTTACCTTCCGATCAAGAGAAAATGATTGTAGCGACCTATAATCCAGAGCCTGGTGAAACGACTGAGAATATCAATGATCTCGCTCTTGAAGCGGAAGATTATTTCCTTGATAAGGAAGATGTTGATACAATTCAGTTCTCAGTTGGTGGAGAAAATCCAATGAATCCAGGTGCAAGTAACCAGGTTCTCTTCTTCGTAAGTTATGATGAAGAAGCAGAAGGATTTGAAGAAGAACGCAAAAACGTTCTTGAAGATTTGAAACAAATGACTGAAAAAGGTGAATGGGGCTATCAGGACATCTCTGCTTCTGGTGGAAGTAACCAGATCACATTAGTTGTGAATGGAGAAACAATGGATGACCTTGGTCCAGTTGTTGAAGATGTAACGGCCGTTCTAGAGAAAGAAAAAGATCTAACAAATATTAGTTCTAGTATTTCTGAATCCTACGATCAGTTTACGATTGTAGCAAATCAAGAAAAACTAAGTGAGCTAGGGCTATCAGCTGGTCAAATAGGAATGGAGCTTCGAAACACAGGGGAAGCACCAGTTCTTACAACTATTGAAAAAGATGGAGAAGAAATAAATGTCGTTCTTGAAGTGAGTGAGAAGACATATAAAGATCAAGAAGATTTAGAAGGTACAACGATTACGTCACCACTTGGTATGGATGTACCTCTAAGTGAGATTTCAACGATTGAAGAAGGGGAGTCTTCTAACACAATCACTCGTCGCGATGGCAAAGTGTATGCTAACGTGACAGCGGAAGTACTTGATGACAATGTTGGTCAAGTTTCTGCAGATGTGCAAGAAGCCATTGATAACATGGACTTACCGGACTCTTCAGAAGTAAGTCTCGGCGGAGTAACTCAGGATATTAATGAGTCCTTTACTCAGCTCGGTTTAGCAATGCTTGCTGCTATTGCGATTGTGTACCTGGTTCTTGTTATTACCTTCGGAGGTGGTCTTGCACCACTTGCGATCTTGTTCTCACTTCCGTTTACCGTGATTGGT
Source organism: Anaerobacillus sp. 63XJN7_4_ISO-PGPR-S23-413 (assembly GCF_056173725.1). NCBI lineage: Bacteria > Bacillati > Bacillota > Bacilli > Caryophanales > Bacillaceae > Anaerobacillus > Anaerobacillus sp. 63XJN7_4_ISO-PGPR-S23-413. The sequence continues at coordinate 1,422,778 of NZ_CM149688.1, forward strand.
GGACTAGTCGGACTATTGATTGCTGGAGAAACAATTAGTATTTCTTCCCTAATTGGAATGCTCATGTTAATCGGTATTGTTGTAACAAATGCGATTGTACTGATTGACCGCGTGATTCATAAGGAAAAAGAAGGATATACAACAAGGGAAGCGCTACTTGAAGCTGGTGGTACGCGACTTCGACCGATTCTAATGACTGCACTTGCGACAATTGGCGCATTAGCACCACTTGCATTCGGTTTAGAAGGCGGAGCGCTCATCTCTAAAGGACTTGGGGTCACTGTTATTGGTGGTTTAACAAGTTCAACTCTTCTTACGCTAATTATTGTGCCTGTTGTGTACGAATTCTTCATGAAGTTTAGAAGGAAACCCAAAAGCGAATAGAGAATAAAAGATGGAGGCCGGTGGGGCCTCCATTTTTTGTGCTTTGAATGGGTAAATAAACATACGAATCGCACTGTTTTACTAAATAATTTGTCAGATGTGTACAAAATGGTATTTTCGGGAAACAATGAACTATTAATGAGTAAATAGGAGAGACATAACAATGGAAAAAGTGGAAGTAATGTATGTCGAATATTTTCATGAGCGTCTAGAAGAGATCGGAGACAAATGGACGAAGCGCCTACAACTTTTGGTTGATGAGAGAGAAGCAACCGATACGGCAGTTCTTAAATTACCGGAATTAAAAAACGAAATTCAGTTATTCTGTTCGGATTTTGTAAAACAAATGATTTTTCTTGAATCAAATAGCAGGGATGTTCTAGGGTGGGCTGAAAGAATGGTAGGGATTTTTTCGAATCACACCTTTTCTCTACAGCAGTCAGTGGCAAGCTTAACCTATCTCAGACAAATTCTTTGGGACGTGATGGTAGAGTTTAGTGCACAAGAAGATCAGCTGATTGAAGCAAGTCGATTAGCTGAGTGGGGTAGTTACATGAACAAGTCGTTTGATTTGCTTCTTCATAAGGTGACTGTCTATACCAATCAATTAAATGAAGAACAGATTGCAGCTCAGCAAACGAAGATTACCGAACTAAGCGTGCCAATCATTCCGATTTCAAAAGAAATTGGCGTTCTCCCTCTGATTGGAACGATTGACACATACCGTGCATCTCTTATTCAGCGCAAAGGGATTGAACGTAGTGCTGATCTACAGCTATCTTATCTTGTGATCGATTTATCAGGTGTACCAATTATGGATACGATGGTAGCAAATGAGATCTTTCAGCTCATCAACATGCTTGAACTCTCAGGTATTGAATCGATTTTAACGGGTATTCGGCCTGAAATTGCGCAAACAGCTGTTCAGCTTGGAATTGATTTTAATAATGTGCATACTTATGCTCACCTGCATCAAGCTTTGAGTGCTATTCTATAGCATGCAGGTGAGGTGATCATTAAGCAATTGATAATTGCCATGCTTCAACAAAAAGAGAGCTATGATGTATTTGCTATTACGCTTAAGGATGCTAATGTTATAAAAAAATTGCTTTGAAAGCTCGCGATAAGGTAATTTTCTCGACTTAAAAATACTGCTTACAAGATCTTCCGTTGAAGCTAGTTTAAAGGCTATTTCTCTACACAAGTCTCGAGTCGCATGCTCTGCCGGCGTACTAGCCGGCAGTTTTTTAAGTGAAATACGAAATAATCGTAGCTGTTCCTGATAGCGAATGATTTCCTTCTGAATTGAATAATTTACATTAATCATAGTCCAAGCACCTGGCTTCTTTCTCTCAAATTTTAGTAAATGAACGCTTTGATGTGTAGATTATACGGCTAAGCATTGTGCTGGTCAATGGGCCTATTTTGGTGAATGGGTGATTTGGCAGTGGGTCTAAAGTATTGTTCGTGTTGAAGAACGCTCTTGTAATCTCTGATACAAGCATGGATAACAATATCAATACGAAAACCTGAACTTTCGTTCAGGTTTTCGGAAGTATATTTAATTCTTTTATTTTAAGGCAAGGGGCGAAACGTGAAGAAATCCATATGATCTCGAATGAAGTGCTACGACCAGTTCGCTATACCACTTAATTCATGGTAGATACTATCTGGTTGAAGGTTTAGCTTTTCAACAGGGTTTTCGTTACGATTAATCCAGGCTGTATGAAAACCGAAGTTCTTGGCACCAGATATATCCCATCCATTTGAAGACATGAACAGAACTTCTTCTCGCTTAAGCTCAAGGAAGTCAAGTGCATGAGTATAAGCAGCAGGTGATGGTTTGAATTGTTTAATGTCATCTGCGCTTATAATGTAATCCAGGTGTTCAGATAGAGGAGATTGCTTTACGAGCGGATCGAGCATATCGTGTGAACCATTTGAAAAAATAGCAAGCGTCATACCTTGTGCTTTTAATTCTTGAAGTACCTTTGGAACCTCTTCATACACATCTAGTTGCTGATAAGCTTCGAGAAGAATTTCCTCATTCTCATGACTTAATTCTGTCTCTGCTTCTTCTACAGCATAGCGAAGGGCATCTCGAGTAACCTCCGAAAAAGGTCGGTAGTTTCCCATCATTTGTCTGAGATAGCTATATTCAAGCTGTTTTTTTCTCCAACTTTGACTAATTTGATCTCCTTTACTAGGAAACAGCTCTTCACACTTTTTAGATACTGAATAAACATCAAACAACGTACCATATGCATCAAATACGAAAGCCTTTATATTTTTCATAAGAATCCTCCTTTAAGGATGTAACTTGATTAAGTGTTCCACAAAAAGAAGGGAAGATAAAACTTTTTGCTCAAAATAGGCTGAAAGACAGTGGTATTCATATGGAACTTTATAGGAAAATTATGCTAGACTTAATATAGAATCTTGATTGAATGCTGGAGGGCGAAATGAAAACAGAAATAGAAGCAAATTGGCTAAAAGATTGGGGTGCACCTCTCCTTTTTGCTATTATCCTGGCATTTGTGATTAAAATGTTTATCATCGCTCCATACATTGTAGAAGGAGCTTCAATGGATCCAACCCTACATGATGGAGATCGTCTGCTCGTTAACAAATTCATCTCCTATGTGCAGGAAGAGCCAGCAAGAGGAGACATTATTATTATTAAGGATGAAGATGCAGAGAAGCATTATGTGAAACGAGTAATTGGATTACCTGGAGACATTATCGAAATGAGTCAGGATAACCTTTATGTAAACGACAAACAGCTTAAAGAACCTTACTTAGACGGAAATCGTGCTGATGCAGAAACAATGGGAATGAGATTAACCGAAGATTTTGGTCCGATCGAAGTACCCGAAGGTCAGCTTTTTGTGATGGGTGATAATCGTTTGAGAAGTATGGATAGCCGAAATGGTCTTGGGAAAATTGAGTTGGAAGAAGTCGTTGGAAAAGCAGAAGTGGTGTGGTTTCCCTTTAAAGAAGTGAGGTCAACAAATTGAAGTAAACAAGAAGGGCGTAATCGCTCTTCTTGTTTTTGTTACGCTTTTGAAACAGTTGAAATGAAACGTTAACAGTAAGTAGCCTCCTAATATATGGATTTTTTACCAAACTTAAAGTTTCAAGTATATTAAGAGATTCTGCTCATAACCGTTGATATAAAAGGGTTATTATGAATAATTAACTTGATTTATACGAAAAATCACCTGGTATGAATTACTAGCATAGGAAGTTATTATGGTCTTTTAGACTAGCAATCTTATGATATTCTCAGTGTGTAAGAAATTTCACCAATCAGGGAGGAATCACATTGAAAAAGTCAATTATTCTAGGTGTCACAGCGGCAGCAGCCCTGCTGGCAGCAAACCCATCAAATAGTTCTGCTAATACAGGCGACCAACACGCTGTCAAAGCAGAAGTTAATGCGCAAACATTCCAGGTCAACAATATAAATGAGTTGCAGTCTATTCTGGATCGTTTCGAAAAACAATATAATATTTCTATTAAAGATTCTATTAATCTAGATCAGATTTTCCAACAGCAAGGTAATACTGAACAGCCAGCACAAGAAGAGCAGGCTGAGAAATCTGAAACTCCTTCTGAAGAGCCAGCTAAAGAACAAGCCGAAGCTCAAGAAGCTACACCTTCTGAAGCACAGCCAGAAGAAGCGCCTGCACCAGAGACAGAGCAGGCAGAACCAGCTAAAGAAACTAATGAAGACACAGGATTATCAGAATTTGAACAACAGGTTGTTAATCTTACAAATGCAGAGCGTGAAAAAGCTGGATTGCCTGCACTTGAAGTAGATACTGAACTTAGTAAAGTAGCACAAGCAAAGTCTGAAGATATGAGAGATAATAACTACTTTGCTCACAATAGCCCAACATATGGCTCACCATTCGATATGATGAACCAGTTTGGCGTAGATTATCAATCAGCTGGAGAAAACATTGCTAAAGGACAACAAACACCAGAAGAAGTTGTGAACGCTTGGATGAACAGTGAAGGACACCGTAAGAACATTATGAACGGTAGCTTCACACATATTGGTGTTGGTTATGTAGAAGAAGGAAATATTTGGACACAACAGTTTATTGGTAAGTAATAATAGATTGATAACCCATCTCTAGTAGATGGGTTATTTTTTTTGCTTGTTAATAAACTTACTAGCTTCACGTTTGCTAAGAGGGGGTAAAGTATAATTCTCTAAGAAGTTTTTCACGATTTCAGAATCTATTTTGGAATATTCTCTGAGCGACCAGCCGATCGCTTTTTGGATGAAAAATTCATTTGAATCTTTGAGTAGTAGGATGTATCTTTTGAGTCGATCGAAATCTGTGGAATCTTTATAAGAAAGTTGAAAAAGAAGCGCACTACGGTTTAGCCATAAGTTTGGACTGTTCACCCATTCCTCTATTATCGGTGCAATTTGATCAGGATATTGTTGAAAGTAAATACCTGCACTATGGACAGCAAGTCCATCTACAGTATCCCACCAGGATTTTGTGATAATAAGTTGCTCAATAAGATCGATATAGTCTTTGGGAAAACGTTTGACTCGGTCAAGAAGATCGAGGGCGGCATTCTGATACTCTCGTTCTGGTAATGCCCATAGCTTTTCAAGAAGTTCTTTAAGGGTATCGAGATCTGGTTTTCCATGCATTTTAAGCGCATTAATAACAGCTTTCCTTCTTTCTGGTGTCTTAATGCCGAGAAAAGGAAATTGATTTCGCATATACTTTTCCATTTTTTTAGATTGCTCTGGATTTTGGAGCGGTTCAAGCTCTTTTTGAATAATGGATACAGTTAACATGTTTCTTACCTCCTTCCTACATTTTACAAAATATTTGGTTTTTATTGGAATGATGATAATATACTTTAATAAAGTTTTTTCTGCAAATAGAAGAAGGCGCGTCTTTTGACGCGCCTTCTTCTTTACTAAAATAAGGAGGTTTCCCGGGGGAGGGAAGGGATGCATTAATTTACTATACGTTGGAACCAGAGAAGCTTTCCGGGTTGGGAGAAAGCTTCTCTGGAATGACTAAAGTATAGCAGGCTTTCATGAAAATATGAGGATTATGGGATGTTTTTGATAAGAATGACAGATTTGTGAACAGCGTAATGAACTAAACAGAAGGATTAGGAAGAACGGCTAATTCAGTAAGTGCATTGTGAAGACTGGATTTGATGGTTAGTTTGTGTAAATCAATTCCTAACTGTACAGCTGAAATCGATATCGAAGGACTTATGCCGGTCAGTGTCACCTGAACTCCCATAAGGCTTAGCGCTTCTGTTATGTCAAACAAGTGTTTTGCGACCATCGTGTCCATTGTCACAACTCCTGACAAGTCAATGATCATATGGTCGAGTTCAAGTTTACGAGATTGATCAAGCGTTTTCTCCATGATTAGTGTTGCGCGATACGTATCAATATTACCAACAAGTGGAAGAATAGCGAGATTTTGAATAATAGGAATGATCGGTGTAGAAAGTTCTTCCAGAGTCGAGTTATATTTAGTTTCAAGCTGCTGATTACTAGTGATATAAGAACTCCCATAGCTATACACAAACTGGTCAAGAAGAGGATCTATCCTACTTGGTAATTGAATGACATCCCGTGGTTTCATATTTAAATTTTCAACGATTGGTTCGATTGCCTCCCATATCGCTTCTCGAATGAGAGGTACAGTCACAATTAGAGAAATGATCATTTCATTTTCGTCTTGAACGAGTTCGCCAGATTCTTCTCCAAATTCTTCGATTGCTGCAAATGCGTTCACAGTGTCTTTTTGAAGACTTTTACCAATCAATTTTATAAGATAGGTCGTGTTTTTTATGGAAAGTTTCGGTTCATTATTAAAATCTGCGTCATCAAGGTCCTGGCGCTGACGTTCATATGTACTTTGTGCAATCTCCAAGGCTTGTTCAAGTATATAAGTTCCTACTTTTTGAGTAGATGTTTGATCGGTCACTTCAGTTCCCCCTTTTTCGTGTTAGCCATGTTCGTTTCTATTGTTGATTCTACCTTTTGCTCGAAGCGATTGGTTATCACAGAGCATTAAGCATTTGAAAACAACAATGGTCCTTAACATAACCCTTTTATTATATCTTATATGTAAATCGAAATTAATGAAAAAGCTGGCTTAAGGTTAAACCAGCTTAAATGTGTGATCATTAATTTTAGTTCATGACAGGGATAAAGCGTTCGTGGAAGGCTTTATATTTACTAGAAATACTAGAAGCAGATGTTCCATATTTTTTCGCAAGAGCACTCTGGCTGATTGAAGTGTCATAAACTTTGGCAGCAAGATATTCAAGAGATGCTGCAAAGATAGAAGCTTTTCTAACAATAGGCTTTTCATCATCAGCATATTTCTTCCAAAAACGAAGGATTTCTTGAAGTTGTTCCTGAGAGTACTCATCACTAACCTGCTCCATAAAGAGTGAAGCTACTTCTGCATCTTCTTTTCTAGACCAAATCATTTCAATCGATTCGTTTGATTCTTCTGAACCGTTGCCGTGCTTCACAATTTGACTAAGTACTTCTGGGAAATCACGTTGCATCATGGAACGAACATTGTAGTTCGCTTCTTCTGATGAAAGTTTCTTTTCCACCATTTCCATAGCATCTGGTGCGATTTTAAGAAGTTCAATAAATGGCATGGCACCATTTTTGACAGGGAGAAGAATGCCTGCTAGACTTTCTCCGCTAGTAAGGATCACTTCTTCATGTAAAAGGATACTGATCGGTTGGTTTGACCCGAGTTCTTTTACGACCGCTGTGTGACCTGATGCTTCTTCCACTGTATAAATAGACATGTATGCATCGCGCCAGTCGTTCACAGTTTCTTTAACTTTCTCAGTAGAAAAGGTGTGCGAATAAAGTTGAAGATATTCTCTAATAATGGTTTTGTTCCACTGGTTAAGAGATTGATGGAAAATGGCCCACGGGAAAATACCGTGCATATAAGCTTCCTCAAGGTTTTTGGGGATTTCAAAACGGTTGAATAAATCATTTGCTAGAGAGACCATTTTTTGATCATGTTCACTCATAGCATACTCTACAAGCTGTGCTTGAATTGTATATAGTTCTTGTGTATAGAGCTGTTCTTCTAATTGATCCTGTGCACTTTCAGATGTCATACAGCATTTTTTATATTTTTTGCCGCTGCCACAAGGACAGGGATCATTTCTTTTTGTTTTTTGCAATGTTGCTTCCTCCTTCAGGTCAAGCTTATTCGAGAATAAGAGACGAATGATATTTTAGCATAGAAATGGCTAGAAGCACAAAAAATGGACAAAATCCGAGCGGAAATGACTATTTTTTTATTCATTCCTATCATGTCTCACGTTCAATCGGAAAGCAAACGGTCACAGTGGTTCCAATTCCGACAGTACTATTAAAATCGATTTTTCCTTGATGATTCTCAATAATTTTAAAACTAGATAGCAGACCTAGACCAGTGCCTTCTTCTTTTGTTGTGTAGAAAGGTTCTCCAAGTGTTTTTAGTTTGTGTTCTGGGATACCAACACCTTCATCGACGATGATCACGTTAATGCTATTGTCTTTTACTACAGTTTTTAATCGTAATACGCCGCCATCAGGCATCGCTTCCATCGCATTTTTGATTAAATTAATAAAAACTTGCTTCAGCTGATTCTCTTCTCCATATAGAGATTCGTGACGTTCGGTGAAGTCTGTTATAAAAGAAATGTTGTACAGAGATGCCTGTGTACTTAAAAGCTGCATGACATATGAAAGCAATGCATTTACATTAAAAAATGTAAAATGCTCAGCCTGAGGCTTGGCAAGGACTAGCAAATCTTTAATAATCGAATCCATCCGGTCAATTTCAGATAGCATAATGGAAAGGAACGGCGTCTTATCTGCAAAATCATTATCACTAGTTAGAAGCTGAATGAATCCTTTGACAGATGTTAAAGGATTTCGTATTTCATGAGCTACGCTAGCGGCAAGTTGGCCAACAGCAGATAGTTTTTCTGTTTTTAGCAGAGCATCTTCTGTCTTCTTTTTGTCTGTTATATCCATAAACGCAGCCATGATCCCATTGATCTGACCATTTTCATCTTGGATAGGCGCTGTAAACAAAGCTGTAAAGACGACTGATCCATCCTTACGCATCCGTTTGACTTCTTTATTTACGATATGTCCATATTCAATAATTTCAGGAATCGTAATATCCTTTTCCTCTACTGGAACAATGGGGCTTTTCTTGCCGATCACTTCTTCGCTTTTCCATCCAAATATTTTTTCGGCAGCTGGATTCCACAGTCGAATGTTTGACTCCATGTCGAGGGCAAGAGTGGCGATAGGAGAAGCGCTAATGATCGCTTGTATGAGTTGTTTCGCTTCCCAAAGTTCTTTCACAGCTTTTTTTCGTTCTGTGATGTCTCGAGTTTGGATGATCGTGGTGGATTTGTGATTGAATATAATTGGAATCAGCGTTGATTCGACATCTATGACTTCGTTATTTGAACGCAACAATTGGTATTCAATTGTTTCAGAAGACGGTTCCTCTTGAGCGTGTATTTTACTTAGTAGGCCTTTGAACCTCTCAGTATCTTCCGAGTTAGCGATAAGTGATTGACGATTAACATAGAGGTCTTGAATCGAGTCAACGCCTACCATTTGGAGTCCAGTATGGTTTGTATAGGTGATTTCATCCTTTTCCATAAGACAAATGGCATAAGGAGAAGATTCAACAAGCCTCCGATATCGTTCTTCACTTTCAAGAAGCTGATTTTCCATAACTTCATTTTTATAGAGAAGGTGTTTCAATAGGAAATAAAGAAACAAACAAGTTAGTAAAATAAAAAACCAGCCTTTATATAGCCCAATTTGCTTATTTGCTAAGAAGTCGGAAGAGAAGTGATACAGAATTGTATCAGAAAGCAATATCCAAACTGAGCCGAATAGAAAATAGCTTCCTATAATGATCCAGGGGATTGATTCGGTTTTAATATGCACTAGAGTTTGTCCTTTCTCTATAGCTTCTTATTGTATTCTACATATATCTTAAGATTATTACAAAGTACTCCCAACTAGTTGGTAAAATATTTAGGTAGAAAGTCGTAATAAAGAGTGATACATTTATAGTTAGGATTATTTCAGAATAAACCTTTTACAATGGAATCGGTCAGCGAAAGACCGACGATCATTCGGTTTATGATACGAATGATCTAGGCATGTAGTAAAAGAAGATTTATATTGAAGGAGATAATTTTCTATGAATGATGAACATATGGAACCTCGAAGTCGATATAAGCCTAAGAAAAAACGACGTGGATTAAGAATAACGCTATTCATTCTATTATTTATTATAGTCGGTTTTGGTGGGTATGCGGGATACCTTTATTATAAAGTTTCCAGCGTTTCAGACCAATCAGTGATGCAGCCAGAACGTGGAAACCAGTCAGATCTTAGAAATGGCGCGGTTGATATGGGGAAAGATCATTTTTCTGTGTTATTACTCGGTGTTGATGATGAAGAGGATACATCGAATGGCCGCAGTGATTCGATGATGGTAGCCACATTTAATCAAGATAATAAATCAATGAAGCTTCTTAGTATTCCTCGTGACTCGTATGTTAACATTCCTGGAAGAGGAATGGACAAGATCACTCACGCTCATGCTTATGGTGGAATTGATTTGACCATTGATACAGTGGAAGGTTTGTTAGGAATTCCAATTGATGAAGTTGTCAGAGTTAATTTTGATGCTTTCAAAACAGTGATTGATGAAATGGGCGGAATCAAAGTTAACATTGATTCGCAGCTTATCGCAGATCAACTATACAAGGAATCTAAAGGGAAAATTGATTTAGAAGTAGGAGAGCAGACGCTAAATGGGAAAGAGGCCCTTGCTTTTGCAAGAACCCGTAAGGCTGATTCAGATTTGAAGCGTGGTCAGCGCCAAATGGAAGTGATTACTGCAGCCATTGATAAAGTCAGTTCACTTTCTTCTATTCCGAAGTATGGGGACTTAGTAGATCGTATCGGTGAGAACTTAACGATGAGTTTTACCTTTAACGAAGCTCTGGGACTTTATCCATTTATTTCGAAAATCGATTCAATTGAAAAACTACAGTTAACAGGTACTGATTTTCAACCGGCTGGGACTTATTATTTCAAACTCGATGATCAGTCGCTAGCGACGGCGAAAACGGAGCTTAAAACCCATTTGAACCTGGAAGATCAAATTGAAGATCCCAATGGGAATATGAATGCTATAGAAGAAGAGCAGGATTCAACAACGCCTTAAATGGAATGCTCGAAATTAAATTAAGAGTAAAAATAAGGTCTAAAGGGAGCAGACAACGTGTCTGCTTCCTTTTTATGTTAATGATTACAGTTAGTCATAATAGGGAATGGAAGGGAAGAACTGTAGAAAGGGGACTAATGAAGATGTCAGGGATTGCATTCGTTAAAAAATTAGGTAAAGAAATAGGAGAAGATCGCGTAACAAGTCTTGCAGCAGAATTAGCATACTACTTTATGCTCTCGATTTTTCCTTTACTTATTTTAATTCTTTCAATTCTTCCATACTTATCGATTGACAAACAGGAAGCAGTGGATTTTCTTACAAAATATGCTCCGGGAGAAACCGGAAGTATACTTCAGGATAACGTTCTATCAATCATAAGTGAGCCGCAGGGAGGGCTCTTAACGATTGGTTTACTTGGGACTCTCTGGTCTGCATCGAACGGTATGATGGCTCTGATGCGGGCTCTTAACCTTGCATATGACGTTGAAGAAACGAGATCTTTTATTAAAGCTAGGTTGCTTTCAATTTGCCTAACAGTTGGACTTATACTTGTCTTTATTGTCACACTTGTTCTACCTGTTTTCGGTGACGTCATTATAGATGCTGTTACTTCGACACTTAATCTTCCGAGCTCGACTGAGTTTCTTTTCCGTATTTTACGTTGGGTTATTGCTGTAGGAATAATGGCGTGTATTCTGGCAGCTCTTTATCGATTTGCTCCTAATAAGCATTTTCCATTTAAAGAGGTTATTATTGGAGCGATCGTTGCCACGATTGGCTGGCAAGTGATTTCTCTTGCTTTCGCTTTTTACGTAAGTAATTTCGGTAACTATTCAGCAACTTACGGTAGTCTTGGTGGTGTTATCATCTTAATGCTCTGGTTCTATTTAACGGGCATCATTCTTCTCGTAGGCGGTGAGGTTAACGCGCTTCTCCATAAGAACAGAAGGAGAGCAACGACTTCAGTAGAAAGCGAACAAATCGGATTTTAGTGAGTCAGTGGTAATTGAATAGTGAAAGTTGTTCCATACGATGGGGCACTACTTACCTTAATCGTTCCCTTATGATTTTGAATAATTTGTTTACAGAGGAATAGGCCAAGTCCTGTTCCTTTTTCTTTTGTTGTATAAAAAGGTTGGAAGACCTTTTGTTGAGTGGACGTATCCATGCCAGCTCCGTTATCACTAATTTTGATCGTAACGGAGTGAAGACGCTTTGCAATTGATAATGAAATTTTTCCGCTTTCTTTATTACTACTACGAATGGATTCCATACTATTCTTGATCATATTTAAGAACACTTGCTTAAATTGTCCTGAATCGATCGTCACTTCGAGTGGTTCTGTAAAGTGATTTAGATTCGTAGTAATATCACATCTGTTCAAAGTCGCCTGGCTATGGAAAAGAAGAATAATATTTTTTAGGAAAGGAACAACATCAATACGCTCTTTAATATGTTCTATAGGACGTGCAGCTTGAAGAAATTCTTCAATCAATGTATTGGTTCGATGGATTTCTGATAATAGTAAATCAGCTATGTCGTTTTTGTGTAGTTTATCTAAATCGGGTTTAATGAGCTGGAGGAAACCTTTCATGATGGTAAGAGGATTTTTGATTTCATGTGCTACACCTGCTACAAGATAATGAACGGTGCTGAGTGTTTTATTTTCATAAGCTAAAGCTTCAAGCTTCTCGATTAACTCGTTGTATTCCTCTAATGAGCAAGGTGATGGATAATGTTCTGGCATTAGAGGGAGTTTTTTTTCGACTTTCAGGTTAGTGTGATCCACTCACGCCACCCCTTTCCTTAACTTTTCATTAGCGCATAGTTATACCTTACCACCATGAAAATGCGAAGATTGAAAGTTCATAGGAAAGAATTCGAGTTTTTTTGTTGATCTATGTAGAATATCGTCACTAAAAAAAGAGCCTGCAAGTTGCACAGACTCTAACGAAGCTACGAAGGCTGATAGCCAGCGTCTTCAATTGTTTGCATGATTGCCGATGGATCAACGGCATCTTCATCATATACAATGGTCACTGTTTCTTCATTCAGATCGGCGAGAGCTCGATCGATACCGTTTAAAGAGAGAAGCGCAGATTCAATGCGTTGAATGCAGTCTTCACCTTTCATGCCGGATACAGATACCGTCATTTCATTCATAAAACAAACTCCTTTCTTACTCTACTTGCCTTTACCCATATTAGAAGGAGTTTAATCGAACTAAGGTTTATTCGGTGTTTCGTTAGCAAGCTGTTCAAGCGACTTAATCTTGCCGTGTGGGTTTTGCGCTTCTTTTCTTTTTCGAAATTGCCTTTCACGCTGGCCTTTTGATTGACTCATGTGTTGTCACCCCTTATTAGTTGTTCATTCATAAGGTGACCATTCAGAACAATTGTAGTCACTGCAAATTCTGGTTGTGAAGTTGAACAAAGGTAAAACCTTTCTCTTGGAGAATAGGAACGGATAGTTTCACGCCTTCTGACGTTCCACTTTTTGGTTGATTCATATGTAACAAAGCGATATCGCCAGGTTTGGCCGTCATAAGAGCGTTTTTCACTTGTCCGCTTGTAAAAGTCGCACCAGCATCTCCAAGAATGGTATAGTTTACAATTTGTATACCAAGATCCTTAGCGATTTGAACTGCCACTTCATCGTAATAGGCCGTTCCTGACCGAAACATAGTTGATTTCGATCCTGTAAGTTGTTCGATTTTCTTCTGGTTTTCTTTGACTTCCGCAATCACTTCTTTGACTGAACCCGTTCCTGAAATACCCCACGCGGAATTACCGTTTACAGATAGAGGTTGATGATGGGTGCCATGATTTTCAATCTGAAATAGCGGATCAGTAGCGAGCTGCTGAAATAGTTTGGTGTTTTCTTCAATCCATCTGCTATTAATGAAAAGGGTTGAAGGGACCTGCTCTTCTTTTAAAAATCTGATAAGTTCACGGTCGACGTTATTGCCATGTGGTCCACCACATGCATCGAAGGTAAGAGCGATTTCTTTTTCTGATGTTTCAAAGTGCGTTTGGACCCCTGTGACGCGTTCCCCCCATTCATTTGGCTTAAGCGTTTCGTATTTTGAACGAATTAGTTCGGTTGGCACTTCACGATGCATATAGGGAATAGGTCTTTTAATGAAGGATGCTTCAGAAAAGGAGTGTTGGGCTTCTCGTTGCTGACAAGCAGAGATAAGAAGAATGGATAGTATAAGAAAAGCTGTTTTCATATTCGTCAATTTCATCACCTTTTCAAGCTTATCACACAATATTTGGATGTAGTGATGGATATTAAAAAAACCTCCCAACAAGGGAGGTTTCATTCATACTTTTATAACGTTAATCTTAGATCGTATGCAAAAAGAAGTTAATGAAAAATAAACTCGCGATAATATACATTGGAACAGGAACTTCTTTTGCTTTTCCTAAAGCAATTTTAAGAAAAGGATAGGCAATAAAGCCAAATGCAATACCGTCTACAATACTATACGTGAGTGGAATCATCACTATGATTAAGAACGCCGGAAACCCTTCAGAGAAATCTTGTAACGAGATGTTCTGAATGGATGTGATCATCAGTCCGCCTATAATAATAAGAACTGGGGCGATCGCAGAATCAGGAATCATCTTGAAGACAGGTATGAAAAAGAGAGACGTTAAGAACAATAATCCTGTTGTGATGGACGTTAAACCAGTACGACCTCCTGCAGAAATACCTGAGGCGCTCTCGACAGTTGAAACGGTAGGACTTGTGCCGAAAAGTCCAGACGAGATAGCTGAAATGGCATTTGCTTTGTAAGATTTATCGAATTTCGATTGATCTGGAAGTAAGCCGTGAAGCAAGCCCATATTCTCAAAAACAAGAATCATCGCCATTGAAAAGGTTGCGATCCAGAAAGGGAGCATAAGAATATCATCGAATGACATCGCTCCAAAGACAGCTCCGTATGAGGAAAAAGAGAAACTTTCCTGTTTTCCGGTTGAAATTAAGCCAAGTGACCAGGCAAGTGCTGTCCCGAGAAGCATGCTAATTAAGAAATGACCTTTTACATTTCGAATAAACAGAATAGCTGCTATTGCAAGCGTTACAAGAGTTGCCATAACATGAGCAGATCCAAGGTTTCCAAGTTCTACAAAAGTCGAATCGCTAGAAACGACAATGCCACCTTTTTGTAATCCGATAAATGTTAAGAACAAACCTATTCCGACAGTAATGGCTTCTTTTAATGATCTTGGGATTGACTTCGACAGGACACCTGAAAGTGGTGTGAATGCCGTGATGGCAAAGAGAATCCCTGCAACAAAGACGGAAGCAAGCGCCACCTCCCAACTTAATCCCATTGATTCAACCATTGTATACGTAAAGAACGCATTGACACCCATTCCTGGTACGAGGATAATCGGTGCATTTGCATAAAAACCAATTAACAGGCAGCCGAACACTGACGTCAGGACTGTTGCAATCATTCCTGCTTCGAAAGGAATTCCTGCATCAGCAAGGATTGACGCGTTAACCGCTGCAATATAAACAATCGTAAAAAATGATGTAATGCCTGCAAGAATTTCTTTCTTCAGTGAAGTATCGTGAGCCTGAAAATCAAAATTAATTTTCGTTTTCACTTTATTCCCTTCTTACTTGTGTTTCCCTCTCCCACCCGTGTATTTGATTAAATCAAATCACCAATAAAATAGTATAACAGAGCCTTGATCTTTTTTATAGTGGAAAAATACGTAATGACCTCATTCAGTCACTTTGATAAAATAAGTGGGGTATATAATTTGTTATAAGGAAAGAAGGCTTTTACATGCGTAATACATTATCTGCTCTTCAATGGGCCGTTTTTATGATTGCAGGGTCAATCGTTGCTCCGGTTGCTATCGCTAGCTTGTTCCATATGGATCCTCCCATGGCAGCAGGCTTCGTACAAAGAACGATGTTTGTGCTTGGCGTAGCCGGAATACTTCAAGTAACGTTCGGTCATCGCTTACCTATTAATGAAGGTCCTGCCGGGTTATGGTGGGGAGTATTTGTGCTTTATGCAGGATTAAGCTCTACCCTTTTCGGATCTGATATAGAGACGCTACAAGCACTTGAGCTAGCAATGATTGCAAGCGGAGTGATCTTCATTCTTCTTAGTGCGTTTGGATTAGTAGAAAAGTTATCTCGTCTCTTTACACCGGTCGTGACAGGAATTTATCTCTTGCTTCTTGTTGCTCAACTTAGCGGATCGTTTCTAAATGGAATGATGGGTGTGGGTTATTTAAAAGAAGGCATTGATCTTAGAATTGCTGGACTATCGCTTTTACTTGTATTTATCTCGATTTGGTTTTCACGTTCTATGCCTGCTATGATTCAACAATACAGTATTCTCATTATCCTAATTATAGGGTGGATCATTTTTGCGGTGCTTGGACTAGCCAAACCGATCGTTGTTCCTGAGGGAGGAATGATTGAGCTCCCTGAGGTACTTGCATTTGGGTATCCTACATGGGATTCCGGCATGATAATCACAGCTTTTCTAGTCACGCTGCTTCTTCTCACCAACATGATTGCAAGTATTCGCGTAGTCGAAGAGGTGTTGAGTAAGTTGGCAAATACAAAGCCAATGGGACGCTATAGACAAGCAGGTTTTGTTTCAGGTATAAATCAATTACTTGGAGGCGTTTTTTCTGCGGTGGGAAGCGTGCCGATCTCAGGTGCCGCTGGATTTATATTAACAACAGGATTAAAGCAGAGACTTCCTTTTGTACTTGGAAGTGGATTTATTATTATCATTAGTTTGTTTCCAGCTTTAATGGGCTTCTTTGCAGCGCTACCGGAACCGGTTGGGTATGCTGTTATCTTTATTGTATTTGTGAATATGGTTGGAATTGCTTTCAATGAGTTTAAGAAAGATCAGTCAGAGGGAAAACCATTTATAATAGGGATTTCCTTTATGGTTGGTATTGGAACTATGTTTATTCCGCCCGAAGCCTTTCAGCAAGCACCTCCAATTGCGGCGTCTATTCTAAACAATGGACTTATTCTCGGTTCCATTACTGCGATTTTGACAGAGCAAATTCTCTACAAAAAACACCGTAAGGAAACATCTCTTCGTGATTAATGTCACAGGACTAGTTCTTTTCTTATGTTAAAATGAAAGTAGAACAGGGGAGGAGAATGTTGCAATGAAAAAATACAATAAAATTCTTGTAGCCTTTGATGGATCTGACCTGAGTGTTAAAGCATTAAATGAAGCGATCGCTATGGCAAAAGAAAATGACTCTCTTGAAATTGACGTTGTCACAGCATTAAATCCTACAGCGCAAATTAGCTCTGCTGTTGTTTACGCGAGTATCTTAAATGAACTCAGAAAAGAAGCGGTGGATATGCTGAAGGGGATTAGCGAAAAGTTAGACGTTCAGCTACCAAATCATAAAGTGAAGACAATGGTTCTTGAAGGGAACCCTGGAAATGAAATTGTGAAATATGCAGATGAGCATCATCGTGACCTTATTATTATGGGGAGTAGGGGGCTGAACGGATTACGTGAGTGGTTCCTCGGAAGCGTGAGTCATACGGTCCTTCAGCGTTCTCATTGTCCCGTATTAATCATTAAATAACTCAAAACCCGGCATTTCTGCCGGGTTTTATTATTTCTCCACATATGTAATTGTGTTTTCCTGACCAATAATTGCTTTAGCAGCATAGCCAATAAAAAGCCCGTTGTCTACAACACCTGGAACCTGATTAAGATTGTCGTGCAAAGTAGAGGGGTAATTAATTTCTCCGAACTGACAATCGACGATGTAGTTGCCATTATCCGTGACGTAAAATGAACCTTCTTTTTTTCGTATGGCCGTTTGACATCCAAATTTCTTTAAAGCGTTAATGGTTTTTAAATATCCAAAAGGAACGATTTCTACTGGAAGAGGAAATGTCCCAAGCTTTTTCACAAATTTATTAGAGTCAGCAACAACGATCATATGTGTCGAATGATAAGCGATAATTTTTTCGCGAAGTAAGGCACCGCCCCCTCCTTTTATAAGGGTTAAATCTTCTGTTAATTCATCTGCCCCATCAATCGTTAAATCAATGGAGGACACTTCTTCAAGGGATAGAAGGGGAATGCCGTTTTCACGAGCGAGTATTTCAGTATTAGTCGATGTTGCTACTCCCTTAATATCCAATCCCTCTTTAACCATTCGCGCGATTTTGAGGATTGTCCAATAGACAGTACTGCCTGTGCCAAGCCCAACAATCATGCCATTCTGAACATAGTTAGCGGCTTCTTCGCCTGCGCGTTGTTTTTCGTTCAAAATTCAACCACTCCTTTTCTATCTATGCTAACCCATTAATTATAATCGTAATGTACCCCGTTTCCCAATAATGAATTTTGTAAGCGCATACTTCATTGGTGTGATAAGGATCTCTTGAATATGCCATTTTCTATCATGATATTTATAGGTTATTTATACCATGTTGTTTAGTTACTAATCTTTGCACGGTTAGCAGGAAAGACGTATAATGCATACTGTCAGACTGTTCGCGTGACTAGCTTGATAGCAGGTGAACATACTATTTCAATAGGGTGATTCACTTGTAACAAAATGGTTTGCGATAGGTGAGTTAACGAAAAATAGGAAATGAGCTGGAGGGAATAAGATGTCAAAACAACAAATTGGTGTTATTGGATTGGCGGTCATGGGGAAGAACCTCGCGATGAACATCGAAAGTCGCGGCTATTCTGTTTCTGTGTATAACCGATCTGAAGAAAAAACAAAGGAAATGATGTCAGAAGTTGAAGGACGAAATTTTCAGGATACATACAGCATTGAAGAGTTCGTTCAATCTCTAGAAACACCTAGAAAAATTTTGCTAATGGTGAAAGCTGGCATGCCGACGGATGCGACGATTGACCAGCTGCTTCCACATCTTGATAAAGATGATATCATCATTGATGGCGGGAATGCGTTCTTTAAAGACACGCAAAAGCGTAGCGAAGATTTGAAAGAAAAAGGTATTCGATTTATTGGTACTGGTGTTTCTGGTGGAGAAGAAGGCGCACTTAATGGTCCTTCTATTATGCCTGGTGGACAACCGGATGCGTTTAGTGAAGTTGAAGATATCTTTAAGGCGATCGCTGCAAACGTAGATGGCGATCCTTGTACAACATATATCGGTCCAGATGGAGCAGGTCACTATGTGAAAATGGTGCATAACGGCATCGAGTATGGTGACATGCAGCTAATCGGTGAAGCTTATTACATGATGAAGAACGTGCTTGGTCTTTCTACTGATGAGCTTCACGAAGTATTTAAAGAATGGAATAAAGGTGAGCTTGATAGCTACCTTATCGAAATTACAGCTGATATCTTTACGAAGAAAGACCCTGAAACAGGCAAAGCGCTTGTAGATGTCATTCTTGATACAGCTGGACAAAAAGGTACAGGTAAATGGACAAGTCAAAGTGCTCTTGATCTTGGTGTACCACTTTCAATCATTACGGAATCTGTTTTCTCCCGCTTTATTTCTGCAATGAAAGAAGAGCGTGTGAAAGCAAGCAAGCTTCTTGCTGGCCCTAATGTACCAGCGTTTGATGGTAATAAAGAAGAACTAATTGAGAAGATCCGTAAAGCTCTTTACTTGAGTAAGATTTGTTCTTACGCACAAGGCTTCGCACAAATGCGTTCTGCTTCAGATGAGTATGATTGGAATCTAGATTATGGTTCAATCGCTATGATCTTCCGCGGTGGTTGCATAATCCGCGCTGGTTTCCTTCAAAACATTAAAGAAGCCTATGACCGTGAGCCTAGCTTAACGAACCTTCTTCTTGATCCATACTTCAAGGAAATCGTTGAATCTTATCAGGGTGCTGCTCGTGATATCGTTTCACTTGCTGTACAGCGTGGAATTCCTGTTCCTGGGCTTGCAAGCGCGATTGCTTACTATGACAGCTATCGTAGCGAAACTCTTCCAGCAAACCTTCTACAGGCGCAGAGAGACTACTTCGGCGCTCACACGTATCAGCGTATTGATCGCGAAGGTGTGTTCCACACAGAATGGCTTGAAGACTAAAAGTTAAACAAAAACCGCTAATCACTTCCTTAAGGGAGGGTTAGCGGTTTTTTACTTTCAGTTTTTAAATTTATACACCATCTTTTTACCAACTTGAATGAATCGCAATAGACCGCCAATGAGTATGAGTAAAAAACTAGCATAAATGAATGACCATTTGATTGAGGTGAAGAACGGTGCAGCCCATGAAATGAATGGGAACGTAGTTGGATAAAAATACATCACAGCAGATGTTGAAATGTTTTCTAAGTAATCAAATAGAACACCGAAAGAGGGGAGTAAGTTTAGAAGTAGCCAATTTTCGTTGGAAATAGTTCGAAAGAGAACAGTAATCGATGTGGTTAAAAAGAACCAGTAAACGAGTGGCCAAATAATATCAAAGCTGAAACGCTCTTTAATATAATAGCTTCTCCCGCTTTCTCCATATTGCTCTGCAACGCTATAAAGCTTTTCAGGAGTATAAAAGAAAGAGCCATCAGGAGAATCACTTGTCCTAGTGACTTCATACGATCTTTCCGATACTTCAGGAAGAATAAATGCGAGGAATAAGGCGAAAATGACTACAGAGAGAAACCAAATACTTGGAGTCAATCGAGAACTTAACTTTCTAGAAAGATAAAGTAGGGACTTCATGAAAACCCTCCATATTATCAGTATGGGTATATCAATCATAGAAGGTAGTAAGAAAGCCAGGGATTCACCCTGGCTTTCTTTGTACTATGCTTCTTTTAATCCTTCAAACAATAAAACGCGAGCAGGTGATGCATCTGTTCCCTGAAGTTTTAAAGGTGCGGCAACCATGAAGTATTCTCCAGCCGCCACGTCTTTTAGGCGTAAGCCTTCCATGATGATAACATCCTTTTCGAATAAAGAGCGGTGTGTAGGGTGTTCAGGCTGGCTGCGTTCAATACCAAGACCATCTACGCCAACTCCGCGGATGTTTCGCTCTGCAAGGTAGCGTGCAGCGTCTTCACCAACGAAAACGAAGTCAAAGTTAAATTCCTCTTCGAAAGAGTTTTGTGATTTGAAAAGGATAAAGTCTCCTTCTTGGATGTCTTCAGCTTCAATATCTTTATCAGATATCGCACCTTTTACATTGGTGACGTCGATTACTTTGGCTTTTCCAACAAGATCTTCTTGATTAATTGATTCAATCGTTGCGCCATCATTCATCATATGAAGCGGAGCATCTACGTGAGTGCCCGTATGTACATCAAGAGATAGACGAGACTCTGTTACATGGCCATTCGTCGTCGTGTTGATTTCAGGCTGTTTTTCTTCCTTGTTCTTATAAACGGCCATTCCATTAAAGATAGGTGCACTTACATCATACATTTTCATTAAGAAACACTTCCTTTCAAATAGTAGTGTATATGATAAAGAAAGATACGTGAAGCACGTATCTTTCTTTTGTCATTTTGAATCAATTACGACGAATCGCAGAAACTACGATGTTTGTCGAATAGGAACACAAAGCACGTGTTCAATTTATAGAGTTCCAGTGTCTCGATTACTTTACTCTTTCGGTAGGGGCCACCAGTGTAAGTTATCATTTTCAAGAAGTTTATCTGCTGCTTTAGGTCCCATAGATCCAGCCGGGTAGTTCGGGAAGTCTTGTTCTTTCTCGTTAGCCCATGTCACGGAAATAGGGTCAATGAACTGCCATGAGAGAGCTACTTCATCCCAGCGAGCAAAGTTTGTTGCATCCCCACGCATCACGTCATGAAGCAAGCGTTCATATGCTTCAGGGGAGTTCATGTTGTTTTCTTGATCGTTATTGAAATTCAACTGGATCGGTGTTGTTTTACGCATATCGCCTGTATCTTTGGCATTCAAGTGAAGCGTAATGCCTTCTTCAGGTTGAATGTGAATGACCAGGATATTCGGTCCGAGCTTGCCACTTTCATTCTTATAAAGGTTCATTGGCAAGTCTTTGAACTCAATCAGAATTTTAGTAGATTTATTTGTCATTCGTTTACCAGTGCGAATATAGAATGGAACACCAGCCCAGCGGAAATTATCAATCATTAGCTTCGCTGCAACGAATGTTTCTGTATTTGATTCTTCATCCACATTATCTTCTTCACGGTAGCCTGGTAATGTCTCTCCATCTACTTCGCCTTGTTTGTATTGACCGCGAACGAAGTAGTCATTTACTTCTTCCGGTTTAACTGCACGAAGCGCGCGAAGCACTTTAACCTTCTCACCGCGAATCTCTTCTGTTGAGAGGCTAACAGGTGGTTCCATCGCTAGAAGTGAAACCATCTGTAGGACATGGTTTTGGACCATATCACGTAGAGCGCCAGATTTTTCATAGTATCCACCACGTGTTTCGACACCAACCGTTTCACTAGAAGTAATCTGGATATTTGAAATGTGGCGACTGTTCCAGAGTGGTTCAAACATTGAGTTGGCGAAGCGAATCGCTTCGATATTCTGCACCATTTCTTTTCCAAGATAGTGATCGATACGATAAACTTCATCTTCAGAGAACACTTGGCGAATTTCATCATTCAGCTTTTGAGCTGATGGGAAATTGTGGCCAAAAGGTTTTTCGATAACGAGGCGATTAAAGCCGTCACCATCTGTTAAACCTTCAGAGTCTAGATTTAATGCAATTGTTCCAAAGAATTCTGGAGCCATCGCCATATAAAAAATGCGATTTCCTGGAATATTAAATTTCTCATCAAGCGATTGTGTTAATTCATTTAATTCCTGGTAAGATTCTTTCTTCGTAACATCAAATGGTTGATAGAAGAAGTGACTGCTAAATTCTTCATGCTTGTCATCTTTATCCATGCATGCTGTATGTATAACAGAGTCATGAACATTTGAACGGAATTCTTCATTAGTAAGTTGTCTTCTTGCTACTCCAACAACAGCGAAATCCTCTGCAAGTACTCCCTTGCAATAGAGGTTATAGAGTGATGGAAATAGCTTGCGTTTGGCAAGATCTCCTGTTGCACCGAAAATCACGATAACAGAAGCCTGTTTTGATGGTTGATTCATCTTTGTGACCTCACTTTTTGATTATTGCTGTTCCAGAGGGAACTTATGGAAGGAACAGTGAATTCCTTAATTCATCAGTAAAGACTGTTAATGATAAAACGTCTGCTGAAATTCTATCGATCCCGTAATAGAAGATATTACCGGGTTCCCAAGTAAAAATTTTATAGCTTTTTCGCGTTAAAATCAAATTGTGTGATTGAAGTTACAGTAGGATTTTGAAAAATAAATATAATGGTATATGGCTGTAAGCGATACCAAGCTGATTCCTTTGCGGAAAGGTGTGTGCAAGGATTTTGAAGGGAAGATTCGTAAATTTTTTTGAAATAGAATGAATGGATTCAATTACGGCGAATATAGTAGGTAAGTGATTGAGAAGAAAAGGGAGGATGAGTACAATGCTTAAAAAACTGGTCATCTTCTTCCTGCTTATTGCTTTCAGTATTTCATGTTCAACTGTTGAGGAGAAGTCTCAAGATTCAGGAGAAGTGGAAGCAGAGCGCACAGAATCTGTTCAAAGTATCGTAATGAAGCAAGGGTATAACGTGTTAAATGCGATTAAATCGAAAGATGGCAAAGAGCTTTCTAAATTTGTTCACCCAAAAAAAGGTGTGCTATTTTCTCCCTATGGAACGATAGAAGTAAAACGAGCTCAAGTGTTTATGCCAGCTCAACTAAAAGAGTTCTTTAAGAACTCTAAGCAGCTTGAATGGGGAACAGAAGCAGGAAGAGGCGATCCCATTCGTTTATCGCCTGAGGAATATTTTAATGCATATGTATACGATGTAGAATTTAGCGAGACGGAAATCGTTACGTTTGATGGCATTCATCGGGAAACAAATAGCATACAGAATATTAAGGATGTGTTTCCGGAAAGTCACTATGTAGAATTTTTTGTGCCCGGATCGGAAGAATTCGAAGGAATGGATTGGAAAAGTCTTAAATTGGTATTCTCTGAATATAACGGACAATTCTATTTAATTGGAATTATTCATGATCAATGGACACCTTAATGTGAACAAATCGTGTCACGAATTTGAAATTTACGTGTGAGATGTACCTCATTGGTTGCTCAATCCGAGAAACTTTCTTATCCTTAAAAGGTAGATTATTGTGATAAGGAGAAGAAATCTAATGAATGAAGTTAAACAACGGAATTATACACCATGGATTGTCGGGCTATCAATTGCAGTGAATGTGCTCGTTGTTGTCCTTTTTTTCCTACCTGAGTATAGTGGTGACGTAGGATTTGATATTACGCTGCTCCCTTTGCTAAATGCTGTTTTTAATAGCTTTACATTTGTTTTCTTAGTAGCAGCGCTCATTTTTATTATGCAAAAGAATATTAAAATGCATAAGCGGTTTATTTTTGCTGCTTTTACAACAACGGCACTCTTTCTCGTTTCATATGTGACGTATCATGGGCTTTCTGAATCCACTTCGTTTGGAGGAGAAGGCATCATCGTTCCCATTTACTTCTTTATTTTAATTACGCACATTATTTTAGCTGCCGCTATTGTTCCTCTGGCTTTAATTACGGTTACGAGAGGATTAAACATGCAAGTGGCTAAACACCGTAAAATCGCTAGGTGGACGATGCCGATCTGGCTGTATGTTAGTATTACAGGTGTTGTCGTTTACTTGATGATCTCACCATATTATTAAGGCCTTATATAAAAAGTCTGAAGCGTCCGCTTCGGGCTTTTTTTATGACTAAGTTAATGAGTGGGGGAAAGATTAACAACAGTATAAATAGCATTTAGTAAGCTCGCTAACCTCCTGTATAGTGTGTTTTAAGGAAGGATAGGCTACTATTATATGATTGCGTGTGGCATAAGAGCGGATCTTATGCTACTTTTGTTAGTGTACGTATTATATCAAGGAGGTACGACTATGAGTGTTCATATTGGTGCAAAACAAGGGGATATTGCGGAAACGATTCTACTACCAGGAGATCCGCTTCGTGCTAAGTATATCGCAGAGACATTCCTAGAAGATGTCGTTTGCTACAACGAAGTAAGAGGTATGCTTGGATATACAGGTACATATAAAGGCGAACGAATTTCTGTTCAAGGAACTGGAATGGGTGTTCCATCTATTTCGATTTATGTGAACGAATTGATTCAGAGCTATGGTGTTAAGAATCTTATTCGTGTTGGAACATGTGGAGCATTAAAGAAGGAAGTGCAAGTAAGAGATGTTATTCTTGCGATGAGCGCGACATCGGATTCAGGTGTGAATCGCCTTCAGTTTAACGGTATGGATTTTGCTCCTACAGCTGATTTTAATCTTTTGAAAAACGCTTACGACGCTGCAGCTGAAAAGGAAATGAGCGTTCATGTAGGGAATGTGTTTACAAGTGATTCCTTCTACCGTGACAATCCGGAAATCTTCCAGCAGCTTGCTGACTACCAGGTACTTGGTGTAGAAATGGAAACTTCTGCTCTCTATACAATTGCTGCGAAGTTCGGCGTGAATGCCTTAACGGTGTTAACCGTTAGCGACCATATCGTAACGGGGGAAGAAACGACCTCTGAAGAACGACAAACAACCTTTAAAGAGATGATGATTATTGCCCTTGAAGCGGCATTAAAACAAAAATAAAACGAGAAGAAGACGGCTAATAAAAAGCTCGTCTTCTTTTTTTGTTTTCATTTAGCATTAATTGCTTTTGTGACTCATTTATCCCAAGAAATGCATATTTCATACGTTATCTCCAAAAGCTAGAACTAACGTATGAGGGGGGATTTACAATGGTTAGAAGGAGAACAATCAAACGACTTCATAAATTGAAAGAAATGGATCAGCAATCGGATAACCAACAAAACAACAAAACCACCCTTCAAGTGCTTATTTTAGATAACTTCAGCGATTGTGATGACCTTGTTCATCGAACTTTCCCGGAGCTAAGCATTTCAATTATTTATTTCCTGCATTTAGTTAACGATCAACTGCTGAAGATGGAGTTGCTTGAACCCCTTTACCATGCTTCTGAAGAAGCTTCCCTACCTTTCCTTAGAAGATCGAACTTTCACAAATCAGATGATGAGAAGAAGCTAATTGATGGCATTTTAAAGGGAGAGGCTGTTGTTTTTCATAAAGAACAAGCTTATTTAATTAATATTTCTGGACCAAAGCAGCGTGAAATTCAGCCTTCCGAAACGGAAACAACGATTACAGGACCACATGAAGGATTTGTGGAGAGCAGTGAAATCAATCTCTCTATGATCCGAAGACGTGTGAGAAGTTCACACTTAAAGATTAATGAAATTCCAGTAGGTGAAGTGGCAAAAGGAAGCGTCTATGTTCTTCATATTAAAGGAATTGCAAATGATGAAATCGTTCAAGATTTGACTAATAGGATTGAAAAAATTGAAATTGATGCCGTTTATGATTCACATATTCTTACTCAATTAATTGAGGATCAGCCTAATGCGCTTTTTCCGCAATTTATGTTAAGAGAAAGGCCGGATGCGATTGCAGCAGCACTTGTAGAAGGAAAAGTCGTCATTGTTATGGACGGTAGTCCTGCAGTGATTATTACCCCTTCAAGCTTCTTTGACTTCTTTCAAACGGGTGATGACTATTACCAAAGGTGGATTACTGGAACGGCCACAAGACTACTGCGCTTTGGTGCATTCATGATTACGATTGGATTTACCGCCCTATACGTTGCCGTCACATCCTTTCATTATGAAATGATTCCACAGTCACTTCTAACAACTCTTGCCGGTTCAAGAAGCAAAGTACCATTTGATCCTTTATATGAAGCGTTAATTATGGAAGTTACTCTGGAATTTTTACGTGAAGCAGGTGCTCGCCTGCCTACAAAAGTAGGACAAACGATCGGTATTGTAGGCGGTATTGTCATAGGGCAAGCGGCTGTTCAGGCTGGTATTACAAGCAACGTTCTCATTATTGTGGTGGCAAGCTCTGCCATTGCTTCTTTTGTAGTTCCAAGTTATGTAATGAGTGCAAGTATCCGTCTAACGCGGTTCGGTTTAATTCTACTCGCAGGATTACTTGGCAATCTCGGAATCGTGATTGGATTGACGATTCTTGTGATTCATTTAAGTAGCTTAACGAGCGTTGGAGCACCATATTTAGCACCCTTATCCCCATTTTTCAAGAAAGACTGGGGCGACTTCTTATTAAGGGCTCCTTACTCATTAATGAAAACGAGACCAGCTATACCGAGAAGTTCAAATAAGAAAAAAGTGAAGTAAGTAGCTGATAGAAATTGAGGGATATTAATGTCGGAAAAAATAGCGCCATTCCACCTCGCCATCCTGATTTATATGATTCAATCAGGTGTAACGCTATATAAATTACCTCGAATGCTCGCGGTGAGTTTCGGAACAAACGGCTGGGTTATGATTCTCATTATTTCCCTCATTGCTGGATTAAACATCTTTCTCGTTTCTCTTGTGAATCGTTTTCGGAGGGGAGAGAATGTATTTGAAATTATGGAAGGGCTTGTTCCGCAAAAGGTTCTTGCCCCTTTTTATGTCATATTAGCGCTTATATGGTCAATTCTCCCTCTTCTTGTAGGAAAAGACTACATGCTCATCACGCAAGTCCTTGCTTTTCAAAATACCAGTTTGCTGTTGCTGTATAGTATCATCTTGCTCCTCGCCTTATATCTTGTCGTTAAAGACATTTATACGATTACGAAAACAACAACCGTTTTCTTTTTTTTGACGATTTGGATGACGTTCATGCTTATTTATCATATTCCTTATTCTTCTTTGATGCGCTTAACACCATTTATCTTTAAAGATGGGAGTAATCCTATTCAAGGACTGATCGAGGTCTATACTGCCTTCTTAGGCTTTGAAATTGTGCTCTTTCTCTTTCCTTATATTGATCAAACAAAGCCTAAATGGTTTCGAAGTGTTTATGTTGGACATGTAATTACAACAGTTGTCTATGGGCTTACATGTTTCGTTTCATTTATGTATTTTTCATTTGATCAGCTTAAATTAACTAGTTTTCCAGTGCTGAATTTGATTGCTTATATTGAAATCGAGCTTATTGAGAGGATTGAAAGTCTTGTTTTCAATTTGTTCTTAATGAAAATTCTTATAACCGTCGTTATGTATTTATGGGCAGCGAAGCTCCTGCTCAATAGAGCAATACCTGCTATTAATGAAAAGTGGTGTGTATTCATTCTCATCTTTGTGGCCTATTTGATCACGTTAAAGGTGGATGTAGCATACGAGCTAGCGCCCTGGCTATTAATTTTTGGATTAGCAGCTGCAGGGATTGCATTTGGGCTTCCTATACTATTGCTCGTAACGCTTTGGATCAGAAGTATAAGGAGGAAACGACATGCGGAATAACAAAAAGCTATGTATTGTTATCTTAGCCGTGATCGTTCTGACAAGTTGTAATGACAAGAAAGTAATTGAAGACCTGGCGATTATTAGTATGATTGGTTTTGATCGAATAGAAGGGGAGGAAGGAAAGTTAAAAGTAACGGCTTCATTCCCCGATTTATCAAGTGAGACATCCCAGCAGGACGAAATCATTGATACGGTAGCCAATTCAAAAAAAGAAGCTGAAGATCTTCTCTCATCCAAAACGAGGCAACAGGTTGTCAATGGACAAATTCATTCAATCATAATAGGAAGAACACTTGCTGAAGAAGGGGTCAGTCGTGTCATTACATCGATGGAACGAGATCAGGAAATTGGTTCACAAGTGAAGCTTGTCATGGCGTTTGGAGAAGGGGAAGAGATCATTAAGACAGATGTCGAACCGGATGTAGGTAGCTATGTTGACAAAATGTTAAAAACGGAAACGGATAAATTTACGATTCCAGAGATGGACATCTTTCATTTTTCAAGAGATTACTTTGATGACGGCATTGATCCGGTGGCCCCTCTTTTTAGCAGAGTAGATGATGATTTAGTATTAATGGGAACTGCTCTTTTTCGAGAAGATAAGTATGTAGCCCATTTGGATTTACTTCAGTCAAAGGTTTTATTGTTTCTTCTTGGGAAAGTAAAAAGAGGGGAATTAACGATTAAAATTCCGGATGGTGATAACATCCGCAACCTACATTTTGATTATATTAAGAGTAATAGGAAAATTAAGGTTGTTAAAAGTAATGGTAAGGTGGATCACATTCTAATAAATGTGAAGATGCGTGGCTCAGTCATTGAGGATACAGGAGCAAAAGAAATTTCAAGTACTAACGAAACTAAGAAAATTGAAAAGGTAATTGCGGAACATATTGAACGTGACGCGGAGGGGATTCTTAAAGTGTTAAAGGAAAATCAAACGGATAGTCTTGGACTAGGGCAATATGTAAGGCATTCACTATCATATCAAGAATGGAAAAACCTAGATAAACATGAATACCTTGAAACAATACCTGTATCAGTAAACGTTGATGTGACGATAAAAGATACAGGCATGTCTCAGTAATTAGTAAGCAATCCCCACACGTTTACAGGAGTGATTGCGATCGAAGAGTTCCTTGTATACAAAAGCAGCCGTGTCTGCGGTTGATATTTCACGACCACCATCAGGAAGATATTCTTCTTCCACGCGATATTCTCCTTTTGCCGGGCCATCTGGCAAATAAGTAGGACAGATGATTGACCAGTCCAGATCGCTAGCAGAGAGCATTTCATAAACAGAAAGATGTTCCCTTGCTGCTCGCGTTGTCTTTCGTTTAGATTCAGAGGATTCAAAACGATAGAGAGTTGGTTCGACTCGGCTATTAAGTATGCCAGCTGTTCCTACGGTGATAATCCGATTAATCTGTTGTTTTTTCATCACCCGTATTAAAATCGGGGTGCTTTCTGATAACGTTGTTGTTTTATCAGTACCAAGTGCACTAACGATCACATCAACGCCCTTGGCGGCTTTTTCAACGACGTCTTCATTGAGAACATCCCCTTCGACAATCGTAAGGTTACTATTTGTAGGGAGCTTCTCAGGTGATCGTGTTAAAACAGTCACCTGATGCCGATCGGAGAGAGCTAATGTAAGAATGTTGCTTCCGACTCGTCCTGTTGCCCCTAAAATCAATATATTCATCTTGACTCTCCCTTCTAATACTATTCATTTTAAAAAAGGAATGGCTCTATTGCAACTAACGATATTCATGGAATGACATTACTCCGCACTGGTATTTTGGGTGATTTAATGAGAATACAGCGCTTACATTGAAGAATCCTTTATATTTCACAATAGATTTCTGATTTCTACTTATAAAGTTCAGAATTTTTGTTAAAATATTCGTAACGTAATAAGAGAGTGAAGTTTATTTTGTTTTAGATAGAGGAGAGGGGAATGAAACATGAGAAAAGCGCTTTTTGAGAGATTAGAAGATTTAGTACCACAAATGATTGACCTAAGAAGAGATCTTCATCAGAATCCTGAATTGTCATTCCATGAAGTTCGAACACCTAAACTAATTGCAGATTTCTACGAGGAACTTGGCATGGACGTTAAAATAAATGTCGGTGGCAGAGGAGTAGTGGCTTCTTTAGAAGGTGCAATGCCAGGAAAGACAGTGGGCTTACGTGCTGATTTTGATGCCCTTCCAATCAATGATGAAAAAGAAGTACCCTACAAATCCACTGTTCCAGGTGTGATGCATGCGTGCGGTCATGATGGTCATACATCAACGCTTCTCCACTTAGCAAAAGCACTACATGAGCAAAAAGATCAATTAGCAGGTCGCGTCGTCTTTATTCATCAATTCGCTGAAGAGATTACACCTGGTGGAGCAAAGCCAATGATTGAAGACGGGTGCCTAGAGGGAGTGGATGTTCTTTTTGGAACACACCTTTGGTCTGGATTCCCAACAGGAACAATTGCGTATAAACCAGGACGCATTATGGCTGCTGCCGACTCTTTTGAAATTGTGATCAAAGGGAGAGGTGGTCATGGGGGTATCCCACATGAGGCGCTTGATTCAATTGTGATCGCCAGTCAGTTGGTTGGTAATCTCCAACAAATTGTCAGCCGGTTTATCAATCCTTCAAGTACAGCAGTCATCTCTATCGGTTCATTTCACGCAGGTTCCGCTTTCAATGTTATTTCAGAAACGGCAACATTGAAAGGGACGGTTAGAACCTTTGATCGAGACGTTCGCGAGAAGATCATCGGGTATATGGAACAAATGATTAAAGGCACGTGTGAGAGTAGCGGGGCAGACTATACATTTAGTTATGACAGAGGGTATCCTCCTGTAGTTAACCATGAAAAAGAAACGATGATGTTGAAGGAAGCTGCAGAAAGAGTAGCTGAGGTGAAAAATGTTGTAGAAACAGAAGCCTTAATGATCGGAGAAGATGTCGCTTATTATCTAGAAGAGGTTCCCGGAACATTCTTCTTAACCGGGGCAGGTAATGCTGAGAGTAAATCGACGTATCCTCATCATCATCCAATGTTCGATATCGATGAGAACGCTATGTTGATTGCTGCCAAAACGCTTGGGGAAGCAACGTTAGCTTATCTTGAGCAACATCGTTATGAGACGGAAGAGGTTAACACTTAAAATAAAAGGAGTGAAATGGATGGCGAGGGGTTTACTTGAGAATGAGGCAGAACTTAGCAAAAGGCAGTTGCATTTACTTATGCAAGTTTCAACAATCTTTAACTCATCACTAGATTTCTATTCTGTCATTCAGTCTGTTATAGAAGAAGCCGTCTCAGCCATTGATGCAGCTGATGGTGGTGTGCTTTTTCTATATGATAAAGAACAAAAAGGTTTAAAAGTGGCTGGGTCGACAGGGTTTCGAAAGAAGACGGTCAATGAAGTCATGCTCCGTTCAGGTGAGTCGATGACAGGTCTTGCATTTGAGAAAGAAACCACTTTGCACTTCAAAACAAGTGATGAAGTCGAAAAAGCTATGGGAACGATGTCTCATCAAAATGCTAGCCTATATTACCAATCTGCACAAGAGCTACCGCTGAGTACGATTTGTATCCCGATTAAAAAAGAAGGTACTTGTACAGGGGTCATAGTGCTCGACCAGTTTAATGGGGGAAAAGGATTTACAGAAGATGATATCCGACTTGTGGAAGCTATTTCTTCACAGGCGGCCATTGCACTAATGAACGCGAATTTGTATCAAAACAAAGAAGCTTCTTTACAGAAGTTAAAGCAATTTAATCAAACAGTGATTCATCAAAACGAAAGTCTATCGATCTCAGTAGATACACACCAGGCCCTGTCGGACATAGGGATGAATGAAGACTCGTTTAAAGAAATTTGCACGTATCTCACAAAGTCTATTGGAAAGAGCGTAGCCATCTATGATCCATTTGGAGAGGTGAAGGCTTCCAGTCAGATTGAATGGAATGCAGAAAAAAGTTTACAAAGCATTATTCTTAATCATTTAAGTACCATTCAAAATGAGACAAATGAGTTAGAAGTTGTGCAAACTGACGAAGATTCTTTACTTTTTCCTCTTGGCCGATTGTCATTTCCACTCGGTTATCTCGCTATTCTTTCTGAAAAGCTCCCACTTACAAGGTTTGAGCAGTCAGCCGTTTTTCACGCATGTACAGTTGCGGGTCTTCAGCTAATGAAAAAGGAATCGGAGCATAAAGAACAACAGCGTTTAACTGGAGAATTACTCATCCATCTTCTATCGCCACAAGAGGATGAAGCGGATTTAAGTTACCTTGCTGGGCGTTTGAAGACAGGATTAAATGGTTATTTCACAATCGCTTTAATCGATGTACCTCAGGAGTTTGAACAAGGACGCGAGGAATGGCTTAGAAGATGTATTCATGCTTCTATTAAACATTTACTGGAGAAAAATCATCAAAAAACTGTGCGTGTTACAGAGTGGGGCCGTCAAATTGTCTTGCTGTTCCATCAAGATGATGAGAAAGGCATCGAATCATCCATTTTCACTGTTAATCAGTTCATCCAAGAATTTAATGAGTTGATCGCTTCTGTCACAACTGAAAAAATTTGTAGAATCGGAATTGGAAAACCAGTTAGAGGAATCCGTGCCATTGATCACTCTTTTCAAGAAGCGAAGAAGACGATTAAATTTCTAAAGCGATTTACATTCGCGGGTTATTCATCATGGTATGGAGAAATCGGGGCGCTTCGACTCCTGTTAAACAATAAAGAAGAAGATCTAGCAAGCTATGCGCTTGAGTATCTCTCTCCGTTGCTAGCTTATGAAAAACGCCGCAAAGGAGAGCTCTTTCAAACTTTATTTGTTTACTTATCGACCGGACAAGATTTAAAAAACGCTTCTGAACAGCTCCATGTTCATGTTAATACGATGAATTATCGAATTCAACGCATACAAGAAATACTAACGATTAATTTTAATGATCCTTCTGATCTTATGAATATCCAAGTTGCCTGTAATATTTATCGTTATTTATTTGAAGCCTAGTTATTCATCGTCTGGCTGAAGATAGGGGCGAAGTTTTCGTACGTATCGTCGAATGTCGAATAAGAGTTTGGTTTGTAATTTCTTTTCTTCTTCGAAATTTTGGATATGAGAGATGGATGGGAAAGATCCGTGTTCATTGAAACGAACGGGAATCAGTCCTGTTTTTAACAGTTCACCACTTTCTCGATTGATAAATTCCACTTCGACGTTCGCTTCAAGCGTGTTAGGTATATGATGGTCTTGTAGTCGCTTAACTTCCTGTACTTTAAATAATATTTGCGGCATGTGAGATCCTCCTTCCTTTTCCCCATACCCTTTTTTGAAATGAATTAGCCATAAGATATGTTTGTAACAGCCTGCCCTTTCATGCAGGCTGTTTTTATGTGGAAACTTTCTTGAGCAGATTAAATGATAGGGAAATGAGATGGGAAAATTGTATCATCTAAGAAAATGTGGAAGGAATTTGAAGATGAATGTCTAATGACTACTAATAGTGAAAGGAATTACTTGCACTTGAACTGATTTTGTTATGGAAAACGGAGTGGAGCGTATCATGGAAGACCTCATCTATGAATTTCATTTTTTTCTTATTTTGATTTCGATTTTAATGGTAGTTAGCTATACTTATACAGCTTTTGATTTTCATGAGAAGGCTTACAATATGACGCATTCATATCGACAGCTATGGATATTTGGCAGTGCATTAGCAATGGGAGCAGGGATTTGGATTCTACAGTATCTTGTACTGTTAGGGATTTCAACAGCCGACTCAACCTTTTACAATCCATGGTTTGTTATCATTACTTTAGTTATTCCTATTGTTGGATCACTCCTGTCATTCAACATCATTTCATCAAAAAGACAATTGAAACAGTTGGTAGTGGCAAGTTTCTCTCTCACCATTGTTTTGGTCTTTTTGCAATTGCTAACATCTGTCTATTTATTAGGAGAGATTTATCATTTGACAGATTGGTGGAAAATTGTCATTCCAGGTTTGATCGCCTTCATTTCGACAGTTTGTAGTTTTTGGTTAGTTTATGGTGTATCAAATGAAAAACGGAACTCCTGGGGGAAATTATCAGGGGCAATTGTATTTGGTTTAGGTACTCTCGCCGTTCATTATTTTACGATGATTTCCTCGGCTTCAAATTCAAATTTTAAAATAGAAAGCTACAGTGAAAATACGGTGTTGCAGTATCTTGTTTTGATTGGCATATTCATTATTTCTGTTTTAATCTTAATTAGTGTGATTCGAGGTCAAAAGGTAGAAGAACAGGCCACACAACTTCAAGAGAGCGAGCGGAAATACCTCTCACTCGTTGAAAATAGTCCCGATGGTATCATGGTACTAGATATCAGTGGTCAAATACTAAATATGAACCCCGCTTTAGAAAAAATGAGTGGCTACTCATCGAATAGCACAAGTAATAAAACGAGTTTTCAATTCGTGGATCAGCGTTACTTAAAGCAGACGTTAAATTGTTTTGAAAGAACGAAAGAAGGTATTCCGCAAAAGTGTGAATCTGCCATTGTTCATCGAGAAGGTCACTCGGTTCATGTGAAGTTAATTTCCATTCCTCATATGGTTCATGGAAAAGTACAGGGTGTTATTGTCATAGTGGAAGATATTACAGAATTTAAAGAAACGGAAGCACTGCTAAGACGCTCAGAGAAATTAACAGCGGTAGGAGAGCTCGCTGCAGGAGTTGCACATGAAATAAGAAATCCACTTACTTCTTTAAAAGGCTTTGCAACATTAGTCTATAGCTCTTCTGAAGACGATAAATCAAAAGAGTTTCTTCAAATCATGTTATCGGAAATTGATCGCATTAATTTCATAGTGAGTGAATTTATGCTCCTTGCAAAACCTCAAGAGAAAGAGTTTGGAGAAAGTGATCTTATTTCATTGCTTCAGCACGTAGTCGCCCTTCTTAAATCCCAGGCAATCCTGAAAAACATTGTTATTCGAACACAGTATGAGTGTGATCACTTTCCTATTTTAGGTGAAGAAAATCAGCTAAAGCAAGTGTTTGTCAATGTTGTGAAAAACGCTATTGAAGCGATGCCTGATGGTGGCACTATCTTTGTAAAGGTAAAAGAAAATGAGAAAAAAGAAGCGGTTATAACGTTTGTAGATCAGGGTGTAGGTATCCCAGAGCACCAATTGCCAAGGATCGGCGAACCATTTTATACGTTGAAGGAGAATGGGACTGGACTGGGACTAATGGTTAGTTTTAGCATTATTGATAACCATAACGGGAGAATGCGCTTAACAAGTGTTGAAGGAGAAGGAACTACCGTCGAAGTGATCCTACCAGTTTATGAAAATAAGCTGGTGAATGTTTGAAGAAATAGAGTTAGTACAAATGAAAAAACGCTAGCAACTTGCTAGCGTTTTTTCTCGTTTTTTAATAAATAGCTATCCTTTCATGTATCGGCTTTTTCTAACTGCTCAATTGTTTCCTTTTCAAGAAATTCAGAGGCTGGAATATCTAATGCTGTTGATATTCTTAGGAGTGTTTGAACGTCTGGCTGATAATGATTTTCTTCTATTTTCTGCATAAGCCCCGCCCCAATCCGTACTTTCACCGCTAACTCAGAAATGGATAAATTGGCTGCCAAACGGTGCTTACGTATTTTGTCTGCTGTGTTCATCTTTCTCAACCTCCTCAGAAAGTACTTTGCTGCCTCTTACAACAAATACATCACATGTGGCGTGACGAGTAATATGTTCAGAAACGCTGCCCATAAGCAATCTTTCTACGCGATTCATCCCTGTTGCTCCGCAAACAATTAAATCTATCTTATTTTGTGGAGCGATCTTTCTTGCAATTTTTGCTTTCGGGGATCCATATTCAATAACTGTATCAACATTCGAAATTCCTGCCATTCGTGCTTTTTCTTCGTACTCCTTTAATAGACGCTTTCCAAAGTCTTCTGCTCGTTCCGTTGCGATATCGTAAAGTTCAAAAGTTGAGAAATTTCTCGTATCAATGACATGAGCAATCAGTAGGGAAGCCTGGTCTTGAATCGAAAGTTCTACAGCTTTGGAAAAAGCAATCTCGGCTGAATCAGAACCGTCAACAGCAACAAGTATGTTTGAATGCTTTGTGCTCATTCTAATACCCTCCCAATAAAAACTTTATTTCTTAGCTTTATTGTATAGCGTCTCATTTGTCATTACTGTGAGATATATCACTATTATGATGAAAATATTCTATATCAAGGAAAAACTGCATAAACTTAAGTTGACAAAAATGCATTCATGCGATAGTTTTGTGCTAAGGAAACATTTGTGGTTAGAGGAATATTGACTAGCTGATATGAGATGTTAAAAAATTTTTGTTTACAATTTGCCTTAGGGAAAGAAATGTTTATCTGGTAAAAAACAAAGACGTTAAGCAAATGTTTTTCGTTAAATTGAAATGGATAAGCACCTTACAGAAACAACGCCCATACGTTAGGTAAAGGGAAATGGTGCCGGTATAAATAGAAAAAGAGAGGTTGGTAAATGTGAAAAAGTGGTTAGGATTTGTTTTCGGTGCAGGATTATTTTTGATCGTGATGTCGGGGTGCAGTAGTACTGAGACAACCAAAGACGGTGAAGGAAAAATTAACGTGACGACAACAATCGGGCAAATTGGAGACATTGTAGAAAACATTGGTAAGGACCATGTGGAAGTCGATTCCTTAATGGGTCCAGGTATTGATCCTCACTTATATAAGGCCTCACAAGGAGACATTAATAAGCTATCGAATGCAGATGTCATTTTCTATAATGGTCTTCATCTAGAAGGGAAAATGGGCGAGATATTTGCGAAAATGAAGGGAGAAAAACCAACCTATCCTGTTGCAGAAGCTATTCCTGAAGAGAAGCTATTAATCACTCAGGGAAGTTCAAAAGCCGTTGATCCTCATGTGTGGTTTGATATTGATTTATGGAAATATGCTGTGCTAGAAATTCGCGACGGATTAATTGAATATGATCCCGAACACAAGGAAGATTATGAGAAAAATGCAGAGGAATATTTAGAAGAGCTAACTAAGCTACAAGAAGAAGCACAATCAAAATTGAATGAAATCCCAGAAGAGAGTCGTGTTCTTGTTACGGCCCACGATGCATTTCAATACTTCGGTCAGGCATATGGCATGGAAGTGAAGGGGCTGCAAGGATTAAGTACAGATTCAGAATATGGGCTTAGGGATGTTCAAAATCTTGTGAATGTATTAGCAGATCAAAATATTAAGGCTGTATTTATTGAAAGCAGTATCTCAGAACGTTCGATTAATGCAGTCGTTGAAGGAGCAAGAAAAAAAGGTCATGAGGTTGAAATAGGTGGCGAATTGTTCTCAGATGCGATGGGTGAGAAGGGTTCACCTGAGGGGACGTATATAGGTATGTATCAACATAACATTGATACGATTGTGGAAGCGTTGAAATAGGATAAGAAGGAGGTAGGGATATGAATCCAATTAATGTATCAAATTTAACGGTAGCCTATGACCGTAAGCCTGTACTTCAGGAAGTAACGGTTGAAATGCCAGAAGGAAAGTTAATAGGCGTTGTTGGTCCAAATGGTGCTGGTAAATCAACGTTAATCAAAGCTATTTTAGGGTTAATTCCAACAGCCTCGGGATCTGTAGAAATTTACGGAAAATCATATCGTACTCAGCGAAAACTAGTTGGATATGTACCACAGCGAGGATCAGTGGATTGGGATTTTCCTACGAATGCTCTTGATGTCGTACTGATGGGAAGATACGGGCACATCGGCTGGTTTAAGCGGCCTGGTAAGAAGGATACTGCTATTGCTATGCAGGCGCTTGATAAAGTGGGCATGAAAGAATATGCAAATAGGCAGATCAGTCAACTATCAGGTGGTCAACAACAGAGAGTGTTTCTTGCAAGAGCCTTAGCACAGGATGCAACAGTTTATTTCATGGATGAACCATTTGTTGGCGTTGATGCTGCTACTGAAAAAGCGATTATCTCACTTTTAAATGAGCTGAAGGCACAAGGGAAGACCGTCCTTGTTGTTCACCATGATTTGCAGACAGTGAAGGAGTATTTTGATTGGACCCTTTTGTTAAATAAAAGAAAAATTGCGCTCGGTCCTACAGATGAAGTATTTACAATTGAAAACTTACAAAAAACATATGGTGGAAGACTATCATTTCTTGATTCTGAGGTCAGCACACCATTTGTAGTTCAACCTTAAGGAGGGAGAATAATGTTAAATGAGCTCCTCCTAACGCTACAGGATGCAAATACACAGTGGGTGCTATTTGGTACAATTCTTCTTGGAGTAGCAAGTGGTGTCCTCGGTAGTTTTGCCCTTCTTAGGAAACAAAGCTTAATCGGTGATGCTATGGCGCATGCAGCACTTCCTGGGATTTGCATTGCATTTCTACTTTATGGAACAAAATCGATTGGCTGGTTTTTAGTAGGTGCTGCGATATCTGGCTTACTTGCAACCTACTTTATTCAAGCTATTATTAACCATTCACGTATTAAAGAAGACACCGCGATTGGATTAGTACTCTCAGTGTTTTTTGGGTTTGGAATTGTCTTATTAACTAAAATCGCTCAATCTGAAAATGGTAACCAGAGTGGTCTTGATGACTTTATATTCGGTCAGGCAGCATCGCTTGTAGGAAATGATGTTCGAGTTATTTCGGGAATTGCAATCGTGCTTCTCGTGATCACCTGGCTACTTTTTAAAGAATTGAAGCTATTTACCTTCGACCGCCAATTCGCAAAAGGAATTGGATTACCTACAGGGTTTCTTAATGCCTTATTGATGACACTAATCGTCAGTGCAGTTGTGATAGGTTTACAAGCAGTGGGAGTTATTCTAATGGCCGCTATGCTCATTACTCCTGCAATATCTGCAAGGTATTGGACCGATCGACTTGATCGGATGGTTATAGTAGCGGGAACAATTGGTGCTTTATCAGGAATTCTTGGCACGATATTAAGTTCTATGGCAAACCGACTTCCGACAGGACCCGTCATCGTCATTGCAGCAACGGTTATTTTCTTAATTTCTCTCGTTTTTGCTCCAAACAGAGGGCTTTTATCGAAAGGTTTAAAATTGTATCGCGTTCGTAAAAGTGTTGCTAAGGAAACCGTTTTTCAAACGATGTATGATCTTTCTGAAGAAGTTAGCTTATCCACTACGAATTTTGCGTTCACTATAGCTCAGCTTGAAGAAAGAAGAAAAATGCCACGTCGCAAACTAGAGTCGATTCTACATCAGCTTCAAAAAGAAGGATACGTCTTCCAGCCAGTGATCGGCAAATGGCGCCTTACTGAGTTAGGTGCTTATAAGGCGCATGAAATTACAAAGAACAATCGACTATTCGAGATTTACACTATGTATGAAATGAAATTTGCTCATCTTCAATCAAAAACAAACGATGAGTGGCATTATAAAGAGCTTCCTCCAACAGCCGTAGAAGATCTTACTCGATTAATGGATGTTCATGAACGGGCGCTTAAGTTAAACCCGGCTCATTTTGCTAGAGGAGAAAAGTATCATGTCAAAGCACCTTCTCAAAGCACAAAAAAGCGTAAGAAGGAGGTGAATTCCTCATGAGTTATGGAGCATGGATTATGCTTACAGGTTCTTTAGTGGGAGTATCGTGTGGGATCATCGGGTGTTTTTTAATATTACGTAAAATGGCGATGCTTGCTGATGCGATTAGTCATACCGTTTTGCTAGGTATTGTATTGGCATACCTCGTAAGTCATTCACTAGAAGGGATCTATATGCTGGTTGGTGCAGGGATCATAGGTCTATTGACTGCTTTTTTAGTGCAGGTCCTTCATTCAAGCGGTGTGCAATCTGATGCCGCTATCGGTGTAGTGTTTACTTCCCTATTCGCATTCGGAGTTATTCTGCTGTCAGCTTTTGCTAGTAAAGTACACCTTGATGTTAACCACGCCCTTATGGGAGAGATTACCTTTATTCCGTGGAATACGTTAACAATAGGTGGAGTGGACCTTGGACCTTCTGCGGTCTGGATGCTTGGAAGTGTTCTGGTGATTAATCTTATTTTGATCCTCACGTTTTATAAAGAGATTAAGATTAGCTCGTTTGATCCTGCAATGGCTACGGCTATTGGTATTCCAGTTATGTTCATCCATTACCTACTTATGTCGATGGTTTCAATAACGACGGTTGCTTCTTTTGATAGTGTTGGGGCTATTCTCGTCGTAGCCATGCTTATTGTACCGGGAGCTACAGCATATTTATTAACAGATAAATTACTTGTTATGTTAATCATCAGTGCAGGTGTTGGCGTAGTTGCAGCGATCGGTGGTTATTATTCCGCGCTCGCTTGGAATATTTCGATCTCAGGTTCTATGGCATCGATTGCTGGAATGATATTTGCGATCACATTTATCCTTTCACCGAGACACGGTTTATTATCTAAAGTCATAGCAAGGAAAGGAATTATCGCAGATCAGTCTTAATCATTTAACGCGATGAATCGCAAAAGAAATGATTCAAAACTATATGAAAATTATGTGATCTGTAGTATAGTAAAGAAATGCGATAGCTTGTGTCCACAAGACTATCTCCTCAATTAGTAGCCCTGTAAGCGAATGCTGGATTCGCTTACAGGGCTTTTTTTAATTGAGTGGATTTTTTCTGTCATCATCTTGATTTCTAGAATAATGATACATTCGAGGGAATGCTTCCTCAAACGTAAAGTAAGGATTTAACGGATTCACGAAGTGTACGAAATTCAACTTTCCTATAAATGGATAAGCAGAATCGTAATCTTTTAGGTTGAAAGTAAGCATTAGTGGGAATAGAAAGAATGGATAAATGATATGAAAGATTGGAAGGAGATTAACAATGGACACTGGTACTGCGGCGAAACACAAAGCAAAACAAGCATCAAATGATGTGAAACCATGGATAAGAGGATTAGCAAGAATGGGGTATGCAGCCAAAGGAGTTGTTTACTTAATCATTGGGATCTTAGCTCTCCAGGCAGCATTTGGGCCAGGAGGTAAAACGACTGATTCAAAAGGTGCTTTCGCTACTATTGCAGGAAAGCCATTTGGTGAAGCACTTCTATGGGTTCTCATAGTTGGGTTAATCGGTTATTCCGTATGGAAAGGTATCCAGGGAATTAAGGATCCAGATCATTATGGTAACGATACAAAAGGCATATTAATTCGAATTGGATTTGTTGGCGCTGGTATTATTCATTTATTTCTTGCTTATAATGCGGTTTCTATTATTACAAGAGCGGGAAGTTCATCTTCTGGCAGTAAACAATCAATGTCTGCTAAACTATTAGGACAGCCGTTTGGTCAATGGATAATTGGATTTATTGGATTATGCTTAATTGGTTTTGGTATTTATCAGGTTATTCGTGGGTACAAGAAATCCTTTATGAAACAGCTTAAGCAGTATGAAATGCACGATCAAGAAGAATGGTGGGGCAAACGTGCTGGACAAATCGGACTTGCAGCACGAGGTGTTGTCTTCACGATGATGGGCGTA
The DNA here is from genome assembly GCF_056173725.1 of Anaerobacillus sp. 63XJN7_4_ISO-PGPR-S23-413. Taxonomy (NCBI): domain Bacteria; kingdom Bacillati; phylum Bacillota; class Bacilli; order Caryophanales; family Bacillaceae; genus Anaerobacillus; species Anaerobacillus sp. 63XJN7_4_ISO-PGPR-S23-413. Next base: position 1,464,439 of record NZ_CM149688.1, read on the forward strand.
TTCTTTATTCAGACAGCGATTACTGCTAATCCAGATAAAACGAAGGGGCTCGATGGAGCGCTTTCAGAATTAGCTAAACAGCCATATGGTGCTATCTTGCTTGGACTAGTTGCCATTGGATTTATCGCTTACGGCATTTTTATGTTTGTAAAAGGGAAGAATAGAAGAATGCAAATTTCTTAATTTATGGAGTATTGAAGAAGGTGAATCAACTGAATCAGACGACACTTGAAGAAGCAAGAAATGGAATTAAACAGAATCGTATGTACTTTTTGTACTTGTATGGAACAAATTGCTCTGTATGCCATGCTCTTTTGCCTCAAGTTGAGGAAGTATTAGAGGATTTTCCACAAATTATACGAGAGAAGTTAAATGTTCATGAAATTCCAGAAGCAGCAGGCGCCTTTTCTGTTTTCACCATCCCCGTACTTTTGTTATATGTGGAAGGAAAGGAAAGCATTAGAGAAGCGCGATTCGTTAATATTGACTCCCTTCGTTCATCGATCAATCGAATTGTTACGATGTTAGATTAGCCTAAAAACACTCATTAAGAGTGTTTTTTTGTTTTATCTTTATTATGAGTTGAAAACCATATACAGGAGAATGGAAAATTCAGTATACTGAACATAATCCAATGTGAAAGGAAATATGTGAAGTACGAATGAATGACTCGAAGCAGTTAACAACCACTTCAGAAACATCTCTATTTATTGTTCTCCTTGTCTTTAGCATACTTACTTATGTAGTTCTGTTTTTCTCAGTAATTGGAATGGCGATTATTGGCGTTTTATGGTTTATATCTTTTTTTAGTCACGGCTTGTTTATAGGAAACATTCGTAGTAATGGCGTTAAAATAACGGGATACCAGTATTCACATATCGATCAGAGAGTACGTGATTTATGTGAACGAATGGAGATCGAGAACGTTCCAGACGTCTATGTCATTGAGTCGGCAGGCATGCTGAATGCATTTGCAACAAGGTTACTAGGTAGGAACATGGTCATTCTTTATTCTGATATTTTTGAGTTAATTGAAGAAAACGCTGAAGAAGAAGTTACGTTTATTATTGCTCATGAACTCGCCCACATTAAACGAAATCACATTTTAAAACAACTTCTGCTTTTACCTGGAAATGTGATTCCGTTTCTTGGATCTGCTTATTCTAGAGCGTGTGAATATACGTGTGACCGAATGGGAGCTTACTACATAAATAGTGGCGAGAGGGCAGCAAATGGTTTAATTATTCTTGCCGTTGGAAAACGGCTATACCAGAGTGTGAACAAAGACGCTTATATAACACAGCTTCAATCTGAGAAGAGTTTTTTTGTTTGGTTAAGCGAATGGCTTTCAACTCATCCCCCTTTACCGAAAAGAATTGCTGCTGTAGAGTCGTTTATGGAACTGAGGAAAAAGACTCCATTTCCTGCTCCTCGTAAGAAATTAGTAATCCTTTCACTAATTATGCTTATGCTCTTTATCGGTGGAATAGGAACAGCCGTAATGGCAGTAGAAGTTGTTATTCCTTCGATCTCATCAGCATTCGAAGATGAGTTTGCGTTATTTGACGAGGCTACTGGCGTGACACCTCTTATGGAAGCCATAATTAATGAAGATGATCTCGCCTTTCAGTCTCTTATAGATAAGGCTGATCTTGAAGCAACTGACTCAGATGGCTGGAATGCTTTACATTATGCAGCTGAGCATTCAGAAAATGATAAGATGTTTCAAGCGCTCCTTGATCGTGAAATGAATCCAAATGCCGTTGATTTATATGGGACAAGTGCCTTAATGATTTCGGTTCAAAATGGCTATGTTTCTAAAGTGAATCGTCTATTAAAGGCAGGTGCTGATCCAAACATGGCGGACATTGATGGCTGGACGCCTCTTATTTATGCTGCTTATATGGAACCTTATAATCGGAATGAAATGTATAATCTACTCCTCGCAGCTGGGGCAAATCCCGCTATGCAAGATGAAGAGGGGTATACTGCAATTGACTATGCACGAGATGCGGGAAATGAAGAAGATATAAAAATTTTGTCTCAATAATGATAGATTCATAGGAAATTTAGTTTTGTGGCACGAATGATTATTAATAATGAAAGGTGGAGATTGAATGAAAGATGCTCAATTACTAAAACAATTTACTTTTTGGCGATATCGAACACTCCAGGCGCTTGATGCTGTTACAGAGGAGCAAGCAGATGTTCTTCCTGAGGGTTTTACGAACACAGTGCGATGGAATTTAGGCCATGTACTTGTCACTGCAGAATTTGTTTTAGATCGTTTTACAGTGATGGAGAAGAGCCTTCCAATAAACTATTCCGCATTATTTAAAGCTGGTACAAGACCTGGTGATTGGACGGAAGAGCCGCCGTCACTTACTGAGATAAAGCATTACTTAATCGAGCAGAATAAAAGAATAAGTGAGTTAGAAGGAGAACTGAGCGAGTCCCTTCAAAGTGAATTTTCTATTGGTTCCTACCTTACACTTGAAACAGTAGGAGAACTTATTCTGTTTTTAATGAATCATGAAAATCTTCATTTAGGGACAATTAGTGGGATTAAACGTGCTCAGGGTATGAAAGAACTGTGGAAAAAACAAACTGTATGAGTACAGCTTAAAACACGTGCAAAAGCACGTGTTTTTTGTATTTTTTATAACTTACTACAAGAAATATAGAATATATAACCTGTGATTTGTGCAATTCACAGGTTTTTTTAATTTTCTAAAAAAAGGTTGAACCTTTTTGGAAAGTTGTTATATAATACTAACAAATAAAATAAATTGTATTATAACAGATGGAGGGAAGCAAAAATGGATTGTTATACGTGCTATGGAAATGGTGAATTGGAATGTCCGCATTGTCATGGAAAAGAAAGAAAAAATGAAGGGTGTCACCACTGTGAAGGTGAAGGATGTGTGGGATGTCATCGCTGCAACAGTAGCGGCAGACTTGAATAGGAGGGGATGTTGTGCTGGATGAAACTTTAGAAAGCGCTTACGATCAAAAAAACCATTTACTAACTCTTGAAGCGATGGTGTTTCTAGAAAATCTTCAACGTCATTCACAGTCAATACAGCAATTAATGCAAGCAGAATTAAACAGAGAAGATTTCTTTGAACAAAAAATTCTCTTACCTGAAACGAAATCAATCCGTGAAGCGAATTGGGAAGTTAAACCAGTTCGGAAAGATTTACAAGATCGAAGAGTCATCGTGAAACAATCCATTATCGACATTGTAAATGGTGCTTCAACAATTAATGCTGGGGCAAATGTACTTATTGCAGACTTTTCGGATGAAGCAATGTCTTATGATCAGCGTATGGGAGCAGCGCAAAATCTAAAAGGACTTATTCAGCAAGAACGAGTTAAAGAGAATGTATATCCTACGGCCTTCATGATCGCAGTAAACAGTAGAAAGAATGAAGATAACTATAGTGGTATAGAAATTCCAGCTAACCTTATTGATTTTGGACTTTATGTTTTTCATAATACGACTGAATTATTGAAGCATGGTTCTGCTCCATATGTTTGTTTGAAAGGAATTTCTTCTTATCGAGAAGCTAGCTATTGGAATAACATTTTTTCTTTCACAGAAAAGGAAATGAATCTCTTTCAAGGAACGATCAAGGCCACTGTCACAATTGATCAAAACAATATGAACCAGACTGAGGAAATACTTTATGAATTACGTGATCATTGCGCGGGTCTTCATTTTGAATCTGAAGGTGTTGAGAGCATAAACGATTTAACGCGGTTTGTGATTAGCGTAGGACATAAGCGAAAGACACATGTCATTGTGGAAGAAAAGATGATGAAAAATAAAGATCGCGATGATGAGAGAAATGTGAATGGGGAAATGTTTGGACGGGGGACACGGGAAGTAATTGAAGGGTTTGATGGAAAGTGCATCACAGATACTAATCTGATTCCAATGATGAAGGCGATTTGGAATCACTATATGCCTGAACCGAATCAGATTTGGAAAATGAGGCATGAGTACTCGGCATTTGATAGCTTGAATCATTCGAAAGTGATCTAAGAAAGAAGCATGACCAAATACCAACATATCCAGGGGGAAATAATGATGACAAAGCAAACAGCAGAAACACTTCAAGAAAACTGGAACCAGGACCGTTTTAAAGGAATTGAACGCCCATATTCACCTGAAGAAGTTTTGAAATTACAAGGATCCGTTCAAATCGAGTATACTCTTGCGAAAAGAGGTGCTGAACGACTCTGGAAACTTGTGAATGAAGAGAACTTCGTCAATGCGCTAGGTGCCCTTACTGGTAACCAGGCTGTTCAACAGGTGAAAGCTGGCTTAAAAGCCATTTACTTAAGCGGATGGCAAGTAGCCGCAGATGCAAATATGTCGGGGCAGATGTATCCAGACCAAAGCTTATACCCTGTAAATAGTGTTCCACAAGTCGTAAAGCGAATTAATCAAGCTCTTCAAAGGGCGGATCAAATTGAACATTCGGAAGGAATTCATGAACGTGATTGGTTCGTTCCAATTGTTGCTGATGCAGAAGCAGGTTTTGGTGGTGCGCTGAATGTGTTCGAACTTATGAAATCAATGATTGAATCAGGTGCAGCAGCAGTACATTTTGAAGATCAACTCTCATCAGAGAAAAAGTGCGGGCACCTTGGAGGTAAAGTTCTTCTGCCAACACAGCAAGCTGTTAAAAATTTAATTTCTGCACGCCTCGCAGCAGACGTTATGGGAGTGCCAACGTTAATCATTGCGCGAACAGACGCTAACGCTGCGAATTTAATTACGAGTGATGTTGATAAATACGATGGTGAGTTTTTAACAGGGGAACGCACTCCTGAAGGCTTTTTCTATACGAAACCAGGTCTTGATCAGGCGATTGCAAGAGGCCTTGCTTATGCACCATACGCTGACCTTATCTGGTGCGAAACGTCTGAACCTAATTTAGAGGAAGCTCAGAAATTCGCAAATGCCATTCATGAACGTTTTCCTGGAAAATTACTAGCTTACAACTGTTCGCCTTCATTTAATTGGAAAAAGAAACTCGATGATGAAACGATCGCTAAATTCCAGCGTGAATTAGGTAAGATGGGCTATAAGTTCCAATTTGTTACGCTTGCTGGTTTCCATGCTCTTAACCACAGTATGTTTGAACTTGCAAGAGACTACAAAGATAATGGAATGGCTGCCTATTCAAGACTTCAGCAAGCTGAATTTGCTAGTGAGGCAGATGGTTACTCTGCGACAAGACACCAGCGTGAAGTTGGAACGGGTTACTTTGACGCTGTGTCTCAGGTCATTACAGGAGGAACTTCGTCAACGACTGCTTTAAAGGGTTCCACGGAGGAAGAGCAGTTTACTTCAACGAAATAAGAGAAAAAACCGGCTGAATTCAGCCGGTTTTTTGTGTGGGATTCGTTTAAATAGTGGAAGTGGGTCAGAAAAGCTGCTAGACATCGGTAGTATTAGAGTGAAAGGCACTTATTTCCGCGATAATTCATTGAATTCCGCGAAAAGTGATCACAATTCCGCGATAATCCAAATATATCCGCGGAAATAGGATTAATTCCGCGAAATCGGTTTTTTAGATCAGGCTGCAGCGCCTGCCGGGTCTAATCGGAGGCTTCCGTTTTTCGATGTCTAGCTGCAGCCTCCAGACCCTCGGTCACTTCACCTTTTCATCCGAACACAAAGACCGTGTTCATATGAAAAGGTTCCAGTGCCTGCCGGGTCTAAACGGAGGCTTCCGTTTTTCATGTCCAGCTGCGCGGGCCAAATCCTCCGGCTGTTTCGCCCTTTCGATTGAGACAAAAAGCGTCTCATTCGAAAGGGCTCCAACATACTGCGGATTTAGGCGGGCCCGCTCCGCTTTTCATGTCTAGCTGCGACTCGCAGAAACTGCGATATTTCGCTCTTGAACCAGAACACAAAGGGCGTGTTCTAGTTCAAGAGCTCCAATATCTTCGTTTCTAACCGCTCGTCTCCGCTTTTCGATGTCTAGCTGCAGCCTCCAGACCCTCGGTCACTTCACCTTTTCATCCGAACACAAAGACCGTGTTCATATGAAAAGGTTCCAGTGCCTGCCGGGTCTAATCGGAGGCTTCCGCTTTTCGTGTCTAGCTGCAGTGGCCAGGGTCTCGATCGCTTCACCCTACAAAATGAACACAAAGACCGTGTTCTTTTTGTAGGGCTCCAGCGCTTTTCGACCCTAACCGGCCACTTCCGCTTTTCGTGTCTAGCTGCAGTGGCCAGCCTCTCGATCGCTTCACCCTCTAAAATGAACACAAAGAGCGTGTTCTTTTTAGAGGGCTCCAGCGCTTGTCGAGGCTAATCGGAGGCTTCCGCTTTTCATTATTTATACTTAATTCCTGATTCTTCTACTATTCCGCCTTCATTGGCTTCGACTAGGAGGTCGAGGGCTTTGTTGAGAACTTGTTTGTGCTGTTCTCTGTTGTTTGGTTGTCCTAGTGCGCTGCCCATTGGAAAACGGTTGTAGAGGGAGCGTGGAATGTTAACGTATTCGCTTATTTCTTTAGACATTGTCAAGGAAACTGTTGGGATTCCGTGTTCTTCTAATATGCGTGCGATCAGACCGACCGACTGTTGACAGACTGGTCAGGAAGGCACCAACAAAGCGAAGTCTACGTTTTCCTTCAATAACTTCTGAGCCACCTCTTGTGCTGTAACCGTTTTGAGTGGGTGAGGTGTAGGGATATATCCCATAAAGCCATAGTGATTTTCAGCGAGTTCTCCAATTCTTCCTTCTTCTTGAAGTTCTTTCATTGTATCAAGAGGGAATTGGATGTTGGCATCCTGTATCACTTTTGAGTGATCATAGTGCTCGTGAGCAAATGATACATTATTGAGATCTGTATTTACGGGAATTTCTCTGTAAGAAGGATCACCCAAACCAAAGTTATCATTAAATGGTTGTTGCCCTTTTACATATACACCACCAGTAGCAATAATAGCGCCTTTCGCTTTGCTAAGGTCTTTAGTGAATGGTGTGAATGGGGTCGACTCGTTCTTTTCAAACTTAAAAGAAGGGACCCAATTTTGTTGCACCGCCTGTTCGACCTTTTCAATCATGCTAACTCCTCCTTCTCATTAAAATTATGTTGCCTTTTTGTTTTAGCATGTATACAAAAAAAACAAAAGTAAAACGTCTTGGACAGCATAATTTCCTCAAGTATGAAATACGATGGTTAGTAAATGAAGGAGGAGGGACAGGCCGATATGAATCAGAGAAGAAATGCCTATAAACAATGATTATTCGATTCTTCACTTTTCTAATCGGGTTTGGTCTGTCGGTTGCAGGTGGTGTTACGTTAATTCTAGAGCTCAATCTGATTATTATTGGTCATAGTCTTCTTGACTATTTTGCGTATATATCGCAGACCCCAGAGCTGTATCTATTTGCTTCTGGCGTTTTTGTTGTATGGGTAAGCGTATATTGGCCTAGAGCATAGGCAGTAAGAATTATGATTTCTCCGCTAATGTCCCTTCCCGATTGAGAAACTCCTCATACCCTATAATGTAGGCAACTATCATGATGGCCAAAAGGAAAGGGAGGAGACACATGAACCATTATCTCCCCATTCAGGGGGATTTTTATAGTGCTTATCCTGACACAAGGAATTATTATGGACTGAGACAGTATGACTACCAGCGGCCGTATCCGTTTATTGGAGGTTTTGCAGGTGGGCTTGCCGGAGGTCTTGCCGGAGGATTATTAGGAGTTTTATTAATACCGGGTATATATGGTGGATATCCTCGTCCACGACCCGGATATCCCTGTCCTGGTCCGGGATATTGCCCTCCAGGTTATGGACAGCCGGGATACGGAGCTCCAGGGTATGGCCCACCAGGATATGGCCCACCAGGATATGGCCCTCCGGGTTATCCTGGCGGACGACCGCCATATGGACCATATAGAGAATAGGATTAAAAGCAAAGGGAGAACCCTTTGCTTTTTTTCTTTATTTTAGCTTATAGTATTGTTTTTTCTTTTTTAGAAGGAATTCCACTTTACATTTTGAGCTTTACGAAATCGTTTGTTAACTTCCTTCCAATTAACGACATTCCACCAGTTTTCGATGTAGTTTTTTCGGTTGTTTTCATATTGTAAATAATAAGCGTGTTCCCAAACATCAAGAGCTAGAAGAGGGATGACATCCCACTGGCTTAAGTTTTGGTGTTTTTCAGCTTGAAGAATTTCAAGTCTTCTTGATACAGGTGACCAGACAAGAATGGCCCAACCTGACCCTTCTACTTTAGCAGCAGCATTTGTGAATTGTTGCTTGAATTGGTTGTATGATCCAAAGCTCTTTTGAATCTCAGGTAAAATTTCTCCCTCTGGCTTCCCACCGTCTGGGCTCATGATTTTCCAAAATAAAGTATGAAGATAATGCCCAGCTCCATTGAAAGCTAATTCACGTTCCCAATGTTTTATGAGAGCATAGTTATCCTGTTGTCTTGCTTTCTGTAATTCAAGTTCTGCTTTGTTTAACCCATCTACATAGCTTTGGTGGTGAAGGTCATGATGCAGCCTCATGATTCTTTCACTAATGTAAGGCTCGAGTGCATTGTATTTGTATGGCAGAGAAGGTAAGGTATGTCCTCCTATAGGAACGGATGAATCTTGTAAGTTACGCCACTGCTTGTATAACGAATTGGCCATCTTATATAGGTCTTCTTCATTTGACCCATTCACATCGACATTTTCCTGAACCGCCGCTAACCATTCTTCAGTTTGAATAAGTAGAGAAGAGTTTACTCGTTCATGGAGGTTACCTTCTAAAATGTGATTTCGGAATTGGGAGCCCCACTCAAGCAGTTTTACTGACAATCCACTCACTCCTTTCTAGACGTTATTACTATATGAATCTTGTTAACAAATTGTTTCAATCTCTTAATAAATGTTTTTAATATGAAACATTTGGGTAACACCTCTCTATGGAGTTTGACGCTAAGGGGGATCATAATGGGGAAAAATATCAATGAAGAACAACATACAGGTAAGCAAGAAGGTCGAAAAAAAGGGAAACGTTTTGCTAGGAATGTCCTTTTAATAGGTGCTTTCTTGATGGTTTTTGTATTAACGTTTGGGGGTTATCAAACTTACGCCTATATTAATGAAGCACCAAAGCTTGAAGAAAATAAACTAAGTTTACCGCAATCATCTACTTTATATGATGCAGAAGGAAATAAAATTACAGACATCGTAGGCGAAGAGCATCGAAATATCGTTTCATTTGATGAAATCCCTGAACATGTTGTAAATGCCTTCATTGCAGTTGAGGATGTAAGATACTGGGAACATAATGGAGTGGATTTAAAAAGAATCGGCGGAGCTGTCGTCGCCAATATTCAAGATGGGTTTGGAGCAGAAGGTGCGAGCACGATTACGCAACAAGTTGTTAAGAACATGCTTTTAGAGCCTGATAAGACAGTGAAACGCAAAGTTCAGGAAGCTTACCTTGCGATGGAATTAGAGAAACAGTATTCCAAAGAAGAGATTCTTGAGATGTATTTAAATAAAATCTATTTTGGACAAGGGGCATATGGAATCGCAACAGCTGCGAATACCTACTTCAATAAGTCACTTGAAGAGTTATCAACAGAGGAAGCTGCATTATTAGCAGGTTTGCCTCAGCGGCCATCAGGATACGATCCATACAAACATCCGGACATTGCAAGCGATAGAAGAGCTACTGTCCTAAGTTTAATGGAGCAGCATGGATTTATCTCTGAACAAGAACGGAAAGAAGCAGCTTCTGTTCCTGTAGAAGATTCAATTGTGGATCAACAAAGTCAGTCGACAACCAACGATGCTTTTATCGATCAGGTCATTGATGATCTTGAGAAAGCTGGCATTCCTGAAAACGCCCTTTATTCAGGGGGATTAGAAATTTATACGACGCTTGATCAGAATGCTCAGCAGATTGTAGATGAAGCACTTACCACAAATAAAGTTGTTGAATACCCAGATGAGCAGTTTAGAGCAGGGGTTTCCCTAATTGACACTCAGTCCGGTGCGATTAAGGCTATTGGTGGAAATCGTCAAACGGGTGAAGATGATGTGCAAAAAGGATTTAATTATGCCACTCAATTAGAACGGTCCCCAGGCTCCACGATCAAGCCAATTCTTGATTATGCTCCTGGAATTGAAAATCTAAAATGGTCAACGAATCAACAGTTTATTGATGAAGAACTTGAGTTAAACGGTAAAGAATTTAGTAACTGGAACGACGAGTTTCAGGGCAGTGTTTCTATACGAGAAGCACTTCAGTGGTCTTATAATATTCCTGCTATTAAAGCATTTATGGAAGTGGGGGGCGAAGAAGCTCAAGCATTTGCGAAAAAACTTGGCATTTCAATTGATGAAACGTATCCTGCCTATGCTATCGGTGGTTTTGCTGGAGGAATTTCTCCTCTACAACTATCAGGCGCATATGCCGCATTTGGTTCAGGCGGAACTTTCCATGAGCCCTATAGTGTTGAAAAAGTAGTATACCCGAATGGTAAGGAGCACCAGCTATCTTCTAAATCTGAAAAAGCGATGAGTGAAGGAACTGCCTACATGATTACAGACATGCTCCGGACGGTCGTGGAAGAAGGAACTGGCATGCAGGCGAAAATTAAAGGTTTGGACGTAGCCGGTAAGACGGGCACGACAAGTCTTGATGATGGTATTAACGGTGATGGTGTATCAGACGCCTGGTTTTCTGGATACACGTCTAACTATACTGCTTCCATTTGGACTGGATATGATAAAACGACTCAAAATTCCTTTATTCATAAAGAAGACGATGATATTGCGAAGTTGCTTTTCCGTCACATCATGAGTGAAGTATCGAAGGATAAAGAAACCGCCTCATTTGAAAAGCCGGATTCAGTTGAAGAGATTGAAATTGATAAGACAACAGGCTTACGTGCAAATAAGGCAACACCTTCGTCTAGTATAATTAAAGAGCTTTACTTTAAAGGAGAAGAGCCGAAAAAAGCACCACTTCCAAAACCAAAAAAGAAAACTTCATCAAATGAAAAAGATGAGAAAGACGATACATCTACAGAATCTACTAAGAAGAATTCCAATAATTCCAATGATAAAAAGAAGTCAGAGGATAAAGTAGAGAAAAAGCAGAAGGATGAGTCCATAAAAGAGGAACCAAAGGCTAAGCCGGAAGAAAAGAAAGAACCAAAAGAGCCTCAAGAACCGGAAAGATCAGACGAACAAGAACAACAAGAACCTACTGATCAGTCCGAAGAAAATGAAGAGCCTGTAACGGATGACTCTGCTAATACTAAAGCTGACAGTTCAGAAGACGGCGAAGATGATGCTAATGCTAACACTGGTAATGAAGAGAATACCAATAATGATGGCGGTAATGAAGGAACCCCAAGTAATACGGGTGACGCAGAAGAGGGAGGTAATCAAGAAGGTTCAAATAATGACCCTCCCGCTGATGGAAATGATGAGGGCACGAGTGAAGAAACAAATGAAAACTCTGCAAATGATAGTGAAAATAGCGAGGTAAGTGATTCGGAAGAAAACACTAGTGACACATCGGACACTTCTGATCAAAGTGGAAGTCAAACTTCTGAAGAGAAAGAAACTTCATCAGCTGATGCGAATCAATCGAAGGAAAAAGAAACAACAGAAAAGTAGAAAATACTGCAAATATCCTGAAACTGTGACCAATTTAACAGTTTATAGAATGAACCTCCATTATGATGAAGAAGGAAATGAAAATTCATCATATGGAGGTTTTCATTATGAAAGCAGCAATTGTACATGCCTTTAGAGAGCCACTTTCAGTAAAGGAAGTAGAAAAGCCTGTTATTGGACACGGAGAAATATTAGTACGCATCAAAGCATGTGGTGTATGTCATACCGATTTACATGCCGCCCATGGTGATTGGCCAGTTAAACCAAAACTTCCGCTGATCCCTGGTCACGAAGGAGCTGGTATTATTGAGGCAGTAGGGGAAGGCGTTACGCACTTGAAGATAGGAGATCGAGTGGGTGTCCCATGGCTCTATTCCGCTTGTGGTCACTGTGAATACTGCCTAACGGGACGTGAAACACTTTGTAAAGAACAGCAGAATGCGGGCTATTCAGTTGATGGAGGATATGCTCAATATTGTAAAGCCGATGCAGATTATGCTGTCAAAATTCCTGATCGTCTTAGTTTTGAAGAAGTAGCTCCTATTTTCTGCGCCGGCGTTACCACTTACAAAGCTTTAAAGGTAACTGAGGCTAAGCCTGGTGAGTGGGTGGCTATTTATGGTATCGGAGGATTAGGGCATGTCGCCGTTCAATATGCGAAAGCAATGGGGCTTCACGTTATAGCAGTTGATACGCACAGTGAAAAATTAATACTTGCAAAAGAACTAGGTGCAGATCTTATTGTTAATCCAGTTGAAGAGAATTCTTCTGAATTTATCCAAAGAGAGGTTGGTGGAGCGCACGCTTCCGTTTGTACAGCTGTTTCTAAGCCTGCTTTTAGTGAAGCTTATGCGGCAGTTAGACGAGGAGGCTCCGTAGTTGCTGTTGGACTACCACCTGAAGAAATGCCGATACCGATTTTTGATACAGTATTAAATGGCATTAAGGTCATTGGATCGATCGTGGGCACGCGAAAAGATTTAATGGAAGCTTTGCAATTTGCAGCTGAAGGTAAAGTAAAAACAATTATTGAGACTCGCCCACTAGAAGAGATTAACGAAGTTTTTGAGAGTCTAGAAAATGGCGATATTAATGGAAGAGTTGTGATCACGTTCGACTGAAAAAAAAACCGCCGTCGGCGGTTTTTTTATGTTGGGGGAGCAAGAGGGACAAATGGTGTTAATTCAGAAGTTTGGGCTGTAGATAGTTCAGGAGCAGGTTCAGTGTATCCACCTGTATTATAGAGATTTGATAGTGGTTTTATAATACCAGCGCTCCCAATTTGCAGGACTGAGGAATTCGAAATTCCTTCGACTCTAAGCTGATGAATAACGATGTTTTGGTTCACAAAGAAATTCACGAATCTTCAGCTCCCTAATTGTTTGCGGTAATGTTTTCATCCGCAACATCCGGGTCTAGTGAATTCGTTAAACTAAATCCGTTGTTCACGACATGAAAATCCCCTGTATTAAATGCACCTGAACCAGCGTATGTTTTTGAAGTTGATTTTGGTGTTGTGTTAAAACTATCCCCGAAGTTTACTACTCCACCCGCGCTATTTATCTTAACTGGTCCTACGATTGAAGGCATTGTTGAACACCCTTTGAGTTGTTATAAAGTATAGTATGTGATCAATAAAGGATCCGTTCAATTTATTCTTCATCATCGTAAGGATTAGACAAATATTCGCGATTATGTTTCACCCTTGCCTCCGTCTTAATCTGTCTTGTAGAACCAACTTGTAAAACGGAGGAAGCAGCGATCCCAATGACGCGAATGCTCCCAACTTTAATAATGGGGTTTTCGTGAATAGTGCATTGCTCGATGTTCTCAGTAAGCAGCGGGAGAGGTAGTAGTTGGGAAAACATCGGATATTCTGATAAATCTTCTACTTCATTCCCATTAAAAATAGGAAATTCACGCTGTAAAGCATAAATTTTAGTCTCGGGAGTCACTTGATTGCTGTCACCAATTTGCACAACTGCTGAACTATCCACTGACGAAACAAGGATCCAATTGACGAGGGAGGATCGACTATTCATAGGAAATTCCCCTTATGATGACGCTAATGGAACAAATGGAGCTGAGATAATTAACGATTCCGGCGGTGTGTCGAAAATAGATGAGCAGACGATAGATTCTGTGTCTCCTACAAGAAACACAGAAGAACTTGCTACAGCTGTAATATTAATATGCCCTACTGAAAGTCCTCGATTTATGACGGTATATTTCATTTGGAATCAGTCCTTCCAGGTAAGTTTTTTAGAAAAGCCTCCATGCCATTAGTAATGTCTCGCTTTAATTTGTTCGTTACTTCTTCGACTAGTTGCTCTGTGCTTGACTCAGGCGAACGGTTGGATTGTTGATTAACATAATAGTTAATGCGCTGATCTAGCTGTTTTTGAATATCATTTAGGATGAAGTGACGGTAAGGATCATCAAGAGGATACTGATATTTTTTCTCTAACTCCCCTAGATGTTGGATAGCTCCTTTTTTCATGTAGGAATGAATGTTTTGCTGAATGGATTGAATGGCTTCCGGAGGTATGTTGCTTGGGTTCATTCCATTTCCCCCGTTTACTGTAAAGTCATCCAGAACATCAGCTCCTCCGTTTGGAGTTAAGCCAATATTTAACGTTCCATCAAGCCTTTCAATTTTTAATTGATCAAATTTATATTCGATTTTCTCAATGTTGGTTTTAGGAGCTTTCGATAACTCATGGCAGCTATTTCTTAAATCATCCACCATATCTTCAAGCATTTTGATTCGATTGTTTTGTTGTTCAATGTTTTGTTGCATCCGTTGCAAGATCGCATAGAAATTATCGGTTGGATACATTGACAATCAACTCCCGTATCAAAATGTTTATTCCACCAATAAAGGGTCACTCCCCAAATCTTAGGTAATCCAACCAGGTATCACTCAATATCTTTATGGTCCGATGGATAGAAGACTTTACACTATCGTATGTTCGATAGCAAAATTAGGTGAATGCCCTGCTAAATATTCGCAACAACATTTTGGTCAGCAATATCACTATCGTTAACGGTAGTGACGCTGTAATTACTATTTACGTTTAAGCCATCGCCTGTATTAAACGAACCGCCGCCCGCAAAGGTGCGTATTGCACTTGTTGGAGACACAATAAATACATCGCCGACGTGGAAAACACCGCTGCTTCCAATGGAATTGACTTTAATAGCTCCAACGATTGCCGGCATTTTTTCACATCCTTATTAATGGATTTCACTTATTACTGTATGCGGAACAATAGCGTATGTTCAAAGCTTCTAGCTTTGGTCTATTTACCGCATACTTCGCCTGCATCGTAGCAAACTTAAAAGCTCTAAATTATAAAAATACTTCTGCATCTAAACTATTATTCAGTAACAAAACCACCTATAAGAATTTTTTAATAAGTCATATGACGTTGGATCAGCAAATGAATAATTTATATCTTTCAGTAAAAAATAGGCAGGTTAACAAATGAATAGAAGGGAGTTTTTATAATGAAATGGATGTTGAATTTACTATTCATGCTAGCGCTTTTTGTCGTGCTTTCTCCTGAGGGTTTTGCAGCTGAGAAAAGTGATGCCAATGTGCGTGTTATTCATGCTTCACCAGATGCGCCGTCTGTCGATATTTATGTAGATGGTCAACCTGCTTTTGAAAAGGTTTCGTTTAAAGATGTGACAGATTATGCTGCTTTAACACCTGGTGAGAAGACGATTCAAATTTTTGCCTCTTCTGCTAACGGGGAAGGTAAACCGGCCCTTGAACAAAAATTAACTGTGGAATCAGGAAAAAACTATTCCGTACTTGCGATCGGTAAACTTGAGAACCTTGCCCTTAAAGTATTAGAAGATCAAAAAGGTTCAGGAGAAAAATCGGGATTGAGAGCTGTACATGCTTCACCGAACGCTCCAGCTGTTGATATTGGGGTGAAGGATGGAGATGCTCTTATTAAGAATCTCGCTTTTACCCAAAACTCTGAATATCAAATGGTCGATCCCGGGACATACAATTTAGAAGTTCGAGCCGCAGGATCTGATAAGGCTGTTCTTGATCTTCCTAACTTACCTGTTGAAGCAGGTGTGAACTACACAGCTATCGCCATTGGCTTATTGGATGGAGACCCCCCATTAAATGTTATTCTTCTAAAAGATGGGAAATAATAAGAAGACCGCAGCTTAGCTGCGGTTGTTTTTGTCTGGAGAGGTTCTGTTCGTTTATTGCATTATTTTCTAATACAATGGGGTCCAACAAGTCCATCTATACTGAAAAGAAAGGAAACGTGATCGAATGCATTCAAAACATACAGTGCGCTACATTTGCGAGCGTTATATAAGTGGGAATAGTTATTATTATAAACAGGAATTAATTACGCATGATACGTGGCAAAATCCTGCTTCAATTCAATGGTCTGCTAAAAGACCAATTTCAAGTAATACATTTTATCAGAAAGAAAAAGAAGGCTATAAGACAATTACTAAGCTACATGACAAAAAACCAGCGAAGGTTCTCCAGTTTTCTAGAACATAGTAAGGTTTATTCTACATCTTAGGAAGGAATGAGAGATAGCAAGGAGGAATAAAGGATGAAAACCATTTATCATGTACAGAGCGGAAAAACCGGTTCATGGGAGATCAAGAAAGAGGGGGCAGAACAAGCAACCAAAACTTTTGAAACAAAAGCAGAAGCGTATCAGTATGGAAGGTCATTATGTGATGAGAATCGTCCATCTGAATTGATTATTCATCAGAAGAACGGGCAAATCGAAGACCATAGCCTATACAATCGTTAGTAATTTCTGTTCTCTTCGTACATATTTTTCAGCTTATGAATAAACATAGTACTAACTACTATCCTAATGAAAGAAGGGAACCTTCATGGATTTTATTAGTCCAACAGCTGGAAAAGTAACGGTTGAACAGCTTACTCAACTCATTGAAAGCTATACGAAAGAAGATCCTAAAGGAACATATCGCATTGTGATTGGAACAGATTCGCAGACAAGCCGGAAAGCGACACAGTTTGTGACAGCCCTCATTATCCATCGCGTCGGCAAAGGAGCACGCATTTTCTATCGAAAAGTAAAACACAAGCCGATTCATGAGCTCAGGCATCGCATTTATAAAGAAACCCAAATGAGTCTTGAGCTCATGGAATCGTTAAAGGATGAAGGATTTTCAACGCTATTAGAAACCTGGCCGATTGAGATTCATCTCGATGTTGGAAAGCAAGGGGAAACGCGTAAAATCATACAGGAAGTTGTAGGTTGGGTAACTTCTGTTGGCTATATTGCTAGAATCAAGCCCGACTCATATGGGGCAAGCAGCGTTGCAGATCGCTATACAAAATCAATTAGTTAAACTGGCGGAATATACCAGTTTTATTTTTCTTTTATGAAACTTCACTCTCGCTCATTCGTATTATTAGTAGAATGAATACTATGGAGGAGTGGTGAGATGAAGTTACGAATGATCACGATTCTTAGTGCACTGATGCTTATTCTTGCAGCGTGTAGTGGTACAACAGAATCCGGAGGCAAAGTAAGCGTTGATAAAGGAATTGACGCTCAGGAAGTATTTGAGAAGTCAATTGCGGCTCAAGAAGAGATTAAGAATTTCCATATGAATGCGGATATGACGCAAAGTATTGGTTCAGGTGAAGAAGAGATGGATATTAATAGCGTGATTGACGCTGATATGGTGATGGATCCTATTGCTTTTCATCAAATGATCGATATGACAGCAAATGGTGAAACAATGCAAATGGAATCATACTTTACTGAAGAAGGTTTCTTTATGAAGCAGGGTGAGCAATGGATGAAATTCCCTGATGAAATGACAGATACGCTTCTTTCTCTTCAGGAAACTCAAGCTGATCCAGCTGAACAAATGGAAATGCTCAAAGAATATGTCGATGAATTTACTTTATCAGAAGAAGATGATACTTATGTGATGACATTGAAAGCTTCGGGTGAGAAATTTCAAGGTTTGATGGAGAAAACAGCTGAAGACATGGGCTCACAAAATCAAATGATGGAAGATGCCATGGATCAAATGAAAGTGAACAATGTGGAATACACATACGCGATCGATAAGGAAAGCTATCTCCCTGTTCAAATGGACATGAAGATGGACAGTGAAATGAGCATGGAAGGCGAAACAATTTCCACCATTATGGAGATGAACTCCACTTATGACAAGTACAATGAAATTGAAGAAGTGAAGGTTCCTGAGGAAGTTATTTCACAAGCAAAAGAAATGCCAGGTATGGAACAATAATAATAAGGAGTGCTGCTGAAAAAGCGGCGCTCTTTTATTATGAATATAGAATTTTTAAAAACTACTTATGAATCGGATAAGTTATAACTGGAAAAAAGTACCCTGAAGCGTTACGATTAGCACATGACAACTGTTTGAAAGGAGCGAGGTTCATGTCAACTGAAACATTATTATACGATCAACTGAAACGTCCTTTAAGAGATCTTCGTATATCGGTAACGGACCGTTGTAATTTCCGCTGTCGTTACTGTATGCCTGAAGAAACGTTCGGTCCAGATTATGAATTTCTTCCTAAAACGAGCCTTCTCCAATTTGAGGAGATTACTCGTCTCGCTCGGTTATTTGTTGAGATGGGGGTTGAGAAGATTCGTCTGACTGGCGGAGAACCGCTACTTAGAAGGGATCTCGATGTCCTTATTGGTATGCTATCACAAATTAAAGGTCTTGATGATATAGCTTTAACAACGAATGCTTCTTTATTAAAAAAGAGCGCATTAAAATTAAAGCAGGCAGGTCTCACTAGGGTGAATGTTAGTCTTGATGCCATTCATGATGAAACGTTTGGCAAAATGAATGGGAGAGGAACTAAGATAAAACCTGTTCTCGAAGGCATTCAGGCTGCAGCCGATGCAGGACTTCAAGTTAAAATTAATATGGTCGTTCAAAAGGGAGTTAACGATCACGAGATCGTTCCAATGGCTTCGTATTTTAAAAATAGCGGGCACATCGTTCGCTTTATTGAGTATATGGATGTAGGAAATTCAAATGGATGGAAGTTTGATCATGTGATGAATAAGAAAGATATTATTGATCAAATAGCAGAGACTTTTCCTCTTAAATCTGTTGATGCTGCATACTTTGGCGAAGTAGCAAGCCGCTATCAATATGAAGATGGATCTGGTGAAATTGGTGTCATTTCATCTGTCAGTGATTCGTTTTGTTCTAGCTGTACAAGAGCGCGCCTTTCAGCTGATGGAGCTCTTTACACTTGCTTGTTTGCTTCGAAAGGAATGAGCTTACGAAATCCGCTTCGTAATGGAGCGACAGATGACGAATTACGGACGATGCTAACAAATCTCTGGAACGGTCGACATGATCGCTATTCAGATGAGCGAACAGAGGAAAGTGTTTTAAATAGAGACAAGATTGAAATGTCATTTATAGGTGGATAATCATGGAGAAACAATTCAAACATACGACTGAACGCAAAATCACACGGTATGAAGGTGGGAAATTTAAAGAGAAGGAAGACGTGATTGCTCTTGAGAAACCAATCACGATTCGAATTAATCATACTGAATTCGCAACGCTTGTTTGTACACCTGATCATTTAGAAGATATGGTCATTGGATTTCTCGCTTCAGAAGGGGTGATTCGATCTTATCACGATGTGGAAGAAATGCTTTTTAATGATGGACAAGGGATTGTAAATGTAAAAGCTGCTGTTCAAGGTTCATTAACGTCTGATACATATACAAAGCGCGTCATTAGCTCATGCTGTGGAAAAAGTAGACATTTTTATTTAAAAAGTGATTCAAAAACGGCTCGGACGATTATGAAGGCACCTAAATTAACGGCTTCCGTTTGTCTTGCTAATATGAGAACGTTGCAAGAGCAGTCAGCTACGTTTAAATCGACTGGTGGTGTTCATAACGCGGCCATTTTCAAAAATGGGGAAATGGTGGCTTCACGTACTGACATTGGAAGACATAATGCTCTTGATAAGCTATATGGTTACGTACTCCGTCATCATCTTCATCCTTCTGATCTTAGCGTTGCGTTTAGCGGGAGAATTTCATCAGAAGTTGTTATTAAGCTATCCAAGATGGGTATTGGTGTACTGCTCTCAAAATCGGCTCCCACCGAGCTTGCCATTCAATTAGCGGATGATCTTAACATTACAACAGTAGGGTTTATTCGCCATGAAGGCTTCAATGTTTATACAAAACCAGAACGGATTCTGAATTAGAACACCTCTAGATTAGAGGTGTTTTTTTTGATGAAGTCGTTCATACTACTGAACAAATAAGCATTTTGGAAAGGCGGATATGCAATGGGTTGGACGATAGCTGTGATATTCTGGATTGCTGGTGTTGTATTGGTAGGAAGCCCCAAGTATTTGTTTCATCGTCTTGAGGCTATGAAATCGGATACGGCGGGTCATGCAAGGGCATCTGAAGCAACAGATAAAGAAGAAAGTATTTTCTTTTTTATTGAAACGAAAGCTCTTGATTCAATACCGTGGTGGGTTGTAACGATTTCTTGTGTCACAATTGGACTTTTTCTTATTGCGTTTGGAGTAATCGCCCTTGTTTTTTCCTATTAAAATGAAACTTTCTTGATTATTCATTCGTCTTTAGAGAGGAGGGATTTGCCGGTAGTTTGGTTATCCCCCTTTGGTGGTAAATAAAGAAAGAAAGAGTTCATTTATGTTAGGGAGATATAAGGGGTGTGTGACAGATGGAAGCAGAGAGAAGAAAAGTAAAGTCAGTGTGGCATTTTTATTTATTATTAGTAGGATTACTTGTTCTAAAAACGTACCTTGTTTATCGATTTGAATTTTCGTTTTCGTTGAGCGGAATTGGCGAAGAAATGTTTCTTTTCATTAATTCAATAGGGTCAATCGTATTACTGCTAGGTATAGGTCTTTTTAGGAAGCAGTCAAAACCAGGCCTAATACTAGCAGTTTATTTTATTTTATCAGCTCTACTTTATTGTAATATTTTATATTATCGTTTCTACATAGACTTTGTTACCGTTCCTGTTCTTTTTCAATTCGGTAATGTTGGAGGGCTAGGTCAAAGTACAGTTGAGCTGTTGAATTTATATGATCCGCTCATCGTGTTCGACTCCATCATCTTATTTTGGATCCTAAAACGAAATCATTTACATAAGATCCCTTTATCAGAGAAACTACGAAAAAGAACGGCGCTTACTGGTGTCGCCGTATTAGTAGGAACAGCTGGACTGGCGTTGATTATGCATCCATTACTATTTGAAAAATCATATGATCGAGAGTTATTTGTTAAGTCACTAGGTGCCTACACATACCATATTTATGATATAGGCTATAACTCGTTTACATCCATTAATAGTGCGTTTGCGGATGATACCGAACTATCAGAAATCGAAAGTTATGTTGAGAAAAAGGAATTGAAATCTTCCTCCTATGAAGGGATCGCAAAAGGGAAAAATTTGATCATTATTTCTTTGGAATCTACGCAAGCATTTATGCTTGATGAAAGTATCGATGGGGAAGAAGCAACACCTTATCTAAATAAGTTGAAGGAAGAAAGCTTTTTCTTTCCCAATTTCTATCACCAGACAGCACAGGGGAAAACGTCTGATGCTGAATTTATGATTGATAACAGTTTGTATCCACTTTCCGGTGGGTCTGTGTTCGTAAGAAAGCCACAGAATGAGTTTTTCTCACTTCCTGAGGCATTAAATGACGAGGGGTATACGACAACTTCTTTTCATGGAAATGATCGAGAATTTTGGAATCGGTCAGAAATGTATGAAACGCTTGGTTACGATCGTTTTTATTCAAAAAAGGATTTTGAAGTGAGTGACGATAATTCCATTAACTACGGTTTGAAGGATATCCCATTCTTCAAGCAATCAATTCCTTACTTAAAAGAACTGGATCAGCCATATTCGGCAAAATTTCTTACGCTGACAAATCATTTTCCTTACTTATTAGAAGAAAAGGATACAATGATTTCACTGCCGGAGACGCCGGAAGAAGTAGTAAACCGATATTATGCAACGGTTCGCTATGAGGATGAAGCGATAAAGACTTTCTTTGAAGAAATGAAAGCTGCCGGTTTATATGAAGACTCCATTTTTGTTCTTTATGGTGATCATTATGGGTTATCTGAAACTTATGATAAAGCTCTTGGCGACTATCTAGGTGAAGAAATAGGTCCTGTTGAACATGTCGATCTACAAAAAGTGCCTCTCATCATTCACGTCCCAGGTGAAGAAGGAAAGGTGATTGATACAGTTGGAGGACAAGTTGATTTAAAGCCGACAATATTAGAGCTGTTAGGCGTAGAAGAAAGCACAAGTTTGAATTTTGGCACAAGCCTATTCTCGAAAAAACGAGAAGACCTCGTTATTTTCAGGGATGGAAGTTTTGTGACAGAGAATCTTATCTATACTAAAAATACGTGTTATAACAAAGAAACAAGTTCAAAAACCAATCGAAACAAATGTGCTCGCTATTTTGGTCAGGTTCAAGATGAATTAGATTATTCTGATCAAGTGATCTATGGCGATTTACTCCGTTTCATTGAATAGCTTTGGTGTTCATTCTGAGTCGTTCATGGTACGCTTAAATAGGATTAATGACTGTAAAGGGATGAGTATACATGGATTTGCAGAGGTTACAAATTCTAACTGAAGTAGTGAGAGAGTACAAAACAGCTATTCACATGGATCAAAATAAAGATGAGGTAGGTAGAGAAGTTCTCGATATTGTGATGAATTCTCAGGATCTCGTTTTATATGGACATGTAAAAAGAGCTAAAGATGTTGATAAATTTCCTGGTGAAGCTTTGAAGCACCTCGATCAGGCTACAAAATATCTTCATGAAAAAATAGATGAACAGTTGAAACACTCTTGAACCTAAGGGTGTTTTCTTTACGATTGACATTGTTTTTATCGTAACATAGCGATCAAAACATTGATTGAAAAATGGAAATAGTTTGTGTATAAAAGAATGTGTTGTAATTGTTGCAATACACTGTCATATAGTGATATGTTTTTACTGTTTACTAGATTAAAGGAGAGTGAAATGAATGACTAATTTCGTTAAGCGACTGGCTCCTGTATTTTTAATGGGGCTAGTTGTTTTTGTGATAAGTGCTTGTTCGAACGGTGGAAACGAATCGAATGAAGCATCTGAAGATAAACCGACTGCCTGGGAAGAGATTCAAGAAGAAGGAAAGATTACGGTAGCTACGTCTGGGACGCTCTATCCAACTTCTTATTATGAAGAAGGTTCTGACGAAGTGACGGGGTACGAAGTTGAAGTTGTAAAAGAGATGGCGAAACGCCTTGATCTTGAAGTTGAATTTGAAGAAATGGGCTTTGATGGCATGTTAACAAGCATCAACTCAGGGAAAGTAGATCTTGCTGCAAACGACATAACATCAACGGAAGAGCGAGAAGAAAAATTCGCTTTTTCTGAACCAGTTAAATACTCTTACGGAACTGCGATCGTAAGAAAAGATGATTTATCTGGAATTGACTCACTAGATGATCTTGAGGGGAAAAAAGCCGCTGGTGCTTCAACAACGGTTTATATGAAGGTAGCTCGTGAGCACGGTGCTGAAGAAGTAACTTACGATAATGCGACAAATGAACAGTATTTACGTGATGTATCAACAGGGAGAACGGATATTATCCTGAATGATTATTACTTACAGAAGCTCGCTCTTGCTGCCTTTCCAGATTTAAATATTACAATCCATCCAGATATCGAATATTATCCAAATGACCAGTCGATCGTTATGAAAAAAGATAGCGGAGAACTTGAAACAAAAGTGAATGAAACCATTAAAGAGATGAAGGAAGACGGGACGCTCAAAGAGCTTTCAGAGAAATTCTTTGATGGAGCTAACGTATCAGTTAAGCCAGATATTGATTTTGAAGAATAAGTGGGAGTTGTAACAAGTGGGGGAAATACATTGGGAATATCTATTTGATGCGGGTCTTGCGTTAAAGTCGTTTCCCTATGTCATTCAAGGACTTGGATTAACGTTATTGATCGCGTTTGTTGGAATGATTATCGGGCTGGTGATGGGGTTATTTCTTGCTCTTGGAAGAATGTCAAAATGGAGAGCCCTCAGGTGGCCAGCTCGACTTTACATTTCGTTTATGAGAGGTACACCGATTCTTGTTTTTCTTTATATTCTTTATTTCGGGTTACCTGTCGTTGGCATTGAGTTTTCAGCTTTAACATCAGCATTGATTGGTTTTAGCTTAAATAGCGCCGCCTATATTGCTGAAATACAGCGATCTGCGCTGTCATCTGTTGAAAAAGGGCAGTGGGAGGCATCGACCGCGCTCGGTATGCCTTATTGGACAACAATGAGGGAAGTCGTATTGCCGCAGGCAACGCGAATAGCGATTCCGCCATTATCGAATGTGATGCTTGATCTAATCAAGGCATCATCTTTAGCGGCGGTCATTACAGTTCCAGAATTACTCCATCATGCGAAAATAGTTGGAGGCCGAGAGTTCGACTTTATGACGATGTACATATTAGTTGCGCTAATTTATTGGGCTGTTTGTGTATGTGTGTCTTTCATACAAGAGCGATTAGAAAAACGATATCACTATTTACACTAACCCTAGATGATTTTCTAGGGTTTTTTCTTTTGCCTTATTTTTTACTAAAGGTATCTTTGCTATTATTGTTGATTATTCGAACTGTGGCTTTACTATAGTCAGTCTTGAAAAAACAAAAATATCCCATATTTATTATGAAGTATTTTTAAGAATGTTATAATAAGTCCTATAATCAACATAGACGTTTCGTCACATTTGAAGGGAGTTCATCATCTGCATGAAAAAATATCTTAGCTTATTAATGCTTATTGGGGTTCTTTTGCTCGCTGCTTGTAACAATAATAGTGAAGCGAAAAAAGAAGAAAAGCCTTCAGAAGAATCAGCAACAATGGATCAAACACAGGAAGAACTAGAAGCAATGAAGGTAAAAGAAGATAAGGTTGTTGCTACTGTAAATGGAGAAGATATTAAGGGAAAAGATTATAATTCGATGCTAGTTCAAACTCAGCTGCGCTATACGATGAGCGGTGAAGATCCATCGGATACGGAAGTGGCGAAGTCAATTGAAGAAGAAGTTATGGATAATTTAATCGGACAGGAACTTCTGCTTCAGAAAGCAAAAGAAGAAGGTTTCTCTGCATCAGATAAAGAAGTTGAAACTGAACTTGAGCAAATAAAGGCTCAATTTGATGGTGAGGATGAGCTGAAGAAAGCGCTAGAAGGTCAAGGCATGACGCTGGCTCAGCTTGAAAGTCAATATTCTGATATTGTCGTTGTAGATAAATTTGTTAAAGAGAAAATTGAAACACCCGAAGTGACCGAAGAAGAGATGAAAGCATTTTATAATGATCAGTTCTCAAAAGATGCTGAGAATCCACCATCTTATGAAGAAATGAAGGATCGTATAAAAGACTATTTAATCGAAACCAAAACGCAAGAGAAAGTTCAGCAAATGAAAGAAGATTTACTAAAGAAAGCAGAAGTCGAAGAGAAGTTATAGGTCAGCACATAGCTGGCCTTTTTTTGTGAGGGTTAAGTTATAGCTACTAGTATCAATTTTTCGATTTATAACCGAGAGGAGATTTCGAGTAGGCATAACCCAACTATTAGAGAAGGAGACATATTACCGTGGAAACTATTTTGAATGAACTTAGAACGTACGTTAGACGAAAATTAGAAAGAGAAGGTAGCGGTCACGACTGGCATCATATTGATCGGGTTGTCAAACAAGCAAAAAGAATAGCAGATGAAGAGAGTGCTAACACATTTATTTGTGAAGTAGCAGCACTCGTTCATGATTTAGCAGATGATAAAGTAGCTTCCTCAGAGCAGGATGGAATAAGAGAGGTAGAAGCGCTGCTCTATCAATTAAAGGCCGCGGATCGAGAACACGTAATGGAAATTATTACGACTATTTCTTATAAAGGAGGGAATCGTCCACCAGTTAAGAGTCTCGAAGCACAAGTTGTGCAAGATGCGGACAGATTAGATGCGATAGGGGCGATTGGCATCGCACGAACGTTTGTGTACGCCGGCTCCAAAGCAGAAGTGATTTATGACCCTTCTATTGAACCAAGAACAAATATGACAATGGATGCCTATCGAAATGAACAGTCTACCGCTATTAATCATTTTTATGAAAAACTTTTGAAATTAAAAGATCTTATGAATACCGAGACGGGAAAAAGTCTTGCAGAAGAACGGCATGAATTTATACAATCATTTTTATCACAATTTCATGGAGAGTGGGAAGGGAATCGATAAGGTTATGAGAATTCACCCTATGACTTTAGAAAAGGCACGCGAAATTCAAACGTGGACATATGATGAACCTTATTCTTTGTATAGTTTTAAAGGCGATCAAGAAGAATTATTAGAGTTTATGAACGGGGCCTATTTTTATGTGATCGATGACAAAAGAAATTTGATTGGGTACTTTTGCTATGGAGAATCGGCGCAAGTACCAGCTGGTCACCAAGTTGACGCCTACGAGGAGAATTATATCGATATTGGTTTGGGACTACATCCAAATAAGGCGGGCAAAGGAACAGGATTGGCATTTTTGAAGGTAGGACTTGCTTATGCAATTGAATACAATGGGTTCTTAGGTCTCAGACTGACTGTAGCATCGTTTAATAGGAGAGCGATCAAGGTGTATGAGAGAGCGGGATTCACATTTGAAAAATCATTTACGAACGGCTCGACGAATTTTAATATCATGATAAGAAGAAATGGGAGTAGCACTCATCTATAAATGCAAACGATGGATTAAACAATTGAAAAAGGGGAATAAGAGAACTATATAAGTAACCTTATACAGGAGGATAGTTTCATACAGAGAGCTATTTCTTTACACAATTAATCGAGTTTAGCAAAAGATTTTGTCTTATTCCTACTAATTCTGACATAGCATAGGAAGTTTGGTCGAATACGTTTTGATTCCTTCTAGAAATGGGCATAATGGTAATGTATTGGCATGAGGAGGAATGAGACATGTATGATGCAATTGAAAAAAAACGCAAAGAAATGTTTGAAGTTGCGGGACGATATGGATTTGCATCAGAGAGAACCATTCGCTGTAGTCAGGAGCTTGACCGATTATTAAATGCCCTAATGCAAATGAACCATCAAAATGAGGAAGTTTTGTGAAACTAACATCTGCTATTTTCTTCCTGTGTGGTAAAGTAAAGGAGGAAACCTTATGAAGTTCGATCTCAAATCAATTCTCACAAAAGAGTTGTTTGATTGGATAGAAGATCATCCTAAGAGGAACCAATTAATTGAATCAATTCAGGGAGAGATCTTTCAATCAGTGGTTCATTTCCGCGAATGGAACGACTCCAATTATAATGGGAACGAAGATTGGCTACTTTTTGCACTGCGTAACGAAGAAACATGGCGAAACGAAGTAGACCCACTTGACCAGTGTGAAAGCCGTTAGTTAAACGGCTTTTTTGTTGTGGTTAAACCTTTACTTTAAGTAAGTAAGCGCTTACAATAATAGAAAGAATAGTTAGAATAATCGAATAAGGGTGTGTTGAGAATGAGAAGCGAGACGAGTTATCGAATGCTTGCCTTTGAAAAATTCAACGCTGAAAAGAATTGGTCAGAAAACAATCGCCTTTTTAATTATTCCATTGCCGGTCTGGGAACTATTTTCTATTTTGTAACGTTACTTTTCTAACGCCTTTCTTAGGAGAGGGGACTTTGTATACTCACACAGGAACTTCCTAAATGATTAGGAAGTTCCTATTTAAGTTGACGTGATGAATCTGGCTTTCGTTCAGAGGCAAATATCTCACTGTCTATTGTCAGCATTAGCTACTAAAGTGAAATCTACGATATTCAACTGGAGTGGATTGATAAGCTTTTGAAATTCCTTCAGTTTCGATCAGT
Source organism: Anaerobacillus sp. 63XJN7_4_ISO-PGPR-S23-413 (assembly GCF_056173725.1). Lineage (NCBI taxonomy): Bacteria > Bacillati > Bacillota > Bacilli > Caryophanales > Bacillaceae > Anaerobacillus > Anaerobacillus sp. 63XJN7_4_ISO-PGPR-S23-413. Next base: position 1,492,096 of record NZ_CM149688.1, read on the forward strand.
TTTTTTGGAACACGCTTAAGCTGCACTTGAAAGACGTGATCTTCATGAAATAGAGGATGAGATATTTGTATCGTATCAGTAGATTTCCAGCTTGTCTGTATTGAATCCTGTTCCTCCAGAAAATAAAAGGATTGAGGGAATCCATTCCGATACCAGGAGAGCTCTTCCTCTTTTTGGACACCCGGTTCTTGAAAACATGCATAGAGCGACAGGTCGTCACAAAATTGAAGAAGCTGATAGTGAAATATTAGAAGATCATCAGGTATATCAATTGATTCCTTGAGCTGATCCTGTCTATTCTCTTCTTCTGCGTAAAAACGGATCGCACGTTCAGACTCGGCACCATTAAAGAAAGAGCGATAGTGTTTGCTACAAAGAAAAGCCCCGTAAGTTGTTTTTTCATTCACTTCCTCGATCCCTTTCTTATAGAATTCTAGCTTAGTAGCTAGAGGAAAGTCTAAGAAGGAGTAGGGTGCTTCGCGTCGATCATTCCAAAATGGAACTTCATCAAGTGGAATCCATCCACGATCATGATGTTTTATCGCATATAAAACATCTTCCTGATAGAGATTACCTGGCCAAAAAGACTTCCGCAACGCTTCTGCAAACTGCCCTGAAAGCAAAGCGTGATCATGCTGTGTAATCATGACAAAATAATCATTATCTTCATAAACAATCATATCCTCAGTCCTTTCAATAAAAGCGTAATTCCCCGTTAATGGGCGACAATCACTGGAGTCTCTCAAATGAACACGCGATTTGTGTTCAGCATGAGAGATGAAGTGATCGAGGCCACGGGGAATGGAGCTGGATAAATAAAAGCGTAATTCCCCTGTTAATGGGCGACAATCACTGGAGTCTCTCAAATGAACACGCTATTTGTGTTCAGCATGAGAGATGAAGTGATCGAGGCCATGGGGAATGGAGCTGGATAGATAAAAGCGAAATTCCTCCGTTAATGGCTCATTACGAATGTTGTAAGCGTTGTGATTTTGTGTGTAACAAAAAAGCGAATCCTTAATTAGGAACGCTTTTTTGAATTTCTTTAAAATTAACACGAGTATTCGTCATCTCGATTTTTGAGATCACAATTGGTTTTGTAATGGCTTGTGTAACCATATCATCCTTTTTCGGATCAGTATAGAAATACGAGACAACAATTTCGTTGCCTTCTTTAATGATACTGTCGATTGAGACTGAATAACCACCTGTTGGCATCTCACCACGAGTAATAATAATATAGAGATCGTCATTTGATGGAATTGTAAAAGTGGATTTTTCTAACCATTTTTGTTGAACGGTTGTCTGAACATCTTTAGGAGCATTCTGCATTTCGACTGTTTCAAAAGCGATGTTTTCCTGCATTTGTTCTCCTCCGTTCGATTCGTTAGAGGTTTGAGATGAATTATTACCGCACCCCGCCAAGATAACGAACATCATTGAAATAACTAGTAATAATGAACGCAATGTCCTACTCCTTCCTCTATATAGAATCTTTCATTTTAGTAAAGCTGAAACTATCTTAAGTTTAGCGAATTTCATTACGCTTGGAAAGAGTCGGGTGTGAAAACGATTATAATTTCTGTTAATAGGGTAATAAAAATGTGAGACGTTGACGTATTGAAAGGAGACAAATCATGCAGAATGAAATTTTAAGCTTTTTAAGAAATGTTGAGGAACCGGTGAGTACTAGAGAAATAATGGAGTACTTATCAGGAAAAGGGTACAATCCTGATGAAGAAGAACTCGTTCGCATCATTAAACAAATGCCACAAGGGTCAGTTCAACAGGAATATGATGCCTCCGTTATTGATCCATCACCATCGGTCTTGTACAAAGCAGGACCTAATGCATAAGGCCTTATTTGCGGAATTGATCAACTAAATACAAACCAGCAATCAGTAAGAAAACAATTCCAGTTCCATAAAGTACATCTATAATCAAATCCATCTAATGACATCCTTTCTCTGGATCTTTATTTTAGTGTATCAAAACTTCTTATTCATTAAATTTTTTTTGCTATGTTCGGATAAGGAAATGATATACTAGGAGCATTGAGATATGCGTGGAAGGATGTCGTTATGAAGAAATGGAAGTTAGATAGTTCTAAGCTAATTATATTGTTTTTTATTGTTTTTATTATTGTAGGCGCTGTCAATGTACTGTTTAGTGATCGGAAAATGAATACTAGTGAATACTTGCTTAGTGAAAATCAAAGAGACGTGGTATCAAGGTCGGAGACGCAGCCAAAAATGCCCATAGGCGCTCTTGTGAATAGTAAACTAGCAGAAGATCACAGTATTACCCTTACTGCCAAGATAAAGTATGAAGGGGACGAGAATACTCAGGTTGAGGTAGTAAAAGACAGGCTATTGGATTACCAAATTACTGAACAAAATACAGACGAAGTTGTTATTCCATATAATTCTTTAGTACCTTCAGTCGAAAAGAATGTGTCTAATGATGAAATTATCGAAGGGGATTCACTTGCTACAGAACCTCTAGATCCAGGTGCATATCAGATTGAAGTTAAAGTACCTATTGTGATGAATAATAAAGAAGAGAGTTTCTTGTTTCGAATTCCAGTTGAAATAGCACCATAAACTTCCTTAGAGGAAGTTTTTTTGGTTTATTCTTTAAAAAGGATGCTGAGATAGGACTGTTGTTTAAATCATAAGTTCAAAACTGATAGAATAGAGGTATGACGATCAGAAGTGAGGGATCTATGTGAGGAAATTAAATTTATATAAAATTATTGGAATTTTCTTATCTTTCGTCCTGTTCCTTGTTATTTTCAATCAGATTAAGAATGGGGAGCCTAATTTTAAAGTGGATGAGTCTCTTTTTGAAGTATACGAATCTACTAGTAGTTGGGAAGAAGCAATGGAAAACAGTGTTCCGCAGACTCGACTAGCAAGAGAGTTAGGAGTATTGGGTGGTGAGGAGCGCCGTATCCCCCTTCTTTCAGCCGAGAGAGATTTAATTATCCATGATGTAATGGTTCTAAATTACGGAGCCGTTTATCTTACTTATTCCTTTTCGTTGAAGGAAAGTGATCAACCATATAATTTACCAAGATTACATATCGGGTCAGTTAGCTTTACAGGAATCGAAGGATCAAACGAATCATATTTAGTTAATCAGCAGAACATTTCTAAGGAGCAAAATGGCAAGCCTCATGTTGTGAATCACCGTATCTATCAGGCTGATATTTTAATACCGAATCATGAGGCCGGTGGGACTATAAATGAGTTCAATCGTTTTTCATCAGCAAATTCCGTCCTTATTAAAGATGCGTATGTTCAAGGAAATGATGAGAAGGTGAACTTGGAAAATCAGGAGCTGTCTTTAGAAAGTGATTATGCTTCAAATGTATATGCTGAAACGGATTTGAACAAAAGTGTAAAAATAAAGGATGGAGAGCTTACATTTTCTCATTTTGAAGCAGGTCTTAACATGAATAAACTCTATATTGAAGGTGAGTACGATCCGCAAACAAAGTTTGTAATCACCAATACAAGCGGAGAAAACCCGTACTCCATTGAGTATGATGTAAGGGAAGACAAGGATGGAAGTTATCTTCCTTTAGAACCTTTTCAGGCAATACAGAAACAGTTCTCATATCGATTAAATGAAGTGATTCTTAATAAAGACGGATCAGTTAGTAAAACAATCGCGCAATCTGACTTGGAAGCGATGGAAAAGGGAGAAAAGGTAACCATTGGAGAGTACAGCGGAATCTCTTATTCTGTTCATTTAAAGGATGATGGTCAGCAACTTGTGATTTCATTTGATGCTCAAGAAGAAATAAGTTCGCAATTTTTTAATCAATTTGATATTGAAAGCCGAAAGACTTATGAAGAGCGATTTGATGTTGCCTCAGAAGAGGAGCGACAGCTTATTGAATCCCGCAAGCCTATTCTTTTAGAATTAAAAGATGATAAGAAGAGTTCTATTCTTATTTATCAAACAAGACCTATCGGGGAGCCGAACAGTATACAGGTTGATCTTGATCATGAGCATTTCACATCAGGTCTCCCAGTTTCTATGACGCTTTCAAATTTACCTGAATTTCAGTCGATTAACCTTGATATAAGTGGTTCACTTAAAATGAATGAAAAAAAATAATTTATTTTCAAATTTGTAGTTTGGTTTTTTGACATTCGGGAATATTCTTTATCAAACCCCCTAAGTAGTTTGAAAGTGATTTTCCCCCTGTTAGCCGTGCTCACGTGAGTACGGCTTTTTTTTATATGTTAGCTTATATTAATCATCAATGAGTTTCATTAATATAGTCTTCTTTATACAATAAATTCGGTTTGAAATGGTGAAGCGTTTCCATTAAGAGGGATTCGTGGTAATCTTTTAGGAAAGCAATAGATCAAAGAAATTGAAAGGATGAGACATTTTGGCGAAGAAGGGGAATATGACAGAGCTAACAGAAGATCTTGTAACCTTTTTAGAAGGAGAAAAGCTTGTAATGCTTGCAACGATTGATCATGAAAGCCATACACCCAATGTATCAGCGATATCATGGGTGAAAAGCCTAGATAAAAATAATATTCGCTTTTCTGTGACTTCTAACTCAAAAACAATTCAAAATGTCAAACAGCATTCTAATGTTGTCTTTACAATAATCGGATTGGAAACGGTATATTCCATTCACGGAAAAGCATCTATCCTAGAGGAAGCGATGCAAGGAGTGTCGCTGAAGCTTGCTAAGATTAATGTGGAAGTTACTCAAGTCGCAGAAAGCATGTTCTGGGGTGCGAAAATAACGGCAGAACCACAATATGAAAAAACATATAATCAAAAGAAAGCGGAAGCTCTTGATGAAGAAGTGTACGAAGCGTTGTTAAAATAGACGAGACTTTCTTATCATAATTTTTTGTGATTTAATATAAGAAATAAGCATTATGTGCTTTCGCAATGACGTATGCATCAGGAAACGAGGTTGATTCCCATATGGAATGGGAAATGATTAAAGACTTTTTGAATGAAGAAACAATCAGAGAGTGGCTAGGTCAGTATCGTGCACTTGGTCCTTTGCCTGGAATTTTGCTACCAATGCTTGAGGCTGTGATTCCCATATTGCCCCTTTTTCTTTTTGTAGCAGGAAACGCGGCTGCGTATGGATTCTGGTATGGCTCTTTACTTTCATGGCTTGGTGCATCTCTTGGCGCTTTGATCGTTTTTATAGTGGTCAGAAAGCTTGCTAGACAGCGCTTCATGCGAGTGATTACAAAACATGCCAAAATCGAAAAAACACTTCGCTGGATCGAGCGGCATGGATTTGGGATGGTATTTCTTCTGCTTTGTTTTCCATTTACGCCATCAGCTTTAATCAATGTCGTTGCGGGTCTGTCAAATATGAGCATTAGAAGCTTTGTACTCGCCGTTTTACTAGGGAAAATGGTGATGATATCGATCGTGTCTTTTATTGGACATGATGTCTTCGCCCTGATCCATCGTCCTTTGGAGATGGTGCTGATTCTCACTGCCATAGTTGTATTATGGGGAGCAGGCAAACTAATTGAAGTCAAATTGAATCAACGCCCGAGAAAACATCGTACTGAAGATCATGTGAGATAAAGGAAAAGCCATGCCCGAAAGGGGATGGCTTTTGCGTGTTATTGTTTATTTGGATTTAAGCTTTTAGTGCCTGTGTAGGGTAAACGGGCGCATCCGCTTTTCATGTCTAGCTGCCGTGTCTAACCGCCCACTTCCGCATTTCGTGTCTAGCTGCAGCGCCCAGCCTCTCGATCGCTTCACCCTCTAAAATGAACACAAAGAGCGTGTTCTTTTTAGAGGGCTCCAGCGCTTGTCGAGGCTATACGGGCGCTTCCGCATTTCATGTCTAGCTGCAGTGGCCAGGGCCTCGATCGCTTCACCCTGTAAAATGAACACAAAGACCGTGTTCTTTTTACAGGGCTCCAGCGCTTGTCGACCCTTAACGGCCACTTCCGCATTTCATGTCTAGCTGCAGTGGGCAGACACTCGGTCACTTCACCCTATAACTCGAACACAAAGACCGTGTTCAATTTATAGGGTTCCAGTGCCTGCCGTGTCTAACCGCCCACTTCCGCATTTCGTGTCTAGCTGCAGTGGGCAGACACTTGGTCACTTCACCCTATAACTCGAACACAAAGACCGTGTTCAATTTATAGGGTTCCAGTGCCTGCCGTGTCTAACCGCCCACATCCGCATTTCGTGTCTAGCTGCAGCGCCCAGCCTCTCGATCGCTTCACCCTCTAAAATGAACACAAAGAGCGTGTTCTTTTTAGAGGGCTCCAGCGCTTGTCGAGGCTATACGGGCGCTTCCGCATTTCGTTTTAAAATATCCTTTTCTTATCTCTTTCTTCTTTAAGTATTTCAACGGCTTCTCTGAAGCGTTGGGAGTGGATGATTTCTCGTTCTCTTAGGAAGGCGAGGGAGTCGTTTAGGTCTGGGTCGTCTGAGAGATCGATGATCCATTGGTAGGTGGCCCTTGCTTTTTCTTCTGCGGCGATGTCTTCGTATAGGTCGGCGATTGGATCGCCTTTGGCGGCGATGTAGCTTGCTGTCCATGGGACGCCAGCGGCATTGGAGTAGTATAGGGCACTGTCATGATTAGCATAGTGGGCGCCGAGTCCAGCTTCTTTCATTTGATCTGCTGTTGCGTCTTTTGTGAGTTTATAGATCATTGTAGCGATCATTTCGAGATGAGCAAATTCTTCTGTGCCGATATCGGTTAATAACCCGACGACCTTATCTGGAATGGTATACCGTTGATTCAAATAACGGAGGGCTGCTGCTAGTTCACCATCAGCACCGCCATATTGCTCAATCAAAAATTTGGCAAGCATGGGGTTACATGTACTGACTTTAACGGGATATTGCAATTTCTTTTCATATAGCCACATTGAGGTTCACCCTTTCCAGACTAGACTTGCCATGGCCACGGTGCGTCGCCCCAATTCCATGGGTAGTTTGAATAGCTGTTGCCGTATTGCTGAAGGGGACCATATTCCTTTTCATAGCGTTTCTTAAGATGCTTACTTCTTTTGGCATATTCATTGAATTGTTGAATGGCTTCGTAGTCATCCGGGTGTGTATCAAGGTAAAGAGTCAGTTCAACGAGAACGAAATCAGTGGCCTGCAGTTCCTCTAACAGCTCATAGTAGGCTTTCGGTAGCTGTTTAGACATGTTTTACTCCCCCTGCTTTGAAGGATAAGGATAGGGATCATAGAAGGCTTTCCAGAGAGTACCTCGAGAGAGAGCTTCACGTGCGGAATATTGCTCCAGTCCTGGGGGCTGAAATCCCATATAAAGATTAGGAGGAGTGGAGTAAGACTTCACTCGAATAGGAGGACATGGATCAAATGGACTAACATAAGGCTCGTAATACTTTCTGTGGGTATACATCGTTGACCTCCTTCTATACAAATCTCTACTCTTTAGATGTATGAAGTTATGAAAGAAACATGATTTCTAAATAAAGAAGCACCCCCTAAAGTGGGAGTGCTCCTCATCTTTTTACATTTTATTAACCGTATTGTTCCACGTAGCAAGCATATTCTTTAGGTCATGAAGATCTGATTTAAATGGATAGTTCGATGCAACACTTCTTTTTTGACCTTCGTCGAGCTTTTCGTAGCTATGCACAAATTCGGTCATGTCTCTTGTTAGTCTATTTAGCTCCCACTTAAATGTTTCGAATTCTTTTTCCATTGTCAAAACTCCTTTGTAAATATGTTCTTATATTTGATATACCCTGACGGACCATTCTAAAAACCATCGAGTGTTATAATTTACAAATAATGTCGCTTTAGATGCGAACGTATTTTCTTGTCTTGCTATCCAATTGAAGAAAAACATGAGATAATAGACAAAGAATATACGGTGTAGGAGGTAGAATACATGGCGGTACAGTTTGTGATTGGTCGGTCTGGAAGTGGAAAAACAGAGCATTGCTTATCTGAAATGCAGCAAGAATTGATCGATCGCCCGCTTGGTGAAGATATGATCTATCTTGTACCAGAGCAAATGACTTTTCAATCAGAATATGAACTAGTACATAATAGAGGGTTAAAAGGAATGATTCGTGCTCAGGTTTTTAGTTTTACAAGACTGGCATGGAAAGTTCTTCAAGAAACGGGAGGGATGGCCCGCCCACACTTAACAAGCGTAGGAACAAGTATGATGTTACGTCATATCATCGAAGAGAATAAACAGAAGCTAAGAATTTATCAGCGTTCTTCTGAAAAAACAGGGTATGTGGAACATCTGAATGACATGGTAACAGAGTTTAAACGGTATTGTCTTGAACCGGAAGATATAAAACGTTTTGCGGATGATCTTTATGATGAAGATGAGCGAAGCTTACTTCGAGATAAGCTCTATGATCTTCACCTTGTTTATGATGCTTTTCAGAAGGAAATGCTCGGGTTTTATCTTGATTCGGAAGACTATTTGGCATTGCTTGCTGAGAAAATCGAAGCGTCAAGCTACCTAGAGGGTGCCTCTATCTGGATTGATGGTTTTCATAGTTTTACACCTCAAGAGCTTCTTGTGCTTCAGGCTTTAATAAAAAAAGGAACAAACCTTACAGTTACCATCACGATGGATCCCGAGATGAATCCTTCAAGTATTCATGAACTGGATCTCTTTCATGAGCCAGCGAAAACATATCAAACTCTTCAAGGACTTGCGCATGAAGAGGGGGCTGCTATTAAGGAACCGATAATTCTAGCTGATCAAAAGCGCTATAACAATAGTGAACTTGCTCATTTAGAAGCCAACTATGGTGAACGACCACCAGTTCTTTATAATGGAAGTCTTCAGCATATTCAAGTGCATCATGCGGTGAATATCCGTTCCGAAGTTGAAGCGGCAGCGCGTGAAACGCTTAGATTAGTACGCGATGAGGGCTATCGATATAGAGACATTTCAGTCATGGTACGTAACATGGCTTCTTATTATGAACTTGTCGAAACGATCTATGCCGATCACGGTATTCCTATTTTTTCTGACCAAAAGAGAACGATGCTGCATCACCCGCTAATTGAATTAATAAGGTCCAGTCTAGATATAATTCAATATAACTGGCGCTATGAATCTGTGTTTCGCTGTGTCAAAACAGAATTGCTTTTTCCTGACGATACAGAAGAAAGTATCGAAACCATTCGCGAGCGCATGGATGAACTCGAAAATTATGTAATTGCTAAAGGCATTAAGGGCTATCGCTGGAAAACGGATGAGCGCTTTAAAGCAAATATCTACCGACAGCTTGAAGATGATGAAACGGTCACCTCAGATGACCTCGAAAAAATGGAAGATCGATTAAATGAAACGAAAGAATGGATTGTTACACCGCTCGAGAAGTTTGAAAGAAAAATGACGAAAGCAAAAACCGTTCGCGAAATGTGTGAAATTCTTTATTATCTTCTAGAGAATAGTCATGCTGCAGAAAAAATAGATCGATTGAAGGTACAAGCAGAAGAAGCAGGTCAGCTTTCGAAAGCACGGGAGCATGATCAAGTTTGGGATGCTGTTATGGCACTGCTTGATGAAACGGTTGAATTGATTGGTGATCAAAAACTTTCGATAGAACAATTTACGAAACTTCTTGAAGCTGGAATGGAAAACATGAAATTTGCCCTCGTACCTGCTTCACTTGATCAAGTTGTGATCGGTAGCATTGATCGAACGAGATTTACTGATGTGAAGTGTGGTTTTTTGCTAGGTGTCAATGAAGGAGTTTTACCATCAAGAATACAGGAAGATGGGCTTTTGAACGAACAGGATCGAGAAAAGCTAGAGGAACAGGGGATCCAGCTGGCACCTGGATTAAAGCGACGTCTTTTAGACGAAGAATTTTTAATTTACCATTCCTTGTCAACGCCATCTGATGCCCTGTGGGTAAGTTGTCCTCTTGCAGATGAAGAAGGAAAGGGATTGCAGCCTTCTATTGTGATGAATCGATTGAAAGAGATGTTTCCTGAACTTAACATTGGTTTGAAATTTGCTGAACCAGGTGAAGAATTGAAAGAAGAACTATCGTTTATAACGAACCCGGCGAAGACAATTGGTAGATTAACAGGTCAGCTTCGTCAATGGCATCGAGGCTATCCAATTGATCCGATCTGGTGGGATGCCTATAATTGGTTCGTTACAGCGTCTTCACAAGAGAATCGAGTTCGATTGATTGAAAGTCTTTTTTATCGTAACAAAGCAGATCGTCTGACAGAGGACACGAGTAGAAAACTGTATGGTTCAAAGATTCAAACAAGTGTTTCTAGAATGGAAAGATATAAATCCTGTGCCTTTTCGCAATTTGCTTCTCATGGTTTACGGTTGAAAGAACGGTCAACATTTAAGCTTGAAGCTCCAGACATTGGCCAGTTATTCCACGCTGCGCTAAATATGATGGCTGAAACAATTAAGCAGCGTCATTGGGATTGGGCCAAGCTTTCATCGAATCAATATTATGAACTATCAGGTCAAATCGTAGAGCAACTTGCACCGAAATTGCAAAATGAAATTCTATTAAGTTCAAATCGCTATCACTATATAATGAGAAAACTTTCTCAGGTAGTAGGTCGAGCCTCTTCCGTTCTCGGTCAACAAGCGAAGAAAAGCGGTTTTCAGCCAGCGGGGCTCGAACTAGGATTTGGCCCAAACCAGGATTTGCCACCAATCGAGTTTACGCTTAAGAATGGGGTGGAAATCCAGTTGATCGGACGAGTGGACCGCGTTGATCAGGCGCTAAATGGAGAGGAGCTTCTGCTCAGAATTATTGACTACAAATCAAGTGGAACTTCTCTTGATCTCTCAGAAGTTTACTTTGGCTTAGCGCTTCAGATGCTAACGTATCTGGATGTTGTGATTACAAACGCAAACATTTGGCTCGGTCGTGATGCAACTGCAGCTGGAATGCTGTACTTCCATGTTCATAATCCAATGTTGCAGGCATCAGCGCCAGGACAAGCTGCTCTTCAACAGGAACTTTTCAAAAAGTTTAAGATGAAGGGTCTTCTTCTAGCTGACAAAGATGTCGTAAGCTTGATGGATCAGGACATTGAGAAGAAAAAATCTGACATTATTCCAGCCGCCTTAAAGAAAGACGGTACTTTTTATAAAAATTCTTCTGTTTTATCTTCCAATGATTTTCAGGCGCTCAGGTCATTCACACGGCAAACCATCCAAACGATTGGAACAGAAATATCAGACGGACGTATCGATATCGATCCTTACAAGATGAAGGATCGCATCCCATGCACATTCTGTTCCTATCGCTCATTTTGTCAATTTGATCAGGCGATGGAGGATAATGACTATCGACCGATTACTGTTCAGGATGATGAAACAATACTGAGACGGATGAGAGAGGAGGCGAACGGGAATGACGATAATGAATAAACCCGAAGGCTCGAAATGGACAGACGAACAATGGGAAGCTATTGCTGCTCGTGATCAAGACGTTCTCGTAGCAGCTGCAGCTGGGTCGGGGAAAACGGCTGTTTTAGTTGAACGAATTATTAGGCGTCTTGCTGATGAGAATGATCCTGCTGAAGTTGATCGAATTCTTGTCGTAACGTTTACAAATGCTGCAGCGGCTGAAATGAGACATCGAATCGGGGAGGCTCTTGAAGAAAAGTTAAAAGAAGACCCATCTTCCCTTTATTTAAGAAGACAGCTTTCGATGTTGAATCGCGCTTCTATTTCAACGCTTCATTCTTTTTGTATGGAAGTGCTTCGACGCTATTATTACGAAATTGATCTTGATCCAGCCTTTAGAGTAGCGGATCAAACCGAAGCGGCATTGCTTCGTGAAGAAGCAATGGAAGAACTTTTCGAAGAGCATTATAGCAAGAAAGAGAATGAGGCTTTTTATGACCTTGTTGATCGCTACAGTAGTGATCGTAGTGATGTGGATCTTCAGCTTCTTGTAGAAAGACTCTATCATTTCTCTTCTAGTCACCCATGGCCAGAGCAATGGTTGCAAGAGAGTGTCGCCGTATATGAAGAAGCGAGTGAAAAAGCGTTTGATGAATTGGTCTGGGTAGAGGAAATAAAAAAAGATGTCATTCTTCAGCTTGAAGGTATGCGTGAAATGCAGGAGAAGGCCATTTCTCTTTCTAATGCACCAGGCGGGCCAGAGCCATACCTTGAGATGTTAGAAATGGAACGTGAAATGACGGAAAGGCTTCTATCAGCTTCCGCTCAAACGTGGCAGGAGCTCAAAAATGAGTTTGAACAAATAACGTTTGGTCGCTTAAAGCCTTGTAAAGGGGATCAATATGATCCTGAAATGATTGATACAGTAAAGGGCCTTCGTGATCGTGTCAAAAAGACCATCCAAAGTTTAAAAGAAGAGCTATTCCAAAGAAACCCTGAGGAATATGTAGAAGACATCGTTCAACTTGCTCCTGTACTAGGAACGTTATCTTCTCTTGTAAATGAATTTAGATACAAGTATACGGAGCTAAAAAAAGAAAAAGGGCTTGTGGATTACAGTGACCTTGAGCATTATTGTCTTTCTATTTTGTTAGATGATCGTTCTACTCCCGAGCACCCGGTCCCATCGAGTGCTGCTCGTGAATATCAAACACAATTTGCTGAAGTATTGATCGATGAATACCAGGATACGAACTCTGTTCAGGAAACCATCCTGAATGCCATTAGCAGAACTTCTGACTTAGGTGGGAACCGCTTCATGGTAGGGGACGTGAAGCAAAGTATTTACCGTTTTAGACTAGCAGAACCTGGGTTGTTCCTCTCTAAGTATAAGACGTTTGGTCGATCGTCTGACGAGCCATCGAAACGAATTGATCTTGCGCGCAATTTTCGTAGTCGAGAAGAAGTGTTGAATAGTACGAATTTTATCTTCAAACAAATTATGGACGAGCGTGTTGGAGAGATAGAGTACGATGAAGCAGCTGAGCTCATTCCTGGCGCAGAATACCCTAAGTCTGAAACGGTTGTTCCGGAAGTTCATATTATTGATAAGAGCGCTCAGAAAGACGAAGACGAAGAAGAAACTGAAAAGGTTCAGCTTGAGGCTCGGCTTATTGCCTCTAATATTAAAGATATGATGGGGAAGAGTGAAAGCGAACGAACAAAAGTGTACGACCGGAAAGAAGATCGTATGAGACCAATACAGTATAGGGATATGGTGATTTTAATGCGTGCAACAGCAAGCTGGGCACCTGTGATCATGGAAGAATTAAAGCAAGCTGGCATCCCATCTTATTCAGACCTTGCAACAGGATATTTTGAAGCAACAGAAGTCGCGATTATGATGAGTCTTCTTAATGTTATCGATAATCCTTATCAGGATATTCCGCTTGCCTCCGTGCTCCGTTCACCCATTATCGGGTTAACAGAGGAAGAGCTTTCCCTTATTCGTATCAATGAGAAACATTCAAGTTATTATCTTGCCTTACGATCTTACTGTGAGACTGAGTCGAACAAGCTATCGGAGACATTATCGAAGTTCATCACAAACTTGAACAGGTGGCGAGAAGCGGCAAGGCAGTCTTCTTTAAGTGAGTTAATTTGGCAGCTTTATCGAGAAACGAACTATTATGAATTTGTTGGTGGAATGCCTGCCGGCTTGCAGCGACAGGCGAATTTACGAGCGCTGTATGATCGGGCAAGACAATACGAAGCGACTTCGTTTCGTGGCCTATTTCGCTTTCTGCGTTTTATTGACAGAATGAAAGAGCGTGGGAGTGATCTCGGAACTGCGCGCGCTCTTGGAGAACAAGAGGACGTTGTCCGAGTGATGACCATTCACAAAAGCAAAGGACTTGAATTTCCTGTCGTCTTTATTGCAGGAATTGCAAAGCAATTTAATATGAGAGATATGGCCAATCAAATGCTGATGCATAAAGAATTTGGTCTTGCTACAAAATTCATTGATCCAGTTCAGAGGATTAGTTATCCGACATTGCCTTACTTTACACTGCAAAAGCGGATGAAGCTTGAGCTACTTGCTGAAGAAATGCGAGTTCTTTATGTTGCGTTAACGAGAGCGAAAGAGAAATTAATTTTAGTTGGAACGGTAAATGATTGGGAGAAAGAACGATTGTCATGGGCAGGAGCAGCTGGAGATGAGTGGCTGCTATCGGATTACGAACGATCGAAAGGGAAGACCTATCTGAGCTGGATTGGACCCGCTATTATGAGACATAAAGATCTCGCTTCTATATCTGAAGGAATGGCGAATTTTTCAAAACATGATGAGGTATTTCAACATCCGGCACGGTGGTTACTCACTCTTCATAACGCTTCGTCCTTCGCTGAGATTGAAGCAGAAGATGTTCATAAACATCGGGAATATGAAATGTTACTACAGAAGAAAGAGCCTATTCCTGAAGTTAGCTCCTATAAAGATGAGGTGAACCACCGTCTTGATTGGACTTATCCTCATCAAGCAGCGTCTGAAACAAGGTCGAAACAATCCGTTACAGAAGTGAAGCGCCAACGTGAGATCTTTCAAGATGAACGAAGTGATGACAAGCTAGTCAAAGGATTTAGCCAATCACTGAAAGAGCGACCTCGCTTTCTTCAAAGTAAGCAGTTAACGCCTGCTGAGCGGGGAACGGCGATGCACATTGTCATGCAGCACCTTGATTTGCAAAAGTGGCATGATCGTGAAGACATTAACGAGTTAGTCGCCAAACTTGAGCATAAGGAATTGTTAACGACTGAACAGGGACGAGCCATTGATGTCGAGCAAATTCATCAATTAATGGATTCAGAGCTCGGGCAGAAAATGAGAAATGCAGCTGAAATATATAAAGAGGTTCCTTTCAGCCTTGGAGTAGATTCAAAATGGATCTATCCTGAATTTGAAGGAGAACAAGAGACGGTAGTTCTCCAGGGTGTGATTGATTGTATTCTTCGCGATCAAAACGGTGAATTAGTGCTAATCGATTACAAAACAGACGTGATAGCGAATCGTTTTACTTCTGATGAACACGCAATGGAGACAATGAAGCGGCGCTATACAACACAGCTACAATTATATGAAAAAGCCATTAATGAGATCTGGAAGGTGCCTTGTAAGGAGAAAATATTATTCTTCTTTGACGGGGGTCGATCTCTCTTAATCGATTAACAAGTAGCCGGGCTTATGTCCGGCTGTCTTCGTTTCGATGGAGTCAGAATATGAATCGAAATAAAGGAGTGATTAATATGAGGTTACTTCATACTGCAGACTGGCACCTGGGGAAAACATTAGAAGGAAGAAGCCGTCTACCAGAACAAAAGGAATTTCTTGAAGAATTAATGGTGATTGCTGATGAAGAAAACGTAGACGCTATTTTAATGGCTGGAGACGTTTTTGATACCGTCAATCCACCTGCAGCAGCTGAAACGCTTTTTTATGATGCAGCAGTAAAATTAACTAGTCGTGGCGAACGCCCTCTAATCATCATTTCAGGAAATCATGATAATCCTGAACGGTTGTCGGCATCACGCCCACTTGCACATACAAATGGTATAACGATTATTGGGTTTCCCACAATTGATCCGATAGAAGTAACGGTTCGAAATGGACAAAAGCTCTCTATCGCTGCACTTCCTTATCCATCGGAATCTAGACTGAATGAATGTTTAACAGCGAGTCAGGAAGAAGAGGCTCTTCAGCTAGCCTATGATGATCGGGTGAAAAAGTTATTTAGTGATTTGACAGAAGCGGGGTCAGAGGAGGCCGTTCATATTGCTATGAGTCACATTTATGTAGCCGGAAGCAGAGAGAGTGATTCTGAACGACCGATACAAGTAGGAGGCGCTTATACGGTATCAGCGAATTCCCTTCCTGAACAGGCTCAGTATGTCGCGCTCGGGCACTTACACCGTCCTCAAACGATTACGAGAGCTTCAGCACTTGCACGCTATTCCGGCTCCCCACTTGCTTACAGCTTCTCAGAAGCCAATCAATCCAAGTCAGTTACAATCGTTGATGTGGAGCCAGAGGGTCTTGCTCATATAAATGAAATTCCTATACAATCAGGCAAGCCACTCGTTCGATGGATCGCTGATCAAGGGATTGAGCAAGTATATACGTGGCTAGAAGAAGGAAAAGATGCTGATGCGTGGATTGATCTCGAAATCCATTTAAATGATACGCTATCTATAGAAGAAATTCATCGACTCCGCAGTCAGCATGATGGATTTATCCATATTAGACCTGTCTTTGCAAAAAAGGATCAGCAAAAAGAAGTGTCTAATGCTAATCTTCCGATAGAAGAGCTTTTCAAACGATTCTATGAAAGACAAACAGATGGAGCTGAACCAGAAGAAGATCTTGTCCAGCTTTTTCTAGAGCTAACACAGTCAGATGATGAGGAGTAAGGGGGACTGAAGACATGAGACCGATACACCTGTCCGTTTCAGGACTACATAGTTTTCGAGAGAAACAAGAAATTGATTTTGAATCACTTTGTCAGGGAGGAATTTTTGGGATATTTGGTCCTACTGGCAGTGGGAAATCTTCTTTGCTTGATGCTATGACTCTTGCCCTTTATGGGAAAGTTGAACGAGCAACGAATAATACCCAGGGCATTATGAATCATGCAGAAGACACGTTGTATGTTTCGTTTACATTCGCCCTTGGAAACAAATTGCGCTATCGGGTGGAGCGAAGTTATAAACGTTCTGGAGATGTTTCCATTCGTTCGGCCAATTCAAGATTAATAGAACTTGGTGAAGAAAATACGGTTCTGGCGGATAAAGACCGTGATGTTTCACAGCAGATTCAAGAAATTCTAGGGCTTACGATTGATGATTTCACGCGTGCTGTTGTATTGCCGCAGGGTAAATTTGCAGAATTCCTTTCTTTAAAAGGCACTGAGAGAAGACAAATGTTACAACGTTTGTTCCAGCTTGAGAAATACGGTGATCAATTTAATCGTCGATTAAGAGCAAGAGTGGATGAGAAAAAATATAAGTTGAATGAAATTACGGCTGAACAAACGGGACTAGGTGAAGCTTCTAAAGAATCTCTTAAAGAGGCAAAGGAAGCTTTCTTTGAGGCTGAAAAAGCTGCTCAGAAAGCAAAGGACGATCTTCTTGCAGCTGAGAAACAAAAAGAAAATGTCACAGAGATTTGGAACCTTCAAAACCAGCTTGATGAACTTCGCAGTAGGAAAAAGGCGATAGCTGAACAAAGAGCTGAGATCGAAACGCTTGAAATAAAGATCAATGAAGCAAATGCGGCGGGGCATATAAAGCCTTATTTAGATGCGGTTGAATCAACAGAAAAAGAAGTACAAGAAGCAAAGAATCGTTATGAAGAAACAAAGCGCCGACTAGAAGAAGCTTCAAAGCTGTATCAAGAAAGAAAGAGTGAGCATAAAAGCAAGCAACAAAATCGGCAAGAGCAGGAGCCTCTATTATTAAAAAAACTGAATGAATTTGAGCGTGGATTAGAGCTTGAAAAAGAAATATCTCAACTGAAAACTAAGCGTGCTGGTGTCGAAAATCAATCAGTCACGCTAGAAAAAGAGTCAAAGGTAAAAGCGGAAGAGACGAAAAAAGCACAAGAGGATTTAAAGAAAGCGCGCACGCTTCAATCTGACCTTAATAAAGATTTGACAAGTCGGCAGGTCGCCCCTGAAGAACGTAAGCGAATTCTAAGAGCTCAGAGCTTGAAGCAGGAGTTCCAATCTCTACAAAAGCAGCTAGATGAAGCACATCGTGAAGAAGAAAAACAAGTGAATGCTCAAAAGCAACTTCAGCCTCTATATGATGACGCGATGCAAAACTTGAAGGTGTTAAAGGAGAGTTATGCAGGTTATTATAACTTGGTTCTTTCAACATATCATGCCATATCATCTCATAAGCTTACGCTTGAGAATCACATCCGTAACGTTCAGGATGAAATCGATCAAACGAGTCAAAGACTTGAACAAAATCGCACACACGTCATTGCAATACGTCTTGCGAGAGAACTAGAAGAAGGGCAGGCATGCCCTGTTTGCGGTGCGAAAGAACACGTTCAGCTTGCAGAAGGTAATGATAACACTCCTGATTTGAAGGAAGATCTAAAGGAAAAAGAACAAAGGCGTGAACGGTTAAAAGATCAACTTCAACATGCTAAACAGCTTCAATATCAGCTAGAGCAAACGTCTGACCTGATGTCAGATCAGGACGAGCAACTAGTTAAGGCGCAAGATATAAGCGATGTCGATCGTAACCTTACAGAAGCTGCTGTTATAACAGAAATGAAATCGCTCGCTCAGGATGTTCGAGAAATAGAAGAAAAAGTTAAAAATGCTCGAAAGAATCTTCAGGAGCAGCAGTCAAAAGCGACCGAATATGCTTATCGTCTAGAACAAGTTCAGAAAGATCTAGAAGGTAGAAAAGAAAAGCGGATTAATTTAAGTAAAGAAACAGAAGAAATAACGAAAACCATTCAAGAGGAATTGTCTCTTTCTGTTCATGAGATTGAAGCAGAAATGAAAAAAATTGAAGAGATGGATAAAGAAGCAACCACCATAAGGGAGCGTCTCGAAAAAAGCGTTCCTTATATTGAGAAAAAAGAACAACATCTTTTAGAGCTTCAGGAACAGGTGCAACAACATACTGTGCGTAGAGCTGAATTAACAAGCTCATTACAACAGCTTAAAGAACAAATCAATAAGATGATAGCTGATCACATTAGTATCGTAGGTAACACAACAGCAGAAGAAGGTTACAAAGCAACGAATGAGCAATTACAAGTCCTTCGAAAAGAAGAAAAAACGGCACATGAGCGATTGCAGCTAGCGGAGGAAAGCTATCAGCAAAATGAACGACGTTCCGCTGCCGATCAAAATTACAATGACGATGCTCAGCTACGTTTGAAAAAATCACTTGAAACATATCAAGCAGTTGAAAAAGACTCTATTTTTGAGAACCGTATGCAGGTTAGAGATGCTGAAGTAGATAAAGAACAGAAACAGAAATGGGAAGAGCAAGTACAAGCCTATCGAAAAGAACGAGATCAAACGGAGCATTCGATGGTAGAGCTTGAGAAGAAGCTTTCGGGGAGAGCAATCACTGAAGGAGAGTATCATGAAACGATTGAGAGAGCAGAAAGTGCAAAAGTTAATCGAGAGGAAGCCTTATCACATTATGCAGCATGCCGACATCATGTAGAAGATATAACAAAAAGGCATCAACGCTATAAGGTGCTTGAAGGGGACCGTCAGTCTTTGAGTGAGGAGCTTGAAAAGCTTAATAAGCTTCAAACCGTTTTCCGGGGAAATAGTTTTGTGGAATTTATTGCTTCTGAACAGCTAGAGCAAGTTAGTTTTGACGCGTCACAGAAGTTAGGCGATCTAACCTCTCAGCGATACGCTATTGAAGTAGACTCAGGAGGAGGATTTTTAATTCGGGACGATGCAAACGGAGGAGTAAAGCGACCAGTCTCAACATTATCAGGAGGAGAAACCTTCCTTACATCGCTTGCTCTTGCCCTTGCACTGTCAGGACAAATTCAATTGAGGGGTGCTCATCCGCTCCAGTTTTTCTTCCTTGATGAAGGATTTGGTACCCTAGATGAATCACTTCTAGATACCGTTATTACAGCACTTGAAAAGCTACAAAATGAGAGCTTATCTGTCGGTGTCATTAGTCACGTGCCAGAGCTTCGCGCAAGACTGCCTCGAAAAGTCATTGTGACCCCATCAGAACCATCGGGGCGTGGAAGTCGTATTGAAATGGAGACACTCTAGACATAGGAAACATATCCAAATGGGTATGTTTTCTTTTTTTTCTTGAAAGATACTGTCAAAATACGAGAGTTTATGTAAAAATATGAATAGTAGTTGAGGTAATTTACATAGGAGGAACATGGATGTCGCATTCTATGAGACTAGTTTTAGGAAGCTTTAAACCTTTTTCACACTTTCGTCCGCTTCAATCAGCCTACAGATTAAAAGGATCCTGGTGGCGCATATTCTTATTAACGATCGCAGCCTTTTTAGTAGTTGGAATAACATCGTTTATGAACATCAAATACGCTGGGGAGATGCCTGAATATGCTGGCATTGCAGCAGATGATCGATTGCTTTTCGTTCTAAGTGAAGTGATTACAGATGGTTTACTTGGACTCATCACGTTTGTTCTCCTTGTTTTAGGAGGAGCATTATTATATTGGCCATTCTTTCAGGAAGTTGGATTTAAAAGACTTGCTTACATACATAGCTATGTCGTGTTTATTTTGTTAATCGGTATGGTGCTTCAATTGCCGTTTATTCCATTTCTCCATGAGCCTTCACTCGTATCTCCTTACAGTTTAGGTGTCTACGTAGACTTGATAACAAATAGCCCATTCTGGCTTTATTTTAGCTACAGTCTTTCCATATTTTTAGCATGGGGAACTTTTGTTCAGTACGCTGCGCTTAAGCAAAGTACAACTCATGCGAAAAGATACGTTATCTTTTGGACAATCGGCTTAAATCTAGTCATCGTTGCAATCATCGCTTATATGAGAACGGCATTTTAATGAAAAAGTTGGAGGGTCCATCTGTGAATCGTAAGTCACTTTTGATTAGCATTAGTGTAACTCTTGTTGTCCTTCTTTTCATTACTGTTAACACATTGATTATCCAGAGTGTGATCGCAGGTGAGAAGAAGCTGGAGACGGTTACTGTAAAGGGGAAAACTTATCAAGAACTTGCTTCTTTCAAAGGAGTTCTTATTCCAGAATTAGAAGAGTCATATTATTATCAAGCCTCACGCGGTAACATAGCAGATGTGCTTGTAGGTGGAGGCGATCTTGTTTCAACTGGTACAGCCCTTTTTGAATATGAAGAAGAGATCACTGTGAATACTTCAGATTTAAAGGCGCAATTAAATAAAGCTGAAACAGCCGTTTCTGTGCTCGATGATCAGCTCAGCGACGTGACTATGCAGTCGTCACGTATTGATTCTAATGAAGATCTTGAGGATGAGCAGAAACTACAACTGCAACTAGATGTGGAAGAGCAAATGCGAGAAACAGAATATAAGAAAAGACTTGCTGAGCTTGATGTAAAAGAGTTAGAACGTCAAATTGCTGAGGCAGATACAGAACAAGTAGATCTTAAGGTGGAGTCGACACTGGACGGTACAGTTGAAGAAGTGAATCGTACTCCTGAAGACGGTGAGCCGGTTGTCAAGGTGTTATCTAATAAGATCACTGTTCAAGGTTCCGTCAATGAATTAGATTACCCAACTCTTGCTGTCGATCAGGAAGTGCTGATTCGGGCGAGTGCTTATCCTGGTCAACCAGTCACAGGAAGAGTGACAATCTTAGAGGATCGTCCATATGAGGTAGATGAAGAGACGGGACTGAGCTTGTATCATTTTAATGTCATGATTGATGAGGAAACAGAGATGAAGTCGGGTACACACGTAACCATTGATGTTCCTCTTCATCAAAATAAAAATGCTCCATCTGTCCCTGAGGAAAGCATTATAATAAAAGATTCTACTAGTTATGTTGTCGTGTTTGAAGAAGAACAACTTTACTTAAGAGAAGTAGAACAAGGACGAGAAGAAAATGGAAGAGTAGAAATCCTATCAGGTCTCGAAGTTAAGGAAAAAGTCTTAACTGAGCCAAGAGAGGCTTTTACTGAACTGCTTTCAGAGAAAAAGGAAAAAGAACAGAGTCAAGAAACAGAAAGCAAAGGATAAAACGAGAGGACCTGTAGAGATACAGGTCTTTTTTATTGTTAGAGAAATTCTTATTCGCTCAAAGTTTGATTATCGCAATATTCATGAAAATGAATAGTGTTTCATGTCATAATAGGAGTATTAAAGTAGTGGATGTTCCTCTTAATATGTAACGAGCTTAAAGATAATTGAATGGCTTCCCTTATAGGGGACAAGAAAAGGAGAGAGTGTTGAGATGAAGTTTGTTTCTTTTAGAAACCACGGTGTGTGTTCTTTCGGTATATGGAAAGCAGATAATCGAATTGTTAATTTAAGCGCTTATTATCAAGATCAAGGAAACCACATCTCTGATTTACGATCATTTATTCAATCAGGAAATTTCGATTTAGCTGAACTGATGGAAGTACCGTCTCAGTATGGAGTAGATGTTGAAGATGTTCAGTTAGAAGCACCCATTCCGAGGCCATCTAAAAATGTGTTCTGTGTAGGGAAAAACTATCGCGATCATGCTATTGAAATGGGAAGTGAAAAGGATATACCAGCGCATCCTATGATTTTCACAAAAGCTCCAACGACAGTTAGCGCTCCAAATAGCGTCTTAGCATTTGAAAATGAGCTATGTAATGCACTCGACTATGAAGGTGAGCTGGCGGTTGTTATTGGCAAGCAGGGAAAAGGTATCAAAAGCGATGAGGCCATGAACTATGTTTTTGGATATACGATCATCAATGATATTACAGAGCGCGACATTCAAAAAAAGCATGGACAATTTTTTGTTGGGAAAAGCCTTGATGCATCATGTCCAATGGGGCCAGTTATTTTACATACATCTGCTGTACTAGATCCGCATCAACTGCCTATTAAGACAATGGTAAACGGAGAGCTAAGACAGAGCGGAAATACGTCTGACTTTATCTTCAATATTCCAGAGCTTATTCACGTTCTTTCTAAGGGGATGACGTTGGAGGCAGGAGACATTATTGCAACAGGAACTCCGGCAGGTGTAGGAAAAGGATTTAAGCCTCCCAAATTTCTTCGTGATGGTGATGTGGTCGAGATTCAAATTGAAGGAATTGGTACTTTACGTAATGAAATAAGAAAGAGATAACGTTCTCGTGTTTAATTCTTGCTAAAAAAAGGAATTGTTATCCAGTAAATCTACTAGGAGGGTAAGCGTATGGAAAAGTTTCATTACATTAATGGTGAATGGACAGGTCAGGATCTTGAAAAGCTTGAAGTGAACAACCCAGCAACTGGTGAACTCGTCGGTACTGTACCGGTTGGGGGGAAGTCGGAAACGAAGAAGGCAATTGACGCTGCGCATCAGGCTTTCCCCGCATGGTCAAGCCTCACCGCATATGAGCGGTCGTCATACTTAAAGAAACTCCATAGTTTGATGATGGAACACGAAGATGAACTAGCTGAGCTCATGACGCTTGAAATGGGAAAACCTCTTCACGAATCAAAAGGAGAAGTGGCTTATTCTGCCTCATTTGTGGAATGGTTTGCTGAAGAAGGAAAACGCGTTTATGGTCGTACCATCCCGCCTCATAAAGAAGAGCGAATGATGGAAGTTCGCAAACAGCCAGTAGGAGTTGTTGGTGCCATTACGCCATGGAATTTCCCGGCTGCCATGATCGCAAGAAAGCTTGCTCCTGCTCTTGCTGCAGGGTGTACCTTTGTTGTTAAGCCACCTTCTGCAACGCCACTAACAGCAGTGCGTTTAGTGGAACTTTGTGAAGAGGCAGGTATCCCTAAAGGTGTTGTAAATCTCGTCACTGGGAAATCATCAGAAGTTGCAGGCGAGCTAATGAGTAACCCACACGTTCGGAAAATAACGTTCACAGGTTCAACAGAAGTTGGTAAGAAACTAATGGAACAGGCTGCCGAAACAGTGAAAAACATTTCTCTTGAGCTTGGTGGACATGCACCAATTATCGTTCTTGATGATGCAGACATCGACAAAGCCGTTGACGGCGTCGTTGCTTCTAAGTTTAGAAATGGCGGTCAAACGTGCATATGCGGTAATCGTGTCTATGTACAAGAGAAGATTTATGATGAGTTCATTTCTAAATTCGCTGCTAAGACGAAAGAACTTAAGGTTGGAAATGGATTAGAAAAAGGGACTGACATTGGGCCGATGATTGACAAAGATGGCTATGATAAAGTAGAAAAGCACGTTCAAAATGCGCTTAGTCAGGGAGCTGAATGCGTTGTTGGAGGAGAAGGATATGAAGAGAATGGATCCTACTTCTACCGTCCAACGGTTTTAAAGGATGTAACACCTGGCATGTTAATAATGAATGAAGAAACGTTTGGACCAGTTGCTCCAATCCAAAAGGTTAAAACAGATGATGAAGCGATTAAGTTTGCAAACCAAACGCCATTCGGGCTTGCTGCTTACGTATTTAGTGAAAGCGTTCGAAGGGGAAATCACGTTGTAAATGGCCTGGACTATGGGATTGTAGGCTGGAATGATGGTGTCCCTTCAGCTGCTCAGGCGCCGTTCGGCGGTATGAAGCAAAGTGGTATTGGTCGAGAAGGTGGTCACGAAGGACTTGAAGCTTATTTAGAAACAAAATACGTTTCGATCGGATTATAGAAAATAAGAAAACCTCGCTATAGTTAGCGAGGTTTTCTTTATTTTCTTATTGTACAGATAAAACATCTGTAATTTGTTCAATGGCCCAGTTTAAATCATCTTCACTGATAATAAGAGGAGGCGCAAAACGAATGACCGTTTCGTGAGTCTCTTTACATAGTAATCCTTTTTCTTTCAGCTTCTCGCAATACGGACGAGCAGCTTCATGAAGCTCAACACCTATGAAAAGACCGCGACCACGAACTTCTTTAATCATTGGATTCTTGATTTCTTTTAATTTATTTTGAAAGTAGTTTCCTAGTTCAAGAGAGCGATCTGCAAGCTTCTCATCCTCAAGAACTTCTAAAGATGCCACCGAGACTGCACATGCTAGAGGGTTTCCTCCAAATGTTGAACCGTGAGATCCTGGGGTAAATACGCCAAGAACTTCTTCATTAGCGGCAACACAAGAGATCGGGAATACACCTCCACCTAGTGCTTTTCCAAGAATGTACATATCAGGCTCTACATTATCCCAATCGCAAGCAAATCGTTTACCAGAGCGGCAAAGCCCTGCTTGGATTTCATCAGCTACGAAAAGCACGCGCTGCTCCTTACAATACTCATAAGCCTCTTTAAGAAAACCTTCTGGAGGGATATTGATCCCAGCTTCACCTTGAATTGGCTCAAATAAAAAGCCTGCTGTATTTGGCGTAATGGCTTTTTTTAATGCATCAAGATCACCATAAGGAATGAGTTTAATGCCTGGAAGCATTGGTCCAAATCCTCTTTGGTATTCTTGTTCAGATGAGAGGGAGACAGCTGTCATTGTACGACCGTGAAAGTTACCCTCACAGGCAATGATTTCTGCTTTATCTTTCTCAACACCCTTCACTTCATAAGCCCAGCGGCGCATCGCTTTAACAGCTGTTTCAACTGCCTCTGCACCTGTGTTCATTGGAAGAATCATATCTTTGTTTGTAAATTCAGAAACTTTTCGATAAAAAGGTCCGAGTTGATCATTGTGAAATGCACGAGAAGTTAATGTGACACGATCTGCCTGGTCCTTTAGAGCTTGAATAATCTTAGGGTGTCTGTGCCCCTGGTTGACAGCTGAATAAGCACTTAGCATATCCATGTAACGATTTCCTTCGGGATCTTTCACCCAAACACCCTCTGCTTCTGCAATAACTATAGGCAGTGGATGATAATTGTGTGCGCCGTATTGCTCCGTCATTTGAATAATATCCTGTGTTTGTACCATGTTACGGTTCACTCCCATCTTTTAGTTGAAGCTTCTTTTATAGTATAACAATGAAATCGTTTACTTCCTATCATTTGAAAGAAATTGGGAGGAATGTTTCATTAACTTCTCTTATAACCTTTCATGATATGATAGAGAAGAATCTTTACATAGAAAGAGGGAGAGATCGTTTATGCTGCACGCCCATTATTCTGCTTGGGGATTAACTTTGATTCTTTTTCTTGTTAGCTATTTTTTAATGAGAGCTGGGAAAGGGAAATCGCTAGAAATGATCCATACGGTTCTTCGAATATTTTATATTCTCACTGTCATTTCAGGAATGTTTCTTGTAATAGGTTATGAGTTTTGGGGGCCTTCTATTGTGAAAGGGGTCGTCGCCCTTTGGCTTATTTTCTCGATGGAAATGATACTAGTAAGAGGAAAAAAGGAGAAAAAAATTTGGCCGTTTTGGATTCAGTTTATGTTCGCTTTTCTTCTTGTCATCTTTTATGGGTATTCTATACTGCATCTTTATCAGCTATAAGTCCTAAAAATCACCTTTGATAAGGTGATTTTTTTGAATTAAACGTTTGGTTTATAGATGCCGATATAAGAAGTAGGGTAGATTGGCATATTTCTGGGATAAGTGTATTCGCGCTTTCTACTTTTTGATATCATATACATAAATATAAAAGTTTCGAATTAAAGGGATTAAAGGATGAGGTGTGTATAGCTTGAGGACATTTTCAGTCATGGTTTATCATGATCAAGATTTGCTGGAGTGCATTAATAATCAACCGGAACTGTTTCAGGCACATGCCGTACTCATTCAACTATTTTCTTTGTCAGGTGACAGCAAGCGGGCTAAAGCAGTCGCGCAACAAACATTGACATTCCTTCCTCACGCCGTTCTTATAGGGGCCACAGCAAGTGGCGCTTATTATCAAAAGGACTACGTGAAAGAAGGGATACTCGTTTCCTTTACGACTTTTCAACACGCCGAGATTAAGCTGTTTGATTTGGAAGAGAATGCTTCCACCCTTATGAATGAGAGGACTACACATGATGAACTTGTCATTCTTTTTAATAGTAATGTGGAAGATCGTACTTTGTTTGAAGATATGAAACCGAACCGATTGATCGGAGGTAGAGCCCATACTATTAATGAGGATTCCTTTGTGATCAAAGGTAATCAACTGCTAACGACAGGCGTCGCTGCAGCTAAAATTATCGGAAGTGAGCTTGAAGTTAAGATTTTCGAAGAAACGTTCTGGAAACCAGCCGGACGAACGTATGAGGTGACAAAAGCGCTCGGGACGCGTATTTTTGAAATTGAAGGCCTGACGCCAGTGCAGTTTTATGAGAAGTATTTAGGATATGATGTTGCGAATAAACTCCCGCAA
The DNA here is from genome assembly GCF_056173725.1 of Anaerobacillus sp. 63XJN7_4_ISO-PGPR-S23-413. NCBI lineage: Bacteria > Bacillati > Bacillota > Bacilli > Caryophanales > Bacillaceae > Anaerobacillus > Anaerobacillus sp. 63XJN7_4_ISO-PGPR-S23-413. Next base: position 1,518,957 of record NZ_CM149688.1, read on the forward strand.
TCAGCAGCTCACGTCCCGTTACTTCAGCGGGATAATGGGAATGTGAAGCCGATTACCATTATGGAGAAACATCGAGATGGATCGGTTACGTCGAATCATGTACTAACAAAGGGGTCGAAGCTACAGTTCTCATATGGAGACGCCGCACAAATTCAAACGTCCTATGAGCGCATTGACCAAATGGCTAGTGATTCTTGGAGCCAAAGTCTATTTACTTATTCATCTGCTTCGCTTCGTGCTCTATTTTCAAACGGCATTATTACTTATTTAGAGAATCTTGAAAAGGGATGTGATCTCACATCTGTTTTCCTTGCAACGGAATATTATTCAGATAGCCAAGAAGTACAAATTGGAAATAACAGCATGGTTTTTGCGCATTTCAATGAAAAAAATGCTCGAATGAAAGCCAACGGGCATCAACCATTACACAATCAGGAGATGAAGGACTTGGATGGTTTAATGGCATTATCACATTTAATTAAAGCTTCAACAGAGGAATTAGAGACGTTAAATTTAAACTTACAGCAATCAGAACAGCGCTTTAAATCTCTGTTTGAACAAAATCCGAATCTTGTTTACTCTGTGGATGTATACGGTAAAATTACGAGCGTAAACCCTGCATTAAAATCATTGTTAGGTTACTCGTCTGAAGAAGTTATGAGTAAGCATTCTCTTCAGTTTGTTTCATCAGAGGATGCAGAAATGACTAGGAAGAAATTCTATCAAACGTTTCAGGGGGTAGCTCAAACATATGATGCTCACCTTGTACACAAGTCTGGAATGAGCGTTCTCTTTACAATTACCAATATCCCAATCATTGTTAATGGCGAAATTACCGGGGCGTATGGAATAGCCAAAAGCATCATGAATCAACGGAAAGCGGAGGAGAAAATCGCTCATCTCGCTTATTATGATGTGTTAACCGAGCTTCCTAATCGTTTGTTATTTGAGAACTTACTAAATGAATCAATTAAGAATCCCGATGAGAAGCTAGCTGTCATGTTCATTGATTTAGATCGGTTTAAATTGATTAATGATAGTTTGGGCCACCAAAGAGGGGATCAGATCCTCAAACAAGTGACAACTCGAATCAAGGAAGCTATAAAGGATGATGCTGTCCTTGCTAGATTTGGTGGTGATGAATTTACTGTTCTCTTACCTGGACTGAAGTGCGAAAAAGATGCCCTTATGCTTGCGAGACGCGTCATTGAACATTTGAAGCAGCCTATCGTCTTTGACGAGGTTGAGTACTTTATGACAGTAGGCATCGGTATCAGTCTTTTCCCTCATGATGGATTAGAACTTGATACTGTTATGAAAAATGCTTATATCGCATTAGATCGCGCCAAGCAACAAGGTGCTAATTATATTGAATTCTATACCGATGAAATGACCGATCAGGCTTTTGAGAGATTAGAGCTTGAAAGTTATTTGCGTCGAGCCCTTGAGAAAGAAGAACTGACTCTTTTCTATCAGCCACAAGTTAATCTAGATGAACAGAAAATTTATGCTTGTGAAGCGTTGATTAGGTGGAATCATCCGAAATTGGGACTAGTGTCTCCAGCGCAGTTTATACCGCTTGCAGAAGAAACGGGACTAATCGAAGAAATTGGTATTTGGGTATTGAACGAAGCATGCATGCAAACGAGCAAATGGCAAGAGCTTGGATATGATGACTTGTCGATTAGTGTGAACGTGTCTGGAAGACAGTTTCAAAGTGAGAAATTCGTTGATTCCGTTAGAGAAGCATTAGTGGCTTCTGGTCTCGATCCTCAATCTCTACACCTTGAAGTAACGGAGAGCACAACGCTCGTCAATACGGATTATAGTATTTCGATGCTAAATGAATTAAGAGAAATGGGTATTAAAGTGTCCATTGATGATTTTGGAACTGGTTATTCTTCGCTTAGTTATCTGAAGGATTTCCCATTAGATATTTTGAAAATCGATCAGTCCTTTATTCGAAACCTTCAGGAAAACAACGCAGATGCAGCGATTGTTAAAGCGGTCATTACGATGTGCGAAGGTTTGAATTTATCAATTGTTGCGGAAGGAATTGAGACGAAAGAACAGGGTGATATTATTAGAAGCTTCGGGTGTAACTTTGCGCAAGGATTTTTCTATAGTAAACCATTGAATAAGGATCGTTTCGAGAAACTGCTTCTATCAAAGCAATTTCCTTTGGCAACCTAACGAAGATCGACCCAATGTGGTCGATCTTTTTTATTTTGCAGAGCGTCCTGCCTCCAATGTGCTCCAGCTGTTTCAACCGATAGTTGGAAGGGAATAGGACCATAGCAAAGAGGTGATAAAGAGATGGATTACGACGTCATGATTATTGGAGGAGGCATATCGGGCCTCACACTTGCTGTCAAATTAGGACAAAGTAATGTGAAAACGCTATTAATTGAAAAAGATAAAAGAAGCGGGTTGATTTATAAAGGTGAACTTCTTCAGCCAAAAAGTCTTCAAGTCCTTGACCGAATTAATGTTTTAGATGTAGTAAAAGAAAATGGTTTTCACTTACCTTCGATTGAATTCCATGAGTATAACCAAAAAGACGATGGCACGATGGAGCACCTTAGTTCAAATGAATTTCGCTACGATGTGATTCCATCTCTCTATAATACATCGCTTATGATTCCACATGAGAGGCTAAAAGAGCTTCTTTTCGAAGAGGCTTCAAAATATGAATCTGTTGATTATATACAGCCTGCTAAATTTACGGGCTTTACTGAAGATGAGCCTGAGAATAAGAAAGCGATCATTCAAACTAAAGAAGGAGAACGTGAAATTCACGCAGGTTTTTATGTTGGTGCTGAAGGAAGAGCTTCTCCAACAAGAACAGCTATGGAAGTGGAGATGAAGAATACAAAATATAATCATCATTTCTTGACGGTATCGTTTCCCCGACCAGAGACACTAAATCAGTCAACTATCATCACAACTCAAAATAAATTTGTCGGATTATTCCCACTTCCGAACAATGAAGTAAGAAGTGTACTGTTGATTAAGCCGGGAGAGTTCAAATCGATGCGTGAAGAAGGATTAGAGTCCTTTTACCGTGCTTATTGTGAGCTAATGCCGGAGCTTGAGGGCTATGTTCATCAAATTGATACGTGGAAAAAGATTCAACTCATGATTCCTGTTAGGCACAATGTCTCCAATTACGTCAAAAATAATTTGATCTTAACAGGGGATGCCGCTCATAGCGTACATCCTATGGCAGGGGAAGGAATGAACCTGGCAATTCAAGATTCTGATGTATTGGGAGAACTTCTTTGCTGGATGTATAAAACGAATCAGACGGAATGGAAGCAGCTTAAGTGGTATGAGAAAGTGAGAAAACCGCGAGCGGAATATGTGTCTACGCTTAGTCATCAAGCTGCACTGCTCTACTCTTTTCCTTATCGTCCGTGGCAGAGACTTCGAATTAAAGGGGTCAATCAAACAGAGCATTCACCTCTTCTGCACTATAAACAGATGTTAAATACGTCGGGACTTGGCATTTGGAAGTTTAACCTGTTGGATCGATTGAAGCAAGCAGGAGTAATTCCAGCTGCAATAGGGAATGGGAAATTAAGTAAGCATCCAAATGAGAAAGTAATGTTCACGAAAGAGGATGATTATCCGTGGTATTGCAAATGAGACGGGAGGAAACGAGATGAAGGAAATAAAGAAAATCTGGCGTGCTAGAAAGTGGATGAAAAGCAATGAACCTTTTTTATACGCCTGGCATGCCCATGTAGGCTATGTACATGACTTATTTGATGAGTTCGAATTAGGAACAACCGTCTCTGCTGTTGCAACCAAACGAGACATGAATGAACTGCTATTAACAAGATGGGCTGAAGTGGGGGTGGCAATTGGTCACCTAAAAAAAGAGAAGGATGGAAAGGTTCGTTCTAAGAAACATATGGTTGAATCGATCTCAAAAAGCAGTGAGCACTCTGTTGGTATCTTACTAAAAGAAATGATGGAGTTACATATTCCGATCTTGCTGTCCTACCCTGATTTATTAAGCAAAGATCAACCCGCACGATATGAGGACGAAGACTATGGTGGAACGGTTGCAGCAACATCAAGCTTTATTGAACGTTTTGCTTTTCCGAAGATTTATCAAGCGATTAAGACGACGAATGCACAATCCGTTATTGATTTTGGGGCAGGTTACGCAGGGTATTTATCGCGTATTGGAGCAAAGCTAGAGGACATGAAGCTTGTTGGAATTGAAAAAAATCGATCCGTCTGTTTAGATGCAGAAGCTAATATCCATTTTCCGCTAAAATCACCGCTACACCTTTATCCTGATGATATGATGACATGGAAATGGGATGGTGCCCCCTTTGATATGGCGATGATGAATAATTTACTTTATTATTTTGCTCCAGAAGATCGATTGAAACTGTTCCAAAAGGCAAATGAGGTAACAGGTGAAGGTGGTCAGCTGATTATCATCACTCCTATGCATGAATCAAAACACGGGCAGGCTTTCTCGGCTGCGTTTAACAGCTTCATGAGTGCTCATGATAACCTTTATCCATTGCCAAGTCGTGATGAAATGGACGACTTAGCAACAAAAACAGGATTTAAGCTTAAACAAATAAAACCAGTTGTAAAAGAAGGCGCATGGTACTTTTTGCGTTTTCAGAAAGTGTGAGACCTATCAAAAGGTCTCTTTTTTCGTTCCCTGAAAGACATTTTGCACAAAAATTGGGCGTATGCATAATGTGAACAGAGAGGAATGAGAGGAGGGAGATCTTTTTGTGTGGGATAACAGGATGGGTGGATTGGAAGCAGAATCTGACAGGAGAAGAGAACGTTCTTAGGCGAATGGCGAATACGCTATCACGACGGGGTCCAGATGCTTCAAACAGCTGGGTTAGCTCGCATTGTGGATTTGGGCATACTCGTTTGATTGTCGTTGACCCAGCTGGTGGAAGTCAGCCAATGACTAGAACACACAGCGACAAGAAATATACGATTTGTTATAACGGTGAGCTATATAATACGGAGGATTTGCGTAAAGTTCTCCTTGCAAAGGGTTATACATTTCAATCTCATTCGGATACAGAAGTTCTTTTAACGTGCTATGTTGAATGGGGAGAGCAATGCGTTGATCATTTGAATGGTATTTTTGCCTTTGGCATTTGGGATGGAGAGAAATTATTCCTTGCAAGAGACCGCCTTGGTGTTAAGCCGTTATTCTATCGACAAAGTGGCAGCTCGCTTCAATTCGGCTCAGAACTTAAAGCCATTCTTGCTCATCCCGATGTGAAGACGGAGGTCGATCGAGCGGGGCTTCAAGAAATTTTTGGTTTAGGTCCTTCGAGAACACCAGGACATGGGGTTTTTCGAGGGATAAATGAACTGCGACCTGGATTTGCGATGAAGTTTGAGCAGAGTGGTCTTCGTAAATGGCGCTATTGGAATGTCAAAAGTAGTGAACATACTGATGATCTTGATACAACTGTAGGTAAAGTAGGGGACCTTTTAAAAGATTCCATTAAACGACAGCTTGTTGCCGATGTACCAGTTTGTACGTTTTTGTCTGGTGGAGTTGATTCAAGTGCCATTACGTCCGTTGCTCAAACGGCATTCCTTGATGACAATAAGGGCACATTACGGTCTTTTTCGGTTGATTATGTGGATAATGATAAATACTTCAAGAGTAGTGAATTTCAGCCAAATTCAGATGCTCCGTGGATCAAAAAAGTTTCAGCAGAGCTTGCAACTGATCATACGAACTGTGTGATTGATACACCTCAGCTTGTGCATCATTTAAAGGAAGCGATTGAATGTCGAGACCTGCCTGGTATGGCGGATGTAGACTCTTCATTATTGTGGTTTTCAAAGGAAATTAAGAAACATGCGACTGTTGCTCTTTCTGGTGAATGTGCAGATGAAATATTTGGTGGGTATCCATGGTTTCATAAGCCGGAGCTTTTAGATCAGGAGCAGTTTCCGTGGATGAGATCGACACTTGAAAGACAGGCGATGTTAAAAGAAGATGTTCGTAATAAATTGAAGCTAGAAGATTACGTCACGGAAAGATATCGTGAGTCAATTAAGGAAACGCCAGTACTTGATGGTGAGAGTGAGATTGAAGCAAAAAGAAGAGCTCTCTTTTACTTGAATTTAAATTGGTTTATGACAACACTTCTTGAACGAAAAGACCGTATGAGCATGGGAGCTAGTCTAGAAGTAAGGGTGCCATTTTCTGATCACCGCATTATCGAATATGTGTGGAATGTCCCGTGGGATATGAAAATGCTTGATGGTCGAGAGAAGGGACTTTTGCGAAAAGCGATGACAGGAACGCTTTCACATGATGTTCTTTATCGAAAAAAGAGTCCATATCCAAAAACCTATAATCCTGCTTATACGAAAGCCGTTTCTTCATGGCTTCAAGATACGCTCGATAACAAGCAGTCGCCGCTTCTTGAATTGATCGATAGAAAAGTTGTGCAAAATATCATAGATTCAGAAGGAAAGGCGTTTAAAGTACCCTGGTTCGGTCAGCTTATGGCAGGACCTCAATTGATTGCACACCTTGCTCAAATTAATTATTGGATGGAGCATCATAACGTAAATTTAGTCGACTAAAAAAAGGATCGAAGCTGATGGCTTCGATCCTTTTCTTTAAAAGATTGTATTATTGCTCGTTCCGACTTTAGTGGGCAGACACTCGGTCACTTCACCTTTTCATCCGAACACAAAGACCGTGTTCAAATGAAAAGGCTCCAGTGCCTGCCGTGTCTAACCGCCCACTTCCGCTTTTCGTGTCTAGCTGCGACTCGCAGAAACTGCGATATTTCACTCTTTCACCAGAACACAAAGGGCGTGTTCTAGTTCAAGAGATCCAATATCTCCGTTTCTAAACGCTCGTCTCCGCTTTTCGTGTCTAGCTGCAGTGGGCAGGGTCTCGATCGCTTCACCCCATAAAATGAACACAAAAACCGTGTTCTTTTTATGGGCCTCCAGCGCTTGTCGACCCTAACCGCCCACTTCCGCTTTTCGTGTCTAGCTGCGACTCGCAGAAACTGCGATATTTCACTCTTTCAATAGAACACAAAGGGCGTGTTCTAGTTCAAGAGCTCCAATATCTCCGTTTCTAAACGCTCGTCTCCGCTTTTCGTGTCTAAACGCTCCCTTCTGCTTTTCTTTTTTCAACTGGTGGCTGTTCGAGTCCGTTGAGGCGTTCGACTAGGCCGTGGCCGAATGGTGTTCCGGCAGAAGGGCTTTCATTGTTGTTGAGAAGGCCTCCTCTAAGCTCGTAAGCTGTTGAGCCGTGCTCTGCGAAATCAAGTCCCTGAATTTCTTCTTCACGAGAAACGCGAATGGAAGAGAAGCGAGTATAGATGAATAAGAAAATACCTACTGTGCCAATCGTCCACGCCATAACTGCAAGAATTCCGATTGCTTGAACGAGGATTAGGGATGCACCGCCTCCGTAGAATAAACCACCATCGATTGCGAAAAGTCCAACGGCTAGCGTGCCCCACGCCCCACACACTCCGTGAACAGCAATTGCTCCAACTGGGTCATCCAATTTTACGCGTCGGTCAATCAGTTGAACGGCTTCAATCAAGATAACTCCAGCGATAAGACCGATGAACATAGCGCCAATTGGAGATACGCTTGCTGTTCCAGCTGTAATTCCGACAAGTCCAGCTAATGCGCCGTTTAGAGTTAAAGAAGCATCAATTTGCTTATAGCGAATATAAGAATAAAGGGCACTTCCGATGACACCACTTGAAGCAGAAAGAAGTGTTGTCGCTACGATTGTAGGGATAAGTGCGTCGCTTGCTGACAGTGTACTACCTGCATTGAATCCAAACCAGCCGAACCAAAGAATGAATACCCCTAGTGCGCCAAGTGGAATGTTATGACCTTGAATAACGTTCACTTTTCCATTTGAGTATTTACCAAGACGTCCTCCAAGAAAGGCGACTGCTACTACCGCACCAAGTGCACCTGTCATATGAACAACCGTTGAGCCAGCGAAGTCAACAAACCCTAGTTCTGAAAGCCATCCGCCACCCCAAATCCAGTGACCAACAACAGGATAAACAAATCCAATCATCGCAACCGTTACAGCAATATAGCTAATTAATTTCATTCTCTCAGCTACTGCACCAGAAATGATTGTCGCACAAGTTGCCGCAAAGACGGCCTGGAAAACAAAGAAGCCGATGTTTTCAGATTGTCCTAGAAGAAGGAAACCATCACTACCAATAAAACCGCCTGCTGAAGAACCGAACATCAATCCGTAACCAATTATAAAGTAAAGCACTGCACCAATTGACATTGTTAGGAGATTCTTCATTAAAATATTTAAGGCGTTTTTAGAACGGGTAAATCCAGTTTCAACCATTGCAAATCCAGCGTGCATGAAGAATACTAGAAAAGCAGCAATCACAATCCATACGGTATCCATTGAAGCACTCAAGGCGGTTACAGCAGAGGTATCGCCTGCTGCGAAGACATGTCCTCCTGAGAGAAGAAAGAGAAGCGCGAACAAACCAGTGATTTTTTTCATAGCTTTTATCATCCTTTTTGATTTATTTAAATGCAGTTAGTCCGTGTTCACCAGATCGTATACGAATAACATCTTCGACAGGATAGACGAAGATTTTGCCGTCGCCAACTTCCCCGGTTGCACATATATCGCGAATATGCTTAACAACATGATCAAGCAGGTCATCATCAAAAACGAGCTCTACTTTAATTTTTGCCTGAAGCGACACTTCAAAATGACTTCCTCTGAAGACACCAGTTTGTTTTTTCTGTAATCCACATCCAGCTACTTCAGATACTGTCATGCCTGTGATACCTTCATCTCTTAACCGATCTCTTAGATCCTGAAATGCCTCGGGACGAATAATGGCTTCTACTTTTTTCATGTAAGACCCTCCATGTCAGTTTTTCTAACATTGCCTTTTTTCTATATCCTAATATTATGCGGTGAAAACGAGAAATTCAAGGTTATTTTTTGAAAATTTAAAATAGTATGTCATAAAATCTCACCTTAGCACATTTAAATAATCAGAATATTCCAAGTGGGGTAAGGGTGGTTGCGCTTTCAGTTAATTTCGAATTCTGAGGCATAAAAAGAAGCTCCTGGATGATGACCAGGAGCTTCTTGCTCATGAAATGTCTAAAATAGTGAAGCCAAATGGTTCAAGATGAAGTAGGCTAGAGTCGTGCTGACTCCCTAAAAGAGTTTTTGTGTTCAAATAATTGAGTGAGAGATCAGTAGTTATGGCCTTTTCTGAGTTGTTTAATAGAAAGAGGAGCGTTTCATTATTCGTTTTCCTCTTATATTGAATAAGTGATTCATCTGTATACACCACTTCGAAAGTTCCATCGTTCCGAAACGCAGGGTGTTGATTGCGAAGGGCGATTAATTCTTTTAAGAACTGAAATAGTTCAGTGTCCTGGTCTTTTTCATCCCAAATCATACATTCTCGACAATCGGGATCAGCGCCACCTTTCATCCCAATTTCGTCACCATAATAAATACAAGGTGTTCCTGGGAAGGAGAATTGAAGGATATACATGAGCTTCACGACCTCCTTTTTCCCGTTTGCCAGTGTGAGGAGTCGCGGTGTATCGTGACTTCCTAATAAATTAAAGGCGACTTCATTCACATTTGCAGGATAAGAGTGAAGGAGTGCGGATAGTCGGTTCCCCATTGTTTCGGCAGAGATTCTTCCATTTGCATAATGATCAAGTAGGGCAGCAGTTAAAGGGTAATTCATTACAGCATCAAACTGATCGCCCTGTAACCACGGCATCGAGTCGTGCCAGATTTCACCAAGAATATAAAGCTCAGGCTTAATACGCTTAACCTCTCTTCTAAATTCACGCCAGAAGCGGTGATCAATTTCATTTGCAACATCAAGTCGCCACCCGTCAATATCAAATTCTTCTACCCAGTAGCGACCAACTTGTAGTAAATACTCTCTCACTTCTGGGTTCTCAGTATTAAGCTTAGGCATTGTCGCTTCAAAGGCGAAAGTATCATAGGAGGGAAGAGGTTTTGTTTCAATTGGATAGGATCGAACGTGAAACCAGTCTCGATAGCGTGATGCTTCTCCGTTGTTTAATAAGTCCTGAAAAGGTTCGAAGTAATAACCGCTATGATTGAAAACAGCATCAAGCATAACTTTAATGCCTCTTTCATGACAGGCTTTGACGAGCTCTTTAAACATTTCTTTATCGCCAAATTGTGGATCAATCTCCATGTAATCGATTGTGTCGTATTTATGGTTTGAGGCCGCTTTAAAAATAGGTGTGAAGTAAATTCCATTAATTCCAAGTTCCGCTAAGTGATCAAGATGATTTATTACCCCCTGAAAGTCTCCGCCGAAAAAGTTGTTGCGCTCCGGAGGATATTCTCCCCATGGAAGCGTACCTTTTGGATCTAAGGAAGTATCCCCGTTAGCAAATCGTTCGGGAAAGATCTGATACCATACTGTGTCTTTCACCCATTCAGGAGCTGTAAAGATATCAGCTTCATTTAGGAAAGGAAAACTATAATAGTCGTTGGTATCTGATGGCTGTTCCGTATAGAAGCCTTTTTCAGTATGATAATACGCTTCATTTTTATCTTCTAGAAAAAAGCCATATCTCAATCTACGATAAGGAGGTTGGATCGCTATACTCCAATAATCGAATAGAGAGTCAGAGCCAGTTACTTTCATTGTTTTAGAAGTGAACTGCCATTTGTTGTCTTTCCAATCATACGGATCTCCATAAATAAGGGAGATGGATGTCACATCATCTTTCTTTGTTCGAATCATCAGGTGTAGTGTTTTCTTATCATATGCGTAAGCATAGTTGTTCTTTGGGCGGTGATAAATGGCTTCTTTAAACATAAATAGATACCTCCGTGTGCAATCGCTTGCATTTTAATAAAAGAAAACTCATTTCAAGCACTAATCGAAATGGAACGTTGCTTCTATATAAATGTAGAAGATCAAAGTACGATAGTCAAATGTAAAAAACAAGGAGAAATTCTGTTTCGAAAAAATTTTGAAAAAACTTTGTGCAAACGGTTGCGAAAATTTTATAGCCATGTATAATAAGTTATAGAAAGACAGTGCAATCGTTTTCACTGAGTTGTATGAAAGCGCTTGTACTCCTATCGTAAAATTAAGAGGGGGTTAACACATGAAACGCTTTTTCGCTTTGTTTCTTACACTAGTTCTTGCAATCGGCGTTCTTGCAGCATGCGGACCGCAAAACAATGAAAACGCTTCTAGTAACAACGGAGGCAGTGATTCTGAGGGAGAAGATGCAAATAAACCTGAGAAGCTAGTTGTTTGGGAAGATACAGATAAAGGGATTGCACTTGAACCGGCTATTGCTAGCTTCGAGGAAGAGTACGGCATTAAAGTTGAATTTAAAGAACTAGGTATGGCTGACGAAATTAGAGAGCAAATTCGTCTTGATGGTCCAGCAGGTACTGGTCCTGACGTTATTACACTTCCACATGATCAAATTGGACAGGCAGCGGTTGAAGGACTTATTTCCCCAATCGAAGTTGAACAGTCTGTGATTGATACATTTACAGAATCTTCTATTCAAGCTGAAAACTTTGACGGTAACCTTTATGGACTACCAAAAGCAACGGAAACACCTGTCTTCATTTACAACAAAGATCTAATGGAAAAAGCTCCGGAATCAATGGATGAAGTCTATGATTTTGCAAAAGACTTCACGAAAGACAAGCAGTATGGCTTCCTTGCGCTATGGGATAACTTCTATTTTGCAAACGCTGTCCTTTCAGGATATGGCGGCTATGTGTTTGATCGCACTGATGAGGGATTAAACCCAGATGACATCGGTCTTAATAATGATGGTGCTATTGAAGGAACGGAATATATTCAGAAATGGTATCAGGAAGATCTTTTCCCTAAAGGCCTAATTGGTGAAAACGGTGGATCTACAATGGATGGTCTATTTAATGAAGGGAAAGCAGCTTCCGTTATGAACGGACCATGGTCTTTCCAGGGTTATAAAGATGCTGGAATTGACATTGGTGTTGCGCCAATGCCTACACTTCCAAACGGAGAGAATTTCAAAACATTTATCGGTGTTAAAGGCTGGCACGTAAGTAATTTCTCTGAGAACAAAGAATGGGCTACGAAGCTCGTTGAATGGTTAACAAATGAGGAGAATGCAAAGATTCGTTACGAAAAAACAGCAGAAATTCCTCCTGTTAAATCACTAATTGAAGATCCAGTTATTGCTGATAATGAAGGTGCAAGTGCCGTAGCACTTCAATCTCAATATGGCGTTCCGATGCCTAACATTCCAGAAATGGCTGAAGTATGGGAGCCAGCAGCGTCTGCTCTACAATTAGTAGCAACAGATAAGCAAGAACCAAAAGCAGCCCTTGATGAGGCTACGAAAACAATTAAGTCTCAAATCGAGCAGAATCACAGCAACTAAAGTTTTGAAAATTTAAAGCGGTACTCCGGAAACGGGGTACTGCTTCTCACTTTAAAGCTAGAAAAGTGGGGAGAAGAAAGGGGATTGCCATCACGATGGAGGCAACTGAGCGTCAAACAAAGCATCGAAAAACAGCACTTGCTTTATCACTAATACCTGGATTCGGTCAGTTTTATAACAAGCAGATCCTCAAAGGACTTATGTTCTTCATCTTAACGGTTTCATTTGCCGTTGCTTTTGCTGACTTAATCAACATTGGATTATGGGGGATCGTTACCCTGGGGGAAAAGCTACCACGAGATCACTCCATCTTCTTGTTAACACAGGGAATTATCGCTGTCCTTGTTATCCTGATTGGATTGGTTATTTATTTCTTAAACCTAAGGGATGCATATTTGAATGGAAGAAATCGTGATCTAGGCATTCCCTTAAATTCTGTTAGAGAGCAATACCGTAATGTTTCTGAACAAGGGTTTCCTTACTTAATGCTATCACCAGGATTTTTCTTATTAATCTTTGTTGTTATTTTCCCGATCTTGTTTGTTATTTTACTTTCGTTTACAAACTACGATCTCTACCATTCTCCACCAGCTAACTTAGTAGATTGGATTGGGATTCAAAACTATATTGATATATTTAAGCTAGACATCTGGCGCGATACTTTCATTGATGTATTCTCATGGACAATCGTATGGACATTTGTTGCAACAACAGGACAAATTGCCATTGGTATTTTTCTAGCCGTTTTGATGAACCAGAAAGACCTTAAATTTAAAGGCATCTTTAGAACAATCTTTATCTTGCCTTGGGCCGTACCAGCTTTCGTATCAATCCTTGTGTTTGCGGGGATGTTTAATGAGACGTTTGGTGCGATAAATAACGACATCTTAGCAGCGTTCGGTATCGATGCGATACCATGGCTTACAGAGCCATTTTGGACAAAAGTTGCTTTAATTCTTATACAGTTCTGGCTTGGATTCCCGTTTATTTTCGCTATGGTAACGGGTGTGCTTCAATCGATTCCAGATGAATTATATGAAGCTGCCACAGTAGATGGTGCGAATATCTGGCAGAAGTTTAGAGGAATCACGCTTCCAATGGTTCTTTTTGCAATCGCGCCAATTTTAATCACACAATATACATTTAACTTTAATAACTTTAACGTTATTTACCTGTTTAACGGTGGTGGTCCTGCCGTATCAGGTCAAACAGCAGGCTCTACTGACATTTTGATTTCGTGGATCTATAAGCTCACGTTTACGTCTGCGCAATATGGCAAAGCTGCTGCTATTACCATGATTCTATCAGCCATTGTTATAGGTGTAGCACTATGGCAGTTTAGAAGAACGAAATCATTCCAAGAAGAGGATATGATGTAATATGAGTCCAAAAATGCAGAATACCTTACGTTTAACACTGTCCTACATTGCCATCGCTATTGCTTGTGTCATCATCTTGTATCCAGTTCTATGGATTGTGGGGTCTTCCTTTAATCCCGGTGACAGTCTATCTGGATCATCCATTATCCCGAAGGATGCAACATTGGAGCATTACAAATCGTTATTTAATACGGCTGAAAGTGATTACTTGCTTTGGTATTGGAACACATTGAAGATTTGTATCATCACAATGATTCTAGCCGTAGCGATGATCTCCTGTATGGCTTATGCCTTCTCACGCTACCGTTTCGTCGGTCGTAAAAATGGATTAATGACTTTCTTAATTCTTCAAATGATCCCGAACTTTGCAGCACTTATTGCGATCTATGTATTAGCTTATACAACGGGTTTGTTAGATACGCACTTTGCGCTGATTCTCGTTTATACAGGTGGTTTACTGCCAATGAATACCTGGCTTGCTAAAGGATACTTTGATACAATTCCAAAAGAGCTTGATGAGTCAGCTCGAATCGATGGAGCGGGTCACTTTCGTATCTTCTGGCAAATCATATTACCACTTGCAAAACCGATTCTTGCTGTTGTAGCATTATTTAGTTTCATTACACCGTTTACGGATTTTATTCTTGCTCAAGTTATTCTTCGTAGTGAGGATAAATATACGTTAGCGGTTGGTCTTTACAAAATGATTTCTGATCAGTTCGGTAATGAGTTTACAACGTTCGCTGCAGGATCAGTATTGATTGCGATCCCAATTTCAATTTTATTCTTATCGCTGCAACGTTACTTTATATCTGGACTTACTGCTGGTGGAACGAAAGGATAGAGCAAGACGTGAGAAAGAAGAGGAAGAGGAGAGCTACTCTTGCAGCTTCTTTCTCTTTTTTTATCCTAATTCTTCGTTTAGAGAACTTTAATAGGTAGGATTGTTTCTCTATAGTAGATGTCATTTTCAATAGAAATCGTTTACAATGAATCATTAGATAGTTAAGATAGATCAATTACTTATCATATGAAATGAACAAGCGAAAGCTTTGTATAGGAGGAAATCCCAATGGCAGTAACGATTAAAGATGTAGCGAAGCTTGCCAATGTTGCGCCATCAACGGTATCACGTGTGATCGCAAATAATCCACGAATTAGTGAGCAAACGAAACGTCGTGTAAGAGAGGCGATGGAAGAGCTTGGCTACCATCCTAACTATAATGCAAGAAGTCTAGCGAACCGGAGTACACAAACGATTGGCCTTGTCATGCCGAGTTCAGCAGATAAAGTATTACAGAACCCATTCTTTCCAGAAGTTCTTCGCGGTATTAGTACGAAGGCTCATGAAAAAGAATATACCTTATATATGTCCACTGGGGCAACAGAAGAAGAAATGCTAGAAGGCGTAATGGGGATGGTTCACGGGCGTAGAGTGGACGGTATAGTAATGCTTTATTCAAGAATCGACGATAAAATCATGACGTTTTTACAGGAACAAAATTTTCCGTTTACCGTTATTGGGAAGCCGCTAGTGAATCCAGATTCAATCACTCATGTCGATAATGATAACTATAGCGCGGCAAAAGATGTAACCGAGCATTTTATCGGCAAAGGTCATGAACGGATCGCATTTGTTGGAGGGAATTTAGATCTAGTCGTTACCGTGGAGCGGTTACACGGTTATGAAAAAGCCCTACAGGAAGCGGAAATCCCACTCCAAGACGATTATGTTGTTCATGTGGAGTTTCTAAAAGAAGGCGGACAGGAAGCGGTAATGGCATTATTTTCGTTAGAAAATCCTCCAACCGCGCTTGTTGTTGCAGATGATCTTATGGCCCTTGGTATCATGAGCAAGCTTGATGAGATGGGTCTTTCTGTTCCTGAAGATGTTTCCGTCATTAGTTTCAATAATGTGATGCTCGCTGAATATGCCAGTCCGCCGCTTACTTCTGTTGATATTAATATTTTCCAACTAGGTTATCAGGCAGTGAACTGTTTGCTAGAGAAAATTAGTGATCCTGAGTCAGGAAACAAACGTGTTTGTGTACCACACAAGGTTGTAGAGCGCTGGACAGTGAGAACGATTAATCAGAATGAGAGTATGAAATAGCCACGAAGGTGGCTATTTATTTTGGGGAATTTTAATAAAATACATATAAACTTTGAACAAGCCGTCATCAGCCGTTCCAAATCCATCAAGGATCGCGTTTACTATAGTAAATACAAATTCTCCAAAGTAGGTGATTTTCATGAGTTGTTCAGGTTGTGGAGGTTGTGGGAGCTGTTCTGGAGGAGCATTTGGTAGACAAGGTGCACAGGGAATCCCTGGTCCACCAGGGCCGCAGGGGCCTGAGGGACCAGAAGGACCGTCAGTCACAGGCACTTCGGGTTTTGCGGCAAATACAGGTGGTGCAATCATCAACGTTATTCTAGGTGGAACGAACATCCCCCTTCCAAATGGACAAAGTTTGCCTGCTACAATCACAGTAAATGGTCCGAACACCATTTTTACCGTACAAGAAGCAGGAAGGTACTACATTTCTTATCAAATTAATAAAACCGCTTCTCTAATCGTTAGTTCAAGATTATTAATTAATGGAGCTTCCCTCCCCCAATCGGTCATATCCCCTCTTGTTTCTTTAAATAAATATAGCGCTGAAGTAATAACAGCTTTAAACGCTGGTGATACGATCTCACTTCAACTGTTTGGTTTGGTTGCAGCAGTTGTGTTGACGTCGGGTGTGGGAGCGTCATTAACGATTATTAGAGTCGAATAACTAGTTTATATAAAATGAAAGATCGCGTGCAAAATTAGCACACGATCTTTTTTTACTAATTAACATACAGTAGATATGGCCTGGTTACTAGTAGCGATTTTACCACAGCTAAACTCGACTTCGGCTACATTAAGAACAAAACAGTTACACCGTTTCACAACAATCTGGAAGAAAATTGTAACGGTATCACCGACATCAATATCATCGAGGTCAATACCATATTGGGGATTACTACCCGGATATTGTACACTATCAATATACAAACTATTCTCAATAAATTGGGTGCAAGCTGGAAGGTAATCAGTAAAGATTACGTTAATAGCGGGAACAACGCCGTTGTTTGTAATGGTGATCGTATACGAAAGCACGTCACGATAGGTGGAAAATGGCTTATCAACGGTTTTCACGATATCTAAAATGGCATCACCTTCGTCAATTTGGACGCCAAGTGCATTTGGCATATAAGCATCGCCTGACGACGTGAAGCGGAAAACAGCCGTGGATTGGTTGTTCGGTAATAGGCCAGCCCCACTGACGTTTGTAATATCCCATCCCTGTCTTCCAGCAACAATATTCGTTAATGTAAAAGGATCCTGGTTCCGGTTACCAAATGTTCCACTCGTATCAAGATTTCCGGAATCATCATTAATTTGAGAGCCAAAAAAGTTTCCTAGTGGGTTATTTGGTCCTGAGAGAAGGGTTAATGTACCTGCATCAGGCCCAAAAAGAGCTTGATCCCCTCCTATATTCGCGTCACCTTCTTGAGCTGAGATGAGTAAACGGGCATCTACAGTACCTGAAGGAGGAGTCATAAAACCTGAAATGGCTATATCAATTGTGGGGTTTAAAGGATTAATGACGATACCCTGGGCGCCGACAAATAAATTCAGAGATCGGTTTGGTAATGTACTATTCGCATAAACAACGGCGAGTGTCCATCCTGCATGGTTCGTATCAGCTGTGGAAGCTTGAAGAGGATCGACTAGTCCTGGTACGCCGCCTACGGTGTATGTACCAGCGCCAGCTGCTTGAACGATTGATGTAACATCATTGGAGCGCATGTAAAATCCTCGAGTATTTCCTCCGATGGTAAATGTTGGCTCATTACTAGTAGTTGGGTCGGGACTAATTGTGAAATCAGTCCCGCTTGGGTTCGTGAACGTAACAGAATTATCAATATCAGATGTAATGTCTTCGTTTACTGAAAGATAATTTCCTCCCCAGATTAATTCAGCATATAAAACGGAGCTTCCAGCTGGTAATACTAGATTAGCCTCTGAGTTATTTAAAGTATAATCCAGAGTGGTTCCTGGTGGAAAAGTTGGCACTTGAAGTGATGTATCGGTTGTAATAAATGCTCCGATACTTCCTTGAGTTCCAGCCTGGTTAGCATTTAGTAACTGACTTAATCCTAAAGTGTTTCCTGTAAATGTCATGGCTCCACACGTTCGGGTGGAGTATCGATTGGTAAAAGCCATAATGACAACCCCTATTGAACATACGTGTTCAAATATAGTCTAAAACTGTATTCACTATACTATATGAATACAGTAAAAAGACGTATAAACTCTTGTCCAATAGAGTCTTAAAAATCATTTTTTTATAGAGTGAATAATATAAAAAAACCTCCCAAAGGAGGTTTTAAGATGTTAAAAACTGTCCACCATTTATATGAATCGTTTGACCTGTCATATAAGAAGATCCATCAGAACCAAGAAGGACGTAAGCCGCAGCTAATTCTTCTGGCTGACCCGGTCTTCCCATTGGTGTATTCGTTCCAAAGTTTTTCACTTTTTCTGCTGAGAAGGTGGAAGGGATAAGCGGTGTCCAAATAGGACCAGGTGCAACGCTGTTGACACGAATACCTTTTCCAACGAGCGACTTTGCGAGACTCCTTGTGAACGTTGTGATTGCACCTTTTGTACTAGAGTAATCGATCAGCTGATCATTGCCTTCATATGCGGTTACAGAGGATGTGTTAATGATTGCACTTCCTTTTTTAAGATGGGGAAGAGCGGCTTTCGTCAGGTGAAACATGGCAAAAACGTTGGTTCGGAATGTTTTTTCGAGCTGTTCTGCACTAATTTCTTCTATTCCCTGTTGGGGGTGCTGTTCTGCTGCATTATTAATTAAAATATCGAGCTGTCCGAAATGATCAATCACCTGTTTAATCACATCGTAAGCAAAGCTTTCACTCCCAATGTCTCCCGGCAACAATAAACATTCGCTTCCGATCTCTTCGATTTTTTGTTGCGTATGTTGCGCATCTTCATGTTCGTCAAGATAAACAATGGCGATTTTTGCTCCTTCTTTTGCATAAGCAATCGCAACGGCTTCGCCTATCCCACTATCTCCTCCAGTGATGAGAGCGACTTTATTCGTTAATTTTCCTGATCCTTTATAATCCCGGTCATCCATTATGGGCTTTGGATCCATTTCTTGCTGAGATCCTGGCTGATGATTTTGATGTTGTGCTGGTTGTCCATCCGTCTGTCTAAAATCTGGTCGCATGGGATAACTCCTTTCAAATTATATATGTAAGGAATTGCCAATCGGGAGAATTTCTAAACCTAAGTCTGAGAATATAATGATGACATTTGCATTACATGATAAAATGAAACAAACCTATAATGTAGTTTGTGAGGCGAGAGGTATGAATTTTGATTTAAGAGAATCTGAATTTGAAGAACGGTTTGCGTCGTTTTTGGAACAAAGTCAGCCCAAAATTGTAGAAAAGTGGCTGCTTGGCGCAAAAATTTCTCAAGAGGATCCTTATTATGAAGAAATCATTAAGAATGGGAAACGAACGGTTGAACTTATCTCTCGTTATATTCGCCTTCAGGATGAAAGTTGGATTATGACATTAACTAAGAAAATTGCCAATGAGCGAATTGAAGCAAATGTTAATATCGGAGAGTTTATTGCGAATATTAATTTTGGGAGATCGGTTGTGATCTCTGTCTTAAACGAATCATCATTTGATAGAGACGAACTTTCGAAAGGTCTTCAAATCATTAATAATTATTTTAATGCCTATTCGTATCATTCAGTAACGGAATACACGAAGGTGAAAGATAATATCATTCATGATAAAAATAAGTTTATACAGGAAATGCATAGTGATCGTTTAACCATTCTTGGTCAGCTAGGTGCGAGCTTTGCTCATGAATTTCGCAATCCTCTTACCTCCATTAAAGGATTTTTGAAATTATTAGAAGATGATAGTGATGCTAATAATTCGATCGAGAAACACTATTTCGAAATCCTCAATAGCGAAATGAAAAGTCTAGAAGAGAAGGTAAGTCAATTTCTTTTCTTATCAAAAATGCGTGGGAGCGACGATCGTCCTCTATCATTAAATTTAAGTGGATTATTAAGATATACCATTGAAATTCTTTATCCAAGACTACTAGAATCAAATATAGAAGTGGAAACAGCCATTACTCCAGACATTCCACTGTTCGGTGTAGAAGAACAAATTAAACAAGTCATTCTTAATATTATGATTAACTCGATTGAAGAGTTAAATGAAAATAAAATCGATCATCGAAAAATTGAGCTGAGAGCAAAAGAAAACCATGGACGGATTACGATTGAAATTTCCAATAATGGCCGGCAAATTTCATCGCATCTTGTTGAAAGTATCTTTCAACCGTTCATTAGTACAAAAAAACTCGGAACAGGTCTTGGATTGTCTGTTTGCAAGCAAATTATTGAAAAGCACGAAGGTGTTATTTCAGTGCGATCAAATCCAGAACAAACAACTTTTGTAATTGAACTTCCAGTAATGGTTGACAAAGGTGTGAAAGAAGAGTAGCTTAATAGTTATCAAACTAACATTCAAAAAAGCTTTTTATATATCCACTAGGGGAGTCATTTATATGACTGAGACAGGATGTCCTGGACCCTTTGAACCTGATCTGGTTAGCGCCAGCGGAGGAAAGTGGAGACGGATGCCACCGCAGCCGCTCCATTTTTGGAGCGGCTTTTATACGTTTTGATTTCCTAAACGTGTAGAAGTAAGGAATGCTTACAAGTATTTCTAAATCTCCAAAAATGACGGAACAACGGCATTCAAGCTCCTTTCCTCTTCATCAGTTGGATGAAAAGCGGAGAGGAGTTTTTTTATGTCATTTACTGAACAGTTAAGAGAGGAAGCAGCACCAATTTTTGGAGCGATCTTTAATCATCCATTTGTGAGAGGAATTGCGGAGGGAAAGTTAGAGAAGGAACAGCTTGTTCACTATGTAAAGCAGGACTTTGAATATTTGAATACATTTGT
Organism: Anaerobacillus sp. 63XJN7_4_ISO-PGPR-S23-413; assembly: GCF_056173725.1. Lineage (NCBI taxonomy): Bacteria > Bacillati > Bacillota > Bacilli > Caryophanales > Bacillaceae > Anaerobacillus > Anaerobacillus sp. 63XJN7_4_ISO-PGPR-S23-413. The sequence continues at coordinate 1,539,860 of NZ_CM149688.1, forward strand.
TCGAATCTATGGCATTGCGCTATCAAAATGTGAAAACCGAGAAGAGATGGCACTTTTCACTGAACAAATATCATTTGTACTCCATAGTGAGGTTCATCCTCATAATAATTTGTGTCGAGCTGCAGGCGTCACTTATGAAGAGCTGCAAGGCTATCCCCTCGCCCCGACGGCACATCATTATACGAGGCATATGCTTGACGCTGCTCATTCAGGTACGCTCGGAGAAATCGTTGCAGCCCTTCTGCCATGCCCATGGACATACCTGGAGATTGGTCAGCGTTTAATGGAAGAGGTTAATCCTAAAGAAGATCATCCTTTTTATGATTGGATTACGTTTTACGGAGAGAAGTCAATGGAACCTGTGACGGATCAACTAAGAAAAATCCTCGATCAGTGGGCTGAGACGGCACCTGAAAGAGAATTGAAGCGAATCAAGGACTATTTCATTCTTAGCTGTCAGTTGGAATATGGTTTCTGGGAAATGGCTTATCAAGTAGAAGAGTGGCCTGTCTCCCTCCAAAAAGGTGAGCGCGTATGAAACGACTAAAACTATCGGACATTTTGATTACGATCGTGATTGCCCTTGTTTTTGGGATTATTTATAAACTGTGGGGACCGGTCTATAACATCTTTAAACCATTTGGTCTCCATATTGGTGATGTGATTTACGGGATGTGGTTTATTGCGGGTACAGTAGCAGTGCTTCTTCTTCGTAAGCCCGGTGTGGCACTACTTGCAGAAACGGCTGCAGCTTCTGGTGAATTTCTTGTTGGTTCTGAATATGGATTGTCCGTTCTTCTATATGGAATTGTTCAAGGATTAGGAACGGAATTAATGTTTGCTTTATTTGGCTATAAACGATACACCGCATTTGTTGCGGCGCTTGGAGGGATTGCTGCTGCAGTAGGCTCCATTGTCATGGATGCTGCCTATGGGTATGTGATGGACCTTGCTCTATGGAATTTACTTCTTCTCATTGGTGCTAGGTTAATAGGTGGTTTCCTGTTAGCTGGACTACTTGCTTATTTCCTTGTAGAAGCTCTAGAGAAAACGGGTGTTACTAGCTTAGTTAGACCAGCAAGTGATGAGGATTATAAGGCGTTAGATCAGTAAGGAGTGGTTATATGAAAGTAGGTGTATCAAACCTTCGTGTAAAATATGCGGGAGCGGACACACTGCTATTTAATCGGTTATCTCTTGAGATTGCAGAAGGGGAAAAGGTCTTATTTCTTGGTCCGAGCGGTTGTGGTAAATCAACTCTTCTTCAGATATTATCTGGTTTAATTCCAAATGCCGTTCCAGTGCCTATGAAGGCAGATGCCAAAAGTATACCAGCATCTTCAGGCGTTGTATTTCAAGATCCTGATTCTCAGTTTTGCATGCCATATGTGGATGAAGAGATGGCATTCGTATTGGAAAATCGTGCTGTCCCGCAACCTGAAATGGAAGGGTTAATTCGTCATTATCTTGAAAAGGTAGGTCTTTCCTTTAAGGATCCGCATATTGAGATTAGTTCACTTTCACAAGGGATGAAACAGCGACTAGCCATTGCCTCCATGCTTGCACTTGAGCCAGATGTAATCTTTTTGGATGAACCGACCGCGTTACTTGATCCTGCAGGTACCTCTGACGTATGGAAAACAATTAAACAACTTAATGCTACACAAACAATGATTATCGTTGAGCATAAGATTGATGAAGTAATTGATTTTGTTGATCGCATCGTCCTTTTTGATTCAGAGGGAAGGATTATTGCAGATGCTGACCCACAAAGTGTCTTCTCCTTTTATAAACATAAGATGAAGGAATATGGGATCTGGTATCCGGGCGTATGGGAAGAACATACAAATAAAAAAAAACTTCCTGCACCGTATGTTAAAGGGGAAGAAATTCTTGAGATTAAACAGTTAAAAGGGTATCGAGGCAAAATCCCAAAAATTGAAGTGCATAATGGGTCAGCTCATGAAGGAGAATGGATTGTGGTTACCGGAAAGAATGGAGCAGGTAAAAGCTCCTTTCTTTTAAGTTTAATGAACGTGATGAAAACGACTGGTAAAAAGAGAGTAAAGAATCAGGAATTAAAATCGATCAAAGCTTCCCGTGAGCAGCTAGCTTTTGTTTTTCAAAATCCAGAATTTCAATTTGTCACGAATTCTGTCTATGATGAACTTGCTTATTCCCTTGAAATGATGGAAGACGCGGAAGTAGATCAAAAAGTAGGGCAGTGGCTTGAAGCATATGATCTTAAGCAAGTGCGAACTCTTCATCCGTACCAGCTTTCTACGGGTCAAAAAAGAAGGTTAAGCGTAGGAACGGCCATGTTTGGTTCTCAACCGATTCTTTTGTTAGACGAACCAACATTTGGTCAAGATGCAAGTAATACGTTTAAGTTGCTAGCTTTATTTGAACAGTTAAGGTCAGATGGAATGCTCATTATTATGGTGACGCATGATGAGAAGATTGTTCAAAATTATGGGACGAGAGAGTGGATCATTGAAGAGGGTAAGCTAACTGCTGATCGAGAGCTTCTGAGAAGGGAAGAGAGGGAGCATCATGCAGTGGACTCTACAGTATAAAGAAACATGGCTTCATCGTTTAAATCCTGCTTTCAAATTGGTGTTCATTTTAGCATTATTTATCCTTCTATTATTCGTTCACAATCCAAATTTGATTAGCAATGTAACAGTGGTTCCATTAATTCTCGTCTTGTTCGCCACAGGACATCGGAAAAGGATACTAGCGATTTTAATGATTCCATTTTTGTTGTTATTTTTCTCAAGTGCTTCTAGTATGATGTTCTTTGGTCAAGGGACGACGACTTGGTGGAAGTGGGGAATCGTTCATATTACAGAAGAGAGCTTCTTTCGAGGTCTTCACATCGGGTTTCGAGCTTTAAATTTCGCCTTGCTCGGACTTCTATTCGCTTTGACAACGAGGCCAGTATTTCTCTTCTATTCCCTCGTTCAACAGCTTAAAGTACCGCCTCGGTTTGCCTATAGCTTTATGGCTGCTGTTCGTATTCTTCCTGTTATGATGGAGGAATTCCAACAGCTAAGAGCCGCATTACGTATTAGAGGTATAAAAAAGAAAAAAGGGTTCGCTCGAATCATGCAGTCTGTGACACTTTATGCTGTGCCATTGCTTTCTCAAAGTATTCGTAGAGCTCATCGCATTGCAGTTGCCATGGAAGCGAAGCAGTTTAATAATAAGGAACGAACTTATTATTATAAACAGACCTTCTCTAGAGTTGATGCATATTTTATACTCTACATTATGGTAGGTTTTTCGCTTGCATTTTGGGTAGGCACAACATTTCCTTACTTTAATATAACCGATGTTAGAAATTAAGAAACCGGCTGTTTAGCCGGTTTCTTTTCAATGCTTGATCTCTACAAGTGGTCAGTATCCTTAGAATACTGGTGTTTCCCGCCTTCACGGTTTTCTTCTTTTAACTTGTTTTTCAACATTCGTTTAGCATTATGATCAACTGCTTTTTTATTATTATCTTTTGTTGATGACACGTTATGTCCTCCCTTGGTGTCAGGATTGCCATGCACAATAATAGAGTACGCGATTATGCGACATCCTATGTAAAAGGAAGTTATTTATTTAAGAAAAACAAAGCAAGTGTTCCTGGTCCTGAGTGAGACCCAATCGTAGCGCCTACTTCATGAATGACAAAGTGCTCACTCCCATATGTCTCTTGAATCGCACTTTTTAATTTTTCAGCGCTTTCCAGGTCATCTCCATGTGAAATGCCGATTAATTGGGACTGAAGATTAACGCCGCGTTCCTGCATGATCTCAACCATACGCTTGGTGACTTTGTTTTTTCCACGAATTTTTTCAATCGGAACAAGTTTCCCGTCTTCAACGTGGAGCACTGGTTTGATTTTTAACATTCCACCAAAGAAGGCCGAGGCTTTACTGACGCGACCGCCACGCTGAAGGAACTCCAGGTCGTCTACTGTGAAAATGTGTTCCATGTGCGTTAAGTACTTGCTGTTTAAGCTTTCTAATATTCGCTCAAATCCTTCACCTTTTTCAGCAAGCTCAGCAGCGTGGATCGCCATGAGTCCGTAGCCGAGAGAAGCGGCTTTAGAATCAATGACCTCCATTTGTACGTCAGGGTATTCTTCCTGTACTTCATTTTTAATGATGGCAGCTGATTGGTATGTACCTGAAATACCAGATGATAGTGCAATATAAATAAAAGGCTGACCCATTTTAGCGTATTTCGCAAATGTCTCTCGTATCCGTGCTGGAGGAATTTGCGACGTTTTGGCCATTGTACCTTCTCGCAAGGTCTTATATAACTCTTTTGCTTGGATCTCTTCACGATCATAATACTCCTGATCTCCGATAATGACCATTAGTGGCATGATGTCGATGTCGTGCTTTCGTACGAGATCCTCTGGCAAATCCGAGGCGCTATCTGTAATGATTTTAACTGTCATGGACGATCGTCCCTTCTTCATTTTTAAGTCAGTATGTAAATGAATGTTTGTTATAATCAAGTTTATCCCATTAGCAAAGAGGAAATCAATCCTATTGATGGGGTTGAATAGAAAACAGTTGACGTAGATTAGATAGTTTGATTAGATATACATGGCTTAGTAGATGTGGCTTTACCTAATCGTCACTTATAAAGATCGGATCCTGAGAGTGAATATTGTCAATTGGATCAGTCTCTACTTATATTCTGCAAACGAGATAAATCTCTGTTTCAAAAAAGAAGGTGTTCTTATTGGAAGAAGTAAAAAAAATTATTGTGATTCTCTTAGGTGCGATCCTTGGTGCAGTTTCTCTGAACTTATTTCTTATCCCTGCCAATGTATATGCTAGTGGTTTTACTGGTATCGCACAGCTGATTTCTAGCGTACTAAGTGATTATACGCCAATTTCAATCTCAACGGGTATTTTACTTATGTTACTAAATATCCCTGTAGCTATACTGGGATGGAAGAAAGTTGGTAAATCTTTTACATTGTATAGTATTATCAGTGTTGGAGCTACTACCTTTTTCCTTGAAATCATTCCAGTCCAGGCTCTTTCAGAAGATATCCTGCTAAATGCAGTGTTTGGCGGAGTCATTGCAGCAATTGGTATCGGCTTTACATTAAAATGGGGGGCTTCCACCGGAGGAATGGACATCGTAGCCATGATTCTATCCCGCATGAAAGACCGTCCAATCGGTACGTATTTCTTCAGCATGAACGCGTTGATTATCCTCACTGCAGGGATGCTTTATGGCTGGGAAAAAGCTCTTTATACGCTCGTTACCTTATACGTATCATCTCGAGTAATCGACGTCATTCATACACGTCACGAAAAACTAACAGCAATGATCGTAACTTCCAAAGGAAATGAAATGCAAAAAGCTATTCATGACCGACTTGTTAGAGGAATCACAAAGCTCCCTGCAAAAGGTGCCTACAGAGGAGAAGACAAAGAAATGCTCATGATCGTCGTCACACGCTATGAACTATACGACCTCGAGCACATCATCCAAGACATCGACCCAACCGCCTTCACCAACATAGTCAACACCACAGGCATCTTCGGATTCTTTAGAACGGATGGTTAAGAAAAGCGGAAGTGAGCGTTTAGGGACGACAAGCGCTGGAGGCCCTTCATTTGAACACGGTTTTTGTGTTCGGATGAAGGGCTGAAGCGATCGAGTCCCTGCTCACTGCAGCTAGACAAGAAAAGCGGAGCGGGCGTTTAGAAACGGAGATATTGGAGCTCTTGAACTAGAACACGTCCTTTGTGTTCTGGTGAAAGAGCGAAATATCGCAGTTTCTGCGAGTCGCAGCTAGACAAGAAAAGCGGAAGTGCCCGATTAGCCTCGGCAAGCACTGGAGCCTTTTTATTTTAATACGCCCTTTGTGTTCTACTGAAAAAATGAAACATCTCGCCTACTACTTAACAACACAAAAAAAGTTCCTCGGATATCCGAGGAACTTTTTTCTATGCGTTATTAGAGATTGTTTCTTTTACTTCTGGAAGTAATGTATCCCAATCTGCCTCTGGCATCTTATTAATTGTAATAAAATCCTGGTATCCAAACACATTATCAACACCTTCTAATTTTAGAAGTGCAGCAGCCATTTGGTGATCGGGATTGTCATTCTTCTTGAAAGAATGGCTTGAAGTTCCTTCGAAAAGCTGTTGGTCTGCCGTAATTTTAATAGCATTTGGGTTTGGTGTACGATCTACGCGTAATTCCATTTTATAAACGCCTCCTTTCTCTACCATCTCTTAGTGTATCAGAAACAACTCTTGCAGCAAATAATCTTTAAGAAGAGAAGGTAAACCCGTATCTTTTTGAAATAATGTCATGGAAACCGAGAGAATTGTAAAGGTGTTTTGTAACAGCGTTATGAATTCCTGTCTCAAGTTCTATGCCCTTAATCCCTTCATTCTCAGCCCAATAAATGACATGAAGGAGTAATTTCCTACCAATACCTCTATTTCGTGCATCTGGATCAACAAATAATTCATTTAACCAAATATATGGACCACCACTAGAGAGGCTGACGCCGATATTAAAAAACGCGACGCCAAGGACTTCGTCATCAGACTCTGCGACAACGATTCGTGATGCTGTCTGTTCATCAAGAGCAAGCTTTACTCCTTTAACGAGTTTATCGTAGCTTCCATCTTGCTCAGAACGAGTAATTTGCTTCATTAATAACTTTGAAACCTTTTCAATCATGTCTTCATCTGTCTGGCTGGATAATTGATACACATTCATTACCGTTCCACCTCCGTCATACTGTTTCGACTTCAAACACTTCAATCCCTTTTTAAGGAGGTTTGAATAAAGTTTTTAATTAATTTCAAGATATTTGAAACATTCAGCCTTTTCTATTCGTCTATATAGAGTAAGAAAGGAGCTAATACATTGAATTTAATTTTTTCATGGAGCTCTGGGAAGGACAGCGCCATAGCTTTATTCGATTGTTTAAAGCAATCACATCTTCAAGTGAAAGGATTATGGACAACCATCAACGAAACAAATGGTGCCATTCCTTTTCATGGCGTACATACAGCGTTGCTTGAAAAGCAGGTAGCTGCTATTGGTCTGCCTCTAACGATAACCAATTTACCAGATAACTGTACGAATAAGCAATACGAGAAGCTTGTTAGCAATCAATATAAGGTGTTTAAAGAAGCAGAAATAGAAGGGGTCGTATTCGCTGATTTATTTCTAGATGATATTCGTCATTATCGGGAAACGCTTTTACAGGAATGCAAACTGAAGGGCATATACCCATTGTGGCAACATTCCACTCTACATACGGCAAAAAGATTCATCGCGACAGGTTTTAAAGCAGTGATTACAACAGTTGATCAGTCAAAAATATCTCCTGATTGGGTAGGGAAACCATTTGATGATAACTTTCTTCAATCCCTTCCAAATGACGTGGATCCGTGCGGTGAAAATGGAGAATTTCATACGTTTGTATGGAACGGCCCAATTTTTGAAAAAGAAGTGATAGTTGAAATTAAAGAGATAGTAGAGCAAGGCAATTTTCGAACAGCCATTTTGAAGAACTGGTAACAACGGAACGAAAGGGGGAGGAAAGATATGCCTGTACTTGTTTGTTTTGGCGACTGCCTGACAGCGAGGGAAGTAGATGATAAAGGGAACGAACGTCTTACATCAAGGATAAGAGGGGCTCTTGATGAATGGATCGTGATTAATGCAGGTTCAACCCCAACTTCTAGAGAAGGGGTATCGCGTTTTCAGTCTGATGTTCTCAGCTACAAACCGGATTATGTAACCATTTTCTTTGGAACGCAAGAAGCTTGTTTAGGACAAAGTTCAGATTTGAGTGAGTTTGAAAGAAATATTGAGTACATGGTTAATAATCTCCCTTCAGAACGGGTTATTCTTATTTCACCATCACCAGTGATGAATGAAGGAAATGTCTCAATGACGAATCAAAAAATAGAGGGTTATGCTGATCGAATTAAACATTTAGCAAATAAGCTTGGAACAAGACATATTGATCTCTGGCAATTGATTCGAGAAAATAAGAAAAGTAAAATGCTTTATGAAAAAGACGGTCTCCAGCTAAATGCAAAAGGATATAAGCTGATAACGAAAGAAGTACTGAATTCGCTTGGCAGGCGAACAAAATTTAAACCGGTCATAAAACTTTTTTAAATGTATAATAACGTTAGATGAATGCATTTCCACGAAGAAGAAACCCGTCGCACATGACGGGTTTCTTCTTCGTGGAAACTAAAAGGGTTTATTGGATGATTCATGGCTAAGTTCTTGTATAACTGCCTGGTAAGATGTGAGCTGTTCTTTTTCTGCGCTTGTAGATTGGTGAAAAGCTGCAGAAAGATTATTTTGGGCCACATCGATTTGGTTTTGCAACTCTGGATGACCTGCAGCCATTTGCTCCGCTTTTGCAACGGCTTCTCGAGCAAGCTGAAAATGACGATTACCCATCGTTATTCACCACCTGACAAATTTTCTTGTTGTTGTTTCTTACGTTGTTCATTGCTTAAGCTTGTCAGGTCGTGTTGGTCCATGTTTTGGACAACTCGATCCGCACCTTCTTTTACCATTCTCTTTGTTTTACTATTCTTTGCCATGATTAATCCCTCCCTTTCTTTTATAGGATGAGTTCATCGATCAGTAATTATTCGATCTTCATCCTGATTTCATTAAACAAAAAAAGACAGCTTAGGATAGCTGTCTTTTATCAGGTAGGATAATGTTTAGCCTTTCTTCAAGGAAGGAAGCAACACCATCTTCTTCATTAGTCATCGTGATTTCGTTAGATATGTTTTTTAATTCAGTAATCGCATTGCCCATCGCCACGCCAGTTCCAGCATATTCGATCATTTCAAGATCGTTATCTTCATCCCCGAAGGCAATGATTCTTTCTTGAGGGACATTGAAATGTTCGGCTAACCGTTTAAGCCCTACTGATTTGTTTAATCCTGCTCGAACAATCTCAATAATGTTTAGAGGAGCAGCCCAAACGCGATGCTCGATCATCTCTGCGTGATGCTCTTTTAACATTGAGCGAAGATCAGCGAGCTGCTGTTCATGTGGATGAATGAGAAGAGATGTAGGATCATCTTTAAGGTTTTTGTGAATCTCACCTGTATAGATAGAGGATTCGTTCATAATCATATTTTGCATAATCAGCTCATCATGCTGATGCAAATAAACATCATCCAACACTTCGGCCATGATGTTTTTTACGTTAATTTCACTACAAGAAGAGACGATCGATCTAGCCGTATTTAATTCCATTGGTGAATGATACGTCCCGAAAGAACGATCAAGAGGGTGATGAACAAAAGCTCCATTGAAATTAACAATTGGAGAATCAAGCGCCAATTCATTGTAATAGCGCACGCTTGCTCGATAAGGCCTTCCTGTTGCGATGGCAACATGGTGTCCCTGTCTTCTAGCTTCGGCAATAACGGATTTAGTGCGTTCAGAAATATTCTTTTCGCTGTTTAACAACGTGCCATCAAGATCAATTGCGATTAGATGCGGTTTAGTTGTCATAGAAGCTCCTTTGAAAAGTGTCATTTGGTGTTTACATACTAATTGTACATGGCAACCATATATGTGTCTATTTAGGAATATTAAAATTTTGACAAGAATGTTAAAAGGATATGATAGCCGTTTGAGGAATTGTTAAGAAGGGTACACTTTAACTATCATTCCATTGGAGGTGGCAGTCGATTATGACTAAGAAACAGACATTGCTAATATCAAGTATTGCGGCAGGGACAATCGGCATTTCATCCTATTTACTTAAGGATGAAGAGAAGAGAACGAAATTAAAATCAAAAGCTAACGGTTTTCGTAAGCAAGTGACTAAGAAGTTTAACGATACCTTACCAATTGAGAAGGCGGGTAATCCAACAACACCGGATCAGTCAGATGATAGTGGAGATAGCAAGATGGTGTATGAGGGATCACAGTTTCCAACTCAATACTACAATAAGCTTGAAAATATGAAATCAGTAGAAAAAAGTCACGAAGAGCAAATTAAAAATTAACAAACAGAACATGCAAGCGACTGCTTGCATGTTTTTTATGTTTCCTAGGCTCTTCTTAAATTTCTCAATCAACTATATGAGTGGTACGATAGAGGAGAATAATGGTTGCTAAAGGAAAGGAGCAAGATGATGATAACAATTGTTAATGAATACATAGAGAATATACCTGTCTTACACATAGTGGACGCTAACCTTGCTGAAGATAAGTTGCCATTAGTTATGTTCCAACATGGATTTACTAGTGCAAAAGAACATAATCTTCACATCGCTTATCTTCTAGCAGGCGAAGGATATCGCGTTCTTCTGCCTGATGCTGTGCATCATGGTGAACGTGAAGATGACCTATCAGGGAAAAAGAGGCAATATGTGTTTTGGGAAATTGTGATACAAAGCTTAACCGAACTTGATCAACTAAGGCAGCATTTTGTGGATCGGAACCTCGTTCAAGAAGACCGAATCGGTATGTCTGGTACATCCATGGGCGGAATCCTTACATTTGGTGCCCTTACACAGTATCCGTGGATTAAAGCCGCCGTCTCTTTAATGGGCTCACCTTCTTATTTTAAATTAGCGAATGCACAAATACGTTATTTAAAGGAAGAAGGGTTTAGTCTCCCTATCTCTGAAGAAGAGATGATAACACAAATTGAAGGATTACAGTCCTATGATCTTTCTCTTCAAGAAGATAAACTTGATGGTCGTCCACTAATGATGTGGCATAGTACAGTCGATAAAGTTGTTCCTTATACCCTTACCTACGATTTCTATAACCAGATTAAACCGCTCTATGAAGGGGCAGAAGACCGCCTGAAGTTTATTAAAGATGAGACTTCTGGTCATAAAGTTTCACGTGAAGCTGTCCTTGCTTTAGTGGATTGGTTTAAAACTCATTTATAGAATTAAGGCTTTTCGGTTTAAGTTAAACCTCAATTTGTTATAATGAAGGTTGGAAGTACATGTATGAAAGGAGAGAATGCTATGTCTGAACAAACAGATCAAGAAATGAGAGATAAATTATTTGAAGCTCTTGAGAATGTTATTGACCCTGAGCTTGGGATAGACATCGTGAATCTTGGCCTCGTATACGAAGCCGATCTAAATGATGAAGGTGTTGCACAAGTCGTTATGACATTAACAGCAATGGGTTGCCCATTAGCTGGTACAATTGTTAACGATGTAAAGCGCGCGCTATCTGACGTGGAAGAAGTGAACGATGCGGATGTTAACATCGTTTGGAACCCACCATGGTCAAAAGATAACATGTCACGCTATGCAAAAATTGCGTTAGGCATTAGATAATGAAAGTAGGAAAGGAAGAGGGGGCTCCTCTTCCTTTTTTTAATTTTGGGTATGAGTAATCGCTAAAGTAAGCGAGGATGAGAGAATGACGTTTTCTATTCCGTTCGTTCCACAATGATCTTGTTATTAATCATATTCCAAATAGCAGGGTCTTCCATACCCAATCTCCATAGCGCTACGCCCTGGACACCAAGTTCATTAGCTAAGCGGATTTTTGCTTCAATGCTTTGTTCATTTTCAAACCAAACTTCGTGCTGATTTCCTTCTTCATCTTTATATCTGAAAAATGGCGTTTGACGCTCTTCGTCAAATTGAACTTCTGCATTGTGTTTCTTTTTCAATTTCATTGCCATGTCATAAGTGACATAAGTGCTTTTATCCGTATCAAGATTGAAATCAAACCCAAATACAGAGATAGCGGATACTAATTTCTCAGGGGGGATTCTCGTTTTAGCATAAGTCATTACTTTTTTCATCCACCCGGCCGTTACTGCAGGACCAGCTGGACTGCCAGGCCAGCCAAATTCGTTATAGAGCATCACGATAAATTGATCAACAGCTTTACCAATTTCAGCATAGTTAAATGGGTCTGAAAATGGATTCACTAATTCATCTGATGCTCTCGATGGAACGCTTGCTGAAAAGAAATATCCTTTCTTATGAAGCTCTTCCCCGATCGTCTGATAGAGAAGCGTCAGTTTATCCGCATCTTCGATATAAACATCCTCTATGTCGATGTCAACTCCATCAAAATTATACTTCTCAATTAATTTAACTAAGTTTAAAGCAAATCCGCGACGATTTTCTTCACTTGAAACGAGTGTTTGAACAACCTTTTTACTCGGTTCGGTATCGCCTTTTTTGTATAGCAGATTATGAACAACCGGCATAATTTTGATGTTTTGATCATGAGCCAGTTGAACGAGTTTCTCGATCTCTCTATCGCTAAACTTCCCAAACTTCTCAATCGTTGTTGGATTTGACTCGCTAATTCGAAACAGAAATAAAGCAAGTTGAGATAGGGCAGAACGGTTTGACACGAACGACTTATACGAAGAAGGAAGGGATGGACCTTCTTCAAGCGTATAGTATCCGATAATTCTTGATACTGGCAACTCATCACCATATGCATTAAAGGTAACGAGACTATCGGAGATCCATCCGTTCGTGCCATCATATAGCTGCACTTTGTACCAGTTACCTTGAATGCCTTCGACAGCGAGCTTAGCCCCCGTTCTCATCTGAGCAATGATGTTATACCCTTTACCAGGACCAGTTCTGACATTCGCCCGATCTGCCTTTACGACAACTTCTGTATATACTGGAATTTTAAGCGTTTGGCCAATGGAAAGGTCATCTGTCGTTAAGTCGTTTAATACTTTGATACTCTTCGGTGTTGTATTGTTGTTCACTGCAATTTGATAAAGGCTATCTCCAGCTTTTACTGTATAGTTGATTCGCATTGAGCGGTTTGCCGGAATATCAAGGTGCTGACCAACGTAGATGAGGTTAGATGGCAGTTGATTTAATTCTTTTACTTCTTCAACAGGAATTTGAAAGCGATCGGATATGCTTAACAATGTATCTCCGGGTTGAACTGTGTAAGATGGATAATCAGTTGCAGAAGGAATCCGTAGCATTTGACCTACATAGATAATATTTGAGTTCAGCTGATTGATTTGTTTGAGTTCATTGACAGATTGGTTATGAGAATCCGCAATTCTAAGCAGTGTATCGCCTGGCTTTACCCGATATTGATTTTGAGGCATGATCATCACTCCTTTCCATATAAGATGCATCACTAACAATCTATTCAGTGCAGTGTCTATTCATTCGAATTTTACTTCTAGAGTCTTGATCTTTGTTACAATGAAGAGGAAAATCATAACAGATGGAGATGAGATGATGGTAGAGAGAAGGAAGCCAATCACTGTAGAAGAAGCTGTTCAAAAAGTGATGAACCTCTCTTATGAAGGGGAAATCGAAACGGTTCCGCTAGAAGAAAGCGACGGACGTCATCTCGGTGTTGCTTTGAAAGCCGATCATGATGTTCCACCGTTTGATCGTTCCCCATATGATGGGTTCGCTATAAGAGCAGAAGATACATACGAAGCAGGAAGAGACAACCCAATTCAATTAAAAGTAATTGAAGAAATAGGAGCAGGAACGGTTGCATCAAAAGTTCCAGAAAGAAATGAAGCGATCCGGATTATGACAGGAGCAGCAATACCAGAAGGAACGAATGCTGTGATCATGCTTGAGCTTGTTCAAGAAGTGGAGGAGGATGGTCAGTCATTTATCCAGTTGAAACGAAAAGTAGCGAAAGGCGACAACCTTTCCTTACAAGGAGAAGATACAAAAGCAGGTACAGTATTGATTGAGAAAGGTTCACGGATTACACCTGGAGTGAAAGCGCTTCTTGCCACATTTGGCTATGCGAATGTGCCCGTTGCTCGTAAACCACAAGTTGGGATATACGCTACTGGTACAGAGCTATTGAACCCTGAAGAAGCTCTTCAACCAGGAAAAATTCGTAATAGCAACTCCCCAATGATTGAAGGTCAAGTTAAAGCCGCTGGAGGCGTACCGCTTTATTTTGGAAAGCTCGATGATGACTTTGAGACGTGTTTTACTTCTGTAAAAGAAGCGTTAAGTAAAGTCGATTTTCTCATTACAACAGGAGGCGTTTCTGTAGGGGATTATGATTATCTTCCTGCTATTTATGAAAAATTAGGGGCAACCGTCTTATTTAATAAAGTAGGCATGAGACCAGGAAGTGTAACGACTGTAGCAGAATGGAATGGTAAACTCTTGTTCGGTCTTTCTGGTAATCCTTCCGCTTGTTTTGTAGGATTTGAATTATTCGCAAGACCAATCATCAAGCGTGCCCTTTTCTCGGAATTCCCTTATCGTATGAGAAGTAAAGGAACGTTACTAACTGATTTTCCTAAACCGAATCCGTTTACCAGGTTTGTACGAAGTAAGACAGAGGAAAGGGAAGGGCGTATTTATGTGAAGCCAACGGGTCTTGATAAATCCGGAAGCGTGACGTCACTTGCTGAAGCCAATGCTTTCACGGTACTACCCGGTGGAACGCGAGGATTTAAAGCGGGTGATATCGTTGATCTCCTTCTTTTACGCGAGGAAGGATCTGAGTCCTAATGAGAATACCAATCTTACAAGTAATCGGTTATCAAAATAGCGGAAAAACGCTTTTTGCGGAGAAATTTATAGAAATGGCTACCTCAGCTGGTAAGAAGGTTGGCGTTATTAAGCATCACGGACATGGTGCTCCTGACGTCTGTGATCAGAATAAAGACACGGGGCGTCATCGCGAGGCTGGTGCTACAGTGACCGGAGTTAGCGGTGGCGGAATGGTATCCGTTCAAGTAGCGCAAGAAAATGAGTGGGATCTTAATCAGTTAATACGATTATATGAAATGTTTGATGTTGACCTTATTCTTATAGAAGGCTATAAAGAGGAAAGCTATCCTAAGGTTGCTATTATAAGAGATGCTGAAGATCTTGATCTTTTAGAAAAAAGCCATATTATTGGAACAATTGTAAAAGAGCAGCTCGATGTGGTTGTGAAGAATAGCTATCAATATGATGAAATGGATCGTTGTATAAATGATGTATTGAAGGGTTTAAGGAGAGATTGAAAATGGAATATTACTTAATTACTTCTGAAGAAATAGATGTAAATAAGGTGATTAGTAGTGTAATCCGTCCTGAGGCTGGGGCGATCAACACGTTTATTGGAACAGTAAGAGAATTTACTGGTGAGAAGCAAACGGTCTCGCTACAGTATGAAGCTTATCCTTCTATGGCAGAAAAACAGTTGAAACGAATCGGTGTAGAAATTCGTGAGAAGTGGCCAACAGTCCAAACTTCTATTGTGCATCGAATCGGTAAATTAGCAATTAGTGACATTGCCGTTGTGATTGCTGTCGCTTCCCCACATCGCGCTGAAAGTTATGAAGCCAGTCGCTATGCGATTGAGCGTATAAAGGAAATCGTGCCAATTTGGAAAAAAGAGTACTGGACCGACGGGGAAGAGTGGATTGGTGATCAGCTTGAAAAGACCTCATACAAAAATAAATGACCAAAGGAGGAAAAGAAATGATTACTGTTCTTTTCTTTGCCAAACAGCAGGAGCAAATCGGGAAGGAAAAGCTAGAACGATCGGAATCACAGCTTGTTGTTTCTGAGCTGAAACAAATTCTGATGAACGATTATCCAGATCTTTCTCTTGATCATACGATGACGGCGATTAATGAAGAATACGCGGCAGAAGATCAGGTTGTAAACGATCAGGACGTTGTTGCGTTTATTCCTCCGGTTAGTGGAGGGTGAGTGAAGAACACCCGACTGGGTGTTTTTTTATTTTGAGATTTTATTGGTGAGAGGGGATGTGACAGCTGGGAAGGTGATGTTTTGGGCTTTTAGATGAACACAAAAAGCGTGTTCTAGTTCAAGAGCTCCAATATCTCCGTTTCTAAACGCTCGTCTTCGCTTTTCATGTCTAGCTACGACTCGCAGAAACTGCGATATTTCACTCTTTCACCAGAACACAAAGGGCGTGTTCTAGTTCAAGAGCTCCAATATCTCCGTTTCTAAACGCTCGTCTCCGCTTTTCATGTCTAGCTGCGCGGGCCAAATCCTCCGGCTGTTTCGCCCAATCGAATGAGACAAAAAGCGTCTCAATCTCATGGGCTCCAACATCCTGCGGATTTAGGCAGGCCTGCTCCGCTTTTCATGTCTAGCTGCAGTGGGCAGACACTCGGTCACTTCACCTTTTCATCCGAACACAAAGACAGTGTTCAAATGAAAAGGCTCCAGTGCCTGCCGTGTCTTAACGCCCACTTCCGCTTTTCGTGTCTAGCTGCAGCGCCCAGACACTCGGTCACTTCACCCTATAACTCGAACACAAAAACCGTGTTCAATTTATAGGGCTCCAGTGCCTGCCGTGTCTAAACGGGCGCTTCCGCTTTTCGTGTCTAGCTACGACTCGCAGAAACTGCGATATTTCACTCTTTCACCAGAACACAAAGGGCGTGTTCTAGTTCAAGAGCTCCAATATCTCCGTTTCTAAACGCTCGTCTCCGCTTTTCGAAGATCCAGCTGCAGCGCCCAGACACTCGGTCACTTCGCCCTATAACTCGAACACAAAAACCGTGTTCAATTTATAGGGCTCCAGTGCCTGCCGTGTCTAAACGGGCGCTTTCGCTTTTCTTATAACCTACATATCGTTATTGGGCAGTCTTCGCAGTGGATGGCGCAGCGGAGGAATTCTAGGTTGTGGATGGTGATTTTGCTGTGGGTGACGGAGACGATGTCGGCTTTTTTGAGTTCACTTAGGATGCGGTTGACGCTTTCTCTTGTTAGGCCGCAGAAGTTGCCTAGCTCCTGATTTGTGAGAGGGAGGTCGATGAGTATGTCATCTTTTTGTTGAACGCCATATGTATTGGATAGTCGAATGAGAGTGGAGTAGAGTGCTCCTTTTTTTCCGTGTAGGAGTAGATCTCGGAATTTTGATTGGTTTTTCCTGAAGTTTTCTCCCATGAATTTCATGAATTCTGTGGCGAGCAGGGCGTTTGTTGTTAGAGTCTTTTCAAGGTGAGCTTGTTTCACAAAGGTTGCTTGTACGTCATCTACAGCCCATGCGTTGGAGGAGAAGTTTAATTGGCCAGTGTAGAGCGCAAGTTCGCCAATAAGATCACCTGGTTGACAGATTTGTAGCGTTAATTCTCTACCTTCAGATGTGAGCTTATTTAAACGTACGTTTCCAGATCTTATAAGAAGAAGACGGTCCGCTTTCATTCCATCCATATAAAGGGGCTCGTCTTTTTGAAACGAAATGGATTCGCCTTCTTCAGCAATCCACTTTTTTAGTGGGTCTGATGTAATCGTATCTTCTTTCATTTTCATCCTCCTTTGATCATTTTTTTCTATTATCCCATGTAATCCTTTCTTATCACAACCAACATTTCCTTTTATCCGAAGGGAATTTGTTAGGGCAAATAAAAAAACCGGCGATAGCCGGTTAGAAAATAAGGACAAGTGCGCCCACGATAAAGCAATAGATAGAGAAATAAATTAAGTTTCCTCGCGCCATAATATTCATAAACCATTTCAATGAATAGTAAGAAGCTGTAAGAGATAGAAGGAAGGCGACGATATATGGTATAAGCATGTCACCAAATTGGAGATCCCCAATGCTAAGGATCATTGAACCTACGCTTACAGGTATGAATAATAGGAACGAAAACCTTAGAGCTGTTTCTTGTTTCATTCCAAGTCCCATGGCCGCTACGATTGTTGCACCAGAGCGACTAATACCAGGGATTAAAGCGACAGCTTGTGCCAAACCTACAATAAGGGCATCTTTGATACTAAGTCCAGCTTCGCCTTTGGAGCCACGAAGGTTACGAATGAGCCAAAGTGCGATACCTGTAATAATGAGAGTAGCTCCAACAACTTTAATGCCCTTCAGTTCTTCTCCAATAAAGTCATCGAACAAAATACCAAGAACAGCGGCAGGAATAGTTGCAACAACAAGATAGACGATAAACATAAATTCGCTTTTTGACTCTTCTTCCCGAGAGACAACGTATCGTATTCCATGAGAAGTGAGGCGAATAAGGTCATTGCGATAAATAAGAAGAACCGCAAGTAAGGAGGCAAAATTCATTAAGATTTCAAAACTAAGTCCTTCAATGTCTAAATTAAAAAATTTTTGCGCTATGACAAGGTGTCCACTTGATGAGATTGGAATGGGTTCAGTGAAGCCTTGAAGTAAACCAAGAAATGCATACTTAAGTAGTTCCAACAGTTCCATGAGTAATGTTCCTCCAGTAATGGTTACAAGATAAATTGACACATGTAACCATTAAACACCAGTCCTTCCATTTTTGTAAAGGGAATTTTGTATGTCAGGTTACATAAAACATTATTCGATGATGAATGCTGATAAAGGGGGCAAAAGTTGATGAGTGGAAGGAGGCAGTAATATGGGCGGAGAAAATCGTCAGTTTACACCTGGACAAAAAGCGCCGAACAATGGTGTATATATTGAAATCGGAGAGACAGGTGGTATGGTGAAAGATCCACAACAAATTGAACTTCGTGCAGGTGAAGCGTTCCCTGAATGTTCAAATCAAAATCGAAAGTGGTCAAGGGAACCGAAGCCTCATCATTAATAAGAATCGGGCATAGGTACAGGCAATAAAAAAACAAGCGCCGTAAATGGCGCTTGTTTCTATTGTTCGGCTGGATCGGAAATTAAACCTTCTCCAAGAAGCGTTGCCGCAACAGCTAGGATAACTCCAAATAGTGATGCGGGGCCAAACTCGTAATGACCACCTTGCATAGAAGCAAGTACGTAGAATATCATATTGCTAAGTAGAACTCCCCAGATAATTGCCCAAAGATAACGCAATAAATTCACCTCATTTGTAAACGTATTCTATCGATTATCATACCACAAAATATTTAAGTGCAACATCTATCAATTTTAATTCATGTAATAAAATAGCCATGATAAATAGGTAGCAAACGCCGTCCAAAGAAAATAAGGAAGTAATAGCCAACCTGCTAACTGATTTTGTCTACCTGCAAGAAAAATAAGAATCAATGAAGTGATTGCAATAAAGAGGGCGTCCATGAACGTTGCAAACAGAGCATGCTGATCAAATTGCAAATAACTAAATGCTTGATTCAGTATGTAGTTTATCCCGAGTAGTGAGAGGTACTCACTATTATGACGACCGAAGCTACGCTTTTGGTAGACAATGGCGGTTGATAAAGCGATTAACCCAAACAGAAATGCCCAAATGGTCCCTATAACGGAACCGTTTGGTGTCCAATCAGGTTTAGCAAGCGACGTATACCAATCAGCATCATAGGGGAATAGAAATCCAGAAATACTAAATAGAAGGTAAACAATAATAAATACGAGTACAGTTGTTTTTTTCATTTTTCTCACCACCTTCTTTCCCATACCCAATCATATCCAATTTCATGCAAGGACATATATAGAAACAATAGTGCATATCATGACTAAGGGCGCTTTCTAATGACGTGGGATGAAGAAGATATGAAATTCCCTCAAAATAGGCACTTCACCCTTTCTTCCATATGTAACTTGCATAGGTTATACAGAAAGTGATAAAAGGGCGAGGGGAGAGTATGTGTATTCGTAAACGAGCCTATCAATTAGACGGGGAGTGGACGATCGTTCTTGTCCCTGAACGGCCTAACGGGTTTGGCATATTTATTATAGGTGGCTTAACACATTTCGTTGATGCTGATACAAGTTTCTGGTTGCAGAATCATACGCGTGAAGGGATGATTGCCGATTTTCTAGAGGCTGGTTATACAGTCTATACAAGCAATCTATATGGAAGGCACTGGGGATCACCAAAAGCAGCGAAATTAACTGAACGAATTTATCATCTTGTTCACAAACAGGAAATTCTGAATCCGAGGATACATGTTGTTGCGGAAGGTATGGGAGTGTTAGCAGCAAATGCTTTTTTAAACAATCGTCATACCTTAGTTAGATCAGCGGCATTATTAAACCCTTGTTTTGATTTGAAGCGTCTTGTCAGACAAGAACAAGTGAACCGTCTTTTCTATAAACGGTTACTACGAGAGATGGCACAAGCTTATGAAATTGAGAATGACGAGGTTTTAACGAGAATTGACAACAAAGAAACGGAAGCGTGTCCTTGTCCGGTTAAGATTTGGCACCATTCCATGAAAAGTCCCTATTCGTTAGAACAAATTAGAGAATACGAGCGTCTTCAACAGGAGTTAGGATACTCCATTGACCTTGCTCTGTTGAGTGATAGTTATCAATTCCTTGGTAAGAAGATGATTCGTTTTTTTCAACAGCATGAGGAACTATGATTTACGATCGATTCAATCGTGTTATTTCCATGGCTGGATGATGATCATACAAAATAAGATCTTTTAGTATTTCGGCACCAAGCATGCTATAAACCGTCCCGTTTCCACCATATCCTAACATGAAATAGACACCCTCGTACTTTGGGTGTTTTCCTATGTAAGGTAGCCCATCTTTTGTGGAACCAAATATGGCGCTCCATTCATATGCGATTGACGTTTGGATAGAAGGAAACATTTCATGCAGTTTAGCTAGCAATAGCTGTCCTTGTTGTTCGAGTTTTTCTTCTTTTTTGAGATTAGAATCAAGTCCACCAATGAGGATGCGATGATCAGCAGTCGTCCTTAAATAGTAATAAGGACGATCGGTTTCCCAGATAAGGGCTTGATTGTGCCAACCAGGAAACTTCGGTATGGGTTCAGTCGCAATGGTATAGGTGCGCTCGAGTAGTGCGCCTTTTGTTTTGGCAAACTCCTGCGTACCATAACCCGTTGCGTAAATCACATGTTTTGCCCGAATTTCTCCTTTTTCAGTCTCGAAGATTAAATCATTTTTATTAAATTGATGAGAGAGGATCTCGGTATGCTCAAACACTCTTAATCCTAGTTCTCTGGCGCCACTTGTAAGGGCAAGTGCGAATTTATACGGATTTACTTCCGCTTCACCTTTCGTATAGATCCCTGCAGGAGCTGTGAAGGAGAAGAGACTTTCGATGGCGTGACGATCAATATAATCTGCTTCAAACCCATGATGTGTTAAAGCTTCGTATTCTTTCTTGAGTTTCTTTACATGATGATCGTTGCTTGCGAAGTAAAGGCTTTCTGCTCGTTTAAATTCAGCTGATTCACTTAAAGAGCCTGCAACCTTTTCTAGTTCGTCTATTGCCTTTAAGCAAAGTTTATAAAAATAAACAGCCTTCTCTTTCCCGAATCGATCGATCAAATCTACAAGCATAGCATCATTAGAAAATTGAAGAAGGCCAGTATTCGCCGAAGTACTTCCAGAGCCGATCGTATCTTTTTCTATTAAAACAGTGTCAACATGATAGTCAGCAAGCGTCTTTGCCAGAATACTTCCCGACATACCACCGCCAATGATTAGGACATCACAGTTGATGGATGAAGTGAGTTCAGGAAATGTAGGGGGCTCTGCTACAGTTGTTGGCCAGAATAAATTTCCGTGGTGAAGCTGCATGAAAGTATCCTCCTTAAAGGGTTTGGTAACTTAAGTTAGACAAATGATATCCTTCTTAGAATGGTCAGATGGGATGAAAAGTATTCGATCTAAACAGAGGTGAAAACTAGTGAAGAAAGCATTTATAACAGGGGCATTGGGATTCATTGGCTTTCATTTAACAGAATTTCTACTAGGCAAAGGGATTGAAGTAGTAGCAATTGATAATAAATTAAATACCCTAAGAAATGCTGAATATGAAATGAAGGAAATGATGTTACTTCGAAACGCTAATTACAAACAAATCAACAGCTCTTTAAGTGAAGCTTCTCTTACCCAGATTTCCAAAGAATGTGACACGATTTTTCATCTTAGTCATCCAGGGTTTGAACATGTTCGCGGCTCTAAGATGATCGAGGAAGGATTACAGAACACAAGCAAGGTCTTACAAGCATCCAATGGAAAAGTACTCGTCTACTTATCGAGCACGGAAGTTTTCGGAACACGTTACGGACAAATTACAGAAAAAACACCTCTTCACCCTACAACAATGTCGGGCAAGTTAAACGCTGGAGATGAACAAGTTTTATTGAAGTCTGATCAACGAGATTGTGTTGTAAAAGTACTTCGAGCCCCGCTTGTTTATGGACCTTGGCAACCTACTCAGTATGTTTATCAACATTACTTTCTAACTAAAAAGCTACCGTCATCGTATGAAAATGAGGGGAAGAAATTTCATCATGATGCGGTTTATGTAAGAGATGTGTGTTGGGCTTTGTATCAAGCAGGATGTCGAATCGATCAATCAGAATCGTTCAATCTAACAAGTGGAAGAGAAGGAGAATGGCAAACCGGAGTCGAATGGTGTATAGAAGATCCAAAGGAAATGCGTTATCAGAGTAATTTGAAGTGCAGGGTTTCTAGCAAAGAATGTGCCAATAAGCTTGGGTTTAAGAATTTGACACCTATTGATGAAGGATTGCATCTGCAACGATTGCATACGGAGAAAATGATGGCGATTGATCCTTCGATTTATTTGACTGATTGAGAAGGGAAGATGATGAATGATCGAAAAGACGCTTGGTAATTATGATGTCCACGATTCCTCTCATGGGCTTCAAGCTTTAAAAGAAACGAGAGAAAAACTCCTTTCGATGGTAAGTGACATTGAATTTCAGGAACTTCACTATGGGTATTCAAGTTTTCCTACAGTTGGAGCTTATATACTACACATTGCACAAATTGAGCTTTGGTGGGTGAAAAATGCCCTTATGGGAGAAAGCGTGACAGAGGATGAAAAAGAGCGATATTACTTTCAAGAGGAGCAAGTGATCTCTAGTCCTGATGATAAAGATCTTTCCTGGTTTTTAGCTCGCCTTGCAGAGGCGCGCGACTTGATAAAATCTTATTTCAATCATCTATCTGATGTAGAGTATCGAAAACCAGGACCTGAAGTTACGATTAATGGAGAGGTGCACCGTTACTCTCCTGAATGGATCATAAGCCATTTAATCGACCATGAAGCTTACCATAGAGGACAGGCTGCGATGGTATTAAAGATGGTTTCTGGACAGCGGGAAGATTGGGAGCATTTCAATACACCGTATTTGTCGTTATAATAGAAGGGAGCCGTACTGGCGAAAGTAAATTAGGAGTGAATGAAATGGATCAAAACATGAAGTTTATGCAAATTGCAATGAAGTATTTACCTGAAGCGAAGCAGTCGCTTGGAGAACAAGAAATCGAATTAGATCTTGAAAAGATGCAGCCATTGCTTCAGCTCTTTCTTAAGGCTATGGAAGATGCTTATGAGCTCGGGAAGCAGGATGCACAGGAGTAAGGAGAGAGTACTATGGGCCGTAAAGCTTTCTGGATCTGGTTTGTCCCACTAGGTGGTTTGTTAATAGGAATATTGATTGGTAGTTTTAGCTTAATGGTCATATCCGGAATTTTACTATTTATAAGTGCAGGAAGCATGTTGTTTCTTTCTAAATGAATAGAAGAGACGTGGAAACACGTCTTTTCTATTATTTAACGAATAAATTTAGCAATGAGCCCATTTGCTTCACCATCGGCGTAATTTGTTGAACGGTATTCATCATTTTAGGAAAATCATACTGCCCATTTTGCTTTTTAAATTGATTCATAAATGGCTGTCCGCCCTGGTATCCTTGCTGAGGATAGTATGGATGATAGGCTTGCTGGTAGTAAGGGTATGGATAGTAGGGCTGTGGCTGTTGGATAGGTTGCTGAATAGGCTGCTGATAATGCTGTGACTGATAGGGGTCATATGACTGATATGACGGATAAGGTGTGAAAGGCTGTTGCTGATAGTGATGATATCCAGGCTGTTGGTGAAAATAAGGCTGTTGTTGATTATACGGATACATCTATCTATCCCCCTTCGTTCAAGTTTACTTATGTTTAGTTTATGAATGTCACGCAAGAATGGTGAGTGCCACCAAGAAGCAGTTAGGTAGACAAACGCACACTTATGAATTAAAATTAGTACCAGCTACTAAAGATTGGTTTTAAGTTAGAAAATATCCTATAAAGGGGAAATTCATGATGAACGCTGGTTTAGTAGGTGTAGGACATTATGTACCTGAACGTGTATTAACCAACCAAGATTTAGAGAAAATGGTTGATACATCTGACGAATGGATCCGCACTAGAACAGGAATAGAAGAAAGAAGAATTGCAGACGATGATATGAATACATCTGATATGGCTTATTTAGCTTCAAAAAAGGCCCTTGAAGATGCTAATATAAAAGCGGAAGACTTGGATCTTATTCTAGTTGCCACAGTTACTCCGGATTATCCATTCCCATCAGTAGGCTGTTTGCTTCAAGATAAACTTGGTGCAACGAATGCAGCAGCGATGGATTTAAGTGCGGCTTGTGCTGGATTTATGTATGGCATGATTACAGCTGGTCAGTACATTAATAATGATACTTATAAAAACATCCTAGTAGTTGGTGTAGAGAAACTTTCGAAAATTACTGACTGGGAAGATCGCAACACAGCCGTGCTATTTGGAGATGGAGCAGGTGCAGCAGTAATTGCGCCAGTTACAGAAGGAAGAGGTATTCTCTCATTTGAACTAGGTTCAGATGGAGCTGGAGCTAAACATCTTTATCAAGAGCCGAATGGCTTTATGGCTATGAATGGTAGAGAAGTATTTAAGTTTGCCGTTAGACAAATGGGGCAATCAGCGATTAACGTAATCGATAAAGCTGGTTTAACGAAAGAAGATGTGGATTTCCTTATTCCTCACCAAGCAAATATTCGCATCATGGAAGCGTCAAGACAGAGACTTGAACTTCCGATTGAGAAAATGGCGACAACTGTTAAGAAATACGGTAATACGTCTTCATCCACGATTCCAATCGCACTTTCAGAGGCGATGGAGGAAGGCCGCGTTAAGGAAGACGATGTGGTTATTCTTGTTGGCTTTGGTGGCGGTTTAACATGGGGAGCAGTTGCCCTAAAATTAGGACGTTAATGAGTAGTAGAGAAAAAGGAGCGCTGGTAAAATGAAAAGAAGAGTAGTTATTACTGGGTTGGGAACTGTTTCTCCACTCGGAAATTCGGTAGATGAAACGTGGACAAATATAGTTAACGGTGTTTCTGGGATTAATCCACTAACACGATTAGATAAAGATCAATTTGCAGCAAAAGTATCAGGTGAAGCTCTAGAATTTGATCCTGAAAATTTCATGGATCGTAAAGATGTTCGAAAAATGGACCGTTTCACTCAATTTGCCGTTGCAGCTTCTCAAATGGCAGTTGAAGATGCTGGATTGAAAATTACTGATGAGAATGCTGAAAGAGTCGGTGTTTGGATCGGTTCTGGTATTGGTGGTATGGAAACTTATGAATCACAATTCCGCACATTTATGGACAAAGGCGCTCGTCGTGTAAGTCCATTCTTCGTGCCAATGATGATTCCTGATATGGCTTCTGGCCAGGTTTCGATCATGCTTGGTGCAAAAGGAATTAACTCATGTACAGTGACAGCATGTGCTTCAGGAACAAACTCCATTGGTGATTCTTTCAAGGTGATTCAGCGTGGAGATGCTGATGTTATGATTACTGGTGGTTCAGAAGCACCTATCACAAGCATGAGCGTAGCTGGATTTGGCTCAATGAAGGCTTTATCTACTAATCCAGATCCTGCATCAGCAAGTCGTCCATTTGATGCGAATCGTGATGGGTTTGTTATTGGTGAGGGTGCAGGAATCCTTGTCATTGAAAGTCTTGAATCTGCTGAAAAACGCGGCGCTAAAATTTATGGAGAAATTGTAGGGTACGGTTCAACAGGTGATGCATATCACGTTACGCAACCGGCTCCTGAAGGGGAAGGCGGCGCACGTGCAATGCAACAGGCAATCGATGATGCTGGCCTTACTCCTGCTGACATTGGGTACATCAATGCCCATGGGACAAGCACGGATTATAATGATAGGTATGAAACAGCAGGGATTAAGTCGGTCTTTGGAGAGCATGCTTATAAGCTTGCGGTTAGTTCAACAAAGTCAATGACTGGTCATTTGCTTGGCGCTGCAGGCGCGGTTGAAGGGATTTTCTGTGCGAAGGTGTTAGAAGAAGGAATTCTCCCACCTACAATCAATTATGAAACGGCTGATCCAAACTGTGATCTCGATTATGTACCAAACCAAGCACGTAAGGCTGAAGTGAATGCTGTCATGAACAATTCACTTGGTTTTGGTGGTCATAATGCGACATTGGTGTTTAAGAAATTTGTAAAGTAGATAGGTTGTAGCCCCCTGGGAGATTTCCCAGGGGGTTTTTGTGTTTAGGTGGAGTGGGCAGGGTCTTGGCCACTTCACCTTTTAATTCGTACACGAAGGGCGTGTTCTTTTGATAAGGGTCAAGTGCCTGCCGTGTCTAACCGCCCACTTCCGCTTTTCGTGTCTAGCTACGACTCGCAGAAACTGCGATATTTCACTCTTTCACCAGAACACAAAGGGCGTGTTCTAGTTCAAGAGCTCCAATATCTCCGTTTCTAAACGCTCGTCTCCGCTTTTCGTGTCTAGCTGCAGTGGGCAGGGTCTCGATCGCTTCACCCCATAAAATGAACACAAAAACCGTGTTCTTTTTATGGGCCTCCAGCGCTTGTCGCCCCTAAACGCCCACTTCCGCTTTTCATGTGTCTAGCTGCGCGGGCCAAATCCTCCGGCTGTTTCGCCCAATCGAATGAGACAAAAAGCGTCTCAGTCTCATGGGCTCCAACATCCTGCGGATTTAAGCAGGCCCGCTTCGCTTTTCAGTCTAGCTGCGACTCGCAGAAACTGCGATATTTCACTCTTTCACCAGAACACAAAAAGCGTGTTCTAGTTCAAGAGTTCCAATATCTCCGTTTCTAAACACTCGTCTCCGCTTTTCGTGTCTAGCTGCAGTGGGCAGGGTCTCGATCGCTTCACCCCATAAAATGAACACAAGAACCGTGTTCTTTTTATGGGCCTCCAGCGCTTGTCGCCCCTAAACGCCCACTTCCGCTTTTCGTGTCTAGCTGCAGCCTCCAGACCCTCGGTCACTTCACCTTTTCATCCGAACACAAAGACCGTGTTCAAATGAAAAGGCTCCAGTGCCTGCCGGGTCTAAACGGAGGCTTCCGCTTTTCAGTGTTCTATTAATCTTTTCTTAATAATATACTTATCATGGAATAATTTGACTTGGTCCTGACTATACTGTTTTTACAAACAGTAGCGAAGTGAGGGGTAGCCAGATGTTGTATTTGCGAGATGTTTGGGTGAATTGGTTTGAAGGTGAAGAGAATGGGTACAATGTTTGCAATTTTCATGAATGGCGAAAAGATGATTTTATTGAGTTGCTGGATCAGGTGCCTGTTATTAAGGTGGAGTCACTCCTGTATCATTACATTGAAAATGATTTGACGGAGCTTCCGGAGAGTTTACTTAGTGATGTTTTTCAACAGAGCTATATACGTAAAAATAATGAACGATCACCTTTAGAGTATTGCTTCTTGGCTACGGACGGCAGAGGGGTTATTGTCATTGATACATTAGGGTATAAGATTCCCATTCGCAAAAGTCGAGTGATACCTAGACAAGAAAAAGCAGTTTATGAAATGGTGGCAGATGTTGAAGCTATCAGTTATCCGTTTGAATCAGATCAACCTTTGAAAGAACATCATATTCTTTCTCCAGGACCAGACATTATGATGGGACTTACTAGAAAAGAAAGACAGTTGAAACAGCTTTTGTTTATGGCGCTAGACCAACTGTATTCGAGTGGTAACTCGGCTGAAATACGCTATTGGTTCACAGAATGTCAGCCGAAACAGTATGTGCAAATCCAAAGTATGGAAATGGACGAGGCATGGGAAGGTCTATATAGAGAAGTGAAGGCAGGTTGGTCAGCTAAGCATGAGCAAATCTGTGAGCGAATCATCAAAGGGCAGCCGTATTTTGAAAAAATATGGGAACTTGAAAAAGGAACACACGTGAATTAACGAAAAGGCTTAGATCTATCGTCTCTCAATTAATGACTATTATTGATTTGGATAAAGCAAAAGGAAGGTTGCCCAGTGCAACCTTCCTTTTTTCTTTATCTTCTTTTTCTTTCAAGCCCCATAGCACGTTCTGCTTTTGTAAGCATTTTAGATGCTTTACGGTTCGCTTTCTCCGCCCCAAGATCAAGGATGTCATCTAGTTCAGATGAAGAAATGAGATCATTATAGCGATCCTGAATAGGTTTTAACATATTAGCGATTACTTCACCAAGCTCCGCCTTAAAGTCACCATATCCTCGACCTTCATATAGAGATTCAATTTCTTCAACGCTTTTACCTGAGCAAAGAGAGTAAATCGTAAGCAGGTTAGAGATCGCTGGTTTGTTTTCTTTGTCGTAACGGACAACTCCATCTGAATCAGTAACCGCACGTTTCACTTTTTTAATAATAGTAGATGGCTCATCAAGCATTGAAATAAACGCATTTTGATTGGAGTCAGACTTACTCATTTTTTTAGAAGGATCTTGTAGTGACATGATTCGTGCCCCGACCTTAGGAATGCGCGCATCAGGCATAACGAAAATGTCATTAAATTTACGGTTAAAACGCTCAGCAAGATTACGAGTTAACTCAATGTGCTGTTTCTGGTCATCTCCCACAGGGACAATCTCTGTACCGTAAAGAAGAATATCAGCAGCCATAAGTGGGGGATACGTAAGCAAACCTGCGCTTACAGCTTCTTTTCCAGTTGATTTATCCTTAAATTGGGTCATGCGTTCTAATTCACCTATATAAGAAACGCATTGTAACATCCATGCCAGCTGAGCATGAGCTGGTACCTCAGATTGAATGAAAAGTGTTGATTTTTCAGGATCAATTCCTGAAGCAAGGTATAATGCAGCAAGACTCCTTGAATTCTGTTTTAAAGCCTGTTTTTCTTGAGGTACTGTAATTGCGTGCTGGTTTACAACGCAGAAATAACATTCATTCTCATCCTGAAGATCAGTAAAATGCTTCATTGCTCCAAGATAGTTCCCTATTGTTAATGTTCCACTCGGTTGAATACCCGAAAAAATAACGCTCATTGTGTGTTGCTCCTCTCAATTTCTATAAAAGCATACAAAAAGGCCCATTCATCCCTTAATGCTAGGGACGAATGGACCGTGGTGCCACCCTGCTTATCCAGTAAGTCTGGATCACTTATGGTATTAAATACCGCTAGTGATAACGTGAATGCTCACGCCAATGCCTACTAAAGTCTTCAGCAAAGGGGCTCAGAAGTCCATTCCAAAAAGTGTGATACCTATTTCCACCAACCATAGGCTCTCTATAAATCACATCAGTTTGTACTACTCTTCATCTTAGCCATTCTGTATCCTTCTTCTTTAACTAGTATAGCGCAACTAAATCATCGCATGCAACAAGTTAGCTACTTACAAGAATGATGGAAATGATAATAGTGAGTATGACACAAAACCCGCCTGCCATTAAGAGTGGATAAGTGATTGGGTTATCATAATCAAGCCTGTAATGGATTTCGGAAGTATCCTCCTCAATCATTTGTCGCTTAGCCGTATTTCTAAAATACCGCTTAAATGAATAGACAATCCCGTCAAAAAACCCCGTTTGAACAACGTGAAGAGCAGCACCAATAAGTACCATAGCAAGTGCAATCATAAAGAGAATATCTGATATGGATTGGATGCCAAGGCCTCCGTCAGAAGTAAATGAGATGATCATTGACGCGGTAATCGCAAGCACGATTAAGATACCTGATTTTAAAGTAAGTGATTTCATAATAGCCCCCATTTTCTTTCTACTATCAAGTATAAAAAAATAAATAGTCTAGAACAATATAAACGAGGTAGAAATGTGTAACGGTTTAACACATCGTGTACATTTCAGAATATTTCGCGATATGAATACAGTATACACCAAAGTATACTATATACTTTTAGGTAAGGGGGGCTAAGTAGATTTTCATACATTTCACTGTAAAATATCAAATGTTACCCAGAAACCAGAGAATTTATACCAGGACTAAAGAACTATTTTTTGTTATGCAAACGTAATTGTGGCGCGGTTTTTGTAAATGAGTGTAAAAATAACGTATGCAAAATAATTAGAAAACTTGTATAATACGAGTTGTGGGCGAAACGAATCAGATTATTCTCGAGTGAATAGTTAGATAATTTGATGAATTCCGTCATGCGGATCACTAGCTTTTATAGCTACATATTTTAAGGGAGGTCACACAGCATGAAGAAATCAAGATGGACTCTTGTCCTATCTCTTGTGCTTGTATTGAGCGTATTCCTGTCGGCTTGCGGCGGCGGCTCAAACAACGGGGGGAACAGTGGTGGAGAAGGCGACGGAGAAGGCGGTTCTGCTGAACAAGTACTTAACTTAGTAGAAACAGCTGAAATTCCTTCAATGGATACTACACAAGCTACTGATAACACATCTTTTAAAGCAATGAACCAGGTTTTCGAAGGACTATATCGTCTTGACGAAAATAACGAGCCTACACTTGGTATGGCTGCTGAAGAACCAACAGAAGAAGAAAAAGACGGTGAAACTGTTTATACATTTACAATTCGTGACGATGCTAAATGGTCTGACGGATCAGATGTAGTAGCAGATGACTTCATCTATGCATGGCATAAAGCGCTAAACCCAGATACAATTTCTCCTTACGCTTCTATGTTTGGTACTGCTGGAATCAAAAACGGTAATGCAATCATTACTGAAGGCGATCCACTTTACGGTAAAGTAGAAGAGCTTGGAGCTAAAGCAGTAGATGAGAAAACACTAGAGATTACTGTTGAAAACCAAGTGCCTTATTTTAAAGCACTACTTACTTTTGCGACATTCTATCCACAGCCTAAAGCATTTGCTGAAGAGCAGGGTGAAAAATTCGCACTAGAATCTGATACAATGCTTTACAATGGACCATTCGTATTTGCTGAGTGGAACCACGGTGAAGGCTGGACTTACGAAAAGAACGCTGAATATTGGGATGCTGAAACTGTAAGTCTTGAAAAGATTACGACTAAAGTAGTGCAAGATACAGCTACTACTGTAAACCTTTATGAAACTGGTAAGATTGATCGCGCTGGTCTTTCTGCAGATTTCGTAGATCAATTCAAAGATAATGAAGAATTTTCTACACTAGTAGATCCAACAATGTACTTCATGCGTATGAACCAAGAAAATGAAGCACTAGCTAACAAAGATATTCGTAAAGCATTGTACCTTGCATATGACCGTGAAGGACTTGTAAATGTACTTCTTAATAACGGATCAATTGCTGCAAAGTATTTCGTACCTAAAGACTTTGTAAAAGGTCCTGAAGGTGATGACTTCCGTGAATTTGCTCCAGACGGCTTCTATGCTGACCAAGGAGAAGATGAAGCGAAAGAAGCTTGGGAAGCTGGACTTAAAGCACTTGGTACAGACTCTGTAGAACTAGAATTCCTAACTACTGATAACGAGCTTGCTGCTAAAATCGCAGAATATGCAAAAGATCAGTTTGAAACAAAGCTTGATGGTCTTACATTAACAATCAACAAACAGCCTTGGAAGCAGTTCCTTGAGCTTGAAGATTCTGGCGACTTTGATATCTCAACTGGCGGTTGGGGACCTGACTATCCAGATCCAATGACGTTCCTTTATATGTTTGAAACTGACGGCGCTTATAACCGCATGGGCTACTCTAGCGAGAAGTATGACGAGCTAGTTTCAGGAGCTAAGAAAGAAACAGATGAAGCGAAGCGTTGGAAAATGATGCAAGACGCTGAGAAAGTTCTAATGGAAGAGGATATTGCGATTATCCCAACTTACCAAAAAGGTAACGCAATTCTACAAAAAGATTACGTTAAAAACTTCTATGTACACTCATTTGGAGCTGATTCTTCATATAAGTGGGTTAAGATTGAAAAGTAATTTTGGATTTTCAGGAGAGTATATGTCATCCTGACATATACTCTCTTTTTTACCTGTAATAAGAAATATGTCGAAACGATAGCTAGAAGTGAAATAGATAGAAAATTTTTTCTAGTGAAATTCCATTTTTCGACTTATACTATATAAGCAGGTATCTTTTGAGGAGGTTGGTTGTAGTGGGACGTTATATTGGCGGAAGGATCATTTCAATGTTGATTACCTTCCTAATTATTGCTTCGCTAACATTTTTTCTAATGAAGCTTCTCCCTGGTACACCGTTTAATAACCAGGATAAGCTTACAGAAACACAAATTGTGCAGTTGAACGATAAATATGGTTTAAACGATCCAGTTCCTGTACAGTACTTTAATTATATGAAAAACTTATTATCAGGTGATCTCGGTGTTTCCTTCCAGCAGGATGGCCGTGAAGTGTCAACAATTATCGGTGAACGTATTGGACCTTCAGCTTATTTAGGACTTCAATCACTAGTAGTTGGAACTATCATTGGTCTTTTTCTTGGAATTATTGCAGCATTAAGACACAATTCGTTCTTAGATTATGGAACGATGGTTATCGCAGTTCTTGGTATTTCAATTCCGAACTTCGTTATCGCTGGCCTTATGCAATACTGGTTGGGTGTTAAGTGGCAGTTGTTACCAGTAGCTTACTGGGATGGCTTTGCTTATACAATCATGCCAACCATTGCAATTGCTTCGATTGTTGTCGCAACAATAGCTCGTTTTATGAGAACAGAAATGCTAGAAGTTCTCGGTCAGGACTATATTACAACAGCGAAAGCAAAAGGCTTAAGTAGCACAGCGGTTGTTATTAGACATACAATCCGTAATGCTTCTATACCTATCATTACTATTATGGGACCACTGGTTGTAGGTCTAATGACAGGTACTCTAGTAATTGAGCAAATCTTTGTCATACCAGGACTTGGTGAGAAATTTGTTAACTCGATTTTAACAAACGATTTCCCAATTATTATGGGTACAACGCTTTTCTTTAGTTTGCTATTTATAGTTGTGATTTTAATAGTAGACATTATGTATGGGATTATTGATCCACGAATTCGTCTAGCGGGAGGTAAGAGTTAATGAGTATGAAACAAGAAAAGCTACATGATATCTCAGACGACATGTTTCAACCCGCTAAAATTGATTCTTCTGAAAACGAACAAATAGCACGTGAAAGTACAGGATTTTGGAAAGATGCGTGGAGAAGATTAAAAAAGAATCCAGGGGCTATTACCGGACTAGTTATCATTATTGCCATTATTTTATTGGCGATTTTCGGACCTGGAATGAATGAACACTCATATTCGCAGCAAGAATTAACGAGAGCGAAGCTTCCTGCTAAAGTTCCAGTCCTTGAAAATATTGATTTTCTAGGAGTTAACGGAGTTGATATTCGCGGAACTGATCAGTATGAAGCTAAAGGCTATGAAGACGAATACTTCTGGTTCGGTACGGATGAATTCGGCCGAGATCAGTGGACACGAGTATGGCAGGGGACGCGAATTTCGCTATTCATCGCTGCAGCAGCAGCCTTTATTGATTTTGTAATTGGTGTCGCATATGGTGGTATTTCTGCCTATTATGGTGGGCGAGTTGATAACATTCTTCAGCGTATTATTGAAGTTTTAGTAGGTATTCCAAATCTAATATTAATTATTCTATTTATTTTAATATTTGAGCCTGGAATATTCTCAATTATTCTCGCACTTTCGGTAACAGGGTGGATAGGAATGTCGCGTATTGTTCGAGGACAGGTTTTAAAACTTAAAACTCAAGAGTTTGTTCTCGCTTCTCGTACTTTAGGAGCTACAAGTGGACGAGTAATTGGGAAACATTTAATTCCAAACGTACTCGGACAAATTATTATTACAACAATGTTTACAATTCCAAGTGCGATTTTCTTCGAGGCATTCCTAAGCTTTATCGGCCTTGGACTACGACCTCCTGAAGCTTCACTTGGTTCCATCATTAACAATGGATTTAAGAGTCTACAAATTTATCCGCATCTTGTGCTATGGCCATCAATTATCATTTCATTGATTATGATTGCCTTTAACCTTCTTGGTGACGGCCTTCGAGATGCATTTGATCCAAAGCTACGTAAATAGGGGGGATTAGAATGGAAAAGATTCTAGAAGTGAATGATTTGCACGTCTCCTTTGATACGTTTGCTGGAGAAGTACAAGCCGTTCGTGGAGTAAACTTCCATTTAAATAAAGGTGAAACATTAGCAATTGTAGGAGAGTCTGGATCAGGGAAATCTGTAACATCGAAAGCCGTTATGCGCTTGATTCCAAATCCTCCTGGACGTATTAAAGAAGGTGAGATTAAGTTCGGTGATCGTGATCTTGCTCAACTGTCCGAAAAGGAAATGCAAAAAATTCGTGGGTCTGAAATCTCAATGATTTTCCAAGATCCAATGACTTCACTTAACCCGACCATGACTATTGGGAAGCAAATCATGGAAGGTCTAGTGAAGCACCAAAATATGAGTAAATCAGAAGCGAAGGAACGTGCGATTGAGCTTTTGAAACTTGTTGGTATTCCGAATGCAGAGGGAAGAGTAAATGAATTCCCACACCAATTTTCAGGTGGTATGAGACAGCGTGTGGTTATTGCCATTGCTCTTGCATGTAACCCTCGTGTTCTTATTGCAGATGAGCCGACAACAGCTCTAGATGTTACAATCCAGGCTCAGATTCTTGAGCTACTAAATGATCTTCAAGAAAAAATGGGCACGTCGATTATCTTTATTACTCACGACCTTGGGGTTGTAGCTAATATCGCAGATCGCGTAGCGGTTATGTATGCAGGTAAAATTGTTGAAACTGGAACTGTAGATGAAATTTTCTACAACCCTCAGCATCCTTACACATGGGGACTTCTTGGTTCAATGCCAAGTCTAGACTCAACGGATGAAGAGCTTATTGCTATTCCAGGATCACCGCCAGATTTACTTGATCCACCTAAAGGTGACGCATTTGCTCCGCGTAATCCATACGCAATGAAGATTGATACAGAAATGGAGCCACCGTTGTTTAAGATCTCAGATACGCATTATGCAGCAACGTGGCTATTGCACGAGAAAGCACCTAAAGTAGAACCGCCTGCAGCAATTAAAAAACGTATGCAGGGAATGGCTCCAAGTGAGCCGATCATTGGCGCGAAAGATGGTGGTAAGAATGTCTAGTCAAGAAAAACTCCTAGAAATTAAAAATTTAAAGCAGCATTTTAAAGTAGGTAAAAGCACAGTAAAAGCTGTTGATGGCTTAACATTTGATATTTATAAAGGTGAGACGTTCGGTCTAGTTGGAGAGTCTGGTTGTGGGAAATCCACAACTGGACGTACCATTATTCGCCTATACGATGCAACTGACGGTGAAGTTCGATTTAATGGAGAAGATGTCCATGGAAAAAAATCTGCGAAAGAACTTAAGAAATTTAATCAAAAAATGCAGATGATCTTCCAGGATCCATACGCTTCTTTAAATCCGAGAATGACCGTTTCTGATATTATTGCTGAAGGCATTGATATTCACGGTCTTGCAACGTCTAAGAAAGCTCGTATGGACAAAGTGGTTGAACTTCTTGAAACAGTAGGATTGAACAAAGAACATGCGAACCGCTACCCTCACGAATTTAGTGGTGGGCAAAGACAGCGTATCGGAATCGCTCGTGCTCTTGCGGTTGATCCAGAATTTATTATTGCGGATGAGCCTATTTCTGCTCTAGACGTTTCGATTCAAGCACAGGTTGTTAACTTGATGAAGAAACTTCAAAGAGAAAAAGGCTTAACGTATTTGTTTATTGCGCATGACCTTTCTATGGTGAAATACATTAGTGATCGTATTGGTGTTATGTATCGTGGCCAAATCGTTGAGCTTGCTGAAAGTGAAGAGCTTTATCGAAACCCACTACATCCTTATACGCAGTCTCTTCTTTCTGCGATTCCACTTCCGGATCCGGAATATGAGCGTTCTAGAAAACGTAAAGTTTATGATCCTGATAAGCACCTTCCTGAAAATGGAGAAGAACGAGTTCTTCGTGAAGTTGTGGAGGGACACTGGATCGCTTGTACTGAAGAAGAGTACCAAAAGTACCAAGTAACAGTTTAAAAGGTAAGGACCTCATTTCAACTGAAATGAGGTCCTTTTTTAGTGCTTTTTATGACGAAATTTTATGACTAGATAACCTATGTAGAGTAGAATTGGGACATTCAGAAATCCTTTTACATAAAGGGATAAGTCAACTGGAAGCGAATAGTCTACTAAAATAAGTCCGCACAGAATAAAAGTAGAAATAAGTAAACTAAGTTTTAATTTGTTCATAAACTCTCCTTTCAGAAAAGCTGTAGTTACTTTGTTCGTTTTACTGAGATACCTTTTGTGAAATCATACAAAGCAAAATAGAGGAGGATCCATATGATTTTTTACACTTACAATTGCGAATTTGATGAAGAAACGCTAGATTCGATTAGATCAGAAAATATGGCAAGGTTACAGTTACAACCTTCTTCTCATTCTATCGTATACTTATTTGAAGAAAAAGAACAAACCGTAGGATATGTTTGGATTGAAACATTTGAAGAGTACGTTGAGGCTGTGGAATTTTTTTATAAAGGCAATGAAAAGAAGAGGTGGGGTTTGTACGAATTTATCGTTCAATTGGCTTATAAGCAGAGAAAGCAGAGGATTATTATGAGTGTTCCTAATAGTGAGTATGGAATGACTTTTGTAAAGAAGTGGGAAGGGGAGATAAGGGAAAGGGATGGAAAGGATTTACACATTGAGATCCCTTTCCTGAGCTATAGTGGATCTTAAACACTTTGCTGCCACTCATTTTGATTGTTCAAGCTTTGTTCAATCAATTGATCGAGTGCAGCGAGCTCATTTCTCGCTTCTTCTTCAGAGATGACTTTATAATGGTGGTTACCACCAGGTTCTTCGTCCGCTTCATCAGCCATTGCAACTACTTCTTGAAGGGCGTTACGGTTTACCGTTCCCATGAAGTAGGAATCCGTGTGGAATAGGATTGCGACGGCAATTTCCTTTGCTGAAACTGGATTTTCACCAAGTCGTATCAGCATTTTGTGAGCGCGTTCAGCCCCTTTGATTGCATGAATGTCATTCTGTTTATATAAGTTATAATCCCATTTTCCATTTCGGTACCATGTATAGTGACCAATATCATGAAGTAATGCTGCTTTTGCAGCAAGATCAGGATTGACATCGTGTTCACTTGCGAAATGATAAGCGTGTTTGGCCACAGTAATCGCATGAGCCAATCCAGCGCGTTTTAAATACTTTCGTGCAAATGGTAGTTGATAAATATCAGTTAGTGTTACGTTTCTCATGGTTATGGCCTCCTCACCAATCTAAATTTATTTTTCTAAATATCATACCATTTGATAAAAAATAAAGCAATTTATATTGTTCACGAAAAAGACATGAGAAATTTTACTGGAAGTTCTTTCAAAGAGCGTATATTCATCTTATAATAGAGGAGGCAAACTAATAAAGGGGAGAGAAGCTGTGCGTATTTTTAATGTGGGGTTGAAAGGCCTGCTCGCGTCAGTTTTGCTTTTTTCTGTTTTCGGGCAATCGGTACAAGCAGATGAAGCATTATCAGCGACAAATCTTAAAGGGATTGAGACAGAAAAAAAGGAACTAACGTTACCAGATCGACTACCAAGATTCGTTTATGATTCTGGTCTAGATTTCGAATATCCCGATGCAGTTCGAGGTATTTATGTAACAGGGAATTCAGCAGGTGGAAGTCGATTCAGTAAGCTCACAGAATTTGTGAACTCTACAGATTTAAATGCAATGGTCATCGATCTTAAAGATGATTTTGGAAATCTTACATATGAACCAAAGAAGGATTCTCCATTAGCAGAGTATGAGATTGGCAAACCTTATATGAAAGATCCTCGCAAGGTTTTAGAAGAGATGGAGAAAAACGAGATCTATCCAATTGCGAGAGTAGTTGTATTTAAGGATACAGTGCTTGCAGAAGCAAGACCAGAGCTTTCATATAAAGAAGGTGGTTCGGTTTGGAAAAATGGACGTGGAGAAGCATTTGTTAACCCATTTAAGGAAGAGGTATGGGATTACAATGTTGAAATTGCAATTGAAGCAGCTAAAATGGGCTTCAAAGAAATTCAATTTGATTACGTCCGTTTCCCAGAAGGGTTTGAAACACGTGAAGACACATTAGAATATTCGATGGGCAAATATGCTGATATGGATATGGATAATGTTCAAAAACGTGTGCAGGCTGTAACAGACTTTGTAGCATATGCGAATTCGAAGCTTGAGCAGTATGATGTTGATGTATCGGTTGATATTTTTGGTTACTCAGCAACGATTCCTGAAGCGCCTGGTATCGGGCAGAATTTCTCTAAAATTTCTAGTAACGTTGATGTTATTTCATCTATGATTTATCCAAGTCACTGGGGATCCTATTTTGGAATTTCAAAGCCTGATTTGGAACCGTATAACTTAATAAATGAGTATGCAAAAGTAGAGAATGAAGTATTAGGCAAATTGGATGATGCTCCTACAAGTCGTCCATGGATTCAGGATTTCACTGCAAGTTATCTTGGTAGTGGGAATTACTTGAATTACGGAAAGGCGGAAGTAGAAGCCCAAATTAAAGCCTTGAAAGACAATGGTATTAATGAATATCTACTTTGGGACGCAAGCAATAGTTATACAAAGAATGTCGACTATACACCGTGATACGTAAAGAAAAGGATTGCCTCTGAAGGCAATCCATTTTCTCTATATACGATTCCCTTCCCGCTAACGCTCAATGCGCTGGTTTAGAATGAATCTTTCGTTAATTTCCTCCAGTTTTTCTGACTATCCTCTAAAGGGTGTTGGAAGGAGGTTTTTTCTTTAGAAAAAATGAAGCGTCCTGAAGCATTTAAGAAGATAGCAATAAATGCTGTGAAGCTAATGAGTAGAATAGCGAGCATGATAAACTCAGCAAAAAAGTTCATTTCATTCCTCCTTAGCATGTTTGATATTAGTGTACAGTATGTTTACATAACTGAGAAGAGGGGAAAATAACTACTGCCTTATCTAGCTTAGCACTATTTTACTGGATAAATGTGTTATACTATTAGTGACGAATTAATTTAAAAGGGAGTAGATCAATGAACTGGTATGAGAAGCTGAAGCAATATTTCCCCATTGAAGAGATGAAATCAAAAGAGCATATGGACTTACTGCTTGAAGAAAAAGGTGACATTTACAATAAGGACGAGGGACCGCACCATGTTCTAATGTATGCCGATCTTCCTGATTTCATATTCGTGGATTATATTTTCGTTTCCAAGGATGCCAGAGGTCAGGGGCTAGGAAAGAAATTAATTGAAGAACTTAAAGGAAAGAATAAGCCAATTATCCTCGAGGTAGAGCCTGTTGATTACGATGAAACGGATACTGAAAAAAGACAGCGCTTTTATTTGAGAGAAGGATTTAAACACGCGAAGTCAATTGGCTACCGAAGAAGATCTCTTGCTACAAACGAGATTAATGAAATGGAAATTCTTTTCTGGTCTCCAAACGAAGCTGGTGAGAAAGAAATTTACGAAGCGATGAAGCATACGTATCAGGAGATTCATACTTACAAAGATATGCAGTTGTATGGTGAGTCTTATCAGCCTGTCGAAGAAGTGCTGAGTCTTAAAGAAGATAAGGAACTCATTGAAGAGTAAGAGTATTGTTTTCGATCAGGAGGGAACCTTCTTATGAAGAATCGTGAGAAGAAAAAGCAAAAGAAGCGCGAATGGTTGAAGGATTTATTGAAACGACGATGGAAAACCTGGAAACCGCAGTCTTCGAAAGAGCCCGCCTCAAATACGAGAACATCTGCATAAAAAATGTAACAAAAAACCGAAAGCCTTAAAACTGGCTTTCGGTTTTTTTCTATTCATTTGTTTCTAATTTTTTATCCAATCGTTTCTGACGACGTAGATCAATCAAGTAATAAACAACAGGAATAAATACTAATGTTATAAACGTTGCTACACTCAATCCGAATACGATGACGATGGCCATCGGTTGCTGAATTTCTGTACCTTCACCAAACCCGAATGATAAAGGAACTAGACCTAGAATCGTCGTTAAAGCTGTCATTAAAATCGGTCTTAAGCGAATGGGGCCTGCTTCTAAAATCGCTTCACGAGTTCCCATCCCTGTTTCACGAAGCTTATTAATATAATCAACGAGTACAATCGCATTATTGACCACGATCCCCGTTAAAATAAGCATACCAACGAGTGAACCAACTCCAAGAGGCTGGAAGGAGATAAGGAGGCCGAAAATAATCCCAATAGCTGTGAGTGGAACAGAAAACATAATGATAAACGGATAGAGAAATGATTCAAACTGTCCTGCCATAACCATATAAACAAGAACAATGGCAAGAGCAAGAGCACCGGACAATTTAAAGAAAGCATCATTCATTTGTTCATCTTGTCCACCAAAAGTGATTTTATATGAATTACCAGGGAGCGGAACGTCTTTGACTAGTTTTTCGCGAATTTCATCTGTAACCGTTCCAAGATCTCGACCCAATAGACTCGCCGTTATTTCCACTTGTCTTAATCGATCCGAACGTGTAATTTCCGATGGACCAAGCCCCCGTTTAATTTCGGCAACAGCAGAAAGGGGGATTTTTTCCCCAGTTTGAGTCTCGATTAATAGGCTAGATAGAGAATCAAGGGAATCTGTATATTTATCTTCAACTGCTAAGCGAATATCTAATTGATTGCCATCTCTTGCAAGATTGCTTGCTACAAGTCCTTTTGTGGCATTAGAAATCGTTGTTGAAATTTGTGAGCTACCTATTCCATAGCTCGCAGCCTTCTCACGATCGATTAGAATTTGAACTTCTGGATTATTGGATTCGATACTCGAAGTTGGTTCTCTTACCCCATCGACTTCTGATAAGCTCTCCATCACATCATCCGAAAGTTCTTTCAAAACATCAAGCTCAGGTCCGATGATGTTAATTGAAATAGGATCAGCGCTAAATCCAGAATCACTGGCAGATACAGAAATATCGGCGTTCGGTATACCTTTAAGCTTCTTTCGGATATCTTCGGCAACTTCTAAGTCAGATTGATCTCGCTCATTGATTGGAACGAGCAGAACGCTGTAGCTAGCCCGGTTCGTTTGACTGCCAGCTCCAACACTAAAGTTGTCAGTTCCTCCAGCTGTTAAATAGGATAGATCAACTTCAGGAATCGACTTTAAGACGTTATCAATTTCCTCTGTGACGGTTTCAGTGGCGTCAAGAGAGCTTCCTGCAGGAAGATTCGCTGATATATTCACAAAGCTCTGATCCTGTGCAGGAAGGAATTCTGTCCCAATAAAAGGCGTTCCAGCTGCTGAAATAGCAAGGAGCAGAACGGTAAAGCCGATTGTTTTTTTAGGATGAGAAAGTGTTTTATCTAATACTCGACGATACCAATTATTAACCCGATCAAATTTAAGTTGAAAAATCGATTTCGATTCGTTTCGGTTCATCAGAAGAGATGATAACAATGGCACAATAATAAGTGCTGTAAATAGTGACGCTAATAGTGAGAAGGTAACAGCAAGCGCTAATGGTTTAAAGAGCTGGGCAGCGAGCCCAGTAACAAACACAATTGGTAAGAAAACGACAACTGTAGTGAGTGTAGATGCAATGATTGCACTACCAACTTCTTTCGTACCATCTACTGCCGCTTCTTTAAGTGATTTACCTTCCTGCCTTAGTCGGTAAATGTTTTCTAGAATAACAATAGAGTTGTCTACCATCATTCCAACTCCGAGCGCGAGGCCGCCTAGTGTTAGGAGGTTGATGGTTTGACCTGAGAAATACATTAAAATAAATGCACCTACGATAGAAATAGGTATGGATAAACCAATAATTAACGTGCTGCGAATATTGCGTAAGAACAGATATAGAACGGCAGCAGCTAAAAGACTTCCAATAATAATATTCCATACAACAGCACGGATTGACTGATTAATAAATTTCGCCTGGTCGAATACGGTTTTAATTTCCATGCTTTCTGGTAGGGAAGGCTGAATTTCTTCAAGCTTCTCATTAATTTGCTTCACTACTTGAACGGTGTTTGCTCCAGATTGCTTTTGGATTGAAAAACCAATCGCCGGCTCACCATTTAAGAAACTTTCTTGAACGGCAGGTTTCATCATTTCTTCGATTTCAACGAGCTGATTAAGCTTGACGGTACCATTTTGTGTTGGAACGGATAAGTTTTTCAAATCATCAACGGATTTAAACTCTCCTGTTACGCGAAGAGGCAGGTTTTTATTCTCTGTTTCAATAGATCCGCTTGGTAAATTAAGATTTTCTGATCCAATGAGCTGCTGTAAGTTTGTAAGGGTGACGCCATATTGACTTAATTTATCTGGATCAGCAGTTAATCTAATTTCCTTCTCTAACTGACCTTCAATCGTAACAGCTGCAACCCCTGGTACTGAATCAAGTGAAGGTTTAATTTGATCTTCAATTACTTTCTTTACTGCAGTAAGATCTTCCTCCGATCCAGCCACTCCAAGTTGCATGATAGGAATATCACTTGGATTAAAACGCAATACTTTAGGAATTGGTACTTCAGAAGGTAGAGAGTCTCTAACTGCATCAATTTGTTCCCTCATATTTAACGTGGCAAAATCCATATCTGTTCCCCATTCGAATGAAACGAGGATCAGTGCACCACCATTTTGTGAGACGGACGATATACTTTCGACATTCGGTAGGGTACCCATCACGTTCTCAAGAGGGGAGGCTAGTAAGTTCTCAACTTCTTCAGGACCAGCACCATCATATGTAACCGTTACGGCTGCAACAGGGAAAGTAAGATCGGGAAACAGATCAACTGGCATGTTACGTAGTGATACTGTTCCGATAATGAGGATGAAAATAATCACCATCCCCATAGCAATTGGACGAAAGACGGAAAGCTTAGCAATATTCATGTGTGTTCAACTCACTTCTGTACCTGGATTTCAGATGCTTCGTTTAGACGATCTTTACCTTTAGTGATGACTTTATCACCTTTTGAGAGACCTTTCGTAATTTGGATGCTTTCATCAGTCTCTGCTCCTAGCTCGACGTTAACTTGTTTCACTTTCTTTCCTTGTGGTGCGTAAACATACGTTTCATCATCACCATAGATAATTGAATCCTTAGGGACAGTTACAGCGTTCTCTATGACGTCTGTTTGTATGGTCGCAGTTGCTTTCATACCACCTTTAATTTTTAAATCTTTGTTTTCAATTGGAATCTCAATTAGAAATGAACCCGTTTGTTCATTTGCTGTAGGTGGGATCGCTTTTAATTTCCCATCAAAAGATCCATCGACACCGTCAAAAGTGATCTTCACTTCCTGATCTTTTTGTAACTGTGTAATTTGAAAGCTATTTACTTGAAAGGCAGCGTTAATCGGATTTAAATTCACGACGACCGCAAGCGGGGTGCTTGGCACGGCTGCAGCATTTTCTTCAGCATTGATTTGAGAAACGATCCCATTTATAGGTGATTCAATGGTAGTTGCATTTAGGACGTCCCTTGCCTGGTTAAGGCTTGCTTTCGTTTCGGACAACTGTGTTTCAAGCTGTGTCACATTACCTGCTGACATTGAAGGAACCTGGGCTGCAGCTTGGGATAATTGTGCCTGCTTTATGGTTACTTCAAGACTTTCCTTTAAAACATCAGCAGCTGTCACTTCTTCTGAATCAAGTTCATTAAGTAGCTGCTTAGATCGTTCGAGTGAAGCATTTAATTCATCTTGAAGATTTTTTAACTCTTGAGCACTTTTTTCTGCTTGTCCAGACAATTCTTGAGCCTGGCTAACGGCTTTTTCAAGCTCATTGACCGCATTCGTTAGCTGGTTGACATTTTCTCTCGCTGTAGAATCATCGAGAGAAGCAATGAGATCTCCTTTTTCCACAGAGCTTCCAACAGTCACGTTTATTTCTTTTACCTCGAGTGGGGAAGGGGCAGCGAGCGGGATCGTCACTCCAGGAGTAGCTTGTCCGGCTAATTCAAGTTCATTCGAAATGTTTTTTTGTTGAGCAGTAGCGACTTCAACTGGAATCGGTTCATTTGAAGTTTGTTCATTTGTAATTTCCTGTGTTGTACAAGCGCTTGCA
Source organism: Anaerobacillus sp. 63XJN7_4_ISO-PGPR-S23-413 (assembly GCF_056173725.1). NCBI lineage: Bacteria > Bacillati > Bacillota > Bacilli > Caryophanales > Bacillaceae > Anaerobacillus > Anaerobacillus sp. 63XJN7_4_ISO-PGPR-S23-413. The sequence continues at coordinate 1,583,937 of NZ_CM149688.1, forward strand.
AAGACGAGCATACTTACAAGAAACAGAGCCTTTTTCATATTATTCACCTCAGAATTAGTGTATCTCTTACGAATCGTATCATGTGAAGGAAACTTTTTTTAGATAAAAATCAAACTTTTTTAAACAATAAAGGTTTGGGAGAGTGAAGAAGGGGTATATAGGAGTTAGACTTAACATAAATCATTTGTATAGTTATTGTATAGCTTTTATGTAATTTTTGTCATCCTCTATTTATTTGATAAGAATTGTAGTATAATACAAATTGTGAAAAGATAATTTTTCTAATGTAGATTTGACGTTTACTTATAGAAAGGAGCAATTCCTTATGGTAACACTCTATACATCACCAAGCTGCACATCTTGTCGAAAAGCGAAGGCGTGGTTGCAGGAGCACGATATTCCGTTTACAGAACGTAACATTTTTTCTGAACCTCTTACTATTGAAGAAGTGAAAGAAATTCTACGTATGACTGAAGACGGAACAGATGAAATTATATCAACTCGCTCAAAAACTTTCCAGGAATTGAACTTAAATCTTGATACGGTTTCTTTACAGGAATTGTTTGAGCTAATTAGCGAGCATCCAGGATTGCTTCGCCGTCCAATCATTTTGGATGAAAAAAGACTACAGGTTGGCTATAACGAAGATGAAATTCGTCGTTTCCTACCTCGCAAGGTTCGTACTTTTCAACTTCAAGAGGCACAGCGTCTCGTTAATTAATTAGCTTATAATAATGTTGCTCGGTTTCAATTCATTCGAGTTAAAGGTTCATTAACATAGCTACCTAATAAAAACTTCTACAGAGATCCTGTAGAAGTTTTTTTGTAGCTCTTAATAAATGTAAAGAATGTTTCCTTTCACCTTCTTTACTAACCATCCTCCAACAATCACAACGAGAAGAAAAATAATCTCGGTGGCCACTTCCATGGAAGGGTATGTATAAAAGAAGGTTTTTAATTCTGCTGCGCTTGTTAACATCCTTGCAGAAGTAAACGCTAAAATGCCGGCGCCAATATAAATTAATACAGGAAAATGATCAAGGGCATGCATGATCATTCTACTCCCCCATACGATAATAGGGATAGAGATGAATAATCCAAAAACGACAAGCGGCAGTTTCCCCTCGGATGCACCAGCGATCGCTAGTACATTATCGAGCCCCATAATGAGATCTGCTATGACGATGGTTCGAATGGCTCCCCAAAACGAAAAGGTGGATTGGACCGATTCATTACTTTCGCTATCGATTACCAATTTGAAGGCAATGTAGAGAAGAAAGAGGCTACCAACAATTAATAAGAAAGGGAGCATCAATAAATAGACAGCGACAATGGTTAGTGCTATTCTAAGTCCAACAGCAATGGCTGTTCCCATCATGATGGCTTTGTTGCGATGAGAATCGGGGAGATTACGACACGCGAGGGCGATTACAACTGCGTTGTCACCACCTAGGACGATATCAATACCGATAATAAACAGAATCTGTGTCATGGTTTCTAAGGTAAGCAAGGAATCCACTCCCGAATAGCGAATTTTTAATCATATGACAGGAGCACTTTAGGGCAAGCTATACACATAAATAAATATATCGTGTATATGGTTTAATATGAGTGAAAAAATCAAACGATTTTTTATTTCCATTCTTTGATGGTTTATCATAGAATGGTATTACAAGAGAAAAAGTGGTTAAACTCAAGCCACTTAAGGGAAAGAGAAAATTAGGAGTATCCCAGAGGGAATAGCCTTCCGGTTAACTAAACAGGAGGGAGAGAGTGCACATGGAAATCGAACGCGTCAATGCGAATACTTTAAAATTCTTTATTACGTATAGAGATATTGAAAATAGAGGGTTCGATCGAGAAGAAATTTGGTACGACAGAGAAAGAGGAGAAGAATTGTTCTGGGAAATGATGGACGAAGCGCATCAAAGGGAACAGTTTTCACTTGAGGGTCCACTCTGGATACAAGTTCAAGCACTTGAAAAGGGTCTTGAAATCATTGTGACACGTGCACAAATGTCAAACGACGGGTCCAAACTTGAACTACCGATGTCAGAGGATAAGCAGCTTGATCTTCCGCTCGATGAAAATATGGATAAAATTCTTGATGATAAATTTGCGCTTCAGAATAATTTAGATCCAGAAGACGAGCCTGAACCGTTAGAAGGTGAAGAGCTTTCCTTTATGATCGGATTTAGAGACTTTGAAGATGTGATTTCATTGTCACACGGATTTGATTCAACTGGAGTTGAAAATGGATTGTATCATTATGAGGACCGTTATTATCTCCATGTTGTCTTCGACGAAACATTGATAGAAGAAGATCAGGACAACCGATTGAGTCAGCTGTTAGAATACGGATATGAAACAGACCTGACCATTCACCGCATTCATGAATACGGTAAGGAGATTCTCTCTGAGCAGGCTCTTGAACAACTCCGCGGACACTTCCCACTCTTATAAGGTGAGGCCGATTTCTATGGAAATCGGCTTTTTTTTATTTCTCCATTTCTTTAAGGGGACGAATCATCCTTTGTGGTTAAACCGGTTATCTTATTCAAATAAATATAGAAAGTGTAGAGGGATGTTTCTCTAGGAAGAGAATTATTGTTAGGAACGAATAAAAGAGAGGTGTTGTGATGTTAACTGCTTCAACTATAAATGGATCATTACTCAATCTTGCCGACCGTTGCTTCAGCCTTGATGAGCTACGGAAATTAAGGCGTTCCACACCCTATTATTGTCCTGGGTGCCGTGAGCGGGTTGTGATGAAGCTAGGTGAAAAAAAGATATGGCATTTTGCCCATCAAGGGTCCCCGCCTTGTGAAATGGAATGGGAACGGGAATCTAATTATCACTTAACCGGTAAACAACAGCTTTATAATTGGCTAAGAGAAGATCATCAGGATGTGCAATTAGAACATGTGTTAATTGCCTCTAATCAGCGCCCCGATTTATTTCTCCCCTCATCTCGTACGGCGGTTGAATTTCAATGTGCCTCAATAGAAGCGAGACTGCTTACGAAACGATCACATGATTATAACGCTACAAACATTCATGTGACGTGGATTCTTGGAGCAAAGCGTCTCAAGCGAATATATTCCCTCATCCACACCCTTTCAGCTATGGACTGGGCAGCAGCATCTCACCATAGAGGTTCCCCTTCCATTTACTATTATTGCCCAGAAGAACGTACCTTCGCGAATCTAACCGTCCACTATAGCTTAACCCCTACAAAATTCATCTGTACAACCACTTATCACAGCGCTTTAACTACTTCTTATTTCGATTTATTTAAGTCTCATTCTCCTTTTACTATTCATGAATCCGTGCCCATATGGTTTAAGCAAAAACAAATTTGGCGTCAAAATCCCCATGGTGAAAAATCATTCATTTATTACTTCTTGCGTAAACGACTCTATCTTAGCGGAAAGTCTATTCGATTTTTCCCTTCCGAAGCTGGAATTCCATCTTCGCAAAACTACTGGATTGAAACCTCCTCTTATTTATGGCAAACGTGGATTATTATTTGCTTTCTTTCTTTAATCCCTCAAAATAAATCATTCTCTATGCAGTCATTAATAAATGCCTTCCAACAAGTAATCGATGCTACTCTTATTAAAGTAAGATATAGTCCGCACATGGTTCAGGGGGAAGGGGTATCAGCGGCACTAAAAGGGTATGTTGATCAATTAATTCGGTTAAAAGTTTTGAAAGAATGGGATAATGAACGATATGAAAAGCTTTATCAACCTGAGGTTCATCAGCAAGTTGAGCAATGCACTAAAAAAGATCATAAAATTCTCGGGAAACTTGTGTGAAACTGCAACGTTTGTCGAGCGAAATTGTAAGCATCCTAAGAGGAATATGGTACGATAATGTATGTGAGGTAATTATTTGATGGAGGTGTCTAATGATGGAAGAGAAAAAAGTAAACGCTCTACCTAAACGAGACGAAATTCCAGTAGAAGATACTTGGGATCTTGAAGCCATTTACGAAAACGATCAAAAATGGGATGAGGAATTTAAAGAAATAAAAGCACTTCTCCCGGAGATGGAAGAATACAAAGGGAAGTTAGCCGATTCTGCAGATACGCTTTATGCGGCCCTTCAAAAACAAGATGAAATTACAATTAAGCTTGGCAAGCTGTATACATATGCCCATATGCGCTATGATCAAGATACGACAAACTCGCATTACCAGGGTCTTAATGATCGTGCAGCTAATCTTGCGACGCAGGTGAGTAGTGAGCTCGCTTTTGTTGTACCAGAAATTCTAAGCGTACCCGAAGAAACCATCAAGCAGTATTTGAACGAAAAGAAAGAACTGAAACTTTATGAGCAAGCATTAGACGAAATCAATCGAGAGCGTCCGCACGTTTTATCTAAGGAAGAAGAAGCCATTCTGGCTGGTGTTAGCGACGTAACGAATAGTTCAAGCAACACGTTTGGTATGTTAAATAATGCAGATATGAAGTTTCCAACGATTAAGGATGAGAATGGGGACGAAGTGGAAGTTACACACGGACGCTACATTCGTTTTCTTGAGAGTAGCGACCGACGTGTAAGAAAAGATGCGTTCAAGGCAGTCTATGAAACGTATGGGAAATTCAAGAATACTTTCGCTTCGACACTAAGTGGAACAGTTAAGAAAGACAATTATTATGCTAGCGTGCGTAATTATGATTCGGCAAGACAAGCTGCACTTGATAGTAATAACATTCCAGAAGACGTCTATGACAACCTTGTGGAAACAGTGCACAATCGCCTTGATCTATTGCATCGCTATGTAAACCTTCGAAAGAAAGCACTTGGTCTTGATGACATTCATATGTATGATCTCTATACACCACTTGTACCAGAAGTGAAGATGGAGGTTTCATATAAAGAAGCGAAAGATTATATTCTCAAAGGATTAGCTCCGCTCGGAGAAGAGTACAAAGAGATCTTAGAGGAAGGCTTCTCAAACCGATGGGTAGATGTGCAAGAAAACGTAGGTAAAAGAAGTGGGGCATACTCTTCAGGTACGTATGGAACACGTCCATATATTCTAATGAACTGGCAAGATAACGTGAATAATTTATTTACGCTCGCTCACGAGTTCGGCCATTCGGTTCATAGTTATTACACAAGAGAAAACCAACCTTATCCTTACGCAAATTATTCCATTTTTGTAGCTGAAGTTGCTTCAACAACAAATGAATCATTACTCAATCATTATTTGCTCGAAAACACTTCAGACAAAAAGGAAAAGCTTTATTTATTAAACCACTATCTAGAAGGATTCAGAGGAACCGTATTTAGACAAACGATGTTTGCTGAGTTTGAGCATGCGATTCACAAAAGAGCGCAAGATGGTGAGCCGTTGACACCAGATCTTCTTTCCTCGATCTACTATGATCTTAACAAAACGTATTTTGGTGACGATCTTGTGATCGATGATGAAATTGCACTTGAGTGGGCGCGTATTCCTCATTTTTATTACAATTACTATGTATTCCAATATGCGACTGGATTTAGCGCAGCTGCATCCCTCTCAAATCAAATTCTTGAAGAAGGCGATGAAGCCGTCTCAAGATACATTGATTTCTTAAAAGCAGGAAGCTCAGATTATCCGATTGAGGTCTTGAAAAAGGCCGGAGTAGATATGACTTCTTCTAAACCAATCAGTGACGCACTAGATGTATTTGAATCCATTCTTAACGAAATGGAGAATCTGTTATTCGAAGACGAATAGGTTGCATAAACTAAGCCGCTAAAAAGCCTTCTCTACTACTAGAGAAGGCTTTTTTTAGCGGTTAAATCCTTTGAATTGGTTTCTGGAATTGTACATGCTAACGGTAAAAAGAATAGAAAGAAACAAAAGAGCTCCACCAATAGGTACAGGAATAAATCTTAATAATCCCATGATAAACATGACAAAGCTAACGATGATGAGTGCCGCACCTAGTAAGATGAAAAAACGCGTCATGAATTTCCCTCCTCGTATTATAGTTATGAGAAATGATGAAGCATATACTTACTTGGAAGGGGAGAGGTAAATGAATGGTAAGAACAAAAAAGGAATGAACCATGCTGGTTCATTCCTTTTTTGAAGCCCGATCTCAATTTTTTACAGTGCGCCAGAAACATCCATGTTTCGCGGGCACTTTCTCTACCTTTTGCTTCAAGGCGAGCTTCTTCATAGCGGCATCTGCCTCGTCGCAACTCATGTCGTAAACGACCGCCACTTCTTTTGTTGCGACAAAGTGATAGCGGTCCATGAATTCATCTAGCGACGGAAGAGGCTCTGGCGTTGGTGTTGTTTTAAGCATTTCTGTCAGAATTCTAACATACACATCATATTCATAAAGTCCTGTAATTTTAAGACCTTCTTCTTCAATATTTTCATTGAAGAAAACAAGGGTAGGAAGCTCATTTACTTCCATTTCTGAAGAGATCTTTAAGTCACATTGAAATGCTTTTACAGCAGCTTGTGAGTGAAGATCTTTCTGGAATTCTTCTACATCAAGTCCGGTTTCTTTTGCTGCTTGAACTAGATTTTCTTCTTTTGTCATGTTTTGCTTTTGTATAAAAAGAAGTTCTCTCATTTTCCTTAGGAAACGAAATCCTGGAAGCTTTCCCTGAAGCTCTGCAGCCTTGATAGCAATTGATGCGATATAAGGGGTATCCATAGGGTCCTCATACCACAAATCACCGTCACAGGACATCCCAGAGCGACTGGCTGTACGTTCCCAACGCTCAGCGACATCAGCGTGTGTTGTGATGCCTTCATTTTTTCGTTTAAACGAGTTAAATGATTTTATATTACCGCCAACTAGATGTCTAATGCGGAAGGTATGTCCATATTCTAGGTGTAATTTCTTAATGATCGGTTCGAGACCCCAGCAGTCAGGACAAAGCGGATCAATAAATGAATAGATCTCGATAGGTTTACCTTTTTGAGATGTAGTCGTGCAAGCTGTATCGGATTGTCCATTTGGATTGTAAGAATCGCAATAGGAACCAGTAGCATTCGGTGTCAATTCGATTCTCCTTTCTCTTCCTGATCACCCGAGTTAACCATATGATGAGCAGTGAACGTTAACCTTGTTAGGAGATGTTCTCGTAAATCTTCGTCTAGTTCAACCTCATCCATTGCTAACTCCATGCAAGAAAGCCATGCTGTCGCACGTTTGGGTGTTATCTCGAATGGGAGATGCCTCGCTCTTAACATAGGGTGCCCATGTTCTTCGGAATATAGAGGCGGCCCTCCGAGAAATTGAGTTAGGAATTGAGTTTGTTTTCTAGCTGTTTCAGTTAAATCATCTGGAAAGATAGGTTTTAATTCGGGATGCTGTGAAACCCGACTATAAAAAGCAGTCACTAGCCGTTCAAGCTGCGCACCGCCGATATGATCATACATGTTTTGTTTCATATTCATTTTCCCCTTTGGAAGGTAGAACTTAATTACAATTTCATTTTAGCAACCTCCCTACGTAACAGCAAATAATCCGATTTGAAATCATTGCCAAACAAAAAGAACAGGACCGTTTAGGCCTGTTCTTGGGATGCTAGGAAGAATCGAAGAATCTTATTATTTGTCTTTCTCTTTGGAATTTGATGCTGATGAAGAAGGGACGTGAAGGCACGCTCTCCTGTCGTGAAATCAGAGACTTCAAACTCAAGTTCGAAATCTTCTCTCCCTAGGTATTCACTATGGTCGAGGACGAGCAGTCCGTGAGTCGTTTGGTATTCAGCTCTATGTGTCGTTAATCGTCCTAAGTGGTGGAGCGGAGATAGAATTCCTAGTTCGTTTAGCTGCGATGCTACTTCTCCATCAGGAAGTGTGCCGTCCTTCTTGATCTCTTCAAAGGTTTCTTGCGATACGGCTTGATGTGTCTCAAGCAGTCCTTCCTCGGCAGGCTGCTTTAATGTTAATACGAATTTGTCATTCTTGTTTCTAATGCGTAACGCAGCTCCTTTTTCACGAATCATAAAATTCTTTGTATCAAAATAATCATTCGTTTGTGTTTTAATGTTCTCTTCTAATTTATAGTAATCAAGTAAAGAGGCATACTCTTCTTTTGTGAGCATATTTTTAAATTCGATTTCTACTTCCTGTGCCATAAGTGAACCCTCCATTTAGATGAATATAAAAGAATTATGGCATATGTCTTTATTCAGAACAACAACGGTGAAATCTCCCACTGCATTGTGATAAACTATTAGTTGATACATACTTGGAAATAACGAAAGGAGAGGTATTTGTGCCAGAACAATACTACATCATTACAGGGGAATTATCAGATCACACACTTACCTTTGGTCTGAATGAAAAAGTGGACCTTACTTCCTATACAGCTACTGGAAATATGTTAGTGGATTCCGACTCCTTGTCATTTGTGTATTTACTCGATGGGGGAGAAGGGTATACATATATTCGTTTCCAAGAGGAAGTATGGCCAATGTTAGCAAACGTGCTCAATCAGGACGTGAACGTGGTTGTTACTTCCGAGGATGACACATCTATAGAACTTACTGATCTAAAAGAGGAACTTTCCTATCTTGTTGAGAATATTAAAGATAATTCGAATTATGGAGAAGTGATGAATCAAGCTGTTGAGAAAGTATTCCTAACAGCGTCATAATAGATATCGTCGTTGGTGGTGGTTGGATGAAAAATTGGGAAGAATTTTTAGCACCGTATAAACAAGCAGTAAATGAATTGAAAGTGAAATTGAAAGGCATTCGAGAGCAATTTGAAAAGGCGGATGATCATTCACCTGTTGAATTTGTTACTGGGAGAGTAAAGCCGATTTCAAGTATTCTTGATAAAGCCAAAACGAAACACATACCGCTCAATAGACTGCAGGAAGAAATGCATGATATTGCAGGTGTTCGTGTGATGTGTCAGTTCGTAGAAGATATTAATAAAGTCATTCATCACCTTCGTGGTAGAAAAGATTTTGATATCGTTGAGGAACGAGATTATGTGACGAATCAGAAAGTAAGCGGCTATCGATCATACCATGTGGTCGTTCAGTATCCAGTTCAAACGATTCAAGGAGAACAAATGCTGCTCGTTGAAATACAAATTCGAACACTTGCTATGAATTTCTGGGCGACAATTGAGCATTCTTTGAATTATAAATACAATAAGAAAATACCTGATGATGTCAAAAAGCGTCTCCAACGAGCCGCTGAAGCAGCTTCCAAACTTGATGATGAAATGTCTGAAATTCGCGGTGAGATTAAGGAAGCTCAGAAAATCTTTATGCAAAAGAAAGAAAATGAACAAAAAGAAAGCTGAAAACTAAACTAGACGAGGTGCCTAAATTGAAATTTGCGGTAAAGTCAAAAGGGGATCAAACCTCCAATCAACTTCAGCAGCGCATCAAAAATTATTTACGTGATTTCGATCTGGACTATGATGAAGCAGAACCGGATATTGTCATTTCGGTTGGCGGTGATGGGACACTACTACACGCTTTTCATCATTATCAAGATCGCCTGGATCAAACAGCCTTTGTAGGTGTTCATACTGGACACTTAGGTTTCTATGCGGACTGGACCCCTGAAGAAGTCGAAAAGCTCGTCATCCATATTGCAAGGACTCCTTTTCAAATTGTAGAATATCCATTGCTTGAAGTAACGGTTCGCTATTTAAATAGTTCCAAAGAGAACCGCTATCTTGCGCTAAATGAATGTACAGTCAAAAGTGTAGAGGGATCTTTAGTGATGAATGTTGAAATAAAAGGTGATCTGTTTGAAACGTTTAGAGGAGACGGTCTCTGTATTTCAACGCCATCTGGTAGTACAGCCTATAATAAAGCGTTGGGCGGGGCGATCATTCATCCTGCACTTCCTTCCATTCAACTTTCAGAAATGGCATCTATCAACAATCGCGTCTTTCGTACTGTAGGATCTCCACTTGTGCTTCCGCAGCATCATACGTGTCTTCTGCGACCGGTGAACGATGCTGACTTTCAAATTACGATTGACCATCTGTTCTTATTGCAACAAGATGTAAAGTCCATTCAATATCGAGTAGCAGAAGAGAAGGTAAGATTCGCGCGTTTTAGACCGTTTCCTTTCTGGAAAAGAGTAAAGGAATCATTTGTCGATGAAGTATATTAAAGCGAGGCAGTACTGTTCATGAGTTGAACGGTGCTGTTTTTTTCGCTCTATTACAAAAGAATGCCTATCATGAAAAATTTTATAATACACGAGGTGAGTTTGCTTGAGCGTTAGAATGACGTGGAACGTAGAAGAGAAGGATGAAGGGATGCTGCTAAGGGAATTCCTTCTTACGGAAAAGAATTTATCAAGAAGTATGTTAACAGATATTAAATTCAATGGAGGAAAACTTACGGTTAATAACATCAATCAAACCGTTAGAGCTGTCTTAAGGAAAGACGATACGGTGGAAGTCTTATTTCCAAAAGAAACTGTGAGCGAAACGATGGTAGCTAAAGAGATGGAACTTCGTATTTGTTATGAGGATGAGCACTTTTTACTTATCAATAAGCCAGCAAGCCTACCGACGATTCCATCTCGTCATTCAAAAGAATCACTCGCAGAGGGTGTTCTCTACTATTATCATACGCATAAGCTAGATCGAACGATCCACGCTGTTAATCGTTTGGATCGAGATACATCTGGACTCGTTTTATTTGCGAAGCACCGCTATGCACATGACCTTCTTTCAAGACAGCAGAAAAACAAAGAGATGAAACGACAATACGTTGCACTTGTTCATGGAGAAGTTAAAGGAGAAGGTGAAATCGATGCGCCAATAGGGAGGAAAGAGGGGAGTATCATTGAAAGGGCCGTTCGTCCTGATGGACAACACGCATTAACGAGTTACCGCACAATAAATCATTATAAAGGATTCTCCCTTCTTGAATTATCGCTAAAAACGGGGAGAACCCATCAAATTAGAGTTCATATGTCTTATCTTGGTCATCCGCTCTTAGGGGATGATCTCTATGGTGGAACGCATGCATTAATAAATAGACAAGCGTTACATAGTGCGAAGCTTGAGTTCTATCATCCTTTCCTAGAAAAAAAACTCCGGTTTGTTTCAGAGCTTGAAGAGGATATGTTATGTCTCATTCGAAAGAAGTGAATTTCTCAGGAGCATAAGGCATTGATGATTGAACAGAAGTTGTTTTCAATTCCGGATAGCTAAGCGAAGTCAGTTTGCCTCCAAACACGCATCCTGTGTCAATGTTTATTGTATGATTCACCCATCTTGGTTCTTTCACTGGAGTGTGCCCATAAACAATAAGAGATTCTCCGTTATAATGCTTAGCCCAGTCTCTTCGAATAGGCATGCCGTTCGGATGAGACTCTCCTGAAATGTCGCCGTAGAGGACAAATGTTTTTACTTTTTTCCCAACTTGTCCGATATAATGTTCAGGTATTCCCGCATGTGCAGCAATTATTTCCCCGTCATCGAGGGATAAATAGAGTGGTGCATGTTCATAAAGAGAGATGAATTTCCTTTTCACAGCCTCTTTTTCATCATTTGGGAGAGCATTTAGTTCAGCAACTGTTGTCTCCAGTCCATGTGTTTGCTGAACGTTTCGGCCGATAAAATACCGATAAAGCTTATTACAATGGTTCCCAGGGCAATAGTAAGCCTGTCCGGTGCTAACGAGTTGTGAGACTACGTCAATCACAGCAAGAGATTCTTTTCCACGATCGGTGATATCACCAGGAAAGACGAGTTTTCTGCTGTCAGGATGGACGGGAATTCCACTTTCCCATGAATATCCGATTCGTTTGGTTAGTTCTTTCAGTTCTTTATAACATCCGTGTATATCGCTGATAATGTCTAACAATTGGCACCCTCCTATCTCATCTCTTTATCATTACCCTATTGGACGAGTATGTATCAAGGTTAAAGGCCAAATAAAAAAACCTGCCATATTGGCAGGTTATTCAAACATATACGTTTTCGTTCGAGATCGGACGTTTAATACGAGCCCGACTGCAATCATGTAGGTTAAAAGTGCACTTCCTCCATAGCTTACGAATGGTAATGGAATACCAGTTATCGGCAATATTCGAATAGTCATTCCAATGTTTTGGAATACCTGGAATGTTAGCATCCCGATAACGCCTGCGCACAAATAGCTTCCGAAGGACTCATTGCTTTCAAGGGCTGTATGAATCATTCGGTAAATTAGCATGAAGAAAATGGAGATCGTAATACTTGCTCCGATGAATCCGAATTCTTCTCCAATCACAGCAAAAATAAAGTCAGTGTGCGCTTCAGGGAAGTAAACAGTACCGTCAGCGTATCCTTTCCCTTCTAATTTACCAGAGCCGATGGCAAGGATCGCTTTCGTCGCTTGATAGCCTGCATCTGTATACTCTTCAGGAGCAAGCCAGCCATAGAAGCGAGCGAGCTGGTATTCATCAAGTAAGTAGGCTTTAAAGAAGGCCGGAAACTTAAAGAAAATAAAGACAAGAGCAGATATTCCTGCAACCCCTAGTAAACTTAAAAGAGAGAGAAGTCGCCAGCGTACGCCTGATACTAATGTAATACTAACAACAATAGCGGTAAAAACCATCGCTGTTCCGAGGTCAGGCTGGGCCATAACAATAAGAAGAGGAGCAGCTGCCACACCGAAAATTTTGGCTAATAACAAAAGGTCTGTTTGAATGGTTTTTGTTGGGTTTTTTTCATGATGATTCACCGCTGTAGAAGCGATCGTAATAATTAAGAAAATTTTCATAAACTCTGATGGCTGTACACTTCCTAAACCAGGAAGCACAAACCAGCTTTTTGCCCCATTTCGAATCGGAGCAATTTGATAACTTCCAATATACTCAGGACTAACCGCAAGCAAGATTAGAAGAAGAATTCCAAATCCATAGAGATACCAGGATAATTGTTTAAAGCGATCAAAATCAATGACCAGTGTGAGCGAGAGGACAAACGCACCAACGAAATACCACGTTAGCTGTCTTCCTGCGAAGTTGAAGTTTTTTAATTCTCCAGGTAGTGACGCCTGGGCACTATAAATAGCGACAGTACTAATGCACATCAGGAGAAAGACAAAGAATAAAAGTGTGAAATCTATTTGTTGCCATGGTGTTTGATTGTCATTGTTCATGATATAATCCTTTCTAAAGAAAAGCGTTCCTTCTTTTAATCACAATTCCTATCTTATCTGAAATCCTTCCATTTGCAAATCGGTTCCTGTATTTATTTTTGACAAAATAACTACACACCGACTAAGATAGGAAGGTAATTTTACTTTATGACACTGATAAGTAGAAAAAACGTTCATCCTTAGAAAAGCTTATCGGAAATAAACGATAAATGATATAGCCATATTTGAGTATTTACGCACTTTGTTACTAAAACATCAAGGAGGTGTGCAGAGTGGCTTACCAGGAGCAAGAAACGCAAGCTTTGTACGAAGCACTTATTCATCATTTAGAACAAGAAAGAATCGATGCCTTTCGAGAATTGTTTCTAGATATTCACCCTTATGAACAGTCTCAATTCTTCTTAACCGTATCAGAACAAATCAGGCTGCTTGTGTACACCTATTTATCACCAAGAGAAATGGCCGAAATCTTTCAGAATTTTGATATTGAAGAGCAAGAAGAATACATTTCGGAGATGGAGCCAGCTTATGCAGCTAAAATGCTTGCAGAAATGTATGCCGATGACGCAGTAGACGTATTAAATGAACTAAATCCTGAACAGATTGCAAGTTACTTAACCATTATGGATGATGATGCAGCTGACGAAATTAAAGAACTTCTTCATTATGAAGAAAAAACAGCTGGTAGTATCATGACAACAGAATTTGTATCGATTCGAGCACACCAAACGGTGAAGCGAGCGATGCAAATACTGAGACGTGAAGCACCTGAAGCAGAGACGATCTACTATATATTCGTATTAGATGAACAGAAAAGGCTCGTCGGGGTTATTTCTCTTAGAGATTTAATTATTGCAGAAGAAGATACGTTAATAGAAGAGATTATGAATGAGCGGGTTGTTTCCATTTCGGTCGGTGAAGATCAGGAGGAAGCCGCTAGAATTATGAGAGATTATGACTTTCTAGCACTTCCGGTTCTCGACTTCCAAAACCATTTGCTCGGTATTATCACACACGATGATATTGTTGACGTTATTGAGGAAGAAGCTTCAGAGGACTATTCAAAGCTTGCGGCTATTTCAGATGACGGTTCGTTTGATCGTAATCCATTCTCATCAGCGAAAAAAAGGTTGCCATGGCTTATTATTCTCCTGTTTCTTGGAATGATGACAGCAAGCTTAATTGGACAGTTTGAGGTAACCCTTGATAAAGTCCCATTGCTAGCGGTATTTATTCCACTTATTGCAGGAATGGCAGGTAACACAGGAACACAAGCGCTTGCTGTTGTTGTAAGAGGTCTTGCTACTGGAGATTTTGAAGAGAATAGTAAGTGGGCGTTAATAGTAAGAGAAGCAGGAACTGGACTAATTACCGGTGCAACGTCAGGTATTCTCGTCACCATTATTATTTTCTTGTGGAAAGGAACCTTTTTACTTGGCTTATTAGTTGGTTTTTCGTTATTATTTACGTTGATTGTTGCCACTCTTGCTGGTGCGCTAGTCCCACTCTTAATGCACAAACTTAACATAGACCCTGCGGTTGCTTCAGGGCCGTTCATTACAACTATTAATGATATTATCAGTATACTTATTTATTTTGGAATGGCGACTGCATTTATGAGTCAATTAGTCTAAAGATTAATTGACAATGCAGACGTTTGAAGGAGGAAAGAAATGGAACACGGTGCATCCGTATCATCACTTGTTATCGTAGTCGTAATCGCATTTTTAATACCGTTTATCTTACACCGCTTCAGACTGAACTTTTTGCCAGTCGTAGTTGCCGAGATTATCGCCGGAATTTTCATTGGACAAAGTGGATTTAACCTTGTTCAAGGAGATACTTGGCTTGATACGCTATCAACTCTTGGTTTTATCTTCTTGATGTTCCTAAGTGGTCTTGAGATCGATTTCTCGGTTTTTGCGAGTAAAAAGAAAAAAGTAAAGCTACCAAGCGGTAAACTCGAACCGAATCGTGTTCTCGTCTCGTTTATCGTCTTTATTTTTGTATTTCTTGTATCGTACCTATTGTCTCTTCTATTCGTTGTACTTGGGTATACGGATAATGCCTTCTTTATGACGTTAATCATTTCAACCATATCGCTTGGTGTAGTGGTTCCTACGTTAAAAGACGCAAACATAATGAAGAGTAGTATCGGTCAAACGATTCTATTAATCGCCGTTATAGCTGACTTGGCTACAATGATTTTACTGGCGATCTTTGTTTCCCTGAATTCAGGGGGAGAAGGGAACATGTGGCTGCTTCTCATACTCTTTGGAGCAGGAATTTTGCTTTATTTCCTTGGGGCTTACTTCCGACATCTTTCCTTTATCGAGACGATGTCCAAGGGGACCATTCAAATTGGTACGAGAGCCGTCTTTACGTTAATTATTGTATTAGTCGGTATCTCTGAAACGGTTGGAGCGGAAAATATCTTAGGTGCCTTTCTTGCCGGTGCACTCGTTTCCTTGCTCTCACCAAATACGGAACTCGTGCAAAAGCTCGATTCATTTGGATATGGCTTTCTCATTCCTATTTTCTTCGTAATGGTTGGGGTAGAGCTAGATATCTGGTCACTTTTCCAGGATCCTAAAGTGTTAATTCTTATTCCATTACTGTTGATTGCGCTCTTTGCTTCAAAATTAGTGCCCGTTGTTGTATTGAAAAAATGGTATGATACGAAAACGGTTCTCGGTTCTGGCATGTTGCTAACATCAACGCTTTCTCTCGTTATTGCAGCAGCTGAAATCGGAGAACGAATTGATATCATTGATGATCAGCTGTCATCTGCTTTAATCTTAGTGGCGATTATGAGCTGTATTCTAGCACCAATTCTTTTCAAGAAACTAATGCCGAAGCCAGAAGAAAGCTCTCATGCGAAGAAGCTGGCGATCATCGGAGCAAACCAAATCACTTTGCCTATCTCGCTGGAACTTAATCCTGCTAATTATGAAACATCGATTTATCATACGAAGCAGGAGAAAGTGGACTCTGAGAAACAAAGCAGTCATTTTAAAGTAATTGAGCTTTCGGATTATAGCATTGATACACTAAAGAAAAGCTCTGTCTTCGATGCCGATATCCTCCTCATTTCTTCTGGAGATGATGAAACGAACTCGGATATTGCGGTATTCGCGAAAGAATATGGAACAGATCGCGTCATTGCTCGAATTGAATTAACAGAAATAGCCGATCAGCTAAGAGAGCTTAATATTGATGTATTCTCTGTTTTCTTCTCAACAAAAGCCTTGTTAAAAGCGCTCATCGAGTCTCCTGGAGTCGTTAATATCTTCACTCGTGAAGAAAATGCGCTATATCAAATTAACATGAACAATGTGGAATACAACGGTGTGCCACTGCGTAGCTTCCCATATCTCGGTGATACGATCATAGTACGTATTTTCCGAGGTAAGGATTCGATTGTCCCTCATGGTGACACTGAGCTCCGAATTGGTGATCGCTTAATTGTGACAGGAAGTAGCGATAGTGTAGAAGAAGTTCGAACGTTGCTAAGTTATTAATTTTCAGCCCCTTCTCTTAGAGAGAGGGGGTTTTTTACGTTTATATGAAGGGAGCATAAATGCGACGAACAAGGTGATACTTTTTACCATACGGTTATGAATGGAGGGTGAAGGTAAATGGATGTTGAAAGTCCGAAAGTGGTTTGTCCTGTATGTAAAGGAAGTTGTGATATGGAAGAATCTCTTACAGCTCAGTCAAATCAAAACGTCATATTTGAGTGTCCAATATGCGGTTATGAGAGACGAAATATTCAAACAAGTAAAGGTTGAAGAAATCCACATGGTGCATGTTCACTAAAGCATGTTATACTTAGGACGTGGTGCTAATAACTAATAATAAATTCGAGGAGGAGCATGGATATGAACCTGTCTCTTGAGAACCGTACATATGTTGTCATGGGCGTTGCAAACAAACGAAGCATTGCCTGGGGAATTGCGCAGGCGCTAAGCAGTGCCGGTGCTAGATTGATTTTTACTTACGCAGGTGAGCGTCTTGAGAAGAATGTTCGCGACCTTGCTGGAACGCTAGATCGTGATGATTCTATTATTTTACCGTGTGATATTACGAATGATGAAGAAATCGAAGCGACATTCGCTCAGATTAAAGAAGAAGTTGGTGTTATTCACGGACTTGCTCACTGTATCGCCTTCGCGAAAACAGAAGAATTAAAGGGCGAGTATCTTGAAACGACGCGCGAAGGTTTCTTGCTAGCGCATAACATTAGCTCATATTCACTCACAGCTGTTTCAAAAGCAGCTCGTCCACTTATGACTGAAGGAGGAAGCATCCTTACGATGACTTACCTTGGTGGCGAACGTGTTGTGAACAACTACAACGTCATGGGCGTAGCAAAAGCCTCGCTTGACGCAAGTGTGAAATACCTTGCGAACGACCTTGGAAAAGACAACATCCGTGTAAACGCGATTTCGGCTGGGCCAATCCGTACACTTGCTGCAAAAGGAATTAATGATTTCAACTCTGTAATTAAAGAGATTGAAGAGAAATCTCCGATGCGTCGTACTGTAACGAAAGAAGACGTCGGAAACACAGCGCTATTCTTAATGAGTGATCTTTCTGGTGGAATTACTGGTGAGATGATTCATGTGGATAGTGGATATAATATTATCGCGACATGATTGAAAAAACCACGACATTTGTCGTGGTTTTTTTTATGCTTGATCAGCGATTGAGATGCCACTTAATGAATTTGTATCAACAATATAAACCTGTGGAGATACGTCATTACAAGATTCATAAGTGAATTTTGCACAGTTAGTTTTATGATTATAGCTAACGAGTGTAAAAGGTGTTGGCCCTTTTATTCCTGTTTCAAGCATAACAAACCCTGCTGTACCTTTCATTTGAAGATAAACCTGTGGTCTTCTAGGAAGTAGCAATTCATGATGGTGGTGCGCTAGTTCTTTCAAGAGAGAAGAGATGCAATCGTGTTCTTTCTTATCATGCTTTTCCTCACACTTTGAATGGTGTTCCTCTTTTTCACACTTGCAATTACAGTGTACTTCTAATTTCCATTCTCCATCATGCTTCGTCCATTTTGAATGATGGTCGTCCTTATCGCATTTGCATTTACGCTGCTTATCTTCGTCTTTCTTATCGCACTTTGAATCATGCTTACGATCCCACTTAGAATCGTAATATTTTTTACTCTTTGGACAGAATTCATCTGAGAATAAAGTACTCAATTAATCGACATCCTTTCTAAACATATTTACCCGATACTGAAAAGGTCAGGTCTACTATAATGTATTAAAGAAGGTACAAGTTGCACCGGATATTCAACCATTTATTAGAAATTAGGTGCAACGCTAGATAGAATTCGTCCAATTTTCTTTAGATTGAGCATATTGTCCATACAAGCTTGTATTGCTTTCATATGATTAATAGAACGGGAGTGGTACTACCGAAATAATAAAAAAAGGATGGATGATATGTTACGACTTAAAGGACTTTTGTGCCAGATGAAGGCAAGCAATACTACAATTGACTACGTTTATACATTTAACACTCAAGAAGAATTAGGGGATCCTTATCTTAGTGGGGTTACAGTACAAGAAGTAGGGCATGACTTCGTTATTTTTAATCAAGTGGGATCAGGCGGATTTGGAACACTTGTAATGCCAATTGATAAAATAGTATGTATCGAATACTAATAGGTATTTAAAAAAGGTTTCAGATTTTGAAACCTTTTTTTGAATAGGAGTGGAACTAGTTGAAGAGAATATCGATTCTTTTTATAACAAATGATGTTTCACATTATATAGAAAAAAGTACTTCGTATTTAATTGCAGAATTACAAAAACAATCTGCTCTCACGATTTGGCATAGTCATGGCGACATTCAATCGATTCTTTCCATGTTAAGAGTGAAGCCAGATTTTATTTTAATGAATGATTTTCATCCTACTTATGGCCGTTACATTACAGGATTAGAGAATACCGATATTCCGATCGGTATCATGATGCATGATTTGCATTACAAAGTTGCCTCACGTAAAAGAATGATGAAACGTGTTCAACCATCAGTTATCTTTACTCATTACCGAGACGCATTCATGGAATCATTTCAAGAGTTTCAAAGCGAAATGGTTTGGTTTCCACACCATGTACCAGAGGTTATTTATCATGACTATCAACTTAACAAAGATATTAATATTTTGATGATGGGATCGATGATATCGAAGCTATACCCATTTCGAAATCAAATGTACGACCACTTAAATAAAAAGAAGGGGTTTAAGTACCATTCTCATCCTGGCTATGACAAGGAGATCGATTCTGGAGTAGTAGGAGAAGTATATGCCCGCGAATTAAACCGTGCTAAACTGTTTCTGACTTGCAATTCCATTTATCACTATCCATTACTTAAATATGTTGAAACGCTCGCTTGCAATACGCTACTTCTTGCTCCAGTAACTAAAGAACTAGAAGATTTAGGATTCAAGAATGAAGAAACCTTTGTGGCAATTGATAACAGCAATTTCTCTGAGAAAGTAAATTATTATTTAGTGAACGAGACAGAAAGACGGCACATCTCTCAGAAAGGCTTTGAAATGGTGAGAGAACGGCACCTAACCTCGATAAGGGTCGAAGAAATGATTAAGCACATTCATAACGTTATATGAATGTGCTATTTTTTATGAGTTTTTCATCATATCAATAAATCGAGAAGCGTATTTTTTTGGATCCAAGTTGTAAGCGATGTGATTCTTAGCTTGAAGTATAAGGGCGTTTCTTAACGTTTTATTTGTCAAAAGGTCTATACCTTCATTGACAGCATCACTCATATCGGAGAGGTCAATAAGTTTACCTGATTGATTATGAAGGACAAAGCTTCTTACACCATCTGAATCTGTCGTTACGACTGGACAGTGACAACTGATCGCTTCAACTAATGCATAACCAAAGCCTTCCACTAACGAAGTAGAGCATAAAAATCCACCTGAATCACCGATCATGGAAAAATACTTGGCCATTTCTACATTAGGCACATTGGAGTAACAAGTGATAATTTCATTCAGTCCAAGTTCACAGCATAAAGTCTCAAATGCTTCCTTTTCGCTCGTAAACGCCAATGTAGGATCATGAAACATCCATATAACTAAATTAGGTTGTCGTTTTCGTAGTTCAAAAACGTATTCCAGGAAACCACGCCAATTTTTATTGGACTCCAACCGACCCACCCATCCGATAATGGGAGCAGAAGAAATCGATGGCGAGTTAATATATTTAAACCGATCTGTATCAAAACAATTATGGAAAGAATAAACAGGGAAATTCGGAATATATTTTTCCACTAATGAAGCAAGGTGAGGCGTGCGAGGATAAAAAATTGCATCAGCATAGGTCGTCACATGACGATGGGCTCGCTGCATCCACCATTCAGCTTCTGGCATGGTTCCGAGGCCCTGTATTTCATAAATCAACTTCCCCTCATATCCGAGAGTTCGAATACGCTTAAGAAATAAATGATCGGAGCATACCATAATGAGCGTATAATTATTTTTTTCGATTAATGCTTGGATCTCTTGATCATTATTCGTCACATAAACAGGTATATCACGAATATTGGCATAGCCGCTTCCTTGTTGCATATACAGAAGTTCGCATGAGACGCCTGCCTCTTTAAGGGCAAGACATCTTTCTCGATTTAATGTTTCAACACCACCACTCGGTAAATAATAGACAAAAAGAACTTTCATCGTTAGCCTCCCATCCTGCTTTTATTACATTATGCATGAAGGAAAAAATATCGAATAAAAAACGAGACCAATTTCGGTCTCGTTTTCTCATTACCCAAACGAAATTCCAGTAAGGGTTATGGGTCCAACTGCATTGGCGCTATCAAGAATAATAAGGCTTTGATCTAACTCTGCTCGTAGAGAGTAGTCATAATAACCGCCTGGGGGATTATTGTCGACAGCAGTGAAAGATATTGTTTGATAATCTGCTACGCTCACATCAATAGAAACACGTGTACTGAAAATAACCATAGAGTTTCTGTAGATTGTAACAAGTATTGTTGGATTTAAAGCAGTCGCTCTAACCCCGATAGTCGCATTAAGTTCAACTTCGCTTACTTGATTGGGAACGTATAGTCCGAAACTAGCTAGCGTTACACGAGAAGGAGAGCGTGGAATGTTTCGAACAATTGAATTGCTAAAAGCTGTTGGAACGCTTTTGTTATAATCAAAAATTTGCTTAGGCATAAGTGACCTCCTCCCTTATCAGGATAGCTTATCCTATGCGGACTAACGAGGGAGGGAATAGACAGGCCTCCCCCTTTTAGAAAAAAAGGGCATTATAAAGTAGTTTTTCAAAATTAGGAGATTGTCCATTGCGGGTTACCGTTTCATACATAAGTTAATTAGTGTAAAAAAAGTGTAAGAAATGAGGGCCGACATGAAGGTTGCGACAATACTGGGCACACGACCAGAAATTATTAGATTAAGTTTGATCATCGATAAACTCGATCAATTAGCTGATGAACACATCCTCATCCATACAGGACAGAATTCAGCACCTTCTCTCCGAGATGTGTTTTTTAAAGAAATGGGCATTCGATCACCAGATTACATGCTTTCAAATACAGCTTCTTCATTAGGAGAGCAGCTATCTTTCATGTTCATGAAGGTAGAGCAAATTCTCCTCACACATCAACCAGATCGTATTTTAATTCTGGGAGACACGAATTCAGCTTTATGTGCTGTGCTGGCGGAGCGTTTAAACATTCCTGTCACACATATGGAAGCTGGAAATCGCTGTTTTGATCTTGAAGTACCTGAAGAGAAAAATCGTAAAGTGATCGATGCTGTATCTAGCTATAATTTGCCCTACACTCCTCAAAGTAGAGAAAATCTATTAAGAGAAGGGTTTCCATCAAACAGAATTTACGTTACTGGTAATCCTATTCTTGAGGTACTAACGCACTACGAATCATCGATTCAACAAAGTGACATTTTACGTTCGCTGAAGCTAGAAGAAAAAGACTATTTTCTAGTGACGATTCATCGAGCTGAGAATGTAGATCATCCGAAGAAATTGAAAGAAATTTTCGATGGGTTAACCCTCATTGCGATGGAATATAAGAAGAGAATTATTTGCAGTATTCATCCAAGAACCAAATCAAAGTTAACGGCAGAATATGCTGATAGCTTGGACTCGCTTATTGAACTGCACGAGCCGTTTGGATTTATTGACTTTGTGAGACTTGAGAAGTCAGCGTTCTGCGTTCTAACAGATAGCGGAACAGTGCAAGAGGAATGTTGTTTGTTCCGGGTACCAGCTGTTACAGTTCGATCCACAACTGAACGTCCTGAGACGATCGCATGTGGAAGCAATATGATCTCAGGCATTGATGCTGCGAGTATAAAACGAGCTGTTGACGTAATGCTTTATCATCAACCAAATTGGATGATTCCAACTGGTTATGAGGATTTAAATGTATCAGACCGAGTAGTGAAATTTATTTTAGGAGGAATACAAATTGTTCCGTGATCAAACGATACTGGTAACAGGAGGAACTGGATCCTGGGGCCATGAGTTAATAAAACAGCTGTTGCAAAAATCGCCAAAAGAAATTCGTGTTTTATCGAGAAATGAAACGAGCCAGGTTGAAATGAAGAGGGAATTTCATCAAGACCCACGACTAACATTTCTAATCGGAGATATTAAAGAAAGAGAAGGTTTATTAGAAGCTGGAAAGGGCGTTGATTATTTATTCCATCTTGCTGCATTGAAGCACGTGCCTGTCTGTGAAGACCAACCGATTGAGGCTTTAAATACAAATGTTATCGGCACACAAAATGTGATTAAAACGGCGATCGAGAATAATGTGAAGAAAGTTGTTTACATTTCGACAGACAAAGCTGCAAATCCATCTAATTTCTACGGGTTTTCAAAGGCAATGGGTGAGCGGTTGATCATTCATGCGAACACGCTCAAGTCGAATACTACCTTTGTATGCGTGAGAGGTGGAAACGTCCTTGGAACAAACGGAAGCGTCATTCATGTTTTTAAAAATCAAATTCAAAACAAAGCTGAAATCGGCATTACTCATCCAGAAATGACGCGTTTTTTCTTAACGATTGAAGACGCCATTAAACTACTATTCAAAGCCACGTATGAAAGTAGAGGCGGCGAGATTTTTGTTATGAAGATGCCAACTTGTAAAATCATAGATCTTGCGGAAGTTCTCATCGAGGCATCGGGCGTCCAGAACGTAAAAATACGTGAACAGGGGATAAGACCAGGAGAGAAGCTTCATGAAATACTTTTCTCGGAATATGAAAGTCAATCAACAGTGTACTACGACAAAGAGTACTTCGTTATTTTGCCTGCAATCAAAATTACTGGTCTGAATGAGAGATATGCGAACTTTCAACCTGTTACTCTAAAAAACTATAACTCTGGTGAAGATGTTATGACGAAAGCAGAAATCAAAGCCATGCTCATTAAAGGTGGGTTCATCTAATGAAGCTGCTAGTACTTGGAGGAAAAGGAATGGCAGGTCATGTTCTGACTGCCTATTTCCAAAAAAAGTATAAAGACGTTTATTTCACTTCAAGAGATGCTAGTGATCCGCACGGGTATGTGTTAGATGTTCTTGATACCGTGCAATTAGAGTCGGTCATCGATGAGGTCCAGCCGGATGTTGTGATAAATGCGATTGGCGTGTTGAATGATGCTGCAGAACAAAATGAGCAACTTGCTTTTCAGGTTAATGCATTACTGCCACATCAACTTGTGAAATTAATGAACCGTAGAAAAGGTAAAGTTGTTCATATAAGTTCAGATTGTGTCTTTAAAGGAGATAAAGGCAACTATACAGAATCAGATCAGCCTGATGGAATCACGGTTTATGCCAAATCGAAGGCGCTCGGAGAAGTAACGGAATTCCCTCATTTGACAGTCCGAACTTCCATTGTAGGACCTGAACTAAAGGGAAATGGGATTGGTCTCTTACAATGGTTTCTCAAACAGAAAGGTGAAATAAAAGGGTTTGATCAGGCGTTCTGGAATGGGGTTACGACATTAGAGCTTGCGAAAGCGATCGACTCTTTAATCCAACAAGAAACGACAGGGCTATACCATCTGCATGCACCTGAGACAGTTTCGAAATTTGAGCTACTTACTCTTTTTAAAGAAGTATTTCAAAAGGAAGATGTAACAATTGTCCCTTCTAGCGAATTAAAGTTAGATCGAACGATTGTTCATACTCGTACTGATGCTTTTTACGACGTACAACCTTACCGAGCTATGCTTCAGGAGTTAAAAGCATGGATGAAGGATTATGCCTAAACAAACGGTTCTTGTTACAGGGGCAACTGGTTTTACAGGGGCTCATGCCATTAAGAAATTAAAGCAGGATTATCATGTTATTGGAATATCCCGCAGTGCAAATCCTAACATGTTTCGTGTAGATCTTAGCGATCAGTATGCTGTAAATGAAATGATGGCCAAAACAATGCCCGATATGATTCTTCACTTAGCAGGACAAAACCATGTACAACAGTCCTGGGAAGAACCAGTCTCTACTTTTGAAACGAACGTGCTCGCTACGCTTTATCTT
The DNA here is from genome assembly GCF_056173725.1 of Anaerobacillus sp. 63XJN7_4_ISO-PGPR-S23-413. NCBI lineage: Bacteria > Bacillati > Bacillota > Bacilli > Caryophanales > Bacillaceae > Anaerobacillus > Anaerobacillus sp. 63XJN7_4_ISO-PGPR-S23-413. The sequence continues at coordinate 1,608,656 of NZ_CM149688.1, forward strand.
TTGGAGGCAGCTAGAAAACACGTGCCAAACTGTCGAATTGTCGTTGTTGGATCTGCCCTTCAAGCAGAAAAAGCGTATCCTCACCCATATAGTTTTAGTAAATCACTCCAGGCCAACTTAGCGAAAGCCTGGGGAGATTTATATGGAATGCAAATAATTTTAGCTGTTCCATGTAACTTAATCGGTCCCGGTCCATCTACTGGTGTTTGTTCAGCGATTGCAAGACAGCTAATTAACGAAGAGAATCGGGATAAAGATAAAGAAATACAATTATCTAATGCCTTTGCTACGCGAGATTACCTTGATGTGAGAGACGCAGTGAGAGCATATCAAGTGCTTCTAGAGTATGGTGAAGTAGGCATAGCTTACGAGATTGGAAGTGGGTGTTATCGAACCCTTGAAGAAGTTATCGCTGAATTTCAAAAGCTAATACCATACCCTATAAACGCCTCATATCTAGAACGCAAGAAGGAACAGGCATCATTGAACTCATCTAACAAGATGAACAAACTTGGTTGGAAGCCAACTATCTCATTTGAGAAATCTCTTAGGGATATGATGGAGTATGTCAAAAAATCTTAAAAGAAAAGAGGGAGAGTATGAAGAAAGTATCAATCATTATCCCCTTTTATAACTGTGAATATATTGATGCAGCGATTGAAAGTGCGTTGGCCCAGACGTATAAGAACATTGAAGTGATCGTGATTAATGATGGTTCAACGCTCTATACAGAGAAAATTAAACCTTACTACGGACGAATTCGCTATATTGAACAGGGAAATAAAGGGACAGCAGGGGCGTTAAATACGGGAATTGCTAATGCAACAGGTGATTATTTTACATGGCTCAGTGCTGACGATTTCTATTTACCACATAAAGTAGAACGGCAAGTAAATGATTTAGAAGCATCCGATCGCGTGATAGGTTATTCATCCTATGTTTTGATGAATGAATATGGAGAAGTAACAAGCGGATCAGTGGGGGTTTCTTTCCGGGATCGATTTGCATTTTTGCATCATTTAAGAAAAGGTTGTGCCATTAACGGCTGTACAGTTATGGTCCAAATGGATGTGTTGCGAAAGTTAAATGGATTTGATGAAACATTACGTTTTACACATGACTATGATTTATGGGCCCGTATTGCAAAGGATCATGCCTTTTCTTATATAGACGAATGTCTTGTTCAATACCGGGTGCATAGTGAGATGGGAACACAACGACACAGTGAAGCCATTCGAACAGAACTTCGTCATGTGAAAAAGAAAGTTAGAATGCTCCTTCAAGAAGCGTATCTGAAAGAGCGTATGCAATTATGAAATTCACCTTCCCAATCATTACTCTATGTAAAGGCGGCGCACAAAGAATGCTGGCTGAAATGACGAATGGTCTCGTAGACCGTGGCCATGAAGTCATCATTCTGATGCCAAAAACCGGTGTGATTGAATATCCAATAAAATCAACTGTCAAACGAACGACAGAGCTATACGGGATACCAGAATCTTCTTATCCGAAAGCAGATGTTATTGTATCGAACTATTATACGCTTATTGAGGACGCCGAAAACGCTAGTAGGAACAAGAAAGGTATTCACATAAGAATAAGTCTGTGTTATGAACCAACCTTTTTACCTGAACAAGAATTATCCTTCCCAAGTTATCATGTAACGCCAAACCTCATTGTATTATCGAAATGGCAGCAAGACCTGATTCGATTAAATCATGGCATTACTGGCTCAATCGTACCTGTAGGAATTAGTGACCAATTTTATAATATGGGTACACGGTTATTAAATAAAGTCCCTAATCTTACAGCGATACTAAGAAGGCCAGAGGGAGGTCATTCCTGGCATCGTGAGCAAAATTACCTGTTAGAGCAACTGGCTATTGTTCAAAAGTCATACCCTAATGCCAAATACACATTAATTAGTCCACCTAATGAGTTGGCTGCTTCTAAAGCGCTTCAAATGATTAAAGCATCAGGGAAGTATCGCTATCTCACACCGGCTGATGATCGAGAGTTGGCTTATCATTACAATGAAGCAGACATATTTGTCAATTCTTCTACTTATGATACGGCTTCACTTCCTGGACTTGAAGCCATGAAGTGTGGAGCTGCACTCGTCACAACGTATAACGGAGGTAATTTAGATTATTGCAAACACGGCGTGAATTCCCTGCTTTCTTACCGCTATGAAAATCGACTAGCAGAAGACGTTATGACACTACTAAGCCAACCAAATCTAAGAAAAGAGATCGCATTAAATGGAGAGAAAGAAACAGAGAAATGGACGTGGAAGCGAAGCGTCGACGCCTTTTTGAATGCTGTTCACTCCATAATAAAAACGACCGGATAATCCGGTCGTTTACTGTGTATTTGGCTTCCAAGTCGTTTTACCACATGTGTTGCATCCTTTTATTTGAGTGGGCCGCGACTTCCTTGTTCTTCTTGTACGTTTCACTTTTTTATATAATTCTTGAATATCTGCTTTCTTCATCTTTCTCCTCCTGACAGGCTTTTCTATACCTTTGTACATCTTATTCTGTTAGGAAGAGTAAGGTGTGAAGTTGATTACTTCTTCTGATGAAATGGGTTAATGACTGATGTGTTCCGCTGTTTATGATTAAACTTAAATGGATCAAAAGGAGATGGTTCAAAAAGTGTACTAGACTGAGAAAAAGGGTTGATTGGCTGATGATTTTGATTTGGTGAAGTCGTTTGTGGCTCTGTTTTTTGTTGAGGAACGATCGCATCAGGAACATCGGGCCACTCAGACAGAGGGTGATCCGTTTTTTGATGTGATGCAAGCGTTGGATTCACTTCTTCTAAAACGTTTGTAACTAATCTTTCATACATACCGATTGAAATGTGATGTACCGGCTTGAAATAGGGTTTCATAAAATATTGAATGATCATATAGGAAATCCATTCAATTGCAGTATAATGATCATCTTCTTTAATAAAGCAAGTCATTGTGGATCCATTGAAAGGAAGCCAGGCATTTTTGTGAATTCTTTTTTGTAAATCAAGGCTCTTATAGTCGAGTGCTTTCGGGCGTACTTTTTTGTTCCCGATCAAAATGGATAGGGGAGAAGCGAGGTGTGAGGCTACATCCATTGTGATCGATAGGTCACTGTTTTCTTCCATATGTGTAGCATCGATTCCCGTATGCCTTACTAACTCCATAAGGGAATAAGCATAGTGGCTCCACTCGGAAGTGAGATGCAGCTTCTTCCCTTCTAAAGGCATCGTAAGAACATTGTCGTTCATCTGCAGCCCCCAGTATGGAAGAAGTAATAATAGCGCATTTAATTCTTCGCTTGAGAGCTTACAAATCACTTTATCTTTCCAGATGAGATTTATCAAAAAATCTTCTCCTTTCTTCTCCATGAGAAACGCATATGAAATTTGGGCAGCTCCTTCTGTTGCATTTCTGTGCTAATTCCATAGTATGTAGTGAATCAACCTATCATGTGAAAGAAAGGAAGGAACGATATGGGTCACAAACAACATAAGCAACGCACCGTTCCTACAGCTACAAATAGCCTACAGGATGAGTGCATTCGCGTTCAAAAAGTATACGATTGGGTAACCGATCAGCTTTCTGTAAAGAAGAAAATCAAATTTACAGATCATGAGCTTAAAAAGATCGAATGTGCTATGGAAGATCCAAGCCGCCGTCCCCTTCGTATTGTATGTAAAACACCAGAAGCACCTCCTTTGTTCCCACTCTCAGGCAGCGAGCATACAGAAGATGACTTTTTCTGTGAACAAATTGGAGAAAAACGGGATGTTAGCGTAGCAATCCCTGGTGGGGGATTTGCAGATGCTCAACTCGTTGACCTTTTATTTACAACTGATGTAAAGGTGAAGGTTGTCGACCGACATGGCGATTTAGTAACAGAGGTCGATTGCAACGCATCTGTTCTTGAATCATTTGTGCTATGCTTCCCGAATGGAACAGATCTCTTCTGTCGAATCACTAAAATTGTATGCCGCATTCCTTCAGGAACTGTATTATTAAACTGTCCTGCACCATCTTCATTTGATCTAGAAGTTATTTTCTGTGTAGACATTCAAGTAGAAGCTGAAGTGAAACTAGAGGTTCTTGCGAAGTTCTGTTCACCTCGTGATAATGATCTAATTGCACCTGACTTGATCGATGAGTGTCCTCCAATTGAATTCCCGGAACAGTGTCCAGACATCTTCCCTCGTCCAAATTGTGATTGCTCACTAAGTGGGGAAGCGAGTGGAGAAATAGACTGTGATGATGATTCTGGTAAAGCAACACTGCTTGTAAACATTTGTGATAATTGTAGTCTTACTGGAAGCTCTATGAAACTTAATTTCCATGACACAGACTCAAGCGATGGAAAGAACGATTTTACATTCACTGCAACGAGCTTCGATCAAGATACTCTTAAGTGCGAAGAATGTGGAGATGGTTTGAAGTTCATCGTTGAAGGTAGCGGTGTAACGGATCGCGGTCGTACGTTTGACTTTAAACTTGCTGTAGTTGACGCAGACGACGATCAGTGGTTTGAAGTGCATTTATTAAACCGTAGAGGAAAAGTTGTCTTTAATACAGGAACTGTGGAAGTTGAAGAAGGCGATCTTACCGTTGATGATTGCATCACATTTGATGATATTAAATACAAGAAACAGTCATAAATCAGTAGTGCAGGAGATCATATCCTGCACTTTTTTGTTATGAAAAGAGACCTATCACTCATACATATAGAATGTAGCGCTGGTAAGAGAGGGGGAGGTTCCATGCAGGGTGAAAAATTGAGTTATTCTCGTCTCATTTCACGTACGAAATATTTTCAAGAAAAATCGCTGGAACTTGAGAAAGAACTTATTTTTGCGAACGATCAATTAGCTTCGCTTGAGAAGCAAATCGAGTTAAGTAAGGAGCAGGAGAAAACGATTGCTCATTTGCAGGAAGAGTTAAATTTATTAGAAAAAGAGCTTGAAAACCAGGCAAAAGAGCATGTGCTGATTAAGGAAGAAGTAGAAGAGAAGAAAAGTGTTGCGCAAGATGATGTAAGGATACAAGGATATGAAAACCTTCTTGCAGAGATGCAAATAGAAATCAATGAAAAAGACAAGCGGCTTCAGCATTATCAAGGAAAAGTGAAAAACCTTGAGAAGCGGGCGCAGTATCAAAAGAACGAAGAAGTATCAGAGTCAGTCAAGGAAACAGATGAAATAGCTGCGACTTACGCTGTGAGCTACTTCAATACTTCTATAATTATTAGCGATAAGCAGACGGTTATGATTCGTGGCGATTTACAAATTGAAAATTGTGGAACAACGAAATTGCGTAGTCCTCTTGTTTGCTTTCGCTTTTTGCCGAGAGAGGCCGCTACCTTAAAAGGGCGTATTTATTCCATTGATGATGTGGAGACAAAAGGCGTTGATGCAAGCGATCGAATTCAGTGGGTATTTCCTGATCATGATTGGTTAGAGAAATCAAAAGAGAAGGGAGAAATTTGGATTTCTCCGTTACACCCAGTGATATTGAAACCTGGAGATAAGATCGGGATCGAAAGTTTTCAAATCCCAATTAAATCTGAATTTAAAGAGCCTGTTATTATTGAAGGATTTGTTTATTTTCAAAAAGAGAATTATAAAATAAAAGTTTCAAATCAAATAGCCTTGAGCTACTAATATAGATGGCGCCCATACCCACTATCCTCCTCCTGCATAGGATAATGTGAAGTAAGAGGATAAGAGGGGGAGGATTTAGAATGTCTGAGAAGAAGAGAAAACCGCAAGTCATTCATGTAGACCGTGTTATCATTAAAGCGAATGAAGTAATTATAAAAGAAGAGCGAGATGATCATGAGTATAAGACAGATGATAACCGCAGTAGCCGTCGTGATCCGTGGGGGTTTTTCTCGTCAAACGAAACAGGTGGAGAAAACGAAAGTAAGAAAGAAGAAAGAGCTACCGACGATGATGATAAGGGATTTACTTGGTTTTAAGAGCAGCTTTTTCTGCTCTTTTTTTATGTCTTTACTTTTTGTAGGAAAATCCCCTCATCTTTCTTCCATTCTAAAAGCAATACTTCATGGTAGTGATCTATGTGTTGCTCTTTCAATGTTTGTTGAAGCCAACCCTCATTAAGACCAGCTTCCTGCAAATTTCCCCAATCCACTTTTCCATCAGAGATAATGGAGTAAGCAAGATAGCCTCGTTCCGATTTGAGATTAAAATCCTGCTTCGTGGGCTCTTGATAGTCTGATTTCTTTAAAACACTAATACTTCCATTTGTTTCAAGAATAGCAAATTCAACCTCTTTCATCGAGAAAACATCTTTTTGTCGCAATAAATTTTGCAATTGATTAATATCAAGCTTGTTCTTCTTTAATTGCACACGGTTAATCTGGCCGTTATGAATGACGATCGATGGACTTCCTTCGAGGAAAGAACGCGTCCCGCGAAATTTTTGAGTAACCCATTCGACAACGTAGATCAATATGCCCCATAAAAAAACGGAATACATTATTGAAAATATATTTACATGCTTATCATATATCGCATTTCCCACAAGCTCTCCAAGGACTAGAGAAGAAATAAAATCAAAAGGGGTTATTTGTGTAATTTGAGTTTTTCCGAGTGCTTTCGTTAAAATCAATAATGCAAGAAAGCCGACAAGTAGCTCCAGCGTAATTGATCCAACATTCAAAGGATCACCTTCTCCATATTGTTTTCCTTTCTTAGGATGTACGAAAAAGGAAAAAATAAATTGAAAATGGAAGGTAAAATTTATTTTGCACTTTAATAACTATTGCATGGTTGGTTTAGAGGAGTAAGATGACAATAAAAAAGACACTGGTAAGAACCAGTGTCAAAAGTTTTTTGTCATTGTAACGTGTGGAATACCAGCATCCATAAATTCTTCTGAAACCGTATTGTATCCAAGTCTTTCATAAAAACCTACAGCTGTTAATTGTGCGTTAAGCTTCATTCCCTTAAGATTCATCCCACTTGCATGTTTCTCAATTGCTTGCATAAGTTGTAGACCAATTCCCGTTTTTCGGTATTCGAGAAGTACGCATATACGCTCCACTTTAGCCAATTGATCTTTCATACGATAACGGCCAGCAGCTACAGGGGAATTCTGGTCATATGCCACAAAGTGAGTAGCTTCCACTTCAAACTCGTCTATTTCTAGTTCAGCGGGAACGTTTTGTTCTTCAACAAAAACCTCATACCTTACTTTAAAGGCATCGTCTCTTTCTTTATCAGTTTCCACAACACGAACTACCATTAGCGAACTTTGCCAAGATGGAACGTTTCATAAACGGTCCACATACCATTTTCTAATTGATAAAGAAGCTGGAAGCGATCGATCGTTTCTTCGTGATTAACATCTTTCATCTGCAAGCTACCATATACATCAGAATGTTCATCATCCGAAAGGTTCTGTGCGATCGTAATGTGAGGCACAAAGTTGTAGTCACGTTCCGAAAGTGCCTCTTCAGGATTTAGCTTTCTATGCAAATCATCAAGAACTTCATTGTCTTTTACTTTAAAATAAATCACGTTGTTAACAGGATTAAAAGATCCTACTTTATAAACATGCATTGAAAAAGGTTTAGACTCATCAGAGATTTTGTGTAGCACAGGTGTTAATTTCTGAATTTCTTCTTCCGTTGCATCAAAGCCCTCGCGTAAAGTCAAATGTGGTGGAATGAGCGCATAGTGCGGATCATAACGTTTTCGAAAGGAGTTAGCAACGTCTGCTAGTTTTTTCGATGGGAAAATTGCAATGCCGTATTTCATATTCCATTCCCTCCTGGTTAATATACTCGATTGCCATTAATGACAAGTCATATAATGTTCCATTTATAATTATACCAAAAATTCAAAAATAAGAAACGATTGACTCACTTAGAGTTTAAACATGTGTAAAAGAGAGCGTTTCATATCCGGTTGCCAGTTCTTCCAAAGGTGACCGCCTTCGAATTCATCATAGAAATAATCAAAATCTTTTTCCTTTATAATTTTATTTAATTTACGGTTCGGATTAATAAAATTTTTGGTTTTCCCATCTGTTGTAGGTACTTCTGTTTCTTCTGTTCCGATAATATGGTATAGAGATAGCAACTCAGGCTCAGCAAAGTCCTCTACCTTATTCATGATTGCCTCATCTACATATGGTGAATGAAGGATAGCCCTACCAAACGTTCTTGGATAGTCAAGAGAAGCGCGCAAAGCGACTGTAGCTGCTAAAGAGTCCCCAATTAATCCTCTTCCATAACCAAGATGGTAGGTAGCATACTGTTCATCTAAATAAGGAACAAGTTCATTCGCAAGAAAACGAAGATAATCATCTGACTGCTCTCCGTCTGGATGATATTTTCTCCAGCGATCTTCCACACTTTTATAGGGAATCCCTACAATAATGAGCTCTTCTATTTCGTCATCTTCAATTAGTTCATCGGCTGTGCGGCCAAGTCTTCCTAATTTAAAGTAATCGCTCCCATCATTAGCGATAAGAAAAGAGTATTTGTATAGTGGTGAATAATTATATGGTAAATAAACTTGGAAAGGAATTTCTTCTTTTAAATAGTGACTGTAGATGCTTTCATCTTTGTATGTACCTCGATTCATTGCAGTGCCTCCTGTAAAATTGTTGAAATAGTTTGATTGTTTGACAATGTAAAAAACATTAGTGATATAATGATTCTAACACATAATTATTTATCGTTTACAGAGAGGGGTCTTATTATGAAGAAGCGCATCCATAGTAGAGAAACAGAAGCAGCAGCAAAAGCCCTAATAAAAGAACGTGGCGTTACAATCGAGGATATTGCAGAAATTGTTTACGAAATGCAATCCCCTTATGTAGATGATCTTTCCATGGAGGACTGTGTCGAAAGTGTTGAGGCTGTTCTCACAAAACGAGAAATCCAGCATGCGGTTCTTGTTGGAATTGAACTAGATAAGCTAGCGGAACAAGGGAAGCTTTCTGAACCACTTCAATCCATTGTTGAGACGGATGAAGGGTTATTTGGTGTTGATGAAACAATCGCACTTGGTGCTGTATTCGGCTACGGTAGTATAGCTGTTACGACATTCGGTCACCTTGATAAACAAAAATTTGGTATCATCGAAAAGCTTGATACAAAAGTAGGGGAAAGTGTTCATACCTTCCTTGATGATCTCATCGCAAGCATTGCGGCAAATGCATCTAGTCGCCTAGCGCATCGTCTGCGTGATCGAGAGGAATCCCTTGATAAAGAAGAGCGTGAAAAGCGAGATAAAGAAGAACGAATCGGATAAATGAAAGGGCATCGTTTCGGTGCCCTTTTTTCTAATATTTTCCCATGAAAGGATTGACAGTTCTTTAGAACTTCATGTATATTTATAAATGTCTTAATTGATCCGTTAGCTCAGTTGGGAGAGCGCTACCTTGACAGGGTAGAGGTCGTTGGTTCGAGCCCAATACGGATCACCATACATAATACATTCCAAGCGGCACCTCAACTTCATTGAGGTGCCGCTTTTTTTGCATTGGTTCAAGAAGTAAACGGAGGAGTGAGATCGGACATCCTTAAAATTCTGGTAAATGATCGAAATTATTTTCTTTCGTACCATCAGGCTCACTTCGAATAATTTCTCTACCATACTTTTGAAATACATCTACCCCCGAAAGTTGACCATTCTTTGCAGCGTCTAAAGCCTGGACATAATCTAGCTCTTCTCCCGTGTTTGTTTTAAAAGCAATTAAATCTCCATCCTCATTTTTGCGGACGGCCGTAATATGGGTGGAATTTGCCTCTGGTGGAGTATGATATGCCTCACTATTTTTAACATACTCTTCATAAGCTTGTTCAAAACGATCCATTTATGTCACTCCTTGTTAGTCTTTTGAAATTTCGAGTAATTTTGGTATTTCGAGTTGCCATTTGTTTGTGATCGGATCTTGTCGTGCAGCGAAATCAATCGTTGTTGTAATAACACCAGCATCTTTTATATAAATTTCGACTCTGGTTTTGACTTGTTGTTCAGCTTGATCTGTTTTGATCACTTTCCATTTCGTAAACGACAAGCGAGAGAGGTCGATTAATTCGTTCTCAGATAAAGGTGTAGAAACAATTCTTCTTAATAAAGAAGCATCTGTGTTATTGATCGCTAGCATGAGAACATCAACGAGCTGTTCAGGGGTCCGCTTCATTAAATAGCGATCTAACTGTCCTCCTGCTTTTAGAATCATTAAGTGATGCGCGGGATCTGGTGTAGGGGTGCGATGAGTCGTGCTATTTAAGAAGTGAAGGCAAAAGTGTCCGTTAAATCCATTATCTAATGCGCCAGCTCCATGAGGCATTCCATTCATGGAAGCAGCAATCATTTTCCCTTCGTATAGCACAATGACAGCCCTTCGTTTCCAACTCCATTCTTGATAAATCGCTTTTAAAACCTTTGTGTCCTTACTCGTTAACGGTTGTATATCTGCGTGCTTACTACCAGCTCTCCGTTGAACTTGAAATGAAGTCCCACTTTCAATATCAATCATTGTAAAAATCGATTTCCGAGGGAGGAGCTCATTTGCTTTTTCCCATGGCAGAAGTTTGATTTCACTATCGATAGGGAGAAGGTGATCAAAAGGTTCGGCAGCTATAGCGCGTGTAGGAATGACTAGCGTACATAATAAAATGATACAAGTAAATAAACGCTTCATTAGCTCCCCCCTTGTGTATAGTCATCATAGTTATTTTGCTCAAGCGATTCTGATGTATGCTATTTTATTAATCCCTAAAATGAAGCATACTACGATCGAGTTCAGAAGGGGGAATGGTAAAGGTGCACTTATTTCTATCTTTGGCCATAGCGTTTTCAGCGCTTTCAAACCATCACATAACGATTCACCACAAAGGAGCACAAACTTATCAGATTAAGAAAGAAGAGTTGTTTTCAAAAGACCTTGGTTATCCCTTTTATGAAGCTGATCGGGTGGAGGAATTAATGGATGAGGTAGATGTAGCTATCTCAAAGTTTCCAGTAAATGCCTACATTGATAATCAAGGAGCTATTGTCGATGGAGTCAATGGATACAAGTTACATCGAGGCGCTTTTCGAGAGAATTTGCTTCATAGTCTATACCGCAATAGTTCAACTTGGATTCAACCAGATCTCACCATTCTTTACCCAAAAGTAAACGCAGAGCTTTTATCATCCATTAGAAAAAAACAAGTGGGAGGGTTTGTTACTTATTTTAGGAAAGGGAATCTGGAGCGAACGAAGAATATTATGTTAGCGGCTGAGGCGATTAACAATACTGTAATATTCCCAGGAGAAACGTTTTCTTTCAATCGAACAGTTGGGAAAAGAACAAAAGAGAAAGGCTATTTACCAGCTCCAGTCATTGTAAGAGGAGAGTTATCTGAAGGAATTGGTGGTGGCATTTGTCAAGTCTCATCTACTCTTTTTAATGCAGTAGATCAGGCTGGTGTCCATATTTTAGAACGTTATTCCCATAGTAGAAGTGTTCCATATGTGAAGCCTGGTAGAGATGCTACGGTTAGCTGGTACGGACCAGATTTTTCCTTTCGAAATGATTTTAATCAGCCGATTCTAATAAGAGCAAAAGCGATCGAAGGGTCAGTAGTCATTCATGTTTATTCATCTGAAGATATGTAAATGGCTCAGTTGTATTCGATAAAGGAAAAGGATATTAAATCATACAGTAAAATGATGACTCTAGGAGTTAAATACTATGTTCAACGCCCCGAGATGGTATAATGAGACTATTACACATAAAGGGAGACCGCGTATGGAATATAAAAAACCAAATCAGCAAACATTTTCCATGCTTGAAGACGGCTCTGAACTGGAAAAAAATGATCTTCAGCTCGAATTGATTGAAAAAAGTCGAAAGCTTGATCATATTTTTAATCATTCTAGAGATGGCATGACGCTTTCAGATCAAGAGGGAAACTTGATTGAAATCAACCAGGCATGCTGTGATATTTTTGAAATTGATATGGAATCGATTCAATCTATGAAGCTTGGACATCATGTTGCACCTCAGGGGCTTGAAACATTGGAAAAAATGAGAAAGAATTTGATTGACAAGGGATATGTAGTGGAGAAGCTTCCTGTTCTCCTTGAGAATGGCAAACGGAAATCCGTTGAATTATCGATAACGTATAAAGCCTATCGAGATTATAATTTATCAATAATTCGCGATGTTACCGAAGAACAGGTATTGTTTGACCAGTTGATGGAAAGCAAAGATAAATTCACGAACATTTTTGAAAATGCGTTAGATGGTATTTTAATTTGGGACAAAGATCGGATGATCGTAGACGCGAATCCTGCTGCTTGTCAGATCTTTAAGGTAAGCTTAAATGATTTGAAAACGTATAATTTGTTTGATTTTCTTGAAGGCGTGGATATTAAGGCGGGAAAATCGTTTCAAATAATGTTAGAAGAACAAGGTGAAATTCGAGGCGATCTTCAATTCACAATGCTCGGTGGAGAAAAGAAACAGCTTGAGTTTACAACGAAGAAAAGCGGATATGGAGATTTGTACTTAACCATATACCGTGATATTACAGAGAGAAAACAAATGTTCTCAGAACTAAAGCGAAGTGAAGAGCGGTTTCGTCAATTGTTCGAAAGAGCTTTAGATGGTATGGCTATCCTAAATGAAAAAGGAATCATTGTAAAAGTTAATGGGGCATTTTGTGAACTATTTCAATTACAAGAGAACGAGGTCGTTGATAAGCATTATTCTTCATTAGAAAAAGAATGTGATATTACTTGGGACCATCCTGCTGAATTAGGGAGAAGCGGCGAAGGAAAAAGAATGAACGATCAAACAGGTGTCGTTCAAACATTTAGTTTTACACTAAGCTACCACATCTATCCTGAGCATCATCTTGTCATTATTCGAGATGTGACACAGATTAAGAATGCGGAAGAACATCTACGTAAGACGGAAACAAGCCATGTTCTTGGTGATCTTGCGGCAGGGGTAGCCCATGAAATTAGAAACCCGTTATCAACAGTGAAAGGTTTTCTTCAAATGCTGGATGGAAATGAAGCGGTTAATCAAGAACTTCTTAAAGTAGTTGGGGGTGAAATGGAACAGCTAGAGGAGACGATAAATGAATTTCTTCTTCTATCAAAAAGAGAGTTTGTCTCGTACGAAACGGTTCACATGAATCATCTAATGAGAGATTTAATTGAGCGCCTATCGAAAAAGGCTGCTGAGTGTAGTATTGATATAATTGAAGTTTATAGTCATACGGATATTCAGTGCGTTTGTATCAGTTCACACATTAAGCAGGTCATTATGAACATTATGAATAATGGTATTGAAGCCATGCCGCATGGCGGTCAACTTAGAATCAGTCTTTTGGAAAATAGAGAAAAAGAAGTGATTGTGGAAGTAGAAGATCAAGGCGAGGGAATACCCAAGCATCTGATTAATCGACTGGGTGAACCTTACTACCAAACTTCTGAAAAAGGAACTGGTCTAGGATTAATGGTAAGCTATAAAGTGATTAAGGAACACGGTGGTTGCATTGATGTTACTAGCCAAGAGGGCAAAGGAACTGTTTTTCGAATTAGTTTACCTTCAAGTCAAAAGTTAGGTAGTAATCAAGAGAATCAAGAAGTAAAGAGCGGGAGGGACAAAATTGATTGAAGTGCAGCAAATTCATCATGTTAGTTTGGCGGTAACAGACCTTGAACGGGCAAAAAAGTTTTATAAAGATATATTATGCTTGAAAGAAATGAAGCGCCCCAATTTTGATTTTCCAGGCGCCTGGTTTCAAATCGGTCAACAACAGCTTCATTTAATTGTGTATCCTGATGCTAATACGCTTCGCGGTTCAACCTCATTATCATCCAGGGAAGGGCATTTCGCTTTTCGTGTTACTAGTTATGATAATACGTTGAAGTGGCTGCGTGAAAAAAAGATAGAGGTTTATGAGAATCCAACGAGTAAAAGTGGTTTTGCCCAAATTTTTGTTTCTGATCCTGATGGCAATCTGATTGAATTGAATACAGAACAATAACAAAAGGACGCCTTCCAATTAGAAGGCGTCCTTTTGTTATTGTTTCGATGAGAATTCGTTGTGTTCTCTTTGTGGATTGGCGCTTTTTTGTGCTTCTTTCACAACTTTTTTGGCTTTCTCGGCACGGCGCTGATCTTCTTTAGCCTTTTCTTCAATTTGTTTAATATCTTTTCGAGAGTGATCCATGATAATGCTCCTCCTTATACTCTGCTTTTTGATAATAAGTGCTTGTTTGATGAAAAAGATGTTTTTCGTAACATAACCTAGTTAGAAAAAAGAATCAAGTATTATCTGTTTATTCTAACATTTTAGTGCATTTACCATCATAAAATGGAAAGAACCGTTTAGGGGGGATTTGATGGTAGCTGTACTATTATCATTAGCCGCTTTATTTCTTGGACTTGCTTTATTTATGATAGTTGTGTGGAATGCTATTAAGACAGATTCCTCTAAGTCTGATCTTGAAATGTTCTGGAAAAAGTATGAAGAGATCATTCGTAAAGAAGATGTGCTTTAGCCCTTTTTAATGGGCTTTTTTTTATGCTGAATTATTGTTGGACATGCGTCTAAACAGGAGAATTGAAAAGATTTTCGTGTTTTCAATACATTAATTTAGGGTATTTTAGAAGAGAATTGAGGTGGAATCAAATGGGGATTCGTACAAAACTTAGAAGAAATCGAACTCAAAAAAAAGGAATGCCCCCAGGCTCGCTTGTTTATATAGGAGATGAGCAAACGGAGGAAGTCACTGTTTCAGCTATCGCATTTGACTCTCATGGAATGGAAGAGTTTGAAGATGTTTCGATAGATAAAATAAAGACATTGATTGACTCTGATCAAGTAGCTTGGATTAATGTAAATGGAGTACATAATGTTCAGTTGGTAGATCAGATTAGTAAAAAATTAGGACTTCATCCTTTAACGACAGAGGATATTTTAAATACGGATCATCGACCGAAAATAGACTTTTTTGAAGATCACTTACTTTCGATTGTAAAGATGCTTGATTTATCACCTGAAAGTACTGATCTTGACATCGAACAGGTGAGTTTTATATTAATGGAGAACACAGTCGTCACTTTTCAGGAAAAGCGCGGTGACTTATTTGATCCAGTTCGTTTACAACTTCAGGAAAGCAAAGGGAGAATTCGAAAGAGTGGGGCGGATTTTCTTTACTATTCCCTACTTGATGTAATCTTTGATCAATACTTGATCATTATGGATGAAATGGATGATCGTATAGCTGAGTTAGAAGGAATGATTATGGAAGATCCTGATAATCATTCATTACAAGATATTAATCAATATAAGAATACAATTCTGCAGCTTAAGAAAACGGTTTGGCCAGTTAGAGAAGTCGTGAACAAATTAATTAATCGGAAAGTCCCTTATATAAAAGAGGACATTTCCTTTTATTTGCAGGATATTCACGATCATATTGTCCAAGCAAATGATATGGTGGAGACTTCTCGAGGCCAACTTTACGGTTTACTGGATGTGTACTATTCCAGCTTAAGTATGAAAATGAACGAGATTATGAAAGTACTAACGATTGTTTCAACAATCTTTATTCCGTTAACATTCATAGCAGGAATTTATGGCATGAATTTCAAAAACATGCCGGAGCTAAGCTGGGAATGGAGTTATCCAGCCGTATGGATTGTCATGATTATCATAACTGGTTTAATGCTCGTTTATTTCAAACGTAAAAACTGGTTTTAGGAGGTTATTTGATGCAAAAAGTCGTTGTAGTAACAGGTGCTGGACATGGAATCGGTAGGGGAGTTGCGATTGCTTATGCCGATAAAGGCTATCGCGTTGTTCTTGCCGATGTGAATGAAGAAGGTTGCAAAGAAACAGCAGAATTAATGCATGGAGGTTATGGTGACATTATCTTAACAGATGTAAGTAAACCAGAATCCATTAAACAGCTTTTTCATAAAGTTGAAGAGAAGTATGGGCAACTAGATATCTTAATCAATAATGCTGGCCTAACAGCATTTAAACATATGGATGAACTAGGTGTAGAAGAGTGGGATAACGTCATCAACACCAATTTACGAAGCGTATTCCTTGGGTCTCGTGCCGCTGCTCATCTTATGAGAAGAAATAACGGTGGCTCAATCGTTAACATTGCATCAACGAGAGCGACGATGTCAGAACCGAACAGTGAAGCATATGCTGCTACTAAGGGAGGAATCGTAGCGCTTTCTCATGCGCTAGCAGTGTCCCTTGCAGATGATCATATTACTGTCAATTCAATTAGCCCGGGTTGGATTGAAGTAGAAGACTATGATGCCTTACGTGACGTGGATCATGAGCAGCATCTATCCAAAAGAGTTGGAAAGCCATCAGATATTGGACGTGCCTGTCTCTTCCTAACGAATGAAGAAAATGATTTTGTCACAGGTGAGAATTTAGTCGTTGATGGAGGTATGACTCGTAAAATGATTTATGAACATTAATCAATAGTTAACGGACAATCCCCATTCATGTTACTATAATAACAGACCTTCATTAGAGAAAAATTACAGGGCGAATCATGCTTGAGGGGACGTTTTAAATGGCAAAACATATGGAATTACCTAATTTGTATGAAACAGGAATTCAAGATCTTGTGATTTCAGCAGAAAAAGTAGCACATGTTCAGCTGACGAATCCTTTGGAGCACGCGATGCTTATTTTGATTAAATCAGGCTATTCGTCTATCCCGGTATTAGATACTGAATACCGTCTAAAGGGATTAATTAGTCAGCCGCTCATCCTTGATTCAATTCTAGGCATCGAACGAATTGAATTTGAGAAATTAAGTGAATTAGTTGTTGAAGAAGTTATGAATACAGAAATACCTTGTATTAATGAAAAGGACGGTTTTTTCAAAGGGTTAAAGCTAGCAATTGATCATCCTTTCCTTTGTGTAGTCGATGATGAGAATATCTTTAAAGGCATTCTAACAAGAAGAGCGCTACTTAAGTTTGTTAATCGTTATTTGCATGAGTCATCAGTTAGACAGTCTTAAGCATTTATCCCGGTACTATTACCGGGATTTTTACATATGGGGATGAATAAAATGAAATCGCTAACAAATCAAATCACATCAAGTATCCAAAACAAGGAAACCAATCGACCATTCGTACTTGGAGCCATTATTATTGGAATGTTCATGGCAGCGATCGAAGGAACAATCGTTTCAACAGCGATGCCTGGTATTGTGAGCGATCTTGGTGGATTCTCGACGTTTAGCTGGGTTTTCTCAGCCTATTTATTAATGTCTGCAATTACGGTCCTTATCTTTGGTAAACTTTCAGATCTCTTTGGTAGGAAACCGATCTATTCGATCGGTATTGTCATTTTTTTAATAGGATCTTTATTATGTGGATTTGCGGAGTCGATGGAAGCGCTTATCCTTTTCAGGCTTATTCAAGGAATTGGAGCAGGGGCCGTACAACCAATAGCACTTACAATTGTGGGTGATATGTATTCGATGGAGGAGCGGGCAAAGATTCAAGGGTATCTTGCTAGCGTGTGGGGAATATCGGCTATCGCAGGCCCGGCTCTAGGCGGTATTTTTGTTCAGTACATTGATTGGTCATGGGTTTTCTGGATGAACATTCCTCTCGGAGTTCTATCGTTAGTTGGCGTTGTTCTCTTGCTTCATGAATCGATTGATAAAGAACGGAAATCGATTGATTACTCTGGTGCCATCCTTTTGCTTGTATCGATCAGTGCATTGATGGTCGTCTTGATTGAAGGAGGCGTTCACTGGAAGTGGACTTCCTTACCTATCCTCACCCTTCTAAGTACATCATTCGTAGCTATGGCGATCTTTTTTAGAGTCGAACTTAAAGCGAAAGAGCCGCTAATGCCTCTTGGTATATGGCGCGATCCGGTTATCGCCATATCGAATTCAGTAACGTTTACGACGGGCATGATTTTGATTGGTGTTTCTAGTTTTCTTCCGACATTTGTTCAGGGAGTAATGGAGAAATCTCCTATTGTAGCAGGATTTACGCTTACGACGATGTCGATAGGATGGCCAATTGCGTCTACTATAGCAGGGAAACTCGTCATAAAAATCGGATTTAGGATTACATCAGTCGTTGGAGGAATTTCACTTATTAGCGGTTCGGTGATCTATCTGTTGATGACGCCAGCATTAGGACCAATTTTTGCAGGTTTTGGTTCATTTCTTATCGGTGTTGGCATGGGGTTAACGTCTACAACATTTATTGTAGCCATCCAAAGCTCAGTTTCTTGGAAACAGCGAGGAATTGCGACAGCTTCAAATATGTTCATGCGAACGCTTGGAAGTGCAGTCGGTGCTGCGCTACTTGGCGGTATTTTAAACAGCCGCCTTCAACAATATTTAACGAACCGCTCTTCGGGAGAAGATGTGAACCTTAATACAGCCAATCAATTACTTGATGAAACTAAGCGTAACAGCCTTGATCCAGCTGTGCTTGATTTGTTGCAGAACGGACTCACAACCTCTTTAAAATGGGTGTATGGAGGAGTTGCAGTCATGGCACTCTTAAGCTTTCTGCTAGTACTCTTTATTCCAAAGCCTGATAAGAAACAAAACCCGGCTCGCTCATAAGCCGGGTTTTCCTATACGTGAAATGAATTCAATTCGGTTTTGAAAGGGATCATAAAAGCTAAAACGCTGATATCCTTCGATTGGTTTTTCTTTTTGTATTGGGATGTGGTGTTTTTCTAAATGTGCCTTTGCTTCTAGCAGATTATGAATTTCAAAGGCAGGATGTCTTTTCCCTGGCACAATAGTACTTTCGGTCCCAACATGTAATTCAATGTCTGCTGCTCTTAACCAGAAGCCTCCGTTTTTTCTTAAAACAGCTGGTTTTTCGATTTCTTCAAAGCCAAGTATCCCTATATAGAAATTCCTCGCAAGTTCCTCCTGGTCGTTTGGTATACAAATTTGAAGGTGGTGGAGACGAATATAATCGATAACCATGTTAATCACTCCTAAAATTGTGTTTTAAATAAGCTGTAGCATACTTGTAGAATCAACAAAATGGTCATGGAGCGAAGCAACCAGTTTATTTGCACAAGAGAAAGTTTATTGGCCATTCGAACAGAAATTTGTGCTCCAGTGATAGAGCCAGCCGCAAGTGGGACCGCGATCGCCATGTTAAGGTGACCACTAAGTGAATAGACCATGACAGCCCCTGTACAACTTAAGAAGGTATTAAATCGTGTTAGACCTATTGAAGCAAGGTAGGAGATGCCGCTGTGACGAAATAAGTGCATTTGAAGAGTCGCCTGTCCAGGGCCGAACGTACCATCATACCATCCTATTAGACCAACGAACGGGAGTGCTTTGGTAGGAACGTTATGTGATAAATGAATTGATTCCTTCTTTTTCATAAATGATAAAGTTAAGGCAACAAGAAGCATTCCTCCGGCGAATAGTTGCAGCGCCTGTTGGGATAGTGACGAGGCAAACAATCCACCGAGGACCCCACCAGTTAAAGCGATAGGTCCTGTTTTCAGTGCTTCTTTCATGGAGAGTTCCTTCCTCTTTAATAAAACGAAAAAGCTAGAAAATGAACTAAGCATATTTGAAAACTTATTTGCTGAAATAATTGAATGAATGGGAAGACCGAGTAACATCATCGAGGGAAAGTTAATAAGTCCTCCGCTGCCAGACAAGGTTCCAACAAACGTGGCAATAAGACCAATGCCAAATAAGAAAAGCCATTCCATATGATCATCTCCATCGAAAATATCTCATGTCATAGTATAGTCTTCTTTAATCCATAATGAAATTAGATTATAATGATGAATTACAATAAGATTTACTTATGAGTAAATGGAGATTTATAAGAAAGGGGGCCTTTTAATGAGCTCAGAATATCAGGTTCTTTCGATCTTAGCGGAGGAAGCGAATATGCGAAGAGCGGCTGAGCGACTTTACGTATCTCAGCCGGCGTTAAGTCAACGCCTTCAATCGATTGAAAAGGCATGGGGGATACCGATTTTTCTTCGTTCGCAAAAAGGATTAACGATTACGCCCGCGGGTGAACGGATTATCGCTTTTGCTAATGATACGATTCGGAGAGAAGAAAAAGTATTTGAAGCATTGACAGCGCTAAGCTCGGAAGTGCATGGAACGCTGAAACTAGCGGTAGCATCTATCATCGGACAGTACTGGCTTCCAGCGGTGCTAAAGAAATTTGTTGAGCACTATCCCAGTGTCAAAATATCGCTAGTTACAGGATGGAGTAGTGACATATTACGGTACTTGTACGAAGATGATATTCATATTGGAATTATTCGAGGAAAGCCCGATTGGAGAGGGAGAAGTCAGTATTTGATTTCAGATGAGCTCTATTTGGTCGATACGTCCATTAAATCAATGGAAGAATTGCGAGAAACAGAAAAACCATTTATTCAATTTAAAAGTGACTCTACTTATTTTCAAGAAATACAGGAGTGGTGGCAAACCCAATCATTTGCGCCTCCAAAGAAAACAATTGTCGTTGATCAAATCGAAACGTGTAAACAAATGGCGTTAAATGGGATTGGCTACGCTATCTTACCTTCCATCAGCATTACAGAGAATGATAAAGAATATTTTCGGATTCCACTTAAAGATGGTGAAGGATTGCCATTAAAGCGTGATACCTGGTTATTAACAAATGATACCGCGATGCAATTGAAGCAGGTTCAGAAGTTTGTAGAATTATTAAGTGAATAGCCTGTAAGATTAGACTTCACGTGATCGATCATGTACGATAAAATGAGTAACATGCTGTGCTTGTATAAGCATGATGAACAAAGGAGGAAATACACCATGAAAATGATGGATGCAAACGAAATTATTAGCTTTATTCAAAACAGTGAGAAATCTACTCCTGTGAAAGTACATATTAAGGGGAACCTTGAGGGAATCGACTTTGGTAGCAACACGAAGTCATTCATTACAGGGAACACTGGTGTTCTTTTTGGTGAGTGGAAAGACATTAAGAAAGCACTTGAGTCTGAAGCTTCCAATATTGAAGATTATGTAGTAGAAAATGATCGTCGTAATTCAGCTATTCCAATGCTTGATCTTAAAGGAATTCAAGCGCGAATCGAGCCAGGTGCTGTTATTCGTGATCAAGTTGAAATTGGCAATAATGCTGTTATTATGATGGGTGCGATGATCAATATCGGATCTGTTGTAGGTGAAGGAACTATGATCGACATGAACGTAGTTCTTGGTGGACGTGCAACTGTCGGTAAGAACTGTCATATTGGGGCAGGTTCTGTTCTTGCAGGCGTTATTGAGCCACCTTCTGCTAGCCCGGTTGTCATCGAAGACGACGTTGTGATTGGTGCGAACGCAGTCGTTCTAGAAGGCGTTAAAGTAGGAAAAGGATCTGTTGTAGCCGCTGGTGCTATTGTGACTGAAGATGTTCCTGAGTACACACTAGTTGCAGGAACTCCGGCACGCGTTCTTAAGAAAATTGATGACCAAACTCGCTCGAAAACAGAAATCAAAAAAGAGCTTCGTCAGCTTCAAAACGATTAATTTTAATGGACATCAAAACCGTACGAAGAGACCTGCATCGCATTCCTGAAATTGGCTTTCAGGAAGTGAAAACGCATCGTTATCTTCTTCAGTTTATAGAAAAACTCCCACAGGACCGTCTCCAGGTGAAAACCTGGAGAACGGGTATCCTTGTATTTGTAAATGGAGAAAGTCCTTCAAAAACGATCGGATATCGGACAGATATCGATGGGTTACCAATCAAAGAAGAGACCGGGTATGATTTTCAGTCTGAGCATGAAGGGTTCATGCATGCTTGTGGACATGATCTTCATATGACGATTGCTCTTTCCGTTCTTGAGTACTATTCAACTCATTCCGTAAAAGACAATTTGCTGTTTGTCTTCCAACCTGCAGAAGAAGGTCCTGGCGGAGCTTTGCCAATGCTTGAAAGTGATGAGTTTAAAGCATGGAAGCCGGATCAAATGATTGCGTTGCATATTGCACCTGAGTACCCTGTAGGCACGATTGCCACACGCCCAGGATTGCTCTTTGCCAATACTTCTGAGTTATTCATTGATTTAGAAGGAAAGGGGGGTCATGCAGCGTATCCACACCATACACGTGATATGGTTGTTGCCGCTAGCCATCTCGTTACTCAGTTCCAATCTATTGTAGCGAGAAATGTAGATCCTCTTGACTCAGCTGTGGTAACAGTAGGGAAAATTGACGGAGGCACGAAGCAAAACATCATTGCAGAAAAGGCAAGGTTAGAAGGTACAATCCGTACTCTATCTGCTGATTCTATGTCCCAAGTCAAGCACCGTATTGAAGCTATCGTAAAAGGCATCGAGGCATCATTTGAATGTGTTGCTTCTATTGATTATGGCTCTAATTATTACCAGGTGACGAACAATGCCGAGCTGGTACAATCTTTTATGGAAGAAACGAGAAAGCTTCAAGATGTCAACGTAGTGGAATGTCGAGAAGCGATGACTGGTGAGGATTTTGGGTATTTTCTAAAGGAGATTCCTGGATTTATGTTCTGGCTAGGAGTGAATTCTCCAGCCGGTCTGCATACATCTACACTCAAACCTGATGAGTCTGCGATTGAAACGGCGTATCTTGCGTTAACTTCTTATTTAAATAAGGTTGCAAACTAAGAAACTGATAACCCCCAGGCTAATGCCTGGGGGTTATTGTTTTATAGATTGACATAATAACTGAGTTTTTCTCTGATGAATGCTATACGTATAATTCATAAAACGTTGGTCAAAATAATAGAGTTAGAAATTACATATTCATAAGGAGCGAGGGAAATGAAACGAATTGCTGTAGAAGATACGCTATCTGATGTAGCTCAAGCTTTGCAAGCGAAAGGGTATGAGGTTGTATCCTTTAAACAAGAAAGTGATGCAAATGGTTGTGACTGTTGTGTTGTGTCTGGTCAAGATCAAAATGTGATGGGCATGCAAAATGCAAGCACGAACGGGGCAGTTATTAACGCAGATGGCATGACAGCTGATCAAGTATGTCAGCAGGTGGACAGTCGTTATCAATGAAAAAATGAACCTCTACCTAGGTAGAGGTTCATTTTCTTTAGCTATTGTTATTCTTTTTGACCCAATTTCCATTATCATTCTTTTCGTATTTTTCCTCCACAGCACTCCATGCTACTTTAAAAGCTGTTTTCTCAGAATCATATTGATCAGATGCGGAGTTGAACGCTTCTTTAAAGATATCCTGTGCGTGCGAAGGCAAGTTGTCTTTCACTTGATCTGGCAACTCGCTTTTAGAATTGTAAGGCAATATGATCACACTCCTTTGAAAGATCTGTGATATCTTTACCCAATGAAAGGAAGGGGCAAACGCTTATTGTTCTTTCTTTTCAATGAATACTTGATGAGGGAATGGGATTTCAATGCCATTTGCATCAAGAGCTTCTTTAATTTCTTTCCGTAGCTGACGCTCAACGCCCCATTGTTCCATGTTCTGAGTGCGGCATAGAACGCGAAGAACAACATCTGAAGAACCAAGACCTTGAACACCTAGAACATCTGGTCCTTCTACGACAGCTTCGTTTGTAGCCGCAACGTTGTCACACACTTTCTGAATCACACGGATCGCTTCATCAATATTGTCATCATAAGAAATACCAATATCTACAAGAGCGCGCATATTACCACGTGAATGGTTGCTTAATGAGCTAATTTCGCGGTTTGGTACATAGTTCAATGTCCCATCAAACGACCGAATGTGGGTTGTGCGAAGCCCGACTTCTTCTACGATTCCTCCAAAGCCGCCAGCAGTTACGTAATCGCCAACGTCCATTTGTTTCTCTAGAAGGATAAAGAAGCCTGTCACCACATCACTTACGAGACCTTGGGCTCCAAAGCCGACAGCGAGGCCAATAATACCTGCACCAGCGATTAGCGCTTTAATATCAAAGCCAAAGGTTTCAAAGATGATCGCAACAACCATGAAGAGTAGAATATACGTATAAATACTTTTTGATAAATTTTTTAAAGTATTTGCTCTCCCTGGACTCATGTTCTGCTTCTCTGATACTTGAGTAAAGGTTCTTTCGATGAAACGATTTCCGATCGCTTTTACAATTGCATAAATGATTAGGATAGCAATTAACTTCAGGATAATTAAGCCAGTATCCATTAAGAAACCTTCCCAATTAATGTTGTCAACAAAGTTCAATAGACTTCCTCCTTTAATTCTCACTACATTATGTAGGATTAGCACTCGGTCAAATTATAGCGAAAATTGTCATGATAATTCAAGTGAAGTGTTAAGACGAGACGAATGAAATGATTTTCGCTATACTAAAGTTACCCTGTTTAGTGAGGGGTAAACGTGGGTACGATAGTGGAGGAAGGTCATTAACCCACATTAAATTAATTATTATTTAACATTGACTAAAAATAACTCGTGTACTATAATGTCATTTGTGGGCGAAAGCCGCAGGATATTTTCTAGGAGGGATTTACACATGGTAGAACGCATGGTAGGAAAACAAGCACCTCGCTTCGAAATGGAAGCAGTTATGACAAACAAAGAATTTGGCAAAGTAAGCCTTGAAGAAAATATGAAGAACGATAAATGGACAGTCCTTTTCTTTTATCCAATGGACTTCACATTCGTATGCCCAACTGAAATTACAGCACTAAGCGATCGTTTCGAAGAATTCGACGATCTTGATGCAGAAGTAATCGGAGTATCTACTGATACAATCCATACACACCTTGCATGGATTAACACAGACCGCAACGACAATGGTCTTGGTGATCTTAACTATGCACTTGCTGCAGATACAAACCATAAAGTTTCTAAAGAATACGGCGTATTTATTGAAGATGAAGGTGTTGCACTTCGCGGCCTATTCATCATCAATCCTGAAGGCGAACTTCAATACTCTGTTGTTAACCACAACAACATTGGCCGTGACGTAGACGAAACACTACGTGTACTTCAAGCACTACAAACTGGTGGACTTTGCCCGGCTAACTGGAAGCCAGGTCAAGAAACACTTAAATAAGATAGAAAACAACCTACCCCAGAGAGCATTGCTCTCTGGGGTTTTTGTATGACTTATAATAGCTAATCACTCGAATGTTACCTTCGAATTTAAGTTGTCTGCTTGAAAAAAATTGCTGCAAGAACTGTTCAGCTGGATGATTGTAAATATCTTCTCGATCTAAGGAGCATTCCCCTATTTAAATAATTCCGAATTTTAGGCCTAATAGGTGGTTATTTATTTCGAATTCCGATATATTATGTATATTGTCACTATTTTTTTAATGACTATTTACTGGCTGAAGGTGGTGTTGGAATGGAAACGTTTAAAAGATTGAAAGATTTTTATTGGCCATACAAAAAGCTTTTTCTATGGTCCGTATTTTCCCTTATTTTTGTCACGGGTATCACAGTCCTTTATCCTATGCTTCTTCAATTTACAATTGATGATGTCATTCTAAAGCAAGAATACAAATGGGTACCATATCTTGCATTTGGTTTCATAGGAATCATGATCGTAAAAGGGACTGCTACGTTTTTCCAACAATATCTAGGGGACTTGTTTGGAGTAACAGCAGTGTATCGACTTCGAGAGGAGCTTTACAAAAAACTTCAATATTTACCTTTTCGTTATTATGATAACGCGAAAACTGGGGATTTAATGTCACGCTTAACGGCTGACGTAGAAGGGTTCCGGTTTTTCTTATCATTTGGATTCGCACAAGTGATCAACTTTGTTCTTATCGTAAGCTTTAGTTTAATCGTGATGTTTGGATACTCTATTCCGCTTGCGTTAGTTACGCTTGGAATGCTCCCATTTCTCGCGATTGTGGTTTATCGATTCG
Source organism: Anaerobacillus sp. 63XJN7_4_ISO-PGPR-S23-413 (assembly GCF_056173725.1). Classification (NCBI taxonomy): domain Bacteria; kingdom Bacillati; phylum Bacillota; class Bacilli; order Caryophanales; family Bacillaceae; genus Anaerobacillus; species Anaerobacillus sp. 63XJN7_4_ISO-PGPR-S23-413. Next base: position 1,634,557 of record NZ_CM149688.1, read on the forward strand.
ATAAGAGAGTTCACCCAGCGTTTAGAGGAATTCGTAAATCAATGGCGCGGTTGAATACGAAAGTACAAGAGAATATTAGTGGCATTAATACGGTAAAGTCATTATCAAGAGAAGATTTTGAAATCAATAAGTTTGTTGACAGCAATACGGACTATCGTGATAACTACTTAACAACATCATACATTTGGGCTAAATTTTTCCCGCTCATGGAGTTTATCGGGAATTTATGCGTTGTTTTCTTGCTTTCATATGGGGGATATCTTGTGTTTCAAAACCAGCTTAAACCTGGTGAGTTAGTGGCTTTCTTTAGTCTTGTTTGGTATATTATCTGGCCAATCATGAACCTTGGATTCGTCATCAATACGTTTTCTCAATCCAAAGCATCAGGAGAACGTTTACTTGAGATTCTAGATGAGCCTGAAGATATTTATGATCGAGATGGTGCGTTGGATGTTGAACGTCTTGAAGGGAACGTGTCATTTGAGAATGTCACACACAAATATGCTTCTGATGATGACGAAGCACTTAAGAATATTTCGTTTAATGCTCCAAAAGGCACAACGATTGGCTTACTTGGGGCTACGGGAGCAGGTAAAACAACGATTACCCAATTGATTGCAAGATTTTATGAACCTAACGAAGGCGAAGTAGTAATCGATGGACGGAATATTAAAGAGTATACAGTGAAATCGCTTCGGAAAAATATTGGTGTGGTCCTTCAGGAGACGTTTTTGTTCTCGTCTACAATACGAGATAATATTGCTTATGGTGATCCCGATATCTCTTTTGAAGCCATACAGGATGCGGCAAAAAGAGCGCAGGCGCATGATTTCATCATGGAAATGAAAGAGGGATATGATACGGTACTAGGCGAACGTGGAATGGGGCTATCTGGTGGCCAAAAGCAGCGTATTGCTATTGCTCGTGCCATCCTAACAGATCCTAGTATTCTCATCCTTGACGATGCTACAAGCGCAGTTGATATGCAAACGGAAGTGAAAATCCAAAAAGCATTTGAAGAGGTTATGAAAGGAAGAACAACGTTCATTATTGCACATAGAATTTCTTCTTTGAAACATGCAGATGAAATAATCGTGTTAAATGAAGGTGAGGTTGTAGAACGAGGAAAACATCAAGAGCTCATTGATCAAAACGGCTACTACCGAAATATTTATGATATACAATATCAAGATCGTAAAGAGATCATGGCCAGACAAACTGGTTGAAATGGGGTGAAGGATTGAAACAAAATCGTAGAGAAAGGTTCCATTACTCTCAAGATACGGCAATTGAAAAACAATTCAATTGGAAACAAATGTCGCGCTTGCTTGAATACATGGAGCCTTACAAGAAGAGTTTGTTGCCAAAAGCAATCATTTCAATGTTATTAGCAACGGCTGTTAGATTGATCGTACCGATTTTTATTGGGGTATTACTATTTGACCATGCGATCAAAAATCGTGATCAAACATTGCTTATTCAATTAATTATTGGCATAGCTGGATTGTATTTGATTTCTTGGATTGCCAACTCATATCGAATAAAATGGACGAATGAGCTTGGACAATACATTATTTACGACATTAGACAAGGGTTGTTTAAACATATTCAGCGCTTGTCGCATGGATTTTTTGATAAACGATCGGCAGGTTCTATTCTTGTCAGGGTAATTAATGATGTGAACTCCATGCAGGAGTTATTTACGAATGGGGTTATTAATCTCCTCATGGATATTGTTCTATTGTTAGGAATCATTGTCATCATGTTTGTCTTAAGTCCTCAGTTAACACTAGCTATTATGATTATTTTACCGCTCATGTTTCTCATTTCTACGAGCTTGCGAAAACGTATTCGTCGTTCCTGGCAACAAGTTCGTATTAAGCAAGCCAAGCTGAATTCCCATTTGAATGAAAGTATTCAAGGAATTCGAGTGACTCAATCGTATACGCAGGAAAAAGGAAATATGGAATTTTTTCAGGGCGTTAATCATGAAAACTATGCTAGTTGGAAAGACGCGACTCAAAAGAGTGCGATTTTCAGACCTTTTGTTGAAATGTCCAATGCCATTGGTACAGCAATATTAATTTGGTTCGGGGTTTATCTTATTCAAAATGGGATGGACTACGGAGTATTTGTTACATTTGCTTTCTACTTAGGGATGTTCTGGGAACCAATCTCTCGACTTGGTCAAGTGTATAATCAGCTTCTCGTTGCGATGGCTTCGTCTGAGAGAATCTTCGAATTTCTTGATGAACAGCCGAATGTACCAGAAAAGGAAAATGCGAAAGAGCTTAAGGAAATGAAAGGCGAAATCACATTTGAAAATGTTGAATTCTCATATGATGAAAGCCGCAAAGCTCTGCATGAAATGAGCTTAACAATGAAAGCTGGTGACACCGTTGCGCTTGTGGGTCATACTGGATCAGGGAAGTCAACAATCGCTAATCTGATAAGCCGTTTCTATGATCCTACAAGTGGAACAGTTCGGATTGATGGAACGGACCTTAAAGACGTTAAACTCGATAGCTTACGTGAGAAAGTCAGCGTCGTTTTGCAAGATACGTTCATTTTTTCAGGTACAATTATTGAAAACATTCGATTTGGACGTCCGGACGCTAGCGATGAAGAAGTGAAGGAAGCAGCTAAAGCAGTAGGAGCTGATCCTTTTATTCAGCGCTTGAGTGATGGCTATGAAACAGAGGTAGAAGAAAGAGGTAACGTCCTATCAGTAGGTGAAAGACAACTATTATCGTTTGCGAGAGCACTTCTTGCGGACCCTCGAATATTGATTTTAGATGAGGCAACTGCAAGTATAGATACAGAGACAGAGCTGAAAATACAGAAGGCACTAAATGTTGTTTTGGAAGGCAGGACGGCAATCATGATCGCTCACAGGCTTTCAACGATTCGTGAGGCAGATAATATTATTGTTCTCGACCACGGACGCATATTAGAACAAGGAAATCATACTGAGCTTATGCGAAAAGGTGGAACGTATTATGAGCTTGTTAAATCACAATTCAATATGATGGACGCTGTATAGAAAGAAGCCAAGTAGGCTTCTTTTTTTGTCCATTAATATGAATCAGACATTTCAATGGAGGTAAAACGAAAAAAATACAGAAGTTAATCTAAATGTGAACAGAATATTAACAAGAAAAAAAGTTTCGGAATTATACAGTTTGTGATACTTGTCACAATCTCGCGAATGAGCCATAATAAAAGTGTAATTCAGAGGTACAATCGTTTCTATTGTGAATGATAAGGGAAGTTGAGTAACAGATGATAAGAAATTGGTACAAAGGGGATGAACAATTTGGAACTAGATTCAGCGACTCTAAGTCGTCTATTAACAAGTCTAACGTTAGGTTTTCATATTATTTTTGCTACGTTAGGTGTTGGTGTCCCATTATTAATTAGCCTTGCTGAATGGATAGGGATTAAACGGAACGATCCTTATTACACATTGCTAGCGCGCCGCTGGGCTAGAGGATTCGTTGTTACCGTTGCTGTTGGTGTTGTAACTGGTACAGCAATAGGGCTCCAACTATCACTTTTATGGCCGAATTTCATGCAGTTAGCAGGGCAGGTCATTAGTTTACCGTTATTCCTTGAAACGTTCGCTTTCTTCTTTGAAGCAATTTTTCTTGGAATTTATCTTTATACGTGGGATCGATTCAAAAAACCGATCTATCACTGGTTTATATCAATTCCGGTTGTAATTGGCTCTACACTGTCTGCTTTCTTTATTTCCACTGTAAATGCTTTTATGAACTCTCCGCAGGGGTTTGATATAGTTGATGGTGTATTAACAAATATTGAACCACTCGCAGCGATGTTCAACCCAGCAACACCAACGAAAGTAGGCCACGTGGTCATGTCGGCATACCTTACTTCTGCTATTGTACTAGCTGCCATAACGGCATTTAAAATGCTTAAGGGTAAGCGTAGTACTTATTATAGGAAAGCTCTAAAGCTTACAATGACCGCAGGATTTATCTTTGCGGTTGGGACGGCCGTGATTGGTGACTTTTCTGGTAAATTTTTAGCTGAATATCAACCAAGTAAGCTTGCAGCCGCAGAATGGCACTTTGAAACATCTGAAAATGCAGATCTTGTCGTGGGCGGATTTCTCGATAAAGAAACGGATGAAGTCAAATATGGGTTAGTATTACCAAACTTTTTAAGTATCCTTGCTCATGGTAATCCAAATGCGGAAGTAATGGGACTTGATCAAGTACCTGAAGATGAAGTGCCACCGCTATTTATTCATTACCTTTTTGACGGGATGGTCGGAATCGGAATGTTTCTCGCTGCTTTAACCTTTTTCTACGTGATTGCGCTAAGATTAAAACGATTTAACACGGAAAACAAATGGTTTTTACGGTTAATTGTTTTGGCGGGACCACTCTCAGTCCTTGCGATTGAATTTGGATGGATTTTCTCAGAAGTAGGCCGCCAGCCATGGATCTTATGGGATATTCTCAGAACAGGACAAGCTGCAACAACTGCGGATAGCGTCGGATGGATGTTTATCTTATTCCTTCTTCTTTACATTGTTCTTGGAACGCTTACTGTTACTGTTCTTAAGAAAATGTTCAATACTAATCCAGCTGAGAATGAACTTGAGGAAATCGCTAAATTGAAATAATTGCTTCGATTGAGAGGGGTGAAAATATGGACATTCAATTAGTAGGAATAACGGTACTATGGGTTTTTCTATATGGGTATTTGATCACAGCCTCGATAGATTTCGGGGCAGGATTCTTTGCCTATTATGGAGAACTCTCAGGAAAAGATCATATTATTAATAAAATTATTAGTCGTTATTTATCCCCGGTGTGGGAAGTGACGAATGTGTTCTTTGTTTTCTTTTTTGTTGGCCTAGTAGGCTTTTTCCCTGATACTGCCTATTATTATGGAACAGCTTTGCTTGTTCCAGGTAGTATCGCGATCATACTACTTGCCATTCGAGGCTCATTCTATGCCTTTGGAAATTACGGCGCAAAGAAAAGCAGAGTCTATACTTTTTTATATGGAGTGACAGGATTACTAATTCCAGCTTCTCTGTCCACAGCGTTAACTTTATCAGAAGGTGGATTTATTGAAGAGGTGAACGGTGAAGTTAAGTTTTTGGCAGGGGAATTATTTTCAAGCTTTTACTCCTGGTCAGTCGTGCTCTTAGCGATCGTATCGGTTCTATTTATTAGCGCCGCCTTTCTAACTTATTATGCTAGTCGAGCGAATGATCAACCTGCGCTTGAGCTTTTAAGAAAATATGCACTGTTCTGGAGCGCTCCAACCATTTTATCTAGTATACTTGTGTTCGTAGCTCTTCAGCAGCATAATCCAGTTCACTTTGAGCGAATTCTTGATTATGCCTGGTTCTTTATCGCATCTCTTTTTTGTTTCCTTGTTGCAACATATCTCATTTTCAATCGGAAAAGATATGGTACGGCTTTTATCTTTGTTATGTTGCAATTTTTCTTCGCGTTCTTTGGATACGGTATATCACATCTACCGTGGATTTTGTATGACTATATTACAATCTATTCAGGATATACGAATGAAACGACGGGGATCTACCTAGTCTTCGCTTTTATTGCAGGACTCTTTCTCCTAGTTCCTTCTTTAATATTGCTGATGAGACTCTTTTTATTTGATGCAGAGTATGTCAAAGGGAATAAGAATAATAAGTCTTAGAGAGAATATTGACACTGATGATAAGAGTGGTAGGATAGTATTGATAGTGCGTCAGCATATTTGCTGGCGCGCGTTTCTTTCTGAATGAGTAGGAGGAGTGTGCGTTGAAAAAGCAGTTTGCCGTAATTGGACTCGGCCGTTTTGGAGGAAGCATTTGTAAGTCACTAAGTCAGCAGGGGATGGAAGTCCTCGCAATTGATATGGATGAAGATAAAGTGAATGAATTTTCTTCAGTGGCTACACATGCTGTGATCGCAGATTCAACAGATGAGAGTGTTCTAAAGAACCTCGGTATTCGAAACTTTGATCACGTTATCGTAGCGATCGGGGATAACATTCAATCAAGTATTTTAACAACTTTAATTCTAAAAGAGCTTGGCGTTAGCAAAATTACGGTTAAAGCACAAAATGATTATCACGAGAAGGTTTTGAATAAGATCGGTGCTGATAAGATTGTCCACCCGGAACGTGATATGGGTGTCCGAATTGCACACAGTATGGTCTCAAATAGCGTTTTAGACTATTTAGAGCTATCTGATGAACACAGCATTGTTGAGCTTATTGCTAACTCTAGAATGGATAATAAGACGATTATTGAACTTGATATTCGAGCGAAGTATGGTGCCAATATTGTCGCCATTAAAAAAGGTGATGAGATTATTGTATCTCCTCAAGCTGATCAGAAGATCTCCAAAGGAGACATTCTTATTGTAATAGGATCAGATCAGGACATTAATCGCCTTGAACGCCAAATTTTGAACCGAGATTAGTGAATAACAAAAAAGAGCCTGTCGCTTTTCGCGACAGGCTCTTTTGTATAATTAAATTTCCATAATGATCGGAAGGATCATAGGGCGACGTTTCGTTTTCTCGTATAGGAATGGTGCAAGAGTATCTGTAATTTCATTTTTAATTTCAGACCACTGACTTGTACGCTTTTCCATGACACCATTAAGATGTTTCGATAATAGCTCTTGAGCATCATTAATCAAATCACCAGATTCTCTCATATAAACAAATCCTCGTGAAATGATATCTGGACCTGAAAGAATCTTAAACTCTTTCATGTTAATGGAGACAACGACAATAACTAGACCCTCTTCAGAGAGAATTTTACGGTCTCTAAGAACAATGTTTCCAATATCCCCGATCCCTTTACCATCTACATAAACAGATCCAGATGGAATCTTACCGCTAATCGAAGCTTCATTCTCACTTAGAGCAAGTACTTCTCCATTATCCATAATAAAGGAATGGTCTTGTGGAATTCCGCAATCCTGAGCAAGCTTCGTATGCATCTTCAGCATGCGATATTCACCGTGAATTGGCATAAAGAATTTTGGCTTAATGAGACGAAGCATAAGCTTCTGCTCATCTTGACCACCGTGACCAGATGTATGAATGTCACTTAGTTTATGATGAATCACGTCAGCGCCTGCACGAGAAAGCTGGTTAATGATTCTTGATACACTTACCTGGTTACCAGGGATAGGTGAAGAAGAGAAGACAACTGTATCTCCAGGAATGATTTGAATTTGACGATGCGTTGCATTCGCAATTCGAGATAGAGCAGCCATTGGCTCACCCTGACTTCCTGTACAAAGAATTGTTACTTTGTTCTCAGGTAGTCGATTAATTTGATTGGCATCAATGAACGTATCTTTAGGCGCATTAATATAGCCAAGTTCCTGTCCAATTGTAATGTTGGACTCCATACTACGACCAAATACAGCTACTTTACGTCCATTTTCGACAGCTGCTTCAACCACTTGCTGTAGACGGTGAATATTGGATGCAAATGTTGCGAAAATAACGCGTCCGTCTACTTTTCTAAAGATATCTTGAATGGTTTCACCAACGCGACGCTCGGACATTGTGAATCCAGGTACTTCACTGTTTGTACTGTCAGAAAGAAGGGCTAGAACGCCTTCTTTACCAATCTCAGCCATCTTTGTTAAGTTAGCTGGTTCACCGACTGGTGTGAAATCAAACTTAAAGTCTCCTGTATGAACAATATTACCTGGAGGTGTCTTAACAACAACCCCAAAGGAATCCGGAATACTGTGTGTTGTTCTAAAGAACATAACAGAAGTCTTTCTAAATTTAATAATATCTTCTTCTGTAATTTCATTTAGGGATGCTCCACGTAGAAGGCCATGCTCTTCAAGCTTATTTCTAATAAATCCTAAAGCGAGCTTTCCTCCATAAATAGGAACATTAATTTCACGAAGTAAGTAGGGGATGCCGCCTATATGATCTTCGTGACCGTGCGTAATAAAAAGACCTTTAATCTTATCCTGGTTTTTTACGAGATAAGAATAATCAGGAATAACGTAGTCAATTCCTAATAATTCTTCCTCAGGGAACTTAATTCCCGCATCAACAAGAATAATTTCGTCTTGAAACTGAATACCGTACATGTTTTTACCGATTTCTCCGAGTCCACCTAAAGCGAAAACGGCGGTTTGATGATTTTTAACAAATTTCATAGTCTATACATTCTCCAATTCAAAGTGCTCTGATTTTTGCTCAAACTCTAAGAAGTCATCTTCCACGGTTTGAATAAATTCGATATTGATATCGCGTTCCTTAAGCTTGTAGCGAACTTCCCGTTCAGAAGTAGCCTCTACGTAAAGGCTCATTGTTCGCTCTCTTACAGGAACCTCCTTTTTAGTGCCTTGATAAAATACCTTATAAATCATTCTAAATCTCTCCTTAACTCAGACAATTTGTGTGCATCTTCGTTTATTATATAGGAAATTGGTTTCTTTTTCATGTTTCTAACCACATTTCCATAAGAAATAGGAGAATTTGCATGAATTTATGTGCAAATTAGGTTAATCAATGGAATATTTCGGTTGTGGAAATAGCACATTTCTCCAGGTTTTAATCAGTTTACGTTTCATTTTACGATACATTATGCTCATCCTTCCTTTTTTTGATAACTAAGCCTAGTATTTATCAACGATGGTTGAATTAATTTGGGAAAAGGTGGATGTCATAACCGAAGACACTTGGTGCCATTTAATGTAACATAAGATAGTGGTATAGCATAAGGGATGATTAGCTTTACGTAAAGCTATAAATACATAGGGCTATTTATACAGGAGTACACATACAAAGGAGGTACCAATGAGACTTTATGCCGCACTTATTTCACTTAGCTTAATATGGGGCATGTCATTCATGTTCATAAAATTAATAGTACCTTTTGTAGGGCCATGGGGAGTAGTGTTTTTTAGATGTTTGCTAGGCGCACTGGCTTTATTCATGTACTTACTGATTAGAAGACGTCTTAAACAAGTGAGGAAGGACCTACCCTGGGGAAGCCTTATCACCATTGGGATAATGAATGCGCTCATTCCTTGGGGAATGATTGCATTAAGCGAAGAGCGAATTACAAGCAGTCTCGCTGCTACACTTAATGCAACGACACCCCTTTTTACAAGCGTGATTGGTGCGCTTTTCTTCGGAAGAATTCTATATCAAAAGCAATGGTCGGGAATCATCGTAGGGTTTATTGGAATTCTCTTTCTCATTGACCTGGATGTTCAAGAATTAGTTCAGGGAGATGTATGGGGGATCTTACCTATGCTCATTGCAACAGGGTGCTATGGCTTTGCTTCTCAATACACGAAAAAGAATTTGAAAGATGTGCCTGTTGATGTTTTGTCATTTATAACCCTTACGATTGGCGCAGTGGGCGGGGGATTATTAATGGTCCTGTTTGGAGATGGGGGCATCGAGTTTACCTTCCTGCTTCAACGTGATATTCTAATATCGCTTATTGGACTAGGTGTGTTTGGCTCAGGTCTCGCTTATTTACTTTTCTATTATATGATTCAGAAGGGGAGTGCAGAGTTTGCCACTCTTGTGACATATCTTGTACCAGTGACAGCTTTGATTTGGGGTAGTGTTTATTTAAATGAAGTGATTACGTTCCCTATGATTATCGGACTGCTTTGTATTTTTACTGGCGTCTACATGTCGGGTAGGAAAGCAAATCGCGAGGTAAAGTCTATAAACAAGTCAGCTTGATTACCTGTATAGTTTGGCTAGTGTTTATAGAAAAATTAGTGAAGATAGGTGAAAATAATGCACAATGAGAAAATTGTATTTTTTGATATCGATGGGACCCTTCTTGATCATAATAAACAAATCCCATCTTCAACACGAGAGTCATTAAAAGCTTTAACGGAAAAAGGTGTCCATGTAGCGATTGCTACCGGAAGAGCTCCTTTTATGTTTGCAGATTTAAGAGAGGACCTTGGGATAGATACGTTTATTAGTTTTAATGGTCAGTATGTGAAACATCAAGAAAAGGTTGTTTTAACGAACCCTCTTAGTCGTGACGAAATCACTGTACTTGAAGAAGAAGCAAGGAAAAATGGTCATCCAATGGTCTTTCTCGATCATGAAGCAATGATGAGTAATCACGATGAGCACCCACATATTATAAAGAGTATGGATGATCTTAAGATGCACTATCCTGGATATGATCCTTCTTATTATCATTCAAGAGATATTTACCAGGCGCTATTGTTCTGCGAGAGTAAAGAAGAGGATGGATATCGCGATGCATATGGTAACCTCGATTTTATCCGCTGGCATGATTATTCAATGGATGTGATCCCTCCTGGTGGTTCAAAGGCAAGAGGAATTGAAGCTATGATCGACCATCTCGGTTTTAAACGTGAAAATACGTATGCTTTTGGAGATGCGTTGAACGATTTAGAAATGTTGAGATTTGCAGGAACGGGTATAGCGATGGGAAATGGATATGATGAAGTAAAGGCAGTGGCTGATATAGTGACTGACCCAGTTGACCAAAACGGTATTCAAAAAGGTCTTAAAAAAGTTGGACTACTATAATAGAAAAGGATCGCAATAATTGCGATCCTTTTTTTAATGCTTCTTAAATTAGTTTCCTAATGGAGAAAGTTCACTTGCCTCTTCATTATTAATTCGATCATAAAACATAACCCCATTAAGGTGGTCAATTTCATGTTGGACAACAATGGCAGGTAGCCCTTTCAATCTTAGCTTAAGAGGATTTCCTTCAGCGTCCACACCTTTTACGGTAATGCGTGCATACCGCGGTACTGCACCAGGTACTTCACGATCCACAGATAAGCACCCTTCGCCACCATCTAAATAGGTTTTTTCAACTGAATGGCTTAAGATTTTAGGATTCATAATTCCATAGCTGTATAAAGTGCCTCTGTGATCAGACACATGGACAGCAATCATTCGTTTACTAATGCCAATTTGTGGTGCTGCAATACCAATACCTGAGCGCAGTTCATATTCAAGTGCAGTTTCAGGATCCTGACTATTCTTAAGAAACTCAAGCATTTCTCTTAAAGTTTGTTTATCGTGTTCTGATGCAGGAAGATCAACCTCTTTCGCTTCTTTCTCAAGAACTGGATCTCCTTCTCTGCGAATATCTTTCATAGTTAACATATCATCATTCACTCCTATTCAAAAACGGTCATTCTAATATTAAGTATATTCAACTTTATGGAGGGAATAAAGAAATTGCTCTGACTCAAGCAAACTTTTTTGAAAAGTGGTTTTCCTTATTTCATCACCATTAAAATCTTACAATAGTGATAGTTTAGCACAACCCAACATAACTGAAAATCCTTTTAAATTGCATGTCTTACTAACCTTATATAATAAAGATGATGAGCTTAAAAGGAAAGTATAGATGAGCAAGGCTCTAAAATAAAAGTCTAGAACGATTAGTCTATGAATGGGAATGCAATCTGATTATTTTGGGGGGTTATAAAAATGGAGTATTCTATTGAGAACTGTCTTGTGGTATAGTAATCAGTGATGTAAAATCAATTGGTATGAATTGGATATGTGGGGGGACTTTTTTTGCTACGTAAATATCGTTTGGGAATTATTTCTCTTTTTTTCTGTTTTCTTTTAATTGGTTTAGCGGGTTGTCAATTCGGTGGTAGTACAGAAGAAAAAATGTATGATCATTTAGAAGAAGCGGTCGCACTTGAAGATCAGTTTCGGGAACAACAAGAACCGTTAGCTAAAGCAGAAAAAAAGGAACAAGAAATTTATGATGACATTGTTGCACTAAGTATGGATGAGTTCGATGAAGTCGAAAAGCTTTCAAAGCAAGCAGAAGAAAATACGGATAAAAGACTTGAGTACTTAAAAAAGGAAAAAGAAAGTATAGATGAAGCTTACAAAGAATTTGAAGAAATTAAAGATCTAACAGAAGATCTTGAAGATGATGCTGCTAAAAAGGACGCTAAGGCTCTTATTGAGACGATGGATAAGCGATATGAAGCTTATGAAAAGCTCAATAAAGAATATGAAGAAGCAGTGAAACAAGACAAGAAGCTCTACAGTTCACTTCAAGATAAAGAACTTACATTAGAACAGCTTCAGGAACAAATTAAGGTTGTAAATGATCAGTACAGTAAAGTGTCTGAGCATAAGGAAAAGTTCAATAAATATACAACTGAGTTTAATGAAGCGAAAAAAGCGTTTTATCAATCAGCAGAATTAGACGTAAACTATTCAGAATAACCAAAGAACCGCTCAAGTTGAGCGGTTCTTTTTAGATCGTTTTCTTCCATTTTAGCCCGATTTTGATAAAGCGGGTGATAGTCCACCACCAAAGAAAAAAGGTAAAGTGTTAACAAAATGAACGACTTCAAATATGGTGTTCCTAATTATTTACACTAGTACAGTGTGGGATTATGTAATGTAACAGTTTGGTTTTCATCTTTTAACACGCAATAATTAAATCAATTAATTGACTTGAAACTTACTGTATTGTAAACTTAAAAACGAACTTACTCATGAAGAGAAGCACTTCCTTAATCTTACTGATACAGACTATTATTCGCAGTAATACATAGCGCTAGGGATTATTTCTTCAGGATTAAGGGTATGACATTGAGTGTTGTCTTAAGTAATCCAATTTAATGAATGCTATTTGTCATTTAATAACGTTGAAATGGACATGCTAGTTATGTCTGTAAACTGAACGACCCACTCACAATTGCACTATTGCAATTCAATAATCTATCTCTTTATGAATGAAAGGATGAGGTGAAAGGTATGGGAACAAAAACCATCGAAAACATCGAAGGCCAATTCGAAATGTTCCAGATTCTAAATGAAAATGGCGAAATCGTGAACAAAGAAGCAATGCCTGAACTATCAGATGAGCAGCTTCAAGAACTAATGCGCCGCATGGTGTACACACGTATTCTTGATCAGCGTTCAATTTCTTTGAACCGTCAAGGACGTCTTGGCTTCTACGCACCAACTGCAGGACAGGAAGCTTCACAACTAGGAAGTCAGTTTGCACTTGATAAAGAGGACTGGATTCTTCCAGGTTACCGTGATGTTCCACAGATCATCTGGCACGGTCTTCCATTATATAAAGCATTCTTATTCTCTCGTGGTCACTTTGTAGGGAACCAGGCTGATGGCCTGAACGTGTTGAGCCCACAAATCATCATCGGTGCTCAAATTACACAAACTGCTGGTGTTGCACTTGGACTTAAGAAAAAAGGCAAGAAAAACGTAGCGATCACTTACACTGGTGACGGTGGTGCTTCACAAGGTGACTTCTATGAAGGAATGAACTTTGCAGGTGCATATGCTGCTCCAGCTATCTTTGTTGTGCAAAACAACCGCTTTGCAATCTCTGTTCCAGTTGAAAAGCAATCTGCAGCGAAAACAATCGCTCAAAAAGCAGTTGCAGCTGGTATCCAGGGTGTTCAAGTAGACGGTATGGACGTTCTTGCTGTTTATAAAGCAGTTACTGACGCTCGTGAGCGCGCAATTAATGGCGAAGGTCCAACTCTAATCGAGACAATGACTTACCGCTATGGTCCACATACAATGGCTGGTGACGATCCAACTCGTTACCGTTCTGAAGATCTAGATAGCGAGTGGGAAAAGAAAGATCCAATCGTTCGTTTCCGCAAGTATCTTGAGAGCAAAAACCTTTGGTCTGAAGAAAAAGAAAACGAAGTAGTCGATAAAGCGAAGGAAGAAATCAAAGCTGCTATTAAAAAAGCAGATGGCACTCCTAAGCAAAAAGTAACGGATCTTATTTCTAACATGTACGAAGAGCTTCCACAGAACCTTCGTGAACAATACGAACAATATAGTGCAAAGGAGTCGAAGTAAGCTATGGCGCAAATGACAATGATTCAAGCAATCACTGATGCGATGCGTACGGAGTTGAAAAATGACGAGAACGTACTCGTATTCGGTGAGGACGTAGGTCAAAACGGCGGCGTTTTCCGTGCGACAGAAGGACTTCAAAAGGAATTTGGCGAAGATCGCGTATTCGATACTCCGCTTGCTGAATCAGGTATCGGTGGTATGTCTATCGGACTTGCACTTACTGGATTCCGTCCAGTCCCAGAAGTTCAGTTCTTTGGATTTGTATACGAAGTAATGGATGCTATTTCCGGTCAAATGGCTCGTCTTCGTTATCGTTCAGGCGGCTCTTTCCACGCGCCGATTACTGTTCGCTCACCATTTGGTGGCGGCGTTAAAACACCAGAACTTCACGCGGATAGCCTTGAAGGTCTAATGGCGCAACAGCCAGGACTAAAAGTCGTTATCCCTTCAAACCCTTATGATGCAAAAGGACTTCTTATCTCTGCGATTCGTGATAACGATCCAGTTATTTTCCTTGAGCACATGAAGCTTTATCGTTCTTTCCGTCAGGAAGTTCCTGAAGAAGAATATACAATTGAAATTGGTAAAGCTGAAGTAAAACGTGAAGGTACTGACATCACAATCGTAACTTACGGTGCGATGGTTCAGGCTTCTCTTAAAGCTGCTGAAGAGCTTGAAAAGAACGACATTAGTGCAGAAGTAATCGACCTTCGTACGGTTAGCCCGCTCGATATCGATACAATTATTGCCTCTGTTGAAAAAACAAACCGTGCAATTGTTGTTCAAGAAGCTCAAAAGCAAGCAGGAATTGCAGCTAACGTTGTAGCAGAAATCAACGACCGCGCAATCCTAAGCCTTGAAGCACCAGTTCTTCGCGTAGCTGCACCTGATACTGTATTCGCATTCTCAGCTGCTGAAGATGTATGGCTTCCTGATCACACTGATATCATCGAAAAAGCTACACAAGTAGTTAATTTCTAATTAACATTTTATAAAAAAACATGAAGTGAAGCCGCACTATGCGCTTCGCTTCAGATCTTATATGAGCAAAATTTTTCTACAATTAGGAGGCGAAGTCCCGTGGCATTTCAATTTAAGATGCCGGATATCGGTGAAGGTATCCATGAAGGCGAAATCGTAAAATGGTTTGTTAAATCCGGAGATGAAGTAAAAGAAGACGATATTCTTGCAGAAGTACAAAACGACAAAGCTGTTGTTGAAATCCCTTCTCCAGTAGACGGAACAGTTAAAGAAGTTCACGCTGAAGAAGGTGCAACTGTTATTGTTGGAGATGTAGTCATCACTTTCGACGCAGAAGGTTATGAAGATGCAGAAGAAGAACCAACAGCTGAACAGCCACAAGCTGAAGAAGAAGCTCCTAAAGCAGAAGCTAAATCAGAAGCGAAAGAAGACAGCGCTGGATCAAAACCACTTCCTGAAGATGACGAAGAAACAGATCCTACTAAGCGAGTTATCGCTATGCCAGCAGTACGTAAGTATGCTCGTGAAAACGGCGTAAGTATCTCGAAAGTATCTGGTTCTGGTAAGAATGGTCGCGTTGTGAAAGAAGATATCGACACTCACTTGAATGGTGGAGGCGAAGCAGCTTCTGAAGCTCCAGCAGCGACAGAAGAAAAAGCTGAAGCGAAGCAAGAAGCTTCTACTACATCAGCACAGCCACAAGCATCTGCACAACCAGAAACTCGTGAGAAGATGAAAGGTATGCGTAAAGCAATTGCAAAAGCAATGGTTAACTCGAAGCATACTGCTCCACACGTAACTCACATGGATGAAATTGTTGTAACAGATCTTGTTGCTCACCGTAAGAAGTTCAAACAATATGCTGCAGACAAAGATGTGAAGCTAACTTACCTTCCATACGTTGTAAAAGCACTTGTTTCTGCACTTCGCGAATTCCCAATGTTGAATGCATCTATTGATGATTCTACTGACGAAATCGTACACAAGCATTACTACAACATCGGTATCGCTGCTAACACTGACGCTGGACTAGTTGTTCCAGTTGTGAAAGAAGCAGACCGTAAGCCACTTCTTAATGTTTCATCTGAAATTAATGAGTTGGCTAAAAAAGCTCGCGATGGTAAACTATCAGGGGACGATATGAAAGGTAGCACATGTACTATTTCTAACCTGGGTTCTGCTGGTGGTCAATGGTTTACACCAATCATCAATAACCCGGATGCTGCTATTCTTGGTATTGGTCGTATTGAGGAGAAGCCAGTTGTTATCGACGGAGAAATCGTTGCTGCACCTGTTCTTGCTCTATCGATCAGCTACGACCACAGACTTATTGATGGCGTAACAGCACAACTTGCTCTTAACCACATCAAGCGTCTGTTGAACGATCCACAACTCTTAATGATGGAGGCGTAATAATATGGTAGTAGGAGATTTTCCAATCGAATTAGACACACTTATAGTAGGAGCTGGACCAGGTGGATATGTTGCTGCAATCCGTGCAGCACAGCTTGGTCAGAAAGTTGCCATTGCTGACAAAGGAACTCTAGGCGGAGTTTGCTTAAACGTCGGCTGTATTCCTTCAAAAGCAATGATTAATGCATCTCATAAATATGAGTCAGCAAAGCATTCCGATGATATCGGAATCACTGCTGAGAACGTGAGCGTTGACATGAAGAAAGTTCAGGAGTGGAAGTCTTCTGTTGTTGACAAGCTTACTGGCGGCGTAGCAGGACTTATGAAATCTAATAAAGTTGAAGTTGTTAGCGGTGAAGTTTATTTCGTCGATAAGAACACAGTTCGTATCATGGACGAAAAGAACTCTCAAACGTATACATTCAACAACTGCATCATCGCAACAGGATCTCGCCCAATCGAACTTCCAAGCTTCAAATGGAGCAAGCGCGTTATTTCTTCAACTGGTGCACTTGCACTTGACGAAGTTCCTAAGAAAATGGTTGTTATCGGCGGAGGATACATCGGAATCGAACTTGGTACTGTGTACGCAAACTTCGGTACTGAAGTAACAATCCTTGAAGGTACGAAGCAAATTCTACCTGGATTCGAAAAACAAATGAGCTCTCTTGTTTCTCGTCGTCTTAAGAAGAAAGGTAATGTAGAAATCATTACTCAAGCTCTTGCACAAGGCGTTGAAGAAACAGAAGACGGCGTAACAGTAACAGCAGAAATCAAAGGTGAAACGCAGACGTTTGACGCTGATTATGTACTAGTTACAGTTGGTCGTAAGCCTAATACAAATGAAATCGGTCTTGAAGAACTTGGCGTTGAAATGACGGACAAAGGTCTTGTGAAGATTGACAAGCAGTGTCGTACAAACTTCGATAACATCTATGCTATTGGTGATATCGTAGAAGGTCCTGCACTTGCTCATAAAGCTTCTTACGAAGGTAAAGTAGCTGCAGAAGCGATCAGTGGTGAAAACTCTGTGATTGACTATCTTGCAATCCCAGCGGTTGTTTTCTCTGACCCAGAACTCGCTTCAGTTGGTTACACTGAACAAGAAGCAAAAGATCAAGGATTCGATGTGAAAGCATCTAAATTCCCATTCGGTGCTAATGGCCGTGCATTGTCTCTTAACGACAGTGAAGGATTTATGAAGCTTATCACTCGTAAAGAAGATGGCCTAGTGATCGGCGCTCAAATTGCTGGTCCTAACGCTTCTGATATGATTGCTGAGCTTGGTCTTGCAATCGAAGCTGGTATGACAGCTGAAGACATTGCGCTTACAATTCATGCTCACCCAACACTTGGAGAAATTACTATGGAAGCTGCTGAAGTAGCTCTAGGTACTCCAATTCACATTGGTTAATAATTAATTGAAAAACTCCAGAGACTCTTGTCTCTGGAGTTTTTATATGGAGAATGAGCAGTCCCGCTCATGATAATTTTATGATTCATTTAAGTGGATTCAATTGCTTTTATTAGTTAATAGAGGTTGGAAATGGACCACATTCATAAATATAAACGAATGGATTAGGTATGTTCAGTTTTCTTTCTTTATTGGAAACTAAATATAGAAATGAAGCGATTAGGAGATTTACTTGCACATACATTTGAGAATAGGACACTTGTATTATGCGGAGGTGCTGTTCTATGTATGGAAAAGTTATTTGCATTCAGCTTTTGATCTGGTTTGGTTTTTTTCAACTTATTTATTATTCTCCTCGAGATCATATTGGATTTAAGATTTTATTATTTTTAGTTTTTCTTTATCTTATTTGTACGATTTCTGTTCAAATGGTTAGAAGAGGAAGAGAGCTTATCTATTTGATTTCTTTTTCTTCTACTCTGGCATTCATCATTATCTATCTATACCATTTAATTTGATGGACGTAACTATTTAAAAATTAAGCTGACTAATGAATGTTATCGATAACCTTCATTAATATAATAGATAGAAGGTAAATGAAAAAGCGTCCTACCAAGAGGGTAGGACGCTTTTAGTGTTTTATGATTTTGGATCATCTTTCTTAGGTGGTCTAGGAGGTATTTTCTCTTGTTTAAAGGCTTTAACGAGAGAAATGATCATTCCTATTATAATAATAGCAAACGGGAATGCAGCGATGATAGAAGCCGTTTGAAGAGCTCCTAATCCTCCAGACCAAAGCAGAACTGCAGCAGCAGATGATTGAATCACACCCCAAGTTAATTTCACTTTGGTGGAAGGATTCATGCTTCCGTTCGTCGTTTGCATTCCAAGGACGAATGTTGCTGAGTCAGCTGAAGTAATAAAGAATGTGCTGATTAATAAAATGGCAATAATCGACATGGCTGTTCCAAGTGGATATTGCTCAAGTACAGCGAATAGCGCAACTTCCATACCCTGGTTATTGATAATGTCGTAAATACCTGTTCCTGCCATATCAAGTGAAATAGCTGACCCTCCAAATACGGAGAACCATAATCCACCAAAGATTGTCGGAACTAAAAGGACACCAAGAACAAATTCTCTGATCGTTCGACCTTTTGATACTCGAGCAATAAATGTTCCAACGAATGGCGCCCAGGCAATCCACCATGCCCAATAGAAGATTGTCCAGCTCTGGATCCAAGACGACCCTTCAAAAGGTCTCATACGGAGACTCATACTTGGTAGGTTTTGAATATAAGATCCAAGTGTAGATGTGAAGAGGTCCATAATAAAGTTTGTAGGTCCTGCGAATAACAGGAAGAACATGAGCAAGATCGCTAGGACAATGTTTGTATTACTTAAGTACTTAATCCCTCTTGAAATCCCCGTTGAAGCAGAGATCATATAGAGGACAGTTACAATAAGAATAATGATTAACTGTGTTGTAAACGAATTTTCAATGCCAGTTAAATAGGAAATTCCTCCGCCTATTTGAGAAGCACCAAAGCCAAGGGACGTCGCGACACCAAATACAGTCGCAATGACAGCAATAACGTCGATTAGTTTACCAATTGGTCCATTTACACGTTCTCCAAGAATCGGATAGAAAATCGCGCTGATTAAGCCTGGCGCACCTTTTCTAAATTTAAAGAAGGCAAGTGCGAGAGCAACGACTGTGTAAATTCCCCACGGGTGAAGTCCCCAGTGGAAGAAGCTGTATTGAAAGGCTAGTCGCGCTGCTTCATCTGACTGACTAGCTGCCCCAGCTGGAGGATCATAGTAGTGGAACATCGGCTCTGCTACACCCCAGAATACAAGTCCAATTCCCATTCCGGCTGAGAAAAGCATAGCAAACCATGTAATTAGGTTATATTCAGGTACATCGGTTTCTTTACCAAGTCGAAGTCTTCCATACTTCGAAAAGATAAGATAAATCGCAAAGATAAGAAAGCCTGACGCTGCTAATAAATAAAACCATCCAAACTTCACTTGAAGAAAGCTTTGAAGTGAGCTTGTAGTCGAATCTAATGACTCAGGAGAAATCGTACCCCAAGAAATAAAGATTAGAGACAGAAGTACAGAGATAACAAAGACTGCTGTAAGCTTATTCAAATTTCATCATCACCTTTCTAAAATAATTCCAAAAAATAGCACTGTCATCTGAAAGCACTTTTATACACAGGAAATAAAATGTATGTGTACTCAATGTTACCTGTCGATACCAAAACTATGCAGGTAAGCGCCCTATTCCCTTTTATTAACAGGCTTCAGGACAAGTCAAGCAAAAGACACGTTGTCTAGTATATTTGTTGTTTTAAACGTTGTAAAGGGAAAAACCATGTCAGAAAGGAAGTCGGAATAGTTGAAAAATAGATGGGTAGATAGTTGGTTATTTGTGACAATTTCCTCTTTATACTGTTCATGAATTCGTATATGATGAAATGAGACTAGATAAGGGGAGAGAGAAATGACAAACACATTGAAATGGATGACATTAGCGCTTTTGCTTTTTGTAGCAGCGTGTTCAACAAATGCTGGTTCACAAGAAAATTCAGAAGCATCAACGAATGAAGCAAACAATAGTGAAGCTTCAAATGAACAAGAAACAAACGAAGAAACAAATAAGGAAGAAACAGATTCAGACGCGACAAGTAATGCTGAATCAGAGGATCAGAAAGAAGAAGAAGCTACTGCAGAAGAAGTAGAGCCTGAATATCGACTTAACGAAGCTTTTTGGGGCTTTGAACCGATAAATGATGCTCCTGCTGAAGCGGTTCTACTTACAATTGACGATGCTCCAGATACGAATGCCGTAGAAATGGCAAAAACATTAAAAGAACTAGATGCTCCTGCCATTTTCTTTATTAATGGTCATTTTATTGATACAGATGAAGAAAAAGCAAGGTTAAAAGAAATTTATGATATGGGCTTTGAAATAGGAAACCATACGATGACGCACGCTGATCTCAAAACATTATCAGAAGAAGAGCAAAAAGAAGAGATATTGAAGGTAAATGAAATGATCGAAGAAGTAATTGGAGAAAAGCCGAAGTTCTTTAGAGCACCATTTGGATCTAATACTGACTTTTCGAAGTCATTAGCCGAAGAAGAAGGCATGCTCGTGATGAATTGGACATATGGGTATGACTGGGTAAAGGAATATCAAAGTGAAGCTGCAATCAAAGACATTATGGTAAATTCACCGCTACTTCAAAATGGGGCAAACTTACTTATGCATGACCGTGATTGGACAGCTGCTGCATTAGGAGATATTGTGAAAGGATTAAGAGATAAAGATTATAACTTAATTGATCCTGAAGAAATTGAACCTTTACAAAAATAAACAGCCATTTGGCTGTTTATTTTTTTGCGTAATACATTGTTCTACCGTTGAAGAGAGTAAGATCGGCCTGTAATTTATTTGCAAGAAATTTACATAATTCATTCGCTTTCGCTTTATCACCGTGAGTGGATTGATCTGGTAGAACAATCTGAAGTTTGCTGTCTACTAAACCGATGATAATCATCCGATAATCACTATGTTTTCCTTTTAAATAAAACCAAATGTCTCCATCCACTTGTTCAATCAAAGTGTAGGGGAAAGCAGACTCACTATAGGACCAAGAAAGTTGCTCTCCAGTTTTGGATGTTATGTCCATGTAGTAGGAAAGTAAGCTTTTAATATGATCAAGTGATAGTTCATCTTCCGTTTTTGGTTTTAAGTAAGCACTTTGAGGCATGATCATTCCTCCCATCGTCATATAATAAAGTGTACAGTGTAAATTGTATTCTGACAATTGGTCGTTCATCCACACATATTAGACACAAAAAGAATATAATGTGATATACAATATAGTGTTGACAAATCAATTGTGACACACTATTATGAAGTTAAGCGAAACGGAAGCGTTTTCAAAACTAACTTAAGGGGTGTTGAGAATGGGTATTATCATTTGCCAAACTTGCGAAAAAACAATTGATCACGTACATGAAGAGAAGGTAAGTACACTTTATAGCAGATGCCCGGAATGCAATAAAAAAGATAAAAAATAACGTATATAGCAAAGAAAGAGGCGGCCAATTGGCCGCCTCTTATTTAATGGCTTTATATTCTTTAATGACCCGAATGTGAACTAATTCGTCGTCTTCAGGCCCCTGAACCGGTAATCCAGCTTCAATGTTTTCTTCGATATATGTTAAGTTTTCTTCTGTAATGATTTCACCTGGGATGAAGATTGGAATTCCAGGTGGATAAACCATCACAAATTCTGCAATGACCCGACCAGCCGATTCTTTAAATGGAATCACCTCTGTTTCAGAATAAAAAGCATCTCGAGGTGAAACAGCTAGAATCGGGATATCTGGAGCGTGAACATCAAACTTTTTAGTGATTGAACCTTCTGTCTCTTTGAAGGCTTCTACCATGTCTTTTAGAGCATGAACAAGAGCGCTGGTTGTTTCCTCGGTATCGCCAGGAGTTACAATACATAATAAGTTATACAAATCAGAAAGCTCTACTTCAAGGTTCGCTTCTTTTCGAAGCCAAACTTCAGCTTCATAGCCAGTAATTCCAAGGTCATGAACAGAAATGATTAATTTCGTTGGATCATAATCGTAAGTAGCGTTCGTTCCAAGGATTTCTTGCCCGACACAATATAGAGGAGAAATATCATTTATTTGCTTTCGAGCTTCTTCTGCAAGTTGTATGGAGCGTTCAATTAAATCATAACCATCCATGACCAATCTTTTTCTTGCAACGTCAAGAGAAGCAAGAAGGATATACGAAGTGGAGGTAGTTGTTAGCATGCTAATAATGGTTTGGACGCGTTTTGCAGAAACAAGCCCTTCTTTTACATTAAGGACGGAACTTTGTGTCATTGATCCCCCTAATTTATGCACACTTGTAGCTGCCATATCTGCACCGGCTTGCATGGCTGAAACGGGCAGTCGCTCGTGAAAGTGAATGTGAACACCGTGAGCTTCATCAACTAATACAGGTACGTCATACTCATGAGAAATCGTAACGATCTCTTCAAGATTAGCAGATATACCAAAATAGGTGGGGTTAATGACAAGGACACCTTTTGCGTCAGGGTGCTGTTCTAATGCTTTCTTAACGGCTATAGGAGTAATGCCGTGTGAGATGCCAAGCTTAGGGTCAATTTCTGGATGAATAAATACAGGTGTTGCGCCGGAGAAAATGATTGCAGACATAACAGACTTATGAACATTTCTCGGGACAATAATTTTATCACCTGGTGAACATACAGTCATGACCATTGTCATGATTGCACCGCTTGTACCTTGAATAGAGAAAAAGGTTGCGTCAGCGCCAAAAGCTTCAGCAGCTAGATCCTGTGCTTGCTTAATCATACCGTGTGGATGATGGAGGTCATCAAGTGGTTGAATGTTAATTAAATCAATTGACAGGGCGTTTTCGCCTATGAAAGAACGAAATTCAGGATCTATGCCAGAGCCTTTTTTGTGGCCGGGTATATGAAATTGAATAGGGTTTTTGTTAGCGTGGTTTACTAAACCAGTGAACAATGGTGTTTCGTGTTGTTGCAAATCCAGCACCTCTTTATTTATACTTTGGTTAAATGAATAACGTTGTAGATCGTCTGCTCTTTTATATCGAATGAGCCGAAAATCTTGAAATCAGTAATATAGCTTATACGTTACTAGATAAAGCCTTCCACAGTAGTTTGTGGAAAGCGGGTTTGGTCTAAGTGAACTTTTTGTATAGCCAGATATGACGCTTAAAAGAAGAACATTAGTTATAGGACTTCTTTCTTCCTTAAACAAACTGAGTATAATCACATGAGGGATAATTTGCAAGTTTTATTTTAAACCCATGCTTATCGATCAACTATATAAGGAAGCATCGTTCCTAGAAGAGAAAAGAGGAGATCACTTCTAACTCTCGAAATGGGTTACCATAAGGAGAGGATTCATTATGAAGTGGAATACGCGAATTACTCAGTTATTAGGTATTGAAAGACCAATCGTTCAAGGGGGTCTCGCCTATCTTGCATATCACGAGTTAGCTGCTGCTGTTAGCAACGCAGGAGGATTAGGGCAGCTCACAGCTATGTCTATGGAGTCAGCAACACAGCTTAAAGAAGAAATCGCCCTTACTAAAAGTCTCACCGATCAGCCATTTGGAGTGAACTTTGCGATTGGTCAACATGGAAGACCCTTTGAGGATATGCTTGAAGCAGCCATTGAAGAAGGAGTGGAGATCATTTCGGTTACCGGTGGAAACCCTAAGCCGGTATTTGATATGGTAAAAGGAACGAATGTGAAAGTTGTTGTTTTGACTGCTAGTAAAAGACAAGCAGTAAAAGCAGAAGAGTTAGGAGCTACTGCCGTAATGGTTGTCGGGCAAGAAGGTGGAGGACATCTTGGAAAGGATGATATTGGTACGATGGTACTCGTTCCTCAAGTAGTTGATGCTGTGTCTATTCCGGTTATTGCTTCAGGGGGAATAGGTGATGGAAGAGCGCTAATGGCTTCTCTCGCACTTGGCGCTGAGGGAATTGAAATGGGTACACGATTTATTGCTACAAAAGAATGTACCCATGCTCATGATGTTTACAAGCGTCGTTTGCTTCAAGGGTCTGAAACGGATACTATGATTATTAAGCGTAGTATTGGAGCACCTGCAAGAGTTATTAGGAATGTGTTTGCTCAAGAGATTTTACAAATTGAAGCAAATCAGGGAGGATATGATCTTCTTAAAGAATACATAAGCGGTAAAGCAAACAGGAAATTTATATATGATGGAAAAGAAGAAGAAGGCTTTGCTTGGGCAGGTCAGGTTATGGGAGCGATCAATGATGTTCCTTCAGTAGCGGAGTTATTTGATCGTATGGATAAAGAAGCAAACGAAATTCGATTAAAATGGTAAAGTGAGAAAGGAGATTGAAAATGGAAGTACAATACCCTATTTCAATTGATTGGAGTAAAGAAGAAGTCATCAAAGTTGTAAACTTTTTCCAATTAGTTGAGCAAACATATGACAGAGGGGTGCATAAGGGCGAATTGATTAGTAGCTATCATGCATTTAAAGATGTCGTTCCCTCTAAATCAGAGGAAAAGCAAATCTTTAGACAGTTTGATAAAGAGACAGGATTTTCAACTTATCATGTTGTAAAAGAAGCAAGAGAAACAGAACGCGATAAAGTAAAAATGAATAAATAAAAACCAGGGGAGAATCCCCTGGTTTATTTTGTGGCTTGAAGTGAAAGTTGATAGATAGGCATTAAGGTCTCAAAAGTTTGTTTAACCTCTTTAATAAATTTCTCTCCATCATTCAATAACGGATCGTCACTGGCAAAATGACGGCCAACTAGAAATTCGCCCTTTTTTACATCTCTAAAGCGGGTAAGTACTTTATCGAGATCACTATCCTTGATGGGGTGGCTTGCCTTTTTCTTAGTGTGGTCAGTAGAGATCCAATATGAAGTTGGAATATCTTTCTTTAGTTCATTTAAGTGATCTAAAAATAAGGAAGCCATTTGTGGCTTTCCTGGAAGCTCGTAAATGTATGCAAGCCATACAAAGACATGATCATCAAAAAGGCCGATTTGAAAGTGAGGGTGCATTTTGTACCCGCGTTTGTTATGCGAAAACGCCATCCATGTATCAACGGGAGGATTCTTCGTTCGTCTTGCATGACGAGCAATGTGAAGGTGCATCTCATTTCCAGCAAGAATCTCGAGATCGCTTTTAATTTCCTCGCTAATGGCAGCGAATTTTGGTTGAATCCGCTCTTGTATGGCTTCCATTCGAGCCTCAAGTCCATCAATTTCGAATGATTGAAAATCAGTTTGAGTAAATCCTTTAAAAGACATATTATCCTCCAATACGACAAAAAATTTATATTCTTATAGTAACATAGACCGAACATTTGCATATAAAATGAC
The DNA here is from genome assembly GCF_056173725.1 of Anaerobacillus sp. 63XJN7_4_ISO-PGPR-S23-413. NCBI lineage: Bacteria > Bacillati > Bacillota > Bacilli > Caryophanales > Bacillaceae > Anaerobacillus > Anaerobacillus sp. 63XJN7_4_ISO-PGPR-S23-413. Next base: position 1,660,213 of record NZ_CM149688.1, read on the forward strand.
GATTGGTGTGTCATGTTAGGTTTGAAATGTGCGAAAAAGAGGAAAAATAGAAACAAATAAAGAGGTTGCATAGTCGACAGGTAAAGCATAAGATATATTAATCAAAGCAGAAATATCAGAATATTCCGTCTTATAGCCGGATCTGATGACTATGACTGCTTAATCGAATTTGAGAGGGGTGTAGGTTACCATGAAACAAGTGATTCAGTCATTGCAAAGAAACGAGGCAGAGAAGCGGATCCCGGTGCTGAGAATGGAAATTGACTATGAGCTGGCAACACTACACGATGCAATGACGGCTAGTGATCAGGATGAAATGAAGAGATGTAAAGTGAAGCTAGAGGAGCTTCGAAAAGAAATGGTCAGATTAGAAGCTTAATGAAGCGAACCTTGCAAAAAGGTTCGTTTTTTCTTCTTTTCCTGTCATAATAAGAGGTAGAAAGAAAATTAAGGCAAAAGGAGATCGAACCATGACACAGCACACAAACTGGGACAATGTATATGAAGATGCAATCAGATGGATACGAGAAGCGGGTCAAGAGATCATGGCTTCCTTCACAACTTCCTTTAAGATTGATACTAAAAGCAATCCAAACGATCTCGTAACGGACATTGATAAACAAACGGAGAAGTTTTTTATTGAAAAAATTAAGGAAGGTTATCCAAGTCATCGAATCATGGGCGAAGAAGGTTTTGGTGATAATATAGAACAGTTGAACGGCGTAATTTGGTTTTTAGATCCTATTGATGGAACGATGAATTTCGTTCATCAACAAACTAATTTCGCTATATCGATCGGAATATACGAAGATGGAGTAGGGAAACTGGCGTTTATTTATGATGTTACGAAGGACGAACTGTATCATTGTAAAAAAGGTTCAGGAGTTTATTTAAACGATGAGAAAATCAAACCATTGAAAACGACTAACCTTTCAGAGTCACTTCTAGCTATAAACGCGACCTGGGTAACAGAAAATCATCGAATAGATCCTCGCACGTTCTCACCACTTCTAAAAAAAATCCGGGGAACACGTTCTTATGGTAGTGCAGCTATTGAATTGGCGTACGTAGCCGCCGGTCGACTTGATGGGTATGTTTCCCTGCGACTTGCTCCGTGGGATTTTGCTGCTGGTAAAATGTTAATCGAGGAAGGCGGAGGGATATGTACAACAGTTGATAACAAAGAGATTGATTTACTTGATAAGAATACAATTTTTGCTGGTACTGAATTATTCCATACTGAGGTTCAAAAAGAATACATTCAGCCTGCGCTTGATCAAAATTATTACTTAAGAACCCCTTCTTCAAGATGAGATTGTTAGCAGCTCCTGAATCTCAAGAAAATATTGCTGAACTTCTTTTTGACTGGACGCAAGAAGACGAAACATGGCTTCTTACAGAATTTGGTCGAATCCCATTATTCGAAGATATGATTTCATACATACAAACATATGAAGGAATGGGCTGCGAGTTTAATGTATGGTTCTACGGCGATCTACCGGTAGCGATTACGGCCGTTCTTGACGATGCACCGTCTAATCAAAAACCATGGTTAGGGACAATTGTCGTTCATCCTATGAAGCGAAAGTCGGGTATTGGTTGTAGCGTTATTCGCACCTTATTAGGTAAAAAAAACGATGTTGTTTTTTCAGGTATTCCTTATGACCTGAACGAATGGAGTCTTTTTTTAGGTAAGTGTGGATTCGAGCAATACGGAATTGAAGAAGAGGGGAAAAAATATTTGATTTTGGTCCACCCAAATGGGTGAAAGGTAAATAGATAAAAGAGCTGTTCTACTTGAACAGCTCTTTTCATGTGATCTTATAGTTCTGCTTTACGTTTAATACGAAAGCCCATTCCCATAAAGAAACCTACTCCGATAAATGAAAGAAGCCCGCCGATCCAGCTTTGTTCAGCTATAGATACGCCGATTGCACACATGCTTGCAACCGCTAGAATGGCCATTAAGAGTAAAAGGAAATTATGCTTGTTCATGTAGAAAGCCCCCTTTATAGTACTAGTGTACAATAACCATGTTGCTGGTGAAAGAAGAGAAATTTCGCGTATAGCGATATCTGTGTTATAATGGTCTAGTTATTGAGTTTATCGTCAGAAATAAGGCGAGAATACGAGGAGAGAATAATTAATGGCAATAAGAGAAGATATTCGTAACATCGCAATCATTGCCCACGTTGACCACGGCAAAACGACGTTGGTAGACCAAATGCTACACCAGTCTGGAACGTTTCGTGATAACGAGCAAGTAAGCGAACGTGCGATGGATTCGAACGACCTTGAGAGAGAACGCGGGATTACAATCCTTGCTAAAAATACGGCAATTAACTATGAAGACAAACGAATCAACATCATGGATACACCTGGACATGCCGACTTCGGTGGTGAAGTTGAACGTATCATGAAAATGGTAGATGGCGTTCTTCTAGTTGTTGACGCTTATGAAGGCTGTATGCCACAGACACGTTTCGTGCTTAAGAAGGCTCTTGAGCAGAAGCTTACACCAATTGTCGTTCTTAACAAAATTGACCGTCCTGCAGCACGTCCTGAAGAAGTTGTGGATGAAGTCGTTGATTTATTTATTGATCTTGGCGCGGACGAAGATCAGCTAGACTTCCCAGTAGTTTATGCTTCAGCAATCAACGGTACAGCTAGTCTTGATCCTGAAGTACAGGATGACGATATGAAAGTTCTTATGAACACAATTATTGATAACATTCCTGCACCTCTAGATAACAGTGACGAGCCTCTTCAATTCCAGATTACACTTCTTGATTACAACGACTATCTTGGAAGAATTGGAATTGGTCGTGTGTTCAGAGGAACAATGAAGGTTGGCCAACAGGTAGCCCTGATGAAGGTCGATGGAACAGTGAAGCAATTCAGAGTGACTAAGCTCTTTGGTTTCATTGGATTGAAGCGTACTGAGATCGAAGAAGCGAAAGCTGGCGACCTTGTAGCGGTTTCTGGTATGGAAGAAATCAACGTAGGTGAAACAGTTTGTCCTTACGATCATCAGGAAGCACTTCCTATTCTTCGTATTGATGAGCCTACTCTTCAGATGACGTTCCTTGTAAACAATAGTCCTTTTGCTGGTAAAGAAGGTAAATACATTACAAGTCGTAAAATTGAAGAGCGTCTTAGAGCTCAGCTTGAAACTGACGTAAGTCTTCGCGTTGAGAATACAGATTCTCCAGATGCATGGGTTGTCTCAGGACGTGGTGAGCTTCACCTTTCAATCCTGATTGAAAACATGCGTCGTGAAGGATATGAGCTTCAAGTTTCAAAACCTGAAGTTATCGTACGTGAAGTAGACGGCGTTGCAAGTGAGCCTGTTGAACGCGTTCAAATTGACGTACCTGAAGACTACACTGGTTCTGTAATGGAATCACTTGGTGAGCGTAAAGGTGAAATGGTCAACATGGTAAACAACGGTTCAGGCCAAGTTCGCCTTGAATTCATGGTTCCTGCTCGTGGTTTGATTGGTTACTCAACTGAGTTCCTAACACAAACACGCGGATATGGTATTATTAACCATACATTTGAAACGTATATGCCTCTTATTAGCGGGCGTGTAGGTGGACGTCGTGCTGGTGTACTTGTTTCAATGGAAAAAGGAAAAGCATCAGAATACGGTATTATGGGTGTTGAAGACCGCGGTACAATTTTCGTAGCTCCAGGTACTGAAGTTTACGAAGGAATGATCGTTGGGGAACACACTCGTGAGAATGATATCACGGTTAACATCGTTAAAGTGAAGCAGATGACGAATATGCGTTCTGCCAACAAAGACCAAACGGTTTCTATGAAGAAGCCTCGCGTTCTAACTCTTGAAGAAGCGCTTGAGTATTTGAACGATGATGAGTATTGCGAAGTAACACCGGATTCAATCCGTCTTCGTAAGAAAATCCTTGATAAGAACGAACGTGAAAAGAACGCTAAAAAGAAAAAAACAGCCCAATAAGGGTGTCTAATGCGATTCAAAAGGGGCATCCCTTTTGGATCGTTTTTTTATTGTTTAGCTATGTTCCCAGTTATGTATGGGGTTTTTAAAGAGCTATGTTAGGCTTTACTGTTGATTCTCGATTTTCGGCTCAATTGAGTGAAACCTTTAGTAACATAGCTTTTTTTAAAAAGAGAGAAGAAATCGTTTACTTTTATTTATGGTTTGTTTTATTATGCTTTTATACCGGGGGTGAATAAATGAATACGGAACCTACCATTGCATCGGAAGATTTATCATTTTTCGCTAAGTTGGTCGGCATTGAAGACAATATGACCCTGGGGTTTTATTTGCTATATGCGATCATCGTTATCCTTTGTATTGTTGTCTATCGTCTTGGCTTTGCCAAAAAACTTCCTCTACTAAAAAATGTCATCGTATACGCTGTTCTTGTTATTGGATGTTTTCCGCTAACCTTTTTTGGAATCGGTTTGCCGGTTGCTGAAGGATTAGTAGCTTCTGCTGTCGTATTAATTATTTATAAGGTGCGACTCAATCAAGCGAAGAAAAAAGAAGCGTAATGTCATAAGGTGGAGGGACACTTTGAATCTTCAGGATACGATGTATAATTGGCTTAGTATTAAAGTTGTCGCTGATCATCGTAAGGATGATCAGGCAGCGCAAGATACGTGCAGTTTTTTTATGGACATCTTAACAGAAGATCATAATGTTGCGGACTTATCTGTGGAAGTGACTGAGGAATACTACGTCGTTAATTATGTGAAGGATGGGGAAAGCGATTCGAAGAAATTTCCATCTGAATTAATTGAAGCGCTGTTATCCTCGATTGAAAATGAACCAAAGTATAACCAATGAACGAGAAAAAGACGTGCTGAAAGCACGTCTTTCTTAACACAAGGCTATTTCTCATTAAGGGCATAAACACCAAACAAGATCGCTGCATAGATTAAGTGCCCTATTGTCCAGTATCCAATCGCAACGAGGTCAAAGAGATCCGGAGTGGGCTTGATAGCAAGGTATGTTAAAGGAAAATAGAGAAAAACGGTTGGTAGAGTTAATACGTAAGCAAAGATCGCCTGATATACTTTCTTATTAGAGAAAAATCTTGAGCTCCCTAAACTGAAAACAACACCGATGATAAGGGAGATAATAAGATGAAAAACAAATTCAATAAGTTCTGGCCAGTTTATGCTCCCAATAATCGGTATGAAATCAATGTTTAGAAGGAGCGTATAAACGAGTTTGCCAGTAGTGAATTGAATAACCTTTAATATTAGTCCGAGGGCAATCCCAGAAATCGTTCCAGCCAGTAGACCAAGCTTTATTTTACCACTCATCGTTCGATTCATCCTGGTGGAATAATTTAAATTCCCCCGTATCTTTACGTTCTTTTGTTCGCGTCTCAATACGTTCATTACATGTGTCACACATATAGGTATGGATCGGTCTGTTGCGTAGTTTTTTAGCAAGCGGACTCCCGCTATCGATTTTTTCGATTTTATCACATAATACACATTTTACTCGCATCTTTTACACCTCTCATTCCATGTTGCTAGTATAGCATGAATAACGGTATCCTTTGCAGTATAATGCGTTAGATAACAGGTAATAAAATGGAGGGAATATCATGCCAAATAAAGTCGACCAAACTTTAACGAATGATCTTTTAACGTTACTTAAGAGAGAACAATATGCGCTCCTTTCAACGATTGATTATGAAACAACAGGACCAAATATTAGTGCTATCTCCTGGTTATACGCTGTCAATCGTGAAACTATCGTATTCGCTGTGGATCAGAAATCGAGAATTGTGACAAATATTCAGACCAATGATCATGTTTCGATTACGCTAATTGGAAATGAAAGTACCTATGCGATTACCGGTAGAGCTTCATTAGCGGAGGAGAGGATGCAGGACGTTCCGCTGAAGCTTACGATGTTTAAGCTTCAGATTAAAGAAGTGCGAGATGTGATGTTTTATGGTGCGAAAATGTCTGTTGAACCTGTCTATGAAAAAACGTATGATCCTGAAGCAGCTGCAAAATTAGATCGCTCCGTCATGGCTCAACTAAAAAAATCCACCGAAACAAATTAACCGACCCGTTGGGGGCGGTTAGTTTGTTTTATTAGATATCAGTAATAGCCGAAGAATTATTTATCTAAGTCTTGTTTCTCCTGCTGCTGTTTCAATTGTTTTTCTTCTTTTGCGGGTATTTGCTTATCATTTGAGCGAATGGGATCAGGTTCAGATTTGTTCGTTTTACTAGGCACTTCAGGCATTAGCCTTCCGACAATATCAGCAAGCTCTTCCATTACGCCTCCGATTGGATGCCCTCGTTTAATTTCAGTTGCCATTTGCTTCAATCGATAAGTAGTGTCGGCATCAGCTGTAATCACTGCATTAGCTCCATATGGATCCTTTTGAAGTGCTTCAGCTACTGTATATTTGATGGAGCTAACACGAGAACGATCGAGCTTTTGGTTTACATCAATACCGACTACTGCGTATTTTCCAGTAACAATAGCTGTAGCATCATTCACATCAGGTACTTGTTTAGCGATTGTAACAAGATTCTCAGCAATATCTGTAGCTGATAAGTTTTTATTCTCTGGTGTTTTTACGGACTGTTTGACATATTGAACTCGCTCCGTTTTTTCCTTATTTGTAGCAACAGGATCATCATTTGCCTGACAAGCAGTAAGTAGACAAATCACGATGAGACTCCATCGAATCTTAATCATTTCGATTACCTCCGTAATAAGCGATTTATAATAAATCCCTACAGTTTGTTAATTATTTTCTGAATAACCGTCTAACTTTATACACTAGTTCATAGATTATAGAAAACGTAGATAGTCCCAACTGTTTTTCGTACCTGTTAGAGCAACTTAAATTTGGTCAGGAGGCGAAGTGTTGGATAAGGTTTACGTCCTAGATACTAACGTGTTACTCCAAGATCCAAATGCGATTTATTCGTTTGAGACGAATGAAATTGTCATTCCAGCTGTGGTGTTAGAAGAAGTGGATTCAAAGAAAAGGTATATGGATGAAATAGGCAGGAACGCAAGGCAAGTATCACGCATGATTGATGGTTTTCGAGAACGCGGAAAGCTTCATGAGTCGATTCCTCTTGAAAACGGCGGGACGCTTCGAATTGAACTGAACCATCGATCTTTTCAATACTTACAGGATAAATTTGTTGAGAAAACAAACGATAACAGAATTCTGGCGGTCGCATTGAATTTGTTTTTAGAAGAAGGGAAATTAAAGTCTGGTCGAACAGTGATTCTTGTTAGTAAAGATGCTTTGGTTCGTGTTAAAGCGGATGCAATGGGCATACAAGCTGAGGATTTTTTAAGCGACAGAGTTGTTGAATTTAATCAGATTTATACAGGATATGAAGAAAGGTATGTTGATTCAGAAGTACTCAATCAGTTTTTTGAGAAGCATTATATTGACGTCAAAATGTTAAAAGGAAGACCGCTTTATCCCAATCAATACATCATCTTAAAAGACCCGGTTCAAGCCTCGTCATCCGGAATTGGCAAAGTAGATAAGAACTGTAAAAAAGTTGAAAAGACAGCGATGGAAACGGAATATATGTGGGGAATAGGTCCGAGGAATGTACAGCAAAGAATGGCGCTAGATTTGCTTGTTCGTAGCGACATCCCACTTGTAACACTTGTAGGTAAAGCAGGAACAGGAAAAACACTTTTAGCGATGGCGGCTGGATTAATGCAAACAGAAGATTTAAATCGCTACAAAAAACTTTTTATTGCGAGGCCGATTGTTCCAGTTGGAAAAGATATTGGATTTCTACCAGGGGAGAAAGAAGAAAAGTTACGTCCGTGGATGCAGCCTATATTTGATAATCTAGAATACCTGTTTAATGTTAAAAAGACGGGGGAGCTTGAAAAGATCCTCTCGGGAATCGGTTCCATTCAAGTAGAAGCATTAACGTACATTCGTGGAAGAAGTTTACCTGATCAATATATTATAATAGATGAAGCACAAAATTTAACCAAGCATGAAGTGAAAACGATCTTAACAAGGGTTGGTGAGGGAAGTAAAATTGTTCTCCTCGGTGATCCACAGCAAATTGACCATCCTTATCTTGATGAATACACGAATGGACTAACTTATGTCGTCGAAAAATTTAAAGACCAGCCGCTTAGCGGACATGTTAAGCTCGAGAAAGGTGAACGTTCTCTGCTTGCCCGCATTGCAGCTGATCTACTCTAGATGACAGTTATACCTGTAACGTATTTAAATGGTTCCGAAGCGTTCGAGCCATTCCCGAAATAGAAATGGGTAGGGCCATCTTCTCTGAGCGGTTTTCCATCTTGGGAAAAGCGAAGAAAGCCGTTCATGGCTTCATCCATTGTCATACTCTGCTTAGAGCCATCTTTAAAATCTAGCTGAACCTTCTCGCTATCGTTAGTAGGATCAGCATTAGATAAAAATGGTTTGAGTGGGATAACGAAACTTCCTGTTAGAATGCGTTCTTTCTCAAACCTTTTGATACTTTTGTTAACAGGAGGTTTAATTCCTGTAAGTTCTCTTTCAAAGCGTTCAGCCTGAGTACGGATGTAATCGTTCTCATTCTTTTCGCTTGAACCATCAAATTTCAAAAATTCCTCTAATTCAATCTTACGATCATCAAATATCCATACGCTTGCGTCTAAAGTAATGGAATAATTGACTTTCCCCTTAATAGGTAGAATCGTCTCCATCTTGTACACCCCACAATCAAAATCTTTTGCAAACCAAGTATACCGGTTATGCTTGCATTTGTCACATTTGGGGAACAGTATGGTGAGAGTCAATTTGTTCCGAGCGGGAGGATTTAAGATGAGATGTCGTACAGAAGAAGAATTAGTGGAACTAGTTAGGAAAAGCAAGCCATTTACGAAAGATGGAAAAGTGGCAGATTATATTCCAGCCCTTGCAAAATCCGATCCAGATAAGCTAGCAATTGCAATCTACTCCAAGGAAGACGGATGTTTATCAGCCGGAGATGTAGGCGAAACGTTTACCCTTCAAAGTATCTCTAAAGTTCTAACACTAGCCTTAGCAATCATGGACTCAGGAGAGGAGCATGTTTTCTCAAGGGTAGGAATGGAGCCTACGGGAGATCCATTTAATTCAATTGCCAAACTTGAGACGATGGTACCCTCAAAACCACTCAATCCAATGATTAATGCGGGTGCTTTAGTTGTTACAAATATGATTCATGGTAGTTCAGTAGAGGAAAAAGTTGGACGCATATTGCAATTAATTCATGACATGACGAATAACACTAGCATTGGAATTAATACTGAAGTAGCTGATTCGGAATATGAATCGGCGAATTTAAACCGAGCATTAAGTTATTTCATGAAGCAGCACGGCATTATTGATGATAATGTTGAAATGCTTCTTGAAGCTTATACAAAACAGTGTGCAATCGAAGTAAACTGTAAAGATCTTGCTAGAATAGGGATGGTTCTAGCCAATGAAGGAAAAGACCCTGAAACGGAAAGAAGGATTATTCCAAGATATATAGCGAGAATCGTGAAAACGTTTATGGTTACATGCGGCATGTACAATGCATCTGGTGAGTTTGCGATTAACGTGGCCATCCCTGCAAAAAGTGGTGTCTCAGGTGGGATTTTAAGTCTTGTTCCAAATGAAATGGGAATTGGTGTTTATAGTCCACCACTTGATGCAAAAGGAAATAGTATCGCTGGAAACAAACTTCTTGAGAATCTTTCTTCACAATATGGACTAAGTATTTTCTAAACACATCCGCGTTTACCCTGCTTTTTCTTGCAATTTTGTTGCATTCCTTTTATGATAATAGAAGGAATGGGAAAGGGAACGGAGGGATCAGATTTGTCAACTGGTATGGCAACAGGACATCGTGAAAAAGCATACGAGCTGTTAAAAGCCGATGCGCATAAGATCCTAAAACTTATCGAAGTTCAAATGGAGAATTTGACGATGCCTCAGTGTCCTCTGTATGAAGAGGTTCTTGATACGCAGATGTTTGGTTTATCTCGCGAAATTGACTTCGCGGTTCGTCTTGGATTAGTAAATGAAGAGGATGGCAAAGAATTGCTTGAATCACTTGAGCGTCAGCTTTCGGCTCTTCATGAAGCTAGTATGAGGAAATAATGAAAGCTCAAACTATCAATGATAGTTTGAGCTTTTTGTTTATTTTCAGTTTTCCTTTACATACAATATATTTTTGACTCATTCACTTTGCAGTTCCGCATTAAGTGATAGTAGCAAGTAGAAAATATGATAGAATACGAATAGGCCGTAAAAGAATTCAGAAGATTTTAGGAGTAGATATGAATGTATGATTTGCTCATGGTGATCCTTGTTATATCTCCCATCAGTTTATTACTTCATGAGGCGGGCCACACAGTGGCAGCCAATATTTTTACGAAAGCTGGTGTGAAACTACACCTGGGCATAGGTCCAAGAATCTTTACATGGAGACACCCGAGAGGAGAAGTAGCTGTTAACGCTATTTATTTCGCTGGAGGAATGACCATCAGCTCACAACCTGATAAAGCCTATGGGAAACTCGCCATTGCCATAGCTGGTCCACTCATGAATCTTATCGTCGCCGCACTCGCTCTCATTCTGCCATTCCACCCATCCATCATAGCCTGGGTTCTTTTCTTTAACCTCTGGCTAGGAATAACCAATCTGATCCCATTCAAAATTCTCGGGAAAGAATCAGACGGATGGACCATATTAAAAGTCCTTCTCAAAAAAACTTAATTTCAAAAGGACAGCAGGTTTCACCCAATTCCCATCGAAACCTATACATACTTCGAAAAGCGGAGCGGGCCCGTCTAAATCCGCAGGATGTTGGAGGCCATGAGAGTGAGACGCTTTATGTCTCATTCGAATGGGTGAAACAGCCGGAGGATTTGGCCCGCACAGCTGGACACCGAAAAGCGGAGACGAGCGTTTAGAAACGGAGATATTGGAGCTCTTGAACTAGAACACAAGATGCGTGTTCTGATTGAAAGTTAAACGATCTGGGGTCTGGCTACGGGAATCCTTCAACACCACCAATACTTTTTAGTTTCCAAAAGGCGAATAAATCAACAAGTGATTATGAAGTTAACAGTGAGCTGATGCAAACTTCTTAATAGAAAATAAATAGGTAGGATGACGTTTATGATTAAAAAATTATTTAAGCATTATGATTACTCTCTAATCATTAGTGTATTACTTTTGTGCGGGTTTGGGCTCGTTATGGTTTACAGTGCAAGTATGGTATGGGCTGTGATGCGACATGAAGCAAACAGTGCTTACTTCTTCAACAGACAAATCATCTGGTTAGCGGTATCACTCGTTATGTTCCTACTGGCGATGGTCTTTCCATATAAGGCTTATAGGAAATTTATCGTTCCTATACTAGGACTCTCTGTTTTGTCACTACTGCTCGTGAAATTGATCGGATCCACGACGAACAATGCACAAAGTTGGATTGAAATCGGCTCGTTTAGTTTTCAGCCTTCTGAATTCGTCAAACTAGGGTTAATCATTTACCTTGCGGCTATTTACTCCAAAAAACAAGCCTATATTTCTAACTTTGTAAGAGGGGCAATGCCTCCTTTAATGGTCATTGGATTGATTTTTGCGTTAGTTGCTTCACAGCCAGATCTTGGGACGGCAATGATTATCGCATTAACTTCAGGTATTGTCATTGTTTGTTCTGGAATGAAGTGGAGACACATTTTAGGGCTTATCGTCATTGGCGGGATTGTCTTCGCTCTTGCGTGGATGACGCTCTCACCTGAACAGGCATCAAGATTTACTGGAGCTTATGATCCATTTTCGGACCCAGAAGACAGTGGTTTCCATTTAATTAATTCTTATATCGCTATAGCATCAGGTGGAATTACGGGCCAGGGGTTTGGCCAGAGTATTCAAAAATACGGTTTTTTACCTGAACCACATACAGATTTCATTATGGCCATTGTGGCTGAAGAGTTAGGGTTACTCGGTGTTGTATTTGTAGTAGGTTTGTTAGGTTATATCGTATTTAAAGGTTTTGTTATAGGTATTCGCTGTAAGGATACATTTGGTAGCTTACTAGCTATAGGCATTGCTGGTATGATTGGTGTACAAACAGTCGTCAATCTTGGTGCTATAACAGGCTGGTTACCAGTAACAGGTGTCCCACTTCCGTTTATCAGTTACGGTGGATCTTCATTAATTTTGCTGATGATATCAATGGGGATACTAGTGAACGTTTCTGCTTTTGTGAATATAAGGAAAGAGCAGAAAGAAGGTTACGTTAAAAAAGATAATACGATTCAAATGGAGCTTTAGTTTAAGGAGGAAATTATATGCCAGCTATTTCAAAAATTTTAGTTGCTAACCGTGGTGAAATCGCCATTCGAATTTTCCGTGCTTGTACCGAACTGAATATTCGAACCGTAGCTATTTATTCTAAAGAAGATAGTGGATCGTACCATCGTTATAAAGCAGATGAAGCTTACCTTGTCGGAGAGGATAAAAAGCCGATTGATGCCTATTTAGATATTGAGGGGATTATCGAGATAGCGAAGGCGAACGACATTGATGCTATTCACCCTGGTTACGGCTTCCTTTCTGAGAATCTTCAGTTTGCTAAACGTTGTCAGGAGGAAGGTCTTATTTTCATAGGACCTGAACTTGACCATTTACGAATGTTCGGAGATAAGGTAGAGGCTAGAAAACAAGCCATATTAGCAGGGCTTCCAGTCATTCCAGGAACGGATGGCCCTGTAGAAGGACTTGATGAGGTTAAGGCGTTTGCAGATGAGAATGGGTACCCTCTTATGATTAAAGCTGCCCTAGGAGGCGGCGGAAGAGGCATGCGAATCGTCCGAAGTGAAGAATCTTTGGCGGAGGCTTATGATCGTGCTAAATCTGAAGCAAAAGCAGCCTTTGGGCGCGATGAAATTTATGTGGAGAAATTTGTAGAAAATCCGAAGCATATCGAAGTTCAAATTCTTGGAGATAAGCATGGTAATACGATTCACCTCTATGAGAGAGACTGCTCGGTGCAGCGTCGTCACCAGAAAGTTGTCGAGGTAGCACCAAGTGTTTCACTGACACAGGAGTCTAGACGAGACATTTGTGAAGCTGCAGTGAAATTGATGGAAAACGTACAGTATGTCAATGCAGGTACTGTTGAATTTCTTGTTAACCAAGAGGGAGAGTTCTATTTTATTGAAGTAAACCCTCGAGTTCAGGTAGAACATACCATTACAGAAATGATCACGGGAATTGATATTGTTCAATCTCAAATTATGATTGCTGAGGGTGAACACATTCATGGTGATCGACTCGGTATACCGAAACAAGATGACATTGACTGTCACGGGTACGCTATTCAATGTCGTGTAACGACGGAAGATCCTGAAAATAATTTTATGCCTGATACAGGGAAGCTAATGGCGTACAGATCAGGTGGCGGATTCGGCGTTCGTCTTGACGCAGGGAATGCTTATCAAGGTGCTGTCATTACTCCTTATTACGATTCACTTCTTGTGAAGCTATCGACATGGGCACTTAATTTTGACCAAGCCTCATCTAAAATGGTCAGAAACTTAAAAGAATTCCGTATTAGAGGAATTAAAACGAATATTGCTTTCCTTGAAAATGTAATGAAACACGAGAACTTCCGATCAGGCGAATATAATACATCTTTCATCGATTCATCACCAGAGCTATTTGTGTTTCCAAAGCGAAAAGATCGTGGAACAAAAATGCTTTCATACATCGGGAACATTACAGTTAACGGTTTCCCGGGTCTTGATATAAAGAAAAAACCTGCGTTTACGAAACGGAGAGTACCGCATTTAAAATACAGTGAGCCTATACCAAAAGGAACGAAACAAATTCTTGATGAACAAGGTGCAGATGGTCTTGTTAAATGGGTGAAAGAACAGAAGAAAACGTTACTTACCGACACGACATTCCGTGACGGTCATCAATCTCTTCTTGCGACAAGAATGAGAACGACTGATTTATTGCATATTGCAGAGCCGACTGCCCGCATGCTACCCGAACTGTTCTCAATGGAAATGTGGGGCGGGGCTACCTTCGATGTCTCATTACGATACTTAAAAGAAGATCCGTGGGATCGCTTAATTAAGCTTAGAGAGCAAGTGCCAAATGTGATGTTCCAGATGTTGTTACGAGCATCAAACGGAGTAGGATATAAGAATTATCCAGATAATCTCATTCGAGAATTTGTTCAAAAGTCTGCTGACGCAGGAATTGATGTATTTAGGATATTTGATAGTTTGAACTGGGTGGACGGCATGACAAAAGCGATTGAAGCGGTTCGTCAAACAGGAAAAATTGCTGAGGCATCAATTTGCTACACAGGTGACATCTCAAATCCGGATAAGTCGAAGTATAACCTTGAATATTATCAACAGCTCGCAAAAGAACTTGAAGACGCCGGTGCTCATATTTTAGGAATTAAGGATATGGCAGGGTTACTCAAGCCTCAAGCGGCATATAAACTTATTTCAACGTTAAAAGAAACTGTCTCTATACCTATTCATCTTCATACGCACGATACGAGCGGTAACGGGATCTATACATACGCGAAAGCCATTGAGGCTGGTGTAGATATCGTAGACGTAGCCGTAAGTTCCATGGCTGGCTTAACATCTCAGCCAAGTGCCAATTCTTTGTATTATGCAATGGATGGTTCAGAGCGACAGCCGGATATTAGTATTAAAGCGTTAGAAGAATTGTCTCATTACTGGGAAGATACACGTAAATACTATAGTGGATTTGAAAGTGGTATGACCGCTCCACACACGGAAGTATATGAGCACGAAATGCCTGGTGGCCAATATAGCAATCTTCAACAGCAGGCAAAAGGCGTCGGTCTTGGAGAGCGCTGGGATGATGTGAAACGCATGTATCGAAGAGTTAATGAAATGTTTGGAGACATTGTAAAAGTTACGCCTTCTTCTAAAGTTGTAGGCGATATGGCTCTTTATATGGTTCAAAATAATTTAACCGAAGATGATGTGTATGAGCGTGGAGAATCTCTAGATTTTCCTGATTCAGTTGTAGAACTCTTCCAGGGATACCTTGGCCAGCCGTATCAGGGCTTTCCTAAAGAACTTCAGCAAATTATTCTTAAAGGTAGAGAGCCGATTACTTCAAGACCTGGAGAGTTTCTAGAACCTGTTAACTTTACGGACTTAAAGGAAACTCTTTATCACAAATTGAATCGTCAAGTAACTAGCCATGATCTGATCTCTTATGCTCTTTACCCGAAAGTCTATCTAGAGTATGCAGAGGTTCAAGAGATGTTTGGGGATGTATCCGTTCTAGATACACCAACCTTCCTTTATGGCATGCGACTTGGAGAAGAAGTTGAGGTCGAGATCGAACAGGGGAAAACGCTTATCGTCAAGCTTGTCTCGGTTGGAGAGCCTAATCTAGAAGGCAAGCGCACCCTTTACTTCGAATTAAATGGTCAGCCGCGTGAAGTTGTGATTAAAGACGAAAATATCAAAACGGCAATTGCGGCTAAACCAAAAGCGGATCGCACTAATCCAAATCATATTGGAGCAACGATGCCGGGAACTGTCATTAAAGTTCTAGTTGAAAAAGGAGAAAGAGTAAACAAAGGTGATCACCTCATGATCACAGAAGCGATGAAAATGGAGACAACCGTCCAGGCACCTCGTAGTGGCACAGTGGAACATATTCATGTGGCTAATGGAGAGGGAATTGAATCGGGAGACTTATTGCTAGAAATGAATGAATAAGAAAAAAGCTGCGCAATTTTGCGCAGCTTTTTTCTATTGCCTGCCACTTCGAAGTGAAAGCATAACAAGGTAGAGAAGAACTGTAAATAAACCAGATATAAAGAGTCCGTGGAAAAGCGCGAGAAACAAATTCAGGTTTGAAACGACTACTAGAATACCGCTCAACGCCTGTAAACAAATGAAAACAAAAGCTAAAATAATACCAGTTCGCATCGTTCCTTTGTTTTTAAACTCTCGTAATCCTATGATGAGAATGTAGAGTAACCATACAAAGATGAGTACGGCTGCCGTTCGGTGTAACATCTGAATCCCCTGTGGTCCAGAGAAAGCGAACAGCTGACCATCGCTACAAAATGGAACTTTGTCACAGGCCATACTGGCGCCTGTATGGCGTACGAGGGCTCCTGTATAAACGACTATATATGAATAGATTGTAATCGCGTATAAATGAAAACGAATACGTTTAGGAACATGAGGCGTTCTTTTATTCCCAGACGCTTCAAAAACGAGTATAGTTAGCAAAACAACACTCGCAAAACTAGCAAGTGAGAAACCAAAATGAGAAGCAAGAATAATATCTGATTGGCCCCATACTACAGCGGCAGCGCCTAACAAACCTTGAAACACGATTAAGAAGACAGAAGCAATCGCTAAAAATTTTGTTTCTCGAATGTGTCCGATTTTTCGCCAAGCCCATATGGCAAGAATAATCACGAGCAGACCGAGGGCTGCTGAAACAATCCGATGACTGACTTCGATGATCGTTTCTATCTCTGGTGCTTCAGGTAGAACCTTTCCATAGCATAAAGGCCAGGAGTTCCCACAGCCATCACCCGACCCTGTTTTCGTTACAACTGCACCCATTAAGAGTACGAGAAGCATTCCAAGTGACGTAATAATCCCGAATAATTTCAACAATTTATTCACAAATAACACCTTCTTATCTAATTGTGTGTAAATCATAGTACAATGAATGTGTGAAGAGGCAAGCACATCTTTGCACGAATGAAAGGATGAGCTCCCATTATGAAACGACGTATACAAAACAATTAGATTCGTTTATAATGGATAAGGATTGCGGATACTGCTTCCTTTCACAAAACCAACATTATCTTACCATAGCTGTTAGCGAGTTTTAATAGCAAGATGTGAAGATTGAATTACATTTTGTTTAACAGCATGTGAGTAACCTGGAGGGGTAGACGTGATACAACATAATGATCAGGGCTTACACAGTCTTCTAATAAGATTGTCTAACATGAACGATAGAATGACTGATTTACTTCAGTCAAATGAAAAAGGAGGTGTGTAGATTGAGTAAAGCTAGAACTGCATACGAAGCATCTAATCGCGTTATGGAGCCAGGCCCGCTATCAGAAGCAAATCCATCTGGTACGTGGAAAGATTTTCTGACACTTACGAAATTAGGCATTGTATTTGATAATTTAATTACAGCTTTTACTGGCTTATGGGTGGCATCAGTTGCTGCAGGATTTGATCTATTCGCTAATCCAATGGTACTCATTCTAACGATGTTGGGAACAGCTTTTGTTGTTGCCGGGGGAACATCTTTGAATAACTACATTGACCGTGATATTGATCAAGTGATGGCGAGAACGAATACGCGTCCCTCAGTTACAGGTAAAATTCCTGCTAACCAGGTATTATTTGTAGGTCTTGGCTTAGCCATTGTAGGTACGATAATGCTATTGATTGTTGAGCCAATGGCTGCTTTATTGGGTCTTTTAGGACTTGTTATATACGTTGTGTTATATACAATGTGGACAAAGCGTACAACTTCTTTAAATACAGTAGTCGGGTCATTTTCAGGTGCACTTCCGCCGCTTATTGGCTGGGCTGCAATTGATCCTAACTTAAGCCCTGTAGCATGGGGAATGTTTTTAATCATGTTTATCTGGCAGCCTCCACACTTCTTAGCACTCGCTATGAAGCGTGTAGATGATTATCGTGATGCTGGAATTCCAATGCTACCTGTTGTAGCAGGTTTTCCAATGACGAAGCGCCAAATCGTTTTATATACGGCTGCTTTAGTACCAGTGTCACTATTGCTATACAGCTTTGGACCAGTGTACATCACTGTCGCAGCAATCCTTGGTTTTGGATGGCTAGCGATAGGAATTGCAGGATTTTTCATGAAGGACGATATTAAGTGGGCGAGAATTATGTTTGTTTATTCGCTTAACTATATAACAATCCTGTTTATTGTTATGATTGCAGTAAATATTAATCCTTAAAAGGATGATTAATGTATGGTCAGACAAGGTGGGTAGGATGCCCTCCTTGTCTTCCTATAACTCAATTTTGAGTAAAAGCTACTAAAGAAAGTGAGGTTTAAGGTGCAAATGAAACGTTGGAAAAATGTTTGGCGTTTTTTACCACTGCTATCGGTAATTGCGTTAGCGCTTACGGGTTGCGGTAACGAACAACTAACAGCTATGCTCCCTAAGGGAGAAGGGGCTGAAATGCAATTTAATCTCATGATGTTAAGCCTTTACATCATGATCGGGGTTTTCGTTGTAGTAGCACTCATTTATACAGTTGTGCTTGTTCGTTTTAGACGACGTGGTGAAAGCGACAATGAAATTCCAGAACAAACGGAAGGTAATGTCGTTCTTGAGATTCTATGGACTGTAGTTCCTATTATCCTTCTTTTGATCCTTGCCGTTCCGACAGTAATGACTACGTTTGCATTAGATGAGGGCACTGAAAAAGTACCTGAAGGTGCAACCGTTGTCAAAGTAACAGCTCATCAGTATTGGTGGGAATTTGAGTATCCTGATCTTGAAGTGAAGACTTCTCAAGATTTACACATTCCAACAGGAGAAAGAGTTTATTTTGAACTCGTTTCTAAAGATGTCACACACTCTTTTTGGGTTCCGACTCTAGGTGGAAAAATGGATACGAATACAGCTACAGAGAATAAAATGTGGCTAAATGCTCAGGAACCAGGTACATATTATGGGAAGTGTGCTGAGCTGTGTGGACCATCACACGCTTTGATGGACTTTAAAGTAATTGCTCAAGAAAAAGAAGATTTTGAAGCATGGGCAGAAAACATGAAAGAAGCTGGTTCACAGGCAGCTTCTGATCAAGCAGCTCAAGGGGAAGAAATCTTCGCAAACAGCTGTATTGGCTGTCACGCCGTCGGCAGTGAAGGCGGTAACACAGGTCCGAACTTAACAAACTTTGGTGACCGCGAGAAAGTAGCGGGCGTTCTCGAGCATACAGATGAGAACATTAAGGGCTGGATTAGCGATCCATCGGAATACAAACCTGGTAATAACATGCCTGCGTTTGGAGATCAGCTAAAAGATGAAGAGCTTGATGCTTTAGTTGTTTACTTGCAAGGACTAAAAGTTGAAGAATAGTCATCGGAAATAAGGAGGTTTAATACGTGTCAGCACATGCTTATAAAAAGAAAAATCCTGTATGGGATTGGCTTACTACCGTTGACCATAAGAAGATCGGGATTCTCTATCTCGCTTCCGGTGCTTTCTTCTTTCTACTCGGTGGTTTAGAAGCAATCTTACTGCGGGTGCAGTTGCTTTATCCAGAATTTGATTTTGTGGGAGCTGAAACATTTAACCAGCTGCTTACGATGCACGGGACGACAATGATCTTCCTGGCAGCCATGCCGCTCATATTTGGGTTTATGAATGCGATCATTCCGCTTCAAATTGGAGCGCGAGACGTAGCGTTTCCATTCGTTAACTCATTAGGCTTTTGGCTATTTACAGCGGGTGGTATCCTACTGAACCTTGGTTGGTTCATGGGTGGAGCACCGGATGCTGGTTGGACCGGTTATGCACCACTATCAACAACAAGTCCAGGGAACGGAGTCGATTTTTACGTTCTAGGGCTTCAGATCTCAGGTATCGGAACGTTAATCGGGGGAATTAACTTCCTAGTTACCATCATAAACATGCGGGCACCGGGTATGACATTTATGCGTATGCCGTTGTTCACATGGTCTAGTTTTATTACTTCTGGTCTTATTCTTTTTGCCTTCCCTGCTCTAACAATTGGTCTAGCGCTACTCATGTTTGACCGTTTGTTCGGATCGCAGTTCTTCGCAGCTGAAGCGGGAGGTAACCCGATTATTTATGAACATCTATTCTGGATCTTCGGGCACCCGGAAGTTTACATTCTAGTTCTACCTGCATTTGGTATGTTCTCTGAAATCATTGCAACATTCGCAAGAAAGCGTCTGTTTGGTTATTCAGCAATGGTTTTCGCAACAGCTCTTATTGGTTTCTTAGGCTTTATGGTATGGGTTCACCATATGTTTACAGTGGGACTAGGACCAATTGCCAACTCTATTTTTGCTGTTGCAACAATGTTAATCGCAGTTCCGACTGGGGTTAAGATCTTTAACTGGCTCTTTACAATGTGGGGAGGAAAAGTGAGCTTCCCAACCGCAAACTTATTTGCAGTAGGATTTATTCCTTCTTTCGTACTTGGTGGTATGACAGGGGTAATGCTAAGCGTTCCACCTGCTGACTATCAGTACCACGATAGCTACTTCGTTGTAGCTCACTTCCACTATGTAATTGTTGGTGGGGTAGTGTTCGGTCTATTTGCCGGTATGTACTACTGGTGGCCGAAGATTTTTGGAACAGTATTGAACGAATTTCTCGGAAAGCTTCATTTCTGGTTATTCTTTATCGGTTTCCATTTAACGTTCTTCCCGATGCACTTCCTCGGACTTATGGGAATGCCGCGTCGAGTTTATACGTATCTTTCTGGTCAAAGTCTTGATGAAGCGAACTTCGCAGCAACGATGGGTGCTTTCTTAATGGGACTTGCAACAATCATTATGGTTTGGAACATTATCCAAACTTCTGTTAAAGGTAAAAAAGCTGGAAATGACCCTTGGGACGGTCGTACGCTTGAATGGGCGATTTCATCACCAGCTCCAGAATATAACTTTGCACAAACACCGCTAATACGTGGTCTTGATGCATGGTGGTTAGAAAAACGAGCAGGTAATAAAGCTATGGTTGCCGCGGAACCTTTAGATGATATCCATATGCCGGATTCTTCTATTCTTCCACTTGTTCTTTCTCTTGGGTTGTTTATTGCGGCTCTTGCAGCGATCTATTCAAACTGGATAATTGCAATAGGTGGACTTGTGATCACGGCATTAGCGATGATCCTTCGCTCTGTCATTGATTATCACGGATACCATATCCATAAGGAAGATCTGCCTGATGAAGGGAGGGAAGGCAAATGAAATCGAACGAAGCAATGACTAAGTTGCCTGCCAATCCAGAACGGGCTACGTTAGATGGTAAAAATAAATTTCTTGGTTTCTGGTTCTTCCTTGGAGGCGAAACCGTGCTTTTCGCCTCGCTTTTTGGGGTATACTTAGGACTAAGGAATGCAACAAACGGTGGCGTTACATCGAATGAACTGTTTGAATTTCCACTTGTTTTTATTGCGACAATGCTTTTATTATCAAGTAGTTTAACATCGGTGTTTGCTACGATGGCACTTAAAACAAATCATTTTAAGCGTATGATTGGCTGGTTTGTGGTGACTGGACTTCTAGGTCTTGCTTTCCTAGGTCTTGAAATTTATGAATTTAATCACTATGTACATGAATACGGTCATACGATTAAAAGCAGTGCATGGGGATCTGCTTTCTACACGCTTGTAGGTACTCACGGAGCTCACGTATTAGTGGGGATTTCCTGGATTACGATTCTTATTATTCGTAATCTAAGAAGAGGAATGGACCTGTATACAGCACCGAAGTTTTATCTCTTTGCTCTTTACTGGCACTTTATTGATGTTGTATGGATCTTCATCTTTACAGTGGTTTACCTAATGGGAAAGGTGGGTTAATTTTATGGCACATCATGAAGGTCACGATACTCTGTCAGAGCACGATCAAAGTCATCTCGACATTCATCACGAGATTGCTCATGAGAAGGAATTTAAGCAACAACTTGTTTCCTTTGCCATGATGATTTTCCTGACGATGATTGCGTTCGTAGCAGTAGCTAGCGATGCGATATCTGATGCTTTTACAGTTGTTTTTATCATGATCCTAGCTGGTATCCAACTCGTATTTCAGCTATACATGTTCATGCATTTAAGCCACAAAGGGCATCAGTATCCTGCATGGGGAATATTCTTTGGAGTATTCGTAGCTGGCACGTGTGTTGTCGCCCTAATGGGTATGATTTGGTAAAATGATCCAAAAGAAGCTGTTTCCATATGGAAACAGCTTCTTTTTCGTTAAACTTTGAAATTAATTTTAATTAGCCCGGCTTCTCTTGCAGAGTTAAAGGCAATGAGAAGGATTGGCCCGATGATGAAGCCCATAATACCGAGGAGTTTCAAACCAATGTACATGGATATTAACGTAGACAACGGAGATAGTCCGATATGTCGTCCCATTACTTTTGGTTCTACTGTTCGACGAATGACTAGAAGCACAACCGCTAGAATCGCCATTTGACTTCCAGTGGCTATATCGCCAGTTATTAAATAATAAATCGCCCAGGGTCCGAGTATAACGATCGAACCAATAATCGGTATAAAATCAATGACCCAAATGATAAACGCCATTAGAAGGGCAACCTTCGGCGTAATGAATAAGAGTCCAATTAAACTAACAAAGAAAATGATGATGCTGACAAGAAACTGAGCTTTAAAAAAACCAAAAATGACGTAGGAAAGGCGCCCGGTCATGAATTGCACTTTTTCTGCCGTTTGTTGTGATAAGTAAGAATAAGATTGCTTCTTCAGTCTCGGAAGATCCATCAAGAATAAGAAGAGGGCAATTAAGTATACAACAATGCTAACTAAATAATTTGGAATTCCTGTGACAATGATGGTAATGATTTTTAAGTAATCAATGCTACTGATGGTATCCTTTGTATTTTCAAGAAATCGATCAACCTGATTGGTGAATTCTTGAACAAATTCAGGAGGAAAACTTTTGGATACGGCCTCCATGTTGGATTCCATACTATCCCACATCTGGGTGATGTTTTGTATGTACAGAGGGGAGTTCTCGACTAGCACTATTCCTTCAGTAATCACTTTTGTAATAAGGAAGTAGCCTAGTAATGAAATGAAAATAACAAATAATGTAAAGACAATAATCACTGGAAAGTACCGTTTTATTTTCGTATTCTTTTGAATCAGTTTAACAGCTGGATCAAGAGCTAGAGCACTGAAAAACGCGAGAATAAGCGGAATGGAGACGGGTAAGATCCAGAAAGCAAGCACTGCTAAAATCGCAATGACAAGTAAAATTAATATAAATCGCTTTGTGAGGAACTTTGGCAATCTTGTTCTCCTTTCTAAGTCAAACCATCTTCTTATATTATAGTACGGACGATTACGCTTTACCAGTAGAGAGAAATGAATTATTAGACGAATATTTCATTTTCAGCTATTCATATAATATTAAGAGTGTATGCAAGAGGGGGGAGGAAGGATCATCATGAGAAAATCATTCCATCAAGGAAGCCTAACCATCTCAGAGAGCGTCATTGACTTTATGTTAGAAGTAGCGATTAATGAAACGCCGGGCGTGAAATTTATTCAAGCACCTGTTAAAAAGACATTGAGAAAGATGGTTGGGAAAGGGAAGAAGTCCTCTTTTCAATTTGATAGTTACCAGGAAGACGCGGGTTTATCACTTAAAGTAGAAGTGGCAATTGGTTTTGGAGAAATCATTCCCTATACATGCTTTGTTCTTCAAGAGAGAATTAAAAGTGATATAGAAAAAATGACGGGGTTACACGTGGAAGAAGTGAATGTGCTTGTATCAGCCTTATCTATTACAGACGAGGACCTTAAAGAATAAATCCATATAGAAAAGCCTCTCTAGACAAAGAGGCTTTTCTGATTACTTTGAGATGAACATTTGTGTCCAGTAATGACCGTATGAACCACCTGAGATGTATCCGACGCCAATCTGTGTATAACCAGAATTTAAAATGTTTTTTCGGTGTCCTTCGCTATTCATCCACGCTTGAACGACTTCTTCAGGTGTTGCTTGTCCAGCGGCAATGTTTTCTCCGGCACTTCGATAGGAAACGCCAAAATTCTCTAGCATAGAGAAGGGAGAACCGTACGTAGGCGACTGATGAGAAAAATAATTTTTATTTCTCATATCTGCTGATTTGTATCTGGCTACTCTAGCCACTTCCCAATTCCACGTTAGTGGCGACAATCCATTTTTCGCACGCTCTGCATTTGTTAAATCCATCACTTGTTGTCCAACGTCTTTAGACTTTCGAATCGATGGATTTGCTGTAGGTACGTTGACACGATCGCCCGGATAAATAAGATCTGGATTATCGAATTGAGGATTTGCACTGATTATCTCAGTAAGTCCGATTTTATAGCGTTTGGAAATTTTCCACAGCGTGTCACCAGATTTTACTGTGTATGTACTCTGTGCATGTGCATAAGTTGGTGCTAATAGTGAAGTTATGAGAAGAAATACCATTAATAAAGATACTGATTTTCTCATGAAATCATCTCCTTTCTAGCGTAGTTTCACCAGAAGCGACCGATTTCACTCAGATTATTATTATTTGTTTTGATTTCATGTAATTTCTTTTCGATTGGACAGGATAATAATGTATGGATTATCCATGTGAAAACGAAGTAAACATTGCAACCACACTGCCCCTTATACTATTATTAAAGAGTGGACATGTTGTGAATTACAAAGGAGGCAAACGAATTATGAAATTTGACAAGACTGGTCTGGAATCTACGATCGTTCAATTTTCCATTCTAGATCATATTATGCATGAAAACGGTTTAGTTCTTGCTGGTCAATGGGATTATGAACGAGTTACATACGATTATAAATTTGAGGATATGACAAATGGTGACGTTTACTATCTTCGAGTTCCTGGTGTAGCTATCGAGGGAATGGTTGAATCTTCTTATGCCGTGATCAAGCTTGGTAAGCCTTACTTAGGAAAGCACTATTATCCTCACGGCGTGGAGTATGACGAAGAATTTCCTGATACGATTATTAACACATGTAACAAAAAGCTTGAAACCCTTCGTGATCAGCTAGGATCGGCACTTCAACGAAGCATGGTATCTGTTGGAGATATTGCTAAATATGTTACTCCGAGTAAGCCTTCTGATAGCGTTGCCGAAGCGGCTGCGACTATGAAGAATGAAAATGTCACGATTGTTCCCGTTTGTGATGGTGAAAATCTGGTTGGAATTGTGACAGATCGAGCAATTGCGGTTGGTGGTTTTGCTGATAATCAAGCCGGCATGACTAAAGTTGAGGAACTCCTCGAAAAGCCATCTATGACTTTGGCGCCAGATATGAAGCCTGAGCAGGCTGCTGAGTTAATGAATGAATCCCGTCTAACAGAGGTTATTGTAGTCGACGGAGAGCGTTTTGTCGGAATCGTATCTTACTTCCATCTAAAAGAAAAAATAAACGCTTAAATGAGAAGAGCCAGGTGCTCTTCTTTTTTTACTTTTAAGGTGATTAATCTAAGCGCCATAGAGGCTAACCGTTGCGGTGTACAACAGAGATAAGGCATAATAGATACAATGAAATGGAGGCGAACGAATCATGAAAAATATACTTCGCTTCACTTTGCTGATTGTTGTCATCGTGATCGGGATAGATGTTTATGACAAAATTGAGTGGAGTCATTTAGGACAGGAAGTTGAACGTATCATTAATGAAGAAAAGTTTGTTCTTGAAGAAACTACGGAAAAGTCTCCAACTCAACAAGACGAAGTGAAAAAAGATGAGCCGTTGCCAGAGCTTAAAGGACTGGAGAAATGGGTAGGAGAAGGACAAGAAACGATTGAATCTAATTTGGGGAAACCAGACAGAGTGGATCCCTCACCGTTTGGGTATGACTGGTGGATTTATGAGCAGTCCCATTCTGCTTATTTACAGGTTGGTATTGAAAATGAACAGGTAGTGACGATTTTCTTTATGGGGAATGTTGACGCTGGTGAACGATACCCAATGGGTGAGAAAGCGGCTGATATATTTAAAGAAGAGAAGCCTCTAAATGAAATCCCTGTTAAGGTAGATCAATATGATTATCGGTTTCAGCTTACTGAAGAAGAAAAACAGCTTAAGCCTTTAATTAAAATACATGAGGATTTATACGCGCAGTATTATTTTGATAAGTTTAACGGTAGTTTACGTGCTGTTAGGATTGCAGAGCCGAGTGTACTAGTAAAGCAAAGACCTTATGCGGTTTCTTATCGTGGCGAACTGCTTGAAACGGAGTCGCTATCACAGGGTGAATGGGATCAAGTCGAAGATGCAATGGAAAAACAAATTTTTTCGATGACAAACGTGTTGAGAAATTTATCTGACAAGCAATCGTTAAGCTATAATAATGAAGTTTCAGAAGTTGCCTTTGGACATAGCAAGGATATGGGAGAAAATGATTACTTTTCTCATACTTCACCATCGGAAGGGGAGCTTTCCGATCGCTTAAAGAAGGGCGACGTTCTCTATAGCTATGCCGGAGAGAACATCGCTGCAAGATATCCAGATGCTGGAGCGGCGATGATTGGCTGGTTAAACAGTAAAGGTCATCGTGAAGCTCTATTGAATGAAGACTTCACTGAAATTGGTGTAGGGGTTTATCGTGAATATTACACACAGAATTTCATTAAACCTTTCTAGGAATAACCATGAAGTTTCCGGTAGCAGTAGCGATTAATTTCAGATCATCACGGTAGACGTTTGCTTTCACAACCCATCTTACGTCACCTTTAAACACTACATGAGATTGGCACCTTAACTCATGACCATCCCCTTTTGCCAGAAAGTGAATGTTCATTTCAGAAGTCACTGCTGTTTTGTCAGAAGGGAGCGATTGGTGAACAAGTGAGCCCATTGCAATATCAATTAATGAAGCGGTTATTCCACCATGAACGATATGCAATGGGTTATGAACAAGTTCTTGATTCGGAATAATACTTTCATAAGTGTCTTCATCAAGTTTTTTACTCCTAATCCCCATGAACCCAGCTAGATAGGTTTTATAATGATCTTGCTGTTTTTTTAGCACACCCTCAAGCAGGAAGCGTAGGGAGTGTTTTTCTTGCTCATTTGCTTCATCTAAAATTTGTGAAATTAACGTATGTATTGATTCGTTCTCCATATAATCTACCTTCCTTTTCCAGTGTGCGATTATTTTTAGTTTACCAGTAATGGTCGAATACACCAATAAATAGGCGCACAATTGTTAAAAGTCTAATTATGATGTAGTAAGACCATTTTGGTTGTATGGAAATGGAGGTGGCGAATTTGCCTGAAGCAAAAGAAAAAGGAACTCAAAAGGTTCAGGAATTTAAGACATTCGTCAAAGCTCATCCTCATGTGCTAAAAAAAGTGAAGCGAAAGGAAAAAACGCTTCAAGAGCTATTTGAGGAATGGATGCTTTTTGGTGAAGACGATGCTAGCTGGTATGAAGAAGAAATGGATGAAAATCAGGAAGAAGTTACAGAAGAGAAAAGCATTGGTGGCATGTTATCAGCATTAAAACAAATGAATTTTGAAGAAGTTCAAAAAGGGATCGAACAATTTAGTGGAGCTGTTTATTCTATTCAAGAAGTTTTATCACAATTTCGTTCGAAACCAAAACCACAATCTCCGTATTCTCAATCACACTCCCCGTTTCCCTTTCGACATGACTAGGAGGAGATCACATGCGTGAAGAAGTACAGGAGTTTCTCGCTAACCGGCAGGATCTGGTGCTATTTCTACGTAATCAGCCTAGCTGGTATCGGCGTTTAAGTAGAGAACCGTTCGCACTGAAAGAATTTGAAGAAGCCTCTAAAACATTTTATGGTCAGACGTTCCCACAACGGGTTGATCGCTTTCAAAATCAATTAAATATGGTGAATATGATGCTAGCGTTAGTGACCCAATTAAAAAATTAGGGTCTTTTTTTATGGTTGCGTAGGCTGGTTTTCTCAATTGATTTAATCATATCTTCTTATTTTTTATTATTCTTAGGGCACACTTATGTTAAAGGGGTGTGATTGAAGATGTTGTTGAAGCGTGGTAAAAGACAGCTAATGATCATTGTGTTGATGATTGGCTGTTGTGTTCCGGTAGTTGGATTTAGTCAAGCTTTACAGGATAACGTCGCAGCTAAAGAAAACACTGAGCCTGTTGTCGTTAATCACAGAGTGAAAGATCATAACGTCTTTATTGAATGCTTAATTCCTAATTTTTCATTTGATAAAGAGAATACAGAAAAAGAGTACCATGGACATCTTAATGTATATCTTGACGGTGTGAAGCATCAAACTGTAGAAAGTGCAGCTTTTGTTATTCGTAATTTACCGGAAGGCAAGCATACGATTCGTTTAGATATTATGAGAGAAGATGGAGGAAGGTATTTATCCTTGAAAGAAATGAAAGTGGAAATAAAATAAGCCTCTTTTCAGGAGGCTTTTGCTTAGGAGATTTGTTTGAAAGGTGTTGTCGGCGGTACGATAGGTGGAAACTGCTCCTGTAAATAATTAAATATCACGTTCTCTACATGGATACCCTGTTGAACAAGCGCCTGGTTTCCAAACAAACAATTGAATTCAAGAAAGTAGTACTTTCCGTTTGCATACACAACGTCAAATCCTGCGTGGTTGATTCCGAGAGCTTTGGCTGTTCGATCAACGAGCTCGAGTGCTTCGTCAGGAATTTGGTGGAAAGACAGCTTTCCTCCCTGAGCGACGTTATTAAGGAATGACTCTCCTCCAACACGCCAATAGGCCGATACAACTGTATTACCTACATAAACAACTCGGAGGTCTTTTTCTATTGGTAAATATTCTTGTACATAGAGAACGTCGTTACGCTCTGCATAAGTTAGAAATTCTTCTTCAGAACGGATAAGGAACACGCCATTTCCCATAGAACTGCGTACTTCCTTTGCAACGAAAGGGAAGGGGAATGTATTTAAAATACGTTCAATTGTGTCTTTAGAGCGACCTGCAATTTCGGTGTAAGGCATTAGATCTGGTGAAAGTGACCAGAAGGCTCTTGTCATTTCCACTTTATCAAATCCAAGTTGAATAGATTGGATGGATGGAAAGATTTTTTTATTTAGACCATAAACAAGAGAGTTCACTTGCCACTTTTCTGGAAATAATAGCACATCAGCTTTTCTAATTTCATCAATTTCTTTAAACATATGATCGGGTTTAACATAAGTAATACCTGACATGCCTAGCGTACGAAACGGATTGAACGTAATAAGTTTCACAGTTTTCTTTTTCTTCCTCTCTAAAATAACCATGCTAGCTTATTGTTGAACTCTCGATTATTAGCATTTTGGAGTGCGAATGAATTTGCTCGAAACGTTAAAAAAGGCATAGATACGCCAATAACGAAGGGATCCACAATCTAACATAGCTAATACGAAAACATATAAATCCAGAAAATTATAGAGCTTACACCAAAAAAAGTCAATAACCAAATCGTGGATATTCACTTTACTAATATAGTAGAGGACTGGTCAGGAGGTTCCATGAAGTGGTAAGATAAGTGTGGAGGTGTATGTATGATTGCTACTCTAGATAGTGTAATGATTTTAGACCAGGCCGAAGAGCTTGGATTTTTGATAAAAGATTCAGAAGTTGCTCATGATTATCATGAGGCAAAGAAGCAATTATCAAAGAATAGGGAAGCGCAGCGTTTGATTAAGCGTTTCACAGAAATGAAGGAACTTTATGACGAGGTTCAACGTTTCGGGCGTTATCATCCGGATTTTATGACGATTACTGTAAAAGTACGTGAAGCGAAGAGAGACATGGATCTTCACGAAGCGGTAGCGGCATTTAAGCAAGCGGAAACGGAGCTCGAAGGCCTTCTAGTAGAGGTTTGCTCTCTATTAGCTGGTGAAGTGTCTCCTTCAATTAAAGTTCCATCTGGAAATCCTTTCTTTGATAATCAATCATGTGGGGGAGGCTGTGGCTCAGGCGGCAGCTGTGGATGTGGATAACCAGAGCTTTTGCTCTGGTTTTTCAATTTCGGTAACGAATACAGTCAGGACATAAGTTTCCGCAGCAAAACATCTTTTCTTGTGGTACGAGAAAGCGGACTCGATAAACAAGAAGATTTTTTTCTTCTCGAACGAAGGAATATTCCATTCTCAATTGCTTCCCTCTCATGCATTTTGCCGCCTCTAATTTAATCAAGGTTTCAATCTCAGCTTTTATGCTATCCGAATTTACTGTAAGATAAAGAAAGGGAATACCTGTGATAGTTTTTTTTGAAACAGACTTCACGGTATTTGACGTGGCTAGTTGATTTAGAAATGGACTCCAAATTTCATCAAGGTTCATTGAAGAACATCCTTTCATAAACGCAGTCTACTGTTATCCTAACTGAATCATAATAAAATGACCATCACTCTGTTCATCGAACGAGTAGATTTCATAAGTAAAGGGGAAGCGCGTCATGTTTGTAGAACGAGTTGGCCTGGCAGTCTATATTCAGTCATTGAAGCATGCCAAGCAGTTAAGAAGGTTTGGAAATGTTCACTACGTTTCCTCAAAACAAAAGTATGTCGTGATTTATATTAATCTCGATCAATTGGAAACAACGAAAGAGCGCTTGAACTCTCTCCATTTTGTGAAGCGAGTGGAGCCATCCAAACGTCCAGAAGTGCAGACGGAATATCAAAATGCAAAGCCTGATAAAGCAAAACAATATGATTACAAGATGGGACTTTAAAAAGCCAATCCTAAAGGATGGCTTTTTTATTTTGGCTCATCACAGCGCGACCTTTCACTTGGAAGAGTCAAAAACCAAGCAACGGCACATAAGCCTTAAGAAATCTCTGTTGTTCATCCTGCGCTTTATGGAAAACCTCTTCTTTACCGTAACCTTATCCTATTGAAGAAAATCTAGCTTTAATGGTTGATTATTTCGAAGTCCGAAAGATATAATGGTCGGATTAAAGGAAGTGACAAAATGGATAATTGGAAACGTAATGTCTGGATTTTGTTTGCTAGTCAATTTTTAGTTCTTGGTGCTATGACTATGATTATGCCGTTTCTACCTTTGTACGTTCAGGAACTTGGTGTAGAAGGAGAAAGTCAAATTAGTCTTTGGTCAGGTGTTATTTTTGGTGCGAATTTTTTAACTGCCTTTTTATTTTCACCATTCTGGGGACGTATGGCAGATCGACATGGACGGAAGCTTATGCTACTTCGTTCAGGCTTCGGTATGGCTATCGTGATTATTTTAACCGGATTTGCCACAGGTCCCTGGTCTTTACTTGGCTTACGTTTGTTAAATGGAGTTGTTTCAGGATTTATACCTGCCGCTATTGCACTAGTAGCGACAAACACACCGAAGGAACACGTCGGATACGCGCTCGGCACTTTAAATTCTGGAGCTGTAGCTGGTGCTATTTGTGGTCCGTTATTTGGTGGATTAATGGCTGAAACGCTAGGATTTCGAATGATCTTTAATATTACGGGTGTTGTGATTTTACTGGCGGCATTCGTTGTGTTGTTTCTTGTTAAAGAAGAGACAAAACCAGAACCATCAGCAAAAAAGGAAAAAAGCAATGCGATTAAAGATTTCAAGAAAGTAACTGTTCATTCACCGATGTTATCGTTAATGTTAGTAGGTTTTCTCGTGCAGTTCGCGCTTCTTGGAATGAATCCACTTATTCCACTCTTTGTACAACAGCTTACTTCAGGGGGAAATGTGGCTTTATTTGCAGGGATCGCTGCTTCTGTTATGGGTATTGCCAATATGTTAGCTTCTCCTAAACTCGGAAAAGTGGGAGATCGAAAGGGTTCACACCATGTTCTTTATTATTCATTAATAGGAGCGGCGATTTTCTCTATTCCGCAGGCGTTTGTTCAGGAGCTGTGGCAATTAATAGCTCTGCGCTTTTTGTTAGGGTTGTGTATTGGAGGATTGCTACCTTCCGTAAATTCACTAGTGAAAACACTGTCACCTGCCGGAATGGAAAGTAGAACGTATAGCTTTTCTAATAGTGCCGTCTATTTGGGTAATTTACTTGGACCAGTAACTGGCGGAGCGATTGTAGCGGTTGTTGGGACAAGAGGTCTCTTTTTATTTGCAGGTATTATATTATTGATAAGTGTAGCCTATGTGAAAAGAAGAGTACTTCCAATTCTTGATCGGAAACGAGCGGTATATGAATCCAAAGAAATAACATCTTAACGTACAAAAGCAGGGGTCGTTGGCCCCTGCTTTTGTTAATGAAATTATTGAAGTGGGGGAATCAGGTTATTTAAACGAAGAATACCGATGATGTAATTAAAGTATAGATCCTTCTCATTAAACTCACTTGAAGGCTTAATTTCCAATGGTATGATCGAAACGTCCAATTCCTTGCTTAGGTCTTCGAAGAGCTTTAAACGTTGCACAGAAGGCTCTTTAGAAGGGATTCCTTCTAAAGATATGTACAATGGCTGAAGGTTACCTTCTCCGGCAGGTTTTAAAACGACGACAGGCGATACGACTTGGCGGTCATTTTTGAGTGTTTTTAGTAATAACAAACGGTGAACACGATGGGAATTAGTTCTTGCAAGTTCAACTAATTCATAAATATCAGAATAGCCTTCTCCTAGTTCAATAAAGCGTTGAATCATAATGTTGTTCTCCTTTCAGTCACTTCAGAAATCCATTCATAATGTAGCATGAATTCATTATGATGGAAAGGATAAAGCGTTTGCATTAGAATGATAAGAAAGGAGGTTAACTCTATGGTCTCGATTCTGCTTCTAGTTAGTTTAGTAGGGGGATTGCTCTATTTATACTGGAAAGGACGAAATGCTAAAGAGGAAACCATCGATAAAAAATTGATTCAAGGGCTTATTATTGCGGATATTTTAGCAGCTCTAGTTTTACACGGTGTTATTACAGCTGCAGAGGCTGAAATGCTTTCTAATCAATCACTATCTGACGTTGAAGATTATTTGTTTAGTCACACTAGCATTAATGAAGGAACTTTTGGAGATTGGATTCAGCATGATTGGGATGGCATTCAGGCGATCGACATGCCACTTGATTTAGATCCTGGATAAGAAAGATCTTTCTTCTTAGTTGATCGAGCAAAAGAGAGTAAATATTACTTCATAAAAAAACCCGCAGGAAATCCTGCGGGTGCCTTAAGCTGTGAAGCCAAGGCAAATGGGAGAGGAGAAACCGGAGGAAGAACTTATGGGGAAACGTAAGTCTTTCTCCGCGGTTGGCAGCACCATTTCGTATGAACGATGCTACTACGTTTAGTATCACCATCACCTTTTCGTTTATACATTGATTTTAGCTTTCCCTTTTTTTGTGGTAGGATAAGTAGGAATATGGAAAGGATAAGGTTGTGAGAGAGATGCGTATTATTGCAGGAGATTGTAAAGGAAGGCATATTAAACCTGTTCCAGGAACCTCTACAAGACCAACGACAGATAAAGTAAGAGAGTCGATTTTTAATATGATTGGCCCTTTTTTTGATGGCGGAATGGCGCTTGATTTATATGGAGGCAGTGGGGCGCTAGGAATTGAAGCGTTAAGCCGTGGGATTGAGAAATGTGTGTTTGTTGATCGCGAGAATAAAGCGATTGAAACGATCAAGTGGAACCTAGAACAAACGAAGTTTACGGAATCCGCGGAAGTTTTTCGAAATGATTCAAAGCGAGCGTTAAAAGCGCTTCAAAAACGAGAAGTAGCTTTTTCACTTGTTCTTTTGGATCCTCCTTATCATAAAGAGCAAATTCTTCACGATCTTGAAAAGTTGACAGCGTATGATTTGTTAGAGGAAAATGCAACAATCGTTGTCGAGCACAAGAAAGAAGTGACATTACCAGAAGAATTTGCGGGTTTACGGATGATTCGTGAGGAAACGTATAGTGGTAAAACGACGATTTCAATTTATACATATGAACAGTCGGGTGTTGAGAAGGAGGAATAGTCATGGGAAAAATTGCAGTGTGTCCAGGCAGTTTTGACCCGGTGACATTTGGTCATCTGGATATTATTAAACGAGGCGCAAGAGTTTTTGACAACATTAAGATTGTTGTTCTAAATAATCAAAGCAAATCAACGCTGTTCTCAGTCGAAGAACGGGTCGAGCTATTGAAAGAAGCGACGAAAGACATTCCAAATGTAACAGTAGATTCGCATAACGGGCTATTAATTGAATATGCGAAACGCGTAGGAGCATCAACGATTTTACGCGGGCTGCGTGCCGTTTCAGATTTTGAATATGAAATGAAAATTGCTTCAATCAATCGCAAGCTTGAAGATGAAATTGAAACTTTCTTTATGATGACAAACAATCAATATTCATTCTTAAGCTCAAGTATAGTGAAAGAGATAGCAAAATACCACGCCCCTGTATCAGACCTTGTTCCTGAGATTGTTGAAAATGCCCTGAGAGAAAAGTATGGAGAATCCCCGTTAGGCTAACGGGGGTCTTTTTTCTACTTAAACTCCTTTCGCTTCGTTTGGTTAAATTGCTGTGTGAATGACACGATGAACGTTAGTAGGAAGAATAGTGTAATCCAGGGACCTGTTTGCTCAAGAAATGAGTAAACTGATTCAATAATGGACGGTGTATCTTCTCGATTCAAAACAGGAAGCGATCCATTTCCAGAAGATAAGTAGTTTAAATAGAGTGGTTTCCAGATGACGAGCGTTAGGAAAGCCGCAAAGAAGCCATGAAGTAATCTGGCGAAAAAAAAGGGCTTAAATCGAATATCGGTATCTGCCAAAATACTTGCAACCTGTGCTTGTACGGAAAGACCGTTAAAAGCAAGAATGAAGCTCGTAATCATAGCCTGCGCAACTAAAGTAGCTGAACTTTCACTTGCGAGCTGGCTACCTAGTGTGATTTCAAACATTCCGGAAAGCAGAGGAACATCAAGCTCTGGTGGAAGCTGAAGGAGAATCAGGATAGACCTAAGTGCTCCAGCAAGTAATGGTGCAAGACCAATGACGGAAAGCAGTTCATTTAATACTGAGAATAGAATGATAAACCCACCAACCATTAATAATGTTTTGATAGAAGAATGAACAGCGTCACCCATCATTTTACCGAATGGACGCTTGTCATTCATTCGTGTGTCATGAAGTGCAGAGAAAGCTAAACTAAGTCTCGACTGATGTGATCGTATGGTAACAGTTGGATGGTGATCTTCCGGGTGATGAAAACGCATGACTAGTCCAACCATGATATTCCCGCCATAGTGAGCTGCAGCAAGAATAACGCCAAGTGCAGGATTATGGAAAAATCCAACCCCAACTGCAGCAAAGATAAAGAGCGGATTCGAACAGTTCGTAAATGAAACGAGCCGCTCGCCTTCGATGGCTGTAATGTCATTGTTTTGGCGAAGGTGTGCTGTGTATTTCGCTCCTGCAGGAAATCCTGAGGCAACTCCCATAGCAAAAACAAAGGCACCTGATCCTGGTACACGAAATAGTGGTCGCATCAAAGGTTCTAATAGAATCCCTATAAATCGCACAACCCCAATACCAATCAACAGTTCAGAAATAATAAAAAAGGGTAATAAAGAGGGGAATACAATATTCCACCACATTAATAATCCACTTTTGGAGGCTTCTAGAGTGTGTTCTGGAAATAAAATAACGGCGAGAGCAACGATCGTAACTGACGTTGCAAGCAATAATGTTTTCACTACTTGAACGTTCACAAGTACATTCCTCCCACTATTTGATCGTCTTAAGTTAATTCAATTATTCATCAAACCTGTCCGATAATTAAAATATACGTATGTGAGGCACAATTAGACCATATGATTAAGCAGGTATAGACAGGGAGGCGTTCTCAATGAACCGTCCTAAAATCGGATTAGCTCTCGGTTCCGGAGGAGCGAGGGGATTCGCTCATTTAGGGGTGCTAAAAGTACTTATTCAAGAAAAAATACCAATTGATTACATTGCAGGAAGCAGCATGGGCTCTTTAGTAGGGGCAATTTATGGATCGGGACACGATGTCAATACAATGGAGAAAATGGCATCGCTTTTTCGACGAAAATATTATTTGGATTTCACCGTACCAAAGATGGGGTTTATTGCCGGTAATAAAGTGAAGAGTTTAATTGAAACACTAACGCAGGGAAAGCAAATTGAGGATATGCATCCTCCACTTGCGATTGTGGCGACGGATATTATTAAAGGAGAGAAAGTAGTCTTTCGTTCTGGTCCTGTTGCACAAGCTGTTAGAGCCAGCATCGCTATTCCGGGAATTCTTGTCCCTGAAAAAATAGGTGATAGGCTTCTTGTTGATGGTGGTGTGATTGATCGTGTTCCCGTATCTGTAGCAAGAGAAATGGGGGCAGATCTTGTGATTGCTGTTGATGTTTCAAACGTAAAGAAAGAGCCTGATGTTACTTCAATTATTGACGTGATTATGCAAAGTATTGATATTATGCAAAATGAAATGGTAAGGCTTCATGAAATTAATGCAGATGTCATGATTAAACCTGGCCTAGAATCATTTCAATCAAGAGCATTTACGAATGTGATGGATATTATTAAAATCGGAGAGGAAGAAGCCTACCGCCACCTTGATCAAATTCATCAGGCGGTGGAGGTGTGGAAGGAGAAAAATAAATGAACCGAGGCACAAAGAAATTCACCTATGTGTGGGCGATTATCATTGTATTGGTTGCTGCCGTTACATTCATTGACCTCCCATATTATGTAACGACACCCGGAGAAGCAAGAGTGTTAGATGAAGTAATCAATGTTGAAGGTGGCTCACAAGATGGTGGAGAGTTTATGCTCACGACAGTCCGAGTCGGAGAAGCAAACTTAGTTCAGTATATATGGGCGCAATTTAATGAGTATCATGAATTGATCGCAGAAGATTTAATTAAACGTGAAGGTGAATCGGACGATGAGTATCACCAAAGACAGCTTGATGTGATGGCTAATTCACAAACGAGTGCCACAATCGTTGCTTATGAAGCCGCAAAGAAAGAGATAAAAATCACAAAAAATGGTGTCCTAGTAACCGGTATAATAGAAGGCATGCCGGCAGATGGGAAATTAGAACTTGGTGATTTGATTGTTGAGGTTGAAGGGAAAAGGATTGAGGAAACGGAACAGCTACTTGATGAACTAGGATCCTATGAGGAGTCAGATACGGTTAATATGACGATCAAAAGAGGCGATCAAGAAAAGCAGATAGAGCTAGGTTTCTCGAAATTCCCTGAATCATATGGAACAGAAGATGATAAAGTTGGCGTTGGTATCACTGGTCCAGTAACAGCAACGTCAATTGAAACAGATCCCTCTATTAATATCAATACAGATGAAATTGGCGGACCATCAGCCGGGCTAATGTTCACGTTAGAAATTTACAATCAGTTAACCAAAGAAGATTGGACAAAAGGGTACGACATTGCCGGAACAGGTACGATTAATGAAAGTGGAGAGGTTGGACCTATCGGCGGGATTAAACAAAAAATCGTTGCAGCTGATGGATCTGGAGCAGAAATATTCTTCGCCCCAGTGGCTCACTCCAACTACGATGATGCCATGGAAGCGGCAGAAGATATCGATACAGATATGAAAATTGTCCCAGTCGAAACATTCCAGGATGCTATTGACTACTTAAAGCAATTAGACGTGAAGTAAAACGTGATCGTTGGATACTTATTAAAATCACCCTGCCATAATAGCAGGGTGATTTTTTAATCGATCATAATTGGTACAGATTTATGCTCTTTTTGTAAAAAAGCTTCTTGATGGAAACCTGAATAGCCAAGCGCATAAACTTGACTAGCGCGCCTCTCCACTGTAAGAAAAGGATGATCAAACTGGTTGATGTTTGATACAAGAGGAACGGGAAGAGAGTTTTTCCTTTCATTAAGGAATGCTCTTCCTGCTTTCGTCATGCCAAGAATTCGAACGTAAGGAGCA
This sequence comes from Anaerobacillus sp. 63XJN7_4_ISO-PGPR-S23-413, assembly GCF_056173725.1. NCBI lineage: Bacteria > Bacillati > Bacillota > Bacilli > Caryophanales > Bacillaceae > Anaerobacillus > Anaerobacillus sp. 63XJN7_4_ISO-PGPR-S23-413. The sequence goes on from NZ_CM149688.1 coordinate 1,697,928, forward strand.
TCCTTGTTCTCCAAAGCAGGCAACATTTCATTTTTACTTGTGTGTGTTAGAATATGGAGCGCTAAGCGTTGGATTCTCGTCCATGTATACCGCTTCGTTTTCACGAGTTCCATGAAGGATTGAAACGTTTGGGCTTGCTTCGCCATTGTAGCTAGACGATTCTCAAGTCCTTCCTCCGCTTCATAAATGGAGGAAAGGTGAACGTTACTAGAAGTAAGCAGCTTATAGCGAAGCAGATGATAAAGGTTATGCCATCCCTGAAAAGAATCATATGTCCGTTGATAGTTTGTTAATTCAAAATAAGTTGGTTCTGGCACGTAAGCCTGAATTTGATCAAGAGAACTGCCTTTAAATAATTCTCGTCGAATGCCAGTCGCACTTGCTATTCTTTTATCAACGAAGTCTTGATCATGGTAGCCTGCTTTTGTACGAAGAATCGTTAATGGTTCGATGAGGGCATTCTGTGCCTGTATGGCTTTCACATAATGGTAGCCTAATATATTGTTGGGCTGTGATAGGTCAAGAACGTGAGCGTGTCCTTCAAGGCTTTCAAAAGCTAGTGAAGAAGCTTTCGGATAGCTATTACCTTGTCCCATATAATATTTAATGCGTTCGTTGTAGTCTTTCTCGTGCATTTCGATAAACGATGCAGTCTCTTGAAACTCTTCGATGTCTCCAGATTCACTTCCGAAACAAACGTAATCGACTCCGAGTGAATTTAAGATTGAGATAGCACCTTTCGCAAAAATTTCCGCTTTTTGGGTAGCATATACGTAAGGTAATTCTACTACAAGATCAATTCCGTTTTTTAAGGCCATTTGTGTTCGTGTCCATTTATCAACGAGTGCTGGTTCTCCTCGCTGAAGAAAAGATCCGCTCATGACTGCAACGATTACATCAGCGTTGGCCGCTTTTTTTGTTTCATTTAAATGATGCAAATGTCCATTGTGAAAAGGGTTATATTCCACAATAACTCCAGCAGATGTCATTCGGCTGCTCCTCTCTGTCCGTTGTATAAGGGACGTACATTTTTATTAGTTGAATTCAAGGTTTTTCCTCTGGTATGATAAACATTATACCAAGATTAACGATGAAACAACTGGTGTAAAGAAAAAATATTGACATTTACGTATTTTGTAGCTATAATACTTTTGTTGCCTTGAGGTGATATACAGATGAAATGGTCAATTGAACAATTGAAGTCCTTTAAACTAAAAGGCCTTACAATTGACGAAGAAGTAAATGTAGAGGAACTGAAGGAACGTAATCCAGATATTCGTGAGATTACACCAGTTCATGTTACCGGAGAAACATCGTTTCATGGTAATAAGGTTACCTTTCATCTAACAGTGAAAGGCAAAATGGTTCTTCCATGTGCCAATACACTAGAGGATGTTGATTTTCCGTTCGTAATTCGCCCAATGGAGACATTTGTGCTTGAAGCAAACACAAATGGCGTTGATTTTGAGGTGGAAGATGAAGAAATTCATCAAGTTTCGGGAAATACGGTTGACTTAGTTCCGTATATTAAGGAAAATATACTTTTGGAGATTCCGATTCGAGTTGTGAAATACAGCTCTGAATCTGATGAAATGCCAAAAAAATCCGGAAATGGATGGGAAGTCATTACGAAAGAACAACCGAAAGAAAAGGTTGATCCTCGTATGGCCGGTTTAGCTGATTTTTTCAACAAGGAAAATGAAGATAACTAAGCCTGACTTCCGTAAGATCAGTTAACTTTTTAAGGAGGTGGAAACAATGGCAGTACCAGCTAGAAGAACTTCTAAAACGCGTAAAAATAAGCGTCGTACTCATTATAAATTAGAAGTACCAGGAATGGTAAAATGCCCTAATTGCGGCGAATTCAAACTTTCTCACCGTGTTTGTAAAGAGTGTGGAAATTACAAAGGTGAAAACGTAGTAAGCAAGTAATCTTGCGAAGCAGAGAGAGAAATCTCTCTGCTTTTTTTTACGCTTTAATTATTCGATTATTTAAAAATATTTAACTACGAATAGTAAAAAGAATGAGCGCTCAATAATTTGAACTATATAAGGTGGGATGATGGATGACGAGTGTGAGAGTGGAGAGTCGTAACGAAGCAGCAATTCTTACGATTAATCGCCCCGAGCAAAGAAATGCGATTAATTACGAGGTGATGGATCAATTAATGGGGGCAATTGATAAGGCGGAATCAGATCCAAATGTAAAATACCTCGTTGTAACCGGAAGCGGAGATAAGGTATTTTGTAGCGGTGGCGATGTAAAGGCTTTCAAGGGACTTTACACAGAAGAGCAGGCGTATACGATGCTTCGGAAAATGGGTGATGTGCTAGACCGCTTGTTTTTCTGCAAGAAACCAACGTTGGCACTACTGAATGGCCATGCTGTTGGAGGTGGGCTTGAACTTGCTATTGCGTGTGACTTTCGGATAGCGAAAAAGAATATTCAAGTAGGTTTCATCCAGGGATCGATCGGGCTAACGACAGGCTGGGGCGGATCCACGTATGCTCTAACAAGAATGAATCATGGGGAAGCGATGAAAATGCTCATGAGTGCTGATCGCTATTCTGATCAAGAAGCCCTTGCAAATGGATGTCTTACATATGTAACCCCACACGCTTCTTTTCAAGACGATGCTTATCAATACATAGAAAATCTGTTAAAGCGTTCTCCTTTGATCCTCTCTACTTATAAGTCTTATTGGTTAACTAGTCTAGATCAAAATCTGATTCGAGATAGAGTTGAGAAAGAAATAAGAAGCTGTGCGATTCTATGGGCGACCGAAGAGCACCATCAAGCTGTGGCAACATTCTTGAATAAAAGTGGTAGTCGTTAACTCCGTAGTATCCTATGCCTTAAAGTTAACACAATTAGCTATCATAGCTCTTTTTATAGACGTTTTAGCGATTAAATTAATCTGAAATTGACCAAATAGATAAGAAAATAGATTCTTTCATGAATAGAAGAGTCTACTACCTCTAGTAAATGCATAAGATGACTGTAAAACGGTTATTGGGGGGATTGCGCTTGGTACCAATTCGCCAGGATGCATGGTCAAAAGACGAAGATGTGTTGTTAGCCGAAGTCGTTTTACGTCATATAAGAGAATTCAGCACACAACTAGCTGCATTTGAGGAAGTAGGGAGAACACTTTCTCGAACGCCGGCTGCGTGCGGTTTCCGATGGAATTCCTTGATTCGAAAACAGTACGAAGCAGCGATAACTTTAGCGAAGAAACAGCGTAAGGAACAGAAAAAGAACCAATCACAGTCGAAACGTGAATCGGTAGAAGAGGATCGAAGCATTGATTTAATTGACGAAGCGATCAGTTTATTAATCACATCCAAAACGCACCTTGCCGAATCAAATCAACATGAAGCTTCGTTACAAGAAGCTATGGCCGAAAACCTGCAACTCAAACAGCATCTTCATCAACTAGAGAAAGAATATATGTCAGTACAGGAAGATTACCAATCTTTATTAGAGATCATGGAAAAAGCGAGAAAAATGGTTATTTTCCAAGAAGAAGATCAAGGGAATTTACGATTTCAGATGGATGCAAATGGGAATTTAGAGAAAATAAAGAAATAGGAGCAGCCAGGGCTGCTCCTATTTCTTTATTATTCTTGTTCGGAAACGCCATCTGGGTACCAAACATACGGATTTTCGCCTCGATCACGATCAGGTTGATACGTAACGGCTTCAAACCCCATTTTCTCCCAAAATTCACCTGAACCTTGTCTCGCATTTGTTTTCACTGGAACATTAAATGTTTTTGCGAAATTAACAAGAGTCGAACCATAATCTCGATTATGATACTGCGGAAGCACTTCAAGCTTCCAAAGTTCCAGGTAATCCTGTGGTGGATCGAAGTAACGATCATACTTTCCATCGATTCGATAAAGGCTCATTCTAGCTACTAGTTTGTCAGCGTAGTAGATACCATAGAATGGCGATTCACTATCGTTTTCGATGATATTATCCTGAAGATCCTCCATCATGGAAAGTTCCTGAATGCCGAACTCTTTAAATTTCTTAAACTCCTCAAGAGTTTTGTAATTGATTACAAGTGGACGAACTGTTAAGTCTACCATAGCGGCCCCCTCCGTCAAATGTGCTTATTTAATCTCTAGGATGAATAGAAGTATAAACTCCTTCTCATTTATATTATAACCGAAAACACGAAACTTTTCCTCATTTCAAAAAACAAAGTATAAAAGGAATAATTTGAATATTTATTGAAACGTGAAGCGGAATTAATGATATGATAAATGTAAGGGTTTTCAAAAACCTGGTTCATGATTGTAATGAGAGGGGCGATAGTTTGAAAAAAATCCTAATTGCAAACCGTGGCGAAATTGCTGAACGAATCATTCGAACATGCAGCAGACTAGGAATAGAGACGGTTGCTGTTTATTCTAGCGCTGACAAAGATCTTCCATACGTAAACCAAGCAACAACGGCTCATCACATTGGAGATCCACCAGCAGCTAAATCCTACTTAAATCAGGATGAAATTCTTCGAATCGCGCAAGAAGAGAAGGTGGATGCTGTCCATCCCGGATATGGCTTCTTGTCTGAGAACGCCTCTTTTGTAAGAAAGATTGAAGAGAGAGGGATAACCTTTATCGGACCATCTGCTGATGTGGTTGAGGCAATGGGTGATAAAATCACCGCGAGAAAAACAATGCAAGAAGCAGGGGTACCGGTCGTTCCGGGCAGTGGTGAAATTGAGGATGTGACAGAAGCGATCGCATTTGCAAATGAAATCAACTATCCGATCATGTTAAAAGCAGCTGCAGGCGGAGGCGGGATTGGCATGCAGCGCTGTGAAAATGATCAAGAGTTAGAAAAAGCATTCGTATCAAGTCAGAACCGTGCTAAAGCCTATTTTGGCAATGGAGCGATGTTCGTCGAAAAATTCATTGACGATGCGCGCCATATCGAAGTGCAAATTGTAGGAGATGATCATGGCAATATCGTCCATCTGTTCGAACGAGATTGCTCGATACAGAGGCGTAATCAGAAGGTGCTTGAAGAAACGCCATCACCTTTTTTGTCTGAAAAGACTCGTGTTCAAATAGGAGAAGCTGCTTTATTAGCTGCTAAGCATGTTCATTATACAAATGCTGGGACAGTAGAATTTGTGATGGATCAGAATGAAAACTTTTATTTTCTAGAAATGAACACCAGGTTACAAGTAGAGCATCCGATCACGGAAGAAACTGTTGGAGTAGATTTAGTTGAATGGCAGCTCCTTGTTGCACAAGGTAAAGACTTACCTTTGAAGCAAGAAGATATTGTGCCAACTGGTCATAGTATTGAATTTAGGCTATATGCAGAAGACCCAACATCGTTTATGCCATCACCTGGCAAAATTGAAACGCTAATGTTTCCTGAAATAGAAGGGGTTCGGATTGATGCAGGCTACGAAAGTGGTTCAAGCGTTTCCCCGTTCTATGATCCGATGATTGCCAAAATTATTGTGTCAGGCGCTACTCGTAAAGAAGCGATCGACAAAGGAGAGGCTTTCTTTAAGGAATTCTCATTAACTGGGATCAAGCATAATGGTCCGTTGTTTACCCAATTACTAGGTGAGCGTCATTTTCAAGAGGGGAATTATTCGACGTCTTATTTAGCTCGTCATCTTATTAAAAAATAATCAATTAGAAAAGGAATGATGAAAATGCAAGAAATAAAAGCATCAATGGCTGGAACGGTATTAAACGTAATGGTAGGAGAAGGAGATTCAATTACAGCAGGACAGGAGCTTGTGATGCTTGAATCGATGAAGATGGAAATTCCAATTGAAGGTGTAGAGGAAGGAACGGTCACAGAGGTGAAAGTAAGCGTTGGTGATTTTGTTAACGAAGGTGATGTTCTCGTTATCGTTAAGTAAGGAAGCTAGCTGAACGAGCGCTCGATCTAATCAAAAACAAAGGAGGATTCAAAATGAATCATCTTGAAGAACTTTTAGCCACTAAAGCTACAGAAGTAGAAGGTGGTGGATCTGACAAATACCATCAAAAGCTAAAGCAATCGAATAAGCTTTTTGTGCGTGACAGACTTAAGCTTCTATTTGATAGCGGTGAATACACAGAAGATGGTAAATTCGCGAACAATTATGCAAAAGATCTTCCTGCAGATGGGGTTGTCACCGCGATTGGCAAAGTGAACGGAAAAAAGGTTTGTGTGATGGCCAATGATTCTACGGTTAAGGCAGGATCTTGGGGTGCGAGAACGGTTGAGAAGATTATTCGCATTCAAGAAACAGCAATGAGCTTGAAGGTACCTCTTTTGTATTTGGTCGATTCAGCCGGAGCTAGAATTACAGATCAGCTTGAAATGTTTCCAAATCGACGTGGGGCTGGAAGGATTTTTCATAATCAAGTGAAAATGTCTGGAATGGTACCACAAGTTTGCTTGCTGTTTGGACCTTCAGCTGCCGGCGGCGCATACATACCAGCTTTCTGTGATATTGTCATTATGGTCGATAAAAACGCGTCAATGTATCTTGGTTCACCTAGGATGGCTGAAAAAGTAATAGGGGAAAAAGTAACGTTAGAACAAATGGGTGGTGCACGAATGCACTGCAGTACAAGCGGGTGCGGTGACGTTCTTGCTGCAAACGAGGAGGAAGCGATTGAACTTGGAAGGAACTACCTTAGTTATTTTCCGGGGAATTTCCATAAGCGCACACCTCATCTAGAAGGTAAGCTACCTTCGCTTGAAAAGTCAATCAGTGATATCGTACCTGAAAATCAAAATGCGCCGTTTAACATGTATGACTTAATTGAGGCACTCGTGGATAGTGAAAGCTTTTTTGAAATGAAGAAGCTCTTTGCGCCAGAGTTGATTACTGGTTTTGCTAGAATAGATGGACGAGTAGTTGGATTGATTGCCAATCAACCAAAGGTTAAAGGCGGCGTTCTTTTCGTTGATTCTGCAGATAAGGGTGCGAAATTTATTCAGCTCTGCGATGCCTATCATATTCCTCTCGTGTTTCTTGCGGACGTTCCTGGATTTATGATTGGAACGAAAGTTGAAAGTGCTGGGATTATTCGCCACGGCGCTAAATTGATTGCGGCAATGAGCTCGGCTACGGTACCAAAGATCTCGGTAGTCGTGAGGAAAGCTTATGGAGCGGGGTTGTATGCGATGGCAGGCCCTGCATTTGAACCTGATTGCTGCATAGCTCTTCCGACTGCACAAATTGCCGTAATGGGACCTGAAGCTGCAGTCAATGCTGTTTATGCTAATAAGATAAATGCGATTGAGGATCCTAAGGAACGTATGGAATACGTCAAAGAGAAGCATCAGGAGTATAAAGAACACATTGATATTTACAAACTTGCTTCTGAATTGATTGTGGATGACATAGTTCCCGGAAGTGAGCTGCGTGAAGTTTTAGTGGATCGATTAAGCTACTATGAATCAAAAGAAGTGGCAGCGCCAGATAAGAAACACCCTGTTTATCCTGTATAAAAGTCGTAAAATCCCTTAACTTAACTGTTAAGGGATTTTTTACTCATCATTGACGAGAACCTGTGCTAAACTTTAAGAAGAATATCATGTGTTAGACAAGAGGGTGACGTGAAAGTTGAATATTACGGTTATCGGAGCTGGATCAATCGGTTTACTGTTAGCATCAAAGTTTGCGATGGAAGAGCACGTCGTTACAGTCGTATGTCATCGAAATGAACAAGCTGATCTGCTCAATCGAGGGATTACATACAAACAAGGAGAAAATATACGCGTAGCGCATGTTCGATCCACGCATTTTCTGGCGGGGGGCGAAACGGATTTACTCGTTGTTGCAGTTAAATCTAATCAAGTTCCCTCTGTTATAAAGATGATTCAAAAGGTATACCGGGATAACCATTTACCTGATATCCTTTTTGTACAAAACGGCATGGGGCACCTTTCTCATTTATCATTACTACAGCATAATATTCTAGTTGGAGTTATTGAGCATGGCGCAAAGAAGGTAGATGAGAGAACGGTCGAACACACAGGAAGCGGCGTTATAAGAGTGAGTGCATTTAGTGGCCTGCCTAATCCGCTTGCAAACCTCTCAACCAGGGATTTTCCGATTTATTATGAAAGTGACTGGTACCAGATGCTTGCAAAAAAACTTATTGTGAACTGTGCGATTAATCCTCTCAGCGGAATTTATCACGTAACAAATGGAGAGCTGCTCCAAAATCCAAGGTTTTATAGTGTGATGCGAGAATTAGTTAAGGAGACCTGTCGCGTACTTCAATTAGAGTATGAAGATGCTTGGAATGATACACAGCTTATATGCAGGCGAACGAGCTCGAATACGTCATCTATGCTTGCAGACTTAAAGGCGGGAAGAGTGACAGAGATCGATGCGATCACAGGCTTTATTCTTAAAGAAGCTGAATTAAATGGCCAATACGTTCCTTATTCTAGGTTTGTCTACGACAGTGTGAAGGGTCTTGAGATGTTAAATAGATAGAGAAAGGAGTCTCATGAAATGGAAAACCTCTTATCATGGATTGTAGCAACGGCCGTAACGATTCCGCTGCTTGCCTGGTACCTGGTCTATATTATTACGGTAAAAACGACGCGGAAGAAAAAGTTCTCCTTTCGTCTTGCGGTAGATGTTTCAACGATCTTTTTTATCTTAAGCGTTCACTTTATTCTCGTTGAATTACTTGGTCAATCATTTCTTTGGGTCATTTTACTAATGATTATTGGGGCGGCTGGTGCATTTACCGTGCTTCATTGGAAAATGAAAGATGATGTCGAGATTCACAAAGTGATAAAAGGTGCGTGGCGTTTTAATTTTCTATTGTTTTCTACAGGGTATATTGTTTTAGTGCTTATTGGGTTAGTTCACCGAATTCTATCGGTCTAACTTATAAGCTTTTTTTTTGGTAGCAATGAGGAAGTTTGATATACTAACAAAGGATTAAATAGGCGGAGTTCCGCATTTGTGTCAAGAAAGGAAGAAATATAAATGAAACTCAAAGAAACATTCCTTCCAGGATCAAATGTCATTGCGACAGATTACATTGCTGAGAAAAAAGGAATCTCAGCTTTTTTTGACTATACATATCAGCATGATTCCTCATATGAAAAGCGATACGAAGAGTTAATGGAACGTCATCAAGATCGTGCGAATTTAACGGAACACTTGATGGAGTTTAATGAGCAATTTGAAGCAGAAGGACCGGCGCTTGCAAATATCGAGCGTTTACAACAGCCAGAAGCGGTAACTGTTGTTGCAGGGCAACAGGCTGGGGTGTTAACTGGTCCCCTTTATACGATCAATAAAGCGATATCGGTCATTAAATTAGCAGCAGAGAAAGAACGAAAGCTAGGTGTACCTGTTATACCTATCTTTTGGGTAGCTGGAGAAGATCATGATTATCATGAAGTCAATCATATTTATTCGTATGATGAAGGGCGAGAGCGCAAAGAGGCAGTGCCTCAAAAGCAAATGACAAAGCAGGCATTGTCTGATATATCGCTTGATCATGATGCGATTAACTCTTGGACGCGTGACATGCTCAAACGATTTGGCGAAACCTCTTATACGAAACAGATTCAAGGGTTTCTAGAACGTGTAACTGAGAAATCTAATACGTACGTTGATCATTTTTGTTACATCATGACAAAGCTTTTTTCAAAGCATGGACTTGTGCTCGTAGATTCAGGTAACCGAGATTTTCGCCGTCTACAGACTGACGCGTTTAAACAAATGATTCATCAAAATGAAACAATCAATGAAGGTGTTTTAACCCAGGCGGCTCATCTTCGTGAAGAGAATTATCCAATTGGTGTCGATCTTGATGACCTACAAGCAAATTTATTCGTAAAGGTAAACGGCGAACGGATATTACTAGAACGAATAAACGGAAGATTTGAGGGGAAAACCGCTTCCGTTTCCTACTCAAAAGAAGAGCTGCTTGAATTAGCGGAACATCAGCCGGAAGATTTAAGTAACAATGTTGTGACGCGACCGATCATGCAAGATTTAATGTTTCCTGTGCTAGGTTTTGTGGCTGGACCAGGTGAACTTGCTTACTGGGCTTTACTGAAGCCAGCCTTTCATACTTTCGGAATAAAAATGCCTGTCATCGTGCCGCGACTGACATTTACGTTTGTAGAGCGACATATTCAAAAGTATGTCGATGATCTCTCTTTATCAGATGATGAAATCCTAAAGTCAGGGATTGATCACTCGAAAGAATCCTACGTGCGTCATTTAGATGATGTAGGGATCGGGGCTGCATTTAAAGATGCTAAGTTGAAAGTGGACGACATTCATCAAAATCTTCGCGAATTAACAGAATCCGTTGATCATGGACTTAATCGCTTTGCTGAAAAAAATGGCCAATTTCTTCAAAGACAGCTTGATCTTCTTCAGCAAAAACTTTATCAATCACTCGAGTATCAGCATGAAAATACGCTGGATAAATTCGATGAAGTAGGCTTTGCGTTAAAACCTAACGGGGCGCCTCAAGAGCGGAAGTGGAACGCAGTCTATTATTTAAATTGGCATGGTTTGGATTTTGTGGATCAAGTGATGGAACTTGAGCTTCCGTTTAATGATAAGCATAAGGTGATTTATCTTTAAGGGATAGAAGGAAAGCTGCCGGAGGATTCTGGCAGCTTTTTTGATTTGGCCAATATAACCTCTGTATGGCATGATTTCAAGCGGGTGACAGGCACCCGCGGAATGGCGAGTACCCTTTTTGTTTGAAAACCAAATATTTTTAAATAAAAATCCCGCTGAACAGCAGGATTTTTGTTTTGTGGTACGAATTATTTTTTTAGTGGTGAAAAGTGGGGAGTTGTGGTAACTTAGAGGTAGAAAGTGGGAGAGGTGGAGGAAGCCATGTTTATGGGGGAATATCAGCATACTGTTGATGAAAAAGGCAGAATGATCATTCCCGCTAAGTTTCGTGAAGAACTTGGTGAAACCTTCGTCCTCACTCGCGGGTTAGATAAATGCATCTTCGGCTACCCAATGACAGAATGGGAAGTTCTTGAAGAGAAGATGAAGACACTCCCTTTTACAAAGAAAGATGCTCGTGCTTTTACCCGATTCTTTTTCTCAGGTGCAACTGAATGCCAACTGGATAAACAGGGCAGGGTAAATATTGCCGGAACATTACGCCAGTATGCAGGGCTTGAGAAAGAATGCGTTGTGATTGGTGTTTCAAATCGATTAGAAATTTGGGACAAAGCCGTTTGGGAAGAGTACTTCAATGCATCAGAAGAGTCTTTCTCTGAAATCGCGGAAAGTATGATGGATTTCGATTTGTAGAAGGTCAATATGGAATGAAGGTTAAGGTGTAGCTATGTTTGAACACATTACAGTATTAAAAGAAGAAGCAGTGAACGCACTAAATATTAAAGAAGATGGCATTTATGTTGACTGTACGCTTGGCGGCGGCGGTCATTCAAAAGCAATCCTGGATAAGCTTACCACAGGACACCTCTATGCTTTTGATCAGGATCAATGGGCAATAGATAACGCCAAAACAACACTTGCAGGCTATGAGGACAAGCTGACAGTTATTGAACGAAACTTTAGCTTCATCAAAGAAGCCCTCTCTGAACTTGGTGTTGATGGCGTTGATGGCATTTTATTCGACCTTGGTGTTTCCTCTCCGCAGCTTGATAAAGGTGAGCGGGGGTTTAGTTATCAGCATGATGCTCAGCTCGATATGAGAATGGACCAATCTTCCAGTTTATCGGCGTATGAAGTGGTGAATGAATGGCAGTATGAGCGCCTCGTCTCGATTTTTTTCAAATTTGGTGAAGAAAAGTTTTCAAAACAAATCGCTCGCAAAATTGAAAAAGCAAGAGACTTAAAACCGATTGAAACCACATTTGAACTCGTTGATATTATTAAGGACGCTATTCCAGCACCTGCGAGAAGGAAGGGAGGGCATCCCGCCAAAAGAATTTTTCAGGCTATTCGAATAGCAGTGAATGATGAGCTTAAAGTATTTGAAGAGGCTCTTAAAGATGGGATGTCTATTTTGAACTCTGGTGGCAGAATGAGTGTGATCACGTTCCATTCTCTTGAAGATCGTATTTGCAAAACGACTATGAAGGAAGCGGCTTCTGGTCCAGAACTTCCGCCTGGAATGCCGATTATTCCAGATGCCTACCAGCCTGATATCAAGCTTGTAACAAGAAAGCCGATTCTTCCGTCAGAAGAAGAACAAGAAGCAAACAGACGCGCACGATCCGCAAAGCTTCGTGTAGCAGAGAAAGTGTAAAGATAAAAATATAAAGAGGTGCAAGGGGGAAAATGATGAGTAACCTGGCGTATAAGTATCAGCAGCAGCAAACGCAAAAAAAACAAGTTGAAACAAAACAGCAAGCTGTCCATGTGGAACGTGGACGAATCACTAAAGGAGAGAAGTTGCTCTGGATGATGCTTGTACTAACGTTCGTGGCGGCGTCGATCTTTATGGTTTCTAACTACGCTAAGATTTATAATTTGAATACTGGACTGCAGCAAGCGGAAGCAGACCAACGTGCTCAAGTGAAACAGAATGAAGAGCTTCAGGTTAAAGTGACAGAATTAAGTGCGCCTGGTCGAATTGTGAACATTGCCGAAGAAAAATTAGGCATGGAACTGAATGATCAAAATGTAGAAGTGATCAACAAAGGATCATAATTTCGGAGGTTTGCACTGTCATGAAAGAAACAAACAAGAACTCACATATTAATGTTGGAGCAGCGATTTTAATGTCACTATTTGTCCTGCTCTTTTTTGCTTTTATTGGACGGTTTTTCTACATCGAGTGGACACAGGCGGTATCAGGTTCAGACGGTGAAAAAGTGGACTTAATGGAGCTTGGAAAAGATAAGTGGACTAGAAGCAAAATCCTCGAAGCGGATCGCGGTACGATCTTTGACCGAACAGGTGAGAATGCTCTAGCTACCGATATTCCTTCCTTTACGCTAAGAGCGATTTTGGATAAAGAATATGAGGACCATGTAGAAGACATCGATAAAACAGCTGCTGCGCTTGCACCTATTATCGAGATGGAAGAATCTGATGTAAAAGAAATTTTATCAAGAGACGATCCTTTTCAAGTAGAATTTGGTGCATCGGGTAAAGATTTAAGCTTAACTCAAAAAGAAAAAATAGAAGAAATGGATTTACCAGGAGTTGGATTCATCCCAACGAAAACAAGACTCTATCCGAACGAAGAGTTTGCTTCACATCTTCTTGGTTTTACAAATGAAAACGAAGATGGCGTGCAGGAAGGTCTACTAGGATTAGAAAAGAAATTGAATAAATATCTCGTGCCGCAGGAAGGGAAAGAAACGTATCAAAGTGATCGTGAAGGATTCAGACTTCCTTATGGTAACGAGAATATCACCCCTTCCAAAAGTGGAAACGATGTTTATTTAACAATTGATCAAAAAATCCAAGTGTTAATGGAAAATGCTTTGAACGAGGCACAGGAGAAATTCAACCCTGAACGAATGACGGCGATTGTTGCAGATCCAGATACAGGTAAAATCCTAGCGATGGGCAATCGTCCAACGTTTGATCCAAACTTAAGAAACGTTTCTAATTACACGAATATGGCTCTTACGGCATTTGAGCCAGGTTCGACTATGAAAATTTTCACTGTGGCATCAGCCATTGAAGAAGGTGTATACAATGGAGACGAGCTCTTCCAGTCAGGTCAATATTCAGTGCCTGGTGGTCGAGTGAGTGATCATAATGGTGGTGAAGGATGGGGTGCAATTAGTTTTGATGAAGGTATTCGACAATCCTCTAACGTTGCAGCTTCTATCCTTGTTAAAGAAAAGCTAGGCTATGAGAAGTATAAGGGTTACTTAACTAAATTCGGATTGGATTCGAAAACAGGTATTGATCTCCCGGGGGAGTCTTCTTCAAGAATTACTTATGGCGGAGAGCTTGAACGAATTACGACTGGATTTGGACAAGGATCTACGATAACGCCAATCCAGCAAGTACAAGCTATAACTGCAATAGCTAACGGCGGTAAGATGATGAAGCCATATGTCATAGAAAAAATAGTTGATCCTGAATCAAACGAAGTGAAGCTGAATCACGAACCTGAAGTAGCTGGAGAACCTATTTCTAAAGACACTGCTAAACAAACGCGAGATCTTTTACGTACGGTAGTGACGGATGGCACAGGTACCCCATATAACATTGAAGGTTACGAGATTGCTGGTAAAACCGGTACAGCTCAAATTTCACAAGGTTCAAAGGGCTATATGAGTGGATATGGAAATAACATCTTTTCGTTTATAGGTATGGCACCTGCAGATGATCCGGAATTAGTAGTCTATGTTGCTGTTGACCGCCCACAGCTTGAATATCCTGAACTTGGAAGTGACCCTGTTTCTCTTATCTTTAACACGGTTATGAAAAATAGTCTTCAATATTTAAATATTGATCCGATGGAAAAGAAAGAAGAAACGTCCGAAGAAAGCTCAAAGAAAGAGAGCGGTCAGGTATTAACAGAAGTGACGGGCATGAATGCAGACGAAGCGAAGAAAGAACTTGAAGCGAAAGGCTTATCGGTTACAGTACTTGGTGATGGAGGGGTCACAGGTCAATCTCCTCATGCAGGTACGAAAATACTCGATAATGAACGAATTATTTTGCGGGCAGAAGGTAGTGCGAAAATGCCTGATATTACTGGGTGGTCTCTAGCTGACGTTATGAAGTTAGTCGAGCTAATGGACCTTAAACCGAACGTCATGGGAGCTGGATATGTTACGAAGCAAGGGATTAACAAAGGAAGTAATATCAAAAAAGACGATTATCTAGTCGTTGAGCTGAAGTCTCCTTCTTCTGAAGAAGAACCAGAACAAACGGAAGCTGAGGAAGATGCGGAGCCAATTACAGACTAGCAGGTCTATCTAAACCGTGTTGAACATATAGTGGAACGAGCATAATCAGGGAGGATGAGTTTATGCGCGTTTCCACTGTTACTGTTCGAAGGAGACTTGTGATGGCGCTTGTCATCGGTCTATTTGTATTTGCGGTTGTCGTCGTGAGGCTTGGTTATGTGCAGCTTGTGATGGGAAATTGGCTAAGCGAGAAAGCGAAAGATTCTTGGAGTCGAAATATTCCGTTTGAACCGAGTCGAGGCGAAATCTTGGATCGTAACGGAGTGCCTCTTGCAACGAATATTAGTGCCCCTTCTGTATTAATCGTTCCAAGACAGCTTCAAAATCCTGCGGCTACTGCTGAAGCTCTTGCTGCTTCCCTTAATACGAGTAAAGAAAAGGTTTATGAAACGATCACCCAGAATCAATCAATGGTTTGGATTCGTCCTGAAGGTAAGAAAATGTCGAATGAAAAGGCAAATGAAATTCGGAAATTGAATCTTTCAGGTGTTTACATTGCTGAAGATAACAAACGTCACTATCCAAACGGCGACTTTCTAGCTCACGTGCTAGGGTTCAGTGGTATTGATAATCAAGGTTTGACAGGTATTGAGCTCTATTATGATGAAGAGTTAAGCGGTGAAAAAGGACAGGTTGAGTATTATGCAGATGCGAAAGGTAAGCGGATGCCTTCTCTTGCAGATGATTATACAGAACCTGTAGATGGGCTCGATCTACGTTTAACAATTGATTCAAAAATCCAGACAATTATGGAACGAGAGTTGGATATTGCGGAAGCTACCTACCATCCGGATGGAGCGGCAGCCATTGCAATGGATCCCAATACAGGTGAGATTCTCGGGATGACTTCAAGGCCGGATTTTAATCCAGAAGAATTTCAGCAAGTCTCTCCTGACGTCTGGAATCAAAATAAGCCTGTATGGAGTACGTATGAACCAGGATCAACATTTAAGATTATTACGCTAGCTGCTGCTCTTGAGGAAGGTGAAGTTGATCTTGAGAAAGATCATTTTCACGACCCTGGAAGCATTGAAGTGGCTGGAACAAAATTAAGATGTTGGAAAGCTGGAGGTCATGGAAGCCAAACGTTTTTAGAAGGTGTGCAAAATTCCTGTAACCCTGGTTTCGTTCTTCTCGGGGAACGTCTGGGCAAAGAAAAGCTCTTTTCATATATTGATAAATTCGGCTTCGGTGACAAAACCGGCATTGACCTACAAGGTGAAGCAAGTGGAATATTATTTGATGTTGATAATGTCGGTCCACTAGAGCTTGCAACAACCGCCTTCGGTCAGGGTGTATCCGTTACGCCTATTCAGCAGGTGACAGCTGTCTCGGCTGCTGTGAACGGAGGGACCCTCTATGAACCATACATTGCAAAAGAGTGGCTAGATCCTGAGACGGGAGCAGTTGTGAGTAAAAACTCGCCAACTGCGAAAAGACAAGTTATTTCAAAAGAAACCTCCGAGGAAGTAAGGCATGCGCTTGAAACGGTCGTGGCGCTTGGAACTGGAAAAAACGCTTATGTAGATGGCTATAGGGTAGGCGGAAAGACAGGAACGGCTCAAAAAGCGAAAGACGGCGCTTATTTAAAAAATAATCATATCGTCTCTTTTATTGGTTTTGCTCCGGCGGATGATCCTCAAATTGTTGTCTATGTGGCGATTGATAATCCGAAAGATACGCTCCAATTTGGTGGAATCGTAGCCGCTCCAATTGTAGGTAATATTATCCAGGATAGTTTGACGGTTATGGGTGTGGAAAAAAGGGAAGACCAAATTGAGAAAGAAAAGACATGGCAGGATGAAGAGATGACTGAAATGCCGGATTTAGTAGGTTTATCTACTGAAGATATTCATAAAGCAATGTATAATTTGAAAATTGATTCAAGTGGTGAAGGGGATATCGTTGTGGCTCAGGCCCCTGAACCTGGAGTGAAATTACCGGCTGGGTCAGAAATTCGACTTTATATGGGTGACAAATAAGCGACCGGTGAGTACAATAAGTAGTGAACAAGCCAAGGCGTATGCTCTTGGCTTGTTTTCTGAAAATATGTCAGCGAACTAGAAAGGTTTGAAAGAGATGAAATTACAAGAACTTCTCCATGCATTACTTACATATAAGCAAGTAGGAAAAGGGAACCCGGAAATAGTAACGATTGAAAGTGATAGTCGAGCTGTTGAAGCTAATAGTTTATTCGTTTGTATCCCTGGTTACACAGTGGATGGCCATGATTTTGCTGAGCAGGCTGTACAACAGGGAGCAGTTGCACTTATATCTGAAAAGGAGCTAGACGTTTCTGTTCCAGTTATTATTGTTAGAGATGCTCATCGTGCGCTTGCAGAGCTAGCTAATTATTTCTATCATAATCCAACCAAATCATTTTCTTTAATTGGTGTAACGGGAACGAATGGCAAAACGACCGTTTCTCATTTAATTGAGCAGATTCATCGTAATGAACAGCAAACGACAGGATTAATCGGCACTATTAATATGAAAATAGCAGATGAAGAATTCGAGACGAAAAACACCACACCTGAACCATTGCTACTTCAAAAGCAATTTGCCAAAATGCAGGAAAGCAATGTTCAAACGGCTGTTATGGAAGTTTCTTCTCACGCGTTAACATTAGGTCGCGTTAGAGGCTGTGATTATGATGTAGCGGTCTTTACGAATTTAACTCAAGATCATCTTGATTATCATGGAACAATGGAGGAATATCGTCAGGCAAAAGGTCTTCTTTTTTCACAGTTAGGTAATACATATGATACAGGGAGAAAAAAGGTAGCCGTTTTAAATGCCGATGATCAAGCGAGTGAGCAATATGAACAAATGACTTCAGCGCACATTTTTAAATATGGAATTGATAATAACGCTGATATTATGGCTAACAGCATCTCGTTTTCCGCTAACGGGACAAGTTTTCACCTCGTTACTCCTGAAGAAGAACGAGATGTGAAACTGATGTTAACAGGCAAATTCAGCGTCTACAATGCACTTGCAGCTATTGCAGCTTGTCTTTCTAATGGGTTATCACTTGATCGTATTCTAGAGAGTCTTGAACAAATTGCAGGTGTTCCGGGACGGTTCGAACTTGTTGATGAAGGACAGGAATTTCCCGTTATCGTTGACTATGCGCATACACCGGATAGCCTTGAGAATGTGCTGTTAACGGTTAAAGAGATGTCAATAGGGAATGTATTTGCTGTCGTTGGCTGCGGGGGAGATCGTGATCGTACGAAACGACCCCTCATGGCGAAGATCGCAACAGAATTAGCAGATACAGCGGTTCTTACTTCAGATAATCCGAGGAGTGAAGATCCTGAACAGATATTAGATGATATGGTGGAAGGTGTAAGTGGACATTATATCCGCATTACAGATCGAGCAGCAGCTATTCATCATGCTGTTACTCACGCTGTGGAAGGAGACGTTGTCCTTATTGCAGGTAAAGGACATGAAACTTATCAAATTATCGGCGATCAAGTGCTCGATTTTGATGATCGACAAATAGCACGTCAGGCAATAAAGGAGCGGAAGAGATGAACTTTTCATCTAAATTACTAAACAATATTAGTCAGGGACCAGTTGAACATGAACTGGTCTTTGAAGGTGTGGCGACGGATACGAGGAAAGACTGTACGAATAAATTATTTATTCCGATCGTTGGCGAAGTATTCGATGGTCATCGTTTCATTGATGCAGCCATTGCAAATGGGGCAACTGGAACGCTTTGGGATAAAAGTAAGCCATTTCCTCAAGATCTTGTTGGGAAGATAAATGTTTACGAAGTTGACGACACAACCGTTGGATTTCAGGAGCTTGCGAAGCAAGTTCTTAGAGAACAAAATCCATATGTTATCGGTGTAACCGGCAGTAATGGGAAAACAACAGTGAAAGATATGCTTGAAGCGGTTCTCAGTCCTAAATATAAAACGTATAAAACACAGGGCAACTTGAATAATCATTGGGGACTCCCGATGACAGTTCTTGCTATGCCTGAAGAAACAGATGTATTGATCCTTGAAATGGGGATGAGCGGAGCAGGTGAGATTTCCCTTCTTACCCAGATCGCTACACCGGATGTGGCGATCATTACGAACATTGGAGAGTCTCATTTACTTCAACTTGGCAGTCGAGAAAATATCGCCAAAGCGAAAATGGAAATAGCAGAGGGACTTAAGTCAAATGGTCATCTCGTGATTGATGGAGATGAGCCTCTTCTTGCTCCACTTCAGAAGAACGCGATTTCTTGCGGATACGATGAAACAAATGATCTTCAAGTTGATCAAGTAGTAAAGCTGGATAATGGGTATTCGTTTACGTTACTAAATGAAAAAGAGCCGTTCGAAATTGCATTATTAGGTAAACATAATATTAAGAACGCGCTCTACAGCATTGCTGCAGGAAGAAAACTTGGAATGACAGATGACCAAATTCGAAAAGCACTATCTTCCTTAACCCTTACTGGGATGAGACTTGAGAAGTTTAGGAGTTCAACCGGTGCATTAATTATTAATGATGCCTATAATGCCAGCCCAACATCCATGAAAGCTGCGGTTGAAACCCTTGCAGAATTGGAAGGATTTCATAAGAAAATCGCCATTCTTGGTGATATGTATGAGTTAGGTGATCGAGAAGAATCTCTCCACCGTAACATAGCAACGGCGATTCAACCGTCTATTACGGAAGTGATTACAGTTGGAGAAAAAGCAAAGTGGATTTATGATGGGATCGTGGAAGATGAAGCACAGCAAGTGCCTGCTGTTTCCTTTGACAATAAAGAAGATGCCGCATCATATCTATCGGGCCAACTTGATGATAAAACAGCCGTTTTGTTAAAAGCTTCAAGAGGGCTAGGGCTCGAAACCATCGTAAAGGCATTAGAGAATGAATCTTAAGGAGGCAGTACAGTGATTGAAAGATTATTAATTTTTAGCTTATTAACATCATTTATTATTGCGGTGCTAGTATCGCCCGTATTTATTCCATATTTAAGAAGGCTTAAATTTGGACAGAGCATCAGAGAAGAAGGACCTAAGTCACACCAAAAGAAATCTGGCACTCCGACAATGGGCGGACTGATCATTATTCTGTCTATTATTCTCGGGACTATTATTATCGCTCTTAAATATGATGAAATTTCAACCCAAATTTGGCTGCTTTTATTTGTAACAGTTGGATATGGACTGATTGGCTTTTTGGATGATTTTATTAAAGTCGTGAAAAAGCGTAACCTTGGATTAACATCAAAACAAAAACTATTAGGTCAGCTCCTAATTGCGATCCTTGTTTATTTTGGATTAAGAACCGTTGGATTTGATACAGCGATTCATGTTCCAGGGACAGAGTGGAGCTTTGACATTGGCATTGGATATGTCATCTTACTTTTTGTCATGCTAGTTGGCGCGTCAAACGCTGTCAATCTGACAGATGGACTGGACGGGCTTGTAGCAGGAACGTCGGCTATTGCCTTCGGTGCATTTGCCATTCTTGCGGCGTCAGTATACATGTATGATGTGGCTATTTTCTCCGTCAGTGTCGTTGGCGCAGTACTAGGATTTCTTGTTTTTAATGCTCACCCTGCGAAAGTATTTATGGGTGATACTGGATCACTTGCGCTTGGGGGAGCTCTTGCAGCTGTTGCCATTATGACGAAGCTTGAGCTTCTTCTCGTCATTATTGGTGGGGTGTTTGTCATTGAAACCCTATCCGTTATTATTCAGGTAACTTCATTTAAAACGACAGGTAAACGTGTGTTTAAGATGAGTCCTCTTCATCACCACTATGAGCTTTCTGGTTGGACGGAATGGCGTGTTGTCGCTACATTTTGGACAGTTGGTTTACTATGTGCAACGTTTGGAATCTATCTTGAGGTGTGGATGTAATGAAAAAAGTAAATTATGAAAATAAGTCTGTTCTTGTTTTAGGAATAGCGAAAAGTGGATTTGCGGCAGCGAAGCTCCTACGATCTCTTGGCGCTAACGTAAAGGTGAATGATCGCGAAGAAGTGAAAAACAATCCTAAAGCAATGGAACTTCAAGAATTAGGGTTCACCGTTGTAGGCGGTGGGCATCCTCTTGAACTTCTAGATGGCGTCGATTTAATTGTGAAGAATCCCGGGATTCCTTATGAAAATCCACTTTTAGCAGAAGCTCAAAAGAGAGAGATTCCAATTGTGACAGAAGTTGAAATCGCAGGTGAAATATCAGAAGCTCCGTTTGTTGCCATAACAGGTTCGAACGGGAAAACAACGACAACTACTCTGATTGGACAATTATTAAGAGATACAGAGTCTAATCCGATTGTGGCAGGCAATATTGGAACAGTTGTATGTGAGGTAGCTGCGGAAGCTACACCTAATCAAACGCTTGTGACAGAACTCTCTAGTTTTCAGCTTCAAGGAACAATGAACTTCCATCCTCATATTTCAGTACTTCTAAATATTTATGAGGCACACCTTGATTATCATGGAACTAAAGAGGCTTATGCCGCAGCTAAGGCTCGTTTGTTCCAAAATCAAACCGAGGAAGATTTTGCTGTTTATAATGCTGACGATGAACTTGTCACTGGTTTTGCTGAGGATTCTAATGCTTCACTCGTTCCTTTTTCAGCCACAAAAAAACTAGATTCAGGCGTATGTATTGATGAAGAGTGGATCGTGTTTAAAGAGGAAAAAGTGATTAAGATTGAAGATCTATCAATGAAGCAGAACGTGGAAAATACGCTTGCTGCTATAGCTGTAGCGAAGTTGTCAGGTGTTTCAAATGAAAAGATCCATCAAGAACTAACAAACTTTCACGGTGTGAAACATCGTCTACAGTTCGTAGGAGAAGTTAACGAACGAAAATTTTACAATGATTCTAAAGCAACGAATTCAATTGCTACTAAAAAAGCGCTTGATTCCTTCAAAAAGCCCGTGATTCTTCTCGCTGGAGGTCTTGATCGTGGGAACGGGTTTGACGATTTAATTCCGTATTTCCAAACAAAAGTGAAGCACTTAATTACGTTTGGTCAGACTGCCTCTAAATTAGAAAAAACAGCTTCATCAGCAGGACTGGATTCTGTGACAGTTGTCGATAATGTAGAGGAAGCTGTTACAACAGCTTATAATCTTTCCGAAGCGGAGGATGTCGTTCTTCTATCACCAGCTTGTGCAAGCTGGGATCAATTCAAAACGTTTGAAGAACGTGGAGACATCTTTATTGAGGCAATGCATAGACTCTAATGAGAGGTTGTCTTGCTTATCCGGTGAGTTCGGTTAGGTAAAATCGACAAAACGGAGTGTGGGTCTATTGCCGAAAACAAAATCAACGCCAGACCTGGTCTTTTTAACTGCAACACTAGTGCTGTTAGCAATTGGATTAATCATGGTTTACAGTGCCAGCGCTGTATGGGCCTCTTATAAATTTGACGATGCATTTTTCTTTGCAAAAAGACAGCTTCTTTTTGCGGGGGTAGGTGTTGTGGCCATGTTCTTCGTGATGAACGTTGAGTATTGGACATGGCGCACCTGGTCAAAAGTAGGCGTGCTCATCTGCTTCATTCTACTTGTTCTAGTCCTGATCCCAGGAGTTGGACTTGTTCGAGGGGGAGCGAGAAGCTGGCTTGGTGTTGGTGCGTTTTCAATCCAACCATCTGAATTTACAAAACTTGCAATGATTGCTTTTCTTGCTAAATATTTATCCGAAAATCAAAAACGCATTACGTCATTCAAAAAAGGACTAGTGCCGTCGCTTGGTATTGTGTTCATAGCTTTCGGTATGATTATGCTCCAACCGGATCTTGGAACTGGAGCGGTTATGGTTGGTACGTGCGTTGTAATGATTTTTATCTCGGGGGCAAGAATAGCCCACTTTGTTTGGCTTGGTATGCTTGGTTTAGCCGGCTTTGCCGTCCTGATTTTATCAGCGCCCTATCGGATTGCGCGAATCACCTCCTACCTTGATCCGTGGAGTGACCCACTCGGTAGTGGTTTTCAAATCATTCAATCGCTGTATGCCATTGGCCCGGGTGGCCTGATGGGGCTTGGGCTCGGCCAAAGTAGACAGAAATTTTATTATTTACCTGAACCGCAAACAGACTTTATCTTTGCAATTTTATCTGAAGAACTCGGATTTATCGGTGGAAGCTTTGTGATTCTATTATTTTCGCTTCTTCTGTGGCGAGGGATTCGAATTGCACTAAGAGCGCCTGATTTGTTTGGTAGTCTTCTTGCTGTTGGTATCATCGGCATGCTTGCGATTCAAGTAATGATCAATATTGGCGTTGTAACTGGCCTAATGCCTGTAACCGGGATTACCCTTCCTTTCCTTAGCTACGGGGGCTCTTCCTTAACGCTCATGCTTGTAGCAATGGGAGTGTTACTCAATATCAGTCGATACGCAAAATTTTAAGCAGATTATGAAAGAGCGCTCACTAGTGAGCGCTCTTTTTCTATTATTTTCATGATTGATTCAAATTACGAGGGAACCCTTTTCATTTACCTATTTATTATATCGCTTTGTTAGCTTATACTAGTGATTCTTAAGTATTGGCTCATTCTATTTGTCAGCACAGAGCTGAAATAAACAATGTAAAGTAATATAGCTTATTATTAAGAACAATTCTCTGGGATGAATTTCCTTCTAGAGGCTAATAACACCTTAACTTATGCTATAATGATTGAAATGAGGACAAACAGCTGGGTCATGCCGTTCGGTTGCCATGATAAGCGTTAGTAACATCGTAAGTATAGACAGAAGTTCATTTACCGGAGACGGAGGCAAGACAATGGAAGATCGCAAAGTTGTAACAATTGAAGATCGGATTCCCACGTTGAAAGCACAGCGTAAGCAGCGCGCTAACAGAAGATTAATCGTCTATTTATCAATCTTCTTCTTTCTCATTTTGCTGATCATTTACTTCCAATCTTCCTTAAGTCACATTCGGAACGTTGAGGTTTCTGGCAATAATTATGTTTCAGAAAAAGAAATTATTAAGTTAAGTGAGCTTAATAATAGCGTGAGTTTTTGGAATTTAAATGCTAAAAATGTAGAAGAAAAGGTAGAAAAATCAAAAGAAATTAAAGAAGTAACTGTGACTAGACAGTTTCCTGCAACTGCTAAAGTGGATATTGTGGAGAATGCTCGAGTCGCGTATTTAAAAAAGGGAAGTGAATATTTCCCGATTTTGCAATCAGGTGCTATTCTTGATGCACTCCCTAAAGGTGAAACGCCAGTGAGCGCTCCTATTTTGATGCAATGGAACGAAAGTACAGAGCTATCAGAAATGGCAGGCGAGCTCAGGAAAGTAGAATTAAGTATTATTAATCGTATTTCTGAGATTCATTATACGCCGAATGGGGATAAAGCTTTTAACTTAACTCTCTATATGACAGACGGATATGAAGTGAAAACAAGCATTAGCGATTTTTCTGAGAAGGTGAATAGCTACCCGTTAATAGTTGAGAAGCTTAAAGATAAAGCCAAAGGTATTCTTTATCTAAATGAAGGTAGTTGGCTTGAGCCTTATGAGGACGTTTCAACTGAAGAAGAGGAAAAGAAAGAGTCTTGACGATAAAATGCATAGATAATCCCTGTTCTAATGGACAGGGAATGCTCTTTGTTCACGAAGGTTTATGAGCAGGGCAATTTATGTTTAATAACTCATTTTCATGTAAAAATGAAAGAAAACAGCAAAATTCTTTCCAATCACGAAAACAGTGACTTTTCTACTGCTTTCACATGGTGTAGACTAATACTTATGCACTGCTTTGTACATCTCTTCATTAAAAAAGAAATGAACCGAAGAGAGTAGGGGAGTGTTACCCAAAAAAATAAGAGGAAATCTCGTATAAAAGAAGGGAAATAAACGGATTTGTGGAATAGAGTCCTTATATCACATTCTTCCCGGGACTTCATGAAGCGAGCCTTGAGGAAGTTTAATTCAAGAGATTATTGTGTATATAAAGGTGTTGGACATTTTTTCAACCCTATTATAGAGAAACTATTAATACCTGAACATGGTAGCATTTTGAAGGAGGTGCCAGGAGAATGAACAGCAATGAGATTTATGTGAGTCTAGACATCGGTACATCCAATGTGAAAGTAATCATTGGCCAGATGACGAACGATTCTTTAAATATTCTTGGAGTCGGCAGCGCGCCTTCTGATGGAATTCGTAAGGGATCGATTGTGGATATAGATGAAACTGTTCGTTCAATTAAGCAGGCAGTAGAAAACGCAGAAAGAATGGTAGGTTTATCGGTTCGTTCTGTGATTGTGGGGATTAACGGCAATCACGTACAGTTACAACCCTGTCATGGGGTAGTGGCTGTATCGAGTGAGGATCGTGAAATTCATGATGAAGATATTGCTAGAGTAATTGACGCAGCACAGGTTGTTTCTATCCCTCCTGAGCGAGAAATTATTGATGTGATTCCAGGACAGTTCGTAGTTGATGGACTGGACGGCATTACAGATCCACGTGGAATGATTGGTGTTCGCCTTGAAATGGAAGGAACAATCATTACAGGTTCAAAAACAGTATTACATAATTTACTAAGATGCGTTGAAAAAGCGGGTCTTGAAATTGCTGATATTTGTCTACAACCGCTAGCGTGTGGGTCAATGGCTTTATCAAAAGATGAGCGTAATTTAGGTGTAGCACTAGTTAACATGGGCGCTGGATCTACTACGATTTCTATCTTTGAAGAAGGCTCACTGAAAGCCACTTCTGTACTTCAAATCGGTGGCGATCACGTAACCAAAGATATTTCGATTGGTCTTAGAACAACGACTGAAGAAGCTGAGCGAATTAAGATTAAGCACGGCAATGCTTTCGTTGATCTTGCTTCAGAAGAGGAAGCTTTCACAGTATCGACAATAGGAAGTTCGGCTGAACAAGAATTTAATCAGTACGAATTGGCTCATATTATAGAACCTCGGATCGAAGAGATGTTAGAATTGATAGAAGACGAAATTAAGCGAATGGGAATTCGTGAATTGCCGGGCGGATTTGTTCTAACCGGTGGTATGGTCGGAATGGACGGAGTTCTTGAACTTGCTCGTGAAATTCTGCAGCACAATGTACGTGTTGCGGTCCCTGACTATATCGGCGTACGCGAACCGCAATACACAACTGGCATTGGTCTTATCCAGTTCACGTATAAAAACGTGAAGATTCAGGGGAAAGAAGTGGCAGCATCACTCAACCCTGAAGAAGAAGTGAAGCCCAAGCGTAGAACAAAAGCCGAACCTCAACCAGGTGAGAAATCTTCTTCACCAGGTATGAAAGAGAAAGTGAAGAATTTCTTTAATCTATTTGTTGAATAAAGGGCTATTACAAGATTAGGAGGACCTGAGATGTTAGAGTTTGATATGAATATGGAACAATTAGCACAGATAAAAGTAATCGGTGTCGGCGGAGGCGGAAGCAACGCTGTCAATCGTATGATCGAGAATGGTGTCCAAGGTGTTGAATTTATTGCTGTTAACACGGATGCACAGGCATTGAACCTTGCTAAAGCAGAAGTTAAAATGCAAATTGGTGGTAAATTAACAAGAGGTCTTGGTGCAGGAGCTAATCCGGAAATCGGAAAGAAAGCTGCTGAAGAAAGCAAAGAACAGATTCAGGAAGCGCTTAGCGGTGCTGATATGGTATTCGTTACCGCAGGAATGGGTGGCGGAACTGGAACAGGTGCTGCACCTGTCATTGCTGAAATTGCCAAAGAACTTGGTGCACTAACAGTAGGAGTTGTCACACGTCCATTTACCTTTGAAGGTAAGAAGCGTTCGACACAAGCCGTTACTGGGATTGCTATGCTTAAGGAAAAAGTCGATACGTTAATTGTTATCCCGAACGATCGTCTACTAGAAATCGTTGATAAAAACACTCCAATGCTTGAAGCGTTCCGTGAAGCGGATAACGTTCTTCGTCAAGGTGTTCAAGGGATATCAGATCTTATTGCAGTACCGGGTCTTATTAACCTTGACTTCGCAGATGTTAAAACCATTATGACTGAACGTGGTTCTGCATTAATGGGAATTGGTATTGCGACAGGGGAAAATCGCGCTTCTGAGGCTGCCAAAAAAGCTATTTCCAGTCCACTCCTAGAGACATCTATTGATGGTGCAAAAGGTGTGCTTATGAACATTACGGGCGGATCTAATTTGAGCCTGTACGAAGTAAATGAAGCAGCTGACATTGTTTCATCAGCTTCTGATGAGAATGTGAACATGATTTTCGGTTCTGTAATTAACGAAGATTTAAAGGACGAAATTCTTGTTACAGTGATCGCTACTGGCTTTGACGAGAACGAAAATAAGAAGAAGACGGTTCCACGTCCTTCTGCACAATCGAAGCAAAGCGCTCCGATACAACAGCAGAAGCATGAAGAGGAAGAAGTTCAGCCGGAGCCATCTAAATTCGGTACAAGAACGGAAGAGTCTAACGATACGCTAGATATCCCTACGTTCCTTCGTAACCGCAAACGTAATAGAAGATAACTCAGAAAACCAGCTCTTTTTAGAGCTGGTTTTTTTATTTGAGAAATTTCAGTTAGTCGTTTATTTAATCTCTTCATTTCTTCTCTCTCCAGCGCTTGTCGAACCTGGTCACTTCCGCTTTTTGTGTAATCCAGCTCCAGTGGTCAGGTCCTCGAGGCGCTTCACCGTTCGCTTAGAACACAAAGGGCGTGTTCCAATCGAAAGGCTCCAGCGCTTGTCGGAGCTAGTCGACCACTTCCGCTTTTTATAATCCAGCTCCAGTGGTCAGGTCCTCGAGGCGCTTCACCGTTCGCTTAGAACACAAAGGGCGTGTTCCAATCGAAAGTTTCCAGCGCTTGTCGGACCTAGTCGACCACTTCCGCTTTTTGTGTAATCCAGCTCCAGTGGTCAGGTCCTCGAGGCGCTTCACCGTTCGCTTAGAACACAAAGGGCGTGTTCCAATCGAAAGTTTCCAGCGCTTGTCGGACCTAGTCGACCACTTTCGCTTTTTGTGTAATCCAGCTCCAGTGGTCAGGTCCTCGAGCCGCTTCACCGTTCGCTTAGAACACAAAGGGCGTGTTCCAAACGAAAGGTTCCAGCGCTTGTCGGACCTAGTCGACCACTTCCGCTTTTTATGTTAATATAAATAAAATTTATTTATTTCTGAAAACGGTGTTGTGTTCGTGGGCAATCACACGTATAATGTCCATTATATAAAAACAAGTGTCCTCACCAGAAGGACAAAGGAGTGGAGAGTATATGAAGGATTGCGTATCTGTAGGATTGTTAGGACTTGGCACAGTAGGTAGTGGTGTTGTACATATGATTGATTCCCACCAGAAAGAGTTACAGCAGCGAGTGGGTTGTCAGGTGAAAGTGGCAAAGGTGCTTGTAAGAGATATGGATAAAGAAAGAAGCGTTGATCTAGATTCAAGCGTTCTTACTCAAGATCCTGAAGATGTTATCAATAATCCAGAGGTCGATGTTGTGATTGAAGTAATTGGTGGGATTGATCAGGCGAAAGAGTTCATTCTTGCTTCACTTAAGAATCATAAGCATGTTGTAACAGCGAATAAAGACCTGATGGCGATCCATGGAAGAGAACTACTAACTGCTGCAGTTGATCATGAAAGTGATCTTTTCTATGAAGCTAGTGTAGCAGGAGGCATTCCTATTCTTAGAAGTTTAGTAGAGGGATTATCTTCTGACCGCATCACTAAGTTAATGGGAATTGTGAATGGAACAACAAACTACATTTTAACTAAAATGACAAAAAACAATGTCCCATATGAAAGTGTCTTAAAAGAAGCTCAGGACCTTGGATTTGCAGAGTCGGATCCTACTGCTGATGTAGAAGGGTTAGATGCTGCTAGAAAAATGGTGATTCTTGGGACGCTTGGCTTCTCCATGAAGGTTGGATTAGATGATGTAAAAGTAGAAGGCATCACACGTGTTGATGAAGAAGATATCGCTTATAGTAAGAAGCTAGGTTACACAATTAAATTATTAGGCATTGCGAGCTCAACAGACGGATCTATTGAACTTTCGGTTCAGCCAACATTGCTTCCTTCAAGACATCCATTAGCGTCCGTTAACGATGAATATAACGCGGTGTATGTCTATGGTGAAGCGGTAGGAGAAACAATGTTCTATGGCCCTGGTGCTGGTCAATTACCGACTGCCACTGCGGTTGTATCCGATCTCGTAGCTGTTATTAAAAATATGCGGTTAGGTGTGAATGGAAAAAGCGTTATTCTTCCACAGCATGAGCGTAAGTTAACAAGCGATGAGCAAATTAAAAGCAAACATTTTATCAGATTAATTGTAAAAGACGAACCGGGTGCATTTTCAAAAATTTCTCATCTATTCCAAGATCGTGGATTAAGTTTAGAGAAATTGATTCAAGAGCCAGTTGTGAATAATGGTACGGCAGAGCTTGTCATCATTACACATGAAACGAATCAACGAGCATTTGAAGAAGTTCATAATCGTTTAAGAGACTTGGATGTAGTCGTAGAAGTGAAGAGTCGTTACCGAGTGGAGGGAATGTAATGAGCTGGAATGGTTTGATTAAGCAATATAAAGAATATTTACCTCTAACAGAGGAGACACCTCAGCTCACGCTAAATGAGGGGAATACACCGCTGCTAAAGCTTGAGCAACTTTCAAACGAACTAGGTATTTCCCTTTATGTGAAAATTGAAGGAGCAAATCCGACTGGTTCATTTAAAGATCGCGGCATGGTAATGGCTGTAGCTAAGGCGAAGGAAGAAGGCAGTGACGCTATTATATGTGCTTCTACAGGCAACACAGCAGCTGCGGCCGCAGCTTATGGGGCAAGAGCAGGGTTACGCTGCATTATCGTTATACCTAAGGGGAAAGTAGCACTAGGTAAGCTTGCCCAAGCCATGATTTATGGAGCAGAAATTTTTGAGATCGATGGGAATTTTGATGAGGCGCTCAGAATGGTGCGCGATATTGCGGAGACTGAGCCTATTGCTCTTGTTAACTCTGTTAATCCTTACCGATTAGAAGGTCAAAAGACAGCGGCTTTTGAAGTATGTGATCAGCTTGGGGAAGCGCCAGATGTGCTTGCGATTCCAGTTGGGAATGCTGGGAACATTTCTGCATATTGGAAAGGGTTTAAAGAATATGTCTCAGAAGATAGTCGACCGCAAATGCGTGGATTTGAGGCTGAGGGGTCCGCTGCGATCGTTCAAAAGAAAATCATTCCAAATCCAGAGACAATCGCTACAGCCATTCGTATAGGGAATCCAGCGAGTTGGCATCTTGCAGAAGAAGCTGTGATTGAATCGAAAGGTAAAATCGATAGCGTAACAGATGATGAAATTTTGCATGCGTATCAAGAGCTTGCCAAAAAAGAAGGCGTTTTTGCTGAACCAGCTTCGTGTGCTTCGGTAGCTGGAGTAATGAAGCAGGTTGCCTCAGGAGAGATTAAGAAGGGATCAAAGGTTGTTGCCGTATTAACGGGGAATGGATTGAAAGATCCTTCCACTGCAATGGACCTTGTTGTTGCAAAACCACGTGTTGTTGCAGCAGATAAAACACAGTTTCTTGAGGAGCTCAAGGGATGTGTGAGCCAGTGAATAGAGAAGAAGGCCTTTACTTGAAAGTTCCAGGTAGTACTTCAAATCTTGGACCAGGATTTGATTCAGTAGGTCTTGCAATCAATCGCTATTTGCACGTAAAATTAGAACCCTCTTCAGAATGGTCCTTTCATTACGTTGACTTTGATGATGTATTTCCAGCAGGTAAAGATAATATGATTTATCAAACAATCGAGCAAATCGAAAAGAAGTATGGGAATGGAAAGAAACCTTCTCCTTATACTGTGACAATGACGAGTGAACTTCCTTTAGAGAGGGGACTTGGGAGCAGCGCTGCAGCCATTGTCGCTGCTGTCGAAATCGCGGACTTTACAATGGGTCTTCATCTAACGATTGAAGAAAAAGTACAGATTGCTACAACATTTGAAGGCCATGCTGATAATGTTGCCGCGTCCCTTTATGGAGGACTAGTTATTGCAACTGGAGAGGAAGGTATAGGAACGATTTCACATCAAGTAACTGATTTAGAGATGATCGCACTAATTCCACATCGTAAATTGAAAACAACGGATTCTCGATCAGTGTTGCCCGATATGCTCCCTTTTCAAGAAGCTGTAGAGGCAAGCAATATCGCAAATGTTTTTGTAGGCGCTGCTCTTCAAAATGATTGGAAATTGGCGGGTAAGCTAATGGAGCGTGATCTTTTTCATCAACCTTATCGAAAACATCTAGTGCCAGACTTAGAAAAGGTTCGTGCGATTGCTATGGATAATGGAGCGTATGGAGCTGCTTTAAGCGGTGCTGGTCCAACATTAATTGTCTTTCATGCCAAAGCATCGTCGAATGAACTTCGCTTAGCGCTAGAAAAAGCTTTTCCTGAGTATTGTTGTGAATTGCTTATACCTGCGTCAACAGGGATAGAAATAACGTACGGAGCTTATCAAAATCAATCCATTTAATTGAGAAGTCGTCCTCTAGAAGGGCGGCTTTTTTTATGTTTTTGGACGGATGATCGCCTGACAAAACTAGTGATAATTATCCAAAATAACCTCGCTCTAACCGGCACAATCTGACAGTTTTATAAAGAAACTTAGTCTATACTTAGTATCAAAATCGCAAGGGGGGAGGCGTTCGGTGGCAGTATACCTTGATGTGATCTGGTTGCTAAATTTTTGTTTCGATTACATGCTACTTGCGCTAACTGGGATACTGCTGAAGAAACAAGTGAAAAAGAGACGGCTTGTTACTGGTGCATTAATCGCTTCGTGTTATGTGCTTTTTCTTTTTGTTCCTGCCCTAACATTTATGGTAAACCCATTCATGAAGCTGCTCTACTCCTTACTTATTGTTGTGGTAACGTTTGGCTTTACAAGGTTTCGTAGCTTTTTTCAATGTTGGCTTCTCTTCTATTTTGTCACGTTTATGATTGGCGGAGGAATGATGGGGGCGCATTATTTCTTTCAAAAAGATATGACAGTGTATAACGGAGCGGTCGCTACACAAAGTACTGGATTTGGGGACCCCATTAGCTGGCTTTTTGTGATAGTTGGTTTCCCTATTGTTTGGTTTTTTTCAAAAAGAAGAGTGGATCATCTTGAGACAACACGAATTCATTTTGATCAACTAGCAGAAGTTAGTATCCGAATTGATGATGTGACAATTTCAGCTAAAGCACTTGTCGATAGCGGCAACCAGCTACAAGACCCTTTAAGCGGCTCACCTGTTATGATCCTCGATATGACGGTGCATGAAGCGAACTTTCCACCATCGTTTATTCAGAAAGCCAAAAACATCACAGAATTCCAGGAAGAAGGAGAGGAGGATCGTTGGGAACATCGGTTACGTATTGTTCCGTTTCGGGCAGTCGGACAAGATCATCAATTCTTGTGTGCTGTAAAGCCGGATGAAGTATTGATCTCGATGGAGGGGCGTTCATTAACTGTCAAAAAAGTACTTGTTGGATTAAGCTTTCATACGATTTCAGGAGAAAAAGATTATACGTGTATCCTTCATCCGAAAATGCTGACAGGACATAAGGCGACTGCGTCATAGAAGAGAAAACAAGACGACCAAGGAGGAGTTCGAGATGGGGAAAATGAAAATTAAGTTAGTTCTATGGTGGCAGCGGATCCTAATGAAGCTTGGTATTAAACCTGATGAGATCTATTACATAGGAGGGAGCGAAGCATTACCTCCTCCTCTATCGAAAGATGAAGAGGCCCATTTATTAATTCAATTACCTAAGGGAGATAAAGCAGCAAGGTCGATTTTAATTGAGCGTAATCTTCGCCTGGTCGTTTATATTGCACGGAAATTTGAGAATACGGGGATCAACATTGAAGATTTAATTAGTATTGGTACGATTGGTCTCATCAAAGCAGTAAACACATTTAATCCTGAGAAAAAAATCAAGCTTGCAACCTATGCATCAAGGTGTATAGAGAATGAAATATTAATGTTCCTTCGACGGAATAATAAAATACGCTCAGAAGTTTCATTTGATGAGCCGCTTAATGTGGACTGGGATGGGAATGAGCTCCTTTTGTCTGATGTACTAGGGACAGATGAAGATATCATTACGCGCGGGATAGAAGCTCGCGTCGATCGTAGATTACTTGTGAAGGCATTAGAAACACTTAATCCAAGAGAAAAACAAATTATGGAGCTAAGGTTTGGTCTTGCTGGAGAAGAAGAGAAAACGCAAAAAGATGTTGCCGATTTACTTGGCATTTCTCAATCATATATTTCAAGGCTCGAAAAGCGCATCATTAAACGACTTCGAAAAGAGTTCAATAAAATGGTCTGAGCTTCTTAGCATAATAGATGCATAAAATTCCCACTCGCGGAGATACTTTACTTTGACAGCATCTCCGATGAGGAGGGAATGAGTTGACACGAAACAAAGTCGAGATTTGTGGAGTAGATACATCCAAACTTCCAGTACTTAAAAATGAAAAAATGAGAGTACTCTTTAAGCAGATGCAGGAAGGGGATATTTCGGCACGTGAAGAACTAGTGAATGGTAATTTAAGACTTGTTCTAAGCGTGATCCAGCGATTTAATAATCGAGGAGAATACGTGGATGATCTATTTCAGGTGGGCTGCATTGGCCTGATGAAATCCATAGATAACTTTGATTTAGGGCAAAACGTGAAATTCTCTACTTATGCAGTGCCGATGATCATCGGTGAAATCAGAAGATATCTCCGTGACAATAATCCGATCAGAGTGTCACGATCTTTAAGAGATATCGCTTATAAGTCTCTCCAGATTAGAGATAAATTAATGACGAAGAATTCCAAAGAACCAAATCCGACTGAAATTGCCAAAGAGCTTGGGGTGACGAAGGAAGAAGTAGTCTTTGCACTTGATGCGATTCAGGATCCTGTTTCATTATTTGAACCTATTTATAATGATGGAGGCGACCCCATTTTCGTTATGGATCAAATCAGTGATGATAAACAGAAAGACATCCAGTGGCTTGAAGATATTGCTTTAAAGGAAGCCATGACAAGATTAAATCAGCGAGAGAACATGATCTTACAAATGAGATTCTTCCAGGGTAAAACGCAAATGGAAGTAGCAGATGAGATTGGAATTTCGCAGGCACAGGTGTCCCGACTCGAGAAAGCGGCGATACACCAAATGAATAAAAATATCCAAAGTTAGAACGAGACCTGGGAAACAGGTCTTTTCTTTTGCCTTCTTTTCATATAATGAGATGAAAGGTGGGTGCGCGATGATAAAAATATCAGAATTTCAGGTGAAAGATGTTGTGAATGTCTCGAATGGACGTAAGCTTGGTCACATCGCTGATCTGGAAATTAATTTAACGACAGGAAAAATAGAAGCGATTGTGATTCCAGGGGCAGGTAAAATGATGGGATTGTTTGCGCGAGAAAGTGATGTCGTTATTCCATGGCGCAACATAGTGAAAATTGGGTCAGATGTCATTCTAGTAAGACATCATGATACAGCTGATGGCGAATCGTTTCAGAAAGAATCATAAGGAAAGAAAGATCTAACAATCTATATCCCTTAGGCACAACATATTATGATAAAATAAGGTATAAACTGTATCATGGTATAAAGGGGTGCAACTGTGGAAAAAGAACCATTTCAACCATCAACACATAAAACATCACTGGCACTGAAATTTCCAGATCAAGCTGAACGGAACGATAACCTGATAGCAGGTTTTTCAACCCGTAGAAACGGAGTTAGCCAGACTCCGTTTTCTAGCTTGAATCTTGGATTCCACGTACCAGATCGAGCGAGAGATGTACTAATAAATCGCGAAACCCTTGCCTATGATATCGGACAATCCCTTGATCGATGGATCGTTGGTGAGCAAATTCATGGCGCCGACATTGCGAATGTAACAGCAGCGGATAAGGGACGAGGAGCAACGAATCATCAAGATGCCGTTCCGAAAGTGGACGGGCTATATACAGATGATCCCGAAGTTCTTCTAACCGCTCTTTATGCCGATTGCGTACCGCTCTATTTCTATGCGCCATCAGCTAAAAGAGTGGGGATTGCCCACGCAGGCTGGAAAGGAACAACGAAGAATATTGCAGGAGAGATGATTCGTGCGTGGAACAATGATGGAATCCAAACCGACGATATTTATGCTGCAGTCGGCCCTTCAATAGGGAAATGTTGCTACGAGGTTGATGATGGCGTTATCGAACACATTAAAGCGCTAGTAGGAGATCAGGATCTGTTTTTTGATGAAAAAGCAACAGGGAAATACCAGCTTGATTTAAAAGCCGTGAATCGCGAGCTCCTCCTTCGGTCAGGGATTAAGGCGAGTCAACTATCAGTTAGTGACTATTGTACAAGCTGTAGCAATCTGTTTTTCTCTCACCGAAATGAAAATGGAAAAACAGGAAGAATGATGGCATACATAGGACTCGGGGAGGTATAGCGTTATCGTGAATGTAAGAGAAAGTCTAGAAACAATCAAAGGAAAAATTAACGCAGCAGCAGAACGGTCATGTCGTGATCCTCAGCATATTCATGTTGTAGCGGTGACGAAATATGTTAGCGTCGAACGTACAAAAGAAGCATTAGAAGCTGGCGTTACTCACTTCGGTGAAAGTCGTGATGAGGGGCTATTGAAGAAAGTAGAAGCTATTGGCACATTGCCTTCGTGGCACTTTATTGGCACACTACAATCTCGTAAAGTAAAAGACATTCTTCCATTTGTAAATTATATTCACTCCCTCGATCGTATATCTCTAGCTAAAGAAATACAAAAGAGAGCTGATGGTGAAGTAAACTGTTTTGTGCAAGTTAACGTGTCTGGTGAAGAATCTAAGCATGGATTATCGCCAGGTGAGACGCTACCTTTTATTGAGTCACTTAATGAATTCTCATCTATTAAAGTCGTAGGATTAATGGCTATGGCTCCGCATACAGATAATACAAATGAAATTCGAGATGTTTTCAAGAAACTTCGTGAGCTTGGAGAACGTGTCCAAAGCCTTTCACTCCCACATGCTCCATGCAATGAGCTTTCAATGGGGATGTCAAATGATTATGAAATTGCTGTTGAAGAGGGCGCGACATATGTTCGCATTGGATCGTCACTTGTCGGAAATGAAAAATAAAATAAGCTCTCCAGGAGGTGCAGGGAATTGGGTATCAAAACGAAATTCAAGCAGTTCTTTGAACTTGATGATGAAACGATAGAGTTGGATGAGCAGCAGGAGCAAGATTCATATATGGAAGAAGAAGAGCCTGAAGTAACTCGAGCGAATCGTAAGCAGTCTAAACAAAATGTGGTAAGTCTTCAAAGCGTTCATAAGAACTCAAGAGTTGTGCTAGTTGAACCAAGAGTGTATGCTGAAGCTCAGGATATCGCTGATCACGTGAAAAATCGGAAGTCTGTTGTGATGAATCTTCAACGTATTCCACAAGATCAGGCGAGACGCATTGTCGATTTTCTAAGTGGAACAGTCTACGCTGTTGGTGGCGATATTCAGAAACTCGGTCCGGATACGTTTATATGTACACCGGACAATGTTGAAATTTCAGGTAACATTACAGATGAAATTTACGAAGACCAGTAATTAAGAAAGGGTGAAAAGTTTGAACATAGTTTCAATCTTACTTTCAGCAGTACAAATTTATACGTGGATCCTCATCATTTACATCTTTATGTCATGGATTCCAAATGCAAGAGAATCTTCTATTGGACGAATGATTGCTTCTATAGCAGAACCATATCTAGCTCCGTTTCGTAAGATTATTCCTCCAATCGGTGGAATGCTTGATATTTCTCCGATCGTAGCCATTTTCGCACTTCAGTTTGTGCAATATGGAATTATTGCGGTCTTTAGATTCATAGGCTAATGTCTATTTACGAACACTATCGTCCAGAAGAAAGAACATTTGTCGATCGCGTTTTACAATGGCAGGATGAGGTTCAAGAAAGGTATGCTCCCAGGTTAACCGATTTTCTTGATCCAAGAGAACAGGATATGGTGAGGCAAATCATTGGAAATCACTCTGACGTGGGCGTGTTTTTTTCGGGTGGAGTTGAAGGGTCTGAGCGTCAGAGGGCTCTTCTTGTTCCTCCTTACTTTGAACCAACAACGGAAGATTTCGAGATAATCGCTTTTGAAATTACATATCCAGCCAAATTCGTATCACTTACTCATCCAGATTTGCTTGGGGCAATGATGGGTCTTGGAATTAAGCGTGAGAAGTTTGGAGATATCCTTGTGCAGGATAGTGCTGCGCATTTAATCGTAGCGAAGGAAATTGCTGATTTCGTGAAAATGAATTTAACACATGCAGGGAAAGCGTCCATATCTCCTAACGAAATTCCATTAACGAGCGTAAGCGTCGAAGAAGCTTCCTGGCAGGAGCAGTCAGGCACAGTAACAAGCCTTCGTTTGGATACGGTACTTGCTGAAGTATACAATCTATCACGAGGTAAGGTTGCTCCGATGATTGAACATGATCGAGCGAAATTAAATTGGAAGATCGTCAGTCAACCTTCTGCTGAAGTGAAAGAGGGAGACTATTTATCGTTACGAGGTTCAGGTAGAAGTAAGATTATTTCTGTTGATGGCAAAACAAAGCGGGATAAATGGCGAATTACGTATCAAATTCGTAAATAGTTTGTCATAAATAGAAGGAATATCCAAATGATTGTCGAAATACGAGTAAGCCGGGTATATGAAAAAAGAGAGTAAATCGGAGGTGGCTGAATTGCCTTTAACACCATTAGATATTCATAACAAAGAATTTACACGCGGATTCCGCGGTTATGATGAAGATGAGGTCAATGAGTTTCTTGATCAGGTAATCAAAGATTATGAAACGGTAATCAGAGAAAAGAAAGAATTGAATGAGAGAGTGAAGCTTCTAGAAGAACGACTTGGGCACTTCTCAAACCTTGAAGAAACGTTAAATAAGTCGATCCTAGTAGCACAAGAGTCAGCGGAAGAAGTGAGACAAAACGCTAAGAAAGAATCCCAGCTCATCGTAAAAGAAGCTGAGAAAAATGCCGACCGCATTATTAATGATTCGCTTGCTAAAGCGCGTAAAATCTCCATGGATAATGAAGAGCTGAAAAAACAAGCAGCGGTTTATCGCACGCGTTTTCGTATGCTAGTTGAAGCCCAGCTAGAGATGCTAAATAATGAAGACTGGGATGGCTTAGTGGCTCGATTTGATGAGGAAGAAGATCAGCAACAGGAGCAAATCGAAGAAAAAGCATAAAGCACTCATTTATTTTTTGTCATTTCCTTGACTTCTTATTTTTATTTACACTATACTTCTATTAATAGCAATAACGATCGACGAAGATGGGAAGAGTATCTGATTCTTACTTAACAAAGCGAGCCGGGAATGGTGTGAGCCGGTGTTAAGCAATCAGAGAAGATCGCCCCTGAGTCCCGTGCTGAACGATAAGTAAGCCTCGGCGAATCATTCACGTTACGAATGCAAAGTGAGCGCAAAGCTTAATTTGGGTGGTACCACGGGAAAACCTTCTCGTCCCTTTTCGGGGACGAGAAGGTTTTTTTATTTTGTAGCACACTTTGAAGAAACAACTCCCGAGTGGCTGAAGATCGTTACGGTTGTTGCTCGTTATAAGTTGAAGGAGGAAACCTCATGAGCTATAAAGAAACGCTCTTAATGCCAAAAACAAAATTTCCGATGAGAGGAAATTTACCGAATAAAGAGCCCGACATGCAAAAAGAATGGGCAAACATTAATCTCTATGAAAAAGTACAGGAAAGAACGAAGGACCGCCCCCTATTCGTCCTACATGATGGCCCTCCATATGCCAATGGTGACATCCATATGGGTCATGCAGAGAACAAAGTTTTAAAAGATATCATCGTTCGATATAAATCAATGAACGGTTTTAATGCTCCATATGTTCCTGGTTGGGATACGCACGGACTTCCAATCGAGCAGGCGTTAACGAAAAAAGGCGTCGATCGTAAGAAGTTAACGGTTGCTGAATTTAGAAAGAAATGTGAAGAATACGCATTAAAACAAGTTGATCGTCAGCGTGAACAATTCAAGCGACTTGGAGTTCGTGCTGATTGGGATAATCCATATATTACGCTTGATAAAGGCTATGAAGCACAGCAAATTAAAGTGTTCGGAGAAATGGCAAAACGCGGTTATATTTATAAAGATAAAAAAACCGTTTATTGGTCTCCGACATCTGAATCAGCATTAGCAGAAGCTGAGATCGAGTATCAAGATAAGCGCTCTGCATCGATTTACGTTGCGTTTGATGTAAAAGATGGAAAAGGTGTTCTTGATGGCGATGAGAAATTTATCATCTGGACAACAACACCGTGGACAATTCCTTCAAACCTTGCCATTGCGTTGAATGAGAAGTTTGAATACAGCGTCATTGAAGCGGATGGTACGAAATATGTTGTAGCAACAGAGCTTGTTGATCAATTAAAAGAAGAATTTGAGTGGAACAACGTAAGTGAAGTGAAGCGCGTAAAAGGTAGCGAACTTGAATACGTGACGGCTCAGCATCCAATCTACGATCGTGAATCTCTTGTGATCCTTGGTGACCACGTAACGCTTGACGCAGGTACAGGTTGCGTTCATACAGCCCCGGGACACGGTGAAGATGACTATATGATCGGAAGAAAGTATAAGCTAGACATCCTTTGCCCTGTAGATGAGAAAGGTGTTTTCACTGACGAAGCTCCTGGCTTTGAAGGTATGTTCTATGACAAAGCAAATAAACCAATTACTGAAAAACTTGAAGAAGTTGGCGCGCTAGTGAAGCTTACATTCTTCACTCACTCTTACCCACACGATTGGCGTACGAAGAAACCAATCATTTTCCGTGCAACAGAGCAGTGGTTTGCGTCGATCAAAGAGTTCCGCCCTGAACTTCTTCAAGCTGTAGCAGATGTGAAATGGTTCCCATCATGGGGTGAAATTCGCCTTCATAATATGGTGAAGGATCGTGAAGATTGGTGTATTTCTCGTCAACGTGCATGGGGCGTTCCAATCCCAGTGTTCTATGGCGAAAATAATGAGCCAATCATTACAGATGAGACAATTGCTCATGTATCAGAATTGTTCCGTAAGCATGGATCAAACATTTGGTTTGAGTGGGATGCAAAAGAACTTCTACCTGAAGGATTTACTTCAGAGCATAGTCCAAACGGTGAATTCCGCAAAGAAATGGATATCATGGATGTTTGGTTTGACTCAGGTTCTTCTCACCAAGCTGTTCTGGAAGAAAGAAGCGACCTTGCAAGACCTGCTGATTTGTATCTAGAAGGTTCTGATCAGTACCGTGGCTGGTTTAACTCGTCCCTTTCAACAGCTGTAGCCGTAACAGGGAAAGCACCTTATAAAGCGGTTCTCAGTCATGGATTTATTCTTGACGGTGAAGGAAAGAAAATGAGTAAGTCACTTGGAAATACAATGGTACCGAATGATGTTATGAAACAATTGGGTGCGGATATTCTTCGTCTATGGGTATCATCGGCGGATTATCAAGCTGACGTTCGCGTATCGAATGATATTTTAAAACAAGTAGCTGAAGTGTACCGAAAGATTCGCAACACGTTCCGCTTTATGCTTGGGAACCTTGAAGGATTTGACCCAACAGAGCATCAAGTGGCGTATAAGGATTTAGGTGAACTTGATCAGTATATGCTTGTGAAGCTAAATAATCTCGTATCGAAAGTGAAAAAAGCTTATGATGAGTATCAGTTCTTAACGGTTTATAATACGATCCATAACTTCTTTACAATTGAAATGAGCTCGTTCTATCTCGATATCGCGAAAGACACGCTTTATATTGAACATGCAGATCACCCGAACCGTCGTGCGATCCAAACGGTTCTTTATCAGACAGCTGTTGCGCTTACGAAACTTCTTTCGCCTATCATTCCGCACACTGCTGAAGAAGTATGGCAGTTTGTCCCTGGTGAGAAGGAAGAGTATGTACAGCTTTCCGATATGCCAGAAGTGAAGAATTTTGAAGGTACAGCTGATCTTGAAGAAAAATGGGATCATGTGATGGAGCTTCGTGACGAAGTTCTAAAAGCACTAGAAGAAGCGCGTAACGAGAAGAAAATTGGTAAATCGTTAACCGCTCAGCTTCATATTTATGCTGATAATGGTACGAAGGATTTGCTTGAAGGCGTAGCAAATCTTGAGAAGCTCTTTATCGTATCAGGTGCTACAGTGGCCGGTACGAAGGCTGAAGCACCAGCAGAAGCGAAAGTATATGAAGAACTAGCGATCTCCGTTTCACCTGCTGAGGGAGAAACGTGTGAGCGCTGCTGGCAAGTGAAAAAAGACGTTGGCGCTAATAGCGAATACCCAACTCTTTGCGCTAGCTGTGCTGAAACAGTTAAAAATCATTACTAATTAATGAAATATATCGAAAAGACGCTTTGCGATGCGAAGCGTCTTTTCTTTGTTGTTAGCTCAGTTTCGATTGTCTGCTGAAGCAAGCTGTGCTAAACTTTCATAGGAAGTAACATTTGATCGGAGGAGCGCTCGTGTGGAAATATCTCATAGCCATAGGCATCATTGTTCTAGATCAGTGGACGAAATGGCTTGTTGTGAAGTACATGGAATATGGTGAAAACATTACATTAATCAATGATTTTCTTTATCTAACTTCTCATCGAAACCGGGGCGCCGCCTTCGGAATCCTTCAAGGACAGATGATTTTCTTTTATATCATTACCATTTTCGTCATTGGAGCGGTTATTTATTATATGAGACAATATAAACATAGCCGTTTCGTTAGCGTCACCCTAGCACTCATACTTGGTGGTGCAATAGGGAACTTTATAGATCGAGTCCTTCGTGGAGAAGTAGTAGATTTTGTGAACACATTTATCTTCTCTTATGATTTTCCGATCTTTAACGTTGCCGATGCCTCCCTTGTTGTAGGTGTTATTCTTATCTTTATCGGAACCATTTTTGAAAGTAAGCAGGCTAAAGGGGAAAACTAATGGAAAAATTCACATTTAAAGTAGCAGAAGAAGAGAAAGGTGAGCGAATCGATAAGCTCATTACTTCTTATGAAAATGACTGGTCGCGTAGCCAGGTTCAAGCTTGGATTAAAGATAAAAATATTCAAGTGAACGGCGAAGACGTGAAAGGCAATTATAAAGCAACAGCAGGCGATGAGATCGAAGTAACCGTTCCTGAGCCTGAAGAATTAGAAATTGTAGCAGAAAATCTGAACCTTGAGATTGTTTACGAGGATGCGGATGTTCTTGTCGTGAACAAACCACGAGGAATGGTTGTTCACCCAGCTCCAGGACATGCTAGCGGAACGCTTGTTAATGGGTTAATGTATCAAGTTAACGATCTAAGCGGTATTAACGGTGTTGTCCGTCCTGGTATCGTCCATCGGATTGATAAAGATACTTCAGGATTATTAATGGTCGCAAAGAACGACAAAGCCCATGAATCACTTG
This sequence comes from Anaerobacillus sp. 63XJN7_4_ISO-PGPR-S23-413, assembly GCF_056173725.1. NCBI lineage: Bacteria > Bacillati > Bacillota > Bacilli > Caryophanales > Bacillaceae > Anaerobacillus > Anaerobacillus sp. 63XJN7_4_ISO-PGPR-S23-413. Next base: position 1,740,313 of record NZ_CM149688.1, read on the forward strand.
TAAAGCAGCTTCAAGCTAAAACCGTTAACCGACGTTATACTGCCATCGTTCATGGCAACATCCAGCATGACGTGGGGACAATTGATGCACCAATCGGGCGAGATAAGCAAGATCGTCAGAAGATGACGGTAACGGATGAAAATAGCCGAGATGCGGTTACGCATTTTCATGTTCTAGAACGTTATAAGCAGTTTACTTATGTTGAGTGTAAGCTTGAAACTGGTCGTACGCATCAAATTCGAGTTCATATGAAATATATCGATCATCCCGTTGCAGGTGATCCTAAATATGGCCCAAGAAGAAAGTCGCTTCCGATTGATGGTCAGGCTCTTCATGCCGGTGTTCTAGGCTTCAGTCACCCTGTAACAGAAGAGTGGCTTGAATTCTCTGCTCCTATTCCAGAGGATATTGAACGTTTATTAAAGCGACTTAGACAAGATTAAGGTTGACTTAAGAAGAGATCTTTGCGATACTCTTTATAGACAATAGCATACCCTTTAAAGACAGTCCCGTGAGGCTGCAAAGGAAAAACGGCTATGTACGATCGGTACATTTGTATGCCCAAAACCCTTTTGCCCTCATGGCAAAAGGGTTTTTTAATGCCACAGACCGATAAAGAGAGAGGGGCGATCATCATGGAAAACAAACGCATTTTGCTCGATGATCAAGCGATTCGAAGAGCGCTTACGCGAATTGCACATGAAATCCTAGAGCGTAATAAAGGCATTGATAATACAATGCTTGTTGGGATTAAAACAAGAGGCATTTATTTAGCTGAGAGATTAGCTGAACGAATCGAACAAATTGAAGGATCAGCGATTTCAGTAGGAGAAGTTGATATCACCATGTATCGCGATGACCTTACTCACAAAAACGAAGATCAGGATCCCCTAATAAAAGGCACAAGCATTTCAAAGGATGTAACAGATCAAAAAGTGATACTTATTGACGATGTCCTTTATACAGGCAGAACCGTTCGTGCTGCAATGGATGCCTTAATGGATCTTGGACGTCCATCACAAATTCAACTGGCGGTGCTAGTTGATCGTGGACACAGAGAATTACCAATTCGTCCCGATTATGTAGGGAAGAACGTACCAACAGCAAAAGAAGAAATCATTGAAGTTGCTCTTACAGAAGTAGATGACTTTGACCAAGTTAGCTTATCACAATCATAAATCGTGCTCCCTTTAAATCCGTCCAGAGAGACGGCCAAGGGAGGAGACGCGTTCCGTTTAAGGACACGCGTGTACCTCCTTGCGGCCATGCAAGGAGTTTTTTTATACCTTAGGGTTAAGAAAAACGATGGCCGGGACACGCACAACCAAGGAGGAATACATCATGAAAAAAGTATTAGGAATTCGAGAGGTACCCAAACCTTCAAGCTGGCTCACATTAAGCTTACAGCATTTATTCGCCATGTTTGGCGCAACGATATTAGTTCCATTTCTCGTCGGACTTGATCCGGCGGTCGCCCTTGTCTCAAGTGGACTTGGGACGCTAGCTTATCTTGCCATAACGAAAGGTCGCATCCCAGCATACCTGGGGTCGTCATTCGCCTTTATTGCACCAATCATTTCAGCCGTCTCTTTACACGGACCTGAGGGAGCCATGATCGGAAGCTTTTTTGCCGGGATTGTCTACGGTCTTGTCGCAATTGGGATTCGAGCGCTTGGGTTAAACTGGCTGTTAAAACTTCTTCCACCGATCGTAGTTGGCCCCGTGATCATGGTCATCGGACTAGGTCTTGCAGGAACGGCGATTGACATGGCGATGAATAACCCTGCTACGGAAGCCTATAGCGGCACGCACTTTACTGTCGCGCTTGTTACGCTAGGGATTACCATTCTCGCTTCCATGTTTTTAAGAGGATTTTTCAGCCTGATTCCGATTTTAATCGGCATTGTATCTGGATACACATTTGCTTACTTCATGGGTATTGTTGACCTTACTCCAATTAAAGAAGCTTCATTCTTTCAAATGCCGGATTTCATCATCCCGTTTGCGGATTACAACCCGGTTGATGTCTTCTCATGGGAAATCTTATTCATCATGGTACCAATTGCAGTTGTCACGATTGCAGAGCACATTGGCGATCAGATGGTTTTAAGTAAAGTTGCCGGCAAGAATTTCTTGAAAACTCCAGGTCTCCATCGTTCCATTCTTGGAGACGGAGTAGCCACAATGATCGCATCTTGCCTTGGTGGACCGCCGAATACGACATATGGGGAAAACATCGGTGTGCTTGCGATAACACGAGTATTCAGCGTATTCGTCATCGGAGGGGCTGCTGTCCTTGCCCTTATGTTCGGCTTCATTGGAAAAGTAACAGCTCTTATCTCAACGATTCCAACAGCTGTCATGGGCGGCGTGTCGATCCTTCTCTTCGGAATTATTGCATCATCTGGCTTGCGCATGCTGATTGATAACAAAATTGATCTTGGTGAAAAGCGCAACTTGATTATCTCCTCCGTAATCCTAGTCATCGGTGTAGGTGGGGCATTCATCCAGGTTAGTGACAACTTGCAAATTGCAGGAATGGCGCTTGCGACCGTCATTGGTATTACGCTGAACCTCATTTTGCCTGGCGGAAGCTCACAGCAATCGGTTGAGAAAATGTTTGAAGAAGATCTTGAAAATAACGAACCAGCTGCATAGCATCATCCTTTAAAAAGGTACAGAGAGACCTAAAAGGGTGGGAAAGAGATGCGTTTACTTAAACGCGTCTATCCTTCTGCACCCTGACAACCCTCAGGGTGCTTTTTTTCGAGAAAAATATTAACGAAACGGAGTGAGTGATGTGAAGCATTTACTTGATATGACCTCTCTTACATTAGATGAAATTCATGAAATTTTACTGCAGGCTGAACGTTTTAGAAATGGAAAAAGTATTCAAAGACAGGAGCCAGTGTTTATAGCGAATCTTTTCTTCGAACCGTCAACCCGAACAAGGTTTAGCTTCGAGGTAGCAGAGAAGCGACTCGGATATGAGGTGTTGAATTTTGAAACGTCATCATCAAGCGTTCAAAAAGGGGAGACGCTATACGACACCATTAAAACCCTTGAATCTATAGGGGCAAGTGCTGTAGTCGTAAGGCACAAAGATGAGAAGTATTTCGAACCGCTACTTGAGAAAACGTCCATGTCCATCATTAATGCAGGCGATGGATGCGGGCATCACCCAACCCAATCGCTGCTAGATCTCCTCACGATTCGTCAAGAGTTCAAGCGATTTGAAGGTCTTAACGTTGTGATCGCTGGTGATATAAAGCACAGCAGGGTAGCACGGTCAAATGCGAACGTATTAAGTAGGCTTGGCGCAAAAGTGAGTTTTTCGGGCCCACGTGAATGGCAAGATGAAACAATGAATGAATACCCATACGTCACAATGGATGAAGCGGTTGAACAGGCGGATGTCCTCATGCTACTCCGCATTCAAAATGAACGCCATGCAAGAAGAAGCGATACTGATTCCTACCTTCAGTCATTCGGCCTAACTGTAGAGCGAGAAAGACGTATGAAGAAACACAGCATTATCATGCATCCTGCGCCGGTCAATCGAGGCGTTGAAATTGAGACATCATTAGTGGAATGTGAACGCTCAAGAATTTTTAAGCAAATGGAAAACGGTGTTTATGTACGAATGGCCTGCTTGAACTTGGTCCTACAACCTACTAAGAAAGGAATGGTCGTGTAATGCTAATCCAAAACGCGAAACTACTTAATGAATCTGGAGAATTGATGGAGCGCGATGTTCTTATCAATCAAGAAGGTGAAATTGAAACAATCGCACAGAGCATTGAAAAGGGGGAGTACGAAACCTTTGATGCGAAAGGGAACCTCCTAGTTCCAGGGCTCGTTGATCTGCACGTGCACTTAAGAGAACCGGGAGGAGAGCATAAAGAAACGATTGAAACAGGTACTAAAGCAGCGGCGAAAGGCGGATTTACAACAATCGCAGCGATGCCGAATACAAGACCTGTCCCAGACAATGAAGAAACGATGCAAACGTTAATGAATCGAATCAAAGAAACGGCAAGTGTTCGCGTCCTACCATACGGAGCGATTACAACGAGACAGCTAGGTCAAGAGCTTACGAATTTTGAAGGGTTGAAAACAAACGGTGCGTTTGCTTTAACAGATGATGGCGTTGGTGTTCAAGATGCTGGAATGATGCTAGAAGCGATGAAGCGCGCGGCAGCTAGTAACCTAGCAATTGTTGCCCACTGTGAAGAAAATACGTTGATCAACGGAGGAAGCGTTCATGAAGGTCATTTCTCAAAAGAGAATGGACTAAATGGTATTCCATCGGTTTGTGAAGCGGTACATATTGCAAGAGACGTTCTGCTCGCTGAAGCAGCAGGCGTTCATTATCATGTTTGCCACATTAGTACGAAGGAGTCCGTTCGTACCGTACGCGATGCGAAGAGGGCTGGCATTAACGTAACAGCTGAAGTAACACCACATCATCTCCTTTTGTCAGAAGATGATATACCGGGACTTGATACGCATTACAAAATGAACCCACCTCTTCGATCAAAAGAAGATCGAGAAGCCCTTATTGAAGGCCTGCTCGACGGTACAATTGACTTTATTGCAACGGATCATGCCCCTCATTCAGAAGGTGAAAAAGCACAGTCAATGGAAAAAGCGCCATTCGGCATAGTAGGACTGGAAACGGCTTTTCCGCTGTTATACACCCATTTTGTTGAGAAAGGGACCTTCACACTTAAGCAACTTGTGGATTGGTTAACGGTGAAACCTGCCCGTGCATTTGGACTTGAATACGGCACTCTAGAAATAGGCGCACTTGCAGATATGACAATCATCGATTTAACAGAGCAAATGGACATTAATCCAGAGTCATTTGTTTCGAAAGGAAAGAATACCCCATTTAATGGATGGACTTGTAAAGGATGGCCAACGGCAACAGTTGTAAATGGCAAAATCGTGTTTGAAAAGGGGAGCGATCAATGATGAAAAGACAGCTGATATTAGAAGATGGATCCGTTTTTGTAGGGAAAGCATTCGGTAGTGACATTGAGAAAAGTGGTGAGGTTGTTTTCAACACAGGCATGACGGGCTATCAGGAAATTTTGTCCGATCCATCCTATTGTGCTCAAATCGTAACGCTCACGTACCCGCTAATTGGAAACTATGGCATTAACCGCGATGATTTCGAATCGATTAATCCTTCTGTACACGGTCTTATTGTGAAAGAAGCAACAGAAGTACCGAGCTACTGGAGAAATGAAATGACGCTTGATGAATTGCTTCGTGTGAAAGGCATTCCTGGACTTGAAGGAATTGACACAAGGAAGCTGACAAAGCTGATTCGCTCGAATGGAACGTTAAAAGGAAAAATGTGTAGCATGGATGTTGATCCAGAGAAGATTGCGCGTGATCTAAGAGATACGCCATTGAAAAGGGACCAGGTACAGCAGGTATCCATTAAAGCACCTTATGCAAGTCCAGGTCGTGGATTCCGCATCGTTCTTGTCGATTTTGGAATGAAGCACGGCATTTTAAGAGAACTAACAAAACGGAAATGTGATGTTGTTGTTGTCCCATACAATACGTCGGCAGAAGAAATTCTGCGCCTAAACCCTGATGGCGTAATGCTAAGTAATGGCCCTGGCGATCCAAAAGATGTTAATGAAGCAGTGGACATGATTAACGGCATTCTTGGTAAAATTCCGCTCTTTGGCATTTGCCTAGGTCACCAACTATTTGCCCTTGCTTGCGGAGCGGATTCAGAGAAAATGAAATTTGGTCATAGAGGATCCAATCACCCCGTAATGGATTTAACAACAAAACGCGTCGCGATTACTTCGCAAAATCATGGCTATACGATTGCGGCTGAAACGTTAGAGAATACGGACCTTGAAGTCACACATGTTGCCGTAAACGATGGTTCCATTGAAGGCGTCAAGCATAAGAATGAACCAGCTTTTAGTGTGCAATACCATCCAGAAGCATCACCTGGACCAGAAGATTCCAATGAACTTTTTGACGACTTTATCTCGATGATTACAACATTCAAGGGGGAAAAATCATATGCCTAAACGTACAGATATTAAGAAAATCCTTGTGATCGGATCTGGACCAATTGTCATCGGGCAAGCAGCAGAATTTGACTACGCAGGAACGCAGGCGTGTCAGGCGTTAAAAGAAGAGGGCTATGAAGTTATTCTAGTAAACTCAAATCCTGCAACAATTATGACGGATACCACAATCGCGGACGAAGTATACATCGAGCCACTAACGCTTGATTTTGTTAGCCGTATTATTCGAAAAGAACGACCAGATGCTCTTCTTGCAACACTTGGAGGGCAAACTGGACTGAATATGGCAATGGAATTATCAGAAGCGGGCGTTTTAAAAGACTATGAAGTAGAACTCTTGGGTACGAAACTTGATGCGATTCAGCAGGCAGAGGATCGTGATTTGTTTCGTACGCTCATGAATGAGTTAAACGAGCCAGTACCGGAAAGTGATATTATTCATAATCTCGAAGAAGCTTATCGATTTGTGAAGAGAATTGGATACCCGGTTATCGTACGTCCTGCCTATACGCTCGGTGGTACAGGCGGTGGAATCGTAAACAACGATGAAGAATTAGAAGAAATTGTTTCAAGTGGTCTAAAATACAGCCCGGTTACGCAGTGTCTTCTCGAAAAAAGTATTGCTGGGTTTAAAGAAGTCGAGTATGAAGTGATGCGAGATGGTCAAGATCAAGCGATCGTTGTATGTAACATGGAGAACATCGATCCTGTTGGAATCCATACAGGTGACTCCATCGTCGTAGCGCCGAGTCAGACCCTTTCTGACCGAGACTATCAAATGCTACGTAACGTAGCGCTAAAAGTCATTCGCGCACTAAAAATTGAGGGTGGCTGTAACATTCAGCTTGCGCTTGACCCATACAGCTTCCAATATTACATCATAGAAGTAAATCCCAGAGTTAGTCGTTCCTCCGCTCTTGCATCTAAAGCAACTGGCTATCCAATTGCCAAGCTTGCAGCGAAAATCGCGGTGGGGCTCTCTCTTTCGGAAATGAAAAACCCTGTTACAGGCAAAACATATGCAAGCTTCGAACCAGCTTTAGACTATGTTGTATCCAAGATTCCAAGATGGCCATTTGATAAATTCGAAAGTGCGAATCGTAAGCTAGGAACGCAAATGAAGGCAACAGGTGAAGTGATGGCAATTGGTCGTACGCTTGAAGAATCACTACTAAAAGCGGTTCGCTCTCTGGAATCGAACGTTAGTCATCTTACTATTCCTGAACTAGCTGACCTTGATGAAGAAACGATGGAGAAAAGAATTCGCTTTGCGGATGATGAGCGCATCTTCGTTGTTGCAGAAGCATTCAGAAGAGGAAAAACGATAAAAGAAATTCATGATTGGAGCAAAATTGATCATTATTTCCTCGTCAAAATGCAAGGGATCATTGAGCTTGAAAACAAGTTGAAAGAGAACAAAGGAAATCTCGATCTTTTGCTTGAAGCAAAGCAAAAAGGCTTCTCAGATCACATCATTGCAGCACTATGGGATCAAACGGAGCTTGAAATCTATGAACTACGAACGCGAGAAGCCATCCGTCCCGTTTACAAAATGGTTGATACGTGTGCGGGCGAATTTGAATCTGAAACGCCTTATTACTACTCCACTTATGAAGATGAGAATGAATCACTTGAAACACCAAAAGAGAGTGTGCTCGTCCTAGGTTCGGGGCCAATTCGAATCGGCCAGGGGATTGAATTTGATTACGCAACGGTGCACAGTGTTTGGGCCATTCGTGAAGCGGGTTATGAAGCCATTATCATTAATAATAACCCGGAGACTGTATCTACTGATTTCAGCATCTCAGATAAGCTTTATTTTGAACCATTAACTGTTGAAGACGTGATGCATGTGATTGATCTTGAGAAGCCTAAAGGCGTAGTCGTTCAGTTCGGAGGTCAGACGGCTATAAATCTAGCAGACGAACTATCAGCTCGAGGCGTGAAAATCCTTGGAACATCTTTAGAAGATATGGATCGAGCGGAGAATCGCGATAAATTCGAAATGGCTATGGCAGAGCTGAACATACCTCAACCAGAAGGGAAGACAGCTACTTCCGTTGATCAAGCAGTGGCCATTGCTGAGCGAATTGGTTATCCTGTCCTCGTTCGCCCATCCTATGTACTCGGCGGAAGAGCAATGGAAATTGTGTATAAGGAAAGCGAACTGCTTCATTACATGGAAAATGCCGTTAAGGTTAATCCGCAGCACCCAGTCTTAATCGATCGGTATTTGATGGGGAAAGAAATTGAAGTTGATGCGATCTCTGACGGAGAAACCGTATTTATTCCAGGTATTATGGAACACATCGAGCGTGCTGGGATTCACTCTGGGGATTCGATTGCAGTATACCCTCCGCAGAGCTTATCTAGTGAAGTGAAACAAACGCTCATTGATCAGACAATCGCTCTTGCGAGAGGTTTGAAGATCAAAGGTCTCCTTAATATCCAATATGTTATTCAAAATGAACAGGTGTATGTACTTGAAGTAAATCCCCGCTCAAGTCGGACGGTACCATTCTTAAGTAAAATTACTGGGGTACCAATGGCGAATCTAGCAACAAAAGTGATTCTAGGAGCATCGCTTGAATCACTTGGTTACGAAACAGGGTATGGAACAGAGCGAGACGATGTATATGTAAAAGTGCCGGTCTTCTCGTTTGCTAAACTGCGCCGCGTTGATATTACGCTCGGGCCTGAAATGAAATCAACAGGCGAAGTGATGGGTCGCGATTACACACTGGAGAAAGCTCTATATAAAGGGCTAGTTGCTTCCGGTATGAAGATTCCAACTCACGGCTCAGTGTTATTCACAATCGCGGACAAAGATAAAGAAGAAGCGATCGATCTTGTGAAGCGTTTCAATGCGATCGGCTATCACATTCTTGCGACAGAAGGAACAGCTCACATCATACGTGATCTTGGGATCCCAGTGACAGTCGTCAATAAAATTGGGGCAGAAAAGCCGAATTTACTACACGTCATTCGTGAAGGTCAGGCACAATTTGTTATTAATACGCTCACTAGAGGAAAGCAGCCGGCTCGTGACGGCTTCCGCATTCGAAGAGAGTCAGTTGAAAACGGAGTTGTGTGCTTTACATCTCTTGATACAGCAAGAGCTCTGCTTCGCGTTATTGAAACAATGACCTTTACAAGCACAAGCATGCCGAAGTTTCACGAAAAAGAAGTGGTTCGTTCATGAGGCAGTTAAAAACAGAGCTCGTGTCTCAAAAAGAAATTGCAGCTTCGATTTATGAAGCAGTTGTTTTCCATAAGGAAATTGATGAAAGCTTCCAACCTGGACAATTTGTTCATGTAAAAGCTGGCTTCGGGTCAGATCCACTTCTCAGAAGGCCGATTAGCATTTGTCATATTGATCCTAAAAGGCATGAGTTGACGATGATCTATCGTGCAGAAGGAAAAGGAACGAAAGTTTTATCTGAAATGGTGCCGGGTGTTGAAGTTGACCTCCTCGGCCCGCTCGGTAAAGGGTTTCCGGTTGAGAAAACAATGGAGGGAGATACGGCTTTGCTTGTAGGAGGCGGTATCGGCGTGCCTCCCCTTTATTATCTTTCGCAGGAATTAACGAAGCGCGGTGTCAATGTGAAGCACATAAATGGCTTTCAAACGAGTTCAGTTGTTTTTTATGAAGAGAAGTTTAAAACGTTAGGTCCTGTCACGATTACAACAGCGGATGGAACTCATGGGGAAGCAGGGTTTGTAACAAATCAGCTTGATATGGAAGCAGATTATCTCTTTGCCTGTGGGCCATCTCCAATGTTAAAAGCGCTAGAAAACTATCGCGCGAAAAAGGGTGTGTACCTCTCCCTTGAACAGCGAATGGGCTGTGGAATTGGTGCCTGTCTTGCATGCGTTTGTCATGTACAGGGGGATGAAACAGGCTTTGCTTATCGAAAAGTATGTAGCGACGGTCCGGTATTTCAAGCAGGGGAGGTTGTCCTATGAGCCGATTAGGAATTCAGCTGCCAGGCCTTGACTTAAAGAATCCGATTATGCCAGCTTCTGGGTGCTTTGGATTTGGTAGAGAATACAGTCAATTCTATAAACTGGATCAGCTTGGAGCCATTATGGTAAAAGCGACCACCAATGAGCCTAGATTCGGAAACCCTACACCTCGTGTAGCAGAAACGACGTCAGGCATGTTAAACGCTATTGGTCTCCAGAACCCGGGCCTTGAGCGTGTCATGGCAGAAGAATTACCATGGTTATCACAATTTGATGTGCCAATTATTGCGAATGTCGCAGGATCTACAATTGAAGATTATGTGGCCGTAGCTAAACGAATTTCTAAAGCACCGAACGTTCACGCGCTAGAGTTAAACATTTCTTGCCCCAATGTGAAGGAAGGCGGACTTGCATTTGGAACGGTACCAGAAACAGCATATGACGTAACCAAAGCTGTAAAAGACGTATCGTCAGTTCCTGTTTACGTCAAGCTCTCACCGAACGTGACAGATATTGTACAAATGGCAAAAGTAGTTGAACGTGCTGGAGCGGATGGGTTGACGATGATCAACACGCTTCTCGGAATGCGAATTGACTTGAAAACCGGTAAGTCAATCCTTGCGAATGGGGCTGGTGGCTTATCTGGTCCTGCTATTAAGCCTGTTGCCATTCGTATGATTCATCAAGTAAGTCAACAGGTGAATATCCCGATTATCGGAATGGGCGGGGTCCAGACGCCTGAAGATGTGATGGAATATTTTCTTGCTGGAGCGAGCGCTGTGGCGGTTGGAACAGCAAACTTCGTTGACCCATTCACATGCCCTAACATTATTGACTCTTTACCACCATTGCTGGATGAGTTAGGTGTTCACCATATTTCAGAGCTTACGGGAAGGAGTTGGAAAACGGAATGGAATCTTCAATCATCCTCGCATTAGATTTTTCTAGAAAAGATGAGCTAGATGATTTCCTTGCGCTATTTGAGCAGGAAAAGCTTTTCGTTAAAGTTGGTATGGAAGCTTACTATCAACATGGACCTAAGCTAGTAGATGAATTAAAACAGCATGGTCATGATGTTTTTCTTGATTTGAAACTTCATGATATTCCAAATACCGTCCAAAAGGCGATGAAAGGATTAGCCGGTCTTGGTGTTGATTTGATCAATGTTCATGCTAGTGGGGGATCGCGTATGATGAAGGCGGCAATAGAAGGGCTTGAATCAGGTACGAGCTCAGGGCAAAAGCGCCCGCTTTGCATCGGCGTTACGCAATTAACAAGTACGTCAGAAGAGATGCTTCGAAAAGAATTGCAAATCACTGGAAATATGAAGAATAGCGTTGTTTCTCTCGCCAATCTTGCAAGAGAAAGTGGGCTTGATGGTGTTGTGAGCTCAGCTCTCGAGGTTCCGATGATAAAAGAAGCTTGTGGCGATCGTTTTCTAACTGTAACTCCTGGAATTAGACTCGAAGGGGATATGGCTGGTGATCAAAACCGCGTCTGCTCACCAAAGAAGGCACGGTCTCTAGGAAGTGATTTCATTGTCGTAGGACGCAGCGTAACTGGAGCGAAGAATCCATTAGCGGCATATGACATACTAAAATCTGAATGGAGGAATTCATATGAAATCAATCGCTAAAGCCTTATTGGAAATTGAGGCAGTGAGTCTACAGCCGAATAATCCTTTTACGTGGTCCTCAGGCTTATTGTCACCAATTTACTGTGATAACCGTTTAACACTTTCATATCCAAAGGTAAGAAAAGAAATTGCCCAGGGGCTTGCTACTATGGTGAAGGAAAAATACCCTGATGCAGAAGTGATTGCTGGAACAGCAACAGCTGGGATTCCTCATGCTGCGTGGGTAAGCGACGTATTAGATTTACCAATGGTTTACGTTCGGGGAAGCGCAAAGGGGCATGGAAAAGGGAATGTTATTGAAGGAAAAGTAGATGAAGGCCAAAAAGTTGTGGTAATTGAAGATTTGGTTTCAACTGGTGGCAGTGCCATTGATGCTGTGAAGCAATTACAATCTTCCGGAGCGAATGTTCTTGGTGTGGCCGCGATCTTTACATATGGGATGAAAAAAGGGGCAGAGCAGTTCGCTGCTGAAGGAATTGCCTGGGATACCCTTACCAATTTCGATGAATTGTTAACAAGCGCCGTTGAAACAGGTATGATTGAGGAAAGAGAGGTTCAATCACTGCTTCACTGGCGCGACAATCCATCTTCAACAGAATGGTTGGAGCAGTTGAAAGATCTCTCCGTTTAGGAGGGGTAAGATGAGAAAAATGCAAGGAGAAGAGTTCGATTCGCTCGTATCCTTTTTTGATGATATGGCTCGAACAAAATGGCTTGGAGCTGTTCACGATGAATTAAAACAAGCTTCAGGATCATGGGAAGGGAAGTCCGTTCTAGATGTAGGGTGTGGAACAGGAAGACTCCTTCTTCGTGGCGTCGAGGAAGCGAGTATGCTGACAGGTGTTGATTTATCATCGGAAATGGTGAAGGCAAGCAAACAGAATTTCTTCTTTTTAAATCGAGCGAATAAAAGTCACTTTTCAGAAGATGACGCATGCAATCTTTCGTTTGACGATGACACGTTTGATTTGTCTCTATCAACGTGCGTTATGTTCCTTTTACCAGAGCCAGAAGCAGGTATGAAAGAAATGATGCGGGTTACAAAAGAAAGCGGTAGGATTGTTATGTTAAATCCATCTCTTCAAATGAACCAAATGGCTGCATTCGAGTATGCAAAAAAGCATGGAATGAGCGGTTTTGAACAAACATCACTGTTAAAGTGGTCGAACGTTTCAACGAAAAGACATCGCTATACACCAGAACAACTAAGCGAGAAGCTGAAAGGACTTGGTGCGAAGGAAACGAAGCATGTAGAAGTGCTTGATGGGCTAGCGATTATTACGGTTGCAAAATTATAATAAAAAGGTTCCCGCTCGTTATATGAGCGGGAACCTTTTTTGTTACTTCTTCATCCTAAATATCAAATCCTGATCTGGTGTTACATAAAGAGTGTTTTGTTGATCATACGTCACAAACCCTGGCTTGGCGCCATTTGGTTTTTTGACATGACGTACTTCGGTATAATCAACCGGCACTGAACCAGATTCGCGTGCTTTACTGAAATAGGCGGCAAGGTTGGCGGCTTCAAGGAGCGTTTCCTCCGTGTATTCTTTACTTCGAATCACCACGTGAGATCCCGGAATATCCTTCGTATGAAGCCACGTTTCTCCTCGAGCAGCAAGCTTATTCGTTAAATACTCATTTTGCTTGTTGTTCTTCCCAACGAGTATTTCCGTACCATCTGACGAGACGTAAGCGTCAAGCTGAGGTTTCGTTGGTTTGGATTTCTTCTTTTTACGACGTTTCTTAATGTATCCTTCTTCTTCAAGCTCTTCACGTATCTCCTCTATGTCACGTGGGGAGGCCGAGGTTAATTGTTGAATCAGCTGTTCCAGATACGCAATTTCTTGATGGGCCATGCTGATTTGTTCTTCAAGAACAGATATCGAATTCTTCGCTTTGCTGTATCTTTTGAAATAGGCTTGAGCGTTTTCAGATGGCGTTTTCTGAGGATTCAACTCAATGAGAACTGTTCCACCATCTTCATCATAATAATTGATCACTTCTACCTTTTTATCCCCGCGCTTCACCATATGCATGTTTGCTGTCAACAGTTCGCCAAGTAGTTGATACGTATCGGCTTCCTGTGCCTGCTGAATCGTACGAGTGATCTTTTGAATTTTCTTCTCGTTTTTCTTTAATTCATTTGAAAGAAAACGCTCTAGATCATTCGACTGCTGCTTTACGCGATCTCTGTCAGCTTTTCCATAGTAGAAGCGGTCGAGCAGTTCGCTAGCAGATTCAAATTCTCTTTTTTCTCCTGATAAGTGAGACAGCTCAACAACAGAGAAGAATTCTTTCGCTTCTGTTACCATTTGTGGCTTGTAGTGATGCTGCTCTAGCTCTTGGAAGACATCAAAGAAAGCTTCCGGTAGAGTTGTACGGTTAGCTAGTCCTGCCCTGTGAATCACTTCTTTTGCGATCAGTGGTGAAAGTCCACCGAAAGCTTGAACGAGCTGCTGGCTTAGTTTACCTGCATTGAAATCAATTTGTCTTAGAAAATCGTCTCTCGTTAAGCCGAACGGAGAAATTTTGTTCTGTGCAGGAGGTGCAATATAATCCTGCCCTGGAAGAACCGTTCGGTGTCTGTTTACAGACGGTGAAAGATGCTTAATGCTATCTAAAATCATATTTGATTCGTTAAGTAAAATAACGTTACTATGACGCCCCATAATTTCAGCTACTAACGTTCTTGTTGTTAAGTCACCAAGATCATTACGTGCTTTAAATGTGACGTGAATGATGCGTTCATTTTCGATTTGTTTAATCTCTTCTACAATACTACCTTCTAAGTGCTTACGAAGAAGCATGCAGAACATTGGAGGCTCCTTTGGATTTGCATAGGATTCCTGTGTTGTTTGAATTCTTGCATAAGATGGATTCGCCGATAATAACAGCTGATGATTTTTACCACCTGAACGAATAACAAGTAATAAATCAGTTGCATAAGGCTGATAGATCTTCGTAACTCGTCCACCTTTTAACAATTCATTTGTTTCGTGTGCAACGGCTCTCATTACCATACCGTCAAAAGACATATTGTTCACCTACATTCCTATCAATAGACATTATTCTTAGTATAGCATTTTTTTGAGCTTGTCTGAATATAGATGAATTATTAGGGAGATTACGTGCAGGATCGGGGTGGGGAAAATGAACTGGTATAACATGACAAAAGCGGAAGTGAAAGAGGAATTAGAGACAAGCGATGAAGGGATTAGCTCAAAAGAAGCGGTGCAAAGAAGAAAGACATTTGGATTAAATCAGCTCGATGAAGTAGAAAGGCCATCAATGATTTTAATCTTCTTAGCCCAATTTAAAGATTTTATGGTCGTTGTGCTTCTTGCAGCTACGTTGATTTCCGGTTTACTTGGAGAGTATCTCGATGCCATTGCTATTATCCTAATCATTTTAATGAATGGGATACTCGGCTTTGTTCAAGAGCGAAAGGCAGAGAAGTCTCTCCAAGCATTAAAACAGTTGTCATCTCCAAAGATGAGGGTCCTTCGTGATGGAGAATGGACAACAATTCAAGCTTCAGAAGTTGTTATCGGAGATATGGTACGAATGGAAAGTGGAGATCGAATTGGAGCAGATGTGCGATTCTTTTCTTGTCAGGGCTTGCTTATTGAAGAATCCGCCTTGACGGGGGAGTCATTGCCAGTGAACAAGCATCCAGAGCCGATCCCGGATGAACATCCAGGGCTAGGGGATCAGCACAATATGGGATTCATGGGCACGCTCGTTACAAAGGGAAAAGGGATTGGCATTGTAACAGCAACAGGAATGAAGACCGAAATGGGAAAGATCGCTCACTTAATTCAATCAGCGGATACGATGGAAACGCCTCTTCAACATCGACTCGAACAGCTGGGTAAAATTTTAATCGCAGCAGCGCTTATGCTTACAGCGTTAGTCGTGGTCCTTGGGATCATTCAAGGACGCGATGTGTATAGCATGTTTTTAGCTGGTGTATCGCTTGCTGTGGCAGCAATTCCTGAGGGATTGCCAGCGATTGTGACCATTGCGCTTGCGATCGGCATGCAGAGAATGAGTAAACGGAAAGCGATTGTTCGTAAACTACCGTCTGTTGAAACACTTGGATGTGCGACAGTCATTTGTTCTGATAAGACAGGAACACTTACACAAAATAAAATGATGGTTACAAAACTGTGGGCTGGAGGGGAAACGTGGGATGTGACCGGATCGGGTTATTCTCCTTACGGTGACTTTTTTAAAGGAAATACGCGTGTTTACTCAGATGATGAGCGGTCTTTAAAGCAACTTCTGACGTTTGGTCTTCTCTGTAGTAATGCAAGAGTGATAGAGAAAAAGGGTGAATATGTACTTGATGGAGACCCAACTGAAGGAGCGCTTGTTGCTGCTGCGATGAAGGCTGGGTTAACAGAGGATGTAAGAGAAGAAGAGTTTACCATCATTCAAGAGTTTCTATTTGATTCTAATCGGAAAATGATGAGTATGATTGTGGAAGATTCTTCTGGTAAACGCTATGTTATTGCCAAAGGGGCACCAGATATTGTTTTAAAGCAATGTGAATCAGTTCTATGGAGTGAGAAGAAAGCGCCATTACGCAAAAGCTATGAGAAACAAATTCAAGAGCAGCTTGATACGTTTGGTAGTTTAGCTCTAAGAACGATTGCAGTTGCTTTTAAACCGATACAAAATGAAGAGAATATGCTACATAGCGTTCAGGCTGAATCTCGTTTAACATTTGTCGGTTTAGAAGGTATGATTGATCCTCCACGGGAAGAAGTAAAGCAAGCTGTTGCAGATTGTAAAACAGCAGGCATCAAAACGATCATGATCACAGGGGACCATGTGACAACCGCAAAAGCGATTGCTCTTAACCTGGGGATTCTACCAGAGCGTGGCAAAGTAATGGAAGGAAGTAAGCTATCGACATTGACAGTAGAAGAACTCGAAAATCAAGTTGAAGACATCTATGTTTTTGCTCGTGTGTCGCCTGAACATAAATTAAAGATTGTAAAAGCCCTCCAAAATAAAGGGCATGTTGTCGCAATGACAGGGGATGGAGTAAATGATGCTCCGGCTATTAAGGCATCTAATATCGGCATTGCAATGGGACAAACAGGAACGGATGTTGCAAAAGAATCGTCATCGCTCATTTTAAGTGATGATAATTTTGCTACGATACGAGACGCAGTTGAAGAAGGAAGAAACATATACGAGAATATTAGAAAATTCATTCGCTATTTATTAGCATCTAATGTAGGCGAAATTCTCGTCATGCTATTTGCTATCTTGCTCATGCTGCCGCTTCCTCTCGTACCCATTCAAATACTATGGGTGAACCTCGTCACAGACGGGTTGCCAGCAATGGCTCTTGGACTTGATCCTGCAGAGGGTAACGTCATGAAGCGAGACCCACGCAAGCCGAAAGAAGGCGTATTTGCAAGGGGGTTAGGTTGGAAAATCATTTCTAGAGGGATTATGATCGGAGCATGTACATTAGCAGCGTTTATGATCTGTTACAATGAAAATCCAAATGACCTCGTTCAAGCGCAAACTGTAGCTTTTTCAACGCTCGTTCTTGCGCAATTAATCCATGTTTTTGACTGTCGAAGCGAACGGTCGATTTTTCACCGAAATCCATTTGAGAATAAAGCGTTGGTTCTTGCTGTCCTATCTTCCGTTGGCTTGCTTCTGGCAGTAATCTACTATGAACCATTACAACCGATTTTCCATACAACTTATTTATCAATGAGAGAATGGATGTTAATATTAGTCTTCTCAAGCATTCCAACATTTCTTCTGGCTGGAACAACACTCTTTAGAAGAAAACATAGCAGAGGGTAGCCCCCTCTGTTTTTCTGTTGTAGCACGTATAGTCGAGAGAGATATCCCTTTGTTTCGGTTTGATGAAGTGGTACAATTGGTTAGAATAGCTAATGGATGTGATAATATGGTTAAGAGCATGACCGGGTTTGGCAGAGCGTCAAATGTATATGAGGGTGTTCAAGTAACAATCGAAATGAAGTCTGTGAATCACCGCTACTTTGATGGAACATTTCGCATGCCAAAAGCAGTCTTTCATCTAGAGGGTAGGATGAAGCAGGCGATTCAGAGCTATGTCAGTCGTGGCAAAATCGAACTTTATTTAACCATCGATGGAGCTGATTTCCAATCATCTAATGTTCAAGTAGATTGGCACTTGCTAGATCAATACATAACGATTTTGAAACAAGCTACAGAACGCTATCATTTGAAAGAAGATTTGTCAGCTTCTACCATGATGAATCTGAATGTTTTTCAAGTGAATGAAAAGGAGCATAACATCGATCAGCTTGAGGAATCGATTTTTTATACGCTAAATCAAGCTATTCATAAGCTCGTTGAGATGCGTCAGATCGAAGGAAAGGCACTTGATCAAGATATACGCCAAAAACTTGCGAACATGAATGATCAAATGACTTCTATTTCACACCTTTCTCATGAAGTAACAACAGTTTTTAAGAACAGGATCCGCACAAAGCTTGAAAGTTTTAAAGAATTAGATGAAGTGGATGAAGCCCGGATATTATCTGAAGTAGCTTTTCTTGCAGATAAAGCGAGTATAGATGAAGAAATCATCAGGCTCCGTAGTCATCTGGCCCAATTCCATGATATTCTTAGTAGTGATGGTGTCGTTGGAAGGAAACTTGATTTCTTAGTACAGGAAATCAATAGGGAGCTGAATACGATCGGTTCCAAGTCTCAACACCATAAGATCAGCCAGCATATTGTTGATCTTAAGAGCGAAGTGGAAAAGGTTCGTGAACAGGTTCAAAATATTGAATAGCCTGAACGCTTTGTTTAAAATCACCTTACTGGTGTAAAAATAGAATCGTGATTCCTGGGAGGAACGACCATGAGTATTAAATTAATCAATATCGGATTCGGAAACATTGTGAATGCGAATCGAATTGTCTCAATTGTTAGTCCAGAATCGGCACCAATCAAACGAATCATTACTGTTGCAAGGGACCGCAATATGCTTGTGGATGCAACATACGGACGAAGAACACGAGCTGTTATTATCTCTGATAGCGACCATGTTATTCTTTCGGCAGTCCAGCCTGAAACAGTAGCTCAGCGTCTAGTAAACAAAGACGAGCTTTCAGACGAGTAGCATCAATTAAGTGGAGGTAAGTATGGAAAAAGAACGTGGATTGTTAATTGTTCTATCAGGCCCATCTGGTGTCGGAAAAGGAACAGTCAGAAAAGCATTCATGCAAAATGCGGCTGAAGTACAGTATTCGATTTCTGTTACAACCCGTAAACCGCGTGAAGGTGAAGTGAACGGCGTCGATTATTTCTTTAAATCTCATGAAGAATTTGAAGAGATGATCGAAAATAATAAGCTACTCGAATATGCCCATTACGTTGGCAATTATTACGGTACGCCTGTTGACTATGTGGAAGAGACATTGCAGTCAGGTAGAGATGTGCTACTTGAAATTGAAGTTCAGGGAGCAAAGCAAGTACGAAAGCATTTTCCTGAAGGAGCTTTCATTTTCTTAATGCCTCCTAGTTTGACAGAACTTAGAAATCGCATCGTAAACCGCGGTACGGAATCAAATGATTTAATTGATAACCGTATGGGCGTAGCGAAAGAGGAAATCGAATTGATTGATGAATACGATTATATCGTTGAAAATGATCAAGTTGAATTAGCTTGCGAGCGAATTCGTGCTATTATTACAGCAGAGCACCTTAGACGTGATCGTCTTGCACATAAATATAAGAATGTAACGGAGGTTTAATTATGATTTTATACCCATCGATTGACTCACTAATGGATCGCATTGATTCAAAGTACACACTTGCAACACTTTCAGCTAAGCGTGCACGCACGATTCAACAAACTGGTAATGTTTATGTTGATCGTCCAAAGTCCGTTAAGGCTGTTGGCAAAGCGCTTGAAGAAGTGCTTGATGGCAAACTACTTGCTGATGGAATGATAGAAGACTGATTAAGAAGTAACAACCTATGAGAATAGGTTGTTATTTTTTTCTTGATTCTATAGAGAGAATTCCATTACGATCGCTATAATTATCAAGGTTGCGATATTTATATTATGTTAACTAATAAGATGGAAGGTGAATCTGGTGAGTTTCAAAGGGAAGAAAATTTTGCTTTGTGTGAGCGGTGGAATTGCGGTGTTTAAAGCAGCGGCACTTACGAGCAAGCTGTATCAAACAGGCGCAGAAGTAAAAGTGTTAATGACAGATTCAGCGACTGAATTCGTAACGCCGTTAACATTCCAAACGTTATCACGAAATGATGTGTATCGAGATACGTTCGAAGAAAAAGATCCAGCTTCAGTTGCTCATATTGATCTGGCAGATTGGGCCGATCTCGTCTTGATTGCCCCTGCAACAGCGAACATGATTGGTAAGCTAGCTAATGGAATTGCAGATGACATGATGTCCACCACATTACTTGCTACAGAGGCACCTATCTTTGTAGCCCCTGCCATGAACGTTCATATGTACGATCATCCAGCGGTGAAAAAGAATATGGATGTACTTCGCTCCTTCAACTGTCATTTTCTTGAGCCAGGAGAAGGTTTACTCGCGTGCGGTTACGTTGGCAAAGGTCGGATGGCGGAACCAGAAGACATTCTCTCAACGCTCGAAACATATTTTCAAGAGGATGTAGGGGACTTGTCTGGAAAGAAAGTTATCGTTACAGCAGGCCCAACTCGTGAAGCGGTTGACCCCGTTCGTTACTTTACAAATTATTCATCCGGGAAAATGGGCTTTGCTCTAGCCGAGCAGGCCGCGAAACGTGGCGCAGATGTCACGCTTGTAGCAGGTCCTGTTACGTTAACGACTCCTGAACGAGTTGAACGTATAGATGTGATAACAGCTGAAGAAATGTACCAATCTGTCCTGTCAGCTTCTGCGGATGCTAATGTGATCATTAAGGCAGCTGCAGTTGCTGATTACCGTCCTTCTATGGTCTCTACTGAGAAAATGAAGAAGTCAGATGATGATATGGTCATTGAAATGGAGCGAACAAAAGATATTTTATGGACCCTTGGACAGCAGAAAAAGGATCAAATACTCGTCGGCTTTGCTGCTGAGTCAGAGCGGTTAGATGAATATGCTCTAAAGAAGCTAGAAAAGAAAAACCTTGATCTTATCTGCGCGAATAACATTAAAGCGGTGGGAGCAGGTTTTGACAAAGATACAAACGTGATGACGCTCCTTAGAAAAGATGGTGAGCGAGTAGATCTTCCATTACAGTCAAAACATGAAGCGGCAAATCGTATATTGGATGAAGTGATACGTCTGGACGTGACACATTCATGATCGCTAAAGTTATCGTTGACGTACCAGCAAATCAAACTGATCGCATGTTTGATTATGCTATTCCTGAAGAATGGGAGGAAATGATCGAGCCTGGAATGAGGGTTGTCGTTCCTTTTGGACCAAGAAAAATTCAGGGGTTCGTTATCTCTGTCGTAAGTGAATCAGAACATGCAAAATTGAAGGAAATAAGTGAAGTGAAAGATGTTACACCAGTGTTGACAAAAGAATTACTTGATCTTGGATTCTGGCTAACTGAAAAAGCACTTTGCTATGCCGTATCGGCTCTTCAAGTTATGTTACCTGCAGCGATGAAAGCGAATGTAACGAAATCAGTTGTGCTCGGAAGCCGTTCGAATGAAGCGGCACCATGGCATCGTATGCTCACTTCTTCAAACGTTGTGAAGTGGGAAGACTTTCTTTCCCACTTTAGCCATAAGGAGTTAAATCGAGCTATCAAAAATGATGAGCTCGAAGTACGATATGATGTGAAAGAGAAAACGGCACCGAAAACAATCCTTTCTGTTTCCGCGGCTCTTAGTGAGGCTCAACTTCAAAGCGAAAAAGAACAAATGGGTAACCGTGCGTTGAAACAGCAGGAAATTATTCAGCACTTTATTCAATATGAAGGCGCGGTTTCTTATAAAGAGCTCATGGATATGCTCGATACTACCCGGTCTACAATCAAATCGCTTGTATCAAAAGGGATATTAAAGGAAGAAGAAGTGGAGCTTTATCGTGATCCTTATAAGGGTCGAGAGTTTACACCTTCAACTGCTCTGGAGCTAACTGATCTCCAAGAACAAGCGATTACGCCAATTCTTCATAGCATTGAAAATCGTCATCACGAGACGTTTCTCATTCATGGCGTAACAGGGAGCGGGAAAACAGAGATCTATTTGCAATCGATTCATCGTGTGCTCGAACAAGGTAAAGAGGCAATTGTCCTCGTCCCTGAAATCTCATTAACACCACAAATGGTGACCAGATTCAAAAGTCGATTCGGTTCAGAAGTCGCTGTTTTACATAGCGGTCTTTCTCGAGGAGAAAAGTACGATGAATGGCGTAAGATTCATCGGAAAGAAGTGAAAGTAGTTGTTGGAGCACGTTCGGCGGTTTTTGCGCCTTTTACGAATCTTGGCATCATTATTATTGATGAGGAGCATGAGAGTAGCTACAAACAGGAAGAAAACCCAAGGTATCATGCGAGAGATGTAGCTATTAAGCGCGGAGACCACTACGCGTGTCCCGTCGTACTAGGCAGTGCTACACCGTCACTCGAATCTTATGCAAGAGCGTCCAAAGGTGTCTATACTCTCCTTGAATTATTAGAAAGGGTAAACAAGCAGGCAATGCCTGCTGTGTCTATTGTCGATATGAGAGAAGAATTGCGAGCCGGCAACAGGTCGATGTTTTCGAATGATCTTTATGACAAATTGAAAGACCGCCTGGAAAAAAAGGAGCAAACGGTTCTCTTTTTAAATCGAAGAGGATATTCAACATTCATCATGTGTCGGGACTGTGGGTATGTGGCGGAATGTCCTCATTGCGATATTAGCTTAACGTATCACAAAATCAATGGAACAATGCGATGCCACTATTGTGGCCATGAAGAACCCTTTCCAAGCCGCTGTCCTGAATGTGAAAGCGAGCATATTCGCTTCTTTGGGACAGGCACTCAGCGAGTGGAAGAAGAACTAACGAAAATTCTTCCGGAAGCTCGGGTAGTTAGAATGGACGTTGATACGACAAGGAGAAAAGGAGCGCATGAGAAGCTCCTGAACCAATTTGGAGAAGGAAAAGCCGATATTCTACTTGGTACTCAAATGATCGCAAAAGGTCTTGATTTTCCGAACGTAACGCTCGTTGGTGTTTTAGCGGGTGATGCAATGCTCCATCTACCTGATTTTCGTGCTTCTGAGAAAACGTTCCAACTTCTCACGCAAGTTAGTGGTCGTGCCGGGCGTCACTTGCTTCCGGGAGAGGTAATCGTTCAATCATACACGCCCGAACATTACAGTATTGAAATGGCAGCTGATCATGACTACCAGTCGTTTTATAAGCGTGAGATGCTAACAAGAAAACAATTTGGCTATCCGCCGTTTTACTTTCTTGCCATGGTGAACGTCTCACACGAAGAGCTAACGAAAACGGTTGATGTGACTGAGAAAATTGCGGGCTATTTAAAGGATCATTTATCCAAAGCTAGTGTGGTTCTCGGTCCTGTTGCTTCACCTATCCCGCGGATCAAAGATAGATATCGTTATCAATGCATGATAAAATACAAAACTGAACCGAACTTACATCATCATTTAAAAGAAATCCAAAAGCACTTTTCGAAGGAAATTAGCCGCGGAGGACTGCAGCTGTCCATTGATACCCAGCCTTATATGATGATGTAGAATGTGAAAGGGAGTATATGAGTGGCTATTAGAGATATTGTATTGCACCCGAATGAGGTGCTTGAAGTGGAATGCGCGCCTGTCGAGCATTTCGATAAAGAATTGCATCAGTTGCTTGATGATATGTTTGAGACAATGTATCAAGCAGATGGAGTGGGTCTAGCTGCTCCGCAAATTGGCATTAAACAGCAAGTCGCAGTTGTTGATACGAGAGAAGAAGAAGCATTAGAATTAATCAATCCTAAGGTCGTGAAGGCTTCTGGTAAAGAGGTGGATCTTGAAGGTTGTTTAAGTTTTCCTGGACTGTTTGGAGAAGTAGAACGCCCGTATACGATCACACTAAAAGCCCAAAATCGTTTTGGACGTGAATTCAAACTGAAAGCAGAGGGGTTCTTTGCGAGAGCGATTCAGCATGAAATCGACCATCTTCATGGCGTGCTCTTTACTGAGAAAGTTATTCGGTATGTCGATCCTGAACAGGAAGGAGAGAGTGAGTAACGATGACGAAAATTGTATTTATGGGTACACCGGATTTTTCAGTTCCTGTCCTTGATATGCTTGTAGAGGAAGGTTATAGCATTGTTGGCGTAGTGACACAACCAGATCGTCCAAAAGGCAGAAAAAGAGTGCTTACACCTCCTCCTGTTAAGGTGGCTGCAGAAAAGCATGGACTTCCGGTGTTACAACCTGAGAAAGTGAAAGACCCTGCACAGCTTCAGCCTATTCTAGAATTAGAACCTGATTTGATTGTAACGGCTGCATTTGGACAAATTCTACCAAAACAGCTGCTTGATGCTCCGAAGTACGGTTGTATTAATGTTCATGCGTCATTGCTACCTGAGCTTCGCGGAGGCGCACCGATTCATTACTCCATCCTTCAGGGGAAAAAAGAAACAGGCATTACGATCATGTATATGGTTGAGAAATTGGACGCAGGCGATATCCTAACACAGTCCGTTGTCCCTATTGAAGAACGTGACAATACTGGAACACTTCATGATAAATTAAGTGCTTCAGGCTCTGAGCTTTTGAAAGAAACGTTGCCACAGCTTCTAAACGGTGAATTAACTCCTGTAAAGCAAAACGATGAAGAGGCTACTTTTGCCCCTAACATTAAACGAGAGCAGGAGAAGATCGACTGGACGAAGACTGGTGAAGAAATTTATAACCAGGTACGTGGATTGCATCCATGGCCAGTCGCGTTTACAGAGTATGATGGAAAAGTGATGAAGATTTGGTGGGCTGAGAAAGTAGAGAGTGCTGAGAAGGCAGATCCAGGTTCTGTTTTATATACGGATGCAGATGGTCCGGTCGTAGCAACAGGCAACTCAACAGCAATCAAGTTAACGGAGATTCAACCATCAGGCAAAAAACGTATGACATCCGCACAGTATTTACAAGCAAGAACATTCGAGAAAAATGAGAGATTTGGTGAATAGTATGACAAATGTAAGAGAAGCAGCACTTGATGTAATTGAAAAGATTAACAAAAACCAGGCATACAGCAATTTATTGCTGAATGAAACGATTAAGAAGCATAAGCTAAGCCGGAAAGATACAGGCTTATTAACAGAAATCGTATACGGTACGATCCAGCGAAAGAATACACTGGATTTCTACTTAGATGATTTTCTAACAAATCGTAAGAGAATCCAGACGTGGGTCATTTCTCTCTTGCAACTTTCTCTTTATCAAATGGTTTATCTTGATCGTGTACCAGATCGCGCCATCATCCATGAGGCAGTTGAAATAGCAAAAAAACGTGGACACAAAGGTATTAGTGGAATGGTGAATGGGGTACTTCGCAATACCCAAAGAAAAGGACTGAAGAATCCTGAAGATATTGAAGATGTTGCGGAACGCATTTCCATTGCGAAAAGTCATCCGCTATGGCTCGTCAAACGCTGGATTGATCAGCTTGGTGTTGAATCGACAGAGGCGATGTGTGAAGAAAATCTCCTTTCTCCATATGTGACAGCGCGTGTGAATATGGTACGAACTTCTGTTGATCAAGTTATCGAAGACTTGAAAAAAGAGGGTGTGGAAGCTGTAGAAGGTAGTCTTTCAGTAGATGCCATCAAGGTGATCCAGGGGAAAGTGCTTGATACTGAAGTGTATAAGCGCGGTGATTTAACCATTCAAGATGAAAGTTCGATGCTTGTTGCAAGAGCGCTTGGAATTGAGCCAGGTCAAAAAGTCCTCGACGCATGTGCGGCACCAGGTGGTAAATCTACTCATATTGCAGAAAGATTAAATGGATCAGGACATGTGAATTCGCTTGATTTGCATCCTCATAAAGTTAAATTAATTAAAAAACAGGCACAGCGTCTTAATCTCCGCGCTATTGAAGCAGAAGCCCTCGACAGTAGAAACGTTGCAGATCGCTTCAAGGCAAAGTCATTTGATCGTATTCTTGTTGATGCGCCGTGCACAGGCTTCGGAGTGCTAAGAAGAAAACCAGACATTAAGTGGTCAAAGAAAGAAGATGACATTGAGCGGATTACAAGTGTTCAGAAAGGCATCCTTGCCTCTCAAGCTTCTCTTTTAAAACCAGGTGGAAAATTGGTTTACAGTACGTGTACAATAGAAAGTGTAGAAAACCAGGAAGTGGTAAAACAGTTCCTTGAAGAGCATCCTGATTTTTCACTAGATGAATCATTCTCAAACCGCTTACCAGAAAAAGTAAGAACATATTGTGAAGATGGACAGCTACAGCTACTACCACAGTATTTTGGTACGGATGGATTTTATATCGCGTGTTTAGTTAAAAAATAATGCTGAGTGCTGGTGAATCGTCTTGTAATAGGCGATTCTTCCCGCATTCTTGTGATAAGAGGAGACGGGGTAATCACATGCAAGCAATAGCATTAACTGATCAAGGACAAGTAAGGGCATACAATGAAGATAGCACGAAGGTTGTGCACAATAGTCTAAATGAGTATCTTGTAATTGTTGCAGATGGGATGGGCGGTCATCAGGCAGGTGACGTTGCCAGTGCTCTAGCAGTTGAATCGATGGAGATGAGTTGGGAAGAAGAGAAAGCTGGATTTCGCCCGGGAAGAGCGGAAGCATGGCTATTACATACCATTCGTAAAGCGAATGAAACAATCCTAGCTTTTTCTAAAGAAAAACCTGAATATTCCGGAATGGGAACGACTCTTGTAGCAGCTGTGTGTACGAATGAGTTTATTACAATTGGTCATGTAGGCGATAGCCGCGCATATTTATTCGGCGATCGTGTTCTTGATCAAAAAACAAGTGATCATTCACTTGTGAATGAACTCGTAAAAAGTGGTCAGCTCTCAGAAGAAGAAGCAGAAGATCATCCTCGTAAAAATGTACTATTACGTGCGATTGGAACAGATGAAAACGTTAAGGTAGATGTGCATACCTTTGAATGGGATGAGAATCAATCAGCCCTTTTTTGCTCAGATGGTTTAACGAACAAAGTTTCTGATCGTGAATTAGAGGAAGTTATGAACTCTGACCGATCTCTTCATGAGAAGGGAACAGAACTCATTCGCTTAGCAAATGAAGCAGGCGGAGAAGATAATATCACAGTTGCGATTATTGAGAATTCCTCTAATTCTGGAAGTGAAGGCTCATGCTAGGAAAGCACATAAATGGACGTTACAAACTGCTTGAAGTCATTGGTGACGGCGGAATGGCAATCGTCTATCGAGCTTTAGATTTAATTTTGGATCGTACAGTTGCTGTCAAGCTGCTTCGGCCCGAATTTTCTCAAGATGATGATTTTATAAAGCGATTTCGAAGAGAAGCAGAATCTGCAACGAGTCTAGCTCATCCTAATATCGTTTCCATCTATGATGTAGGGGAGGAAGAAGACTTCTACTATATCGTCATGGAATATGTACCGGGAACAACGCTTAAGCAAAAAATTCGCAACCGTGGAGCACTGCCGATTGAGGAAGCCATTGATATTATGAAGCAAATGACGTCCGCAATTGAGCATGCACATGAGAATCACATCATCCATCGAGATATCAAACCTCATAATATTCTAATAAACGACTACGGAGAAGCAAAAGTAACGGATTTTGGAATTGCGATGGCCGTGACATCTGCAACAATCACGCATACTAACTCCGTTCTTGGTTCTGTGCATTACTTCTCACCTGAGCAGGCGCGTGGCGCTGTAGCAAATGAACGGTCAGATATTTATTCTCTTGGTGTCGTTCTTTATGAAATGGTCACGGGTGTTCTTCCCTTTTCGGGTGATTCCCCCGTATCTGTTGCCCTAAAGCACTTACAAGATCGTTTTCCTAAACCAAGCCTAATTAACACTTCTCTTCCGAAAAACGTGGAACATATTATTATGAAAGCTATGGCAAAAGATCCTGTTCAACGCTACCAAAACGCTGAAGAGCTTTATGAAGCGCTTGAGATGTCGCTAAGTCCAACTAAAATTTACGATAAAGCACCTGAGCAGGATGATGCAGATGCTACAAAAGTGTTGGCACCAGTTACTCCTGGCCGCCTTGGTGACAAAATGCAGGAGACAAGGCCTCAAGAACCTGTACAAAAGACAGAGTCTGATGATCCGCCACCTAAAAAGAAGAAGAAGGCCGGTAAGATTGCTGTTATTGTTTTAGTGATTCTCCTCCTCTTAGGTGGTGCAGCCGCGCTTGCATTTACTTTTATCCCTGATCTCTTCTCAGTAAGTGATGTGGAAGTTCCTGACGTATCTGGAATGACTTATGAAGAAGCAAGATCTGCCCTAATCGAACAAAAGCTGGATGTAAAAAAAGAAGAGCAATTTAGCGAAGACGTAGAGGAAGACGATGTTATTAAACAGGATCCTACATCAGGTACGATGGTGAAGGAAGATAGCGCCGTTACTTTATATGTCAGTGAAGGTGCTGAAAAAACAGAGCTTGATGATTTTATCGGTAGATCAAAAGATGAGGTTGAACCGTTATTGAAAGAGCAAGGCTTTAAAGGTGTGAAGTATGAAGGTGAATACCGAGATGACCCTGAAGGTGAGATCTATGATCAAAATCCTGAGGCTGGGAAGCTGGTGTTACCAACAGAAGATCGAATTATCATATGGTATAGTTTAGGGCCCGAACCATTTCCATTAGAGGATTTAAAGGAAAAGACAAAAGCAGAAGTGGAAAGCTATGCAGATGATAAAAAGCTAAATCTCTCTTATAATGACCCTGAATTTAGTGAACTTGTTGAAGAAGGTAAAGTCGTCTCTCATTCACCAGGCACTGCTGCGGAAGTGAAAGCTGGAGATGAGATTACAATTACTTTATCAAAAGGTCCAGAACCAGAACCTGAGCCAGAACCCGAACCAGAACCCGAGCCTGATCCAGAACCGGAACCAGAGCCTGATCCAGAACCGGAACCAGAGCCAGAGCCGGAGCCGGAACCGGAACCTTCGCCGGAAGATGAGGCAATCGTTGTTCCAAATTCGTTTAAAATCGATGTGAAAAAGGGAGAAGAGCATTTAATTGAGATTCTCTACAAGGATTCAACGACAGAAGGAGAAGAAATCTCTGAAACGATCACAGAAACGAAAGAGATTAAGTTTGATTTAACCATTTACCCCGGTGAGGAAGCATCATATAAAACATATGTCGATGGGAAAGAAAAAAAGGGAAATTCAAAGACCATTACGTATGACGAAGCGAAACAAAAATATGGAAAAAATGAGTAAGGAGTCCTACATGGCAGATGGAAGAATAATTAAAGCGCTTAGTGGCTTTTATTACGTGCAGGATGAAGAGAATAAGGAAATTTATCAGTGCAGAGGAAGAGGGAATTTTCGGAAGCGAAAAATCACGCCACTTGTTGGTGATTTTGTAAGGTATGAAGCCGAGAACAAAACGGATGGCTATGTATTGGAAATAAAGGAGAGAGAAAACGAATTGGTTCGACCTCCTATTGCTAATGTTGATCAGGCATTTCTTGTTTTCTCAGCAACACAACCTACGTTTAACACACAGCTTCTTGATAAATTTCTTGTGCACATTGAAGCTAGTGATATTCAGCCGATCATCTGTATTACTAAGATTGATTTGGTTGCAGAGGTGGAAGAAAGTGAGATCATGGCCTATGCTGATGATTATCGTGAGATTGGGTATGACGTCATCGTTTCTTCTGCTCAAAGCCTTTCAGGCGTTTCAGAAATCGAGCCTTATTTCCAAGAAAAGGTAACGGTGTTTGCAGGACAGTCAGGAGTAGGGAAGTCTTCCTTATTAAACGCTATTAATCCTGACCTTGAACTAGATACAAGCGATATATCGACTCACCTTGGTCGAGGAAAACATACGACGCGACATGTAGAACTTATTCCTTTCGGCTCAGGCCTTGTTGCAGATACTCCTGGATTTAGCTCATTGGATTTTAGAGGAATTGAAGCCGATGATCTTTGGCTCTACTTCCCTGAGATCAGAATGAAAAGCAGTGAGTGTAAATTTCGCGCTTGCACCCACCAATCAGAGCCGGGGTGTGCAGTAAAAGTAGCCGTCGAAAAAGAAGAAATTCAAGCGTATCGCTATGACCATTATTCTTCTTTCTTCCAGGAAATTAAGGACCAAAAACGGAGGTATTAATTATGATAAAAATCGCCCCTTCTATTTTGGCATCAGACTTTGCCAGATTAGGTGAAGAAGTAAAAGACGTAGAAGCAGCTGGTGCTGACTATATTCACGTAGATGTGATGGACGGTCATTTTGTTCCGAACATTACGATTGGTGCACCAATCGTACGAGCTCTTCGTCCAGTGACATCACTACCGCTTGATGTTCATCTTATGATAGAAAATCCTGACCAATATATCGAAGAGTTTGCTGAAGCTGGAGCGGATATTTTGACCGTTCATGCAGAGGCTTGTCCGCATCTCCACCGCACTATTCAGCTCATTAAAAGTAAAGGTGTGAAGGCGGGTGTTGTTATTAATCCTGCGACGCCTGTTGATTCCATTAAGCACGTGATTGAGGATGTAGATCTAGTCCTATTAATGACGGTCAATCCAGGCTTTGGAGGTCAAGCTTTTATTGAGAGAGTTCTTGCGAAGATTACGGAAACGAAGCAGCTAGCAGATTCTCTTGGTGTAGCTCCAGAAATCGAAGTAGACGGTGGTGTGAACGCGGAGACGGCTCGTGCATGTATTGAAGCGGGTGCCACTGTTCTCGTAGCAGGTTCAGCCATTTATAATCAATCTGATCGGAAAGCAGCCATTGATCAGATACGTCAATCATAAAACAGCGGGGCTTCTCCCGCTGTTTTTTAATAAGACTTTATACAAAAGTTTAGGTTATGGAGGAATTATGATTCATGAAGAAAGATAATCGACTTCTTTTGCTTGTAGAAATAGCTTTAATGGCTGCGGTTGGAGTGATTTTAGATTTATTATCACTCAGGCTCTGGCCAAATGGCGGCTCTGTGTCGCTAGCTATGGTACCTATTTTTCTAATTGCTTATCGAAGAGGACTTGGTGCCGGTTTAACGACAGGGCTTTTAGTTGGTATTTTACAACCTCTAATCGTGCCGCCTTTTTATGTGCATCCTATTCAATTTCTACTAGATTATCCAATTGCATTTATGGTTGTCGGTATGGCGGGGATTTTTAGTGTTAAAGTTGACGAGCCGAAACGGAAGCGAATCACAATGATCATTCTTGGCTGTTTAACCGGATCATTACTTCGACTTGTGAGTCATTTTATATCTGGTGTGATCTGGTTCGGCGAAATGGCACCAGAAGGTACCCCTGTGGCCTTATACTCCTTTCTTTATAATGCATCTTATTTGTTACCAACTGCCGCTGTATCAATTGTCGTCTTGGCTCTGCTCTCACATCAAGCACCTAAGCTGGTGCATGAGCAATGAGGAAGCCTATTTATATTGTTGCGGGAGGACCGGAAGAAGACCTTCCAACCCATCTTCTGACTGAAAGAAATGTAAGGTGGATTGGGGTCGACCGAGGCGTCTATACGCTTCTGAAAAATAACATTATTCCTGAACATGGATTTGGGGATTTTGACTCGGTAACCAATGAAGAAAGAGAATGGATGGAGTCACACGATTTAGCGTTTACCGTCTATCCTTCTGAAAAGGACCACACAGATTTAGAAATCGCTCTTGATTGGGCCATCGATGAAGGTCCTGAAGAGGTTACAATGTTTGGGGTAACAGGTGGCAGGCTTGATCATAGCTGGATGAACGTTCAGATGTTAATTAAGGGCGTGAAGTCAGACGTGAAGCTTGCCATTGAGGATAAATTAAATCGAATGGAAATGAAAGAGCCAGGCACATATACTGTCCAAAAGGATCATCGTTTTCCCTATATGTCTTTTCTCTCCTTTACTCCTGAAGTCAAAGGCTTAACGCTAATTGGATATCGTTATCCCCTTACGAATAGACATATTTCATGGGGGTCAAGTTTATGTATTAGCAATGAACTGATCGAGGAAAATGGGTCTTATTCATTTAATCAGGGCATACTATTGGTGGTAAGAAGTTCGGACGCCGAGCAGGTTTAGGTACTATTTTAATTTCGGCGAATATAATAGTAATGCATCTTATATTCTCATATTGTTCATCCTGGGGTCCATCTTTGACTTTCTGAGGAGGGGGAAATATGAAGTTCTATACGATTAAATTACCAAAGTTTCTCGGTGGTTTTGTGAGAGCAGTGCTAGGGTCTTTCAAAAAAAATGAATAGTTTAGAAACAAAAAAAAGCACCCGTTTGGGTGCTTTTTTGCATGTTACTATGCGCGTTCGATTTTGCCTGATTTAAGAGCACGAGCAGATACATAAACTTTCTTAGGTTTACCATCTACCATGATGCGTACCTTTTGAAGGTTAGCACCAAATTTACGTTTAGTTGTATTCAACGCGTGAGAACGTTTGTTACCAAACGAAGTTTTGCGTCCAGTGATTGCACATTTAGCCATTGTTTCTACCTCCTTACTGTCCTACATTGCACAAGAAGTGCAGGATAAATCCTCCACTATAGTATCATGTAGGTGTAGTGAATGCAAGATGTTTAACACGTCTTATCAAGAAAAAAACTTAACAGTAAAAGCTTATCATATTAGAGGTTTTATACGATGAACTTTTATTATGACTAATAGTGTAGTAAAATAACGGTAGCTGTGCATAGGATTTATTTTATTTATTATTTTGGCTATGTAAGCTTATAGTGTTGAATTCTCGATTTTGGCTCATTTGCGTGAAACACTCATTTTACTCATCGTTCAGTAACTCAGCCATTATTTTATGAACAGAATCTATACGAGGATAGAAGTAGTCAAAAGATCAGTACCCAAATCGCTAAGGGAGGAAATATAATGGCAATTGAAATGAAAACCCAATACGGACAGATTGATATTTCGACGGAAGTAGTCGCTGCGATTGCAGGTGGCGCTGCGATTGATTGTTATGGTATCGTTGGAATGGCTTCACAAAAGCAATTGAAAGATGGTATTACAGAACTATTGGGAAAAGATAACTTTAGCAGAGGGATTGTCGTTCGCAAAGAAGAAGACGACGACCTTAACATTGACATGTATATTATCGTGAGCTATGGTACTAAAATTTCTGAAGTAGCCCACAATGTGCAAACAAAAGTGAAATATCAACTTGATCAAATGCTTGGGCTATCAATTGATTCAGTAAACATATACGTCCAAGGGGTTAGAGTAACGAACCCTTAAACGGAGTTAGGAGGAAAAGTCTGTGACGATTCAAAAGATTGATGGGAAGCGTTTTGCGCAAATGGTCCTTGAAGGAGCAAACAACCTTTCAAAGAATGCCAAGATGGTAGATGCGCTTAATGTTTTTCCAGTGCCGGATGGAGATACTGGTACAAACATGAACTTAACAATTACGTCTGGAGCAGCTGAAGTAAGATCGAGCAGCTCAGATAAAGTAGGAGATGTCGCATCTCTTTTTGCAAGAGGATTATTAATGGGCGCACGGGGAAACTCTGGCGTAATTCTTTCTCAGCTATTTCGAGGATTTTCGAAATCGATCGAAGGAAAGTCTGAGATCACAAGTGTTGAACTAGCCGCTGCTCTTGAAAACGGGGTGGATTCTGCCTATAAAGCCGTTATGAAACCAGTGGAAGGTACAATTCTTACAGTAGCTAAAGACGCTGCTCGAAAAGCAGTGAAGTCTTCAAAGAAAATATCAGACGTGGTTGAATTAATGCAGGTAGTAGTTAAAGAGGGGAAAGAATCCCTCAATCGTACTCCTGATCTTCTTCCAGTTCTGAAAGAAGTCGGTGTCGTTGACTCAGGTGGCCAGGGACTTTTACTTATTTATGAAGGGTTTCTAGCGGTTCTAGAAGGAAAAGAAACGCCCGATTCATCCGTTGATCAAGAGAAAATGGACGAACTCGTTAGAGCTGAGCACCACAAAAGTGCGCAGGGTCATATGAAAACGGAAGACATTGAATTTGGTTACTGTACAGAGTTCATGGTTCAATTCGAAAATGAGAAGCTTGCGAAATCGCCATATGATGAGGAAGCATTCCGAAACGAACTCGATAAACATGGGGATTCGCTTTTGGTTGTATCTGACGAAGATCTCGTTAAAGTACATATGCATACAGAGTACCCGGGAAATATTATGACGTATGCACAGAATTACGGGAGCTTAATTAAAATTAAGATTGAGAATATGCGTGAGCAGCATTCTACAATCTTAAAAGAAGAACGCCCCGAGCCTGTTAAGCAGGAGAAGCCGGCTGAACGAAAAAAATACGGAATTATTACGGTTTCCATGGGAGACGGGATCGCTACTTTGTTTGAAAGCTTAGGTGCGAACTATGTGATTCCAGGTGGCCAGACGATGAACCCAAGTACTGAAGATATCATTAAAGCGATTGAAGAAGTTTATGCTGAGAATATTATTATCTTACCGAATAATAGTAATATTGTGATGACTGCACAGCAGGCAGCTTCAGTTGTAGATGAGAATGTCATCGTGATTCCTTCTAAAACAGTTCCTCAGGGTATTTCTAGTCTTCTTGGCTTCAATCCATCGGTTGATCCTGAAGCTAATGCGGAAACAATGAAAGAAAGCCTGTCAGCTGTTAAGTCAGGACAAGTTACGTTTGCGGTTAGAGATACTAAGATTGATGGTATCGATATTACGAAGGATGATTTCATGGGAATCGCAGATGGCAAAATTATTGTTTCTGAAAAGGAACGTCTTGAAGTCGCGAAGTCGCTTCTGTCTTCTATGATTACCGAAGATGATGAAATCGTTACGATCATATATGGTGAAGATACAGATCAAGAAGAAGCTGAAAGTATTGTTGCTTATATTGAAGAGCAGTTTGATGAAGTAGAAGTAGAACTTCACGAAGGTAAACAGCCGATATATAGCTATATCATGGCAGTGGAATAAATGTTTCATATTTGCAGAAAAAGAAACGTGGCTTGAGCCAGGTTTTCTTTTTCTGTAAAGAACATCTTTTGTGAGATAAAGTGTATATGGTGAAAGGTGGCATCAATGTGAAGTTTCGCAGTGTTTTTGACATTATTGGTCCTGTTATGATTGGTCCTTCAAGCTCCCATACGGCTGGAGCAGCAAGAATTGGTCGAGTTGCTAGACATTTGTTTGGTCGTGAGCCAAAGACGATTACAATTTCTCTTTATGGTTCATTTGCAAGAACGTACAAAGGACACGGTACGGATGTTGCCCTAGTCGGTGGCGTGCTTGATTTTGATACTTACGATGAGCGAATAGTGAATGCGCTTACAATTGCAAAAGAGAAGAAAATCAAAGTTCGTTTTACTGAAGAGGATGCCTTAACAGATCACCCTAATACTGCTCGAATTCATCTCACTGATGAGAAGGGTGAACTTGAGCTTGTCGGGATCTCGATAGGTGGAGGTAAAATTGAAGTCATTGAGTTAAATGGGTTTGCGCTCGGTCTTTCAGGGAACAGTCCAGCTATTCTTGTAGTCCATAATGATCGTTTCGGTGCCATTGCAGGTGTATCTAATACGTTAGCAAAGCATGAAATTAATATCGGTCATATGAACGTTTCACGAAAAGAAAAGGGCAAGGAAGCATTGATGACGATTGAAGTGGATCAAAATATCCCTCAAGTTGTATTAGATGAGGTTGAGTTGTTACCGAATATTATTCAAGTCGCAAAAATTAGCGATTAAGATATAGAGGAGGAATGGGTATGTTTCGTAACGTAGCAGAACTAGTAGAATTAGCGCAATCGAAAAATAAACCAATTTCTGAAATTATGATTGAACAGGAAATGGACTTCAGAGGAAATACCCGAGAAGAAGTTTATGCTCAAATGAAAAATAACCTTGTTGTTATGGAGCAAGCGGTTGAACGGGGAATTAATGAGGATGTTCGCTCTCATTCAGGATTAACTGGCGGAGATGCAGTGCTGCTTCAAAATTATATGAAGACAGGGAATTCACTATCCGGACAAACAATGCTTGATGCGGTAAGTAAAGCGATCGCTACGAATGAAGTGAATGCAGCGATGGGAACCATTTGTGCGACGCCAACAGCAGGGTCTGCAGGAGTGGTACCTGGGACACTCTTCGCAATTCGGGAGAAAGTGAATCCTACAGAAGAGCAGATGGTGAGATACCTCTTTACTTCAGGAGCATTTGGGTTTGTTGTAGCTAATAATGCTTCCATTTCAGGTGCTGCAGGTGGCTGTCAGGCTGAAGTAGGATCAGCAACTGGGATGGCTGCGGCAGCGATTGTAGAATTAATGGGTGGTACTCCTGAACAATCTTCTCATGCGTTTGCGATTGCACTTAAGAACATGCTTGGTCTTGTATGTGACCCTGTAGCTGGACTTGTCGAGGTTCCTTGCGTTAAGCGAAATGCCATGGGCGCTTCCAACGCACTAGTTGCAGCAGATATGTCTCTTGCGGGCATTACAAGTCGCATTCCTTGTGATGAAGTGATTGATGCAATGTACAAAATTGGGCAATCTATGCCTTCTACTCTTCGAGAAACGGCTCAAGGAGGACTTGCAGCAACGCCAACTGGCCGAGAGTTAGAAGCGAAAATATTTGGAGTATCCCTTGATAGGAAATGAGTGAAGATCAATGGACGATCGGATTACACAGATAAAAGGAATTGGTGATGAGAAAGCAGCGTCTCTTTCATCAATCGGTATAAACAGAATACAAGATTTAATTGAATATTTTCCATTTCGCTATGAAGATTATGAGTTGAAAGATCTCGCTGATGTGAAACATGAAGAGCGAGCTACACTTGAAGGGAAAGTTCATAGTGAACCGGTAGTTCGCTTTTATGGAAAGAAAAAATCACGATTGTCCGTAAGGCTGTTAGTAGGGAAATTCCTCATAACAGCCGTTTTTTTTAATCGTGCTTTTCTAAAAAAGCAGTTTACGTTAGGACAGATTGTTACC
The DNA here is from genome assembly GCF_056173725.1 of Anaerobacillus sp. 63XJN7_4_ISO-PGPR-S23-413. Classification (NCBI taxonomy): domain Bacteria; kingdom Bacillati; phylum Bacillota; class Bacilli; order Caryophanales; family Bacillaceae; genus Anaerobacillus; species Anaerobacillus sp. 63XJN7_4_ISO-PGPR-S23-413. The sequence continues at coordinate 1,777,118 of NZ_CM149688.1, forward strand.
GTTACTGGCAAATGGGATCAACATAAAATGACGCTTTCAGCAAATGAAATCACGTTCTCCAGTCATAACCCAGACGGTACAATTGAGCCGATCTATCCTGTAGGTGGAGACGTGACGGTGAAGGCAATGAAGCGATATATCCAGCTTGCTTTGAATCAGTTTGGAGAACAAATTGAAGAAAACCTTCCACCTCAAATGCTTGAAAGGTATAAGTTGATGCCAAGGAAGGATGCCATCTTAATGATGCATTCGCCTCCTTCTCATGAAGGACTTAAGCAAGCGAGACGTCGTTTTGTTTATGAAGAACTACTCCAATTTCAGTTAAAAATGCAGATTTTCCGAAAAAGGGAACGTGAAAGCACTGAAGGAGCTTCTCAAGTTTTTGAAAAAGAAAAATTAGAGGAGTTTGTTCAAAGCCTTCCTTTTCCATTAACAGGCGCACAAAATCGCGTAGTAGGAGAGATATTGAAGGATATGGAAAGCTCCTATCGCATGAATCGCCTGCTCCAAGGTGATGTAGGTTCTGGTAAAACTGTAGTAGCGGCTATTGGCTTATATGCATCTTACTTAGCTGGTCACCAGGGGGCGTTAATGGTTCCGACGGAAATTCTAGCAGAACAGCATTACGAATCATTTCAGGATCTCCTAGGTAACAGACTAAAGGTGGAACTATTAACTGGGTCTGTGAAAGGTAAGAAGCGTAGAGAGATACTTGAACGACTCGCGGTTGGAGAAGTGGATCTATTAATTGGGACACATGCGTTAATACAAGATGAAGTGGTATTTCAAAATCTTGGCCTGGTTATTACGGATGAACAGCATCGGTTTGGAGTAGGACAGCGCAGAGTGCTAAGAGAAAAGGGATTAAGTCCGGATGTTCTTTATATGACGGCAACACCTATCCCAAGGACGCTTGCTATTTCGGTATTTGGTGATATGGATGTTTCGACGATAGATGAAATGCCTGCAGGGCGTAAACCAATTGAGACATATTGGGCAAAGCCAGGAATGCTACCGCGTGTAATCGATTTTGTGAAAAAAGAATTAGATCAAGGCAGACAGGGCTATGTGATCTGCCCGCTTATTGAAGAATCAGAGAAGTTGGATGTACAAAATGCGATTGATGTTCATTTTCAAATGCAAACAGCATTGCCTGACTATCAAGTAGGTTTAATGCATGGACGTCTAAGCTCAGATGAAAAGGAAGCCGTAATGGAGGAATTCAGTACGAATGACGTCCAGCTTCTTGTATCTACAACGGTTGTTGAGGTTGGGGTAAACGTCCCAAATGCGACAATTATGGTAATCTATGATGCAGAACGATTTGGCCTTGCTCAACTTCATCAACTGAGAGGTCGAGTAGGTCGTGGAAGTGAGCAATCTTATTGCATATTACTAGCAGATCCGAAATCTGAAGTAGGCAAAGAGCGAATGCAAATTATGACAGAATCGAATGATGGCTTTGTTCTTTCTCAGCGTGATTTAGAACTTCGAGGACCTGGAGACTTTTTTGGACGTAAACAAAGTGGTTTGCCTGAATTTAAAGTAGCCGACCTGGTGCATGATTATCGCGTGCTAGAAGTAGCTCGAAATGATGCAGCTGCTCTCGTAGAGTCCACCGCATTTTGGGAAGATGGGACATACCGCAGTTTACGAGACTATCTGACAGAGCAGGGCGTTTTAAGTGGAGAAAAATTGGATTAGCTTGCATAATCAACATGCTCGGTATATACTACCTTTTAGGACCTAGTCATAAGACTGAGATAAAGAGGATCAACTTGATCCTCTTTATCCGTTTATTAATGCTAGATAGGCGGCGGTAGTATATGAAGAGGAGTAAGAAAGATCGGCAAAGTCAGCTAAAGGATACGATTGAGAGCACTCCCTTTATCACAGATGAGGAGCTTGCTGATAAATTTAATGTAAGCATTCAAACCATCAGACTAGATCGTCTTGAGCTCTCCATTCCAGAATTAAGAGAGCGAATTAAGTATGTAGCACAACAGCAGCTTGATGAGGTGAAAGCACTTCCGATTGATGAAGTAATCGGTCAGGTGGTCGATTTACAGCTTGATGAAAGTGCGATTTCCATATTGGACATTCGCCCTGAACACGTTTTTTCAAGAAACAAAATCGCAAGAGGACATCACCTTTTTGCGCAGGCGAATTCACTTGCTGTTGCTATAATTGATGATGAGCTTGCACTGACAGCAAAAGCAAATATTCGCTTTTCAAGTCAGGTGAATGAAGGAGAGCGAGTTGTTGCGAAAGCTGTAGTGACAGATCAACGGAAAGACCGGACAACGGTTGAAGTGAATAGCTTCGTCCAGAATGAGAATGTCTTTTCTGGTGAATTTGTCATGTATCGCTCGACTAAATCCTGAAGGGAAGTTGTTTGAAAATGAGACTTGCAATTGACGCAATGGGTGGAGACAACGCACCTGATGCCATTATAGATGGTGTATATGAAGCGATTGAGGCATTCAATGATTTGTCAGTAACGATTGTGGGTGATGAAACTAAAATCAACCCGCTATTAAAAGGAAATAAGGATCGAATAACGGTATTACATACGGAAGAATACATCTCATCAGACGATCAACCAGTAAAAGCTGTTCGACGAAAGAAAAACGCTTCGATGGTTTTAGCCGTGAACGAAGTAAAGGAAGGTCGGGCAGATGCCGCTATATCAGCTGGTAATACTGGTGCGTTAATGGCAGCAGGATTGCTCTACGTTGGCCGTATTAAGGGGATTGATCGTCCAGGATTAGCTCCTACGCTCCCAACAATTGACGAAGCTGGTTTTGTGCTACTTGATGTTGGCGCCAATATGGATGCGAAACCAGAACACCTTCTCCAATATGCTCATATGGGCTCGGTTTATGCAGAGAAAGTGCGAGGTATCGAGAACCCTCGCATAGGTCTTTTGAACATTGGAACAGAAGAAGGTAAAGGGAATGAGCTAAGCAAACAGGCGTTTTCCCTGCTTCAAGAAAGTGGATTGAACTTTGTTGGAAACGTAGAGTCAAGGGACATTCTTGGTAATGAAGCGGATGTTGTCGTCTGTGATGGGTTCTCAGGGAATCTAGTATTAAAGACGATTGAAGGAACGGCTCTCACAATGTTTAAGATGCTAAAAGAAGAGCTTACAAGCTCATTTACAAGTAAATTAGCAGCGGGAGTATTAAAACCGAAGCTGAAGAATTTAAGCACGAAGCTAGATTATTCAGAGTACGGTGGCGCAGGCTTATTTGGTCTGAACGCTCCTGTGATTAAAGCGCATGGATCTTCTAATGGAAGAGCTGTTTTCAGTGCGATTAAGCAAGCTAGAACGATGGTCACTGGAAATGTTGTGACCGCCATTCAATCATCTCTTGTTAAAGAGGAAGGAGAGTAATTATGGGTAAAACAGCCTTTTTATTCCCGGGCCAAGGTTCACAGGCAGTCGGGATGGGACAGGATTTTATGGAAGCTTATTCTGTATCAAAAGATGTATTTACAGAAGCGGATCATCGCTTAAACTTTGAATTAACTAAATTGATTATGAACGGTCCAATTGAGACGCTAACGAGAACGGAAAATGCACAGCCCGCTCTTGTGACAACGAGCGTAGCAGTTCTTGAAGCTCTTCGCGAAAAAGGTATTACAGCTGATTATACGGCTGGTCATAGTCTTGGGGAATATTCTGCCCTCGTCGCTTCAGGTGCTCTATCCTTTTCCGATGCCGTTTTTGCGGTTAGAAACCGGGGGCTTTATATGGAAGAAGCAGTTCCTTCAGGTGAAGGTGCAATGGCAGCGATTATGGGAATGGAGCGAGAAGAGTTACAACAAGTAGTTGACGAGGTATCGGCTTCTACTGATACTGTGCAGCTTGCAAACCTAAATAGTCCTGGACAAATTGTCATTTCAGGCGCAAAAGCGGGTGTTGAGAAAGCTTCAGAAGTAGCAAAAGAGAAGGGCGCTAGGCGCGTGATTCCACTTCAAGTAAGTGGGCCGTTCCACTCTAGTCTTATGAAGCCTGCTGCCGATCAGCTATCTGGCATACTTGAAACAATTGATATAAAGAATGCATCGATTCCAGTCATTGCTAACGTTACGGCTGAACCATCTACTTCTGCTGAAGAGATTCAGAACCACTTATTGGAGCAAATCTATTCACCCGTTCTATGGGAAGATACGGTAAGAAAACTAATGGACCTTGGTGTTGATACGTTTATTGAAATTGGTCCAGGTAATGTCCTTTCCGGTCTTGTCAAAAAGGTTAACCGTCGTGCATCTGTTCATGCAGTCGGAACTCCAGAACAACTCGATCAACTCATTGCTAAGTTAGGAGAGGAATAAACGATGGCTGAAAATAAAACGGCTCTAGTAACAGGAGCCTCCCGAGGTATTGGACGCGCAATTGCATTAGAGCTTGCTAAAGAGGGCATGAACATAGCTGTCAATTATGCAGGAAGTGAAGCGAAAGCAAATAGCGTTGTAGACGAAATTAAAGCAGTTGGTGGAAATGCGATTGCGATTAAAGCAAACGTAGCAAGCATGGAAGAAGTTCAGGGCATGATTAAGGAAGTTGTTTCAACTTTCGGAAGTCTTGAGGTGCTTGTGAATAATGCCGGCATTACACGTGATAATCTCATTATGCGCATGAAGGAAGAAGAGTGGGATTCCGTTATCGACACAAACTTAAAAGGTGTCTTTAACTGTACGAAGTCCGTTACTCGTCAAATGATGAAACAGCGCTACGGTCGCATTGTAAACGTAGCATCTGTCGTGGGTGTAGCTGGGAATGCAGGTCAAGCTAACTATGTAGCAGCGAAAGCAGGCGTGATCGGTTTAACGAAAACAACTGCTAAAGAGCTTGCTAGTCGCAACATTACGGTTAATGCGCTTGCGCCTGGTTTCATCGAAACTGATATGACAGACGAACTTTCTGATGAAGTGAAAAGCGGAATGAAAGGTCAAATTCCACTTGGAAGACTCGGTGCAGCTGAGGACATCGCTAAAGCAACGAAATTTCTCGTTTCTGACGATGCCAATTATATTACAGGTCAAACGCTTCATATTGACGGCGGCATGATCATGTAACTTTTTCAACAACATCTAGTTTTTTTGTTTTATATATCCTATAATAGCTTGAGGGGAGGTGAGTCTAATGGCAGATACACTAGAGCGTGTAACAAAAATTATTGTTGATCGTCTTGGAGTTGAAGAATCTGAAATTAAACCAGAAGCTTCTTTCAAAGACGACCTTGGTGCCGATTCCCTTGATGTAGTGGAATTAGTCATGGAACTTGAAGATGAATTTGATCTTGAAATTTCCGATGAAGATGCTGAGAAAATTGTAACAGTTGGCGATGTAATTGATTACATAAACAGCCATCAATAATCTTCAGGATCACCCTGAAGTTGTGGAATAAACCTCGCTAGCCTGGGGGTTTATTCCTATTAATGATTAAAGCTCCAGAGTACAAAGAGGATAGTGATAAGTCGTGGAGGTATCTATGTCCAAATCAAAACATTCACCAAAAACGAGAGCCAGACGTTTCAAACCTAAGCATTCACGACAACTCGTGGTTGGAGAGGCAATCAGATCGCAATTCACTGCTTTTCAAAAGGAAATTGGTGTATCGTTCGAAAATGAACAGCTTCTTTTTCAAGCTTTTACCCATTCATCCTATGTGAATGAGCATCGACTGCATCCGCAGATGGATAATGAACGTCTTGAATTTCTTGGAGATGCCGTACTTGAGCTTACGATATCAAGATACTTATATGAAAAGTACCCGAATATGAGTGAAGGCCAGCTAACGAAGCTAAGAGCCGCAATTGTTTGTGAACCATCACTTGTTCAGTTTGCAAATGACATGAATTTTGGACATCTCGTGCTTCTTGGCAAAGGAGAAGAGATGACGGGTGGTAGAATGCGCCCTGCCCTTCTTGCTGATGTATTCGAGTCATTCGTCTGTGCTTTGTATCTTGATCAAGGTCTTGAAGTCGTCTTTGAATTTCTTGAGAAGTTTGTTTATCCCAAAATTAACGCCGGTGCTTTTTCTCATGTGATGGATTATAAAAGCCAGCTTCAGGAAGTTATTCAGCGTGAAAGCCTTGGCGTGATTGATTACGTTATTACCGATGAAAAAGGACCCGCACATAACAGAGAGTTCTCCTCGAAAGTTATGTTAAATGGAAGTGATCTTGGTGTTGGGGTCGGACGCTCAAAGAAAGAAGCCGAACAAATGGCCGCTCAAAAAGCACTTATAAACTTAAAAGATCGTAATGAAAAAGAATCCTGATCCCAGGATTCTTTTTCATTAGATTCATTCTCTTTTAACTAACGATTTAGGATGCGCGCAATTTGCCTAGTTCAGCTAAGATTGCCTGCATTTCTGCAACACTAAGTGATTGTTTTTTGTTTAACATCACATAGATTTCATGAATATCTTCATAAGAAGATAAATCGAATGATTCTGGCTTAATCATGCCAGAATTGATCACCTGCATTTTTTCTTTAATGCTCTCAACCATAAAAGCTAGATTTTCTTCTGATTTAATGGAAAGATCCATTCGTAACACCTGCCTTATTCATTTGACTTAATTAATGACGACATGTCGCCATGCTATGTACCATTTCCCAATCAAGTAACAATGAGAGAGTCATTGTCTTGCTTTAGGGTTTTCCTTATTGTAACATGTCTCAGCTCAGTATCGTAGAGGTCATTGTTTTATGATAAAATAAGACAGTTAGTGATGAAAGTAAACCAAACGTTTTGATTCGCATACATAGATGAAACAGATGAGGGGGAAAGATGATGTTCCTCAAACGATTAGATGTAGTCGGCTTTAAGTCATTCGCCGATCGTATTTCAGTTGAGTTTGTCCCAGGAGTAACATCAGTTGTCGGCCCGAACGGGAGCGGCAAAAGTAATATAAATGACGCCATTCGCTGGGTACTTGGTGAACAATCAGCCAAGTCACTTAGAGGCGCTAAAATGGAAGATATCATTTTCGCAGGTAGCGATACGAGAAAGGCGGTCAACTTAGCAGAAGTAACGCTTACGCTTGATAATACAAATCAATATCTACCGATTGACTATAATGAGGTTAGTGTCACGAGGCGTGTATATCGATCGGGAGATAGCGAGTATTTATTAAATAACCAGACATGTCGTTTAAAAGATATCATTGAGCTCTTCATGGATTCTGGGCTAGGGAAAGAATCATTTTCCATTATTGGTCAAGGTAGAATTGAAGAGATTCTTAGTAGCAAATCTGAAGAACGTCGCAAGATTTTTGAAGAAGCTGCGGGCGTGTTGAAATATAAAACCCGCAAGACGAAGGCGGAAACTCGTTTAAAAGAGACAGAAGATAACCTCCATCGCGTCGAGGATATTCTTTATGAGCTGGAGGATCAAGTTGAACCACTCCGCATGCAGGCATCGATCGCCAAAGATTACTTGCAAAAGCGAGAAGACTTGGAAAAGATTGAAGCGGCACTAACGGTTCATGAAATTGAAGAGTATCATCAATCATGGAAGCAAAAGAAAGCTGAATTGGATTCGTTAAAGGAGAGAGAAAGCAGTCTCGGCGATTCCATTAAGGTTAAGAAAGAAGAGCTAACGAATATTAGATTAAAGCTTGATCAGTCTGAGAGTAAGTTAGAAGCTTATCAGCAGCAGCTCCTTGATACGAGTGAAGAGTTAGAGAAGCTTGAAGGAAAGAAAGAAGTGCTTAAGGAACGGAAAAAAAATGCGCATCAAAATCGCACTAATTTGAGTGAGCGTATGACGTTTTTACAAGAGAAAAAAAGTTATTATGAGAAAGAAATTGAGCATCACTATAAACGCTTTGATCAGCAAAAGAAAGAATTAAGTGACTTAAAGGCCAGTCTTAGAAAAGAAACAGAGCTTCTTTCTGATATTGAGCAAGACATTGAACAAGAACTTGATCGTATGAAATCGGATTACTTCGAGCTACTTAACGAACAAGCGTCGATTCGAAACGAAAACCGCTATCTTCAAGATCAGCTTTCTGTTCTTAATCAGCGTAAGGAGCGACTGGATGGAGATAATCATAAATACATTGAAGAACGAAGCGCTGTAGACGAAAAGAAAGAGGAACGTTCTGCAAAATTAGCCGAATCCAAGAAGCTACTTGAAGCTCACGTGTCTCGGTTCTATAAAAGCAAGCATGACGTGGAAGAGAAAAAGAAAGAGCTTGGTGAGAAAGAATCTAAGCTTTATCAAGCTTATCAATATATTCAACAATACAAGTCTAAGAAAGAAATGTTAGAAGAAATGCAGGATGATTATGCTGGTTTCTTCCAGGGTGTTAAAGAAGTACTCAAAGCTCGCGAAGACCTTACTGGGATTGAAGGGGCAGTTGCGGAACTAATAACAGTACCTAAAGATGTAGAGACAGCGCTTGAAACGGCCCTTGGCGGTGCGATGCAGAATGTCGTTGTTCGTGATGAGGCTGCAGGAAGACAGGCGATCTCATTCTTGAAGAAGAACCGTTCCGGAAGAGCCACTTTCCTTCCGCTGTCAGTCGTGAAATCAAGAAAAATTTCGAACTATGATTTAGATCGTGCTAAGGAAAATGAAGCTTTCGTAGGCGTGGCTTCCGAACTCATCACATACGATCCGAAGTATCAGGCCGTGATGGAGAACTTATTAGGCTCTGTTCTCGTAGCTAAAGACCTAAAGGGTGCAAACGAACTTGCAAAAATCATGCAATATCGAACGCGCGTCGTAACCCTTGAAGGTGATGTTGTTAATCCAGGTGGCTCTATGAGCGGAGGTAGTGTGAAGCAAAAATCATCATCGCTTCTAAGTCGTCAGCGAGATCTTGAACTACTGATCAACAAGCTTGACGATATGCAGAAGAAGACCGCTGTAGCCGAGCAGGAGATCAAGCAGGATAAAGCAATATTAGCGGATCTTGAAGAGAACCTTGATGAAATGCGCGAACGAGGAGAGAATCTTAGACTTGAAGAACAGTCTCTTCTTGGTGATTTGAGAGCAATTGAAGGAGACGAACGGAACACAAACGAACGTCTGCAGCTGTACGATCGAGAGAAGAAAGCGATCGATGAGGAAGTAGAAACTCATCAGAAGCGGCACGTGTATTTGACCGAACGTCTTGAGGTGATTACTCAACAAGCAGAAGAACTTGAAGGTAAGATCGAGAACCTGACTGCTAAGAAACAAACGCAGCAAACGTCTCGTGAGACAATACAAACTGAGATCACAGACCTTAAAGTGAAAGTGGCGGAGCACCAGCAATCATTCCAGAATCAGAAAGAGACGCTGGACCGCTTAACGTCTGAACAAAATGAAACGAATGCTCAGCTAACCGAAACAACCGAAGAATTTACGCTCCTATCAGAAGCTATGTCTTCCAATTCTAATGGTGAGGAGAAGCTTGACCAAAATATCGTCTCATTCCGATCTGAGAAAGAGAAGCTTCTTACAACACTACAGAATGAACGTGAAGTGAAGTTATCTTTACAACAGGAGATTGAATCTGTCAGTAGCAAGCTCGATCTATTAATCGCAGAGGAAAAGCAGCTTTCAGGATTAATGCAGGCCGTTGAGGTGCGGATTAACAGACTTGATGTAGAACTTGAGAACAGGTTAGCTATTTTAAGTGAAGAGTATGGACTGACTTATGAAGCGGCGAAAGAAAAGCACATTCTTACACTGGAACCTGAAGATGCTAAGCGTAAGCTAAAGCTCATTAAGCTAGAAATTGATGAGCTTGGTACCGTTAACCTTGGTGCGATAGATGAGTATGAACGAGTGAATGATCGCTATACGTTTCTTAGTGAACAGCAAGCGGATCTTCTTCAAGCGAAAAAAACATTGTATGATGTGATCGAGGAAATGGATCAAGAAATGAAAAAGCGCTTTGAAGATACATTTACTAAAATACGAGCGCAGTTCCAAATTGTCTTTAAGGAATTGTTTGGTGGAGGTAAAGCAGATCTCGTACTAACAGATCCGGATAATCTTCTTTCAACAGGCGTGGATATATTAGCACAACCGCCAGGGAAGAAACTTCAACATTTAGCGCTTCTATCGGGAGGAGAACGAGCTTTCACGGCCATCGCTCTCTTATTCTCGATTTTAAAAGTTCGACCTGTTCCGTTTTGCGTCCTGGATGAAGTAGAAGCAGCGCTAGACGATGCGAACGTCAATCGATTTGCGAAATATTTAAAGCAATTTAGTGAAAAAACGCAGTTTATTGTGATTACACACAGAAAAGGTACAATGGAAGAGTCTGATGTTCTATATGGCGTTACAATGCAAGAGTCAGGTGTATCCCGACTCGTTTCCGTTAGACTTGAAGAATCGAAGCAATTAATATCGCAATAATGAGTAGGGGGATTAAACGTGAGTTTTTTTAAAAAGTTAAAAGACAAGTTCACAACACAAACAGATGAAGTAAGCGGAAAATTTAAAGACGGTCTTGAGAAAACAAGAACATCTTTCTCAACAAAAATGAATAACCTCGTAAAAAACTATCGCAAAGTTGATGAAGATTTTTTTGAAGAGCTAGAGGAGCTTCTTATCAGTGCCGATGTGGGTGTTGCGACTGTAATGGATCTCATTGACGTATTAAAAGATGAAGCGAGAACGCGTAACATTAAAGATACGAAAGAACTGCAAAGCGTCATTTCAGAAAAGTTAGCAGAACTTCTTCATAAGTCCGATGAAGATGGCTCTCTTAATGTACAAGAAGAAGGTTTAACGGTTTTCTTGTTCGTTGGAGTTAATGGGGTAGGAAAGACAACTACTATTGGAAAGCTCGCACATAAGTTTAAACAAGAAGGAAAGAAAGTGGTTCTTGCAGCGGGGGATACGTTCCGAGCAGGAGCAATTGAGCAATTAGAAGTATGGGGTGAACGAGCTGAAGTTGATGTGATTAAACACCAAGCAGGCTCAGATCCAGCAGCAGTTGTATTCGATGCTGTTCAATCTGCTAAATCACGAAACGCAGATATATTGCTTTGTGATACAGCGGGGCGTCTTCAGAACAAAGTAAACCTTATGAATGAGCTAGAAAAAGTAAAACGTGTGATTCAACGTGAAGTGCCATCAGGTCCACATGAGGTGATTCTCGTTCTAGATGCCACTACAGGACAAAATGCGATGAGTCAGGCGAAGCAATTTGGACAATCAACAGACGTGTCTGGCATTGCGTTAACCAAGCTTGATGGAACAGCAAAAGGTGGAATCGTGCTTGCTATTCGACACGAACTGGATATCCCTGTTAAACTCGTAGGGCTTGGGGAGAAAATGGATGATTTGCAGGAGTTTGATCCTGATACATTCGTATACGGACTATTCTCTTCCATCATTGAAGAAGAGGAAGAAAACGAAGAATAAATTCTAAATTATTTGTGTTAAGAAAAAATCTTGACAAATAAAATGACGCATAGTAATATAATTAACGTAAAGGTGATTACCTTAACAAGGGGCTGTTAACAATGCTAGAGAAAACGATGAGAATTAACTCGTTATTCGACTTTTATCAGTCGCTTTTAACACCGAAACAGCGTAATTATATGGCATTGTATTACCTTGATGATTATTCACTTGGTGAAATCGCAGAAGAATTTCAAGTTAGCCGTCAGGCTGTCTATGATAACATTAAGCGAACTGAACAAATGATAGAAGAATATGAAGCAAAACTGTTGCTATTCGAGCGTTATATCAAAAGGCAAGAGCTGTTAGAAAAGCTTAGAGAAGCGATCGCGAGTGAGAATGAACACTCGAAGGCGCTGCCGTTGATTACATCGCTTGAAAAACTGGATTAGGAGGCGGCGAACATGGCATTTGAAGGGTTAGCCGACCGACTGCAAGACACCCTGCAGAAGATACGCGGTAAAGGGAAAGTAACGGAAGCTGACGTCAAAGAAATGATGCGCGAAGTAAGGTTAGCCTTGCTTGAAGCCGATGTTAACTTTAAAGTCGTAAAACAGTTTATCAATAAGGTCAAAGAGCGCGCCGTCGGACAGGAAGTTATGAAAAGCCTGACGCCAGGGCAGCAGGTCATTAAAGTCGTTAATGAAGAGCTGACAGCGCTAATGGGTGGCGAACAGAGCAAAATTGCTGTTTCAAGTCGCCCGCCGACTGTTATTATGATGGCCGGACTACAGGGTGCAGGTAAGACGACTACTGTCGGGAAGCTTGCAAACCATTTACGTAAAAATCACAACCGTAAACCACTATTAGTAGCGGCGGATATCTATCGTCCTGCTGCGATTAACCAGCTTGAAACGCTTGGTAAACAACTTAGTATGCCGGTGTTCTCGATGGGCGATCAGGTTAGTCCGGTTGAGATTGCTACTAAAGCAATCGAAAAAGCAAAAGAAGAGCATCTTGACTATGTCATTATTGACACAGCCGGTCGATTGCATATTGATGAAAATCTAATGCAAGAGCTAAAAGATGTTAAAGAAGCTGTTACGCCTGACGAAGTTTTCCTTGTCGTTGATTCGATGACAGGACAGGACGCTGTGAATGTAGCTGAAAGCTTTAATGATGCGCTTGATATAACAGGTGTCATTCTCACAAAGCTTGATGGTGACACACGCGGTGGCGCTGCACTTTCGATCAAGTCTGTAACAGATAAACCGATCAAGTTTGCTGGTATGGGTGAGAAGCTCGATGCACTTGAACCGTTTCATCCTGAGAGAATGGCATCGCGAATTCTCGGAATGGGAGACGTTTTAACGCTCATTGAAAAAGCCCAGACTTCAGTAGATGAAGACAAAGCTAAAGAACTTGAGAAAAAGATGCGAACGATGAGCTTTACGTTCGATGATTTCCTTGATCAGCTTGGTCAGGTTCGAAGCATGGGACCGCTTGATGAATTGATGGACATGATTCCTGGAATGAACAAAAAAGCCATGAAAAATGTCAGTGTTGATGAGAAGCAAATTGGCCGAGTTGAAGCCATTATTCAATCCATGACAACACGCGAGAAAGAAGAGCCTGATCTCATCAATGCGAGTCGCAAAAAAAGAATTGCCGTCGGTAGTGGAACATCTGTGCAAGATGTCAATCGTCTCTTGAAACAATTTGACGAGATGAAGAAGATGATGAAACAGATGACCAACATGTCTAAAGGCGGTAAGAAAAAAGGTAAGGGCATGAATTTCCCATTCATGCAATAAAAATGAAGTAAATTTTCTCTTTACAAGAGTATAAATTTATGATATTATATTTATTTATGTGAATATTTTTGGAGGTGAAACACATGGCAGTTAAAATTCGTTTAAAGCGTATGGGTGCTAAAAGAGCTCCTTACTATCGCGTAGTTGTTGCTGATTCACGTGCACCACGTGACGGACGCTTCATCGAGGAAATCGGTACTTACAATCCGGTTGCTAATCCAGTTGAAGTGAAAATCAACGAAGAGAAAGCTCTTGATTGGATGCTTAAAGGCGCTAAGCCTTCTGATACAGTACGTAACTTATTCTCCACTGCAGGTCTTATGGAGAAGCTTCACAACGCAAAAAACACAAAGTAATTTAACACCTTAGAGGAGGCTTTCTTGAAAGCCTCCTTTGGTGTATCTAGGTCCATCATTTTTAAAAAGGTGGTAGAGTATAATGGAAGCCCTGGTTGAAACAATTGTAAAAGCTCTTGTCGATTATCCTGATGATGTTCGTGTTGAAAAAGAAGAGACAAGCAGTTTGGATATATACAAGCTTCACGTTCATGCAGAGGACACAGGAAAGGTGATTGGGAAGCAGGGAAAGGTCGCTCGATCAATTCGTACGGTGATGAACGCCGCTGCTGTTCAGTCCAATAAACGTGTACAGTTGGAGATACTTTAGGGGGAGATGAAACTCCTCTTTTTTTGTTTTGGCTCACTCGAATGAAACTTTCAATTCACGTGCCTTTCACCAGATTCATAATCCATATCTAACGTTTATAAAAATTCTCATTGTTCGTAAGGGTTCTTTTTTTATGATAAGCTATATTATCTTATAGTGATGATATCTCGATTTTTGGCTCAATTGAATGAAATATCTGTTTCACTCGCCTTAGCCAAAAATCAATAACATTTATTAACATAGCCTTATGAGAACGTGGATTTAACATCAAATACGAAGGCTTTCCCTTTCAAAAGACTTGGCCAGAAGCCAGGTTTTTCTATTGCATCTATATATCATGTGAAAATCAGGTCCTATTTACATATGGAGGGCAGCGAGATGAAAATCATTGTAACGTATGATGTGAAACAAATTTTAACTGAAGAAAGCCGGGCTTCCTATCTAGACAAATGGCAAAAAGAACATGCCTCTCTTCTGCGGGAATGTGATCATCTTCAATTTGAAATGAAGCGCCTGCAAAAAAAACGCCCTTCTGATCAAAAGTGGATAGCTGATCAATTCGATAAAGAAATTCGGACAAGATCTGAACGAATGTCATTCCTTGATTTCAAAATGGATCAACTTGATCAGTTGACTTTAGGTTCTGAAATTCACGACGGTGAAATTCAATCCATTCAGGAAGTTCAAATTGGGGACGAGTGGCATGGAAGAGAGCAAAAAGGTAAAATAGTCGTAAAAGATGGGGTTGTGCAAAGCATCGTCCCTGACTCAAAAGGAAAGGATATTATGATATGACAGAATGGCTTAATGTAGGAAAAATCGTCAATACACATGGCGTGCGAGGTGAAGTACGCGTTATTTCTAGAACAGATTTTCCAGAGGAGCGTTATGCAATAGGCAACAAGCTGTACTTGTTTAAGGATGATGAGCCTGTATCTTTAACAGTTTCATCACATAGAAAGCATAAGCAGTTTGATTTGCTTACATTTGAAGGGTTTCACAATATAAACGAAGTACAGCACATGAAAGAAGGTATTCTGAAAGTAAAGGAAGATCAAGGCGGAAAGCTATCAAAAGAAGAATTCTACTACCGTGATATTATCGGGCTTGAAGTTCATACTGAAGATGGCGAGTATCTTGGTAAGGTAAAAGAAATTCTTTCACCAGGAGCAAATGATGTTTGGGTTGTTCAAACTGCCGGCGGGGGTAAGGATCTTTTGTTACCTTACATCGAGCAAGTGGTGAAACAGGTCGATTTAAGTGAAGGGAAAATTACCGTTCATTTAATGGAAGGACTTCGTGATTAGCATGAAGATTGATGTGCTTTCGCTGTTTCCTGAAATGTTCTCAGGTGTATTTAACCATTCGATTTTAAAGCGTGCTCAGGATAATGGGGCTGTGACTTATAATGTGACTAATTTTCGTGACTATAGTTCGAATAAGCATAAAAACGTTGATGATTATCCATACGGTGGGGGAGCTGGTATGGTGTTAACGCCTCAACCGGTTTTTGACGCTGTCGCCGATCTTTCAGCAGGAAAGCATCCACGCGTCATTCTGATGTGTCCTCAAGGAGAAAGGTTTACACAAAAGAAAGCGGAAGAGCTTGCGAAGGAAGATCATCTTATTTTCATTTGCGGTCATTATGAAGGTTATGATGAGCGTATTCGAGAAAATCTAGTAACGGATGAGATTTCCATTGGTGACTTCGTCTTAACAGGAGGAGAGCTTGGGAGCATGGTCGTTATTGACAGTGTTACAAGACTTCTCCCTGGAGTCCTTGGTAATGATACATCAGCTCCTATGGATTCGTTTAGTAGTGGTTTACTAGAGCACCCTCACTACACACGCCCTGCTGAGTATGCTGGGTTAAACGTGCCTGATGTGCTTCTATCAGGAAATCATGAGGCTATTCGTAAGTGGCGTCTTAAGGAATCGTTAAGGCGCACGTGGAATAGAAGACCGGATCTTCTTAGAGAGAAAGAATTGACGAAGGAAGAAGAGAAATTTCTTCAAGATATTAAGCGAGAAAAAGAGTGAATTCATTCTTGTAATCTAAAAAGTGCTATGCTATGATAACAGTTGTGGCATTAGTCACGTTATTACGATGTTCCGCTGTAATGAAAGATTATTTATATGAGCATCTGTGTGGAAGGAGGGTTACTTGATGCACAAGTTAATCCAGGATATCACAAAAGACCAACTTAAGTCGGATCTTCCTAATTTCCGACCAGGAGATACTGTGAAAGTTCACGTTAAAGTTGTCGAAGGTACTCGTGAGCGTATCCAGTTATTCGAAGGTGTTGTGATTAAACGACGTGGTGGCGGAATCAGTGAAACATTTACAGTTCGTAAGATTTCTTACGGAGTAGGTGTTGAGCGTACATTCCCTGTACATTCACCGAAAGTTGCTAAGCTTGAAGTTGCTCGTCGCGGTAAAGTTCGCCGTGCTAAGCTATACTACTTGCGTGCACTTCGTGGTAAAGCCGCTCGTATTAAAGAAATTCGATAAAGTTAGACGCGAAAGGGAGCTTGCATTGTCAGGCTCCTTTTTTCTATTGAAAAAAACTCATGTGAAATAAGTAACTTTCTATGATAAAATAAAGCGGGTTATAAAGGTTTGTAGGAAAGGCTAGAGGGGAAAGAAATAGGTAAAAAAGACCCTTTCATTAGGAGGAACGAGCATGAAAAGCACCAGATCAGCAGAGAAGAAAGATTCCTGGGAGTGGATACGTGCGCTCATCATTGCTTTTATACTAGCAGGAGCCGTTCGCTATTTTATTTTTGCTCCCATTGTTGTTGATGGCGAAAGCATGATGCCGACATTACAGGATCGTGATCGGATGATCGTGAACAAAATCAGCTATAATATTGGTGATGCTGAACGTTTCGATATCATTGTATTCGAGGCACCCGAAGGTAAAGATTATATTAAACGAGTGATTGGTCTGCCTGGAGATAAGGTGGAATACAAAGGCGATATGCTTTACGTAAATGGTGAAGCGGTTAAGGAGCCCTATCTAGAACCATATAAAGATGATTTGTTAGAAGGGAACTTAACGTACGATTTTGATTTAACTGGTGTAACTGGTGAAGCTACAGTTCCAGAAGGACAATTGTTTGTGATGGGGGACAATCGCCAGCATAGTAAAGATAGTCGTTCCATTGGCTTCGTTCCTGTTGAAAAAGTTGTCGGAGAAGCAAACGTTATTTTTTGGCCCTTAAATGATATACAAGTAATGGAGTGAGGATCTAGAATTTTTTGATACCTCATGATTTGAGAATAGGTGGAGATGGCATGACGATTCAATGGTTTCCCGGACATATGGCAAAAGCACGCCGGGAGATTACCGAGAAGCTTAAAATGATTGATGTTGTAATTGAACTAGTGGATGCACGCATCCCGCTTGCTTCAAGGAATCCGATGATTGATGAAATAGTTTCTTCAAAGCCAAGACTAATTTTGCTTAATAAAGCAGATATGGCGGATGATCAGAAAACAACTGAATGGAAACACTATTTTCAATCGCAAGGACATAAAGCATTGGCAATTGATTCGCAAACCGGTAAAGGCGTGAAAAGTATTCCTGCAGCAGCAAGAGAGCTAATGAGTGATAAGATTGATCGGATGATCGAGAAAGGCATGAAGCCGCGTGCGGTTCGGGCCTTAATCTTAGGAATTCCTAACGTTGGGAAATCTACCTTAATCAACCGTTTAGCGGGGAAGAAGATTGCTAAAACAGGAGATCGACCAGGTATTACAAAAAAGCAGCAGTGGATCAAAGTAGGCGATGAAATGGACCTTCTCGACACGCCAGGTATTTTATGGCCTAAGTTTGAAGATCAGATAACCGGATATAAACTGGCTGCTACCGGAGCGATTAAAGATGAAATCCTGGATTTTCAGGATATTTCGGTATATGTGCTCAAATTCATGAGTGAATATTATCCTAATCGCTTGAAGGATCGCTATCACCTTGAGGATATACCTGAAGATGTTGTAGAGTTGTTTGATGAAATTGGGAAAAAACGTGGCTTTTTAATGAGTGGCGGCTGGATTGATTACGATAAAACAGCTGAGACCGTGCTTCGTGAGCTTCGAAGTGGTAAATTGGGCGATGTGACACTTGAGACGCCAGAAAGGTAAGGCCATGAGCCTTACCTTTTTTAAATGAACTGAAGAGAAAGAGGAGATTCAATGAGTGAAAAACTAAAGTCAATTAAAGAAATTACCCAGATGTTGAAGCAAGGGCAATATACTAACGATGATTGGGAAGCATGGAAACAGGATACACGCAAAGGTGTGATGAGCTTAATTGCTAGAGAAGGAAAGAAAGAGCAAGAAAAAATAAAAATACTTCAAATGCATGAAGAGATGAGCGTCTTAGAAGCTCATTACAGAGAACAAGGTCGTCTTGCTATAGCAGGAGTCGATGAGGTAGGAAGAGGCCCTTTAGCAGGCCCTGTGGTTGCTTCAGCGGTCATTTTAAACCCTGACGTACCTATTCTTGGGCTGCAGGATTCAAAAAAACTGTCTCATGCGAAACTCAATGACTTGTTTGATCAGATACATAAGGATGCTATTTCAATTGGAATTGGCGTTGTTAGTTCAAGCGAAATTGATGAATTAAATATTTATCAAGCAACCAAAAAAGCAATGCAACAAGCCGTTGAGGGATTGAACGTCCAAGCTGATTTCTTACTAGTGGATGCCATGCACATCCCACTACAAATCGATCAGGAATCGCTCATTAAAGGTGACGCGAGAAGTGTTAGTATTGCAGCAGCCTCAATCGTTGCGAAGGTGACACGTGACCGCATGATGGTAAAATTAGCAGAAACTTATCCTCAATATGGATTTGAGCGACATGTGGGGTATGGAACGAAAGAACATCTCGCTGCTCTTGATCAATATGGTGTCACGGATGCACATCGAAAATCATTTGCTCCTGTAAGAGATCGCTTAGGCTTGCTATAAATGGTGTATGAATAGGCTGAAACAGTTGATACTATACCTATTCTAGTGTGAAGGAGCAATCATTTGTGAAAGATCCAGGACGTCCAGACAAAAACGACTCGTTTTATGAAGAAGCCGGAGAGGAATTTGGAGTTTACACACCTGCGGCCGCAAGAGAATTAACGATTACGGATCATAAAAAAAGAGAGCAAGAGAACTCACCTAAAAAAGCAGGAAGAGACGAACGGGAAGAGGGGAGATAGCCCCCTCTTCTTTTTTTGTAATTTTAGTCATCAATCTTGTTTCATCAATAAAAAGTTGAAAGTTTCGAGTATCGGTGAGACTCACGCAGCGTTTTTTGCGAAAAGTGGCAATTTTTACATCTAAGAAAGAGCGAAACAATCGCCATACAGCTACTTTCCTGGATAAATTGGAACAATATTTGCAAGAAAGAACAGAGACTTTATGCAAAAGGGTAGACAATCGGTGTGAATTTTCTATACAATGAAAACGTCGTCAAAGATTTGATTGACTAGGATAGGAGGATGAGAGAATGAATATCCATGAATATCAAGGAAAAGAAGTCCTAAGAAGCTACGGGGTATCAGTCCCTAATGGACAAGTCGCATACTCCGCGAAAGAAGCTGTGGACGTTGCAAAACAATTAGACAGCAAAGTTTACGTTGTAAAAGCACAAATCCACGCAGGTGGTCGAGGAAAAGCTGGCGGTGTTAAAATTGCCAAGAACCTTGAGGAAGTTCGTACATACGCTGAGGAGATCCTCGGAAAAACACTAGTTACTCATCAAACGGGACCAGAAGGTAAGGAAGTAAAGCGCTTACTTATTGAAGAAGGTTGCGATATTAAACAGGAATATTACGTTGGTCTAGTACTTGACCGTGTAACGTCAAGAGTGGTCATGATGGCATCTGAAGAAGGCGGAACTGAAATTGAAGAAGTGGCTGAACACAGCCCAGAGAAAATCTTCAAAGAAGTGATCGATCCAGCTGTAGGTCTTCAGGGTTACCAGGCTAGAAGACTAGCATTTAATATTAATATCCCGAAAGAACAAATCAATAAAGCAGTGAAGTTTATGCTTGGTTTATACAAAGTTTTTGTAGAAAAAGATGCTTCAATTGCGGAAATCAATCCTCTTGTAACAACTGGGGATGGGAACGTAATGGCTCTTGATGCTAAATTAAACTTTGATCCAAATGCGCTCTATCGCCATAAAGATATCCTTGAACTTCGTGATCTTGATGAAGAGGATTCAAAGGAAATCGAAGCATCAAAATATGAGCTTAGCTACATTGCTCTTGATGGTAATATCGGCTGCATGGTTAACGGTGCAGGGCTTGCAATGTCTACGATGGATATTATCAAGCATTACGGCGGCGACCCCGCTAACTTCCTTGACGTTGGGGGCGGCGCAACAGCTGAGAAAGTGACGGAAGCCTTCAAAATCATCCTATCAGACAAAAATGTTAAAGGTATTTATGTAAACATTTTTGGTGGGATCATGAAGTGTGACGTTATTGCTGAAGGTGTTGTAGAAGCTACGAAGCAAGTAGGTCTTGAAATTCCGCTTGTTGTTCGTCTTGAAGGCACAAATGTTGATCTTGGAAAGCAAATCCTGAAAGATTCTGGATTAAATATTACCGCTGCTGAGTCTATGGCTGACGGCGCGGAAAAAATCGTTTCATTAGTGAAGTAGAAAGGCGGGACTAGGAATGAGCGTATACATTAATCAAGATACAAAAGTCATCGTTCAAGGAATTACAGGATCAGTTGGTTTATTTCATACACAGCAAATGCTTGAGTATGGTACGAAAATTGTTGGTGGTGTAACGCCAGGTAAGGGCGGTACTGAAGTGGAAGGCGTTCCCGTATTTGATACAGTTGAGCAAGCTGTTCAAAAAACTGGTGCTAATGCTTCTGTCATCTATGTTCCGCCTGCTTTTGCAGCAGATGCGATCATGGAAGCGGTAGACGCTGAAATGGACCTTGCGATTTGTATTACGGAAGGTATTCCTGTCATCGATATGGTGAAAGTAAAGCGTTATATGGAAGGAAAGAAAACACGTCTTGTAGGACCGAACTGTCCTGGTGTGATTACTCCTGATGAATGTAAAATTGGTATTATGCCTGGATACATTCACAAAAAAGGTCACGTAGGAGTGGTTTCTCGTTCTGGTACATTAACGTATGAAGCTGTTCATCAGCTTTCTGAATCAGGAATCGGTCAATCCACTGCTGTTGGAATCGGCGGAGATCCTGTTAACGGAACGAACTTTATCGATGTCTTGCAAGCTTTCAACGAAGATGAAGATACGTACGCCGTCATTATGATCGGCGAAATCGGTGGTACGGCAGAAGAAGAAGCGGCAGAATGGGTGAAAGCAAACATGACAAAGCCTGTCGTTGGATTTATCGGTGGCCAAACGGCGCCTCCAGGAAAGCGCATGGGTCATGCCGGTGCAATTATTTCTGGCGGTAAAGGGACAGCTGACGAGAAGATCAAAACAATGGAGTCGTGCGGAATTAAAGTCGCACCTACACCTGCTGTAATGGGCGAAACGCTCATCTCTGTTCTTGAAGATAAAGGATTACTAGAGAAGTGCACAACACATAAGGCTTAATGGTAATAGCTCCCGTTCGGGAGCTATTTCTCTTATACATAACGAGAAATAATACATTTTAATGCTGATAGGGGAGAGGCATGGTTGAGAACGTTTAGAAGCCGGTTAATTCAGTTACATCAGTGCCGAGGAACTGACTGGAAAGTGCTGCGTTCATTTCTTACATTTGACCCAACGCTTCAAAGCATATATGATATGTCTGCTACTCAGTTAAGACAATTTCACATACCAGGAGAGCATGCGAGCTTATTATATGAAGATCTTCATATGAAAAAACCATGGAGGTTTTCTCATATTAAAGCAGGGGAAATTCGGGCTATTACGAGATTTGACGAAGCATACCCTGAAAGGCTTTCGCATATTTATGATGCACCGTGGGTTATATATTGTATCGGTAACACCGCGCTTCTTAATGAACAACGAGCCCTTAGTGTCGTCGGATCAAGAAATCATTCGCGTGATGCGGAAGCGATGATGAAACTTATTTTAACGCCAATCGTAACGAAAGGTTGGACGATCGTAAGTGGTCTTGCTCTCGGTGTTGATACTCTTGCACACCGGATCGCGCTTGATCACAATGCAGAAACGATTGCCGTCCTTGGAAGCGGGTTTAAGCATATCTACCCTAAAGAAAATCAGCTGCTTGCTTCAATAATTGCCAAAAACGGTCTTCTGCTTTCAGAATATCCACCAGATAGGGGACCAGAAAAACATCAGTTTCCTGAGCGGAATCGAATTATTAGCGGATTATCGCTTGGAACGTTTATTGTAGAAGCAAGAAAACGAAGTGGTTCGTTGATTACTGCTGATCAAGCGATGGATCAGGGACGAGAAGTTTTTTGCTTACCAGGCAGGATGACTGACTCGTACTTTGAAGGAACAAATCGACTTATTCAGCAGGGGGCTAAGCTAGTATTAGAGGCAAAAGATATACTTGATGAATTACCGAATTTTCATGAAAATAAAACTAGCACTATTTGACAAACGAGTTTTGACTATTTAATAATAAGGAAGATTTTAAAATTTACCTCAATGGGGGGAGGAAACGTATTGTGGCAGATTATCTAGTTATTGTTGAATCTCCCGCTAAAGCAAAAACAATTGAAAAATATTTAGGAAAGAAATATCAGGTGAAAGCCTCATTAGGTCATGTCATTGACCTGCCAAGAAGTCAGATGGGCGTTGATGTGGAAAACAACTATGCTCCTAAATATATAACAATACGCGGGAAAGGCCCTGTCCTTAAGGAAATTAAAGATGCAGCCAAAAAAGCGAAGAAAGTCTATCTCGCAGCTGACCCCGATCGCGAAGGGGAAGCGATTGCGTGGCATCTAGCTCACAGTTTGAAGATTGATGAGCAAACTGAATGCAGGGTCGTATTTAACGAAATTACAAAAGATGCGGTAAAGGATGCTTTCAAGCAGCCGAGACCAATTAACATGGATTTAGTGGATGCACAGCAAGCGCGTCGAGTACTTGACCGTCTTGTTGGGTATAACATCAGTCCATTATTATGGAAAAAAGTGAAGAAAGGCCTAAGTGCTGGACGAGTTCAATCCGTTGCAGTTCGCCTTATCATTGAAAGAGAGAAAGAGATTCAGAATTTCCAGGCAGAAGAATATTGGAAAATCAAAGCTTCTTTCGAAAAAGATGGAGAGCAATTCGAAGCTGGGTTTTACGGAGTGGATGGAAAGAAAACAGATCTTCAATCACGTGAAGACGTCGACAACGTGTTAAAGCGCATTGAAGGAGATCAGTTTGAGATCCAATCCGTTCAAAAGAAAGAACGTAAGCGAAACCCAGCCCTTCCATTTACAACATCTTCTCTTCAACAGGAAGCAGCAAGAAAGTTAAACTTCAGAGCGAAGAAAACAATGATGCTTGCTCAGCAGCTTTACGAGGGGATTGCGATTGGTAAACAAGGTACAGTCGGTTTAATTACGTACATGAGAACTGACTCAACACGCATCTCTGAAACAGCGAAGGATGAAGCGAAGGAATACATTCAAGGTAAATATGGAGACACATACTTATCAGCTAAAAAGCCTGCTAAGAAACAATCAGGTAAATCACAAGATGCTCACGAAGCGGTTCGACCGACATCGGTTATGCGTGATCCATCTGAGATGAAGGCTTACTTAAAGCGCGATCAGCTCCGTTTATACAAGCTCATCTGGGAGCGTTTTGTAGCCAGTCAGATGGCACCGGCTATTATGGACACGATGAGTGTAGATCTTGAGAACAACGGAACGATCTTCCGTGCGACTGGTTCTAAAGTGAAATTCAAAGGGTTTATGAAGGTGTACGTTGAAGGAAACGACGACAATAAAAAGGAAGAAGATAAAATGCTTCCTGACCTTGAAGAAGGCATGGATGTTTCTACGTCAGAAATTGATCCTTCTCAGCACTTCACACAGCCACCGCCGAGATATTCAGAAGCTCGCCTTGTTAAAACAATGGAAGAACTCGGTATAGGCCGCCCTTCTACTTACGCTCCTACGCTTGATACGATTCAACGTCGAGGGTATGTGGCGTTAGAAGATAAGAAATTTGTGCCAACTGAGCTCGGTGAAATTGTATTAGAACTGATTTTGGAGTTCTTCCAGGATATCATCAATATTGAATTCACTGCTGGATTAGAAAATGATCTTGACAAAATTGAGGATGGCGATGCAGAATGGATTTCTGTCATCAATGAATTTTATCAAAACTTCGAAAAGCGGCTGAAAGTAGCCGAGGAAGAAATGAAGGAAGTCGAGATTAAAGATGAACCCGCTGGAGAAGATTGTGAGAAGTGTGGTTCACCTATGGTCATCAAGATGGGACGCTATGGGAAATTCATGGCTTGCTCAAACTTTCCTGATTGCCGTAATACAAAACCAATCCTTAAAGAAGTTGGCGTTACCTGTCCGAAGTGTAAAGAAGGTAATGTTGTAGAGCGAAAAAGTAAAAAGAACCGTCTTTTCTATGGTTGCGATCGTTTTCCTGAATGTGATTTTCTTTCATGGGATAAACCAATCAAGAGACCATGTCCTAAATGCGGTGATTTACTTGTCGAGAAGAAAACGAAGAAAAAGAAAGAAATCAAATGCGTAAACTGCGATTTCGTTGAAGAAGAAAACTAGTAAGGGGTTATGGCAATGAGTAAACATGTGACGGTAATCGGTGCCGGACTTGCTGGAAGTGAAGCAGCGTGGCAACTTGCAAAGCAAGGAGTGGACGTTCATCTCTATGAGATGCGTCCTAAGAAGCAAACGCCTGCTCACCATACCGATAAATTTGCTGAGCTAGTATGTAGTAATTCACTAAGAGCGAATACGTTAACAAATGCAGTCGGCGTTTTAAAGGAAGAAATGCGTCGAATGGATTCAGTTATCATTAAGTCTGCTGACGAATGTGCCGTTCCGGCTGGTGGTGCACTGGCTGTGGATCGTCATGAATTCGCTGCGAAGGTAACGGAGAATGTTAAAAACCATCCAAACGTAACGGTTTTTTCGGAAGAGTGTACAAAAATCCCTGAAGGGCCAACAATTATAGCGACAGGCCCGCTAACTTCTAAGGATCTCTCAGATCAGTTAAAGGCTTTAAGCGGAGAAGAGTACCTATACTTTTATGATGCTGCTGCTCCTATTATCGAAACGGAAAGCATTGATATGGAGAAAGTGTATAAGAAGTCACGCTATGATAAGGGAGAGGCAGCTTACTTAAACTGTCCAATGACGGAAGAAGAATTTAATACGTTCTATGAAGCACTTATTTCAGCTGAAACGGTTCCGCTTAAAGAATTTGAGAAGGAAATTTTCTTCGAAGGATGTATGCCAATTGAAGTAATGGCCCAGCGCGGGCAGAAGACGATGACGTTTGGTCCTCTTAAACCTGTGGGTCTTGAGGATCCTAGAACAGGAAAGCGTCCTTACGCTGTCGTTCAACTAAGGCAGGATAATGCTTCTGGTACCCTATATAATATTGTTGGATTCCAAACGCATCTCAAATGGGGACCGCAAAAAGAAGTGATTCGCTTAATTCCTGGACTTGAGAACGCGGACATCGTACGTTATGGCGTAATGCATCGAAATACGTTTATTAACTCTCCGAACTTATTGAAAGCTACTTACCAATACAAAGATCGCGAGAATCTATTCTTTGCAGGTCAAATGACAGGTGTGGAAGGGTACGTAGAATCAGCGGCATCTGGACTAATCGCTGGATTTAACGCTGCTCGACTAATGAAGGATGAAGAGCCGCTAGTGTTTCCTGAAGAAACTGCGCTTGGTAGTCTAGCGAATTATATTACGACGGCTAATCCGGATAACTTCCAACCGATGAATGCTAACTTTGGTTTGTTCCCACCGCTTGAAACGCGAATTAAAGGCAAGAAAGAGCGTAATGAAACGATCGCTAATCGAGCGTTAGAAACAATTCAGAATTTTGTAAAAAGATTGTAAATTCCTATTGCTAAGGCTTCTAAATTGTGATACGATTTAGAAGCCTTTTGAGGTGATAACGATGAATAACAACCAACAAGCTCATATTCAATCATTTTCTGAGTATCTTCAGATTGAGAAGAATTGTTCACCACATACGATCTCAGGTTACTTACAGGACATTGAACATTTCAAGTCTTTTATGAAGCAGCAGACTATCGATGTCTTTGCTGCTGTTTCTTATGCAGATGTCAGAATTTATTTGACTGAGCTTCACGAGCGAGGTTACGCAAGAAAAACAGCAGCGAGAAAAATTTCAACGTTACGAAGCTTATATCGATTCCTTTTACGTGAAAACATTGTTGAGATTAATCCATTTACAATGAGCTCACTACCGAAGCAAGAGAAGCGCCTTCCGCAATTTTTGTATGAAAAAGAGCTCAATGTATTGTTTGATACGCCCGATACGTCGAAGCCGCTTGGTCAAAGAGACAGAGCTTTGCTCGAAGTATTGTACGGGTGTGGCATTCGCGTTAGTGAATGCGTTGCGCTTAATTTAGAAGACATTGATTTTGCGATTGGTACCATTTTTGTAATCGGTAAGGGGCGTAAGGAAAGATATGTACCAATTGGTAGTTTCGCTATAGATGCAATAAAAGAGTATTTAGAGGATGGACGAGTAAAACTCGGTTCGTCCGGAAAAGAGCCGACAAAAGCCCTGTTTTTAAACTTTAGAGGTAGTCGCGTGACAGCAAGAGGCGTACGAACAATTTTAGATAAGATTGTGAAAGACGCTTCGCTGCATGTACATATAAGTCCCCATGTGATGAGACACACATTCGCAACACATTTACTGAATGAAGGGGCAGACTTACGATCTGTTCAGGAGCTTTTAGGACATTCCGATTTATCATCTACTCAGATCTATACCCATGTGACGGGAGATCGATTGCGAAATATATACATGAACCATCACCCAAGAGCTTAATAGCTCGGGAGGAGGAACTTATGGGAGACTTTCATTCAACGACGATATTTGCAGTACAGCATAATGGAGAGTGCGCAATGGCCGGTGATGGCCAGGTGACATTTGGCAATGCCGTAGTCATGAAACATACGGCTAAGAAAGTAAGAAGGTTATTTCATGGGAAGGTGGTTGCTGGATTTGCAGGATCAGTTGCGGACGCATTCACTCTTTTTGAGAAATTCGAAAGCAAACTGGAAGAATTCGGCGGTAATCTACAGCGTGCTGCTGTTGAACTCGCAAAAGAGTGGCGCAGTGACCGTGTACTAAGAAAGCTTGAAGCCATGTTAATCGTTATGAATAAGGATGAGCTTCTGCTTATCTCAGGTACTGGTGAAGTGATCGAACCTGATGATGGCATTCTTTCCATTGGTTCAGGTTCTAACTACGCACTTTCAGCAGGTAGAGCTCTTAAGCGATACAGTGATAACAAAACCGCTGAAGAAATTGCGCGGGCCTCTATGGAAATTGCATCAGAAATTTGCGTGTACACAAATGATCAAATTATCGTAGAAACCATTTAGTATATAAACTGTATCTTTGGAGGAGATCGTATGTCTAATCCATTAACACCGAGACAAATTGTTGAAAAGCTTGATCAGTATATAGTTGGTCAGAATGACGCGAAAAAGGCTGTTGCCGTGGCATTGAGAAATCGTTACCGTCGGGGTCTTTTAAGCGATAAACTGAAGGATGAAGTGAATCCAAAAAATATTTTAATGATTGGGCCAACAGGCGTTGGTAAAACTGAAATTGCGCGACGACTGGCTCGTCTTGTCAATGCTCCTTTCATTAAAGTAGAAGCAACGAAATTTACTGAAGTGGGTTATGTAGGCCGAGATGTGGAATCAATGGTTCGCGATCTCGTTGAAACATCAATCAGACTTGTCAAAGAAGACCGAATGGAACAGGTGAAGGGCAGAGCGGAAGAAAATGCGAATAAACGCATTGTGGAACTGCTCGTACCGTCTAATAAGAAGCAGACACAATACAAGAATCCGCTTGAAATGTTATTTGGTAATCAGGGGCAAGAAGAAACAAATACCCAGGCTAGTTCAGAAGATCAGTCGATTGCTTCAAGACGAAAGCAAATAGCTCAACAGCTTGCGCTAGGTGAACTCGAAGATCGGATGATTACTGTTGAAGTGGAAGAACAAAACAATTCCATGATGGACATGTTCCAGGGAGCTGGCATGGAGCAAATGGGTATGAACATGCAGGATATGCTCGGAAATATCATGCCTAAAAAGAAGAAAAAACGTAAGCTTCCGGTGTCAGAAGCACGAAAGGTCTTAACGCAGGATGAAGCAGCAAAACTTGTGGATATGGATGAAGTCGCACAGGATGCAGTTTCAAAGACGGAACAAACGGGTATCATCTTCATTGATGAAATTGACAAGGTCGCGGGGAAAAGTCAGCAGTCAGCTGATGTATCCAGAGAGGGCGTTCAAAGAGACATATTGCCAATCGTAGAAGGTTCAACGGTAACAACGAAGTACGGTCCAGTAAAAACAGACCATATTTTGTTTATGGCCGCGGGGGCGTTTCACATGTCGAAACCATCTGATCTAATTCCTGAACTGCAAGGCCGATTCCCAATCCGCGTTGAGTTATCAAGTTTAACCGTAGACGATTTTAAACGTATATTAACAGAGCCTGATAATGCTCTTGTGAAGCAATACACAGCATTATTAGAAACAGAAGGTATTAAAGTTGAATTTTCTGACGATGCTATTCTTAAAATTGCTACGATTGCAACCGAAGTGAATCAGGACACTGACAACATTGGCGCAAGAAGACTGCACACAATTTTAGAAAAGCTTCTTGAAGATCTTTCATTTGAAGCACCGGACATTAATCTAGACAGCATCACGATTACACCAGAGTATGTTGAGGAAAAGTTAGCTTCTATTGCGAAGAACCGTGACCTCAGCCAATACATCCTATAATACATGCAGGAGGACAAAACTATGAATTTACTTGAAAAAACAAGAAAAATTAATGGAATGCTACAAAAATCTGAGGGGCCAGTTAACTTTACAGACATGGCTGAAACACTACGAGACGTCATTATGGCAAACGTATATGTCGTAAGCCGCAGAGGTAAGCTACTTGGAATCGCAATTAACCAAGAAATCGAAAACGAACGCATGAAGAAAATGTTTTCTGAGCGTCAGTTCCCTGAAGAATATACACAAAACCTGTTCAACATTGCAGAAACTTCTTCGAATCTGGATATCACAAGCGAGTACACAGCTTTCCCAGTAGAAAACCGTGACCTCTTTGAAAAAGGTCTTACAACAATTGTACCGATCGTTGGTGGTGGAAGCCGTCTTGGTACGCTCATCCTGTCACGTCTAAGCGACTCATTCTCAGATGATGATCTTCTATTAGCTGAATATGGTGCAACAGTAGTAGGAATGGAAATTCTTCATGAAAAAGCGGAAGAAATTGAAGAAGAAGCAAGAAACAAAGCGGTTGTACAAATGGCGATTTCTTCTCTTTCTTATAGTGAACTTGAAGCAATCGAGCACATCTTTGAAGAACTTGAAGGTAATGAAGGACTTCTAGTTGCAAGTAAAATTGCTGACCGCGTAGGCATCACTCGCTCTGTTATCGTAAACGCTCTTCGTAAGCTTGAGAGTGCTGGTGTTATTGAGTCTCGTTCTCTAGGAATGAAAGGAACTTACATTAAAGTTCTTAACGATAAATTCCTTGTAGAGCTTTCAAAACTTAAGACACAGTAATTCGTCTAAAGCTCCGAGATCTCTCGGAGCTTTTTTAATAGAATGTTGCCGATTTCAACAGTCCTTTTGCAAACGATGGAGTTGAATCCTAACCGTTTAAGCGTACTGTGAGAGTGAGTTTGTGTAGGTATTCATGGAATTTAAGATTTAAACTTGCGACTTGTCACTTGATATGATATATTAATCAACGGTGTTAATCACACACGCTTGTTGATTTGGAAAGTGGTGCTGCAGACGCAGTTTTTTCCGAAATAGATGCAAGCGGAGGATAAAAAAACCATTAGGAGGAACACAATCATGGCAGTAATCTCTATGAAACAGCTTCTTGAAGCTGGGGTACACTTCGGTCATCAGACTCGTCGTTGGAACCCGAAAATGAAACCTTATATCTTCACTGAAAGAAACGGTATCTACATTATCGATCTTCAAAAAACAGTGAAGAAAGTCGAAGAAGCTTATAACTTCGTTCGTGACATCGCTCAGGACGGTGGTAAAGTTCTTTTCGTAGGTACAAAAAAGCAAGCGCAAGATTCCGTTAAGGATGAAGCGATCCGTGCTGGTCAATACTACATCAACCAACGCTGGTTGGGTGGAACGCTTACGAACTTTGAAACTATTCAAAAGCGTATTAACCGCCTGAAGAGCCTTGAGAAGATGCAAGAAGACGGTACTTTTGAAGTACTACCTAAGAAAGAAGTTATGCTTCTTAAAAAAGAAATGGATCGCCTTGAAAGATTCCTTGGTGGTATTAAAGATATGAACGGCGTTCCAGACGCAATGTTCGTAATCGACCCTCGTAAAGAGCGTATTGCTATTGCTGAGGCTCGTAAGCTTAATATCCCAATCGTTGCGATCGTGGATACAAACTGTGATCCAGATGAGATCGACTATATTATCCCTGGTAACGACGATGCAATCCGCGCTGTGAAACTTCTTACTGCTAAAATGGCTGACGCTGTTATCGAAGTTAGCAAAGTAGAAGAAGAAGCAGAAGTTGAAGCGGTAGAAACTGAAGAAACATCTGTATAAGAACACAAAGGGGTGATAAAGGGGAACTCTAACCCCTTTATCACCTTTTTTTAACCCAAAAGGGTATGATTACATATCATAATTCAAGGAGGAATTACTAATGGCAGTAACAGCTCAAATGGTAAAAGAATTGCGTGCACAAACTGGTGCAGGTATGATGGATTGCAAAAAAGCTCTAACAGAAAACGACGGTGACATGGACAAAGCAATCGACTGGCTTCGTGAGAAAGGTATTTCTAAAGCAGCTAAGAAAGCTGACCGCGTAGCAGCTGAAGGTCTTGCAACGATCGCTGTTGAAGGTAACAAAGCAGTAATTGCTGAAATTAACTCTGAAACTGACTTCGTTTCAAAGAACGAAAGCTTTATTTCACTAATCAATGATATTTCGCATCACCTCCTTAGTACGAATCCTGAGTCTGTGGACGCAGCTCTTGAAAGCAAAATGGAAAACGGACAAACCGTTACTGAATTCATTAACGACAAAATTGCTAAAATCGGCGAGAAGATTTCTCTTCGTCGTTTCCAAATCATTGAGAAAACTGACGCTGACGCATTCGGCGCATACCTACACATGGGTGGACGCATTGGTGTTCTAACACTTCTTGAAGGCACAACTGACGAAGAAGTTGCGAAGGACGTTGCTATGCACACTGCAGCAGTTAACCCTCGTTTCGTATCTCGTGATGCTGTTCCAACTGAAGAAGTTGAACGCGAGCGCGAAGTATTGAAGCAACAGGCTCTTAACGAAGGTAAGCCAGAGAAAATTGTTGAGAAAATGGTAGAAGGCCGTATCAACAAATTCTTCGAAGAAATTTCTCTAGTTGATCAGCCGTTTGTTAAAGACACTGATCAAAAAGTTGGTAAGTACGTTGAATCTAAAGGCGCTACTGTAAAAGGCTTCATCCGCTACGAAGTTGGCGAAGGCATGGAGAAACGTGAAGATAACTTCGCTGAAGAAGTTATGTCTCAAGTGAAGAAGTAAAACAATGATAGGGAACACGTTGTGTTCCCTATTTTTCAAGAACAAATACTGATAAACATGCTGGAGGGTTAAAATGAGCGGAGCCAAGTATGAACGCGTTGTGTTAAAATTAAGCGGAGAAGCTTTGTCGGGTGGAGAAGGTCAAGGGATTTCACCGACAATCGTACAGTCAATCGCATCTCAAGTGAAAGAAATTCACGAAATGGGTGTGGAAGTGGCTGTCGTCGTTGGCGGAGGAAACATCTGGCGTGGTAAAGTAGGCAGTGAGATGGGAATGGACCGTGCTACTGCTGATTATATGGGGATGCTTGCAACAGTTATGAATTCACTAGCTATGCAGGATAGCCTTGAGAATATTGGAGTTGAAACACGTGTTCAAACTTCAATCGAAATGAGACAGGTAGCTGAGCCATATATTCGTCGTAAAGCGATTCGACACCTTGAGAAAAAACGCGTTGTCATTTTTGCGGCTGGTACGGGTAATCCATACTTCTCAACAGATACGACTGCTGCATTGCGTGCGGCAGAAATTGAAGCAGATGTTATTTTAATGGCGAAGAACAACGTAGACGGAGTTTACACAGCCGATCCTACAGTTGACGCTACTGCGAAGAAGTATGACACCCTTTCTTACCTTGATGTACTTAAGGAAGGCTTAGCTGTAATGGACTCCACAGCTTCTTCACTTTGTATGGATAATGACATTCCACTTGTTGTCTTTTCCATTATGGAAGAAGGAAACATTAAGCGCGCCATTTGCGGCGAAGAAATTGGAACAGTTGTAAAGGGGAGAAATTAAGATGACGAAAGAAATCTTGAAAAACGCTGAAGAACGTATGCAGAATGGAATTTCAAGCTTGAAGCGTGAGCTAGCAACACTAAGAGCTGGAAGAGCAAATGCTTCTCTACTTGATAAAATTCAAGTTGACTACTACGGTGCTCCAACACCAGTTAACCAGCTTGCTGGTATTTCTGTTCCGGAAGCACGTATGCTACTAATCCAACCTTATGATAAGACTTCAATCGGCGAGATCGAAAAAGCAATTCTTAAATCAGATCTTGGCTTAACACCTTCAAATGATGGGAATGTTATTCGTCTAACGATTCCAGCTCTAACAGAAGAGCGTCGTAAAGATCTTGTGAAACTCGTTAAGAAGTATGCGGAAGAAGGCAAAGTCGTGCTTCGCAACATTCGCCGCGATGCAAATGATGAGTTAAAGAAACAAGAAAAAGATGGCGATATTACAGAAGACGAGCTTCGCCGTGGCAACGACGATGTCCAAAAGCTTACTGACAAGTATGTAGCTGAAGCTGACAGTGTTGCGACTGATAAAGAAAAAGAAATCATGGAAGTCTAATTCAATAACATGTAAAATAAGATAATAAAAGGACCCTCTTTTCCCACAGGGGGTTTTTTTGTTAAGTAAGTGACACAATGGAGGATTTGCAATGCTTGGGAAGTTCTCGAACTGGATGAGAAAGAATGAAGATGAGGAACATTTAGAAATTAACACATCTGCAAATATCCCAGGACATATTGCGATCATTATGGATGGCAATGGACGCTGGGCGAAGAAGCGAGGTCTCCCGCGTGTGGCTGGCCACCGTGAAGGCGTTAAGGTTGTAAAGAAAATCGTAAGAAAGGCGAATGATCTGGGTGTTCAATATTTAACCCTGTATGCCTTTTCGACCGAGAATTGGAAACGACCAAAGGAAGAAGTAGACTTTTTAATGAAGCTCCCTGAGCAATTTCTACTTAGCCACCTGCCAGAATTGATCGAGCAGAACGTTCAAGTTAGAATTATGGGAGAACGAGAACAGCTGCCCCCCCATACGTTCAAAGCCATAAGCAAGGCAGTGAAAGAGACGAAAGACAATACCGGACTCATTCTTAACTTCGCGCTTAACTATGGTAGTCGTCATGAAATGAAAACAGCGATGCAGCGGTTATTAAGTGATGTAAGAAAGGGGATACTGACGGAAGAAGAGATTACGGAAGAGAAGATTTCTTCGTATTTACTCAGTAGCCAGTACCCGGACCCGGATTTATTAATAAGGACAAGCGGAGAAATTCGCTTAAGTAACTTTATGCTCTGGCAGTTAGCTTATACTGAACTTTGGTTTACGGAAGTTCTTTGGCCTGATTTTACAGAGCACCATTTTATTGAGGCCGTACAGGAATACCAGCGAAGAGGAAGACGTTACGGCGGGGTGTAAGTGTAGGAGGACATTAACGTAATGAAACAACGTGTTATTACGGGTGTGATTTTTGGCGCCCTTTTGTTAGGAATGATTATTGTAGGAGACTGGCCATTTATCATTTTGATGGCGCTTGTTGCCACTGTTGGAATGGTCGAACTGTTACTAATGAAGAAAATCACATTGGTTTCACTTCCTGGATTACTTGCTATCGTCGGAACGTGGATTCTTGTTATGCCTGACGACTGGATTGCGTCATTGACGTCGTCTGTATTCACCAAGATTGACCTCTTGTTCTTCGGCTTGCTTATTTTGCTTGCTATGACTGTCCTTACGAAGAATAAGTATAGTTTTGATGAAAGTTCATTTATTATGATGGCTTCGTTATATGTCGGTCTAGGTTTCTATTATTTTACAGCGACACGGTACCTGGGAGAAAATAATTTAGATGGTATGATTCATTTATTTTTCATTATTTTTCTTATATGGGCGTCTGACTCTGGCGCATATTTTGTAGGACGATCGCTCGGAAGGAAAAAGCTATGGCCTCATATATCTCCGAACAAAACGGTTGAAGGTGCAGTTGGCGGCGTTGTAATGGCAGTTCTTGTTGGCGTTGTTTTTCAATTGATTTATCCGGTGTATGATTCCATGATAGTTGTTTTGATCGTCTCCGTTCTAACTTCTGTTTTTGGACAGATAGGTGACCTTGTTGAATCAGCATTCAAGCGTCATTACGGAGTGAAGGATTCAGGCAGTATCTTGCCAGGGCACGGAGGGATACTTGATCGATTTGATAGTCTAATATTCGTTCTCCCTCTTCTGCATTTACTTAACCTGGTTTGATGAAACAGAGTAGATTGGAGGAACGGGTCGTTTGAAGAAAATAAGCTTATTGGGAGCATCTGGTTCTATCGGTATTCAGACTCTCGACATTGTGAGAATGCACCCTGACATGTTTTCTCTTGTAGCTGTTTCAGTAGGGAAAAATGTTCAAAAAGCGGTGGAAATAGCAGAGGAATTTAAGCCAAAGCTATTATCTGTTCAAAAGAAAGAAGATGCTGACTCGCTCAGAAGAACAACTTCAAGAAAGACAAAGATTGTCTATGGAGATGAAGGATTGCTAGAAGTAGCCTGTCATCACGATTCAACCGTTCTTGTAAATGCTATTCTCGGCAGTATCGGACTTTCTCCGACCCTTTCAGCGATTGAACAGGGAAAAACGATTGCTATTGCAAATAAAGAAACGCTTGTAACTGCTGGGCATCTCGTAACAGAGGCAGCCAAACGACATGGATCTGCCCTTCTGCCAGTAGATAGCGAACATTCAGCATTGTTTCAATGCTTGAATGGTGAAAAACAAGATCAAATGGAGCGCCTCATTCTTACAGCATCAGGTGGAAGCTTCCGTGATAAAACACGTGAAGAACTTGTAGGAGTTAGTGTGAATGATGCCTTAAATCATCCGAACTGGTCCATGGGTGCTAAGATTACCATTGATTCAGCTACAATGATGAACAAAGGCCTTGAAGTGATTGAAGCGCACTGGCTGTTTGGAACACCTTATGATCAGATTGATGTATTGCTTCATAAAGAAAGTATTATTCACTCGATGGTAGAGTACATAGACGGTAGTGTCATGGCCCATCTAGGTACTCCGGATATGCGAATTCCAATTCAGTATGCACTTAGCTATCCTGATCGACTTGAAATCAGAAATGCAAAACGGTTAAACTTATGGGAAGTTGGTAAGTTACATTTTGAGAAGGTTGATTACGACCGCTTCCGCGCATTAAAGTTAGCTTATGAAGCTGGCCGCGCCGGTGGTTCACTCCCAGCCGTCATGAATGCGGCAAACGAAACGGCCGTTGCAGCATTTCTGGAGGGAAAGATCGATTTCTTAACGATCGAAGAGCTCGTAGAACAGGCGATGGAAAACCACAGTATCGTTCAAAATGCATCGCTTGAAGAAATTCTTGCTGTAGATTCTGAAACAAGATTACGAGTTCAGTCATTAATTAAATAAAGGTGGTAAGTGGATATGAATACTGTGATTTCGATCATTATCATATTCGGAGCACTTGTCTTTTTCCATGAATTGGGTCACTTGCTCCTGGCAAAACGTGCAGGAATCTTGTGCCGAGAATTCGCCATAGGCTTCGGACCGAAAATTTTCACAATCAAGAAAGGTGAGACGGTTTACACGATCAGACTTCTGCCGCTCGGTGGATTTGTTCGAATGGCCGGCGAAGATCCTGAAATGATTGAATTGAAACCTGGACAGCGTGTTGGGCTTCTGTTTAATGATCAGAATAAAGTTGAAAAGGTTGTTATCAATCAAAAATCAGCTTACCCTAATTTAAAAGAAGTAACGGTTGAAGAAGCCGACCTTGAGCGTGGGCTTTATATTAAAGGATACGAAGACGAAGATGAACCAGCTACGGTATTCTCAATTGATGAAACATCTCATTATGTGATGGATGGATCTGAGTTTCAGATTGCGCCGTTTGATCGTCAATTCGGTTCAAAGTCGCTTTGGGACCGTTTCCTGGCCATTTTTGCTGGCCCAGTTATGAACTTTTTACTTGCGATTGTTATTTTCATCACGCTAGGCTTATTACAAGGGACGCCAACGAGCCAGGTTAACGAAGTCGTTGAAGGCAGTCCAGCTGAGCAAGCCGGTATGATGAATGGTGATGTTATTACTGAAATTAATGGGACTGAAATAACAGGCTGGAATAAGATGACGTCTATTATTCAGGATAACGCAAATAATCAACTAGGATTTAAAGTAGATCGTGAAGGTGAATCGGTCTCTTTATCCATTACTCCAGAAAAACAAGAGCTTTCTGAAAATCAATCTGTTGGTCGTATTGGGGTTTCCCCAGAATATCAAGTGGATTTCTTAGACTCTATCGTTTTTGGTTTTACATCAACGTATGAATTCGGAAAGGCCATATTCGTAGGACTTGGCCAGCTTGTAACGGGGCAGCTTTCCATCGATGCTTTCTCAGGACCTGTAGGAATTTATAGTTACACAGAAGAAGCTGCATCTGGAGGGCTCTATGTTCTCATGAGATGGGCTGGTTTCTTAAGTATTAACCTTGGTATTTTTAACTTATTGCCACTTCCTGCACTTGATGGAGGAAGACTACTATTCATCGGTGTGGAAGCGTTACGTGGCAAGCCAATTGATCCGCAAAAGGAAAGCTTAGTTCACTTTATTGGCTTTTCGTTTCTCATGTTACTCATGCTAGTAGTGACATGGAATGATATCCAACGCTTCTTCCTATAGGAGCCACGGGACCCGTTTTAAGAATGAAATGAGGTGCAGTAGATGAAACAATCTAAATATTTTAATCCAACCCTTCGAGATAATCCAGCTGATGCCGAAATTAAAAGTCATCAGCTCCTTGTCAGAGCGGGTTTTATACGTCAAAATGCTTCAGGTATTTATTCATACCTACCATTAGGAAAGAAAGTACTAATGAAAATTGAAGAAGTCATTCGAAAAGAGCTTGATGAAACTGGTGCACAGGAATTATTAATGCCAGCGATTCAACCTGCTGAGCTATGGCAGGAAACGGGGCGATGGGACGTTTACGGTCCTGAGCTAATGAGACTAAAGGATCGCCACGGTAGACCTTTTGCTCTCGGTGCTACTCACGAGGAGTTAATTACAAGTCTTGTTCGCGATGAGTTGAAATCATACAAGCAATTGCCGGTGACTCTTTATCAGATTCAAACAAAGTATCGTGATGAGCGTCGTCCACGCTTTGGTTTGCTTCGAGGAAGAGAGTTTATTATGAAAGATGCCTACTCTTTCCATTCTTCTGAAGAACAGCTTGATGAAGCCTACAATAATATGCATAGTGCTTATAGTCGAATCTTTAGTACCCTGGGCTTGAATTTTCGTCCTGTTGTGGCTGATTCGGGTGCAATGGGTGGTAAAGATACAGAAGAATTTATGGCATTATCTAGCGTTGGGGAAGATACGATCGCATATAGTGATTCTTCAGATTACGCTGCCAATATTGAAATGGCAGAAGTTCATGTAGCGTATGAGAAATCGGACGAGCCAGAGGCACCTTTAACTAAAGGGGAAGGCGAGGCTTCGTTAGAACGCCATATCCGTACTTCTCTTATCAAGGTAGAAGATGAGACCGTTCTTGTTCTTGTAAGAGGGGATCATGAATTAAATGACATCAAGGTTAAGCACCTATTCGCAACGGACATCGTAGAAGTCTTGAATGAAGAAGTTGATGTGAAAGAATTTAACGGCAAGGTTATTGCAGACAATGCAGTTAAAGCCATCGTCAACGGATCAATTAGTGGTAAACATGCTTATCAGAATGTTAATCCAGATCGAGACCTTTCCATTACAAGTTATGAAGACCTTCGTTTTATTCAAGAAGGAGATCCTTCTCCAGATGGCAATGGAACGATTGTTTTTGCGGAAGGCATTGAAATTGGCCAGGTGTTTAAGTTAGGAACAAAATATAGTGAAACAATGGGCGCTTCTTATCTTGATGAAGGCGGGAAAGCTAAGCCTATTATGATGGGTTGTTATGGGATCGGCGTTTCACGAACGCTTGCCGCGATCGCTGAGCAAAATGCAGATGACAATGGGCTGAAATGGCCTCTTGCTGTAACACCATTTCATGTTCACTTGATTACAATCAACGTGAAAGATGCTGATCAAACAGCTCTATCAGATCGTCTATATGAATCTCTACAGAATGAGCGTTATGATGTTCTTTACGATGATCGAAAAGAGCGTGCAGGTGTGAAGTTTAAAGATGCGGATCTCGTCGGTCTTCCATTACGCGTAATCGTTGGTAAGAAAGCAAACGATGAGATCGTGGAAGTGAAGCGAAGAGATACTGGAGAGTCAATTGAAGTATCAGTTGATAACTTGAACGAGACAATCCAGCAGCTTTTAACACAAATGAACTAAAATTGTGGATAGGTGCCAGTGGTACCTTCCACCTTTTTTTTCGTTACCTTTACGCATTTTTAAGAAGGAGGAACAATTGAATGGACCAGGATTTAAACATAAGAAAAGAACGTCTCCAACTGCTCCTTCAACAAATATCGATTCCTGATAAATTCGTTGATTATTTTAGAGATGGGTACATTTCGAAATTAACTGTATACAAAGAAACGAGAAAATGGCATTTTGATTTTCATTTTCCAGACGTTCTTCCGTTTCATGTATATGAACTATTTCGCAGTCGTCTGCAAGATGGATTAAAGCACATCGCTACAGTGACTTACGGAATCTCCACAGATAGTGGAGGAAATGAAGAATTAGCAATGGCATACTGGGACAATGTCGCTGAACTGATGAAAGAGCATTCGGCATCCCTAACAGCTGTATTGAAAAGTCAAACGCCTAAAATAAGTGGAAATAAGCTTATTGTAACGGTTCGTAATGAAACGGAAGCTGCAATCGCAAGACGAAAGCTATCTGGTCCTTTGTCAGAATGTTATACGCACGCTGGATTTCCGAAGTACATGCTTGAAGTAGAAGTTAAGGCTTCTGAACAGGATTATCAAAAATTTGTTGAACAAAAACAACAAGAAGATCAATCTAAAATGATGGAAGCCTTGATCGAAAAAGAAAAGGCAGATAAATCTTCAAGTAAAAACGTTCCAGATTCTCTTGTCATTGGTTACAAGATCAAAGAAGATCCAGTACCAATCGAAACTATTCAGGACGAAGAACGACGCATTGCTGTTCAAGGTTATGTCTTCCATGCTGAAACGAAAGAGCTTAGAAGTGGACGAACGCTATTAACGTTTAAAATAACGGACTACACGGATTCAATCCTTGTGAAAATGTTCTCCCGCGATAAAGAAGATGTTCCGATTTTAGAAGCAGTAAGAAAAGGAATCTGGGTGAAAGTACGCGGTGGGATCCAGAATGATACGTTTGTACGCGATCTTGTTATGATCGGAAACGACTTAACTGAAATCAAACCTGATTTACGAGTAGATGAGGCGCCTGAGGATGAAAAGCGTATCGAGCTACATGCTCACACGCAAATGAGTCAAATGGACTCCGTCAGTTCAACAGGGGAACTGATTACACAAGCAGCTAAATGGGGACATCCCGCTATCGCCATTACGGATCATAATGTTGTACAGTCATTTCCCGATGCATATGCAGCAGGACAAAAGAACGGTATAAAGGTTATCTATGGTTTAGAAGCAGACCTTGTGGATGATGGGGTACCGATGGCATACAATGAAGCTGATCGTGACCTTGAAACGGGTACTTACATTGTTTTTGACGTGGAAACAACCGGACTTTCGGCTGTTTATAATAAAATTATCGAGTTAGCAGCAGTGAAATTGAAAGATGGAGAAATCGTTGATAAGTTTGAGCGATTTGCTAATCCGCATCATCCTCTTTCCTCAACAACCATTGAACTAACGGGGATTACGGACGATATGGTCATGAACGCCCCTGAAATTGAAGACGTCTTAAAAGACTTCCACGAATTCATGGGAGATGACATTCTTGTTGCTCACAATGCTAGCTTTGATATGGGCTTCTTGAATGTAGGGTTACGTAATATTGGGTTAGGAGAAGCAACAAATCCAGTAATTGATACCCTTGAGCTTGCTCGTTTTCTCTATCCAGAAATGCGAAACCATCGCTTAAATACGCTTTGTAAAAAGTTTGATATCGACCTTACTCAGCACCACAGAGCGATTTATGATGCGGAAGCAACAGGGTATTTATTGTGGAAATTGGTGAAAGATGCACTTGAGCGTGAAATTACAAACCATAATATGCTGAATGATAATATGGGGCAAACTGGTTTCCAACGTACGCGTCCATCGCACACGATCATATTGGCGCAAAATGACGTAGGTTTAAAAAACTTGTTCAAGCTCGTTTCCCTTTCTCACATTGATTATTTCTACCGAACTGCACGTATTCCTCGTTCTAAGCTTGAGAAATACCGCGAAGGTCTGCTGATCGGTTCAGGCTGTGACAAGGGTGAAGTTTTTGAAGGGATGATGCAAAAGTCACCTGAAGAAGTAGAGGACATCGCGAAGTTTTATGACTATCTGGAAGTGCAGCCGCCACAAAATTACATGCATTTAATCGAGAAAGAACTTGTTCAAGATGAAATGGCGTTGCGTGAAATTATTGGTAAGATTGTTAAGCTTGGTGAGAAGTTAAATAAGCCAGTCGTCGCTACTGGTAACGTTCATTATCTCGAGCCAGAGGATCATATTTATCGTAAAATTCTTATTAAAGCACAGGCGGGTAACCCATTAAATCGCCAAACGTTACCTCAGGTTCATTTTAGAACGACGAACGAAATGCTTGATTGCTTCCATTTTCTTGGGGCAGATAAAGCGAAGGAAATTGTCGTACAAAAACCACAGCAAGTAGCCGACATGATCGATGACATTAAACCGATCAAAGATGATCTATTCACACCTCGAATTGAAGGTGCCGATGAAGAAATGCGTGAGATGAGCTATAACATGGCTCGAAGCATTTATGGTGATGAACTGCCAACAATAGTGGAAGAGAGACTTGAAAAAGAGCTAAAAAGTATTATTGGTCATGGATTCGCCGTTATCTACTTGATTTCTCATAAGCTAGTTAAGAAGTCACTAAACGACGGCTATCTCGTTGGTTCACGTGGGTCTGTAGGTTCTTCATTTGTTGCCACTATGACTGAAATTACTGAAGTGAACCCATTACCACCTCATTATGTTTGTCCATCTTG
The DNA here is from genome assembly GCF_056173725.1 of Anaerobacillus sp. 63XJN7_4_ISO-PGPR-S23-413. Lineage (NCBI taxonomy): Bacteria > Bacillati > Bacillota > Bacilli > Caryophanales > Bacillaceae > Anaerobacillus > Anaerobacillus sp. 63XJN7_4_ISO-PGPR-S23-413. The sequence continues at coordinate 1,818,722 of NZ_CM149688.1, forward strand.
TAAGAAGTCACAGTTCTTTGATGACGGTTCTGTAGGATCAGGGTTCGATCTTCCAGACAAATCATGCGAAGATTGCGATGTACCTCTTACAAAAGACGGACATGATATACCGTTTGAGACGTTTCTTGGGTTTAAAGGTGATAAAGTACCCGATATTGATTTGAACTTCTCCGGGGAATATCAGCCGCGTGCCCATAATTATACGAAGGAACTGTTTGGAGAAGACAATGTATTCCGAGCAGGAACAATCGGTACAGTCGCTGAGAAGACGGCGTACGGTTATGTAAAAGGATATATGGGAGACCATGACCTTCACTATCGAGGGGCTGAAATTGATCGTCTCGTGTCGGGGTGCACAGGAGTAAAACGTACCTCTGGGCAGCATCCGGGTGGTATTATCGTAGTACCTGATTATATGGACATCTACGATTTTTCACCTATTCAGTTCCCAGCAGATGATAAAACATCCGCATGGAAAACAACCCATTTTGATTTCCATTCGATCCACGATAATCTGTTGAAGCTTGATATACTTGGGCACGATGATCCTACGGTTATTCGTATGCTTCAAGATTTAAGTGGAATTGATCCGAAAACCATCCCAACAGATGACGCTGAAGTGATGAAGCTCTTTAGTGGAACGGAATCTCTTGGAGTGACACAGGATCAAATTATGTGTAAAACAGGAACTTACGGAATCCCAGAATTCGGAACACGATTCGTTCGTCAAATGCTAGAAGATACGAAACCTAGTACATTTTCTGAGCTCGTTCAGATTTCAGGTCTTTCCCACGGTACTGATGTGTGGTTAGGTAATGCACAGGAATTGATTCAAGCTGGTACTTGTAACCTTAGTGAAGTAATTGGTTGTCGTGATGATATTATGGTTTATTTGATCTACAAAGGCCTTGACCCGTCCCTCGCATTTAAAATTATGGAGTTTGTGCGAAAAGGGAAAGGATTGCAAGAAGAGTGGGTAGCTGAAATGAAGAAACATGATGTGCCAGACTGGTACATTGATTCGTGCTTGAAGATCAAGTATATGTTCCCGAAAGCTCACGCAGCAGCATATGTGTTAATGGCTGTTCGGATCGCTTACTTCAAAGTTCACCATCCAATTCTTTTCTATGCAGCATACTTTACCGTAAGAGCCGATGACTTTGACATTGATACGATGGCGAAAGGATCCAACGCGATTCGCGCAAAAATCGAAGAAATCAATGAAAAGGGACTTGATGCTTCACCGAAAGAGAAAAACCTATTAACCGTGATGGAGATTGCGCTTGAAATGTCAGAACGTGGCCTCCGCATGCAGAAAGTAGATCTTTATCGATCAAAAGCGGCTGAATTCGTAGTCGATGGAGATTCGCTCATTCCTCCATTTAACTCTCTTCCGGGAGTAGGGACGAATGCAGCGATCAATATTGAAAACTCCAAAGAAGCCGGTGAATTTTTATCAAAAGAAGATTTACAGCAGCGAAGCAAGATTTCAAAGACTGTACTTGAGTACTTGGATGATCATGGATGTCTTGAAGGACTTCCAGATGCGAATCAACTTAGCTTATTCTAATGAGGCGCCTTCGCTTCTCTGTTGAATTGGTTATATGAGTATGGTATAGTAATTGTGGAAATACTAGTGAATACACACGCGACGGAAGAGTGGGGCTATCCCACTCTTTCGTTTTCGATTGGGACCCTGCTGTACAGGATCAGAAAGGAGGACAACCAATGAACGAAAATGTGATTACGGTTACTGAAGAACTAGTAAAACCAATAGTAGATGAAATGAACTTGGAACTTGTAGATATAGAATTCACACAAGAAGGCAAGAATTGGTTTCTCCGTGTCTATATCGATTCTCCTCGAGGCGTTGATATTGAGGAGTGCGGGATAATTAGCGAAAAGCTAAGTGAACAGCTTGATAAACAAGATCCAATTACACAACCATACTTCCTTGAAGTTTCTTCACCTGGTGCAGAACGTCCGCTCAAAAAACGTACGGACTTTGAGAAGGCAGTTGGCAAGCAAGTCTATGTTACAACCTATGAACCATTTAATGGTGAAAAGAGCTTTGAAGGTGTACTTTCGGACTTCGATGGAGAAATGGTTGTTATTGATCAGCGAGTGAAAACAAGAATTAAAAAGGTAGAATTACCTTATGAAAAAGTAGCAAGCGCAAGGCTTGCGGTTGTTTTTTAATTAAAGGGGAGAATGAAAAATGAAGAGTAGTGAGTTATTAGATGCGCTAAATATTCTTGAAAAAGAAAAGGGCATCAGCAAGGATATTATCGTTGAGGCGATTGAAGCAGCGCTTATCTCAGCATATAAGCGAAACTTCCATCAGGCGCAAAACGTTAGAGTTGACTTTAATCAGGATACAGGTTCGATCCGAGTATTCGCTCGAAAAGATGTCGTAGAAGAAGTGGAAGATTCTCGTCTTGAGATTTCACTTGAAGATGCGAAAGACATTGATCGCCAATATGAATTAGAAGATATCGTAGAAATTGAAGTAACGCCTCGTAATTTCGGTCGTATCGCAGCTCAAACAGCGAAGCAAGTTGTTACTCAGCGTGTCCGTGAAGCAGAACGTGGGATCATATTTAGCGAATTTATTGAACGCGAAGACGATATCATGACAGGAATTGTTCAGCGTCAGGATCATCGTTTTATTTATGTTGACCTCGGTCGTATCGAAGCACTTCTCCCTGCAGGTGAACAAATGCCGAACGAAACGTATCATTCCCATGATCGTATCAAGGTATATGTGACAAAAGTTGAAAAAACAACCAAAGGGCCACAGGTGATGGTTTCGAGAACTCATCCTGGTCTTCTTAAGCGTTTATTTGAACTTGAAGTACCGGAAATATTCGATGGAACGGTTGAAGTAAAGTCCATTTCTCGAGAAGCCGGGGATCGTTCAAAGATTGCGGTTCACGCAGAAGATCCTGAAGTTGATCCGGTTGGCTCATGTGTAGGACAGCGTGGTCAGCGTGTACAAGCGATTGTCAATGAGCTTAAAGGTGAGAAAATTGATATCGTAAGCTGGTCTGAAGACATAGTTGCATACGTAGCAAATGCACTAAGCCCTTCAAAAGTACTTAAAGTAAATGTAGACGAAGAAAATAAAATGACTCAAGTTATCGTACCTGACTATCAGCTTTCACTTGCAATCGGGAAGCGTGGCCAAAACGCACGTCTTGCTGCGAAGCTGACTGGATGGAAAATCGATATTAAGAGTCAATCTGAAGCGGAAGAGCTTGGCATCTATAGTGCTGATGAAGCTCCTCTATTCGAAGAGAATGACGTGGAAGATTCTGAGCTAGATTAAGCAAGATCAGGAGAGGTGTCCATCGTGCAAAAACGTAAAATTCCGATGCGGAAATGTGTCGCCTGTCAAGAAATGAAGCCTAAAAAAGAGCTTGTTCGAATCGTTCGTTCGCCTGAAGGGGTTATATCGATCGATCAAACGGGTAAAAAGAATGGACGGGGCGCATACCTTTGCAATAAAGAAGAGTGTTTCGTACTTGCTAAGAAGCGAGATTCTTTAGCGGCTCATCTAAAAGCAGAAGTGACGGAAGATATTTATGCTGACCTCGCAGAATCGCGGTCAAATTAAATGAAGAATAAGAATTGGGAGTCACTGTTAGGACTCGCTCAGCGCGCTGGCAAAGTCGTGTCTGGAGAAGAACTTGTGGTGAAGGAAATTCAGCGCAAGAGCGCAAGACTCGTATTAGTTGCGAGCGACGCATCTGATAACACAAGAAAGAAAATAACGGATAAAGCAACTACTTATAAAGTCCCAGTATGTTTTGTAACAGGGCGCTATGAGCTTGGACATGCAATTGGCAAAGTTCAACGAGTCACGATAGCCGTTACTGATGCAGGGTTTGCGAAGAAGCTCCACGCAATGCTCGATCAATAACTCGGGGGTGATCGTATGAGTAAGATGCGAATTCATGAATATGCAAAAGAACATAATACTACTAGTAAGGATGTTATCGAAAAGTTAAAAAGCATGAATATTACGGTAAACAATCATATGTCTGTGATTGATGATCAGGCCATTGATAAGCTTAATAACGATTCGAAACAATCCAAAAAGGGAAGCGACAAAAACAGTATGGAAAATAAAAACAATCGAAACAACCCAAAAGCAAATGCAAATCAAAAGAATAGCAAAAGCGCACCAAATAACCGTCGCGGTGGACGTCGTCCAAACCGCCGTGGAAAAGGACAGCCGCCTAAAAACACGGCTGCTCCAAGAAGACTGCCTTCTAAAGTAACTTTCATTGGTTCATTAACAGTTGGACAGCTTGCTGAAAAGCTAGGTAAAGATGCTTCTGAACTGATCAAGAAGTTAATGGGTCTTGGTGTTATGGCAACCATTAATCAGGAACTAGATAAAGATACAATGGAACTTATCTGTGATGATTATGGTGTAAAAGTGGAAGAAGAAGAGCTATTTGAAGTAACGGATCTTGATAATTACACTAGTGAAGATGAGGACGGAAAGCTTATTGAACGTCCTGCAGTTGTTACAATCATGGGGCACGTTGACCATGGTAAAACAACGCTACTAGACGGAATCCGTGATACAAAAGTAACGCAGGGTGAAGCTGGCGGTATTACGCAGCACATCGGTGCTTACCAGATCGAAGAAAATAACAAAAAAATTACGTTCCTTGATACTCCTGGACACGCTGCATTTACAACAATGCGTGCACGTGGTGCAAAAGTAACAGATATCACGGTTCTAGTTGTTGCAGCTGACGATGGCGTTATGCCACAAACGGTTGAAGCTATTAACCATGCGAAGGCAGCGGAAGTGCCAATTATCGTTGCGGTTAATAAGATGGATAAAGAAGGAGCAAATCCTGATCGCGTGATGCAGGAACTAACAGAGTATGAACTTGTTTCTGAAGCATGGGGCGGAGATACAATTTTCGTTAACCTTTCTGCCATTAAGCGTGAAGGAATTGATAATCTTCTTGAAACGATTCTATTGATTTCTGAAGTAGAAGAATTTAAAGCGAACCCTAATAAGCTTGCTACAGGTACAGTAATTGAAGCACAGCTAGATAAAGGACGCGGGCCAGTTGCAACACTTCTTGTTCAAGAAGGAACGCTTAAAGTTGGTGACCCAGTTGTAGTCGGAAACACATTTGGCCGTGTTCGTGCTATGGTCAACGATCTTGGTAAGCGTGTTGAAACAGCTGCACCTTCTACTCCTGTAGAAGTGACTGGTTTAAGTGATGTACCAAATGCTGGAGATCGCTTTGTAGCATTTGAAGACGAGAAGACAGCACGTCAAGTTGGTGAAGCACGAAATCAGCAGCAAATTGAAGCTCAGCGTAAAGAATCTTCTAAAATGAATTTGGATGATTTATTTGAAAAGATTCAGCAGGGCGATGTGAAAGATATCAACATTATCGTGAAAGCTGACGTACAGGGATCTGTTGAAGCACTTGCTGGCTCACTTCAGAAGATTGAAGTAGAAGGTGTTAAGATCAACATTATTCACACAGCTGTTGGTGCGATCACAGAGTCAGATATTATCCTTGCATCTGCTTCTAATGCGATCATTATCGGATTTAACGTACGTCCAGATTCCAATGCGAAGAAAGTAGCTGATTCTGAGCAAGTAGAAATTCGCTTGCATCGCGTGATCTATACAGCGATTGAAGAGATTGAATCTGCAATGAAAGGAATGCTTGATCCAGTTTATGAAGAAAAAGTGATTGGTCAAGCTGAAGTACGTGAAACGTTTAAAGTTTCTAAAGTAGGTACAATTGCAGGATCTTACGTAACAGAAGGTAAAATCACTCGTAATTCGGGCGTTCGTGTCATCCGTGACGGAATTGTCGTATTCGAAGGTGAAGTGGATACATTGAAACGCTTCAAAGACGACGCGAAAGAAGTGGCAAAAGGGTACGAATGTGGTATTACGCTTGCAAAATTCAATGACGTTAAAGAAGGCGACATCATTGAAGCGTATATTATGGTTGAAGTAAAGCCTAAGTGATTGGATATGTAGAATGTGAATGCATCATTTATGATGCGCAATCCTTGAAGGAAAAAAGATCTGTGCTTCAGTCGGTTATAAGCCGTCTGAAGCATTATAATCTCTCTGTTTCTGAGCTTGACAGCCAGGATTTATGGCAACATACCGTTATTGGTATTGTTACAACGGCTTCAAGCAAAACGGCATGCGAGCGTGAGCTCCAGCGTGCCGTCTCATTGATTGATTCACGTCCTGATATCGAACTCACTCGAGCAACTTATGAGTGGCTTTAGGAAAGAAACGAGGTGTAACGATGAGTAATGTTCGCGCAAATCGTGTTGGTGAACAGATGAAGAAAGAACTTGGTGATATAATCAGCAGGAAGATTAAAGACCCGCGCGTAGGTTTCGTTACAGTAACAGCTGTTGAAGTTACGAATGATCTACAGCAAGCAACGGTATTTATTACTGTCCTTGGTGATGAAGAGAAGAAAGAAGCTACCCTGAATGGTCTTGCGAAAGCAACTGGATTTATTCGTTCTGAAATAGGGAAACGCATTCGTCTTCGCAAAACACCGGAAATCTATTTTGAATTTGATGAATCGATCGATTATGGTAACAAAATTGAACGACTTCTTGCAGATTTAAATCAAGCGGATGAGTAGAAACGAAGGGATAGGCAGGAATGTCTATCCTTTCTCTATGTCATCAGATTGAAAGGAGGAAAACAATGAACGGCATATTACCACTAAAGAAACCAGCTGGAATGACGTCTCATGATTGTGTGGCGGTTACTAGAAAGCTATTAATGACAAAAAAAGTTGGTCATACAGGAACTTTGGATCCAGATGTAACAGGCGTTTTACCACTATGTATCGGCAGAGCAACTAAAGTGGCCCAGTATATGACGGATTTTTCTAAAACGTATGAAGCAGTGATTACACTAGGGTTTTCAACGACGACGGAAGATGCGTCTGGAGAGAAAGTGGAAGAAAAGAAAGTAGACAAACTGCCTTCAACTAACGATATAGAAGAAGCACTTGCTGCGTTTCGAGGTGAGATCGAGCAAGTTCCCCCAATGTATTCTGCTGTCAAAATTAACGGCAAACGACTTTATGAGTATGCTTTTAAAGGAGAAGTGGTGGATCGTCCATCTAGAAAGGTAACGATTCATGACCTAGAGTTAATTGGAGAGGTAACGCTTGAAGACGGAGCGGTCTCTATCCCTGTACGTGCCACGTGTAGTAAGGGGACATATATTCGAACACTTGCGGTTGATATTGGAGAAAAGCTAGGTTTTCCAGCTCACATGTCGTCTCTAATTCGGACAGCGTCCGGCCCATTTAAACTAGAAGAATGTTTGACATTTGATGAGATAAAACAGATGATAGAAGAGGAAACGCTATCTCTTTTTCCTATGGAATACGCTCTTTCTGCTATGCCATCCTTTACTGTTGATTCTGCGCTAGAAGAGAAGCTCCAAAATGGCGCTGTGCTTCCTCAGTTGGAAGAGATGACAGAGAATAGACTTGTTATGTACAATAGGGACGGAGAAGCAATTGCAATCTATCAAAAACATCCTGAGAAGCCGGGCTTAATGAAGCCTGAAAAAGTGTTTTCGAGATGAAGTTAGAAGGTGAAACCGTTGAAAACAATTTATTTATCGCATCCTCATCAGTTAAAATCTGAACATCCTGCCGTCATGGCGCTTGGATATTTTGATGGCATTCATCGCGGCCATCAGAAAGTAATTTCGACTGCGAAAGAAATCGCTGATGATAAAGGCGTAAAGTCAGCAGTTATGACGTTTTATCCCCATCCATCAGTCGTTTTGGGGAAGTCTACACCTCAAACAGAGGCCATTACACCACTTGATGATAAAATTGAGCTTATTGAGCAACTTGGAATTGACGTTCTTTATATCGTGAAATTTGATACAACGATTGCGGGATTAACACCTCAGCAATTTGTTGATGATTATATTATTGCCTTATCAGTTGTTCACGTTGTAGCAGGGTTTGATTTTACATATGGAAGTAAAGGAAGAGGAACGATGGACTCCCTTCCATTTCATGCCCGTAACCAGTTTAGTCAAACGGTGATTGATAAAGTATCTCAACATGACGAGAAAGTAAGCTCTACTTTAATTCGCTCATATATTCGTGAAGGGGCTGTCGAGAACGTGAAAGCCGTTCTTGGTCGGAACTACACGGTGAAGGGCACTGTTGTTCAAGGAGATCAGCGCGGCCGCACAATTGGCTTCCCAACGGCCAACGTCGATCTTAAAGACGAGTATCTCGTGCCAGCTACAGGTGTTTATGCAGTGCGCATGAAAACGGAAGGTAGCTGGATGAGTGGTGTATGCAATGTTGGATACAAACCAACCTTCTATGATGAAAAACCCGATCAGCCGTCACTGGAAGTTCACGTATTTGATTACAGTGGCAATTTGTATGGATCGTCCGTAGAGGTTGAATTCCATCAAAAGATTCGTGGAGAGGTTAAATTCTCTTCTGTTGATGACTTAATTGCCCAAATAGGTCAGGATGCGAAAGATGCAAGAGAAATACTGAAATAGATTTCCCTTGCATTTTAGAACAAAAACCTGTAATCTAATATCTGTACGACAAGTACACAACCTATACTGGGCTATCGAGTCACCGACGTTTGCGCGGTATCAGGGGATTAGAAATTAAGGAGGTGAAACGGATGGCAATCACACAAGAACGTAAGCAAGAGCTTATCACTAAGTTCAAAACTCACGAGAATGATACTGGTTCTCCAGAGGTTCAAATCGCTGTCCTTACTGAGGAAATCAACAATTTGAACGATCATCTACGTTTCCACAAGAAAGACCACCACTCTCGTCGCGGTCTTCTTAAGATGGTTGGTAAACGCCGTAATCTTTTAACGTATCTTCGTAACAAAGACGTTACTCGTTACCGCGAACTTATCAAAGAACTTGGTCTACGTCGATAATGATTCAGAAAAGCGGGATGTTTCCCGCTTTTTTATTAGGTTAAAAATACATAGATTTCTTCCTTTCTTTTTAGAAGCAAAAAGGTTAGGGTATAATAAAAGAAATGATTTTATTGGATGAGAGGAGTTCTCACATTAATGGCACAAGATAAGCAAGTGTTTTCAATCGATTGGGCTGGTCGCGAGTTGTCAGTTGAAATTGGTCAACTGGCTAAACAGGCGAGCGGTGCAGCATTGATCCGTTACGGCGATACAGCCGTACTAGCAACGGTTACAGGCTCTAAAGAGCCGAAAGACCTTCCGTTTTTCCCACTAACGGTTAATTATGAAGAACGATTATATGCAGTAGGTAAAATTCCTGGAGGATTCATCAAGCGTGAAGGACGTCCGAGTGAAAAAGCGATTCTTGCTAGTCGTTTAATTGATCGCCCGATCCGTCCATTATTCCCTGATGGTTTCCGTAATGAAGTTCAAGTTGTCAGCACAGTGATGAGCGTTGATCAAAACTGCTCTTCTGAGATGGCAGCTATGTTCGGTTCATCTCTAGCGCTTGGAATTAGTGATCTTCCATTTGATGGTCCAATTGCTGGCGTTATCGTTGGACGCGTTGATGGGGAGTTTATTGCAAACCCTAACGTTGAGCAGCTTGAACAGAGTGATATTCACCTAACTGTTGCAGGTACTAAAGATGCAATTAACATGGTTGAAGCTGGAGCTGAAGAAGTTCCTGAAGAAATCATGCTTGAAGGTATTCTTTTTGGTCACCAAGAAATTAAGCGCCTGATTTCATTCCAGGAAGAGATCATTGAAGCTACTGGAAAAGAAAAGCGCGAAGTTGTTCTTAAGACTGCAGATAAAACGCTTGAAGCAGCTCTTAGTGAACAGTACTTATCTGACATTAAAGAAGCTGTAAAAGTGATTGAAAAGCATGCTAGGCAGGAAGCAATTGATGCTGTAATGACGCGTGCAACTGAAGCATATGAAGAAAACGAAGAGTATAGTGCCGATGAAGTGAAATCAATTCTAAATAGCTTCGTTAAGCAAGAAGTTCGTCGTTTAATTCTAAAAGATAAAGTAAGACCTGATGGTCGTGGCGTTGATGAGATTCGTCCACTTGATTCTGAAGTAGGAATTCTACCAAGAACACACGGATCTGGATTGTTTACTCGTGGACAAACCCAGGCACTTAGCATTTGTACTCTTGGTGCACTAGGAGACGTTCAGATTCTCGATGGTCTTGGTACAGAAGAATCTAAGCGATTCATGCATCACTATAACTTCCCGAAATACAGCGTCGGCGAAACTGGACCAATGCGTGGACCTGGTCGTCGTGAGATTGGTCACGGTGCCCTTGGTGAGCGTGCACTTGAGAAGGTTATTCCAACTGAGAAGGATTTCCCATATACGATTCGTCTTGTATCTGAAGTTCTTGAATCAAATGGCTCTACTTCACAAGCAAGTATTTGTGCTAGTACGCTAGCGATGATGGATGCAGGTGTGCCGATTAAAGCACCAGTTGCAGGTATTGCAATGGGACTTGTAAGTGATGGCGAGGATGTAACAGTTCTTACAGATATTCAAGGCATGGAAGATGCTCTTGGTGACATGGACTTTAAAGTTGCTGGAACAAAGCAAGGTGTAACAGCTCTTCAAATGGATATTAAAATTTCTGGAATTAACGAAGACATCCTTCGTCAGGCTCTTGAGCAGGCGAAAAACGGTCGTCTCGCCATTCTTGAAAACATGATGAGTGCGATCAACGAACCTCGTACTGAGCTTTCTGCATACGCACCTAAGATTCTTACAATGTCAATTAAACCAGATAAAATCCGCGACGTTATTGGACCAAGCGGTAAAATCATCAATAAGATCATTGAAGAAACTGGCGTAAAAATTGATATTGAGCAGGATGGTTCGGTCTTTATTTCTTCTACTGAGCAAGAAATGAACGCAAAAGCGAAGAAAATGATCGAAGATCTTGTTAGAGAAGTGGAAGTAGGCACAACTTATCTTGGTAAAGTGAAACGAGTTGAGAAATTTGGAGCATTCGTTGAGCTATTTGCTGGGAAAGAAGGTCTGGTTCACATTTCTGAACTAGCTGAAGAGCGTACAAACAAAGTAGAAGACGTTGTTTCAATCGGTGATGAAATCATGGTTAAAGTGAAAGAAATCGATAAGCAAGGACGCGTTAACCTTTCTCGTAAAGAGATTTTGAAAGAACAGCGTGAACGTGAAGAACAAAGTCAAAAGAGCTAATGAATTCGGCTGAGGCCGAATTCATTTTTTTTTGCTGATTTTTGTTAGCTTATTCTGTTTCCTTTCATTTGGATAAATGTGACCGGCGTTGATTTCATCTAATGCAAACCTTTGTTTTTTGGTAACGAATTGTTTCACGTAAGTTCTAGAGCTTGCCCATCAAACATACCTTTTTTACAAAAGGGGGCAGATGAATGAAGAAATCCTGGATCCAATTTATTGTGTTTATCATGATCTTAGGCGTAGCAGCAGGTTCACTTCAGAACCCCTACACATCAATGTATTTAAGTGATTTGAAAGAACAAGCTACCTTGAACGTGAATGGAAGTCCACTATATGACGAGATTGCTGATGCGAAGGAAAGCATGGATATACCTCCAATTAATGCTGTAATTGATCGTGTTTGGAAAGGAATCCCAGGCTATAATGGTCTGATAATTGATGCAGAAGCTTCCTATGAAAAAATGAAGGGGAAGGCGTTTGATGAGAATCTACTTGTAAAAAAAGAAGTGAAGCCTGATGTTCAGTTAAATGATCTTGAGCCCACTGCAGTCTATAAGGGTAATCCTAAGAAGCCGATGGTCGCCTTTATGATAAACGTCGCTTGGGGAGAGGAATATTTACCTGATATGTTGCAACAGCTTAAGAAATATAGTGTTCATGCTACTTTTTTTCTTGATGGCTCATGGGCGAAGAAAAACCCTGATATCGTTCGTATGCTTGATGAAGAAGGACATGAAATCGGAAATCACGCCTATTCTCATCCTGATTTGAAACAGCTAAGCGACGCCGCTATCCGTAAAGAGCTTGAAGATACAAATCAAGTTATTGAAGCAACAATTGATAAACAACCTGTCGTTTTCGCACCACCAAGCGGAAGCTACGCGAATAACGCCGTTCAAATTGCTGATCAGCTTGGAATGCAAACAGTGCTCTGGTCTGTTGATACCGTGGACTGGAAAAAACCTGCACCACAAGTACTGACAGAGAGGGTGCTCCAAAATGTACACGCGGGTGCTCTTATACTCATGCATCCAACAGAACCGACAGAAAAAAGTCTTGAAGCGTTAATTCGCGGCGTAGAAAAGAGAGGATACCAGCTTGGGACAGTTTCACAAGTGTTAGATTCTAAACGACTTGAGAAAAGATGATAAAATTGTGTCCTTTCTTCATTAATGATATAGTGTTTTTGGAGTATGACGAAACATAATGGCTCGATACAGGAGGAACAGGTTTGATAAATAAAGTAACTTGTAAAAATGGTGTCAGAGTAGTACTAGAAAATATTCCAACAGTCCGTTCAGTTGCTATCGGAATTTGGATTGGAACTGGTTCTCGTTTTGAACCGAAAGAATTAAATGGCGTTTCACATTTCCTTGAACATATGTTTTTTAAAGGAACGGATAAGCGCAGTGCAAAAGATATTGCGGAATCCTTTGATAGCATTGGCGGTCAAGTTAATGCGTTTACATCAAAAGAGTACACGTGTTACTATGCAAAAGTTCTTGATGAGCACGCAGATTATGCTCTTGATGTATTAACTGATATGTTTTTCCATTCAACATTTGAAGCTGGAGAGCTTGCGAAAGAAAAGAATGTTGTACACGAAGAAATCAAAATGTATGAAGATACGCCAGATGATATTGTCCATGACATGCTGAGTCAGGCAAGTTATGGGGATCATGAGCTTGCGATGCCGATCCTTGGAACAGAAGAGACGTTAAAAGGATTCTCAGGTGACACGCTTCGTGATTACATGCAAACTCATTACACACCGGATAATATTGTGGTTTCGATTGCAGGAAATATTGATGAATCGTTCATGCATAAAGTAGAGAATGCATTTGAACACTGGGAAACTCCTGCTGGAAAACCTGAAGTACTCGCTCCGAAATTTCATTCAGGACAAATCGCTCGCCAGAAGGAAACGGAGCAAGCCCATTTATGTCTTGGGTACGCTGGACTTCCGTTTGGTACAGATGATATTTATAGTCTCATTGTGATGAACAATGTGCTCGGTGGAAGCATGAGCAGTCGTCTTTTCCAGGATGTTCGTGAAGATCAAGGACTTGCTTACTCAGTCTTTTCTTATCATTCTGCTTATCAGGATAGCGGGTTATTAACGATCTATGCAGGTACAGCTCAAAACCAGCTGGATCGCTTATATGAGACTATCCAGAAGACTTTAACGGAATTTAAGCGTGATGGCATTACAACGAAAGAGTTGAAGAATTGCAAAGAGCAGCTAAAAGGTAACTTGATGCTCAGTCTTGAAAGTACAAACAGCCGTATGAGCCGAAATGGTAAGAATGAATTGCTATTAAACCAACATCGTTCACTCGATGACATTATTACGAATATTGAGAGCGTTAATCATGAGAACGTAAACAGTATGATCCATTCGATGTTTACTGATGAATTTTCATGCTCGCTTATTAGTCCAAACGGTCAATTACCAGGTGGTATGAAATCCTAAGGACGCTTACCCGTCGAATTATAAGGCGGGTTTTTTCATGTCTTCCTTTAATAAACTACTCATAGACTATGGTATATAACGTGAACGTATTATTAGATAGTGGTTTACGATAGGACTTTCATCAATTTGTTTAAAGGGGGACATATGATGAGATTAAGTCAGCTTAGCGGTAAGGAGCTTATCGATATAGAAAAAGGGCGGAAGCTTGGTGTGCTTGGGCAAACTGATCTATTGTTTGATGAGAAAACAGGGTTATTAAAAGAATTGATCATTCCGAAATCGTCGTGGATGGGGTTAAAACGCAAAGAACAAGAAATTACGATTCCATGGGAGCACATAGAAACGATTGGAAGAGATATGATCATTTTGCAAAATCATCAAAAGGGTTAAAACTGGTACACCTCTTGATTCACCAAGCGGGCATACACCACATAGAATGTTGAGAAATTACAATAATCCCCGTAGTAAGACGTGGAAAAGGAAAGGGGAGGAACGATGCTAACGAATCAACATATCGCTGTTATTGGCGGTGATGCCCGCCAGCTTGAAATTATTCGAAAGTTAACCGAATTGAATGCCGATTTATATTTAATCGGATTCGATCAGCTTGATCATGGCTTTACAGGTGCAACGAAATGCACATTGGATGAAGTGAAGCTAACGACCCTTGATGCAATTGTCCTTCCAGTCAGTGGAACAACGATCGAAGGAGAAGTTGAAACGATCTTCTCAAATGAAAAAGTAGTGTTAACAGCAGATCAACTTAAACAAACGCCAGCCCATTGTACGGTATATAGCGGAATCAGTAATAGCTGTCTAAATGAGATGGTGGCTGAAGCATCCAGAACGTTAGTTCGCTTATTCGAACGAGATGATGTGGCCATTTATAATTCTATTCCGACTGTTGAAGGTACTGTTATGATGGTTATTCAGCATACGGATATTACCATTCATCAATCAAATATTGCGGTTCTAGGTCTTGGTCGAGTCGGGATGTCAGTTGCCAGAACATTTAATGCATTAGGGGCAAATGTTAGTGTTGGGGCTAGAAAACCAGAGCATATCGCGAGAATTGCGGAGATGGGATTAAAACCGTTTCATTTATCTGATCTCGTGAACCAAGTATCCCATTTAGATGTATGTATTAATACAATCCCAGCACAAATCGTCACATCTCAAGTTATTGCTAAAATGCCGTCTCATACGCTCGTGATTGACCTTGCTTCTAAGCCCGGAGGTACTGATTTTCGATACGCCGAAAAAAGAGGAATTAAAGCTCTTCTTGCGCCAGGCCTGCCTGGTATTGTGGCTCCAAAAACGGCCGGAAAAATCATCGCTAATGTTCTGACACAGCTGTTAATTGAGCGGTCTCAGAATGGAAAGGAGAACACTCCATGAGTTTGAAAGGTATGCACATTGGTTTTGGATTAACTGGTTCCCACTGTACGTATGATGCGGTCGTTCCACAAATAGAAGAACTTGTTCAACTAGGTGCTAAGGTGACGCCATTTGTTTCACATACGGTCATGAATACAAATACTCGCTTTGGCGATGGAGAAAACTGGATCGCTCGTATTGAGGAAATAACAGGTAATGAAGCAGTTAATTCGATCGTAAAGGCTGAGCCATTTGGTCCCAAAACACCACTTGATTGTATGGTTATCGCTCCAATAACAGGGAATTCTATTAGTAAATTTGCGAATGCGATGACAGAGTCTCCTGTATTGATGGGGGCAAAAGCAACTTTGCGTAATGAAAAACCAGTTGTGTTAGGCATTTCTACTAACGATGGGCTAGGATTAAATGGTACAAATATCTTAAGATTAATGTCGACGAAGAATATTTATTTCATTCCATTTGGTCAAGATGATCCAGTTAAAAAACCAAATTCACTCGTTGCACGGATGCCATCTTTAAGGGAAACTGTTGAAAAAGCACTTCTTGGCAGACAGCTTCAGCCGGTTTTAATCGAAAGGTATTTGGATTAGCCAATTGATTTATCTTTCTTTAAGATAGGTTTATGATAGAATAGAGAATAAAATCACCAGGAATGGGGAGAAACCTCGGTTTCTCCTTCTGTTGTGATGGATTTTGAATGGAATATGGGAGGAGAATAAGTCATGAGCGGGAAAAAATATCATGTAGCAGTAGTTGGAGCAACAGGCGCAGTCGGACAACAAATGATCAAAACACTAGAGGAAAGAGATTTTCCGATATCGACCTTAACGCTCCTTTCATCATCACGTTCTGCTGGTAAAAAAGTAACGTTTAAGGGTCAGGAAGTAACGGTGAAAGAAGCCACTCCTGAAGCATTTGAAGGGGTTCAGCTTGCGTTATTTAGCGCTGGTGGCAGTGTATCAAAAGCTCTTGCTCCAGAAGCAGTTAAACACGGAGCGATTGTTGTAGATAACACAAGTGCATTCCGTATGGATCCAGAAGTACCTCTTGTTGTACCAGAAGTGAACGAAGGGGATTTGAATGATCACAAAGGGATTATTGCGAACCCAAACTGCTCAACCATTCAAATGGTCGCAGCTCTTGAGCCGCTGAAACAAACATATGGCCTTACTAAAATTATTGTTTCTACTTATCAAGCTGTTTCAGGTGCAGGCGCAAATGCGGTTACTGAAATGAAAGAGCAGTCTAAAGCGGTGCTAAATGGTGAGGACTACGAGCCACAAATTTTGCCTGTTAAAGGTGATAAACAGCACTATCCGATCGCTTTCAATGCCATCCCACAAATCGATGTATTTGAAGACAACGGGTTTACTTATGAAGAAATGAAAATGATAAATGAAACGAAGAAAATCATGCATGATGCAGAGCTTCATGTTGCAGCTACTTGTGTGCGACTACCAATTGAAACAGGTCATGCTGAATCAGTCTATGTTGAAATTGGTCATGATGATGTAACAGTAGAAGATATGAAAGAACTATTGAGTAACGCACCAGGTGTAACGCTCAAAGACGACCCTGCAAACCAGGTTTATCCGATGCCCGTTGATGCTGTTGGGAAATCGGACGTTTTTGTCGGTCGTATTCGAAAAGATCTAAATCAAAAAAATGGCTTCCATATGTGGATTGTCTCTGATAATCTACTGAAGGGGGCAGCGTGGAATTCTGTTCAAATTGCTGAAAGCCTTGCAGCCCTAAATATATTGAAATAGACATAAGAAGGTGTTCTAAATGAAAGTCATCGTGCAGAAGTTTGGCGGTACTTCATTGAAAAGTGAAGACGGCAGACTGAGAGCTGTAAACCATATTAAAGATGCAGTGAGCGATGGATATAAAGTTGTCGTCGTCGTTTCAGCAATGGGTCGTAAAGGTGATCCATACGCGACTGACACTCTTCTTGGCCTCATTGGCGATCGAGAACGGAAGGTCACTTCAAGAGAATATGATCTACTTGTATCTTGTGGTGAGAGTATTTCTTCTGTCATATTCTCAAATCTCCTCTTAGGCGAAGGATTGAGAGCCACAGCTTACACCGGAGGTCAGGCAGGTTTCATGACAACGGCTGAGCATAGCAAAGCAAGAATTCTTGAAATGAAGTCAGAAAGACTACTGGAAGAGCTGAAAATGATGGATGTTGTCGTTGTGACAGGCTTCCAGGGCGTCACAAAAGACGGCGATGTAACGACTCTTGGTCGAGGTGGAAGCGATACGTCAGCAGCTGCGCTTGGTGCTGCCCTTTCAGCTGAATGGGTAGACATCTTTACGGATGTAGAAGGTATTATGACAGCTGATCCAAGAATTGTTGAGAAAGCACGTCCTCTCTCCATCGTGACATATAACGAAGTTTGTAATATGGCTTATCAAGGTGCGAAGGTTATTCACCCTCGCGCAGTTGAAATTGCTATGCAGGCGAAGATACCGCTCCGAATTAGGTCAACTTATTCTTCTTCGACAGGTACGCTCGTCACGTCTGCTACAGGAAAAACGACTGGTGAACAGGTGATAGATCGTTTAATTACGGGTATAGCTCATGTAAACGGCGTAACCCAAATTAAAGTGTATGCGAAAGAAGGACAATATGATCTTCAGTCACGCGTTTTTAAAGCTATGGCGCGTGAGGGGATCAGCGTTGATTTCATCAACATCAGCTTAACGGGTGTTGTTTATACGGTTATGGAGGAAATGACCGACAGAGCCGTTGCAACGCTAAATGAAATGGGCTACGAGCCTGAAGTCATCGAGAATTGTGCGAAAGTATCTGCAGTTGGAGCTGGAATGAGTGGTGTTCCTGGCGTAACAGCAAAGATTGTGGAATCACTTGCGCGAGAAAACATTGATATTTTACAGTCAGCTGATTCTCATACAACGATTTGGGTTCTTGTGAGACAGACTGACCTTTCAGCAGCAGTTAATGCGCTGCACGAAACGTTTTATCTTCATCTGGAGCCGGGGCAAGAAATGGAACAGATGATGGATCAGCTTTAAGTGATAGGCAAGGAGTGAAAGAAATGAATTTTGGAAAAGTACTAACCGCAATGGTCACCCCTTTCGATCGCAAAGGGTACGTGGATTTTGCGAAGACAGAGCAATTGGTCAACTATTTAATTAATAATGGAACAGAAGGTCTTGTTGTAGCGGGTACAACTGGCGAATCGCCAACGCTTTCTTCAGAAGAAAAAGTGGCGCTCTTTAAGCATTCTGTTAAAATCGCTGATGGCCGCGTACCGATTATTGCAGGAACAGGCAGTAATAACACGCACGCATCGATCGAGTTAACAAAAAAGGCAGAAGCTGCAGGCGTGGATGCGATTATGATCGTAGCCCCTTATTACAGCAAGCCTGGTCAAAAAGGTCTTTATGAGCATTTCAAAGCGATCGCAGAATCAACAAAGCTTCCAGTAATGATTTATAACATTCCTGGTCGTTCTGTTGTGAATATGACGGCAGACACAATTGTTGAGCTTTCTAAGATCAACAACATTGTTTCTGTTAAAGAAGCAAGTGGAGATCTTGACCAAATTACAGATATTATTACGCGCACAGAAGAGTCTTTCTCTGTTTATAGTGGAGATGACGGCTTAACTTTACCGATTCTTTCTATCGGTGGTGATGGCGTTATTTCTGTTGCGTCACACGTTCTTGGGAATGAAATGCAACAGATGATCTCAGCTTATCAATCTGGGGAAGTTAAGGAAGCGGCAGCGGTTCATCAAAAAATCCTGCCAATTATGAATGAGCTCTTTAAAGCACCAAGCCCATCCCCTGTTAAAACAGCTCTTCAGCTAAAGGGTATGGATGTAGGAAGTGTACGTCTACCGATGATTCCTCTAACAGCAGAGGAGCGCTCATCACTAGCCGCTGCGCTTAATAAATAATGTTAGAACGGATGCTTATGCATCCGTTTTTTTTTTGCACGGATTTTTTTTAGGCTCTATAATATTTGTTGGGGTTTAAGAAAATGAAGCACAAAAATACACGCAAGCTCCTATATCTTTTAAACTTGAATTGACGAGAAACAAGAAAAAGATTGGAGTTGCGTGTACGTGCATTTTAACATGAATTTACCCGGATTAGAAGAAGTGATGGTATCGAAAATGGAAGCCATTAATGGCCAGTATCATGTTCATATTGAAGTGCCAAAGAAGGCGCACCAGTGCCCCCAATGTGAAGAATGGACTGTACGTGTTCATGATTATCGGACTCAGAAAGTACAACACCTTAAAGTATTTGAGCGAACGGCTTTTTTGTTTTATCGCAAGCGCCGTTATGTGTGTGCCTGTGGGAAACGATTCGCTGAAAGGAATTCGATCGTCAATCGCTATCAGCGTCACTCAAAGGAATGGAATCAGGCCCTGGGATTACGCGTGGTACAGGGGAAGAATTTCAAGGATACCGCAGCCCAATTTCGTACGTCGCATTCAACTGCGATAAGGCGGTTTGATGAAGTCGCCGCACCAACGCTTCAAGAAGTGAGTGATCTTCCTCGTGTCATCGCTATTGATGAATATAAAGGAGATACCGATGAAGGAAAATATCAAGTTGTCATTGCGGATGGAGATACAAAGCAGCCTTTGGATATCCTTCCTAATCGCTCCATTGAGACCGTAAAGGACTATCTTCGCAAGAAGGGGTCGCGAGTTGAAGTGGTGATCATGGACATGAGCTATGCCTTCAAGTCAGCTGTTCAAAAGGCACTAGGAAAGCCAATCATCGTGGCTGATCGCTTTCATTTTTGTCGCTACATCTATTGGGCATTAGAGCGTGTACGAAGAAGAGTTCAACAGAATTTCCATGATTATGACCGTAAAAAGTGCAAGCGAATGAAGCATGTTTTTTACAAGCGATATGAGCAGTTGAGTGAGAAACAAAAGTGGTATCTGGACCGTTACCTTGGATTATCCGAGGAATTACGAAAGGCTTACGAGTTAAAAGAAGCGTTTCGAAGCTGGTTTGAGGAAGCGAAACGAATCGGTCAAGAGAATCCTAACCAAGTTAAACAGTCTCTGTATAATTACTACAAAACGGTTGAAGCAGCGAATATGAAGGAGTTCAGACAAGCCGTTCAAACACTTAAGAACTGGCAACCAGAAGTCCTGAATAGTTTTGCCTTGAACTATAATAATGGTTTTATCGAGGGTTTAAACAATCAAACGAAGGTCATTAAGCGAAATGCCTTTGGTTTTAAGCGATATGACCGCTTACGAAGAAAGATCCTTTTACATCATCAGTACAAAAAAATTCGTCATTTTCAACTAGGATAAGGAGTAGGAGATGAATCTCCTACCCCAACATTTGATTTAGAACCTTTTTTTAAGAGTAAGCACTTTTAAGTTCGTTTTTTTCAGACTATCTCATGAATGGTAAAATCGCCTCTCGTTCATACTACTAGTACCAGAGTAAGGAAGGGGTACCAGTATGAACAGTGAATATCGCAATGAAAACCCAGGTCAGGATCCTGAACCAAAAAAAGACGACCAATCAAAATCTTCGCTAGTTGATAAAATTCAGCAGCTTGGCCAAACAAACGTGCCAACGATGGATCAATCTAATATTCATTGTTTAACTATCATCGGACAAATTGAAGGACATGTGCAGCTGCCACCACAAAATAAAACAACAAAATATGAGCATCTTATTCCACAAATTGTGGCAATCGAACAAAACCCTAAGATTGAAGGTGTGCTGATCCTTCTTAATACAGTAGGGGGAGACGTAGAAGCAGGACTTGCTATATCTGAAATGATTGCTTCCCTTTCGAAACCTTCTGTTTCGATTGTCCTTGGTGGTGGACATTCAATTGGAGTGCCAATAGCGGTTGCTGCAAATTATTCGTTTGTCGCAGAAACGGCAACAATGACGATTCATCCTGTTCGACTAACAGGTCTTGTTATCGGCGTGCCGCAAACGTTTGAATATCTCGATAAAATGCAGGAGCGAGTTGTTAGTTTTGTGACAAGGCACTCAAATATTACAGAAGATAAGTTTAAAGAGCTTATGTTTTCAAGAGGAAATTTAACGAGAGATATCGGAACAAACGTAGTGGGTGAAGATGCTGTGAGCTATGGTTTGATCGATGAAGTTGGGGCTGTTGGTCCAGCAATGAAGAAGCTAAATGAATTAATGGAGGAATATAAGGGAGAGCAGGAAGGAGATCTTGTCCAATGATTCTTTATACCATCCTACCAAATGAAGCAGTATTCCCTCCTGATCAGAGTGTTTATGAGCAGCAGAAGATCATCGAATGGAACGGAGTCCAACTTCTTGTCGAGCGAACGTCTCTGACAGAGTGTAGGGTAGTGCAGGTACTTAGCACAGATCCCATGGACTATCTCAATGATGCAACACAGCCTGGTCAAATGTTAACGCTATCCACTTCTCCACTGAAATAGAGCCTATAGGACCACGGGAAGATGTGGTATACTAGGAATAGATTGGTGAACAAAAAGCAGCCTGAAATGGCTGCTTTTTTCACCAGCTATGGCTTGTATAGAGGTGAGATAATGGCAAAACGAAAAAGAAAAAAGACAACAAAGAAACAGGCCGCCTGGCAATCCCAAGTCAAAGTTGAATTTATCGGTTTAACGGTTCTGGCTTTTACCGTTTTAGGTGTTTTGAAAATGGGAGTAGTTGGACGAGCGATTTACCATATGTTTCGCTTTTTTGCAGGCGAATGGTATGGACTAATTATCGCAGGCCTTGTGATATTCGCAGGTTATTTAATTGTGAAGAGGAAGCTCCCAGCCTTTTGGACAAGAAGATTAGCAGGATTTTATTTACTAGGCATTTCATTTCTGTTATTAAGTCACGTCGGCTTATTTGAAACACTTTCTCGTCAGGGCCAATGGGATAGTCCATCGGTTATTGCTAATACATATGAACTCTTCCGAATGGACGTTAGCGATCCATCAGAAACTAGCCCGCTTGGCGGGGGCATGATCGGTGCGCTTCTCTTCGCCTTTTGCTACAGACTTTTTGATGCAACAGGAACGCAGCTAATGGCCTTTCTATTGATTTTACTATCTTTTGTCTTGATTACGGGTAAATCGTTTAGTGATGTACTAGGTAAAGCCCTTGCTTGGATTAAAGGTTTTGTATTAAACACATATGATGAAGCGAAATCACTTCTATCAGAAAGTAAAAATTCAAGAAGAGAAAAGAGAGAACAGCGGGCTGCATTAAGAGAACAAGAAGCATCCATGGAGCCTGAGGAAACGTATGACGTCTCTCAAACAAGTAAGGATGAATCAGAAGAAGAGGCGCCATTTGAGCCTGAGATTCGAACCTTTACTGAAAGTGCATATCCAACACAGTCAGAAACGCCTGTGGAGAAAGAGACAGAAGAAAGTAAAGATGGTGAACCTGTTAAGGAAGCAGCAGATGGAACCCCAATTCAGTCGCTAACAGTTGGCGAGCTAGAAAACAAAGATTATCGTCTTCCATCTTTATCTTTACTGCAGCCTCCAAAGAAGGTGTCGCAGGATAATGAACGTCAGCAAATTTCCGCAAACGCTCGTAAATTAGAAAAGACGTTTGAGAGCTTTGGTGTAAAAGCCAAAGTAATGAAGGTTCATCTTGGTCCAGCGGTAACGAAATATGAGGTATATCCTGATACAGGTGTGAAAGTAAGTAAAATTGTAAACTTAACAGATGACCTGGCACTAGCTCTTGCTGCACGGGACCTACGTATTGAAGCACCGATCCCAGGTAAATCTGCGATAGGGATCGAAGTACCGAATTCTGAAGTCGCGATGGTTACATTGAGGGAAGTATTGGAATCAAAAGAATACCAATCGCACGAATCGAAAGTATCTATTGGTTTCGGAAGAGATATTTCAGGTGAAGCAGTTGTTTCCGATTTATCTAAGATGCCCCATCTACTAGTTGCAGGAGCAACAGGAAGCGGTAAAAGTGTGTGTATCAACGGTATTATTGCAAGCATTATGATGAAGGCCAAGCCTCATGAAGTTAAAATGATGATGATTGATCCTAAGATGGTTGAACTTAACGTATACAATGGTATACCTCATCTTCTAGCACCAGTCGTAACGGATCCGAAGAAAGCTTCACAGGCTTTGAAAAAGGTTGTGAGTGAAATGGAGCGTCGTTATGAGCTATTCTCACATACTGGTACGCGGAATATCGAAGGGTATAACAATCATATTAAGCGTCATAATGAAACGTCAGAGGCGAAGCAGCCTTCACTACCGTATATTGTTGTTATTGTGGATGAGCTAGCTGATTTAATGATGGTAGCGTCAAGCGATGTAGAGGATGCGATTACAAGACTCGCACAGATGGCACGAGCAGCGGGAATACATTTAATCATTGCGACACAGCGTCCGTCAGTTGACGTTATCACAGGGGTGATTAAAGCTAATATTCCATCCCGTATTGCCTTTAGCGTTTCGTCCATGACAGACTCAAGAACAATTCTTGATATGGGTGGAGCAGAGAAATTGCTAGGTAAAGGGGATATGCTATTCCTTCCTGTAGGGGCGAATAAACCCAAACGAGTTCAGGGTGCCTTCTTATCTGATGAGGAAGTAGAAGAACTCGTTGACTTTGTCATTGCCCAGCAAAAAGCTCAGTATCAGGAAGAAATGATACCAACAGATAAGCCTGAGGAAGCTCAGCCGGAAGTAGATGATGATTTATATGATGACGCTGTTCAATTGATAACCGAGATGCAAACAGCTTCGGTATCAATGCTACAACGACGATTTCGAATAGGTTACACCCGAGCAGCAAGATTAATCGATGCTATGGAAGCTCGAGGTATCGTAGGACCTTATGAGGGCAGTAAACCTCGTGAAGTTCTCGTTAGTAAAGGGGAAGAAGCACAATCCAGTTAAGGGTTGTGCTTCTTTTTTATGTGTTTTTATCCTAGTGACGACAAATCGGAATGAGAAAAACGAAAAGAATTGGCCATTTGTGTTAGAAATTCTATCATTTTAAATATTGGTAATCGGGCTTTTTTTCAAAAAACTATTCCTTTATCTCCTTGAAAATGGTATAGTTATTGTCGAAATATGACTATTTTTTCAAAAATATTTCATGCGTGTTTCAGAGCCGTTTCTCATGCATATTATTTTTTATTGGGCAATGAAAACGCGACCAAACAAAGCATAGCTCGATAGAGAGAAGAGAGAGCGGGCGGCGTTTAAAAAACATTAGGGGGATTAAGATGAAGAAGAAGTACGGATTTATGTTGTCAGCTGTATTAGCTGCAGGTACGCTTTTGTCAGCTTGTGGAACGGGAGATACGAATAATGAAAGTTCTGGCGGCGGAGGCAGTGAAGGCGAAAGCAGCGACTTTAAAGTTGCGATGGTAACTGATACAGGCGGTGTGGATGATAAATCATTTAACCAATCTGCTTGGGAAGGTCTTCAGCAGTTTGGAAAAGATAATGGACTTGAGAAAGACAAAGGTTTTAAATATGTTCAGTCAACTGCAGCAAGTGACTACCAACCAAACCTTTCAGGCTTAATTCGTGAAGATTATAATTTGATCTTCGGAATCGGATTCCTTATGCAACAAGATATTCAAACAATTGCAACACAAAAGCCAGATTCTCAGCTTGCTCTTGTTGATAGTGTAGCTGTAACGGAAGATGGCGAGCCAATGGAGAACGTAGCAAGTATTACTTTCAAAGAGCACCAGGGTTCATTCTTAGTAGGAGTTATCGCTGGAATGCAATCTGAAACTGACAAAGTTGGTTTTATCGGTGGAGTTGATTCTGAATTAATCAAGAAGTTTGAGAGTGGATTTAAAGCCGGAGTGAAATCCGTTAATCCTGATGCTGAGATCTTCACACAATATGCGGATGATTTCAACGCAGCAGAAGTAGGACAGGCTATTGCAGGTACTCTTTATGATAAAGGCGCGGATATCATTTATCATGCTGCTGGCGGAACAGGAAATGGCGTATTCACTGAAGCGAAGAACCGTGCGAAAAACGGTGAAAAAGTTTGGGTTATCGGTGTTGACCGTGATCAGCATGAAGAAGGAATGCCTGAGAACGTAACGCTAACTTCTATGGTGAAGCGTGTGGATACAGCTGTTATTGAAGTTTCCAAGCAAACAATGGACGGCGACTTCCCAGGAGGAAAAGTTACAGAGTTTGGTCTTGAAGAAGATGGCGTAGGTATTGCTGAATCACAAGAAAATGTATCTGAAGAAGCACTACAAAAAGTAGAAGAGTATAAAGAGAAAATTCAGAGCGGCGAATTGGAAGTTCCAAGTACTGACGATGAGTACAAAGAATTCGAAAGCTCTCTATAAGAGATCGTCCATTACGTTTTCTGAGCGTGATGGATTTCTAGAAATCTCACCTACATTATAGCCAAATATGGGACGAAGGCTAGTATTTTCATAGACTAGCCTTTGTTTCATGCTTTGGATAAGGGAGTGGCATCTACATGGAATACGTCATTGAAATGAGAAATATCCGTAAAGAATTTCCTGGGATTGTGGCAAATGACAATATTACGTTACAGCTAAGAAAAGGGGAAATCCATGCCCTTCTTGGTGAAAATGGCGCAGGGAAATCAACCTTGATGAATGTTTTGTTTGGTCTTTATCAGCCTGAAAAAGGCGAAATACACGTTCGCGGTAAGAAGGTTAATATTACAGATCCAAATGTAGCGAATGAACTCGGAATTGGAATGGTTCACCAGCACTTTATGCTTGTTGAAAAATTTACCGTAACGGAGAATATTATTCTTGGGAATGAGCCAACTGCTAAAGGTCAGGTTAATCTAAAGCAGGCTGCTAAAGATGTAGAAGCTATTTCAAAGCAATATGGTCTTGCAGTCGATCCAAATGCGAAGATTGAAGAAATATCCGTAGGTATGCAGCAGCGTGTGGAAATTCTAAAAACGCTATACCGTGGAGCAGACATCTTAATTTTTGACGAGCCTACTGCAGTGTTAACTCCTCAGGAGATTAAAGAACTTATCACAATTATGAAAAAGCTGATTTCTGAAGGGAAATCAATCATTCTGATTACACACAAACTGAAAGAAATTATGGAAGTAAGTGATCGTTGTACTGTTATTCGTCGAGGTGTCGGGATCGGTACTGTTGATGTTGCGAATACGAATCAGGATGAATTAGCTTCTATGATGGTCGGACGTGAAGTAAATTTTTCAATTCAGAAAAAGCCTTCAGAGCCTTCTAATGCAACGCTTGAGATCAGTAACCTTGTAGTAGAAGATGCACGTAAAGTACCAGTTGTAAACGGTATGAACTTAACTGTCCGTGCAGGAGAAATTGTCGGGATTGCAGGAGTAGATGGTAATGGACAATCAGAATTAATTGAGTCGATTACAGGATTACGTAGATCAAAATCTGGAAGTATCAATCTTAGCGGAAAAAACATAACAAATTGGAAACCGCGTCGTGTAACGGAAAGCGGTATTGCTCATATTCCACAGGATAGGCATAAGCATGGGCTTGTGTTAGATTTTTCGATTGGCGAAAATATGGTTCTTCAGACCTATTATAAAAGACCCTTCTCTAGAAATGGCATTTTAAATCTTTCAACCATTATGGATAAGGCGAAATCATTAATTAAAGAGTATGATGTGCGGACCCCAAGTGAGATGACGCCTGCTCGTGCGCTTTCTGGTGGGAACCAGCAGAAGGCCATTATCGCACGTGAAATCGATCGAAGTCCTAATCTATTGATTGCGGCACAGCCTACACGTGGACTTGATGTAGGTGCGATTGAATTTATTCACTCTAAATTAGTAGAAGAACGTGACAATGGAAAAGCAGTTCTTCTTATTTCCTTCGAACTTGAAGAAATTATGAATGTGAGTGACCGTATTGCGGTTATTTATGAAGGGAAAATAGTGGCGATCGTCAAGCCAGAAGAAACAACTGAGCAAGAGCTTGGACTTTTGATGGCTGGTGCAAAGAGCAAAAAGGCTGGTGAGACTTCATGAAGTTATTAAAAGGGAAATGGTCTGGCATTACAGTGCCGTTGCTTTCAGTAGCTCTAGGATTACTCGTTGGCGGTATTATTATGCTTGTTAGTGGATACAACCCGATTGTTGCTTACGCAGCATTGTTTAACGGGATATTCTCCAATACGTATGTAATGGGTGAAACCGTTCGGCAAATGACGCCGCTTATTTTGTCTGGTCTAGCGGTTGCGTTTGCTTTCCGTACAGGGCTGTTTAATATCGGAGTAGAAGGCCAACTATTAGTTGGGTGGCTTGCATCGGTTTATATTGGTTTACAATTTGAAGGACTAAGTCCTATTGTTCACATTCCACTCGCTATTTTAGCGGCAGGTCTTGCCGGAGCTCTCTGGGCATTTGTACCTGGTTTCTTGAAAGCAAAATATCACGTACATGAAGTTATTACGACGATCATGATGAACTATGTAGCCCTTCATGTTGTGAACGCGATTATTCGTACGTATTTACTTGCTCCTGGCGAGCGAACGGATCAAATAAATGCATCGGCTTCGTTGCAATCTCCGTTACTAGAATCGATTACGGATTTTTCACGTCTTCATTATGGTTTTGTAGTGGCGATTATCGGAGCAATTATTATGTGGTTCCTTCTTTGGAAAACGACGACA
This sequence comes from Anaerobacillus sp. 63XJN7_4_ISO-PGPR-S23-413, assembly GCF_056173725.1. Classification (NCBI taxonomy): domain Bacteria; kingdom Bacillati; phylum Bacillota; class Bacilli; order Caryophanales; family Bacillaceae; genus Anaerobacillus; species Anaerobacillus sp. 63XJN7_4_ISO-PGPR-S23-413. The sequence continues at coordinate 1,846,481 of NZ_CM149688.1, forward strand.
GGGTACGAACTTCGCTCGGTTGGTTTTAATAAATATGCTTCAGAATATGCAGGAATTAATGTTCAACGCAACATTGTCCTTTCTATGGTTATCTCCGGAGCTTTTGCAGGAGCAGCTGGGGCAATGGAAGGGCTTGGCACATACGGCTATATGACCGTTATGGCTGACTTTACAGGAGTTGGATTTGACGGAATCGCAGTTGCGCTTCTTGGTGCAAATGGTGCACTAGGTGTTGTTCTTGCTTCAGCGTTATTTGGCGGACTGAAAATTGGAGCTCTCAACATGCAGTCTGTGGCACAGGTACCAACACAGTTAGTTGAAATCGTGATTGCGATGATTATTTTCTTTGTCGCATCCAGTTACTTGATTCACTGGATCAGCAACAGGGTGAGCAAAAGGGGGAAAATTTAATGGATTTTATGCAGATTCTTCAGCTCATTATTCCTGCCGCTATTTTTTCAGCAGCTCCCCTGATTTTCACTGCTCTTGGTGGAGTATTCAGTGAACGGTCAGGTGTTGTTAACATTGGACTAGAAGGCTTAATGTTAATGGGGGCTTTCACGGGTGCGTTATTTACAATTCTAGGCGAACAGTGGGGAATGGGGGCAGCTTCACCTTGGTTTTCACTTGTTGTAGCGATTATCGTTGGAATGCTGTTCTCCTTGCTTCATGCTGTTGCAAGTATTTCGCTTAAAGCTGATCAGGTTGTAAGTGGCGTAGCCCTTAACTTCCTAGCTGCTGGTCTTGCAATCTTCCTTGTGAAGAAAATCTTTGACGCTGGTCAAACGCCAATTATTCAGGAACGTATTTATAAAACGGATGTGCCTTTCTTAAGTGACATTCCGTTTATTGGACCATTGTTTTTCTCAAGTGCGTATTATACGTCATACATTGCGATCGTGCTAGCATTCGTCGTATGGTGGGTTCTCTATAAAACGCCGTTTGGTCTTCGTCTTCGCTCTGTTGGGGAGCACCCGATGGCTGCTGATACGATGGGAATCAACGTGACAAAAATGCGCTATGTAGCGGTTATGCTAAGTGGTGGGTTTGCTGGTCTTGGTGGTGCAGTTTATGCGACATCGATTGCCGGTAACTTTAGCCACGCAACGATTTCTGGACAAGGTTTTATGGCACTTGCTGCTATGATCTTTGGGAAGTGGCATCCGCTTGGCGCAATGGGAGCAGCCCTTTTCTTCGGTCTTGCTCAGTCGCTCAGTATTACTGGACAGCAGATTCCTGGTTTAAAAGAAATTCCAGAAGTTTATCTTCTAATCTCTCCTTATGTTTTAACTATTCTTGCCCTTGCAGGTCTAGTTGGACGAGCGGATGCGCCAAAAGCGATTGGCGAGCCGTATGAGAAAGGAAAGCGATAACGTCGGGGCGAAGCTCTTCGTGAAAACGAAGAGCTTTTTCGTATGAGTAGTTTTTTGGGGGGGGGGGAGATGGTTCTAGGATTTTAATCTTTGTTTTTAAACGTTCCTAGCTGCATCGCCCAGCCTCTCGATCGCTTCAGCCATAAAAATGAACACAAAAAGCGTGTTCTAGTTCAAGAGCTCCAATATCTTCGTTTCTAAACGCTCGTCTTCGCTTTTCGTGTCTAGCTGCAGTGAGCAGACACTTGGTCACTTCGCCCTATAACTCGAACACAAAGACCGTGTTCAATTTATAGAGCTCCAGTGCCTGTCGTGTCTAACCGCTCACTTCCGCTTTTCTTGATCCAGCTACGACTCGCAGAAACTGCGATATTTCACTCTTTCACCAGAACACAAAAAGCGTGTTCTAGTTCAAGAGCTCCAATATCTCCGTTTCTAAACGCTCGTCTTCGCTTTTCTTTTAAAAAGTACTAATTGCTTACACTATTACACATACTATGGTATAAAGGGGGTAAGTTTCAGTTTCCTCTGATGGTAGTTAATGGATTTTAAAAAGGAGTGAGGTCAATGGCTATTATCCCTCATGAGAAAACCTCGTGCGGCGGTTTGACGCTACATAGGATACAAACGGATAAATATAAAACAACAACGGTAGTGGTTCAATTTAAGGCGCGTTTGACTGAAGAGACGGTAACGGAGAGGGCTCTTTTGCCTCATGTGTTGCAAAGCGGGACGGAGAATTATCCTTCGTCTAAAGCGGTGAGGACTGAGCTTGAGAAGCTTTATGGTGCAACGCTTGGTGTGGATCTTGCTAAGAAGGGCGATTTTCATATTATGACGTTCCGGATGGATTTTGCGAATGAGAAGTTCCTTTCGGAAGATGAACCTTTGTTCAAAAAAGCTCTTTCTCTCCTTTCAGAAGTAATCATGAATCCAAAAACGGATGGAACTAGTTTTGATTCTTCTATTGTGGATAAAGAAAAGCGTACGATGAAACAGCGCATTCAGTCTATTTATGATGATAAGATGCGTTTTGCTAATATGAGACTTACGCAAGAAATGTTTCCAAACGAAGCGTTTGGACTTCATGTATATGGGGAGAAAGAAGAAGTCGATCGCGTAACGGCTAAATCTCTTTATGATTTCTACAAAAAAGTGTGTGCTGAAGATGAGATTGATCTTTATTTAGTTGGCAATTTAGAGGGAGTTCATGCTGAAGAGGTCGTTAAGGAACTATTTCCTTTTAAAGAACGGACAGATCGTGGCTCTGAGGCGACACAAAAAGCGTCACTTGATGTAGAAGAGAAAGAAATTTTAGAAACACAGGAAATTAAGCAAGGAAAGCTTCACATGGGCTTTCGTTCAGGCGTTGGGTATGCTGACGATGAATATTTTGCTCTTCAAGTGTTTAACGGTATGTTTGGCGGTTTCTCGCATTCTAAGCTGTTCCGAAACGTGCGTGAGAAAGAAAGTCTCGCTTATTATGCAGCTTCACGTTATGAAAGCCACAAAGGTTTAATTATCGTGATGTCAGGAATTGAATTTAAAAACTATAAGAAAACGGTTGATATCATTAAAGAACAGCTTACAGCGATGAGAAATGGCGAATTTAATGAAGAAGAAATGAAGCAAACGAAAACAATGATTCGTAATCAGCTTCTTGAAACCGTCGATGATGCGAAGGGCATGGTGGAACTTCTTTACCATGGTGTCGTTTCTCAAAAGCTACGCACCATTGAGGAGTGGCTCGACGGAGTCGAAGCTGTAACCAAAGAGGACATTTTAGCAGTTGCGGATAAGGTTAAGCTTGATACCGTTTATTTCTTAAAAGGCGAGGAGGCTTAATCATGAAAACTATTCCATTTAACCAACTACAAGAGACTCTTTACCACCAAACGATGGACAACGGACTTGATGTGTATGTCCTTCCGAAAAAAGGTTTTAACAAAACTTATGCAACGTTTACGACAAAATATGGTTCGGTTGATAATCATTTCGTACCATTAAACGGTTCGGAGAATGTTCAAGTTCCCGATGGCATTGCTCATTTCCTTGAGCACAAAATGTTTGAGAAGGAAGATCGGGATGTGTTTCAAGATTTTAGTAAACAAGGTGCTTCATCAAATGCCTTTACGTCGTTTACACGCACGGCCTACTTGTTTTCAACAACACAGAACGTGATGCAAAACCTTGAAACACTTGTTAATTTTGTTCAAGATCCGTACTTTAGTGACCAAAGTGTTGAAAAGGAAAAGGGGATTATCGGTCAGGAAATTGAAATGTATAATGACAATTCCGACTGGCGCGCGTATTTTGGTGTGATTGAAAATATGTTCCATCATCATCCTGTTAAAATTGATATTGCTGGGACGATCGAATCCATCGCCAAAATCACGAAAGAATCTTTATATACGTGCTATGAAACGTTCTATCATCCATCAAATATGGTGCTATTCGTTGTTGGTGCCGTGGAACCGAATGAAATCATGTCCTTTGTAGAGAAAAATCAGGCGGCGAAATCTTACAAAGATCAGCCACCGATTGAACGATTTTTTGATGAGGAACCTCAAAAGGTGGCAGAGAAGAAGAAAGTTCTTCCGATGTCTGTACAAGTGGCGAAGTGCCTCGTTGGATTTAAAGAACCAAATCCAGGGCGTCAGGGAGAGGATCTTCTGAAGCACGAGCTTTCCATTAATCTTGCGCTTGATTTGATGTTCGGACAGAGCTCGGAGAATTACGAGAAGCTTTATAATGAAGGACTTATTGATCAGAGCTTTTCGTATGATTTTACAGAAGAAGAGAAATTCGGTTTCTCCATCTTAGGAAGCAATACAAGCTCACCAGATGAGCTAGCAGATCGTTTGTTTTCAATGATTCAATCGTTTAAGAATGAGTCAGTTGATACGGATCAGCTCGAGCGAATCCGTAAGAAAAAGATCGGTAGTTTCTTACGAGCATTAAATTCTCCAGAATTTATTGCGAATCAATTCACGCGCTATCGCTTTAATGACATGGATTTATTTGAAGTTGTTCCAATGCTTGAGTCAATTACAGCGAAAGACATTGAAGAGGCGGTTAAGGGACACTTTGCTGAAGAATCATTTACAGTATGTCAGGTCGTTCCAAAATCCTAGAAAGCACCCAACTGGGTGCTTTTTCACTGATCTTTAAATTGAAAATTAGTGATGAGATGAGTTTAAAGAAAGGGAGATACTTAGTGAAAGATGTTTTAATAACCGGGGCGAGCGGCGGGATTGGTAAGGCCATTGCTGCTGCATATATTCATAAAGGGGAGCGGGTATACGCTCATTATCACAAAAATGAACGTTCTCTTTTTGAATTAAAGGCAGCTTATCCCGAGGCGAATTTATTTCCAGTACAGGCGGATTTAGCTAGTAAGGATGGAGCGCGTCACTTAACAGAGCAAGTACAGGGCATCGACACCCTTATTCTAAACGCTGGCAACAGTTTTTTTGGTTTATTAACTGATATGTCCGATACAGAAATTGAAGCGATGATTCAGCTGCAATTAACCTCGTCCATTAAGCTTACAAAGCACTATATCAATGAAATGGTACGAAAGAAAAGCGGTTCAATTATTGTTGTTTCTTCTGTATTTGGATTAACAGGCGCATCATGTGAAGTTGTTTACTCCTCTGTTAAAGGCGGACTAAATGCGTTTGTAAAGGGTCTTGCGAAAGAGTTAGGGCCAAGCGGAATTCGAGTGAACGCTGTGGCACCTGGCTATATTACAACTGAAATGAATGCGCGTTTGACAGGAGAGGACGAACAATTGTTAGTCGATGACATTCCAATGGGACGACCTGGACAACCTGAGGAAGTGGCATCGCTTATTTCTTTTCTAGATTCCGATCAAGCTTCTTACATAAGCGGACAAATTATTTCAGTTGATGGTGCCTGGCTGTAAAAAACGATGCATAATGTCCTTTCCTTCGAGACAACATATAGGTGATGACTTGATAAAGGAGGGATATAGATGTCTGTACTAGATAATTTTGAATCGTGGAAAGGGTTCTTGCACGATCGCTTAAATCAAGGCGAACAGCAAGGACTTTCTCATGAAGTTGTCTCAGATGTTGCTTACCAGATCGGCGGATACCTTGCTGATGGAGTAAAAGCGAAAAATGATCAAGAACAGCTTCTTGCTGACTTATGGCATGTAGCTAGCGAAGAAGAACAGCATGCGATCGCAAATATGATGGTTAAGCTCGTTCAAAACGAAAGATAAATGACTTTTTACAGAAGGAGGGTGTCTATACACCCTTCTTTTTCTATGAAATGGAACAAATGATGTAAGAAAAGTAAATAAAATCCCGATTCATCTCTTTTAACCTTTATGAAAATCATTTATGATTAAAGGAACATAGGAAATTTGTGGCTAAAGGAGTTGGCATATGGAGAAGAAGGAATGGTATCTTGAATATGAAATTCATAAAAACAGACCGGGTCTTCTTGGAGACGTGGCGTCCTTATTAGGAATGCTAGGCATTAACATTATTACGATTAATGGTGTCGATGATATGCGAAGAGGCTTGCTTCTTCTGGTTGATGAAATTCAGCAAATTGAGCGTTTGGAATCTATTTTAAATACAATGGACAATATTACTGTAACAAAGATGCGAGAACCGAAATTGCGAGATCGTCTTGCTGTTCGGCATGGTAGGTACATACAGCGTGATGCGGATGACAAGAAAACGTTTCGTTTTATTCGAGACGAGCTTGGACTACTTGTTGATTTTCTAGCAGAAATTTTTAAACAAGATGGTCATAAGCTTGTTGGAATAAGAGGGATGCCGCGTGTTGGCAAAACTGAGTCGATCGTTGCTTCAAGTGTTTGTGCGAACAAGCGTTGGGTGTTTTTATCTTCAACGATGTTGAAACAAACGGTTCGAACGCAAGTCGCTGACGATGAACTTAACAGTGATCATATCTTTTTAATTGATGGGATTGTATCTGCGAGACGAGCATCTGAACGGCATTGGCAGGTGCTTCGTGATATTATGAGGCTCCCAGCAACAAAGGTTGTCGAGCATCCTGATATATTTGTTCAAGAAACAGAGTATACGATGAACGATTTTGATTATATAATTGAATTGCGAGACGATCCGGAACAAGAAATTACATATCAGGTAATTGAAAATCAATCTTCTGGATTTTCAAGCTTAGACTTTAACTAATTGGTAGGTGTTTTTCATTGACAGAGCTAGGTCAACGTCTGAAAGAGGCTCGAAGCGATAAGGGATTATCAATCGAGGAAATTCAGTCCATTACAAAGATTCAGAAACGCTATCTTCATGCGATTGAAGAAGGAAATTACGAACTGCTTCCAGGTAATTTTTATACGCGTGCATTTATTAAAAACTATGCGGAAGCAGTTGGCTTTAACGGAGAGGAATTTCTTGAGGAATATGCTTCAGAGATCCCTAAAGCAAGTGCAGATGTGCCGGAGAGTTTACCACCAAGGAAAATGAGAAGGCCATCTCAGCCAAGCAAATCTTCATCAGCTTCTTCCAAATGGTCTTCCGTATTTCCGTCTATACTTGTCATTTTGTTGATAGTAGGCGTGGCAGCATTGATCTGGTATGTCGTCCAAAGCGGTGATCAAACGACAAACCAGAATGCTACAACAAACCAGGCGGAGGAACAAATTTCTAGCGATGAGAACAGCGGCAGTGCACCTGATTCAGATGAAGTGAGCGACTCTGAAAACGATGCATCTTCTGAGAAACCTGAAGAGGAACCGAAAGAAGATGAAGAAAAGGAAAAAGAAGAGCCTGCTGAAGAACCTGAAGAAGAGCCTGCCCCTGAAATGGAAATTAAGAAGGTAGACAGCAGCGCTGATCGTTCTACGTATGAGATTACGAATGCAGAGAAGTTTGAAGTGAAGTTAGAAGCATCAGGCAGTAGTTGGGTCGCTCTAACTGGCGCTAGTGATAAGAAGTACGTATATGAAAGTCTTGCCAAAGGGAAAGACGTGACGGAAGACTTATCAAGTGAAGCTTCAGCAACACTTCGTTTAGGGAGTTCGCCAAATGTCGCTGTGTTTGTAAACGGGGAAAAGATTAAGATTCCAAAAGAACCTGTTGTTCAAAATGTGACGTTCAATTTCAAAAAAGCCGAGTAAGTTAAAGGAGTCATCTTGATTAGATGACTCCTTTTCTTACGATTGGTAATGGTGAAGTTTTCCTTTCTGCATGAAAGAAACAGTGTTAGAATAGAATACGATTTAGTGAGGGGAATTGGTACGCATCTTACAGCTAATGAAAACTGATGAAGCCAATGGCTACAACTTATCACATGATCTGATAGGTTAAATGACATTTAGGAGGAACACACTTGAATTTGCCTAATAAAATTACAGTATCACGCATTTTTTTAATTCCTGTATTTCTAATTTTTCTTCTAGCGCCCTTACCGCTTGGTGAAACAGAAATAGCGGGAGCTGTCTTGCTAAATTCCCATTTAGTTGCTACAGCGATCTTTATTTTCGCCTCAGTAACCGATTGGATTGACGGCTACATAGCTAGAAAGCATAACCTTGTCACGAATCTTGGGAAATTCCTGGATCCTCTGGCTGATAAACTGCTCGTTACGTCAGCCTTTGTCTCGCTTGTTGAGCTCGGTGCTGCGCCAGCATGGATTGTTGTCGTTATTCTTAGTCGTGAATTTGCCGTCACAGGGCTTAGGCTAGTTGCTTCTTCAGAAGGAGAAGTACTAGCGGCAAGCAACCTTGGTAAGTTAAAAACATGGATCCAAATTATCGCGATCATTGCTTTGTTAATTGAAAATGTGCCATTCGAAGCGATTGGTTTTCCTTTTGCAACGATTTCGCTATGGGCAGCACTTATTATTACAGTTTATTCTGGGTGGGATTACTTTTCTAAAAATCGTCAGGTACTACTTAAATCACGTTAACACCCTAGGGGAACAGATTAATCTGTTCCCTTTTGAAACCTCTTTAATAAGCGAATAAGCGATCGAATAGGTAAATTTCCCATTGTTTTCAAGGCGCTTCCTTATACGTTAAAGGTAAACCAATGTATAATAGGTGTAGAGAAATTATGAGCTATGGAAACAAGGAAACACCTTGCTTCGGATAGAAGGGATGGTTACAAAATGAATGCAGAAATTATTGGAATCGGTTCAGAGTTACTACTTGGACAAATCGCCAACACAAATGCAAAATTCATCTCAACTCGTTTGGCTGATCTTGGTATCAATGTTTTTTACCATACAGCCGTCGGTGATAACAGTGAACGATTAAAACAAGTTATTGAAGTTGCAGAGTCTCGCTCTGATTTGTTGATTTTCACAGGTGGCCTTGGACCTACTAAAGATGATCTAACGAAAGAGACGATTGCTAGTACTTTAAATAAAAAATTAGTCTATAACGAAGAAGCAATGGAAAACATCCAGGATTACTATAAAAAAACGGGAGCTCCCATGTCAGAGAATAATCGCAAGCAAGCGCTCGTGTTAGACGGAGCTACAGTACTTCGTAACGACAATGGTATGGCCCCGGGTATGGCTGTTACGGCTAACAACCACACATATATGCTTTTTCCAGGACCACCTAAAGAGCTCTATCCAATGTTCACGAACTATGCTGAACCCTATTTACTTGGTCAGTTGAAGCAAGGTGATACGATTGTATCCCGCGTGCTTCGATTCTTTGGCATTGGAGAGTCAAGGCTTGAAGCAGAGCTAGAAGATCTGATTGATCAGCAAACGAACCCGACGATTGCCCCGCTAGCTGGGGAATGGGAAGTTACGCTTCGATTGACAGCTAAAGCCGACACTAAACAAGAAGCGGATAAGTTAATTGATGAAACAGAAAAATTAATTGATGCACGTGTAGGCTCCTATTTATATGGCTATGGAGAGACAACACTCGCAAAAGAAGTCTTCTCACTTCTTAGCGACCGTGATTGGTCTATATCAACAGCAGAAAGCCTTACAGGCGGTATGTTTAGTCAGGAAATAACGGATCTCCCTGGAGCGTCATCACTTTTCTATGGTGGGGTTGTGTGTTACTCTAACGAAGTAAAGCGCGAGATCGGCGTATCAAATGAGACACTAGAAGCATACGGTGCCGTAAGCGAACAATGTGCAATTGAACTCGCTAGAAGCGTAAAAGAGAGATATAAAACCGATGTCGGCATCAGTTTCACAGGTGTTGCAGGTCCAGATCCTAGTGAAGGGAAAGAACCTGGAACAGTGTTTATTGGTGTTGCAGCACCATCTGGTGAGAAAGTGGTCGCCCTCAATCTTGCAGGGAACCGTCATGCCATCCGTAAACGCACTGTGAATCATGGATTGAATACATTATTGAAGTTAGAAAGGTGAATAACGTACGTATGAAGAATTTTGAAGACTTTGCATTGTCAAATGAAGTTAGAAAAGCTGTGCTCGAACTTGGTTTCAAAGAAGCGACCCCGATTCAGGAGAAAGCACTTGAACCAATTTTAGAAGGTAGAGATATGATCGGTCAGGCACAGACCGGTACAGGAAAAACAGCTGCTTTTGGTATTCCTGTTATTGAAAAAGTGAAAAAAATCGGAGGACCTGAAGCCATCATTCTCACACCAACACGTGAGCTTGCTATGCAGGTTGCGACTGAGCTTCAGAAGCTTTCTAAATACAAAGGGTTAAATGTTCTTGCCGTTTACGGTGGGGAGCCAATCTATCATCAAATCCGTGCATTAAAGAGAGGCGTTAACATAGTTGTAGGAACACCAGGACGCATGCTCGATCACTTGAAACGTAAAACACTTCGCACAGATAACGTTCATACAGCTATTTTAGATGAAGCAGATGAAATGCTTGATATGGGCTTTATTGATGATATTGAACTTATTTTCAAGCAGCTGCCGGCTAATCGCCAGTCGCTCTTATTCTCAGCTACAATTCCTGCACCAATCCGTAAGCTCTCCAGCAAATATTTGAAGAATCCACTTACGATTTCCGTTTCTAAAGGAGATATAACAGCGGATACGGTAGAGCAGGTTTATTACAGAACATTTGAAAGTGATAAATTCGATACGCTTTGTCGCGTCATCGAAAGTGAAGACATTCGCCTCGGCATTATTTTTACCAAAACAAAAAAAGGGGCAGCTCAAGTAACAGAGTCATTGAAAAAGCGTGGCTATCGAGCAGAAGAACTTCACGGAGATTTAACGCAACAGCAGCGTTCGAAGGTAATGAATCTCTTTAGAAAATCTCAAGTGAATTTCCTTGTTGCAACAGATATCGCAGCTCGTGGAATTGACGTTGCTCACGTTAGTCACGTGATCAACTATGATATACCTGAGGACCCAGAACGCTATGTTCACCGTATTGGACGTACAGGTCGCGCTGGGAACAAAGGAATTGCGTTAACGCTCGTAACGCCTAAAGACATGCGTTTCCTTCAATCCATTGAATCAAAAATCAAATTGAACCTATCTGCTGAGCCGCTTCAGGATGAAACGGTTGATCTTGATAACATTGTAAAATCTGTTGAAAAGCAGTTGAAAAAGCAAAAGTCTGATTCGACTGCTCGTGAAACAACCGAGCTTCTTTTAGCTAAATATAACGCAGAAGATCTTGTTCAAGCTTTCCTTGAAAACGCCATTCAGCAGAAGCAGAACACGACTCCTTCCGAATATAACTTTGGTGAAACAGGCGGTCAGAATGGAATGGTTCGTTTCTTCTTAAATGTAGGACGTAATATTGATCTTCATCCAAAGAAACTTTTAAGTGAGCTTTCTGTGATGGCTGGCGTTGATACAGAGTCTGTTGGCCGCATTGATATTTTTGAGAAATTCTCATTCTTTGAAGTGCACGAAGACGTTGCACCATTCGTCTATGAAGCGCTTCGAGCTGGCGGTATTGATGGTAAATCAATCCACCTTGAACCAGCTAAACCACAAAAAAGCAGAGTATAAAATAGAACGATCAGCTTCACTACCGGGGCTGATCGTTCTTCTTTCTTTTTTTATCAAGTTATAATAATCGGGACGTGAAAAGTCAATAGGGTAGAAAATAAAAAAAGACGAATAAATGTTCGGTTTTCTATTGGCAAATCACCTAAAAAGAGATATGATAGTGATAGTTTAATAACGAGGAGGAATTCATTCGTGAGTGATCGTAAAGCTGCCTTAGATATGGCACTTAGACAAATAGAAAAACAATTCGGTAAAGGTTCAATCATGAAACTCGGCGAACAAGCTGAGCAAAGAGTCTCTACAGTATCAACTGGTTCACTGGCTCTTGATATTGCTCTTGGTGTGGGCGGTTATCCAAGAGGTCGTGTTATCGAAGTATACGGCCCGGAATCTTCTGGTAAAACAACAGTTGCCCTTCACGCTATCGCAGAAGTACAGCGTAACGGTGGCCAGGCTGCTTTTATTGATGCTGAGCACGCTCTGGATCCGGTTTATGCAGAAAAGCTTGGTGTTAACATCGATGAGCTGCTACTTTCTCAACCTGATACAGGAGAACAAGCCCTAGAAATTGCTGAAGCTCTCGTACGAAGCGGTGCAGTTGATATGGTTGTAGTTGACTCCGTAGCTGCTCTTGTACCAAAGGCAGAAATCGAAGGTGAAATGGGAGATGCACACGTTGGTTTGCAGGCGCGTCTAATGTCTCAAGCGCTTCGTAAGCTTTCAGGTGCGATTAATAAATCCAAAACTACCGCGGTCTTTATTAACCAGATTCGCGAAAAAGTTGGGGTTATGTTCGGGAACCCAGAAACAACTCCAGGCGGACGTGCGCTGAAGTTCTATTCATCTGTTCGATTAGAAGTTCGTCGTGCTGAAACGCTGAAGCAGGGTAACGACATGGTCGGTAACAAAACGCGTATTAAAGTTGTCAAGAACAAGGTCGCTCCGCCGTTTAAACAAGCAGAAGTTGACATTATGTACGGAGAAGGGATTTCTAAGCAAGGTGAGATCCTTGACATTGGTTCAAACCTTGAAATTGTTCAGAAGAGCGGCGCATGGTTCTCTTTCGAAGGCGAACGTCTTGGACAGGGCCGTGAAAATGCAAAGCAATTCTTGAAAGAAAACCCAGCAATGGAAGCTGAAATTGAAGGGCGTATTCGCGCTCATCACAATCTTGATGCAGATAAGCAGCTAGATGAATCAGCTGCAGGTAAAGATACGCTTCTACCTGAAGAAGAATAAGACGCTTGATAGAAAGTCGGTCATAATGGCCGGCTTTTTATCTACTTACATAGTCTGTCGATACGAAACGTTGTACTGACATAGAGAGCTGAATTTCCATGATCAGGCAGTGAATGACCGCTCAATCAAGGCAATTTCACTAAGAGTTCAAGGCGAAAAAAAGAGCAATAATGAGTAATTTGAAGGGATTTTGCCCTGATGTACTCTCTTGACAACCTTTACTCTGAAAGATACAATATTAATTGTATAATTATAATTTTCTAGTAGAATTATACTTTATTCTTAACAGATGAAATGTGCTGGATTGAAATTTTGCAAGTGGTACTAAGAATTAACATGACAGCAAACCAACAAGTTGATAGCAGGAGGAGGTGAGTTCGATGGATATAGTGATCATCATCTCCACTATGCTGGTCTCTGCAGTCGTCGGAGCAGTTGTTGGATTTCTTGTTCGCAAAACGATTGCTGAAGCGAAAATCTCCAGTGCAGAAATGGAAGCGCAACGGATTATCAAAGAAGGTAAAAACGACGCTGAAGCTTTGAAGAAGGAAGCTATGCTTGAAGCGAAGGACGAGAATCATAATCTTCGTGTTGAAGCTGAGCGTGAAATTCGTGAACGCAGAAATGAGTTACAAAAACAAGAGAATCGTTTGGTACAAAAAGAAGAGGTCCTTGATCGCAAAAGTGAGACTCTTGACAAAAAAGAGGATTCCCTCGAAAGAAGAGAGGACTCTCTCACCAAAAAACAACGGCAAATTGAAGAGATGGAAGGCAAAGTGGAGGAGTTGCTTCAAGAGCAACAACACGAGCTTCAGCGAATTTCCGGTTTAACAAGGGAAGAAGCGAAGCAAATCATCTTCCGTGAAAGTGAGCAGGAGCTTGAGCATGAGCTGGCGCAGATGGTGAAAGAGCGCGAGAACTATGCGAAAGAAGAAGCTGATAAGAAAGCGAGAGAAGTACTTTCGCTTGCGATTCAGCGCTGTGCAGCGGATCATGTTGCAGAAACAACGGTTTCCGTTGTAAACCTGCCTAATGATGAGATGAAAGGTCGAATCATCGGTCGTGAAGGCCGAAACATTCGAACTCTTGAAACGTTAACGGGAATTGACTTGATTATCGATGATACACCTGAGGCAGTTATTCTGTCCGGTTTTGATCCGATACGAAGAGAAATTGCTCGTAATGCCCTGGATAAGCTCGTACAGGATGGAAGAATTCACCCTGCACGAATTGAAGAAATGGTTGAGAAATCACGCAGGGAAGTGGATGAATACATTCGCGAAGTTGGAGAACAATCCACATTTGAAATTGGAGTTCACGGACTCCACCCGGATCTCATTAAGATCCTGGGCCGTTTGAAATTCCGTACAAGTTATGGACAGAATGTCTTGAAGCATTCCATGGAAGTTGCTTATCTAACGGGTCTTATGGCCGCAGAGCTTGGAGAAGACGTACAGTTAGCACGTCGCGCTGGTCTCCTTCATGATCTTGGTAAAGCGATTGACCACGAAGTCGAAGGTAGCCACGTTGAAATTGGCGTTGAGCTTGCGACGAAGTATAAAGAGCATCCGGTTGTTATTAATGCAATCGCATCTCACCATGGTGATACGGAAGCAACATCAGTAATTTCAACGCTTGTGGCAGCAGCCGATGCATTGTCAGCTGCACGTCCGGGAGCGCGTCGTGAAACACTTGAGACGTATATTCGTCGTCTTGAGAAACTTGAGGAAATTTCAGAGTCGTTTGAAGGCGTTGAGAAATCATTCGCGATTCAAGCTGGCCGAGAAATCAGGATCATGGTTAAGCCTGATCTTGTTGATGACGTTTCATCATATCGTCTCGCACGAGAAATTACGAAGAAAATTGAAAATGAACTGGACTACCCTGGGCACATTAAGGTCACGGTCATCCGTGAAACAAGGGCAGTTGAGTATGCAAAATAAAGCGATGCCGCGTGCATCGCTTTATTTAATTTCACCTAAAACTTACGAATCATACTTTCTTTTGATAAACTGATAAAGAATGAACTAAGAGATTGGAGCATTATAATGAATATACTTTTTATTGGAGACGTTGTTGGCTCTCCCGGACGCAATATGATTTCTACTTATTTACCTCGCTTAAAGAAAAAATACAAACCTACTTTTACGATTGTGAATGGCGAGAATGCGGCAAGTGGTCGCGGCATTACAGAGAAGATCTACCGTGGCTTTCTTGAGTCAGGCGCTCAAGTCATTACGATGGGTAATCATACATGGGACAACCGTGAAATTTTTGAATTTATCGATCGTGCTCCTAAACTCGTCAGACCTGCTAACTTCCCAGAAGGAACGCCAGGAAACGGTTCAACGATTGTGAACATTAATGGTGTTGAAGTAGGTGTCATTAACTTGCAGGGAAGAACGTTTCTTCCTGCGATGGATGATCCGTTCCGTAAAGCGGATGAACTGATTGAAGAGATGAGAGAGAGAACACCGGTCATTTTTGTTGATTTTCATGCAGAAACAACGAGTGAAAAACAGGCGATGGGCTGGTATCTTGATGGCAGAGTGACGGCAGTCGTGGGAACACATACTCACGTTCAAACAGCTGATGAGCGCATCTTGCCAGGTGGAACGGCTTATATGACAGATGCAGGAATGACAGGTCCTTACGATGGTATTCTTGGTATGGAGCGTGAAGCGGTAATTAAGAAGTTCCTTACGACAATGCCTGTAAGGTTTGAAGTAACAAAAGGTCGGGAACAACTTAGTGGGGTCTTTTTAACACTAGATCCAAAAACTGGTAAGGCAACAAAGATTCAACGGATTGCGATCAATGACGACCATCCATTCTATGATTAAAACGTTTTGAAAAGATGACGGAAACAGCAGGAATACAAGCTTCTTACAAGGAATATAGTCTAGAGTGGTAATGGATGATCAAATTAAGGAGGGGCTATAATGGATATATTAAAAGTTTCAGCAAAATCCAATCCTAATTCTGTAGCTGGTGCACTTGCGGGCGTCCTTCGGGAACGCGGTAATGCCGAGATTCAAGCGATTGGAGCAGGTGCATTAAATCAAGCTGTTAAAGCAGTAGCCATCGCAAGAGGGTTTGTAGCACCTAGTGGCGTTGACCTCATTTGTATCCCTGCTTTCACCGATATTTTAATTGATGGTGAAGAGCGTACCGCAATTAAGCTCATTGTAGAGCCTCGCTAAATCATTCCGTCAGAAAAACCTGTTTGTTATTACAAACAGGTTTTTTATACTTTAATTTGAAACGCAGAAGAATGAAGGGGGATCTTAATGAATATAGTAGATGCACACTGTGACGTATTATGTAAAATGTGGTTGAATCCATCGCTTTCCTTTGAAAATGGGGAAGGACTCCATACAAACCTTGAGCAAATGAGAAGGGCAGGAGCAAAGCTACAGCTTTTTGCGATCTATGTTCCAGAAAGCGTGCCGGCTTCCGCTAAATTTGATTGTGCCCTTGAAATGGTTGAGATTTTCCATGAGAAGGTTATCAAGCCATATGAGGATGTTGTTGCGGTTTATTCCAAAAAAGAGGCAGAGCAGCTTCCTGATGGGAAAATAGGAGCGATGCTCACGTTAGAAGGCGTAGATGCAATAGGGAGTGAAGCAACAAGGCTTAAAACGCTCATTCGACTTGGTGTGCGATCGGTTGGATTAACGTGGAATTATGGGAATGCAACGGCAGACGGTATTCTTGAATCAAGGGGCGCAGGGTTAACTGATTTTGGAAGAAGCGTTGTCGATTTACATAACCAGCATCGAGTGTGGACGGATGTTTCGCATCTTTCAGTACGAGCATTTTGGGATGTGTTAGAGCAAGGGCGCTACGTCATCGCTTCTCACTCGAATGCCAAAGCCATTTGCACCCATCCAAGAAACTTGGATAATCAACAGTTATCGGCGCTAATTGAAAAGAATTCCTTGATCGGCGTGACGTTTGTGCCTAAGTTTCTACGAAATGACCGGAATGCAAGTGTTTCGGATATTATCCATCATATTGAACACATCTGTAGCCTCGGTGGCGCGGAGAATATTGGACTTGGCTCTGATTTTGATGGAATTGATCAAGTTCCGAAAGATTTAACATGCTACAGCGACTATCCTCGACTTATTGAGGAGCTACATCGCTATTACAATGATGACCAAGTAAATGGGTTTTTAGGTGAAAACTTTATGGCTAGAATGCCTGAGTAAGTAAGAATTTAGTAATTGTGAGCTTCGTGAGCAGGGAATTATCATCCTATTTCGAACTAGTAATATAAGCAAGCGGTTTCAGGTACTAGATTAGAAAGGGTGGGACGTTATGATCGAACAACTTTCGTGGAAAGTTGGAGGACAGCAGGGTGAAGGAATAGATAGTACAGGAGAAATATTTGCGATCGCATTAAATCGACTTGGCTACTACTTGTATGGTTACCGGCATTTCTCGTCCCGTATTAAAGGCGGGCATACGAATAATAAGATCCGTGTTAGTACGAAAGAAGTTCGAGCGGTCTCAGATGACCTTGACATGCTTATTGCGTTTGATCAGGAAACAATTGATGTGAATGCTCATGAGCTTCATAGTAAAGGAATTATTATCGGTGATGCCAAATTCAAGCCAGTGAAGCCTGAGAAATGTCAGGCGACGCTCGTGATCATTCCCTTTACTGAAATCGCAACTGAACTAGGGACATCACTGATGAAGAATATGGTGGCAATTGGCGCAACAAGCGCGGCGTTAGGAATTGATACTGCGACGTATCAAGCTGTCGTGGAAGAGATATTTGGCCGTAAAGGCGAAAAAGTTGTGAACAATAACATGGAGGCGATTCAGCGTGGCGCTGATGCTTACAATGAATCCGCGGGTAATCGTGTTCAAACGCTTTCGTTAAAGAAAGCGGATGGAAAGCACCGTATGTTCATGATTGGAAATGATGCGATCGCGCTTGGTGCCCTGGCGGGAGGGGCAAGGTTAATGGCTGCATACCCAATTACGCCAGCATCAGAAATCATGGAATACTTAATTAAGAAGCTGCCAGAGTTTGGTGGGACGGTCGTGCAGACGGAAGATGAAATTGCGGCTGCAACGATGGCCATTGGCTCAAATTACGCAGGCGTTCGAACGTTAACCGCATCCGCAGGGCCAGGTTTATCCCTTATGATGGAGGCTATAGGCTTATCTGGTATTACTGAAACGCCTCTTGTGATCGTTGATACGCAGCGTGGGGGACCGAGTACGGGACTTCCTACTAAACAAGAACAGTCTGATTTACTGGCGATGATTTACGGCACACATGGAGAGATTCCTAAGATAGTGATTGCACCAAGTACCGTTGAAGAAGCATTTTATGATGCGATTGAAGCATTCAATCTTGCTGAGGAATATCAGTGTCCGGTCATTCTACTATCTGATCTTCAATTATCATTAGGAAAACAAAGTGTTGAACCGCTCGATTACAATAAAATCAAGATTCGTCGAGGGAAGTTAAATGATGACGCAATCGCTGAGCGAGAAGATAAATCATATTTTAAACGCTTTGAAGTTACTGATGATGGGATATCGAATCGCGTGATTCCTGGAACGAAAAATGGTATTTTTCATGTCACAGGAGTAGAACATGATGAGACAGGAAAGCCATCTGAGGTTCCGCAGAATCGAAAAGATCAAATGGAGAAGAGGCTTCGTAAAATCAGCAATTTATCATTTCCACAGCCTATTTTTAAAGTGGAGCAGCATGAAGAGCCAGATGTGCTTCTGATTGGTTTTAATTCGACGAGAGGAAGTATTGAAGAAGTAATGCCAAGACTTGAAGCAGATGGATTAAAAGTAAACCACGCGCAAATCCGACTTGTCCATCCTTTCCCTGCAGATGAGCTTAGGCCAATGTTACAGGCTGCGAAGAAAGTGATTGTCATTGAACACAATGCGACTGGTCAGCTTGCAAGTCTCGTAAAAATGAATGTAGGTTATGGGGAGAAAATTGAAAGTCTATTGAAATACGATGGAAATCCATTTCTACCTGGAGACATCCACCAACAATGCAAGGAGATGTTAGCGAATGGCCACATTTAAAGATTTTCGGAATCAGGTAAAACCTAACTGGTGTCCTGGCTGTGGAGATTTCTCGGTTCAAGCGGCCATTCAGCGCGCGGCAGCAAATGTAGGTCTTGAACCAGATGATCTTGCTGTAATTTCCGGCATTGGTTGCTCTGGTCGTATAAGTGGGTATATTAACGCGTATGGCTTTCATGGGATACATGGCAGGTCCCTTCCTATTGCACAGGGCGTGAAGATGGCAAACCGAGAATTAACGGTTATTGCATCAGGCGGAGATGGGGACGGCTTCGCAATCGGTATGGGGCATACGATTCATGCGATGCGACGAAATATTGATATTACCTATATCGTGATGGACAATCAAATTTATGGTCTAACGAAAGGACAGACCTCTCCAACGAGTGCAGAAGGCTTTAAAACAAAAAGTACGCCAACAGGTTCCATTGAGTCGTCTTTATCGATTATGGAACTTGCGCTCTCAAGCGGCTGTGGCTTTGTGGCCCAAAGCTTTTCAACAGATTTAAAGGACCTTGTAGCGATCATAGAGCAAGGAATTCAACATAAAGGCTTCTCTTTAATTAATGTGTTTAGCCCGTGCGTTACGTTTAACAAAGTAAATACGTATGACTGGTTTAAACAGAACCTAATTAGCTTGAATGATATCGAAGGATATGATCCGAAAAATCGAATGATGGCGATGCAAACATTAATGGAACACGACGGATTGGTAAAAGGTCTTATATATCACAACCCTAATCGTCCTTCTTATCAAGAGTCCGTAAGAGGATATAGTGCAGATGCCTTATCCAAGCAGGAGCTATCGCTTCCAGAGGAGAAGTTCTCGGAATTAATGGCTGAATTTATGTAATACTAACATGAACCCTTCTGTGTAGAAGGGTTTTTTTATGGGGATTTTGTCGTTATCCCATTCCATAAATAAAACTATAACTGTCCGCGTGTGGAGGACAGTTCACCTTTACGTGATAAATAATAAATGATAGTATAGTTGTGATAACAGTGATTAGAGGAAGTTTTGAAAAAGTGAGGTGTACGCTGTGGAAGGAAAAATGAAGGCGATTGTAAAGCATGAACGTGCAAAGGGTGCTCAGCTACAAACCGTTGATATTCCACAAATTAATGATAATGAAGTATTAATTCAAGTAAAAGCAACATCGATTTGCGGAACAGATGTACATATTTATACGTGGGATGAATGGTCTCAGAGCCGCGTAAACCCTCCATATGTTTTCGGTCATGAATTTGCTGGAGTGGTTGTAGAAAAAGGTAAGAACGTAACTAACCTTGAGGTTGGAGATCATGTTTCAGCTGAAACTCATATTGTCTGCAATCAATGTCCACAATGTTTAACAGGGAAGTTTCATATTTGCGAAAATACGAAAATCATCGGTGTTGATACGGACGGCTGTTTTGCGGAATATGTGGCTCTTCCATCACAAAACATATGGAAAAATCCTGAGTCTCTTTCATTCGATGTCGCTTCTGTTCAAGAGCCGATGGGGAACGCGGTACATACTGTACTCGCTGGAGATGTAGCAGGAAAGACCGTAGCGATCATTGGCTGTGGGCCAATCGGTATTATGGCTGTAGGTGTAGCGAAAGCAGCTGGCACATCACAGGTCATTGCACTTGATCTAAATGACTATCGTCTTGATCTTGCGAAAGAGATGGGTGCAACAACCGTCATTAATTCACGGAATGAAGATCCTCTTCAAGTTGTGAAGGAGCTAACACATGGGCATGGCGTTGACGTTGTATGCGAGATGTCAGGACATCCGATTGCAATGAACCAGGGCTTCAAAATGGTGACAAACGGTGGCCGCGTTTCTATTCTAAGTTTACCGGTGCGACCAGTTGAAATTGATGTGACAAATGACATTGTTTTCAAAGGGATTACCGTTCAAGGAATTACTGGAAGAAAAATGTTTGAAACATGGCGCCAGGTTTCTGGATTATTGCAGTCAGGTCAGGTAGATGTGGAACCAATGATTACGCATCACTTCCCGCTCGAAGACTTTGAAAAAGGCTTCGAATTAATGATTGAGGGTAAATGTGGTAAGGTAGTATTACATCCATAAGGCTCAAATTGAGCCATTACATAATAATGAGGAGGCCGATCAATGAAAGGTTTTGAATATCTCCAAGAAGAGCTTGATCAAATGCAAGAGGAAGGCGTGTTTCGTAATTTAATTCCGCTTGAATCCGCTCAAGGGTCACGCGTTACGATTAAAGGGAAAAACGTCATTCAGCTATCATCAAACAACTATCTCGGACTGACGGAACATCCGAAAATGAAACAAGCAGCGATTGAAGCAGTTGAAAAATACGGTGCAGGAACAGGTTCTGTTCGAACGATTGCAGGAACGCTTTCAATGCACGAACAGTTTGAAGAAAAGCTTGCTGAGTTCAAACACACTGAAGCGGCGCTCGTTCTTCAATCAGGATTTGCAACGAATCAAGCAGTCCTTTCAGCGATCCTATCGAAAGAAGACGTCGTGATTTCTGATGAACTAAACCACGCTTCGATCATTGACGGCATTCGCTTAACAAAAGCGGGGCGTCGTATTTACAAGCATACGGACATGCAAGATCTTGAGAACGCACTGAAAGAAACACAAGATTATCGTACACGTCTTGTTGTAACGGATGGTGTTTTCTCAATGGACGGAAACATTGCACCGCTAACTGAAATTGTAGAGCTTTGTGAAAAGTATGATGCGCTTGTGATGGTTGATGACGCGCACGCGAGTGGTGTACTTGGGGAGAACGGTCGCGGTACGGTGGACCACTTCGGCTTAAACGGACGCGTTCACATCCAAGTTGGTACGCTTAGTAAAGCAATTGGCGTTCTAGGTGGTTACATTGCAAGTACAAAAACACTTCGCGATTACCTGATCCATAAAGGTCGTCCATTCTTGTTTAGTACTTCTCATCCTCCAGCTGTAACAGCGGCTTGCTCAGCGGCAATCGACGTTCTTGTGGAAGAGCCAGAGTTAATCGAGAAGCTTTGGGATAACACGAAGTTCTTTAAAGCCGGCTTGAAAGATCTTGGTTTTGACACAGGCATTAGTGAGACACCAGTAACACCTGTCATCATTGGTGACGAAGCGCTCACACATAAATTCTCTGATAAACTATTTGAGAACGGCGTCTTTGCGCAGGGCATCGCGTTCCCTACCGTTGCTAAAGGAAAAGGCCGCGTTCGTACGATTGTAACGGCTCAACATTCAAAAGAAGATCTCCAAGAAGCACTAGATGCATTTGAAAAGTCTGGAAAAGAACTTGGAATTTTATAAATGAAAGATGGAGGGGGAGCGATCCCTCTCTTTTTTTAGGATAATTTTGTACCCACATCTGCTTTAATTCATCTATCCTGGGCTTTCTCATTTCCAGGTTTTATTGATTAAATACTCTGAACCCCTTATAATAAAGGAATGTCCATTAGTTACACATTTCTTAATTGACAATAAAGGATAACGTATAAAACGAAGCTTTTATAGAAGTGATTTCTATTAGCGAGGTTTTTTCTAAGTTTAGGAGCATTATGCTCTTTTTCATAGCAGGGTCATCCTTTTTAATTAGAAAGGAGTCGAACGACATGAACGAACAACAGCGTCTGGATTCGCAAATCAATGTAAAGAAAACAGAGAAAACAACGGAAGATTTCGCGAAATATTTCCAGACAACGTACCAGGCACCTAACTTAAAAGATGCCAAGCGCAGAGGGAAAGAAAATGTAAACGTTCATTACGATTTTGAAATTCCAGAGAATATTAAAAACCTTGGGAAAGATAAAAAGTTTTTGATTCGTACGTACGGATGTCAAATGAATGAACACGATACAGAAGTAATGGCAGGAATTTTTGAAGAAATGGGTTTTGAAGCTACAACGGAAGTCAAAGAGGCGGATGTTGTTCTCCTAAATACGTGTGCGATTCGTGAAAACGCTGAGAACAAAGTATTTGGTGAGCTCGGTCATCTAAAACCGTTGAAAATGGAAAATCCCGATTTAATCATTGGCGTATGCGGGTGTATGTCACAGGAAGAATCTGTCGTAAACCGTATTATGCAAAAGCATCAATTTGTTGATTTAATCTTTGGGACACATAACATTCACCGTCTTCCAGAACTGATGGAGCAAGCTGTCTTTGGTAAAGAAATGGTCATGGAAGTATGGTCTAAAGAAGGCGACATTATTGAGAACCTTCCTAGAACGAGAAAAGGTGAAATCAAAGCATGGGTTAATATCATGTACGGCTGTGATAAATTCTGTACATATTGTATTGTTCCTTATACACGAGGGAAAGAAAGAAGCCGACGCCCTGAAGATATTATTCAAGAAGTACGCCATTTAGCTGCTAAAGGCTATAAAGAAGTGACGCTTCTCGGACAGAATGTAAACGCCTACGGGAAAGATTTAGAAGACATCGAGTATGGACTTGGTGATCTTATGAACGAGATTCATAAGATTGATATTCCTAGAGTTCGCTTCACGACGAGCCATCCTCGTGACTTTGATGATCGTCTTGTGGAAGTGCTCGGTCAGGGCGGTAACTTAGTTGATCATATTCACCTTCCTGTGCAAAGTGGAAGCAATGAAGTTCTGAAATTAATGAACCGTCGCTACACACGTGAAACGTATTTAGAACTAGTTAGTAAAATTAAAAAGGTTATGCCTAACGCAACCTTTACAACAGATATCATCGTAGGGTTCCCTAATGAAACGGATGAGCAATTCGAAGAAACGATGGAGCTTGTGAAGGAAGTAGAGTATGACAGTGCGTATACGTTCATTTACTCCCAGCGTGATGGTACACCAGCTGCTAAAATGAAAGATAACGTCCCAATGGAAGTGAAGAAAGAACGCCTTCAGCGCTTGAATGCCCTTGTGAATGAAATGGCTGCCAAAAACAACGCTGTTTTTGAAGGACAGATCGTAGAAGTGCTTGTTGAAGGGGAAAGTAAGAAAAATGCAGACGTTCTTTCTGGTTATACAAGCAAGAACAAAGTTGTGAACTTTAGAGGTCCTAAATCGTTAGTTGGTCAAATTGTTCAGGTGAAAATCACAAAAGCAAAAACGTGGTCACTTGATGGGGAATACATCGAAAAAACGGCTGAGGTGAATGCATAATGATATCAAGAATGGAAGTAATTTCAAAAGCGAAAGATCTTGCGAAGCTCGTATCTGAAACAGAAGAAGTTGATTTCTTCAAACGTGCAGAAGAAAAGATTAACGAAAACAAAAAGGTTCAAAGTCTGATTGCTCGTATTAAACTAGAGCAAAAAGAAGCGGTTAATCTTCAGCACTACAGCAAGCATGAAGCATTGAAGGAGAAGGATGAGCGTATTGACAAACTCATGCAGCAGCTTGATGAAATTCCTGTCGTACAGGAATTCAAGCGCTCGCAATCGGATGTGAATGATCTTCTTCAACTTGTAGCAAACACGATTTCTAACACGGTAACAGATGAAATTATCGAATCAACTGGTGGAAACGTACTTGAAGGAACTACTGGCTCAAGTCAGCAGGGACCTGGTTGTAAGTAATAACTTCCATATCTTCATCATTTAACTTGAATACGAAAGCCTTCCAATGGTTTATTGGAAGGCTTTTTTTGATTGGATGCAAACTGTTTTTTGAAATAGTCACTTATTATATTGGATAATTATGTTAAAGTGAACAAAGAGACTACATAAGCTATTTCTTCAAACGGAAGAGTTTCTATGTATTTTAATAGCGAAAGGTTAATGGCGTTATAGCCTGAATAGCGGAATCCTGGAGGAGGCAATGGTGTGCGTATTTTTCATGTAAGTGAAGAAGACGATATTCAAAAATTTTACCCAAGGATTCCTACGCGTAAAGATCTTGACCAATCAATAGGACTTGTTTGGGCCGTTAACGAAATTTGTTCACCTAACTTTTTAACACCTCGAAATTGTCCGCGCGTTTGCTTTCACGTCGGGCCAAATACTTCAGATGCAGATAAGCAAACATATCTATCTTCGAGTTGTCAGCATGTGATCGTCCTTGAAAATAGCTGGTTTGAAACGATGACTCGAACTAAACTCTATTTGTATGAGTTCGATGCGATGCATTTTAAGCTCCAAGACGAGAATGCTGGCTATTATGTAAGCGAAACCACCCAAGTTCCAATGGATAAGATTGAAATAGATCACCCCATTCAGGAGCTATTCCGTCGTCAGGTAGAAGTAAGGTTTGTTGATCAGCTGTGGGATATCTATGATGAGATCCAACAAACAACGCTTCAGTGGTCCATGTGCCGAATGAGGTTTGCTCGTTCAAGAAATTAAAAAGAGAGGAGTAGTCAGGTGGAGCTTGGTCATCCAATCGCTGCTGGAAATACAGCGAAAGTTTACATCGTTCAAGATAAAATTGTGAAAGTGTTTCGTGAAGACCTTCCAGAAGGAACCTCTTTCTATGAAGCTGAGAAGCAACGTTACGCTTTATCAAAAGGACTTCCGGTACCGAAAGTCATTGAGGTAACGAAAATAGATGGTAGACAGGCGATCATGATGGAAAAAATCAGCGGTCGCACGTTAGGTGAGCTACTTTTAGAAAATAGGAATCTAGCACAGCACTATATGGAGATGTCCATTGACATTCAACAAAGGATTCATCAAATTAGCGCCGACTCGTTTGAACCGATGACCGAAAAGCTAACACGCCAAATAGGTGCAGCGGAGCGATTAAGTCAATCTCAAAAAACAGCGTTACTCCTCAAATTGAGTGAAATGCCAGTTAAGAAGCAGCTTTGTCACGGTGATTTTCATCTATTTAATCTGATTATGGACGATCAAGTAACGATTATTGATTGGGTCGATGCTAGCGCTGGGGATAGTCGAGCAGATGTTTACAGAACGTATCTATTGTATACGCAATTTTCAAGCGAATTAGCGGAACTGTATTTACAGCTCTATTGCATAAAAAGTGGCTTATCAAAAGATGAAATCATGGAGTGGGCTCCGATTATTGCGGGGGCACGGTTATCAGAAGGAGTATTATCAGAAGACAGCGATCGTCTATTAGAGATTGTAGATAAGTTAAGCCTGAGAGGATAAAACGCCTCTTAGGCTTAACTTATTTCTATATATAATTTTCACATACCATACTTTTTTAAGAAAAATACGAAAAGGTTGTAAAGCATTGGACATTCGAGACATAGACTGATAGTGGAACAGCCTTTATATATAAGAAAACATTTATTTTATGGTGTTGGTCATGTTATTTCGTGTTGAGGTAAAAAAAGAGGAACACTGGTCGTTTGTCTTGCATAGGATGAGAATGAAGATTGGAAGAGGAGGTATGATCGATGTCAGAGGAATATAATTACAGAGAGATATTCGCCAAAGCTGTTTGCGGAAAAGGGCGTAAGTTTACACAGGATACACATACGGTAACACCGTCGCATAAACCTTCAAGTATTCTTGGTTGTTGGATTATTAATAATGAATTCACTGCAAAGAAGCATGGGGACTGTGTAAATGTTGAAGGCTCTTATGACATTAATATCTGGTACTCATACAGCCATAATACGAAAACAGAAGTCGTAACAGAAAATGTGAAATACCGTGAAGAAATTCCTCTTCGCTATAAAGACAAAGATTGCGTGGCTGAAGAAGTTGTAGCAAAAGCTATTCAAGAGCCAAATGCACTTGAAGCTACTATAGCTCCAAGTGGTCACAAAATTATTGTTCAAGTGGAAAGAGAGTTTCTTGTAGAAGTGATTGGCGAAACGAAAATTTGCGTATACGTTAATCCGGATGGCTGCGGAGACGATGATGACGATTGGGATTATGATGTAGACGATGAAGAGTTTGAAGATTTGGATCCGAACTTTTTAATTGGTGATCTAGAGGAATAGTGCGTCCAGGGAGAAGCAATCCTTCTTCCTGGTTTTTATTTTGTCATTAAGAGCTTGTAGAGTCTAACCGCCAATTTGTCGTTTCACCCCTTCGATTGAGACATAAAACGTCTCATTCTCAGGGATTCCAACGTCCTACGGATTTAAACAGGCACACTCCGCTTTTCTGATATGCTATACTGTTATTTGAATAGATTTAAGATTGGTGGAGAAGAAACATGGCTCGATATACCCCGATGATGGAACAATATTTACGGATTAAGGCAGAGTACCAGGATGCCTTTTTATTTTTTCGTTTAGGCGACTTTTATGAGATGTTTTTCGAGGATGCGATGCGCGCTTCGAAGGAATTGGAGATTACATTAACGAGCAGAGATGGTGGGGGAGAAGACCGCATTCCGATGTGTGGTGTGCCTTATCATGCTGCTGAAAACTATATATCACAGCTGGTGACAAAAGGTTATAAGATTGCGATTTGTGAACAAACAGAAGATCCGAAACAGGCGAAAGGCGTCGTTCGAAGAGAAGTCGTTCAGCTTATTACGCCAGGTACGGTGATGTCGGACCATTTAATTAAAGAAAAGGAAAATAACTACATTGTGGCTATCTCCGCATTTGATGATGAGACTTATGCGCTTGCGGCGAATGATTTAACGACAGGTGAATCTATGGCAACGATTTTAGCTCTCGATCATCATGAAGTAATCGGTGAGCTTTCGAATCTGGCCCCGCGCGAAGTCATTCTTGCGAGTGATAGTGAGGCACTTTCTACAGCGATTCAAGAGCGAATGACCGTTACCGTATCGATTGAAGATGATGTGACGATTCCAGAATCGCTGCAGAAGTTAAGTGACCATATCGATCAGCCGAAGCTTCTTCAGGTGTTTGGCCGACTTCTTCAATATTTGATTCGTACACAAAAGCGCTCAATGGATCATCTTCAGCCGCTTCGTCACTATCACGTTTCCCAATATATGAAACTTGATGTGAATTCTAAACGAAACCTCGAGCTAGTGGAGACGATTCGGGATAAAAAGCGGACAGGCTCTCTCGTCTGGTTCCTTGATAGTTCAGTAACAGCAATGGGCGGACGATTACTAAAGCAGTGGGTTGAGCGCCCGCTCTTACAGCAGCGAGAAATTGAGAAGCGACAGGAGCTTGTCGAGACGTTAATGAAGCAGTTCTTTGAACGTGAGACGATTCGTGAACAGCTTCAGGGCGTCTATGACCTTGAGCGACTTGCAGGGAAAGTGGCGTTTGGAAACCTAAACGCTCGTGATCTCGTACAGTTGCGAAAATCGCTAGAGAAAATTCCAGAAATCAAGCAGGCAGTGGGATCTCTTGATAACCCATATGCGAATGAGCTTGCGGAGGAAATCCTCCCATGTGATGATCTCGTTCAGCTTCTACAGGCAGCGATTGAAGATAACCCGCCTCTTTCTGTGAAAGAAGGGCAAATGATTCGAGACGGCTATCATGCGGATCTTGATAAATACCGCGATGCGAGTCGGAACGGCAAAGACTGGATTGCGGCCCTCCAAATGCAGGAGCGAGAGCGTACGGGGATTAAATCTCTTAAAATTGGCTACAACAAAGTATTTGGTTATTATATCGAAGTAACAAGATCAAACCTTCCGAACCTTCCAGAAGGTCGTTATGAGCGGAAACAGACGCTTTCTAATGCAGAGCGTTTTATTACCCCTGAACTAAAAGAGAAGGAAACGCTCATTTTGGAAGCGGAAGAAAAGATTGTTGATCTCGAATATAGCTTGTTTGCGAACTTACGTGAAGAAGTGAAGACTTACATTCCTGAGCTTCAGCAGCTTGCGAGAAAAATTAGTGAGCTCGACGTGCTTCAATCGTTCGCGGTTGTAAGTGAAGAAAATCGCTTCACTAAGCCAGTCTTCTCCAAAGAACGTAAAGTGGCTGTTGAAGGCGGACGTCATCCAGTCGTTGAGAAAATGTTAAAAGGCCGAGAGTATGTGGCAAACGACGTGATGATGGATCGCGATCGTGAAATCCTCTTAATTACAGGTCCTAACATGAGTGGTAAAAGTACGTACATGCGCCAGCTCGCCCTGATTTCGATCCTTGGGCAGATCGGATGTTTTGTACCAGCGGAATCCGCTGTGCTCCCTGTTTTTGATCAAATCTTTACGCGAATCGGTGCGGCAGATGACCTTGCAGCTGGGCAAAGTACGTTTATGGTGGAAATGCTTGAAGCGAATTACGCCATTACGCGTGCTACGCAAGATAGCTTGATATTACTTGATGAGATTGGTCGCGGAACGTCAACGTATGACGGCATGGCGCTTGCGCAGTCAATTATTGAATATGTGCATAGTGAAGTAAGAGCAAAGACACTCTTCTCAACGCACTATCATGAGCTAACAACGCTTGAGGAAGACCTTGATCGCGTGAAAAATGTTCACGTTAAAGCGGTTGAAGAGAAGGGCAGAGTCGTTTTCCTTCATCGCGTTCATGATGGATCGGCTGATAAGAGTTACGGTATTCACGTGGCGCAGCTTGCCAACTTGCCTGATGCGCTCATTCAGCGTGCAGAAGCTATATTAGCTGAATTTGAGGCAGAGCCTGGCGCTCCCCAAGCACCTATAGAGGAAAAAGAAACGGTCGAAGTCAAAGAAGATGATGCACAGCTTGCTTTCTTTGATCAAGCGGAGGAAAAGAAGAAGCCTGCTCGATCGTCAGGTGAGAAAGCGATTCTAGATCGCCTAAAGTCTGTGGATATTATGGAAATGACGCCGATGGACGCGATCAACACACTATATGAATTAAAGAAGCAGTTAAAATCGTAGAGAAAGGGTGAGGAAGATGGGAAAGATCGTACAGCTTGATGATCAGCTTTCAAACAAAATAGCTGCCGGTGAAGTGGTGGAAAGACCGGCCTCTGTTGTGAAGGAACTTGTGGAGAATGCCATTGATGCAGAAAGCAGTGAAATCACAATTGAAATTGAAGAGGGCGGTCTTTCCAAAATTCGCATCGTAGATAACGGAAGTGGAATGGATGAGGAAGATTGTAAGCTCGCTTTCTTCCGTCATGCGACGAGTAAAATCAAAAATGAACGAGACTTGTTTCACATTGAAACGCTCGGCTTCCGCGGGGAAGCTCTTCCGAGTATCGCAGCGGTGTCTCACTTAGAATTAAAAACCTCTACAGGAGTAGCGGCTGGAACGTACGTCAAAATTGAAGCGGGCAAAGTAGCGGAATTTAAAGCAACGGATAGTCGAAAAGGAACGGAAATGACCATCACGGGCTTATTCTACAATACACCAGCTCGCTTAAAACACATGAAAACCGTTCATACGGAGCTTGCGAATGTGGCTGACGTGATTAACCGTCAGGCAATGGCTCATCCGGATATTGCGTTTCGCTTCTTTCATAACGGGAAGAAGCTTCTGTCCACGACAGGAAATGGTGATCTACTTCAAGTAATCGCAGCGATATATGGGTATAATACAGCACGCAAAATGCTTCCACTACAGGCAGAAACGATCGATTTTTCTGTGAGTGGCTATGCAGCGAAGCCAGAGTTAACACGTGCTTCACGTCAGTATATTTCTCTCATCATTAACGGGCGTTACATTAAAAATTTTCCGATATCAAAAGGGATACAGCAGGGATACCATACGCTTCTTCCTATCGGACGCTTTCCAATCGTTGTGCTTCATATAAAAATGAATCCAACGCTCATTGATGTAAACGTCCATCCATCCAAATTGGAAGCGCGCATTAGTAAGGAACAGGATCTCGCACTCGCGATTGAAAATGCGATTAAAGGCATCTTCAAGAAGATTGAACTCATCCCGGAGCAAGCTCCACCGAAGCAAAAGGAGCCTGAGACTGAGCAGCCAGCATTTCATTTTCAACATGAGGTTCGGAATAAAGAGCCTGAGGACGTGCCGATTAGACGTGAATGGACTCCTGATAGAAAAGTGGAGCATTCGGATGAACAGACCGAATCGTTTCCTCAACCTTTTAGCGTGAAGGAAGAGATCCAAACAGAGCAATATGAGCCGAGACCAAGTGACGCTTCAACACATTCTAGAGAACCGGAAACGCGGGACGAGCTAGAGATGGCGATGGACTACGTGAAGGAAACGAACAGTGATTCACGCATTCCTCCGCTTTATCCGATTGGTCAAATGCACGGAACGTATATCCTTGCACAGAATGAGAATGGGCTGTATATTATCGATCAGCATGCAGCACAGGAGCGAATAAAGTATGAATTTTATCGTGAGAAAGTCGGCGAGATTGATCCGGTTGTACAGGAGCTTCTCGTTCCGATTACACTAGAATACAACACATCCGAGTCGGCGATTATTGATAGTCGAATTGATGACCTTGCGAAGGTTGGCGTTTTCTTAGAATCATTTGGACCGAATAGCTATATGGTCAGCGCTCATCCCGTTTGGTTCCCCAAAGGAGCTGAACAAAATACGATTGAAGAATTGATTCAGGAGGTCGTTGATAATCGTCGGATCGACGTTAAGAAGCTGCGTGAGGAAGCGGCGATTATGATGTCGTGTAAGAAATCCATTAAAGCGAACCGTCATTTACGTGATGATGAAGTGTTCACGCTTCTTGAAACGCTGAGGCAGTCGATTGATCCATACACGTGTCCACACGGTCGTCCGATTATCATTCATTACTCCACGTATGAGATGGAGAAAATGTTTAAGAGAGTGATGTAACGAGCACAATGAGAAAAGAATGCAGGAAAGTGCGTGAGAATCATGAATAAAGAAAAACTAGTGACCGTTCTCGGTCCGACCGCCGTAGGGAAAACAAAGACGAGCATTGAGCTTGCGAAAGCGCTCGACGGTGAAATCATTAGCGGCGACTCGATGCAAATATACCGCGGTATGGATATCGGAACGGCGAAAGTAACAGAAGATGAAATGGAGGGCATCCCTCATTATCTCATTGATATCAAGCAGCCTACAGAAAGCTTTTCGGCAGCGGAATTTCAGAAGCTTGCAACGGAGCTTGTGACGGATATTAATCGTCGGGGGAAGGTGCCGATTATCGCTGGTGGTACAGGTCTTTATGTGAAATCCGTTACTCATCAGTATGCTTTTTCCGAAGCTAAAGAAGATCCTGAGTATCGCGAACAGCTAGAACAGATGGCTGATAAAGAAGGACCTATCACATTCCATGCGCGCTTAAAAGACGTTGATCCTGTTAGCTATGAAACGATTCACCCAAACAATGTGAGAAGAGTGGTACGAGCATTAGAAGTCTATCACGTGACGGGTGAACCAGTCTCTGCTTCTAAAGATGCATTACCTGAACAGTCTCCTTACAATCTTGTGAATATGGGTCTTACGATGGATCGGGATGTCCTATATGAACGCATTAATCAACGTGTCGATCTGATGGTAGAAGCAGGACTGCTTGAAGAAGCGCAACGTCTCTATGATGAAGGTGTGCGGAACTGTCAATCTGTGCAGGCGATTGGTTACAAAGAAATTTATCGTTATTTGGAAGATCGCGTTTCGTTAGAAGATGCGATCATGGAGTTAAAACAGAATTCAAGAAGGTATGCGAAGCGTCAATTAACGTGGTTTCGTCACCAAATGGCGATGGACTGGTACGATATGACAGAACTTCGCGAAGAAAAAATTCAAGAAATCTTGAAAGTTGTTGCAGGAAAGTTAGCAGATAGCTAGAAATGTAGTTAGGGAATGCCTTTAGAGAAAAAGAGGAGGACTGACAATGAAGCAGCAAATTAACATCCAGGATCAATTTCTAAACCAATTAAGAAAAGACAACGTTTTTGTAACGGTGTACCTGCTTAACGGATTCCAGCTGAAAGGGACGATCAAAGGATTTGATAATTTCACGATTATCCTTGAGTCCGATGGCAAGCAACAGTTGATTTACAAACATGCGATTTCTACTTTCGCTCCACAGCGATCAGTTGAAATAAATTTTGAATCTGACAAGTAAACACAAAGGCCCTCGTTCTGATTGATGCAGGATGGGGGACTTTTTCATATTTAAAGGCTCTGTTAATTGAGCTAACAGAGCCTTTCATTAAGAGGAGATTTGCTTTTTCTCGATATAATCGAAGTACCGCTTCAGTGTCAGATCTGCCTTTAACCCAAACTGCATGCGAAGCTGATCAACTGAAAGATCGTTTTCAATGGCTTTAATGACGCAAGTTCGTCGCATATGCTGTGCGGATACGCCCTTACGAAGTCCGGCTCTCTGTACTTCAAGGCGAATCATTTTCTGAACGGCGATTTCCGTTAACCGTTTAGGACGATCGACTTCATAACTCCAGCGGTACGTTTGTCGCTGAAAGTCAAATGAGACGAAGAGCGGATCATCGCTATGAAGCCTCGGTCTCACAGGCGCTGGAATCGTGTGATAGTAATCGAATAAAATTTTCTTATGCTCCGGAGTAAGGTTGACGGTTCTTTTTCCTGAAGCGGAAGTGACAAAGAGCTCATTTTGCTCAAAAGAGATGTCTTTCATCGATAGCGCACATAGCTCTTGAAGCGTGAGACCATAGTTTAGAAAAAGGCGTGCAATGATTAAGTTGCGGTCGATCAGGAATTCACGTGCTCTAAGCTGATTGTCTGTTAAATCAGTGAGAGATACAATCGTATCAAGGAGCTTTTGTGATTCTTCCTCCTGAAGAAAGTCGGTCTCGATATAGCCTGCGTCACCATTCGTTGGCAGGACGACTTCTTTCATAGGATTGGTCTTAGTTCGATTTAATGACATATAATAGCGATATACTTGATTCAAAACAGTCATGATTCTTTTTAACGTTCGTTCGGAATAGTGGCGTTCCAGATGCAGGTAGCGAATGTATTCCTGTAGCTGTTCCGTCGTCAAATTGCGAAAGTTTTCGAAATCTACCTTGCGATGGATGGTGCGATACCAGACGGTGAAATCGACAAGGTCATAGCGATAGCGCTTTAGCGTAGACGCCTTGCGTCCTTTCCGTTCGAGTGACTGAAGATACTCTTCCAAGAAGTCTGGAAGTGGCTGATTGAAAAGCTCCATTCGATAATCACCTCTCATTTTGTTCCATTATAACAAAATCTTTGAACATTCTGTTTTACAAAGGGTTACATGTTTTTGGGATTATTGGAAATACTATTGATAACCAAATCGAAAAGGAGCGGTTAGACATGGCCTTTTTTTCAAAACAGCAGCAAGAGCCTATTCCAGAAGTAGATACAGACGTCTGGTCTTGTTCGGGTGGAGATTGTGCTGGCTGGATGCGAGCTGATTACTCGTTCTCTGATACACCAGCATGTCCGTTATGTGGCGCTGAAATGATGAGTGAAGTTCGAAACCTCCCAGAAATCAAATGACAATGGAGGCAACACATGAATAAAATTGTCGAGAAAATCATGGATAAAGCAGAGCAGATTGTTAGTGTGACGAAAGCGGCAGGAAAAGGAAAACACGTTGCTTCCATGCAGCGCTTTTATGAAGTCTTTACTGATCTTCCGGAAGTGCAGAAGAAGGAGATCACTTATTTACGAAGTCGTTTTGTTTTATATACGCTAAGTGAAGGCGATATATTCATGAAGATGCTCGAACGCTCAGATCGCCACGTGCTTGAAATCGATGTCGTGGAGAACGGTGAAGTCCTTACACACTATAGGTCCTATGACGCGAAGAATGGCGAACCGAAAATTAATATACCTGAATCCTTTGTTGAACGGATCGGGATTAGTTAAACACTCAAAAAGAGTGTTTTTCTTTTGGGCGTTTGTAACGGATTTGGGCTCAGTGCGTATACTATCGTGTGAGATTAAAGCGAGGTGAGCATCGTGCAGCAATCTGTAACGCAGCGTAAAGGTCAAATAAATATCGTCCTCCGTCAATCGGAAGTTCTTCAGGAGACGGCGGATGCCGCGCTTAGTGAAGCAACGAAAAAGCATATGCCGCTTGAACGGATTCAACAGGAGATGGAACAGTTAATCGGGTTAAAGGAAATGAAGTATTTATTAAAAGAAGTCTACGCGTGGCTCTATGTAAACAAGTGTAGAGAGGAAAACGGGTTAAAACAAAATACGCAGGCCCTTCACATGATGTTCAAAGGAAACCCGGGGACTGGGAAAACAACGGTGGCCCGCCTGTTAGGAACGCTTTTCCTTGAGATGAACGTTCTTTCAAAGGGGCACCTGATCGAAGTAGAGCGAGCGGATCTTGTCGGAGAATATATTGGCCATACCGCACAAAAAACGAGAGAGCTTGTCAAAAAAGCAAAAGGTGGCATTCTTTTTATTGATGAAGCGTATTCGCTTGCCCGTGGGGGCGAAAAGGACTTTGGTAAAGAAGCGATTGATACGCTTGTGAAGGCGATGGAAGATCATCATAAAGATTTTATCCTCATTCTTGCTGGCTATTCAGATGAAATGGAGCACTTCCTTTCGCTAAACCCAGGGCTTCCGTCTCGTTTTCCACTTGTGATTGATTTTCCGGATTATTCAAACGAACAGCTTCTTGAGATCGCAAAGAAGATGGCGGCAGAAAGGCAGTATCGGTTCTCAAGAGAGACAGAGTGGAAATTAAAGCAGAGCTTTATCAAAAAGCGTGAGCGGGAAACTAATGCGTTTAGCAACGGTCGGTTTGTTCGAAATATCATTGAAAAAGCGATTCGAAAACAGGCGGTTCGTTTGCTACAAGCAGACGTCATTGATCGATCGGCACTTGAGCTTCTTTTACCAGAAGACATCCCTATAGAAGATTAAATGCGCATCTGGTATGATGAGAACAGACTGATTGATAAAGGCAGGGAACGTACATTTGAATAAAGAAAGAATTGAAGCAGCTGAACCAGCGATTTTAATCGGGATTCAGCTTCAAAACCAAACAGATGAACAGTTTGCATATACGATGGATGAACTGGCGGCATTAACTAAAACCGCAGGCGGTGTCGTGGAAGGCACGCTCTCGCAAAAGCGGGAGCGCATTCATTCGGCGACCTTTATAGGGAAAGGGAAAGTCGAGGAGCTAGCTTCCCTAATTGAAGAAAAAGAAGCAACAATCGTTATTTTCAATAGTGAGCTCTCACCAAGTCAGCTTCGGAATTTATCAGAAGCGTTGGATGCACGTGTGATTGATCGAACACAGCTCATCTTAGATATTTTCGCACAGCGAGCGAGATCACGAGAAGGTATGCTTCAGGTTGAGCTCGCTCAGCTTCAATACATGCTGCCGCGCCTTGCAGGACAGGGAACGTCCTTATCAAGGCTTGGAGGCGGTATCGGAACAAGAGGTCCAGGTGAAACGAAGCTTGAGACAGATCGTCGTTACATCCGGAACCGCATCACGGATCTGAAGCGTCAGCTTGACAATACGGTTAAGCACCGTGATCAATACCGTGCGCGACGAAAGCGCAATGAAACGCTACAAGTGGCGCTAGTCGGGTATACGAACGCAGGGAAATCGACCATTTTCAATCGCTTAACAAATGCCGATTCATATGAAGAGGACAAGCTTTTCGCAACGCTTGATCCGATGACGAGGCAATTGAAGCTTCCGAATGGTTACAACGTCCTTCTAACAGACACGGTAGGATTTATTCAGGATCTTCCGACAACGCTTGTCGCTTCGTTTAAATCAACGCTTGAAGAAGCAACAGAAGCGGATTTGATTCTTCACGTCATTGATGCCTCGCATCCTGACAGG
The DNA here is from genome assembly GCF_056173725.1 of Anaerobacillus sp. 63XJN7_4_ISO-PGPR-S23-413. Classification (NCBI taxonomy): domain Bacteria; kingdom Bacillati; phylum Bacillota; class Bacilli; order Caryophanales; family Bacillaceae; genus Anaerobacillus; species Anaerobacillus sp. 63XJN7_4_ISO-PGPR-S23-413. The sequence continues at coordinate 1,882,686 of NZ_CM149688.1, forward strand.
GAGCGTCATGAAGAAATCGTGTTAAAGCTATTAAAGGATCTGAAAGCATCTCACATTCCAGTGCTCACTGTATTTAATAAAATTGATCGCGCGGATCCGTCTGTTCAAAGCAGCGTCAATGAGCAAATTCTCATCTCAGCCCTAAAGCAAACTGATTTGAAGCGATTAAACGACCGTTTGCAGAGCGAAGTCTTAAAGCAAATGGAATACTTCTCGATTTCGATTAACGCCGATCAAGGTGACAAACTAGCTTACTTGCAGCGAAACACCGTTTTAATCGAACGAGAGTGGGATGAAGAGAAGGATCATTACAGATGTAAGGGATATGCCCCAGCGCATTTATACGAACGAATCATTAACGAGTGGAACAACGATTAGGAGTAGAAGACTATGTTTATGAATTTTACACATCAAGAAGAACTAAAATCGCTATCGCAGAAAGCGGAAGAGAAAATCCAGCCAGTATTAAAAGAAATCGATGAGCGTGTTGAAGCGAACCAGTACCGCGTTCTCGAGGCGTTTCACAAAAATCGTATTAGCGATTTTCATTTTACTCCATCTACAGGCTACGGCTATGACGATGATGGCAGAGATACGCTTGAAAAGCTTTATGCCGATGTTTTCGGAGGAGAAGCGGGGCTCGTTCGCCCGCAAATCGTCTCTGGTACGCATGCGATTTCAACTGCCTTATTTGGCATACTGCGACCAAACGATGAGCTTCTCTATATAACAGGTGCACCGTACGATACGTTAGAAGAAATCGTTGGCACACGTGGAGAAGGTAATGGTTCATTGAAAGACTTTCACATTGGCTATCAAGCGATTCCATTATTGGATGAAGCAGTGGATTTTGAAGCTGTTCGAAACGCGATCACAGCCCAAACAAAAATGATTGGCATTCAGCGCTCGAAAGGCTATGCGAACCGACCATCGTTTACGATCTCTGAAATCGAAGAGATGATTGCTTTTGTAAAATCAATCAAGGAAGACGTCATCGTTTTCGTTGATAACTGCTACGGCGAGTTCGTGGAAGAGCAGGAGCCTTGTCACATTGGGGCAGATCTCATTGCAGGATCATTAATTAAAAATCCTGGCGCAGGTATCGTCAAAACCGGTGGTTACCTTGTAGGGAGAGAAGACTTGATTGAGCTTTGTGGCTATCGCTTAACGTCCCCTGGGATCGGACGGGAAGTTGGCGCTTCGCTTTATTCTCTACAAGAAATGTACCAGGGGATATTCCTAGCTCCGCACACGGTTGGGCAAGCGGTAAAAGGCGCTGTGTATAGCTCAGCCCTACTTGAAGAAGCTGGATTTAATACAACGCCACATTGGAACAGCAAGCGAACGGACCTCATTCAATCGGTTCAGTTTGATGATAGAGAGCGAATGGTCGCATTCTGTCAGGCGATTCAGGCTGCCTCTCCGGTGAATGCGCACGTTCGTCCGGAACCCGCTTATATGCCAGGATATGAGGATGACGTGATTATGGCAGCGGGTACGTTTATTCAAGGGGCTAGTCTTGAATTGTCAGCTGACGGACCACTCAGAGCTCCGTACGTTGCGTACGTTCAAGGTGGGCTCACCTTTGAACATGTGAAAATTAGCGTACTTCGTGCCGTAGATGATTTATTAAATAAAGGTTTGATTACCGTCTCATAGGGTATTTAGGTAGGGATTTATTCCCTGCCTTTTTTTGTTCTAAAAAGCATGTGAGATTACCTCACGCACTTTAACACGATAACGTGAATGTTCGTGTATGATGAGTGTAAGTGAAGAAGGGAGTGGCAATTTCGAATGTTAATGCGATTCTGAATTTTTGAATTGCTTCGAAATGTACTCATTTGACGAGTCGAGCATAAGGAAAGCACACATAAACTCGTACAGGTATTCTAGCGGATTCACTAAAATCTTTTTATTTCTTAAGGAGGATTCATTTTACATGTCGAACAAATTTACAGCAGACGATATTAAGAAAATGGCGCAGGACGAGAACGTTAAGTTCATTCGCTTGCAGTTTACTGACCTACTAGGAATTATTAAGAACGTTGAAATTCCGGTTGATCAGCTTGAGAAAGCTCTTGATAATAAAATGATGTTTGACGGTTCTTCAATCGAAGGTTTTGTACGTATTGAAGAGTCTGATATGTATCTTTACCCGGATCTAGATTCATGGGTAGTCTTCCCATGGTCATCTGAAAAAGGAAGAGTAGCTCGTCTTATTTGTGACATCTACAGCCCGGATGGTACGCCATTCGAAGGGGATCCTCGTTCAGTTCTAAAACGCGTTCTAAAAGAAATGGAAGAGCTTGGTTTCTCTGACTTCAACATTGGACCAGAGCCAGAATTCTTCCTATTCAAAATGGACGAAAACGGTGAACCAACGCTTGAACTAAACGACAAAGGCGGATACTTCGACCTTGCGCCAACAGACCTTGGTGAAAACTGCCGTCGTGATATCGTTCTTGAGCTTGAAGACATGGGCTTTGAAATTGAAGCATCTCACCATGAAGTAGCTCCTGGACAGCACGAAATTGATTTTAAATACGCAGATGCACTAACAACGTGTGACAACATCCAGACGTTCAAGCTAGCGGTTAAAACGATCGCTCGTCAGCACGGCCTTCACGCAACGTTCATGCCGAAGCCACTATTCGGTGTTAACGGATCGGGTATGCATGCCAACATGTCCCTCTTTAAAGACGGAGTAAATGCATTCTACGAGCCGAAAGATGAGCTTGGCCTAAGCGAAACAGCACGTCAATTCATCGCTGGAACTATGAAGCACGCTGAAGCGTTCACAGCAATCACGAACCCGACGATCAACTCTTACAAGCGTCTAGTTCCTGGATACGAAGCTCCTTGCTACGTAGCATGGTCTCTTCGTAACCGTAGCCCGCTTATCCGTGTTCCTGCTTCCCGCGGAATCAGCACACGTATCGAAGTACGTAGCGTAGATCCATCTGCGAACCCGTACCTTGCAATGGCAGCACTACTTGCAGCTGGACTTGACGGCATCAAGAACAAAATGACGCCACCAGCTCCAACAGAGCGCAACATCTACGTGATGGATAAGCAAGAACGCGTTGAAGAAGGCATCACAGACCTTCCAGCAACACTACACGATGCGCTTGAACTTCTTAAGAAAGACGAAGTGATGATGAAAGCACTAGGCGAGCACGCAGCCGAGCACTTCATCGAAGCAAAAGAGATCGAATGGGATATGTTCCGTACGCAAGTACACCCTTGGGAACGCGAACAGTATATGACGACTTACTAAGAGCCAACCCCTTGATACGACTAGTATCAAGGGGTTTTTCTTATTTTGGTCAAAATCACATTTTCTTGTAAGTGGTTGTTTTGACCAAAAAAAAGATTTTGACCAATAGATTGGTCAAAATCACTTCGAAATATTCTTCGTCAATTCATTTTTTTATAGAAATCAATAATACATTACATTGATACGTAAATTGTTTGCTTTATCAATTGGTGACTTAATACATCTATTTAAGTAGTTTATTGCGTTCTATTATCAAATTCAAAATGTATTCCCAATGATTGAAGTGCATCTTTAACAGTTGTCTTTGTAGGGATAGAGCTAAGTCTTGTATCAATCTGTACGGCAATTAGTGCTAGTTCAGGTCTAATTCCTGTGAAAATAGGATGCACGCCAAGTAGTGATAGTACTCGATAAATTTGAAAGAGATGTTCGGTAACAATATGGTCTAACGTGTAAATTCCAGAAAAATCAATGATTAAATATTGTATATGTTTATTTTGTACCTTAGCAGGTATGTTTTCTAAAAGCTGCTTAGCTCTTTCTTCATCAAATGAACCTACCAAAGGAAGAACTCCTATACCGTTTAGAAGAGGAACAATTGTAGCAGACAATTCGTTTACTTGATTAATGATTTCTTTTTGTTTCTTTTCTGCTTTTTTTCTTTCGGTTATATCCTTAACATAGGTCTGAATTGCTAAAATATCTCCTATTTGTACTGGATGACAATATAATTCTACGTCCACTGTTGTACCATCAAACCTATAAATGGTTTCTTCAATTATGGTAGCCGGTTCCATATAGGCAGATTGTATTCTTTTTTCTATACTTACCTTAGAGCTTTCCTGGAATATATCTAGAGGATTAGCACCTATAAGATCATTTTTTGAAGCTCCGAAAAATTTTTCTGCAACATGATTAATATCAATTATTCTAAGCTCTGTATGGATAATTAGGGGATCAAGAGAATAATCCATAATTTGACGATAATCAATATCTTCTATTTTTTCTTTCAAAATATTCACCTTCTAAAAGATTTTTTATTAAAGGGATTTGTATTACTATTTATATCCTAACAAAAATGTATAGTTCTATGGGACTGCATTCAAAAAATCCATATCTTAAATAAGAAATATCCATTCATGCCTTCAACAGATTTAGGTATTTTTCAAGAAAAAGAGAATTTCCGCGTATTTCCCTATAGTAGTCAAAGAACTTTTCTGAAAGGTGTTGTACTGTATAATAATTCTAGTAAAGTTTAAAAATGATTTTTTAACAAAATATTGGAAAAAATCACTTCTAAATATTCTTTATATATTCCTCCTATTACTCCGGTATATCTGTCACGATTTTTTACTAACATGTGCATAAACTTTTGATGTAATTTCCATCTTTCCATGCGCAAACCGGGTCTGGACATATTTCATATCTGCTCCGGCTTCTAAAAGTAAAACGGCATGGATGTTGCGAAGAGAGTGGATAGGTAACTTTAATTTGTTTGTTCTTTTTAGTAGTCGGTTATAAACATTAAACAAACTAGACTTGGGTCTATTGTTTCCATTATTTCGGCAGAGGACAAGGTTCAAATCATGGTGGTATATCTAAAACAGTGCTCATTTATTTTGATTCAGTTGCTTCTTATGATTCCACTTCTAAATTAACTTTAGGGGTATTTGGCTCTTTTATTATAATTCAGTTGCGTTTGAAAAATGTGATGTATTTCACATTTAATTACTTAAGGAAACATCTAGTAACATTGAAAATGCTTTTTGTAAAAGTTATCATTCAGGCTTAATCACAGTGAAACCTCGTGATCGAACTTTTCTGTTAGACTAGGTGAATCGGCTCGAAGAAGTGTGACAATCACACGGCATATAGGTTGCTAGCAGTTACATATCTTTAATTTTTATTTATCTATCAAGTTGCTAAACTTCAGCTAGAATCGGTAGGAGGAATTTACATGAACAAATCTAGATTAACCGCACGAAAATATATTGCTTCATCTACTTTGGTGGCCGCGATGGTTTTTTCTCCGGTCTTAAGTGAAGGGGCATTTGCTAAGGTCGACTCAAATGATGTGAAGCAAAGCGATTCTGTTAGTTCATCATCAATTAACGTTCTGAGCGGGGACCGTGGCGAGGCTGTTACGGCACTACAAACAGAACTGGAATCTCTCGGTTATTATTCATATAACTTGGATGGTATTTATGGTCAGATCACAGAAGATGCCGTTGAAGAATTTCAAGAAGACGAGGGACTTACTGTAGACGGTATAGCTGGACCTGAGGTTATGGGTGCACTATCCTCAAGTGAATCCGAAGCGACTGAAACGTCAGATGACGCTCCTACTGAGTCCGTTTCCGAATCCGAAGTGGTTTCCATTGCGGAAAGCTTAATTGGAACACCATATGTATGGGGCGGCACGACTCCAGACGGGTTTGACAGCAGTGGGTTCATCCAATATGTGTTTAACGAAGCTGGAGTCGACTTATCAAGAACGGAACGTGATATGTGGAAATATGACGGGACAGAAGTAGAGTCTCCAGCGATCGGGGATGTTGTCTTTTTTGAAGGCACTTATGATGTAGAAGGAGCTTCACATAGCGGAATCTATATCGGCGACAACCAAATTATCCACGCAGGTAGCGGCGGAGTGGAAGTCACTGATCTTAGCTACGACTTTTGGCAAGACCATTATTTAGGCGTTAAGTCATTCAAATAACCATCATATAAGGCCAGCGTGATTTCTAAATAATCGCGTGGCTAGTTCAAGAGGGATGCTAATCATTTCATAAGATGATTAGCATCTTTTTTTCGCGGTTCATTGAGCGCTGCATGAAATCTTCTCATTCATTTACAATCGTCATCTGTATGGATATCATTGATATTGAGAAAAGATATCTTGTGTTATGAAAGTGAGATTCAATCATGTCAAAACATCACGCACTACAAAACATCTATCAAAGAAAGTTAGCGGTAAGCGTTGCTTATATTGTGTTATTGTCACTGCTTGCTTCAAAGCTGTTTTACCCGGAAATGTCATATTTTAATGGTGTGAACCATCTGTTCCTTGAAATATTTTTAGCTATTTACATTTATGGCATTTGGGCTTCGTTGTTAAGTGACGTCTTAGCCTCGATTCTATCGGATCGAACTAGAATACGAGATGTGTATGGATCAGCGTTCTTTCATATCGGGGCTGGAGCACTCTTTGGCCTTGGAGCCATGGCTATCGCTTTTTCGTTTTTCTTATTGGATCGCTTTTTCATGAAATACATAAAAGTAAATTGGACGATCCCTTTCATATGTTTTGGAATTCTAGTTCTCATTTTTATTCTAAACTTGAATAACTATTTTCCGTCTTAGTTAAAAGGTCAGTAGAATAATCATAAACAACTATGGAGGTTAGTTATGGATTACATACAGCACCTACGTTCTATGGTAGGTCTTGAGAAAGTCATTATGGTCGTAGCGGGGGCGATGGTTTTTGATGATGAGAATCGATTGCTGTTACAGCTTCGCACTGATAGCGAGTCATGGGGACTGCCAGGTGGATTTATGGATTTGAATGAATCGGTTCAGGAAACGGCAAGACGAGAAGTATTTGAAGAGGCGGGTCTTGTGCTGAAAGACATGTCGCTGTTTGGGATCTATTCAGGCCCCGATAAAGAAAAAACGTTTGGTAATGGCGATCAGGTGTCTCCGGTTCAAATTCTATTCCGATGTCATGATTTTGAAGGTAAGCTACGAGGAAGTGACGAGTCGTTCGAGACAGCATTCTTTTCACTAGGTGATCTTCCGGAAAACCTCTTCAGTGAGCACAGACTTATGATTAATGATCTTGTAAGTGATAAGGAGCAGCCTATCCTTGGGTAATAGAAATGATTCAAGTAAGGCAACATATTAGAGGTTAAATGTGAGATAGTAAGAGAGATTCGCCGTCTTTTCATTATTTGATATAGTGATCTTCCAACAAATCACTTCAATGAGTATATAGGAGGGAATTCAATGCCAAAGCGGAAAGTATCCGTATACATCGCAACTAGCGTTGACGGCTACGTTGCAACGGAAGATGACTCACTCGACTGGCTTTTTAAAGTTGATCCAGAAGGTGACGCGGGTTATGGGGAGTTCATGAAAGATGTTGACACACTCATCATGGGGCGACGTACATATGACTGGATAATGGAACAAGAGAACGGGGTTAACCCGTATGAGGGAAAAGCTTCCTATGTGTATACGACTCAATCACGAGAAAACACAGACGATGTTACATTTACATCGGAAGACCCTTCTTCATTATTGAGTAGATTAAATGAGCAGGGTGGAGGGACAGTCTGGCTGATCGGTGGCAGTGTATTGGTTCATGAGTTTCTTGAGAAGAATTTGATTGATGAATTCATTATCTCGCTTGCACCAGCGTTAATTGGAAAAGGAATTCCACTATTTCAACACAGTGAGATCAAGCATAACCTGGAGTTAACCGATGTGCGCCAGTATGGTCAGTTTGCACAGCTTCATTACTTAGTTAAAAAAGGATAATGGAAGATATTGAAAAAGCCGTTCAATCAAATTGTCCAAAAATGGTTTGGGCACATTGATGAACCGCTTTTTTTTATGCGATTTTGATAAGAAAATGCTTGAAGGACGCAGTTTGTTGGTAAAAATATGGTATTGTTTAATAGTAAATGAATGGGATTATGAAAGTGGTTAGAAAAAAGTTATTGGAGGGTTTTTTTGTATTTACTATTATCGATCTTTTTAGCCTCTATTTTAGGGTTCATTTTGATGATGACTGGGCCACTAGTAGGTGGAATTGTAGCGTTTGGCATCGTTGCTGGTTGCCTTTTCCGTGGACTGTATCTCCTTCATGACATCCATCACAGAGTTTCTAAGATTACCCCAGAAAGAGATAAAGTGAAAGAAGCTTATCAAAAGTACCTAAATGAGCGTGAAAGCTCTTCCTCTTGAAGAAGTTAATGAGAGCCTAGCTTTAAATATTGGGTAAGTAAGTAGGATAAAGATTAGAATTGGAAGATAAGGTAGAAGCACATTGTATCTCATCTAAGAATATCAAAGAATGGAGTAGTGGTAGTTTGGATAATGGACCTTCCTTGTTGATCTTTATGATGACAATCATATTGATGGGCATTACTGTAGGATCTTTCGTATTATTTATAAGACGGCTGCTGATTAATTCAAAAGTTAATCATAAGCGAACGAAAAATGTTGAGGACAAGCTCGATAGAATTATCGAGTTGCTAGAAGAAAAGAAACGATGAAAGAGTTAAAATATGACCTTATGAAGAAGTGGAAGCTTGAGTAAATTTGATTGTGGCGTGTATGCGCGCAGTCTTTTTTCTATTTCTGTTTAACGGTGATCGAAAAGGAATGAGAAATTCCTAGTTCCTTCAAATAAACAAGAAAAACAGTCCCGCTATTTAGTTAAAGAACGATGCATTAGAAAGGCGTGATTTCTTTGACTCATTTACGAAAAGTGAATTTATTGTTGGCATTCGTAGCAATAGGAATGGCTTTTACTCATTTTTTTATTTTGCCTAACGCGATTTCTAGTCAAGTCTTTATCTCATTTTTGTTTGTCATGTTTCTGCTGTTTGGAATCGAAAAAATAAGAGAAGAAGAACAAAATAAAAAAATAGCCAATACATACATTGTTACAGCGGTTATACTTTTCATTCTGTTAATGACTGATTTATTATAAAAAAAATAAACTAATGGAAACGACTACGACTCAGCACACACATTATTTAGCAAATTAGTAAACTATAATTAAATTATGTAAACTAGAAGGGGTGATTATATGCCGGACTGGTCCTACCATGTCATGTTTAAACCTTTTCTATCAAAATGGAGTCCCGAAGCTTCAAGAGAGTTTATTCATCAGTCCATGAATCGTATCGCTTCACTTCCAGGTGGACAGCATCTCATTCATTTTTTAGGAAGAGAAGAGGTAGCGGATGAGCTGATGGTTAAGATCGAAGACATTACTTTTCCAGGCTGTGTGGGGCTATCAGGCAAAATTGATCCCAGACTCTCTGGTTTAAAAGGATTTAGTCATTTAGGGTTTGGCTGTATTGAAATTGGTCCGATTACGAAGGAGCCATTTGAAGAATACACGAAACCAACGAGGCTTCAGAATGGAAGTATTGCTTTTTCTGAACAGGGAGAGAGAGCGGGTCTTGCAAAGACGCTTCAACGGTTAGATCAAGCCAAGTTGGTTCAGCCCGCTATGTTCCAGTTAAGCGGTACAAACGTTGAGTTAATTGAGATTGCTAGAGCTTTAAAACCTTATAACGGTGTTTATGAAATTGATTATAACGAAATCGATTTTACTCATATGGAAGTGCTGAGGTCCATTCGAGAATGGAAAAGCATTTATGTTCGAGTGCCAGGTAATCAAATTGAAAAGGCTGACTTGGATTCTATTTCTCCATACATAACGGGTGTTGTGATTGATGAAGTGCAAGGTTTGGATACGTTGGCAAACCTTGCGATACATAAGGAAGCGATTGCCTATTGTCAAAAAGAATATCCTTCATTACGATTGGTGACCGTGGGTGGAGTGAAGGAACCTGATGATGCTCTACAGCTAGTGAATCACGGTGCTGATTTGTTGTTCCTATCTGGTGAATATGTCGAAGCTGGGCCAGGGTTGCCTAAGAGAATTTATGAAGCGATGAACGACAGCGTTTTACAAGAAGAAAGTCGTGGATGGAAAGACTACTTTTTGTTTGGATTATTCATCATGATCGGTGGCATGATTGCTTTAATGTTAAGTCTTACTTCGATCGTTTTACCATATGATGAAAGGTTTATGCAGCTAACTCGTGAGGAGCTGTTTCTCTTTAATGAACGACTCTTATGGTTTATGGCACATGACCGAATGACGTTAGCAGGAACGATGATTTCTGGTGGGATTGTTTATATGACGTTGTCTTATAACGGAGTTAAGTACGGTTTGCTGTGGGCGAAGCAGGCGATTGATATTGCGGCAATTATCGGTTTTCTAGGCATCTTGCTTTTCATTGGCTATGGATACTTCGACTGGTTACACTTGCTGTTTTGGATTGTGTTATTACCCTTTTACTTTAGAGGATACGTGAAAACGAAAGGTATAAAGAGAACGCCAAAATCACGCAACCGTCGGAATGACCTGGCATGGCGTAAAGGCGTTATTGGGCAATTTTGTTTTGTTATGCTTGGCTTTTCATTTGTTCTGGGTGGAGTGATTATTGCAGGAATTGGTGTGACAGGGGTTTTTGTGCCAGCGGATTTACAATACATCTGCATGCCAGCGGATCTCATTCAGTCCTTCAATGATCGATTGATCTCAGTCATCGCCCATGACCGTGCTGGATTCGGAGGAGCGATGATTAGCGTTGGATTGTTAGTGCTAATGTCTGCTCTTTGGGGCTTCCAATCGGGGAATGCCTGGCTATGGTGGATGTTTCTTATAGGAGGATTGCCTGCATTTGTAGCAGGAATTTATGTACACATTATGATTGGCTATACGACGTTTATTCACTTGCTACCGGCCTATATCGCTCTTGCACTATACTTTGGAGGCTTGTATTTTTCAAAACGTTACTTGATGGGGAAGTATTCATCTTGAAGAATAAGAAAAGGTTTTGCAATTGTTTAATGCGGATTTAATTTTAATAAAAGCTGAAGTTGACTTTAAGGTACTTCAGCTTTTTTATATGAATAATTCTTTTATTTCATCCTAAAGTTGTAGAAAAGTTCATTCATTATTCCACTGCTATGACGCTGAAGAAATTTTAAAATATTAGTATATAACAAATATCTATTTGTATTATTGAGATCATAAATTGGAGGGAACGACGATGAAATTTCAAGATTTTAACGCAGTGCAAGTTCGAATAGCTAGGCCGACCGATCAATTGAATAAGATTATTCAGTTTTATGAACATGGATTAGGCTTGCAGCGAGTGGCTGAATTTACTGGACATGCAGGATATACGGGAGTGGTATATGGATTACCTCATCTATCTTATCAGCTAGAGTTCACGTCACATGAAGAAGGTAGCCCTTGCCCTGCTCCTACTACTGATAACTTGATCGTTTTCTATATTCCAAATGGAGAAGAGCTGAAGAGCGTAGCAAAAAGACTTAATCAAATGGGGCATAGGGAAGTAGAACCTGAAAATGTGTATTGGAAAGAGAATGGGATAACGATTGAAGATCCTGAAGGCTGGAGAGTTGTACTAATGAATACAGAAGGGATTTAAACTTAATAGATACGTAACTTTTATACTTGTAGTTGGAATTGAGTGTGGAATAATATGTTAAAATAAACGGTAAGGATAAAAAGGATTTATTATTTTGAAACTGCTCACACCAATATTACGTAAAGCGTCACCACGTTGAAAAGGAGGAGGGGACAAATGACACCTGTTCTCTTAACAATTATCACGGTTATAGCCTTAATTGTAGCTACATTTATCGTTTTTCGTAAAAGAAAAGCGGCTGGTTTGACCGGTATAAAGAGTGCTTTAACGCCAGTGTTTCTCTTTCTTATTGCGATCGTGAACCTTTTAGCTTACTGGTTTGATTTCATGGGAATGATCAACTGGGTTGCGATGATGGTTTTTCTCTTACTCGGTGCTTATTTCACTAAGTACTCCTTGAAAACCGAAAACAAGGCTTAATCTGTTGTTTTGACTGAAAGAGTGTAAACGATGGTTGTTCGTATTGCGTTTTTAGCGGCGATGATGCTTTCGATACTTTTTTATATCTACCGTCACGCACTCTTCATTAGGCCAAAAACATTAAACTGGCTCAGTCCTTGTAGGATTTTGGTCGTTGCATGGATTGATTCATGATCGGTAAAGTTCTACTATGATTGATTTAGCGGGGGGGAGAACATGATGGACGTTAAAATACATAGACTTCAAGAAAGTGATGCGGAATCATTGTTTCACTTTGAAGTCGCAAACAGAATTTATTTCAATAAGATGGTCCCAGATCGTGGTGAGGATTATTATAAATTTGAGACGTTTAACGACAAGCTCGTACAATTAGTAACAGAACAATCTCTGGGTTTATCGACCTTTTATCTTATAAAAGATGAAAATGGCACGATCTTAGGAAGAATTAATTTAGTAGATTCCAATCCCTCCAATAATAGCGTCGAGCTTGGTTATAGAATTGGTGAAGATAATACCGGCAATGGAATAGCGACAAAAGCGCTCAAGATTTTATTAGAAAAGACAACCAATCTCGAAGTCATTCAATGCATTATAGCTAGAACAACTCAAGATAATGTCGCCTCACAGAAAGTACTTGCGAAAAATGGTTTTACATATACCTATACGGATCAAGGTGAAGTCTTATTGAACGGCAAGTTTGTATCGTTGCTTCATTACATATGGAAAAGGGAAGCCCGTTGATCATTGTGATCAGCGGGCCTTTATTATTATCCAGCTTGCCTTTGAGCAAGCTCTTGATCAATTAAGAGAAGAGCGGATGTATTATCACCTGCTAACTTTAATCTCTCTACGATCGTAAGCGCTTGTGCTTCTTCATCAATTTGTTCTCGTAAGAATTCCTGTCCAATAACTGCTGTTTGCGGGTCGGTTTTTTTAATAAAGTTATAGGCCTGACGGTAGGAATTAGTGACATTCTGTTCGTGCTCCAATACTTGTTGGAACGTTTGAAGTGGAGTTCAAAAATTGGTCGATTGCTCAGGGGGAGCGCCTAATTCTACTACACCATCTTTTCCTGCTAAGCTTAAGCAAATGGGTACGTTCTTTGTCTGACTGAATTCGTAACCAACTAGCCATACCTGTGTAATTTTTTCGATCTATATACGCTGACATTGTCAACTACAACGTTGTAGAAATGCGTTCGATTTGAATCAATCTGTTTAACAAGGCTTGAACTTCCTTTTATACTATTGCATCTACCTCGTCATCTTCATATAACTCACTGTATTAAGTAGTTGTTTGTCTCGTTACAGCATAAAAAGTTTAAGAGAAACAGCCTCTTGTTTGAATTCGTATGAACGAGTTCAAAGGTGTTTTTTGCTTTTTTCATAAGAGTAAGCCGTCTCATTCGCCGTTTCATCATGTTCATGATCTTCATATATTAACGTAGGATTAGTTGATGCTAAGAAAACTGCGTCTATATTTACAATAGAGATCGTCTATCGAAATTAAAGAAAAGTGAAATACCTCTGATAGCTAGCAATAACATAATGTAGTAGTGACGGATTTAGGCATCGACGTAGGGAAGTGTAATTTACAATGAATTGTCGAACTAGACGAGCATGCACACCCTGTCCTAACGCGATGCATACAATAGATAAGAAATATTAAACAAATGGTAACTTGAAGAAGTTGAAGAATTCAGCTTCTCATGCTTCGAGTTTACTACATTGTTAGAAAGGATAACTGATTATGGCTTTTATAAATCGATTTGCAACAAATAACTGTGGTGCCATAACATTTACAGGAAATACACTCGGGCTTAGTGGAATTAGTAATATACCAAACACCGCAGGAACAGATGGTACAATCGGTGCATTTATTACGCTTGATAGTGGTTCAACTGTCGATGCCTTTCCACCACCAACAATCGTCGGATCAGCAGGCACAACGACAATCTATACTGAGAATGAATCTCAAGCTGTTCTCGTCTTACCTGTCGGAAGTACAGTGCTCTATGCTGAATTGATTTGGGGAGGACTGTATTTAGGTGGTGGAGAAGATCTTTCGGGGTTAATAGATGATGATATTTTATTTTCTACTCCGATTATCGGTGATACCCCGATTACACCTGATCCTATCACAGCAAATGAATTTAACGGTTTTTATATGCGTTCAGCAGATGTGACCACCCTAGTACAGTCTGCGGGAGCAGGAACTTATAGTGCAGGAAGTGTGCCAGCGATTGTCGATGCTCCAGGGTTTGTTAACCATGCGGGGTGGACTCTTGCAGTTGTCTATGCAAATACAGCTTTGAATAACCGTAATATGAACCTTTATGTTGGTGCAGATGGTCAAGTAAGTAACGGTAACCCGATTGACGTCCCGATAGCGGGTTTTTTAACTCCACCTAGTGGTGACGTAGAAGCAAGAGTGCTCTTGAGTGCACAAGAGGGTGACGCGAATATTACTGGGGACCAGGCAGAATTTGGGGTAGATGCATTTACGCTAACGAATCTGTCAGGGCCACGTAATCCAGCATTAAATTTCTTTGGTTCACAGATAACGGACGATTCAGGAAACATTGATATTAGTGGTTCTTATGGAGACCGCAATCATATACCAGGTACTCCAGGTACAAACATATTTGCTGGAAGACAGGGATGGGACATCAGTAATGTGGATGCGACCAACTATTTACCTAACAACCAGGCCTCTGCGTTATTTCGATTTAGTTCCACAGGTGATCTTTATATGCCGAATGCGCTAGGCGTCCAGATTGACTTTGGGGAAGCAGATTTAGAATTGGATAAAGAAGTGAGTAAAACAATCTCCTACGCTGGAGACGTTTTAACATACACCGTTACAATAACAAACGATGGCGTGGTAGAAGCTGACAATGCTTTTTTTGAGGATCTTCTTTCTGATGGTTCAGAGTTTATTCCAGATACGGTGAAGATAGACGGCATTACCCAACCAGGTTTTGACCCGGCGGTGGGCTTCCCATTAGATCCAATTCCGGCGGGAGATTCCCGTGTAATTACCTATAAGATACGTGTTGGTAGTAAGTGCTTTATTATTAATGAAGCAACTCTTACGTATAGCTGCGGTAAAGTAGCAACTAGTAATTCAGTGATTACAACAGCTTGTCAGCGGTGTTGCGGGGATGACGGTGGGTGTTGCTGTTAAGGAAGGGTGCTGTATTCATGCTCAGCATCCTTTTTTACGTTCATTAAAATTATAGAGATTTACTACCCTATCGGTGATTGTAAACAAACTGATTGCTAGATAGAAATATTTTTGAGAAACAGAATGAATAAAAGATGGCATTATTCTAAATTTTTTGAAATAATTGGTATTAATTAGCTTTCTATATATTTATGAATAAGGAAAAGGTGGGGGTATCGTATGTTTAGTTTAAAAGTGAATGAAGAGGTCTCCTTAAAGTTACTTCAAATGGAAGATGCGCAAGAGCTATTTGAATTGGTTGACCATTCAAGAGATTATTTAAGGGAGTGGCTTCCCTGGGTGGACAATATGAAAGAAAAAGAGGATTATATGCCAGTGATTGAAATGTGGCTAAAACAGTTTTCTTCACATGATGGATTTCAAGCAGGTATTGTGTACAATGAAAGATTAGCAGGCGTGGTAGGATTCCATGGCATCGATTGGTCTAACAAGAAAACGAGTATTGGCTATTGGCTATCAGATAAGTTCCAGGGTAAGGGGATTATGACAGCTGCCGTTAATGAACTAATTGTCCAGGCATTTGAAGTATACAAATTGAACCGAATTGAAATACAGTGCGGGATAGAGAATAAAAAAAGTCAGGGAATTCCGAGACGTCTTGGTTTTAAACCCGATGGAATCATAAAAGACGCTGAATATTTGTACGATCACTTTCATGACACCATCCTGTATAGTCTTCTCGCGAAAGAATGGAATGAATATCGTGAGAGTTAATAAACGCACAGAATTTAAATTGACTATAGCGTATAGGGGTATGAATGAGGTGTATTAATGGGAAAGTTGTATTTTTATAGCGATCAAGTAAATGAAACACCCGGCAACCGTAGATTAGATGAATTACTGTTTAGTGGGGGAAACAAAAAGATTAGCTACATACCTTCAACGGAGGATAAAGAAAAGCATTATTTTGGAGCTAAAGTGAATTATTATCGAAACTATGGAATCGAGAATATCATGTTTTTCGATTTATACAGTGAATTTGAACCTATGAAAATAGATGAATTATTGAGTTCAGATATAATCCATCTCTCAGCAGGTAATCCGCTAGAATTTAGTAAGGCTCTTAATCATCGGCATATGGATCATGTTCTTTTAGATTTCTATAATCGCGGAGGAATTCTTGTTGGGGTGAGCGGAGGAGCGGTTCAACTCGGTAGATCTACAAAGCTATTTCAGATGTATACAGAAAAAACTAGCGAGGCGGTGCACCAAACTATGGGTCTTGTCGATTTCGAGTTTTTACCTCACTACAATCGCTGGAGTTCAGATTATAAGAGTAAAGTTTGGGAGTACGCTAAGAGAACAGGAACAACTGTTTATGCAGCTAATGACGGCGATGGAATTATTTTTGAAGAGGGTAAACTACAAATGATAGGTGATATAGTAGTGATGAATAGTGAGTTGTAATGGCACTATCTCAGTGAGATATGGTACATCACTACAATTGCTTGTTTTATAGGAGGACTAAAAATGGATGTATTTGAAGAATATCTAGCAAAGATAGAGAACCTGCAGCACCGAGAGCGAACGGAACAAATTTTGACCTGGGTACAAAATGAATTTCCAAACCTGGTGCCGAAAATTGCCTGGAATCAGCCAATGTTTACAGATCACGGAACATTTATTATTGCCTTTAGCGTAGCAAAACATCATTTGGCTGTTGCCCCTGAAAAGACTGGAATTGTTCATTTTTCTGAAGAAATGAAACTTGCTGGTTATGACCACACTAAACAACTAATGCGTATTCCGTGGGGTAATTCAGTTGATTTTTCTTTACTCAAAAAAATGATCGAACTCAATATTCATGATAAGGCAGACTGTTCAACTTTTTGGCGCAAGTGAATAAATAGACGGGACAGGCTTCTATTTGGACCAACCGCTTGGTAGTCGCTATGTGAGATTAACGTTTAAAACTAAATGAGGTTCATATATGGTCAACGGGAACCCTTCTATTTATTTTTGTCCATATTGGCATCATTATGTGACTCATCGGGATAGCGGCTTCTGTTATGAAATTACAGGTAAGTGAAAAAATACACGTGTATAAATTAAGTAATAATAAATTACGGCGTAGGGCAAGTTCCATCAGCGAGCTTGCTCCTTTTTAGTACAAATTAATTCAGTCTGGAAAAATCGAAAAAGGCTAGAAATGCAGTTCATTAAATGATAGGTAAGCTTATCTATATGTCGAAAGATGCAGAGAAAACGTCACGGTTTTCTTTAACATAAGTATGTTATCCATACATGATCCACTTCGAATGATTCATTTTTGATCAGAATACTTGTAATAGTTTGAAAAATACAACCTCATATCTCTAAAATAGAAGATAGTTCAACTAGAAGAGGAGGAAAAAAGACATATGAAATCCAGGAAATGGAAATATGGAATTGCGCTTTTTATTGTAGGGATATTAACTTTCGGTTTCTTACCGTTAACTGGAAGTGCCAAAGGTGATTGCTTTAACACTGATGCGGCGCTAACACCAGAGGAGCAGCGAATGGAAGACGGTGCCCCAATCCCACAGCAAATTATGGATAAGGCGGAGTTTACAGTTTTTGCGGATGAATTTAAGGAGGATTTGTGCAAAGCGAAAAGTGTAAAAAAAGCAGAGAAAGTGATCGAAAAGCATGGTGAGAAGCTGTGGGAGACGGCTGTTGCTCGAGCTCAGGGAGAACGAAATGATTTAGGGGAACTAGATCGTTATGATGATCGCCCGCTTTATTGGACTCGATTACATATGACTGCTGCCCTCAGGCAATGGGAACCTTCATATACAGTAACGGAGAAAAAGCAAGAAGAACTGATGAAGAAACTAGAGTACACGTCAAGGGGAATTACTTCTATTGATTTTCCAAAAGGGAAGAAAGTTAAGCGTATTTTAGTAAGCGGATTTGATCCATACCGTTTAGAACAGGAATTTAGGAGATCAAACCCTTCTGGCGCTGCAGCGCTTCAGATGGATGGGAAAGTCGTTTTGACGGAAGAAGGTCCAGCTTTTATTCAAGCAACGAATTTTCCGGTACGATGGGATGATTTTGATGAAGGAATCGTTGAAGATACTTTTGGACCTTACCTGGTTAATAGTAAAGAGCAGGTGGATCTCATGATGACAATCAGTCAAGGTGGTCCAAAAGCTATGACCATCGAAGGGTTTGCCGGGAGATGGCGCACAGGGGTTGGAAACACTCTTGAAGATCGCTCAGAAGTTATTCCGACAGTGAGCAATTGGCCGATGCCTGAAAAACTACCGGAATTTATTGAAACAACGCTTCCTTACAAGGAAATGATTGCAGCCAATACTGGACCATGGCCGGTAGAAAGAGGCGATGAAGTATGCGAATGGCTCGCACCAGAATATCGTGATAAACCGTATGAGTGCCATGAAGGGGGTCCGACTGAAGGATCAAAAGCTCGTAAAGGAGGAGGCGGAAGCTACTTATCGAATGAAAGTCAGTACCGATCCAATCGCGTGCGAATTGGGATAGGAGCTTATGATATTCCGGGTGGACACCTTCACGTAGCCGCTCAGGAGTACTATCCTGAAGATCCTTCCGTTTATATCACTGATGAGTTCCAAAAGTTCCGTCAGGCGACAGTAGATCAAACAGTTGAATTAGTTATAGCGGCTTCAGAGGCTGCTGAAAAGTAACCGTTTAAGAATTATGTTAGAAGTATACAAAACCGCCCTTTATTTAAATGAAGGGCGGTTTTGTATAGCCTTTAAGAGTTAAAAGTAGGTAGGTGAGGTTGGTTGTAATGTAAAGCTACACCCCTATGCTCTTCAAACTGCGATCATTTACACAGACGGAGGGGTTAATAAATAAAAGAAGAGAAGAAGCTCGTATTGATATAGCCCAGAAAGCTTATATAACATAAAAAAAGAAGCGCACGCAGCGCTTCTAGTGAATGGAGCGAAAGACCCCAATTACTTTACCAAGAATAGAAACGGAATCAAGAATGATCGGTTCCATCGATGAGTTTTCCGGTTGAAGTCGGAAGTAGTTGCTTTCTTTAAAGAATCGTTTAACAGTTGCTTCAGCTTCATCTGTCATCGCGACAACAATATCACCGTTATTTGCAGTTGGTTGTTGCTTCACAATAACCATATCACCGTTATAAATACCAGCTTCGATCATACTATCCCCTTCAATCACTAGAATAAAGGTATGTTCTTCATCCTGTGCAAACTGTTCTGGAAGCGGGAAGTATTCTTCTACATTTTCAATGGCAGTGATCGGTTGACCAGCAGTTACTTTACCAATGACGGGAACGTTTACAGTATGTTGACGAGGAATATCGATCGTTTCATCAAGACCAAGCACTTCGATGGCTCTTGGTTTTGTTGGGTCTCGTCTGATATACCCTTTTTTCTCGAGTCTTGCCAGGTGGCCATGGACAGTGGAGCTTGAAGCAAGTCCAACAGCTTCGCCAATTTCTCTAACGGAGGGTGGATAACCCTTTTGCTTAACTTCGACTTTAATAAAGTCCAGAATGTCCTGCTGACGCTTTGATAGTTTCATAATATCTGGCACCTCGTTCCAATCTATCTATTTGTTAGTAGTATACCAGAATTTTTGTTCGCATACAAACATAAGTTCGAAGAAATTAGTTGACACGAACAGAGGTTCTGATATACTAAAAACAGAACAAATATTCGCATATGGGGTGATTGGGATGAGAAAGCAAGCTGGGGGCTTGTCTGGAGTTGATTTTCTTGTCATTATATCTTTTGTAGCTGTGTTAATTATTGTGTTTCTATCTTTGCGAACAGCTGCAGCTGAGGAGTATGATCGTTATACAACGGTACAATTGGAGCAGGGAGATACTGTTTTAGAAATTGCGGAAGAATACCGTACTGCGCATGAGTTGTCTGATCGGAAGTTCGTCAGTTGGGTTGAAGAAGTGAATAGCATTGATGCAAACCGAATTACAGCAGGAGATACTCTCATCATCCCTGTTGAAGCGAACGCTACCGCACTTGGGGGTAAAGAATAAAGTATGAACGCCGTTATTTATTGTCGGGTAAGCACAAAGAAAGAAGCACAGGAGTCTTCTCTTGCCAGGCAAAAAGAAGAACTACAACGATTTGCATCACAGTCAGGTTTTATTATACAGCGCTTGATTGAAGAAAAGCACAGCGGGTATGACATTGATCGTGATGGCATACTCGAGGTGCTTGACTTATTGAAAGAGGGGCATGTTGAGGCATTGCTCATTCAAGATGAAACAAGACTTGGGAGAGGGAATGCAAAGATCGCTCTTCTACATGCCGTCCATAAATATGGAGGGACGATTTATACAGTGAATCAAAACGGAGAACTTCAATTGTCGGAATCTGATTCGATGGTTCTTGAGATCGTTAGTATCGTTGAAGAATTTCAGCGCAAGCTTCATAATCTGAAAATTAAACGTGGAATGGAGAAGGCGGTTAAAGAAGGCTATCGACCACAGCGAAACCTCAGCCATCAAAATCAAGGTGGGCGTGAGCGGGTGGAAGTTCCAATCGAAGAAATTGTTAATCTTCGAAACCGTGGTCTTACGTTTAATGAGATAGCTGCAACGCTTAAAGGATTTGGACATCACGCTTCGAAAGCAACGGTACATAGACGTTATCAGGAATATGTTGACGAGCAGAACGAGAAGCACTAAACTTGTCTATGTTCAAAACATGCGTTAGCATGTGAGATACAAGTTTCAGTAAAGGAGCTATTTTACATGCCTTTTGAAGATAAACTCCAAAGAATTAACGAGCTATCTCGTAAAGCAAAAGAGTCATCATTAACAGAAGATGAGAAAAAAGAACAGAAAAAGCTACGTAAGGAATATTTAGCAAATTTCCGTTCTTCTTTCAAAAACCAACTTCATTCTATAAAAGTTGTGGATGAAGAAGGCACAGATGTAACACCTGAAAAGCTTAAGGAAAGCAAGAAAAACCGTCGCTTTCTTCAGTAGAAAATAGCCTAATTTTGCGAAAAGCAAAATTAGGCTATTTTTATGGTTGCAATTTTTCAAATATTCGTTATACTGTACTATAACAAGATGTACTAATACAAAACGGAGAGGGCGGATATGATGTTTGTTGTAACTGATTCTGCAGCTGAGTTTTACAAAAATGAAATGGAACTTGGTAACGGTGATTGCTTGAGGTTATTCGTACGCTACGCAGGGAGTGGAGACAGCGGAGGTTTTTCTCTTGGGGTCATGTCTGATAAGCCTTCATATGATGATTATAAGCAAGAAATTGGAGGAGTTACGTACTTCGTTCGACCGGACGATCAATGGTTTGTTGATCGAATGAAGCTTGATTATGATGAGAGATCCGGCGGTGTTCTTTGTGACCTGCCGAGTATGGCATAGCATTCTAAAGACCTGTACTATAACATATATGTTATAGTACAGGTCTTTTTGATTTCGACAAAACTAGTGAAGGCTAGCCTCCATGTATAGACAATCATTTTATGAGAACTCATTTATACTTTCTTTTATATGAGTGGATTCTTGGGGAGGGGGAGTTATATGAGGCATTACGAAATGTACTTCGTTAAGCAGCACATTACAGAACAATATGCTGGTAAGGAGCATCTGTTGTATCAACTTTTCCTCGAAAGGAAGCGGGCCATACAGGCTGATCAGAAAGAGCTTCTAGAAAAACAGGTAGCCTTTATTACAGAGCCTGTGGAAGAAGAAGAACTAAATACCAGTTTGGTCAATGAATTGGGTGGCTTTCGCACGTATGAATATAAAAATGAAGGGCATCGATTGTGTATTAAACAATCTAAAAGTGATGCATCTTTATTTGTAAGAAGTGAGAAGATAAATATATATGCTAGCGGATCAAACGAGGCTGAAACAGTCTTTTTTGAAGTGATACGAAAATTAACTCCTTCGTTCTTTGCGATTGACTTCCAATCCGGTCGATACGGGTGGCTTAACCCGATTAAACAACAGAAACTAGTTTGAATAAACTCCTACTATTTTAATAGACGTTATTGTATAATCATTAAGGGTTGTAGTACACTATTGGAAGAGAAAGAATAAGGAGGAAATCTAGAATGTGGTGGATGTACACGCTTGTGGGCGTGCTAGCGTTGATTGCTGGAGTAGCACTTGGCTTTTTTATTGCCCGCAAATATATGATGGACTATTTAAAGAAGAATCCCCCTATTAATGAAAATATGCTTCGTGTAATGATGATGCAAATGGGGCAAAAACCTTCTCAGAAGAAGATTAATCAGATGATGAAGGCTATGAATAGTCAAATGACAAACAACGATAAATAGCTTATTGAGCACTCTGGTAACAGAGTGCTTTTTGTATGGAGTAATTTTGGTTGACGGGTCTAATTGGTGTGATGGTATGATAGATTAGACTATAAAAAATCAGGAAGTGTTCACATGACAATGAAAAATTTAGTAGTAGCAACAGGTCTTTCGTTCGCGCTTTTAGCCGGATGCCAGGCGGGAGATGACGAGCAAACGTCTAACCAGACAGAGAATCAGTCACAGAATGATGGACAGACGAATAACGGCTCCTCGAATAGTATTGAAAATAATGATGGAAACCAAAACAATAACAAGCAAAATGATAGCAGCAAGAAAGAAGATGAAGAAAGCGATCAAAGCGATGAGGCCAAAAAGGATAAATCAGCAGCGTATCCAACGATGGCTGAAACAGTTGAGAAAAATGGAGAGAATTTAACTGTAACGAATCCAGACAGTATTTATGTTGTGGCAAATAAAGAGCGAAATCTACCTTCAGACTTTGTGCCCCAAAATCTTGTGGAACCGGATGTTTCTTCATACGCACCAAAAGATGATCCTAAAAGGTTAATGGTCAAGGAAGCGGCTACAGCGCTTGAAAAAATGTTTGCCGGTGCAAAGAAAGATGGATTTGAATTAAAAGCTGTCTCTGGCTACCGCTCCTATGAGCGACAGGAAGCTATTTTTGCTTATAATGCTGAACAGCGTGGAGAAGAAGTAGCGAACCAGGTTAGCGCTCAGGCGGGGCAGAGTGAACATCAGACGGGATTAACGATGGATATTAGCACGCCTTCTCTAGGAAGCTCTCTTACCGAAGAATTTGGCAATACGCCAGAAGGTAAGTGGGTAGCAGAGCATGCGCATGAATATGGCTTTGTTGTTCGTTACTTAAAAGGAAAAGAAGATATCACTGGCTATCAGTATGAGCCATGGCACGTTCGGTATGTGGGCAAGGAAGCGGCTTCTGATGTTCATGAAGCGGGCGTTACGCTTGAAGAATTTTTCTCTGAAGAAAAATAGTTATGGAATGTTCATAGTTTGAATAAGATAAATCGTTTACAATAGAGGTTGAAATGGTAACGACATGCACATGATAAGATCATGCATTAGACAGGGAGTAATTTAATGGCAGATTTGAACTTGTTTTTAGCGTTCGGAGCCGGCTTTTTATCGTTCATCTCACCGTGTGTGCTACCGCTTTATCCAGCGTTTATTTCTTATATCACTGGGGTATCCGTTGACGACTTGAAAGAAGAACGAGGAATGATGCAGAAAAGGGCAATTCTTCATACGATCTTCTTTTTAATAGGGTTTTCAATTATTTTCCTCGTATTAGGGATGTCAACATCGCTCGTTGGAAATTTATTTATTCAGTACAAAGAGCTGCTTCGTCAAGTTGGAGCCATTTTGATTGTGGTATTTGGACTTGTAGTAGTAGGTTTTTGGACACCGAACTTTCTAATGAAAGATCGCAGGTTAAAAATTCGAAACCGCCCATCTGGCTTTGTTGGATCGATTTTAATTGGGATGGGTTTTGCGGCAGGTTGGACACCTTGTACAGGGCCGATTTTAGCTGCGGTTATTGCGTTGGGTGTTTCAAACCCTGGAGCTGGCTTCATGTACATGGTAGCTTATACGCTTGGTTTTTCTGTTCCATTTTTCATTCTGTCCTTTTTTATCGGTCGAATGCACTGGATTAAGAAAAATAGCCGGTTCATCATGAAGGCTGGCGGGTACTTAATGATTGTAATGGGAATCTTGCTTTACTTTAACTTTATGACAATGTTTACATCGTTCCTTGTAAATAACCTGTTTGGTGGATTTCAAGGATTTTAATAAAGAAAGGGTGTAGAAGTGTGAAGGGGACAAATGACCTTATACTTAAAACGACGACTACGATTATCGTCTTTATTATTCTAGGATTTTCAATATACTTATTCTTCGCTGGTCATAATGCACCTGGTGGAGGTTTCATCGGAGGACTTATGTCGGCGGGTGCTCTGGTGCTTCTTTATATCTCTTATGGCTTTAAAACCATGAATAAGGTCATCCGCATTGATTTTAAGAACTTTATTCCGATCGGTCTTCTGATTGCTGTTCTCACTGGCGTCGGTTCCTTTCTTTTTGGACAGCCGTTCTTGAGTCAGACAGACGCGTACTTTGAGCTTCCGATTCTCGGTCATTCTCACCTCGCGACAGCAATGTTATTTGACCTAGGTGTTTATTTTACGGTTGTCGGTGTTACGATGACGATTATCCTAAGCATTGCGGCAGATGAAGGCGAAGAAGAACTTTCAAAAGTAAATGGTTAATGTGAAAAGAACGGTTGTGCACCGTTCTTTTTTTCATGCGCTTGTATTTTTTGTCTCTTCCACATACAATGGAAATGATGGGTAGTACGGTATAGGTGAGGGATGAGTATATGCTGATTTTAAGTACAGTTGTTGGAGCTATGATGGCTCTTGCGATGGTAGTAATCAGGTTGAAAGCTTCAAAGAAACCTGCAACAATAAGGAAAATAATACTTCCGCCCTTTTTTATGGCAACTGGTTTTTTGATGTTCGTTGTTCCGGATGCAAGGGTTCCGTGGTACGAAGCGATTGAAGCGCTATCAGTTGGAGCGGCTTTTTCGTTGTTATTGATTCGGACGTCTAAGTTTGAAATTAAAGATGATCAAATTTATTTAACACGTTCAAAAGCTTTTGCGTTTATTTTGATCGGCTTACTTCTAGTAAGAATCGTTTTTAAACTAATCATTGGCGAGTCAATTCCTGTGCTTCAAACAAGCTCGCTTTTCTTCGTATTAGCATTTGGTATGATCGTTCCATGGAGAATTTCGATGTATTATCAATTTAAGAAAACGGAACGAAGCCGAGGACACAGTGGTCGACTTCATCAAACATTACTTTAAAAAAACTCGTTTAGCATCTGCTAAACGAGTTTTTTTATTGAAGCAAATGATGATAGGGGCTCATATCAATTCGCTTTTCATTTAATTTTTTCACGAGCCATTTGTGATCTCGTTTTGGAGTAGCGATAATATACCCTCGAATTATTAAGTCTTGAGACATATCTTTCGCTTTTTCTTTTAACGCAAGCTCGCCAATTGTTCCTGCAATCTTATACTTAGCAATATCTCGAAACAATTCAGGCACAGGGGCGACTAGTTCGTCTAATAACTTTTTTTGATCACTGCTCCACATATGCTTCGTTTGTTCAATGTAGTGCTCTTGCCAGTCAAGAGTTGACTTGCCATCTTCTTTTGGAAGGCGCTTGAGAAACTTCCGAAACATAAAGAATCCACCAATTGCAATTAGTGAAATTAAGATCACTGTCCATCCAACGATAAACCATTGAAACCATCCTGCCAACGCACTCACCTCATGGCATCATAATATAAACTGTATGAATACGGTCACATTATACGCCGAAAGCGCTTTTTAATCAAGAGGGTAGGGGAGTTACGTTTCTATCGTAGACGATGATGAAGGTGTGAAGTTGACTACTTCGACGACGATAGGGGTGTTTAATAATAGGGACGTAGCGGCAGGAACGTCAAATGCTAACTCTCCGACACCTGTAGCTCCTGGTGTATAAGTTGAGAGGTCCTGCATTTGTAAGACACCATTTACATATACGTTAAAGTAGCTATTGTCTGTATTTAGTGTAGGTAAAGTTGTTACCGCGGCTCCTGTATCATCAAAGAAATCTGCCGCATCAATTGTTAGAGTGGTTGCGCCAATAATTAAGCTAGTTGTGTTATAGAAAAAACGTTGGGTATCAGGAGTGGTCGCAACAGTAGTCGTCACGTTAGCTACAATTTTCATGATTTGTAAGGCCATTCGTTCACCTCCTGTCGTTTTATAATATGCTCATAACAATATTATGTAAGGGGACAAACATTTGTTTTAATTCGTTAGTAAAAAATTGTGCGTTGTGTAAAGAGAGGAGGGGGTCTAGTGATGAATAAGAGGAGAACCGATCGCTGTAACAATCCTAAAATTATGCTACCTATTATAAATTCGAAACCATTCAGAGCGAAGCTTCCGGCGAAAGTGCGAGTTTACGAATACTTTGCTATTGCAAATGGATATCAAAAAACCTTTACAGACAAAGACGCCGTAAAAGGATATGGTAATCATCAAATTTTATCGAGTAAGGACGTTTCCTTCATGAATCTATTTATAAATGCAGTGCTGCAACCTGAAATGAATTATAAAGTAGATGAGGGGATCTTAATACTTTTGACCGAAGATGCGCCGATTGAAGGAACGGCCATTATCTTGCAAATGATCAAAGTTTAAAGAATGGCGGGACTGTGTGGGAATCGAACCCACCGAAGACGGCACGCGCCTCCCAGGCGGTTTTGAAGACCGTGGCACTCACCAGACGTACAACCAGTCCCATATAAAAAGTACTACGCTAATATAGTAACGGAAAAAATTGATTAATTCAACACATGTGCTCAATAAGATTATTCTAAGAAAACTTTAAGTAAAACACCAAGTAAAGTTTTACTTAAATGTGTTTGTGCAGATTTTCATCAAAGACATTTGTCGAAAAAGGTCTAAACAATTTCGAAAGTATAGATTAATACGGAAAAATCAGATGAATCGACAAAAAGCGTATCTTTTCCCATTATTCGTGATTTCGACAAATTGTTCAAATGAAACAGTTTTCTATAACGAACTATAACAGATGCTTGGGTGGTACAGTGGTGAAAAGCCGGTGTAACAGTTTTGTCTGTGGATAGCTGTGCATAACTTTTTAGCTATACATAGGTGAATATATATACATAAGTGAATGGAAAATGAAACGGTGATTTTAAGAAAGCAATGGTTTAAATTTGCATCCTGTTACGACATTTATTAAGGTTAATAAATGATGACAGTTGATTGGCGGGTGTGAAAGTGAACTATTATACAATTGGTCTAGCTGGACACATTGACCATGGAAAAACAACGTTGACTGGAGCGTTAACAGGAATCGATACAGATCGTTTGAAGGAGGAAAAAGAACGAAACATTTCAATTGAACCAGGTTTTGCTCCTTTTCATTTATCTGATGACATGAAAGTATCAATTATTGATGTTCCGGGCCATGAACGGTTCATTCGTCAAATGATCGCGGGTGTTGCAGGAATAGACCTTGTTGTTCCAGTCGTAGCGGCGGATGAAGGGGTTATGCCTCAGACGAGAGAGCATTTGGAAATTTTATCGTTGCTTGGGATTGAACGATCGATTATTGCGATTACTAAAGCAGACATGGTTGACGATGAGATGCTTCATCTTGTTAAGGAGGATATCCTTGAATACATAAAGGGCACTGGATTTGAAGGATCACCGCTTCATTTCGTCGATGGCAAGAGTGGGCGAGGTATTGAGGAGTTGAAAGAGAGTATTCGTGCCTTTTTAAAAGATGTTCCTTCGAGAAATAAAGGAGGAGCGCTAAGGTTACCGATTGATCAGATTTTCACGCTACAAGGTCACGGAACCATTGCGAGAGGCACGATCTTTGATGGGGAAATTCAAGAAGGAGAACTCGTTACACTGTTGCCAGACCGTGTAGCTGCTAGAGTAAGACAAGTCCAGACACACAGTCAGAAAGTGGAAAGGGCTTTTGCTGGCCAGAGGGTAGCAGTTAATCTAGCAGGACCTAATAAGCAAGAATTGTCGAGAGGACAGGTGATTGTTAATTCTAATCACTATGCAGTTTCAACTACCATCGACCTTTCATTCACCAAAGCGCTCACGATGTCGTATGACTTGAAACAGCGATCAGAAGTAACGGTTCATATTGGTACTGCTGAAGTACGTGGGACGATTGTGTTTTTTGATCGCAACACTCTTGAGCCTGGAGACCGAGAAGATCTATTTTGTCAGCTTCGTTTACATGATCCCGTTACAGCAAAGAAAGGAGACCGCGTCATCCTTAGACGCCCTTCCCCGGTTGAGACGATTGGTGGAGGAAGCATCTTAAATGTTGCGGGAGAAAAATACAAATTTGGCTCAGAGACAATTGCGAAATTTGAGCAGATGTTGAAAGGAACGCCAGTCGAACAACTTGTTCAGATTCTTGAACAAGAGCACCTATTATCAAAAGAACAGGTGATGCAGCAAATTGGTTTAAATGAAAAATCCTTTCAACAGCTTATTGATGATCCGGAAATTGTAAGTATCGACAATGGGGTTACATCTAAAGACGTTTTAACTCGGATCGTTGAAGCCATTCACAACTTTGTACAGGGCTATCATGATCACTTTCCGATGCGAAAAGGACCACGCAAGGCGGAGGTCGTTCAAGATTTGAAAAAAACTTATCCTAAAAAAGTAATTGAAATTGTCCTTCAAGCAGAGCTGAAAGAAGATATGTTGCAAACAGGGCCATTCTTATCAATGACTGGTTTTGAACCCACGATGCCTGATGCCTGGAAAACACGTATGACCCAAGTGTTCAAGAAGTTACTTGAACAGGGTGTGAATGTTTCACCGATCGATCGCTTGATCGAGGATCAACAAATCCCAGATTCCCATCAAGCTGAATTGAAGAAATTCTTATTAGAAGAGGAAATCGCGGTAAAATTAACAGATGACTTATATGTTCACAAAGAAAATTGGAGTCGCGTTGTGCGAGATTTAAAGGAAGGCACTGATAAATCCTTCACTCTTCAACAAGCTAAAGACATTCTGAATGTTAGCCGTAAATATCTGGTGCCGATTCTTGAGCGACTTGATGAAGAGAGCTACACAATAAGAAAAGATCAGGAAAGATATTGGAGATTAGAGAAATAGATCGATGCTTAGGAGTGGAAAAAATGAAAAGATTTATGATGTTTACACTGGTGCTTATGCTAGGAATACTTGCCGCATGTAGCTCAAATAATAGCGAAAATGCTTCAGAAGAGAAAAACAGTGAGTCAGAAGATAAGGCCTTTACAATTGGGGTTATTCCTGTTCAAACAGAAGGTGAGATTGAAGAAGCGATGACGAAACTTCAAGGTGAACTTTCCGAGAAGTTAGATCAAGAAGTAGAAATCACAACGTTTCCAGATTATAACGGTGTTGTAGAAGCGATGAATTATGATCAAATCGATATGGCCTATTTTGGCCCGCTTACTTACGTGATTGCTCATGAGAAGAGTGGTGCAAAAGCGATTGTTACACAGCTAATTGACGGTGAGCCGTTCTATCATTCTTATATCATCACAAATGCTGAGAACGAGTGGGATACGTTAGAAGACTACCTTGAAGATAGTGAAGCAAGAAGCTTTGCATTTGGTGATCCGAATTCTACTTCAGGATCCCTCATTCCATCAATCGAGCTTCAAGACAGAGGAGTTTTTGAGGATCAAGACAAGAACAAATTTGCTTCTGTAGCGTACACCGGATCACATGATGCAACGGCTTTATCTGTTCAAAATAAACAGGTTGACGCTGGTGCGATTGATAGTGCTATTTACAATCAGCTTCTTGAGTCAGGAAAAATTGATGGAGATCAATTAAAAGTCATTTGGGAGTCAGAAAAGCTATTCCAATATCCGTGGGCTGTTTCAAAAGGTACGGATGATGAGACGATTGATAAGCTTCAGAACGCATTTTTATCGATTGAAGATGAAAAGATTTTGAATGCATTTGGTGCGTCCGGATTTACGAAGGCTAGTAATGACGATTATGAGAGTATTAGAAGCGCTGCTGACAAACAAGGGTTATTAGACGAGTAAAATGGCCTGGTTTAAATGGAAGCACCTTATCCTCTTCCTTGGGGTTATTCTATTAATTGTGTGGAGCATTGGGGTTACGGAATTCGACGTAAGGAAATTCAGTCAATTTAGCAACATGTTGGACTTTCTTTCCAATTGGTTTCCGCTAAATACTTCAGTGCTTCCGACAATGCTAAAAGCAAGTTTAGTGACGCTAGGTATGGCGTTTCTAGGAAGCTTTGCTGGTTTACTTATTGCACTACCTGTTAGCTTGTTGGCAGCAAAAAACACGGCTGGGCCCTTCTACGGAGCAGTTCGCATTGTGTTAAGTTTTGTACGATCTATTCCAGAAATTGTACTAGGCTTGATGTTCCTTACAGTTGTAGGGCCTGGCCCGTTTGCTGCAACGATTGCCATTATTGTTCATAATGCAAGCGTGCTTTCTAAATTAATTGCAGAGTTAATTGAAGCGGCTGATAAAGGCCCTCAGGAAGCGATGAAAGCGGTAGGAGCTCGTCCACTCACTGGTGCTCTTTTTTCTGTTTTTCCTCAAATCTGGCCAAACGTTTTATCCCATTATTTCTATCGTTTCGAAGTCGCTATCCGAACGTCGCTCATGCTCGGACTCGTCGGTGGCGGGGGAATTGGACAACAGCTGTTTGTTCATTTTAAAACATTTCAATACTCAACAGTTGCGGTTGATGTCATGTTGATTATGGTGATTGTCATCGTCGTCGATTTTCTCGGAAGCAGGGTGAGACAGTATGTTATGTGAAGAAGCGTTATTAACGATAGAAAATGGTTCAGTGCGTTATCGAAATGCCGATACTTCTGCACTAGACGACGTTACGCTCACTTTTCATAAAGGGGAGTTTGTCTGTATTCTTGGAAAAACTGGCGCTGGTAAGTCGACACTCATAAGGACATTGAATGGCCTCCAGGCTTTAACTGAAGGTGATATTCGATATAACGGTAGTACGTTCCGTCAACTGGATCGAGAGGGACTTAGAAGTAAAAGAAAGACTATGGGAATGATCTTTCAGCATCATCAGCTCATTCCGCGTTTAACGGTTCTGCAAAACGTATATACAGGATTATTTGGTTCTCGTTCAACTTTTCGTAACCTGGCAGGATTGTTTAATGAGGAAGAAAAGAAGTTAGCAGTGGACGTTATTGATCAGGTTGAATTACTTCCTCATCTAAATAAGCGCGTGGATTTACTGAGTGGGGGGCAGAGGCAGCGAGTTGGGATTGCGCGAGCTCTTGTTCAAACTCCCGATGTTTTTCTTGGAGATGAGCCTGTAGCAAGTCTTGATCCTGGTACCGCCAATCGGATTTTTCAGCTTATTCAACGGTTGCATCAAGAACACAACTTGCTAACGATTATTAATGTACATGATGTGAAGTTAGCAAAAAGGTACGCGACTAGAATTGTAGCTTTAAAAGAAGGTCGGGTTGTTTTCGATGCTCAACCTGAAGCGCTCACTGAGGAGTTAGAAGATATGCTGTATGAAATGTAAAAAAGGAAGTTGGGGACTCCCCAACTTCCTTTTTTTTATTTGCTTGCGGTGATCGCAAATGAATCTTTTTCATTTACATGACCGACAATGTGAGCTGATTTCCCTTTACCATTCATACGTGATACATATTCGTTTGCTTCTTGCTCAGGCAGGCTAATTAATAGGCCGCCAGAAGTTACCGCATCACATAAAATGAATTGCTCAAGCTCTGTTAGGTTTTCGTATTTGACAGATTCAGCTATCCAGCGGTGATTTGCTTTTGATCCACCCGGAATATAGCCTTGCTCCGCTAACTCGACCGTACCAGGTAATATCGGTACGGTGTTGTAATCAATCTGAATACTAACGTTGCTACCAGTTGCCATTTCATAAGCGTGTCCAAGTAAACCAAATCCAGTCACATCCGTAACAGCATTTGGAGTTAATCCCGATAGCTGTTCTGCTGCTGTTTTGTTTAGCTCAGCCATCGTTTCAGATACACGCTGAAGCTGTTCGGCAGTAAGCTTTTCGGGCTTGATCGCAGTCGTTTGAATTCCCACACCAATTGGCTTTGTTAGCACAATAGCGTCGCCAGGCTTAGCGCCGACATTCATTAGAATTTCATCAGGATGTACAAGTCCGGTTACGGATAATCCAAATTTCGGCTCTTGATCATCAATGGAATGTCCCCCAGCAGTGACGGCGCCGGCTTCATCTACTTTATCTGCAGCACCTTTTAAGATTTCTGCAAGTATAGAAGGATCTAAATTTTTAATAGGGAATCCTACAATGTTAAGAACGGTCTTAGGTACACCGCCCATTGCGTACACATCACTTAGTGAATTGGCTGCGGCAATTTGTCCAAACATATATGGATCATCAACGATAGGTGTAAAGAAGTCTACCGTTTGAATCATGGCGAGTTCATCAGTTAGGCGGTATACGCCTGCATCGTCGGAAGTTTCCACACCGACAAGTAAATTTGGATCTTTTTTCTTGTTAGGTAATTGACGCAAAACTTGCGTCAGGTCCTCAGGACCGATTTTGCATCCTCAACCACCTTTTGTCGAAAGAGACGTTAAACGGATTTTTTCTTGGTTCGACATATGACCACCTCCTCCCAAGAGTATAAATCTTTTCATCGCTTTTTTGAAATGATATAGTATGAACAACTTAAAATAAAGTAAGAGGAGGCTTTTTTTATGAAATACAATGTTACAATCGAATTCTGTATGCAGTGAAACTATGCACCTAAAGCCGCGAGTTTCGCGGAACAATTATTTAATCATTTCAGACACGAAATTGGTTCACTTGAGCTAATCCCTGGTTCAGGAGGCGTGTTTGAAATTACGGTGAATGACAAGCGAATGCATTCGAAAAAAGAAACTGGTCACTATCCTGATATCGAAGCATTTATTATAGATATGGAAAATACAACGTTCTAGATGGGCACCTCCGGGGTGCCTTTCGTGTCGCTATAGGAGATGAGAGCTTTGAAATTACTGAGAGAACTTCCGCCGATTCATCAAATTCAAGAAGCATTACTTAATGAAAGCGTTGGAAGCGAGTTACCTCACAATGTGCTAAAACAACTGATTCAACAAGAAGTCAATGACTTGCGGGACTCTTTGTTGAGAGATACATATACGGGAGGCTCGGAGGGGAGAGAAGCCTTTCAATATGAAATCATGCAGAGCGTAAGGGCGAAAATTGGATCTTCCAAAGAGTTTAACTTAAAGCCCGTGATCAACGCCACTGGAGTCGTTCTGCATACAAATCTTGGCAGAGCGCGTTTAAGTGACGTGGCTATTGATCATTTGGTGCAAGTATCTAAAAGTTATTCGACGCTTGAATATAATCTGCAGCAAGGAAAGCGCGGATCCCGCCATACAATCGTCGAAGATGCTATTTGTAAAGCAACAGGTGCAGAGGCCGCTATGGTTGTGAATAACAATGCAGCTGCAGTCTTTCTTATATTAAGTGCCCTTGCGAAGGAAAGGGAAGTAGTCGTTTCTCGAGGAGAGCTTGTTGAAATTGGCGGATCTTTTCGCGTTTCTTCAATTATGGAGGAAAGTGGTGCTAAGCTTAAAGAAGTAGGGACGACAAATAAAACGCATCCGTTTGATTATGAAGCAGCAATCAACGAAGAAACGGCTATGCTGATGAAAGTGCATCGTAGCAATTTTTCAATCGTCGGGTTTACAGCTGAAGTAGAACGAGAAGAGCTAGCTTCCATAGCGACGAAAAACCAGGTTGTTTTTTATGAGGATTTAGGGAGTGGGGCGCTTTTTGATTATCGAGACTATGGGATTGGCGAAGAGCCTACGGTGCAAGAAACGCTTGCTTCGGGTGCTGATCTCGTTTCCTTTAGCGGGGATAAACTTTTGGGTGGACCACAGGCAGGAATGATTGCTGGGAGAAAAGATCTGATCAATCGGTTGAAGAAGCATCAGCTGGCTCGAGTATTGCGCGTCGATAAGTTCACACTTGCTGCGCTTGAGGCAACGTTACAGCAACACACGTATGAAGAGGCTTCTAACATACCAGCTATAAGAGACATTACAAAAAGTGCGGACGGGATTCGAGAGCGCTCAGAACTCTTTCAGCAAAGACTTGAAAGAAAAGCGTCTCATTATAGTGTTGAGGTAGTGGAGGGAACTTCACAAGTTGGGGGAGGTACTATGCCTTCAGTCGAGCTACCTACTTATGTCATCACCCTTCAAACCGATCAATACAGCGTAAATGATCTAGAAGAATCTCTTCGTCTTAATAACACACCAATCATTACAAGAATTCAAGATGGAAAAATACTGATTGACCTTAGAACGGTAACAATCGAGGAAGAAGACGACATTTTGCATAGCTTGATTCAAATACCAAAATAAAAGACGGCCACTTCGGCCGTCTTTTCTAATTGAAGTTTAAAACCCTTCACCATTCTTTTGCCTCGTGTGGTTTCTGTTTTTTACTTTATGGGAGCCTTTCATTGGCTCTGGTTGGCCAGTATGCCCTTTAGGAGCGTTTTTTCGAATGTCTTTGAACGTATTGCTCTCAGTCATATGAATCCCTCCTTACGCTTTAGTATGGTCAGAATGACAGTGCTTATTCCTGTCGAATAGGACGCTTCGTCCTGGTTACACTATGATGAAAGCTTAAGAAAAGGAGGTTGGTTGAATGCCTTACAATAAAGACAAACAACAGAGTTTCCAGGCAGCGCAGCAAGGTTACGAACAAGCTGTTGATGCCAAGAAAGAAATTGTGGTGAGTAGTAGTGGATACGGTAAAGACCTAAAGCATTTGCAACAAGAAGTTGGTGAAGCGAAAGAGCAGATTGAGAGTGCATTAATGAGCGCAACAGAACATCAGCGAGCTCAATTACTACAATTTCAGCAGGATTTGCAATCGATTGAAGCAGAAATGAATCAAGAATAAAAATGAAAACCCGTCATCACCTGATGACGGGTTTCAAGCCTATTGGCGTTTCTTTGTCTTTTTATTATATTGACGCTGCTCTTGTGTCATATGCTCGTTTGCATATTCATTGTCATAGCCTGCGCCGTTTCCTTGAGCATCAGCATCATTCATTCCTGGACGCACACCGTTTGCTTTTCGCTTACCCATATTCATCACCTCCCTTCATCTAACTTTTCCTATAAGGGAGAAAATATGTGGTGATAAGCTAGACTTATCAATAGCAATAACAATCTTGTTATTTACTTATGTTTAGAAATTTACTAAACTGGATAAAGGGTAGTTGAAAACGTTTTTTCGACATCCGCTTTGTTATGCAATTTGGAGGAGGGAACTACATATGGCAAATCATGAACTTTATAATTCCAAAGCAACATTCGATGCCAATGGTAAATCATACTCTTTCTATCGTCTTCAGGCGTTAGAAGAAGCAGGCATCGCTAAGGTAAGCAAGCTCCCTTACACGATCAAAATTTTACTTGAGTCTGTTTTACGTCAATATGACGGTAAAGTGATCAAAGAAGAGCACATCGAAAACCTCGCTAAATGGGGAACTAGCGAGCAGAACAAAGATATTGACGTACCATTTAAACCTTCACGTGTCATTCTTCAAGATTTTACAGGTGTACCTGCTGTTGTTGACCTTGCGTCACTTCGTAAAGCAATGGCTGATATCGGTGGCGACCCTGACAAAATCAACCCTGAAATCCCAGTGGATCTTGTTATTGACCACTCGGTACAGGTTGATAAATACGCATCTGAGGATGCGCTTGAATTTAATATGAATAAAGAATTTGAACGTAACCTTGAGCGTTATAAGTTCCTTAAATGGGCTCAAGATGCATTTGATAACTATCGCGCCGTTCCACCGGCAACTGGTATCGTTCACCAGGTAAACTTGGAGTACGTTGCGAACGTTGTTCAAGAAAATACAGTTGATGGCGAGAATGTTGCCTATCCAGATACATTATTCGGAACTGACTCACATACAACCATGATCAACGGTCTTGGCGTACTTGGATGGGGTGTAGGCGGTATTGAAGCTGAAGCTGGAATGCTTGGTCAGCCTTCTTACTTCCCGGTTCCTGAAGTAATCGGTGTGAAGCTTACTGGAGAACTTCCAAGCGGAACAACAGCTACGGATCTTGCGCTTAAAGTGACTCAGCTTCTTCGTGAGAAAAAAGTTGTTGGGAAATTTGTTGAGTTCTTCGGACCAGGGCTATCAGGCATGCCGCTTGCTGACCGTGCAACAATTTCCAATATGGCACCAGAACAAGGTTCTACATGTAGCTTTTTCCCAGTTGATGAAGAAGCGCTTGAATACATGCGCCTAACTGGTCGCTCTGAAGAGCATATTAACCTTGTGCGTGAATACTCAATTGCTAACGGATTGTTCTACACGCCGGAATCAGAAGATCCTGAATTCTCAAGCGTTGTTGAACTTGATCTTGGAACTGTAGAGCCAAGTCTTGCTGGTCCTAAGCGTCCACAAGATTTAATTCTTCTTTCCGATATGAAGAAAGAATTCAATAAAGCAGTCGTTGCCCCTCAAGGTAACCAGGGTCTAGGTATGGATAAGAAAGAATTCGATAAGGAAGCTGTTGTTAAATTTAACGATGGAAAAGAAGTAACGATGAAAACAGGTGCAGTTGCGATCGCAGCAATTACAAGCTGTACAAATACTTCCAACCCTTCCGTTATGCTTGGTGCGGCTCTTCTTGCGAAGAAAGCTGTTGAAAAAGGACTACAAGTTCCTGAATACGTGAAAACAAGCCTTGCTCCAGGATCAAAAGTTGTAACAGACTACCTTGATAAGTCTGGACTTATGCCTTACCTTAGAGACCTTGGTTTCCACCTGGTTGGTTATGGCTGTACAACTTGTATCGGTAACTCTGGCCCACTTAAAGAAGAGATTGAAGATGCGATTGCGAAGAGCGATCTTACGGTGACTTCTGTACTTTCAGGTAACCGTAACTTTGAAGGACGTATCCATCCACTAGTAAAAGCAAACTATCTTGCTTCACCACCGCTTGTAGTTGCTTATGCTCTTGCTGGTACTGTAGATTTCGATCTTCATTCTGATTCATTCGGTAAAGACAAAGACGGCAACGATATATTCTTGAAAGATCTATGGCCTTCAGCAGAAGAAATCAAGCAAGCCGTTGCTGAAACAGTAACACCAGAAATGTTTAAGCGTCAGTACAAAACAGTATTCGACGAAAACAAACGCTGGAACGAATTAAGCACAAGTGAAGGAGATCTTTATAACTGGGACGATGAGTCTACTTATATTCAGAACCCTCCATTCTTCGAGAATCTTTCTAAAGATCCTGAAGACATTCACGAACTTAAAGACCTTAGAGCGATCGCGAAGTTTGGCGATTCCGTTACTACGGACCACATTTCACCAGCTGGTGCGATTGCGAAAGATATGCCTGCAGGGCAATATCTACAAAATAACGGCGTTCGTCCAATTGACTTTAACTCTTACGGATCACGTCGTGGTAACCACGAAGTTATGATGCGCGGTACGTTTGGTAACATTCGTATTCGTAACGAAGTAGCTCCTGGCACTGAAGGCGGCTGGACCACATTCTGGAACACGGATGAAGTTATGCCAATTTATGATGCGGCAATGAAATACAAAGAAGAAGGAACAGGTCTAGTTGTTCTTGCTGGTAAAGACTACGGCATGGGAAGCTCACGTGACTGGGCTGCCAAAGGAACAAACCTTCTTGGAATTAAAACGGTTATTGCAGAAAGCTACGAGAGAATTCACCGTAGTAACCTTGTGTTGATGGGTGTGCTTCCACTTCAATTTAGAGATGGTGAGACTGCAGATACGTATAACCTTACTGGTAAAGAAACGTTTGCTGTTGAAATCACAGAAAACGTGAAACCACGTGATGAAATTAACGTAACGGCAACATCTCCAGAAGGCGAAACGCAAACATTTAAAGTACTTGCTCGTTTCGATAGTGAAGTTGAAATTGACTACTATCGTCACGGCGGTATTCTTCAAATGGTTCTTCGCGACAAAATTGCAAATTAATTTAGAAAAGGATGGCTCTTGCCATCCTTTTTTATTGTGCTTTAATTTGTTGACATCATAGCTAGAATGATGACGACATAGCTTAAATGTTCCAAGAATAGCAATGTTCATGGGCAGAATCCAATAAAATAAACAAAAAAATCGGATTTTTGTAATAAGTTTTGATTAATCGGGAATAATGGTTTTAAATACTGTTGTAGAAGAAAGGAGACTAACATGAGAAAATCTAAAAAAGTTTCTTTCAAAGAACTTGTTATGCAAAATAAGCTTGAATTAATGAATGATAAACAAGCGATTGAACGTATTGAAGACAAATTTGAGCAAAAGCACGCAAAAAATTTGTAAGGGTATAGATATTTCTCTTTTAGTTGCACAGCCTATTACCTAAAGGAGGAGATACAAATGAGTAATCCAAAGAAATTCCCAAAATCTTTTAAGCCAAATCACCTCGCTTCTGTCAATCCAGAAGCTGAAGGAAACAAAGGAAAGCAAATGCAAACTAAAGGCAACGCTGAACCTGACTACGCCCCTCCAAAAGGGAAATAGGCTGATGACGACCAGAAAGGAAAACTCTTTCTGGTTTATTTCAATTTTAACAACTTCTTTTCATTTCTTGTAAAGTTGTCCAAAAGTGTGGAGAGATGACGAAAGGTTAGGAGACAAACGTTTTCGGGGGGAACATTATGACAATTACAGCAAGGATTGAACCCATTTCAGTGATGGGGTCTGACGAAGAATCAAACAAAGAGCTTCTAGTAAAAGAGCTTGAAATCAAAATGCAGCAAATGGGCTATCTTGTGCCATATCGGGAAGAATTAAATTGGAGTCGCACAATTGCGAGCCTTGAGTTAGGTGAAGCACAAACCCTTCAAAAATTAAAAAAAGCCGCTGCTAAAAACGATCGCGTACTTCTTATTTACGCGCGTCTTTTCAAAGGGACGATTTTTCAGCACCTTATTCTTCACCCAAATCAATCTGGAATTTATCTTCCTTTTCGATTTGATGAGCCTTTTGTCATTCAAATAGAAGGTAGAAAGATCTGGATTGGTTCTTCTGTAAGGCTTCTTGAGGAATTATCATGGCTCCAAATTAGTTTTGATCAAGGAGATCATCAGGAAAGTGTGAAAGAGTACTGGCAGAATTTGATAGAGATCTCTAGAAAAAGCGTCAACTATATGAGTCCGATTATTTTTGAAGAAGCCATTTAGAAGATTTTAGTAAAGGTAGAAAGGGTATGGGCATATAAGAGGGGTGATAGTAGTGGATAAAAAAGATAGGTTAGGCAGTGATATATACCGCATGCTTGAGGAATCTGGACCACCTTATGGGTGTGGGACTGCATCCATTATAGGTGGTTTCGCTGCCAGGCTTGCTGTTATGAGTCTTACGATTTCTGATATTGACCACGAATTACATGACGTACCAGGTACTTTCTTTCTGATGTGTGATGAAGACGATCGTGAATTTCAATCGTTTTTAGATGAGGGAGGCAATCATTCACCAAACGATGTTCCGATACGATTATTAGAGTGTACGTACCGGCTTCTCGTCGAGCTATCTTCATACGAGGACCGAATTCAGAGCAATGTTGTCGTAGACTATCGAATGGGGATCAGAATGTTGAAACAGGTATTTACTGCGGCTGAGAACATTTTGCTTTCCAATGGATGTAGTGCAGAAGTGCGCAAAGATATGTTGTACTATGAAGGCAAGTTAGAAGGGGCGCTTCCCAAAAGCCTTCAATCTTAATTGAAACATGAATACCTATTAAGAAGATTAGTCATAATAAGCTCGTACCTACTTAATACGGGAGGGCTTATGATGGTATCTAAACGAGACGATCGCAGCGATAATGCAGAGAAATTATCTAAAATAATTCAGGATACGAAAGAGAATATTCATGATTCTGAAGCGTCGTTAGAATTTACGGATAGCGATTTGCAGAAAAAAGCTATTCAAGATAAAAATCAGCGCCGAAAACAGAGTATTCAGGCGCTGGAAAATGAAGTGAAAGACGAAACAAAGCAATAGCGGTTTAAAGAACTGAGTGACAATAAGTCACTCAGTTCTTCTCATTCATGCTTCATGGGTGGATTATGGTAAAATAACATAGACACCACGTTGAAGTTAGGAGAGGAAAGATTATGTACATAGCAACTACGTCTATTGATGTTCGATATGCTGAAACAGATCAAATGGGAGTCGTATATCATGCCAACTATCTCATCTGGTTTGAGCTTGGACGAACGTCGCTAATCAATGATTTAGGATTTCGTTATGCTGATATGGAAAAAGAGGGGATTCTATCTCCCGTTGTAGATATTAAAGCAAGCTACAAACGACCTGTCAGGTATGGGGATGAAGTGAATGTAAGAACCTGGGTCGAGCATTATGATGGGCTTCGTGTGAATTATGGCTATGAAGTCATAAACGGAGAGGGCGAGATTTGCGTTACGGGCGAATCGATGCATACGTGTGTAAAGCGAGATACGTTCCGCCCTGTCTCAATACGTCGAAAATTTCCGGAATGGCATCAGGCGTATGAACAAGCGAAGAAACAATCTGTTTCTACTGGAGCAGAATAATGGCTTTTGGTCTGTCGAAGCGAGAGCTAGCAGAATGGAAGGCAGCCGTTTCGAACGGAGAGGTCGCTTTATTGACTCATTTTTGGTATGATCCTCGCTTTCCACAGTTTCACTCTGTGACGAAAGCAGGGTGTCGTAATAAAGAAAAGCTTGCCCGATGGGGAGAACAGTATGGTTTAAAAAGAGAATGGATGCATGACCGTGAAGAATTTCCGCACTTTGACTTGTTGGGGGATGATCAGATCCGTATTCTTGAAGCTGAGGGTCTTGCAGCGCACATTCACCGATTTAGATTAACAAAAAAGTGAAATAAAAAACGCGAAAGCTTCTCGCTTTCGCGTTTTTCTCAATCAATTTCCGTGTACAAATTCTATTTCCTCTTTTTTTCGGCTGAATTTCACGGCGAAATCCTGATCCTCAAAGAACCAGATATCTTTTTGTTCTACAAAAAAGGTAATGCCTTCTTCTTCAAATGTAAGAGCAGGTTCCGTTGGTTCTTCCACAGTCATACCAAGGGAAAAGCCATCTTGAACAGTGCTGCAGCCACCTACACGTACAAAAAAGCGGAGGTTGTCACCTTTTTCAAGATCCATTTCTCGTTTAAACCAGTTCAATGCGGGTTTTGTAATTGTCATTTTCAAGTGTATTTCCTCCTTTGCCGTACGAGTCTTCTCGTACTATTATAAAGAAGTAGCGCCAACTTGCAAAAAGAAAAAGGTTATAAAGCGAAATAATGGCAATAAATCCACTTAAATATGTAAACCATCTCTTAATTCACGTTACATCAGCATAGAATAAGGGTATAAAAGGAAGTGTAATGAGGAGGTTTTTGGAATGAAAAAACAGAGAATATGGCTGTTTTTATTCCTCATTCTTGCTGCGGGTATTTTACTCAGTGTTAAACCAATTATGGAACACCGTAGTCAGCGTTTGAATGAAATAAAGCAAGCCGCATCCATGATGGTTATGAATGAAGCGCCGAATGAAACGGTCATCTCATCGATCGCGAATAAAAATGATCGAGAGAAAACGGATATAGTACCTGAAGTCTCTAAAGAAAAGTCAGATTCATCAGAACCTGAAGAAGTAACGCAGCCTGAAGATCCCGATATAAGAATGGTGGGATTAGGAGACTCACTGACGAAGGGTAGCGGTGACTCGACAGGGCAAGGGTACATTGGTCGACTTGCTGCGAATATAAAGAATGAAACAGATACGTCTGTACTTGTAGAGAACTACGCTGTTCATGGAAGGCAGACGCCAAAATTATATAAGATATTAAACGAAGACGATGTGCAGGATTCCCTTTCAGAAGCAGATGTGATCGTCATGAGTATTGGTGGAAACGATCTAATGAAAGTTGTGAAAGAACATTTTCTAGATTTACAAATGGACGTTTTTCAACAAGAACAAACAAACTATGTAGAACGTCTAAGTGCCATTATGAAACGAATTAGAAGTATTAATTCCGACGCGCCGATTTTATTTATTGGTCTTTATAATCCTCTATTAGAGAATTTTCAATCGGTAACGGAAATTGATCAAATTGTGCAAAGGTGGAATGGAGCAAGTGAAGATACGGTTCTTAAAGATGGTAACACATCCTTTGTACCCGTGTATGAATTGTTTAATTCTGTAGATGAGAACTTGTTTTTTGATGATGGCTTTCATCCAAATGATCAAGGATACGAACTGATGGCGAGGCAGATTCAATATCGGTTGAAGCAGGATGAGTTATTAGAAGAAATCCCATTTGAATAGTTCATATACGAGTGAACTTCCGTTTGATAGAATAATAGGTACAATCGTTAGAGTAAAGGAAAATGACAATGAATCGATTTATGAAGCTAATCCTCATCTCGTTAACGCTCCTAGTATTTGTGGGAGCGAGCGCCTTAACCTATGTCTATTTTAAGGATGATCCAGAGCTAACGGACTCACTCCCTGTGAGTGATGAAATAAAGGAAACCTTTCAAGATGAAGAACCCATTCCTCAGAAAGTGCCAGATAATGTGCGGATTGTTGGTCTTGGTGATTCTTTAACAAAGGGCGTCGGTGACCAAGAAAAAAAGGGATATATCGGTTATGTAAGTGATTATTATTTCGAAGATGAACAGAATGCAAAGGTTACACTAGATAACTATGCGATAACTGGTAGTGAAACGGAAGATCTCATAAAAAGGTTAGAAGAGAATGAAGTTCAAAGCGGTGTCAAAAAAGCGGATTATATCTTCTTAACGATTGGTGGAAATGATTTGTTTGGTGTTGTTAAAAATCATTTCATGAATCTTGATCAACAATATTTCTCTCTTCAAGAAAAGATTTATTTAGAAAATTTGACGACGATATTAGATAAGCTTAGAAGTTTAAATGGTGATGCATCAATTTATTTTACAGGTTTATTCAATCCGTTCTCAAAAGCTTTTGGGGATATTCCAGAAATGAATGAAATCGTAGACGATTGGAATGATGGTAGCCAATTAACTGTTTCAAATTATTCTGAAGTTACGTTTGTTCCAGTTGCCGATCTCTTCCTTGAGAGTGATGAGAACCTTCTATATGAAGATGCCTTTCATCCAAATGAAGATGGGTATCATTTAATGGGGGATCGGATTGTCTCTTATTTAGAAGAAAACAACGTAGCATTTAATCAATAAAGGTAGGGAACCATTTATGGATACGGTAGAAAAGTTTGAACAGCAATACGTAGCCCTCGCCCAACAGTATGAAGTGTCGGAAGTGATGACACCAAAATCAAAGCTCATCTTCATACTAGAGTCTCCTCACGTTTCTGAAGTGGAAAATGGTGTACCGGTCGCAGGACCTTCAGGAGCTACAATGTCAAAAAAGCTATTTGGTCCGGAGTATTC
Source organism: Anaerobacillus sp. 63XJN7_4_ISO-PGPR-S23-413 (assembly GCF_056173725.1). NCBI lineage: Bacteria > Bacillati > Bacillota > Bacilli > Caryophanales > Bacillaceae > Anaerobacillus > Anaerobacillus sp. 63XJN7_4_ISO-PGPR-S23-413. The sequence goes on from NZ_CM149688.1 coordinate 1,926,332, forward strand.
ACATCCACTCGGCCTCTTGCTGAAGAAACATCAGGAAGAAAGTATGGAAAGGCCATCGCTTGACGTTGTGGGATTGCTTAACGTATGCAATATTCCGATGCAATCGAAACCATATGCTGAGAGTGATCGAAATGCTAACAGTGAATTACTTGAACACTTAAGTAAAATCCGCACTTCTAATCAAAAGACTCCTTTTAAAGATAATGAGTTACTAGCTGTGCAGCAGCTTATATTAGAAAAGTTTAGAAATCGACTGAAGGCGATTTCTGATCGGGAACTAACGATCATTCCTTGTGGACGATTTGCTCAAAAGTTCTTTCAGCTAGCTAATGTGTCAAGTGAAAAATGGACGGTCATAATGGATGTTCCTCATCCTTCGTATAATTCTTGGAGTCGCGAACGTTACCAGGATGCGATTAACAATGTATTAGATGAATTCAATCGTCATAAAATATAAGAATGTTTATTTGATTCCCCAAAAAGCCCCGTTCTCTTGAGAACGGGGCTTTTGCCATTTAGTAGAGAAGCACATATAGCAAATGCATAAATATTGGATGCGTTGTAATATAAATGTAATGAAGGGAGGGGTGACAAAATGAAGAAATGGGCAGCTTTACTTCTTCTATCTCTCGTTGTAGTGAGTGGGTACGCGATCGCACCAAATGACTCATCACAAATGGTACAGGCCTCTGCTTATATGGTGCAAGATGAAGATTTACCTTATTGTCATTAATTAAAGAAAAGGGGTCTGAAGTGTGTTGGTATCTTTCCAAGTTATCATTTGTCGAATGAATAGCCCTTAACCTCTTTGAAAGGAGGACGTACAATGGAAGAACTCACATTGTTTATCACGGCTGGCCTGTTCTTCGTGTCTCTCTTCAATTTTATTGTTATCTTAATCGAGAAAACAAAGCACAAATAGTTAGGCTTCGTGGACAATACCTATTTTTTTAACATAATTTTCAACGTGAGTTTTAAAGTTATTATTTTGGTCTAGTTCAAAGATCGTAGATGCTGTCTTCAGATATTCAATTGCCAGCTCTTGATTCCCAAGCAAATAATGGAGCTTACCGCACTGGTAACTAAGTTCGCCAAAAAGATAGAGGCGCTGCTTCTCCCTGCAAAGCAGAAATCCTTCCCTAGCAATCGAGAGAGCTTTCTCATAGTTTCTGCAGGTGGATAGCGCTTTTGAGTAATTATAATAAAGGCGAATTTCGATCGTTTCATCCTTAATAATGGGGAAAAAGCGAACGTGATAAAGAGCTTTATGAAATAACGGCAGAGCACATTCCCACTCTTTTTCCTCACTATGCAAAATGGCCATACTAATTAAAATTTCGATTTCACGTTCCGAGAAATTTTTAGACGTTGTCGTAGTAAGATGAAGGGCTTCATGGAGAAGTAGAAGGGCTGTAGAGGCATTATGTTCAAGATAATACGTACAAATAGCTTTATGCCAGAGATAAAACTGCTGGTTTTTGATTGTTCGGAAAAGGGGGTTCGATTCTTCTGCTTCAAGAATATCAGATACTTCATTATACTCACGTCGTTTAATGTGCCTTCTGACTTGGCGGATCACTTCATTAACGTAATCAAGTCGAGGGGTTTCCTTCATATGAAAAAAGTAATTAATATCAACACCGAGTCTGGAAGCAAGTTGGTACAGTAATTCTGCAGATGGTGAGACATCATTATTTTCAATTTGACTAATTAATGCCTGTGTACAAATGCCTTCCGATAAATCGGCCTGTGAGAGTCCAAGGTACAATCGAAGTTCACGCATCGCATATCCGAGTGTATCCTGACGCACCTGTAATCCCCCTTTTTTATCCAATTGTATCATGGATGTTTGTTTCCTATACATATTTTTCTAAATGACGTGAAAGATTACTATAATTTTATTATGTGAACCTATAAGGTGCAGGAGTTTTCTTATTTTTAGAGAAACCTCTGTACAGAAAAATTATTAGAAAATAAACAATATCTTAAGGAGATCCTTGATCGAACGCCAATGAACAGAGTAGGTGAACTAAAAGATCTCGTAGGGGCAGCTGTGTTCTTATCCTCTGAAGCAGCAAACTACATAACAGGACAAACGTTGTTCGTAGACGGTGGAATGACGGTTTATGGATTCTAATTAGTAGTATTGTTCGTGAATAGTGGTTATATTTTGAATTTTTCTCGCACATAGCTAATAAAAAGAGGCTGGGACAAAACCCAGTAAATTAAAATAAGAGTGGCCCTGCGGACAAAGAATTTGTTCGCAGGGCCACTCTTTCTATATTTTCATCTTAATTTAACAATAAAATAAGGACAACCTCTGATAAAATTATAGTTACCACACAATAACCATCGGAGGTGCCCTTATGTTTAAAGATTATAACATGAATCAAGTGATTTTGCCCTTAGATTTAGAAATGAAATTACAAGAAAATGATATCGCCTATGCCGTCCATGAGTTGGTCGAACAGATTCCGGATGAAGCTTTTTCTGCGTTCCTACGTGATACGGGATGCCCTGCTTATCACCCACGTATGATGATGAAAGTTATTTTATGTGCGTACACCCAATCGGCTTTTTCAGGAAGAAAGATTGAAGGTCTCCTCAAGGATAGTGTACGGATGATGTGGTTAGCGCAAGGGTATGAACCCAGCTATCGCACAATCAATCGGTTCCGTGTCCACCCAGAAGTCAAAGAACTTCTTCGTCAGGGCTTCGTACAGTTTCGTTGTCAGCTCGTTCAAAAAGACCTCATTGATGATGAAGCGATCTTTATTGATGGTACGAAGATTGAAGCGAATGCCAATAAGTTTACATTTGTGTGGCGCAAGGCTGTTGAAAGGTACAGCGAGAGTCTGATTGAAAAGTCGAATGCGATGTACGATGAGTTGATTGAAAAAGAAGTGATCCCCGAAATCGAACGGGAAAGTCCAGAACAACTTTCCATTAAAGAACTTTCTAAAATAGAAGAAAAGCTAGAAGAAAAAGTCGGAGAATACAATGAGAAGATTGAAACCAGTGCCGATGTAACCGAACGAAAAAAGCTTCGTTCAGAGCGAAAAGGACCGAAGCAGTTCCTTAAACAAATGAAGGATTTCGTATTGCGCAAAACAAAATACGAAAACGATATGGCTATCTTCAAAGAACGGAACAGTTATTCCAAAACCGATCATGATGCCACGTTCATGCGCATGAAAGATGACTATATGAAAAATGGGCAACTCAAAGCCGGTTACAATCTCCAGATTGCGACGGAGGGACAATATACGCTCGCTTATGATATCTTCCCGAATCCAACGGATACACGCACATTTCGTCCCTTTCTAGATCGTGTGGAGAATGATTTCTTTAAACTCCCACCTTACATCGTCGCGGATGCCGGTTATGGAAGCGAAGAAAACTACATCGATGTCCTGGAGAATCGCAAGCGAATCCCTCTCATCACGTACAATACCTATCGCAAAGAGAAAAAGAAGAGCTTTACGAAGGATACGTTTCGCGTATCCAACTGGGACTACAATGAAGAAGAAGATTTATTCACATGCCCAAATGGGAAACTGTTGCCGTTCCGTTACGTCTCTCATCGCACTGACCGGAGTGGCTTCAAACGAGAATTTAAAGTTTATGAATGCGAAGATTGTACCGGTTGTCCCTTACGTAAACAATGTACAAAGACCAAAGATGGCACGAATCGGAGAATCTATTACAATACCAAGTGGGAACAACAAAAGAATAAGGTTAAAGAGCTGCTTTCGGACGAAAAAACAGGTGAAATCTACGGTCAACGGAAAATCGATGTAGAGCCAGTTTTTGGATTTCTGAAGGCTATTTTGGGTTTCACTCGGATGTCCGTAAGGGGCAAAGAGAAGGTCAAAAATGAAATGGGCTTTGCGCTCATGGCGGTGAACTTGAGAAAGTACACCGCCATGAGTGCAGAGTGATCCAATAATCTTAGGAATAACCAAACAAAAAAGGTTCCGTTCATCAAAAACGCTGAACGGAACCTTTTTTCATTATTTCAAGCTAGTTATGTCCCAGCCTCTTTTCCGATTAATCGACTAAGTCAGCTGAGAAACTAGGAGCTGTCAGTCCAGCATCTTCGTAGACAGTAGCCATTTTTTCTTCGAAAGAAGCGAATTGAGCGTCTGATTCTTCATACGTTGCTTCCGGGTCATCCGAAAGATTCGCAGCTCTTGTTTCATATGATTTTGCAAGCTCTTCTAAAGCAGCTTCGATATCACTTTTGTATGTTTCAAGTTCAGCAGGAATTTCCATGGCACGCACATCTTCAGCAACGGTCTTTGCAGTAGATTCTGCATCAGACTTCATCGTTGCAAGCTCTTCATCAGAAGGCTTTTCTTCAGCGACTTTAGCAGCTTCAAATTCATAAATTGGTGAATCGCTTTTGTTGACAGTTTGAATTAAGTTCAATTGAAAATCGAGCAGATCACTTTTTACATCTGATTCATTTGCACTGCTTGTTTCTTCTGAGTTTGCGGAATTAGTACTAGCGTTAGAATCGTTCTCATTTGAAGCGCCATTGTTACTACAAGCAGCTACAAATACAAACAGTAGCATCACGAGAGGTAAAAATCTTTTCATTCAAAACCCTCCTAATTTTTAGAAAAATCATCTTACGAGTACAAATTTTAGTTTATTAGGAAGGTTTTGTAAACTACTAAACTACTATTTGGCATAAAATGTAATAAGTAAAACTATTCAGATAAATGCGTTCATAGTCCGTGCTTAAAATATGTTAAGGTAGAGAAGGAGAAAATAGAAGGTAGGAGTGAGCATAATGATTTTATTTAATCAGGATTTGATTACAAGAGAGCAGGCAACCATTGATATTGAAGATCGTGGTTATCAATTTGGAGATGGTGTTTATGAAGTAATCCGTATTTATAACGGAAGCTTTTTTGAGTTGGATGCTCACCTGGAACGTTTAGAACGAAGCGCGAGCGAGATCAAGATTTCTTTACCGTTTACTCAAAAAGAAATCAAGGGGAAAATCGAGCAACTTGTGGCTGCTAATCGCGTACATAGCGGGCACGTCTACATGCAAGTAACACGAGGCGTAGCTCCACGAAATCATCCCTTCCCGGCAAAATCAGAACCTGTGCTTGTCGCTTATACGAAAGAATATGAGAAAGAACCATCACGCGCACCAGGTCAAGCGATTTTTATGGAAGATATCAGATGGTTAAGATGTGATATTAAAAGTTTGAATTTACTTGGGAATGTATTGGCTAAACAATCTGCAACGGAGCAGAACGTTGACGAAGCGATTTTTCATCGTGGCGACTTGGTAACTGAAGGAAGTTCTACGAATGTTTTTATAGTGAAAAATAACATCCTTTATACTCATCCAGCTAACAACTTTATTTTAGATGGGATCACGAGACGGGTTATCCTTTCGGTTGCTTCTGAACTAGGTATTCAAATAAAGGAAGAAGCGTTTACAAAGCAGGAGCTGCTTGAAAGTGATGAAGTTTTCATTTCTAGTACAACCCAAGAAGCAAGACCAATTGTTGAGGTGGATGGCCGGCAGATTGGGAACGGAAAAGAAGGTGAGATAACCTCATCCCTTCATGCTAAGTTTGCTAGTCGTTTGTCATAACTAGAAGGTGTTGTTAAAATATTTTTAGTGTGCGCAGTTGAAATTTGCGCATATTAATGGTACTGTTATCTTTGGCTATATGTGAAAGAAGAGTTGCTTGTTCCGAGCGTTTTCCAACATTAGGGAAATGCTTTTTTTGAACACTATCAGGAGATTTTTCTCCCGTCTATAGCATTTAATGCATTTTAAAAGTAAAAAGGAGTTTTTAAAAGTTGAAAAAATTTCAAGATCTAGGTTTAAGTAATACGCTGCTAGAAGCAGTTAATCAAATGGGATTCGAAGAAACAACACCAATTCAAGCAGGTACGATTCCTCTAGCGCTTGAAGGCAAAGACGTTATCGGCCAGGCTCAAACTGGTACTGGTAAAACGGCTGCTTTTGGTATCCCAATGATTGAAAAAATCGACACTTCTCTATCTCATGTACAGGGAATCATTCTTGCGCCAACACGTGAGCTTGCTGTACAGGTTGCAGAAGAATTGAACCGTATTGGTCAAGCAAAAGGCGTGCGTGCCCTTCCTATATATGGTGGACAAAGCATCGTTCACCAAATCAAAGCACTTAAAAAGAGACCTCAACTAGTTGTTGCAACTCCAGGGCGTCTGATCGACCATATGGAACGTAAAACAATCCGTCTTCAAGAAGTATCTTTTGTTGTCCTTGATGAAGCAGATGAAATGCTTAACATGGGCTTCATTGAAGATATCGAAAAGATTCTTAAAGGTGTTCCAGACAAGCGTCAAACGCTTCTGTTCTCTGCTACAATGCCGAAACGTATCGCGATTCTTGCAGAGAAATTCATGAGCAATCCTGAAACAGTTAGAACAAAATCAAAAGAAATGACTGTTCCTTCAATCGAACAGCATTACTATGAAGTTCGTGATTCTAAGAAATTCGATATTCTTTGTCGCCTTCTTGATACTCAGTCTCCTGAGCTTGCAATTGTGTTTGCAAGAACTAAGAAACGCGTTGATGAAGTATCTGAAGGACTTAAGAAACGTGGATACATGGCTGAAGGAATTCACGGTGACCTTCCACAGGGTAAACGTGATCAGGTTATTAAACAGTTTAAAGACAGCACAATCGATATCATGGTAGCGACTGACGTTGCTGCACGTGGTCTAGACATTAGTGGTGTTACACACGTTTATAACTTTGATATTCCTCAAGATCCTGAAAGCTACGTTCACAGAATCGGTCGTACTGGCCGTGCAGGTAAGTCAGGTCTTGCTTCGACGTTTATTACTCCACGTGAGTACGATCACCTTAAAGTGATTGAGAAAATTACGAAGAAGTCTATGCAAAAACGTACGATTCCAAGCTTTGCTGAAGCAATGGAAGGCCAGCAGCAAATGGCGATTCAACAGCTTCAAAGCACAATTGAAGAGCAGGATCACTCAGTATACCGTTCATCAGCTGAACAGCTTCTCGATGATCACGATTCAGTAACGCTTCTTTCTGCAGCTCTTAAGTTGCTAACAAAAGAGCCGGATACAACTCCGGTTAAAATTACTGAAATTGCACCACTTCGTGCTAAAAAGGCTCATGGCCGTGGCGGCAGTGGCGGTGGAAACCGCAACCGTAACCGCAGTAATGATCGCGGAGGCCGTAAAGGTGGAAGCGGTGGCGGATATCGCGGAGACCGCAACAGCGGTGGCGCTAACAAGCGTCGTAAGTTCAACGACAAAGGAAATAAATAAGATATATGTAGAAGTCGGGAGAAATCCCGGCTTTTTTTATGCGGATTTTTGCTATTGCCCCACGGAAGCTAGGCTTTTGATAGTAGCCATATATTCTTTTATTGATGGTTTTACCGTGTTCATCATGGAGTTTATTTTTTATAATGCTGGGAAAAATCTACTGAAAGCGTTATTCTAAGAGGGACACTATTTATGGAAAGGCAGCGGGATATTATGAAGCATGATCACCAGTCACACACAAAACTAAAAGAGGACGTACTGTTTGAACGTCTTGCACTAATTGAAGAAGAATTAGAGGCTTCGGAAGCATCGAAAATCAAACAACTGATCGACAAGTTGTTGAGTGGTGAACAGCACTTCCTTTTCTCGGGCCATTTTTCTGCAGGGAAATCTTCATTAATAAACGCGTTATTTCAATCAAACCTCTTACCGTCAAGTCCCATACCGGCGAGTGCTAATACAGTTCGTATCCGTTCAGGTGAACCAGGCGCTTCCGTTCATTTCTTGAATGGAAAGAAAATGGTTTTTAAAGCGCCGTATGATATTGATCAAGTAAAAGGGTATTGTTTGAACGGAGAAGAGGTCGAACGCGTTGAATTGTCCGCTCCGTCTTCTTTAGAAGAGGACGTTATTTTCATTGATACTCCTGGTATTGATTCAACAGATGAAGCGCATAGGCTATCAACGGAATCTTCGATGTATTTAGCTGATGTTGTTTTCTATGTGATGGATTACAATCATGTTCAATCTGAAGTGAATTACCAATTCATCCGAGAACTTTATCGTCAAAATAAAAAAATCATCTTAATTGTGAACCAAATTGATAAGCATTATGAATCTGAAATTTCATTCACATCATTTCAGAAATCAGTGGTCGAGTCTTTTGAAACGTGGGGGATGTCTCTCGAATCCTTTTTCTTTATCTCATTACGCGATTACGATCATCCCCATAACCAGTTTCATCAGTTGAAAACATACATTGACGGGCTTTCAAGGAAAACAGATGAAGACAAAGTGAAGCGAATTTTTAATGCAGCAAGAGAGCTTTTGGATGATCTGAATCAAGTAGATGCTCATAACGACGAAGTAGAAGAAGCTTATGAGCAGATGAAAAACAAGCTTGCATTTTCAAAGGAACGCATTGAACTAATCGATCAGGAATTTCAGACTGAAGCGGCGGCTATCCAAAAAAGTGCAATTTTAATGCCGTATGAAGTGAGAGAAGCAGGACGAGCGTATCTTGAATCTCTTCAACCAGACTTTAAAGTAGGATTTGTATTTCGTGATAAGAAAACCCAGCAAGAACGAACGGCGAGGTACGAAACTTTCATTGCGGGTTTAAAAGAACAGGTAAAGTCGCAACTAGAGTGGCATTATCAGCAGCTATTACAAAAGCTAGTTTCGACAGCTGGATTAAAAGACGTATCATTTTCTCTCATTGATCAGCCATATGAAGTTGATTTTTCAGTGATACAAGAAGAAGCTAACAAAGGAAACGGTGCAACAGGAGAAGCAGTTCTTCATTATACTGAGAATATCGCTTATCGCTTGAAGACACAGGTCAAGCAGCAAGCAGAACAAAGGAAGGACAAGCTTGTTGATCAAGTCAATTCCGACCACGATAGGCAGGCTGAGGAGCTTAAGCAGTCATTCAAATCTCAAGTCGGAGAAGAGGATGCGGAGACTTTCTTATTAGAGCTGGAAGCTGCTAGTGAGAATACTGAAGAGCTTTGGTCTATTTTGGATGGGAGCCGTGATGAAGAGGCTCGACGTGCGGGAGAGGCATTTAAGAAAAGGTACACGCAAACGGAGGATGTTACTATCGTAGAGTCGACCAAAAGCGATAGTGGACAACAGCGTAAGCAACAGGAGCCTAAAGAGGTGGATTCACCTGAAGGTCAAACTTCTCTTCCTGATCCCGAAGCGACTAGTATCGCCCTTCAAAGAATGGCAGATGAATTAGAGGATCTTCCTGGTTTTGACTATACGAGACAAAACTTGATCAAGCGTGCAAATAAATTATCAGAAAAGTCATTTACGGTCGCATTGTTTGGTGCCTTTAGCGCTGGGAAATCCTCTTTTGCCAATGCGCTCATTGGCGAAAAAATACTGCCTTCTTCTCCAAATCCAACAACGGCTACGCTTAATCGTATTTGCCCGGTAACAGAAGATCATGCTCATAAAACGGCGATGATTTATTACAAATCGGAAGAAGAACTTTTGGAGGATTTGAATCATTCCCTTTCTTATTTTGGTGAGCAAGCTTTTTCACTAAGGGATTGTCTCCAAATCATTTCACAAGGGAAATTGTTTAAGAGAGAGTCTTCTGCAACAAAACCTCATGCCCTTTTCCTAAGAGCTGTACTTGAAGGTGAAGCTGAGCTAGCATACCTCGGTAAGGAACGTGAAGTCACACTGGATGACTATGAGGATATGGTCGTAAATGAGTCAAAAGCGGCCTTCGTTGCTTCTATCTCGCTCTATTATGATTGTACTTTAACGCGAAAGGGAATAACGCTTGTAGACACTCCAGGGGCAGATTCCATCAACGCACGACATACAGGTGTAGCGTTTCAATATATGAAAGCAGCCGATGCTATTCTTTACGTCACCTATTACAATCATGCATTTTCAAAAGCAGATCGAGAGTTCCTCATTCAGCTTGGACGAGTGAAAGACGTTTTTGAAATGGATAAAATGTTCTTTCTTCTTAATGCATCTGATCTTGCTGCAGATGACGAAGAGCTCGAAATCGTTCTTGATCATGTTACAAATCAGTTACAGCAGTACGGTATTCGCTATCCTGCACTGTATCCTGTCTCAAGTCTTGCAGGAATGCTTGCTTCTGAAGAGAATGTAAGTGAAAAAGAGGCTAAGTTTCTTGCGGCGTTACCAGAAAAATTGAGACAAAAAGGCGGTATTAAGCGGTTTGAATCGCGCTTCTATCATTTTATTCGCAAGGATCTTTCAAAAATGGCAGTGGAGTCCAGCTTAACTGAATTAACAAGTGTGATGAGCGAAATCGAGCGTTGGATCGAGAACTTTGAATTAAATGCGAGTGAAAAAGAACAGCAGATCACAGAGTTTCGTAATCAGAGTGACGAAGCAAATAGGAAGATTAATCACTATTCAAACACTTCATCTGAAAAGCTGATCAAACAAGAATTAACAGAACTTGTTCATTATATTCCTCAGCGTCTTTTTTATCGATTTAATGATTTCTTTAAGGAAGCCTTTAACCCATCGACTATTCAAGGGCGTGAAGGACTGCAACGTGCTTCAGAAACGCTGGTTGAGGATATTGAACAAGATTTATTACAGGAGCTAAGGGCAGCTTCTCTTCGAATCGATCGATTTATGAAGCGAGAAATTCAAAAGAGTGAGAAAGAAATACAAAAGCTTATTCGAGAAATGCTATCTGATTTTCATTACAGCAGTCTACCTGATCGGGACATGGAAACCCCGGAGTTTGATGAGTCTCTTACCGCATGGATAGCAGTTGACCATGTATTAAAGCACTCTCGTAGCTCCTTTAAATCTTCGAAGCAATTTTTCGAACAGAGTGGAAGAGATAAGCTTCATGATGAGTTGAAAAGTGAGTTTCAACAACCTGTTAATAACTATTTGAAAACAGAACATAAAGTGATTGAAGAGACGGCTACGAATTTCTTTGATCAATTAATTGTAGAGGTAAAAGGCGAAATGATGAAAGAAGTTACATCATATGTCAAGGCCAGAACAACGATGCTAACAAGCGATATATCAAAAGATTTCCTTGAAACTAAGCGAAATAATGCTTTCGAAATTCAAACGGAGCTACTGTCGAAGGGAGAATAGGAAATGAAAAATCTAGTTTCAATTGAATGGCTATCAGATCATTTGTATGATGAGCAATTAGTGATTGTGGACTGTCAATTTGAACTTGGCAATCCAGAAAACGGTTATGCTTCCTATTTAAAAGGTCACATTCCAGGAGCGCAGTATGCTGATCTCGAAAAAGATTTATCTGGTGAAGTTGGAGAGCATGGTGGAAGACATCCTTTACCTGATCAAGAACAGCTCCAGACGCTCGTTGAAAGGTTAGGGATTGAGCAGGATTCGAAAGTGATCCTATACGACCATGAGTACGGTGCTATGGCAGCAAGATTATGGTTTCTACTCGGATTTGCTGGCCATAAAGCGCGTGCTGTTCTTGATGGGGGTCTTCAAGCTTGGAGAGGGGAGGGGCATAAACTTGAGACGAAAGTTCGTCAAGTAACTCCTTCATCGTATCCTATAAGTCTTGATAAATCGATGATTGTTTCTATGAATGATGTGAAGCAGGCGCAGATAGAAGGGCGCACAATTATTGATTCGAGAGCAAGCGAGCGCTATTCTGGAGAGATAGAACCTATTGATCCTAAAGCAGGTCATATACCAGGCGCTATCAATTACTTCTGGAAGAATAACCTTAATGATAATAAAACATGGAAAGACCCTGAAGAGAGAGTAGGGGAGAAAGAGCATGGTCATGAACCAATTGTATACTGTGGTTCTGGTGTGACTGCTTGTGTTAACCTGCTTGCTTTACAAGAGGCAGGTATTCATGCAAAGCTTTATCCTGGAAGTTATAGTGACTGGATCTCCTATGAAGAAAATCAAATTGAAACAAAATAAACGAAACGCCAGCCCTACGAGGGCTGGCGTTTATTCATTCTATCTAAGGGTGTGAATGAACTTTTCTAAGCGATCCATACCTTCTTTTAGTACATCAAGTTTATAAGCGAAAGAAATTCTTACATAGCCTTCACCGAGTGATGAAAAGGCGCTTCCTGGTACAACTGCTAAATTACCTTCTTTCGCGAGTTTCATTGCAAAGTCAAATGAAGATAAGCCGAACTCCTGAATGGAAGGCAAGATATAGAAAGCACCGTCAGGCTTGATTGGAGATAACCCCATACCAACTAAGCGATCATAAACATAATTCATTCGTTCCTTGTAAGCAACTCGCATCTCAATCGAGTCTTGCAATCCATTCTGTAACGCTTCTAGAGCGGCGTACTGAGATACTGATGAAGCACAGGAGACATTATACTGATGAACTTTCAAGATATGCTGGCATAGTTCTACTGGGGCGAAGAGAAAGCCAATGCGCCATCCTGTCATAGCGTGAGATTTAGATAGTCCGTTGATTACGATCGTTTTATCACGCATGCCATCAAATTGAGCGATCGAAGAATGATCACCTGAAAAGTTAAGCTCTGAATAAATTTCATCAGATAAAACAAAAATGTTTTTAGCTTTAAGTAAATCAGCAAGATCGGCTAATTCATCATAAGACATCGCAACACCAGTAGGGTTAGATGGGGAAGGTAGAATAATGCATTTTGTTCGCTCTGTTAGGGCATCTTCAATTAGGTCGCGGGTCATTTTAAATCCGTTTTTAGTCGTATCGACGTGTACTGGAGTTGCGCCACATAATGTAATGATTGGCTCATAACCTGGATACACTGGACCTGGCAAAATCACTTCGTCACCTTCAGTGAGAAGTGTTCGAAGTGTCACGTCAATTGCCTGACTTGCTCCTGAAGTGGTAATGATCTCAGATTCAGCTTGGTAGTTAAGATTGTATTTTGATTGTAGAAAATTAGCTGCTGCCTTTCGAAGTTTTAGGATGCCGGCATTATGAGTATACGTTGTTTTGTTTTCACTAATAGCGGCTTGAGCTGCTTCCTTAATATGAGCTGGTGTCTCAAAATCAGGTTGGCCGATTGTTAATGAAATCATGTTCTCATAATCAGCTACCATATTAAAAAAAGTTCGAATCCCAGAAATCTCAATTTCCTTCACGCGAGGGTTTAATAAATGCTCCATAGGTCTGTCTTCCTTTCCGTCTCTTCTTCTCATAAACATCATTGTAGCATAATTTCTATATTATCGTCGAAATGAAGATGTTCTGTTTATAAAGACATGAAACCTCTGGAAATTCAAGTGTTGATAACTTTGGAAACTATTGATAATATAGGCTTTCTGACACTTATCAACAGATGATTTCGTATACCCGCCCCTGGTATATTTTAAATACATGGGGGTATAGGTGCCGTAGATGGGTTACCCACAAAATTCTGTGGATAACCAATATTCAGATAATTTTCTTCTGAATTGGTCTTCGCTATCGTCTCAATAAAAAAAGCAGATTCCCTATCATTGATAGGGGATCTGCTTTTTTAAATAGCTGGAAGAATGCAATCGGTCCGATAAGCAAGTAGAGCAAACTGAAGCTGCATGCGCTGATCATATGCGTATATATCAATACCGGTGAGCTTTTCTAATTGTTTGATTCGATAGTTTAGTGTATGCCTATGAATAAATAATTTATCAGCTGTCCGGTTAATGACAAGGTTGTTTTCTAGAAAAGATTCAAGTGTCTTCATTAACTGAGCCTGGTGCTTTCGATCATAGTCAACTATTGGTGATAGAAGAGGTGAATAGTAGGGTGAAAGATCTTCGCCATTTTCTTTTAATCGAATGAATAACTGATAAGCACCTAGGTCAGCGAAGGATAGATGATGTTCGTTTCGATATTTAGCAAATTGATGGGCAACCGTAGCTTCTTTAAGTGCTAGTTCAAGCTGTTGTATGCCTATTTTGGTCATGCTGACTCCAATGATAGAAGAGCTCTTTCCTTCTTTGAAAGGAATGGTGTCACCTAAAAGAAGCACAACAATATGATCCATCTTCCTCTTTATTATACCTTTTGTTCTTGTTTCGATTAATTGCTGCTGACAGTCTTGCTCAAGTTTTGTAAGGTTTGATGATGAAAGAACTGCGATTGTATTAGAACCGGTTAAATCATAGCCCATTTCTTTGCTCTTTTTTAATATTATTTTCTCGTCTTCGTAGGATTGGGAGAGTAAAATATCAAGAAAATCAGCTTCGATCTGAGATCTAGTATCTTCAATAATACGTAGTTTTAGAAATTCAATCGCAAAAATATTAGCCGCATGCTTTAAAGCAAGGTGATCGAGTGCCGTGAGTGGTGTTAGTTTCTTGATATGAATTGTTCCAATTGCTTTTCCTTCGGTTTTGATCGGATAGAATTGATCGGTAGAATCATTTTGATTCGTGAGATAAGTCTCTGCTAAAAGAGCATTATCCGCATGATAAATTGAAACAGTGCAGTTTAGTAGTTTCGATAGTGCATCAGTGATAGCTGAAAAGCCAGCATTTTTAATAACAAGTGACGTTAAGTCATCCTGAATACGCTGAGCCTGTGTAAGAATGGACAGTTGTTTATTAACGAGCTGTTCCAAAATGCTTCTTGTAACCATTGAGAAATTCATCGTTCTCGGAATTTCAAGAAGCGGTAATCCGGTTCGGTTCGCCGCTTCGATCATCGCAATCGGAACTACGTCTAGATAAAATCCAGTATGAATGGCAAGAGCAGAGAGCTGTCTGTTCGAAAGGGCATCAATGAGTTTCGCATAAGAATCGGATTTCTCGTGCCATCCGTATGCCGTCGTTATTAAAAACTCCCCTTCATGAAGCCGTGTCATATCTTCCATTACTTCCACGATTGTTAACCATTTAATATCTCGGTCAATTCCTTTTTTTCCAGCAATTAATTTAATTCCACTCATCTCAGGCAGCTGTAAGGCTTCTCGAACTGATAGTCCCATAGGCGTCCCTCCGTCTCTTCTTATCCAAAGCGTACAATAATGTCAGAATTTTTTGTAGATGATGTGGGATAGAATTTTGCTTCATTTCAACATAGGCTATACATATAGACAAAAAAGTGAGGTGTCGATTCGGTGATGAGTAAAAGAACCCACTTAATAAAACCTTTATTAGGAATGGATTATGCCTTTATTTCTCATGGAAAAGGGATCTATTTATATGATGAGGATGGTCATGCGTTTATTGATGGATGTTCAGGAGCTGTGACAGCAAATATCGGCCACGCCGTTCCTGAAATTAAGGAAGCGATGGTAAAGCAAGCCGATCAAGTATCATTTGTTTATCGCTCTCAGTTTACGAGTTCGTCTGCAGAGCTTCTTGCTGAAAGACTATGTCGCCATGCTCCGGGTGATCTGGACTGGGTGTTTTTTGTGAACAGCGGATCAGAAGCATTAGAAACCGCTTTGAAAATAGCCGTTCAGTATTGGCAGGAACTGGGTCGACCAACGAAGAACAGAATCATATCGAGGTGGATGAGCTATCACGGGATTACAATGGGTGCCCTTTCAATGTCCGGTCATGTCATACGTCGGAGTCGCTTTAGCGCGATGTTAGAGCATTATCCAGAACTCTCTCCTCCTTATTGTTACAGATGTTCTTACAATGAGCACTGTCCGAATTGTTCAAAGCACTATGCGCTAGAATTTGAAAAAACGATTCAAAGACTTGGGGCAGAAACAATTGCGGCGTTTGTTTGTGAACCTATCATTGGTGCAGCTGGGGGTGCGGTTGTTCCACCTGATTCCTATTTTAAAGAAATGAAAGCCGTATGTGAGCGCTATGATATTTTGTTTATTGCAGATGAAGTTATGACAGGAGTCGGGAGAACAGGGAAAATGTATGCAATGGAACATTGGGGTGTCGCACCAGATATCTTAGCACTCGGAAAAGGAATGAGCGCAGGTTATACACCGATGGCAGCTACCCTTGTATCTGATCGGATCATACTGGAAATTGAACGCGGATCCAAAGTTGTGCTAAGCGGTCATACGTTTAGTGCAAACCCACTCTCATCTGCTATATGTCTCGCTGTTCTTGACTATATAGAAGAAAATAATCTTGTGAAAAATGCCGAAGAAAAAGGTGATCTTCTCTTAAAAGGATTAAAAGAGCTTCAATCGATTTATCCTTTTATTGGTGATGTAAGAGGTAAAGGGTTATTAACAGCTATTGAATTTGTTCAGGATCAACTGACGAAGGAACCGTTCTTGCTACAGAATGAAGTGACAAATCGTTTTATCAGAAAATGCTATGACTACGGTTTACTCGTTTACACGGCTGCTGGGGGATTGAATGGGATAGCGGGTGATGCAGTCATTGTGGCACCACCTCTAATCATTCAAGAAAATGAGGTTCATCTCCTTCTGAATAAGCTGAATCAAGCATTAGCTGAATTGGAGAAAGAGCTTACAATAGAAGGCCTCTATAGTAGACGATCGATAAGCTGACGAAAGGATGAGAAATCCGTGAGAAGTAAAAGATGCGCATTGTCAGAGCTCGATCTATTAAGAGATAACATGACGATAATGTGTGGTGGATTTGGTGGAGTAGGTTCACCTCCAACACTTATTCAATGGATTCTTGATTCTGGTATTAAGAATATAACGCTCATTTGTAACGATGCTGGCTTCCCGTGGATCGGACCTGGAAAGCTTGTCACCGAAAAAAGAGTTTCAACACTTATTGCATCTCATATTGGCTCAAATCCTGAAGCAGGAAAACAAATGCATAACGGAGAACTTACCGTTCAATTCTACCCGCAGGGAACGCTGGCAGAAAAGATTCGCGCTGGGGGGATGGGGCTTGGTGGTATTTTAGTAGACGTCGGGCTTGGGACATCTATTGAACACGGAAAGGAAAAGACAATCATTCACGGTAAAGAATATATGATTGAACCTGCTCTTACGGCAGATTTATCTATTATTGCCTGCAAACGTGCTGATCCATATGGAAATCTAATCTACGATCAAAGTGCACGAAACACGAACCCACTTGTCGCCAAAGCAGGTGATGTTACTATCGCTGAATCTGTTGAAATCGTACAAACAGGTGAGCTAGGTCCAGAGGAAATTATCACTCAAGGTGTTTTCGTTGATCACGTCATTGAAAGCAAGGGAGTTGATTGGAAATGGGTATGGGAGCTGAAGCGAGAAAGTTAATTGCACAACGTGCTGCTCGTGAAGTCACGTACGGCATGATGGTTAATCTTGGGATCGGTATTCCTACGCTTGTAGCTGACTTTATTCCAAATTCCCTCGATGTCATGTTGCATACGGAAAATGGCATCTTAGGAATGGGGGGGAGTCCTGAGCAAGGTAAGGAAGATGGAAATCTATCTAACGCCGGGGGATATCCAGTTACCATTCAATCAGGTGCTTCATTTTTTGATAGTGCAGAAGCGTTTGGAATGGTTAGGAGGGGACATCTCGATTTAACGATTCTTGGCGCACTTGAAGTGAGTGGAAGAGGAGATATCGCAAATTGGATCGTACCTGGAAAACGAGTGCCTGGCATGGGTGGGGCTATTGATCTCGCTCAAAAAGCTAAAAAGGTGATTGTATTAATGAGTCATACAACAAAAGATGGGCAGCCCAAAATTGTCAAAGAATGTTCTCTCCCTTTGACGGTAAAAGAAGGTGCACACATGATTATTACAGAGAGAGCTGTTATGCGAATTGATCAGGGAGAGCTTTTTCTTCTCGAAGTGATGCCTGGTTATTCTGTTGAAGATGTGTTAGGCGCTACTGAAGCGGTTGTAAATGTTGATCATGTGGGGAGGCGGACCTCATGAAAGAAGAAATAAACAAATGGATGATGCTTCATCGGGACTATGGGATAGAAATGCTTCAACGCTTTGTTCGTTGTGATAGCGTGCAAGGAAACGAGGCAAATGTGCAAGACCTTGTTCAGTCAGAACTTCATCAACTCGGAATGAAAATAGATCGGTTTACTCCTGGAGACGAAACCCTTAATCATCGTGCATTTTGTGCGAATCGAACAGATTTTACACAAAGCCCTAATGTTGTAGGTGTGTGGAAAGGTAAGGGAGGTGGTCGTTCACTCATTTTGAACGGTCATATTGACGTTGTCCCCCCTGGAAATAGAAGTGACTGGGAGTTAGAACCCTATAGCGGGGAAGTAAAGAACGGCAGGCTGTACGGTAGAGGGGCAACCGATATGAAAGGCGGAAATACGGCGATGCTTCTTGCCTTAAAATGCCTTAAAGATTTGGAGCTTCCTCTAAATGGCGATCTGATCTTTGAAAGCGTAGTGGAAGAAGAAAGTGGGGGAACAGGTACACTTGCGGCAATTGAACGAGGTTACCGTGCTGATGCCGCTCTTATTCCAGAGCCGACGAAGATGAAAGTGTTCCCTAAGCAGCAGGGATCAATGTGGTTTCGTATCACCGTATCAGGGCGCGGTGCACACGGTGGTACGCGTTATGAAGGAGTATCTGCTCTCGAGAAAAGCCTTTCGGTGATTAAAGCCATCCAATTATTAGAGGAACAGCGCAATAATCGAATTACAGACTCTTTATATGAAAACATTCCGATCCCTGTTCCGATTAATATAGGAAAAATTTCAGGTGGAGATTGGCCATCCTCTGTTCCAGATCAAGTAGTTTTAGAGGGAAGAATGGGGGTGATTCCTGGAGAAGAGCTTGATGACGCAAAGCTTGACATGCGCCGTGCCCTAGAAGCTATTGAAGATGATTGGCTAAAGGATCATCCAGTAGAGATCGAGTGGTTTGGAGCAAGATGGCTGCCTGGAGAAGTTGATGAAGATCATCCGCTAGTGGGCGTAATTCGCCGTCATTACGAAGAAGTCACAGGGAAAGATCTCGTTATCGAAGCTTCTCCTTGGGGGACAGATGGGGGATTGCTACAAGAAGAAGGGAATACGCCATCGATTATTTTCGGTCCAGGAGAGACAGCGGTAGCACATTTTGCAAATGAATACATTGAAATTGATCAAATGATGCTTGCAGCAGAACTTTTTGTGCACATCATTCTAGAATGGTGTGGCCAGCATAAGTAGGAGCGGCTATGCCGTTCTTTTTCATGTGGTTCTTTCACTTTGTTTTTCTAATATAGCTTACCTTTAGGAAGGAGTTTACAAAAGAAAGAAGAACTACTGATTTAAGACATGAATGAGGGGGAGGTTAATGGGAAATAAGCGAATTGAAGCGGTTGAGCATTTTTATAAAGGGAGCGATTATGTCTTTACCTGTACGTTTGATACATTTAATGAACGCATTCGTATTGATGTTTATGATGGAAGCGTCCAAGCAGTTATCGCTCATATTCAAGAAGTGTTTACGAGCGAATATTCAAAGTGCATTGTAAAAGTAAAAAGTGAAGATGTTTCCTCCTTTCTTTCAATTGGCTATACCTACGAAGGGAAGATTCGTTTCTATTTTTCTGGTAGTGATGCTCATCTCATGACGAAGTATCGAGCGAATTGGCGTCGAAATAGTGAGTCTTGGGTAGATGAAGACAAGTTATTAAAGGCTGTACAAAACAAACCTCTTACTTCTCTCAAAGGAAACCCTCCTATGCGGATTGGAATTGAAAGTGATGCTGAAGCGCTAGCCAAATTATATCAAACTGTGTTTTCGGTCTACCCAACCCCAATGGATGATCCTAGTTACATTAAGAAAGCTATGAAGAGTGACACGATTTTTTATGTAATGGAAGATCAGGGAATAATCAAAAGTGCCGCCTCAGCTGAAGTGAATCGTACGTATAGAAATGCCGAGATGACGGATTGCGCAACCCTTCCTGAGTATAGGAAAGGTGGAACGATGCGTCACTTAATTCTTGCTTTAGAAACGGAGTTGTTAAAGCAAGAGGTGTACTACGCTTACTCGATCGCGAGGAGTCTTTCTTTTGGAATGAATGCTGTATTTCATCAGCTTCACTATGAATATGGTGGGCGTCTTGTAAACAATGTAAAGATCTATAAAGATTGGGAAAATATGAATCTATGGAGTAAAAAGCTTCTAGGTAGTGCCGGAAAATCAGCACAGATAGATGAAAATTCGGCATAAAGGAGGACGTCTATGAGAGAAACGATTCCACTTACGGATGGAATGTTTGAAGCGATCCTAGAAAGTATTGATGAAGGGATTCATGTCGTTGATAACAGAGGGATGACGATCTATTATAATGAAATTGCTGCTAAGCACGACGGATTGCAAGTAGGCGATGTGTTAGGAACGCACTATTTAGAAGCTTTTCCATCACTCTCCAAAGAAACGAGCACACTATCTCATGTGTTAACGACAAGAAAGCCAATTTTTAATAAAGATCAAACTTACAGAAATATGAAGGGACACTTGATCTCGACGATTAATACGACACTGCCTATCGTTGTGAATGGGCACTTAGAAGGAGCTGTGGAAATTGCTCGAGATCTTTCGCGTATCAAAATATTGTCTGATAAGGTAATGGAATTACAATCTAAAATAAATCGAAAGACGGTCAAGGAGTTCGACAACGGCACTATCTATACATTTGAGCACATTCTAACGAACGATCCCGTTTTTATAAAGGTAAAGGACCGAGCCCAAAAAGCTGCCGTTCTTCATTCTCCAGTTCTTGTCTATGGTGAGACTGGCACTGGAAAAGAACTCCTTGTTCAAGCAATTCATAATGCTTCTAAGCGGGTGGGGCCATTTATTGCACAAAATTGCGCCGCCTTACCTGCATCGATTCTTGAGTCGATTCTTTTTGGTACGTCAAAAGGAAGCTTTACAGGTGCTGAGGAGCGTGAAGGATTATTCGAACTAGCTAATGGCGGTACTCTTTTTCTTGATGAGATTAATTCGATGCCCATTGATGTACAAGCAAAATTGCTTCGGGTTTTAGAGGATGGTGTCATCCGGCGAGTTGGAGCAGGAAAGACGAGAAAAGTGGATGTCCGAATCATAGCTGCAATGAATGAAGAACCGGAATCTGCTCTTGAGGCAAAGAGGCTTCGTGTTGATTTGTTTTACCGTTTGAATGTTATTTATCTTAGATTACCACCTCTTCGAGAACGAAAAGAGGATATTTCTAATCTCATTGCTCATTTTATTAAGAAATACAACGATAAATTTCATAAAAACATAAGAGGAGTCGATCAGAAGTCGGCAACGCTGCTCTCTTCGCGTCACTGGCATGGAAATGTTCGGGAGCTTGAGCATGTGATTCAATCGGCCATGAATTTCGCAGAAGGACATACATTAACCTTCGACGATTTTGAGGTGCTTCTTCCAGAAAATCAATCTCGTGTAACGGCACCACTCCGCGACGTTTTGTTAAAAACAGAATATGATTTAATAAAACAAGCCATGAATGTCAGCCAGGGTAATGTGAAAAAAGCTGCAGAGCAGTTAGGCATCCCCAGACAAACATTACAATATAAACTTTCTAAACACCCACTAAGCCAGAGTGCCGAATATTGAGCACAGCTGGCTTTTTATTGTGGAAATAAATGAAGGGAGTGGATAAGTAGGGATCTTAGTTGTAACCGTAATAGACTTATCTTATAAGCGTCTTGATCCCACGATAAACCAAAAAGTAGGCTTTTTTGAAGAATTAATGGAGCTGGCACGCTACTTGCATAGTATAGGAGTAGATTATCTGAAGGGGGAATGTATTGTGCTGATGCAACTGTATAAGCCAACTCGGAATTGGAAGGATATTGAACTTTGGAAGGATGTCACGGAAGACCAATGGAATGATTGGATTTGGCAGCTTACTAATACGATTCGAACGCTTGATGACTTGAAGAAAGTAGTGAACTTAACACCTGACGAGGAAGAAGGTGTGAAGATCGCAACGAAAACCATTCCACTTAACATCACGCCATACTATGCTTCCTTAATGAATCCGGATGATCCGCGCTGTCCGGTTCGCATGCAATCAGTCCCTATTTCGCAAGAGATGTATAAAACGAAATATGATCTCGAAGATCCTCTTCATGAAGATGAGGATTCCCCAGTGCCTGGATTAACGCATAGATATCCTGATCGCGTTCTTTTCCTAGTTACAAATCAGTGTTCGATGTACTGCAGGTATTGTACTAGGAGACGCTTTTCAGGGCAAATCGGAATGGGGGTTCCAAAAAAACAGCTTGATGAAGCCATAAGCTATATTTCAAGAACCCCTGAAGTGAGAGATGTCCTTATTTCTGGAGGAGATGGGCTACTTATCAATGATAAGATTCTTGAATATGTGCTCAAGAACTTACGAGCGATTCCACATGTTGAAATTATTCGAATCGGAACGAGAGCCCCGGTTGTGTTTCCTCAGCGAATTACAGAGGATTTATGTAACATTTTAAAGAAATACCATCCTGTCTGGCTGAACACGCACTTTAATACAAGTATTGAAATTACAGAAGAATCGAAGAAGGCATGTGAAATGCTGGCAGATGCCGGCGTTCCTGTTGGAAATCAAGCGGTTATTCTTGCAGGGATCAATGATAGCGTACCGATTATGAAGAAGCTGATGCATGACCTTGTGAAAATTAGGGTGAGGCCATATTACATTTATCAGTGTGATTTATCTGAGGGGATTGGGCATTTTCGTGCACCGGTTTCTAAAGGATTGGAAATCATTGAAGGATTAAGGGGACATACGTCAGGATATGCCGTACCGACTTTTGTAGTTGATGCCCCTGGAGGCGGTGGAAAAATAGCCCTTCAGCCAAATTACATGATTTCCCAAAGTGCAGATAAAGTTATTTTACGAAACTTTGAAGGGGTTATTACTTCTTACCCTGAGCCGGAAAATTATACTCCTGGTACGGCTGATACGTACTTTAACCAGGTTTATGAAATGGAGAAAAAACCTGCTATCGGCATTCATTCCTTAATGACAGATGAGCGGTTTAATCTTGTTCCAGAAGGCATTCAGCGGTTTAGTCGAAGATCTCAATACGAAAAGGACGCAACACATAGCTCGCTAAAAGATAAGCGCGATAAAAGAGATGTTATGAAGGAAAAGAAATTTAACGCAGAGCAGGAGAAATACAAAGGTAATGATAAAGGAGAGGAAACCGTATGATCTGTAAATGGTGTGAACAGGAGGGAGCTTTTGAGACGCTTGATAAAGGTTACTGGGAATTACCTGATGGATCGAGAGCGGTCGAAATTAGTGATTTGCCCTCGGTTCAATGCGGTTATTGCGGGATGTGCTATCAGACAGATGAATTAGTTGGAGACGTGGAGGAGCAATTGATGCTAATCGATACGGCAAAACTACCCTCCTCCTTTTCGTATAAAGAATTAATGAGTCAAGAAAGACTCTTAAAGAAAAATTATTTTGATCTTGATCGTTACCCGCTCTAATCCTTGAGTTAATAGCATTTTCTCTTGAAAAGAAAACAAGTAAAAAAAGTTATATCGGAATATTCTGAAAAATATTGATATTTTGACGATTCCCTCGTATAATAGAAAAAAGAGCTTCAGAGGGGGGAGAGCTAGCATGAACAATCATCATAAGTCGTATAAAGACAATATGAAACAACGTGCTATGAAAAAGAAACAGGAACAGGAAACGTTTGAGTTGGAATTGTACGCCCAATTGATCCTTGATGAAGCCGTGTTTACTTTCCAGGAAAAACGTTACCAACAATCCATTGATCAAGCTCTCGACAGAGGAGACAAAAAAGCATTTCAAGAAGCATCCAAGCAGTATGTAGCGTTTCTTCGTTCTTACAAACAGGAGCTTCATTTCGACTGAATAGAATGAGGCCAATCTGGCACAAACTAGAGAGGAAGTACTTCTAAAGGAGTGTCACGATGGGCAGACAGAAAAAAGGAAACCCCAATGCACAGCGTAATAATAATGCAAAACAACAAAAAGCAAAAGCGATGCCATCCTATGCAGAGATGGAAGCAGAAAAGCTGAAAAATCCGCAAGAATAAAAGAAGGAGCCTTCATTAAAAAGGCTCCTTCTTTTATTGTGATCATTTTGTTATTTCGTTTATGTTACCATAAGAAAAGAAAATGGTTTATAGGGTGAAAGGAAGATCAAATATATGGGCCGATTAGTATTAATTGATGGATTTAATTTATTAAGTAGAGGTTATTTTGCGACAGCCTATGGAAAGTCTGAAGACCAGCTTTCGCAAACGCCTGAAGGGTTATATACGAATGCTTTAAGGGTGAAGCTGCAAAAAATCATTTCTCTTGTAAAGGAGTATGAACCGACGCATTTTGTTGTTACATGGGATGTGAAACGGAATGAAGTAAAGCGTAAAGCGCTCTATGAAGAATATAAAGGAACGAGGGAAGATTTACCAGGTCCTCTTATTCAGCAATATGAAACGGCTGTGAATTTGTTTAAGGCAACAGGAATCCCGCAGATAAGTGTAGAAGGATTTGAAGCAGATGATGTAATGGGAACACTCTCCGACCGGTGGACAAAAGAAGGTCTGGGTGATTGTTACATTTATAGTAATGATCGGGATCTTCTTCAGCTTCTGAATCCTTCTGTTTCACAAATTATTGCGATTCGCAAAGAAGGCGATAGGGTATACACAGAAGAGCATTTCAAAACAGAGTATGGAATTACACCCGATCAGTGGATTGATGTGAAAGCATTACTTGGAGATAAGAGTGATAACATTCCAGGTGTTGCCGGAGTAGGGGACAAGGCTGCTTTACCGCTAATTCAGCAATATGGTTCCGTTCAAGGGGTATATGAGAACATTAGCGAACTAGACAGTAAATTTAATCGGTATCGTAAAAAGCTTATAGATGGCGAGGAGTTCGCGAAATTAAGTCTTGAACTTGTGACAATTGAGCGCGCGATTCCTGATCTTGATGATTATTCGTTTGCTAATTGCAGGTTAGATATGGATTTAGATCGGTTTAAAGATGAGCTGGATCATCTCGGATTGAGAATCCGCATGTAGAAATAATGGTTGGTTAACAAATCCTAAATAAAAAAAGCGCCTTGGATTGAAAAGGCGCTCATTTTAATTAGGATTTGATAGAAGATAAGGACGTTTTTATCATTTGTTTTGCTGAATCGCTTTTCGCGCTAGCTCGTCAGCCATTTTATTTTTTGAGCTTGGGATCCATTTAATGAAACAAAGGTCGAATTGATCAACTAACGCCAAGCATCGAATTAAGTAGGGTTGATAACCTTTGTTTTTGACATATCTGCCGTCGACTGCGCTACTGACTAGCTGTGAATCTGTCCGAACGGAGATTGTGCGGAACTGTTTATCTATACAAAGCGTAAGAGCGTGAATTAACGCTTCAAATTCTGCTTCATGGTTTGTGAGCGTGCCAAGCGGGAGAGAAGATCGAATGACACTTCCTTCTGCTTTAACGAAAACACCTGCTCCAGAGGGACCAGGGTTACCTGCGCTTGCTCCATCTACATACACTTCAATCATGTGCCTTTCCTCCCCTGTGGGCTGGTCTTGTTGTATTTTATCATAATCATGTTCGTAGAGAGAAGACATACATTTAAGGTAAAAGGAGAAAACTGTTAAGAAGGGACTGTGTGTAGGAGTGAAAAGTATGAAAAAGAAAGAAGTTATGATGGAAGTAGGGTTAATCCTAGATACATATTGTCAGGATTGCTTGCTCAAAAGAGTCAATCAACATGATTACGGTAAATGTCATGCCCAAAAGTTTTGTATTACCGAATGTACAGTTGGAGAAGAATTGAAGCAATTAGGTAAACATTTGACATAGGGAGGGCATAGTCATGGATGTTATAGTGAAATGGAAATACAAAACGCCAAGAGGCCTTTCCTCCTGGATGACGTCAGACGAAGTGCCATTTAATGAAGCGCTTCTTTTGGCACGTGATATTGCTAAAACTGGTCGATCCATCGACCTTTACTTTCTTGATAATAGGGGAACGAAATGGTCTGTTAAGGAATTGGAAACATACATGACCAAAAAACAAGAGCGACCAGCTTCAATTGAGGTTATTTTCGACGGTAGTTTTGATAAAGAAACAAAGAAGGCTGGATGCGGAGCGGTTATTTATTATTATGAGGGTAGGCAGAGAAAACGCATACGAATAAATAAAGCGATGGATTATCTTGAAAATAATAATGAGGCCGAATATGCATCGTTATGGTTAGGTCTTCAAGAAATAAAATCAATCGATGTTGAGGATACAGAGATCCTCATCAAAGGTGATTCCCAGGTGGTGATTAACCAGCTTGGAGGAGAATGGGCCGTGTATGAACCACTCTTAACGAGGTGGATGGATCGCATTGAAGATACGCTACGTGATCTTAGACTTCAACCTGTGTACAAGCATATTTCTCGCGAAGAGAATAAAGAGGCGCATCGTTTAGCCAAACAAGCGCTTAAGGGTACAGAAATTAGTAGTTCCATTGAAGTTGATAACGAATAAGAGAAGCAGCGCAATGCTGCTTCTCTTATTCGTTTGCTTCTCTTAACTGCGTTTCACATTTTTCGATTAATTCACTAGAAAATTCATAGAACTGTTCATTCGTTCCCGATTTATGTGAGAGCGCTTGTTGGAACTGTTCTTTCGCTTGATTTATCGCATCCTGTGCCGCTTGTAACTGGTTACCATTCATGCTTTTCGTTGCCTGGCCGACGAGGTGCTGAGCTGATTTAATGGACATTTCAATTTGTTGCAAATCAGAATATGGTTCTGACATACTATCCCACCTTTACGATTCATTCAAGAATAGTATGACCATGAGTCTGCTTTTTAAACCAAAGGGTTTATCGTGATTTAGCGTCTATCTCATCGGAAAATGACATGAAAAAAGGAACTGATGATTTCATCAGTTCCTTTTGAAAATTATATTTTAGAGTTTGTTTACGTTAGCAGCTTGAGGTCCGCGATTTCCTTCAACGATTTCGAAAGAAACGTCTTGGCCTTCTTCAAGTGTTTTGAAACCTTCATCATTGATTGCTGAGAAGTGTACGAATACATCGTCAGCTCCGTCGATTTCGATGAAACCGAATCCTTTTTCTGCATTAAACCATTTTACTTTACCGTTTTGCATGTTTGTTCCTCCTAAAAGCTTAGCACAATCTTTGTGCACTTTAAAATTCAACCATTCACTGGAACATTGAATAAGAGATATTCGATGTGTACGAGATTAGTGCACGAAAAATCGAAATCAAAGTCTCAATCAAATATCCTATGTGATAAATGGTTAACTACAATATAACGTCTCATTAGAAAAATGTCAAGACTATCAACTGATTAAAACATAATCCTTAACGGGAAGAATAAAGTTGGGTAAGATGGAAATTGGAAAGATGCATTCTTACATATGGAGGGGTTCTATGAAGCCGGAAGTAAAATTCAAAAGTGATATTGATATTGCACAGGAATCTAAGATGACTCGCATCTCTACAATTGCCGAGCAGCTAGGATTATATGAGAATGAATGGGAACCTTATGGTCATTATAAAGCAAAGATTTCATTAAATGCGATGAAACGTTTGAATGAAAAGCCCTCTGGAAAAGTCGTCCTTGTAACAGCGATCAATCCTACTCCTGCAGGGGAAGGGAAAAGCACTGTAACAGTTGGTTTAGCGCAGGCATTAAATCGAATCGGTGAAAAAGCCATCGTTGCCATGAGAGAACCTTCACTTGGTCCGAGTATGGGGATTAAAGGAGGTGCAGCTGGAGGTGGTTATTCGCAAGTAATGCCGATGGAAGATATTAACCTCCATTTTACTGGAGATTTACATGCGATAACGTCTGCACATAATGCTTTATCTGCCCTTATCGATAACCATATTCATCAAGGAAATGAAATTGGTTTTGATACGAGGCGTGTCACTTGGAAGCGCGTTGTGGATTTAAATGACCGAGCATTACGTAATGTCATTGTTGGTCTAGGCGGCCCTACACAAGGTGTACCTCGTGAAGATGGGTTTGATATTACAGTAGCCTCTGAAATCATGGCGATTCTATGTCTAGCTTCAGACATAACTGATTTAAAGAAACGTCTTTCATCAATTGTAGTAGGATATAGCATGTCAAAAGAGCCGATTACTGTTGGGGATTTAGGTGTAGAGGGAGCGATTACACTTCTTTTAAAAGATGCGATGAATCCGAATCTTGTTCAAACGTTGGAGAATACTCCAGCCCTAATCCACGGTGGCCCTTTTGCTAATATTGCTCATGGATGTAACAGCGTGGCAGCAACCAAAATGGCGCAAAAGCTTTCTGACTATGTGATTACTGAAGCAGGATTTGGGGCTGATCTCGGAGCTGAAAAGTTTTTCGATATTAAAACTAGAGCTGGCGATATTGATCCTGCAGCAACCGTAATTGTAGCAACCATTCGAGCCCTTAAAATGCATGGCGGAGTACCAAAAGATAACCTAAAAAAAGAAGATGTTGGTGCGCTAAAAGCTGGACTATCAAATCTGGAACAGCATGTCTCTTCAATAAAAAAATTTGGTGTACCATATGTTGTTGCCATTAATCGGTTTCTAACAGACACGGATCTAGAAATGAATACTCTCTTAGAATGGTGTAAAGAAAATGATATCCCTGTAGCGCTAACAGATGTATGGGCACGAGGAGGAGAAGGCGGCGTAGAGCTCGCAGAAACGTTATTAAACGAAATGGAACGAACTGAAAATCAGTTTAAGCCTCTTTATGATCTTGATTGTTCAATGACTGAGAAAATCGAAACGATCGCTAAAGAAATTTACGGTGCTTCGGGGATAGAATTGTCCTCTAAAGCTAAGAAACAAATGAAAGAATTCGAAGAAAATGGTTGGGGGAAACTTCCTGTTTGTATGGCAAAAACACAATATTCTCTTTCGGATGACCCTTCGTTACTCGGAAGACCTTCTGGCTTTACGATAACCATTCGCGAATTCCGTCCTTCCATTGGAGCCGGATTTATCGTAGCATTAACCGGGAACGTAATGACGATGCCTGGATTACCTAAAAAACCAGCGGCCCTTAACATGGATGTTTCTGAAGACGGAACAGCAATTGGGCTTTTCTAGAAAGAGTGGATATACGATGTCGAATACAGCTTTAACAAAAAAATTAATACGTGATTCAAGAACGACCAAATCAAGCTTCGTACTACCTTCTGACACAAATACACATGGAACCTTGTTTGGTGGAAAGCTAATGTCTTACATAGATGACATTGCTGCCATAGCTGCATCTAAGCACGCTAGATCAGCAGTAGTTACTGCATCAGCTGACTCAATTGATTTCCTTAGTCCTATTCGTGAAGGTGAAGTAGTCAGCTTAGAGGCCTATGTAAGTTGGACACACAATACTTCAATGGAAGTGTTTGTGAAAATATTTGCCGAAAATGTGTTAACAGGAAGAAAGAAAGTGTGCGCAACGTCCTTCTTAACTTTCGTTGCTCTAGATGAAGAGAGTATACCTGCAAGAGTGCCTGAAGCAATGCCTGAGACAGAAGAAGAAAGATTTGTGAATGATGGTGGACTAGAGCGTATGAAGGCAAGAAAAGCGAGAAGAAAACACTCGCAAACATTAGCCAGTGAATTTGGTTCATTTTCTTAAGAAATAAGCTGCTTTTACTTAAATTATCGATTGTGTCTCATTCGACTGGTTATCAAAGAGCATGAATGAGCTAAAAATCAACTGCGTTAAACATAGCTAAAAAAGATCTGCAAATATGCAGATCTCATGTTTCAAACCCGAGAATAAAATTGTTTTGCCGATCCTGAATTTGCTGTTGCGCTCGATTAAGGGCGTCACGCTGTTCAGGATTTGCACTGTGAATCATTTTATCTAATTCTCCGGACATTCGCTCAAGTAATTGCTGTGTTTCAGTATAGCTATTATCAGTAATGGCTGATTGCTGTTTGGTAGCAAGCTGAAGCTGTTCATCGGCATATTCAACTAGCTCATGAGCGTTTTTTAACATTTCCTCTAGTTTTCGGTATGTGGACAATGTGCACATCTCCTTTTCGTAATTGGTCACGATTAGTATTGACAGGAAAGACACTTTTATGAGAAACAAGGGGAAATTCCGGCTGTGGAAGTGATATACTAAGACAAGCAAAAAGAAAGGCGTGAATCAAGTTGGCAAGTGAATTATATGCAGGAGAAATGGCGACGCTACGTGTCGCACGTATACAAGAATACGGATATTTTCTAACAAATGGATTCGAAGACGTTATGCTTCATAAAAAAGAAGCTAAAAATAACTATGAAGAAAATGATGAAGTTGAGGTGTTTTTGTACCATGATCATCAGGGGAGACTTTCAGCAACTGAAACAATACCAACTGTTACAGTTGATTCTTTTTCGATTCTAAAGGTCGTAGAAGTGAAAAGAAGCCTTGGGGTTTTTGTTGATATTGGTATTCAAAAGGACATGTTGTTATCAAAAGATGATTTACCTTATGATTGGGCAACTTGGCCAGCAATTGGTGATGAATTGTATTGCGGACTAAAGCTCGATAAAAAGCAGCGTCTATTTGCAGATTTAAGTAAATTTGAAGAAATACAGGAGCTTTCTAAATCAGCACCGGCAGAATGTAAAAATGATGAAGTAGAAGGCCTGGTTTTTCGCTTTCTAGAAGACGGTGTTTCAATTTTAACCAATGAAGGATATCTTGCTTATCTTCATAAGGATGAGATGAAGGATCAAGTGAGACTTGGCCAGCGTCTTACAGTGAGGATCACGTTTGTTAGAGAAGATGGACGTATAAATGTATCCACAAGACCACTTGTTAAAGAAGCAAGACTTGAGGACTCTGAACGTTTAGTTGCTTATATGCAAGAGCGTGACAATCGGATGCCATATACAGACAAAAGTGATCCAGAAGCCATAAAGAGTGAGTTTAACATCAGTAAAGCTGCTTTTAAGCGAGCTATGGGGAAACTTATTAAAGAAAAGAAAATTGAACAAAAAGACGGTGTAACGTTCCTTAGAACGTAATATGACATCTTTTTCTTCGTGTAATGGGTGCTTACGAGCGGATACTATATGTAAGCTCCTAGAAAGGGGGCATGTCATTGGACATTACTGACTATGACAAAGCTCTATATTACACACATCATTGTGCTTGCATTGAATTAAGTATCCTGATGATGAAGACAGAAGACGATATTCTTTCGAAGCGAATTGAGCATTTTGTTCATGCGTTTATACGTGAAACTGAATTTTTGAAGGTGAAAGAAGCGCGAGACACACTTCTTACCTATATAGACTATGTGTATCGAATGGAACCTGAAATGAGCGATATGACAGCAATAAATCAGACTTTTGACTGACCCTAAACTACCCGGGTCAGTTTTTTTTTGTGGCATAAAAAGGTTTAAAATTGTCGAATAGGGTATAATTGTAGTAAAAAATAAGGAGCAGGTGAGAAATATGAATCAACAGCAGCTGCACAGTGTACTTGAAAGCATGCGATTACCCAATGGAGCTTATGTTGCAAGTACATCCGATGATTACGACTACGTTTGGATCAGAGATGTATGCTATGCGGTTATGCCATATTTAAATTCAAAGTGTTCACGATATGAAAAAGCTTATCATGCGCTGCTCACATTATTGAGAAAGTATGAATGGAAAATCGATATTCATACGGAGCAGAAACCACATTACTTACATGAATACATTCATGCCAGATACACAAGAGATCTTGAAGAAATTCCTGTTGAATGGGGTCATGCACAAAATGATGCAATAGGAATATTGCTGTTTGGTATAGGACAAGGAATTCAAAATGGAAAGCCTATGCTAAGGGACAAAGTCGATCATCGCATCGTTCAGAAGCTTGTCGACTACTTAGAATGTCTAGAATACTGGAAAAGCCCAGACAACGGCATGTGGGAAGAAAATGTAGAAGTTCATGCATCAAGTGTCGGAGCATGTGTTGCAGGATTAAAAGCAGTAAATACGCTCGTTAATGTTCCCTCTTATATGATTGAAAAGGGTCAGGAAGTCCTAAATGAACTTCTGCCTTGTGAGAGCGAAACGAAAGAAGCCGATTTAGCGCTATTATCCTTAATTTATCCTTTAAATGTTGTAACAAGAGAACAAGCCATTCAAATTGTAGATCGTATCACGGGACAACTCGAGCGAAAACGCGGAGTTATTCGTTATGAAAACGATGTTTATTATAATGAAGGTAGTGAAGCAGAGTGGTGCTTCGGATTTCCTTGGCTCGGTTTATGTTATGAGCAGCTGGGTGAACTAGATAAAATGAATGAATATTGGACGAAAACCATGAGTATTACACCTGAAAGTGGTAAAATCCCAGAACTTTATATTGGTGGTACTGATATTCCAAATAAAAACACTCCCCTTGCATGGTCTATTTCGATGGCATACCAGCTACAGGTTCGAATGAACGAAATGCAAGAGAATGTATCATAACTTAAAAAAGTTTTTTTCAAAAATGATATGTTCGCTTATATTGTTGCTCATTCGATTGAAACGTTCATTAATATAGCCATTCTAAAGGTTGCGGTTTATCCGCAACCTTTTTTCTATGAGATATGAATCAAAAAGCATTTTTTATGAAATATTATTCCGTTATTTGTCGAAAAAAGCATGTATTTTTCGACAAATATTTTTTTTGAAGGAATGACCATATTACATGTCGAATCTTTAGGATGTAGAGGATAACTATGGTGGAATCCCTATATTTATCAATGAGAGCGAGGTGCCGCAATGACTGTATCGATGCCGACAGATTACGATCGGTATTTATTTCATCAGGGAAATTTATTTCAGGCTTATCGTTCAATGGGCGCCCATTTAAGGGAAGAAGACGGACGATTTGGAGTCAGGTTTACAGTCTGGGCTCCTCACGCTGCAGCCGTATCTGTAACAGGGAATTTTAATCAATGGGATCCCACATCGCATCGAATGGAGAAAATCGAAGAGTCCGGTCTCTGGTCGTTATTTGTAGAAGATCTATCAGAAGACGAACTCTACAAGTATGCTGTCGAAACAGGTGCAGGCGAGATTCTAATGAAATCTGATCCGTATGCATTTTATTCAGAGTTAAAACCGAAGACAGCATCTATTGTTAAAAAAGTCGATGAGTATGATTGGCAAGATGCAAAATGGATGAACAAAAGAAAGAAAACGGCTCCTTATGATAGCCCGCTGTCGATTTATGAAGTTCATCCAGGGTCCTGGCGTAGAAAAGAGGACGGCTCTTATTATTCTTATCGGGATCTTATGGACGAGCTCATTCCTTACGTAAAGGAACTCGGTTACACGCACATTGAACTAATGCCCGTTATGGAGCATCCTTTTGATCGATCTTGGGGATATCAGATTACCGGCTATTTTTCTGTAACAAGTCGGTTTGGACAACCGGATGATTTAAAAGCATTTATTGATCGATGTCACCAAGAAGACATTGGTGTACTGCTTGATTGGGTACCTGCTCATTTTTGCAAAGATGCGCATGGACTAGGTCAATTTGATGGAGGTCCTGTTTTTGAGCCATCTGATCCCGCTCGTGCTGAGCGACATAATTGGGGAACGTACAATTTTGATTATAGTAAACCAGAAGTTGTCAGTTTTCTTATTTCAAATGCGTTGTTCTGGTTTGACTACTACCATATAGATGGTTTAAGAGTGGATGCTGTATCACAGATGTTACTTTATCATCATGACCATGAAAGTGGTGGCGTTGAAGGCGAGAACTCTGCAGCCAAGGAATTCATTCAGAAACTAAATCGGACGGTATTTGAACAATACCCGAATGTGCTGATGATGGCAGAAGAATCAACCGACTACCCGCTTGTAAGTGCTCCGATCCATGAAGGTGGGCTCGGCTTCAATTATAAATGGAACATGGGATGGATGAATGACGTACTGAAGTATATGGAGCTCCATATGGATGATCGAAAGCATCATCACAATTTATTAACTTTTTCGTTTTTTTACGCTTTTTCTGAGAATTATCTTCTTCCTCTTTCTCATGATGAGGTCGTACATGGGAAGAAGTCATTGTTGAATAAAATGCCAGGTGATTATTGGCAGAAGTTTGCCAATCTTCGAACGCTTTACGGGTACATGATGGCTCATCCAGGAAAGAAACTGCTTTTTATGGGTGGAGAATTTGGTCAGTACGATGAATGGAAAGATTTATCTGAACTAGACTGGATGGTTTTGGACTATGACATGCATAGTAAGGTGAATGCCTATGTAAAAGATTTGAACCACTTTTACCTTGATTCAAGGGCCATGTGGCGAATTGATCATGAATCAGAAGGATTTGAATGGATTGATGCGAACGATAACTCACAGTCCGTTCTAACGTTTATGAGAAAAGGAAAAGCGAAGGGCGATTGTGATATCGCCATCATTAATTTTTCTCCTAATGTCTACTATGATTATCGCATTGGTGTTCCATCTTCCGGTACTTATATCGAAATGTTTAATAGCGATCAAGAAAAGTATGGTGGTTCAGGTCAACTTAACGCAGAAATCTTACAAAGCGATAGAAAACCGTATCACAATCAGCCTTGTAGTCTAATGCTTAAAGTACCACCACTTGGAATTGTTATTCTCGGCAAAAAAAATAAAAGCAACCTTGAAAGGAGAAATCGCTATGTCTAAAAAGCGTTGTGTCGCTATGCTACTTGCAGGAGGTCAAGGGACAAGACTTGGAAAGTTAACAACACGTCTTGCTAAGCCAGCAGTCCCGTTCGGAGGGAAATACCGTATTATTGATTTCACCCTCAGTAACTGTAGTAATTCAGGAATTGATACGGTAGGGGTTCTGACGCAATATCAGCCTTACATATTGAATTCGTATATTGGAATCGGGAGTTCTTGGGACCTTGACCGAAAAAATGGAGGTGTATCTGTTCTACCACCATATATGGGACAAAAAGGTGGCGAATGGTATCGCGGCACAGCGAATGCGATTTACCAGAACATGTACTACATTAAACAATATGATCCTGAGTATGTTCTAGTTATTTCAGGTGACCACATCTATAAAATGGATTACTCTGAAATGTTGGATTACCATGAACAGCGCAATGCAGATGCCACAATTGCTGTGCTTGAAGTGCCATGGCATGAAGCAAGTCGCTTCGGAATCATGAACACGGATGATGAAGATCGTATTGTCGAGTTTCAAGAAAAGCCTGCTGAACCGAAAACTAACCTTGCCTCTATGGGGATTTACATTTTTAACTGGAAAGCGCTTGAGAAATATTTAACCGAAGATGAGCAAAAGTCAGATTCATCAAATGACTTTGGTAAAGATATCATTCCGGCTATGATTGAAGATGAAAAGAACGTTTTCGCATATTCGTTCAACGGTTATTGGAAAGACGTTGGTACGTTACAAAGTTTATGGGAAGCCAATATGGATTTACTTGATGATGATCCAAGCTTAATTCTAAATGATCCTGCCTGGAAAATTTATTCAGTTAACCCGAACCAACCACCTCAATATATCGCACCTCAAGCAAAGGTAACGCGTTCTCTTGTTAATGAAGGATGTGTTGTATATGGAGAAGTGTATCGTTCCGTATTGTTCTATGGTGTGCATGTTGGCCTTGGAAGCACAATTAAAAATTCGATCATAATGCCAAATGTGAAAATTGGCGCGAATGTAACGATTGAGAACGCTATCGTAGAAAGTGGAACGGTAGTAGAAGATGGCATGACACTAGGATCAAGCGATGGTTCGATCTCGTTAATTGCAGATGGCGAAATTGTATCGGTACCAAAATAGAGTAGGGGGATGAAACGATGAAAAAAGTAGTAGGAGTTATTAACCTCGTAGATGAAAAGAACACGCTGAGTGAGTTAACCAATCATCGGAGCTTTGCCTCTGTTCCATTTGCAGGGCGGTATCGACTCATTGATTTCTCATTATCGAATTTAACAAACGCAGGAGTGAATACAGTTGCCGTATTCACTCGTGAAAAATACCGTTCTTTATTTGACCATTTAGGATCCGGACGCGAGTGGGATCTAGATCGTCATCAAGGAGGTCTTTTCTTTCAGCCTCCAGCAGATGAAGAGCGCAGAAGCACTGGAGATATTCACTCTTTTCATGAAAACCTTTCCTTTTTCAAAAGAAGCCTTTCCCATTACGTTCTCGTAACAAATGGTCAGCTCGTTTGGAATATTGATTTCGATCAGATTATTGAAGAACATGAATCTCAGAACGCCGATATCACTGTTGTCTACAAGCCGTGTGATGATCCTTATACGAGCGGAAGTCATTACAATGTGCTTTATACAAACGATGATGAGCGCGTTGATCGCTTAAACCTTGGGGTTGAGCCTCTTCCAGGAGATAACGTTTATTTAAACACTTTTCTGATGAAATCTTCTCTTCTCATTTCCCTCGTGGAAGATAGTATTGAATCAGGTAAGCATCAATCAATTAATGAAGCAATTGCCGCAAGTCTGGATCGCTATCATGTGCATGCGCACCATTTCGGTGGATATGTAACATTTATTGATAGTGTTGAAAGCTACTATCGCTATAGCATGGAGATGCTTGATCCAAACGTGACGCAGGAACTATTTTACAATACTGGCCCGATTTATACGAAGGTAAAACACGAATCACCGGCTAAATACCTTGAAAGCTCCACCGTATCGAACTCATTAATCGCAAACGGTTGTACGATATCAGGGACAGTCGAAAATAGTATTTTATTTAGAGGTATCCGCGTTGGAAAAGGGGCTGTGATTCGAAATAGCATTATCATGCAAAAGTGCGAAATTGGTGAAGGAGCCGTTATCGAGAATGTGATTCTTGATAAAGACGTATCCGTTTCGCCTAATGAGACAGTGACTTCTGAAGATCAGCCGAGAGTTATTGCTAAATCCACCGTCATCTAGTAGGAGGAAGTTGAAATGAATGTATTATTTGCCGCTTCTGAAGGTCATCCCTTTATCAAAACAGGGGGATTGGGCGATGTAATAGGCGCCCTTCCAAAGGCCCTTCAAAAGCAGGGAGCGAATGTATCCGTAATTTTACCTAAATATCAAGATATGAATGAAACGTACAAAAGTCAGCTTGAACTGAAAGAAACGATCACAGTTTCTGTAGGTTGGCGCGATAAGTATTGCGGAATTGAAATGCTCAAGCTTGATGGAATTACCTATTATTTCATTGACAATGAGTATTATTTTAAGCGTAGCGGTAGCTATGGTTATTTTGATGATGGAGAACGCTTTTCATTCTTCTGTAAAGCTGTATTAGAAGCGATTCCGTATTTAGAAGAGCAACCGGACATTCTTCATTGTCATGATTGGCAAACAGGGATGATTCCTGTTTTGAAAAAAGCTCATTACCGAAATCATCCTTATTATGAAGGGATGAAAGTGGTATATACCATCCATAACCTTCGTTACCAGGGAGTGTTTCCAAAAACAATCCTTCATGATTTGCTCGACTTAAGTGAACTCCACTTCAATAATGAAGGTGTGGAATTTCATGGGAACGTTAGCTTTATGAAAGGCGGACTGCTTTATGCAGATTATATTACAACGGTAAGTCCTGCCTACGCAGAAGAAATTAAGCAACCATACTTTGGTGAATACTTGGATGGTGTTATGAGAAAAAGAGAAGATGAATTTGTTGGGATTATTAATGGAATTGATACAGAACTTTATGATCCTGCTACAGATACAGCACTTTCTTATTCCTATCACGCAACACATTTACTTAAAGAAAAAAACAAAACAGATCTTCAGAAAAAGCTGGGCTTACAAGTAGGAGAGGGAATACCTGTCCTGGCTCTTATCACAAGACTCGTAGAACAAAAAGGAATCGATCTTTTCTTTAGAGTTCTTCCTCAAATCATGGAGGAAAAGGTTCAGGTTGTCGTTCTTGGAACGGGTGATGAGCACTACGAGCATATGCTGCGAGAGGCTGAAGCTCGTTACCCAGGCAGGTTTAGCGCGAATATTTACTTCGATGACGGGGTTGCTAGACAGCTTTATGCTGCCTCCGATTTATTCCTAATGCCTTCTCAATTTGAGCCATGTGGAATCAGTCAGCTGATTGCTTTAAGATACGGGAGTCTACCGATCGTTCGAGAAACAGGCGGGTTAAAAGACACCGTACTACCTTATAACCAATTTACCGGTGAAGGCCACGGTTTTAGCTTTGCGAACTACAATGCTCACGAAATGCTAGATACAATTAATCTTGCTCTAGATCTTTATCATCATAATGAAATCACATGGAGAAAATTAGTCGTGCGAGCGATGCGTCTTAATTACTCATGGGAAGCTTCATCAGCGAAATACATGAATTTGTACAATAATCTATTAAAGTAACGCTTATATATTCCGATAAGAGAAGCAGGGGAATTATTCCTCTGCTTCATTTTTGATTCGGAAAGTGACCAGGCTTAATTGATGAGTCATTTGAACGAGTCAAAACGTGTGAATTAACGATGATTCTTACCAACTATTACATAGACAGATTATGACTTAGATAGGAGAAAGACCCTTATGTATACATGCTCAAAATGCACCGCGATACCAGATATTCCTTCTTCTGGTTACTTAGAAATCGTTACAGCTGTGCCGCAACTTCAACGAAGTTTAAATGAATTGATGTTCCAAAGTGAATCTTTGAATTCTCTTACAGTCTCCTATCAAAATTCGGAATCCCTGCTTGAAATTTGTCATCGCATCAGTTCTCATTTTAATGATGCGGCAAAACAAATGTTTTTTTGTGGAACGGGAACAGTGGATGAAATAAAGAGCAGCTCAGTTCTTTCATTTCCTCAATTTTATTCAAGGCTCAAACATCCAAATTTCATAGAGGTTATAAGGAATTCTCTCTTTACTAGCCACATGCAGCCCATCATTACGCTTGATAATAATGATATTAAAGGGTATGAACTCTTGATGCGGCCGACTAATGAGCGCTATCCTTTTTATCCAAATGAATTATTCGATATGGCTAGACAATCTGGTCTTCAAGCCTTTCTTGACAGCGCTGCAAGAATTGCTTCTATTAAAATTAGTGCGTCGCATCTTTCAAAAGGCATTAAACGCTTCATTAATTTTCTCCCTTCTTCGATTTATGATCCAGCTCATTGCTTACGAACAACTTTCCAAACTGTTGAAGCGTACAATCTCGATCCAAGAGATTTAGTATTTGAAGTAGTAGAAACTGAAAAGATTGACGAAGTAGATCATTTAAAACAAATCTTTCGCTCATATCAGCAAGAAGGAATGAAAATGGCGCTAGATGATGTAGGCACTGGATACGCTACGAAAGAAATGCTCCTTCAGTTGAAGCCCGACTATGCGAAGATTGATCGCAGTGTTATTTCTCATTGCGATCAAGATTCTGAAAAACAAGAGAAACTGATCGAAATGATTTATCTATCAAAGGAAGAGGGGATTACGTTACTCGCGGAAGGAATTGAACGTAAAGAAGAAGCTGATTTTTGTAGGCAAATGGGAATACCGCTTGGACAAGGCTATTATTTTGGGCGTCCGGCTGAACGACCAATAGATTCAATACAAGTTTAATATTAAAAGAAGGGGTTTCCCTTCTTTTTCTTATGGAAATTTCTTCTCAAAACCGATATGCTTACGAAAGATTACTAAATTGAGGTGACAGGATGCTAACTTTGTATCGGCGTTATGCGCGAACAGCTTTTGATATTGGACTTATCGTGTTAACGGTTTTTTTAATTATGCTTGTCTCGAGTTTCTTATTTGAAATTGCAGCACCGATTATCGTAGGGTACATTATTTTTCTAGTTATCGAACCTTTCGCTCGGTTTCTAAATCGGAAGGGAATAGGCAAAACAGCTGCAACTACTATATCCACGCTTGTTTTCGTATTAATCGTGGTGAGCGTAGTCTTTCTAGCAGGCGCGATTTTTGTTCTTCAATTGCAAAACTTAATCAGCCTTATTCCTGGATACGTTGCGAAATTCCAGGATCAAATTATGAACTATGTGCATTGGGGGCAGCTCCAGTTAAACGCCTTACCTCCAGATGTACTAGAGAAGGCGCAAGATTTTTCACTAACGCTTGTTGAGAAAGCATCCATTATGTTGACGACTTTATTAAATAGCGTGTTTGCTTTTGTGACGTCCATTCCAACGCTTGTGATTAATTTCATTATTGGAATTGTTCTCGCGTATTTTTTAAGTATTGAGATTGAAATGTGGAAGCGAATTGCGGCGAAGCGAACACCAAATACATTTAAGACGGCTTATTTCTTCCTGAAGGAAAATGTATTAAGCGGAATCGGAGCGTATTTAAAAGCGCAGCTAAAGCTTATTACGATCACATTTGTACTCGTTCTATGCGGGCTATGGATATTAAGAGTGGATAATGCATTCACACTCGCGCTTTTATCTGCTTTTTTCGATCTTCTTCCGCTTCTTGGCGTTTCGGCGATCTTCATACCATGGGCAATCTATCTTCTTGCGGTAGGACAAACCTCTCTCGCAGTATCCCTATTGATTCTACTTGGGGTGGTTATGCTAGTGAGACAAATCATGGAGCCGAAAATTACGGGAGATTCACTAGGTGTATCTGCGTTTACAATTCTTTCATTTATGATTATTTCTCTTTCACTATTTGGAATTGCAGGAGTCGTATTATCACCGATTTTGCTCATTCTCATTAAAGCGTTATATGATCACGGATATTTAAGTAAATGGATCCATCTTCCTAGTGAGGAATTCATAGATCCAGAGGAAAGACGGTAGGAAGGAAGAACGGAAGTGAAGCGATTAGGAAGCTTAATTATCATAACAATCTTTATTAGTGTGTTAATAGGTGTATTTCTTCAGAAAACACCAGATTCTTTTTCCCAACCGCTGAAAAAATCTGAAGTTCCAGAGGAATATATCGACCTTTACAGAGAAGCTGGTGAAGAATACGACGTTCAATGGGAGCTTTTAGCAGCGGTACATCGCGTTGAAACAAAATTCTCGACGATGTCAACATTAGAAAGCCCTAAGGGTGCCATCGGCCATTACCAGTTTATGCCGTTAACCTGGATTGGTTGGAGCTATGGGGGTAGTCGTCTTGGAGAACTGGATAAGGATGATCTAGTTGATATTACAAATTTAGATCTTATTCAAAAGTACGGTGGGTATGGGAAAGACGGAAATGGAGACGGTAAGGCAGATCCATATAATCTGACGGATGCTGCTTATACTGCCGCTAGCTACTTATCTGCTAATGGTGCAAGTGAGGGGAGACTGAAGAGTGCCTTATTCGCTTATAATCAGAGTGATGAGTATGTGGATGAGGTGCTTTCATTTTATAAAGAATACAGAGAAAATGTTTCTGTAGTGAAGTTAGATCCTTAATTCAATGTAATGGTACAGCGCTGTTACATATGATAAAATCACGATTAGAAGGGGGCGATTGCATGAAGATTGTTTCAATCGAACCGACACCAAGTCCAAATTCGATGAAAATTAACTTAAGTGAAGAGCTAGAAGCTGGAGACACAAGGCAGTATAAGCTTGATACTGACATATCTAATGCTCCAGATTATATTCAAAAATTAATGGCCGTTCCCGGTGTGAAAGGTCTTTATCATGTGATGGATTTTATCGCGCTAGAACGGAATGCCAAATATTCATGGGAAGAGATACTTCCAAAAGCTCGTGAGGCATTCGGAGAGATTAATGAAGAATCCGTCGCGACAAATCAGTCGTCGATAGAAGACTTTGGAGAAGTGAATGTGTTTATTCAAATGTTTCGCGGTATTCCAATGCAGGTGAAGCTTGTAGAAGGTGAGACTGAGCATCGTTTTGGTTTGCCTGACCGATTTATGGAAGCTGCTATGAAAGCCTCTTCAGCTTCTGAAAACATGGTGATGGAACGTGAATGGAAAGAACAAAGTCCACGGTACGGATCACCTGAAGAAGTTGGACAAGAAGTTACCGAAGAAATAGCGGCGACGTATAGTGAAGAGCGTCTTTCGGATCTTGTTACTGCAGCATTCTCAGATCAAAATGCTTCTCCAAAGCAAGAGAAAAAGGTCGTTACACTAGAAATGCTAGATGACTCAGATTGGAAAGTAAGATACGCAGCACTTGATCGCATGGATCCAGAAATGAATGATTTGCCGGTACTGGAGAAGGCGCTACACGATGAAAAAGCTTCTGTACGCCGCCTGGCGGTTGTTTACCTTGGTATGATTGAATCAAAGGATGTTCTTCCGCTTCTTTATAAAGCTTTGCGTGATAAATCTGTTACGGTTAGGCGGACAGCCGGCGACTGCATGTCAGATTTAGGTCATGTTGAAGCCATTCCTGAAATGATAGAATCGTTGCAAGATCGAAATAAGCTTGTTCGTTGGAGGGCCGCTATGTTTCTATATGAAGTTGGCGATGAAACGGCGATTCCAGCACTTGAGCAAGCAATGGACGATCCAGAATTTGAAGTGAAGATGCAGGCGGGTATGGCATTAGAACGGATAAAAGGCGGAGAAGAAGCTAAAGGCTCTGTCTGGCATCAAATGACTCAAGCAAGAAAATCGAATTAACGGAGGTATAGGATATGAATCCATACGAAGAATATATGCGCCAGATGGCACAGCCGATGCGAGATGAGTTAACATCAGCTGGTTTTGAAGAGTTAACGACTGAGGAAGAAGTATCCGGCTTTATTACAGAAAAAAAGGGAACATCACTTGTTTTCATTAATTCTGTTTGCGGATGTGCAGCAGGTCTTGCTCGACCAGCTGCTCGCGAAGCGATTGAACATGACAAAAAACCTGAGCATCTTGTGACGGTTTTTGCAGGACAAGATCGTGAAGCAACAGGTAAAATGCGTGAATATTTGGAAGGATATGAGCCGTCATCACCTTCTATCGCTCTCTTAAAAGACGGCCAGGTGCTTCATTTCATTCCTAGAGAAGAAATCGAAGATCATGAAGTGGAAGAAATCGTTGCGAATTTGACAGGAGCTTTTGAACAATATTGTTAAAGACAAACTCCACTCACTCGAGTGGAGTTTTGTCTCTACTTAATGGGAGGGAATTGAGAATGGATCACATATTTGAACTACAAGGAAGCTGGAAGGGTGGACTTTCTGGCGAAGGTAAGATTCAGACTGAAAACCTAACAACAGAAGTATCGATCCCTACGTCGATGGGCGGCGGAGAGAAAGGAACAAATCCTGATGAGTTACTGTTAAGTTCATCAGCCGCTTGTTATTTCATGACCATTGGACTTTATTTGGAGCGTAATCACATTCCTTTCGAAGATGTTAAAATTTCCTCTAAGCTTAAAGTAAGTGGTAACGGAAAGCTGCACGTAGAGTCAATTCACCATTACCCAGTCATCTATCTTGCGGAAGAGCCGGATGAAGAAATGACAGAGCGTATTCATTCCATTGCTCATCGTGCAGAAGAGGGATGTATGATTACAAGAGCGATTAAAGGAAATGTTAATGTAGTTGTAGAACCAGCTATTAAAAAAGTGTGAGGTTTTTCACTGTCATAAACTTTTTACTGTAGTATGCTAACAACG
Source organism: Anaerobacillus sp. 63XJN7_4_ISO-PGPR-S23-413 (assembly GCF_056173725.1). NCBI lineage: Bacteria > Bacillati > Bacillota > Bacilli > Caryophanales > Bacillaceae > Anaerobacillus > Anaerobacillus sp. 63XJN7_4_ISO-PGPR-S23-413. Next base: position 1,969,816 of record NZ_CM149688.1, read on the forward strand.
TCGTGTTTTTTGGGCATGCTCATCTTAGGAGAAAATGGTCAATCTATCGAAGGAGCTAACGGAACTTATATGAAAATGGAAAGCACACTCTTTGCATTTCTTGAGAATTTTATTATAATAATATTTTGGAACGGAAGAGTGACTGGCCACACGGTAACAGTGAAATAAAGGAGATAGAAGTATGAATAAAGACTATCGCGTATTATTGTTTTATAAATATGTACAAATTGATCAACCGGAAGAATATGTAGAAGAGCATCTTGCCTTCTGTAAGGAGCACAACCTGAAGGGAAGAATTCTAATTGCGGAAGAGGGCATTAATGGCACTCTTTCTGGAACAGTAGAAGAAACGCAGCAATATATGGATATGATGCATGCGGATGAGCGCTTTGCTGATTTGTTCTTTAAAATTGATGAAGCGACTGAACATCCATTTAAAAAAATGCATGTTCGCTTTAGATCAGAGCTAGTGACACTTAGACTTGATGATGATCATAATCCGAATGAAGTTGGCGGAAAGCACTTGAAGCCAGCAGAGTGGCGCGAAGCGATGCAACAGGATGATGTGATTATTCTTGATACCCGAAATGATTACGAGTATGATGTCGGTCATTTCCGTGGTGCCATTCGACCAGATATTAAGAATTTCCGAGATCTTCCTGAGTGGGTTCAAGAAAACCTTGCAGACCAAAAAGATAAGAAAATCCTAACCTACTGCACAGGCGGGATTCGCTGTGAAAAGTTCACTGGCTGGATGGTTAAACAAGGTTTTGAAGATGTTAACCAGCTTGATGGTGGAATTGTTACTTATGGTCAGGATGAAGAGACGAAAGGTGAACTATGGGATGGACAGTGCTATGTGTTTGATGGCCGAATAACTGTTCCGATTAATCAAAAAGACCACACTGTGGTCGGTAAAGATTACTTTACGGGTGAACCTTGTGAACGCTATGTTAATTGTGCAAGGCCTGAATGTAATAAGCAAATTATTACATCTGAGGAGAACGAGCATAAATATTTACGAGGCTGTTCACATGAGTGTCGCACATCGCCACGTAATCGTTACGTAGCAGAGCACGGATTAACTCAAGAAGAAGTCGATGAGCGTTTGCAAAAACTCATGCAGGAGCATATCGGGCAAGAAGTATAATCGAAAAAGCTAGCTGTCCATTTGACAGCTAGCTTTTATTTGTCATATCTTATTTTGTTTACTTTAAGAAGGTGATCTACCTTGGAGAGACGGTGCTTTTCAATTTTCTCCATGTATTCATGAAGCGCTAACTCCATCTGACAAAGAGCTTGAAACAAATCGCGATGGCGTAATTCTTTGTTTTCTTGTGAAAGTGCGATATATCCTGTAAGTAAATCTGGCAGTTCAGTTGAAAGCATTCTTTTCACAATATGACGTTCTTCAAGGTCAAGCGGTTCAAGTTCGGGTGAGATTTGCTTGAATAATTGAATGAGTCTAACTGTTCTAGAATAAATAACCCCGTTGATTAACGGATGTGTCGAAATTCGTTCAAGCTGATTAATCTGTTCCTTCAAGAGGGGATCAATTGACCCTGTTTCTGATTGGGAAGCAATGGATCCTAGTAACGCTAAATCTAAAAGCTTCATTCGTTGAAAAATTCCTGTGAAAAATGGTGATCGTTTTATACTGCGTTTGATGATTCGACCACGATCATTAATGAGAATGGTACCTTGTTTACATTTACCTGCGTCTTTTTTCTCAATGATTTGTCGTTCCCATTGGATAAAAAACTTCTTAGGAGTTGACGTTCTGTTTTTTTGACTATCATATCCAGAGAAAAGGATGAGATTTCGCCTGATTTTTAAATAAATCGTAAAACCTCTCTCAGTACGCTTCCATTTTTGTGGCTTATTCTCCGAAGGATCGAGTTTATCTATAAATTCATCTAACAATTGTTCAGCATATGAAAGGAAGCTTGTGGTGCTCGCATCCTGAAGAAGTGATGCTTCCACCGTTTTAAATTGCGGTGGTAAAAGCTTTTCAAGCCACTGGGGTTCAGAAGAATCGAAAAGCCCCATGCCATTACCTCCTATCGTCAAAGTCGATCGGCTGCCTCAGAGAGCTGTTTCTGCCTCTCTGTTGAGCTATCTAATTTGGATTTCATTTCTTTATTTAATTGATCCATTTCTGTTATAAACTTCTTCCCACTATCGATAATACGTACGTTTGATTTTTCTGTTAAATCAATGGCTTCAAACACATCTTGATAAGCTTTGCGGAAGGATTCAATCGCAATCGCTGGCTTTTCAAGTGTTTTAACCGTTTCTTCTGTATTTTGTTTCAGCATCTCAGCGTTTTTCAGAAGCATCGATTCGGTTGCCTGGTTCACATTTTGTACAGCTGAAATCACTTTTTGTTGGTTTCCGAGAGCCAGCTGAATGGAAGCTGTTACGGTAATGATGTTTTTGGTCATCGTCACTGCATTAAAAATAGCTTCTTCTAGCTTTTCGTTGTTTTCCATGATCAAATCAACCGATGCCATGGATTGTCTTAAGACCATGACAGCCTGTGACATATTTTTCACTCGGCTAACGACTTTTTGTTGAGCCTTTTGTAGGGGAAGAGGGTTCTCTTTCCATTCGTCTTTAGCGGCTTCCTCCTCAAGCATCGTCATAAGCGTCTGACCTAGCTCCATCTGATCTTCCAGTCCGACAATGCGGTCTTTTGCTACATCCTTTAGTTCTTTTAACATAACATTATCTTCTTGTAGCTTATCTTTACCAGTTAAAAGTGATTCAACAATAACTTCTACTTGGGATTCGACCGTTTTGTATTTCTTCGCATATTGCTCGACTTCGTTTCGCCCCATTACTCGATTTAGCAGTTTATTGAATTTACTCTTTTGCAAATAAGAGGGCTCTAAGTCTGAGACATGCTCTCTGAGTTTGTGTAAGTTATCAGGTAAGTCGTTATTCGGTTGGTCAATCATGCCCTTTACAGGACGCTTCAATGCTTCAAGGGATTCCCCAGCGTTGCGCTGGGCATCTTCACCAAGCCCTGATAATGACTGGAGAATCTTATCTGTATCGTCTTCATGATAAAAGCTTTGAATGATCTCTTCAGCCTTTTCACGTTGTGAGTTGATTTTCTCAGGTTGATTACTCATATATGTCACTCCTTCAATTGAATGAATTCGTTAAATTATTCTTCTATCATTCTATACGAATAGATTTCGTGAAAAGTTTCAAAACACCTTCAGCAAAACAATTCCCTTTGAGTGAATCGAGCAAACTCACCTAACTGAAATAGTTGAAAGATGCAAAGTAGGGTGGTATGTTTTAAACGGAATTACTTGTAAATTAGTGATAGGAAGTGAACAAAATGAAAAAAGTCAAATTGTATACACAACCGGCATGTCCACCATGTGAGTTTGTGAAAAATTATTTTCAAATGCATGAAGTGAAATATGAGCTACTAAACATAAAAGAAAACGTTGCTGCGCGCAATGAATTGATTCATGATCACGGTTCTATGTCTACCCCAACGATTGTCATCGACGGCGAAGTCATTATTGGATTTGAACAGGAGCGTATTGATGAACTTCTGAATATTCCATCATCTTGATGATAGATTAATGACTTTGGTGAAAGAGGGTGTCTTAGAATGATTGATAAATTTGTTCGAAATGAGCGTGATCATAAGCTGCTCGAATTAGCTAATAAACATCGAGCAGAACTTAAGGAGAGTGCCACACATATTGATCAGGAAGCGTATATTCCTGATTCCATTATAGCAAGTATGAAAGAATCAGGCTTTACTTCACTTACGATCCCTGAAGAATTTGGAGGTGGTGGTCTTTCTCTTTATGAGCTTGTCCTTGTTCAGGAAGAGCTTGGTAAAGGAGAAGGGTCTGGTGCGCTATCACTCGGCTGGCATCTGGGAGTACTAAAAGATTTAAGCGATCGTAGGCCATGGAATGCTTCAACTTATGAAAGGCTTTGTCGTCATGTTGTGGATGGTACGCTCATAAATCGAGCTCAAACAGAAGAGGAGACAGGTGACCCAACTCGAGGTGGTATGCCTGCTACGATCGCGACTGCGGTCGAAGGAGGATATAAAATAACTGGTCGAAAAACATTTACAACATTAAGTCCTCACCTTAATCAAGTGATTGTCAAAGCAACGTGCGAAGGTGTCCCTACAGATTTCTTAGTGTCCATGAGTCAAGAAGGTGTAGAACTTGAAGGGACTTGGGATGTGCTAGGCATGAGAGGTACCCGTAGTGATGACCTTGTATTGACTGACGTATTTGTTCCTTCTAATGCGCTCCTTGAAACTTATGATAAAAATCGGAAAACAGCTTCATTACCTCCGGCCTGGTTGCTCCATATTCCCGCTGTATACATGGGAATAGCAGAGGCAGCACGGGAAGAGGCAGTTCAATTTGTGTCTTCTTACCAACCGAACACACTTGATGTGCCACTAAAAGATGTACCGCACATTCAAGATAAATTTGGACGAATCGGACTTTCATTAATGGCAGCACGTCATTTTCTATATTCGGTTGCAGAGCAGTGGGATCGTTACCCAGAAGAGCGGATGAACATGCAGGGACAGCTTTTCGCTGCCAAAACGCAAGCAATGAACGCTGCACTGGAAGTTGTTGATCTTTCAATGCGTATTGTAGGAGCACGAAGCTTAATGAAGAAGAATCATCTGGAACGACTTTATCGAGACGTTAGAGCGGGGCTTCACAATCCTCCGAGTGATGAATTATCGTTACAAGTTCTTGCAATGAAGCAATTTCAAGACTAATTATCTTACTCCTTCCCTTTTGGAAGGAGTTTCTTTTTGTTCTCATATGTGGAAGACATCCCTGTGACTCCCTATTGAAAGGGACCTGTCCTTCCTCTATCCTTTATGGCGTGGCAAAAAGCTACTGAAAGGATGAGATATATGAACAAAACGATCATTGCTATGATGATGATGAGCCTCTTTTTTGCTCTGTTTTCTGCACAAACTCATCAGGTAGCGGCCGTATCATTGATGAAAGTAAAGCCTAAGATTGAGAATGAGGTTAATGAAGAAGTTGTATTAAACGAAACTTTATCTGAACCAGAAACGAAACAGGAGGTTGCCTTATTGCTTAACCTTCCTGTTAAAAATATGAATGATGTTAAGAAAGTAACAAAGGATCAATTTACTGTATCGAACTATTCTGTAGAAGAAATTGAAATGTTGGCCAAATTGGTTAATGGAGAAGCAAGAGGTGAATCGTTTGAAGGGAAAGTAGCGGTAGCTGCTGTAACAGTCAATCGAACACTTTCTGCAAGATTTCCAAATAGCATTAAAGAAGTGATTTTTGAAAGTGGTGCTTATACTGCAGTATCTGACGGTCAATATGATCAAAAGCCAGGAGCAGAATCATATAAGGCTGTCTATGCGGCCCTTAGTGGTAGAGACCCAAGCTCAGGAGCTTTGTTTTATTACAATCCTGATATTGCAACAGACGATTGGATTCGTACAAGGCATATCATCAAAGAGATTGGGAAACATGTCTTCACAAGATAAAATCCTCCTGATAAAGGAGGATTTTATGATATCATCGACGTGTACACACAGTTAGATGAAGGAGTGAAGCGACTATGTCAGAGAAAAAAACGTTTCAGCCAGGAGAAATAGTAACGGCAGGTTATAAAACGGGGAGATATATTGGAGAAGTCGTCGATATGAAGTCCCCCAAAGCTGTGATTAAAGTTCTTGCTGTCATCAAGCATCCAACTCAGGGAGACCTTCATAATCCCAAACAGCTCGATGTTCCTCTTTTTCACCAGCGAAAAGCGTTAGCCCAATTCGAGAAAGCGCTCGTTCCAATGTCAGCCATTAATCATTACGAAGGAAATATTCCTGATTATCATGATTCACTCAAGGAAGCGCTTGAAACACAATCCGCAGAGCTCAAGCACGAAGGCGGAAGATGGGCCGAAGCATCTCTTATCGAAATCGAAAAGCTTAAAGACGACTACTTCCCATCAAGGTAATCTTCTTTACATCAGACTTCGAATCCGGTAAGATATAGTATTGATTTAGGCTCTTGGATTAGAGCTTGATTGAAGAAGACGTAAAGGGTGGTTTTTGATTTGCAATCAGAAGCTTCAGCATATCAAGTGCTGTTATATTATCAATATGTAGAAATAGAAGATCCGGATTATTTTGCTCGAAAGCATCTTAAGTATTGTCAATCACTCAATTTAAAAGGTCGAGTCCTTGTAGGCAAAGAGGGCATTAATGGAACGGTTTCAGGAACCGTTGAGGATACTGAGCGCTACATGGACGAACTAAAAGCAGATGAACGCTTTCGTGATATGGCTTTCAAAATTGATGAAGCAGAAGGTCATGCCTTTAAAAAGATGCACGTACGTCCGCGCGAAGAAATTGTTTCACTAAAGCTTGAGGAAGATGTAAACCCGAAAGAAATAACCGGGAATTATCTTGAGCCAAAGGAATTTATGGAAGCATTAGAAGATGATGATGTAATTGTTATCGATGCAAGAAATGATTATGAGTACGATATTGGTCATTTTCGCAATGCAATTCGTCCTGATATAAAGGCTTTTCGTGATCTTCCAGACTGGATTGAACAAAATCTTTCGGACCAAAAAGATAAGAAAGTACTAACTTATTGTACAGGTGGAATTCGCTGTGAGAAATTTTCTGGTTACTTAATGAAAAAAGGTTTTTCCGACGTTTCACAGCTTCATGGAGGAATTGTAACGTATGGTAAAGACCCGGAGGTACAGGGGAAATATTTTGATGGCAAGTGCTTTGTATTTGATGATCGTCTTGCTGTTAATGTAAACCGTACCGATGAAGATACAGTTGTAGGGAAATGCTATCATTGTGAGGAGCCAGCAGATACTTATATCAATTGTGCTAATGTACAGTGTGACAAGCTTCACATCGTCTGTGATTCTTGCAAAGAGGAGTATAACCATTATTGTTCTTCTGCATGTGAAGAAGAAGTTCGTATGATCCAATCGTAACGCAGCGGCTAACGCTGCGTTTTTTCTTACAGTGAAACGAGAGAGGAGGCGCGTTAAGATGTGCTTAATTGCTGTAGCTCAAAATGTTCATCCTACATACCCATTTATACTCGTAGCCAACCGAGATGAATTCTACGAGCGTCCAACAAAACCTGCGAACTATTGGGAAGATGTACCAGAACTACTTGCGGGGCGTGATTTAAAGGCTATGGGAACATGGCTAGGGGTTACAACAAACGGAAGAATTGCAGCCCTTACGAATTATCGAGAAGCGAATGAGCAGCCTAAAAGTCTATCAAGGGGTGATCTAACGGCCGATTACTTACGTGATCATCAATCCCCATTATCATACCTAGAAATGGTTCGACAAAAGAAAGATCAGTACAATGGATTTAATTTAATCATAGGAGATTTTAAGAGCCTTTATTATTATTCAAACCGGCAGGATCAAATTTCAAAACTAGAGAACGGTGTTCACGCTGTAAGTAATCACTTACTGAATACGAGCTGGCCAAAGGTTGAGCAGCTTAAAGAAGAATTGAAACACTATTTAAGTGCAGAAAAGAACCTCGATCAAAATCGTCTTTTTGAAATGCTTTCTCATGCTGAGCCTGCACCTGATTATTTATTACCACAGACAGGCGTGCCGATTGAATGGGAAAGGATGCTTTCACCCGTTTTTATTAAGTCGGATCATTACGGAACGAGGGCGCAAACTGTTATTATGGTTTCACAAAATGGAGAAGTTACTTTTGTTGAGAGGTCAGGAGAAGATCAGGAAAATTATTACCAATTTAATCTGGATGAAGCATAATTGCGCTCTAAGTGAATAAATTATGTGTTACCTGTAACTTTTGCCGATAGATCGATGGTGAAAAAGATTCGGGTTTAACAACAGAAAAATAGGGTATTGAGAATTATTACTTATGAGGAGGGGTTTTTTTGAAAAGAAAGCGTCACTATGTTGAAGATCAGCTTTTGCGGGAATCAACCGACATGAAAGAGTACCGAAAATATGATTCTGAAATGGTGACTAAAAAAAGACCAATACTCCGCCAAAATAAAAAGAAAAAACCACTTATTCAAACGCCAGTATAAGCAGGGGAGAGCGCTCCCTGCTTTTTTTCTATGTCAAAAATGGAGTGCTTAACTATGGGGAATAATTTTTTTGTGAAAAAGGGTTGTGTTTTTTTGGGGTCGGTGATAAGATAGGTCTTGTCCTTGAAAAAATACATTAAAAAAAGTGTTGACGAGGCAAAAGAAGTTATTGTATAATAATGAAGTCGCTGTTTAATGGAGGATTAGCTCAGCTGGGAGAGCATCTGCCTTACAAGCAGAGGGTCGGCGGTTCGAGCCCGTCATCCTCCACCATTTATTTTTGATGACTTTCATTAAATTATGCCGGCCTAGCTCAATTGGTAGAGCAACTGACTTGTAATCAGTAGGTTGGGGGTTCAAGTCCTCTGGCCGGCACCACACATGCGGGTGTGGCGGAATTGGCAGACGCGCTAGACTTAGGATCTAGTGTCTTACGACGTGGGGGTTCAAGTCCCTTCACCCGCACCATAGAATATGCGCCCGTAGCTCAATTGGATAGAGCGTCTGACTACGGATCAGAAGGTTAGGGATTCGACTTCTCTCGGGCGCACCATATTGGGGCCTTAGCTCAGCTGGGAGAGCGCCTGCCTTGCACGCAGGAGGTCAGCGGTTCGATCCCGCTAGGCTCCACCATATATATTTTCATGTTTTTGGAGGAATACCCAAGTCTGGCTGAAGGGATCGGTCTTGAAAACCGACAGGGGCTTAGTCGCCCGCGGGGGTTCGAATCCCTCTTCCTCCTCCATCTTTGCGGGTGTAGTTTAGTGGTAAAACCTCAGCCTTCCAAGCTGATGTCGTGGGTTCGATCCCCATCACCCGCTCCATTTTTTTGGCCCGTTGGTCAAGCGGTTAAGACACCGCCCTTTCACGGCGGTATCACGGGTTCGATTCCCGTACGGGTCACCAACTAAATTTCCATAGACTTTTTGACTCAAGCATACTCAAAGAGATGCTTTTTTTGTTGTTTTCAATTCGGTACGTCTCATCAGAATACAGCATACAGTGACTGTATAAGAGAGGGGATGGACCGAATGTATTATGAAGAACATGAGCACATTGCTTATCATTATGACAACACAGATGCCTACCGTCAGCAACCCGTAGCTCCAACATCGAGCCCACCAGCATCACCGCCTCCTAGACCACAGTCAGCACAAGCTGGAACATTTGCTGTAGATCCGGGATCCATTAGAAGGTGTATGTATCGGTTTACTTATATTTGGATGAGAGGCGGCAATTCATTTTGGTTTTGGCCAGTTTATGTAGGGCGTACTTCTGTTTCAGGGTTTCGCTGGACCGGTAGAAGGTGGGTGTATACAGGCATAAGTTTGAGAAGAATTGATATGTTTACTTGTTAATAGATGGAGCGCTTACATGAAGCGCTCTTTTTTAAAGGCTCTTTCGTAGACATTGTTGCTATAGTGGGTGAATTTTCGCTCAGGGATGCTCGTTTTTCGCGGGGCAGGCGGTTAGCATCCTTCCGCTCCAATCAGCGAAGTTTAGTGTTTAATTCAACAATTGTTTCGAAAGCAACAATCTTTTAAAAAAGAGCCTTTTTGAATGAAAAGCTTCGTTACCATAGCCAAATGAAAATTAATGAAAAATCGTCTAAACTTCTGGCTTTTTTGAGAAGATCATGCGAGAATAATACTAACTATTGATCTTCGAAAGTCAGGTGCACATAATGAAATTCCCTCTTTGGATGAGAAAGTTATTTGTAGCATTTGTTGCTGTTATTACACTTGGAACTGTGGTTCCTACTGGATATCTAGCAGATGACAAAACAGAGTCATCAGAAAATTATCAAGAAGAAAACCATCTTCTTATTGAGCCGAGGGACGAGCCTGATAAGGCGATAGAGCCTCTTGTTGATCAGTATGATTGGCCCATCATAGCTCAGGACGCTTCTTCTTCTGAACTCCTGACGCATTTTGTAAGCTATGCAAGCAATCAATCCGAGCAACTCGGGCTAACAAAATTCGGTGAAACGATCTCAACTCGAGTCGGTAACGAGTATCGAGATGCAATTGTACCTAAAATGACAGAAGCGATCGCTACCTCAGTGGAAAATCTGGATGAGGATACATTAAGGTCACTTCGTTTGACAGACAACCCTTCTGGTGGATACGGAGAACGTATTCTTCATGTATATAATCAACAGAGTGGGGAAGACTTATTGCGTTTTCATGTGAGAAGAGATCATCCCCCACAAGATGGCTATTGGTTTAATTTTCATTACCATGCAGCGAATGATGATTTTGAAGAACATTATGAAGTAGGTAAGATTTATTGGGATAAAAACACTCCGCCTAAGTGGCTCTCGTAAGAGAGGTGCGCGGGGTGTTTTTGGTTGGAGATTAAGGGAGGATCACAACATAGATGGAACTTGTACAATGTATTAGAGATGTTTTCGAAGAAGAGCCTTTAACCGGCTCAGAAAGTGTATTGAATCGTAAATTATTTAAGGAAGGTCATTTCTATCCAGTTTATAAAGATGAGCATCATAGCTGGATTACGCTTGATGATGAAGGAGAGCAGCATATTATTGCTACCGGCACCTCACTCAATGAAGACTTCTGGTTTACTTTTCGGTTTCGCATAGCATAATAAAAAGCCGCATAAAGCGGCTTTTACTTTTTTTTAGGGCGCGCATTTTGCGGGCCTCTTTTTTTATTCATAAGAAGAGCGTCTTCGCCTTCTTTTTCACCTTGCACACCGACTTTCGGATCATACGCGTTTCGATTTTTCATGTAAGCTCCTCCTCTAATTGGATTCACTTATTAGTATGTCCAAATTCGGTTAAAACATCGGATTTTCTTCGATGAACTGGTAGACGTTATCAACTAGCTCATCGGGCGTTTCGGCAGTAACGCGCTCGCCGTTAACGAGACAGTAAATATCCTGGCTACAAAGTGTGCAGTGACCAAGACAAGAATATTCGAGCACATCAAGATCTGTATCTTTTTCTAGTTTTTCCATTGCTTTATGTGAACCGCTCGAAAGATTGCTCATGCAGAATTCAACTATTGGATTCATCTTTTATTCACCTCGGGTTTTCCTTACTATTACAAGACTGTTTCTATTCTATCAAGAAGGTGTGAAAATGAACAACCATTTGCATAAGATCAAGAAACAAATTGATGGATACCCATATAATTTGTAAGAGAAGGGTTTATTTCTATATAATTAGGAAAAATAACATAATGAAGTCGATAGAGGAGGGTCATTATGCATAAAGCAGTTATTGTAGGAACAGGACCAGCGGGTTTAACAGCAGCCATTTATCTTGCGAGGGCTAATATGGAGCCGCTCGTCATTGAGGGACCGGAACCTGGTGGTCAGCTTACGTTAACAACAGATGTTGAGAACTTTCCCGGTTTTCCAGATGGCGTTCTCGGTCCAGAATTGATGGAAAATATGAAGAAGCAGGCGCTTAGGTTCGGCGCTACAATTGAGCGAGGATGGGTGAAGGATATTGATTTTAATGAGCGTCCCTTTAAATTAAAAACAGATACTCTCGGGGATATTATGGCGGAGTCTGTTTTGATTTCGACTGGTGCTTCAGCAAAGCTTCTAGGTATACCAGGAGAATCAGAGAATATGGGTCGAGGTGTGAGTACATGTGCAACGTGTGACGGCTTTTTCTTCCGTGGTAAAAAAATCGTTGTGATTGGTGGAGGAGACTCAGCTATGGAAGAAGCGACTTTCTTAACGAAATTCGCTTCAGAAGTTACTGTTCTTCACAGGAGGAAAGAACTTCGCGCATCAAAAATTATGCAGGAGCGTGCTCGCTCTAATGATAAAATTAGCTGGAAGCTGAATGCTTCCCCGCTAGAGGTTGTAGCAGAAAACAATAAAGTGAGCGGTATTAAAGTAAAGAATAGTGATACGGGAGAAGAGGAGTTCGTTAAGACAGATGGCATATTTGTTGCGATTGGCCATCGTCCAAACACTGATTTTCTCGCGGGTAAAATTAATATGGATGATAAAGGTTACGTTCAAGTAGAACCAGGAACGACAAAAACGAATGTCCCTGGTGTATTTGCATGTGGAGATGTACAGGATTTCACTTACCGTCAAGCGATCACAGCAGCAGGCACAGGGTGTATGGCGGCTATGGATTGTGAGCGGTTCCTTGAAGGAAACGCCTTTATAGACTGGAGTATGTAAGAAGAAAAAGCGCAGGCCTTGGCCCTGCGCTTTTTTAGTCGATGTTAATATAATTCGAATCGGTACGTATGCGATCAGATTTGGGTATTTTAATTTCTAGAACACCATTTTCGTATTTTCCTTTCACATTTTTCATGGAAAAGTGAAAGGGAAGCTTAATGGTGCGACTAGTACTTGAATAGGACCGTTCTTGTTTGTAATATTTTTGTTTATCGTTTCGTGACTCATGAAATTCTTTAGATTCAATGGAAATCCGAAGACCATCTCCAAGTGGTTCCACTTTAATTTGCTCCTTTGTGATACCAGGTAACTCTGCTTCAACAATAAATGCATCCTCCGTTTCATAAAGATCAACCCGAAACGACTGAGCTGGTAGAAGATTCGCAAATGGCTCTTTAAAGAAATCATCAAAGGTGTTCATCCAATTTTGAATAGCAGGGTCTTGAAACAGTTTGGGCAATTTATCGCCTTTCGCCATGGTTATTTCATCCTTTCCAACATTTCTGTTATACAGTATGTTTGCCCAAGGAAAATGTGCTTTTTGGCTGTTTTTTACATACAATTCGCAAGTTACTTCTCATCTTTCTTCATGTTACAATGATCATTAGAGAATTGAAGGAGGAGTACGATGAAGACTTATTTGCAGCTATGCGAAGAAATTTTACATAACGGAACTAAGAAATCTGATCGGACAGGCACGGGGACGGTCAGTGTATTTGGACATCAAATGAGGTTTGATTTACAAGAAGGTTTTCCAGCTTTAACTACCAAAAAACTTCACTTAAGATCAATTATTCATGAGCTTCTTTGGTTTTTAAATGGAGACACCAATGTAAAGTATCTTCAGGATAATGGTGTGCGCATCTGGAATGAATGGGCTGATGAAGATGGTGAGCTTGGTCCAGTTTATGGTCATCAATGGCGCTCGTGGACGGGCGCGGACGGATCAACCGTTGATCAAATTGCAAAAGTAGTTGAGCAAATTAAAACTAACCCGAATTCAAGAAGAATGATTGTAACAGCATGGAACCCTTCAGAAGTCGATAATATGGCTTTACCTCCATGTCACTGTCTTTTCCAGTTTTACGTTGCTGATGGTAAGCTTTCTTGTCAGCTTTATCAACGTTCTGCTGATGTGTTCCTTGGGGTGCCTTTCAATATCGCATCCTACGCGCTTCTCACGATGATGATGGCGCAGGTGTGTGATTTAGAGCCAGGTGAATTTATTCATACGCTAGGTGATGCGCATATTTATAACAATCATATTGAGCAGGTCAACCTTCAGCTCACTCGTGAACCTAGAGACCTTCCAAAAATGAAAATTAATCCAGACGTGAAATCAATTTTTGATTTCTCATTTGATGATTTTGAGTTAACGGATTACAATCCTTATCCACATATTAAAGGAGAGGTGTCGGTATGATATCATTTCTTCTAGCAATGGATGAAAAGCAGTTAATTGGGAAAGACAATGATCTGCCTTGGCATTTGCCAGCTGATCTCGCTTATTTTAAACGCATGACGACTGGAAAATCGATCGTTATGGGAAGAAAAACATTCGAATCAATTGGCAAAACGTTACCCGGCCGTGATAATTATCTAATTACTAGAAAAGACCTGGAATATGAAAAGGTTACTGTACTGCATTCTGTAGAGGAGTTTCTGGAACTTTCAAAGCGTGAGGAAAAAGATTGGTTCGTTATAGGTGGCGCTGAAATCTATCGTCAGCTGCTTCCGCATGCTGATCGCCTGTACATTACTGAGATTCATGAATCGTTTGATGGAGATACTTATTTTCCCGATTTCTCTCAAGATGATTGGAAAGAAACTTCGCGCGAAAAACATTCACGTGATGAGAGAAATAAACACGCTTTCGATTTTGTCGTTTACGATCGCAACTAAAAAAATCCCCCGGTGAAATGCGTTTCACTAGGGGGATTTTTGCTTTTATGTTTTAGGAAATGTAAATCCTTCTCCAAAAACATCTCTCACGTCATGCACAACGACAAAAGCTTTATCATCGACTTTTTGAATCATCTTTTTAAGAAGGAAAAGCTCCTGTTTATTAATGACAACGTATAAGATGTCTTTTGATTCATTTGAATAATGTCCGCGAGCATTAATAACCGTTACGCCTCGGTCCATTTCTTCACTTACTTTCTCTGCAATGGCAACAGTACTTTGAGAAATAATCGTTACGGCTTTACGCGTATCAAATCCGTCAATTAAATAGTCCAATATTTTTGTGCTAATATAGATGGAAATTCCGGTATACATCGTATTTTCGATCCCGATGACGACGGAAGAGCCGAGTACAACGAGAATATCAAAAACAAACATCGATGTACTTACGCTCCACCCAAAGCTTTGGTTAAGCATACGGGCAACAATTGTAGATCCACCAGTAGTACCACCTGAGCGGAGAACGAGACCGAGACCAATCCCGATGAAAACACCTGCAAAGACGGTTCCGAGCATAATATCAAGCGGCTGACCCATTCCTTCAGTTAATTGTATAAATAATGAGCTAAAGAAGATCGCAAGCATCGTATACCAGGTTACTCGTTTATTCAGTACCTTATATCCAATGGCTAAAAGCACAGCGTTCATAACAAAGTTTGTAATCCCTGGTGACCAATCAAGAATATAATAAAGCGTCATCGATATGCCAGTTACGCCGCCTTCACCTAGTTCGTTTGGAATTGCAAACCAGTTCACACCAAGCGCAAAGAATAACGATCCGATAATAATTAACGTTATTTCTTTTCCAGTATTGTTCATGTCATCACTCCGTTCTGTTCCTCAATACGTAGGATAATATATCATAGTGGTTGAAACTGGACAAGATTGTTCAACAATATTGTTCGAAAGAAATGTGACTCCCTTTTTTTTATGTTAAAATAATGGAAAATAGAGTATGGGCGGGTCTTAAGACATGCGTAAAGAAACAGTTGAACAAAAAGTGTATCAACTAATAAAAAATGCGATATTAACGAGACAAATCGCTCCTGGGAATCAGCTGTTTGAAAGTGCTATTGCTGCTAAAGTCAATGCTAGTAGGACGCCGATTCGAAGTGCTATTACGAAACTGGAAGCAGAGGGTCTTGTGACTGTCGTTCCGAATAAAGGAGCATTTATCGTTCAACCGACGATTGATGAAATGATTCAGGCTTTTGAATTGAGAAAAGTTTTAGAGGACATGGCGATCCGTGAAGGGTACGCAAAAATGGAAGCTTCTGATATCGAGCGGTTAAAATATCAGACTGAGGAGATGGGAAAGGCGTTTAAAGAAGGGAACATTCTCTTATATCATGAACAAAATAAGGCGTTTCACCTTGTGATGGCTAAAGCGAGTGGAAATCGTTATTTGATTGATTTTATGGAGCAAATTTTAAATCAAATCACCATTTATATGGTGCTGTATGATGTTTTTAGTGGTAATGATGAGAATGATACTGTCGAACATAATAAAGTGATTCAACTACTAGAGGCGAACGATGAGGAAAGTCTTCATAACGTTATTACAAACCATCTTGAGAATAGTTTAGCAAAGCTTCAGGAAGATAAGCTAAATTATCAGTCACTGACAACACTATTTTAATAAAGACGAGCTAGGTAAGCTCGTCTTTGTTTTTGCTTATTCAGCAGGTCTAGGTCCAGCATCAAGGCCAGAGCTTTCAACAGTCATCGCAGGCTTCACTTCGCAGTTGCCGTTAACACGAACCTGACAGGAGAGGCGGAGTTTTTCTTCCACGCCTTTTTTCTTAAACGCTTCCTCTTCAATTTCAGTTAGTTCTCCAAATTCTCCATCCACCACTTCTACACGGCAGGTGGTGCATTTTGCGTTCCCCCCGCAGCGATGAAGAACATGTACCCCGTTATCTTCAAGAGCAAGTGCTAACTTAGTTCCTTCTTCTACTTCAAACGTTCCGTAATCTGGTACAGTAACTTTAGCCAAAGAAATTCCTCCTTTATGAAATGGTTCCCCTTACATCCTCTATCATATCCGAATTTCAACTCTCTTTGAAGAGCATTGCTCCGATTGTAAAAATTCGTCGAATAATGGTTAAAGAAAGTGGGTAAGGGTAAAGAAGTAGTAGTAAAGACGAACCAGGAGGAGAAACATGGAAAAAAAGTATTTTACTTTAGAAGAAGCGAATCGTTTGTTGCCAGTGTTAAGGAGAGAGCTTGCCGGACTTAAGCGCCTGAAAATTCAATTTAGCGAACATTACGATCAGATTGAACAGCATAAGAAAACGCTTCTTTATCGTCACAAAACAAAAGTTGACGAAGATATCCTTTTCAAAAAAGAGGCGCGGATGGAATTTATGGAGTTAGAAGCACAAACGTTTATTAACAATATCATGACTCTTGGAGTAGAAATCAAGAATGTAGATGAAGGATTAATTGATTTTCCTGCAATAATCAATGGAAAAGAAGTGTTACTGTGCTGGAAAGACGGAGAAGAGGAAGTATCCTTTTATCATTCAGATCTAGGTGGATTTAATAAACGAGAACCGATTGAAAACATTATGAAAGAGGAGGAGCAGGGCTGATGTAGATCAGCTCTTTTCAAAAAAACATAATTAAATTTCAATTACCGTATTAGTATATAATTTTAAAAATAGCTCACCTTAAAGAGTAGGGAGGTGAGTGCATGAAAAACCCAAAACAAACTCATAAGCATGATACCGAATTCGCAAGCGAGCTAGCAGCTGAACAAAATAACAATAAAAAGCATAAGAAAAATAAGCAACAAAAAAAGAATGCTTAATAAAAAGGAGCTCTTAGCGGAGCTTCTTTTCTTTATCTTATTAGTAGATCAGTTCCCTTCTTTCTCTAAAACAGTTAAAATAGGAAGCAGACTAAAGAGAGAAAAGGATGAGTATCATGAGCTTATTACAGGCTGAATTAATCACCAAATCATATGGAGAGAAAACCCTATTTGATGGGATATCTTTTTCACTCGAAGAAAAGCAGAGAATCGGTTTAATTGGAGTAAACGGCACAGGGAAATCCTCTTTGCTTAAAATTCTTGCGGGCATCGAGTCGATGGATAGCGGTACACTGCACCATGCGAATCAGTTCCATGTAGAGTACTTGCCTCAGGACCCGGTATTTGTTGAGGAAAAAACAATCCTTGAGACGGTTTTTGATAGTGATGTGCCGTTATTTAATACGGTAAGAAAATATGAAGAAGCGCTGCAGAACGTAATGAACTTTCCTGAGAAAGAAGCGACACAAGAGAAGCTCATTCAGGCACAGGAAGAAATGGATCATCTTCAAGCGTGGGATTTTAGTACCCAAGCTAAAACGATTCTAACAAAGCTCGGGCTTACTCAGTTTGACGCAATGGTGAATGAATTATCAGGTGGTCAACAAAAACGTGTTGCGCTAGCGAAAGCATTTATAAATCCAGCAGACTTATTGATTCTCGATGAGCCTACTAACCATATCGATAATGCAACTGTTGAATGGTTAGAACAATACCTGGCCAATTACTCTGGAACTCTATTGCTTGTTACGCATGACCGGTATTTTCTTAATCGTGTAACAAACCGCATTTTTGAACTGGATAAAGGACGATTGTTTGAATATGAAGGGAATTACGCTACATTTCTTGAACAGAAAGCGATGCGTGAAGAACGTGAGGCGAAAGAAGAAGATAAACATAATAAATTACTAAAAAGTGAGCTAGAGTGGTTAAAAAAGGGAGCGAAAGCTAGAACAACAAAACAAAAAGCACGTAAGCAAAGAATCGAGAAAATGAAGGAAGAACCAGGACGAACGACAGAAGGAAATGTCGATATGGCATTAGGTGCGAGTCGTCTAGGTAAGAAAGTAATTGAAGCTACGGATATATCAAAAGTGATCAATGGTCGAACGTTAACAGACCAATTTAACTATCTTGTTCTCCCACAAGACCGAATTGGCATTATTGGACCGAATGGTTCTGGCAAAACGACGCTACTTAATATGCTTGCTGGTCGAATCGCTCCTGATTCAGGTCACGTTGATATTGGTGTAACAGTTAAACCAGGTTTCTACACTCAACAAAATGAGGGGTTAGATGAATCGCTTAGAGTAATTGAATACATTCGTGAAGGTGGAGAGGAAGTTCGCCTCCGTAAGGGCGGAACCGTATCAGCATCCCAAATGCTTGAGCGATTTCTATTTTCACCTGATATGCAATGGACATACATATCCCGATTATCTGGTGGAGAGAAAAGAAGATTATATTTGCTTCGTATCTTAATGGAAGAGCCTAACGTTCTTTTCCTAGATGAGCCTACGAATGATTTAGACGTTCAGACACTTGCTGTGTTAGAAGATTATCTTGCCGAATTCCCTGGAGCTGTTATTACCGTTTCCCACGATCGTTATTTCTTGGATAAGATGGCAGAGCAGCTTTTCGTTTTCGATGGTGACGGAAAGATTGACCACTATTATGGTTCCTATTCCGATTATCTTGATGTATTGAAAAAAGAAAAAGAGCTTGAAGCTATGGAGAAAAAGCAATCAACTCCAAAAACAGATGATGCAATCGAGAAACCAAAGCAAGTGAAACTCTCTTACAAAGAAAAGAAAGAATGGGAAACGATTCAGGACACTATTGAGAAAATTGAACAGCGCATTGAAGACGTTAAAGTTGAAATAGCAGAATCAGGAAGTGATTTTGCAAAAGTAGATGAGCTTTATAAAGAAGAACAGGCTCTTACGTTGGAATTAGAAGAAAAAATTGAACGTTGGTCTGAGCTCTCAGAGAAAATGGAATAGTAGGAAACCCTGCTATGTATTAATGAGTTTTGAGAGATTCACTCACCAAAAAATTTATGTAATCAAACCTAAAGCCACTCCTGCACTTCAGGTGTGGCTTTTTTGGTCTGCTAACGTTTTTTTAGGGTCTCGAAGTCTAATTCACTTTTCAATTCACAGGTTGAAAAACCTCCAAGCAAAAGTGCATACCTGATACGAGTGCGGATTTGGGAGTGAATTGAAAGAAGTTTTTAATTGGTTATTTATGTTAATATTGAAGTTGGATTAAAGAAGGTATTCAAGTTAAGATCAGTGATTCTTGAAGACTTGAATTCAAGATAACAGCTGAAGTTGAAACATTTTTTGGGAATGTATGTATCGAGGATAATATGATAAAAACAGCAAGGAAGTTATTGGGGATTTTTCTTCTGATCGATAATTGGAAAGGAGGAGAAGTATGGAAGTTTTTTTGATGAGTTTCTTTTCGGCAGTGATCATATACATAACTGTTCAATCGATAATTAAGGCTT
Source organism: Anaerobacillus sp. 63XJN7_4_ISO-PGPR-S23-413 (assembly GCF_056173725.1). Classification (NCBI taxonomy): domain Bacteria; kingdom Bacillati; phylum Bacillota; class Bacilli; order Caryophanales; family Bacillaceae; genus Anaerobacillus; species Anaerobacillus sp. 63XJN7_4_ISO-PGPR-S23-413. The sequence continues at coordinate 1,989,384 of NZ_CM149688.1, forward strand.
TAAATATAGCCTTAAATAGAAATGAGATATCAAAACGAAAATATAGTCTTATTATGGCGATATCAATTTCTATAGGTACTTTCGTAGCAGTAGTTTTACCTTTTGGATATCAAAGACTTTTTGCTGCTATTCTGTAAAATTTTCTTTAGTTTGATTAACTAAAGTGCATTCGCTTAGAAGGTTAGCGTTTGGGGGTATATTTAAATGTCTCGTAATCTACCCATTTATGGTCTAGGATTGCAAATTGTATTCTTTCTTCTCTTTTTAGCGCGTTGTTATCCAAAATGAACAATGTGATTGTTGCAACCATTTGTTTAATGCTCGGATTTTCAAGTATAATTTTCGGGTTGTTTCAGTTAAACATAGTAGCCGTCTGTTTCTTTGTGTCATTGTAATCATTATTGGAACTTTGATTATCAGCTTTACTATATTTACGTACTTCTTAAGTGAGGCTGATTACCCATCCTTGATTAGAATTGCATTTTGATAATTATCTTATAGGGAATTTGCTCAATTATTTCGGAAATTTTGCTTAACAATACGGAAGTGCTCTTATGTAGGTTTAGGGCTGGAGTGTTAATTTGAAGGAAGTGTAAAATGTTCAAATCAAACATAACAAATAGAATAATAAGGTTAATATTTTTTTGGATCGGAGTATCTTTTTTGTTGCTTAATAGTAATAGTATCGCCAGTTCACAGTTATCATTAATATTTATAGCCTTGATTGGGGTTTCATTTACAGTGTATCAATTAACAATAATTATAACTTTAAGAAAAGTAAGTCGAAATTAGTTATTAATTCATAGAGAACCAATTGATCAATTATCTCTGAGCTTATCTGTAATAAGATAGGCTCCTTATTGTAAATGAAATATGGATTTAATAGAATCGTTTTGAAATAATTGGTATTGACGAGTAGAGCAAGAATTTTTAAGAGGGTAGTATCTGTTTAAACAACAATTGGGAAATTTACTAGAGGTGATATTTGTGATTGGTTTATTAGAGATTATATTTCAAGTATCAGGAGTTGTGTTGCTCATATGTGCAATTTATTATTATTTTCATTTTAAGAAAATCAAACGGGAAAGGAAGCTGAAACCAGTTGAGTTAACAGTTTACGCTGTAACTCAAATTGCATTTCTTCTTTTAGGAAGCAGCTATTTACTACTACTTTTGGATAAAAATAATTAAATAAACTCGGAGTTTATCTGTAATAAGATAGGCTTCTTTTTAATTAAATGGCTATGTTAAAGTTTAATGTTGATACTTCACAAAAGTAGAACTTCCAGTTTATGGAAGTTCTACTGTGGTATATTTTGCTTGTTAACTAAAGCAATAGGTTAATTAAGTGGGGATATCATTTTCTCTCAATCACTGAAGATATCCTTCATTTCATTTTTTTCTTTTTTTAATCGTTGAAAATGCCTTTCTATTCGTCTTGCTATAAAAGGCAGAAATATTACTATTAACATAAGCCAAAGCATAAAATTCCACCTTTTTTTTTAGAATTTCCCAGTCAAACTCCTCTAATCTTTCCATTCAAAGAAAAAAGAAATGTTAGATATTGAACTTACTTAATCTAAGTGTATCATAAGTTTTTGTACGAAATATACCATCTTCCAGTATCTCGGACCGCTTACCGAATAAAAAGTAATCGCTATATACAGGTCCAGGCAGGATGTGGAAGAATATATAGAGGTGAAGAAATGAATGAACTACTTTTAGTCTCGATGTTTGTGTTTGTACTTATGACTTATAAACAACTGCGAGCGTTAAGAAACAAAGAAATTCCCAGAGGCAATAGAAGAATTGTTTGGTCGATTTATAGTTTTTCAGTAATAGGGTTAGTAGCAGTGAATATCTATTTTTCTTAAGTCTCTTATTAAAATAAATCGGAGCGTTTGCTAAATAAATTGTAAGTCTATGTAGGCTTTAGGGAGGATTGTAGAATAACTGGGAGGACAAATAATGAAAAGAAACATATTGATTATGATTATACTTTCAATATCTCTAAGCGCCTGTTCAACAAACGAATTAGAAAATGTTGAAAGAGTAGAAGTAAGCTTTTGGATTGGAAATGAAAAACAATCAGAAGAAGTAGCGTTTAAAGAGAAAAAAGAAGTAGATGTATTCGTTGGTGCCACCAACAATGCAAAAGAACTTGATGATCAAAAGGTTATTAAAACACCTCCAGTATTGACCAATGATCTTATTATTGAAGAAAGCAATAATAAAGCATTTCAATTATGGATTACTGAAGATGGAGAAGGGTTCATTCAAAGTCTTGTACCAGAAGATATCCTAACATACCAATTGGATGAAGGTTCGGTAAAAGATGTAATAAATATTTTAAACAAACAAGATAATGTTACGCTCCTACCAAACATCGAATTTGAAAAATAAATCAGTTTTTGAGGTGTTCCATAATCTAGAAGCTTATCTGGAAGACTAAAAACGTTATAAATTAATATAAATTCACCTGAGTTCAAGTGCTACTAGTCGATAGTTCTGATTAAAATTAATAAGGAGTGATCTAATTATGGCAATAAACAAATTGCTAAGAATGGACAATGTCGGCATCGTTGTAGAATCTCTTGATGACGCAATTTCATTCTTCGAGGAGATTGGCTTGAACCTCGAAGGACGAGCCACTGTCGAAGGTGAATGGGCTGGTCGGGTAACTGGATTGGGTTTTCAGTGCGTAGAGATTGCTATGATGGTTACCCCAGATGGTCACAGCCGACTTGAACTTTCGCGATTTATCACCCCACCAACTATATCAGATCATCGGACTCATCCTGTAAATACACTCGGTTATCAACGCCTAATGTTCACCGTTGAAGACATTGACGAAATGGTATCCAGACTTACTATGTATGGCGCTCAGCTCGTTGGCAAAATGGTTCAATACGAGGACTCGTATCGGCTCTGCTACATTCGTGGAATCGAAGGACTTCTAATTGGTTTGGCAGAACAACTCGGTAACAAATAAGTAAGCGAGGTCTCATAAAGAGACTTTACTCAAATATAAATTACTGAAGCGAAAATTGAAACTGACAAGCAGTGTGAAAGTTATTTGAAGAAGTAGGGAAACAGATTCACGTGAAAACGTTATATGAGAATACGTCTCGATTCGAAGAGAATTCTAAGTAAACAATTTCGGAACTTATCTGCAGTAAAATAAGTCTCTTTTAGTGAAAAAGAATTGATACCCTGGATTCCATTTGAAATAATTGGATTTGTGTGAGGTAACCGCATTAAACAATCACTAGAACTATTTAGTTAAGGAGGTAGTATGAAGAAAGTATTATTAACTATATCAATAATTGTTAACCTGCTTTACTTAATTAATGTACTTGCTAGTTTAGGAATCAGGCAGTCCAATGGAATGAATGTTTTATTGGGATTGATATTTGTAGTAAGTATTCTGGGGTCAATATTTTCCCTAATACGATTTAGACAAAATTCGTGCTATCATCTTTATCTGTCAATTACGGTGCTTACATTAAACTTAGCTTCCTTTGGGTGGTTTGCTTTTATAAATTATTTATCGATAATAATGGGAGGATAAGGCCTCTTATAAGGTAGGTATCTTGAAATCGAGTCTTGAACTATCTCGGAGGGATAGCTACACAGTGGTTATCGGTTAGCAAGCTGGTGTAATATTTGACGAAACGTTATTCTATTAAGGGGTGAGGTTATGGGGTTTTGGTATTTCTTAATATTATTTGTAGGAATATTTTTAGTTGTTAAGGGGCTATTTGGGAATAAAAGAAATGCCTTGGTATTGATAGGGGTCATAAGTATTGCGTTCTCAATATTTATGTTTACACCAGGAAGTGATGAAATCATTTCAGAACTATTTAATTTTTTTGGAATAGATATATGAGTAATCTTCTACTAGGTATTTTCACGAACGGTTGCTAAAACTAAAGAAAAATATCTTGATTTGAAGTATTCTACAAAAAAGAGCGTTAATCTAAAAAGGATTACGCTCCTTTTTGTTTAAGTTGATTAAGAGGACAGTTTAACGGGATAAACTATGTTGAAAATTAATCTACATAATAAGCGAAAGAAAGTAGGTTTTATAATATGGATTTATCTTTGGAAATTGCGCATATTATACTGCCAGTTGCAATAGTGGGTGGGATTGGAGTATTTGTAATTCTAAGAATGAAACATAAGTCTAAGCAAGGAACTCTAGGTAAGAAAAAAACAAGAAGTGCTCAAACTATATTAGATAGCTTAATACCATTCGGAATGATGTTTGGTTTGGCTGTTGCTATACTTCTCAGCATGTTTAGCACCTTTTCCTTTCTTTCTGCAATTACTTGGGGACCTGGTATAGGTATGTTATTAGGATATTTTGCTTATGAAATTTACAGCAAGAAGGAAGATAGTTATTCATAATAACTGCCTTCCAGAAACTCGGAGCTTATCTGCATGCAATAAGAGAGGCTGCAAGTTTAGATACACAATAGAACTTTTTGTTCAAAACCAGGCATCGCTAGTATTGAGATACCTAGTTTTTCTTTCAATTTATGATTTGAGAGATTTAGAAGATTAATCATATATGACAAATTTCCCTTGTTCATGTAACCTTTTTATAGATGCAAGCATATGATTTATTTCTTCATCGGAATGTCTTTCCCATGAACTTAATTCAGCTACTATTTTTAAGGGCGATTTCGATCTATAAGAACGTGTAGGGTTTCCGGGAAACTTTTTGTCAGTTACGTTTGGATCATTTTCAAATTCACCTAATGGCTCTACAATATATATTCTTTCTTTTGATGTAGATATTGCTAATTCAGCCCCCCATTTAGCGGCATTTAATGTAGCAGTGAAATAAATATAGTTCGCTTTTTTGTTTTGGTAATTTGATAAGTGTTGCGGTACTAATAGATCTCCAATTTTTAGTTCTGCTTTCGTACCATGAAAGAAAGGTCCATGATCTAAGACATCTTTTTTGTCATTCATTTTAATACACCTCTCTTTTTTGATTTGTATAAAATAGTATAGAGCAGCAAGTATAAAAATAGTAGTCTATAATTACCTGGAAATTAGCGGTATAATATAAGTAGAGAAAATGTAGTTGAACGACAAGTAACTATAATTTGCGTTTTCATTAGCAATCACCGTCAATGGTTGTTGGAGCTTTAATAAAATAACAAAATTTACAGAGCTTGAAATGGCATTTTGCCTCTAAGCTCTCTTTTTTTATGATTTAATATATGTTTTGGCCTTTGAAGCGTTATGTGATTTCACGATTTGTCCATCTGAAGTAACTCGGTTATCAATATACTGGTGTGGTTTTTATATATTGTAAATATATTTTTAGGATCCCCCTTTTTGTGAACTCTACGAACATTGAGGAGCATTTGCAGAATGAAATAAAACTTCGCGATCTCCTTAGAATATTTTGAGAAATGAAGTAAATAGTGGTATAATTATTCAGAAAGTTACGAATCTAGAGAGAAAGGAGAACATTTGTGAAGTTTTATTTATCGGTAGATATGGAAGGCGTAACCGGTCTTGTAGATGAGACGTTTGTGGATTCGAATAAACAGAATTATATGCGTGGTCAGGAAATGATGACGCAGGAAGCCAATCACGTAATCGAAGCCGCCTTTGGAAGTGGATGCTCAGCTGTGACGGTAAATGATAGTCACTCAAAAATGAACAACTTACTTATTGAGAAGCTTCATCCCGAAGCAAGGCTCATTTCAGGAGATGTGAAGCCTTTTTCTATGGTTCAGGGGTTAGACAGTACATATGAAGGTATGGGGATGATCGGTTATCATGCACGCGCCGGTATGCCGGGCGTAATGTCTCATTCCATGTTCCACAATGTGAGAAATTTCTACATAAATGATCAAGTTGTAGGAGAGCTAGGGATGAATGCATACGTTGCCGGATACTTTGGTGTTCCGATTTTGTTCGTTGCAGGCGATGACAGAGCTGCACTAGAAGCCGAAGAGCTTATCCCAAACATAACAACAGCTGTTGTAAAAGAAACGATTTCTCGATCTTCCGCTCTTTTGTTATCACCACAAAAAACAGGGCAAGTGTTACGTCAACAAACAGAAAAGGCAATGCTTAATAGACACAATGTCGAACCTTTAGTTCCTCCTCGCGAGCCTGTATTTCGCATTGAATTTGCGAATCATGGACATGCCGAGTGGGCGAGCCTTATGCCTGGTGTTGAGATTGAAAAAGAAACGACAGTTAAATATCAAGCGAAAAATATGCTTGAAGTCTATCAAGCTATGCTTGTGATGACTGAATTAGCATCAAGAACAACATTTAGCTAGAAAGTAGGGATGCCTGTGGCGAAATATATTATCAATCGTCTCTTCGCCATGGTGATTACATTGTGGATTATCGTAACCATTACGTTCTTCTTAATGCATGCGGTACCAGGGTCACCATTTAACCAGGAAAGAAACACCAGTGAAGCGGTGCAGCAAAACCTTGAAGCGCACTATCATTTGGATGAACCAGTTTTTATTCAATATGCCATTTACATTAAATCACTTGCAACACTTGATTTTGGGCCTTCTATTAAACAATCATCTACGTCGGTTAATGAAATGATTGGTAGAGGATTTCCAGTCTCGGCAGAACTTGGGGTTACGTCGCTTTTGATTGCGATTATTTCAGGTATTATTCTAGGCATTATGGCTGCCCTTCGTCACAATGGTGCAATTGATTACATAGCGATGACTTTTGCGGTCTTTGGCATTTCAGTACCGAACTTTATTATGGCGACTTTACTTATTCAACAGCTAGCTGTGAACTGGGAAGTTTTCCCGGTGGCTACTTGGGCCTCGCCAATGCATATGATCCTACCTTCTATTGCGCTTGCAACTGGGCCAATGGCCATCATAGCGCGCCTTACTAGATCAAGTATGATCGAAGTTCTCAATCAAGATTACATCATGACTGCTCGGGCAAAAGGGATGACAACATTCCAAATTGTTATGAAGCATGCTATGAGAAATGCTTTACTGCCGGTTATTACTATTCTTGGAACACTTGTTGCTGGAGTATTAACTGGGAGTTTTGTTATCGAAAAAATCTTTGCCATTCCTGGCATGGGTAAATATTTTATCAACGGTATAAATGATCGTGATTATCCTGTCATTATGGGAACAACAGTCTTTTATAGTGCCTTCCTCATTATGATGCTCTTTATTGTAGATATTGCTTACGGGATACTAGATCCGAGAATTAAGCTGCATAAGAGGGGGGAATAGCATGATACCGGAGCGAAAAGATACGAAACAAGAGCTATCAGAAGACCTCTTTCTTCCGTTAAAAGATTCCTCTAATAATGCAGAGATGATTGCAAAGCCAAGTATTTCTTATTGGAAAGATGCATGGATGAGGTTGTCTGGGAACAAGTTGTCTATGGCTGGTCTTATCATGTTAGTATTGCTTGTCTTAATGGCCATATTTGGTCCGTTGCTAACACCATATTCTTACGATCATCAGGTTTTGACCGAAGGGAACTTACCTCCATCTTCTGAGCACTGGTTTGGAACAGATAACCTTGGTCGAGATATGTTCACACGAACGTGGAATGGAGCTAGAATTTCATTGTTTGTTGGATTTATGGCAGCGATTATCGATTTTGTTATTGGAGTAGCTTATGGAGGGTTTTCAGGATATAAAGGTGGAAGAACGGATAATTTCATGATGAGAATCATTGAAATTTTGTACGGTCTTCCATATCTCCTAATGGTTATTCTTTTGATGGTCGTCATGGGTCCTGGGCTCTTTACGATTATTATTGCGTTAACTGTAACAGGGTGGGTCGGAATGGCACGAATTGTTCGAGGACAGGTTCTTCAGTTAAAGAACGCAGAGCATGTTCTCGCATCTCGTACGTTTGGAGCAAGCGCAAGTCGCGTTATTCGAAAGAATCTCCTTCCTAATACGATGGGGCCGATCATCGTTCAAATGACTTTAACCGTTCCTACAGCTATCTTTGCCGAAGCCTTCTTAAGTTTCTTAGGACTAGGTGTACAAGCACCCGTAGCGAGTTGGGGCGTAATGGCAAATGATGGATTATCGGTTATTTTATCAGGGCACTGGTGGAGGCTGTTTTTTCCAGCATTCTTTATTTCATTAACGATGTTTGCTTTTAATGTTCTCGGTGACGGTTTGCAAGATGCACTTGATCCTAAACTACGTAAGTAAATCCTCATCTCGATGAGTTTTCACTGATACAAATACTAAGGGGGAATTTTTTTGAAGAAGATTATTACAATGCTACTTTCTCTAGTGCTACTTATTAGCATCGTTGGTTGTACAACTACGGAAAATAGTTCATCAGAATCAAATTCAGGAAATGATGATGCAAAGCAAGAGGATGGAGCGAAAGTACTGAAGTTAAACAATGGAAGTGAACCAACATCATTTGATCCACCAATTGGTTTTGATAGCGTTTCGTGGAACGCTTTAAACAATTTAATGGAAGGTATGACGCGTCTAGATAAGGAAGATCAGCCACAGCCTGCCGCTGCTAAAGAGTGGGATCTTTCAGAAGATGGCAAAACATATACTTTCCACCTTCGTGAAGATGCCAAGTGGTCTAACGGAGAGCCTGTTACAGCGGAAGATTTTGAATATGCTTGGAAGCGTCTAGCGAATCCTGATACGGCTTCACCTGCAGCTTTTCTTGCTTATTTTATTGAAGGCGCAGAGGCATTTAACACTGGAGATGGATCAGAAGAAGATATGTTGGTAAAAGCTGTGGACGAAACAACACTTGAGGTAACTCTTGAAAGTCCAGTAGCCTATTTCCCTAGTGTTATTTCAAACCCAGCTTTCTTCCCTGTTCATAAAGCAACAGTAGAAGAAAATCCGGAATGGCATACAGAAGCTGATTCGTATGTAAGTAATGGTCCTTTTAAACTAACGAAATGGGAACATGATTCAAAATTCGAATTTAGTAAGAATGAAAATTATTGGGATGCTGCAAATGTAAAGCTCGATAAAGTAGATTGGGCTATGGTTGATGACACGAATACAGAATATCAAATGTACAAAACTGGTGAACTTCATACTTCTGATGTACCAGCTGACTTAAGTGAAGAGCTTTTCAGTGATGGACAAGCTCAGGTTGAAGATCAGTCAGGAACATACTTCTATCGCTTTAATCTTGAAATGGAGCCATTCCAAAATGAAAATATTAGAAAAGCATTTGCTATGGCAGTCGATCAGCAGAAAATCGTGGAATTTGTTACAAAAAATGAAGAGAAGCCAGCAAATGGCTTTGTGGCGTATGGGTTTGAAGATGCAGCAGGCGGCGACTTCAGAGAGGTTGGCGGTGATCTTGTAACCAATGATGCTGATCAAGCAAAAGAACTACTAGAAAAAGGCATGGAAGAAGAAGGTTATGATGAGCTTCCTGCCGTAACATTAACGTATAACACGAGTGATGATCACAAAAAGATTGCTGAAACTCTTCAACAAATGTACAAAGAAGTTCTTGGTGTTGATGTAGAGCTTGCCAATCAGGAATGGAACGTATTCTCTGATGAACAAAAGCAATTAAACTTACAGTTCTCAAGGAGTTCTTTCCTTGCAGATTATGCTGATCCAATCAACTTCCTTGAAAGTTTCCAATCTGGGCACTCTATGAATCGTACTGGCTGGAGTAATGAAGAATACGATTCCTTAATTGCACAGGCGAAAGAAGAAACAGATGAAGCTAAACGATTTGAATACATGCATGATGCTGAAGCACTCTTGTTCGAAGAGATGCCAATCTTCCCGATTCATTTCTACAATCAGGTTTATCTTCAGAATGAAGATGTGACGGGAATTGTACGTCATCCTGTTGGCTATATGGAATTGAAATGGGCAGATATGAAGTAATACAGTTGAGCCTGGTGATACGAAAACCAGGCTCTTTTTTTTCTGTCATTATACGATATTGGCAAAAGGGCTATAGTTTTACACGCATCATTGATAGAATTAGCTTGAGCTATGCATCACACACTTGAGACTATCTATCTCGTAACACTAGGCATTACATATGATGAAACTATGAATATTTTAAAGGAGATATCTATGAAGATTACTAATATTGAAACGTTTTCTGTATCCGTTCCGTTAAAGAAACCTTTTAAAACGGCGCTTCGTACAGTGACAAATGCCGAAGCGATCATTGTAAAAATAACAGCTGGGGAATACGTCGGTTATGGAGAAGCACCTCCAACAGTCGTCATTACTGGTGAAAGTCTTGCTAGTATTGATTCGGCCATTCAACATGTCGTGAAGCCGAAATTGGTTGGAATGGATTTAACGGAATATGAATCCGTCATGTACACTCTACAGAAATCAATGATTGGAAATACGAGCGCAAAGGCAGCAGTTGATATGGCTATTTATGATCTATTGGCTAAGCGAAGTCAACTCCCTCTTTATCAATTTCTTGGAGGATATCGGAATGCCCTGGAAACAGACTACACCGTTAGTGTAAACGAACCTGTAGAGATGGCAACTGACGCTGTTCAATACATAAAAGATGGGTTTTCAATTTTGAAAGTAAAGGTAGGCAAAGACACCATTCAAAACGACTTAAGTCGAATCAAAGAAATTAGAAAGCGCGTTCAAAACGATGCCGTTATTCGTCTTGACGCCAATCAGGGGTGGACAGCTAAGGAAGCAATTTATGCCATTCGAAAAATGGAGGATGAAGGTCTTAACATCGAATTAGTTGAACAGCCCGTTCATGCGAAAGATATTGAAGGTCTAAGAAAAGTGACTGATGCTGTCTACACCCCAATTATGGCAGATGAAAGCGTGTTTTCACCTGAGGACGCACTTAAAGTAATCATCACCCGAGCAAGTGACCTTATTAATATTAAATTAATGAAGTCTGGCGGTATCCATCAAGCATTAAAGATTAACGCGTTAGCGGAGAGTGCTGGAATGGAGTGTATGGTAGGAAGTATGATTGAATCACGAGTCGGTATAACTGCCGCCGCACACCTTGCTGCTAGCCAACGAAATATAACGAGGTTTGATTTCGATGCGCCACTGATGCTTGATTACGATCTTGTGAATGGCGGGGTTCAATATACTAAAAATATGATGACGTTTACTGAAGATTATGGTTTAGGAATTCACTATGTAGAAAAGGGTGGGATTACAGTTGGAATGGACTAAAAAAACAATTGCCGTAGCCGTAGCAACGTTATGGACAACTCCGGAGAAGGCAAGGACAATTGATCATAATGCTCTAACCAATCCAGTGAAATTAACAGAATGGTTGGAACCATTGTCTTATTCGAATAGATTGGAACTGTGCGATAATAACCACGTTCAATCCCAAGTTTTGTACGGGGAAGAGGTCTTAGTTTTAGATCAGCGAGGAAATTGGTCTTATGTACTCGTCCCTTCACAACCCTCTTCAAAAGATGAAAGAGGCTATCCTGGATGGATTCCAACGATCCAACTTTCTGAAAATGTACCAGGAGTATTTACTGAAGTTGTAGCTACAAATAAGCATGGTGTTCAATTTACAACTCAAAATGGAAAAAGTGAAATGCGATTAAGTTATCAAACGATCCTTCCTGTTTTAGAAGAGCGTGAACGAACTTACCTTGTCTGGACTCCACATGGAGAGGTGATTTTGAACAAAGAAGACGTTACGACTCGTCCAACAAATGGCCCATTTGGAACAGGCTTAGACCTTGTTCGCGAAGCTGAACAATTTATTGGTCTCCTCTATTTATGGGGAGGTATGTCATCTTATGGATATGACTGCTCTGGATTTAGTTACAATATGGCTAGAACTATTGGCTGTACGATTCCGCGAGATGCCCATGATCAGTTAAAGAGTGGAACGCTAGTAGAAGAAGGTGACTGGCAAAGAGGTGATCTTCTCTTTTTTGCTTATGAGCACGGAAAGGGATCTGTGCATCATGTAGGCATATATTACGGTGGAGGAAAAATGATTCATTCTCCTAGCACTGGACGCTTTATAGAAATTACCCCTCTTAAAGGTACGCTCTATGAGGAAGAACTTTGTGGCGTTTGCCGCTACTGGGAGACGAATTAATGCAGTTTGAACAAGTAAAAGAGAAAATTATAGCATGTTTCCAGGGTCTTGAAGGAAACCAATCCGTGTATGTATCAACGCCTGATGGAGAATTAACTCATCATGAGGATCAGCCTGTATCATCAGCTAGTATTATTAAAATTGCTATTATGCTGGAAGCTTTAAGACAAGTGGATAGAAGTGCGCTCACATTAGATCAAGTAGTAGAGATTGAAGATGTCAATCGAGTCGAAGGCGCTGGTGTGATCTACCATCTAGGTAAAGAACTCGAATGGAGACTGACTGATCTGATTCATCTGATGATTATTTCTTCTGATAATACAGCTACAAATCAGTTAATTGATTTAGTCGGCATAGCGAATATTAATCATACTATGAAAGGAGCGGGGGCCTTTCATTCAAAGCTAATGAGGAAAATGATGGACCGAGAAGCCGTCAAAGCTGGAAAAGATAATATGATGAGTGGAAAAGATACTTATTTACTATTAAATCAACTAGTTGAACAACACCTTCTATCAAACTCATCTATGAAATGGGCGATAGACGTTTTGCTTCAGCAGCAATTTAAGGATAAGTTTACAAGTAAGATTTCTACCCTAAAGAAAAACACGCTTGCTCATAAAACTGGTGAACTTGCAGGAGTGGAGCATGACGCGGGTATTTTATTTACATCAAGAGGTCCGGTTATCTATGCTTTTTTAACAGCTGGATTGCTAGAAAACCGGTACGGAAGAGATGCTATTGCGAATGCGGGTCGGTTACTTTATGACTTTTATAAAGAAGACTGAAACGATGAATGAAATGAACAAAAGCGCCGTTTGTAGACGGCGTTTTTGTTTTGCAATAATCCAAATTAAGGACCAATTGAAACGGCCGTTCCAATTGGAATCGTATTTGCAAGTTCTTCGACATCTCGGTTATACATTCGTATGCATCCTTTCGATACATATTTCCCAATAGAGGAAGGATCATTTGTCCCGTGTATACCATAATGTATTTTAGAAATACTCATCCACATCGTACCGAATGGTCCGCCGGGGTTTGGAGCTTTGTTAATGATAATAAATTGTCCAGTTGGCGTATCGTGAAGCATACGCCCCACACCAACAGGGTATACCTTTACAGTAGATCCATTTTTTTGAAGTGTAAGCGTTCGCTGTGTAAGAGATACATAATTGGTATATGGAAGTGTTGCAGGGTCAGGGTATCCAGGGATTTGGATAAGCTGGCCTGGATAGATAAGATTAGGGTTTTGTATGGAATTTGCCCTTATGATTTCAGTGACTGGAACTCGGTAATCCCCACTAATAGAAGATAATGTTTCACCTGACTTCACCGTATGCTGCAAAAGTAGCCCCCCTAGCGCTATTAAATGAAAGGAATGAATACTAATGAACGTCGTTATCGTTTCAGATACACATATGCCACGGATGGCGAAAGAGCTTCCCAAAGCACTAAAAAATGAGCTGTACCATGCAGAACTCATTATTCATGTAGGTGATTGGCAAACACAGGCAGTTTACGAAGAATTAAAGTCATTTGCGCCTATTAAAGGAGTTTATGGAAACGTCGACGAAGCTTTTTTTAATAATAAGTTTAATGAAAAACTCATATTGAATTTAGAATCTCATCGAATCGGCATTACGCATGGTCACGGTAAAGGTAAAACAACAGAACAAAGAGCCGTTTCTCAATTTCAAGATGATGATGTCGAATTAATTCTCTTTGGTCACTCCCATATACCTCTTCATAAAGAATATGATGGGAAGGTCATTTTTAACCCTGGATCACCTACTGATAAGCGGAGACAAGCTCGATATTCATTCGGAAAACTTACTATTGAACGAAATAAACCTCTCCACATTGAACATGTTTTCTTTAATGAAAAATAGGGCAATACGTTAATTAGATGGTTTTGTGCATAAATTGTTGAACAAAATAGCGTTAATATGTATAATGTTTGTATAATATATGTGCGAAGTTTCATATGCGGATGGAAGGGGAAAAATGATGCCAACAACAAAACGAGTCATCGTAATCGGTGCAGGTCCGGGAGGGCTTACAGCTGCTATGCTTCTAGCGAGCAAAGGACATTCGGTTACAGTTTATGAGAAACAATCCTATGTGGGGGGGCGAACTTCTGGATTTGAGCGAAGTGGCTACCGCTTTGACAGAGGACCAACCTTCCTTAATATGCCGCATATTCTCGAAGAAATGTTCGAGGAATCTGGACGTAATGTCCATGACTATATCGACTTAATTGAAATCGATCCAATGTACGAATTGAAATTCGATGATGTTTCCTTTTATCCAACGCGTGACCAGGATGAAATGGTTAGAAGAATCGAAGAGACATTTCCTGGAGACGGTGAAGGGTATAGACGTTTTATGAAAGAAGAGAAAGAAAAATTCGAAGCGCTCATGCCTATTCTTCAAAATAAGCATGATTCACTTCTTGATTATGGTAGATGGCGGTTTGTGAAGGCTTTACCTAAATTGACGGTGACAGATAGTGTTTACAAGCGACTTTCCCATTATTTCGATGATGAGCGTTTAAGGCTATCCTTTACTTTCCAGGCAAAATACCTTGGAATGTCACCGTGGGAGTGTCCAGGTGCTTTTACGATTCTTTCTTATATGGAACATGCTTACGGCATTTTTCATCCGATTGGCGGATTGAGTCAAATTCCAGAAGCTATGGCCAGGGTTATTAAGGAAGAGGGCGGCGAAGTTCATACGAATAAAGGTGTGAAGCAGCTCTTACTTGATGGGAAGACAGTGAAAGGTGTGGAACTTGAAGATGGTACGACGGATTATGCCGATGAAGTCATTATAAATGCTGACTTCGCACATGCTGTAAATCATCTCATTCCATCTGGTTCTGTAAAAAAATATACACCTAAAAAAATGGAACAGAAAAAATATTCTTGCTCAGCCTTTATGCTATACCTTGGTGTAGATAAAAAGTACGACTTACCGCATCACTCTATTATCTTCTCCTCTGATTATAAAAAGAACGTAGAAGAGCTTACTAAGAAGAAAATTCTATCAGAAGATCCTTCCATTTATGTACAAAATGCTTCCGTTACTGACGATACACTTGCTCCAGAAGGTAAATCTTCCATTTATATCCTTGCTCCAGTACCGAATAACTTTAGTTTAGTTGATTGGGAAGAACGTAAGGATGAATTTAGAAGATTAGTTCTTGATCAGCTTGAACAAAGAACGGAATTTAAGGATATTGAAAAGCATATCGAAGTTGAGGAAATGTACACGCCAACGGATTGGGAGATGGATTTAAATGTTTATAAAGGAGCCACATTTAATTTAGCTCATAATCTTCCTCAAATGATGTACTTCCGTCCACCTAACCAATTTAAAGAATTAAATCATTGCTGGCTTGTTGGTGGAGGAACTCACCCGGGGAGTGGACTTCCAACAATTATGGAATCTGCACGCATCACGAGCAGAATGCTTCATGAACAAGCAGCGCTTTTGGAGAGTGCGAAATGACGATTGGTATAGTAGGTGGAGGCATAGGTGGCATGCTTTCCGCGCTACTCCTTTCACAAAAAGGCTACAACGTTGAGCTGCATGAAAAAGCGCCTACGCTTGGAGGTAGACTTTCATTTGTTGAACGAGATGGGTTCAAGATCGACAAAGGCCCTACGATCGTGCTTCTTCCAGAGATGATCTATGAGTTTTTGGATAAAGCGGGAGTTCCTCGTGAGGAAGTTGAGATGGTAAGGTGTGATCCACTATATCGCATGATTTATCCAGACGGTTCTACTTTTACGAAAACAAGTGATATCGAGAAGCAGCTGGAAGAGATCACTCGAATGTTTCCTGGAGAAGAGCAACATTTTCTTTCTTATCTTGAAGATATGCGCGTTCGATTTAAGAAAGGAAAGGCGGCTTTTCTCGAACAGTCTTTTATTAATAGAAAAGATTTCTTTACTCCAAGTAATATGAAGCTTTTACTCGAGCTTAAAGCTTACCAGTCTGTTCAATCTCAAGTATCTAATTATTTTAATGATGAACGGTTGCAAGACGCCTTTGCCCTACAAACGCTTTATATTGGTGGAAATCCATCTGCTTCACCAGCACTTTATTCTTTAGTTCCTTTTAGCGAATATGAACATGGCATCTGGTATTTAAAAGGTGGCTATGCAAGCTTGATTACTGTATTAGAAAAACATCTTCGTCTTCAAAACGTAACGGTTCATTTAGAATCTAACGTGGAAGAATTACTCATTGATGGGAAGACATGTAGAGGAATTCGTACTACAAGTGGAGAACATTATTATGATAAAGTAGTGTACAATGGAGATTTCCCTATGATCAAGAATCTGATAAAAAAAGAGAAAGTTCCTCGGAAGAAATACAAAGCCTCCTCAGGTTGTCTACTCCTCTATATGGGGCTTGATCGTGTATATGATAATGCTGATGTTCATCAATTTTTTATGACAAATGACTTTACATCCCATATGAAGGACGTTTTTCAAGGTGGTAAATTGACAGACCAACCGGCTATTTACACGTTCCATCCTTCTCTCATTGATGAAACGCTAGCACCTCCTGGTAAAGGCGTGCTATACGTGCTGATCCCCGTACCATCAGGTGAAGCAGTCGAATGGGATGAAAAGGAAAACGTTGCATCAAAAATGATTGAACTTCTTGAAACAAGAGGTTTTCCAGGTTTAAAAGAATCTATAGAGTGGTTAGAAATTCGCACACCTGCTGATGCAGAAGTGGAAGGCTTATATAAAGGGGGGAGCTTCGGTATCGCCCCAACGCTTACACAATCAGGCGCTTTTAGACCACAAGTGAAACCTTTTAAATTTGAAAACCTTTATGCGGTGGGAGCATCGATCCATCCTGGAGGTGGCATCCCAATCGTTATGCAGGGGGCGGATCTTCTTGTAAAAGAAATTGAAAGGGTGTGAACGAGAGATGCTCGAACAAGCCTATGCTCACTGTGAAGCCATTATTAAACATCATTCCAAAACGTTTTACAAAGCGTTTTCTTTATTGCCTTCTTCAAAGAAGAAAGCAGTCTGGGCTGTTTATGGTTTTTGCAGGCAGGTTGATGACATCATTGATGAAGGCACAGATCCTGAAGCAGAATTAAAGGTCTTTCGTTCTGAATTTGCCTCTTTTCTAAAAGGTGAAATACCAAAAACTGATCCTATGTGGCTAGCTCTTGAAGATGTTTTTCGTAATTTCTCCATGGATACGAAAGCTTTTCACGATATGATTGCTGGGCAAGAAATGGACTTATATAAAACGAAGTATTATACGCTTGAGGAACTTGAACATTATTCTTATCATGTGGCAAGCACCGTTGGCCTTATGCTTCTTCCAATTCTTGCTCCAAAAAAGGTAGACGAACTTCGAGAGAGTGCCATAGCGTTAGGTCTTGGCATGCAAATCACGAACATTTTAAGAGATATCTCTGAAGATCTAGACCGAGACCGAATTTATTTGCCAATTGCAGAGATGGAAGCATTAGGTTATGGTGTTGAAGATTTAAGAAGTCGAAGAATGAATGAGGCATTTATCAAAGTTTGGGAAAAGCTTGCTGTTCGAGCTGAAATGCATTACGAAACAGCTTTCTCAGCTATGCATCATTATCCTCTAGATGCTCGCCTTCCAGTGAAAAGCTCAGCGGTTTTTTACAAAGCCATTTTGCAGTCCATTCGTAAAAAAGAGTATAATGTCTTTCACCAGCGAGCATTTGTATCGGAAAAAGAAAAAGAAGCGCTTTTATCGGCGATTGCCGGAAATTAACAAAAAAGCTCTCTTCCAATTGGAGGAGAGCTTTTTGTTATATCCTTAATGTCTTTAAGATTAAGGAATCTAAGCGAAAAGGAGTTGTAACATTTGAGAGAATTTGAAATGATTAGGAGGTAATGAATGTTCTATGCATCATTAGGGGTAATGATCTCTAATTTTTTTCAAAAAGGGTGACGCAAGTAATCAAGAAAGCTATTCTAGAAAGAGCTATGTTATCGACAAAGAAAGGTAGGAAAGCCTGTTGATTTATATTGAGAAGAAGAAAGTAACATTAAGAGAGGCAACATTGGAGGATATTAGTACTTTATACTATTGGAAATATGAAGAGGAGAAGCAAGAAGCAAAAAAATGGAACGGCCCATACATCATTGAGAAGAAGATATCCAAAGTAGAGTACAAGAAAGAGTGGGAGCAACAGCGTGAAATTAGTCTCGGAGTTCCAGATACGTTAGTTATTGAAGCAGACAATAAAGTGATAGGTACAGTGGGATCATACTGGGTTGATAAGTTCACTAACTGGCTTGAAACCGGAATTGTTATTTATGATCCATCTTACTGGAATGGAGGATACGGTTCTGAAGCTTATAGAGAATGGATCCATTTTCTATTTCGATCAACAAAGCTTCATCGACTTGGCATGTCTACCTGGTCTGGGAATGAACGGATGATCAAGGTGGCAGGGAAGGTTGGAATGAAAGAAGAAGCTAGAATAAGAGATGCAAGAATAGTAGAAGGTGTTTACTACGATGCCATCAAAATGGGGATGCTTCGAAGTGAATGGGAGCAACTTCGGTTTAATTGTAAGGCGTTTTGTTTTTGAAGGACTTATGGCATGATAGAGGTAGCTTGCTATTAATCATTTGGGGGAAATTATGAAAAAACGATCTTATACACGTTTATTGAATGAAACGATCACAATTTATGAAGAAAGTGGTAGTTTAAAAGCTTATCAATTTATGAAAGAGCATGCGAAGAATGTGGAAGGCAATCAAGCGCAGCTCTACAATTTTCAATATGCTCTTGCAGCTGCATCTGACCTAAAAAAAGAAGCCCTTGGGATCATGGAGGAAGCCATTATTGATAAGGGATACTGGTATGCGTATGAGTATTTACAAGCGGATGAAGACTTGGATTCCCTCCGTGAGTTTGAAAAGTTTCAAGAATTGGTTCAGCTTTGTAAACAAAGAGAAGAAAAGGCGATGGAACAAGCAAAGCCAGCGTTAACGGTTTTAAATAACGAGGGTGAACAAGAACGTCCCGTTCTTATGGCTGTTCATGGAGATCAAGAGAATGCTGAAATGACCGCTGTAGCTTGGAACCGAACAGCAACGAAAAAGTATAAACTCGCCTTTCCTCAATCATCTCAAATCCAGTTTTCAGATGCTTATGAATGGGAAGACGCTGCTTTAGGGGTACAAGAAATACAGGACCATGTGAATTCCCTTTCCTCTAGAGAAAACTTGATTATTGGAGGTTTTTCAGCAGGATGTCACGTAGCACTTAGAGCGATTCTCGAGCAGCGTATACGTGTGGATGGTTTTATTTTCGTAGCACCATGGATTCCTAATATTGATGAATGGCGAGATACTATCGATTCTTTAAAGAATTCAAATATAAAGGCTTATATCATATGTGGTGAGGAAGATGATGACTGTCTTGAGGGGTCTAAAGCCTTATCCGAGTTGTTGGAAGCTCAAGAGGTTGCACATGAACTGAAAATTATTCAAGGTCTGGATCATGAATACCCGGAGGAGTTCAATGAATGGCTTCACCGAGCTCTGCAATTTATTAATAAAAGGGATTAGGGAAAGACCTTAGATAGAGCCCAGTTTCATTTATTCTAAGTCCGAATTCTTTTTGATCACAAAAGTTCAATCCTCTGGAAGGATGATCGCATGAGAGAACAAATTGGTGAGTGTACAAACTGTCAGAAATTAGTTTATTGCTTGAATGGTTTTCTCGATGGAGTTAGTTGGAATGGTCAGCTATACTGCTTTACTTGCTTTGAAAAACATGAAGGTCAGCCGCCGTCATAGTCTTGATCGATGTAGTGGGATCATACTTTATTCAATAGAAGATTCCTCAAACCTTTTCCAGAATGTGCATAAAGGGTTTCTTAAGTGTTATGACAAAAGGGGGAGTCAAGTGAAACTAACGAAAGAGACACAATATATCAGAAGTGTCCGTTTAGAAAAAACTGAAGCCAATGAATTTCCGTTCTCACTACCTGCTGTACAAAGTCTACAGGATGAACTTATCTTTCACCCAAATGTTACGTATATTGTTGGTGAGAATGGAATGGGGAAATCAACGCTGCTAGAAGGGATAGCTGGGACACTAGGTATGAATCCTGAAGGTGGCACGAAGAATTTCAATTTTTCTAGCTATGATTCTCACTCAAATTTGCATCAGTATTTGAAATTAACAAGAGGAGTTCATAGACCAGATGATTCTTTTTTTTTTCGAGCCGAGACGTATTACAATTTAGCTACGAATATTGAAGCATTAGATCAAGAGGGATTTGGTCCGAAAATTATTGATTCTTTTGGAGGGAAATCACTTCATCAACAATCGCACGGAGAGTCTTTTTTTGCTACATTTATGTACCGATTTCAAGGAAGAGGGTTGTACATTTTAGATGAACCCGAAGCGGCGCTCTCACCGATTAGGCAGCTATCGATGTTAACGAGAATACATGAGCTTGTTCAAGAAGGTTCTCAACTAATTATATCGACACACTCACCAATTTTAATGGCATACCCTGAGGCAAGAATCCTACAGCTAAACGCCGATAGCATGAGTGACGTAACGTTAGAAGGAACTGATCATTTTGTGACGATGAAACAATTTTTTGAAGATAAAGATCGCCTGTTGCATCATTTGTTGAAGAATTAAGGGTAAAAGGTGTTCAAACGAAATAATTGATAAATTAAATCGAAAAGTGCCCTCCAAACGCAAGCTTCATTTGGAAGGCACTTTAAATTTGTTTAGATAGTCTACCATAAATGGCGTTCTTTACTGAACAATTTGTACTTGTGCACTAGTGATCTTCGCGTATGATTCGATTCGCCACATTTTTCCCGCTAATGACGACCATTGGAGAACCACCACCAGGATGGGTGCTTCCGCCAGCAAAGTAGATATTCGAGATATCCTTTGATTGATTGGAAGGTCTAAGAAAACTATTTTTTAAAGAATTCGAAGAAATGCCGTAGAGTGCCCCTCTGAAAGCGTGGAAACGTTCTTTAATTTCTTCAGGTCCGATGACCTTCTCCGTGACAAGGTGCTTTCTTATAGGTAATTCATGCTTCTCCAACTTATCATATATTTTCTCTTTATATTCCTCTAAGGAAACTTGGTTATTTTCGGACAGAGGAGGCGCATTTACTAGAATAAAGAGATTATCTCCATCTGGAGAAACAGAAGGGTCTGTTGCTGAAGAATTTGAAATATAGATCGTCGGATCGTCAGGCCATTCTCCTTTAAATAGCGTTTTAAACTCATGACTGTAATTTTGAGCAAAGTATACTTGATGATGTACGAGATTAGGAAGTCTTGTTGATAATCCAGCCATGATGACAAAAGCGGAAATGGAAGGAGATGATCTCTCAATTTTTATATTAGGCATGGATGGTCGCTCTTTCTCATCAACTAATGCTGGATAGGCTTTTAATAAATCGCCATTAATAATAACCTTGTCTACGTTTAATCGATCAGAAGCCGTTTCAATTTGCTTCGCTTTTTTATTTTCAACATGTATTTGATTCACTTCAGTATTTAAGTGAAAAGTAACACCTAGCTGTTTTGCCGCGGTTTCTAGACTTTCAGCAAGTTTGGTGTTTCCCCCTTTAACATAATAAACTCCCTGCACCATCTCAAGGTATCCGATCATCGCAAAAGTAGCTGGCGAGAGAAAGGGGGAGGAACCAATATATGTAGAATAGCGATTAAAAGCTTTTAATAAAAGAGGATGCTGAAAATAGCGTTCATGAAAGTGATTCATTTTCTCAAGCGGTCTCACTTTCATAACCGCACGAAACAATGTAGGAGACAAGTAATCATTCCACTTTGTAAACATCCTCGGAAAGAATGATGATTTGGATAAATGATAGAGTCGTTCAATTTCTTTGAGATATGCGAGATAATGATTCGCTGCAAATGAATCAAGCTTCTGTAGTTGTTCTATCATGAAAGATTCGTCTGTGCTCATCATAAAAGATTGACCATCATAGTCTACATTTCTTGTATGATGGTCGAGCTTCATCCACGTGAAATAATCCCTGGGGTTAAGGTTTGCTTCTTCAAATAAAGAATCAAAAATTTCAGGCATTGTCATTGTGTTTGGCCCGAAATCAAAGTGATGTGTCCCCAGGTTAACAGGCATCATTTTCCCACCTGCGTATTCATTTTTGTCATAAACGTGTACGTTGTATCCTTTGCTAGCTAGCTTAATTGAAGCAGAGAGCCCACCGAGTCCTGCCCCAATAACGGCAATTGTTTTCATGAGTATGTTCTTCCTTTCCAAACATAACCTTTCTGCCTTAAACCTGTGCGCATAGAATGAATCAACAGAGTCATAAACGCGACAGCACTAAGTGGCATGAGGAGCGATAACGTGACTCTTTGATTCGTTCTTAAATCAATCCATGCTTTTTGAAGCACGATTAGGACATAGGGGTAAAAGAGTGCGACTATTAGTGAACCTGTTAATGCTGTATAAAGCCCTGCAAGTAATAAAATAAAAGGGCCGACATAGAAAATACCATAAAAAATAAAGAGGATCCATATTAGGAAACGAGAGCGGCCGAGACCTGGGAAAAGGTTTTTAGTGAAACCATTCCAGACTTCGCGATTTGTTTGATACATATAACAAGTGACCACATTTGTTATATTGGCAAGAATAACTCTTTGTCCTTTTTTCTTAAATGCTTTTGCTAAATCAATATCATCTAGGAGGGTCTCGCGAATCCCTTCATGACCACCAACGTGTTTGTATGATTCCGTATGAACCATTATAAAAGCCCCATGAGCAGCGGTGAAGGAGGGAAGGTTCGTCCAATTAGCTGGTGCTAATGGAAGATGGAAATGAACGACAAAATGCTGAAGTGGTACAAGAAGCTTTTCAAGAAACAAGCTTACAGGAAAAGCAGGAAACCCTGTTATCATGGAAGCCTTCCGCTTTTTCATTAATAAGAGGGCAGCTTGAACCGCATTTGGCGACAGTCTTAAATCTGCATCATTAAACAGTAGGTATTGTCCTTTAGCATGTTCACTTAGCTGGTGACAAGCATATACTTTCCCAGTCCAACCTTCAGGTAGGTCTTTACCACGAATTATCATAAATCGCGGATCATTTTTTGTTCCTTCATACAGTAAATTCAATGTTTGATCACTAGAGTGGTCGTCAAGTAGAAGAAATTCAATATTTTGATATGTGAGCTTTTTTAAGCTTTGAAGGAGTTCCCCTACGTTTCGTTCTTCATCACGAAGAGGGATAAGAATGGATACACGTCCATTCTCATCCCCCTGAATACTTCGATTTGATAGACGTGGCATGAAGAGTGAATTGATGATCGTCCACAAGACAAACGCTGTAAGAATGCTAATATAGATGAGCAACATTAGACGGTCACCTCTTCCACTTTAGCGTGTCCATTTTGCTTCGCTTTTTTCTTATAGGTAATTAGCAAAAGCAGTGTAGGAATCGATGTTACAAAGACCGCAAGCCAAAGTCCATCAAGTAGTGCAAGGAAAATAAACATACCCATGACCATACCAAATAACATAGCCATTCGATGCTTCCATATAATGAAAGAAGTCCTATTTGGAACCTTATTCCTCATATAGAGAGGATAGAGTAAGGCATGGAAGAAAAGGGATACCCAGAACCAGCCCGTGAAATTTTGGAAAGGAACGTTATAATAAACGCCGTTTCCGTCCCATCCCCAATAAGCCTTCACTAAATAGGCGACGGGATCAATGATTAAGTCAATTAAAACGGCAATAAGGGAGCCTACAAGGGAGTAGACGATCCATCTTATGATTCCAGGATTTAGTATTTCGGTCATTTGAAGCGATAGCACATGGGTAACGGCGATCACCATAATCCAAGCAAAACCAATCCCTATTGGAACGTCAGCTAATTTAAACCCAAAATCACCGGAATAATCATATTTACCAAAGATTAAACCATAATGAACGCCTAAGCCCTCTGCGATCATGCTGAAAGCAAAGATAAAGGAGGCAATTGAAAGCCCCCGCAAAGCCCCAAACGTACGTACAAAATAAAAGCTGCCTAATATTCCACAGAGTATAAGGAAGAAGGCATTTGCCCAGTTAAGAAACGATGGAAGTAGGTCGAAGCCAACAAGGATCAACCCACAGCAGTACCAAAAAATAAATAGTCGAAAGATTACGTTATCCCATTTCATCATGTTGCGAAGTCCCTTTCTTAGCCAGTTTGTTCATCTTTCAATTTCTGATCTTCAGCAATTAAATCTGCAGTTAACTGACCTGAAAGTGTAACCATTGGTACACCACCACCTGGATGTGTTGAACCGCCTACAAAGTACAGATTATCAATTAGTGAACTTCTAGATGGTATTTTAAAACCACCGTTTACTTTACGATCCGTTGCTACACCATAGATAGAGCCGCCGTTAGAACCATATAAATTCTTAATATCATCTGGAATGAACTGATATTCGAATTCAATTGATTCGCGAAGACCTGTCATACCCATTCGTTCTAATTTATCTAGGACGATTTCACGGTATCTACCGCGATGTTTCTCAAAGCTCTCACCAGGCTCTAATGGTGGAACATGTGTTAAGACAAAGAGATTTTCTTTTCCAGCCGGTGCCTGAGTAGGGTCAGATTTTGATGAGACACCAATATAGACCGTTGGATCGTCAGCAGGGACCCCTTCATCAAATATTTGTTTGAATTCTAACTCGGGATCTTTCGAGAAGAAAAAGTTGTGGTGTTGAAGGTGATCAAACGTCTTATTTACACCAAGTAACAACACAAGGCCTGAAACGGTAGGAGTATATTTTTTCAATTCATCTTTCACTTTTTCAGCACCAGGCTCTCCTTTAAGAAGCGTCTCGTGGGCAGGGATGCCTTCAAGATTACTAACGATTAAGTCTGCCTCCATCATCGTCCCATTCGCAAGTTTTACACCAGCTGCTTTTTTGTTTACGGTGAGAATCTCAGCGACCTCTGTATTGACTTGTACGTCCACACCTAGCTCATCAAGTAGCTTAAGCATTCCTTCTGCTATGTTATACATACCGCCTTCAACATAATAAATACCAAGGCCAAGCTGCACATAAACAAGTTGTGAAAGAATGGCAGGGGAATGATAAGGTGATGAGCCAATATACATAATAAAGAAGTTAAAGAGCTGCTGAAGATGTTTATCATCCAGATATTTTTCCGTTGCCTGATTCATTGATTTCATAGGGTTCATTGTGAGAAGATCTTTAAATGAATGCAGTTTTTGCAAATCTTGAATGCCTGACAAGCTTTTTTTGTAAAAGCTTTTTAAGCTTAAATCGAACATCGTTTTGCAATAATCTAAATAGGAGAGGAAGTTGGAATAATCTTTCTCTGAGCGCTTATGTACTTCAGATAACATAACAGCTATATCACTTGTTACATCAATCTGGGCGCCATCTTCGAAGAAAGTTCTCCATTGAGGTTCAATACGTTTAATGGTCATATAATCGTTTACATTTCGGTTTGCGCTTTTGAATAGTTTCTCAAGGACCCAAGGCATTGTTAGAATGGAAGGACCCGTATCGAATTTAAACCCTTGGCCAGAACGTTTGTTTAATTTGCCGCCAGCGCGCTCATTTTTTTCCAGTACGGTAACTTGATGTCCATCGGCTGCAAGACGAATAGCTGCCGAAAGACCTCCTAGTCCAGCACCAATAACGATTGTTTTTTTGCTCATTCCATCTCCTCCTTCATCGAATTAACTTCAAGCGTCGACATTTATACACTGTAATTGTATAGTGTGGGTATAACCTTTGTAAAGGAATCATAACGCTGTTACAGTGTATAATAGGTTTTCCTGACATAATAATTACCTAATCTTGGATATGTTAAACAATTTTGAAACGAGGAATTTGTATGCAGGTCATCCACTTATCGATCGTAGGGTTAATCTTAGTGAATATTTTTGCCTGGCTGATCATTCATGTTTCTATCTCTTATATTTGCCTTCGGTTGCCAGATTCCTTTTATGAATCTAAAAAATCAATGTTACAAAATAAGAAATGGGAACTGAAAGTGTATGATCGTATCCAGATAAGGAAGTGGAAAACAATACTACCTGATGGGGGAGATGTGTTTAAAGGAGGATTTCGGAAGAAAGAACTCAAAACGCTCACTTCTTCTTATATAAGGAAATTTATCTTAGAGACAAGACGTGCAGAGGTGACCCATTGGCTTCTCATACCACCTTCATTCTTGTTTTTCTTATGGAATCCTTTGAGTATTGGTTTAGTAATGGTTGGGTATTCTTTAATAGTTAATCTTCCATTTATTCTTATACAAAGGTACAATCGACTCAGGTTAAAACCATTATTACATCGACAGATGAAAAAAGAGCAGCGCAGGGGGAATTCCATTGGAACACTTGGGGTTTGATCAAACCGAAAAAAGAAAGAACGAACATATTGATATTTGTCTAACGGAAGACGTGGAAGGACAGGGACTTACGACGGGGTTAGAAAAATATCGTTTTAAGCATAATCCACTACCAGAAATTGATTATAATGAAGTCGATATCTCCACTCAATTTCTTAATAAGAAATTGAAGACGCCATTTCTGATCAGCTCAATGACCGGCGGTACAGAGCGATCTTGGGAGATTAATAAACGTCTTGCCAAAGCTGCTGAAGCACATGGTTGGGCGCTTGGTGTAGGCTCAATGCGTGCCGCTATTCAAGAATCGAAATCCGCTTATTCATTTGACGTAAGAAAACATGCACCAACCATTCCTATACTAGCCAATATTGGAGCTGTTCAACTCAATTATGGTTTTACAGTAGAAGAGTGTAAGAGAGCGATTGACTTCATTCAAGCTGATGCGCTTCTGCTTCATTTAAATCCATTACAAGAAGTATTCCAACCTGAGGGTGATACAAATTTCCAAGATTTAATCGATAAAATTCGAGAAGTAGCAAAAGCGATCCCTGTTCCACTCGGTATTAAAGAGGTTGGCATGGGAATCGATGCGAAGAGTGCTCAGCGTCTTATAAGTGCAGGTGCCAGTTTTATTGATGTTGCTGGAGCGGGTGGAACATCCTGGATTCAAGTTGAAAGTTTTCGTTCCCATCAAACATTAAGACAACAAGCTGCCGAAGCTTTTCAAGATTGGGGTAACCCGACAGCTGATTGTATTATTGATGTAAGGAAACAGCATCCCGATGTCCCGATGGTTGCAAGTGGCGGACTAAAAAATGGTGTGGATGCAGCTAAAGCTATTGCTCTCGGGGCGGATGTGTCCGGATTTGGTAGGGCATTACTTGAAAATGCAGTAGATGATAGTGAAGAAGCGCTATCAGATCAATTAAAGCGAATTGAGTTCGAATTACGAACAGCTATGTTTGGAATTGGAGCTGCATCGATCAATAGATTAAAATACAATAGCGCATTAAAAAAGAAATAGCCAGAGCACTGAGCTCTGGCTTTTTTGTATGAATAAGTTAAGGAACGATGTTCAATTTGTCTTATTTAAACCATATGGCACCAATGACTTCGAGCAACTCGACTTGCTCAGACGAATGAGGAATCAACATTATCGGTTCCCGTAGTATAGGTCGTTCTCTAGAGAGCAAACTAGAGCTTAAGGAGGGCGACGCTAATGGCCTGGTTATCCATTTTTCCGTTTATCGTTGTCATTATCATTGCGATGAAAACAAAACTAGTGATCCCCGGATTAACGGCGGGTTTGCTAACAGCATCATTTATATACAAACCTGGATTGATCATTGGTTTACAACAGTTCTATGAATTTATTATGACTGGTTTGAAAGATGAAAATAATGTTAAAATCGTCCTTTTTCTATATATGTTTACGGGCTTAATCGGATTGATGAAATATACTGGTGGGATAAAAGGATTTGTTCAAGTTGCCTCATCCAAAATCAACTCAAAAAAAGGAGCGTTATTTCTGACGTGGGTGTCAACGCTAGGAACATTTAGTGCTCCTAGTTTCCGCATTGTAACGGTAGCCCCAATCATGAAAGCTCTTTTAAATAAAGTGAAAATCACTCCTCAGGAGCTTGGATTTGTGATAGAAACGACAGCAACTCCAGTTATTGTCTTAATGCCAATTGCTACCGCTTTTGTCGGCTATATGTCATCTGTTGTGCAGCTTTCACTAAAAGCAGAAGGCATTGAAGGAGATGGCTATCGTTACTTTCTTCAAAGTATCCCTTACAACTTTTTTTCGATTAGTATTTTATTGATTGGCTTTTATTTGAGTTTTTTCCATCATCGAAAAACGCCAGCTACAGACGCAGGTAATGTGGAAAAAAAGCTTGATGATCAATGGGAAGATTGTCATCCAGCTGTGGCGAAGGATCTTCCTACGAAACCGATGAATTTATTAATACCTCTTGGAGGAGTTATTCTCCTAACACTTCTTCTTACATATTGGAGTGGTTATAAGAAGGGGTTTACTTCTTTAATCAAGGCGTTTATTGAGGCAGATGTCCTCGACGCGATGGTCTTTGCACTTCTCACTACAGTACTTTTAACGTTCATTTTCTATTTATTTCAGCGTTTTTCTTTAAAGGACCTTGTTACTTATTTTATCGAAGGTGGTAACGAGATGATGCCGGTCATCGTCTTGCTTACTGTCGTTTGGGGCTTAGCAGCTTCAACAGAAGCTCTTGGCTTCTCGTCTTTTGTTACCTCAAACCTTGATTGGATTCCTACTTTATTTGTACCACCAGTCTTATTTCTCGTTGGGGCGTTTATTTCATACTTTATTGGCTCATCATGGGGCACATGGGGAATTTTAATGCCGCTCGGTATTTCATTAGGGTATTCTACAGGAGCAGATCTACCTGTTGTCATTGGAGCCGTGTTTGCGAGTGGGACATTTGGCGCTTTTGCTTCTCCGCTAAGTGACAATACGAATACAGTTGCGAGGATCTTGCAGTTGAATCCTATGACATATGCGAAATTTAAGCTTGGCCCAGCTTTATTAGCGGCGGGATTAGCAGCAGCTGGCTACTTTGTTATCTCTTTTGTAATATAATTATTTTTATGAGTACTTTTGTATTGACATCCGTTTTAAAACCATTTATTATTGGGACTAACTTAATAATCCTTTGTTTAAAGGATCTTCTTATTCAGAGAGGTGGAGGGACTGGCCCTTAGATACCTCGGCAACGGACCTATGAACTTATGTTCAATTGGAACCGTGCTAATTCCTGCGACGAAAGTCGAAAAATGAGAAGAGGCTCGGTCTATCCAAACCCTCTTCTGTTCGAGCAGATGAGGGTTTTTTTATGCACCCTCATTTGGAAATATGTTTTAGTAGAGGGAGAGACTGATATTGCATACACTAATGGATAACGAAGCAAGAAAACAACAGCTTATTAAGGCCCTTCTCTCACAAGGGATATATAAGAAGGGTGAAAAGCAACTTTATATGTTATCACTAAATGAATTAGAAAACATATATGCTCGATCAAATAAAACCATACAGAGAAAAGGAAACGGAGTGGTCATAGTGGAACAAGCAACATTTGCAGCAGGGTGCTTTTGGGGAGTAGAAGCGCTATTTCAACAATTGAACGGTGTTATTTCAACTTCAGCAGGGTTTACAGGAGGAGAGACGATTAATCCAACTTATGAAGATGTTTATTCTGAATTAACAGGCCATGCCGAATCCGTACAAGTTGAATATGATCCTTCTCTCATTTCTTATGAAGAACTTGTAGAAGTTTTCTTTGAAAATCATAATCCAACCTCCTTAAACAAACAGGGAGAAGATGTCGGAACACGCTATCGCTCAGCGATCTTTTACCACTCAAATGAGCAGGCAGAAATAGCATTGATTGCAAAAGAAAAACTCGAGCGATCTGGACGCTTCAAAAAACCAGTTGTGACGCAAATTGTACCAATCACTTCATTCTATCGTGCAGATGAGTATCATCAAAGCTATCTTGCTAAGCGTGGACAGTCTTCTTGCAAAATTTCATAATAGAAAAAAGGCTTTCTCTCATTGTCATGAGGGAAGGCCTTTTTTAGTTAATCACCTTGATTGACACCTATTTGATCAATAAAGACTTTTCCTTTCTCTGATGCATTAAATTCGAACGTAAGAGCATTCATCTTCTTCGGATTAAAGGCATTGTTTGCTTCTAAGAATCGCTGCATCGGAATATTAAAGGTTTGGAGAACCGGTTCAGTAGGTTCACCATAACGTCCTTCTTCAAAGTATTTTGTTTTTGTGTGTTGAATAGGAAGAACACCTTGCAACTGCATGACGTCACTCAGCTTAACACTAGCGGATGCTCCGTTATCTGAACTAGCCGTGATTGTGAAATCAACAGGTTGCTGGTCAGATGGATCTGAAAGGTTTGCTGCTGTGAATGTTAATGAACTGTTCATTGTATAAGCAAATGGATCCTGAAGGGCTTTCTTGAAATTTAATTTGTATGTGCCGTTCTTTGAATAGGAATGATCCCATTTCAAAAAGACCCCATGAGTACCTCTTTCTTTATCGCGTCGAAATTCAAGCTCTCCTTCATACCATTGCAGCAAGCTATTAGTCTCTATGGTGATATAGGGAGATGTCGCTGTTGTGACATCAACGTCCTCTTCAAAGGTGCTATAGATATGATACGAAGGATCTTCATATTTACTAATGTATGTTGTATCAGGTAGCCATTCGAGAGCATAGCGATAATCCTCAAACATCGGTTGATAGGACTCATTTTGATGAAGCGTCGCCTCAAGAAAGCCAGCAACATATGTGCGGGCTATTTGTCGTTGTTCAGTGCCTTTAAGAAGAGGCTCTTTATTTAATAAAAGCGTGAAAGGGAAATACGTATCGTTTTCTCCCCACGTTGTGTTAAATTGTCCGTGATTGGCGCGATCAATATAAAGGGCTGCTTTCATAGCTTCTTTACTGCCAGTTAAATCAATCCCATTATACTGTCGGTCGCCTTCGAATTCCGATAAATCACTATCATAAGAACCTTGAAGTAATAAATAATTGACATCATCCACTTCGATTTTTCGATCTGAAAGTGTTTGATAATCCGTCGGTGCAAGTGCGATAACAGATTCAATATTATAATGGAAATCAAAAGTCATGTTCCCGTTATTTGGGTAACGATCAAGGTCATTGAATTTTGCTGCTAAAATCGCAGCTTGACCACCGCGAGAATGACCTATTAAAGCAATTTGATCCATCTTCACTTTGTTGAATAATGGATTATCTTTTTGAGAAGATAATTTCTCCATTTCTTCAATATGTTTAAGCAGCAACCAAGCGCGTCCATTAATGTCTCCTGCGAGGCCACCAGACCATGATGAATTGAAGAAGTTCTCATCTACTGATACTGTTAAAAAGCCACGACTAGCGAGTAACTCACCTAAATAATTGTAGCCTTCATCTGAGAAGTCCTCCATCTTATGGTTTCCATGGACAATAAGGACAAGAGGAAAAGAACCATTTCCTTTAGGCACCCATACACGTCCATTAAGTGGCACATTGGTGTCTTTAAAGCCCCAGAACCACTCGCGTTCTTTGGACCATTCTCCAATCATACTTGAAGCGTTAACTGACATCGTTTGAATATCTACTTGCTCCCCAAATTCAGGACGTTGCTTATCCTTTCCACTTCCATATGTATAAGTAGTTACATCAAATGAGCCGTATTCTGAAGGGTTATCACTAACAGGTGAGAGCGGCTCTACATTAATAGAGAGACGATCATTCATTAAACCAGGTGTGAATAACCAGTATGAAAAAGCTGACGTTGCTAAAACACCAAACAGTAGCATGATCATAGACATTGGCTTTTTGATGCCTTTAGAAAGAGGGTATCCGAACATAGCGCCAAGGATGATACCGACTGCAATTAAGAGATAGGAGAGCGGAAGGATGTTCTCTAATTGACGAAATTGATCTAATGTATAAATGGTTATAGCAAGCGAGACTCCAATACTTGCAATGAGAAGAGAGGGTAATCTTTTGAAATGCTCTATGAACCATGTACCAATCTTAACGGTGAGCAGTGTACTGACAACTGCAATTAATAGGAAAAGAATAACGTCCATTATTTGACCCAGTCCAGTATGAAAATCAAACCCAATCGAAAAGATTAGCAGCATTGTCATAAAAAGAGCGCCGTAAGAAGCTCCTTTCCATATGGTTTTAAAGAAGGATTGTAATGGTTGAGTAAAAGAAATCAATAAATGCTTTAATTTATTTCGTTTGTGTGTATTTTTACGCGTTTTTTCAAATTCAGGTTCGTGTTCCACGCTAATCCTCCATTTCTTATCCTGCTGCTTTCATTATAGCAAATAGGAAATAAGGAAGAATGCTAAATCTAAGAATGCCTCAATTGAATAAGTAGTGGCTCGATGACTCTAGCACAGATTTCGTTCATTTAATTGTAAAAATAATCGCTGCGTAGTATTTGCTTCTCCTTTGTATAAGTCGTACAATAGGAATTAAGAATTAATGTGAAATATTTCACAAACGTATGTTTGTTGTGAAACTAAAGGTGGGGGATCAGGTGAAGAACGAACTTAAAGCGTATGCTTCAGGTTTTAAAATCACACACTTGTTTATGATTTTAGGTGCTCTTATGATTGGCGCATCCATTATTGTACAGGCTTTTCTTACAGTAGAAATAGTGAATCGGGTATTTATTGAAAAACTAGCATATTCAGACATTTCATCGTATCTCATTGGCTTACTGATTGTCATGGCGCTACGCCCTTGCGTATCTTATTTAATGGGAAAAGCAGGCGTTAACATGGCCGCTATTGTAAAACAAAGAATAAGAGAAGCGCTTTTGAATAAATTTTCTCGAGACGCACTTCTAACGTCTTACCAGGGTCAATCTGGACAGAAAGTGAGCGTTTTACTAGATGCGGTGGATGAGATTGATTCCTATTATAGTCAATACATTCCACAAGTGTTTAAAACGGCGGTTATTCCTTTTTTTATTCTAATCGCAGTTTCAACTCAGCATATTGAAACAGGGCTAATAATGATCGTGACGGCTCCATTCATTCCACTCTTTTATATTATTATCGGCATTCGTACTCAGAAAAAATCCGAGGAGAAGCTAGAGCAGATGACCGTTTTTTCTGGTCGCTTTCTTGATACAATTCAGGGTTTGACTACGTTGAACTTGTTTCGTCAATCGAAGAAATATCGCTCGATTATGGAAGAAAGCAGCTTGAATTATCGAGATGCAACGCTCGAAGTTCTTAAGGTTGCGTTTGTTTCATCCCTTATGCTTGAGCTTATTTCAATGTTAAGCATTGGGATTATCGCTCTTGAGATTGGTCTTCGTCTCATTGTGTTTAATAGCATGTCTTTTGCTACAGCCTTTTTCCTTCTTATGCTTGCTCCTGAGTTCTATCTTTCCCTAAAGGAACTAGGCAGTGCTTTTCATACTGGTAGAGGTAGCATGAGTGCAATGAAAAAGGTAAGTGAAGAACTTCATCGTGAAAGTGACGAAATGAAATGGGGAGATCGATTACTTGAAACGAAGGAGAGGCCACCACTGTTGGCGTTTAAGAACGTTTCATATCGCTATCAGGAGAGTGGATTTGGGTTATCCTCTATTGATCTAACTATTAAACCTTATAGCAATACGGCCGTGATTGGTCGGAGTGGATCTGGAAAATCGACGCTTTTGAATTTGCTTGGTGGATTGCTTCCACCTCAAGAAGGTGCCATTACCGCCGACGAAATTCCCCTAACAAGTTTAGAAGAAGAAAGCTGGTTTTCAAAGATAAGCTTTATATCACAAAACCCGTATTTGTTTACTGGAACGATCGCTGAAAATATCGCGATTGGATCAAAAAGTAGGGATAAAATACAAATCGAAGCGGCGGCTGAGAAAGCTGGTATTTCCTCGTTTATTGCTTCTCTTGAAAATGGTTATGAGACGGTTATTGGTGAATCCGGAAGAGGGATATCTGGAGGAGAGAAGCAGAGAATTGCGCTTGCTCGAGCATTTATAAAACAACCAGAGATTATTTTATTTGATGAACCAACAACGGGACTTGATTTATATACAGAGAAAGTTCTTCATACTTCGATCAAAGAACTATCAAAAAACGCAACAATGATTACTGTAGCACACCGTATCCATACAATACGAAATGCCGATCATATTATACTCCTTGATAAGGGAAACTTGATCGCGGAAGGAACCGATGAATCGCTTTACGCTTCAAGTGAGTTGTATCGTGATATGGTTGATACGCAGAAGGCGGAGGTCACTTTATGAGAGAGCTAGCATTTGTATGGCGTGAGATGCTGACAGAAAAACGGGATATCCTCCTCTCAATATTATTTGGTTTTATTGCGGGAATAACAGCTGTTGCCTTGTTTGCTTCTAGCGGCTATTTAATTTCGAAGGCAGCCTTATCGTTACCTGTGTTTGCATTAGCGATTTTAACAGCTGTTGTGAAATTTTTTGGACTTGCCCGCGCAGCTGGACGCTACTTTGAAAGGATATATTCTCATCGCGCGACGTTTTCCATTTTAAGCAACATGCGCGTCTCCTTTTATAAAAAGCTTGAGCCAATAGCGGCAGGGTTGTCACAGAGATATCGCAGTGGAGATCTGCTAGGTAGAATTGTAGGAGATATTGATCGACTGCAGCATTTTTACCTTCGCGTTTTTTATCCACCTATAGTTTTTATTCTCATATTCCTTGTTACGATTTGGTTTACGCTATTCTATTCTTTCGAAATTGCACTTCTAATGTTACTTGGAGTAATTTTTACAGGGATTGTGATTCCGGGTTACTTTGCGTGGAGTATTCGAAAAAAGGATCGAAAGGTTCGTTCAAGTAGAGGAGAATTTGCTGCTGATTCAGCTGAGTTTTTCGCTGGTTATCGTGATTTGAAAATCATGAGTGAGGTTGAAGGAAAGAAAAGCGATCTTAAAACAAAATCCAACGACTATGGGATTGCTCAAAGCAAAGAAGGAAAAGCAGAAGTGCTTCATCAAGCCGTTAATTCATTTGTGTCTTTATTTGTAACCTGGAGTGTTATTGGGATCGGTTCATATCTTGTCATAACGGGAGAACTAGATGGCGTGTTTCTCGCCATGCTTGTCCTGATCTCTTTAACGTCCTTTGAGAACGCAGTGCCATTGGCTATCATGCCTGCTTATTTGCAAGATAGCATAGTAGCTTCGAAAAGACTGTCATCTGTAGAAGGGAAGCCAAGGGTGGAAGAGAAAGAAAAGGTGGATCTTCCGAATGAGAAAGCTTTTTCTCTGTCGGCAAGAAATGTCACTTTTTCTTATCCAAATGAAATACGAAAGTCATTAACTAATGTAACGGTTCATATTCCAGCAGGAGGAAAAACGGCTATTGTTGGACCAAGTGGTTCTGGAAAATCGACTCTATTACAACTTTTCTTAAAGTTCTTTGAGGGAAGTGGCGCATTAGAGATGAATGATCGTTCCATTCAATCGCTTTCCGAAGAGAATATCTGGAGCAAGACGAATGTCGTCCTGCAACAAAATCATTTCTTTTCAGGTACGATTCGTGATAATTTGCTTCTAGCTGGAGAGTCATTATCCGATGAAAAGTTAATGGAAAGTCTTCAAGCTGTCCAGCTAGAACACTTTTCTCTCGATTATAGCGTGCACGAAAAAGGATCGAACCTTTCTGGTGGTGAGCAACAGCGCCTCGCTATCGCCCGTTCCTTCTTAAAGGGTAAACGAGTCTGGTTATTAGATGAACCGACTTCCTCAGTCGACCTTCTTACTGAAAGGTCAATTCTCAAGCATCTTTTTGAACAAGCGAAAGAGGATACGCTTCTACTGGTCAGTCATCGTTTAAACAATCTTGAACAAATGGATCAAATTATCGTAATGGATTCAGGGCAAATCGTAGAAAGTGGTACGTATAAAGAATTGATGAAAATAAAGGGCTATTTCTATCAAATGAGAGAAATAGAGAAAAGTGTCCTTCTTTAATATTGATGGAGTTTCATCTTCCATTCGCTTACTGAAAGAAAATAGCGATTGGAAGTTTTTTTGTTGACTTTTTTAATGGACATGTTGATTTGTGAATCAATAGAGAATCGACCTTAGAACTAATGCTATGACAAAAAGAAGGGGGAAGTCTTCTTTATATGGAATTTTATAGGGATGATCTAAAAAGGAGGGGGGTTATTGTTAAACAACGTGAGTGTGTAACCGTGAAAGTACCTAATATGAAACAAGCGCTAGCCTTTTGTACGAAAGTTCTGAATTTCGAGGTATCAAAAGAGGATGGCCCTAAAATTGTGAGCATTGTTCATGAAAACATAACATTTGTCATAGAAGAGGAAGCGGTTCAATCTGATAGTAAAAACGTGCTGCTCGGAATTCCATCTACTAGCATTCGTCAGGATCCTTTTGATCCAAGCGCCTTAGCGATAGTTGAATATAGTTAGGATCGTTAAAACACCTACTACCATATACGATCACATGTACGATATACTAATAGTTAGCGTATTTTTTTGAGAGAGGAATGTTACCTTTGGCAGCTGTTTGTATTATCGCCGAAAAGCCAGATCAGGGAACGCGTCTTGCCGCCCCTTATCCAACCGAAAAAAAACAAGGATATCTCTATATTAAACCTAATCCTGATTTTCCTAATGGAGCCTATATGACTTGGGCTGTAGGACACTTGTGTGAACTCGTTCCACCTGAAACATACGAATCTTCATGGAAGAAGTGGTCTCTTCAAACCCTTCCGATGATTCCGACACAATTTCAATATCAGGTAACGAAAGGAAAATGGAAACAATTTAATGTCATTAAAGAACTCGTTAACAAAAAAGAAGTAGGATCTATTATTCACGCGGGTGATGCTGGGAGAGAGGGTGAACTCATCGTCCGTACGATTTTGAATCAAGCTCGTTGCAAGAAACCAATGAAGCGACTTTGGATTTCTTCACTAACAGAACGTGCAGTAAAAGAAGGATTTCAATCACTGTTAGAAGAAACAGAAACGCGTAATCTTTATTACGAGGCTTATGCAAGATCTTGTGCAGATTGGGTCGTAGGAATTAACGCCTCACGCGTGTATACACTTCTTTTTAAACAAAAAGGGTTACAGGATGTTTTTTCTGCAGGAAGGGTTCAAACGCCTACACTAGCATTAGTCGTTCAACGAGAGAAAGAGATTGCGAACTTTAATTCAGAGCCGTTTTGGGAAGTGAAGGGCACATTTGATTACAATGGAAAAATGATTGTTGGAAAATGGATCAATGAAGATCAAACGAGACTTGAGTCGCCCGAAATGGCCCAAGCCATTGCTCAATTTTGTGAAAATAAGGACTGTTTAGCGAGTGAGGTTAAGAAAGAACGGAAGCAGTACAAAGCTCCCTTCTTGTATCAACTATCATCTCTTCAGTCTACTGCCAACAAGCGCTATAAATTTTCACCGAAAAAAACGTTGGATATTGCTCAGAAGCTTTACACAAAGGGGAACATTTCGTATCCAAGAAGTGATTCTAGTTTTGTCACCAAGGATGAAGCGGCAGAATTCCATTCGATTTTATCAAAGCTTCAGAAGCAGCGAGCTTATCAAGAGTATTTTCCACTAAAACGTGACTCGCTCTTAACGGACAAGCGATTTGTGAATGCTGCGAAAGTAAGTGATCACTATGCGATCATTCCAACAGAACAGGTGCCAAACCTGGATAAATTATCAGGTGATGAAGCTAAAATATATGATTTAATCGCACGAAGTTTACTAGCGGCGCACGAAGAGGCATCGATTGTCGATTATACAACTGTGCTCACCCTCGTTGATAATAGAGCCCTATTCCAATCAAAAGGACAGGTGCGAATTCAGGAAGGATGGCAACGAATTATCCCATCGAGTCAGAAGGATGAAGAGTTACCACCTATTGAAAAGAACGAACAAGGTAAAGTTGTATCTGTAG
Organism: Anaerobacillus sp. 63XJN7_4_ISO-PGPR-S23-413; assembly: GCF_056173725.1. Lineage (NCBI taxonomy): Bacteria > Bacillati > Bacillota > Bacilli > Caryophanales > Bacillaceae > Anaerobacillus > Anaerobacillus sp. 63XJN7_4_ISO-PGPR-S23-413. The sequence continues at coordinate 2,027,437 of NZ_CM149688.1, forward strand.
AAGTAACAGAAGGCAAAACACAGCCGCCAAAACGATTTACTGAAGGACAGCTTATTACAATGATGAAGACGGCCGGTAAGCATCTAGATGATGAATCTCTTGAGAAGATCTTGAAAGACACAGAAGGACTTGGGACTGAAGCGACTAGAGCGGGAATCATCACAATGCTCAAAGATCGCAAATACATCGATGTTGTAAAAAACCAGGTATATGCAACGGAAAAAGGCATGTTATTGATCGATTCGATCGGAAATGCCGTTCTTTCAAGTCCTGAAATGACAGCGAAATGGGAGCAGCGGCTAAAACAAATTGGAAGTGGCGAGGCTTCTCCACAAGCGTTCATGGAATCTGTGAAGAAACTTGCAGCGAAGCTAACCTCCGATGCAGTTGAATCTTCTGCATCATGGGATTTAAAAGATATTAAGATAGAAGCACAGCCATCCAAAAAATCACTAGGAAAAAAGGTTGGCACATGCCCACTTTGCGGTTCTGAAGTACTGGATAAGGGGAAATTATTTGGGTGTAGTAGTTATGCTAAAACAAGTTGCCCGTTTACAATCTCCAAACGAATTCTTGGTAAACCTATTTCGCAAACGAACGCTAAAAAAATTCTAACTGAAGGAAAATCCAATGTAATCAAAGGGCTGAAAAGTAAAAAAGGGACGTTTAATGCCGCGCTTGTATGGAGCCCGGATGAGAAAAAACTAACATTTGAATTTGAAAAGAAGTAATTTTAAGCATGCCTTTCATAGGGGCATGCTTTTTTTGAACTAATTTTCTCACCTAACACACTCTTTATCAGGATGATAAACAAGTTGCGCTTGTTAATACGTTGTGACAAATTCATAAATTTGAAAAAATAATAAAAAACCTGTTGTATATATATACTTATATATGTATAATCATTCAATAAGCAATGAAAGAGGGAGTGGAAATAGTGAAAGCAAGTATAGTCGGTGCTAGCGGATATAGCGGCCTTGAATTAATTCGCTTATTGCTTAGTCACCCTGAAGTAGAAATTAATACAATTGTATCTCCATCTAACGCAGGAACAAATGTCCATGATGTTTTCCCACATCTCACGAATATACAAGTAAGTCAGTTTGAAGCACTTGATGCAGAGAAGCTTGCTTCCGAGTCAGATGTTATCTTCTTCGCAACACCAGCTGGCGTGAGCAGTCAATCTGTTCCTTCACTACTAAATACGGGTGTTCCAATGATCGATTTATCCGGAGACTTCCGATTAAAGAGTGGAGATTTATACGAAAAGTGGTATAACCATTCATCTCCACCAGAAGGAGCTTTGGAAGAAGCGGTATATGGATTATCGGAATACTATTCAGAAGACATTAAATCCGCAAATTTAATTGCCAATCCAGGATGCTATCCGACGGCAACTCTACTAGGTATTCTTCCAATTATTCAAAAAGGATGGGCTGATCCATCGTCTTTAATCATAGATGGAAAGTCGGGACTTTCAGGCGCAGGACGTAAAACGAGTCTGACAGCCCATTACTCTGAAGTTAATGAAAATGTATCAGCATATAAACTTGGCAAACATCAGCATATCCCTGAAATAGAACAAGTCATTTCGAATCAAATCGGTGAAAATGTAAATGTATCATTCTCTACTCACCTCGTCCCGCTTACAAGAGGGATGATGTGCAGCATGTATGTCAATCTATCTCATGATCGATCCGAAGCAGAAGTGATTGATCTTTACCAATCAATCTATGAAGATCATCCTTTTATTCGCGTGATGCCTGAAGGGAAATGGCCCTCCACAAAAGGTGTTTCCGGTTCTAACTACTGTGATATTGGTCTTTCTGTAGATCCGAGAACAAATCGCTTAACGATCATCTCGGTGATTGACAATTTGATGAAAGGTGCTGCTGGTCAAGCGGTACAAAATATGAATCTACGATTTGGCTATTCTGAGACAGCAGGTCTTAGTTTATCTCCAGTATTTCCATAAATCTACTAAACGAAAGGGTTGAATGCTTTGGCAACATCGACTGTAAGTGAGGAACTTTTTTCAATCGTAAAAGAGGGCACAGTTACTTCTCCTAAAGGATTTCAAGCTGGTGGGTTTCATGCAGGTTTAAAACGAAAGCGTAAAGATCTTGGCTGGATTAAATCGGTTGTACCAGCGAATGCTGCAGGAGTGTTTACAATGAATACTTTCCAGGCACCGCCATTAAAAGTGACAAAAGAAAGTTTAGTAGATGGAAAACTTCAAGGCCTAGTTGTTAATTCGGGAAACGCCAATGCGTTTACAGGAAAGAAAGGCCTTGAGGACGCATATGAAATGCGTAAACAATTCGCAACTGTGATGGGTCTAAAAGAAACGGAAACGGCTGTTACTTCGACGGGGGTCATTGGGGAGTATTTGCCCATGGAAGCCATTATCAAAGGGATTCATCACATTCCAAGCTATGCAGAAAAAACGAGTGGCACCGATTTTGCTGAAGCGATCGTTACGACAGATACAATGACAAAACAGGTAGCCGTAACGTGTCAGATTGATGGAAAAGACATCACCATTGGTGGTGCTGCAAAGGGATCAGGAATGATCAAGCCAAACATGGCCACGATGCTGGCTTTTGTAACGACCGATGCAGAAGTAGAAAATAACGCTCTTCAGTCCGCATTAAGCTCTGTGACTGACACGACTTATAACATGATCACAGTTGACGGTGAAACGAGTACAAATGATATGGTCCTTCTTCTAGCAAATGGTCAGGCGGAGAATGAAGCGTTATCAGAAAGTCATCCTGAGTGGCAAACGTTCTTAAGTTCACTAGAGTATGTTTGTCAACAGTTAGCGAAATTGATCGCTAAAGATGGCGAAGGGGCTACAAAACTCGTTGAAGTTCACGTAAAAGGTGCTCAAACAGAAACCGGTGCGAAAGCCATTGCCAAATCTGTTGTAGGTTCTAGTTTAGTAAAAACAGCCATATATGGAACCGATGCAAACTGGGGACGTATTGTATGTGCTATTGGGTACAGTGGTGAATCTGTTCAAGAAGATTCTCTTTCCATATCACTTGGACCCATTAAAGTAGTGGATTATGGTATTACAACGGAATTTAGTGAGGAAGAGGCAAAAACCTATTTAGAAAACGAGAACATTCATATCTATATTGATTTGCATAACGGAAATGAAGAAGCAACAGCATGGGGGTGTGACCTTTCTTATGACTATGTCAGAATCAATGCCTCCTACAGAACATAATCAAAAGTATTTTGTTATTAAATGTGGTGGAAGTATATTAAATCAGCTTCCAGACTCATTTTACCTTGACCTAGTAGCTATGAAAAAACAAGGATATCATCCCGTACTCGTTCATGGTGGAGGCCCTGAAATCTCAAGGATGCTTGATAAGCTATCAATTCAGACAACATTTGTCGATGGACTACGTGTCACAACGGATGAGATGGTCGATACAGTTGAAATGGTACTGAGCGGTAAGGTGAATAAGCAGCTCGTGAGGAAGATCCACCATGCAGGAGCGAAAGCCATTGGCATTAGTGGCGTAGACGGAAAGCTGTTTACATGCAAGCAGTCTAATGAATCACTCGGCCGTGTTGGGGAAGTCATCCATGTAGATAAATCACTAATTGAACAATTCTCTCAAGCTGGGTACATACCTATTATCTCACCAATCAGTACGGATGAATCTTTCGAACCTCTTAATATTAATGGAGATGAAGCCGCATCAGCTGTCGCTCAGGCGCTGCATGCAGATATTTGTCTCGTTAGCGATACGCCAGGTGTGTATGAAGAAATTGATGGGCAAAAAGTTATTTTCAGAACACTAGATGAGCCAAAAATAACAAGTTTAATAGAAAAAGGCACGATTATTGGTGGAATGATCCCTAAAGTGAAAGGAGCGATTGCCGCTCTTTCGGATAAAGTCTCCTCGGTTATTATTGTTGATGGTCGAGAAGAGAATGCCCTGCTAAAAGCAGTCGCACATGAACCTGTTGGAACGCGAATTGTTCGAAAGGAGTCTTTAGAATGTCACTAACTGAAACGTCACAAACAAGCATCATGCAAACATATAATCGACTTCCGATTACTGCTGTTAAAGGTGAAGGAAGCTTCCTATATAGTGAAGACGGAACAAAGTATCTTGATTTTACTTCCGGAATTGCCACATGTAATCTTGGTCATCAACCAGCTGCGATTAAAACAGCCGTTACAGAACAGTTGGATCTCCTCTGGCATTGTTCGAATTTATACCATATCCCAAAGCAGCAGGAACTCGCTGAGGTTCTAACAGCGCAAAGCTGTTTTGACCAGGTGTTCTTCTGTAATAGCGGTACGGAAGCGAATGAAGCAGCGATTAAGCTCGTTCGAAAATGGAGCGGTAAAGAAACAATTGCAACGTTCACGAAGTCCTTCCATGGAAGAACGCTAGGTTCCCTTTCCGCTACAGCTCAACCAAACCTTCAAGATGGATTTGGCTCTATGCTTCCTGGTTTTGAATATTTTCCTTACAACGATTTTGAGCGTTTATCAGAAATCGAGGAACTAAAACCAGCAGCCGTCATGTTAGAGCTCGTCCAGGGAGAAGGAGGCGTTCGTCCAGCAGATCAGGAGTGGATTTCGGAGCTTGTGTCGATTTGTAAATCAAACAATATTCTTATCGTCGTTGATGAAGTGCAAACCGGTATGGGCCGAACCGGAACGCTATTTGCTCATGAGCAATATGGGTTTGAACCAGATATTATGACGCTTGCAAAAGGGTTAGGTTCAGGATTCCCGATTGGTGCGATGCTTGCGAAGGAAAGCGTAGCGTCAACATTTGGTCCAGGAACTCACGGAAGTACATTTGGGGGAAATCCACTTGCTTCTGCCGCTGCAACTGCGACGGTAAAAGAGATCGGTTCTTTACTTAACAACGCAAAAGAAATGGGAGACATGCTTATAAATGAATTAAAAAGTTTGTCGGAGCAGCACAATTCCATTAATGAAGTGAGGGGACTAGGTTTACTTCTAGGAATTGAAGTGGCAGATGCCGCGCCTTTTGTTAGTAAGCTTAGAGAAAAAGACGTTCTTGTTTTAAGTGCAGGACCTAACGTCATTCGCATTCTTCCACCTCTTAATGTGAGTAAGAAGGAAGTAGAGCAATTTTTGGAGAAGCTAACCGACGTTTTTAAGTCAGCTGAAGGGGAGGATAAGGCATGAAAAAGGGCTATCTTGTATTAGAAAACGGAGCAGTATTTGAAGGCGATCTAATAGGAGCTTTAGAAGCTTCTGGTGAAGTTGTTTTCAATACAAGCATGACCGGTTATCAAGAGATTGTATCGGATCCTTCTTATGCCGGGCAAATCATCGTCTTCTGTTACCCACAAATCGGTAACTATGGAATAAATAAACTTGATAGTGAAAGTGAACACCTTCATCTTCACGGTGTTGTTACAGGAGAGCAGTGTGAGGAACCTAGTCATTATTTAGCAACAGGTTCCTTCTCAAATGGTCTATTACAGAATGAAATTCCTTCTTTAACAGGTGTAGACACACGAGCCCTAGTTAAAATGCTACGGGATTATGGAACAATGAAAGGACAGATAACGGCTCAACTTCCTAATAACAACGTTGAATGGAAATCAGAGAAATCTTTTGTTCCAAATGTATCAGTAAAAGAAAGAACACATTATCCAGGTGAAGGGCCACATATTGTGCTAATGGACTACGGATATAAGAAATCAATTCTTACGTCCCTTCAATCTCTTGATTGTGCTGTAACAATCATGCCATTTAATACAACTTTTGAGGAAGTTGTTGACCTACAACCAGACGGAGTGGTGTTAAGTAATGGTCCTGGAGATCCTGAAGCATTATCTGCAACTTTTAAAACGATCCGGCTTATTAGTGAAAAATATCCAACATTCGGGATTTGTCTTGGTCATCAGCTTCTCGCTCTTGCACACGGGGCGTCCACTCGAAAGCTAACATTTGGACATCGGGGGTCGAATCACCCGGTGAAGCATTTGGAGACGGGGAAAGTGTTTATCACCTCCCAAAACCATGGTTATGAAGTCGTACAGGAGACCTTAGAAGATACAGGGTTTGCGCTTACTTTTGTTAATTTAAATGATGGAACCGTTGAAGGATTAAAACATCAACATTACAACATTCAATCGGTGCAATTCCATCCTGAAGCACATGCGGGACCATCTGATACAGCTTTTTTATTCGACGCATTTATGAACCAGATTACAAGAACAGGAGACCAGCACTATGCCTTTACGTAAAGAGTTAAAAAAAGTTGTCATTTTAGGATCTGGCCCTATTGTCATTGGTCAGGCAGCTGAATTTGATTATGCAGGTACACAGGCGTGCCTGGCGCTAAAAGAAGAGGGGATTGAGGTTGTTTTAATAAATAGCAATCCAGCCACCATTATGACGGATTCATCGATCGCGGATCATGTTTATATGGAACCAATGACGCTTCCTTATGTAGAGGAAATCCTCAAAAAAGAAAAGCCTGATGGCATCATTGGCACACTTGGTGGTCAAACAGGTTTAAATCTTGTCGTAGAGCTTTATGAAAAAGGAATTCTAGAAAAGTTGAATGTGGAACTTCTTGGCACCTCTGTTGAATCTATTCAAAATGGGGAAGACCGTGAGAAGTTTAGACAGCTCATGCTTGATATTGGCGAACCAGTACCTGAGTCGAAAATTGCCGTGACAAGGGAAGAGGCATTAACATTCGCTCGAGAAATTGGCTATCCGATTATGGTTCGCCCAGCCTATACAATGGGTGGTGAAGGCGGTGGATTTGCAGCTGATGACAACGCCTTGCTTGAAATTGTTGATCGTGGCCTTTCCTTAAGTCCTATTCACCAGGTACTCATTGAAAAAAGCATGCTTGGTTGGAAAGAAATCGAATATGAAGTGATGCGTGACGAAAACGATACGTGCATGATCGTCTGTAACATGGAAAATATGGATCCTGTTGGAATTCATACAGGGGATTCGATTGTTGTTGCACCATCTCAGACGCTGAATGATTACCAATACCAGATGCTACGAAACGTTTCGTTGAAAGTGATTCGTGCCATTGACGTTATTGGTGGTTGTAATATTCAAATTGGATTAAACCCTGAATCAAACGATTATTACATCATTGAGGTGAATCCGCGGGTAAGTCGTTCGTCTGCATTAGCTTCTAAAGCTACTGGCTATCCGATTGCACGTATGGCTGCAAAATGTGCCATTGGCTTTACATTAGATGAGCTTCCAAATCCAATTACAGGTAATACGTATGCAGCATTCGAACCTGCCCTTGATTATTTAGTTTTCAAAATACCGAGGTTCCCATTTGATAAGTTTCCTGAAGGTGATCGCGTACTCGGAACGCAGATGAAAGCAACTGGAGAAGTGATGGCAATTGATCGAAGTTTTGAAGGTGCTTTAAACAAAGCTGTTCGATCTCTAGAGAGTGGTCATCAATCATTAACAGGCTTATATGAAGAGGTAAGTCAAGAGTATTTAAATGAACAGCTAATAACGCCAACAGATGAAAGACTTTTTTTAATTAGTGAAGCTTTTCGAAGAGGTTATTCTGTAGAGGACATCAAATCACTTACAGCCATTGATAGCTGGTTTCTTCATAAGGTGAAGCGAATTGTGGAAGCGGAAGTAAAGATAATGAATCAAACCGATCTTTCTGAAGAATTATTGATTCATGTTAAGCAATTAAACGTTAGTGATGCTTACATTTCGAAAGTAACTGGAAAAACGATCGATTCGATCATGAGTATGAGTAAAGAAGCTGGCATTCAGAGGGGAATGAAGCAAGTTGATACGTGTGCAGGGGAGTTTGAAGCCATCACGCCTTATTTCTACTCTACGTATTTAGGGAGCGATGAGATGGAGCAGATCAATGAGCCAGGCATCCTCGTTCTTGGTTCAGGGCCCATTCGAATCGGGCAAGGTGTGGAGTTTGACTATTGCTCCGTTCACGCGACACAAGCAGTGAAGAAGTTAGGCTATCGTGCGATTGTTATGAATAATAACCCAGAAACGGTTAGTACAGATTATAGCGTTGCCGATCGTCTTTACTTTGAACCGCTCTCACTTGAAGATGTTCTTGCGGTTATCGAAAAGGAACATATTATAGGAGTGGCCGTACAATTTGGTGGTCAAACAGCTGTTAATTTAGCGGAAGAGTTGCACGAGCGCGGAGTTCCAATCCTCGGAACACCTGTTGAGAACATTAATAAAGTTGAGGACCGAGATCAATTTTATCAATTGTTGGATTCTCTTTCGATTCCTTATATTGAAGGGAAAATGGCTTACAAGCCAGATGAAATGGAGGAGCTTGCCGCAGAGTTAGGATTCCCGATCATTGTAAGACCTTCCTATGTGATAGGCGGACAAAACATGTTTATCTTCCGTCATATGGATGAATTGAAACGGTATACGCAAAAATTAGAGAGCAGTTCAAAGAAAATGTGGCCATTCCTTCTCGACCGCTTTGTGGAAGGAATTGAATGTGAGGTCGATGTGATTTGCGACGGAGAATCAATCGCCATTCCTGGCATTATGGAGCACCTTGAACGAGCGGGCGTTCATTCTGGAGATAGCACAGCGATTTATCCACCTGTATCCATTACAGAGAAGCAGAAAGAAACGATTACGATGTATTCTGAAAAGCTCTCTCAAGCGCTCGAATGTCGAGGGTTAATGAATATTCAATTTGTCATCGATCAAGGCATCATTTATGTTCTTGAAATTAATCCAAGATCTTCGAGAACGGTACCCGTTATCAGTAAAGTAACGAACATTCCAATGGTTGAATGGGCGATTAAAGCGCAATTGCAAAGTAACTCATTAGAAGCAACGGGATTATTAGAAGAGAAGCCTTATTACACTGTGAAGTTTCCTATCTTCTCAAATGGAAAGTTAAAAAACGTTGACCATGTGCTTGGACCAGAGATGAAGTCTACAGGAGAAGTTCTTGCTATGGCAAAAACATCGGAAGAAGCATTAAGAAAAGCGATTGTACCAACATGGGATCCGAATAAGCTACCTTCTTCCATCCTATGTTCAATTAGTGAAGAGCATAAAGAAGCTGCATGTGATGTACTAATGAAGCTTAAAGAAAAAGGTGTAAAAATATACGCAACATCTGGAACAGCCAAATTGTTAAATGACAAAGGCATCCAATCAACCGTGATAAAAAAAGATTTAGATGAAATTGAGACGCTAATGAAAGAAGAGCTAAGCGCAGTTGTATCGATTCCGACAATCGGCAGAGAAAAAGAACGCTCTGGATTTCAAATGCGCGCACTCGCCACACGATATAAAATTCCATGTTTTACGCATCTTGACACGCTTCAGTTATTGGTCTTAGAAGGATCGAAGACACTTGAAGTCAACAGTCTAGCGCATTGGCACCAAATGAAAGAAACTCCAATCGGGCAGGAAGGATGATTGAATGATGCAGTCGGTAAAAACGCAAAATGAAATCGCAGAAGGAATGAAGGGGAAAGATTTTCTATCGATCGCTGAACTTAGCAGTGAGGAGATTCATTATCTTTTGCAAGAAGCTGAACAGTTGAAAAAACTTCAAAAAGAAGGGATTCCTCATGGAGAATTAAAAGGAAAGGTGCTTGGGATGATCTTCGAAAAGTCATCAACAAGAACGCGTGTATCATTTGAAGTAGCGATGCTTCAGCTTGGCGGGCATGCTTTGTTTCTTAGTTCGAAAGACATTCAGCTTGGAAGAGGTGAGACGGTTGAAGACACCGCTAATGTGCTAGCAGGGTACCTTGACGGAGTAATGATTCGAACGTTTGGCCATGAGACGATTGAACGTTTTGCGAAAGCTTCTTCCGTTCCTGTTATTAACGGATTAACAGATACACATCATCCAGCACAAATTCTTGCTGATTTACTAACGATTATCGAGCATAAAGGTCATTTAAGTGGATTGAAAGCAGCTTATTTTGGAGATGGGAACAATGTGGCTCATTCACTTATTGAAGGGGCAGCGAAAGTGGGCATGAATTTCACGATCGCCTGTCCAGCAGGGTATGAACCAGATGAAGAGATCGTAGCGAAAGCGAACGAAGTAGCGAAAACAAATGGTTCGGTCATTGAAGTAACCGCTGATCCCCTTGCAGCTGCTAAGGATGCGGATGTTTTGATTACCGATGTGTGGGCGAGTATGGGGCAAGAAGACGAGCAAGCTGAACGCGAGGGCGTTTTCGAACCTTATCAGGTGAATGAGGAGTTATGCATAAATGCTGATGAAAATTACATCTTTATGCATTGCCTTCCAGCGCATAGAGGAGAAGAGGTTACAGCGGAAATTATCGATGGCTCTCATTCAGTTGTATACCAGGAAGCAGAGAATCGTCTTCACGCTCAAAAAGCACTTTTGAAACTTTTATTAAAAAGTTAAATTTTTTTCGTGCAATTTGAATAAATATACGTTATCATAGATATTAATACAAAGATAAGGAGTGGATGACATGGCAAAAGAGAAAATCATTCTTGCTTATTCCGGAGGACTTGATACCTCCATTTCGATAAAATGGTTAGAAGAAAAATATGGATACGAGGTTATTGCTCTTGGACTTGACGTAGGTGAAGGGAAAGATCTAGAGTCGATCAAGGAAAAGGCACTGAATGTGGGTGCCTCAAAAGCTTATATGATTGAAGCGAAAGAACTTCTTGCTGAGAATTATCTTTTACCCGCATTAAAAGCAAATGCATTATACGAAGGGAAATACCCGCTATCCTCAGCACTGTCACGTCCCCTCATTTCAAAGCTTCTCGTTGAAGCGGCTGAACGTGAAGGAGCTACGGCAGTGGCACATGGATGTACAGGAAAAGGAAATGATCAGGTTCGCTTTGAAGTATCGATTCAAGCGTTGAATCCGGACTTGAAAGTGATCGCTCCTGTTCGTGAATGGGGAATGACGCGTGATGAACAGATTGCTTACGCACAAGAAAAAGGGATCCCGGTTCCAGTTAAACTTGATAATCCATTTTCAATTGATGCCAACATTTGGGGACGTGCATGTGAGGCTGGTGTACTTGAAGATCCGTGGGCTGAGGCTCCAGAAGCCGCATTCGATTGGACAGCACCAATTCACCTAACACCTGATGAGCCGGAATACATTGAAATTGATTTTGTAGAAGGCTGCCCAACAGCACTTAATGGCCAAAAGATTGGGCTAGTTGATCTTATTGAGAAGTTAAATGAAATCGGCGGCGTCCACGGTATTGGACGTATTGATCATATTGAAAATCGCCTTGTTGGGATTAAATCCAGAGAAGTATATGAAAATCCAGGCGCGCTCATTTTGATTAACGCTCATAAAGAACTAGAATTTCTAACACATACTCGTGAAGTATCACAGTTCAAAACGACGATTGATCAGCAGCTTTCAAAACTGATCTATGATGGTCTATGGTATTCACCACTTCGTCAGGCGCTTGAAGGGTTCATTAACGAAACCCAGAAAGTAGTAAGTGGGAAGATTCGTCTTAAATTACACAAAGGGTCAAACACAGTAGTTGGACGTAAGTCAGAAAACTCTCTCTATAACGAACAACTTGCAACATATCTTAAAGGTGATCTCTTTGATCATGACGCTGCAGTTGGATTCATTAAACTATGGGGATTACCTACAAAAGTGAATGCGGAAGTGCATAAGAAACAAAAAGTAACTCAATAAGGAGATGTTAGTGTGTCTAAGCTATGGGGTGGACGCTTTACGAAAGAAACGAATAAGCTTGTAGAAGAATATACAGCTTCGATCCAGTATGATAAAGAACTAGCAGAAGAAGATATCGAAGGCAGTCTGGCCCATGTTCAGATGCTTAGTGAATGCGGAGTGATTAGTTCCTCGGACATGGAAGAAATCAAGCGAGGCTTACACGTTGTTCTTGAGAACATTCAGAATGGAACGTTTGAATACGATGTATCTCACGAAGACATTCATATGAACATTGAAAAAGCACTCATTGATGAAATAGGACCTGTTGGAGGAAAGCTGCATACCGGTAGAAGTCGTAATGACCAGGTTGCAACGGATATGCATATGTACCTTATAAAAAAGGTTAACCATTTTATTTCACATATCGAAGAGGTTCAGCAGGCGATTCTAAGCCAGGCTGAATCTCATGTTGAAACTGTTTTACCAGGTTATACACATTTGCAGCGTGCTCAACCTGTATCATTTGCCCATCATATGCTAGCGTATTTCTGGATGTTTGAACGTGACAAGGAAAGATTTCAAGACAGCTTAAAGAGAACGAGTATGTTACCGCTTGGTGCAGGCGCACTAGCTGGAACAACCTTTCCGATTGATCGTCATCGCACGGCAGAACTGCTAGGTTTTGACGCCGTTTATCCTAACAGCATGGACGCTGTTAGTGATCGTGATTTTATTGTCGAGTTTCTTTCAAATGCTTCCATGCTGATGATGCACATGTCCCGTTTGTCGGAAGAAATGGTGATCTGGAGCAGTCAGGAATTCCAATTTATCGAACTAGACGATTCTTTCTGTACGGGATCGAGTATTATGCCACAGAAAAAGAATCCGGATGTTCCTGAACTTCTTCGTGCGAAAACAGGTCGTGTTTATGGGAATTTGTTTAGCTTGTTAACGGTATTAAAGGGACTACCGCTTGCTTATAACAAAGACATGCAGGAAGACAAGGAAGGCATGTTTGATACAGCTAAGACGCTTGATGGCGCTCTTCAACTTTTGGCGCCTATGATTGAAACAATGACAGTACAGACAGAAAACATGAAGCAAGCAGTTAATGAAGATTACTCTAATGCAACCGATATTGCGGATTACCTTGTGAATAAAGGAATGACGTTCCGCGAGTCACATGAAGTCATTGGAAAGATTGTTCTTTACGGTATCGAGAGAAAGAAATTTTTACTTGATCTTACAATGGAAGAATTTAAATCATTTACGCCATTATTTGAAGAAGATGTTTTTGAAGTGCTTAAGCCTGCTAATGTGATGAATGCAAGAAAAAGCTATGGAGGTACGTCGCCAGAGCAAATCGCAATTCAGATTAGTTTAGCACATCAGCATGTGAAAGAAAATGCATAAAGGGCCCTATCCGATAGGATAAGACCCTCATGAAGAAGGAAGTTATTAGCGTTTGCTAAACAAGCGATGGGGTAGAACGGTAGTTGTCTTTTGGAGACACCTCTTTCTAATGAAAGTTGTTAGAGCCTTGTTTTACCAACAGAGTAGTTCAACGCGACCATCTCCTTAAAAGCTTCCGTTTTCCTTATGCACTTTTGTTCTTCCCTCTTCACTAATTATCATAGCCACTTTCATCTGGTTCTATACATGTTCATTTCACTTTCTTTCGGATACTTTTTTTCCGTAAGTGGGAGAATATGAAGAGATGAAAGGAGGGGTAAGATGGGCCGAGGAAAGGCATTTGATCATAAGAAAAAAGGTATGGAACGTGAACGACCTAAAACATCAGGTCAAACAAAGTTCCCTCAAGAAGCATCAACAGGGCATAAAACAATTCAGAATGAAGAACGCGAAGAATAAAGGAAGCTTCCTGCACTGGCAGGGAGCTTTTTACTTTTGACGAGTAACTAAGCTTGCTTTCTTGAGGTTCATTTACAACTCCAGTAAAATTAACTATAGATGATTGAAAAGGGGACTTTTAAATGAATTCAGTAGGTCTTGTACTAGAAGGCGGAGGGATGAGAGGCGTTTACACGGCAGGCGTTTTAGAGTATATGATGGAGCACGATTTGTATTTTCCTTACGTGATTGGCGTATCTGCTGGTGCTTGTAATGCAGCTTCATACCTCTCTAGGCAAAATGGAAGGAACCGCACAGTACTTATTGATTACGTGAACCATCCAGAATACATTTCATACAAAAATTTATTTCGTAAAAAACAGCTGTTTGGTATGGACTTGATCTTTAATGAAATTCCTTCTACTCATGTGCCCTTCGATTTTGAGGCATTTCAGAATGCTACTGAGCAATTTGTTATTGGCACAACAGACATCTCTACTGGAAAACCTTATTACTTTAATAAGAAAGATGATGGTGAACAGATTCTTTCGATTCTAAGAGCATCGAGCTCATTACCATTTATGGCGCCGCCCGTCCAAATTAATAATCGTTTTCATCTCGATGGGGGTATTACAGATCCGATTCCTGTTCAAAAATCGGAAGCCGATGGCAATAAAAGTCATGTCGTCGTTTTGACCCGTAATGAAGGATATCGAAAGCAGAAATCAAAGTTATCATGGATGATCCAACGTCTTTATCGGAAAAATCCTGCGCTCGCACAAGCCATTACAAAGCGATATATTCATTACAATCAAACACTTGATCATATAGAAGCAAATCGGGAAAATTATTTTATCATTCAACCTTCCACACCTCTTGAAGTAGCACGGATAGAAAAGTCACAGCTTCGTCTCACGACTTTATACAATCAAGGATATGAAGAGATGAAAAGGCATCATAAAGAACTAGAAGCTTGGCTTGAGAAGAGGGAGTTAGCGAAAGAACCTGTTTGAATGTGTGATCATATGTTTAAGAATATAACTAACTTGGGAACAGTTCTCCAACACTATGTAGGAGGTCTTTCAAGTGAAAAGCTATCAACTATACATTAACGGTGAATTTACAAACAGTCATTCAGAAGAAATGCTCGAAGTGATCAATCCAGCTACAGAAGAAGTGATTTCACGAATTCCGAAAAGTGATGAGAATGACGTGCAGCGTGCAATTGAAGCCGCTAAAGCTTCCCAAAGAGATTGGGAAAAGAAACCTTCAATTGAACGAGCTGATTACTTATATAAGATTGCAAATAAAATTGAAGAGAAAAAAGAAGCTTTTATTAACATGTTGACTGAAGAAAATGGTAAAACAGTAGATGCTTCAAAGGCAGAAGTAGACCTAACGATTGATTACTTCCGCTATATGGCAGGTTGGGCAAGACGATATGAAGGGGAAGTACTCCCAAGTGATCGCCCGAATGAGAATATTCTTGTATTCAAAAAGCCGATCGGAATCGTTGGGGGTATTGTGCCATGGAACTTCCCAATGTTTATCTTTGCTCGGAAGGTAGCACCAGCGTTTGTCACAGGCTGTCCGATTATTATTAAGCCAAGTCAATATACGCCAAATACAGCATGTGAGCTAGCAAGTATTATCCATGAAATCGGCGTTCCTAAAGGAGTATTTAGCTTAGTTACCGGTAAAGGTTCAGACATTGGTACGCCACTTGCTTCTTCACCAGACGTGCAAATGATTAGTTTAACAGGAAGTTATCCGGCAGGTTCAAAAGTGATGGAAGCGGCTGCTAAAAACATTACAAAAGTGAATCTTGAGCTTGGTGGCAAAGCGCCAGCGATCGTAACGAAACATGCGAACGTTGACTTAGCCGTTGAGAAGATTACGACATCTCGTATAACAAACAATGGTCAGGCTTGTACAAATGCAGAACGTGTATATGTGCATGAAGATGTAGCCGAAGAATTCATCTCGAAAATTACTAATACTTTTAAGAATACAAAAGTAGGGGACTCTTTAAACGAAGATGGATGTGACATAGGTCCACTTGCGAACAAACAGCAAATCGATTCTGTCGAAGAAATGGTGAATAATGCAGTGAAAGCTGGTGCTGTTGTGAAAACAGGTGGGAAGCGTGTAGATCGGGACAAAGGCTTTTTCTTTGAACCTACTGTTCTGACTGATGTATCCCAGGATATGAATGTTATCCAAGAAGAGATTTTCGGACCAGTCTTACCGATTGTTGTATATAGCGATTTTGACAAAGTTCTAGAAATGGCTAACGATACTCATTATGGACTATCTTCATCGATCTTTAGTGATAACATGCACGAAGTGATGAAAGCATCGAATGTCCTTCGTTATGGTGAAACTTATGTGAATCGTGAGAACTTTGAAGCGGTGCAAGGGTTCCATGCAGGTATGGGACAATCAGGTATCGGTGGTGCAGATGGCAAACATGGTCTTAATGAATATCTTAAGACACACGTAATCTATATGGAGTACGATCAAGATATCAAATAAGAAAACCGGGCGTATGCCCGGTTTTCTAATGTTTGAAGAAACTCCGGTATAGAGCGTATAATAGAAAAGGTTAAGAATATTAATTTGATGAAAAGAGGGAGAATATGTTTGATTCTCGTATTATAGAGTTTGCAGAGAAACTTGTGCAGTATTCTACAAAAATTCAACAAGGTGAACATGTCTTGATTGAAGCCTTTGATGTGAATAATTCATTAGTGCGGAGTATTGTAAAAGAAGTACATAAAGCAGGTGGCTTTCCTCATGTGAATTTAAGAGATAATCAAGTTCTTCGTGAGCTATTGATGAATGCCACAGAAGAACAAATTACAGAATGGGCTGAAATCGACTTAAATCAAATGGAGAAAATGGATGCGTATATTGGCATTCGCGGTTCTGAGAACATTAATGAACTTTCTGACGTTCCTGAAGCGAAAATGGCTCTCTATAATCAGATTTACAAAACAAAAGTTCACAGCAACCAACGTGTAAAACAAACGAAATGGGTTGTGATGAGATATCCTAATGAATCAATGGCACAGCTATCAGGTATGAGTACAGAAGCATTTGAAGATTTCTATTTCAATGTTTGTACAATGGATTACGCAAAAATGAGTGAGGCGATGGATGCCCTTGTTGAGCGTATGAACAAAGCTGACGAAGTCCGAATCGTCTCCCCGGATACAAATTTAAGTTTTTCTATTAAAGATATTCCAGCTGTAAAATGTGCGGGTGAACTTAACATACCTGATGGAGAAGTATTTACGGCACCTGTAAAAGATAGCGTCAATGGCGTCATTACGTATAATACACCTTCTCCTTATAACGGTTTTGTGTTTGAAAACCTCCAGCTTACTTTTGAAAACGGAAAAGTGATTGATGCAGTTGCAAACGATACAGAAAGACTTAATCAAATTCTCGACACGGACGAAGGTGCACGATATATCGGAGAATTCGCTATCGGCGTCAATCCTTTCATTCGTGAGCCAATGAAAGATATTCTCTTTGATGAGAAAATCGATGGATCTTTCCATTTCACCCCAGGACAAGCCTATGATGAGGCACCAAACGGCAACGATTCTTCCGTTCATTGGGATCTTGTTTTAATCCAACGTCCGGAATATGGTGGCGGGCAAATCTGGTTTGATGATGAGTTAATTCGCAAAGATGGCAAGTTTGTCCCTGAAGCACTTCAAGTGTTAAATCCAGAGAATCTAAAATAAAGAAGAGAAACGCATCCATTGGATGCGTTTTTTCGTACAGATGACCAATCACATTTTCAGTTCTTTGAATATAAATAAAGAAAACTACTTAAGACAGGAAGTGCCTTCCAATGGAAATACATTGTGATGGATGTACGAAGGAGATGAGAGACTGGGAAACCATTCATATGGTGAAGTTCGATAAATGGTATGTTGGTCATTTCAACTGTTTATTGAACTTGAAAAAAAAATTAAATCTCAATAGACCGATTAAGTGGGATAAACTAGAAGGAAAAAAGGATAACCAGAAAGACTCAGATGGAAAAACTGCAAATTAGATCGAGGGGCAAGAAAAGACGCTAATGAAACTTAGCGTCTTTTCTTGTGAAGAGGATATCTGATGTCTCTGCTTCTTATTCTCCGTTTTCTTCCATGTAGGATATTGCCTGTTCTGCATGGATCGCAAATGTTAGCGGCGTTTTTTTTATGTAGCCAGCTTTTTTAAGTTCGCTAATCGTGGCGCTCACTGTTTCTCTTGTGGAACCGATCATCGTAGCGATATCATAATGCGTTAACTTAATATCAATGGTTTGCCATTCATTTTTTCTTTTACCAAATTTTTCGCTGAGTTTCATTAAAAGCGATAGGATTCGATATTTTACACTTCTAAGCGCCAGGTTTTCACTCATTTCATAGATTTCTTTTAAACGAGATGAAAGAATTTCAATGAATTTTATGGCGAGCTTGGGGTTTTCGGAAATAAGTTCTTCAAATTGATCTTTACCGATGACGCAGACATATACGTCAGACATGGCTTCCGCATATACGGAATCATCATTGAGAGAGAAACTAGATGTTTCACCGAATATGTTGCCGTCTCCTAGAAGGTCAACAGTTAATTGTTTACCTGCAGCGTTAGAGCGAAAGAGACGTACTGTTCCTTTTTTTAAAAGGAAGAGGGCTTTCATCGGTTTTTCGGGCCCCAGTATGACCGTTCCTTTTTTTAAAGGTTGCATGTCACTTACACGATCAATTTGTATTAAGTCATTCATTTCGAGTTCTTCAAATAAGTTGATCTGAGATAACATTGTTAATTTATCTATTTTCATCACCTTCATTCATGTCAAAGTAGTTGTACTCCGTAAGTTAGCTTACATCATTTTATCTATTTTATCACTTATACTAGACTATGTTAGGAGGTTAGATGTCTAACATGGAACAGATTACATTATTTACGATTACAAGTTGTATCGATTGTTATAAAATGAAACAGCATCTAAAGGTAAAAAGCATCCCGTTTGAAGAAGTCAATTTAATGGAACAGCCGGATCGACAGGATGAACTCATTAAAGTTGCTGGGGAATTTGTTGTACCTTTTCTTGTAGGAGGAAAGGAAGCTCTTTCTTTGGAAGACCTTTAATAGCCAAGCAATAATGAGAGGAATAATATAGAGCACGCATTAAATAAGGTGTTACGAATGCTAGATTCACATCTCCAATACTTTTCCTGTTATTAGAGGAAGAGAAAACAATTGTTGGATACAGAGGACATTCTCCTAACGACACAGGACTTTAAAGATATATTAAATGTTCTCTTCGAAACAGGAATATGTCTTTAAATGTTTAATTTAGTTAAAACTAGGGTAAAACTTTATGTTCATAAATTATAAAGATTTTGGGGAGGAACTTATGGTACAACAATCCATTCAATTAAACGAATTACGAAAACAATTGCTTCATGCTTATGAAGTAACACGCACAATGACGAACACCTTAGTGGAACCACTTGAAACGGAGGATTTCACTATTCAATCGATTCCAGATGTAAGTCCTCCCAAATGGCACATGGCCCACACAACGTGGTTTTTTGAAACGTTTATTCTGAAAGAATACTGTGAAAATTACAAGTCGTTTCACGAAGAATTCGAATACTTATTTAACTCTTACTATGAAAGTGTAGGAAGTTATTTCCCTCGCCATGCAAGAGGCTTGCTGAGCAGGCCAAGTATAGATAAAGTTAGAAGCTATCGATCTGATATTGATGAAGAAATGGTTACTCTTATTCAAGAAATTGACGATAGTAAACTTCACCAAGTTGCTGATTTAGTAGAAATCGGATTGAATCACGAGCAACAGCATCAAGAGCTTTTAATGACAGACATTAAATATAATTTTTCCATTAATCCATTGAAACCCGTCTACCGTTCACTTGAGGTTAATTCTAAAGAAAAAGCTACACCATTAGAGTGGATCTCATTTAAGGGAGGGCTGATTGAAACGGGTATAAATGAAGATGATGGTTTTTCTTTTGATAATGAACGTCCAATACATAAATCTTGGCTTGAGCCATTTAAGTTAGCGACTAGAACAGTAACGAACGGGGAATATCTTGCGTTTATTAAAGCTAGTGGTTATAAAGAAGCGACCTACTGGTTATCAGATGGTTGGGCAACAGTAAAGAAAGAAAATTGGCAAGCACCGTTGCATTGGGTTGAAAAGGATGGGGAGTGGTATACCTTTACGCTTCATGGGTTAGTTCCACTAAATTTAGAAGAACCTGTTACACATATTAGCTACTACGAAGCTGAAGCATATGCAAGCTTTGTAGGTAAAAGACTTCCTTCTGAGTCCGAATGGGAACTTGCAGTTCGCGATCAGCCGATTGCGGGTAATTTTGTTGAAGATGGCATCTATCATCCCGTCGCATCGGTCAAGAAAAATGAAGGTATAATTAAAAAAGCCTATGGAGATGTGTGGGAATGGACGAAAAGTCCTTATATGCCTTACCCAGGTAATAAACCGCTTGACGGGGCGTTGGGCGAGTATAATGCAAAATTCATGAGCAGTCAGATGATTCTAAGAGGCGGATCATGTGTTACCTCCGTAACTCATATTCGCCCGACCTATCGAAATTTCTTTGGTCCAGATAAACGCTGGCAATTTACCGGCATTCGTCTTGCAGATGATGAGCTATGATAAAAACTTCGCCAAGTATTCAGCTAGTTGATCTTTTGCCAGAACAATCTGATCGACTTCAAGAAGTTTTAAAGGGATTGACAGCTCCTAATAAGAAGCTTGAGCCTAAATTTCTTTATGATCAATATGGATCTGAGCTATTTGAAGAAATCACACAGCTAGAAGAATATTATCCGACTCGAACGGAACTTGGAATAATGGAAGAGTCTCTTGATGATATTCTTGCTTACATTGGCGAAGAATCTAGGGTTATTGAATTTGGAAGTGGGGCAAGTCGCAAAATCAGACTTCTTCTTGAATCTGGATTGATTCAAGAATATAGTCCTATTGATATATCGAAAACATTTTTGAAAGAGTCTGCAGCACAATTGGCATTTGATTATCCTAACATTAAAATTACTGGTATTGTTGCGGATTATACAAATGCCTTTCATCTGCCGGAACATCTGCTTGATCCTTCTAAAAAAAATACGGTCTTTTTTCCCGGTTCTACAATCGGTAATTTTGAGAAGCAAGAAGCAGAAAGGTTTTTATCAAGAATTTCGAGTACACTATCAAGTAATGATGGATTATTAATTGGAGTTGATCTAAAGAAATCACCATCTCTTCTGCATCGTGCTTATAATGATAGCAAGGGAGTAACTGCAAAGTTTAATTTAAACATGCTTCGTCATTTGAATCTTTCGTTAGGGGCGAATTTCTCCCTAGATCAGTTTGAGCATTACGCCTATTATAATGCTAATCTGGGAAGGGTTGAGATGCATCTTGTCAGTATGCTAGAGCAAATGGTGACCGTTGGTGATCAACATATACATTTTGAGAACCATGAAACGATTCATACGGAGAATTCCTATAAATATAGTCTAGAGGAATTTAAACTGTTAGCAGAGAATTCAGGTTTCACATCAATGAAAACATGGACTGATCAAGAACAGCTTTTCAGTTTGCACTATCTTAGTGTGAAATAACGTAAGCTTTCTTACAGACATTCAATGATTATTTCGATATAATTGTTAATGAAGATATAGGTGAAGGAGAGATAATCATGAAGAAGATTGAAACAGCTGATTCTTATCAGTCATTCATTAACAATAATGACGTATCCATTCTAAAATATGAAGCTAACTGGTGCCCGGATTGCAAGCGCCTTGACTTTTTTATTGATGATATAATGAATGCTCATCATGAAAAACAATGGGCTCAAATCGATATTGAACAATTCCCTGAAATTACAGAGGAAAATGATGTTATGGGTATTCCGAGCCTTCTTGTCTATAAAGACGGCAAAAAGATTGGTCACTTGCATAGTGCGAATACCAAAAATCCAGATCAGGTGAAAGAATATTTAAGTCAATTCTAAACAAAAGAGAAGGTTGCGAAGGCAACCTTCTTTTATTTTGTTAGAACATATTCAATGGAGCCGTCGATTAATGAATGAACAAATGCAACTGTATATCCAATGCTAAGGTAAGTAGAAAGTGTCTCACTACAATGGGGATGTAATGGTTCTGTTGGGGCATGAAGACTTTTATACATGGTTTTTACGGTACTAGAGGTGGGTTCACAACGAAGTAGTACAACATGTTTGCCGCTCCAGGCGGTACTAATATGATTTCTCTGCATATCACTCTTCCTTTGTGAAAAATATATTCAGGGAATACAGTTAGGATATGAGTGAAATCCTAGGATGTTAGAAGTAGAAATGAAAATTTAAAAATATTTTGAATTTTCATCAGATAACTGGTATATTAGTAGCATATAACGTCAAACTTCTCGATAATCGCATTTATTCACTAAAAAGTTGTGTGTTTTGTAAGTTTAAGGTCGGAATGTGTCATTTCTGAATTCTCCAGACAAGGGCAAACCATCCTAAAGGGTGGGACGCAAAGACACAGGTCTAATGTTGGTTCTCCAACGATGACGGCTGGTCCTCCTGGAAAACCCAAGAAGGAGGAGAAAAGAATGACCATGGCGAAACCTAAGCCTAAGAAGGTACTTGATCAAGAATGGGTTATTCTCATGAGGGCTGCCAGGGAACTTGGATTGAAGAAAGAAGAGGTACAGGCATTCTTAAGACAAGACAAAAACCGACATCTATGAATATACATAAATGAATGACGACCTTTAAGGTCGTTTTTTTGTGATAAGCTTTGATGAAAGCAAATACGGTGTGAAATGAATAATCCTTGACTTTAGGGCAATATTTTTTGTATCATATGTCATATCAATTGCATACATAAACCATACTAACTATGAAGGATAAATAGTAGTCAGAATAACCTTGACTTTAGCGATTCGGGGACGGTGGAAGCCCGAACGAGGTCTGATGAAACGGCAGTCTGGAGTTACGTTTCTCAAAGTGGATGCCTTATTTGCATCAACTAGGGTGGAACCGCGGGTGCATAAGCTCTCGTCCCTGGACATTTTTTGTCCATGGATTGGGAGCTTTTTATATTGATTGAGAAAAAAGGAGAGAATGACATGACAATTTCAATGGATCAGATCGTTTCAGTATCAAAGCACAGAGGATTTATTTTCCCTGGTTCTGATATTTACGGTGGACTAGCAAATACGTGGGATTATGGACCACTTGGTGTAGAACTTAAGAAAAATATTAAAGATGCATGGTGGAAGAAGTTTGTTCAAGAATCACCTTATAACAGTGGTCTAGATGCCGCCATTCTAATGAATCCAAAAACGTGGGAAGCTTCAGGTCATTTAGGTAATTTCAATGATCCTTTAATTGATTGCAAAAGCTGTAAAACACGTCATCGTGCAGATAAATTAATTGAGGACGCTCTTTCTACTGATGAAGAGGACATGATTGCAGACGGCCTTTCATTTGAAGAAATGGAGCGTTTGATGAAAGAAAATCATATTACTTGCCCTGAGTGTGGCAGTGAAGATTTCACAGAAATTCGTCAATTTGATCTTATGTTTAAAACCCATCAAGGTGTAACTAAATCGAGCACGAGTGAAATTTACCTTCGCCCAGAAACGGCGCAGGGAATCTTCGTAAACTTTAAAAATGTTCAACGCTCTATGCGTAAGAAAGTGCCTTTTGGTATTGCGCAAGTTGGAAAAAGCTTCCGAAATGAAATTACACCAGGTAACTTTACATTCCGTACTCGTGAATTTGAACAAATGGAGCTTGAATTCTTCTGTAAGCCAGGTAACGAATTAGAGTGGCATGAGTATTGGAAAGAGTACTGCAAAAACTGGCTTCTAAATCTTGGTGTAAAAGAAGATAGCATCCGACTGCGTGAGCATGCAGAAGATGAGCTGTCGCATTATAGTAATGCAACAACTGATATCGAGTACAAGTTCCCATTTGGCTGGGGCGAACTTTGGGGTGTTGCTTCACGAACAGATTACGACTTAAAGCAGCATATGGAACATTCCAATGAAGATTTCACTTATCACGATCAACAAACAGGGGAGAAGTATGTGCCTTATTGCATTGAGCCTTCACTTGGTGCTGACCGCGTCACTCTTGCTTTCTTGATTGAAGCATATGAGGAACAGGAGCTTGAAGATGGCACAACTAGAAGTGTGATGCACTTCCATCCAGCGATCGCTCCGTTTAAAGCTGCTGTATTCCCTCTATCTAAGAAGCTTTCTGAAGAAGCGCGTGCTGTTCATGCGGAACTTTCGAAATACTTTATGGTTGATTATGATGAGGCTGGCTCAATTGGTAAACGTTACCGTCGTCATGATGAAGTTGGTACACCGTACGCTATTACATTTGATTTTGATTCTGTTGAAGACCAACAAGTGACGATTCGTGACCGTGACACAATGGAACAAAAGAGAATGCCGATTTCTGAACTGAAAAGCTTTCTTGAAGAAAAAACACAATTTTAATGTAGGAAGCCGCTCAAAATACGAGCGGCTTTTCTTTATATTGAAGAATAACAATGATTCTTATTGATCGTTTACCCACGAGATTAAGCTAACTTGTTGTATAACTAATAAGGAGTGAATAGTAAGTGAAGATTCTATGGGATTTTGATGGCACATTATTTGATACATACCCTGCTTTTACAAAAGTAATGAAAGAATTAGTTTCTAAAGATGTAAAGGAAGAAGATATTTTAAAAGAGCTAAAAGTGTCTTTTCGTCATGCAACGGAAGTGTTTCATTTAACTGAAGAACAAATTAAAACGTTTCGTGAAATGGATAATGCTTTGTCACCAGAAGATAAACCACCATTTCCAGGTTTGAAAACAATTCTTCAAAAAGCTGAATTAAATGTCATTATGACTCATAAACCGCGTGAAGAGGTGATCACGATTTTAAAGTATTTTAATATGGAGCATTATTTCGCTGATCTTGTTGCCGGAGATGATGGATTTCCACGTAAGCCTGATCCTGCTTCCTATCACCATTTGAATAACAAGCATCAGCTTGATCTTGCCGTTGGTGACAGAGTACTCGATATTCTTCCTGCTAAAGAAGTGGGAATGAAAACGTGTTTATTTCAGAATGATTCTTCAGGCGCTGATCTATATGTTACTAATTATGAGGACTTGAAAAACCTGTTATGGCCATCTTCGTAAAAAGCTTTTTATGGCCATTTAAAAGTTGAAGTCCTTCATATTCATATGTGATAATACACATATGAATATGAAGGGGATGGTTTTGCCGTGGATAAAAAACTTCGGTTTATTTTAATTACATTCTTATTAGGTGTTTTTCTAGGCGCGCTTGATTCAGGGATCGTTTCTCCTGCCTTAACAACGCTTATAGAAGATCTTGGCATCGATTTGAAATGGACAGTTTGGGTCGTTACAATCTATACACTTGTTTATGCGGTTAGCATGCCGATTGTAGGAAAACTTGCTGACTTATTTGGAAGAAAGCGTATTTTTCTTGCTGGGATTACATTATTTGCACTAGGTTCCCTTCTTGCGGGATTTAGTCAATCACTGCCTGTTCTATTAGCAGGGAGAGCGATTCAAGCCCTCGGTGGAGGGGGAATCATACCAATAGCGAATGCTGTAATTGGAAGTAGTTTCCCGAAAGAAAAGCGAGGTATGGCCCTTGGTTTAGTTGGTGCTATGTTTGGCGTAGCAACTATACTAGGACCGAACGTAGGGGGGTTCTTCGTTGCACAGCTTAGCTGGCGCTGGATTTTCTTTATCAACCTTCCAATTGCCGTTGTAATTATCATAATGGGACTTAAACTTCCGGATGACCGAACAGAGAGTAAGAAACCTTCACTTGATTGGGGTGGGGCGCTTGTTCTATCATTTCTAATTGTGTCCCTTTTACTAGGTCTAACCAACCTTGAAACGAGTGAATTTCTTCAATCCATCCAATCATTGCTTGTATGGCCATTGTTACTTATCAGTCTTGTGCTTATTTACCCTTTGATCAAGGTCGAAAAAGCGGCCGCAGACCCTATACTGAAATTAAGCTACTTTACTGATCGGAATATTGTTCTCGCATTACTTATTTCAACGATTACCGGCATTGGGATAATTAGTATGATTTTCGTACCGTCATTCTCTGAAATTATCTTGTCATTATCAAGGGGCCAGGGTGGTTATGTGATGACAATTTTAGCCGTTGCTTCTGGATTTGCAGCACCTATAGGTGGTGTTCTTCTTGATAAGTGGGGCGCCAAACAAGTCGTGTTATTAGGATTTTCATTAAGTCTTCTTGGCTCACTCGTCTTTACTTATCTAGCAGATGGATGGCTAACCCTTTCGCTTGGTATGGTGCTGTCTGGTGTTGGGATTGGATTTACAATGGGCACACCGCTTAATTACATTATCCTTGAGTTAACTCCTGATCGAGAAGCTGGCGCAGCGCTTTCTTTAGTAAGTTTATTTAGATCTGTTGGCACGTCGCTTGGTCCTGTTATCCTTGCAGG
Source organism: Anaerobacillus sp. 63XJN7_4_ISO-PGPR-S23-413 (assembly GCF_056173725.1). Lineage (NCBI taxonomy): Bacteria > Bacillati > Bacillota > Bacilli > Caryophanales > Bacillaceae > Anaerobacillus > Anaerobacillus sp. 63XJN7_4_ISO-PGPR-S23-413. The sequence goes on from NZ_CM149688.1 coordinate 2,053,563, forward strand.
ATTCATTGCGACTTCAGGTTCAAGTACATTTAGCGGTAGCAAAATAACGGATGGAGTAAGGGATATGATTCTATCAGGATATGAGCATATGTATCTAGCTGCTTCGGTTATATTTCTAACTGGACTTATTCTCGGCGTCTTTCTAAAAATGCCGGCAAAAGCCTCACAAAGTTAATTGATTTAAAAAACCATGTCGAGCGTATACGCTCGACATGGTTTTTTTATTGTCCAAATCGGTTAAGAACTTCATAAAAATGGGTAAGAAATTCAAAAAACTTTCTTTCAGAAGGAGCTAACTCTCTTCCTTGCGGGATAATGACGCCGACTGTTCTCGTGACGTTTGGCTCTGATAACTCAATTTTGACTGTCTCACCTGGGAGCTGCTCAGATAGGGTAATCTCTGGTAGTAGACTTACGCCAAGTCCAGCTGCAACTAGTCCTTTAATCGTATCGATATCTTCACCTTCAAATGCAATACGTGGTTTGAATCCAACTTGCTGGCAGGCTGAAGTAACGAGATGATGCAGGGCATAACCAGAGCGAAACAGCACAAATGGTTCATTTTTTAATTGTCCGAGCCGTAGCATTGGATAATCGGCCAGGGGATGAGATATAGGGAGGAGGGCTAAAAGTTTTTCTGTGAAGAAAATATGTCCATCAACATCAGTTCGATCTTTCGGCACTGGGGACACGAAAGCAATATCTATCTCCCCTTTACTTACTGCATCGGTAAGATCTTGTACAGATCCCTGTCTTAATTGAAATCCAACGCTTGGATGCTCCTTTCGAAATGCAGAAATAACGGTAGGTAATGTTTTAGCGGCAAGGCTGTTTGGAAATCCAATTCGAATCGTCCCTGTATCAGGATTTAAAAATTCATATACAGCTTGTCTCGCGCGTTCGATTTCTGAAATGGCCGTTTCAGCATGATCCATAAAAATATGTCCTACTTGTGTTAGCTTTACATTCCGTCCTTCTCGAATAAATAACTGCACTCCAAGCTCAGATTCAAGGTTGGCAATTTGTCTACTTACAGCTGATTGTGCGACGTGAAGGGAATTAGCTGCGTCTGTCACATGCTCCCGTTTCGCGACTTCCATAAAATAATACAGTTGCCTGAGTTCCATTTAAAGCAATCTCTCCTTTGATTCATATCAATATTAGATTAATTATATCTAAATTATATATTGGAAGCATTGGTTAAAGCAATGTACAATAAGTGTAGAATATTTAAACAATTTCGACGTTATGGCGTTAAAGCGAGAAACCATAATGAATTGGGATAAGAGCGAGGAGTGGGATTATGGATAGAAGTAACTTTCCAGAGAAACAAGGATTATATGATCCAATTCATGAGCATGACGCTTGTGGCATCGGACTGATCGCCAATATAAATAATGTGCCTGCACACGACATTATTGAAAAAGGAGTCTATATGTTACGCCAGCTAGATCACCGAGGAGGGCAGGGAAGCGATCCTGACACGGGTGACGGTGCGGGTATTATGTTACAGATTCCACACGAGTTTTTCAAAAAGAATTCAGGGTTCAACCTACCAGATAAAGGTGAGTACGGAGTAGGAATGATGTTCCTTCCGGTAGATAATCAGCTGAGACAGCGTGCAAAACAAATTGTTGAGAAAGCAATCAAGGAAGCAGGTCAAGAGTTTATTGGCTGGAGAACGGTTCCTGTAGATGAAACGACAATTGGAGAAGCAGCATGTATTGCTCAGCCTGTCATTCGACAGGTCTTTATTAAGAAAAGCGATATTTCAGCTGAAGAATTTGAACGTAAATTATACGTTATTCGTAAAAAAGCAGAGAAGCAAGTCGCTCAAGATTCACAGTTATCAAAAACAAAGTATTATGCAGCGAGCTTCTCCAAAGATACGATTGTTTATAAAGGGATGTTAACACCAGAACAGCTGGATCAATTTTATCTTGATTTGAAAGATCCTAGTTTTAAATCAGCTTTTTCAATGGTGCACTCACGCTTTAGTACAAATACTTTCCCAAGCTGGGATCGTGCTCATCCAAACCGTTATCTTATTCATAATGGGGAGATCAATACTCTTCGTGGAAATGTGAACTGGATGAGAGCAAGGGAAGGAGCTCTTCAATCGGAAGTATTTGGAGATGACATGAAAGACATTGCTCCAATTGTTCGTCCAAATGGAAGTGACTCCTCTTCATTAGATAACTGTCTTGAATTCTTGAATCTCTCAGGCCGTTCATTACCACATGCGGCTATGATGATGATTCCAGAGCCATGGGACCGTGATACTACGATGCTGGATCCAAAGAAAGCCTTTTATGAGTATCATAGTACATTGATGGAGCCATGGGATGGTCCAACAGCTATTGCGTTTACTAACGGTCGTCAAATAGGAGCGATGCTTGATCGTAATGGTTTGCGTCCTGCACGATACGTGATCACAAACGACGACACTTTTATTCTTTCTTCTGAAGTTGGCGTTATCGAAATAGAAGAAGAGAAAATTTCAGAAAAAGGCCGCTTAAGTCCTGGGAAAATGCTACTACTCGATCTAGAGGAAAAGCGCCTTGTTGAAGATGAGGAGATTAAAGCGCAAATTGCGACTGATCAACCTTATCGTAAATGGCTTGATGAAAACCTTATGAGTCTTTCACCAGAAAAAGTGAAGACAAGACAGATAGATGAGAAAGAACTCGTCCAAACACAGCGTGCTTTTGGATACACATATGAAGAACTTACAAAAAATATCGCGCCGATGGTTACTGAGAAAAAGGATCCGATTGGCTCAATGGGAAATGATGTTCCATTAGCTGTTCTTTCTGAGCGACCACAGTTACTGTTTAACTACTTTAAACAGTTGTTTGCTCAAGTAACGAATCCACCAATTGATTCGATTCGAGAAGAATCCGTTACTTCAACAATGACGCTGCTTGGCCCTGAAGGAAATTTACTTGAAACAAAACCGGGAAGCGCTAGAAGAATTCGTCTTGAAACACCTATTTTAACAGATAGTCGATTTGAAGCGATTAAGGCATTAGACGAAGAGGACTTTCATCCTGAAACACTTAGTTTATTGTTTAATGCAGCACGTGGTGAAACGGAAATGGAGCATGCACTTCTGGCGTTATTCCGTAAAGCTGATCGCGCAATTAAAAACGGGAAAAGCATACTTGTTCTCTCCGATTTTGGAGTGAATCATGAGAAAGCGGCGATTCCGTCTTTACTTGCTCTAAGTGGCCTACATCACCACTTGATTAAACGCGAGACGCGTACGAAAGTAAGTTTGATCGTAGAAACAGGTGAAGCTAGGGACGTTCATCAGTTTGCTATGTTAGTTGGTTACGGAGCAGACGCCATTTATCCATATGCTGCTTATGACTCGATTGACCATATGATTAACGACGGGACGATTGAGGGCTTTTCTTTCGAAGATGCCATTGATAATTATATTGATGCTGCGACAACTGGAATTGTAAAAGTGATGTCCAAAATGGGCATTTCAACAATTCAAAGCTATCGAGGAGCGCAAATTTTCGAGGCAATTGGAGTTAGTAACGAAGTAATTGATCGTTATTTTGCTGGTACAGCTTCGCAAATTGATGGTATTCCAATCGATGTTATTGCAACAGAAACGTTAATGAGGCATCACTTTGCTTATCATGATTCTGAATATAGTGATCTTACACTTGAAACAGGTAGTGAACTGCAGTGGAGAAATGGGGGAGAGCACCATTCATTCAATCCGAAAACCATTCATACACTCCAACACGCTGCAAGAAGTAATAACTATGAATTATATAAGAAATTCTCTGGCATGGCGTTAGAAGAGAATCTCACTTATTTAAGACAGGCGATTGATTTTGGTTCGAAAGATGCGATCTCGATTGATGAGGTTGAAAGTGTTGAATCGATTACTCGTAGGTTTAAAACGGGTGCAATGAGCTATGGTGCCTTAAGTGGTGAAGCTCACGAAGCTCTTGCGATTGCAATGAACCGTATAGGTGGACGTAGCAATAGCGGTGAAGGTGGAGAGGACCCTTCTCGTTTCACTCCTGATGAAAATGGTGATCTTCGTCGAAGCTCTATTAAACAGGTAGCATCAGGTCGATTTGGTGTATCAAGCTACTACTTAAGCAATGCAGATGAAATTCAAATTAAAATGGCACAAGGTGCGAAGCCTGGTGAAGGTGGTCAGCTACCAGGGAAGAAAGTATACCCTTGGATTGCTGAAGTTCGTGGCTCGACTCCAGGTGTTGGACTGATTTCACCACCTCCACACCATGATATTTATTCGATTGAGGATCTTGCCCAGCTAATTCATGATTTAAAGAATGCAAATCCATCTGCACGAATTAACGTAAAGCTAGTTTCAAAAGCAGGCGTTGGTACGATTGCTGCAGGTGTAGCTAAAGGGCTTGCAGATGTTATTCTCATTAGCGGATATGAGGGTGGAACAGGAGCATCTCCAAGAACGAGTATCAAACACGCTGGTCTTCCATGGGAACTTGGTCTAGCGGAGACGCATCAAACACTCGTATTAAATGATTTACGTGATCGTGTTGTTCTAGAAGCTGATGGAAAAATGATGACTGGTCGCGACGTCGTGATGGCAGCTATTCTAGGCGCTGAAGAATTTGGATTCTCGACAGCACCGCTAGTCGTTCTTGGTTGTATTCTTATGAGAGCGTGCCATCTTGATACGTGCCCGGTTGGTGTAGCTACTCAAAACCCTGAACTACGTAAGAAATTTATGGGGAATCCGGATCACGTCGTGAACTACATGCAGTTTATTGCACAAGAAGTTCGCGAAATCATGGCTGAGCTAGGCTTTAGAACAATCGAGGAAATGATTGGACGTACGGATGTACTGAAAGTAAGTCGTCGCACGAAAGATCACTGGAAAGCAAGATACCTTGATCTAAAACCGCTTCTCTATCAGCCGCATGTGTCAGAAGAGGTTGGACGCTTCAAACAGCGTGATCAGGATCACAAGTTAGAAGCTGCACTTGACAATACGTCAATTATTCCTGCAGCACTCGGTGCGCTCGAAGAACAGAAGCCATTTGAGGGATCTTATGTTATTAGAAATACAAACCGCGTTGCAGGTGCTCTACTAGGACATGAAATTACGAAGCGCTATGGCGCAGAAGGACTTCCAGAAGATATGATTCGCTTACACTTCACAGGTTCAGCAGGTCAAAGTTTTGGAGCCTTCGTACCAAATGGCGTCACAATGCAACTAGAAGGCGATGCAAATGATTATGTAGGTAAAGGGTTATCAGGTGGGAAACTGATCATCCATCCGTCAGCTAAAGCTGAATTTGCTCGTGATGAAAATACAATTGTAGGTAACGTTGCTTTCTACGGAGCAACTTCAGGTGAAGCTTATATTAGTGGTCTCGCAGGAGAGCGATTCTGTGTGAGAAATAGTGGTGCAAGTGCGGTTGTTGAAGGTATTGGAGACAACGGATGTGAATATATGACAGGTGGCCGTGTTGTTGTTCTTGGCGAGACCGGGAAGAACTTTGCAGCAGGTATGTCAGGTGGAATTGCCTATGTTCTTTCAGATGACCAGGAGGCGTTTAAGCGCAATGTAAATGCTGAAATGGTTCACATTGAATCACTACGTAACTATGACGAGATTCTTGAAGTGAAGCATATGATTCAGCAGCATGCATACTTTACTGATAGTCCAAAAGCGATCCGTTTCATTCAAAACTGGAATGAAGTTGTCGGGAAGATCGTGAAAGTAATTCCGAAAGAATTTAAAAGAGTCACAGAATCATTAGAAGAATTGAAAGAAAAAGGCTATGAAGATGACGACGCAGCATATGAGGTGTTCCAACAGGCTAAGAACGGTCAAATGAAGCCACGTCAAAGCGACTTGGAACCGGTATAAGGGGAGGTATTCGATTGGGTAAGCCAACAGGTTTTTTAGACTATCCTAGAGAAAAAGCACGTGAAAGAGATCATTCAACACGTTTAAAAGATTGGGAAGAATACCAGCTTCCTCAATCTGAAGAAAATCTGAAAACGCAAGGGGCACGCTGCATGGATTGTGGCACGCCCTTCTGCCACTCAGGTATAGAACTAAATGGGAGTGCATCGGGTTGTCCACTTTATAATTTGATTCCTGAATGGAATCACCTTGTATATCAAGGGAAATGGAAAGATGCGCTAGATCGACTTCTTAAAACGAATAACTTTCCGGAATTCACCGGTAGAGTTTGCCCGGCACCGTGTGAGGGAGCCTGCGTAGCAGCTATTCCTGACGACGCTGTTGCAATAAAAAGCATCGAGAAGGAAATTATTGATCGCGGGTTTGCAGAAGGTTGGATGACACCCCAGCCTCCCAAAAATCGTACAGGTAAGAAGATTGCCATTGTAGGGTCAGGTCCTGCTGGTTTAGCAGCGGCCGATCAGCTAAATAAAGCTGGTCATACTGTCACTGTATTTGAGCGTGACGATCGTATTGGTGGTTTACTAATGTACGGTATTCCTAATATGAAGCTTGATAAAGAATTAGTTGAACGACGTGTGAAGCTTCTTGAAGATGAGGGAGTAACCTTTATTGCGAATACCGAAATTGGAAAAGATGTCACACAAGATGAGCTTCGTGATCAGCATGATGCTGTAATTCTTTGTACAGGTGCTCAAAAGCACCGTGATCTTCCGATTGAAGGTCGTAAGCTCGGTGGCATTCATTATGCCATGGATTATTTAAGACAGAATACGAAAAGTTTGCTTGATTCTAAGCTTCAAGATAACAAGTATGTTTCTGCAGAAGGTAAAAATGTTATTGTTATCGGTGGCGGAGATACTGGAGCGGACTGCGTGGCAACTGCGCTCAGACACGGTTGCAAAAGTGTACACCAATTTGGTAAACACCCGCAGCTAACTGCCGACCGTATGATCGATAATCCTTGGCCAGAATTCCCTAAGGTTTTTACTCTTGACTATGCTTATGAAGAAGCGCAAGCAGAGCACGGGGAAGATCCTCGTCAATATTCCATCATGACGAAAAAATTCGTTGGTGACGAAGATGGCAATGTGAAGGAACTTCATACGGTTACAATCGAAAAGCATGTTGATAAGATGGGCAATGTGTTCATGAAAGAACTCCCTGGTACAGAGCAAGTTTGGCCAGTTGAGCTTGTCTTCATTGCTATTGGATTTACTGGACCTGAAGAAGGGGTTCTCGAACATTTTGAAGTAGAGCAGGACAATCGGAAACGAGCGAAGGCTGAATTCGAAGACTATCGCACAAACGTTGATGGTGTTTTTGCAGCAGGTGATGTTCGCAGAGGACAGAGTCTCATTGTATGGGCGATAAATGAAGGTCGCGGCGTTGCACGCGAGACCGATCGTTATCTTATGAATAAAACTGTCATGCCTTAATTGAAATAAAAAAGCACTCCTATGAAGGTAGTGACCCCGAAAGTTAGAGTTAAAACTAACTTCCGGGGGTCATCACCGAAGGGGTGCTTTTTCACTTTGTTAGGATGAACGATCTTTCGTGTGGATGATGGCGAGCACAAGAGCGGAAAAGCTGACCATTAACGACAGGGCCTCAAATACGCTTAGCATCACATCACTCCTTTACATATAGAATGTCACCAGCAGGGGTTGTCCTATACGCATAAGAGGAAAAGATTTGACATAAGAATACAAATTATATACACTTAAATCAAATATCTCGAATTCGAGATAAAAGACATCTAAAAGAACAAATTAGACGATTAAAAACCGTACTATACGGGAACCTTCTAAAGTGGATGTAATATTGAAAAGGAGACTTGTCATTTATGAAGCATACAACAGGAATACATCATATTACCGCAATTGTAGGAAATCCTCAGGAAAATATTGATTTTTATAGTGGGGTTCTTGGTCTTCGTCTCGTTAAAAAAACAGTGAACTTCGATGATCCAGGAACATACCATCTTTATTTCGGAAATGAAGAAGGGGCACCGGGTACAATCATGACCTTTTTCCCATGGTCGAAAGCACATGATGGAAAGATTGGCTCTGGTCAAGTTGGCGTAACTAGCTTCGTTGTGCCTGAAGGCAGTTTAACGTTCTGGAAAAAGCGTCTTGATAAATTAAATGTAGAAAACGGTGAGATGACTCGGTTTGGTGAAAAGGTTCTCGCTTTTGATGATCCACATGGACTACACCTTGAACTCGTTGAAAGAGAAGAAAGGGAGCGAAACACGTGGAGCTTTGGCGGTGTTAGCACAAAACATGCAATCAAAGGATTTGCAGGTGCTACATTATTGACCGGCAAGTCGGAAGCAACTATGAATGTGTTAGAAGAAGTTCTTGGTTTTATTCGTGTAGCTGAAGAAGAAGATTTTGTTCGATTTAAATCCAGTGATTCGATAGGCAACACGGTCGACGTGAAGAAAACACCGCTAGATTCTGGAAACATGGGCTCAGGTACTGTCCATCATATTGCGTTTCGGGCTAATGACTTCAATGATCATGAAGAATGGAGAAACTTACTCGAAGAAAAAGGGTATAAACCAACTCCGGTCGTTGATCGACAGTATTTCAATGCCATTTACTTCAGAGAAGAAGGTGGAATACTGTTTGAAATAGCGACGGATCCTCCAGGGTTTGCAAAAGATGAAGACCCTGATGAAATGGGGAAAAACCTACTTCTACCACCATGGCTAGAAGAGAAGCGATCTCAAATTGAAAATCATCTTGAACCAGCGGAAGCAAGAGTCCTAAATGGTGACAAATGATGAACCATCTTTTTAAACAAGGAAAAAAAGAGCTTCCGACTCTACTACTACTTCATGGTACTGGCGGAACAGAAGAAGATTTGGTTCCTTTAGCTGAACTTATTGCTCCTGGGCATTCCATTCTGAGTGTGAGAGGTAATGTATCAGAAAACGGGATGGCGCGCTTTTTCAAGCGATTAGCGGAAGGCGTTTTTGATGAAGCGGATTTAATAGAGAGAACACATGAATTAAATGCTTTCATCGATGAATCAGCACAAAAATACGATTTTGAGCGCAACAACGTTATTGCAATAGGGTACTCGAATGGCGCTAACATCGCAGCTAGCCTTCTATTCCACGATGCAAATTCGCTTAAAGGCGCTGTCCTACATCATCCTATGGTGCCACTGCGTCATCTTGAGCTACCGAACCTTAAGCAAAAACCAATTTTCATAGGCGCTGGTGAAAATGATCCCATTTGCTCTCCAAAAGAGACAAAGGAACTTCAGGAAATGTTTTCTCATGCTGGGGCAGAGGTAACGGTTCATTGGGAAAGTGCAGGTCATCAATTAACGAGATCAGAAGTAGAAAAAGCGGCAGAATGGTTTAAAGAAAACTATTAGAACAGCTGGTTGATTTTAATTAGTTATACAATAAAAAAGCGGAAACGAGCATTAAAATCGAATGATTTTAATGCTCGTTTTATTATAAAGGATAAGTTCATACGATATTTAATGACTAGATTTTGAATCATTCATAAGCAATAAATCTACTTAATCTATTAAGTTTGAGGACATGGTTTTAACGGGTTTAGATCCAAAAATCATTATGATAAAATAAGGGTGATGATTTGAAGTGGTTTTCAGGTAAGGAGTCGAATGTTGGATGATGAATATTGTGAAAGGTAGTACCGCACTTGTTATGCTTGTTTTATCTACATTAGGAAGCTGGTATGAAGGTAGTGAACTACGAAATAAGCCGTGGGAATGGGAATATAGCACATTTTTTTCAAGGGTGATAAACGGCCAAGTTACAGGGCAAGCAGATATATCAAGTCTAGATCACTTTATATATGCGGCTAAATTCAAACCGCTCTTCCCAATTCTTATGGTGGTAAGCGGTATTTATTTGCTGACGTTTTTATTTTCATTCGCCGTTAAGCATGATCGGAAGAAGTTAAAAGTCTATTATGGAAGTCTAGGAATGGGGTTACTTCTCGCAAGTTGTTTTAGCAATAATTCTCCCACAATTGGATTAGAAATAATTTCATGGTTGCTCATCACTGTTGGTTTACTCAATATTGGAGGATTCTTATGGATCGGTAGAAGGACAAGAGAAATTTAGTGTTAATAGAGCTTAATCGTTTAATTAGAGAAAGGCGGCCCTGTTATCGAGATAACAGGGCCGCCTTTTCATTTAAGCAACTGATTTGGATGTTTTCTTTTTATCACGATCGATGACAGCTGCCCCAATAATATCACCAAGTACGTTCGAAGCTGTACCAGCCATGCCAATCATGACGTCAACTCCAGCGATTAAAGCAACAATTTCTAAGGGAAGGTTAAACATGGTTAACACTGCTGATAATGTCACTAAGCCGGCAGCGGGAATCCCTGCCGTTCCTATGGAGAGAAGTGTACCTATGGCAACAATGGTCACATAATCCATAACGGAAAAGTTTAACCCGGTGACGTTTGCAGCAAAAACGATTGACACACCCATTCTTAAGGCCCCTCCATCTGAATTGAAGACGGCCCCGATTGGTAAAGAAAAGTTCACAATTCGTTCTGAGATGCCGGCTTTTTTAGCAGAGTCAATCGCGATTGGAAGCGAAGCGATACTACTTGATGTAAAAAATGCTGTTAAATAAGCATCTTTCGTTTGAGAAAAGAAGTTTTTAATACTTAATTTCGCGTACTTTAGAAAAGAAGTATAAATCAATGCCCAAAGTAATAGAACGCCTAAATAAAAAACACCTGTGAAAGCAAGTAAAGATTGGAACGTTTGCCAGCCTTGATTGCCGAAGGATGTGGCACTAATGGCGAAGATGCCAAGCGGTGCATAAAGTAAAATACCTTGCAGTAACAAAAAGAATAAGTCATTTGCAGCGGAGAATAGCTTATGAAGTCTCTCGCCAGATTCACGCATGTCATTTTTCTCAGAATAGCGCATTTTTCCTATAGTTAATCCAATGATCACAGCTAGAAAGAGTATACCCATGAGTTGTCCCGAAGAAAAGGTTTCAAAAAGGTTATTCGGAACGATATTTAAGAGAACATCAGAAAAACCAGGAGTGTCAGGCTTTTCAACTTTCGTATCCGGAAGTGTTAGACCAGAACCAGGGCTAATCCATAAAGCGATTGTAACACCTATTAAAACAGCGGCTGCTGTTGTTAATCCGTAATATACTAACAGTTTTCCACCTAATTTCCCAAGGTATTTAGGGTTCATTTGATTGATTGCAAGCACAACTGTTAGAAAAATAACTGGAATGGCTACCAGGTTAAGCAAGTTGATTAGAATGGTGCCAAGCGGTTTAATGAATTCTATACTTGAGCCAAAAAGAATTCCCGCTGTAATACCAAGTATAAAGCCAAGCGTCATTTTTAGTATGAATGAAGAATTTTTATACATTATCCACATTTTTTGCATTGTTCCACCTCTTATTAAATAGTGTTATTAGTATAACAGCTACATAATAATTTGTTTAGAATTTGAATTTTCATTTATCGTATTTGTTAAAATTATATGGTTTATATAACAATGAGCCAATGGTGTTTATGTTAGTTGATAGCACGCGTCCACCGAATACAGCTTCACTTCATTTTTTATTTCAATATAGTTTCTAAGGTGGAGTAGTTCTCTCCGGAAATCTTCTTAAACGACATGGTATACTAGCTTTGAAGGAAATTAAAGGAGATAATCGGATGATTTTTACAACTGCAAGGAGACCGACTGAAGCACTCATTAAAGAGGCTATAAAACTGAGTCATTATTATGAAGGTACTTACATATCAAGAGAAAAACGATCGATTCAACAAATCATTCATCTTTATCAGGAAATAGTTGTGGTTGTCGGTTTTGATCGATTATGTTTGTATAAAAAAAGCGCTGAAACACCGGTTTTCTTTCATCCAAACTCAGCCATGTTTCGTTGCAGGGCGGTTCTAAATGGACGCGATGATGCGTTTATTAAGGCGAGTGGTCTTAGTGAGGGAATGAGCTTGTTAGATTGTACAGCAGGTCTTGCTTCTGACAGCATCGTTGCGAGTTTAGTAGTAGGCGAATTCGGTAGTGTACAAGCAATTGAGGGTTCAGAGCACGCGCTATTACTTCAAGAAGGATTAAAAAAATGGGAAAGTAATAATAACTACATAGATAAGGCGATGAGGCGAATAACAGTTCGAAGTAATAAATATGAAGACGTACTACCTCATTTAATGGAGAACTCGGTTGATGTTGTATATTTTGACCCAATGTTTGAAGATTCTATCTTAGCATCTGACGGCGTATCTGGTATCAAACAGGTTGCGCTTTATGATGCACTCACAGAAAATATGGTGATGGAAGCTAGACGAGGTGCTCGCATAAGAGTGATTTTAAAAGATTCTTGGAACAGCTCGCGGTTTGAACAGTTAGGTTTTCAACAACAAATTCGAAAAACATCGAAATTTCATTATGGAATACTTGAATGCAAGGAGTGAGGAGCTTTGTTACCAGACCATCTTGATCATCAGTTGAAAATTTTGTTTATCGGTTTTAACCCTGGACTCCAGTCCGAGAATGAGGGGCATCATTATGCAAACCCAACAAATCGTTTTTATTCCGTATTAAAAGAAGCGGGTCTTACAGATCGTAAGCTCTTACCAGAGGAAGATCATAGGCTTTTAGAATATGGGTATGGACTCACGAATATCGTAGATCGTCCTACGCGAGGAGCGGCTGACTTAACGTCTGATGATTACACAAAAGGACGAGAGCAGCTTAGCAAGAAAATTAGATTGTACAAGCCCGAAGTCAATTGTTTTGTAGGAAAAGGAGTTTACCAGAAATTCTCGGGTGTTAGAAAGGCTGAGTGGGGATATCAACCCGTTAATCAAATAGATGGTGTGCAAGATTTTGTGGCACCATCAACTAGCGGATTAGTTAGGATGACGCTTGAGGAATTAGTAGAAATCTATCGGCATTTAAGTACAATGCTAAGAAAATGAACGACATAGATTTTGTTCTCATTCGAGAATCAACAGTATCTAGCTAAGTACAGAGAAATAGTCCCTTCGTAAAAACATGTCGTACATTACTGGTGCAACATTAATCGAAAATTCTCTAATGATTAGCCATTACGAGCATATATTATTTAAAAAGCTATGTTAGTTAATAGTGATGATATATCGGCTTTCGGTAAAAAACAACAACGTTCAATCTAGCCATTAAAGAGGGTGAATGGTGTGGCTTTTATGTTTGATAAAGATCGATTTGTAGATGATCGTTCCTTAAGTCTGAGCGTGAAAAACAAAGGGCTAAACTATGGTTTAGGCTGCATAGAAGGTATACGCGCTTTTTGGAATAAAGAACAAAAGCAGCTTTTTGTTTTTCGATTAGATGATCATTTTAAAAGGTTCCACGGCTCTGGAAAAAGCTTGTATATTCCCATTCCCTATTCTATAGATCAGTTGTCTGAGATTACCAGACAGTTACTATTAATCAACCAAGTGACTCAAGACGTTTATATACGGCCGCTTTGTTTCAAAGGAGCTAATACGTTACGTCCAGATTTAAATGATCCATTAAATCATCTAGCAATCTATCTGGATCTTACCGAGTATGAGCCAAAAGCTTCTATAAATGTATGTGTTTCCTCTTGGACAAGAGTAGGAAGTAATATGATTCCTCCACAAACAAAATCAACAGCTGGTTACTTGAATTCAGGGTTGGCAATTAATGAAGCGATGTTAAACGGTTATGATGGGGCTCTTTTTTTAACTAGAGAAGGGAATGTTAGTGAAGGAGCTACTAATAACCTCTTTATCGTACGAGGGAATGAAGTTGTGACTCCTCCAGTATCAGATGATATTCTTCCTGGAATCACTCGGAATACCGTTGCTCAAATTGTATACAGAGAGTTAGGATTATCAATGCGAGAACAGAGTATTACGAGAGTTGAGTTATACGAGGCAGATGAAGTGTTTCTTACGGGAACGGCTATTGGAATTAAGCCAGTAGTGGAGATAGATCGGAGAATAACAGGAAATGGTAAAATCGGTCTGATTACACAGAAAATCCAAAAAACGTATGACCAGATCGTTCGTGGGGAAATGTCATCCTATATTAGCTACTGTACTTCTGTGTATTAAAATGCAAAGATCTTCGAGCTAAATCGCTTAAGGTACTATATCCTTTACGATGTAATTTTTTATTAAACGAGTAAATAGAAGAGAAAATCAATTTGCCAAACCGTTAATCTTAGCACCAGCATAAACTGCTTTTATTTCTATTTATGTAGTATTTAATTTTATTTCGATATACTTTACTGACGATTTCTACCATTATTTCTTAGCGGTTTAGCGAATTGGTTTATTAGTTGGATGAGACAGGATATAGAAATGGGGTCCATCAATAAAAGGGATGTCAAGTACATTTATTATAGATAAAACGGTTATCACCATTTAGGGACAAAGTGATAACCGTTCATATTTTCTATACAAATCGTAGCAACAATCGCTTCAACAGAGGCGTTAAATAAGCGGGAATCTCATTAGCAGAAGGAATCACAAGGCTTTGTGTGCCGTAGATATTTCGCATCGTATTTTTTTCCTTTTCCTGTGGTTCCCCGTTAGATAAGAAAACACCGATTACTTCAAAGCCTTTTTTCCTTGTTTGCATCACGGCTTCATGAGTATCAATGATACCATTTTCGCTGTAATCGTATGCGGAAGGCTCGCCGTCTGTAAACACAAGTAAAATTTTATGTTTTTCATTTAGTTCAGCTAATTCTTGAGCAACTTTTCGAATCGCATACCCATCCCGATTGTCTTCTTCAGGTTCCAATTGCATAATTTTAGCCCCTTCATGAGCTTGAGTCGATCGGTTGTAATCAACAATTTGAAACAGGGTATTCGGTTGTTCCTGATCATCAGCATCGAATGCATCTTCATAGAATCCAGTGATCGAGTGTTTAATATTTAGTCCTTTTAGCGTCTCATGGAAAAGCGTAATACCTAGTCGTGTTTCTTCCATCTTGTCGTACATCGATGCCGAGCAATCGACGAGTAACGAGAACGTTACATCAAGCTCTGTACTAGGCGCATTCTTTTTATAAAAGAGACGAGGGTTTTCGTCTGTTAATAGCCTTAGTAGCTTGCGGTTCAAACGTCCAAAATGAAGATCACTTCTAGGAGCAATTTGTTTTTGCTCGATCGTTTTCTGGATCGCAGCACGAAGTGATTTTTCAGCGTATTGGATGTCGGCCTTCGCAGTTCGATAATTCGAAAGCTCTTCAGAAGTTGGTTTTTCGGCATGACGAATCACTTCTTTTACGTTTCGATTCGCTTCACCTAGAGGATCCTGTGAAGAAGCAACTGCTTTTGTATCACGACTTTCAAGAATTGCCTCTTCATCAAACTGACTGCCCTCTGACTGCTTAGAAGCACCTTGGACACTGACAAAGGCCTGATCACCAGATTCTTCTTTTCGCTCGCCTTCTCCGATCAGATCTGATTTAGCGCCTTCTTCTAAGTCAAATTGAAGGAAGTTGGATCCTTCTTGCTCCTGCTCTTCATGCCACGTATTCATTTCCTCATCATACGTTTCTTTATCTTCTTTATCAGTCGTTTCCATCGTATCGTCACTTTTTAACTGACGAGCTTCTTCATCTTCAACAACAGTGGAAGCGTTGACCGAGGTTCCATACATCGTTAAATATTCTGTTGTCATATCGAAATGATCAACATTCAGCTCCTGACAAAATGCGCTTGTGAGAGTGGTAACGTCTTTTGTTGAACTAGCTTTAGAAATCTCTATAATTAAATGGCGCAGATAGGGCTTATATTCTGCTAGTTCATTTCCTAGAGCAACTGGTTTACCGATCGCTTGTAGATAGATTCCGCAGAATAATGCATCAAGCAGCTGATTCTGGCGATTATGAACTTCAAGACGACCACGAAAACGCTTTTGAAATAATGTTCGTCTTGTATCAAAAGCAGCGCTCATTCCTGGTCGGATAGACATACAAATCTGCTCGAGTCTTATATCCTCTAATAATGCAAACAGTTGTTTACGGAAAAGAGGATGTGATTGTTGTTTGATAGTGGAGAGGTAGTGATCTACTTCATTGAAATTCGTATAATGAACATTACCAAGTGCACGAAGGTAGATATCACTTTTCATACCATCATATTGCGTTCCATCAAAAATATCATTCCAATAATGACTGACCGTAATCAACTGTTCAGCTGGTCTGTAGTAAGAATGGAAAGCGAACTGAACTTCACTCTCTAGATGACTCAGTGTTTCCGCGAGATCAGATAAACTTAGATGAAGAAACGGATCAGTCTGATTCTCAGCAAAGTTTAGAAACTTCATTTATGATTTCTCCTGATAACGTCCGAAAATTGTTTCTGCGATGTTTTCCACTGCAGCTTTTTCACGCTCATCTTCAAGCTTATCTGTAATCGCTCGTTTAATCGCGCGTCTCGCTTCCATAAATGTTGTTAAGTCACAAGCGTCTAGAAGTGAACGAGGAGAGGCGGCTTCCTCTGAAATTTGACCATCTCTTACTTTTGATTGAAGGTCAGCAGATAACGTAACAAACTGATCCAGCTGTTTTGAATCATCTAAAAGCGATTGTTCACTTAACATTTCTTTTAAAGCTTCTCCCTGTAGGTAAGGTACTTCTATCACGATAAAACGATTTTTTAATGCTTCATTTAATGGTGCTGTTCCAATATATCCTTCATTAATTGCAGCAATGACGCCAAAGTTCTCTTTTGCCCGAACCGTTTCTCCTGTGAAAGGGTTTAGAACCATACGACGATAGTCAAGTACACCATTTAGAATGGGAAGTGTTTCTGCTTTAGCTGTATTAATTTCATCAATATAGAGAAGTTCGCCGTTTTTCATCGCGTTTTCTACTGGTCCAGGAATGAATGTAATATGAGCATTGTTTTGTTCGTCATATGTTAACGTTTTATACCCTAGAAGCGCTTCCGCATCAAGGTCAACAGAACAGTTAATCGAGTACATTGGCTGGTTAAAGAAGTAGCTAATTAGTTCGGCAAGTTTTGTCTTACCAGCACCTGTTGGACCTTTAAGAAGCACATTTTTACCTAGAATCAAAGCTGTGACGGCATCTTTTACGATCGACATATCTGGTGCTGTATAGCCTTCAGATCCGATGAGATAGTGCTCTGGATTGGAGTTTGCCTCGCGTCTTGCTTCAATACGGTCTTGTATTTTATCTGGAATATCAAACGTTTCATATAATTGCATCTTTCATACCTCCGAGTTTCGAATTCATGTCTATTCAAAAGTTAACTATAACGGAAAAAAACGGTCTCTGTCTAATGAAAGTCGTTCTAATGCCAACGTCAATCATTTTACCAGGCGGAATAGATGAGCTATACTAGTTCTAGCAAGTAGGCCTAAGAAAGAAGGGGGCATAAGAATGAAGCCTATTCAAATAGAAAAAGTACAAGAAATCCTTGAAACATTTGAGAACAAAGAACTGTATTTTCACTTAGAAACAACGAGTGGAGCCTATGCTGCTCAAGATAAAGAAAAGCTTGCGGTTGGAGCTTACATAAGAAATGGCTCAATCAAATTCACCAATGTCAAAATGGCAGGTAGCGGTCCATTCCGCGTTGGGTTTAAATTAAATGACGGTTGG
Organism: Anaerobacillus sp. 63XJN7_4_ISO-PGPR-S23-413; assembly: GCF_056173725.1. Classification (NCBI taxonomy): domain Bacteria; kingdom Bacillati; phylum Bacillota; class Bacilli; order Caryophanales; family Bacillaceae; genus Anaerobacillus; species Anaerobacillus sp. 63XJN7_4_ISO-PGPR-S23-413. The sequence goes on from NZ_CM149688.1 coordinate 2,071,170, forward strand.
ATGTATGCTGAAGGCTTAACGGATTATCAATTGGATGATGGTCGTTTATTAATGGCAGGTCATGATTCGAGCGGCCGTTTAGCAGTAGCTGTTCAATTAAGCTATACACCATTCGACTAAGGAGGAAACGATTATGGAGAAACAAGTCCTCGTTGTTTTCCCGCATCCGGATGATGAAGCTTTCGGAACTGCAGGGTTGATAACGAAATTTGTAAATGAAGGCGTGCCCGTCACTTATGCATGTGCAACGCTCGGAGAAATGGGACGCAATATGGGGAATCCATTTTTTGCGACAAGAGAAACACTTCCAGAAGTACGAAAGAAAGAATTACAAGATGCCTGCAACGCTATGGGCGTAAAAGATCTTCGCATGCTCGGGTTTAGAGACAAGACGCTTGAGTTTGAAGACCCTGAACTGCTTGTTTCTACAATTGGAGAGCTAGTTGATGAATTAAACCCATCATTAATTATTACATTTTATCCAGAATACGGTATCCATCCGGATCATGATGCTTGCTCTGCAGCTGTCATAGAAACGTTAAAACGGATCCCGAAGGAAAAACGTCCAACGGTTTATGCTTTACCAATTACTCCGGACCGTGAAGTGGTACTTGGTAAACCTGATAAAGTTTTTGACGTAACGGATGTGTTAGAAACGAAGATCAAAACCATTGAAGCTCACCGCTCCCAAACAGAGGCGATGGTGGCAAGACTTGAAGATGGTTCAATGGATCCGAATTCTGAAATGATGTCGTTTATTAAACAAGAATCCTTCTGGATCTATCCATTTGATGAATAAGATCTGTTGGGTTCATATCTATTCCGTGTAGAACATGTTATAATTTGCACTATATTACGATAGATGGAGGAATACGACCTAAATGATTACAGTTACAGATGTCGGCTTACGATATGGTGATCGTAAGCTTTTTGAAGATGTTAATATTAAATTTACTCCAGGAAACTGTTATGGACTAATCGGTGCTAATGGTGCTGGTAAGTCAACGTTTCTTAAGATTTTATCAGGTGAAATCGAACCACAAACTGGCGATGTTCATATGGGACCGGGAGAACGACTTGCCGTCCTGAAACAGAACCATTTCGAATACGAAGAGTATGAGGTTCTTAACACCGTAATTATGGGACATGCACGTCTTCATGAAGTGATGCAGGAAAAGAATGCGATCTACATGAAAGAGGATTTCTCTGATGAAGATGGTATGAAAGCTGCAGAGCTTGAAGGTGAATTTGCTGACCTTAACGGGTGGGAAGCTGAATCAGATGCAGCTGTATTGCTTAGAGGACTTGGTATTTCTGAAGATCTTCATGATAAGAAGCTTGCAGACCTTACTGGTTCTGAAAAAGTGAAAGTACTTCTTGCACAGGCTCTTTTTGGTTCTCCTGATATTCTTCTACTGGATGAGCCTACGAACAACCTTGATCTTGGCGCAATTCAATGGTTAGAAGAGTTCCTTATTAACTTTGAGAATACCGTTATTGTTGTGTCCCATGACCGTCACTTCCTAAACAAAGTATGTACGCACATGGCTGACCTTGATTACGGTAAAATCCAAGTGTATGTGGGTAACTACGATTTCTGGTATGAATCAAGCCAGCTTGCTCGTACGATGAAAGAGGATGCGAACAAGAAAAAAGAAGAGAAAGTAAAGGAACTTCAAGCGTTTATCCAGCGCTTTAGCGCGAACGCGTCGAAGTCTAAACAGGCTACGTCACGTAAGAAGCTTCTTGATAAGATTACGCTTGATGATATTAAGCCTTCTTCAAGAAAATATCCTTACGTAGCCTTTACACCAAATCGTGAAATCGGAAACGACGTGCTTCACGTTGAAGGTTTAACAAAAACGATTGATGGTGTAAAACTACTTGATAACGTAAGCTTTATGCTAAATAAAGACGATAAAGTGGCACTCGTAGGTCGTAATGAAATTGCGAATACGGCGCTCATTAAAATCTTGATGGGTGAAATGGAAGCAGATAGCGGAACGTTCAAGTGGGGTGTTACCACTTCTCAAGCTTACTTCCCTAAAGATAACTCTGATTACTTTGAGGGTGTGGATACGAACCTTGTTAACTGGCTTCGTCAATATTCCCCAGAAGATCAAAGCGAAAGCTTCCTACGCGGCTTCCTTGGAAGAATGCTTTTCTCTGGTGAAGAAGTATTGAAGAAAGCGAGCGTTCTTTCCGGTGGCGAAAAAGTTCGCTGCATGCTTTCAAAAATGATGCTTAGCGGTGCGAATGTTCTTGTACTTGACGATCCGACAAACCACCTGGATCTTGAATCAATTACTGCACTCAACAACGGTCTTATGAATTTCAAAGGTGCAATGATCTTTACATCTCATGACCACCAGTTCATTCAAACGATCGCAAATAGAGTAATTGAAGTAACACCTAAAGGGATTATTGATAAAGAAGCAACTTATGATGAGTACCTTGAAAACACTGAATTACAAGCAAAAGCACAAGAAATGTACAAGTAATACAAAAAGCGGCACCCTTCTGGGAGCCGCTTTTTGTTTATATAATTCTTCCGACTCTTTGTACGTGACGGAGACGTAGGAAGAGCGTAATAGCAGCAACGAAAAGTCCCGCACTAAGCCCAACCCAGTAGCCGTATGGACCGAACGCTGTGTATTTCGCTAGTAAGTAGCCTGAAGGAAGGCCAATCACCCAGTAAGAAATGAGACTCATAACAAGCGTTACGTTAACATCTTTATATCCTCTGAGCGCTCCTTGTATGGGAGCAGCAACGGCATCGGAAAGCTGAAAGAAGATGGCGTAAATAAGGAATACTTTAATTAAATCAAACACTTCCATGTTGCTTGTATACCAACTCGCGACGGTGTCATTGAAGAGAAATAAACAAAGAGCTGATAGTAAGGCCATTAGAACAGCAAAGACAATGCCCATATAGCTGTATTGCTTTGCATCCTGTAATCTTCTTGCCCCAACCTCAAATCCAATAGCAATTGTTAACGCCATTGATATACTAAGGGGGATCATATATAGAAGAGAAGCAAAATTAATGGCTGCCTGGTGAGCAGCGATCGTTTCGGTTGTATACGTGCTCATTAAAAGTGTAACGGCCGCAAAAATACTGACTTCAAAAAAGATAGAAAAACCTATCGGAACACCGATTTTTAGCTGTTCTTTCCAGGTAGAAAAGGATATTGGATAAAAACGTTTGAAAATCCTATACGCTCGGAATGGCCTTACTCTAATGACAACAAGTAAGGCGATTAAAAGAATAAACCAATAAGTGATCGCTGATGCATATCCAGCACCAACACCTCCTAATTGGGGGAATCCCCATTTACCGAAAATCAAAACATAATTGAAGAATACATTGATTGGAAGAGACGTGAGCGTGACTAGCATCGTCGTCCTTGTTTCTCCAAGTGCATCAAAGAAACTCCTTAGAACGGAATAAATAAACAGTGGAATAATCCCGAAGGAAAGTCCGATGAGGTAATCTTTTGCAATTTGAGCAACTTTGTTATTAAGATCCATGGTGTTTAAAATAGGGTCTAATATAAAATAACCAACAACTAATATACTAACGGAGAGAGCAACCGAAAGATAAATGCCCTGAAGTACTGAAAATGAAACCCGATCTTCCTGCTTTGCACCGATATAATGCGAAACAATCGGAGTGATGGCAAGCAATATGCCACTTAATCCTGTAAATACAGGAACCCAGAGACTTGAACCAATGGCAACTCCTGCAAGATCATTTGCTCCAGCTCTTCCACTCATAATCGTATCTACGAAATTCATTGAGTAGAGACCAACTTGAGTGATTAAAATGGGATAAAGAATGATGACTAATAATTTGATCTTTTCCTTGATCGTTTTAGTTGGATACATGGTGCAACATCCTTGCTATGTAGAATACTGAACATGGAAATTATAGCATATTCCCCATCTTAGATTATAAGTTATGATATACTTAGTATGTGAAGTAATGAGCATGTTTTAAAACGAGGTGAATGGAACAGTGGATACAACCAGAGAATCGAAAACAAACGTTATTCTTTTTGATGGGGTTTGTAATTTATGCAATGGATTAGTGAAGTTTATGTTTAAGTATGACAAAAAAGCTGTATTTTCTTTTGCCTCCCTCCAATCGGAGACGGCTAAACATCTCCTTCATGACGCTGAACTAACAGACATTCCGGATAGTGTGATTGTCATTAAGGATGGAAAGGCACTCGTTAAATCAGATGCAGCTCTTTATATTGTAAAGCAGCTAGGAGGCTTTTTTAGTCTTTTTCTTGTACTCCGACTTTTACCATTAAGGCTAAGAGACAAAATTTATGACGGCATTTCGAAGCGCCGTTACAAATGGTTTGGGAAAAATGAAAGTTGTATGATTCCATCAAAAAAACAAAAAGAAAGGTTTCTATAATTTTAGGTCTAACTTTTTAATAGTTATTGTTAATTATCGTTAATTCCCATTAAATCTTTCTATATACTTCTCCAAAGCAATGAATGGCGAACGATTTTATTAAAAATATAGTTAATGTTCATGTTTTAGTTGTGATGATCAAGAATGTCTGTTATGGTATTAAAGTACTAACTTAATCATTTCTTACTCGTATATTCTCAGAAATATGGTCTGAGTGTTTCTACCCGGTTCCCGTTAAAGTACTGGACTACGAGTTGAAGTATGCATGTAGCTGACTTAACATTTAGTTTTACTAATAACTTTGGCAGGGATATTTGACGCATATTTTAACTTTCGTAGGTCTGGACGGTAGAACATCTTCTACAAAATCCTGGCCTATTTCTTTTGATTTTAATACGAGAATCACATTCTAGAAAGGGAGAATGACGACAGAAGAAAAGTTTACTATTGTCAGTCACAAATCACGTATTTGATGAAGAAGAGTGTCCGAACTTACATACTAGGGAGAGAAAATCGATGAGGAAACCATTTTTTAAAAAATACGCTACATCAGCTATGATGACTTTACTTTTGTTAGTTGTTTTGTCAGCCTGTAACTCTGCATCAGAATCTTCAGCTGAACAAGAGAAAACAGAAAGACCAATCATTGTACAGGGACCAATGCCAATTGAAGCAGAAGAGTTCGCACAAAAATTAGAGAACGTAACAGAAGAAAATTCAGGTTCATTCGTTTTTTACAAAGGAACGGTGGATGATTATCCTGTTATCGTTACAAAAACAGGTAAAGGAATGGAAAATACGGCAGCTGCCACTGCACTAGCAATAGAGAAGTATAACCCGATCGCGATTATCAATCAAGGAACATCAGGAGGACATGATCCTGAATTGGACGTATTTGATATCGTATTAGGGCAAAGAACCACAAACACGGGTTCATTAAAAACAACTAATCTCGAGGAGAATGAGGGTATTAAGCCAACGGAATGGAAACCAATGGACTTAATGGCGTCTGAAGGTAGCGCAGGAGAAGATCCAGATGCAGAAAATATCCGATACTTTGATGGAGATAAGGACTTACTTGCTGCCGCGAACGCCCTGAAGGATGAATATACAAAAGGAAAAGTTGTGGAAGGAACAATTGGTTCAGCGGATGTATGGAATAATGAAATTGATCGTATCAAGTGGTTTCATGAAAATTATGGTACATCCGTTGAAGAAATGGAAGGTGCTGCAGGAGCACAAATCGCTCAAGCTTTCGATGTGCCTTTCCTAGGGATTCGTATTCTTTCAAATAATAAAGTAAATGGAGGAGAATACAACCCAAATACTGCTGAAGCAAATCAGGAGTATGTTTATAAGGTCGTTCAACAATATATTAAGGATCAAAAAGATAACTAGCATCCATGAAGTGTCTAGTAATCGTAGACCATAAATACAACCATGGGATTTAACAAAAACAGCTTAAGTAGTAAGTGCGGAGAGAGCCGTACTTCACTTAGGCTGTTTTTTTGATCCATCTTCTTTTAAAGACTCGCGACAGAATGCTAGTTTTTTGTACATTTTATTTTACATTTTGTATAGTGCATGGAGGAAATGAATCTTCTACACTTTTATTAGAAAGAAAATTCAGTTAACTAATGTGAATAGGAGGGCATACATATGGCAGATTCAGTGAAAATTGGCCTAATTCAGGCAAAAAATGATGTGGAAGGTAGTGAATCAGTTGACCTTCACAAAGAAAAAGCCATTGAAAAACATATTCACCTTGTAAGAGAAGCAAGTGAAAAAGGAGCTCAAATTGTTTGTCTTCAGGAGATCTTCTATGGACCGTATTTTTGTGCAGAGCAGAACACAAAGTGGTATGACGCTGCAGAAGAGATCCCCGAGGGTCCAACGACAGTGAGATTTCAGGCGCTTGCTCGAGAACTTGGTATTGTCATTGTTCTACCTATTTATGAGCGAGAAGGCATCTCAACCTATTATAATACTGCTGCTGTTATTGATGCTGATGGTTCTTATCTTGGTAAGTACCGGAAACAACACATTCCACATGTAGCAGTTGGAGACAAAGGCCACGGATTCTGGGAAAAATACTACTTTAAGCCTGGTAATCTTGGTTATCCGGTATTCGACACGGCTTTCGCAAAGATAGGCGTGTATATTTGTTATGATCGTCATTTTCCAGAAGGAGCAAGACTGCTTGGTTTAAACGGCGCAGAGATCGTTTTTAATCCTTCTGCAACGGTAGCTGGACTTTCTGAGTACTTATGGAAGCTAGAGCAGCCAGCTCATGCTGTTGCGAACGGTTACTATCTTGGAGCCATTAATCGAGTTGGAACAGAGGGACCTTGGAACATGGGTGAATTCTATGGACAATCTTATCTTGTTGATCCACGAGGCAATTTTGTAGCGATGGGTTCAAGGGATGAAGATGAAGTGATTATCGGTGATGTAAATAAAAAGATGATTCGTGAAGTTCGAGATACGTGGCAATTTTATCGCGATCGCCGTCCTGAGACTTATGGGGAAATGACTTCACTATTGCCTTGATGGGAGTGAAAGCAGGTGTGGCTTCGCCGCCTGCTTTTTCATTTAAGGATCTATTAGTTTATCAAGCGGTAATGCGTAATTTAAACAGGGGGGACGAATATGAATACAAGCGAACCAGCGATCCAAAAGGAACTGCAGAAAAGGTTTACTGAAGTTGTTCCACCTCTCACGAATCAGGAAGCGTTTCAAGAATCTCAAAGATGTCTTTATTGCTATGATGCTCCTTGTATCAAGGCGTGTCCAACCGGCATAGATATACCAACTTTCATTAAAAAAATCGCTTCAGGAAACATGAAAGGGTCAGCAAAAACAATTATGACTGCAAACCCAGTAGGAGCGAGCTGTGCGAGAGTATGTCCGACAGAAGAACTATGTGAAGGTGCATGTGTGTTAAATCATTCAACAAAACCAATTTTAATTGGTAATCTGCAGCGCTACGCTACAGATTGGGCAATTAAAAATGATCAAGTACTATTTAAAGAAGGACAACCAAATGGGAAGAAAGTTGCCATTGTAGGAGGCGGACCAGCCGGTCTATCAGCTGCTCGCGAACTGGCGCTACTTGGCTATAGCGTCACAATCTATGAAGCTGAGAAACGGGCAGGTGGACTTGATACGTATGGTATCGTGTCTTTTCGGTTACCAAAAGCCATTTCACTCTGGGAAGTGGAGCAAATTGAAAGGTTAGGCGTCACCATTAAAACGGGTGTGAAAATAGGCGTTGATCTTCCATTTGAAGAGTTAGTTTCAACAAATGACCGCGTTATTTTAGCAATTGGTATGGCAAATGTTCCAGATCTTCAAATTTCAGGGGAAGAAGCTGAGGGTGTTTACGATGCCATTGAACTCGTCAAAATGACAAAGAATGCGCCATTTCCAACTCACTTAAAAGGAAAGAAAGTTGTCGTGGTAGGAGCAGGGAATACAGCGATTGATGGGGCCACCTGCTCTGTTCGACTCGGTGCAGAAAACGTCAAAATACTATATCGTCGATCTGAACAAGAAATGACTGCTTATGACTTTGAATATGAATTTGCCAAGCAGGATGGCGTTGAGTTTCGCTGGTTAACACAGCCGGTTGAAATAATGACAACTGAAACTGGCGATGTAGAAGGAATGAAATGCGTCAAGATGAAGCTTGGAGAACCGGCTGAAGATGGGCGAAGGAGGACAGAACCTATTCCTGATTCTGAATTCCTTATTGAATGTGATGCTGTGGTGAAAGCGATTGGCCAAAAGCGGCATCTTCCATTTATAGAAGAGCTTGGTCTTGCTCATAAAGACGGTGTCATTTTAATTAACCAAGAAACGATGGAAACATCGAATCCCAAAATCTATGCGTGTGGAGATGTTATTTTCGGAAAAGGACAGGGAGAAGCCATGGTTGTTTCAGCGGCTCAACAGGGGAAAACGGCTGCTTATCATATGCATGAAAGCTTAAAAGCAACGTACTCAGCGTAAGAGGAGAAAGGGGAATATCGATGGCAGATCTTAGAACGAATCTTGCGGGTATCACTTCACCGAACCCATTTTGGTTAGCATCCGCTCCGCCTACCAATTCCGGGTACCAAGTACAACGTGCATTCGAAGCGGGATGGGGAGGAGCTGTTTGGAAAACGCTTGGAGACCCGATCCTGAATGTTTCTTCGAGATACGCAGCCGTTCATTTCAATGGCCAAAGAGTAGCGGGTTTTAATAATATCGAGCTAATTACAGATCGGCCACTTGAAGTGAATTTGAAAGAAATCTATGAAACGAAGAAAAAATTTCCTAACCACGCCGTTGTCGCTTCATTAATGGTTGAGCCTAATCAGGAAGCATGGCATGAAATCGTTAAAAAGACGGAAGCAGCTGGCGTTGATGGCCTTGAGCTTAATTTTGGCTGTCCACATGGAATGGCTGAACGGGGAATGGGCTCTGCTTCAGGGCAGGTCCCTGAGCTTGTGGAGAAACAAACTTTTTGGGCAAAAGAAGCTGCAGAAACTCCAGTCATCGTTAAGTTAACGCCTAATATTACAGATATCACAGCGACGGCTGAGGCAGCTGTTAGAGGCGGAGCTGATGCGGTGAGTATGATTAATACAATTAATAGTCTTGCTGGGGTTGATATTGATACATGGCTACCGATTCCGCATGTTGGCGGAAAAGGAGCGCATGGAGGCTACTGTGGTCCAGCGGTTAAGCCGATTGCGCTAAATATGGTAAGTGAATGTGCGAGAAACAGCCGTATTAACGTGCCGATTTCTGGAATGGGCGGTGTATCTAACTGGCAAAATGCAATTGAATTTATGTTGATGGGGGCAAGCAATGTTCAAATTTGTACAGCCGCCATGCATCACGGCTTTCGAATTGTGGAGGATCTTATCGACGGATTGTCCTCTTACCTTGACGAACGAGGCATTCTTTCGGTCCAAGACATCATTGGGAAATCTGTTCCAACCTTCTCTGACTGGGGTAATCTTGATCTTAACCATAAAGTGGTGGCGCGTATTAACAATGACGTTTGCATCAATTGCAATAAATGCCACATTGCATGTGAGGACACCTCGCATCAATGTATCGATATGCTAAATGACCCAAATGGGCATGCGATTCTTCAAGTAAGAGAAGAGGATTGCGTAGGCTGCAATTTATGTTCCATTGTTTGTCCAGTTGATGGAGCAATCGATATGATTGAAGTACAAAATGATTTGCCACAAATGACCTGGAACGAACGTCAATCTCTTATCGGTTCGCTTAAAGATATCAAAATATCCAAATAAGTAGGGGGATTTTAAATGAAAAAAATCATTCGAAATGGGACCATTGTAACGGCCAGTGAAACGTACCACGCAGATATTCTAATATCTGATGGCATTATTTCTTCAATTGGTAAGAACATCGAAGAAGAAGGAGCTGAAATCATTGATGCGAGTGATCGTTACGTATTTCCTGGAGGAATCGATCCACATACACATCTAGAAATGCCTTTTGGTGGTACGGTCTCAAAAGATGATTTTGAAACAGGGACGATTGCTCCAGCTTTTGGAGGCACCACATCTGTCATCGATTTTTGCCTTACTGAGAAAGGAAAGCCTCTATCAACAGCGATTAAGACATGGCACGACAAATCAAAGGATAAATCGGTTATTGATTATAGTTTTCATTTAATGATTAGCGAAATAAACGACAGTGTTTTAGAGCAGCTTCCTGATGTGATCAATCAGGAGGGGATCACATCTTTCAAAGTTTTCATGGCTTACAAAAACGTTTTTCAATCAGATGATGAAACCCTTTATCGAACTCTTTTAGCAGCTAAAGAACTCGGAGCATTGGTCATGGTTCATGCTGAGAATGGTGATGTGATTGAATATTTAACGAAGGAAGCGCTATCGAAAGGTCAGACTGAACCTATTTATCACGCATTAACGAGACCACCAGAAGTGGAAGGAGAAGCAACAGGTCGTGCGGCCCAATTAACTGGTCTTGCTTCTTCTCAACTATATGTTGTTCATGTTAGCTGTCAGGAAGCGGCTGATAAAATTGCTGAAGCAAGAAAGAAAGGCTATGACATCCATGGCGAGACTTGTCCGCAATATCTTGTTTTAGATCAAACCTACTTAGAGAAACCGAATTTCGAAGGTGCAAAGTATGTATGGAGTCCGCCACTTCGTGAAAAGTGGAACCAGGAAGCTCTTTGGACGGCTCTTCGAACTGGACAGCTTGAGACGATTGGTTCTGATCAGTGTTCATTTGATTTTAATGGTCAAAAAGACCTCGGTCGAGATGATTTTACAAAAATCCCTAATGGCGGTCCAATGATTGAAGATCGGTTTAGTATTCTTTTCTCGGAAGGAGTACTGAAAAGAAGAATTTCATTAAACCAGTTTGTTGATATTACTTCAACAAAATCAGCGAAGCTATTTGGATTATTTCCTAAGAAGGGGACAGTATCAATTGGAGCAGATGCAGATTTAGTTATATTTAACCCTGAAACAAAACGCAAAATCTCTGCTGAAACACATCATATGGCTGTAGATTACAATGCTTTTGAAGGAATGGAAATTACAGGTGAGCCAGAGACAGTTCTTGTAAGAGGAGAATTCGTAATTAAAAACAAACAGTTTGTAGGTACACCGGGGTCAGGGAAGTATATGAAGCGAGCAAAATATGGCAAGCTAAAAAACGTCACTGATAAGCCGATGATGATTCAGTAACAGACCGAAAAAGGGGATAGCTGAATGAAAAAAGATGAAAGCTATTTAAAGTCACCGGATCTTTTGCCCATTGCTCATAAAGATAGAAAGATAGGGACGGGCGGATTTGCAATGATGTGGGTTGGGATGGCTGTTGTTCTTGCCGCGTTTGCAATTGGTGGAGCCGGTGTTCAATCACTGTCACTTACGTGGGTTGTAGCGGCAACGATTATCGGAACCCTTGGGATTGGTTTATTTATTACAGTTATAGGTGATATCGGTATTGAACATGGTCTATCCTTTCCGGTATATATGAGGGCACCTTTTGGTACGATCGGTACACACATTCCTTCCATTGTGAGAGGACTTGCTGCTTCATTTTGGTTTGGAATCAATACGTATTTTGGTGCAACGGCAATGAATGCAATTCTAAATGTACTTTTTGGATTTGATAACTGGTTTGTGTGTTTTCTGATTTTCGCAACGCTTCAGCTCGTAAACACTGCACTAGGTATCAAAGCAGTTGAACGATTCGCAGATCTCGCTGCACCAGTGATCATTATCATCTCTGTATGGATGTATGCTTCATTATCCGATCAGGCAGTTGCACAGGGGCGAGAAGTATGGGCGTGGATTGAAAGCCCTGTGACCGGTGGAGCGGCAGTTACTGCTTTTCTTGTCGTTATCTTTAGTAATATGGGATTTTGGGCAACCATTTCAGCGGACATTCCTTCTATATCAAGATTCATCAAGGCTCCTAAATTCGAGCGGAATTGGGTGAAGCGTAATAAAGGAACGTTAGTAGGTAGTATGATTGCGCTACCGATAACGCAAACCTTTATGGTTATTATTGGTGGTGTATCCTACATTGCTGTTTCGAATTATGATCCAGTCGTTGCACTGCAGGAAGCCGCCACTGGTTTAGTTCTCGGCATTTTATTATTAATGATCGTTCTTGCTCAATGGTCAACTAATGTATCTGCCAACCTAGTACCAGCTGCCACAATTTTCTCCAATGTAGGTGGACCTAAAGTTCCGTTCTGGGCAGGTGTATTTATTGCAGGTATTATAGGATCAGTTGTTCAGCCGTGGAGCTTATTTAATATTCTCATACCGATCTTGCTCATAGTTGGTGGGATCTTATCTGCGATTGTTGGAATTCTTTTTGCTGACTATTATCTTCTAAGAAAGCGTCGCGTCAACGTTCCAGATTTGTATGAGCAAAACGGTCAGTATCGTTATATGAATGGGGTAAATGCCGCTGGATTTATCGCCTGGGTTCTCGGAGGATTAGCTGCTTATTTTCTCTCAAACTATTCATTTCTTGTAGGCTTTATTGTAGGTGCTGGAACTTACTTTGTCTTAGCAAAATACTGGTGGTTTAAGAAATATGAACAAGCTGAAATGATAGACCCAAGTGATGAGAAATACCTTGGGATAACAGTTGGTCGTGATTGGACTATCATGAGTGACAGTGAATCTCATGCTGTTCAAGAAGTGGGGAGTGCACTTGACGAAAGGAGCTAAAGAAATGAGAGAACATCAGCATTATTTAATCGAACGCGAGAAGGTCGACTATTTTATTGACCGTGGATATCGAATCAATGGTATTACCGAGAATTTAAGTGGGGCATTTATAGAGTTTATTCATAAAGACATGAAATCTGATGAAATTACAAAGGAAATTCTTCATATTCAAACCGCTGATGGGAGAAAATACTTCTCAGCTCTTCTTTTAAAACAGATGCAATCCGTTACTTAGAGAGGAGGAAGCTCATGGAGTACACTTTATATTCGAAGGATAGCGCTTATCCATGCGAAGTAACGATTGATGAAGAAAATGGTCGTTATATGATAAGAAAGGCGGATACGAGCGGAGAGATTTTCAATTCAGCAGCTGAGTTAACGCTCTGGATTCGATCAAATTGGAAAGAGACGGACTTCCGGAGTAAGAAACAATATTATTATTTAATGGAGTTATTAGACGAATACGAATGGGAAGTAGACACTGGGCAGTAGTTGCCCAGTGTTTTTTTACTTTTCGTGTACTGATGCAAATGATACCATACGAAAAATTTCATATACCGTAATGTAATGTAAAATATTTAAGTAATTATGACTAATAATGTCATTATTTAGAGAATACCTAGAAATGATTTTCACGATGTAGTAAAGTTATCCTCACAATATGTAAGCGTTATCATAAATGATGATTGAAAGATTATGTGCCGTAAAACCCCTGAATAGCAAAACTTCATGATTAGATTAACCATATAATCTTCAGAAGAGGAAGTGGTAGGATGCTGCGAATGACTAGTTTAACGGTCCATGAAGTGTTAGAGAGAGAACATTTTCATCATGCTACTGTCTTAGCTGGAAAAAACGGATTAGATCGAAGAATTAAGTGGGTTCACGTTATGGAAGTAACCAGTGTAAAGCAGCTATTACACGGTGAAGAATTGATTTTATCCACAGGATTTGTTTGGAAAGATAACATAAGTGTTTTTCGCTCTATTGTGCAGCAATTGATACAAAGTAAAGCTGCTGGTCTTTGCATTGAAATAGGTACATACATGGATCATATCCCTTCAGAAATAATCGAACTTGCCGATCAGTATCATTTCCCCATTATTGCATTTACAAGAGAAGTTCGATTCGTTGATATCACACAGGACCTTCACTCCCTCTTAATTGCCCATCACTATCAAATGATTTCAGATCTGGAGCAGTTTTCACAGGAACTCAATAACCTTCTTCTTGTACCAGGATGTTTAACAAAGATTTTAACGCTACTTTCCATAAAAACAGGTATGCAGGTGATTTATAACCCTAAAGAAGCTGAGCCTATTTTTGCACCTGAAGCAACGGAAGAAAAAAAGGATACGTTTTTGCATTTTCTTACGATCCAACCAGAGGGTAAAGGCCTCGTGCTCCAACATGTTCGTGCAATGGATTATCACTTTGCGAATCTCATACTTGTCCCTGCGCAACATGCTTCGATTTCTGATTACGATATGCTACTACTTGATCGAAGTGCTACGGCAATCGCTCAATATCTTTTACGAGAATTATATATTGAAGAGAAGAAGCGAGCTCTTGAAACTGAATGGTTATACGATTGGATTGAAGGAAAGCATTCTGAAGAAAGAGTTTTATCCTATCTTGTAGATGTGGATGAAACACTTATTCCACGAGGTCTTCATGTATGCACGTGTAAATTCAAAAAACATCATGATACCTACACTTCTTCTCAGATGACATACTTTATGCTTCTCATGCGGTCTGTTTTTGAACAGGAAGGTTTCTTTGTATTATCGTTAACATCAAGGAATAAACTGATAATCATCATTCTAAATCGTCGATCTGAAGCAGATGTTGATCACCGTTTACGAGAGGCCTTTGAACGTTTTCTTCAAAGCGACATCTTACAAAAAGAGTCTGTACCAGAAGTGGAGAAAATAGGAGTAGGTAAACATGTCCACCTCTTAAAAGACATGCATAAAAGCTATGATTCATCTCTTGAGACACTTGTCATGAATGAGAAACTATTCTCACAATCATCTATAGTGACCTACTACAATGACTTCCATATTTACCGTATGATCTTCCAACTAGCTAAGGGGAGAGAACTTAATGAATTTATGTTTGATTATTTAGACCCCGTTATGCAATATGATTCGAAGAATAACAGCAACTTACTAAATACGTTGAAAGTCTACATGTGTTGCAATGGATCAAAAAAGGAAACGGCTGAACAGCTTTACGTTGTACGACAGACCCTTTATCATCGGTTAGAAAAATTGGAAGAGTTACTTGGGAGTGATTTTATGTGCTCTCCTAAGCGGCAAGCTATTGAATTCTCGTTACATGCATACGATTATTTGAAACAAAATGGATAAAATGTGCAACGTGTACAATAGGCTCCTCATCCATGTTACGTTTTGTCTAATGTATGAGTGCCATTACATCCCCTACAATAAAGATATGAACGAATCAAAGGAGGGCATGTAATGACAGTTGTAAAGAAGGAAACGGCCGTATTAAAAAACTTTGTTAATGGGGAATGGGTAAACGCCAAAAGTAAAGATACGCTTGACGTCCCAAATCCTGCAACAGAAGAGAACCTCGCATATGTGCCACTATCGTCAAAAGAAGACGTTGATCTTGCTGTTCATGCTGCGACCACTGCATTTGAAACATGGAGCAAAGTTCCTGTTCCAAAAAGGGCACGAGTATTGTTTAAGTATCATTCCCTTCTAGTGAAAAACCACGAGGAACTAGCTGAGCTCGTTGTTAAAGAAAATGGAAAGAGTTATAAAGAAGCATATGGAGAAGTGCTTCGTGGTATTGAATGTGTGGAGTTTGCGACTGGAGCACCTTCTTTAATGATGGGAGACAATCTGTCTACGATCGCTGAAAGTATAGATTCAGAGATGTTCCGCTATCCTGTGGGTGTTGTTGGGGGAATTACTCCATTTAACTTTCCAATGATGGTACCTCATTGGATGTTTCCTCTTGCCATTGCCTGTGGGAATACGTTTGTTTTGAAGCCTTCTGAACGTACGCCCATTCTTGCTAACCGTATGGCGGAACTGTTAACAGAAGCTGGTTTACCAAAAGGTGTATTTAATATTGTGCACGGTGCTCATGACGTTGTAAATGGATTGATAGAACATGAAGAAGTAAAAGCAGTGTCATTCGTAGGCTCTCAGCCCGTTGCTAAATATGTCTATGAACAAGCGGCATCACGAGGTAAAAGAGTGCAGGCGCTATCTGGTGCCAAAAATCATCATATTGTGATGCCTGATGCAGATATCGAAAAGGCTGTTCAACAAGTCATTAGTTCGACATTTGGTAGTGCAGGTCAGCGTTGTATGGCTTGTAGTGCCGTGGTTATTGTTGGAGACGGTGAAGCGTTTATTTCTGCTTTAAAAGACAAAGCAAATGAATTGAAGATGGGGAATGGATTAGATGAAGAGGTGTTGCTAACGCCAGTCATTCGAGCATCACATCGTGAAAAAGTTCTTGGATACATCGATAAAGGTTTAGAAGAAGGAGCAGCGTTAATTCGTGATGGACGCAGTGACATGAAAGAGCATGAGCAGGGGAATTTTATTGGACCTACTATCTTTGATGAAGTGACACCAGAGATGACGATTGCAAAAGAAGAGATTTTTGCACCTGTTCTTAGTTTATTACATGCTGATGGGATTGATGGAGCGCTTGGTATTCTCCGCAAATCTCGGTATGGTAACGGCGCAACAATTTATACGAAGGATGCAGGGGCGATTAGGAAATTCCGTGAAGAAGCCGATGCTGGCATGCTTGGCGTAAATGTTGGTGTTCCAGCACCTATGGCTTTTTTCCCTTTTTCAGGATGGAAGGATTCTTTCTATGGAGATCTTCATGCAAATGGAAAAGATGGTGTGAATTTCTATACAAAAAGAAAAATGATTACAACTCGCTTTGACTACTAGAGGGGAGTGAAGAGTATGCATACTGCTCACGAGAATCTTGCAGGAAAAGATGAGAAATACGTCTGGCATGCGATGCGTCCATATGATCCAAAGTCTACTATGGTGATTGAGAAAGCAAATGGCGCCTGGTTAACTGATT
This sequence comes from Anaerobacillus sp. 63XJN7_4_ISO-PGPR-S23-413, assembly GCF_056173725.1. Classification (NCBI taxonomy): domain Bacteria; kingdom Bacillati; phylum Bacillota; class Bacilli; order Caryophanales; family Bacillaceae; genus Anaerobacillus; species Anaerobacillus sp. 63XJN7_4_ISO-PGPR-S23-413. The sequence goes on from NZ_CM149688.1 coordinate 2,087,940, forward strand.
ACGAAGGAAATCAATTTCTCGATGCTATGGCTGGACTCTGGTGTGTCAATGTTGGGTACGGTCGAGAGGAACTGGCTCAGGCAGCTTTTGATCAGCTTAAAGAGTTATCTTATTATCCGTTAACGCATACACACGCCCCGGCTATTAAGTTAGCAGAAAAGCTAAATGAGATGCTTGGTGGAGGGTACGTTATCTTTTTCTCTAATAGCGGGTCTGAAGCAAACGAAACAGCTTTCAAAATTGCGAGGCAATATCATGAGCAAAAGGGAGAAGGAAGTAGACATAAAATTGTTTCCCGCTATAGAGCGTATCATGGTAATACAATGGGTTCATTAGCTGCAACAGGTCAGGCGCAACGGAAATACAAATATGAACCACTTGGTCAGGGTTTTTTACATGTACAGCCACCAGATACGTATAGAGAGAATCAAGATCATCAAGGACAACTACCTTCGGTCAAAGCCGTTGATGACATTATGACATGGGAGCTTAGCCAAACAGTCGCCGCTATGATTATGGAACCGATCATCACAGGTGGAGGTATTATTATGCCTCAACAAGAGTACATGAAATCCGTGAAAGAAATATGTGAAAAGCACGGCGCTCTGTTAATTTGTGATGAAGTGATTTGTGGCTTCGGAAGAACAGGAAAAGCATTCGGCTTTATGAATTATGACGTAAAGCCAGATATAGTGACAATGGCAAAAGGTTTAACAAGTGGTTATCTCCCATTATCTGCAACAGCTGTTAAAGAAGAGGTCTACGAAGCATTTAAGGGGAAAGATTCTTATGATCATTTCAGACATATCAATACATTCGGCGGCAACCCAGCTTCATGTGCACTTGCCCTAAAGAATTTAGAAATAATGGAGCAGGAGCAGCTTTTTGATCGGTCACATACATTAGGTGATAAGCTAAAGAAGCAGTTAACAGAGCGGTTAGCCACTCACCCGAATGTTGGTGATGTTCGAGGGAAAGGATTATTGGTTGGCATCGAGCTCGTCGAAGACAAGAGCACTAAGAAGCCGTTAGAGGTCAGTGAGCTAAATAAAGTAATCGCCTATTGCAAATCGCAAGGTGTAATTATAGGGAAGAATGGTGACACGGTAGCAGGTTATAACAATGTTTTAACGATGGCTCCTCCTCTAACAATCAAAGAAAAGGATGTCGATTTACTTGTTCAAACCGTAATTGAAGGTCTCCTACATTTATAACAGTGCGCCGAGGGCGCACTTTTTATTGCGGGGGAAGTGGGATCAATTAAAAAAGATTGAATATTTGAATATCTTGTATTATAGTGAAAGTGTTACATACTGACTGGTTAGTTTAAAGGGAGGAATTATAATGAAAGCGATCCAACTGAAGGAATTTGGTGGACCCGAAGTTTTACAACTCATTGACATGGATGTTCCGGAACCAAAAGGTCATGAAGTATTAATTGAAATTCAAGCTATTGGAGTAAATTACGCTGATACAGCGAGAAGAGAAGGGCAATATGTTGTTGAAACTCCGCTTCCTTACGTTCCAGGCTCCGAAGTAGCAGGTATAGTGAAAGCTGTTGGAGAGAAGGTGACTTCCGTAAAACCAGGATCATCTGTTGTGACGTTACTAGGCACGAAAAATGCGACGGGTTATGCAGAATTTACGCTAGCTGATGAAAGAGGGTTGATTGCCATTCCTGAAGGTGTTGAACCTCAATATGCTGTTGCGTTACCGCTACAGGGCTTGAGTGCTTACCATACACTCAAAACAATGGGACGATTTGAAAATGGGGAAACTGTCTTAATTCATGCGGCTGCAGGTGGCGTTGGAACGATAGCCGTTCAACTCGCAAGACTATGTGGAGCTAAAACGGTTATTGGAACAGCGAGTAGTGAAGAAAAAAGAAACCTTGCTGCTGATATGGGTGCAGATCTCACTGTGGATTATACGAAAGAAGGATGGGAGCAAGAAGTTTTAGATGCAACAGATGGTAATGGAGTGGACGTTATTCTGGAAATGGCAGGCGGAGACGTTTTTAGAAAATCGTTGAAGTGTCTTGCTCCATTTGGACGACTCGTTATTTATGGCGTGGCGAGCGGAGAACAAAGCCGCTTCTATCCATCCTCTCTAATGGAGAAAAATCAATCAGTGGTTGGTTTTTTCCTGCCACAAATGATGCGCAAACCAGTCCTTTATCAAAAGAGTCTCGAAGAATTGCTACATTATATGCAAAGTGGAGAATTGAAATTAACAATTGGTGGTGTATTTAATTTAGAAGAAGCAGCTGACGTTCATCGTATGCTTCACGGGCGTCAAACGAAAGGAAAACTAATCTTAACACCTTAATTCAACATAAACAAAGCCGACCTATAAAGGTCGGCTTTGTTTAGTTATAGCTGATATTCGTTTAGGTAAGTAGTACTTCGCTTTTCCACATACAACTAATTTTTAACGAATCCTATAGGATGAATGAAATAAAATGGACCGCATTTCGCTCGTATGACACTAAAGAAATAAACCGCTGTAAATATTCATTGGTAGAAAATCGATATTAGCTATTCACTATGGTAACACTTTGTGGTAATTTAGTATTGCACTGTGTTAATATTCGAAAAATTTTTTAGCTTTTATCATTGTTCGTTGAAATTTTTTTCGAGAATTTGCTTGAAAGTTTTGTGAGCAGTCTAAAATTATGCTAAAATATCAATGTAAGCGTTTTTTTAAATTGAAGGTTTCAAATCGCGAAATGAGTGTAAAGAACAAGTAAGAAACCATGCTTAAAGTGGTGTGCAATTAGACCATTGCACTAATCGAGTTTAAACCCAGCAGGGAGGTAGCATGCTTTGAATACCAAACAGTCCAGAGTGGAACACCCATGGCAAGAATTTTATGGACCAAACCTTGGCTATGCCATTGAATTATATGAAAAATATCAAGAGGATCCTGAATCTGTTGATCCAGACATGCGTCAAAAATTTGACCAGTGGGGACCCCCACCTTCTTCACAAGAAGTAGTTGAAACTTCAGGTCAGCCAGCTAATCTCAAAAAGGTTATTTCTGCTGTTAAATTAGCCGACAATATTCGTACATACGGTCATTTAGCTGCGGCGATCAACCCGCTTTCTAATGAAAAATCTGATCAGGATTTCATGACACCACAGAAATACGGTCTCTCTGATGAAGACCTGAAAGCGATTCCTGCACAAGTGATTTGGGAAAATGCTCCTGATGAAGTAAACAATGGATTGCAAGCGATTCAAAAATTGCAAGATCTTTATACAAAATCTATGTCTTATGAGTTCACTCATGTTCATTCAGACGATGAGCGTAAATGGCTAGATGAAATGGTAGAAAACGACTCTGTAAGTCGTACACTTACGAATGATGATCGTAAGGAGCTTCTACGCAGATTAACGGAAGTAGAAGGATTCGAGAAATTCCTTCATAAAACATTTGTTGGTCAAAAGCGCTTTTCAATCGAAGGCGTTGATGCCATGGTGCCGATGCTTGACGATGTTATTAAGTGCGGGACAAGTGATGGTGCAAAGAACGTTATGATTGGTATGGCGCACCGAGGTCGTTTGAACGTTCTAACACACGTATTAAACAAGCCTTACGAGAAAATATTCTCTGAATTTCACCATGCACCAAATAAGGAACTCGTTCCTTCAGAAGGTTCAATGGGAATTAACTACGGTTGGACTGGTGACGTTAAATATCACATGGGGGCAGACCGGAAATTTGAAGAGTCTGATACTGCTAAAGCAACGGTAACACTAGCAAACAACCCGAGTCATCTTGAATTCGTCGATCCTGTTGTAGAAGGTTATGCTCGAGCTGCTCAAGAAACACGTGAAGAAAAAGGTGAGCCAAAGCAGGACTTCCGTAAATCGTTTGCTATCTTAATTCATGGCGATGCGGCCTTCCCAGGTGAGGGAGTGGTTGCTGAGACGCTTAACTTAAGTCAGCTGAAAGGCTATCATACTGGTGGAACGATTCATATCATAGCTAACAATCAGCTTGGATTTACGACTGAAAGCACGGATTCTCGCTCTACAAAGTACGCAAGTGATCTTGCTAAAGGCTACGAAATTCCAATTGTTCACGTTAATGCGGATGATCCAGAGGCGTGTCTCGCTGCTATGCACCTAGCATACGAATACCGCATGAAGTTTAATAAAGACTTTCTAATTGACCTCATCGGCTATCGTCGATTTGGCCATAATGAAATGGATGATCCGGCTGTAACGCAGCCGCATTTATATGAAAAGATTAAAAACCACCCTACTGTTCGAGCGAGCTATGCGAAGTATCTTACTGAGCAGAAAGTCATCGAAAGTGGTGATGGCGAGAAATATGATGAGGAAATTCTTGCACAGCTACAAGAGCAATACGATAAGGTGGCTAAGGGTGGCGAAGCTGATACAGATGTAAAAGAACTGCAGCCGCCTAAAGAAATCGTTAAAGGAATACCAACTATTGATACATCTGTTCAACTTGAAACATTGAAAGATATTAATGAGAAGCTTCTAATTCGTCCTGATGGCTTTAATGTATATCCAAAGCTTGAGCGGATTTTAAAAAGAAGACTTGATATGTTGGAAGAGGGCGGAAAAGTGGATTGGGCCCTTGGTGAAACGCTAGCATTTGCTTCTATTCTAGGTGATGGAACTCCAATTCGTATTACAGGTCAGGACTCACAGCGTGGTACATTCGCGCAACGTCATCTCGTTCTTCATGATAAAGAAACTGGAGAGACGTTCTGTCCGCTACACGAAATACCGCAGGCAGAGTCTTCCTTTGCGATTCATAATAGTCCACTATCTGAAGCGTCAGTTGTTGGATTCGAATATGGATATAATGTTTTTGCTCCAGAAACACTCGTTATTTGGGAAGCACAATATGGTGACTTTGCTAATGCTGCTCAAGTTATATTTGACCAATTTGTTTCTGCTGGAAGAGCTAAGTGGGGACAAAAATCAGGAATGGTTCTTCTACTTCCTCATGGTTATGAAGGTCAAGGTCCTGAGCATTCAAGTGGTAGAGTTGAACGCTTCCTTACTTTAGCTGCAGAAAACAACTGGACAGTTGCGAACCTTACTAGTGCGGCACAATACTTCCACATATTGCGAAGACAAGCTGCGATACTAGAGAAACAAGAAGTTCGTCCGCTCGTTATTATGACTCCTAAGAGCCTACTTCGTAATCAACGTACATCATCACCTGGTTTCGAATTTAGTCAAGGTCAGTTCCTAAGCGTTGTTGAACAAGCGGGTCTTGGTGAGAAGAAAACGAAAGTCGAACGTATTGTTTTATGTACTGGGAAAGTAGCTGTTGATCTTGCAGCTGAAATTGAGTCATCTGATGAAAAGTATGACTGGCTACATGTTTTAAGAGTGGAGCAATTATATCCATTCCCTGAGGATGAAGTGAAGAAGATTTTTGAACGGTATTCAAATGTGAAAGAAATCATTTGGTTACAAGAAGAACCAAAGAATATGGGAGCATGGAATTATATCGCATCTCGAATTCACGATTCAGCACCTGATGGAGTTTCCGTTACCTATGTAGGACGTCCTGATCGTTCAAGTCCTGCAGGTGGAGAGCCTAACGTGCATAAGAAAGACCAGGAAAGAATTATTCAAGAAGTATTAGAACCATCCAAAACTGTTTCCCATCAAGGAGGTAATCGTCGTGATTGAAGTTAAAGTACCAGAACTAGCAGAATCCATTACAGAAGGTACCATTTCTCAATGGTTAATCAAAGTAGGCGACAAAGTTGAAAAAGGTGACAACCTTGTTGAGCTTGAAACAGATAAAGTAAACATTGAAGTGAGCGCAGAAAATGATGGCGTGATTGAAGAACTTCTTAAAGAGCCAGGAGATAATGTTGAAGTAGGCGAAATTATTGCTTATCTTGGCAGCGGAAGTGGAGAAAATAGTTCTTCTGAAACAAAAGAAGAGAAATCCACTGAAAATGCGGAAGCAAAACAGGAAGAAAAAGAAACACCTGAGGATGCGAAGTCAGAGCAAGAATCTAAAGCACATACAACTGAATCAAGTGAAGAAAAATCCGAGAATGGTCGCACTGTTGCTTCACCTTCTGCGCGTAAGCTTGCCCGTGAACTAGGTGTTGATTTAAACAATGTTGAAACACGCGATCCATTAGGTCGTGTTCGTCCAGACGATGTGAAGGCACATGCAGATAAAGCGAACCAGAAAGAAGCACCTAAGCAAGAAAAGAAACAGGAGACTCCGAAACAAGAAAAGAAATCTCCTGATGCAAATGAAGGCAAGCCAGTAGAGCGTGTGAAGATGTCACGTCGTCGTCAAACGATTGCTAAGCGTCTTGTTGAAGTACAGCACACGGCTGCTATGTTAACAACGTTTAATGAAGTTGACATGACAGCAATTATGGAACTTCGTAAGCGTCGCAAAGACAAGTTTCTAGAAGATAATGATGTAAAGCTCGGATTTATGTCATTTTTCACGAAAGCGGTTGTTGGCGCACTGAAGAAATATCCACGTCTAAATGCAGAAATTCAAGATACTGATATTGTCTTGAAGAAGTTTTATGATATCGGTATTGCAGTTGGAGCAGAAGAAGGACTTGTCGTTCCTGTCGTTCGTGATGCAGATAAGCTATCTTTTGCTGGAATCGAACAGGAAATTGGTAACCTTGCAAAAAAAGCTCGTGATAATAAATTAAAGCTTGATGAACTTCAGGGTGGTTCATTCACTATTACTAATGGTGGGATTTTCGGATCAATGCTTTCGACACCGATTTTGAACGCTCCTCAAGTTGGTATTCTAGGAATGCACAAAATTCAATGGCGTCCTATGGCAATTGATCAGGAAAGAATGGAAAACCGTCCGATGATGTACATCGCCCTCTCATACGATCACCGTATTGTTGATGGAGGAGAAGCGGTTAGCTTCCTTGCTAAAATTAAAGACCTTCTTGAAGATCCAGAACAGCTACTTCTAGAAGGGTAATGTATTGAAGAACCTGAATCTTTCTGATTCAGGTTCTTTTCACATGAAGTTAGTTGGTGATTCCACGATTAACTTGTTTGAAAAGGAATAGATGATCTTCCTTTATCTTATTGGTTCTGTCATGTAAAATAAAAAGAAAGTTGAAAGGAAGTGAAACAAGATGATTCATCATTCATGGAAAGAAGCACCTACTATTAAAAATGTGAAGTGTGTACATACAGATGCAAAGAAGTATATGGTCAATCGCGTATTAACAGAAGGTAAAACATATGAAGTTAAGAATGAAACAGAAGAGTTTTTATTTGTAGTTGATAATAGTGGAAAAGTTGGCGGATTTTATAAAGAGTATTTTGAGGAAATCTAGTATTCCATATCGTTTAGACCAGATCGTTAATGACCTGGTCTTTTTATTATACGCAATGATTTTTCACCATTATGAAGGGCACTGGATATTATCCAGTGCCCAGTTACGTTAGCAAAATTGATCATCTTTTTTAGGATTTTTCAAACCGAATAGTGGTCTTAAATAAAGCGCAACATATGAACCTGCGAGAGCTACAATCATCCATACCCAGCCGTGAAGGCTAAAGGATGCAATCCCGCCAAAGTATGCCCCTATGTTACAGCCGTAGGCGAGACGAGCACCGTAGCCCATTAATAAACCGCCTATAATAGAAGCAGCAGCTAACTTCAATGGAACTCTTCTCATAACGAATGCGCCCCCAGCACCTGCTGCTACAAAAGCACCTAAAATGACACCGAAGTTCATAACGCTAGTTGAATCTGTAAGGATTGATTGTTCAAGAGCAGCAGCTTTTCCTCCAGACCAATAACCCCATTGCGTAACATCTATGCCAAGAAACAGCGCAATCTTAGATCCCCATAGAGCAAAAGCTGACGTAATACCCCAAGGATTTCCACGCGAGATAAGTGTTAATGCATTTAGGATACCGAGCGCAATGGCAGCTGTCCAAATCGGCCATGAGCCGCGGAAGATCCGTTTCCATCCAGTTGATGTCGGCAAAGGTTTCATCTTAGGGGGCTTTCGTTTCTTTGCAATGCTTCTTACAACAATGAATATGATAGCAAATAAGAATAGTTGGGCAATCCAAGCACCAAAATATCCTAAGCCTGTGTCTTCTGCTAACGAGATTGCCTCAAAGGATGGCATCTGATTTACCCAGAAATCAAAGTGCCAGGCACCAATGACAGATCCAACAATGAAACCAAATAACGTTAGCAGCATTTCAGACTTTCCCCATCCAACTGTATAGAGTGTCCCAGAAGCACATCCTCCACCGAGTTGCATGCCTATACCAAATAGAAAAGATCCTACTACAACACTAGTTCCCACTGGAAAAACATATCCTGTTGGATTTGTATCAAATAAACCAAAACCATTTGCGAGTATTGGCGCAAACAACGTACTAGCCACAGCTAACATAAGCATATGTGATTGAATAGCTGTCCCGTTGCCTACACTAAGAAGTTGTCTAAAGGCGGAAGTGAATCCAAATCTTGCATGTAAGAGGCAGTACCCAAGTAATAGGCCTAAACCAAATAGCACAAATTGTTGAATGCCTTGATCCAGCCACAGAATTAGTGCTAGTAAACCAATAACGATAAAGCCACCTGTTAACACAGGTTTTTGTGGCGCTTTTAAAAACGGTAATTGTAAATTTGTTTTTGAACGATGAATCGGCTGTTCCATAGCCATATATAATGCACCTCATTCCGATGTATTTAGTATGAATTGATTCGTACATCCTACATGATATTTCCCTTTCTGTAAACAAGTACGTGTTCTTTCCTAAAAGCTATCATAATGAACGGCTTCACTTGGATGAACAAAACAATGAGGTATTAACAATATAAAGAAACATCGCTTCTTAAAACCGATCGTTTGATATGTACCATTCGTCCTATATAGAAGGGGTGTGATATAATATTTCTGTGCAAAATGACGTCTTTTCATAGGATTAATAGAACGATATTCAGCTTAAGATCAGGTGTTACAACCGTCTCAGGCTATTGGAGGTTGAGACAATGGAAAAAGAACAATTATTAGATAGTGCTTATGACTTTGTCGATCAAGCTTATTATGAATTAAACAAAGATCCAGCCGAATTAATAAAACGAAAAACTGAAATAAAAAGAGAAATTACCGATACAGGATCCTATACTCATACATATGAAGAGTTAGTTCAAGGTGCAAAAATGGCTTGGAGAAATAGCAATAAGTGTATCGGTCGCCTTTTCTGGAATACGATGACTGTTTTAGATGCTCGATCGGCTTGTACTGTAGAAGAAGTATCTGAAGCATTAATAAATCATATTCGAATGGCGTCTAATGGAGGTAAAATTAAACCTTCCATCACCATTTTCGCACCTGGTAAAGTGCAAATTTGGAATCACCAACTCATACGTTACGCAGGCTATGAAACCGAGAATGGCATCATTGGTGATCCTGATTCAATATCATTTACTAAGAAAGTAATGGAACTGGGTTGGAGAGGTGAAGGGACGCAACACGACGTTTTACCGCTTGTTTTTTGTATAGATGCTGGAAGTCCAAACGTCGTCGAGATCCCTGCTAATGAAGTTATCCAGGTACAAATTAAGCATCCGGAATATGATTTTTCTCCTTTAAATGTTAAGTGGTATGGTGTGCCTATCATATCAGATATGCGATTAGAAATCGGAGGGATCCATTACAATGCAGCCCCATTTAATGGCTGGTACATGGGCACAGAAATCGGTGCTAGGAACCTTGCAGATAAGAATCGATATAACCTTCTACCAGAAGTCGCTAAAATCTTAAATCTCGATACTCTTTCGAATGCGACGCTTTGGAAAGATCGCGCTTTAGTTGAGTTAAATCGTGCTGTTTTGTATTCCTATCAAAAGAATGGCATTAGTATCGTTGATCATCATACTGCTGCAAAACAATTTCACAAATTTGAACAAAATGAAGCGAAAGCAGAACGAGAAGTAACGGGTAATTGGACTTGGCTCATTCCACCTGTATCACCTGCTACAACGCATATTTTTCACAAACCATATAAAAATAAAATTGTAACTCCTAACTATTTTTATCAAGACAAACCATACTAAAAGAGTCTTGAACGTAAATATGGGGCATTGATATTTGATGCTAACTTTAAAAACCACTTGTCGGTGGTTTTTTCTTATGAGCATTAGACTATACAAAAGTCTTAAAAAGCAGTATCCTTTAATATAAATATATTCCTATAAGAAAGGTTGGTATTAAATTGCCTTCATCTATACCTAGACCTCTAGTGAGACTAAATCAATCGTTTATTTTTATATTTGCTACGTCATTTGTCTTTTTTAATCACTGGTTATTTCTTATTATTCCTCTCATTGTTGGAATAATGGGGCTACTTATGAACTTTAATCCAGTTATGAAGGCGGGTAAACTTTTCTTAAAGAGGCCTGTTAATCAATATATTCCTGAAGATAAAGATCAACAGCAATTCAATCAAAAAATAGCTGTGACGTTGTTGTCTGTTTCATTAATCGCCTATTACCTTAACGTGAACTGGTTAGCGATCACGTCTGCCACTATGGTGGCACTTGCTTCACTAATTGCTATTCTTGGTTTTTGTATCGGTTGCTTTGTTCGCTTTCAATGGAAGCAGTATCAATATCGTCGTTCTCAACATTCTTCTTAAAAACAGCCTAATTAGGCTGTTTTTTTAGTTTTGAATGGTATGTTCAAATTGCTCATTAATCTCTCGCTTTTTAGAAAAAACAGATAATAGCATTTCTGGTATAATAAAAGGAGATAATAGATGCAAGAAGAGAAAGGATAGGATTGGATGAAACAGAAAGTATACGATTTAATTGGTGTTGGGATTGGACCATTTAATTTAGGGTTAGCTGCTTTGATGGATCCAATTAAAGAAATGGATACACTTTTCTTTGAGCAGAAAGAACAATTTAATTGGCATCCGGGAATGTTGATTGAAGGGACGCGGCTCCAAGTACCTTTTATGGCGGATCTTGTCACAATGGCTGATCCAACTAATCCGTATAGTTATTTAAATTATTTAAAACATCATAATCGTTTGTATCATTTTTATTTTCTACAGCGTCTTGAAATGCCACGTAATGAGTACAATCATTATTGTCAGTGGGCAGCCAATCAATTGGAAAGCTGTCAATTCGGCTCTAAAGTATTAGCTGTAGTTCCAATAGGTAAACCAGTCGAGCGTTATGAAATTACGGTTGAAAAGCTTACCACTGGTGAAACAGAAACATATGTAGCTAAAAATATTATCCTTGGAGTAGGGACTATTCCGTCATTACCTAAGGCGTTGCAGGATTTACCTGAAGAAGACGTTTTTCATTCTTCCACATTTCTAGATCACACAGAGCGGTGTAAACAGGCTAAGAAAATCACGGTTATTGGGTCCGGGCAAAGCTCTGCAGAGATTTTCCGTGAGTTGTTAAAAGAAAGACAAGAGTACGGGTATTCCCTTAATTGGGTAACAAGGTCTCAAGGATTTTTCCCAATGGAAGAAACGAGATTAAGTTTAGAGCACTTTTCTCCTGAATATGTTGATTATTTCTATGATCTACCTCAGGAGCAAAAAGATGATATCTTTAAAGGACAGCAGTTATTGTATAAAGGCATTAGTCCTCATACCATTACCGATATTTATAACCTTCTATATGAACAGTCCGTGGGAGGTAAAGATATGGATGTGATGCTAATGCCATTAACTGAAATCAATGGAGTTAGAGAAAAAGAAGATGGAACAGGGTATGAAGTAGTGTGTCGACAATGGCAAAAAGGAGAAAATTTCCTTTTGGATAGTGAAGTTATTATTGCTGGTACAGGTTATCGCCCGTTGATTCCTAAGTGCCTTCAAGATTTAGAAGAGATTATTGATTGGGATGAGAACGGGCGATACCATGTCTCAAAAGATTATCGCCTTAACTTAACATGTGAAGCTTCTTCTCACATTTATGTTCATAGTGGCATGCAGCATACTCATGGCGTGGGCTCAACGAATCTCGGACTTGCTGTAAATCGAAATAAAATCATTATTAATCAACTAGCTGAGAAAGAAATATATCCAGTTTTGGAAGGTAATATTTTCCAACAATTTGAACTATAAGATGAAAACCAGCCTAATTGGCTGGTTTTTTGTATGAAAATAACCTTTTGATAGAAACTAATGGAAAGGAGGAGTGCCATATGGAGAAAAATGCACGAGGTTATGTTCAAGATAGCTGTAGGGCTCTAAAAGAAGCGAGTAAATATTTAGAGGATGCTCTTTCGACAGTTGAAAAAGGGCAAAATCGTGATCGTATTCAGCAGTCTCTAGATGAGTTGATGACTGTTCAGACTCATTGTAACGAGACTGCAAACGTTCTAGAGCAGCGATAAAAAATTTTATTGAGTAAATTTGTAAATTATAGTTTTAGCTCAATTAAAATCGGAAATGGTGAACTAACGCTTTACACAAGGAGGGAAAACAATGAGTCTTTTATTTGGAAAAGGCATGCAGGCGTTCGAACAGGACGCTAAAGCAGAGAAGGAAAAAGTTCAAACGTCTCCTACTGCTCAATTTAACAAGAAGTCTAGATTGAAGCAAAAACCTACGAAAATATAGCCATCCTTTTGGATGGTTTTTTTTATTTCGCTTATTTCGTTTAAGCACGCATATCCATTTACATAAAAATGTGTAAGATTGAAAAAAATGGGGAACAGTTCGATTGTGATACAAAGTAAATTGGAGGAGATTTTAAATGGCTAAACAATGGACAACAACTACATTACACAACGGTATTAAAATGCCAACACTTGGCTTAGGTGTATGGAAAATGGAAAACAATGAAGAAGTGAAAAACGCGGTTAATGCTGCTATTGACGCTGGGTATAAAGCGATCGACACAGCAGCAGCTTATAAAAATGAGGAAGGCGTTGGTGCTGCGATTAAACAGAACGGCATCCCGCGTGAAGAACTCTTTATTACTTCAAAAGTATGGAATGATGATCAGGGTTATGAATCGACAATAAAAGCCTTTGAAGAAACTATTTCAAAACTTGGTATTGAGACGATAGATCTTTACTTAATTCATTGGCCGGTAGAAGGAAAGTATAAAGAAACGTGGAGAGCTATGGAGAAGCTTTATAAAGACGGTCGTATTCGCGCTATTGGCGTTAGTAATTTCCATCCGAATCACCTTGAAAATCTAATGAAGGATGCAGAAATTAAGCCAATGGTTAACCAAGTTGAATTTCACCCACTATTAAATCAACAAGAGCTTCGAGACTATTGTAAGCAACATGCCATTCAAATGGAAGCATGGTCACCACTTGCTCAAGGGAAATTGTTGGATCATGAGGTGGTTAAAGATATTGCTGAGCAGCATGGCAAATCAACTGCTCAGGTGATTATTCGTTGGGATCTTGAACATGAGGTCGTAACGATTCCTAAATCTTCGAATCCAGAACGCATTAAACAAAATTTTGATGTTTTCGACTTCGAATTAACAACAGATAATATTAGAGCTCTTGATGAGCTAAATCAAAATGAACGAATGGGACCTGATCCTGATAACTTTGATTTCTAAAATAAAGCCGGCCAAAGTGCCGGCTTTTTGTATGCAACCATTTCTTTTTGGCCTCGTCTACAATTAAAAGGGGGAGTAAAGAGTGGGGAAATGGATTATCGGAGCAACGATTATCTTATTAATTGTAGGTTTTTTTACAGGGGTTTGGTTTACAATGATTCGTAACTATTACCCAGAGGCAGAAACAACAGAGTCTGCTTTAATTCAGAAGATAGAAAAACCCTCGAATGGAAACGGATACAAAATAGGTGAGCCTTATGTTGAAAAAGATATGGATGGGAAGGAAATGTTTAGACTAGAAGTAAATGAAGTTGATCAAATTCCAGGACAAGAAGATTTACCTGAATTAGAAAAAGAAAAAGAATATATTGGATTTGAAATTTACGCAAAAAACTTCGATGATGCTGCAATTGATTTTAAGCCATATTACTCGAAACTAAAAGTAGACAGTTCTTACATAAAACCAGAGGAATTTGTCATTATTGATCAAGATGGCTGGAACAAATATTGGATAAAGGGAGGAGGTTCTTTTCGAATCGTCTTAATTTATGCAATCGACCGAAATGCTAAAGAAATGACATTAATCATTACACCAGAGTTTTCTTACAAAGACATCTTGTTTAAAGTAGACAATACGAGTTGACAATAATTTGGATTCAAGATAAAATTATCTCGAATTCGAGATAAACACAGGGTGGTGATCTATATGTTGATTCAGCGGTATAACGAAGAGCAACAAGGTGTAGGCCAATTTGACGGTGGAAAAATCACAGAACAGAAACCAATTGGTTTTCCAGGTGAAGGCTCTGAAGTGAAACGAGTAGGTCCTTTATTTTATTGGGCATGGGCGAAGTCTGAGCATGAAGGATACATCCCGCTTCATCCTCATCAAGGTTTTGAAATTATTACTTATGTGATCAGTGGGAAGGCGGAGCATGGAGATTCACTAGGTACGAGAAGTATCGTAGGTCCTGGTGGTTTACAAGTGATGCAGACAGGTTCTGGTGTATCCCATGAGGAGGGGTTTGTTGGACCCGATATGCAAGGGTTCCAAATTTGGTTTGAACCTCATTTGAGAGAAGCTCTTCGCCGGAAACCTACCTACCAACAATTTGAGCATGAAGAGTTCCAGATAGACGTTCACGATGGAGTACGTGTTAAGGAAATACTTGGTGACGACTCTCCTGTTGCTCTCGAAACAGACGTTCATATGTGGGATATCCATATAAGCAATCCATTCATTTATAAACAACACATTGGAAAAGGACGTTCAGTAAGCATCTTAGTTTTAGAAGGAAGAGGACGGATAAACGAGACTTCTTATGAAGGAAAGGAATTTTTTGTTATTGAAGCAAGCGAGTTAGAAGAAATGAACATTCAAGCAGAAGCAAAAACAAGGCTTATCGTGATCGAAGTACCGACTACTGTCACCTATCCTTTGTATCGAAAATAGAAAAATGCGCTTTTCCGATCGATTTACTGGAGATTAATTCCTCTTCTAGTGTACGATAGTAAGTACAGATTAATCGGAAAGGCTGGCGTTTGTTTATGAATCATCTTTATAACTCTTTTATTAAAAACGATCGACAAAAGCAGTTGTTTGAATTGGGAAGTAATCTTGCGAATTCATTTGCAACAAGGGCAGACCAAATTGATCAAGAGGGGCGCTTTCCTTTTGAGAATTTTGAGGAGCTGAAAGAATCTGGATATCTTTCGTTAACTGTACAAGAAAAATTTGGAGGTAAGGGCATCAATTTGTATGAGTACGTGATGCTTCAAGAACGACTTGCAACAGGTGATGCTGCTACAGCACTTTCAATCGGATGGCATCTTGGAATCATCCTTGAAATGAGAGAAGAACAAATTTGGACAGATCAAGTATTTGAAAGACTTTCGCATCTCATCGTTGAAGAAAATGCTTTGTTTAACCGGGCGGCTTCTGAACCTGCAACTGGTAGTCCGACCCGTGGTGGGATGCCTCAAACGAAAGCTGTACTTAAAGAGAATAAATGGATTATAAGCGGTCGTAAATCATTTACTTCAATGGCGCCAGGTCTTCAATATGCACTTGTCTCATCCCAAATTGGAGAGACAGGAGAAAAAGGCTTCTTCCTTGTAGATATGACAGCTTCTGGTGTTACGATTGAAGAAAAATGGGACACGATGTCGATGAGAGGTACGAGAAGTGATGATCTTGTCCTAGAAAATGTTGAATTACCGCAAGATGCCCTTATTGAGGGACCTAATACTGCCAAAAGTGAACTGCCAAAAGCCTGGCTCTTACACATACCAGCCTGCTATCTTGGTGTCGCGATTGCTGCTCGTAATGAAGCAGTTGCTTTCGCATCACATTATTCACCAAATAGTCTGCCGGGTCCTATTAAAGAAGTCCCTGAAGTTCAACGGAAAATAGGGGAAATGGAATTGGAGTTAATGAGAGCTAGAGAAATGATGTACTCTGTTGCGTTACGGTGGGTTTCAGAACCCGATAAGAGGAATGAAATGGGCCCTGAGTTAGCGGCTGTAAAACACGTCGCAACCAATAGTGCAGCAAATGTAGTCGATATGGCCATGAGAGTTGTAGGTGCAAGAGCATTATTTAAAGATAATCCTATGCAGCGCTATTATCGGGATGTAAGAGCAGGATTGCATAATCCTCCTATGGATGATGCAGTGATTTCGATGCTTGCTAGCAATGCCTTTTCAAAATTCGACGAATCTTCCTAATGGAGGGTTCTTTTTTAAACTCACTGAATTGTTCAGGTGGCGCGAGCTCAAATTCAAATCGTTCTAACTTTCGATAAAAAGCAGTAAAATAGACCCTTTATAGCCCTATTTCTTCCTCAATGCCTTCAAATAATACAGCATTCTAGGTCATTAGTTTTAAATTAGACAGAAAAGAAGGAAAAAGTCATTCGAATAGCGAAATAGATCATTAATAAGCGAAAGGAGGGGAGTATGGTGAGGGAACGTCAAACCTTTTCGTTAAGTGGAAGCTTGCTGTTAACGCATCCATGGGGTATTGATCTTAAAGATGAACAAAATCCTAAAGAAGACGGATCTTACGTAATCAATAATCACAAACAGCAGGAGTTGAAAGAAAACAAATGATGCTTATCCATTATATTCTTACAAAAGAAGTCTCATAGATCAGAGCCGTGCGAAATGTTCATCGCTTCGGCTCTATTTTAATTGGAAAGGTTGTGTAGAAGATCGGTATAAAGAAAAAACTAGCTTGTGGAGCCTTAATTTCTAGTTTGTTTTTAGGACGTCGATATCGCA
Organism: Anaerobacillus sp. 63XJN7_4_ISO-PGPR-S23-413; assembly: GCF_056173725.1. Taxonomy (NCBI): domain Bacteria; kingdom Bacillati; phylum Bacillota; class Bacilli; order Caryophanales; family Bacillaceae; genus Anaerobacillus; species Anaerobacillus sp. 63XJN7_4_ISO-PGPR-S23-413. The sequence continues at coordinate 2,104,809 of NZ_CM149688.1, forward strand.
AAAAAAGAAGTGGTAAAATAAATAACGGAAAGACATTGTCTCAATCTCTACATAGCATAGTAAATGATGAGCGTCTTTATGGCGCGATTGCTGGGATAAGCATCCGTAGTAATCATAGTGGAGAGCTTCTCTACGACCATTTTGGAGATTTAAGAATGACGCCCGCTTCAAATATGAAGCTCATTACAGCGGCGGCAGCTCTAGAGAAACTTGGTGCTGACTATCGATTCAGCACTGAGGTACAAACAGATGGAGAAATACAGGATGGTCGTTTAATGGGGAACCTTTATCTAAAGGGGAAAGGAGACCCAACGGTTTTACAGGAAGATTTAGATCAAATTGCTTTAGAATTGAAAGCTCTTGGGATTGAACGTATTCAAGGTGATGTTATAGGTGATTATTCCTGGTATGACGAGCAGTACCTATCAGAAGATATGGTTTGGAGTGATGAACATGAGTATTACGGTGCTCAAATCTCTGCCCTCACTATCTCTCCGAATATTGATTATGACGCAGGAACCATTATTGTTGAGGTTTCACCAGGAGAAGAAGGCGATTCACCTAAAGTAGTTATTTCTCCCACGGCGAACGATATACAATTAGTGAATAACGCTCTTACGACTTCACCCTCTCACGGGGAAGGGGAATTACATATCATTCGTCAGCATGGTACCAATACGCTTACAATCAGCGGTACCATTTCGAAGGATGCTCCACCAGAAAAAAAGTGGATTGCGTTATGGAGCCCAGATAGTTACGCCCTACATCTGTTTAAAGATTCCTTAAAAGGACTTGGTATTTACATAAGTGAGGAAGCCTTAAAAAATAAGTCAACTGAAATCAAAACGCTTTTAACTAAACAATCCATGCCTCTTTCTGAATTGCTACTGCCATTTATGAAACTAAGTAATAATGGGCATGCAGAAGTTCTTATAAAAGAAATGGGCAGGAAAGTTAGGGGAGAAGGAAGTTTTTCAGCTGGTCTCGAAGTTGTGAGAACATTTTTAAGAGAAGAAGGATTAGATCCTGATAACATGTGTTTAAGAGATGGTTCTGGTATTTCACAAATGAACTTGATACAGCCGAATCAGCTATCTTTGCTTTTATTCAAACTTCAAAGCAAACCCTGGTTCTCATCATTTATGAACTCACTTCCTGTAGCGGGAATCCCTGATCGGCTAGTGGGAGGGACTTTGCGAGAGCGTCTAAGGGCTACATCAGCAGAAGGCGTTGTTTTTGCTAAAACTGGCTCTCTAATTGGTGTTACTTCTTTATCTGGATATGTTAAAACGAATAATTCGCTCATTTTTTCAATTATTATTAATAAGTTTCTAGATGAAGAAGAAATGGAAAAGATAGAGGATGAACTGATGATCGTATTATCTTCTACCTTTATGTAATGGGGCATTAGTGGTTGGTAGAGTTGAAGGGTTGAAAATCGAAAAAAGAAATTTAACAGATTGAATTGTCGAATCGTGAAGCCGGTCATCTACATGACTGGTATAATAGTAGTAGACATTACTAATACGGAGGCAATTTAAAATAGCCATTCAGTCATAACTTCAAGCCAATCTATCAGCGATCAAAGCTGTTTATGACGACTTCAAAGTTAGATATTCATAAAGAAAGAGTAGCAAGGGAAGGGGGATTAAATGTTGAAGCGTTTGTATCAATATCTTTTATTTGTATGTGTGATTTTATCCGTTTCAACGATTTGGTATGAATCTCCCTTTCAACAGGCGATCCTCATCGGCACTTGGATCGTCTTTTTTATTGATTATACGGTCTTTCTTTATTTATCTGAAGATCGATGGGAATATATAAAAAAGCATCCATTTGATTTAATAGCTCTAATTCCGCTAGATTCAATCTTTCAAGGAGCTAAGCTTGCGAGACTTTATAGACTATGGCGAATTAAAACAATCGCCAAGCGATTTAGTAATCCCATTCTAGGTAAAGCGATGGGTATGTCTCCTCAAACGTGGTTTTTAACTAGTTTTGTATTTGTTATCGTCTCAACATTTCCATTCTATTTCTATGAACCTGTCGTGGATTCTTTTCAAGATGCAGCGGTTTGGTCATTAGGTTCGATCATTTTTGTTGGACGATTTTCAGTAGAACCAACTTCTTTTGTAGGTAAATTTGTGATTATTTTACTTACAATTGTAGGAATACTTCTTCATGCGCTTATTGTGAGAACTGTATTTCGTTACGTGGATTACCTTCGTAAAAAATGGTCATCCACAGAGGATGACCATTCAAATGAAGCCTAGTAAAACCATTTTACGATGAAGAATGTAAAAATGGAAAGAGCAACTGATACAATTGTAATAATGGCCATTGGCTTTAGTGCTTTATCTTTCAAATCCTTCAGACTAACACTCAATCCTAGGCCTACCATAGCAGCCGTCAAACACCACGTTGTTATTTCGGTTACTACATTTGTTGCAGATTCAGAAAAGGGAATAATGGGTCCTAGGAGATAAGTTCCTGCGAGACTCATTAAGATAAACCCGATTAAAAACCATGGAAAAGCAACTTTTTGTTTTGTGCCCGCGTTTTTGCGTTTCATTAGGTACATGAAAAGAAAACAAACTGGCACGAGGAGAAAGACTCTTCCTAGCTTTGCAAGGAGCCCCATTGCAAGAGCTGTTTCTCCTCCTGGCGCTGCTGCTAATGCAACGTGAGCAACTTCATGTAGTGAAATACCTGACCATACTCCATATTGACTTTCAGTTAATGGAAGGAATGGGCGAAGAATCGTATATCCGATTGAAAATACCGTTCCAAATAGAGCGATAATCCCCACTCCAATTGCCGTATCCTCTTCTTTAGATTCCACGATCGGCGCAATGGCTGCAATGGCTGCAGCTCCACAAATCCCTGTACCAGCACCAAGTAAAAAGGTTATGGATGTATTAGCTTTCATCACTTTAGAAAGCCAAACAGACGATAAGATAGAAAATACGATGATAAGCGCGCCTAATAATAATATGGGTAATCCATCTTGAAGAATCAGGCTTACATTTAGTTTAATTCCATATAAAATGATGGCGAACCTAAGTATTTTTTTAGATGAAAAAGTGATTCCTCTTCTTAACCATTCGGGATACCCGGCTACTTGCCGATAAACGATTGCGATCAGAATGGCTGATGCGAGTTGTCCTGTAAGACTAAAGCCTGGCACCATAGCAAGGAAATAACCTAATAGTGCAATAAAAAAGGTAAATGCTATGCCGAGGAAAAATCGTATGTTCTCAGGTATAGTTTGTTGTTGTCTTAAAGTATTAATCATCATGTCCCCCCCGTTTCTCTTTCTTTAGTCTACTTCAGCTATTGCTATAAGTGAAATAATTAAATAGAATATGTACTATAAGTATTAACTTATAGTAAGGGGTGATGACGTGGATCAGCAGTTACACGTTTTCGTTACAGTCGTAGAAAAACGCAATTTCTCTCGAGCGGCAGAGGAGTTACACATGACTCAACCTGCGGTTAGTCAATATATCAAAAGCCTGGAAGAGGCGCTTGGTACTAAACTGTTAGAAAGAAACAACCGATCTGTGGAAATGAACAAGGCAGGAGAAATTGTCTACCACCATGCGAAAGAATTCTTAAATCTTTATTCAAAGATGACGTATCTTTTGGATGACCTAACAAACCGAGCGAGTGGGAAAATTACAATTGGTGCAAGTTATACATACGGTGAATATGTCCTTCCACATGTGATTGCAGCTATTAGAGAAAAATACCCATTAATTACACCATCTATAACGATTGGGAATTCAAGAGAAATTGGTGATCTTGTCTACTCACACCAACTTGATGTTGGCATCATAGAAGGTGACTATCCTGCTAGGGACATGCAAGTGGATAGCTTCACTGAGGATGAAATGGTTATCGTAGCATCACCAACACATCATCAAGTGAACAGTGGAAAGACACTTGAACAAGAGATGTGGGTTGTGAGGGAGGAAGGGTCTGGGACGAGAGAAGCTACAGAGAAGATGTGGAAGCAGCTCAATATAGAGCCTACTCAAAAACTAGCCTTTGGGAGTACGCAGTTAATTAAAGAATCTGTCGAAGCTGGAATTGGTATAAGTATCTTATCGAAGTGGACAATACGGAAAGAGTTAGAACTTGGTACACTACAAATTCTGGAAATACCGAATTTCACCTATTCAAGGACGTTTTCAATTTTGATGCGCTCTCCCTTTCAAACAAAAGTACTTGAAGTTTTTCTAGACTATGTTCATTCTCATCATAGAACGTAGCACATATATAGAGAGTTTTTCGTTAGCGTGATATAGTTAGGGAATTGAAAAAGGAACGGATAAAAGGAAGCGATGTAAGATGAAAGAATTAATTGATGAATGGCAATTAGCGCTTCGCGCTGAAATTGCACACCTTAAAAAATTTGGTAGCAGACCAATTAGAGTTGTCAATGGAAGGCTGCTGTCTTCAGGTGACGATTTTAGGTATTACTTTGATGCACGTACCCCAATTCAAATCCCAACTGGATCAAAGGTTCGGCTTGAGATGAAACATATTAAGCGCGAAGGCAGGGTACTGTCTTCAGAAGGAAAGAATGTCATTCTAGCTCTTGAAGCTGGTTTTGGAGAGCGAATTGGAGAGGCAGATCTCTATCATGACCCATGGGAACTGCTAGATGAACTGCATGAGCGTCTTGAAGAAATAAAAAAAAGCAAAAGAAGGTTAGCTAGGGTTAATCGAGTAATGAATCCTCCCAATTCTGTGAAGCATCCTGATGATAAGATCAAGAGCCGGCTTCATGAGCTGATTCTACGAACCAAATATAACCCAGTGACGTACGTGTGGGGACCTCCAGGGACTGGGAAAACCCATAATCTAGCAAGAGCCGCTGCAAATCACTTTTTCAAAGGAAATAGCGTCCTGATCTTATCTCATAGTAATCAAGCTGTTGATGTATTAATGCGTGAAACAGCCTCATTTGCTGAAAATAGAGAGAAATTTGAAGAAGGAAAAATTGTGCGGTATGGACAACAGCGCGATGTTTCATCAAATCTGCCGCTTTTTACAGATCAATTGCTTATGACGAAGCATCCAGACCTTGCCAACGAGAAAGAGAGTATTCTTGATGAACGAAAAAAACTGAAGGAGGACTTATCTAATTCCTTTAGTAAACGCGATTCTGATCAGTTATTAAAGCTTGAATCAAAATTAGGAAATGTTTTAGAGCAGATTCGTCGGAAAGAAACTCAGTTTGTAAAAGAAGCAACGATTATAGGCACAACACTAACAAAAGCCGCTATTGATGAGAATATCTATCGGAAGAGGGTAGATGTAGTGATCATCGATGAAGCGAGTATGGCCTATGTGCCCCAGGCAGCATTTGCTGCTTCACTTGGAAAACGCGTTGTTATATGTGGCGATTTTAAACAGCTACCTCCTATAGCGTCTGCACGGCACCCGCTTGTTTCAAAATGGTTGAGAGAAGACGTATTTCACTGTTCGGGAATTGTTGAAACTGTCGAAACCGGTAAACTTCATCCTCAACTCTTTCTGTTAAATGAACAAAGACGAATGCACCCGGTTATTTCAGATTTTACAAACAATAAAATTTATCATTCACTTGTAACAGATCATCCGAAAATTGCCGTACTTAGAGCACCGATATCAGACCAAGCTCCTTTTAAAGGTATGGCATCTGCTCTAATTGACACAAGTCATACTGGATATTTTTGTATGACGGGACATTCATCGAAGTCACGAATGAATTTATGGCAGCTTTTTCTAGCTTTTCAGGCAATTTACGAAGCGTTACAAGCGGGGATGTCATCAATTGGTTATGTTACCCCTTATCGCGCTCAAGCGAAGATGATGAATTTATTAATAGACGATCTTTTAAAACATTCTTTTGTTGAGGCTGACATTCTCTCAGCCACGGTTCATCGTTTTCAAGGAAGTGAGCGAGATATGATGGTGTTTGATACAGTAGATGGAGAACCAGAATCACGTCCTGGCATGTTATTGAGCGGTCACAATAGTGAAAGACTGATCAATGTTGCGATGACGAGAACGAAGGGGAAATTTATACAAATTAGCAATGTTGATTATATACAAAAACGGATGTCTCCATCAAAAACACTACGACAATTAGTTGATCATCAGCTATTAAAAAAAGAGAGAATTTCTCCTACGCATATAGGAAAGTGGGTAAAGAATCAGCATCCCAAATTGAAGTGGCACCACGCACTAAATACTGACATGATTTTTCAAGATATTCAAACTGCGGAAGAAATCGTTATTTCAATTCCTAAGGGAACAAGGTTAACAGCCGAGTGGGTGAACGTATTAAAAAAAGCAAAAGGTAAGCTGTCCATTATTTCACCAGAGATCGTTCAGTCAGTCCCGATTGCTCACCATGTCGACCATAGTCTGGCATTCCCATTTATAGCGCTTGATCGAAATGTGTTTTGGCTTGGTGTTCCATTTGAAGGGATGAAAGATGTCCTTCCACCCGCAGTTGCCTTGAGACTTGAGTCTACACTTTTTACTGGAGAAATATTGAATCAAATTGTTCCCCGAGATTAATAGAATAATGTTCCTTTTGCTTTTCTTCGTTTACGTTACTGTGATAAAGTTACAGAGAATAACGATATGAAAAGAAAGCTGGTGACTTATGGGGATTCAAAAACTGGAACATGTCGGGGTACAAGTAAGAAATATTGAAGCTTCGAAAGGTTTCTATCAAGGGATTATTGGATTAGAGTTACTTGATGAATTCGATCATCCTGATGGTGATAAAAAGCTAGCCTTTCTTGGTTTAAACGGGCAAATTTTAGTAGAGCTAATAGAAGGTTATCATCCTGATTTACCCGCAGAAGGAAAAGTTCATCACATTGCCTTTACGGTTGAAAATATCGAACAAGAACGCACTCGTCTTCATGACCTTGGTGTAACGTTTATCGATGAAGAAATCAATACATTACCAAACGGTGCAAAATATTTGTTCTTCGCAGGACCTGATGGAGAATGGCTTGAATTCTTTGAATCTGCTACTTATTAACTACGAGTGAAATGACTAAAAACCAGCGTCCCATTCAGAAGGATGCTGGTTTTTTCTGTTCAAGAGCTCCAATCCATTCGTTTCTAACCGCTCGTCTTCGCTTTTTGTTGTCTAGCTGCGACTCGCAGAAACTACTGGATTTCGCTCTTTCACAAAACACAGAAGGCGTGTTTCTGTTCAAGAGCTCCAATCCATTCGTTTCTGACCGCTCGTCTTCGCTTTTCGTTGTCTGAGCAGAAAACTCTTAATCAAAACAGTGATGTTGTAAGATGGTAGAGAACTTATGTGAGAGAAAGAAGGAATATGTATGGCGAAACAGCAAGGTCTTCAAAAAGAGAAGATCTGGACGCGGGACTTTATTTTTATATGTATGGCAAACTTTTTTATTTTTGCAGGATTCCAAATGACCCTCCCAACGCTGCCTTTATTTGTGAATGAACTTGGTGGGAGCGACCAGCTTATCGGTTTTGTTGTTGGTATTTTCACATTATCTGCTTTGCTTATACGACCGTGGAGCGGTCATGTATTAGAGTCACTCGGAAGAAGAATTATCTTTTTAATTGGCTTAATCGTTTTTGTCATTTCCGTTGGCTCTTATGCGTTTACAGGAAGTTTGATTCTTTTGTTTCTTATGAGAGTAGTACAAGGCCTTGGCTGGGGAATGTCTACAACCGCGGTTGGTACAATTGCAACTGACTTGATTCCTCAAAAGCGAAGGGGAGAAGGCATGGGTTATTTTGGCCTTGCTGGGAATTTAGCGATGGCATTTGGACCAGCTCTCGGTTTATTCTTAATCGCTCTTTCTGGATTTCAAACGATGTTTTTGATTGCCGCTTCTGCCGGTTTACTTTCATTCATCATCGCTGCCTTTATTCGCTATAAACCTGCAAATAAAACACCGATTGAAAAAAAGAAATGGGATATATTTGAGAAGACAGCTTTAATGCCTTCTATTCTTCTTTTCTTTATTACAATGGTCTTTGGAGGAATCGCTACTTTTCTTCCGTTGTATGCAGAACAGCTAGGAATTGATGGAATTGAATGGTACTTTGTCGTATTTGCTGTTTCGCTTATGCTCGTACGTGCTTTCGCTGGACAAATCTATGATCGAAAAGGTCATAAAGCTATATTTCTTCCAGGTGCATTTTTGATTTTACTGGCTATGGTAGATCTAACTTTATTAGCCAATCAATTTATGCTCATTCTTGCGGCTGTGTTATTTGGCATAGGATTTGGCTCCGTTCAACCTGCTCTTCAAGCATGGGCTGTTAATGAAGCACCGCTTCACAGAAAAGGTATGGCTAACGCAACCTTTTTCTCCTTCTTCGATTTAGGTGTAGGACTTGGTGCGATGTTTTTCGGTCTAATTGCTTCTACTTTTGGATATGCTGATATTTATTTAACAGCTGGAATATCTGTCATCATTTCTATGGTGATCTACGTCATTTACTTAAAAAGAAGTGCAGCTGTTCATAAACATAGTGAAGCTGTTCAATGGAAGTAAGATTAAAAAAGGAACACAAACGTGTTCCTTTTTTTTGCTATCGACTAGCCGGAATGATCAAGTCTTTGTTTACTTCAGTTAGGTCTCGACAACCTGATAAGGCCATCGTTAGATCAAAATCTGCAACAAGGTTGGAAAGCACTTGTTTCACACCATTTTCACCACCAACCGCAAGGCCGTACATACATGGTCTGCCGACAAGCACCGCTTCGGCACCAAGCGCGATGGCTTTAAATACATCTGCTCCTCTTCTAATCCCGCTATCCATTAATACCGGAATGTGATTCTCAACAGCTTCAACAATAGCCGGAAGTGCATTCAGTGCTGCGATCGCACCATCCACTTGTCGTCCACCGTGATTCGAAACGATAATTCCATCTGCTCCATATTTAATCGCAAGCTTAGCATCATCTGGATGAAGAATTCCTTTTAAAATGATAGGAAGAGATGTGTATTTTTTGAGTTCTGCTAAATCCTCCCATGTTAATCCTGCATTCCCAAAAACGTTTGTCCAGTGCATAATCGCACCCATAGCGTCTTTTTCAGGCGGAACGTGAAGTCCTGCTCGAAAGGCAGGGTCAGTTAAATAGTTGCCAATACCTTCTCCAATAAGAAAAGGCAAGTAGACATTTTGAAGATCTAATTCTCGCCAGGCCATCATTGGTGTATCAAGCGTTACAACAATCGCAGAATATCCAGCATACTCTGCTCGCTGAACAAAGCTTTTGGCAATCTCAGGATCGCGACTCCAGTAGAGCTGAAACCATTTTGGCGCATCGCCCATCGCGTCAGCAATCTCTTCCATAGAATGACTTGATGCTGAGCTTGCAATGTAAGGTATTCCCATTGAAGCTGCAGCTCTAGCAGAAGCAAGCTCACCTTCTTGGTGGATAATCGATTGAACTCCTACTGGAGCAACCATTATTGGAGAAGGGAGCATCTGACCGAATAAACCTACCTTTAAATTTCGTTCTTCAACGTGACGGAAAACGCGAGGAACTATGTTCCAACGTTTAAAGGCGTCTCGATTCGAATTTTTCGTATCTTCAGCACCAGACCCTCCAGCCACATAATCATAAGGACCATCCTCTAGTACTTCTCTCGCTCTTTTTTCCCAATCTTCATATCTTGTTGGAAGGCGATCAGGATCAGGCGCATGCATCTGCTTATATATGCCAAACTGTATCTTATTACCAATATTACCCATGATAACGACTCCTTTAACAATATGATTAAGTGAATCTTCTTTTCTTTCAAGCCAATTCCTTCTTAAAAAGGAAAAGTTTATTAAAGTTAAAGGCTTAATAGGAGGATTTCGCTCATTAGTTTCGAAATAGTAGATTGGCACTAAATTCGTTCATTACGAACATAATGGGGGACAATCATGAAGCTTTCGATCATACATACGAACGATATTCATAGTCATTTTGAGAATTTCGCAAAAGCGACATCACTTATTAGGGATTACGCAGATGACCACACACTAATTTTGGATGGTGGTGACTTTGCTGATTTTAAAAGTATAGAGCTTCAAGGAACGCAGGGGATCGCGGCCGTGAAGATGCTTCAATCTGCCGGTTATGATGCGATTACGATTGGAAATAATGAACTGTTTAATGGAAATGAAACGCTAGAGCATATGGCGGTACATAGCCCTGTTCCTTTCATTAGTTGTAATCTTCTTAAAGCAAACGGTGTGTCATTCAAAGGGGTATTTAGTAGTACGATCATTCAAAAGCAAGGGATACGTATTTTGATTACAGGTGCTTCACCGGATTTGCAGGAATTTAATGATTTGATGGGTTTTCAAATTTTAGATTACATAGAAGCGATTCAGAAAGAGATAGAAAGCCAAAAAGGAAACTATGATATTTGTATTGTGCTAAACCATGTTGGCACTGAAGGTGATATTGAACTGGCCGATGCAATTGATGAGATTGATTTGATTCTTTCCGCACATGACCACGTTCTCTACGATGAAGCTAAAGTAGTGAATGGCACCATTCTGAACTCAGCTGGTATGTACGGGGAACATATTGGTATTGTAGAAATAGAGGTTACAGAGGATGGTTTAACCTTATTAGCCTCCAGAGCGATCTCAACAGCAAAAGCGGTAGAGGATGAAGAGATTAAAGATATTTTACTTTCAAGTAAGAAAGAAGCGATCGACAATTTGAGTAAACCACTTTTCACAGTTAGTAAAACGCTCTGGCATGATGTACTTGAAGAAAACCCTATGGCGAATTTAATTGCGGACGGTTTAAAAAATCGCTTTGAATGTGACCTCGGACTAATTAACAGCGGCATCACTAATGGGGGAATCGTTGATTTTGTGTCTAATAAAAAGCTCATTGAAATATGTCCTTCACCATTAAATCCGACTTATTTTGAAATTCAGGGAAAGCACTTATATGCTGCTCTTGAAAGCTCGTTAGATAGTTCGGTTTGTATGTCAGATGGCAGGGGGCCAGGCTTTCGAGGTAAATATGTTGGGCGACTTCATGTATCAGGTGCAGTGATCCAACATGATCAAAAGAAAATACATTCTATTACGATTAATAATGAGGTGTTAGATCCAGAAAAGTGGTATCGAATTGCCTCTTCTGATTATTTGTTAAGGGGCTCTGGGTATCCGGACTTAGCATTTAACCGGAACTTCTCCTATCAATCTGATGAAATAAAAGATGTGATAAGAGAATATGCCGAAGATCAAACCTTCGTAGAAAATGCATTTAAAAAGCGCTGGGTGGTTCCAAATGGAGTAACGTTAGACGTTCATTAATGAACTCACTTATAATAGAACATAAATCTTTTCCTAATAAAGAGATTACTAAATGGTCAACTTAAATGGTTTTTTTGATAAACAACAGAATATGTTTTGAACAAATGGGGAGCGCTTGCTTAATAAAAAGTAAGCGCTCTAAGTCGTTTTAGGGCAGTAGATGGGAAGAGTGAGCATATGTTCATCATCGTATTCAATACGAATCGCTCACCATGATCAAGAGATTTTTCACAAAATGTTCACTTACGTAAAAAAATTGAAATGACTATACTATTCACTATGCTTGAAAGAAGGGAGGAGTATTTTTCAAAACGAAGTAGAAGAGTGATATTCTGGCCTAATGATGTACTTTGGGATCGTAGATCGTATGCAGGGAAACATTTTATAATTTATCTATGAACAAGCTAATTTGAGAAAGGGCTCTTATGGTAGGGCTCCTGAATCTAATGATTTACCTTGTTCTAGAAAATTTTAGTGGTAGCTCCAATTGCGATGAAGACCACGTACGGTAATACATACATATGTTCATAATTAGGAATCAGAGGAATAATGTGGACTACCCTAATATCTTTGGGGGCGCAATGTAAAGATGCACACGTTTAAAGGAGGTATTTGATATGTCAAATGCTAAGGTGAAGAAAATAGTGATCGTTGGCGGAGGAATTGGTGGACTATCAGCTGCTATTGCTCTAGGTGAGATAGGAATTGAAACAGAGATTATTGAACTAAAACAAAAATGGGAAGTATATGGCGTTGGAATATTTCAACCACCGAATGCACTTAGAGCTTTAAATGAACTAGGAGTAGCAAATACATGTATGGAATGGGGCTATAGCTTTGATGGAATGGAATATTGTGATGCGGAAGGGAACCGATTTGCAGAACCTCAATCTCCAAAAATTGATGGGTATCCTGGGCTAAATATTATTTCTCGAAGGACGTTGCACTCCATTTTATATGAGAAAGCAAAGTCTGTAGGAACAAAATTTAGGATGGGAACAACTATAGTAGATATTCATCAAGGTGATGACCAAGCTCAAGTAAAATTAACCGATGGATCTATGCTCGCAGCGGATTTAGTTATTGGTTCAGATGGTCAGAATTCCAAAGTGAGAAATTTGATGTTTGGAAAGGTTGAACAAGAATATCTCGGGCAAGCGGTATGGCGTTATACGTTACCTCGGATGGAAGACATAACAAGAAGTACTTTGTATTACGGTCCGAATGCAAAGGCAGGTTTGGTTCCAATGTCTGAAGATGAAATGTATCTGCTGTTAACAACTTCTGAACCCGGAAATCCAAGAATGCCAGAAGATCAGTTAGATCAAATTTTACGTAACAGATTGGGAGATTTTGGTGGAAAAATAGCTGAAGTTAGAGAGCAAATTGTAGATCCTAAAGAAGTCGTTTACCGTCCGGTTTTTAGTTATTTATTACCGTCTCCTTGGTATCAAGGTCGAGTATTGTTAATAGGAGATGCTGCCCACTCCACCGCCCCACATCTTGGACAAGGTGCGTCTCTTGCAATTGAGGATGCTGTTGTTCTAACTGAACTTATTCAACAAGGACTAAATGTGACTCAATTGTTAAAAGCATTTAATGACAGACGTTATGAAAGGTGTCGTATGCTTGTTGAAAGCTCGAATCAACTTGTTAAGTGGGAGTTTTTAGAGTGGGAAGGAAAAATGCCTGATGATGTTAATGTTCCTAAATATGCTTATGAAACGTTAGCAAATATGAATGAAGCTATATGATCCGGGCAACTCTATGAAAAAAGCGGAAAGACTTATGCATCTATAAGGAGAACTACTTTTATATGAAAAATAGATTGGAATATTTCAACCGATCATAAGAGAAAAATTTTATTATTTCATAACATCATAAATGTTGAAGTTCGAGCTTTATTAATCAGGCGTAATTTCGTACTAAGAAATTACGCCTTTTCTATGTAGAAATGGTTAAGTAAGTGGGGGAATTTCAATAGAAACTAAATAGCGGGGTTTATTTATACTTTTTGAAGATTAAATGGTTTGCGATTGTTACCAATAACTCTCTGGGTAAATAGGAGTGAGTGCTTTCGGATTGCACAATTGTCCTAATTGTTGTACATTTGTGCAAAGGGGAGAATGCGATGGAGGAAAGAAAGGAAATTAATACGCTATATCAAGTTGCAGAAATGTACTACGAGCAAGATATGACGCAAAGTGAAATAGCGAAAGAACTCGGGATCTATCGAACAACCATTAGTAGAATGTTGAAGAAGATAAGAGAAAAAGAAATCGTACAAATCCGTATCAATTATGATGTCTTCAAAGATGTTACCATCGGGAGAAAACTAAAAGAACAGTATCAACTGAAAGAAGTCATTCTCATCCCCGAGAAAAAAGGTGCCTCTAGTGACCAAAATTTGAAGGCTATGGGGCAAGCATGTGCAAAGTTCTTAGATGGAGTAGTCAAAACTGATGATGTTATAGGATTTTCATGGGGAACATCTCTTGCCGCCGTTGCAGAGGAATTGAATCCTCAAAGAACTCAAGAAGGAATCATGTGTGTCCCGCTTATAGGTGGACCGGACGGTAAACTAGAAAGTCGTTATCATGCTAACACCATCGTTTATGAAATAGCTAAAAAGTGGAAAGGAAATTCTAAATTAGTTGATGTTCCCGCAATCGTTCAATCAGAAGCGTTAAAAGAAGCGTTGATGGATTCTGAACACTTTCGTGAGGTTGAGGATTTATGGGGAAAGTTGACAATTGCCATTGTAGGTATTGGGTCCCCACTAATCAGCGACGGTCCAAACTGGCTCGCTTTTTATGGAGAAAGATTCCAGGGTGAAATGGAAAAGAGTAAAGTAGCAGGGGACATTTGCTCAAATTTCTTTGACAAATCCGGAAAGACTCTAGATACGAGACTCTCAAATCGCACAATTTCAGTTGATATGAATAATCTTCATAAGGCAAGGTACACCATTGGAGTAGCTGAATCTAAGGAAAAGGTTGAAGCAATCCGCGCCGCGCTAGTATCTGGTCACCTTAATGTTCTTGTCACAACGGAAGAGACGGCAAGTGAGTTATTGAATGATGAGCTAGGTTAAACATGAACATTAAGCTGAACTCGAATTTAAGCTTTATGACATGATTTTACGACGGGATCACTTAGAAAAATCGCCTCATCTAAAAATATATTTGTATGAGCAAAACGAGGTGTACCTTCATAACAGTTAACTTCAGCTATTGGACAAGCCTATTTATTCTTAAAAAATTATCAGTTTGAAGAAAGGTTAATAAGATTGGAAGCGGCTAGATGTATCTTTATTTACCCCTATTGTAACTAACGTGTTCATACTGTCGAAACAAGAGTTAGAAAAATCACGTTAAAAGGAGAGGTTTGAAATGAAGCAAGTGAATTGGGGAATTGTTGGACCAGGAGGGATTGCTACAGATTTTGCACAGGCGATTAATGAGGTTAATGGGCAAATCTTTGGGGTCTGGGGAAGAAATGTAGAAAAAGCTAGGGAATTCGCTGATCGTTATGGAGTAGAGCACGTATATGAGAAAACGGAAGATATGTTTAAGGATGATCGCATTGATATCGTATATGTAGCAACTCCACACAGTATTCACTATTCTTTCATCATTGATGCTTTGGATTCTGGAAAGCATGTTCTATGTGAGAAGGCAATCACAATGAACGGTGAACAGCTGCAAGAAATTATTAATTTAGCAGAGTCCAAGAAACTAATCGTAGCGGAAGCGATGACGATTTATCATATGCCTCTATACAAGAAGTTAAAAGACATTATCCAAGAAGGTAAAATTGGAAAAGTCAATATGGTCAATGTGACCTTCGGTAGTTGCAAGGAAGATGATCCAACCAATCGTTTTTTCAATCCAGACCTTGCTGGTGGTGGGATGTTGGACATTGGTACTTATGCTCTTTCATTCACAAGGTTTTTCCTATCCAGTCAGCCAACGGAACTTCATACAACTGTTAAGAAATATGAGACAGGGGTAGACGAACAATCCGGAATTGTGTTGAAAAATGATCAGGATGAAATGGCAGTTGTCTCATTGGCGATGAGGGCTAAGATGCCTAAGCGAGGAATCGTAGCTGGAGATGAAGGGTTCATCACAGTAGATAATTTTCCAAGAGCTGATAAAGCAACAATTACATATACATCTGATGGTTCTGTAGAAACAATTGAAGCTGGAGAAGAAAGAAGAGCCCTTATGTATGAAGTGCAGGCAATGAATGACCTGATTTTGAATAACAAAGAGAATTGGACCTTACCACTTTCACGTCAGGTAATGTATTTAATGGATGAGGCCCGTCAGAAGTGGGATCTTACGTATCATTTCGAATAAAAAATACTTTTACAGTTCTAATGTGTGACATGATTCAATTCTATTCTTAGGTTTCTTAAATCTGCTCAATTCAAGGAAGGAGAGAATAAGATGTATAGAGGTATTGACCATATAGGGATGACCGTACCAAATATAGAAGTAGCAACTAATTTTTTCCGGGAAGCTTTTGACGCTAAAGTTTGTTATGATGTGCAGCGACCCGAACATGATCCGATGAAAGGAGAAGAAGTAGAGAAACAATTGGGGTTACCATCTGGAAAAATAATTATTCATATGCGTCTATTGAGAATCGGTGAGGGACCAACTATTGAACTTTTTCAGCTAGGAACAAAAGCAGACAAGGATCCAGCGAAAATATCTGATTTGGGTCTACATCATTTTGCTTTATATGTTGACGATATTAAAGAATCTTCTAAACGTTTCGAAGCTGCAGGTGGCTCTCTTTTGTCGGAACCCCACCCACTGGCTGGAGTGGAAGATGGACCACGTAATAGTGGAGTATATGGGACAACCCCTTGGGGAAGTTTGATAGAATTAATAAAGTATCCTGATGGTATTGATTACCCGAGTGAAAGTGAAGCAAAGAGATGGAGCCCTCCAAAGCACTAGAAATTGATCCTGTTCTTTATTGAACTTTTGAATGGAACAAGTTATGTTTCCTATGTAAACAACACTTCAGATTTAAGTCAGCATTTATGCTGACTTTTTTTATAGTTTAAGCATGGAAAAGGGTTTTGCAAAAAAAAGCGACTCACACCAACAAGAAAGCGAAAAATCTCCTCTGCAATCTGATGTGCAATTGTAATGAACAATTTAGTAGAAGGACTATGTTTTCAATCTACATAATATCAATATTTTAAACTATTATATTATTAAAAGGAGAGGGTAAATTTGATACACCACATCGAGCTGTATGTATCAGATCTGAAAGAAAGCACAGAATTTTGGGGATGGTTATTAAAAGAACTTGGTTATACACCATTTCAAAATTGGAAAAAAGGGAGAAGCTGGAGAGATAAAGAAAGCTATATCGTATTTGTGCAAGTTGAGGAGAAATACAAAGAAGTGGGATATCATCGTAAACGGATTGGTATAAATTATCTCGCATTTCGTGCTCATTCAAAAGAGCAGGTAGAAAATATTCGATTAATGCTCGTACAAAAACAAACTTCTATTTTATATAACGAGCTATATCCTCATGCGGGAGGCATTAATCATTATGCGCTTTATTTTGAAGATCCAGATCGAATAAAGGTAGAAATTGTATCACCTAACATATAATAAATTTCAATTACCGTACTGTATACACAAAATTTAAAAATAATAGTCTTTAAAATTATTGCAAATCACGAGCGACGTCAATACAAAAAACAGGCCAATTTGGCCTGTTTTCTTTATCCCTTATAAGTCTTTCCAATATACTGAACGATCTTACGTAACTCTGTAACAGTAGGACGACCAAATGGACTTGTTTGTCTTTGTTGATAAAGCAATTCGCCCTTATCATCAATAAGGAAGTAGGCTGGCTCACCATGAGCGCCATGATCTTCATATGGATCATCTTCTCTATGATAGTGAACATCATATGCTTCAAGTGCTTTTAAATCCTCATCAGCTAATACTGGAAAAGAAAGATTCTTTTCTTCAGCCATTGCTTTTAAATCATCAAATTTATCAGTTGATATAGTTGTAATATGAACATTTTTCCCTTCAAAGAAACCAGTACTTTCTTCTAGACTTTCAAGATCACTCACACAAACGGGGCACCAGGAACCTCTAAAGAAAATGACGAGGTGCCATCCACCTTTTTCTTTACGGTATGATTCAAAAGAATATTCTTCGCCGTTTACTGCAGGAAGTGAAAAATTAGGGACTGCGTCTTTCAATGCAAATTTAGACAAAACTATTTCCTCCTTTGAATAAAAACAATCTCCTTATAATGTAAGGCAGTTGTTATGATACTCTAATTCAGAAATAAATGATGTAAGATACCTTACTCTATTTTGAGACTGAATAATTGACAAAGATAATTGTCGTTATAGCCTTTTTATTGGGAATAAAAACGAATTGGCTATCATACGTTCAGAACAAACTAATTGCACGTATTCCAACACAATGATACAAAACATATATTGTGTATCATTATGAAAATGAATGAAAGCTTATTTTTAGGGGGTTTTCTCTTTTCGAACAGAACCAAGAAAGGTATAATGATACATATTAATCAAATGTTTATCATTAACGATACATATTAAATAGAGAAAGAAGGATGCCCTCATGAACACGGTTCAGCCGATTCGTGATCCTCAGAAGATCAAATTAGTAAAAAAACATCTACGAAAGCGAAATTCCAGAGACTGGTTTTTATTTAATATGGGAATTAATACTGGTCTGCGGATTAGTGATTTACTTCCATTACGTGTGGGGGACGTTCGAAATCAAACACACATTATTATCAAGGAGAAAAAAACAGGGAAAGCCAAACGATTTCCGATCAACTATTCTCTTAAGGAACTCATTGAGTCGTATACGTTTGATATGGAAGAACGTGATTTTTTATTTCCATCGAATAAAACCGATTTACCGATTCAAAGAGGACAAGCTTACAAAATATTAAATCAGGCTGCAGCGGAAGCAGGGCTTTCCGAAATTGGAACACATACTATGCGTAAGACGTTTGGTTATTTTTACTATAAACAAACAAAGGATGTGGCAATGCTTCAGAAGATCTTTGGACATTCTGCACCATCGATTACATTAAGGTATATTGGAATAGAGCAGGAGCAAATGGATGAATCATTGTTCAACTTTAGTTTATAAGTGAAGCAATGATAGACATGTTATAATTTATAAAAGAGGAGGGAGGAGTTGAAGGTATAAATATGGTTTTGCTTCGAGAAAAAAATTTAATGCTGCAAAAGCATATTAATGAAGAAACTCATTTGAATTTCAGTTTTTGTAACCGATTACAAACAAGAAGGAGGTTATCCCTTTGGATAAAAAAGATCACGTTGATCCTACTGAATCATCTATACATACGGATTTTAAAAACAATATGACTTACGGAGAATACTTAAGTCTCGATCAAATACTCTCTGGGCAAAATAGACTTTCAGACCATCATGACGAAATGCTCTTTATCATCATTCATCAGGTTAGTGAATTGTGGATGAAGTTAATTTTGCATGAACTTAAAGGAGCCATTGAAGCAATTGAAAATAATGAACTTTCGTCTGCCTTTAAAATGCTTGCACGTGTTTCAAAGACCCAAACCCAAATTATTCAGGCTTGGGATGTTCTTTCAACATTAACCCCTTCAGAATATATGGAGTTTCGGGATTCGCTCGGACAAGCATCTGGTTTTCAATCTTATCAATACCGCATGATCGAATTTTCATTAGGATACAAAACATCACACGTGCTTAAAATCTATGAAAAGGATGAAGAACTTCACGCACAACTGAAGAATGCTTATCAAAAACCCGGCATTTATGATGTCGCCATTAAAGCTCTATCCAGGGCAGGTTTACCGATAGATCAGGAAGTTCTTCAGCGCGATGTAACCAAAACTTATGAGAAGAATGATTCTGTGCTGCAGGCATGGCTGACGGTATACCGGAATGTCGATACATACTGGGATCTTTATGAGCTTGCCGAAAAGCTCGTCGATATTGAAGATTGGCTGCAGCAATGGAGATTCCGTCATATGAAAACCGTTGAAAGGATTATTGGCTTTAAGCAGGGTACAGGAGGCTCATCAGGGGTCGGTTATTTAAAGAAAGTACTTGATCACCGTTTCTTCCCAGAGCTCTGGGATATTCGAACTGCTCTGTAGGTGATTATAATATCATTATGTAAACTTATGTGAAAAACGCTCTCATTTGGGAGCGTTTTTTTATATGAGTAGTTCATTTAGTTTTGCATCACTTTCTAGGAAAGAGAGCGCCTTCCTTTGAAAATCTTCATCATGAAGGTACGTATATCGATGGGGCTTAACAGAAGGAGCCTTTAAAATAGCTTCAGCCAGGTCAGATTTCTGCATACGTTCTTTCTTAAGGTAATCAAAGAAACCAGTACGTTCAAATACTTTCCTCATCCGTATCGCTCTGTGGTTCTGCACATTAGCCATAATATAAGTTGCGATTCCGACCTGTATGCCGTGCATGTGCGGATTTGATAATTGTTTATCGAGCGCATGGGAAATTAAATGCTCTGAACCACTAATTGGTGCGCTATTGCCGCTAATAACCGTTGCCACACCGCCCATTGTTAACGAGCTTACAAGTTCTTTAATAAAGATCGGATTTTGAATATCTGACATCGGCGTTCGAATGAAACTGTTAACAGCCTTCTTACTTAGCATCGCTGCAAAGGCATTTACGTGCCCTTTCCCATTCTTTTCTTCAAATTCCCAATCATAAAGAGCCGTTATATTACTCATTAGATCACCAACTCCTGCAAGCAAGAAGTGAGAAGGGGCTTGTTTAATCACTTCGAGGTCAGCAATGATCCCATAAGGTACCTGTGCAGGAACAGTAGTTTTTTTGTGATTCACAATAAGAGAGCAGTTGCTACTAGCAAAACCATCATTTGAGGCAGAAGTCGGCATGCTTATAAACGGTAGTTTTCTAGAGAACGAAATATATTTCCCATAATCTATAACCATACCACCGCCCATAGCAATCACAACATCATAAGAATCAAGGGAAAAAGCATACCCGATCAGATCATGAATGGTTTTCCCAGGTTCCATCTTTTGAAGATCGATGGAGACATATTTCATATTCTCCTGAAAGGACTCGCCATAAGTCTCATATGTAAATTCATCGAATAAAAATAGGGCATGATGAAAGCCGTGCTTTTGGAGAATCATATCAAGCTGATGGCGGATACCAGAACGAATCTCCAAAATGGCAGGGATCGGAATATTCGTTAATGGATGCATGGTCAAATCGTTCCTTTCTCATGCAGGAAATCTTCAATCTGTTGAAACGATTCAACGGCTACGAATGGCACGTTATTTTCTTTTAGTAGTTCTTGCAGTGCGTCTTTAGCAAAAGTAAGATCAGCAACTTTTGCTGGATGAGAATCTGGTTCGCTATCACCAGCAAAATAAACCACTTCATACTTTTCTTTCAGATCTGAGATCACCTTTGATTTATCAATACCATATCTTCTCGAATAATGTTTATGATTCTCATCAATCGACAAATGGACATTTTTATTCTCGTAATAGCCTTTGTTCGAGAAAACAGGGACATTCTGAATGCCATAATGATTCAAAATGTGGTGAATGTAATAATCAGTCCCAGCACTTAAAATGTAGAAATCCCCGCCGTTTTCTTGAATCTTCTTAATAAAGGAAGGAACATGCTCATCAATCGGTAAGGAGAGAATATCTTGAATAATTTGCTCCTCGTGCCGATCAATGGATTGAAATATCTGGCTTAGAAAATCAATATCTTGCATTTCCCCAGCTTTCCACTTCTTATACAACCCTTTACCTTCAGGATAATAAGTTTCTATTACAAGCCAGTAGAAATCTTTTTTTGAAATGGTTCCGTCAAAATCAGATACAAATGCCCACTTTTTCATTGATATTTCCTCCTTCATATAGTCGTTGATCTATTAAAATTGTAGCATGCTTTCATATTCAAAAGAAATCTGATTCTTTTAGAACAATAACGTACAGCCGCACTAAATTGTGTTAAAATGAATTTTAAAAAGTTAAACAATTCAATTTAATCTGAAGGAGTGCGAGAATGAGTAAAACAATCAGTAAAGTCCAGGTGGAAGATATCATTATCGCAAACCAGGTTTTAAAAGAAGTCGTTGTTCATACACCGTTACAGCGGAATGATATTCTTTCTGATCGATATAATTGCAATGTGTATTTGAAAAGAGAAGATTTACAAAGTGTTCGTTCTTTTAAAATTAGAGGCGCTTATAATTTGATTCAAGGTTTAACGATGGAAGAGAAAGCAAATGGAATCGTATGCGCAAGTGCAGGGAACCATGCCCAGGGCGTAGCATTTTCTTGTAAAACCCTTGGCATTCAAGGACATATCTTTATGCCTGCTACGACGCCCCGTCAAAAAATCTCGCAAGTTGAATTGTTTGGTGGATCGTTTGTGGAAGTCATTCTAACAGGCGATACGTTTGATGATTCCTTTCTAACCGCTAAAGAATTTTGTAACAAACACGACAAAGCATTCATTCATCCTTTTGATGACTATCGTACGATTGCAGGACAGGGAACAGTAGGACTTGAAATTATGAATGATATTGATGAAGTCGACTTTGTTATGCTCAGCATTGGAGGAGGAGGTCTTGCCTCAGGCGTAGGGTCTTATATCAAAAGCATTAGCCCACACACGAAAATCATCGGTATAGAGCCTGAAGGTGCCCCAGGAATGAAAAGTTCCATTGAGAAGGACGAGGTCGTACCGCTTGATTATATCGATAAATTTGTAGATGGAGCTGCTGTGAAACAAGTTGGAAAGCTAACACTCGATATTTGCAAACATATCCTTGATGATGTCGTACTTGTGCCAGAAGGGAAAATTTGTACAACCATCTTAGAGCTATACAACCAGAACGCCATTGTGGCTGAGCCAGCCGGCGCTTTGTCCATCGCCGCTCTCGATTTTTATCGTGATCAAATAAAAGGAAAGAATGTGGTGTGCGTTATTAGTGGGGGAAATAACGATATTAATCGCATGCAGGAAATCCAGGAACGTTCTTTAATTTATGAAGGGCTAAAACATTATTTTATTGTACATTTCCCACAACGAGCTGGTGCGTTAAAAGAATTTATGGCTGATGTTTTAGGTCCAACAGATGATATTACCCGCTTTGAATACACGAAAAAGAACAATCGTGATCGAGGACCCGTTCTAGCAGGAATTGAGCTCAAACACAAAGAAGATTATGAACCTTTGATTGAGCGTTTAAATCGAAAAGGATTTTCCTACATTGAAATTAACAAGGACCAAGATCTCTTTAACCTACTCATTTAAAACGCCTATAGCGGGCGTTTTTCTTTTGAAGTCGTTCGAGTATAAATGGGGCACTTTTTTCTATATGATAAGGAGAGATTGTATTAAAAGAGGTGCGGAATGAAATTAAGTATACTTGATCAAACACCAGTCTTTCATGGAGAAACGACAGCTGAGGCACTACAAGCTTCAAAAGAGTTAGCTATTCTCGGAGATCAACTTGGCTATGTTCGTTACTGGGTTACGGAACACCACGACCTAGATCACTTAGCGTGTCCCACCCCTGAGGTACTCTTAAGCTATATCGGAGCACATACTAGACGAATTCGACTTGGAGCTGGAGCAATACTACTTCCTCACTATCAACCATATAAGATAGCAGAAATATTTCATACACTAGCAACCCTTTTTCCAGGTCGCATCGACCTTGGATTAGGCAGAGCACCAGGGGGATCCGCCGAAGCGACTACAGCTCTATCTCCGCAATTTTTAGAAGAAGTTCGGAAGATGCCAGAGAAAGTAGATGAACTACTTCGCTTTATCAAAAATGGCTTTGCAAAGGACCATTTGTATCATAATCTTCAAGCAAAGCCTGTTCCTAACCACGTTCCCGAGCCATGGCTCCTTGGAACAGGAAAGAAAAGTGCGCTGTTAGCAGCAGAAAACAGTATGTCCTATGCGTTTGGCTATTTTATGAGCGATCAAAAGGGGAAAGAGCTTCTCGACACATATCGAACAAACTTTGCGGGAGAATCTCCTTATAGCATTCTAGCGGTGTCCATTATTTGCAGTGAGACACAGGAGCGTGCAGATGAGCTTGCTCACTGGACTCACGTAGTCAATGAATTTCGAGCTAAAGGGAAAACAACACTCCCAAGTGTTGAAGAGGCACTTACCGTATCACCTCCTAATGATCACAACTCTAAGCTTATTAGTGGAACACCTGAAATCGTCCAAGAAAAGCTGCAGAAACTAAAAGAACAGTATCAACCAGATGAATTCTTAATCACAACGATTACGCCACATCGAAGGGAAAGGCTGACTTCTTTTCAACTTCTTGGTGAGCGGCTTATTCAAGGATAGATCTTTTTTCACTAATAGAAGGAAATCTGTTATGATAGAGTTTGGTTTCTTTTGTTTTTTATAGGATTAAATTTTTAACTGTATCCATTTAACAGTGCCAATAGATATGAAAATAAAAGGACGGATCAAGCTAGAAGAGGAGACCGTACATGACTCAACCATTACCTTTTGAAATCACAAAGGAAGATTCCTTTTTCGAGAAACTCGGCGACTATGTTGGCGACGTATTCTACGACATTTTACCGGAGCATGGATATGAGCTTCGAGATGAACAAATCTTTATGGCTTTTCAAATTGAACAGGCCTTTAAAAATAAGAGCGTGGTGTTTGCTGAAGCAGGCGTTGGAACAGGGAAAACGTTTGTATATTTGTTGTATGCCATTTGCTATGCGAGGTATACAAGAAAACCTGCGATTATTTCATGTGCGGATGAAACACTTATTGAGCAGCTAGTGAAAGAAGGCGGAGATATTGAGAAGCTTGAGAAAGCACTTGGTTTAACTGTTGATGTTCGTCTAGCGAAGGCTAGAGAGCAATATGTTTGTGTGAAAAAGCTAGACTATCTTTCTCATCGTACTGACGATGAAGACATCTTAAGTGTGCACGATGAAATACCAGAGTTTGTTTATGAACCAGCTGCATCAATGAAGTCTTTCCATCGCTATGGCGATCGGAAAGAATACCCTTGGGTACCAAATGATAAATGGGAAAAAATTGCGTGGGATCCACTGCAACAATGTTCAACATGTGACTGGCGTCATCGCTGTGGCCAAACGTTAAATCGTGAATATTATCGTCATTCAAGCGATTTGATTATTTGTTCTCATGATTTCTATATGGAACATATCTGGACGAAAGACTCACGTAAACGTGAAGGACAACTTCCTTTACTCCCAGAAGCTAGCACAGTTGTATTTGATGAAGGCCATTTATTGGAATTCTCAGCACAAAAAGGCTTGACGTATCGTTTTCATTCGGAAACTCTATCCAGTATTCTTACAGGCTACATGGACCAGGATGTAAGAGAAGAATCGCTTACATTAGTTGAAGAGATCCTGGAGCTTCACGATAACTGGTTCGCTCATCTTAGTCAGTCCGCGATCGCTGTAGAAGGTTCGATTCGAAAAGATGTCCCACGAACTGAAACGATGATAGAAATTGCAAAAGCGATTGCTGAGAAAGTTGATGCTTTGTTAGAGCAGCTTGTTTTCGATTCAGAGCTTTATGTAATGGAAGACTACCATGTCAAGATTATGGAAGAATACCTCGAGTTCTTCTCATATGGCTTAAGAACGCTACTCCAGGATGGAGAGGGCATTCATTGGCTTGAAGAAACTGAAACCCAGACTTCTCTTGTCATTATGCCAAGACTTGTAGAAGACATTTTGCGAAAAGAAGTATTTTCACAAAAGATCCCATTTGTTTTCTCATCAGCAACGCTTTCGCAAGCTGGAGATTTCTCTTATATAGCAAGCAGCTTAGGCATTCAGAAACATGCTTCCTTCTCTGTAAATTCGCCGTTTGATTATGAAGCACAGATGAAAATGAATGGTTCTGTAGCTGAAAATGAACATCAAAAATGGGAAGAGATGGGCCATTCCCTTCACCTGAATAAAGGTCATTCATTGCTGCTATTCTCTTCGCTAGAAGAAATGAATAGGTTTAGAGAGTGGGCAGACCAACAAAGCTGGACGTTTAACCTAATTTATGAAGGAGACCGTGAAATAAGCGAAACGGTCAAGGCATTTCAACGAGATCATTCTGCTGTTCTTTGCTCGTATCATCTATGGGAGGGACTTGATGTACCGGGTGAATCACTTACTCAGGTTCTAATCTCGTCATTACCATTCCCTCCAAATGACCCTGTTTTCCAGGCGAAACGAAGTCATTCAGAAGATCCAGTAAGCGACGTGGATCTTCCCTACATGTTACTTCGCTTACGACAGGGAATTGGTCGTTTAATTCGAAGTAGTGCAGATCATGGTGTCGTCTGTATTTGGATGACAGAAGATCAAGTGATAAAGTATGAACAACAAGTCCAAGATGTTTTACCTTTACCAATCAACTGGAAATAATAAAAAGCTCTTTCTCAAACGAGAAAGAGCTTTTTTATATTGAAGTTGTTATGATAGATAAAGGGAGGTGTGGCATGAAAACAAATTGGGAAAGACATCATTCGATCATTCATTTACCTGATGAAGCGATAACATCAATCGTAAAAAGCTATCAGCCACATCTAAAGGTAAATACCACGACCCAGCTTTCTGGAGGTTTAAGTCATACGAATTATAAAATCGATATTGCTCATCATAGCTCTGTTGTTATCAGAGTGGCTAGAAACCAGGAAAGCTTGAAACGGGAATATGAAGTTCACAGATCCTTGCCAAAAGATGTGCGAGCACCAGCTTTTCTTCATATCACAAAGTGGAATGGATATCATATTGGTATTCTTGAATGGAAAGAAGGCTCCTTGCTGCGAGACCATCTATCTACTTCGTCTCAACAACATATGAAAGCAATGGGGCAATCCATTGGAGAACAGCTTGCCTCAATGAGAGAACTGCGTTTTAATACATATGGTTTTCTTGATTCAACGCTTGAAGTAAGAGATGAATTTCAATTAACACCAACCTCATTCATCTCAACCATTGAATCCTTTTTTAATCATCATGCTTCCAAATGGTTATCTCTTACTCTAACTGATAGAGTGATGTCATTTGTAAGGAACAATGCCTATTTGCTTGAGCAAGATTAAAGCGAATCCTGCCTTGTTCACGGGGATTATAATGGACTTAATGTACTAATGGACGGAACAGAAGTAAGCGCCGTTCTAGATTGGGAATTTGCCTTATCAGGTAGCATTTATTTTGATTTAGGTAACATGATTCGATACGAATTTGATCACATGACATCATTTAAAGAAGGAATTCAGCAAGGATTATTAAACAGAGGAATCACCCTGCCAAAACAATGGCAAAAGCTTGCCAAACTGGCAGACCTCGTTGCGCTTTGTAGCTTGCTTGATCGACCAGTATGTGGGGAAAACAGGGTAAGGGATATCACTCACCTTATTACTAAAACGATAGAATCTTATTAAGTAGGAACAAGCGAGAGGGGAATATACATGAGGATTGGATTTATACGCCACGGGAGTACAGCATGGAATAAAGAGAAAAGAGCTCAAGGTAGCTCAGACATTCATCTTGACGATCAAGGTCGCAGTGACGCAGCGAAGCTTGGAGACTGGTTAAAGAACGACAAGTGGGATGTGGTCTTCTCAAGTGATCTTTCACGAGCTAAAGAAACAGCAGAGATCATCGCCAAAAAGCTCAACCTGAAAGTGATAACCGATCATCGCTTACGAGAGGCCGGCGGTGGGCAGATTGAAGGAACTACAGAGCAAGAACGTATTAAGAAATGGGGAGAAAACTGGCGCGAATTAGATCTCGGTATTGAAAAAGCTCATCTTGTTGTTGAACGCG
Organism: Anaerobacillus sp. 63XJN7_4_ISO-PGPR-S23-413; assembly: GCF_056173725.1. Lineage (NCBI taxonomy): Bacteria > Bacillati > Bacillota > Bacilli > Caryophanales > Bacillaceae > Anaerobacillus > Anaerobacillus sp. 63XJN7_4_ISO-PGPR-S23-413. The sequence continues at coordinate 2,132,073 of NZ_CM149688.1, forward strand.
CACATGCGGCAGTAAATGATTTTCATGATAAATACTCCGGTTTAAATGTGCTAGTAGTTAGCCACGGTTCTTTTCTTAGACATTTCTTTAAAAGCACCCTACCTGAACTAAATCATGAAAATCATATTGTAAATACTTCTTTAACGATTCTTAAAAGAGATGGAGACAAATGGTTAAATGAAAAGTTCCATTCCACACGCCATCTTAATTAATAAACGAATCAATCCATATCCTGACTCTTTATTTAGAGAGGATTTTTGATAATGATCGAGAAGACCTTCAATATAGAACGTTACCATTCATTATTGGAGGGAAAAGCCATGAACGCAAAACCCGAAATGATAAGGGAAGATTTATCTCTTATTGATCTCTATGACCTCTCCCTTGAACTAAGGACGGGTTCTTATGTCCTGCATGAGGAAGAACTTACAATCATTGAAACTAGCGCGAGTCCTTCGATTCCTTACTTAATTAGCGGGTTAGAAAAACTCCAAATCAATTTAGAAGAGGTTCGCAACATCATTGTCACTCATATCCATCTCGATCACGCTGGAGGGACAGGGCTATTTCTTGAAAAATGTCCCAATGCTCGTGTTTTTGTTCATCCAAAAGGGATTCGCCATTTAGAAAACCCATCTCGCTTAATTGAAGGAGCAAAAGCTGTTTATAGGAATAAATTCCAGGAGTTATTCGAACCAATAATTCCGATTCAAGAAGACCGGCTAATCGCCATGAATGACATGGACACGATGCGAATTGGGCCGAATCGAATGTTAACTTTCATGGATACTCCAGGACATGCCAAACACCATTTCTCGATCTATGACTCAAAAACGAACGGGGTGTTTGTAGGTGATACGATGGGAGTTTATTATCCGCAGCTCGATGTTGAACTTTATCTTCCATCAACATCACCAAATCAATTCGATCCAGACGCAATGCTAGCATCTGCTGAAAAAATCGTGTCCTATGAGCCAGACGCCATTTATTTCGGTCATTATGGAAAAACATCTAACCGAGATGAGGTAATGGCTCAATTAAAAGGCTGGTTATCCGATTTTCTGAGAATAACAAATGACCTCATGCAAAAGAAAGAGGCGCCAATTACTGAGCATCTTTCAAAAGCGCTATTAGCACATGTGGCAAGTAAGCTTTCAATAAAAGGAGTACCTTCCGATCATCCTGTATATGATTACATAAAAGTAGACTTACAAGTATGTGCTCTTGGCCTAATCGATTATTTGAAACGAAAATCAGTTCGAACCACTTAGATTCTGCTTAAGTGGTTTTCTTGTGAATAATACGCAAAGGCTTTTTTTCATGTTATATTGAATGAATCATTTAGATCAACAGTACGGAGAGATGCTATGCTAAAAAATAAATCAACGATTCAATCCTTCCGCTATATTTTCTTAATGTATGTCGGTACTATTATTTTATTTGCGACCTTTTATATGCTGCCGTTTTCCCACTATGGCTCATTACAGGTCGTTGACTCTCTCTTTATATCAACTAGTGCGCTCAGCGTTACAGGATTATCTTCCGTTGACATCTCGTCTGACTTTACACGAGTTGGACAGGTCTTATTGATTATTGAAATGCAACTAGGAGGCATTGGAATCCTCGTACTCGTCAGCTACCTATTTTTAATGATGGGTAAGAAACTAACAATGTCAAGTATGGTCCTTCTATCGAAAGACCAAAACCAGTCGCAGTTAAGAACCATTCGTTCATTAAGTATTTCCGTTTTAATGATCGCGTTAACGGTAGAAGCCATTGGTTTTAGTCTCATGTTCGATGGGATAAGTGAGCAATATAGCTCAGTTAAAGAAGCTGTTTTTGTTACTGTATTTCACAGTGTAGCGAGCTTTACGAATGCTGGGTTTGATTTATTTGGAAATAGTTTGATTTCTTATCAACACAATTGGCTCTTGCTGTTGACTTCAGCAACGATGATCTTTCTAGGAAGCCTCGGTTTTCCTACTATTGTAGAATACATACTCGGCTTTCGAAAAAAGAAAAGCTTGTTTACAAAAGTGAACATCCGTCTTCATAGTTCGCTGTTTCTTGTGGGGGTTGTCATATATTTCACTTTAGAACAAAATGGCGTTTTTGGCCATTTGCCAATATGGGATAAGTTCGTAAACGTGATTTTTCTATCAGCTACATCACGGAATGGCGGCTTAACAACGGTAGACATTTCAACACTTAATATCACAACTGTTCTCATACTAATGACATTAATGTTTATTGGTGGGGCATCTTCAAGTACCGGCGGGGGTCTTCGCTTAACAACCTTTGCGGTTCTTGTAGCAAAAATGGTGTCAGTAGCAAAATCTGAAGAATATACCACGCTATTTAAGAAGACCATTTCGCAGGACTCGATTAATAAATCTTTTTTGATCTTTTTAAGCTTTATCTTTTTATTTGGATTTTCAACCATAATTCTGTCCATATTTGAGTCTCAAGAAATCATTTTAGTTGCATTTGAGGTTATATCTGCTTTAACAAACACTGGTTTATCGATGGGGATTACGAGTGAACTTGCAGGAGTTTCAAAGTTGCTATTATGTATGCTAATGATTATTGGGCGCATTGGTGTATTTAGCTTCATATACGCTGTATTTAAAATAGAAAAATCAAAAACGCGCTATATTAAAGAAGATTTGGCCGTAGGTTAAGGAGTGAGAAGTCATGCGAAAACAATTTCTAGTGATCGGTGCTGGTCGATTTGCGAAAGGCATTATTCGTGAACTATATGAGCAAAAATGTGATGTTGTCGTTTGTGATAAAGATGAGGGACCGCTAGAAGATATAGATGACTACACAACACATTCAATCGTTGGTGATTTAAGAGAAAATCGAGTGATGGATGATTTAAACGTAGAACAGTACGATGCTGTTTTTGTAGCTATAGGAACTGATGCCTATTCAGCTATTTTAATTACAAATCGTCTTCGTGACCGAAAAGCAAAGAAAATTATTACTAAAGCAGTGAGTCGAGAAATAGGAGAAATCCTGTCTAACTTAGGGGCTGATCAGGTCATATATCCTGAGGAAGAAGCAGGGATGAAAGTGGCCAAACAAATCATGATGCCTAACGTCCTTGAATACATTGAAATTACGAAGAATGTATCAGCTATTGAAGTAGAGGTACCAGAAGAACTGATTGGAAAAACATTACTTGAACTTGATTTCTCTAGAAAATACGAGTTAAACATTTCTCTCATCTTGCGAAAAGAAGCCCCCATCTTAAGTCGCTATGCCGAAGTGGCTTTCCAAAAAGGGGATGTGATTTTGATGGTAGGAGAGAATAAAAAAATAGAACGTTTTAAACATAAGTTTTCTATTTAGTAACAGGGGTAACCATAAGCATATAAACACCAAAAAATCCGCATACTATTGCGGATTTTTTTATGAAAATGCAAAAAAATAAAAAAATATTTGTATCCGTTTTCATTCCTTTATTACCAGTACTAAGGCCTTATATCCATTCCAAAAAACGGTGTCATAAAAGATGACAAGAATAAAATTTCTTGTTTATAATAAGTTTATTGAAATATTTTTAATATTTGGTATTAAGTTATTAGAAGAAAAAGAAAGGTTGATCGGACATGACAATTGATACGGCACATTCAACTCAACAAAGTCACCACGTTGCCCTAAGGCGTGACATTAACATGCTGGGAAGCCTACTCGGTGACGTTTTAGTGCAGCATGGCGGCAAAGAACTTCTAGATATGGTGGAATCCATTCGCGAGAAAACAAAATCTCTTCGGAATGTTGCTGATTTGGAAACTTCTCAACAATTAAAAGAAACGATCCAAACGCTCCAACCTCCTATGAGAAAACAGGTTATTCGAGCATTTGCCCTTTATTTTCATCTTGTCAATATTGCGGAACAAAATCACAGAATTCGCAGACGTCGAGATTATCAAATGTTAGAAGAAGAGCAGTCGCAACCTGGTTCAATTCCTCATGCTATTGCCTTACTTAAAAAGAATAATGTTCCTGGGGAATTGATTGAAGATACGCTATCTTCCATTTCATTGGAATTAATCCTTACAGCACATCCAACTGAAGCGACAAGACGATCTGTGCTAGAAATTCATAAAAGAATTGCAACATCACTTAAACAGCTAGACAATCCTTTACTTACAAAACGAGAGCAAAAGGCATTAAAGGCTGATCTATTGAATGAAATCACAACACTATGGCAAACGGACGAGTTACGTCATAAGAAGCCTTCTGTGATGGATGAAGTGAATATGGGACTGTTTTATTTTGAGGAAACGTTATTTGAAGTGCTTCCTCAAATTCATCAAGAGCTTGAAGAGTGTTTGCGTGACCATTACCCTGATGCTAAATGGGAAGTACCTAACATTTTGAAATTTGGTTCATGGATAGGTGGGGATCGAGACGGAAATCCATTCGTTACCCCTGAGATGACATGGAATACGCTCGAAAGACAACGGGATGTAGTCATTACAAAATACAAAGACTCAGTGAAAAATTTAATGCGGCAGCTAAGCCAGTCGACGAACCGCATCGCCATTTGTCCAGAATTGACAAAATCAATTGAAGAAGATCAAAATCGCATACCTGATACGAAAGAGTGGGGCGTTCCACATGAAGCTTATCGCGTAAAGCTTGCTTATGTATTAGAAAAACTTCAGCGCGTTAATCGTGAGAACGGATACAAAAACTCAGAAGAATTTATAACAGATCTGAAGTTAATAGGAAATAGCTTGAAACAGCACTTTCCTGAAGGGTCCCACTTCACAGAGTTGAATAAGCTTATTCGTCAGGCATCTCTTTTTGGTTTTCATCTCGCTACTTTAGATGTTCGAAACCATAGCGGTGAACATGAGGGGGCTATCGCAGAAATTTTAAGTCGTGTAAATCTGGCTGAGAATTACGCCGAATTAGATGAAGAAGAAAAGGTTCAGTTACTCAATCGTCTTCTTGAAGACCCACGACCAGTTCTTTCTACCTATGAGGATTATTCGGAGAAAACACAAAAAATACTCGATATCTTTACGATGATTAAAAAAGCTCACAAAGAGTTTGGTCCTCAATCAATTTCTGTATACTTAATCAGTATGACCGAATCAGCTAGTGACCTTCTTGAGGTACTCGTTCTTGCTAAGGAAGCAAATATTTACCGTCTACACGCAGACGGTAGCGTTGAAAGTGATTTAAATATTGCTCCTTTACTTGAAACAATCGATGATCTTAAAGCTGGTCCTGCTATTATGGAGAAGCTCTTTGATCTTCCAGTCTACAAACATCACTTAGAAAAGCATGATCAACATCAGGAAATTATGCTGGGGTATTCCGATGGAAGCAAGGATGGTGGAACACTAACAGCTAACTGGAAGCTATATCAAGCTCAACAAGAAATTAGTCGGATCGCTTCTGACCGTAACCTTCGACTTAAATTCTTCCATGGTCGCGGTGGAGCGCTTGGCCGTGGTGGCGGTCCACTACGAAGAAGTCTATTGTCGCAACCTCCTGAAACATATACGGCTGGTGTAAAGATTACGGAGCAAGGAGAGGTTCTATCTTCTCGTTACTTGCTTTACGATATTGCTTATCGAAGTCTAGAACAAGCGACGACAACCTTGTTATCATCTGCCGTATCAGGGATCGAAAAAGATGTTAGACAAGAGAAGTGGCATGAAATTATGGAAGAAATTTCGGCTGTTTCCCTTAAATCTTATCAATCCCTCGTATTTGAGGATGATGGGTTCCTGGCTTACTTTAAACAAGGAACGCCATTACCAGAACTTGGCGCATTAAACATTGGTTCCCGTCCAATGAGCAGAAAAGGTACAGACCACTTCGATGACTTACGTGCAATCCCATGGGTATTCGCTTGGACTCAAAGTCGCCAGTTAATGCCAGCGTGGTATGCGTCAGGTACCGGTCTTACCGAGTTCGCTGCAACAGAAGAAGGATTAAGCAGTCTAAAAGAAATGTATGCGAATTGGCCGTTCTTTGCATCTCTTATCGATAACTTGCAAATGGGATTAATGAAAGCAGATCTCGCTACAGCAGAAAAATATATGTTCTTAATTGATGATGAACACCTAGCGAACCGCATCTTCGGAAAAATCGTCGATGAATACCATCGTACAAAAGATGTCATTTTAACGATTACCGGACAGGAAGAATTACTTGATGGTACGCCAAACATTAAAGATTCGATCCGTTTACGAAATCCGTATGTTGATCCACTAAGTTCTCTCCAAGTGGAACTTATCTCAACGTATCGATCCAACGGTAGTGAGGACGACGAGCTTCTGAAAGAAATTCTCCTCACAATCAATGGAATTGCGGCTGGCCTACGAAATACAGGCTGATCGTACAGTCCTCCTCATTATTATGAGGGGGATTTTTTACATGTTAAATGCTCTCGGTATTCTCGATTTTTACCACAAATACTTTGCCCTCTAATAGAAAAACTAAGACGGTAACAAAAGAATCAAAGGAGGGCAACGTATGTACAAAAAGTTAATGCCGTTATTATTGCCGGGTTTATTGCTTCTTGGAGCATGTAATGCGAATAATAACGATGAAGCGTTAAATATCAATAAAACTAGTTCACCTACAGAGGGTATTCAGCGAATAAACAGTGGTCAGCTAACGATCGATCCTAATTCATATAGCACTGAAACACCAAGTGGTAAATTCCCTCATGGTGAAATGGTTCAGGATGGTCAGTTCGAATTCAATGAAGCACTTCCTAATGTTGATCCAAGAGAATATTTACCTGAAGGATTCCCAGAGCAATACGGAATCGGTGGCAAGGAAGAACAACAGCGTCAACAAAAAATGAGACCTGATCAAAATACAGGTCAATCAGAGTCAAATCAAAAAGCCGCACCGAATCAAGAGAAGTCTCCAACCTCCGAACCATCAGGGGAAATCACGAAAGAAGTCCAGCAAGTGATCGATTTAACAAACAAAGAACGAAAAAAGCAAGGGCTTTCTGCACTAAAAGCAATGCCATCATTAAGCGATGTCGCACAGGAAAAATCACGCGACATGCAGCAAAAAAATTACTTTTCTCACACAAGCCCTACGTACGGATCTCCATTTGATATGATGAGGGACTTCGGCGTAGATTTTAATACGGCTGGAGAAAACATCGCACAAGGTCAGCAATCACCAGAAGCCGTGGTTGATGCTTGGATGAAAAGTGAAGGTCACCGTAAAAACATCATGAACAGCAGTTTTACTCACATTGGGGTGGGACTTGCTCAGGATGGTCATTATTGGACACAGATGTTTATTGGAAAATAGTACAGCAGGTGAAAGGGTCATGTACGTGACTCTTTCGCTTTTTTATTGAAAAAATTTCAAGAATCTACATAATGAAGAAGGAGGTCTCTTTACTTTGTCGAATCAAGATACTAACCGGTTAGTAAGTAATCGTCTAAATATGATAAACTCACAAGGAGAGATGACCGATGGATTTACGATTAACTGACGAACAAGTGATGGTTCAAAAAACGATTCGGAAATTTGTAGAAAATGAGTTAATCCCTTTAGAAAATGATGTACTTCGAAATGAACGTGCAGGAAAGCCAGGCGTATCCGCCGAAAAGATGGAGGAGCTTCAGCAAAAAGCGAAAAAAGCAGGATTCTGGGGAATTAATACACCAGAGGAATATGGTGGCGCTGACCTTGGTCAAATGATGCTTGCCATTGTGATGATGGAAGTTTCTAAAACATTTGTCCCGTTTCGTTTTGGTGGATCAGCAGACAATATCTTGTATTACGCCAATGAAGAGCAGAAGGAAAAGTACCTCCTGCCGACCATTAATGGTGAAAAAAAATCATGCTTCGCTATGACAGAACCCGGCGCGGGATCAGATACGCGCAACATTAAAATGACTGCAGTACGGGATGGGGATAATTGGGTTCTTAACGGAGAGAAAACGTTTATCACTGGCGGAAATGAAGCAGATTTTGTGATGGTTATTGCCATTACAGATAAAGAAAAACACGCAGCTACAGGTAGAGATGGTGTCACGTGTTTTATTGCGGACCGAGAGATGGGATGGAAATCTGAATACATCCACACAATGGGAGAATGGGGACCTGCTGGCCTAGTCTTTGACAATGTACGTGTGCCACACGAAAATATCCTTGGTGAAGTAGATGGAGGATACAATCTCGGACTTGAGTGGATCGGGTTTGCTCGCTGGATTGTTGGTGCGACAGCGGTAGGAGCAGGCGAAAGATTGTTGAAAATGGCGATTGACTATGCAAATGAAAGAGAAACATTTGGAAAGCCCATCGCAGAACGTCAAGCGATTCAATGGCAAATCGCCGATTCAGCTGTTGAAATAGAGGCCGCTAAATGGCTGGTGCTTAACGCAGCGTATACACTTGATGAAGGGAAAGATAATCGACAACTTGCATCGATGGCGAAATTATATGGATCTAACATGGGGAATCGCGTTGTAGACCGCGTTTTACAAATTCATGGTGGTATGGGCTATACGAAAGAGCTACCAATTGAACGCTGGTACCGAGAAGCTCGCCTTTGGAGGATCTATGACGGAACGGATGAAATTCAACGATTAATCATTGCTAGAAACCTGCTGAAAGGGCATGTGAAAGTAGGACAATACGCTTAGGAGGGTATTTATGTTTGAATCGCTCATTGGGACCCGGTCCAATCCTGTAAAAAACATTGTTGAGCGCGGTTCGTTGAAAGCGTTCTCAAAAGCAATTGGAGATGAATCGCCTATTTATATCGATGAAGCAGTAGGAATGCGCTCAAGATACGGAGCAAACATCGCGCCGCCTACATATCCAAGAGTATTTGACTATGGAGAAATAAACGGATTTGATTTACCAAATGTCGGATTGATTCACGGAAAACAATCATTTCACTATGAGCGTCCACTTCTAGTTGGAGAAACGGTGATGTGCTCGACATCACTTGAAAACTATTATGAGCGAAAAGGAAAGAGCGGCTTGCTTGGTTTTCTCATACTAAAACGATACGGAGAAGAGCCAAATGGAAAACTCATTTTTACAGAAGAGCAAGTGGTTATTATTACTGAAGCAGTGAGAAAGGGGATGAAATCATGAAGATGGCTAATGACTTTGAAGTGGGGACACAGCTAGAAATCACTCTCCCTCCTGTTTCAAGGTTAGATCTTATTAAATATGCCGGGGCATCCGGAGATTTCAACCCAATTCATACGATTGACGAAGAGGCTGCAAAAGCAGGGCTCCCAGGTATCATTGCTCACGGAATGTGGACGATGGGAAACCTATCAAAGCTATTTACTCCCTATTTTGAAGAAGGTTTCCTAGAAGATTATTCTGTTGCTTTTAAAGGAATGGTTTTCTTAAACGATGATATTACTCTTCAATCATCACTCGTTTCCATTCAAAATGATCGGTATTATTTTGATGTGCTCGCTATTAATCAAAATGAAGAAACAGTTGTGAAAGGATCAGCGACACTTAAAAGATACCAATAAAACTAAATAAATAACTCTCCATTTGAAACGAACCATTCACGGGTTCGTTTTCTTTTTGCAATAAAATCGTTAATTCGATTAATTCTGAAACTTTATTTGTTCCAAATCGTAGAAATTAAGGAAGGCAGTTACATAGCAACCTTTACAATTTTTCGAAAGGATGATGCAAGCATGATGGAATTTATCGGATTAATCATCTCCGGTATCATTTTGTTTATATTATTAGTGGCTGGTGGGATTGGCTTTTTTATTTTCAAAAGAAGATACAAAACCGCTAGCTCAAACCAAGCGCTGATTATTACAGGACCAAAACTAGGCGATGCTGAAAAAGACAATCGAATCTTCGTAGATGACAACGGCCGCAGTATGAAAATTGTACGCGGTGGCGGGATACGATTAAAGCTATTCCAAACAAGTACACCGATTGATCTAACATCATTTCAATTAGAAATTGCTTCACCAAAAGCCTATACTTCAGAAGGTGTTCCAATTAGAGCGACAAGTGTCGCAGAGATTAGTATTGGAAGTAAACTTGAAATTGTCGCGAACTATGCAGAAAAATTTCTAGGTAAGCCTCAAAAAGAAAAAGAACGTGAATTAAAAGAAGTTCTTGAAGGACACCTTCGCGCCATCATTTCTTCCCTTACAGTCGACGAAATTTACAAAGACTTCAATTCAGTGAACAAAAAAGTGAAAAACATTGCTGAAGAAGATCTTAAAAATCTTGGTTTTGAAATTACGTCGTTTGCTTTAAAAGAATTAAAAGATGACGATGAAGAGAATGGATATCTAGAAGCGCTTGGGCGTCCAAGAATTGCGGAAGCACGAAAAGACGCTGATATTGCGGAAGCAAATGCAAGACGTGAAACCCGTATGCATAAAGCCAAAACAGATCAAGAAGCAGAAGAAGATGAGATTAGACGACAAATTGAGATTGCACGCTCTCAAAAAGACAAAGATGTGAAAGAAGCCGAGTACAAAGCTGAAATTGAACAGGGGCGCGCACGTTCTGAACAGTCTTACAACCTAGAACAGGCGAGATTAAATCAGAAAGTAAAAGAAGAAGAGATGCAAGTTCAGTACATTGAACGTCAACGTCAAGTGGAATTGGAACAAGAGGAACAGAAGCGTCGAAAAACTCAGGCTGATTCAAATGCATACGATATTCGTGCAAATGCCGAAGCAGAAGCAGAGCGCGATCGTATTGATGGACAAACAAAAGCTGATATTGAAAAGCAAAAAGGACTAGCTGAAGCGGAAGTTATTAGAGAACGTGGCCGAGCGGAGGCAGAAGCAAAAGAATTAATGGCTCAAGCAATGGAAAATTACGGTGATGCTGCGATTATTGAAATGCTTGTTGACATGTTGCCGAAATATGCACACGAAATTGCTCAGCCGCTATCTCAGATTTCAGAAATGAAAGTGATTGATCTAGGAGGTAGTAATAGTAGTGGTTCAACCAAAATAACCGATAACGTCACGAAAACAATGACAGGTCTTCAAGCAAGTCTGAAGGAATCAACGGGAATGGATTTGAAAGCTATGTTAGAAAGCTTTGTTTCTAGAGGGCAATACGACTCTTTCTCCGCTAATGATCAAGTTAATGATCAAGACTCTAAAGATGAGAAAGAAGAGGACCCCAGCACATATGATAGCCAATATGAAGTCGCCACCGCTTATGAAGAAGAGAATGAAAAAGAAGCACAAGAAAATATTGAACAATCGGAAGAAGAAAACAAGTAACACTGTTAAAGTCTGGCAAAAGCCAGGCTTTTCTTTTTGACTTATTGCTATAAGAATTGACGTTATGAAAACAGTAATGATAAAGTAATGAGAGTATTATCAGAAAAGTGTTAATTTTACATAAGAGTGGAGGAAAGCTATATGAAAATCGTATCTTTGCTTTCAACATTTATAGACGACGATCAAATTAGTGTTAATGCAACGATTCTCGAACAACATAGCAAAGATGAATCTTATCATACGCCACACGATCCGGACGTTGTTGTTTTCCCAAGAACAACCGAGCAAGTAAGTAAAATTATGAAAGCGGCCAATGAGCATAGGATTCCCATCGTGCCATTTGGCTTGGGATCTAGTCTTGAAGGGCATGTGATTCCATATCATGGCGGTATTTCAATTGATTTTCAATTGATGAACCAAGTTCTCGAAGTTCGACCAGAAGATTTTCTAGTACGCGTCCAACCAGGTGTCACACGTTCACAATTAAATAAAGAATTGAAAAAACACGGTCTCTTTTTCACAGTAGATCCAGGTGCGGATGCAACGTTAGGTGGCATGGCCTCAACAAATGCAAGCGGAACCACTTCAGTACGGTATGGTGTAATGCGTGATCAGGTTCGAGACATGGAAGTTGTTCTTGCCGATGGACGGGTCATCCATACCGGTAGCATGACTGCAAAGTCTTCATCAGGTTACCATTTAAATGGCCTTTTTGTAGGCTCAGAAGGGACACTTGGGACATTTACAGAATTAACACTCAACGTAAACGGCATACCAGAAGCTACGCTTGCAGGGCGAATCGTTTTTCCAACTGTAGAGCGAGCTGTAGCCACCGTTACTAATATTCTTCACGCAGCCATTCCGGTCGCTAGAATCGAACTAGTAGACGCACGCTCAGTACAACAGGTGAACAAAACAAATGAAACCAACTATATCGAAAAACCAACGTTATTTGTTGAATTTCATGGTAATGAAGCGGGGTTAAATCAAGATGTTACCTTTGCCAAAAGCATCGCAGAAGACAATGATTGCGAAGAATTTATATTTGAGCACGATACGAAGAAAAGAGCGCTTCTTTGGGAAGCGCGACATAATCTTGCTTACTCCTTTAGTCATGGTTCTCCAGGAAAAAAGATGATGGTAACAGATGTATGTGTTCCCATTTCAGAGTTAACTGGCGCCATTCTCGATGCACGAAAAGCCATCGAGAAATTTGATTTAGACGGAGCTCTACTGGGGCATGTAGGGGACGGGAATTATCATGCTATTGTGATGATTAATCCCGATGACCCCATTGAACTTGAAAAGGCAAACAAGCTAAACCAACACCTAGTGCACTATGCTCTAGATCGTGGCGGAACTTGCACTGGTGAGCATGGGGTAGGTACTGGCAAAGCTCAGTATCAGCAAAAAGAACATGGAGGTTCTCTCGAAGTCATGCTGGCATTGAAGAAAACGCTTGACCCTAATGGGATCCTAAATCCGGGGAAAATTTTCGTGACTGATCAAGTTTCATTCTAGATATGAAAGACCGTTCAAACAACTGAACGGTCTTTTTAATTTGAATCCTAAAAGGAACTAGTTGTCTTCTTCGAGAAGTAAGTGTAGTACAAAATGTAAGCGATTTCACTTATGTGTTTTTTAGGAGGACGAGAAATGACGATGACGAAAATTGCTGTTGTTGGGGCAGGTACAATGGGAAAAGGGATTGCTTTCTCAGCTGCAGCTGCAGGGCTTTCAGTGAAAATGCACGATGTTAGTGACGAGGCTTTGAAGCAAGCACAGATCTATGTAAAAGACCAATTTGAACGTTTGGTCAAGAAAGAGAAAATAACAAGAGAGCAAGCAACAAAAAGATTCAAAGGAATACAATTCACACACGAATTGAAAGAAGCCGTCTACGATTGTGATCTTGTGATCGAAGCAGTCCTTGAGGTAATGGAATTAAAAACAAGCATTTTTAAACAACTAGATGAGTTTGCTCCAGCTCACGCTATTCTTGCAACAAACACTTCGACAATGAGTCCAACCGAAATTGCCGCACAAACCATGCGCCCTGATCAATGTCTTGCTCTTCATTTTTTTAATCCGGTACCAAAGATGAAGCTCATTGAAGTCATTTGTGGGCTAGAAACATCTGAAGATACCATTGATAAAGCGATGCGGTTTGGAGAAACCATTGGAAAAGAATGCGTAAGAATCAATGAGTTTCCAGGCTTTGCAGTTAGTCGTATGAATTGTCTAATTGGCAACGAAGCGATGAATATGGTGATGGAAGGTGTAGCTACACCCGAAGACATTGATAAAGCCATGAAACTTGGTCTAAATCATCCAATGGGGCCTCTTGAACTAGCTGATCTTGTTGGTCTTGATACTCGACTACGCAATATGGAGTACTTATACAAAACACTAGGTGAAAAATATCGCCCCTGTCCCATTTTAACAAAGTACGTGAAGGCAGGAAGACTTGGGCGAAAAAGCGGAAGAGGCTTTTATACATATTAATAGAAAGAAGGGTTAAGATTGGACTTTCAGCTCGATCAAGACATCGAATATTTAAAAACGACTGTCCGAAACTTTGTAGAAAACGAAGTAGAAAAAGTAGCCATGACCATTGAGCGTGAAAATCAAATACCAGAACACATTATCGAAATGTCAAAAGAATTAGGTCTATTTGGTCTTAGTATTCCAGAAGAATATGGCGGACTTGGAATTGGAATGGTTGGAAAATGCGCTCTATATGAAGAATTAGGTAAAACGCATAACGGGTTTACTACTTTAATTGGAGCACATACGGGAATTGGTTCGGTTGGAATTGTTGAACTCGGTAATACCAAACAAAAGGAATATTATTTACCCGAAATGGCACGAGGAAACATGATAGGAGCCTTTGCTCTTACTGAGCCATCTGCAGGATCAAATGCTTCTAACTTGAAAACGACAGCCGTCAAACAAGGTAATAAATATATTCTAAACGGTACGAAGCATTACATTACTAACGCGACAGAAGCGAGCGTTTTTACCGTTATGGCTGTAACAGATCCTTCACAAGGTGCGAAGGGGATTACATCCTTTATCGTTGAAAAAGATTTCCCTGGCTTTCAAGTTGGTGCAGTGGAAGAAAAAATGGGGTTAAAAGGGTCACATTCAGCTGAGCTTATCTTTGATCATTGTGAAGTGCCAGAGGAAAATGTTCTTGGAAAAGTAGGAGAAGGGTATGTTAATGCATTAAAAATTTTGGCAAATGGTCGTGCAGGCCTTGCTGCTCGTAATCTTGGATCTTCCCAAAAGCTATTGGACTTATGCATGTCTTACGTGGAGGAGCGCATCCAATTTGACGTGCCGATCATTGAACACCAAGCTGTTGCCCATATGGTAGCTGAAATGGGAGTTGAAATTGAAGCACTTCGATCTTTTACTTATCGTGTCGCATGGATGGTTGAAGAAGGAAAAAAGGTCATTAAGGAAGCGGCAATGTTAAAGCTGTATGGATCTGAAGTATACAATAGAATCGCCGACAAGGCTCTACAAATTCACGGAGGGCTCGGTTACATTTCAGATTATCCGATTGAGCGATTTTTCCGTGACGCTCGGATCACCCGTATTTATGAAGGTACATCAGAAATTCAGAAAAACATCATTGCAGGTCAACTTCGTAAAGAATACAAATGAGGAGGTAAAAAGGAGTGGAAAACATCGTTATCGTAGAACCAGTTCGAACACCAGTAGGACGCTACGGTGGTGTCTTTAAAAATCTAAACTCTGGAAAGTTAGCTACCTATGCCATACAAGAAACACTAGCTCGATCAGGTCTTTCCCCTCACTTAGTAGAAGAAGTCATTTTAGGAGAAGTAAGACAAACAACCGAATCATCTAATGTAGCGAGAGTCGCTTCATTACGTGCTGGCATTCCTGAAACCTCTCCTGCATTTACAATCAATCGACTTTGCGCATCAGGTATGCAGTCTGTCGCCTCAGCAGTCCAACAAATTCAATCAAAGCAGGCATCTATTCTGATCGCAGGCGGAACAGAGAGTTTAAGTCAGGCTCCCATTTATTTAAGAAATAGCCGTTTCGGAGGAGACAAAACGCAATTAGTTGATTCTAATTCAGAAGCTGGACAACAGCCTGTTGAACAATATGGTTCTCATCTTGGCATGGGTATTACAGCAGAAAACGTAGCCGAACGTTACAAGATATCGCGGGATGAACAAGATGCTTTTGCAGCAGAAAGTCAGCGACGAGCAGCAGAAGCGATTGAAAAGGGTAAATTTAGAGATGAAATTGTTCCGGTCGAAATTCAAAATCGTCGTCAAACGAATCTTGTCGATCAAGATGAACATCCTCGTCCAGGCACAACAATTGAGAAACTTGGCAAATTAAAACCAGTATTTAAAGAGAACGGAACGGTGACAGCTGGCAATTCTTGCGGGAGGAATGATGGAGCTGTTGCCATGCTTGTGATGACTGAAATAAAAGCAAAAGAATTAGAGCTTCAACCCATTGCTAGAATCGTTGATTGGGCAACTTCTGGGGTTTCTCCTGAGATAATGGGAATCGGACCAATTCCAGCCTTTCGGAAACTTTTAGAACGCACAGGGAAAACGCTCGAGGAGATCGGTTTAATAGAGCTCAATGAAGCCTTTGCTGCTCAGGCACTCGCTGTTATTCGAGAACTTGAATTAGACATGAGCAAGGTAAACGTAAATGGAGGAGCTATAGCATTAGGTCATCCGCTCGGTGCTACAGGTGCTCGCATTCTAACCTCTTTGGTATATGAAATGAAGAAGAGAAACGAACGCTTTGGAATCGCAACATTATGCGTTGGCGGTGGACAGGGCATGGCCATGATGGTAGAAAGTATGAACGGATAGACTCTTATCGGAGGCGGCATCTGCCGTCTTTTTTGATGCGTTGTTTGCACTTGGGTTCTATAATAAAAAGAAAGAGAATCACGGAAGGGGAATGGCATGCATATCAGGCCTTTTAAAGAAAACGATTTAATAGAAATGATTGATCTTTTTTATGACACTGTTCATTCTATTAACCGGAGAGACTATACAAACATACAGGTAAATGCCTGGGCTAATAAAACTGAACTTAATAGGCGTCATGCATCATGGGGAGAGGAATTCGAACGAAACTTCACTTATGTTGCTACCTTAGACAAACAGATCGTAGGATTTTGCGATTTAACCTCTTCAGGACTGCTTGACCGTTTATATGTTCATAAAGACTACCAAAGAAAAGGAATCGCTTCCGAGCTCTTAGAAAAAGTGCAACAGACCGCACGTTTGAACAATATGGAACAGCTTCATACGGAAGCAAGCATAACGGCAGTTCCGTTTTTTAGAGAGCAAGGATTTTCACTAGTAAAAAGTCAGCTAGTTGAAAAAAACGGTATCCAACTTAAAAATTTTCTCATGGCGAAGGAGTTATAGGCAATAGTGATGTTAAAAACTAGTTCGTATAGTTTTTAAATGTAACTAATATGTTAGTGAAAAAAGGATGATGGTGATGTCTCGAGAATTCACTACGCCTCAATACCCTAACGAGATGCTTAATATCATTAAGAATGGATTGAAAAAATCGTCTTCACCAACGAACGTTATTGTTGTGGGAGCTGGCGTTGCAGGACTAGTATCAGCATCCTTGTTAAAGAAGGCCGGTCATCGAGTTACCATTCTAGAAGGAAACGATCGTGTTGGCGGGAGGGTTTACACTCTTAGAAAACCATTTACAGATGATAATTATCTTGATGTTGGCGCTATGCGTATTCCTACAACTCACAAATTAACGTATGAATATATCAGAAGATTTCAACTTAAAATGAATCGCTTCGTGAATTCCTCTCCAAGAGATATCATTTATGCTAATGGAGTTAGAACTACAAGAGAAAAATACGAAGCAGACCCTGATATCCTTCAATTTCCCGTTGAACCTCACGAAAAAGGAAAAACCGCTACGGAATTATTTTTATCAGCAGTTAATCCATTTTTACTGCTTTATAAAGAAGGTGACGCTCAACAAAAGAAATTCATTCGTAAAAAATTTGATCAGTATTCAATGGAGAATTTTCTTCGCTTCAATCCCATTGGTCCTTCGCTATCTCCAAATGCTGTTCGAATGGTTAAAGTACTTTTAGGCATTGAAGGATTTTCGGAACTATCCTTTATCGACATTCTAACCGATATCGTAAATACTGTTTTTAATACTGACATGGAATTTAACGAAATTACTGGTGGAAATGATCAATTGCCTCGGTCTTTTCTACCTGAGCTAGAAGAGAATCTCTTGTTAAATCAAAAAGTACACCGCCTCATTCAAAGACCACAAAGTGTTCAAATTCAGACGAGGAATCAACAAACAGGAATTATTGAAAAGTTTAACAGCGATTATGTTCTTATGACTGTGCCTTTTTCAGTGTTTCAATTTATAGAAGTTTATCCGTACCGTTCTTTTTCATTTGATAAATGGAAAGCGATCCGTGAGTTGCATTATGTAGCTTCTATTAAAATTGGGATTGAATTTAAAGACCGATTTTGGGAAAAAGAAGGGTTGAATGGTGCAAATACCATTTCGGATTTTCCTAATCGCTATACGTATACACCTAGTCGCACAGGTAATGAGCCAGGAGCTGGAGTCTTACTAGCAAGTTATAGCTGGGAAGATAACGCGATGTTATGGAATAGCTTAAATGATGATCAAAAAATCACACAATCCCTTGAAGATCTTGCAAAAATACATGGACCTAAAGTATTTGATGAGTACTTGACGAGCGCATCATTTAGCTGGAGTCAAAATCAATTCTCAGGAGGTTGCTTTACACTCTTTAAACCGAATCAAATTACCGAATTTGAAAGCATCGTAAAAAAACCTGAAGGAAGAGTTCACTTTGCAGGTGAGCACACATCAGATTTCCACGGGTGGATTGAAGGAGCAGTTGAATCTGGTGTTAGAGCGGCATTTGAAATCAATGAGCGCACGTTATAAATCCTTTTAATCTCATTTAACAGATCGCTCAATGTTCATAATACTCTTTTGTGAAACCAATGGCTGCAATGGCTGCCCCTGCAGTTTGACCATAACTTCCAATGGCAAGAATCTGTTGTCCCATCTTCTTATTTCCATTCTTCACATACAGAAGCCCAATAGCTTCAATAGCAATGGCAAACGATTGAATCGTTTGCCCGGTTGTGATGAGCTCTGCATAGAAGGCTTCACTTATACTCGAGCTTTTTGCTTCGAAAGCAGCTCCAGCTGATTGAATAATATCTCCCATAATGTCAATATTCAGCGCTTCTTCATCAGTCCCCGTTACAATTCCTGATCCACCAAGAACATTTGCAATATTACCAGCAGACTGTAACCATGCTCCGAGCGTTCCAAACGTTTCATTCTCATTAGAAGTCAAGCTGCTTCTTCCGATAGCTTGAAGAGAGTTCCCCGTTGCTTCGACGCCATTCCCAATTACATAAAGGTCTCCTCCGATATCCTCCATAAGTGAGTCAGCTTCATTTGCTGCAACAATTGTATTCCCAATAGAGGCAATAGCTGCACCTATCGTCTGGATCCACGCTCCCGAAAGAATGAGGAATTCTCCGTACACCTCCAATACTAAACACGCTCCTTTTCATACTTTTATCCTATTCGTTTGATTTGCATTGTGACCAAAGTCGATCGTCTAATTTAGACCACCAAAGAAGGTGGGACTCCCACAATCCGCTTTCCATTATTAGGGATTAAAACCAATCGATCTACCTAGAAAACCGACTTTATTTTTAAGTGAGAATGGTTCTCAAGTATCATTGACTATGATAATCATTCTCACTTATCATGAATAGTGTAAGATAATGAAAATCATTATCAATTAGTAAAGGAGTTCTCAACATGATGATTCAAGAATTAAATACAAATCAAACACTACTCGACCAACAAATGAAAAGAGAGTCCAATGCAAGATCTTATCCAAGAAGAATACCAATTGCCATTAATGAGGCAGAAGGGATTTTTGTTACTGACATGGAAGGAAAGCGATATTATGATTGCTTAGCTGGTGCTGGTACTTTAGCTCTTGGTCATAACCATCCCGTTACTATAGAAGCCATGCAGAAAGTCCTTCATGATAAAAGGCCTTTACATACGTTAGATATTACAACACCAATAAAAGAAGAGTTCGTGAATGAAATATTTTCAAATTTACCCGGAGATTTCGCAGAGCGTGCCAAAATACAATTTTGTGGACCAACAGGAGGCGATGCGATAGAAGCCGCCTTAAAATTAGTGAAAACTGCGACAGGGAGAAGTAGTATCCTTACGTTTCAAGGAGGATACCACGGTTCAACACATGGAACAATGGCGATTAGTGGTAATCTCGGTCCCAAAAAAAACGTCCAAGGTTTAATGCCAGATACTCATTTCATGCCATACCCGTATTCGTATCGTTGTCCATTTGGTATGAAGGAAAGCAAAGGACACAAAATTTCTAGTACTTATATTGAAAATCTATTAGATGATCCGGAGAGCGGCATTTTACCCCCGGCCGCTATGATTCTAGAAGTTGTTCAAGGCGAAGGTGGTTCCGTACCTGCACCAATCGAATGGCTACAGGAAATGAGAAGAATAACAAGCGAGCGAGGTATTCCTCTTATTATTGATGAAATCCAAACGGGAATAGGACGAACAGGAAAAATGTTCGCATTCGAACATGCAGGGATCGTACCAGATGTCATTGTCCTTTCTAAAGCAATTGGCGGCAGTCTCCCACTTTCGGTTGTTATTTACGATCGTGAACTCGATAAGTGGGAGCCTGGTGCTCACATTGGTACATTCAGAGGAAATCAAATGGCAATGGCAGCCGGAACAGCCTTATTGAAATTTATTAAAGAACAGAGACTTGATATTCATGCAGCAACGATGGGAGAAAAAATGCTTTCTGCCTTACAAAAGCTCCAGGTGAATTTCCGTGAAATTGGAGACGTAAGGGGAAGAGGGCTAATGATCGGTGTTGAAATAGTAGATCCTACACAGCCCCAGTCTTCATCAGGAAGCTATCCTTCTCAACCTGCGTTAGCTAGCAGGATTCAGAAAGAATGCTTTGACAGAGGATTGATTTTAGAAGTTGGAGGTCGTAACGGAAGTGTAGTAAGGTTCCTCCCGCCACTGATAATAACGAATGAACAAGTTTTAGAAGTACTCAGCATTTTTGAGGAAGCAGTTAACGCTGCTGTTAAAAGTTTATGATAAATGCAGTTGAAAAGAATCCTCCTGATATTTCAAAAGAGAAAATGTATGATTCCCTTTTCCTTCACAACAGTGAGAAAGGGCAAGAAGCTTTCCGGGCACAAATGCACGAAATGACGAACATAATTTGCGAGACTTTTCGTAAAGAAAATGAGCCGTTCACCAGAAAGGAGCCACAAACGATTGAAAAGGAAGTTGAAGAACTTTTCGATTTTCATAGCTCAAATCAAGATTTTACTGCATTACTAAACGAGCTTAAGGCTCCTCTATTCAAAAATAACCTGCAAATTTCTCATGAAAAAAGCCTAGCTCATTTGCAATGCCCACCGCTTATACCTGCCATAGCTGCTGAACTCGCAATAAGTGTGTTCAATCAATCACTTGATTCATGGGATCAAAGTCCTTCTGCTACGTACCTTGAAGAGGGAATGATTAAGTGGCTCGCAGGTCAATTTGGTTATTCATCAAATGCTGACGGCACATTTACAAGTGGAGGGACACAATCGAACTACACTGGTCTTCTTCTAGCTAGAGATGCATGTTGTTTAAGCTTATGGGGGCAAAATGTTCAGAAAGATGGATTACCAGAAGAGTTTCATAAATTAAGGATTATTTGCTCAGAGGAGGCTCATTTTACTGTACAGAAATCAGCTGTACAGCTTGGATTGGGAGAAAAAGCAGTAATAAAAGTTAAAACAGACAAACATCACAGAATGTCGGTATCGCATTTACAGTACCAATTAGCTGAATTAAAAGCTCAACACCTTGTTCCTTTTGCACTCGTTGGGACTTGTGGCACCACTGATTTCGGAAGCATAGATCCGATAGATGAATTAGCCGCAATCGCTCATGAGGAAGATTTATGGTTCCATGTGGATGCAGCTTTTGGAGGTGCACTTATTCTTTCCGAATCTCATAAGTCAAAGTTAAATGGGATTTGTTATGCCGATTCGCTCACAGTCGATTTTCATAAGCTTTTTTATCAGCCCATTTCATGTGCGGCTTTCCTAGTGAAGAACAAAGAATCGTTCCGGTTTTTAAATCACCATGCTGATTATTTAAATCCACTAGAAGATGTTGAAGCGGGGATTCCTAACCTGGTGAACAAATCGATTTTAACTTCCAGAAGATTTGACGCCTTTAAGCTCTTTCTTTCATTAAAAACGATAGGTACAAACCTGTTCGGAGAAATGATTGATTATACTTTTATCCTTGCTCAAGCAACTGCGGAATACCTTTCATGTCAGGATGATATAAAAGTTGAAAACCTTTCTCCAGAACTCAACACTGTTATCTTTCGTTATGAACCTCAAGATTTCAGTACTGATCGATGCAAATTAAATCGTAAAATACAGCAAGAATTGTTGTATGAGGGCAGAGCGGCCATAGCCAAGACTTCTGTTAATGGCCAAACCTTTTTGAAGTTCACCATACTAAACCCTAGAACCAAAATGAAGCACATCCAAGAGATCGTGGATGACATTCGTACACTCGGAAGGAAGTGGAGGGAACACACGTGATCAGCGCTAAAAAGATCGCAGAACAGGCGACTATGCAAAGCTTTCTGAATTGTTATTTACGTGAAACAGGAAACTACTCAGAAATACCAAAACCTGAAGATTTATCTACAACCTTATCTCAGAAATTCATTTCCTGCCTACTAGAAAATCAGGGCATAGAGATGATCTTCCCCGTTTCTTATTGGTCCTTAACAGAGCGGCATATTTTTCAGTTCCCATTATATTACCGGTCATTAAATGGTACTTTTCATACTCTTGACTATGTGACATTAACAACACTGATTGTAAAGGAACTACTAATTGACCAAAACCGAACGGATGCAGAAGATGAATTGGTTCTGCGAGTGATGTTGAGCTGTCAAAGCATGACAACTTACATTGGAAAGCGATTCGAAGACAGAGGAAAATTAAAGGATGAAGATTTTGATTACATTGAAGCAGAACAGTCTTTACTTTTTGGTCACTTAATGCACCCGACGCCGAAAAGCAAACAAGGTTTAACACACGAGGAGGATGAATTGTTTTCTCCAGAACTGAAAGGTGAATTTCAGCTTCACTATTTTAGTGTTCACCCTTCATTGATCAATGAAGATTCCAGTTTGCAGCTACAAGCAAGCGAGCTTATTAAAGAAGAGTTAAAAAGTGGAGAAGTAGATCCAGAATGGCTCCATCAATTTAAGGAGCGTGTTCTAGTGCCAATGCACCCTCTTCAAGTAAACTCTCTTCTAAAAAAAGAAGAAGTGCTTGAACACATTCAAAAAGGATCGCTTGATTATCTAGGACCAGTAGGGCGCATGTATACAGCAACATCTTCCTTTAGAACTGTGTACAGCTCTTTATCTAGATTCATGTTTAAATTTTCAGTTCCGGTAAAAATCACAAATTCACTACGACTAAATCAACAGAAAGAGCTAGATCGTGGCGTAGAGGTTTCTAGACTCTTACAAACACAATTAGGTGAAAAATTAGCAAATAATTATCCTGACTTTAAAATTATCCAGGATCCAGCTTATCTCAATATCAACATACCTAATCTTGAATCTGAATTCGCCGTGATGATTAGAGAGAATCCTTTCTACGAAAAGAGCGAAAATACAAGCCTCGTAGCAGCACTATGTCAGGATCATGCTTATGGTGGCAAGTCACGTATTTATTCCATCATTACTGCTATTGCTAGAAGAGAGGGACGTGCCATAGAAGAAGTCAGTGTAGAATGGTTTGATCGTTATCTGGACATATCACTTGATCCGATGCTATGGCTTCATCAACATTATGGCATTGCACTTGAAGCACACCAGCAGAATGCTGTTGTTAAGCTTAAGGAAGGGTATCCATCTACATTCTATTATCGAGACAATCAAGGATATTATTTCAGTGAGTCCAAGTCTGAAGAACTAGCAATGCTCATGCCTAATTTGAATAAGAAGAGCGATACAATCTGTTCCGATGACGTAGCAAATGAACGTTTTCGCTATTATTTCTTTTTTAACAACTTATTCGGATTAATCAACGCATTTGGTGTAAACGGATTAATTGAAGAAAAACACCTTGTGACCATACTGAGAGAACGCCTCTCTCAGTATTTAGCCATACAGCTATCACCTCTCATTAAAAGTTTACTTGAGGATCCTGTTCTTCCTTGTAAAGCGAATCTCTTAACTCGCCTCTATGATATGGATGAGCTTATTGGATCAATGGCTACACAATCAGTGTATACGATGGTCCGAAATCCGATCGCTCAGGAGGTTACAGTTAGACATGGCAATGGACTTTAATGTATTCGATCAAGAATTACAGAAAACGATCTCTTTTACTAAGGTGAGCTTCGAACGCGATATCGAAATGATTCACTCTTGGATGAACAAAGAGCATGTGCATCCATTCTGGCAATTAAATATACCGATTAACTCATTTCGAAATCATTTACAAAAGGCACTAAAAGAGAAACATCAGACGCTGTACCTAGGTTTTATCAATGAAGTGCCCATTAGCTACTGGGAAGCTTATTGGGTAAAGGAAGATATAATAGAAGGATTTTATGAAAACAAACCTTACGATCAAGGCATTCACCTTTTGATTGGTAATACTGACTACCTTGGTCGGGGGTTTTCCCTTCCCCTTCTACGTGCAATGGTTTCTTTGCAATTAAGAGAAACAAGAACAGAAAGAATCATTGCAGAACCAGATATACAAAACAAAAAAATGATTCATGTGTTTGAAAAATGTGGTTTCACTCCACAAAAACCGATTATTCTACCGGATAAAACAGGCTTATTAATGATTTGTGAGCGGAAGCAGTTTGAAAGGAAGTGGGGAAATGCCTGAATACGTCTACGATGCAATTGGTATCGGTATTGGACCATTTAATTTAGGTCTAGCTGCTTTAACAGATGAAATGGACGATTTGGATATTCTTCTATTTGACCGTAAAAAAGAATTTGATTGGCATCCAGGTATGCTCATCGAAGGAACCACATTGCAGGTGCCATTTTTCGCGGATCTTGTAAGCATGGCTGACGTTAAAAACAAATATAGTTTTCTTAACTACCTGCAGGTTCATGGTCGTATGTATCACTTTTATTTTTTAGAAAAGTTTCATATTCCGAGAAAGGAATACAATCACTACTGTAAATGGGTGAGTGATCAGCTAAATTCATGCCGATTTGGATATGAAGTCACTGAAGTTTCATCATATGAAGCATCCGAGGAAGAATTTATTTATGCTGTTCACGTCCAGGATGTGAAAACGCTAGAAACCGACACGTTCTTGGCCAGGCATCTGGTCATGGGAATAGGCTCAGTACCTGCAGTACCAGAACATTTTAAACCTGCGCTTGGAGAAACCGTCTTTCATTCATCAGAGTTCATGGAGAAGAAACCAAAGGCTTTACAAGGAAAATCCATTTCAGTCATTGGATCAGGCCAAAGTGCAGCTGAGATTTTTTTAGATCTAGCAAAAGAACAGGAGCATCATGACTACCATCTTAGCTGGTACACAAGATCAAACGGTTTTTTCCCAATGGAGTACTCCAAACTAGGACTTGAATATTTTTCACCAGATTACACCGAATTCTTTTACGATCTTCCGCAAGAAAAAAAAGACAAAGTGATTGAAAAACAAGACTTACTTTACAAAGGGATTAGTGCAGAAACGATTTCAGAAATCTATGACGTATTATATGAACGATCTATTGGTAATCAACGCTCCCCCTTACACTTACAGGCTATGAGTGAGGTAAATCAACTAGAGATGAAAGGGGAGGTGTGTTTTGGCAAGGGACGCCACACGATTACAAATGAACCATTTGATTTCGAATCTGAAATCATAGTGCTTGGTACTGGATATAAACAGACCGTTCCAAGTTTCTTACCCGAATCTTTTTTACTTAGGGACGAGAATGGCCGCCCGACGATTACGAAAGATTACCGCTTAATGACGAAAGATTCCAATCAGAACAATATATTCATTCAAAACGGAGAGCTACACACTCACGGAGTTGGTGCGCCCGACCTTGGTCTCGGAGCACACCGTAATGCTGTCATCATCAATCAAATCTCCAATAGAGAAAAATACCCAGTGCAGTCACATAACGTCTTTCAATCTTTTGGAATCGCCAAACAACCTGCTCTTACAACAAACTAGAAGGAAAGTGGTGAACGTATGTATTCTCAAAACGAACTAGATACTGTTCTTACTAAACAAAACTGGACACTTGTTAATACAAAACTCTTAGCAAAAATGATTTCAGAATTTATGTACGAAGATATGATCTCACCTCAACTCGTTCAAGAGAAAGATAGCTATACCATCTATGAACTTCGAGTTTCAGACAAGAAATCATACTCATTCCATGCGATTCCCCGCCAATTTGATAGCTATGATGTTGACTGCAAATCCATTCGCATACTAGATAATGGGAATGAGGTAGAAGGGAGTGCCGTTGGCTTCCTCCTTGATATCAAACCCTTAATAGGCATGTCATCGGAAACAACAGCTCATTTAATAAAGGAAATTAGTCAAACTCTCATTGCAGATGCTCATCTGTTAAATAAGCGAGTTTCATCAGACAAATTGATTACTGAAGACTACGCTAATCTTGAAGGCTACATGACTGGACATCCCTGGATCACGTATAACAAAGGGAGAATTGGGTTCGGGTATGATGATTATTTAGCATATGCTCCTGAACACCAAAACGAAGTAACACTTTCATGGATTGGCGTTAGTCGACACATTAGCTCATTTCAATCTATTGAGAAATTTACCTTCGAAAAACTAGTAAACTATGAATTAAGTGATCAGGATCGTTCTACATTCCACAATATATTAGAAAAAAAGATTGATGATCCTAATCAATACTTCATGATGCCTGTCCATGAGTGGCAGTGGAAAAACATTTTGGTTCAGAATTTTGCAGAGGAGATTGCAAACCAAACGATCATACCGCTTGGTCAATCCAGTGATCGTTATCTCCCACAACAGTCCATTCGGACATTTGTTAACAAATCCAATCCAAACAAGCATCATGTAAAATTACCGATGAGCATACTAAATACACTTGTATATAGAGGATTACCCGCAGAACGTACTCTTATTGCTCCGAAAATAACTGAATTCATTAAAGGCATCTATGATAAAGACTCCTTTTTAAAAGATGAATGTAGAGTGATTTTACCAGGTGAAATTGCGAGTATTAATGTGAATCATTCCTATTATAATCAATTGGAGAATGCCCCATATCAGTACAAAGAAATGCTTGGCGTTATTTTTAGAGAAAGTATCTATACTTATCTCGAGGACGGTGAACAGGCGATTACTTTAGCAGCACTTCTATACGAAGACCATGATGGGAAGCCCTATGTAAAGAGCTTGATTGAGAAATCTGGAATGTCTACAGAAGAATGGATGACGCAATTTTTTGATGTCACTATGAAGCCATTGCTCCATTATTTGTACCAATATGGAACAGTCTTTTCTCCTCACGGCCAAAACACTATTCTTGTTCTAAAAGATTCCAAACCATCACGCCTTGCAATTAAAGATTTCGTAGATGATGTCAATATTAGTGATCAACCATTCGAGGAGCTTAATTATCTTACAGAGGAATTAAAAGATGTGCTTCGGAGTGAACCACCTGAGGGACTGATCCAATTTATATTTACAGGCTTATTCATCTGTCACCTCCGTTATTTATCGAACATTTTAGTAAACGGTGAGTTAATGGAAGAACAGAATTTCTGGGAAAAACTAGCGGAATCAATTCTTTCGTATCAATCAAGGTTCCCACAACTAGAGAAGCGTTTTGAGCTATTTGATTTCTTTAAACCTACATTCACTAAGCTTTGCCTTAATCGAAATCGCATGGTTGATGAGGGCTATTCAGTAGGAGAAGATCGACCCCATGCATCTGAATTTGGGGAAGTTAGAAATGCACTAAGTCACTATAAAAAAATCACAAAATAACAGAGAGACGGGGCCCGCCCCCGTCTTTTTTTGGAAGTGAGAAGAGTGACATACGTATGGTGTAGAGATGATTTGAAAGGTTGAACAATTTCGTTCCAATCATTGAATGATCAAGCTATAGAGCAACTTCATTTAGAGAACGTTACATTCAAAAACAAATATGAAAGCGGTTTAAACAACGATTTAAAGGGAAATTACCATGTAATGTCAACTCGAGTTAATGGAGGCGAAAGAATGAAATATCGACAGTTAGGTCATACAGACTTGCAAGTAAGTGAAGTTAGTTTCGGAACGTGGGCAATTGGCGGAGCATGGGGGAAAACAAATGACAAAGAAGCGCTCGATTCTCTACAACATGCTATACATGCTGGCGTGAATTTTTTTGATACAGCAGATGTATATGGAGATGGACATAGTGAAGAACTCCTTGCTAAAGCAACAAAAGGGATGGAAGATAAAATTCACATCGCAACGAAATTTTGTCGTGCAGGAGACATATACGATTCTGTCAACTATTCAGAACAAAGTGTTCGTGCTTATTGTGAAGCGAGCTTAAGGCGCTTGGAACGAGATCAAATTGATCTTTTTCAAATTCATTGTCCACCAATCGACATCCTTAAGGAAGGTCAGGTGTTTGAGGTATTGGACAAATTGAAAGCCGAAGGTAAAATACGCTATTATGGTGTAAGTGTTGAAACAGTTGAGGAAGGACTATTATGTCTCAAGTATCCTGGCGTAAGTACTCTGCAGGTTATTTTTAATATATTTAGGCAAAAGCCTTTAGAGGAACTTTTTCCAAAAGCTTATGAACAAGGCGTTGGCATTCTTACGCGGGTGCCGCTGGCCAGTGGTTTATTAACTGGGAAATTCAAGAAAAACACTTCCTTTGAAGATGATGATCACCGAAACTTTAATCGGAATGGAGAAGCCTTTAATGTAGGTGAAACGTTTGCGGGACTTGAATTTGAAAAAGGTGTAGAGCTAAGCGATGAAATCAATTGGATTGCTCGCGACCGAGAGAGTATGACGACTGCTGCGCTAAAATGGATTCTTGAACATAAAGAAGTCTCTTGTGTTATCCCTGGTTTTAAAAACATTCAACAAGTAGAACAAAACCTCAAAGCTACAGAGGTTCCTAACTTTTCCAGGGAAGAAATGCAGAAGCTTGCTAGCTTCTATCAACAAGAAGTGCATGAAATGATTAGAGGGGCTTATTAATAACCGAAAGGAGTTCAAACGATGGACAAACCAATCGAAATATCAAACATTCGTATTGAGCAAGATAAAGATAAAAGCCGTCGCGCATATATTGCGGATTTCAAAGAACCGATTCACTACGGCATGCATGGTGGGGTGAAAGATTTTTATCAAGAGTCACCTGAGGTGGAACAACCGTCAACCCTTGATCACATCGTTGCTGCTGCAGGCGGCTGACTAACAGGGACATTGTCCGGTGCGCTGGAGGCGCGCCAAATACCTAGTTTTCCAAACAAACTATCTGGTCAATTCAAAGGATTGATCGAAGCGCCTGAGGGTGTCCTCAAAATCACTAAAATAAAATGTCATTATAAATTAATCATACCAGAAGGGAAAAGAGAAGCTGCAGAAAGGGCACTTCATGTATTTGAGCGTGGTTGTCCTGTTGCACAAACGCTCAAGGGCTGTGTTGCTTTCGAGCATGATTGGGAGATTATAGAAGAATAAGAAAAGAGCTGATGAAGAAGTCCTTCATCAGCTCTTTTCAATTTGTAGAATCATAGAAGCATTTCCTAAATTAAAACACCTGCTCTGAAGGATTCAACTCACTTCAATTGAATCTGCGAGGTTAATAAACTCTTTGACCGCATAAGGCAAGTATTTATTCTTTTTCCAAATCAGCCCAAGTTCGAGGCGAAGATTTGAGTGACGAAGCCTAATTGACGTAATGGAATCGTTTGGAATTGAAAGAGCGATTTTACTAGGTAGAAGGGCAAGGCCAAGCTTTGCTTCTACCATCTCGATCATAAAATCTTTCTGCGAACTGTGGCAAACGACATTCGGATGAAACCCCTGTTTCGAGCATTCTTCTACAATTCGATCATGTAACGAAAAATCATCACGAAATAAAATAAATGGCTCTGATGCAAGATCCGTTATATCGATTTCAGTCGATTCCGTTAAATGATGTTCATTGTGAACAACTACCATCAATGGATCAGAAATAACTTGAACCGTTTCCAAAGAACTGTTTTTTAATGGGGTATTGCAAATTAGGCCAATATCGAGTGAGCCATCCTCAATCCCTTGCTTTATCGATTTTGATCCTACTTCCGTTAATAGAATTTCAACAAAAGGATATTTCGCCTTAAACTGACTAATTAACTTTGAAAAAAACGCAGCCCCGATAATAGGAGGAATACCTATTTTAATTTCACCCTTTTTAAGCTCTGTGAGGTCGGTTAATTCTGTTGTTAGATTACGAAAAGCACTTAGTACGTGATGCGCATTAATAAGGACAGCGTGACCCGCATCGGTTAATTCCAATTGCTTTGAACGATAGAAGAGCGGCACTCCAAGTTCTGCTTCCATATTTTTAATGGCTTTACTAATAGAAGGTTGGGACACGTGAAGACTAGTAGCAGCTTTTGTGAAACTTAATTGTCTAGCGACTTCAGAAAAATATTCCAAGTGACGAATTTCCATCAAAATACCTCCACACAGAGATTTTTTCAAAGGCTATGTTAGTGAACGCTGTTTTATTGGCTTATTTCTGATCGATCAAAACGATGCTATTTGAAAGAGCCAAAGTAGAGAATCATATATATAGCCAATGCGAATTTCGAAAATTCTGAATTATAACCTGAAAGCATACCTAATATGCGATATATGTATTATATAAATAGCTTACTTTATTATAAGATAAGATATAACGAATGAACAGCACCATATAAGGTTCTGTCAAGCTTATGAGGGGGACAGGTAATGGAAAATTATAAGTCAATTGGTACTTTGCATGTTGCAACGGAACTCTATGAATTTATTAATGAAGATGTTATTCCTGGAACTGGCACTTCTTCTAGACAGTTTTGGAGTGGCCTTGGTGACATGATCACTGAACTGTCACCTATCAATAAACAGCTTCTACAAGTTCGAGAAGACCTACAACAAAAAATCAATGCTTATCACCTGAACAAACGAGCTAGTGACCTAGAAAGCTATAAAACGTTTCTTAAGGATATCGAATATCTTGAAGAAGAAATAAAGGATGTTAAAATTAGCACTCAATCAGTAGATGAGGAAATTGCCATTCAAGCTGGTCCTCAGCTAGTTGTCCCAGTCAATAACGCTCGGTATGCGATTAATGCAGCGAATGCAAGGTGGGGGAGTCTCTATGATGCATTGTATGGAACTGACGTTATTTCAGAAGACAAAGGAGCATCTAAAAGTACGGAATATAACCCAATCCGTGGTGAAAAAGTGATAACTTATGCAAAGCATTTCCTAGATTCGGTCGTGCCATTAAAGGAAAGAAGTTACTCAGACATTAAACGATTTACTATACAGCAAGGGATGCTTAAGGTACACTTTACTGACAACGATGAAAGCGCTTTAATTAATAGAGAACAATTTGTAGGATATCTAGGTAGTGAAGAAAACCCTGAAGTCATTTTATTGAAAAACAATCAAATCCACCTTGAAATTCAAATTGATCGTTCTCATCCAATAGGTAAAACAGATGAAGCAGGAATTAAAGATGTGTTTGTTGAATCTGCTATTACAACGATAATGGACTTTGAAGACTCTGTTGCAGCTGTTGATGCAGAAGACAAAGTCCTCGTCTATCGGAATTTTCTTGGCTTAATGAAAGGTGATTTACAATCATCTTTTTCTAAAGGTTCTAAGAAGATCGTTCGATCGTTGAATCCTGATCGCGAGTATACATCACCTGATGGAAAGATACTTTCTCTTCCTGGTCGATCCTTGATGTTTGCTCGAAATGTTGGACATTTAATGACAACGGACGCGGTTCTTGATCAATCAGGAAATGAAGTACCTGAAGGAATTATCGATGCCGTGATTACAGGATTAATCGCAAAGCACGATCTGAATAGAAATGGTCGATACCAAAACTCTTCCAAAGGATCCATCTATATTGTAAAGCCTAAAATGCACGGATCAAAGGAAGTTGCATTTGCTAATGAACTATTCAATCGAACAGAAGATTTACTTGAATTAGAGCGTTATACAATCAAAATTGGCGTGATGGATGAAGAACGACGTACTACCCTTAACCTCAAAAACTGTATAAACGAAGTAAAGGAACGCGTCGTATTTATTAACACCGGCTTCCTTGATCGAACGGGTGATGAGATCCATACGTCGATGGAAGCTGGAGCTGTTATACCGAAAGGCCAAATGAAAAACGCGACCTGGCTTCAAAGTTATGAAAAAGCAAATGTGGCTCATGGTTTAAACACAGGTTTCAGAGGAGTCGCACAGATTGGAAAAGGCATGTGGGCTATGCCAGATCTTATGGGTGAAATGATTGCACAAAAAGGTGCACAGCTTCAAGCTGGTGCGAGTACAGCTTGGGTACCCTCTCCAACAGCTGCAACCCTTCACGCCTTACATTACCATCAAACAAATGTAAGGGAAATTCAATATGAACTAGAGAAAAGGACAGCAAATTATTTAAATGATCTTTTAGAAATTCCAGTTAATAGAGAGAAGAAGTGGAGCGACAAAGAAATTGAGAAAGAACTCGATAATAATGCTCAAGGTATCCTAGGATACGTGGTTCGATGGATCGAATATGGTGTAGGCTGTTCTAAAGTGCCAGATATCCATAATATTGAACTTATGGAAGACCGAGCAACGCTTCGAATTTCTAGTCAGCATATGGCCAACTGGCTTCATCACGGAATTTGTTCCAAGGAACAGGTTCTAGAAACAATGAAACGAATGGCAAAAGTAGTTGATAAGCAGAACGCAGGTGACCCGACTTATCATGCAATGGCTGATAACTTTGAAAAGTCGATTGCGTTTCAGGCTGCATGTGACCTTGTCTTTAAAGGCTTTAATCAACCTTCTGGTTATACTGAACCAATACTTCATAGT
This sequence comes from Anaerobacillus sp. 63XJN7_4_ISO-PGPR-S23-413, assembly GCF_056173725.1. NCBI lineage: Bacteria > Bacillati > Bacillota > Bacilli > Caryophanales > Bacillaceae > Anaerobacillus > Anaerobacillus sp. 63XJN7_4_ISO-PGPR-S23-413. The sequence continues at coordinate 2,164,649 of NZ_CM149688.1, forward strand.
CGACGAAAAGAAGCGAAAGCAAAAGTTTATTCAAATAAGTAATTTATGTTGCAAAAGTAGCCCACAGGCTGCTTTTGCTTTGACTTACATAATAATACAGATATGCTTTCAACCCACCTCGTCTACTGTGCTATTACGTATAGGGGGTTTTACAATGAAACTTAGACGCATTTCTTCAGAAGAATTATCCCAAAAAGTTGAGAAACAACTATTAGGTTTATTGAAAGAAAGGAAATATGATAAAGGAGATAAAATCCCCTCCGTTTTGGAACTCTCGCAGTTTTTTGGTGTTTCACGGTCCACTATATTAGCTGCATTAAAAACGCTGAGTGGAAGAGGTGTTATTGATTTATTGGCAGAAGAAGGAGCTATTGTTACAGGCTATACACCGAAACGGTATTTCCAATATATGCCGATGCCTCAACATGAGAATTTGGAATCATTATTCCAAACACTTGTAATGTTAGAAACAACGTTGGTCAAACTGGCAGCGGTTAATCGAACAGAGCAAGACCTCCTAACAATGAGTCATACGCTCGAACTTCTAGAACGAAGTGAGCGTTATAGGGATAAGAGCATTCAAGACTCTCAATTTCACTTGGACGTTGCAAAAGCTTCGGGCAACCCTATTTTACTAGAGTTGTTCCAATCACTATCTGCAAAGATAAGCAAGTCAATGGATCATTACCATTGCTTAATCGCAACAGACCTGGAACGCATTCAAGACACAAATCAACAACATGAGTTAATTATGGAAATGATACTTTGTGAAGATCCAAGTGGGGCTTCAGAAGCAATGATGCTTCATTTAACTTATGCTAGAAAGCTAATGAGAAAAGGTTTCTCGATTCGTTCAGAGTTCATTGAAACTGACTGACGAACCTGTATATGAAAACAATTACTAAAGAGAGTAAAGTCGAAGCTCGACTTTACTCTCTTACTTGATTAATATGATAGAATAAAGAAAAATTCACTTTGAAACCACAATGAATATTAAGGTACAAAATGAATGAGGTAGATACAACTATACACAAAAGAAATGGGGGATATTATGAAAAGAGAATTAGATCAGCATAGTGTTATTCCTCTCTATCACCAATTAAAGGAGATATTAAAGGAGAATATTGAACGAGGTGACTGGGCTCCTGGCGATAAAATTCCATCTGAAAACGAGTTGAGAGCTGACTATAATATAAGCCGAAACACAGCTAAAAAAGCGATTGAAGACCTCGTCCAAATTGGCGTCTTGAATCGAATTCAAGGGAAGGGGACTTTTGTTTCGCAGCCGAAGCTCGAGCAACCACTAATGGGCTTTTATAGCTTTAGTAAAGTGATGAAAGAAATGGGCATGGCACCAACAGATATTATTTTGCATATGAATGAAACGACTGCTTCACCACGAGTCGCAAGTAAGTTAATGGTTGATGAAGAAGATACTCTAATCGAATTAAAGAGGTTACGCTGCGCAAATGACGAGCCTGTTATTCTTGAAACATCATATATACCGCAATACCTCATACCCGGTATTAAGCAGGAGCATGTGATGAATACCTCCTTATATGATGTAATGGAAAGTGATTTTGGTATTATCGTTACAAAAGCAAAAGAGGTGTTTGAACCTGTCCTCATAAGAGATTATGAAAGTGAATATCTCCAGGTAAAAGAAGGTTACCCCGCATTGTTGTTAGAAAGAACAGCCTATGATCGATCAGGAAAACCCGTGGAATTCTGTCATTCTATCGTAAGAGGAGATCGCTGTCGTTTCTACACAGAATTAATTTAATTAAAGAACAGGTTGACCCAACAACCTAATAACAGTACAATACCATTAAAGACCTGGTGACGTTATGTTGCCAAGGTACAACCCAACTTGACCCAACAACCCGTTGACTGGTTGAATCACTTTAAGGAGATGATTGAATGCCATTAGTTTCTAGTAAGCCGTTACTCGATGATGCGTACAAAAATCATTATGCGATTGGGGCCTTTGCTGTTCATAATCTTGAAATTATGAAAGCGGTTATTTCAGGTGCTGAGAAGATCGATACACCGGTTATCTTTCAAACGACTCCAGGAACAATTAAATATGTGGGAATCGAAAACATCAAAAATATGGTGAATTCGGTAGCTGAGAAAACCTCGATTCCAATTGCATTGCATTTAGACCACGGAGATAGTTTCAAAACGGTTCTACAATGTTTGCGGGCAGGTTATACATCAGTCATGATTGACGGATCAAAATTACAATATGAAGAGAACGTAGCGCTCGTCCAAAAGGTTGTGGAAGCTGCTCACTATGTTAATGTTCCCGTAGAAGCTGAACTCGGAACCATTGGAGGCGTGGAAGACGATCTTAGTGTAGACGAACAGGACGCTCAATTGACAGATCCAGACCTCGCAAAAGATTTTGTCGCACGAACGGATATCGATTCTTTTGCCCCTGCTTTTGGAACAGCACATGGCTTATATAAAAAGGAACCAAGGCTTAATTTTGAGCTTGTACAAAAAATTTCAGAATCGACAGGACGGCCAATTGTTATGCACGGTGCCTCTGGTGTACCAGAAGAAAAAGTTCGTGAATCGCTTCAATATGGCGTAAGTAAAGTGAATTTCTCGACTGAATTAAAGGTTGAATTCGTGGCTAGATTACGAGATTACTTGAATGAACATCCACATACAGATGATCCGAGAAAGTATTTCGTCCCTGCTCGAGAAGCTGTTGAGGAAATTGTTAAGAAAAAAATCTTAATGCTGCAAAGTCAGCAAACTTACGCTTAAGTCTATGATCACTACTGTTACGTTAAATGCAGCGATTGACCGTACGTACTATATGGATCGCTTTTCTATAAATGAAGTAAATCGGACGAAAAGAATCATAAGCGAACCTGGAGGTAAGGGCATTAACGTCTCAAAAATACTGAAAATTTTAAATATAAACACAGTATCGACAGGTTTTTTGGGGGGCTTAAATGGTCAATTCATTAAACGGTTAGCAGATGAAAAAGGAATTCATTCCGATTTTGTAATGATTGAAGGCGAATCACGTATTTGCCTTAATATCATTGATGAATTCACAAATCAAACTGAAATTCTTGAGTTAGGTCCAACCATTTTAGAAAGAGAATGGATTGAATTTAAACGAAAACTATTGGAATTGGCCAATAAAAGCACTTATGTCATTCTATCTGGGAGCTTACCTAAGGGCCTTTTAACGACGGCTTATCAAGAACTTGTTGAACTTGTTCAGCAGAATGGTACAAGAGCAATTGTTGATACGAGCGGACAACCGCTTAAGGAAGCTCTGAAAGCGAAACCCTTTATGATAAAACCAAATATTGATGAGCTAAGTGAAATCACCAATCGTCCGTTGCAAACCGATGATGAAATCATGAATGCTTTAATGGAATTAAGCCATACAGGAGTCTCCGTTGTGGCAGTCTCTAGAGGAAGCGATGGAGCGATGGCTGCTTATGACAATTGCATTTATACAATTTCTATTCCTAAGTTATCTGTTGTCAATCCTGTAGGAAGTGGCGATGCCTTTGTTGCTGGATTAGTATCTGGATTCTATGATAGAGAGCCTTTTGAGAAATCATTAATAAGAGCCTCAGCTGCTGGCACAGCCAATGCACTGCAAGAAAAAGCAGGAGACCTTTCCTTAGAAGATCTTAAATCGCTAGAAAAACAAATGAGTGTCAATCAATTTTCATTTACTAAATAAGGAGTGATGTAATTAGTGGATACGTATACATTGAAGGAAATCATGTCTCAAGGAAACGCTTCAGAAAAAACCTATCAGATCGTCAGCAATATGAATATTCCTAATGATAATGTCGAAGTCAATTATGTATTTACAGGGTGCGGCACATCCTACTACATTGCAATTTCAGCTGCTAGATACTTTCAAGAAATCACTGGAATTCAAGCCAACGCGGTGCCGGCTTCAGAAATTTTTCTTCATGAAAAGCAGGTATTCACCCCCCATAAACGATATAGAGTAGTAAGTATCTCTCGCTCTGGAACCACTTCTGAAATTATTACGGCTTTAAAAGCCATTACGGCTAGAGAGAATATATCCACTCTAGCCGTAACATGCAACAGTGATGCTGAAATGGCACAACTAGCTGACGATCAAATTAGTCTTGATCATATAAGTGAAAAAAGCGTTGTCATGACTCAATCCTTCACTAACATGCTTTATGCAATTCAACTATATGCTGCAAGATTTGCCGAGAATAATGAGGCATTAAAAGAACTGAAACAGGTGCCTGAATTGTTAAATGAGAATGTAAGTCATGCACATGTTATGAAGGATATAGTTCAAGGTGCAAAAGCGGAGCGGTTTATCTTCTTAGGCGCAGGTATTTATAATGGATTAGCCAAAGAAGGTACACTGAAACTCAAAGAAATGACGCAAACGGAATGCGAAAGTTATTCGAACCTTGAATTCCGTCATGGTCCGATTTCCATTGTGGATGAGGAAACCGTTGTGGTGCTGTTTTCTACAACGAAAATGAGCGAGATCGACCACACATTACTTCATGATATTAAAAATAACGGTGGAAAAACGATTGTGATTGGAGATCTTGGGACAGATTTAACGGCTGATCATGTGATTAATATAGGAAGCAATTTATCAGATGAAGCGAGAGCGGCACTCTATATTCCTTACTTTCAGCTTCTAGCTTATTATCAGTCAATCAAACTTGGCTTAAACCCAGATCAACCTCGTAATCTTAATCAAGTCGTGAAAATATCTCTGCCTTAATAACAGGAGGTCAACATGAATCTTTCACTCGGTATTGATGTAGGGGGGACCAAAATTGCCGCTGCGCTCATTACAAAAGATGGGCGCGTGTTATTTCGAAAAGAAGTCCCAAGTATAACAACGGATAAAGACAAGATGTTTCAGCAATTAAAGAACTGTATTGATCAAGTATTAGAAGAGTCTGGTTACAAACCAGAACACCTACTTGGTATCGGAATTGGTGTCCCTGGAAAAGTCGATATTGAAAAAGGAATAGCCATCTATCAAAACAATCTACCTTGGTCTCATTTTCCAATTGGTCCAAAATTGGAAGAACTTTATCCTACAAAGTCTGTCATCCTTGATAATGATGTTCATATGGCAGCATTTGCGGAATGGTATCAAAGAGGATGTAAAAAAAATGAAACGTTTGCTTATTTAACTATTAGTACAGGGATTTCTTGTTGCATTCTTCATAATGGAGCCATTTTACGTGGTGCTGGTTTTGCAGGTGAAGTAGGCTTAATGTTAACAAGTGCTTCGAAAGAAAATCCAGTGGCTACTCTTGAAAATGTAGCATCCGGTCCAGCTATTCAATCAAGGGCAGTAACCAAAAGAGCAAGACTTCAAATGAAAGAGACTGAACAAATCACAACAGCTACAGTCTTAAGAGATTACTTTCATGGGGAGAAATACGCCTGTTATGTCATGACTGAAGTTTTAAATGATATTAGTAAAGGAATTCACGGCATGATTTGCATGCTCGACCCTCACCAAATTGTTCTTGGTGGCGGGGTCATTAATCATAATCCAGAGTTAATAGACCATATTAAAGCGACAATAAAACCTCTCTTGATTGCTGAACAAAGCAGTGCCGTTCATCGAATATCTGTTAGTCAATTGAAAGGAGACTCAGGACTTGTTGGAGCCGGTTTAAGACTTCACAACTCATCTGATGGAGGTGCAAATGAAGATTAAAACAAATACACAACGTGTACTAGATGAAGGGATTCAACTAAAAGATCGCTATCAAAAACAGCCTACGATAAACCGCACGTACGTCGATCAAGCGATTCACCATGTTCTTCAGAAAATTGATCAAAATCTTGAAACTTTTACTAACTCTTTTCCTGATTCAAGTAGCCAAGATGGAGTGTACCCGTCCATTGAGAACAATGAATGGACAACGAGTTTCTGGACCGGAATGTTATGGCTTGCTTATGAAGAAACAGGAGATCAGAAATACCGCAGTGTAGCTGAAGGACATCTAACTAGTTTCAAACAGCGTTTAAAGAATCGAATTGCTGTAAATCACCATGATCTCGGATTTCTTTATACGCTTTCCTGTGTTAGTGCTTATAAATTGACTGGTAATGAAGAAGCCAAAAATGTAGCTATTGAAGCAGCAGACTTGCTCATGACGCGTTTTCATGAAAAAGCAGGCATCATTCAAGCATGGGGAGACTTAACGGACCCGTCACAGCGGGGAAGGATGATTATTGACTGTAATATGAATCTACCTTTACTCTATTGGGCTACAGAAGAAACTGGAGATCAGAAGTATAAGAGCGTAGCCGAAAGCCATATCCAAAAGGCAGCACAATACCTTGTGAGAGAAGATGCATCTACGCACCATACTTATTACATGGATCCAGACTCAGGAAATCCACTGTATGGTGACACACACCAGGGATATGCGGATGACTCTTGTTGGGCTCGCGGGCAAGCATGGGGAATATACGGCTTCCCTCTAAGTTATGCTTATACGAAAGACTGGAATTTAATCACGTTAACTAAGAAACTTACAAATTACTATTTAAATCGTTTACCTAAAGACTATATTTGTTATTGGGATTTAATTTTCACAGATGGCAATGAAGAAAGAGATAGCTCATCAGCTGCTATCGCACTCTGTGGATTACTTGAATTAGTGAAACATTTACCACTTACAGATGAAGAGAGACCTTTCTATGAGAACGCTATCAATAATACAACCGAATCACTAGTTAAACATTACACGACAGATGTGCACTCAAATGAAAATGGATTGTTGCGCCATGCCGTTTACTATAAAGGTGGTAACCGCGGAGTAGATGAAAGTTGTATTTGGGGCGATTATTATTATTTCGAAGCGCTTGTTCGTCTCTCGAAAGACTGGAATTTATATTGGTAATCTGGAAAGGAGTTCGATTATGGGACAAATCGGTGTATGGGAGTCAGTAGAAGACGGTGTTAAACGAAATATCTTAACAAGTGGTGAAGATCTAATGATTATGGAAGTTCGCTTCAAAAATGGAGCGATCGGAAATAAACATCAGCATCCTCATGAACAGATTTCCTATTGTCTTGATGGGCAATTTGAATTCACGATTGGCACAGCTCATACGATCATTGAAAAAGGAGAGTCACTTTATATCCCACCAAATACACTTCATGGCGTTAAAGCACTTTCAGATGGTAGTCTTTTAGATTCCTTTAGTCCAGTAAGAGAGGACTTATTAGAAGGAAAGCATTCATGAGTTCTCGTTTGTCAGATACGATTTACTTAAACGCTCAACATAAAAAAACACTACATGCGAAAAAAAAGCTAATCGCCGAGGCTGATGAAGCGCTACAAATACCATTTAGACCTTCAAAGACAGATATCGCAGACTGGGGGCACTATTTTCACTGCCCATATGATGGAGCTGCACTCAATTTCAGCTGGACGAATAATAAGAAATTTGATTGTCCTTCATGCAGGAGAGTCTTTGAAGACTCTCCATTTCTAGGTGGCTGGATGGGAATGGCTCACGGAAAACTAGGAGAGGCAGTTAAACATCTTTCGTTTGCCTATGCAGCTACTAAAAGAGAGGATTGTTTATTGAAAGCAAACAAGATCCTTTTGGATTATGCAGAGTGCTACCCTCATTACCGAACACATGGAAAGATCCCTTATAATGGGCCAGGTAAACTTTTCGCTCAAACGCTTGATGAAGCCAATTGGATGATTAATCTTTGTTATGCCTATCACATTGGTAAAGAACATTTTACCAAAGAAGAATTGGAAATTGTAAATAATCAGCTATTTCTTAATGCGGCTACCTTTTTATCTACATGGAAAGAACAACAGATTCATAATCATGCTGTCCATATAACTGTTGCTATTTGTATGATCGGTTCAATATTGGGTAATGATCACTTAATTGAACAAGGGTTTAATGGAGATTATGGATTAAGAAATCAGATTCGTAAGGGCGTACTTGAGGATGGTTTATGGTATGAAGGGTCCTTCTCCTACCATTTTTATACACTTGAATCGATCGTTCAATTAGCACATATCACAGATGATACTCGTCTTTGGTCATTCCCAGAAATCAAAAAGATGTTCGATACGCCCTTATTATTTATTGATAATGAAGGGTTGCTCCCATCTTTGAATGACTCATCCTCATCTATTTCCTTATCTAAATATGCACATCTCTACGAGTTCGCTTTTTCTAGTTATGGGGAAGAGCAGTATCAAATGATATTAAGAAGCTTATACGGCATGCAACCATCAAAGTTTAAACGCGTTCCGCAAGATTCTTATTCATTGTTCTTCATTAACCAATTCGTTTTAAATGATACCAATTGTATAGTCCCATGCTGTAAGAACAATCAAAATAAGACGTTAACTTCAAGTTCTAGCTTAACAAAAATTTCCTGTGAAAATGGATGGCAGGTCTTTCAAAAGCATGCGCCATTTGGTGGTGAACACGATCATCTCGATCAACTAGGTTTATCGCTTAGCTTAAAAAACAAACCGTTTATACGAGATCCTGGCACAACACGCTATAGTGTTCCTGTACACTATGACTGGTTCAAGCATACGTATTCACATAACACCGTTAGTATAAATGGAAGTGATCAACCACCAGCAGATGGGAAGCGTATCAAAGCTGAACAATGCGAATGGGGAAGCTGGGTAGAAAGCGTCGTAGACTGGAAAAGTGATACCTATCTTTTTCAAAATTTAATTCAGTTACCTGAGTCAATGAGTTCCTGGGATGTTGAGAGTTACAAAGATTGTTCTATCCAACGTTTCAATGCTATTACTGATCGATTGTTTCTTGACATCGTTACGGTAAACGTACCAGAAAAAAGAGAAGTGGATCTCTTATATCACGTCGACGGCCAAATACTTCACACCCAAAACTGGGAAACATCACAAGCAAAATTAAGCAAATTAAATCAAGATTTATTCAACAATAAGAGAGAAATGATGACGAATGGTTCTACATTTTTACAGTGGAAGGCGAACGAAGAAATTGTAAATCAACATAGCTGGTGTTCATCAAAAACGATGCTTTATTTAGCAAACACTCCCGATAATCCTCCCGTTTCTGATCGAGCCACTCTTATACAAAGAAGTGAGCCACATCAATCCATCACGTTTATTAACGTCTTTCAAATAGCTACGGATTTACCAAATAGAGAAGTTGAAAATATAGAAGTATTACAAAGCGAATCCGAGATAAAAATATTTGTCTCGACTCATTCCTCTATATGTGGTGAATTCCGATTAACTAAGGGAAAAAACCACCATTCATCGACCCTTGCCTATTATTCAAGCTAAATAAACGATAAAGGAGTGGTTAATCATTATTGAGACGAAATTAGTAAGCTCGCTCACCAAAGTTTTTGCTGATGAAGATTTAACTGAGCCATATGTTTCATTTGCATCTGCTTTATTAGGTGAAACATATTCCTTTCAAGTAGCGTATCGGTCAGATAAATTAGTAAAACAAATGAAGGTCGAAATTCACTCTCAGTTAAATGTAACAGCACGAGTAGTTGGACTGGTGCCTTCTGAGTACCCATGTCACTTTGATTACGATGATCATACCCTGCGTCATACACCAGGATTATACCCTGATCCCTTATTTCCAATTATAGAAGAAGAAGGGCTTACTGCTTTTCCAAATCAGTGGCGATCCATTTGGATAACAGTGGCCGTAGAACAAGACGCTACACCAGGCGACCACCAAATTGAAATCGCCCTCATTTGCACAGATGGTGATTACGTTAAAGATACTTTTCAATTAAACGTCATTGGTGCAAACCTTCCAGAGCAAGGAGTGATTCACACCGAGTGGCTACACACGGATTGTATCGCTTCAATTTATCAATTAAAGATCTTCAGTGATAAATACTGGGACACAGTAGAGAAGTATGTAAAGACTGCTGCTGATCATCACATTAATATGATTTTAACCCCTTTATTCACCCCTCCGCTAGATACTGAGATTGGTGGAGAGAGACCGACTGTACAGCTTGTTGATGTAACAAAAGAAGGAGAGAAGTATACATTTCATTTCGAAAAGCTTCTCCGATGGTTTAAAATGTGTCAGAATAACGGCATTCGCTATTTCGAATTCTCTCACCTTTTTAGTCAGTGGGGTGCAAAGCATTCACCTAAAATTATAGGTGATGTAAATGGGAAAAAAGAAAAACTATTTGGCTGGGAAACAGAGGCTATGAGTCAAGCCTACCGTTCATTTCTAGCACAATTCTTACCTGCGCTTATTCAATTACTAGAAGAATCCAATCTAACAGATTATTGTTACTTTCATATTTCTGATGAACCGCGAATGGAGCATTTGGAATCTTATAAGAATGCAAGTCGTGTTATGAATGATTACCTTGGTGACCTACCAGTAATCGACGCACTTTCAGATTATACTTTTTACGAAAAAGGTCTTATTAAAAATCCAGTATCATCTAACGATCATATTACTCCATTTCTTGAAAACAACGTTCCCGATTTATGGACTTATTACTGTACTTCTCAATACAAAGAGGTTTCCAATCGTTTTTTTAACATGCCTTCCTCTAGAAATAGAATACTAGGAATGCAATTATATAAGTTTAATATACAGGGCTTCCTTCATTGGGGATTTAACTTCTGGTACTCTTCTTTTTCAAAAAAATTAATTGACCCGTTTCGGAACACGGATGCGAATTACTCTTTTCCATCAGGCGATGCTTTTCTCGTTTATCCCGGGGAGGAAGGGCCAATTGAGTCACTTCGTTTAGAAGTGTTAATGGAGGCTTTTCAGGATCATTCTGCATTACAACTTCTTGAAAGCTATATTGGGCGTGAACAAACGCTAGGTCTACTAGAAAACGATTTGAAACAAGAATTAACATTCACCCATTATCCAAAAGATGCTGCTTGGCTTCTGTCCAAAAGAGACGAAATAAATGAACGAATTAAGCTTGAAATAAATGTTCATACTCATAAATAAACCGCCTGAAAGGCGGTTTATTTGTATTACATTTGGTGAATTTTTTTAAATTCTGATGGGCTTTTCCCTTCTTTTGTTCGAAACGCACGGCTAAAGTAATACCGATTTTCATAGCCTGAATGTCGTGCGATTTCATCCATTGTCCAATCCGTGTTGGCGAGTAATTTTTTCGCTTCTTCTACTCTTAGTGAAATCAAATATTCCTTTGGCGTCATCCGAAAAGCTGCTTTAAACCTTCTAGTAAGTTGAACAGGACTAAGTCCTAATTGAATAGAAAGGTCATTCATGCTAAATAGAGACATTAAGCCTTTCTCTTGAATAGTATTTTTCGCATCAATCATCAGCTTATCTTTTTGGCCGATTTGTTTCACATGCTTTTCTTCAAGCTCCCAACAAAACACATTCCAAATATCTCTCAGTATGTAATTAATACGGGACATATTCTGAGAGTGAGTATGATTCGAATACAAAGCCAAATATTCGAAATTAGAAGAAAGTCTTTTAAAATCTCTTAACGTCCATTTTCCACTAATAATGGATTCATCTTCTTCCAATGGCTTTAGTAACGACGGATCTGATAAGTACTCTTTTTTTAATTCCCATTCGAAAATAAATGCAAAAAATGACAAAGGCTCAATTAACTTCCTTTTAAAAGGTGTGTTAGGTGGACAAAACACGAGGTCACCAACCTGTGCTACACCTTTCTTATCACCGATTGAAAATTCGAATTCACCTTTTTCGACCGCAAATAACACCCACTTAGGGTGGACATCTTCTTCAAATACAAATCGCTGCTTTTCTTTCCAATGAGCTAAATAAATGACCGATGGAACATAGTTTTGCAACGTTTTAGAGTCCAGGATTAATTTCACCACCTTATGAAATAAAGTATAAACAAATGACTCTATATTACATTTTAATAGAAGTTGGCAAGCGATACAATTATATTTAGAAAACTTAAAAAATTATCGAAGGTAACATCAAGGAGGATGTTCATCGCATGAAGTATGAAACAGTCGAATCTGATATTACGGTAATTGGGGGAGGTCTTGCTGGAGTTTGTGCAGCCGTATCGGCCGCTCGATTAGGTAAAACCGTTTTCCTTATCCAAAACAGGCCAGTACTTGGCGGTAATTCAAGTAGTGAAGTAAGAGTGTGGGTAAGCGGTGCTAACGCAGTAGGAACACAAAGATATGCCAGAGAAACGGGCATCATGGGAGAAATGCTTGTTGAAAATCAATATCGGAACCCTGAAGGAAACCCATACTACTGGGACCTGATCGTTTATGAAACCGTGTACAACGAACCAAATATTACACTTCATCTTAATACAGATGTTCATGAAGTAGAAGCCACTGGAGAAAATGACAATCGTGTTATCCAATCGGTTACAGGCTGGATGATGGGATCAGAGCGGAAAATTACCTACAAGAGTGAGGTATTCCTTGACTGTACAGGAGATGGATTAGTTGGTTTTCTCGCAGGGGCCGAATTTAAGTTAGGTAGAGAAGCAAGACATGAGTACGACGAAGAGTGGGCACCAGAAGAAGCTGACAACATCACACTTGGAAGTACCATCTTATTTTATACAAAGGATATTGGAACACCAGTGAAATATGTCGCACCAGCATTTGCAAGAGACATTACCCAAACTCTCATTCCAGAAAAAAGAATCATTCGAACTGGGGACTCTGGCTGCTATTATTGGTGGATTGAATGGGGCGGCGAAATGGATACCGTACATCAAAACGAAGCAATACGAGATGAATTATGGGCAGCCATTTACGGAATCTGGGACTACATTAAAAATTCAGGGAAGTTTGATGCTGACAACCTAGTTCTTGAGTGGGTAGGGTCTGTTCCAGGTAAAAGAGAGTACCGCCGATTTGTAGGCGATTATATGCTAAATCAAAATGATATTATTAGTCAGAGACCATTTGATGATCGAATTGCTTTTGGTGGATGGTCAATTGACCTTCATCCCCCAAAGGGCATGTATACTGGAGAAAATGCATCCAAGCACCTTTTCCCTGATGGTCTATATCACATTCCATTCCGCTCTTTATACTCACGCAACGTTTCGAACATGTTTATGGCGGGGCGGAATATCAGCGCAACCCATGTAGCATTCGGAACTACTCGAGTGATGGCAACTTGTGCGGTTATGGGGGAAGCTGCTGGAGTAGGCGCCGCTCTATGTGTGGACAAACAACTGACGCCACGTGAACTGTATGAAAATCATTTCAAAAGTGTGCAGCAAACTTTGCTCAAACAAGATGCTTCAATTATTGGAGCTAGAAACGAAGATGAAAGGGATCAAGCTAAACTTGCAACGATCAGCGCATCAAGCACATATCAAAAGATTGCCATTAACACACCAGCTGAACTGTACTCTTTAAAAAATGATGTGGGTATCTTGTTTCCAGTTGATCAGAAGCTCACTTCAATTGAACTTTTAGTCGATGCTACTATAGAAACAGAAGCGATTATAGAAGTATGGGATACAGGTAGAGGTGAAAATTACATTCCTCGTACATTGCATAATGAGAGGAAAGTAACCATTCCAAAAGGTGAGAAGCAGTGGATCACAGTTAGCATTCCCTGGACACCAAACGGTGAACAAAATGCTTTTATCGTGATTAAGGAAAATGAACAGCTAGCTTTATGGAAGTCAAAACAGCCACTATCCGGGGTGTTAACTTTTGAAAAAGGAGATATTCCGATCGTTGACCCTAACTTGTCCCAACAACCCGAGCAGTTAGTCGTTCAGTGGTCAATGAAAAATCTTACACGACAGCCGTTTTGTTTTAAAGTAAGTGATCCAATCGGAACTTACTTACCAGATAAAGTCATTAATGGTTACCACCGACCATTTGGATCTCCACATATGTGGATGTCTGAATCCACTGGAGGGGAAGAGTGGATCGAGTTAACCTGGGACAAGCCGGTTCAAATGAATGAAATCCACTTAACCTTTAATGATGATGTGAACGAATACTTAATTAACCTTCACTTTTTGAAAACAGAATTCGATATTATGCCAGAGCTAGTTGCCAACTATCGTATTGAAATGAATTTAGATGGTCAGTGGCAAACGGTAGATTCAATCAAATCTAACCGAAAAAGAAAGCGCGTCCATCATTTAGAAACCTTTACTACTGATAAAATACGTATGGTTATCGAGGAAACCAATGGTTCACAGCACGCTGAACTGATCGAAGTGAGAGTCTACTAGTATCTAAATTAATAAACTCTCACAGGTGAACAGATATGCTATTGTAATAATATCTCAAAAGAAATCGAATTTTCAGGTAAGAAAGTCTGTCACCAAAGAACAGTCTAGGAGGGAATTCATGAATGCAAAAACAGCTGTAGAGTCAGAGAGGTCACTTTATACGAAATCGGAAACAAAGAAGAAAACGCTGATGACAAACTTATGGAAGTACAAAAGCTTCTACATTATGCTTGCACCGGGGTTAATTTGGTTTTTCATCTATAAGTATCTACCAATGTACGGCGTTATTATCGCGTTTAAAGATTACAACGTGATGGAAGGCATCACGGGGAGCAACTGGGCTGACCCATGGTATAAATATTTCCAAATTTTCTTTGATTCCCCTTATTTCTACCAACTATTATCCAACACATTGATCATTAGTTTATACAAAATTCTTTTTGGAATGGTTCCGAGTATTGTACTCGCTATCTTTCTAAATGAATGTAAAACAATGTGGTTTAAAAGATGGATACAAACGCTAAGCTACATGCCACACTTTCTATCTTGGGTAATCATTTATGGAATTTGTATCGCTTTCTTGTCAGAAAGCACAGGGTTATTTAATCGTTGGTTAACAGAAGGGGGAGCATCAAGCATTCCTTTCTTAACATCAACAGACTGGTTCCGTTCGATATTAGTAGGATCTGAAGCATGGCAAAGTCTCGGATGGGGAGCCATTATTTATTTAGCAGCGATAGCCGGAATTAATCCTTCTCTCTATGAAGCAGCAAAAGTAGATGGGGCGAATCGCTTTCATATGATCTGGCACATTACACTACCAGGAATACGTAACGTTATCATCCTTTTGTTTATTTTAAAGCTAGGACATATGCTTGATGCTGGTTTTGAACAAGTTTACATCATGTATAACGTCCAAGTATATGAAGTGGCTGACATTATTGATACGTGGGTTTTCCGAACAGGACTTGAACAGATGAACTTCAGCCTTGCTGCATCAGTAGGATTATTTAAGTCAGCAATTGGCCTTATTCTTGTCATCGGAGCGAACCAAATTGCGAAGAAATGGGGCGAAAACATATGGTGAAAAATAAAGGAGACCGCGCCTTTGATCTACTTGTAACGATATCTCTCATCCTAGTTGGTGTACTATCCGTTTTCCCTTTGCTTTTCGTCGTTGCAGTATCTCTAACCCCGATCGAAGAAGTATTGAAAAATGGTGGATTTGTTCTGATTCCTGAAGCGATTAACTTTGATGCGTATACTCACCTTTTATCTCAACCCAAAATACCAAAATCGTTTATGGTCACCATTTTTATTACAGTTGTTGGAACGATCATTAACTTGATTCTTACTACGTTAATGGCGTATCCATTAAGTCGTAAAAATTTACCTGGTCGCAACATTTTCATTTTCCTCGTCGTCTTTACACTCTTATTTAACGGCGGGATCGTACCAACATACTTAATTGTAAAAGCAACTGGTTTACTTAATTCGGTGTGGGCAATGATTATTCCGAATGCGATTTGGAGCTTTAATGTTCTGATCATGAAAAGCTTCTTTGAAAACTTACCAGAAGATATTTTCGAAGCAGCTCGAATTGATGGTGCAGGCGAATTTAGAATTCTCGGGCAAATTGTACTCGCTCTTTCGAAACCCGTTATGATTACAATTGGGTTATTCTATGTCGTTGGTCACTGGAACGAATTTTTCCAGGCTGTTATGTACATTACAGACCCTGCCCTAAATCCTCTCCAGGTTGTGGTTCGAGATATTCTTGTACAAAATCAAGACCAAATCGAGAACGTGGATGCAGTTATACCGACAGCTACCATTCAAATGGCAGCCGTTATTATTGCAAGCTTACCAATCATTGTGATTTATCCATTTGTTCAGAAGCATTTAACAAAAGGTATGCTACTAGGTTCGATCAAAGGATAGAAAACGATCATGTCAGAAGCAGAACATAGAATGAATGCCATACTCGTAGGGGAGAAACAATGAAACAAGTAAGAATTGGATTAAT
Organism: Anaerobacillus sp. 63XJN7_4_ISO-PGPR-S23-413; assembly: GCF_056173725.1. NCBI lineage: Bacteria > Bacillati > Bacillota > Bacilli > Caryophanales > Bacillaceae > Anaerobacillus > Anaerobacillus sp. 63XJN7_4_ISO-PGPR-S23-413. The sequence goes on from NZ_CM149688.1 coordinate 2,180,926, forward strand.
CGGTATTGGATTAAGAAGTTCTATTGCAAAATATTGGCATCAGCCGGATGGAGAATCTGTTGTTGTAGCAGCAGCAGATCTATCCATCTCTAGATTAAAAGCCTTTCAAGAAGACATAAACAAAGAAACATTTATTACGACAAATTATAAGGAACTTTTAGAACGACAAGACGTGGATGCCGTTGTTATTACAACACCTGATCACTTACATGAGGAACATGCCATTGCAGCATTTAGAGCAGGAAAACACGTGTATTGCGAGAAACCATTAGCCATTTCAGTGGAGGGGTGCGATCGTATTCTCGATGAGTGGGAGAAGTCAGAGAAGCATCTTATGATCGGGTTTAATATGAGGTACATGAATATGTTTCGAACGATGAAAGGAATTGTTGACTCTGGTGTAATAGGTGACATTAAAGCCGTTTGGGTTCGCCATTTTGTAGGGTTAGGTGGAGAGTATTACTACCATGACTGGCACGCTAACTCTGCAAATACGAATTCTCTTTTACTCCAAAAAGGTTCTCATGATTTAGATATTATCCACTGGATAACAGGAAGTTACACCAAAAAAGTCTCAGCATTTGGTAGCCTTGATTTCTTCGGAGGAGAAAAAGATAACAATCTTACGTGTCCCACTTGTGATCAAAAACATGACTGCACGGAATTTAGCACTACTCCATTGAATCAATGCGCTTTTCGCAATGAAGTGGATGTAGAAGACAATAACATGGTCATTATGGAATTAGAAGGTGGCATTAAAGCTTCTTATTTACAGTGTCATTTTACCCCAGATTATCAACGCAACTATACGTTTATTGGCACAAAAGGAAGAATTGAAAACTCCGAACCGGATGGAAAAGTATATGTGAAGACGAGAAAATCTAACACCTGGCATGAATATGCTGATCAAACGTACGACATAAAGACGGCAGAGGGAAGTCATGGTGGGGCCGATCCTGTCATATGCCAGGATTTTGTAAATCTTGTTCTTCATAATAAACAACCGCTCACAACTCCTTATGCTGGAAGAATGAGTGTCGCCGTTGGCTGTGCGGCGTCAGAATCCATTCGGGCTGGAGGAAAAGTGGTACAGGTCACTCAGCGAGTTGGATCTGAAAAGTCACAAAGCACAGGTATTACTTAACTAAACATCACGAGAAAAAGAAGGATAAAGAGGTGTATCTGAATGGTTGAATTAAATGGCTTATGGGGCAAATTTTATCGCATTACAGAATGGGTCGCTCGTCTTGTATACGTTCAATGTCTATGGCTCGTATTCTCGATTGTTGGGCTTTTGGTCGCAGGAATTTTCCCTGCAACAATGGGCATGTTTGCAGTCGTACGCCGCTGGCAACTCGGAGAGACAGATGTTCCTGTTTTCCCTGAGTTTTGGACTACCTATAAACAAGAATTTATAAAGGCCAATCTTGTTGGCTGGTTGACGACGATCGTGGGAGGGTTATTGCTCTTTAATTTAACCCTGTTCAGAGGCTATGAAGGAGTATTTTTCCTCATATGCTACCTCTTTACCTTAACAATCATATTTTTGTATAGCTTGACAGCGCTTTTTGTTGCTCCTGTTTTTGTTCAATATAAATTATCAGCCCTTAAAGTTATCAAATACACGGCCATCATTGCATTATCTTATCCGTTACATGCTTTGATGATGGGGGCAATCATGATTGCCTTCTATTATGTCCTTTTATTAGTTCCAGGGTTATTACCGATTTTCAGCTTTAGCTGGCTTGCCTTTCTACTCATGTGGGTAGCGAATCTTGTTTTTCGTAGAATGGATCAAAAAGAAGTTCAAAAATAACATTTATGGGAGATGAAAATATGGAAATCAGACATGCAACAAACCCGACAGAAGCCAAACACTATACAACAGATCAATTAAGAGAACGGTATATGATGGAGAGGGTTTTTACTGAAGGGGAAATCAATATGCTTTATGCTCATGACGATCGTATGGTGATCGGAGGAGCTATTCCAACAAGTCAGGAAGGACTTTCGCTATCCGCAACAGAGACATTAAAAACATCTTATTTTCTAGAACGTCGAGAAATCGGGATCATTAACATCGGTGGGCATGGAACTGTTCAGGTTGATCAAGAAACGTTTGAACTCGATAAGCGTGATTGTCTTTACATAGGAAAAGGCAAGGAAAACGTTACGTTTTATCCTGGTAACGCCGAGAGTGCAGCGAAGTTTTATTTTGTCTCTACACTAGCTCATAAAGAATATCCTACTCAGAAATTAGCGATTAAAGACGCGGAGCCTAACCACCTCGGTTCTATTAAAGAGTCAAATGAACGAACGATTTACAAATACGTTCACGCAGAAGGAATTCAAAGCTGCCAACTCATGCTAGGGATGACAATGCTAGAGCCTCATAATATGTGGAACACAATGCCAGCTCACATTCATGATCGCCGAAGTGAAATCTATTTGTATTTTGATATGCCTGAAGAAGGACGTGTTTTTCATTTCATGGGAGAGCCAGACGAAACAAGACATTTGCTCGTTTCTAACGAACAAGCTGTTATTTCACCATCCTGGTCCATCCATAGTGGAGCTGGAACTTCAAGCTATACGTTTATTTGGGCTATGGCAGGAGAGAACTACACGTTTACGGATATGGACTTTATTGATATGAAAGACTTAAAATAGGAGGCCTATGATGGGATACTTAGATCGGTTTTCATTAGAAGGGAAAACAGCACTCGTCACAGGAGCAGCTGGAGGAATTGGTCAAGCAATCGCAGTGGCTTATTCAAAAGCAGGGGCAAAGCTCATACTACTTGGTCATCGAAATAACTTAGATGAAACAACGCAACTGATTGAGGAAGGAGGTGGGAGTGCTCATCAAGTGATTATTGATTTAGAGGATGTTGAATCACTTCCAGCATATTGTGAAGATCTATTAAGTCAATTCCAGATCGATATTTTGGTTAATAACGCTGGGATCATTAGACGAGAAGAGGCTTCTAATTATTCAATAGACAACTGGAATGCTGTGATGAACACGAACGTCAATGCCTTATTCCTTCTTACTCAACATCTTGCTCGTCCGATGCTTGAACGAAAGGAAGGGAAAATCATTAATATTGCGTCTTTACTATCATATCAAGGAGGTGTGTATGTACCAGCATACACAGCAAGCAAACACGCTGTTAACGGTTTAGTAAAAGCGTTTTCGAATGAATGGGCAAAGGATGGAATTCAGGTGAATGGCCTTGCGCCAGGCTACATTGCCACAAATAATACAAAAGCCATTCGAGAAGATGAGAAACGCAACCAATCTATCTTAGAGCGCATCCCTGCTGGAAGATGGGGAGAAGCGGAGGACTTAACAGGCGCAGCCATTTTCCTAGCTTCTGAGGCTTCTAATTACATGAACGGACATACATTAATTGTTGATGGCGGTTGGATGGCTCGGTAGTAAGTTGCTCTAAACGGAAGGGGGTGAAAAGTTGCAACGCATCTTACTTAGAGGAGGAAAAGTTTACACTCCTAATCCAAATCGTCAAGAAAATACTATTCTCATTGAAAATGATAAAATCACCGGTATCGGTTCAGATATTTCAAGAGATTTACCGGTTGATCAAGTGATAGATCTCCCTTCCCAATACGCTATTCTACCAGGTATGATCGATGTCCACATTCATGGTGCAGCAGGTTCAGACGTCATGGATAGTACCCCTGAAGCCTTAACAACGATTGCCAAGACTCTTCCCTTAGAGGGTACGACTAGCTTTCTAGCTACAACGATGACGAACCCCTCTTCAAATATTGAACATGCATTAAGAAATGCTGCTACTTATCATCAAAAAAATAACCATCCTGGCCAAGCTGAAATGATTGGAATTCACCTAGAAGGCCCATTTATTAATCAAAACCGTGCGGGTGCTCAACCTACTTCCTCCATTATTAGACCTGATGTTTCAACATTCAAACACTACCAATCTCTCGCAAATGATTTAATAAAGCTTGTCACACTTGCTCCTGAACTTGATGATCAAACAGAATTAACGAGGTATTTATATGAAAACGGGATGATCGCTTCAGTTGGTCATTCCGAAGCTAATTTTGTACAACTATCTCACGCTGTTAACTCAGGTATTCGTCACGCAACACACCTTTTTAATGGAATGAACGGTCTTCATCACCGGGACCCAGGTTCGGCTGGTGCCATTCTATTGAATCAAAACATCTTAGCTGAAATCATCGTAGATGGGATTCATGTTTCTAAAGAAATGGTTGATTTAACTTATCGGCTTAAGGGAGCAGAAGGACTTCTTCTAATAACAGACGCGATGAGGGCTAAATGCTTAAACGAGGGCATTTATGATTTAGGTGGTCAGGAAGTGGAAGTAAAAGATCATAAAGCCATACTAAAGAGCTCTGGTAGTTTAGCTGGAAGCATACTAAAAATGAACGAAGCTGCCCGAAACATGCTGGAATTTACTCATTGTTCCATGTATGACCTTATGAAGATGACATCTGAAAACGCAGCGAAAGAATTAGGGATTTGGGAGAGAAAAGGAAGTATAGAAGTGAATAAGGATGCAGACTTACTCGTACTTGATGAACATATGAATGTGCAATTAACGATATGTAGAGGACAAATAGCAAATCGATCACTTCAAGAGAGCAAATAGCATAAGTTGATCCGTCAACCAATCCACTAATTGGGAGGATATTATGCAGAAACCGTTTGGATACTCTTTACTAGCCGTCTTGACCTTAGTTATCTCCTTACTTGTTTCATCATCGCTTCATGCAGAAGAAAACAACATGATTCGTAATGGTAGCTTTGAAGATTCGAATGGTTCATTGAACAAATGGGGAGTATGGAAAGCCTCTGGAAACCCAACGATTGAAGCTATTACTGACTCGTCGATTGATGGAAGTCACGCACTATCCATTCAAAGCCCTGATGAAAATGCTCGCGCCTCGGTGTATCAAGATATTCTTGTGGAGCCAGGGGAAAGTTATCAAATTTCTGAATGGATTAAACTTAACAATGTTCAATCCTCTTCAAAGGGAGCCTATATAAGAGTATCCTTCTATAAAGCGGATGGGCAAAGAAGTAAAGAATTCACGCTGTTTGAAGGGAAGGGAACAACCGATTGGGAGCAAGCCTCCCTGACGCTTGATATCCCTTCAACCATCACAAAAATACGCATCGAGAATTTTCTTGAAAACGGGACAGGGCAAATATTGATCGATGACGTTCAAGTTGTACCAACTACTAATATACTTCCAACAAAACTAGAATTGAATACTTCTTATAAAGCAATGGAAATTGATGAAACATTCCAAGCTGAAGCCACTGTATTACCTGAGAACGCTACAAATAAGGAAGTTACATGGACTAGTTCTGACAACACTGTTGCAGAAGTTAATCAAACAGGACTAGTTAAAGGATTAAACAATGGTTTCGCAACGATTACAGCCACAACAGCATCTGGCGCGTTAACCGCCGCATTTACAGTAGAGATCGGTCAGGCTAATTATGTTCTTAATGGAGCATTTGAGGATGGTGATCCTGGCTCCGTCCCTCCCAAGTGGAGTACGTGGAAGCCGAAGGGAAATGGAGAAATTAAGCTTGTTACAGATCAGGTGAAGGAAGGAACACAATCTGCTTATCTACACAATACAAATCCTGATGATAGAACGTCACTCGTTCAAAGAGTTCCCATACAAGCGGAAACAACCTATGCACTATCTTATTGGATGAAGACGGAAGATATTAATGAAGGTACAGGGTCTATGGCCGTACGCATTCAATTCAAAAATGAAGCATGGCAAAATACGTCAGGTATGATTTTAGTTGGAGCAATGGAAGGTTCAAATGAATGGACAAAAATAACTAAACTCCTGAACGTCCCGAAAAACACGGTTACATTATCCATCGAACCAATGATGGATAGTCGAAATGGGGAAGCGTGGATTGATGATATGCAATTAGTAAAAGTGAACTATGATGAGCCACCTGAAATCAGTGCGTTTCAAGCAACGACAATCACAACAGGAGCTGTCAAGTTAAAATGGGATGTCCCTCCCGGATATAATGACCTTTTAACATATAACATTTATCGAAGCACAGAAGTTGAGTTTCCACTTGATGAGGAACATCTATTAAATAAGAGTGAAACAAACGAATGGATCGACTCGAGAACTTCCTTAGGTGCTACCTATTTTTATAAGATAGAAGCAATAATGAAAGCCACAAAGGAAAGTAGTCAATCCAATACTGCATCAGTTGAAATCACAAACGTCGAACCACCATCTAAGCCAGAGGCATTTAGCGTCCTTACTCATATAGAAAATGGCGCTGTAGGAACATGGGGATTATCTCCGGAATCGCGCCTTGAGTTCATCAGAATTTATTCTTCTCCAAATAAAATTGAAAATTTAAACGAGGCCACTCTTGTAGCCGAAGATCAAGCTCAGCATCCTTCACTTTGGATGGATGAAGACATTACTGATGAGTATTTCGCTATGACTGTCGTTGATGCGGAAGGAAATGAGAGCGATTTCATAACTGCTAAACAAAAAGATATTCTCCCTAAAGTCCAAGATGAACCAATAAGTCTTGATCATCCTTATTTGTATTTTAGTGAAAATGACATAGACGAACTAAAAGCTAAAATAGAAACAGAAGCATATGCAGAAGATGCATTTAAAGACTTACAGAAAAACGCAGATGAAGCAGTCCAACGAACCACAGGGGAATTTTCACTCCCGCCTACTAAGAATAACCTTCACTTGCATTTAGGAGAAATCGCAAGAGATGCCGGACTCGTTTATTGGATAACAGAGGATGATAAATACAAAGAAGCTGCCATTACGATAATGAAAGAATACGCAGATCATTACCCCGATTATCCCCTGACAGGAAGTTATGATGGGAGACTTACAGCACAAACTCTTGAAGAATCGGAATGGTTGATCAATATAGCTTGGGTATACGATATGATGCATCCTTTTCTAAATGATAATGAGAGATATAAAGTAGAAGAGAATGTATTGAAAAACGCAATAGAAGTAATTGATCGCTACCAACGAGGTCTCTCCAATTGGCAGGTCTGGCATAATGCTGCGATCGGTAATGCAGCACTCGTTTTGAAAGACATGTCACGTCTAGATCAAGTTATCAATGATCAAAAACATGGGGCGATTAGGCAGCTTTCGGAAGGAATCCGCCAAGATGGGCTATGGTGGGAAGGTCCAAGTACGTATCATGAATATGCCATTAAACCCCTTATGTATCTTTCTGTTCCACTCTATCAATCGAATCAAGACTTATTTCATGTAAAAAATGGTGAACAATATGCTATTAAAGAAATGCTCGATTCATTAATGAATTATACGTTTGGAAATATGGCTCGCCCTGCAATCGGGAACGCTGCATATAAAACATTACAATCAAAAATGATATATGAAATTGGCTTCCATTACTATCAAGACCCAAAATACGCCTGGCTGATTAAACAATCCGTTGGAGAAAATCGTGAAGGTTCACTCACAGAGCCTTGGGCGATATTATTTGCAGATAAAGATCTTTCTTCTGCTGATTTTTCTATTGGTACAAATGACTTTGCTCCAGAAGGGGAAAATAAGAACGGGAGCACCTTTTATCGAGATTCTGGTTTAACAATTATCCGTAATCATAAACCGGCTGAGGAAGCGATGAATGTTAGTCTTTTTTATAGTCCTCCCGGAACTCCCAACGGACACCTTCATGCAGATAAATTAGGCATTATGATGTATGCTGATTCGAAAATGTGGCTGAAAGATGCTGGCTCCCTTGGGTATGACAATCCTATGCATGTGAGCTGGGCGAAACAAACGCTAGCCCATAATACACTCGTTGTTGATCAAACGAGCCAGTATCCGCAGGGGGACTCAACATATTTATGGCAAGCTGATGAACCAGGAAACCCTTCTTCAGGTTACTTAGAACATGACTTCATTGGTCCAGTTGTGAAGCAAACCCGTGCAATAACTGAGGCAGTTTATGAAGGGGTTGCCATGGAACGCACCACTACGATGTTAGATGAGTATGTGCTAGATTGGTTTCATGCTGAAAGTGAAGACAATCATACGTACGATCTTCCTTTCCATATAGATGGAGACTTAAAGGATATCACTGTTGACGATCGAAGTAATGTCGATCAACTTCGAGATAAAGGCGGCTATCAACATTTGAATAGTTTGGAGAAGGGGATATCAGACGAGCTATGGGAAGCAACCTATCAAAAAGACGAACAGTTTTTTACCCTTACGATGCTAGGTGAAGAACAAACATCTATCTATACCGGAAATGTCTTCACTGAAATGTTGATGCCACGTAGATCGGCAAGAAAAACTGATTTTGTTTCTGTCATTCAACCTTACGAGGAAGAAAATGAAAAAGTAAATGTCATGGAAGCCCCTGTAGTGAGCGATCAATTTGCTAAAGGTGTTACTGTTTCTAGTTTGGATTTTGAAGATGCCATTATCATTGGAAACAAATTAGAACAAAAGAAAATGAACGAAATGGAATCCGACGGTGCTTTCGCTATGACAAGACATTCATTAAATGATCATAAACTAATAGGGCTTTCACTTCAGGAAGGAACTTATCTTAGTTTGGATGAAACCAATCTAACACTAGATCAAGAGGGAAGTATCGAACTTAGTAAGATAGAAGAAAACTTTCGAATCGACTATCAAGGTTCTGAGAATGTGATCACTCTTTCAGGTGATTTGATAAAGCCACAGACAAAAGTATGGATGTATGATGAAGAAAAAGAGAAAATGAAAAAGTTGAAAATGAATCAGAAAAACCAACTTACTATACCCGTTAAAAATAATGATCAATTTATTTTGACAGATGGCGGGAATCCGAAAGAAGTAGCACAGCTTTATTCACATGTAGAACCTATCTTTAAAGAGCAGCAAACAGAACCAGAAGTCACTGGAGAAGTTTCCATAACCTCTGCAGAAGAAGGAGTTATTGTTGAGGGGGAAGATTTTGTTGATCAGGGGGGTGGAGAGGTCGTCATCACTCCAAAAGCCGGAGCATCAGAAGGATTAGCTCTGAAAAACTGGGATCATGAGAACCACTGGTTGAAATGGAAAATCACGGTTTCAGATGGAGGAACTTACAAGGCGATTGTACGCTATTCCACTGATATGCCGAATGCTTATCGAGAATTTAAGGTAGACGAAGGCCAATCGAATAGCTTTCATTTTCCTTCCACATATGGATGGGAGAATTGGGAAGATGTACGATTGGATGCTTTAGATAACCAGCCGCTTCTATTTGAACTTGAAGCAGGTGAACATGTCATTTATATGAACAACTTACTTTCCCCTTTAAATATTGACTATATTAAATTAGTAAAGAAAAATAGCTAAAATTTCATCATTATCAAAAAGCAAGCCTGGATTCGAATGAGTTATTCGAATCCAGGCTTGTTGTTTTATGAGGCTTTGGATTGAACGAGAGCAGCGGAAATTGTTTTTTCTTTTCCAAATACGTGAAAAACAATATTTAATGTAATTGCCGTTAAACTACCTGCTACAATCCCATTATCTGTTAATATTTGGAGGCTTTGTGGCAGTTTTTCAAAAACAGATGGAGCCGCTGTAACACCTAGACCAACTCCAATCGAACAAGCAATGATAAAGAGGTTCTCTTGAGATTGAAAGTCTACGCGAGAAAGCATTTTAATGCCATAAGCCATTACCATACCAAACATAACAATCATAGCTCCACCAAGGACTGGTGGCGGGATAATAGTTGTGACAGCACCGATTTTTGGCACTAAACCGATCAAAATCAGCATTGAACCAACGAGATAAATAATTTGCTTCTTCTTGACACCAGATAGTTGAATTAACCCCACATTTTGTGAATAGGTAGTATAAGGAAATGCGTTAAACAATCCACCTAATACAATCGCTAGGCCTTCTGCTCTGTAGCCGTTTCTCACATCTTTCTCCGTCAGTTTTTCATCACAAATATCACTTAAAGCAAAGTATACACCTGTAGATTCTACAAGGCTTACAAGAACAACGAGAATCATCGTCAAGATAGCCGTCCATTCAAATGTAGGTACCCCAAAATAGAGCGGTTGAATTAAATGAAACCAGCTAGCTTCTTTAATAGGTGTTAGGTCAACCATCCCCATGAATCCGCCAACGATCGTACCAACTGCAAGTCCTATTAGGATGGCAACTGAACGGATAAACCCTTTAAAGAATCGAGTCAATAACACAATAAAGAGAAGCGTACCAAATCCAAGACTAATATTCTGTAATGATCCAAAATCAACCGAACCTTCCCCACCTGCTATATTCCCCATAGCAACGGGAATCAGGGTGATTCCGATGATGGTGACGACTGAACCAGTCACAACCGGTGGAAAGAATGCTATTAATTTGCTGAAAATAGGTGAGATTAAGATCACGAATAAACCTGCAGCGAGAATGGCTCCGTAAATGGCAGTAATACCATATGTTCCACCGATCGCAATCATTGGACCAACTGCGGTAAAGGTACAACCAAGTACTACCGGCAAGCCAATACCGAAGAAACGATTTTTCCATACTTGTAGAATACTAGCCATTCCACACATAAAAATATCAATCGAGACAAGATAAGTGAGTTCCTTTCCACTTAACCCCAGGGCACCTCCTACAATGAGTGGTACAACGACAGCTCCTGCATACATGGCAAGAACATGTTGAATGCCTAGAGACAAATATTTCAGGCTATTCATACGAAACTTTCCTCATTCACAAAGGTGACTTTTCCAGCTTCTAGTTTAGCGATTTTCGCTAACGATTCCACCCTAATCCCTTTTGAACGAAGGCTTTTCCCGCCATCTTGAAATGCCTTTTCAATAACAATACCAATTCCAGCTACCGAAGCACCTGACTTAGAAACAACTTCTATGAGACCTTCAGCAGCTTGGCCATTTGCAAGGAAGTCATCAATAACAAGAACGTGATCTTCTTCATTTAAAAATTTACTCGAAATGGTGATTGTATTCGTTTCTTCTTTAGTGAAAGAATATACATCTGCCGTTAACAAGTCCTCCTGTAATGTGAGCGACTTTCGCTTTCGAGCAAAAATAAGCGGTACATTAAGGGTGAGGGCAGCAAAAACAGCTGGTGCAATACCAGATGATTCAAGTGTAACGACTTTTGTAATGGAGTCTCTTTGAAATTTACTCGCAAATGTCTCACCAATTTCCTTCATAAGTACTGGATCCACTTGATGATTTAAGAATGAATCTACTTTTAAGACAGCGTCAGATAAAGCTAAACCTTCCTGACTAATTTTGTTCATTAAATTTTCCATATAAATTCCTCCTTCAATACAAAAACCCGAAGAACATCGTTGCTCACAGAAGAGTGAGCAACATGCCTCCGGGAATATAGATAAAGAAAGAGTCTACAGTAATTAAACTGATGGTTGCTCACTCATAGTCGAATCATTTACGGTGATCCGGTAGAAACTTGCAAGCCATATTCTTGCGGTTATATGAGTGATGTTCTTATTCAGGTTATGATTGGTATTATAAACCAGCATTCAAATCAATGTAAAGACAAATCTTAACAATGACTTACTATTAATTAAACTTCGTTCGGGTTTCAAAGAAATAACGTTATTTGCAAACACCAGAACATTTTAACTCACGTGTTATAGGAGAATTGATTAATCAGTCGTTAATTCTGATAACAACTTATAGGACTTTTTCCGCTTTTCATAATCATATACAGAAGAGATCACCATCATTTCATCCGCTTGCGTTTCATCAAGAAATTCCTGCATTTTTCGTTTGACTGTTTCAGGACTACCAACAATAGAAGTAGCTAGCTGCTGATCAAGTGCCGCAAGCTCATATTCACTCGCATTTAGCTTTTCAACAGGCGGTTGAATAGGCGCTTCATGATTACGAATCAAATTTAAAAATTGCTGTTGTAAAGTCGTAGACAGATAATTTGCTTCTTCATCTGTATCTGCCACAATCACGTTTACACCTACCATCGTATAAGGTTTATCGAGTGCTTTCGAAGGCGTAAAACTTCGGTGATACGTTTGGAGCGCACTAACTGTATTTTTAGGAGAAAAGTGACTTGCGAAAGAATAGGGCAACCCTAGTTTTCCAGCAAGCTCTGCACTGTATAGGCTAGATCCTAATAACCATGTTGGTACGTTAAGACCTTTACCAGGAATAGCTCGTACTGGAGATGATCCCGGGCTCATAGAAGGATCAAAATATGAGCGAAGTTCAGCGACTTGTTCTGGGAAATCCTGAGCCATGCTTCCAGTGCCTCGTCTTAATGCAAATGCTGTACGCTGATCAGTTCCAGGAGCTCGTCCAAGTCCCAAATCAATCCGTCCAGGGAATAGCGATTCTAGTGTTCCAAACTGTTCAGCAATGACAAGAGGGGAATGGTTTGGAAGCATGACTCCACCAGATCCAACACGAATGGTTGAGGTACCCGCAGCAACATGTCCAATCACAACTGATGTAGCAGAGCTTGCGATGTAGGGCATATTGTGGTGCTCAGCTAGCCAGAAACGATTGTAGCCAAGTTTCTCTACGTGCTGAGCGAGATTTCTTGTTCGTTCTAAAGCATCGGATATAGTTTCTCCATCCATAACAGGAGCTAAATCTAGTACTGAGTATTTAATATCAGATAATTTTTTTTGACTAGTTGACATAATTTCATCTTCTTTCTCTATTCAGAGTGTAAAAGGGAGATTTTCTTTCAAGAAAAACCCATATTCAATTTTATCAGCAGGTATACTAATTGAAAAACAATATGCTCTAACACTCCTGTCTTGACTCGCTACTCGTAAAAGAGAGGTTTGCTTATCTACTATTTTGTACATACTGATAAAAAAATAGTAGGAGAGAATAATATGAGCGAAGCACGATATCGCATTATGTTTTCGTATCGAATGAGGAGCGTTGGATTTCTATGTATACACTGCTTCGATACACTTGATAAACAAATTGTGACTATTCCCATTTACTCGAGTTATGAAGGAATTGACGTCCATCACGAGACTTTTAAGAAGCTTCCGGAACTGTTGCAAAACACCCTATTAGAAGAGAAAAAAAAGCTTGATGCTGGATTCTATTCAATTCGTACTTGGAACATCGAAAACTTAGGATAATCCTTTAAACGTTCTCACAGAGAGAACGTTTTTTGTAAATTCAAAATTACAAATGGGGGGGTAAACTACTAAACTATCAATCCAAGAGTATCTCTATCCATATTTTGGTTGAAATAAAGTATAAATAAATGACTCTATATTCTATTCTCATAAGCTTGTATTATTTATATACTTAATTTAGAAAATTTAGAAAAATAAAAGCTAAACAGATTAAAGGGGGTAAAACACAAGTGGTTAAGGTGAGAAGTGAAGGCGCTAGTTTACCTTAAAAGCGAAGGTAGAAGAGGATTTAATTAAATAATCAGAGCTTTATTTTTCCGTTGAGTTGACCCGACAACCCTATCAATTCAAAGCAGAAATGATTCATTATTATGATAAACTAGAAAAGATTAGTTTCAGGAAAAAGTGAAATGAACTTCATCTATTACGATTGAAAAAGGAGAGGTTTTTATGAAAAGCAAAAAGTTGCGTAATGTCCTTATACCTGCGTTATCTCTTTCATTATTGCTTTCTGCTTGTAACTTATCGTCTGGAGCTGACAGCGAATCTGGTAGTGAGGAAGTAGAAGTCATTCGACAAGGGGTAAACTTACCTGACCCAGAAAATGACGTTATTAAGCAAGAACTAGATGAGGCACTTGGTTTTCCAGTGAATCTCTCCGTTAATCCTAATGACTATGAAAACAAATTAAACGTTCGTTTATCGGCAGGGGATTATCCTGATTTGTTTCAAGTTAGTCGAGCTGCTCTAGTAGAATATGCTAACAAAGGTTTACTACTAGACCTTGACCCTTATATGGACGACCTTAAGGAAGTTCAGGATTTTATTGGAGAAGATAATGTTGAAAAAGCGAAGGTAAATGATAAAGTTTATGCGGTGACTGTTCCTGCAAGCATACCTTTCTATACGTACTGGGTTAGGAAAGATTGGTTAGAAGCATTGAACATGGAAATGCCTAAAACAGTAGATGATTTATATGAAGTAGCAAAAGCCTTTCGAGAAGATGATCCAGATGGGAATGGGCAAAAAGATACTTATGGTCTTACCGGATCAGGAGTAAGCGCTTTCCAACCGATACTTGGTGCTTATGGTGTAGGAATGCCAAAAAGCTTTTATAAAGAAGACGGTGAATTAGTGAACTCATTTCATGATCCTGATATGAAAGAAGCTCTCACTGCTGTTACGAAGTTTGTTGAAAACGATGTAACGGACCCTGAAATTTTCAGTAATACAGGTAACGAGCCTCAACAAAAAGCGTTTCAAGGTAAATTTGGGATTTTATTTGATGGATGGGCGAATTTAACGAGTGATGCTTATATTGAACAATACAAAGCAGTAGATCCAGATGCTGAGTGGGTACAGCTTACGGCAATTGAAGGACCTGCAGGAAAATCAGCAGGTACGTGGGATATAGGTCAAGCTAATGGCTTTTATGCTATTCCGAAAGCACTTGAAGACCAACCAGAAAAGCTTGAAAAAATATTTAAACTTCTTAACTATGTAGCATCTGATGAGGGATCTAAACTCGTTCAATATGGTATAGAAGGAGAACATTATAACAAAGAAGACGGCAAGATTGTCCCAACGGACAAACTGGCTGAAGAAGGTGGCTACTTCTGGCTTTACCAATTCACTGGTCGACCTGAAATGGAGTACCTATCAACGAAATTCTCAAAACAAACGGAATATATCGAAGCTTCCGCAGATGCTCCGCGAATTGAATCTCTAAATGGGTATATTGATTATCCAGAGGGCTATAATTCGGCAGATGCTGATCGATTCTCTGAAGAAGAAATGATTAAATTCATAAGTGGACAACGTGACCTTAGTGAGTATGATGAATTCTTGAATAAATTAGATACAACATTTAATTATCAGATGATGCTTGATAAAGCAGAAGAAGATATTAAGAAACTAGATCAATAATTATACTACCAAAGAAACAGCGCCATCTCTATTAATTGAGAAGGCGCTGTTCTTTAGTGAGACTTAAAGCAGCATAATTGTAATCCATCCAATCACTCCTGTTGCAATAGCATAGAACAACATAGGACCAAGTGTCATTCGGATAATGGTTCCTTCTTTTCCAACCATGCCAACAACAGAAGCAGCTGCAACAACGTTTAATACACAAATCATATTTCCCGCGTTTGCTCCAAGTACTTGAAGTGAGAGAACGAGCTGTTCATTCATTTGAAGCTGATCCGCTACGCTAAATTGAAAAAGTGAAAACATCATGTTGCTAAATGTCGCACTACCAGAAATGAATGAACCGAGAGCACCGATAAACGGGGCAACAAGTGGCCACGCATCCCCTACGGCATTTGCAACAAGTGTCGCTAGCTCCATTGGCATACTCATGAGATCAGCACCATTAATTCCAGAGTTAATAAAAATCCGAACCATCGGAACAGCTGTCCCAAGTGCTACGACAGTCCCAATCATCGTTTTCAATGAATCCAGTACCGTTTTCTGGACAGCCGTTCCGCTCATTTTATGGAGAAATACTGTTATCACTATTACCACAATGAAGATGGTGCCAGGTAAATATAATGGTTCAAAGGAAGTGCTGATTTCTGTACCAAGAATTTGGTTCCAGCCAACTTTAACTGATCTTAGCCATCCCTTTACCGGAAGGAGGTCCAAACGCGTTAGCACTAATAATAACGCAACAAGTAAATAGGGAATCCAGGCCAGCCACAAAGGTAGGGTCATTTGAGTGTTTACATTAGGTTCGTTTGTCTTTTTAAAATCCCACGGCTCATTAGGAAGGAGAAAACCCCTTTTGGCTGCAGGGACGACAATCGAAAGTCCCACGAGACCTCCAATAATAGACGGGAATTCCGGGCCCAATAAGGTTGCTACGATAAAAGCCGGCAGTGTGAAGCTGAGTCCGGCAAATATAGCGAACTTCCATAAAGAAAGACCTTCCTTCCAAGAATGGTTTTCACCAAAAAAACGTGTTAACATCATGACTAAAATAAGCGGGATAAAAGTACCTACGAAAAGATCAATCATGACAGCACTTTGAGTGACTGCCTGCAAATATTCAGGCATCGATTGCTGTCCAATGGAAGCTGTTACTTGATCCGCGACAGCTGAACCCTGTCGGAGTCCTTGATCTACACCGACGATAATTGGTGTTCCAACGGCGCCAAAAGAAACAGGGCTGCTGTCAGCAATAAGGGCCATCGCAACCGCGGCAAGTGGAGGAAATCCTAATGCCACAAGAAGTGGCGCTCCAATTGCTGCTGGCGTTCCAAATCCTGCTGCCCCTTCAATAAATGCCCCAAATAACCAGGCGATAATAATTAGCTGAACCCTTCGATCCATGGATATTCCCATAAATCCCGTGCGAATTGCGTCAATCGCTCCGCTATTTCGTAGCGTGTTTAATAATAAAATCGCTCCGAATACAATCCAAATAATCGACAAAGCTATGATTAACCCTTCAATGAATGCTGCTGTCATTTGTATCATTGGTATTTTCCATATAGTATTGGCCATTAATGCGGTGAGGAGTAAACTTCCCGGCATAGCTTTCGTTGCAGGTAAACGCAAAAGAACAAGTAAGATAAACACCGCTAAAATAGGAGTTAATGCTGTAAAAAGTTGAAGTCCGTTCATTTTCATCACCTTTTCTCGTATATGCTTATATGTGACGTCTTTCACATATAAGCATATACGAAATACAGTTCCCCATATGTGATAAAAGTCACTCTTCTAGTAAACCATTAAACCTAACAATAAAAAATCTGGTAAAATAACTGTGAAGCAATAATGAAGGAGCTGCTAATATGCTAAAAAAGGTAGATTATTTTTTCTATCCAGTCGAAGTTACTCAGCCCACTGGAGCAGAGGTGACGTATTACTGGGAAATTAGCGTGGCGGAATACGAAGGCAAAATCTATGCTTATGCAAAGGCAGATGAATTCGGAAGAAAAATCCGCTGGCATCAGAGTGATCAGCCTGACAAAGAAAGTGCTCTTGCTGTCATTCAAGAAAAGTGCAAATCGCAAAGCAAATAGCCTAAAAGCTAACGAAGCATATTTCGTTAGCTTTTTACTTTTAGCACATCATTACATATTCAAGCTGTTCAATTTAACATGCGTTCGATACATTCAGGGTAGGATGATAAAAAGAGGCAACAAGATAGGGTGATGAAACTATGAATCAGAAAATCATAATCCTTAGCACACTTTTATTAGCTCATATTCTGCTTTTTTTAAGCTTTGTTCGGTTCCCAGGAACATTTTGGCCTGTTTTTACATTAACACTAGCTATCTTAATTTTCTTAAGTGTTAAAGCAGGCGCACTTAAGTTCAAAAAAATCACGTTCAAACATTGGCTTTATATCGTCATTAGTGCCCTATTTCTATATATACTTTCCTATGTTGGGATAGAGGGAATCAAGTGGGTTTATCCCTCTTTATTCGAAGAGATGGAGCGGTTTTATGATGTGGTCCAACCAGTTAAAGCCTGGCATTTCATTAGTCTTGTTCTGATCGTCATTCCTGGAGAAGAAATCTACTGGCGAGGATATATTCAGCAACAGTTAAAGAAGTACAAAGAGGGAGACACCATCCTTATAGCGACCATTTTATATGCGACGGCTCATCTTTATTCCGATGCGTATTTATTAGTACTAGCTGCAATCGGAGGTGGAATGGCCTGGGGATGGCTTTATGAAAAAACAAAGAACTTCTGGGTGCCATTATTATCACATATCCTCTTTGATTTACTCATTTTAGTTATTATTCCATTACTGTAAGTAACACGACTAAAGACTTTTCCAGAAGTGAGAGGTCTTTCTTTGTTTTATAAACGTAGTCACTATATGTTACAGTCTAATAGGTAAACGAGCGAAGCTTCTTGAAAACATACGCTATTTTAAACAATGCACTTCACTATTCTGGACTAAGCGGTTGCGACTTGGTTATACTTCTAGTAGTATTAGACTGAATGGCTAAGAATTGAAAAGAGGGTTATAAATGAAAGAATCTATATACGGATTAACGTTTGATCAGCTAACTGAATGGTTGCTAGAACGTGGTCACAAAAAATTCCGTGCCTCCCAAGTATGGGATTGGCTTTATAAAAAGCGTGTTAAAGAATTTTCTCAAATGAATAACGTAAACAAAGACTGTATCAAACTTTTGGAAGAAAACTTTGCGATCCAGACATTAACTCAAGAAATCAAGCAGGAATCTTCTGACGGTACGATTAAGTTCTTGTTCAAATTACAAGACGGGAACGTTATTGAAACGGTACTCATGCGTTTCCATTACGGTCAATCTGTCTGTGTAACGACACAAGTAGGGTGTAATATCGGTTGTTCTTTCTGTGCAAGTGGACTTCTTAAGAAGAGCCGTGACCTTACAAGCGGTGAGATTGTTGAGCAAATCATGAACGTGCAACACGCACTTGATGAAAAGGCGAAAGAAGAACGCGTAAGCCATATTGTTATTATGGGAATCGGTGAACCTTTCGATAACTATGATAATATGATGGACTTCCTTCACATCGTTAATTCTCAAAAAGGACTTTGTATTGGCGCGCGCCACATTACGGTTTCAACAAGTGGTCTTGCGAAGCAAATTTACGACTTTGCCAATGAAGATCTTCAGGTGAACCTTGCGATTTCTCTACATGCTCCTAATGATGAGCTGCGTACGAAGATTATGAAAATCAATAAGGCTTATCCACTTGGAAAATTAATGCCTGCGATTGATTACTATCTTGAGAAAACCAACCGCAGAATTACGTTTGAGTATATTATGTTGAGAGACGTCAATGATCACGTAGAAGAAGCGAAACAACTTGCGAATCTTCTCGCTGACAAACGTCATCTTTCTTACGTAAACTTGATTCCATACAATCCAGTTGATGACCACTCTTATCAGCGTAGTGAAAAAGAATCGATTCTTGCGTTCTATGATACGCTTAAGAAAAACGGTATTAACTGTGTGATCCGTCATGAGAACGGAACAGATATCGATGCTGCATGCGGTCAGCTTCGCAGTAAACAAGTAAAGAAACTTGAAAATGCAGGTAAATAATTCAATTAAGACGCACCTTTAACGGTGCGTCTTTTTTATGTATAGTAGGTGACACACTCTCAAACGGGGGAAGCATACACTGTAAACAAAAACGTTTATTTTTAGAAAATAGATGTTTATATATGGGAGATGAATTATGAAAGGATTTATTATTGTCCTTTGTTTTCTCTTTTTATGGATTACTTCAGGTATTTCTTCCGATTATAACCGCTCAAATCCACCTTTTGAATTAAGTGGTGAGGAAGCAAGCGTAAGATCTGGTTACAATTATCTTCACGTCATAATGACGAACGATCAATTATCAAGATTGGACGTTTATGATCAAAATGGTGATCTTGTGAAGGTTTATCATGAGGAAAGCTTAAAAGAGCTCTATCCATCTGCTACCTATCTCAATGCAGAAATTGATGATGATAAATTGTATCTCATTTTTGAAGAAGAGAACGGTCAAATCATTTCAAAAAGGATTGTCGTGGGGGCGAGAGGATCTTTATCGTTTATGCCTGAAAGAAAATAGAAAGGGCTGATAGAATAGATCAGCACCCTCCATGACACTCTTTGTTCACACAGTCTTGTTTCTTATGTGACTTCTTTTTATATCCATTTACATGGTAATAAATAGTTAGACAATAGCGTCCCGTACAGACGGAGTGCTTCTTATGTCCATGGGAGTGGTGAATAGAACCGGTTTCTTTTCGACGATCTCTTGCAACAATCGTTACTTGACACAGTTGTTGATATGTTCTCGTTCTCGTATTCCCCTCTGGCACATAAAATGCGGGTTCATGACAGTGATCTATTAATACCTCGACTTCCTCACAAACCCCACCATCGTAATAAATTGATAGAGTTCCTGATACTGGTCCTATATCTCCAACCGCCTCCCATATTGGGGCATAAGGGTTGAGAAGTGGATCAATTCGAAAGACACCACAGATATTTTCTTCCACCAGCTCTCCCTTTGATTGATGGGGGCGACGCTTTTCACATAAGGGGTGATCTTCTTTAAACAACGATTTACTTCTTGACATAAGAGCACATCCTTAAACTTCCTTTTATATAGTAAATGCATGGACATTTGTTTTGTATAGATAAGCGTCCAAGTCCATCTAAAAATAAGTATGACAGAAATCATTATTCCTTTTTATTGAAATAGCCAATTTAGCTTACGTTGTTCATTTTTAAACGAAATTAACGAAATAAAAAAGCACTCTCCATCGTGAGACTTCATTGAGTGCAATATATTATAGTCCTGCAGTATATTGAAGATCCATTTCAACAGTAGCTGTACAAAAAACATCTGGAGTTGGAGGTGCAGCTGAAGTACACTGAATTTGAATCAACGTTACGTTCGTTAGTTCTAATACTAAAGAAGATTGTGCATCAATCGTATACTCCGTTGCAGCGCCAGTATCGTCCGTTACAATAAGAGTCATAACGCAATCATTTGCTACTGAACTAGTGTTTATAATTGATAAAAATCCACTAGCTAGTGAAGGTGCTGGAGTGCCTATTGGAGCAACTAACAGATCAACTGGAACTGGTGCTGCCTCATCTTGACATATAGTACGAATTGGAAGACATCTTTTAATAGCCATTAACGTTGGGTTGTTACCAAAGAAGTTCGGAGTGGAACAAGGGGCAGGACAGCAAAATGATGAAGATGAACTTGAATTACACATAAAGTATTTCCTCCTGAAGATTTTTATTTTTTCTTTACATCCTCAATGTATGTCCCAGGATATGTACATGTATAAACGGATGTCCAAGTTTTACGAATTAAGTTGATTAAACTTGAAAAAATGTTTAATTAGGTCCATTCACCCGTGTCTCCTGAAGCATTTTCTACTATTTTCAAACTTTTTATTTGAATTCCAAACATTTATTAACAATTGTAGGTAAACTAATATTGGGTAAAATGCTTCAATACTTAAGGGGGAATACATATGAATAACAACAAGTTTCGTAAAACACTTATTGCTGCGCTATCAATCGGTTTAATTGCCGTACCTATTGTTCAAACTCCAGCTCAAGCAGAAGCCTCAAATGCGAATGTTCACCTACGCCTCATGGAAACGACTGATATTCATACGAATATCGTAAATTATGATTATTATAAGGATCAGCTTACGAATGAGTTTGGACTCGCCAAAACAGCCACATTAATTAACAAAGCTCGTGGTGAAGTTGAGAACAGTTTATTATTCGATAACGGCGATTTACTACAGGGAAATCCGCTTGGTGACTACGTTGCAAAAATCAACCCTCTAAAGAAAGGGGAAACTCACCCTGTATACAAAGCCATGAACCTTCTGAATTATGATGCAGGGAACATTGGAAATCACGAATTTAATTTTGGTCTCGATTTCCTTCAGACAAGCCTAGCCGGCGCAAACTTCCCATACATAAATGCGAACGTGTATGTAGATGACCACGATGATGATCCATCAAATGATCAAAACTATTTCACTCCTTATCAAATTCTTGATAAATCCGTGAAAGATGACTCAGGAACGGAACATCAACTGAAAGTAGGCGTGATCGGATTCGTTCCACCACAGGTGATGCAGTGGGATAAGGCTAATCTTGAAGGGAATGTGATCGTAAAGGATATTGTTGCAACAGCTAATAAATACGTGCCAGAAATGAAGGCAAAAGGGGCCGATATTATTGTCGCCATACCTCATTCTGGCTTTGAGAAGGCAGCACCACAGGGAAATGACGAGAATGCCGTTTACTACTTAAGCGAAGTGGAAGGCATCGATGCCATTTTATTTGGACATGCCCACAAAGTATTCCCTGGAGATAACACCTTTCAAGGAGTTGATGGAGTGGATAATACAAAAGGAACCATTAATGGAGTCGCTTCCGTCGAGCCAGGTTACTGGGGAGATCACCTAGGGGTAATCGACCTATCTTTAACGGAAGATAACGGGGAATGGTCAGTGAAGGATTCCAAATCTGAAGCTCGTCCAATCTATGATAAAGTAACGAAAACACCACTTGTTGAAGCAGACATTGATATCGTCAATGCAGTGAAAGAGGATCATGAAGCGACAATTGATTATGTGCGAACAGCTGTCGGTGAAACAACAGCTCCCATTAACAGTTACTTTGCGCTCGTTAATGATGATCCGTCCATCCAGATTGTAACCAATGCACAAAAATGGTATGTAGAAAACAATATTCAAGGTACCGAATATGAAGGTATTCCAGTCCTATCCGCTGGGGCTCCATTTAAAGCGGGTGGTCGAGGAGGTTCGTCCTACTATACAGATATTCCTGCTGGGGACATCGCGATTAAAAACACAGCTGATCTTTACGTTTATCCCAATACACTGAAAGCGGTTCTGTTAAATGGTGACGAACTGAAGGATTGGCTTGAAATGTCAGCAGGCCAATTTAATGTAATCAACAAAAAAGATAAACAGGAACAGCCTTTAATTAATCCTGATTTTCCTTCTTATAACTACGATGTTATTGATGGCGTTACCTATCAAATCGATGTTACAGAATCTGCGAAATATGATATGAGTGGGAGTGTAGTAAATGCTGATGCTAATCGAATTAAATCGCTAAAATACAACGGAGAAAAGGTAACGAAAGACATGTCCTTTATCGTTGCTACAAATAATTACAGAGCGACAGGCGGAGGGCACTTTCCGCACTTAGATGGTTCTAATATTGTTATTGATTCCCCTGATGAAAATAGACAAATTTTAATTGACTATATTCTTGAAAACAAAACAATTAATCCAACAGCTGATCAGAACTGGTCATTTCACACAGTTAATAAGAAGAAACTGAACGTCACTTTTGAATCCTCGTTACAAGCCAAAACCTATGCGGAAAGCATTAAAACGATTCATTTTGTTGATGAAACAGAAAATGGTTTCGCTAAATATACACTCGACTTAACGAAACAGAAAAAAGAAAAGCATCATCATAATCATAAGAGCGAGCACGGCCGCCATCGTTAAGAACGAATTCACGCCAATTCATCAGAATTGGCGTTTCTTATTTTAAGAATTTATCCGATGCAAACAATATTGGAATATTTACTGATATAATGGCATTACTATCGTACAGAAAGGGATTTATATGACACAAAGCCTGACAAGCACCCAAAGAGATGAGCTTTTTTCAGATCTGACAATTGAGCAACAAACGTATGTAATGAATTTTCTTAAACGCGGTAAAAAAACGGCTTTTGCGAATGTAATTGCTAGAAGTAAAGGGCGGATGATTCCAAGTGGGGCAACGGATGAAGAAATCAGGATGCTGCTTGATGATTGGATACTAGAAGATTACATCGATGCGGGCTTCGTTTCAGATGATTTAAAATGTGAGTGCGGTCGCTCTTTACGGTATCAGTATGTTGTTCGACATGCAAAAACAGGAGAAACACGGCGTTTCGGGATAAATCATTTCGAAGAGCATACCGGATTACCCGCTTCCATTGTGAGAGAAGTTGTGAAGGGATTTATGGAAATAGATTATGAGTTGGATGAGCTACTGTTGAAAAGACAGAACGGCTATCCTACATACGACATTCCTGAAGGATTGAACCTTCCACTAGACATTGAACAGCCACTTTCATTAAATCTTCCATTACTAGATCTACAAGAAAAAAGGCTAAACAGTTTAATCAGATCTTATCGTGAAGAAAAAGAAGCTCTTCAAAGAGGAAGCAACACTGTAGAACAAGTAGTCAACCCGAAAAGCAACCAGGAAGAACCGAAACCAGAAGAGGAATTACAAGGCGCTTTTGATTTGTTCGCGGAAGATGTTCAAGAACCTTTACAAGAAAAGACAAGCGAGAAACCTAAGGAAACCTATTTTGTAGGGGACCTTTCATTTACAACACAGGAAGAGGTAGACTCTTATATTCAGCAAGGTATGGAAAGTGCTCTGATGATTTGTGAGCTTTTGATTAAGGAAGGAAAGGTACAAGACAAGAGATACTCCACAAAGAAACCAAAAATTTATTATGCTGTTTGTACCTACCTCGATTCATTTGTTGCATCTGGATCAATGTCAGTCGAGCCGATAGGGCGTGAAGATCGCATCTATCGATTGAAAAGCAAGTGATTATCCTAACATTTCGTAATTATCAGATAAGTGATTGACATTTCCAGTTAACCGGTCTATAATTTCACACATGTTCAAAAATTAAATCAACACTCTTATCAAGAGCGGCGGAGGGAATAGGCCCTATGATGCCCGGCAACCTTTCAACTACAGTTGAAGCTGGTGCCAAATCCTACAGGTGATATCACCTGGAAGATAAGAGGAGGATTATGTTAGCAAACCCTCTTCTTATTGTTTAAGAAGAGGGTTTTTTATTTTATCCAGAAAAGGAGCTGTTACACATGAAAAGAACACTTGAAGAACGATTGCAAGATGGTCCAGTTATTTGCGGGGAAGGTTATCTATTTGAACTAGAGCGTCGTGGTTATTTACAAGCAGGATCATTCGTACCCGAAGTTGCCCTAGACAACCCTGAAGCGCTAAAACAAACGTATCGTGATTATATGCTTGCAGGTTCAGATGTCGTACTTGCTTTTACGTATAATGGTCATCGAGAGAAAATGAGGATTATTGGAAAAGAAGATTTGTTAGAACCGCTCAATAGACAAGCCATCCGCCTGGCTAAAGAAGTCGCGAAGGAACACCCTGAAGAAGAAGCGCTAGTTGCTGGAAACATTTCAAATACAAACTTATTTGATCCTGAAGATGAGGAAAGTAAGGAACAAATTCGGTCAATTTTTGCTGAAATGGTGAAATGGAGCAAAGAAGAAGGCGTAGATTTCATCAACGGCGAAACCTTCTACTTCTATGAAGAAGCAAAAATAGCGCTAGAAGAGATTCAAAAGCAGGATCTTCAAGCTGTAATTACACTCGGACTTATGAGTGAGAACATTTTAAGGGACGGCTATACCGTTGAGGAAGCTTGCCGTTTATTAGAAGAGCAAGGTGCACTAGTTGTTGGCATGAATTGTTTTAGAGGACCTGCCACAATGCAGCCTTACATTGAAAAAATTAGACAGTCTGTTAACGGCTATGTTGGTGCTCTTCCAATCCCTTATCGTACAACAGAAGAACACCCAACATTCTTTAACTTACCAGACGGTGGCTGTGCGTGTACATTGCCAACAGAGACGACCTTTCCAACCTCTTTAGACCCGCTTTATTGCAATCGCTATGAACTAGCGGAATGGGCTAAGAAAGCAAAGCAGGTTGGCGTCAATTACTTCGGACTCTGTTGCGGGGCTTCTCCAAGTATGCTGCGAGAGGTGGCTGAAACAGTTGGCAGAACAACTGTAAACTCGGTATATTCTCCAAATATGGAAAAGCACTTTTTATTTGGAACTGATGAGACATTGAAAGATAACAATACGGCTTATCGAACAAAAGCTTAATTCATAACAACAACCGGAGAACTTAATTTCTCCGGTTGTTGTTTTTTTACCAAAAACCCTATCTGTACACCTGTACTACAGTATTAAAATACATTTTTACATAGGATATTATATCTACTACATTTTTTCTATAAGCTGATTATTTTTGATAACGTTGGCGATGATTAGTAACAGTATCTGTAGAAGAGTAACGAATACAATGATTTATGCATTTGATAGGATAACAGCATTTTTCCAATCACGAAGTCTGAGATTGATTTTTCCGCTATATAAGTTGCTTTCCAAGTAACATTCTTTTCGAATTAAAGGCTTCTTTTATGAAAAACATCATATTTATCAAGTAGTTGTGTTATTATTTTAAATGTGTTTGAATATGTCCATGAAACATTATTGAACTCAAACCACAATGAAAACGAACTGTTTTATAAGCGAGGTAGCCTATGAATAATCAAAATGTATTAAATGAACTCCGCTCCATTTTACCCAGTGCGGAACTGAAGATAAATGAGCCATTAAATGCACATACGTATACAAGAATGGGTGGATGTGCGGATGTCCTTGTGTTTCCTAACACGCTAGAGGACGCACGAGCAGCAGTTGAGTACGCCTATCAATCTAACTATCCATTAACCATTTTAGGAAAAGGCTCTAATGTTATTATTCAAGATGGAGGCATTAGAGGAATTGTCCTGAATCTTTCGTCACTAAAAGCCATTCAAAAAGAAGAAGAAAAAGTTATTGCTCAAGCTGGTGCACGTATTATTGATGCTTCTGAATTTGCTCGTGACAGCAAACTAAGTGGGCTCGAATTCGCATGCGGAATCCCAGGATCTGTCGGCGGAGCTGTTTATATGAACGCAGGAGCATACGGTGGAGAAATCGCGGATTGTCTCGAAAGCGTTCTTGCTGTAACAAAGGAAGGAAAGCTCGTTAAATTGACAGCTGATGAACTTGATTTATCTTACCGTCATAGTAATGTAGAAGAAAATGGTCTTCTTGTCCTTGAAGCTACTTTCAAGCTTAAAGTTGGAGAGTATGAGGATATTAAAGCAATCATGGATGACTTAACGGAAAAACGTGAAACAAAGCAACCGCTAGAATACCCTTCATGTGGCAGTGTGTTTAAACGTCCTCCTGGCCTTTTTGCTGGTAAGCTCATTCAGGACTCACAGCTTCAGGGTACACGAATCGGTGGAGCTGAAGTCTCCAAAAAGCATGCTGGCTTTATTGTAAATATCGATAATGCGACAGCGACTGACTATCTGGACGTGATTCATCATGTGCAGCAAACAGTAAAAGAAAAGTTTGATGTCGATCTTGAACGTGAAGTTCGCGTCATAGGGGAACCACCTGAAAAACCATAATTCACATGACAGCCGCTCTTACAGAAAGAGCGGCCTTTTAGTGTTCTTTCACCGATATTCGATAAATCTGTGAACAAATGAAATCTGCACAATAAGTGCATACTTTACGGATAAAGTAGATATTGGCATACAATTCCAAAGACTAGAGGAGGACTATCATGAAAAGTAAAACTCAATTGATTGGTGTAATAACATTATCAATGGCGCTCATTCTTGCTGCTTGTGCAAACAACAATGAACAAGTAAATGAAAACTCTAATAACACAGAGGCAAACTCTGAAAGTAATATGGAAGGGATGAATCATTCAGGCTCTGCTGAGGTACCTGAAGAGCTACAAAAGTCTGAAGATCCGACTTATCCAGAAGGTAGCACGGCGATCATTGAAGCGAACCATATGAAAGGAATGGAAGGTGCAGAAGCAACTATTGTGGGGGCATATGATACGACAGCTTATGTTGTAACTTACACCCCTGAAGATGGCGGAGAACCCGTAGAAAATCATAAATGGGTCATTCATGAAGAACTGGAAGATCCAGATGAAGCTCCACTTCCATCAGGAACTGAAGTAACATTAATGGCTTCTCATATGGAAGGAATGGAAGGTGCGATTGCAACGGTCGAATCCGCTACAGAAACTACCGTATATATGATCGACTACACACCAACAACTGGTGGCGAAAAAGTAACGAATCATAAATGGGTAACGGAAGACGAATTAACCCTAACTGAATAATTGACCCTTCATAACCCGAACTGGTTAGGTTCGGGTTATTTTAAAGAGGTTCACTAATATCTGCCGTTCTTCCACTAGATTTTCTAACGCTATCGTCACATACAAGTAGAAAGGATGAAAAGTTTTGAAGAAAATATCGCTCTATACAATAGGTTTAATTCTCACTGTAATAATATCTGCTTGTCAAAATGATCAATCGTCACTAAATGAAAATCAATCAAATGATACAGGACAAAAACAAGCAAATCTCGCATCCATCAGTAACTCTGCCATTTATAAAGAAGCTGATAGAAACCAAATCGATCATGTCCACGGGATCGGTTATCCCGGTAACCGTAATGAACTGCTAGTGGCTACTCACGACGGTCCTCTAATTTATCATAATCAAATCTGGTACGAAGCCACAACAAACAAAAATGATTATATGGGATTCCAAGCTGTAGCTGATGGATTTTATAGTAGTGGACACCCTGGAGAAGGATCTGCGTTACCAAATCCACTTGGATTAATCAAAAGTACAGACCGAGGCAAGACATTAGAAAAGCTAGGTTTTCAAGGCGAATCTGATTTTCATTATTTAGCTGTGGGATATGAAACGAACGCCATGTATGCAGTAAATCAACAAAGAAATAGCGAAATGGAAATAGGCGTCTATTATAGTGAGGATGCTAAAAAGTGGGTGGATGTGGCGTTAAAAGGAACTCCCGATCAAATAAGTGGGTTATTCACTCATCCAAGTAACTCGAACCTTGTTGCTATAACCTCTCCTTCCGGGTTATATCTCTCTCGTAATCAAGGTGAGTCGTTTACTCGAATCACGAAAGAAGTAGCTGTTAGCACAATGGTTTTTCTAGAGGATCGCTTTATTTATGCAGTGCAGGAACCTAGGAATCAGCTCATTGTTCAATCATTGCAAGACGGTGAAGAGGAAGAAGTGACTATGCCTAATCAAACTTTAGACACCATTGATTATGTTACAGTTAATCCACAAAATAAGGATGAGATTGTCTTTCATTCAATAAGTGGTAGTCTTTATCAAACAACTGACAATGGGAAATCTTGGACTATTTTAATCAATGAAGGGAAAATCAAGAAATAAGTTGATTTCAGAGAAGAATCCGTATTCTATTCCCTTCTTTTATCAAGAATTTGTGCAGAAATAATGAAATTTCCTATCCTGCAACTTTATTTGCTAATGACGTTTAATCTGGATCAAATAGGAAAATATGACAGTGTACTTAACTTTTAAGGAGGAATGAACGAATGTCACATGAAAATTATGGATCGGTTATTCAAACACTTCATGAATGTATGACAGCCTGTAATCACTGCTACGATTCTTGTTTAAAAGAAGACGATGTCAATATGATGGCGGAATGTATTCGCATGGACAGAGAATGCTCTGATATTTGCGGTTACCTCGAACAAGCTCTCGTGAGAGGAACACCATTTGTTGCTGAACTCGCCACAGCATGTGCGACCATTTGTGAAGCTTGTGGTAATGAATGTAAGAAGCATGATCACAAACATTGTCAAGATTGCGCTGAAGCTTGTTTCAAATGTGCAGAAGAATGCAAGAAATTAGCATCATAATCAAGATAGTGAGGAAGTCTGTTTACTAAGACAGGCTTCTTTTTTATGCAGCTGTTTTGTACAATGCAGACACCCTGCACACTTTCTCGATATAATACTGTTACACTAGCTGTTCATAAAGGAGAAAGACATGAGAATAAAGAGGAAAAGTAAATTAGCGACAAAATTAGGTCTGTTTTTTCTCATAAGCATCTTATTACTCGAAGGTATTTTGTTCATGGTGCTGTACTTCGGTTTTTTAAACGAACGCATTATGGCAGAAACAGATGCCCTTCTAGCAAGAGGGAATAGCCATAGAGATGTACTAGCGAAGCATTTCGATCGTGAGACAATGGAACACGTTGCACTTATGGAATCTGAAGCTGAGACGCAGGTAGTCATAACAGATGAAAAGAATACCATCCTTGTTCATTCCAATAAAGTCATGCCTACTATTGAAGAAAACATTGCTTCCTCAAATACACTCCCTGTAACAGGAGCTATTGTGGAAGGAGATTGGGGTAAAGAACCTTTTGTTACAACTGGTTCTCCGATTTTTGTTGATGATGAGCTTGTTGGAAACGTGTATATGATTCTTGATACACAAGGTATTCGCGACGTACGAGACCACTTAACGACCCAATTTTTGATTATTAGTGGACTAGCACTCTTCCTTACCATTATTACAATTATTTACCTTTCAAGAATCATTACACGCCCATTGATTGATATGAAAATAGCCACACAGAAAATGAGTACAGGGAATCATGATGTCTCATTAAAAGTAGATCGAAACGACGAATTAGGAGAATTAGCCAAAGCGATCCAGAGCTTGTCCGACGATTTGCTACGATTAAAAAACGACCGCAGTGATTTTTTAGCTAATATTGCACATGAGCTCAGAACACCATTAACTTATCTTAACGGCTACGCTGACATTGCTCAGCGAGAAGCGTTATCATCCGACGAGAGAAACACTTATCTAGCCGTTATTAAGGAAGAATCCGAAAACTTAACCTCGCTCGTTCGAGATTTATTTGATATGGCCCAAATGGATCAACAAGGGTTTTCGATTGATCGTGAATCAGTCGATTTATGTCCATTAATTCATCAGATTAGAGAGAAAGTGAAGCCTGCTTTTGATCGAAAAGGAATTGATTTGATAGTATCCTGTCAGAACGATATTCGCTTAACGATTGACCCTGCGAGGTTTTCTCAAGTGATGTTAAATCTGTTAGATAATGCTTTACACTATAGTGAACAAGGAAAACATGTATTAATCGATGTCAGCGTCTCTCAAAAGACAGTCATCATAAAAGTAGTCGACGAAGGAGAGGGGATTCCTGAGAAGGATTTACCTTTCATCTTTGAACGCCTTTATCGTGTTGATAAATCCCGATCAAGAAAATATGGTGGCTCCGGACTCGGTCTTGCTATTGCCAAAGAAATTGTTGAAAGACACGGTGGGAGCATATCTGCTAAAAGTGAAGAAGGGAAAGGCACGACAATGACAATCGCCATAGCAGGAGTTGAATAAAATGAAGTATGTTTTAGCTGTAGATGACGAAGAAAGAATGGTTGAGTTAATCTCTCTCTACCTAAAGCCACATGGGTATCGAATATATAAAGCAAACACAGGCTTTGATGCACTTAATAAGCTAAATGAAAATCATGTGGATATGGTCTTGTTAGATATCATGATGCCAGATATGGATGGTTGGAAAACATGTGAAGAGATCAGAAAGCAGTCAGATGTTCCAATTATTATGCTAACAGCACGTGAACAATCAGAAGACATTGTAAAAGGACTAAAGCTAGGTGCGGATGATTACATCACTAAACCTTTCGATGAACGAGTTCTCCTTGCTAGAATGGAGGCAGTCGCTCGACGCTTAAAGCAGGTTGATTTAAACCAATTGGTGTTTAAAGGACTCACGTGGGATGCAGATAAACATCTTGTTTCTTACAACGATTCCCTTATCCCTGTAACTCCCATTGAATTTAAGCTTCTTGGACTTTTCTTGAAAAATCCTGAAAAAGTTTTTAGTCGTGATCACCTGATTCAAATAATTTGGGGATTTGAATCAAGTACAGAAGGACGCACGATTGACTCACATATACGTAATTTACGGGATAAATGTCGATCTGTTAACTTCCAGATCGACGAATATTTAGTGACCATCTGGGGTGTAGGGTATAAGTGGAAAAACGCATCTCATTAATCAGAGCTTTTAGCCACTAACATGACTACCAAAACGGTAGTCATGTTTTATTTATTCACACCTTCTCGATCAATTCTGGATATTCCTTGGGAACAATAAAAACAGATGATGATCTTCTATTAATTTATTGGTATTAAGGAGGACAGTATGGATCATTCAACACATTCTACTCAAGAACAACACCATTCTGATCATGGACAAGATCACACCTCTCACCACGCTCATATGGTAGAGGATTTTAAAAAGAGGTTTTATCTTTCAATACTTATTACATTACCCATACTCGTTTTGTCACCAATGTTGCAAAACCTCGTCAATCTAAATATGAGATTTATGGGAGATCTCTACATCTTATTTTCTCTATCATCGTTTATCTTTTTTTATGGAGGCTGGCCGTTTCTTACAGGAGCATGGAGTGAACTAAAAGAGAAAACCCCAGGGATGATGACTCTTATTGCACTTGCCATTGTCGTTGCTTACGTCTATAGTTCATTAACCGTTTTCGGATTATCGGGGAAAAATTTCTTTTGGGAACTGGCCACGTTGATTGACATTATGCTGCTTGGTCATTGGATTGAAATGAAGTCAGTGATAGGGGCTTCAAAAGCACTAGAAGAACTAGTGAAACTTATGCCATCAGAAGCACATCGAATCAGTCAAGATGGATCAATAGAAGATCTTCCTACCTCTGAACTAAGCGAAGGTGATCACGTTCTCATAAAGCCAGGTGAAAAGGTTCCTGTTGATGGCCTTATTGTGAAAGGACAATCTTCAATTGATGAATCGATGTTAACTGGAGAATCAGTACCAGTTGAAAAAGAAAAAGATGATGAAGTGATAGGAGCTTCAATCAATGGTGAAGGTTCATTAACAGTAAAAGTCGAAAAAACAGGTGAAGACAGTTACCTTTCTCAGGTTGTCACAATGGTAAAAGAAGCTCAAGAGTCGAAATCTAAAACTCAGAATTTTTCGAATCGCGCTGCCAAATGGCTTTTCTATCTAGCTCTTGTAGTGGGAATAACCACACTGCTCACATGGATTTTATTAGGATATGATTTTATTTTTGCACTTGAACGTATGGTAACCGTAATGGTTATTGCCTGTCCTCACGCTCTAGGGCTTGCAGCTCCTCTTGTCGTTGCAAGATCCACAGCCTTATCAGCAAAAAAAGGACTGCTCATCCGAAATCGAACTAGTTTTGAGGAAGCAAGAAAGTTAGAAGCCGTCGTTTTTGACAAGACAGGGACTCTTACAGAAGGCAAGTTCGGTGTTACTGATATTATGACCGAGAAAGATGAAGATCACATTATTCAAATTTCCGCTTCTGTTGAGTCTGAATCTGAGCACCCAATTGCTCGCGGGATTGTTGAAGAAGCTAAGAAACGAAATCTTTCAGTGAATCAAGTTGAGAATTTCAAATCAATTACTGGTAAAGGATTAGAAGGTACAATAGATGGTCAAAAGGTAATGGTCGTGAGTCCCGGTTATATGAGAGATGAAAAAATCGACTATGGTACAGAGCGATACAATGAACTTGCTAAAGAAGGAAAAACGGTTGTTTTTCTTCTGATAAATCATGAATTAGTAGCCATGATCGCCCTTGCAGATATCATTCGAGATAGTGCTAAAACTGCGATTGAGCAATTAAAGAAATTAAAGATCTCGTCTATGATGCTGACAGGAGATAATCAACAAGTCGCTACATGGGTCGGAAAACAACTTGATTTAACAGAAATTTATTCAGAAGTACTACCTCACGAAAAAGCCGAACAAATTCAGAAGATCAAACAAAAAGGCTTAAAAGTGGCGATGACCGGTGATGGTGTAAATGATGCGCCAGCCTTAGCGAATGCGGACCTCGGTATCGCAATTGGTGCAGGAACTGACGTCGCGATGGATACAGCAGATATTGTTCTAGTAAAGAGCAATCCAGAAGACGTTGTTTCAATCATTGAATTATCTAATGCAACGTATAAGAAAATGATTCAAAACCTTTGGTGGGCAGCCGGTTACAACATTATAGCGATACCACTTGCAGCTGGTATTCTTTATCCAATAGGAATTGTTCTTAGTCCGGCAATTGGTGCGGTACTGATGTCTTTAAGTACAGTCATTGTAGCGATTAATGCAAAATTATTAAAAGCGTAATCAAGATAAGTTAGAAGCGGTTTTGATCGCTTCTAACTGTTTTATAATTAAAATAGCCAAAAACTATTTTCTAAAAAAACCCTTGCAAATAATATAAGATGATAAACCACGATTAACCATATACCTATACGGGTATATGCATATTCAGAAAGGGAGGCGACATATTATGATGAGCGGCGGTGGAATGAACGGTGGATTCTGGGGATTTGGTTTTTTTGGCATTCTCATTGTCTTAGCCATTATTGCAATTATTGTATGGATGGTTAAGCCTGAAAAGAAATCCAGTGGTGCAAATTCACTCGAAACTTTAAAAGAACGGCTAGCTAGAGGAGAAATTTCTGAAGAAGAATATGATCGTTTAAAAAAGAAAATAGAAAAATAATTAAGATCAATGAAACGGCCGACTCCGTTCAACCTTTTCATTGATTCAATACTACTTTAGCGTTGAGGTGAAAAAGAATGAGGAGAAAAATAATCGGTTCATCTATGATTGCCATTCTATTGATTGTAGGAGGATGGCTTCTTTTTAAGTCGCCTTTACTAACTGACAATTCCTTTCCTGAAAGCGTAAAACAAGATGGGACTAGTATATTAGAAGTAAATGCTGAAGAAGCTGGTGATCGACCTGTCAAAACATTCAATCTAACTGCAGAGAAAAATGAATGGCAAATTAGCAAAGAAAAGAAAGTGAATGCCTGGACTTACAACGGAACAGTTCCTGGAGAGGAGATACGCGTGACACAGGGAGATTATGTAAAAGTAAATTTAAAGAATGACCTGGATGTCCCAGTCACTATTCACTGGCATGGTGTATTATTACCTAATCAAATGGATGGTGTTCCAGGCCTCACACAGAATGCTGTTCAACCAGGAGAATCGTTTACGTATGAATTCATCGCAGAAGATGCCGGAACGTACTGGTATCACTCTCATCAGCATAGCTCATTACAAGTAGACAAAGGCCTTTATGGATCGCTTGTAGTTGAAGAGAAGGAACCTAAATACGATAAAGATGAATACTTTATGCTTGATGAATGGGCAGTGAATCAAGATAAACAGAACTTATCCAATATGGGCGGTATGATGATGGGTAGCATGTCTGGAGACGGAGAAGCAGACACAAAGCAAATGTACGATACGTTGACAGTCAACGGGAAATCAGGTACTTCCATCGAGCCTTTGATTGTAAAAGAAGGGAAAACAGCCAGATTACGCTTCGTTAATGCCGGGTATCAAGTGCATCGTTTAGTATTTCCTAAAAACTCCATTAGAATAATTGAAACAGATGGAGAAGAAGTGATGGATAAAACGAACTCTTCAAACGTTGTAGAGATTGCTCCGGGGGAAAGAATTGATGTTGCTTTCACCAAACAAGACGGGGACCCAGCTGTCATAGGACAAGCAAACAGTCTTGAGAACGCAGATGATATGAGAATTCCGATTGTTTCAGAGAAAAGTGATACTTCTTCTGCAGTGAAAACGTCTCTCGCTTCCACTACATCAGTTGTAGACGGAACCACTTATGGAAGTGAAAATTTGATTTTTGATGAAGCACAAACTGATCCAGATGTGAAGTATAAGATGGATTTAAGCATGGGAATGGATATGGGAGAAGGGATGGCGTTTCAGATTAACAATGAAACCTTTCCAAATACTCCACCTATACAAGTTGAAAGCGGCGATATTGTTCAAGTTGAAATCACGAACTCAGGTAGAATGAATCATCCAATGCACCTGCATGGACATCGGTTTCAAGTCACATCAAAAAACGGGAAAGAACTCGATTCTCCGCTAGTGAAAGATTTAATTCATGTTAAGCCTGGTGAAGCATACACCATTTACTTTGAAGCAAACAATCAAGGAGAATGGTTGTTTCACTGTCATGATAATAATCATGCAGATCGTGGTATGGTAACGATTGTTGATTATAAAGGAGTTTACTCCCCCTTTGAGTTAGGAGGAGAAAACAACAACTCACCGAATTAATCAAGCTATATGTCGTTCTTTTATTTATGGGAATACGCACCAGTATATTAAAGCCGAGTTGACTTAAACTAACTTGTGTGACTAACAATTGATTAGAAACACACCTTTAAACTTTTATCTAAGGAAGTGACCTGAAGTGTACAATAAAAAGCGTAATCAAAAAGGGAAAGGGAAAACCGCTACCGTCATGGCATTAAGTGCATTAGGAGGAGCGGCTGCATACGCACTAACTAGTCGGATGCAGGACGGGTTTATGGGCATGCAACAGCATCATTCTCAACAAAATTCTTCCAATCAACCTCAATCGCACTCTCAACACCAGGATCCAGAATCTTTGAAGCAAATGGCTTTCGCTCAAGGAATTGATAATGATGCCATTGCCCAATTCACAAACGCAATAAAAGACGATTTGCGCTAATTTAAGCACTCCCACTTGGGGGTGCTTTTCTTACGAATTACCTATGTTAGCTTAAACTGTTGAATAAAGAGAACGGATCAGCTGAATCCCCTATAATTAGTTGGGATTACCCTTACCTTTTACGTTAAGAAGAATAGAAATTTCAAGAGACGGCAAACCGTTCTTTTATCAATTACTGAAGGTCAGTCACTTCTTTTGTAGAATAGATAGAATAGTACGAGATTTCCCTTAAACAAAAAGGAGTGTTTAAATGATTAATCAAATCGGTCAAATCATGCTCTACGTGGACAATCAGGAAGAAGCACTAACATTTTGGACGGAAAAAATCGGTTTTCACTTAGTTTCGAAAGAAGATAACGATAGTCCAATGAAATGGATGGAGATTGCGCCTACTTTGGAAGGGGGAGCGACGAGTATCGTCCTTCATGATAGAGCGTTTATTGCGAAGATGGAACCCGAGTTAAATCTCGGAACACCATCGCTTATGTTTTTCACTGAAGATATCGATCGGCTATATGAAGATTTTAAAGGCAAGGAAATAACTGTTGGAGAGATCGTATCGATGCCTTCAGGACGAATCTTTAACTTTGCCGATCCAGAAAATCACTATTTCGCGGTTATGGAGAGAAACAAAGCATAAAAGAAAGACCTTCTCCTCACATGATTTTATGACGAACACTATCGACTACTCGATGGTGTTTTTTTTGATGTAATGAAACAGAATCTTATATAGGACGGTGATTAAAATCAGAATAATCGAAAATAAACTAGCTTTGAAGTATTTAATGCATTATAATAACTTCCAAGAAGGATATACTTCACAAAATCAAAGGAGTAGTTATGAAGCATTTATCAATCAATCAAATGGTTAAAA
The DNA here is from genome assembly GCF_056173725.1 of Anaerobacillus sp. 63XJN7_4_ISO-PGPR-S23-413. Classification (NCBI taxonomy): domain Bacteria; kingdom Bacillati; phylum Bacillota; class Bacilli; order Caryophanales; family Bacillaceae; genus Anaerobacillus; species Anaerobacillus sp. 63XJN7_4_ISO-PGPR-S23-413. The sequence goes on from NZ_CM149688.1 coordinate 2,217,917, forward strand.
AACACTATTCATCACTTTCTCCAGGTCAGAAGAAAGTTGCAGAATGGATCACTCAAAATGATGAGGAAGGAGCATTGCTTACTGCTTTTCAAATGGGGAGGAAAGTAGGTGTAAGTGAAACAACTGTCATTCGATTCGCCTATGCACTAGGATTTAAAGGATATTCTGAAATGCAAGAAGCCGTGCGGCGTCATTGGTTAGAGGAAAAGCAAGATCATGAAGAATTTCCTTCACACGTACAAGAACCAACAGAGCAGACTCTTTTCAAACAGGTGATAGAAAAAGAAACATCTGTCCTAAAGCAATTATTAGCACAATTGGATGTAGAAGAGGTCTGGAAGGTAGTCGATCATTTCATTGAGGCAAAAAGTGTATACATTGCAGGGTTTGGGAGTTCCTATGGAGCGGCTTACTGGTTGTATTATAACTTAAAGCAATTCAGAGCAGGTGTATTTCTATCTGAATCAATGGCTTTTTCTCCTGAAGATCTTTGTGACCTTACGCAAGATTCAGTCGTTGTTATTCTTTCATTCCCGCGTTATCACAAAGAAGCGATCGAACTTGCTACATTTACTCAAAGGCTAGGAATTCCTGTCGTATCCATTACAAATCGGCATTTATCTCCAATTGGTCCGCTTTCTACAATAACGTTAACAACCGAAGAGAAGATGGACTCAGGACACCATTCCATTGCCTCTGTCATTAGCTTTCTAGAAGTGATCATTCAAGGGGTACAATTCAAAGATCGAGAACGAATAAGTCTTCGCCAACAAACGTTGGAACAACTTTATAGTGAGCGTAATTGGTTTGTGGAATAAACTTTGAGAATAAAGGTGGAATGGGAATGAATGAATTATCAAAACGTAACGAAACAGTTAAGGTTTCACATTTTTCTACAAAAGATATCTTAACCTTTTTAATTCCGTCGTTAATAGGGATCCTCTTATTTATTGTGCCGATAACACAGGATGGAGGTATCACGATCCCTGTGGCGTTTCTAGCGGGACAAATTAACGCTTCAATCGGCGAACTCATACCTGCTATAACGGTTTTTATTATGGTGGTAGCGACAGTAGGATCATTTGTAGCAGTAACGATTAAACCTCAATTTTTAGCAAGAAACCCAGCTTTACATACGTTATTACACGTTCGTCCATTCTGGTTAATTGCGCGTTTACTCGGAACAATATTTGCTGTCATGACGCTATACCAACTAGGACCAGAAATGATTTACTCTGAAAATACTGGTGGGCTTTTAATTTATGACTTAATCCCAATCTTATTTTCAACATTTTTACTAGCTGGGCTATTGTTGCCGCTTCTTCTCAACTTTGGACTTCTTGAGTTTTTTGGGGCATTGCTTATTAAAATCATGAGACCGCTCTTCAAATTGCCTGGTCGATCATCTCTTGATTGTCTTGCATCATGGGTAGGAGACGGAACAATCGGTGTTCTTCTCACAACAAAGCAATACGAAGATGGGTATTACACAAAAAGAGAAGCCGCTGTTATTGCGACCACTTTTTCAGTTGTTTCCATTACATTTACAATCGTCATTATTTCCTATTTGAATTTGGAGCAGTATTTTCTACATTACTATGCAACCATCATTTTTGCTGGACTTGTAGCGGCACTCATCATGCCACGCATTCCACCATTGTCTCGAAAGTCAAATAAAGGATATGAACATACAGAATTAAAGAAAGAAACGGGGATTCCAGAACAATTTTCACCCGCTAAATGGGGCTTTCATCAAGCGGTTTCAAAAGCCCAAAAGAATAAAGGACCGATGAGCGTAATAAAAGAAGGTGTACAGAACGTATTAGACATGTGGTTAGGCGTTTTACCAATCGTAATGGCTATAGGTACCATTGCTTTGATTACAGCAGAATTCACCCCATTCTTTACGATTCTAGGGAAGCCGTTTGAACCGATCCTAACATGGATGCAAGTGCCAGAAGCTGGTGAAGCCGCTCAAACAATGGTTGTCGGATTTGCGGATATGTTTCTACCAGCTGTGATTGGTAGTGGCATTGAAAGTGAATTAACCCGCTTCGTCATTGCCTGTGTATCTGTAACACAATTAATATACATGTCTGAAATGGGTGGATTACTCCTCGGATCTAAACTTCCTATCAGCATTGTCGATTTAATCATCATTTTCTTAATTCGCACATGTATTACACTGCCGATCGTTGTTGCTATCGCTCACCTTATCTTTTAAAAGAAAGGAAGTTCGAATGTGAATTTCGTAGAAGAAAACCATGATAAGATTTTAAAAACATATCATGAGCTACATCTACTTGCTGAGCCAAGCTGGCAAGAAGAGAAAACAGCTCATTACTTAAAGGAAAAGTTAGCGGAAGTCGGTTATCACATCCAAACCTTTCAGGGGCACTTCGGATTTGTTGCAGAGTTTAAAGGAAAAAAGGCTAATGTGATCGCTCTTCGTGCAGATATGGATGCGCTTGTTCAAGAGGTAGAGGGGGGTGTTAAGCCCAATCACTCCTGCGGTCATGATGCGCATAGCACAATGGTGCTATTTGCAGCATTATCACTTATAAAAGAGCCGATGCAGCATACCATTCGCTTTATCTTTCAACCTGCGGAAGAAATGGCTGAAGGAGCACTAAAAATGATAGAAGAGAATGTGCTAAAAGACGTTATGTTTCTAGCCGGGATTCATTTGCGTCCATCGATGGAGATTTCTTACGGCAAAGCCGCACCGATTATTTCGCACGGCTCAACCACCAGTATAAAAGGTTGGATCAAAGGCGTGCCTTCACACGCGGCTAGACCTGAGACAGGTAATAACCCGCTTGAAGCAGCAGCGGTTTTAATTCAGGAAATCCAGCGTATTCGGTTAAATGTTCCTGATCCTTTTTCAGTGAAGATTACTGAGCTTCATGGCGGGGAAGCATCTAATTCGATTCCCGCTAAAGCTCGCTTCACACTGGACTTAAGGTCAAGGTCCAACGAAACAATGAAGAAACTGATCGACCAAACGAAATACATCATTTCTAAAGTAGGAGAGCTAACAGAAACAGAAATAGCGTCTGAAATAGCCGAATATTCTCCAGCCGCTGTTAAGAACGATTTGGCCATTACCCTCGCTAGAAAGGCAATTGCTTCTTCTTTAGGTGCTAACAATGTAGTGGATGAGTGTGTATCACCAGGAGCGGAGGATTTTCATTTCTATTCATTAAAGTATCCTCATCTTACTGCAACCATGATTGGGCTAGGATGTGATTTAACGCCTGGATTACATCATCCTGATATGCAATTCAACAAGGAAGCATTGATCGATGGCACGAAAATCCTCACTCAATTGTTGTTAGAAGCCGATCAAAATGAATGGTAAGAAAGAAGGGATACGAGTTGAAAGCAAACGTACTTAAATCATTAACGATCCGTACCCTTCATTCGGTTGAAGAGCTTGAGGAAGTGAGACGATTAGAAACAATCGTATGGAGCTTTAATGATTCCGTACCAGTGAATCAAAGTATGGCCGTTGTCAAAAACGGTGGATTTATATTAGGAGCCTATTATCAAGACAGACTTATCGCTTTTCAATATAGCTTTCCAGGATTTAATGGTGAGAAAGTGTATCTTGTTTCTCAAAGTTTAGGCATTCATCCAGATTATCGAAGACTAGGAATTGGTGAAAGACTGAAAATCGAACAAAGAAAAACAGCGTCAAACATGGGATACGATTTCATTACGTGGACGTATGATCCGCTAGAGACGGTTAACGGCACGCTAAACTTACACAAGTTAGGGGCCGTCGTGAGCACGTACCTTCCAAATGTCTACGGTCTCATGGATGATAATCTCAATGCAGGGATACCAACTGATCGCTTTTTAGTTGAGTGGGATACGAATGAGATGAAGCGAAGTACTGAAACGAATCCAACGATACCTTATGCTCTTATACCAGGTGGAGAGAACCTTTTTAGCAAGCCTGAAAAACTAGACCTTTCCCTTAATGCTAGTAAGATATTTGTACCTGTTCCAGGAAACTTTCAAGAAATCAAAAAGTTCGATCTATCACTAGCTATTGACTGGAGAGAACAAACAGGACTTGTTTTTTCTAACTACCTAAAGAGAGGGTGGAAAGTGACTGATTTACTAAAAAGGGAAGAGTATCCACATCATTATGTATACCTCTTAGAGAAAGGTGATCAAAACAATGAAAATTAGTAGCATTATCTTAAGACAAATCAAGATGGACCTACTTCATCCTTTTACAACAAGTGTTGGAACCGAGCGAGACAAAGATATTATACTAGTTGAAGCGAGATCTCATTCTGGCCAATCAGGATGGGGCGAATCGGTCGCCATTATGGAACCAATTTATAACGAAGAAACCGTTCGTACCAATTGGCACATGATGAATGACCATTTAATTCCGCTGCTTCATCAACAAGACATCACTCACCCTGATGAGGTATCAGAACGTTTCAAGAAAATTCGCGGCAATTATAACGCCAAAGCGGCGATTGAATGTGCGATATGGGATCTTTATGCTAAAGAAAACAACCTTCCGTTAGCTCAAGCACTTGGCGGGGTGAAGAATAAAATAGAAGTTGGCGTCAGCGTAGGAATTCAATCTTCACATGAAAACATCTTAAAGCAAATAGATGAATATCTCCAGAGCGGGTACAAACGCATTAAGATTAAAATCATGCCTGGTTGGGATATTGAGATTCTAGCTATGATACGCAAAAAATTCCCAACGATCGAGTTAATGGCCGATGCGAACTGCGCTTATACACTCGATGACATTGAACACCTTAAGAAGCTAGATCAGTTCCATTTAATGATGATTGAACAGCCTCTTGCTCACGACGACATCATTGATCATGCCAAACTTCAAGCTCAATTGGATACACCTATTTGTTTGGATGAAAGCATTCATACTTATGAAGATGCGAGAAAAGCCATTGAACTTGGAAGTTGTCGAATCATTAACCTTAAAATCGGTCGCGTTGGAGGCTTAACTGAATCTAAGAAAATCCATGACCTATGTACAAAGCATCATATTCCTATGTGGTGTGGCGGGATGTTGGAAGCAGGGATTGGCCGAGCCCATAACCTCGCCATCACTTCACTCAGTCAATTTACATTGCCAGGAGATACAGCTCCATCAGCTCATTACTGGAAGCGGGATATTATTAAACCAGAAGTAGCAATGAACAATGGTTATATCGACATCCCTGAAGGTCCGGGTATAGGATTTGAGCCTGATCTAGAATATATTAACGAATTGACGGTACATAAACATGTAGCAGTGTTGAAATAGAAATTAATAAATGCGGAAGTCACTTATTTTAATAGAGATAAATGACTTTTTTGTTTTCTAAGTACCTTTTTTGGAAAAAGAACTGTAATTCATAACAAATATGAAGATTATAAGATCAAAAAGTGCCAATTTTACGACCACGGAACATTTGTTCTCCGTCAAATTTGTTTAGTATTTTGTGTAGGTGAGCTATTTTACTAAAATCAACTAAAAGTGAGTGGAATTTAGTAAAATATGACGTTCTAGATACAAAAGTGCCAATTTTACGAGGTGGCGAACATTTGTTCTATCTTGTGTTTATAATATAAAATAGATGAAAAGGAGGTTATAAAATGTCTAAAATGAAACTCAGTATGAATGAAGTGATATCTCTCTAAGAGAGCGGTTCTAGTACTAGCGAAATAAGCTTATTAGCAGGAGTTTCTGACAGACACATTCGGCAGCTACTGACCACTAATGGCGTTGAAAAGCGAGCAAGAGGGAGCTGGAAAAGGAAATACTCCTTTAATGAAGATTATTTTAAGCATTGGACGAACGACATAGCTTATTTACTTGGATTTTTTATTGCTGATGGATATATTGCCTCTCAATCACAACCTAATGCTTTTACGCAGAAAGATCCAACTATTCTGGAAGAAATCAAGAACGTTTTCGATTCAAATCAACCTTTATATAAAAATATCGGGGTATACACTTTGCTTTTTCACAGCAAAATTATGAAAAACGATCTTCGAACGCTATTTAATATTACATCTTAGAAAAGTTACAATATCACGTTTCCGATTGTATCAGAACAATATATTCATTATTTTATAAGAGGATATTTTGACGGCGATGGTCACGTAAATATATGGAGACTTTGCTAACAACGCTAACGCAGTATGGATTTGATCCATATATGAGTGAAAATGGAAAACACTACCGAGTTTTTATTACTAGCAGGAAATCAATTAAACAATTCGCCGATTGGATTTATCATGACAAGTCACTTTATTTAAAACGTAAATATGAAGCTTTTGCTCAGGAAACATTTACAGCTGATGAACTGCATGATCGAAAACGAAACCGAGATCGCAAGTAAGTGTTCAATGAATTGATATGAATCCAAATGAAGCAAGTAGAGGAGTACACTGTCGATTCGCACAAAAGTATAAACTATGTTTTCACCCTAGTTGTTGACATTCATGCAGTTTAGTACATACTTTTGTGCATTTAGAACATGCACAAAAGTATGTACTAAGTTGTAAAAATGCACAAAAGTCTAAACTATAATGCAATAATTCTCAAAATCAGTTATATGAGAGATCAGTTTTTCGACATTAAAAAAGTTGGAGTAAACTAACGGGTTCGGTTTTGGAGTACAAAATGTCAAATAACAGCACTATTCACTATCCGATTAGCTATATAATTTTCATTAAATTCACACTAAAAGCGCACAGTGATTGGTTATCTGTGCGTTTTTTATTCAAAGAGGATTTCCAAAGGTTTTATGGGATTTTATGTTAATATATAGAAAGTGGGATTGTTCCATTAAAGGGCAGGATTGTGGAAGACTTGAATTCAAGATAATTAGCGTTATGAAACTAAATTCAGTCTAAATCGTATGTTTAATATGAGGGTTTCAGGCAGATGAGAATGAGGAATTCGTTGAACTTCTATATTGGAGATGCAATACGTCTGTGAGTAATGGAAACCAAAATAAAACGTTCAATAATGCTATAGCCTCTAAACAATATATGGAATATTATACTGAAAATGGGATAGGAATTACCCATGCATATTAAGCTGGTTGGGTATTTGCTGTTTGGAAGCTTTATTTTAATGCTTCTAATTGGATTAATTGGAAACATAATTTTCAACTAAAGGGTTCACTTGTAGAATCTGACCCAAAAGGATATTCATTTAAATTATTACTGACTTAATTATATAATTATCAGTTTAATAAGGAAGGAGAAAGTGTGTGTCTGACTATTTAACGGTTAATAATAAGAAAATCTATTATGAGGTTCATGGTGATGACCATCTACCTGTATTTTTGTATTTACATGGCGGACCTGGAGTTGGTTCCTATGATTTCATAGAACATCAAGGTAAACGACTTTCAAAATTTATGAGGGTCATTGCAATAGATCAAAGAGGGGTGCTTCGATCGGATCCAATCGAAAACGAAGAGTCTTTCGGAATTCGTGATCTGGTAGAGGACTGTGAAGCTATTCGTAACCAACTGGGTATAGAAAAGTGGGGTCTCATTGGTCATTCATTTGGCGGGTATTGGGCTGTTCAATATCAATTGGATTATCCGGAGAAGGTAACATATCTATTGTTGGAATGCCCGACGCTTGACCTGGAGAGCTCTGCTCGCTCACTAATTACGGGAGCAGTTGAGGAGTATAAAAGATTAGAAAAATATGAAAAGGTCAATGAGTACCTTGCTGCTTCAAAGATAAGAGAAACTGAAAAGGTTTGGGAAAAATGTATAGAGGCTCTTATTGACTTGGGGGAACATAAGGACAATTTGTATGTCCATGGGGAAGACAAACAATTCTTTGATCGTCTTGTTGAAAACTCCGGTATTCCACAGGAAAATTGGGAACGGGCAGCGAATCATCAACAAAAGTTATATCAAGAAGGGAAAGTATTTGAATCATTGTTACCGCAACTCGATTCGATTACTTGTCCGATGATATTGATGAAAGGTAAATATGATTGGGTGACCAGTAATGATCAACTGACTGCATTTGCGAATGGAGAGACCAACCGTAAAATATCTATATTTAATGAAAGTGGGCATTTTCCGAGGTACGAGGAACCAGAAACGTATGCAAAAGTAATAAAAGAATTCATATCAACTCACTGAAAAATCATAAATACTGATCCTGACTAATCGGGGTGTTTGTCAAGTTAGAAAAGAAAGATTTTCGCACAACATTAAGTTTATATCTTGACTTCAAGTCTTACGGAATCTCGGAGCTTATCTGTAATAAGATAGGGTCTTTTTAGTGAAAAAGATGGATTTATTAGCTCTGATTTGAAATAATTGGTATTAAGCATTTTGATTAAAATTAGATGTTAATCGAACTACTTTATGCTCTAGGAGGATTATTATTTGAATACCAAAAAACTTGATTTGATCATCTTATTAACCCTGACCGTTGCAGTTCCGTTATGTATAATTCTACCTTACCTGGGAATAGTTCCGGACCTTTTACTATTCATCATCTTGCCAGTAGGAATTATCTTTTGCCTCATAGGGGTAATGGCTTCTGTTCTAAGGATACAAACCAGTGGTTGGAAACAATCATAACAAATATTAATGTTCCATAATCTCGGAGCTTTTTCTGAAACATCTATGAAAACATTTATTTTGATCTAGAACGATATTCCAGCTTCGGGGAGATTAGCCTATTAGTAAGAGTTGTATATGTCAATTGAGGTGATGTTGTGAGTAATAAAAGCAATAAAGAAAATAATACATCGTTGAAAATTGTTTCATATTGGTTTTCTATACCCAGGATATGGCGTAGAAGTCTATTTTGGGTCATTATGTTCTTTTTAGCAATATTGGGATGGATAAAAATAATAAATAAATATTTCTAAGCAGGCTTTATTTATTCAATTAAATCGGAGCGATTGCACAATAAAAGGTGAGCGATCTGTAAGTATTTAGAGCAGTTTAATGACTTGGGGGCATTAGTAATGTCAAAGAAGACCTCTTCTATCTTATCAGTTTTGTTTTTCATACTAGCCGTTTTCCCGTTGATATTTGGACTAACCAAAGGCGGCAATGAAATCTAGCTTGCAGTAATCAATGTAAGTATATTTATTCCGTTGTTTTTTAGTGTTTTAGAATTAGTATATGGGTTGAAAGGAGTAAAGGGTAAAGTCAAAGTTGAACTTGTTATGGTAAATCTTTTAGGAATTTGCCTTTCGATTTTCCTGCTAGTTATTGCGATCTATGGTTTCAAACAAGCATAAGAGTCTTCTTCAATTAAATCGAAGCGATTATAGGTTGATGTTGATTAAGATTCTACTGCGGGACATTAGGGGTTCATTCAGGATAGAGGTGCAAGAAGTTTTAAAGATATTGATTTTATTGTAGATATATAGTGAATCACATCTATATTCGCAAAAGGAAACGCTGTTGATTTTTAAATCAACAGCGTTTAACTATGTTACTTAGATGGTTCAACGTGAGAATAGTTCAATAACTCCACTTTGGTGGCAGCTAGATTTTTTTCATCCATTTCCTTGTTAAACTGAATAGGAGATACTCCGAAGGTAATCGTATCCGTTCCTAATTGCGCTTTTTGGTTACCGTCGTAGGTAAGAATAGTAAATTTGATTACATAGGGATGACTAAGGTCATTTCCTTTTTCCGATTGGTCTAATTCAACAACGTCATATTTTTCGTCCCACCAGTTATATTGAAACCTAATTGAATCCTTTTTATAAAAACCCTTTACTGCTTGTTTTAATTCATCGCTAAACTGATCCAATATAAAATGATCGATAGCTTGTTCCATTCCTTTTGAATCGTGTTTATGCTGTTCTTCAGCACTAACTGGTATGTCATATAAGGACAATGCCACCATAAATATTGCGAATACTAGTACTTTTTTCATCGAATCAACTCCTTTTCGAATATCATTTCAAAAGGAAGTTGATATTATTCAATTACAAATTAAGTATTAGGTCAATGGTAGGCTATTTCACGCCTGTATATTATTTGATAAAGAAGTTCAGTTACGATCAATCCCTGATACAATAAATATCTATATTGAAAAAAGATTCCTTAGATTTTACAAAGACGGATCAGATTTTCATATTCCATTAAATGGGAGCTTATCTGTAATAGTCAGTCTGTGTATTGTACAAATATAGAAACCAAAATAACTGATAGCGGGGGGAAAGCAGTTGAATTCGCCAACTGAAGAATCTAACAGCATTGCAATCATTATTAAACATTTAAGCGGAAATATGCACTCTAGATGGGTGGATTTTTTGACTTCTGATGGAGAAAAACCTGATAGAAACAGAGATTTGGAATTTGTTGATTGTAATGAAACAAAGGAAGATCTAATGCAAAACTGGGATAACGGATGGAAGCTGCTTTTTGAGACAATTAAGAACCTTAAAACAAGCGATTTAAACAAAACTGTTTGTCTCAGAAAACAATCCTTTAGTGTTCTTCAAGCAATTCAAACTGAATTAGCTCATATTAGTTATCACCTAGGACAGATTCTGTATATTGGCAAACAAATTAGGGGCAAAGACTGGATTATTTTAAGCATTCCAAAGAACGGTTCGGAAGAGTTTAATCAGAAAGCATCAATGAAAAAGCTTTAACAGTAAATTATCAAATTGTAGTATTTATTGGACTTAATTCTCTTTTTTCTGCTACCAATAGAAGTTGTCCATAAATAGTATTCTTCAACAATCTTGGAGCTTTACTGAAATATAGGCGCTCAATGCACAGGGGTTGTGGAAGAAGTAAAAAGGATGGAAAGTATCATTTTTGGGGGATTTAGAATATGGACTTTGAAGATTATCTAAAGGAAATGGCTGAATTTGAAACGGAACGATTAAAACTTAGAAAATTAACTTATGTTGACTTAGACGATGTTTATGAGTTTTGCTCTAATCCCAAAGTAGCTCACCCAATGACATGGGAAGTAAATACTTCACGAGAAATAACGAATGATTTCTTAAAAGCAGTAATTACTGGTTACGAAGATGGAGAGTCTGGTGAATGGGCAATAGAATGGAAAGAAACAGGTAAAGTCATTGGAGTTGCAGCGTTTATTGAATGGAGCAATAATCATAAGTGCATAGAAATAGGTTATTTTCTTTCAGAGAATTTTTGGGGAAGGGGAATTGTTACCGAAGCACTCCAAGAACTAATTCGCTATGGATTTAATGAACTTAATTCTAATAGGATTGAGGGTAGATGTGATACTGACAACATTGGCTCCCAGAAGGTAATGAGAAAATTAGGTATGGAATATGAAGGTACTTTACGAAAAAATGAATTTATCAAGGGGGAATTTAGAGATACTCAAGTATATTCAATTCTAAGTAGTTAAACAGATGAAAAATATTATGACCAGAAAATAGAGTTACATAACTAAGTGGGGTTTTGTTTGTCCATTAAGCGAGGAGCTAATCCGTAATTACGGATCAGCTTCTGGTTTCAAGAAATAATGATTGAGTGATTGAGTTAGTCATTAGTATTTGAAATATATAGGATTAACATATTCGGACTATGAAGAGGAGATATTTGTGCCAAACAAATATCTTGATATCTAGTCTTCCACAATCTCGGAGCTTATCTATAATAAGATAGGCTCCTTTTAATGTGAAATAAAAGATTGAGTTGTTCTTAATTATTTGAAATAATTGGTACTAAAGATATGAAAAGGTAAATTGAAGAGTGTTGTGTAACTTGTATTCAATAATTCGGACTTTATTGAGATTATTTTGTTAGCGATGAGAAAGCAGAATGAGTGACGCAAGGAATAAATGTTTGTTTTATACACTTGGCTACGGGGGTACTTATGAAAACTCACTATTATTTAGGTTGGTTTAACAATTTCTTTCCAGAGACTCTGGGCAGGTTGTTACAGGAGGATATAACTGATAGAAAATCGATTGCTATGATAAGCTCGAATCCATCTATTTATGAAGATGATGGTGCTACTGAGCGCTCATGGCTTGACCAGGCTGGCATTATGTTCGATGAATATCATTTAATTAATTATTGCTTACAGAAGGAAGAAGCCCAAACGAAAATTCAAAATGCTTCCGTCATTTTTTTGTTGGGTGGAAATATTCTGGAGCAAAATGGTTTTTTGATGGAATATGAATTATCTAATCCTATAAAAGAAAGCAGTGCCGTTGTGATGGGAGCAAGCGCTGGTGCAATCAACATGTCCGCTAAATGGTTATGCTCGAAATCATTTGGAGATGAAGTTGATAAGAGCTCTGTTTACAACGGAATCGGTCTTGATAATTTCTCCGTCCTATCTCATTTTGATCTTGAAAATAATATTCCACTGGTTCAGAGCGAACTATCTCCCCTATCGGAAGAAATTAATATTTATGCATCGAACAAAGATTGCGCTGTACGTGTAAAAGGAGCCAAAATCGACGTTTTTGGCACTGTTTTTTTAATTTCCCACTCAAAGATTCGAAAATTGGATGATACTTTAAGGCCTATATATTAAATTTATTGAAGGAAAACGATGTAAAATACGATCGTCACCAAAGCATAGACGTTCAGAAAGGTCTACTGGAATCGGACACGAGTGTTGAATGTGCGTCTCTTTTTTCTTCTTCAACTAACTCGGAGCGATAGCTGCACAGTGGGGGGATCGCTTTTTGTGGTAACGGAGCAGTTTAGTTCAAAAAGAACTGGTAGTTGGGAAAGGATTTAAAAGATAACTAAGAATTGGTATTGACAATAAATACTAAGAATTTCTTGAAATAAGGGGTGTTTTATAATTGATAAAACTCTCAGGGAAAGTAGTGAGTGGGTTAGGCAATTATTCATATTGGATTGAAAAATATCAGGACATTTATAAAGAGAAGACAGGGGTAGTTTTGTTTCCTGGAACATTGAATGTAGAACTAAATGAACCATATAATCTCCCTTATGATGTTATACGTTTGGAAAAAGAAGAATATGGTGGAGCAGTATCTGTCAGTATACTCCCTTGTGAAATATTTGGAAGGAATTCATTTATTTTAAGAACTGATGCCAATGAGAGTGGAAATGGCGACCATCCAAAGACAATTATTGAAATTGCCACCGATATAAAGCTTCGTGATAAATTCATCTTAAAAAATGGAGATGTAGTTGAGGTAGTTATCTCTTAAACAAGAACCTTGTACCATTAACGAAGAGCTTTAATTTAAGAACTGCTCCAACATATCCACGAAACCAAGTCTTCCATTATCTCGGAGCTATTGAAGGACAAGGCGATAGTGCTTTGCTGAAAAGATTAAGTATACACTGTGAGAAAAGCGAATATACCAATTTAAACACTCTTTAAGGAGGGGCTTGGTATTCGCTTAATATCATCCATTTTCAAAAATCCGAGTGAGCCATCTTTCTGTGTCGGAGGAGAATTGTGTGCATCCATAGAAAACTTGATAGTTACTTTTATAGCATTACTGATTATTTACTTTGGTTATAAGTTCATCTATAAACAGTAATAATTAAATTCTCCATACATTTAATGAGTAGTTACTTGTTCCATAATCTCGGAGCAATTCTGGAATATCATAGCAACATAAGTGTTGAAGAACGATCTTCAAGAATACAGGAGTGAGTTAAGAGTGCTGATGAAATTAATTCCAAGTGTGTGGGAAACAGCAAGGCTTACAATTCAAGATCTTAGTGAAAATGAAATTCATATTGTTCAAAAGTTATATGAACAAGGGAGATACATACACCAATGGGACGGCGGTAGCCTAGATTATGAATATGCTTATCGCTGTTTTACTGATGGCGACTTACCTCCCAATGGAACCAAAGACAAGTTTAAAATCCAGGTGATTAGAGTGAAGGAAACGGATACTATTGTTGGAATACTTACCACCTATCAAGGATATCCGAAGAATGAAACCTATTATATTAACTATCTATACATCGACAAGGAATATCACAAACAAGGACTAGGGAAAGAAGTCATTAGTGAATTCTTAAGTATTTTAAGAGAGTATAAATTTGGAGAGGTCCGAGCAAGTGTAGCAATAAAAAATTGGCCGGCTATTAGATTTTGGACTGGACTTGGATTAGATACGATTAATGGATTTTATGGAGATAATGAATATAGAGCTGATCATTACGCTGACATAGAATTAATTAAGAAGTTTTAATTAATTCTATGTCAGCGATTAAATCGGAGCAATTGTTCAATAAGATACTTGATTTATTTTCACAATAAATGATTGTCCGGAGGCTAAATCTAAAATGATAAAAGGTCATTATGTGTATTTAAGATCTATTAAAGATGAAGATATGGAAAGCATCTTTCAGTCAACTCAGGATAAAGAGTTTCTATATATGACCGGCACTCGAAAGTCTTTCGAACTGAATGAAATTATTGAAAGTTACAAACAGTTTAGTGAAGATTCTACGCGCTATGATTTTGCTATTTGTACCTTGGATCATAATATAGTAGTAGGTGACTTAGCAGTGTTAGATATAGACCTAGAAAATAAAAAGGCTGGCTTTAGAATATCACTTCACGATAAAAAAGTATTAAACAAAGGTTATGGTACTGAAGCAACTAAACTTGCACTTAAATTTACTTTTGAAGAACTTAGACTCAATCGTTTGGAATTAGAAGTATATTCGCATAACCTTCGAGGAATTAAAGCATACGAAAAAGCAGGCTTTAAAAAAGAAGGAGTCTTAAGGCAATCCCTATATATGAACAATACATATTCAGATGAGATCCTTATGAGCATACTTCAAGAAGAGTATTATAATAATTAACGACTCGTTTAAAAAAGTACTTTGAACTCAAGTCTTCTACTAACTCGGAGCTTATCTGTAGTAAGATAGACTCCTTTTAATGTGAAAGAAAAGATTGAGTTGTTCCCAATAATTTGAAATAATTGGTACTAAAGGTATGGGTAGCTTAACGGAAGACTCAGTTTCTAGATAAAGAAAGGTGGATGTTGTGAACAAAGAAAATCTTTTAAATATACTGGCTATATCTAGCCTGATTTTGAGTGTGAGTGTTTGGATTCCAAACGTAATATTTCAAGTTGCTAGTCCTTTTTGGCTTATAACATTTATTATAGCTCCAGTTGGTATAGTTTCTGCAGCGTTGATAAGAAACTATTGGCTAATTGTATCTAACACACTTATGTTGTTTAGTTTTTTTATTCTGATGTTTACTGGTAATATTGTGAATTACATAACTGGTGGGAATCACTAAAAACTTTGAATATATATGAAAAACACTCGATGAATACGAGTGTTTTTCAGTAGTTATTCTAAGTTTATAGCTTTTCTAGGTACCACTGGAATTAGTGTGCCTATTAGAGCAATTCCTGCACATACAACAAACATCATTGAAAATCCAGTTAGTGCTAAACTACTCACAGTTAGAAAAATAAGAATGTCAAATCCTGAATCTAAAATGGATAGAAGAGAGATCGTAGTTGCCCTAACATTCGATGGAATGATTTCATTAGAAAGTTGAGAGTAAACAGGGTATCTAATTGCACTTACAAGTTTAAGAACTAATAACACTCCTAATACCGTTCCCAGATAGGAGGTGAATGTTGCAACTCCTATAAGACCCAAAACAGCTAAAAGACCTGTTATAAATAAGAGATGTACACGACTTATCCTCTTTGTCATCCAACCTATTGACCTTGATGCTGTAAATCCTAAAAGAGCAGCACCAGCATAGACAATACCAATAAGGTAAACAGGAAGACCTGCATCAACTAATAACTTTTGATCAAACTCTCCAAAAATTGCAGTCGCGGGAATGAATACGAGAGTAATATTCATAAACATCCATAAAACTTGAGGATGCTTCTTTATTACAAAGAATCCCTCTTTAAGTTGTGATCGAATATCATTGGTATATGTTCCTTGGTTTGTTGGATTTTTTATATACAATAACAAAACGAATTCAATGGACATAAAAAACAAACTTAAAACAATTAACCGTTTAAATTGTCCATCAGATAAATCTTTTGCTAGAATCGCACCTATAATAACAACAATAATTGTAACTAAAAATTTTGCGGAACCAATTTGACCCATCGCCTTATCCATCTTATTCTCTTCGTTTGATAAGATTAACGACTCATAAATTAAAGCCTCATCTGCGCCACTAAAGAAGGTTGCAGCAATTCCGGTTAATAAGCTACTTAAAAAGAAAACCCAAGGATCATAAGCCCAAAGTAATAAAGCGTGACTACCAATACCTAATAATGAGCCTACTAAAAAAGAGGTCTTTGCTCCGTAACGATCTGCAAATATACCAGTAGGTACTTCACCTATTAGAACTCCGAGACTAAAGAAAGTCATGACTAAAAGAATAAGTGTTTCATCTAATCCTCGAGAAAAATAAAACAAAGTTAGCACTGGTGTGATAAATCGAATACTTCCAAAGATTTGCGACCAAAATAAGAAATTAATATTGTGTGCGGCTAGTGTATATTTCTTCATTAGTGTTCCTCCTGCTATAAATGAAATTACATTCAAATGGTGTATTAGCAGGAGTTAAAGCACGTCAGGTTATTGGATTTTTAACTTGCTCTCACTCCTGCTACTTTTGTGGAGTTAACAGCTAAAGTTTTTGACATAAAAAATACCTCCTTAAAATATTCCAACATTAATTGTACAATAATTCTAAAGAGTAAGTAACTAATATTAGTAAAAAAGTTAATTTAAGTTATTCCATAAAATCGGAGCTTATCTTTAATAAGATAGGCTCTTTTAAATGCTGGGATTATAATCTCTAGTAAGATTATCTGGCTCATGTATAAGTCTCCTTCTAAAGTTGTAGCTTATTTAATGCTCGCAGCCGAGGCGTCATATTAAATTCCTATATACACTTAATTCATAGAAAATATGAAAAGAGGAAGTGGATAAATATGATTGAAGGACTTTACGAAGCTCATTTACCAGTTAAAGATCTAAGATGTTCTATTCAATTTTATCAAAGCTTGGGGTTAGAGCTTGCTTGGGAAGGAGTTGGAATTGCTTTTATCTGGATTGAGAGGCATAAAAGTTGGCTAGGGCTCTGGGAAGGAGAAGAATATTTAACCGCATACCACCCATCACTAAGACATGTGGCTTTTAGAATTCCATTTGAAGAGATGAAGAACTCTGTGAATTGGTTGCATAGTAAAGGAATAGAAGCTGTACCTTTCGGAAACAGGACATCAGTGCAGCCATTTGTAAGGCCTAATCAGGGGAATGCTTCTGTCTATTTTAAAGATCCAGATGGAAACAGTTTGGAGTTCATGAGTTTTGTTTCTGTTCCGGACGAACTCAAACAAGAAAGTGGGAAATTTGAAATGACAAAGTGGATGGAAATAGTACGCCTAAGAGGAGAAGAGAATACCTTGTGAGGATAAGGCGGCTTACTTTAAAAACAAAACATCTTGATAAAATGAAAATTTTTTATACAGAAACTTTAGGTATGCCATTAACAAAAGAATGCCAAGAAAGTTTTCAGGTATCAATTGGTTCAAGTCAATTGAAATTCACATCAAGAAATGTAAAAGGCGATCCTTATTACCACTTTGCTTTCAATATCCCTTCAAATAAATTTAAAGAGGCTAAAGCATGGTTAGAAGGTAAAGTTGAACTGAATGAAGAAGAAGGAAAAGATGAGGCGGATTTCCCAAACCTTCCTGGCCATTCACTATACTTTTATGACCCTTCTGAAAATGTAGTTGAGTTTATCTCCAGACATTCTATAACCAAAGCTAGTGATGAACCATTTTCACAAAGTAGCATTCTAAGTATTAGTGAAATTAGCCTTACTGTGGATGATGCAATAAAAACTGGAAGACAATTAATGGACCTTGGGATTAACGAGCGTGATAACAAACAAATAAGCGACGAATCACTTAATTTTATGGGGAATCGTGCAATTGGCGTCTTTATTTTGTTAGTTCAACCAGGTAGAAGATGGATATTTTCTGATAAGGTTTCTGCTATTTATCCAATTGATCTAGAGGTAAATACGAATGATCAAATAGTAGTAAATGAGAACCATGCAGTAACAATTAATTCCACTAGCTAATAGATTTTAGGTGGTTATTCAAGTATCTCGGAGCGATTGAGGAATAGCATTCCAGTTTATGTGTTGGGACGATATTCTTGGATTATTAGTATTAATCGGAGAAATTAACGATTTGTGAAACCTAATCTGTTAGAATACAAAAATTAGTGAGAATTGGAATGAGGGGTCTAAAATGAGTAAATCATTATTACATATTGAAGGATTGATTGTCTTACTTGTTTCAGTGTATTTTTATGCCAGTATAGACGGGAGTTGGTGGCTATTCTTCCTTTGTTTACTTGTACCAGATCTATCTATGTTGGGGTACGTGATTAATAATTCAATAGGTTCAACTATTTATAATTTTGGACATACGTATGTCATTCCGTTAATACTCATCATTCTTAGTGTTATTTTACATCAAGATTTGATGTTGGCATTAAGTATTATTTGGGTCGCACATATTGGAATGGATCGGACAATCGGCTACGGTTTAAAGTATCCAAGTAACTTTAAGGCTACGCACTTACAAAAAGTTTAGATACCATTTGAACTGTAAGGTGTGATTGTGATGTCAAACCTTTCTTCAACAATCTCGGAGCATTTCTTGAATAATTTCATTTAATGCCAAGGAGTTAGTTTTAAATAGAAGAAGCTTTTAAGACTGTTAACTTTGTTACTATTATTAATAGGCGGGATCTTGGGTTGGTTATTTACATATCTAGTTGACATAGGTACAGGTTGGCCGGGGCTAGGTACTAGCATTTTAATCGGAAGTTCACTTGCTCTATTATTAAAAATAAGTAGCCAACTAAGTAAAATAGAAAAAAGAGAAAAGAAAAAATGATTAACACAGCTAAAAAAATAACTACATAATATCGGTGCGATTATGGAAAAATAGTTGCCCTCGTGTAAATAGCTTTATTAGTGCGAGTAATATTCTTTCTTTTCTTTAAGGTAATTATTTTCGCATTTTAATCTCTTGAATTCAATTTTGTTCCCACTCTTATTCTTTGTATCAATTACTTCCCATTTAGAATTTTTGAGCTTCAAATGAACCATTACATCAGAGTTGTCGAGTTTTTTATATAACACATAAGCTTCCTGTGGTTTGATAAACAAACGAGGTCCACCAAAAGATTCAACGTAAAACTGTTGTTTGAGGGAATCATAGTAGGTATCTTTTTCCTTTCCACCATAAATCATATTTGCAGCATCTAAATCATCAGAAGTGACTTCTGCGTAGCTCTGCTCATCAATCTCAAGATTGAAATTAGAAATAATATCTTTCATAATTTGAGAGGTGAATTGCTGATTACGCCATTCAATTTTCTGATTGCATTGTTGGGATAATTTTGGTACCTCAGCATGGATATTTAAAGTAACTAGGTTAAAGCAGATTAACAGTCCACAAACAAATAGGAATATCTTCTTCATTTATATAACCTCCAATAATGGTTTATGATATTATTTAGCATGAACTGAATACTTATTCTAATTTATTACCATATGAAAATCAGCTATCTGAAAATTTATAGCTTATAAAACGTTAAAGCTTCTTCCAAATAACTGTGGAACTTAAAACAAAAAAGCACCTTAAGAAAGAATTTAGAATGAACCAGATTGAATTATAGAATAAAGCGATTAATGTTGCATCTTCCATAATCTCGGAGCATTTGGGGGTTAAGCGCGGTGTAAATGAGGACAGGATTCTGGAGTAAGTAGTTTTGAAATTTCATAATTGGCTTATAGAAGGGGCTGACATATTGAAGAGTTTCATTCCTTTACTTCTCATCATTACTATCATACTAGCCTCTTGTAGCAAGGAGCCGTTAATTATAAAGCAATATACTGAAGCAAAAGTGGTTAACAATGATTCGGGGGAGACCTTGTATGAAACAAACGATCAGAATCAAGTTAAAGAAATAATTGACCAGATAAACACTTCTAAGAGAACTGACACCTGGGATGCCATCGGTTCAAGTTATATACTTGTTTTGAAAGATGGTGAAGATACTTTAGAAGTTACGTACTATAATGGAAAAAAACAGAATGGTGAAGTCACAGTAAAGGGTTACCACTTATATACGGATTTTAAGTTTATTGATGGGTTCTAGCTATTTAACAATCTCGGAGCGATAGTGTATTAACCAAATAGATTAAGTAATTGTCTAATTTAAGTATTGAGTAGGAATACGAAGAGATAATGTAGATTTGGATTATGAAAAGGAATAGGATGAGATAGAAAATGGAATTCAAATACTACCTTAATGAAACTGGCTGGGCAACTTGTGTTGTGGAATTAAATTCACAAAAACTGGAGTTCTCAGCTAGTTATCTTACTGACTGTTTAGGTGATTTAGTAGAATCATTATTTTGTTTAAATCCATTACGAAGCGCCAAAGGTGAAAGAGTGTCTTTTGAATGGGAAGGTGAACCAGAAGGGATTCTTTGGACTCTTGAATTAAAAGAGAGCAACATCCTATTCATAGAGGCAACCTATTATGAGGACTTGGAAAACAAAGATATCGGTAACAAAGTAATACAAACGGAGTATTCCTATGATGATTTTTTAAAGGTAGTGTTAATTGAATTTGATTCTTTAATCAAGAGACACGGGATTATTGGATACAGGGAACAATGGGTTACTGCTGATTTCCCATTGCGTACTTTCTTGGAATTAAAGCATTATCTCTTTAAAAAGGAGAATTATCCAATATCAGAGGTTAAGGGAGAGATAATGGGAGAAACGACGGAAGAGGTTAGAAGTTCACTAAAATATGACCTGGAATTATTGATGGAAAGTATCCAGTAATATTGAAACTAAAACAACTAATAATGTAAATTTGATATTCCACAATCTCGGAGCGTTTGCTGAAGAATATCAAGCAGCTAATTCTTATATTGAGTAGTCATTAGGGAAAGCTAATCAAAAAAAGAGAGGTATACATATGAAAAAAACTCTATTGATTACATCCCTTCTGGCTTCAGTAGTTCTTTTTCCTAAAGAATCAAATGCTATCTCAATGCCTTGCAGTATGGTGTTAGCCCCAATCGATGAAGGTCTTACTAATGCAAGAGGAAGTGCACTAATTTATAAAGTTCAATTGATTCCACCAAGCTTTTCCAGAACTAATATCAGTATCTTAAGTGTTCATCTACCTGAACCCTCTACATACGGCGAATATGATATTTATGAGGGATTTGCTTTTATACCTGGTGAAATAAGCTGGAGGTTCAGACTTTATCCTACTCCAGAAGAAGATAGTCCTACCTGGTCGGGAAGGTTTGACTTGATCACCGCGAAATTAAACAATGCTAAAGTTCAAGTGAGAGCTTCCAATTCTAAAACTGGAAAGTTGGGACCAGTGGTTCTGAATAATGATATTCTAAGCTGTAAATAGCTTACTCCATAATTTCGGAGCAATTCTGTAATATCATAACAGCGCAAACGTTGAAGAACAATCTTCATTTATCGGGCGTAATTCCGCACTAAGGAATTACGTCTTTTCTTTCAAGTTAAGGTTGAGTAAGTGGATGAGTTTTGAAATAATTGGAATTAAGCAATAGATCAGTTTAGTAAAATAACTAATTTACGATATGAGATGTTATTCCAACTATAATATGTTAATGTATAAATGTCTGAAAATTTCAACACTCAATTAGATGACAATCTCAGTGTAGGAGGTAGATATTATGAAAATGAAAAATTATATCGACGTTAAAAACATTAAGGGGAAAACGTCAAATTAAAAAAACGTTTCCCCAAATTTGAGAGGGGAAAATTATTTGAACCAAATATTGTTAATCATTGATGCCCAACAGGAGTTAATTGAAGGGAATCAAGAAGAAAGTGCTGTTTACAAAAAGGAACAACTTATCACAAATATCAATGCAGTGATTGAAAAAGCAAAAAATTCTAATGTACCTATTGTCTTTGTAAGGGACTTGGATGTTGCAGAAGGAATAGGTAAAGGTTTTCAAGTTCATGAAAAAATTAATGTACCTATAAATGCAAATTTCTTTGAAAAAACTGCAACGAATTCTTTCCATGGTACAGGACTTTTAAATCACTTAAAATCTCAAGAGGTTGGACATGTTGTTGTAATGGGATGTGCAACCCAACATTGCATAGATAGTGCAGTCCGAACTGCAACTATTAATGGAATGGATGTCACCTTAGTTGGAGATGGACATTCAACAACAGACGGTGATGTTTTAAGTGCAGAACAAATTATAAATCATCATAACGAAACTCTTCATGGACATTACAATGTTGAAAATTTTTCCATTGTAAGAAATACAGAAGAAGAGTTATTCTATCCAACACATAATTCATATAGGTAATAATTGAGTAGTAAAACAATATCCCAATTTCTTAGTTCTATTTAAGAAATTGGGATTTAAAATGTTAACGTATGTGAACTATTACACTTAAAGTAAAGGGGGCTTATCTGTAATAAGATAAGCTTCTTTTAGTATGAAAGAAAAGATTGAGTTGTTTGCACTAATTTGAAATAATTGGTATTACATATGTGTTGGTGATTGCTAAATAGAATCTTGAATTTCCATTTAAAGCATTAAATTTTTGAAAGGGAAGATAACTTATTTAGGAGGAGTGAAAATGACGAATAGAATAGTTGTTGCACTAATAGGTAGTTTTCTTATTTTTGCGGTTGGTTTGTTTAGATTATTTACTGAAACGCTATCCTCAACACCTTTGTTCATTACCTATGTATTTATTATTACAGGGTCAATTGGTGTTGTTGTTAATGGGGTAAGATTAGGGAAAAGCCATAATACCTAATTATCACAGGATTATAATATCTCGGAATTAAGTTTTCCGGAATCTCGGAGCTTTAATTGAATAAGGCAATATAGAATGAGAAGACCGATTGCTTAATCGGTCTTTGAATTATTTCGTTTATTGCATATTTTTTTTTCAACAGTGAGACGCTGAACAGGCGTTTTCTACCCCTATTCCACATGAGTATTTGCATACGTTTTAACACGCCAATTCGCAGGAGTATGTTAGCCAACAGACTGTTGAGAATTAGCGTGCGAATTTCGTTGTGATTTAGTATGTTAAATAACAATAAACCCTTTAATAACAACAAAAACAAGAGGTCCAATTCATATGCGAATTGGACCTCCATTTTTATTTCTTTTTTATTGTTTGTACTCCAAAACCGAACCCGTTAGGAGTAAACACCAACTTTTTTTAATGTCGTTTTTAAGTACTACTCTTCATCTAAAGGATAACTTTCTCTAAGTGAATTAAAAGTAGTTAAATATATAGATAATCCAATTATAATTGTAACGATTGAGAATATAATATTAGTCGTTATTTTTGCTCTTTTCTTAGCAATAGTCTTTATTTTACTTTCTTTATGTTTTGCTGAAGCAGCTACTTCAGTCTCTGCAAGTTTTATTGATTTTTTAATTCTCCAATTTCCTTTTCTTTTGATTCTTCTACTTCGTTTACCCTTTGTTGTTCTCTTCCTCTTTCAGCATATAATATATCAGCAATTGTTCCTGTTGAAATAATATCTTCATCACCAAGTGTAAGATCCATAAGTAATTCTCTTGCAGATTGTGAATATCGCAAAAACACAATTGATTCACTGCTTATCTGATGATTGTTTTCATAAATATTTAGGGTTTCAATATACCGCCTCCATAAATGTTCAGGAGGTTGTGTAGCAGCAAAAGTTTCAGCAATAAGTCTTTTTCGAGGTAAATCGGGTGCTTCAGACGGATCTTTTAGCCACATTAAATTCGTAAGATTTGAATTTTTGAGTTTATCATAATTAGGAACCAGTTTATGGTTTTGTTTTAAAATAATGCGCTGCGGTAATAACTTTCTTTTAAGTATTGTATTCACAACACTGATGGGTAAGTGTATTTTAAAATATTTTGATATATTATCCTTTAACTCATTAGCAGAGATTATCTCTACTCCTGAGCGCAATAATGCTTCTTTTACAAAAGGAACGAAATGGTCAAATCGATCAACGTTTTTACCTTCGTTTACATTCATAATCGCATATGATATTAACTCAGTCTCTTTCATATTTTCCTCCATATGTAATGGTCTGCAACTTCATCACCTTAATATAATACTACAAAATTACCATTTACCCTCTAATTTTAAGCAAATTCTCCATAATTAAACACACTCAAACGAATGTAAATGTTAAAATAGCAATTAAATACAATAAATTGGAAAAATAAATTTTGAATTGAGGAATAATATGCATATATCTAACGTGACAATATTGAATTATAGAAATTTCAAAGAATTTAATGTGAATTTAAATGAAGGTTTATCTATTATCATTGGTGAAAATAACGTAGGAAAATCAAATTTCTTAGAAGCAATAAGTTTAATATTTAACAATAATTATTCTTTAAGAAAAAGGATTCTGCAACAAGATGACTTTTGGGATGGTCTAATTATTAAAGATCAGTGGCCAGAAATATGTATAGAGGTTAGATTACAAGGAATCAAATCAGAAGACGAGCTAGCAATTACAAGTAGATGGTTAACTAGAGAACCTGGTGAAGCAAAACTTACATATAAATTTAGACCAAAAGCTAATATTTCAGTTTCACCTCCTACTGAATCTATTCCTGTAAATAAAATTCGTCTCCCATTACACGAATATGAGTGGATATTGTACGGTGGTGAACGTGAAACTTTGGATCAATTTGATTTTAATATGCTTTCAAAGTTTGGAATTGAGTATGTAGGAGCACTTAGAGATGCAACTGCAGAAATGAAAAAATCATCTGGACAGTTACAAAGTATACTAAAAAATTACGACTTACAAGATATAGAACTCCAAAAAGTTGCAGACAAAATTGATGCCTTAAATGATCAAATACTTCAAGGCAAAGAGATTAATAAAGTACAAAGTGATATAAATAATTTCTTGAACAGTATAACCGGGGCTTCGAGACAGGAAGTAAGAATTAATATGAGTGAAAGTAATTATGACTCATTAATAAAAAACCTAAAATTATTAATTGGATCAGGAGAAAGAAGTGCCCATTCTGTTGATACGAATGGGCTAGGATATAATAATTTACTTTATATAAGTTTATTACTAACTCAGTTTACAGCAATAAAGGCAAAACGCTTTGAGAATAATGATTATGTATATCCTATTTTAATTGTAGAGGAACCTGAAGCACACCTGCATAGTAATTTACAAAAATATCTAGCTAATTATTTCTTCGATCAAAAAGTAGCAGGACAAGTTATCATGACTTCTCACTCTTCTCATGTAAGTTCTCATGCTAATTTGGACAGTTTAATTATATTTTATAGGAGATTAAACAATAACTTTTCAACAAGGATTGGAAACGTTTTCGATACTACTAAGCAAGAGCAGCTTAATTATAAAAAGTATTTAGAAAGATGGCTAGATGCCACCAAATCGGATATATTCTTCGGGAGCAAAGTGTTATTAGTTGAGGGAATTGCTGAACGGTTATTAATACCAAGGTTTTTTTCTATGCTATACAAGGAAGCAATAAATGAAAATGGGGCTGAGATTAAAAAGGAAAGAACATTAGAAGGTGAAGGAATATCTATTATTTCCGTTGATGGTGTAGCATTCAGACCATTTTTGCAGTTATTTGGATCAAATGGGTTAAATCTGAAATGTGCTGTCTTAACTGATAGTGACCCTGAATCTGAACCTATAAAAGATGAGAATGGCAACAATATTGTTGGAACTGATAACAAGGTTATTAAGGAAGCTGTCTATCCTATTAAACCAAACGTTTATGCAAACTGTTCCCGAACTGATGGGTTAATAAATGACTATCATTCTAACCAAAATATAAAAATCTCAAATAACCTCAAGACCTTTGAATATGATTTGATTTTGGAAGATAATGTTTCATTTTTCAAAGAATTAATAAATGATTATAGTATTGGCACCAGAGAAAACCGTGAAAATATTGCTCCGTTAAAGGGACATGAATTTGCTAAAGAAGCATATAAAATTATTTCTAAAGAAAAAGGACAATTTTCTCAGTTCGTACTAGATGAGCTGAATAAAGGAAAAATAATTAACATACCTAGCTATATAAAAGAAGTATTTAATTATCTAATGGAGGAGGTCGAGCAAAATGATCGATAATGACGATTTTCGTAATAGGATAGCATGTTCTCCTCTTACTGATTCAATAGCTGTACAAGCAGGCCCTGGTAGTGGAAAAACTAGATTATTAATTAATCGATTACAATATATCATAGAGAACCGTACTGAATCATTTACTAGCATAGCATGTATTACCTATACAAATGCTGCTAAAGATGAAATCATAATGCGATTAGAAGACCAAGGTGTTCAATTACCTCCGGAATTATTTATAGGAACAATCCATTCACTTTTATTAGAATATATTATAAAGCCATATTCACACCTTGCAAGAAAAAATAAAGAACCATTTAAACTTGCCTCAATTGGTTTTTCAAGAGGATATAAGCGTGAAATTAGTCAAATTTTAAATTCTGAAGTTCACTTTATTAATGAGAGTACTTTGAAAGCTTTTGAAAGTTTAGGACGTGATGTAGAAGGGGAACCCACCTGTTTCGGAAATAAAATAACTGTTGAAGCTGCAGCCAAGTGGAAGAAGCTAATTATAGACAAAGGATATATTGATCAGCAAGACGTTATATTTTTATCTTATCTCATCTTAAAAAATAAAAAACATATTCGAGAGGCATTTAGTTCTCGTTTTCCATATTTCCTTATAGATGAATTTCAAGATATTACATTTTATCAAGATGAAATCTTTAAGTTACTAGAACATTCTTCTTTCTTTTGTGTGGGTGATTTTAACCAATCAATTTTTAGCTTCAATGGTTCTAAACCAGAGTTATTTCTATCCAAGTGGAAAAATGAAAAATTTAAATGTTACACCCTAAGTAACAATTTTAGAAGCACGTCCAATATTGTGAAATTCTCTAATAACAAAACAAATATTGTTCAAAAAGAATCCAGAGTTAACTCACTAACTCCTGAAAAAGTGATAATCATTAAAGGAATAACGGAACCTGCTAAGGTAATCCAACTTTTCCATCAAATACGTGAAAATATTGTAAGTGAAGAACATCACAAACCCTATATGATCTTAGCTAGACAAAATGATTATGTAAAGCATTTAAGTAATTTGCTACAGGAGAGAGAAGTAATATCAGATCCATTTCTTGACAAGCTAAGAAAAGAGCATTATCGTCGTTATACTATTTTACTTAATTTTTTACTCGCCATTTCTTACAAAAGAAAAAATGAATTCGACAAAGCCATAGAAAGAATTTCTGAGGCTTTTAGTTATTTGTTTTTTAATGAACATCCCAATTTTATTTCATTGAAGGAGATTAAATATGATAGCTTCATGTGGAAAAAACTGCAGATTTTCACTCTTCAGTTTATAGATAGTCTAATACTAAAAGACACTACAGTTAAATCATTTTTCACTCTAATAAAGGAATTTTTGGGAGAACAATCAAAAAATCTGTATGGTATATCTATTGGTAGAAAAATACAAATGCTGAATTATAATTGGAAGAACCAGATTAACACATCGAAAAAAACTTTTTTATCCGATCTTATAGAGCAAATAGACATTCTAACGCACTCTACTATGAATGATGAAGCTATTTTAAATATACATAATGCAAAAGGAAAAGAAGCTGAATCTGTATTAGTAATGGCTGAATCAGAATCCCAACTTGCTAATTGGCTTGCAGAAAATGACAAAGACGAAGAAGCACGTGTTGGTTATGTTGCTTTTACTAGAGCTATGAAATTATTATGCATTTGGGCACCAGCTATGCAAGAAGTTAAAAATGAAAATATAGAGCCTTTTGTACAAATTATAGAGAATATAGATGCTTATCAATCGAGCATGCCAATAACCTAATATCATATTTGGAAATAGGACACTTAACTTTGAAAAGTATGTGTCCTTTTCTATACAAACCAAGGTATAAAGTCAGAAAATTCGGGTAAATTGTTATTGGAGGTGATTATATGTATACACCAATAAAGCAAAGTAAAGTAAGTCACTTCGGTAGTAATTTTTGGGATGCTTACAGTTATAAATTGGACAGAGATGTTTTCTTTTATAGTGAATTAGAGTATCATCAGTGGATTTTAGTGGAATGTAACATGAACGTTAAATCATTTTGTGAGCAGCCCAAGAAGATCAAAGGTTTTATAGAACAGGAGTATAAAGAGTCCATATTTGACATGTGGATTCAATGGGAAAATGGTTTTGAAGAATTTGTAGAGGTCAAATATTCCAATGAGTTAAAAAATATCCATATAAAAGGCACTAGAGTTTTCAACCAAATCCAATTACAACAAAATTGGTGCAGAGAAAATAATTTCAATTATAGGATTGCTACAGAAGAACACATACGAGTTTATCCATTATTGCAAAATTATAAATCCATACTACCTTTTGCAAAAATGATAGGGAAGCCACTAAGCATTATTGATCACAGAGTACTTAAGATATTACATGAAAAAGATCATACTATAGAGAGTTTATCGTACGAACTTAAATCAATAAAAAAACCAGAATTATATCAAAGTATATTCACTTTATATTTTAATAATAAACTTTTTTTAGATTTAGAAACAAGAATTTTTGATAAGAAGACAAGGCTGTGGCTAATATGATTATAAACGGTGAAGTGATTGATACTGAAAGTTGGCCAACTGTTCATAAGGAAAATTTAACAGACATAAAGAAAAGAATTTTTATTAATCGAAAGAACGCGATCGATGCATTGATTGAAGGTAAATTAACAATTGATGAAATTGAAGAGCAATATAAAATACATCGTTCAAACTTATATAGGTTATTACGAAGATGTTTAGAAACAAATAATAAAGGTATCCCCTGGGGTTATATAGCATTGATACCATATCTAAGAATTGAAAGTTTTACAAGAAGAGAAACCATAAATGGTTTTAGTAGTGATTCTAACGAATCAAAAAAGAAAACAGGTGCATTTAAAAGACTTCTTACTTTGTATCCAGAGTTAGATTCCGTAATCAAGGACCTGGTGTTTAAAAAAAAGAAAAACAATCCGCAGAGTAACATTTATAGGCCAAAGGATATCCATAGAAAATTCATTGAAAAGTGCAAAGAAGTTGGATTATCACCTGAAAAAGGGGATTATCCATTTAACACTAAAAGTATGGCCGGGTCCTCTGTTTATAGGTACGTTAAAAGTTTAATTGAAAATAACCCTGAAAAATCGGTGAAAAATTTTGGGAACTCATCTCAAATGTTGTTGAATAGCACTGGTAAAGGTGATCAAATGAATCATGTTATAAGACCATTTGAAAGAGTAGAATTTGACGGCCATAAAATAGATGTGTCCCTTGCGGTGAAATACACGACTCTTGAAGGAGACGAAGTAGTTGACACAATCCATAGAATTTGGCTTCTAGCAATAATTGATTGTGCTACTAGAGTAACCCTAGGCTATCACATATGTTTAAATAGAGAATATTCATCAATTGATGTCTTATATTGTATCAAAAACTCAATCTTACCTCATAAGGCTCCTGAAATAACTATTCCAGGTTTAAATGTCCCTTCTCAAGCCTATCACTCACAAGCCATAACAGAAACTCAATTTGCCGTTTGGGATGAAATGTCCTTAGATAATGCAAAAGCCAACCTAGCTAAAATAGTTAAAGAAAAATGCAAAAAAATATTCAACGCAAGCGTTAATTCTGGGCCTGTTGCAACTCCTACTAGAAGACCATTCATTGAAAAGTTCTTTGATCTTTTAGAGTCACATATTCATCGTCTCACAAATACAACAGGTAGCAATTGTACAGATGCTAGAAAACAGAACCCAGAAGAGAAAGCTATAAAATATGAGATTACTCCGGATGAAATTGAGCAATTAATTGAAGTTTTAATCGCAGATAGAAACATAACCCCATTAAAAAGTTTAAATAACTTAACTCCATTAGAGACCATGGCACAGAGAATTAACCGTTTTTCCCCATATAGGACCCTAAAAGAGGAATATAGGGATGGAAATGAGTTCTTGGAAATCATTGAACAAAGAGTGATCAGAGGCAACTTGCAACTTGGTCGGCGACCATACGTTCATTATGAAGGAGTAGTTTATAGAAGCGATATATTAGCTGAGAGTTTCCAACTTGTTAGCACCAAAATCACCTTAATAGTTAACATTGAAGACTTAAGGTATTTGAAAGCATTTTTACCAGATGGGAGTGAACTAGGGTTATTGAAAGCAAATGGAAAATGGGGTGTCAGAAAACATTCTCTAAAACTAAGAAAAACCATAAATGGTTTAGTCTTTAGAGGTGAATTAAAATTCCTAAACAATGAAGATCCAATTGAAATATACCATAATTATCTTAAAAACAAAGCTCCAAAGAAAAAAGCAAATAGAAATAAAATAGCTCAACTTCAAAAAGAGATTGAAAAAGAAACGAAATCGAGTATTGAATCAAAAACTCAGGATAGTAACCAAATTGAAAAAGTAAACAATGTCTTACCAATTACAAATAAGTCTTTAAAGTCCAAATCGAAAAGAGAGCGCTATTCTTTTAATTCTTAAATTCGGAGGGTGTAAAATGGAGGTAAGAAGCACTGACCCAATAAGACGGCCAAGTGTACCAGTAGGTGGTCATCCAGTTGAAACAGGTGACTACATTATTGACACTATAGCAATAAATAATATATCTGAATCAATGTTAAATTGGATTCATTTAAGGACTACCGGTGCAATTATCTATGGTGCTCCCAGATTAGGCAAAACTCGAGCGATAAAGTATCTAATGAATGTTTTTGAGTACCAATATAGTAATCAGTGGTTAAATATTAAAGTCCTTGCAAGGAAAAGAAAAACATCAAGTGAAGACCATTTCTTCGAGTATTTCTTAAAAGATGTTGGTCATGTATATTTTTCGCAAGGCAAAGCAAGTGCTAAAAGACATAGACTTATTAATTTTCTATTAGATAAAGGTAGGCAAACTTCTAGAAATCAAATTGTATTATTTATAGACGATGCCCAAAGACTTACAACCATAGAATATGAATGGCTAATGGATATTTATAACGAATTAGAAAATTATGGAGTGACTTTAACAACGATGTTATTTGGACAAACAGAACTTTCTCAAAGAAGAAACATTTATCTTAAAACTGATAAGCAAATTGTAGGAAGGTTCATGATTCATGAAAGTAGGTTTTATGGTTTAAAAAAGCAAGAAGAACTTGCCTATTTACTTGCGTCTTATGATGAAGTGACAGAGTACCCAGAAGGTAGTAGTTGGAGTTATACTCGTTTCTTCTTTCCAGAAGGATTCATAAAAGGATTTAGATTAGAAAAAGAAACGCCAAACATTTGGGAATGTCTTAATGAACTCCGTGCTGAATATGGGGTGAATAAAAAAATAGAATTACCGATGCATTATGTGGTTTCAATTATTAACTATGTATTATTGAAGTTTGGATCTAACGAAGAATCTTTAGAATGGCCGACTAAAGCAATATGGAAAGAAGCAATTTTTATCTCAGGGTATTTGAATGCTGAGGTGCTTCAATCATCGGAAAAAAACCATTAACATACCCAAACTCAACTATAATAACTCCTCAAACTCTAACTTGGAAAGTAGAATGGATCAAAAGTTTTGAGTCTCCTTGGAGTATCTTAAAAAAATTCAGCTATATAAACTCGCTAACATTTAGAGAAATGTTCAATATATACGGAATCAATGAAGTTAGAAAACGAAAGGGTAAGTTAGGTGACATTTATAAGTCAATTTACAGTTTATCCGGTTTCGAGGAACAGTCTATATTTGCAGCTATTAATTACAATTTACACAAAGAAAACAACCTCTTGCTCCGGAAACTTTTATATCCTTTTTCAACCAAGAAAAATGATATCGATTTAAGACATATGGATAGAAATTTAAGATATTGCCCAATATGCATTACTAATAAGTTTCATTCAACCTTCCATCAGTTTATCTTTTTAAATGACTGTCCTTTTCACAAAACTAAAATAATGACTGTTTGTCCAAGTTGTAATCAATCCTATCGATACCTTTTTGAGGATAAAAGTTTTAACTACAAATACCAATGTAAATGCGGTTTTCATTTTTCTAAAGACAATCATTTAGTCGAGACAAATTTCGAACCTTACTTAACAGATACCACCCTCAAAAAGTGGATAACCGTTCATTCAAATGAAAAAAAGGAGTCATTTAAGGCCTTGATTTTCGATGAACAATTTTTATCACCAGATACCTATAACAAACCAACACAACAATGTTATCATATGAATTTTTTATCAAAGGCTATAAATAAAGAAAAACCTTATGTGAAAATAAGTAAGAATCATACTAATCTAGATCTAAAAATTGTAAGTAATCGCATGAAAGATGACTCCGATATCGAATCAATAGCTAACTATATTAAATGTTTTTCTGAAGAAGACATAAAAGCATTGTACTCAATGGGCAATAAGATTTTCTCAAGCATAGCTAGACATTTACGAAATAATCAATTAAAGCAGCATATAGGTTGTATTAAAGAATTAACACGGTTTAAGGGGAAACTTACCAATAATGAAATTTGTCCATACTCATTAGCTTATGTAATTTGGAGGTCAAGGCTTCAGAGGTTTAAAGACTTTACAGACGTAGACAACTACGGCCAATATCCTCTATACAGAGCCCATTACTTAGATTACGGCTTTCCAATAAGAAGAAATTATTACTTTCGAGATTGGATAGATTTCCTAAAGACGACAGGTGAAATTCTGCCAAGACACTACTCAACAACTAAATCTACTAGCATTTGGTTATTCCAACATTTAATTAGTGAAATGATCTTAGCTGAATTTCGCCTTTGCTTAGAATATGCATTCAACAACAGCTCCTATAAAATTGATAGTATTTATCCTTTTAAATACATGCCTTTACTAATGATAATAAAATCAAAAGATGGAATTTATAAATATAAAGAAAATAAAAAATCATTAGAAAAACTAACAAACATGTTAAATCAAATCGATAGTGGTCATTTAAAGAATGTGAAACGGAATGATTTGCAAAAGAAATCGTACAAAAAATCTGAATAATTTTATTTTCAGTTATGTAAAATAACTCTGTTGATATTAGTATGTTAGGAACAATTCGATCCTCCAGTTTGCACTTTCCGAATTTAAAATAATGAAATACGTCTCATCGACTTAAAATAAATGTTTAAATAAAGTATTTAAGATACCTGCTATATTAAAATTGTAAATAGGTACTACAGCCGTCTAAAAGTCTGGATATAAGAATCATTGCCATGGCAATCAAATACCTCTCCACTATTTAATTTGGTTAATTCTCCTCTACCTGATCAGACATCGGAATAATGATATGACTGTAAGGAAAATGATTGTTGATGATTAGCTGTTCTCGACGGATTCCACCTATGATAAACTTAAATTATCATAATTTCCCAAGTGATGAGGCTTTGTTTGTTCAGCAAATGGGCAGTAAGATTGAAGCCTGAGTTTCGAGATATCAATATGTGACAGTTCTTCTGCGACTAGCGAAATAAAAATAGTACTTACGTTTGAAAAAGTGAAGGGAGGTAGTTTTGAGAACGAAAATAATTTTTGAATTAGTTATGAAGATGATAAACTCGTGGCACCAGGTTACAAGAAGGCTGATTGAAAGACATTGCTTATGAGCATTCAGGAACTAGAATATAGTGAATATCGTCCCTATTGAGATAGATTAATTACAGGTAAAAATAAGGAGAATACACGATTAGATATATATGATGAGGACGTAACTTTAGAAGTTACGTCTCCTTTCTGGAATAGATTAAGTAAATATAAGTGTTTTGAAATAATTGTTAGTAATATCGAAAGTAACATTATGAAGTGGGGATATAATGAATTTAGAAACTCTATTAACTACGGTGATAACTTCCACAGCTGCACTGGTTGCTATCATCGGAGGTTTTTTGGTTAGTCGAGTAATTTCGATTTCTAGTGAACAGAGTAGTGTGAAAAGAAAGCTACGAGAAATAAGTAATGACATACGTACAAAAGAGACAATGAGCAAAAAACTAAATGAATACTTATTTGAGGACGATTTAAAGGATTTTGCAGAGGATCATGGAATTATTAGAGGGTTGTTTGCTGGGAAAAGCCTTGAACAAATTATTAAAGAAGAAGAGTTCAATTTACTAAGCATTGAAGAATTAAGGCCCTACTTTATACAATTGCAGGAAATCCTAGTGGAGATACGTGAAAATGGAGAAGCTACACTGGAGGATTTAAAGGAAAAAAAGGAATTGAAGTATCCATATAGAGAGTCTTGGTATAAACGGATTTATGAAGAAATTGAAGAATTTCTCGAAGAACAAAGCACTATTCAACCAACTCTGATGCCTAATTTGCCTAATATGAATTTCGGACCACCACCTAGAATTAATTCAGAATACAATGAAAAAAAGAAAGAGCTTGACCAAATAGAAGTGGAAGTGACCATTCTACGTACCCAAAAAGAAGAACAGGAAAGGATTCTAAAGGAATTTGGTAATCCAAAATATGTTATGAGTGGTCTAGTTGTTCTTGCTTATGCTTCTGCAGTAGGAATGATTTATCCAAGTACTTTGCTCCCTTATCCTGATAATACTTATGATGATGCTCTGACTAGATGGTGGATACTTAGTTTGTTTTTCAGTCATATCATTGCAATTTTTACATATCTATTTGTAGCAATGAAAAGATTAGGAAGTATAGAAGAGGATTAAAAAAATAGAAAATGGAAAGAGGACCAGCAAAAGAATTATAGTGAAATTGAAGCTTAGGAGGTTGAAATCAAATCTTCAAGAAAATCGGTGCTTATCTGTAATAGGATAAGCCTCTTTTATATGTGAAATAAAGATTGAGTTATGCCTACAGTTTTGAAATAATTGGTATTGCAGGCTTGAGCAGTTAGACGCAAAAAGAGATTTTTAAATTACCCACACAAAGGCAATGATTTTTGCATGTGTGAGGCTAAAAAAAGTAATTTGTACTGCTCTTATATAGATTATGCTTCTATAATTAGAGAGAACTCAATTTAGATAGGAGATGTGAAAATTGAAGATAAGTAGAAACGACATTTGTACATGTGGAAGTGGTAAAAAATATAAGAAGTGTTGTTTGAATTGGCGTAAAAACTGGGCGATAGGTATTGATAATTATGAGTGCGATCAGCAAGTTAAAGATATTTTTAGAGGCGCTTATGATTTCATAGCTGAGCATGATTACCAAGGGGGTTGTCATTTAGTTTCTGCAATAGTGTATATCCTACTAACTGAGAAAGGTTATAATCCAATAGTAAGGCTTGGTGAAGTTCAAGCTGATGACTATGTTTTTGATCATTCATGGATTGAGTTAGATGGTGAGATTATAGATATAGCGATTATGAACACACTACAAGATGGATTTAAATTTCCACCTGTGCTCTATGGCAAGTCAGTAGCGACAGGACAGCAAGTCGAACATCAATATGGAGTATCATTAAATATAGATGCTACTGCTCAGTTAGTTCTTAGTAAATCTATAGGTCAATATATTATGGAGGGTGTAACACATGGCTCACTTGAGATAATGAAACTGATTGCGCAACACTCAGGTATCGTACTTGATAATACTGATGATATTGTTAGAAAATATTTTACCACCTACAGATTGAAATCTGTTGCCCAATCAGTTTAAACAGGGTCTAATGTTCAAGAGAGTAGTTGCATTGAAATATTTTGATGGCATTTCAGCTTTAGAAATAGTAAAGCAATATACTGCATGATTGAACAGTTAAATCAAAGAATATAGAAGCAATTTAAGAAATTAAATATTATAGAACTCCGAGTTGTAGTTTGTGAAAGGGAGATTTTTTGTTAGCTAATTATGGTATAACACTTGAATTACTAGATATTAATGATGATAGCATTATCTTAAAATTAACTAAGAATACATTCTTTAAGGTATTGAATGGAGCAATAAATTATAATTGGGATTCTCAATCTGGGGAACTATTTTTGGAAATAAATGTATATGGGGAAAATGAAGATGAAGCAGAGCATAAGATTGCTGATATCATCAACTTCTTATCTTTCTTATATGGATATGATTTATTAGCTACCAATACTCTAAAAGATATTTATGAATTTCCTAAACCTATAGAGATAGAACATGTTACAAATTCAAATAAGAACTTTCAGAAGTTAAAAGTTGTTGAAGCCGTAATTAATGATCTTAAGAAAGAGGATCAGAAGAAAGTTATCAGTTCTATAAAGTACTTTGCTCGGGGTTTAAGATTAACAGATTTAGAATTATATGAAGAAGCATATTTAACATTCTACAAAGGAATAGAACTGATTGTAAATCATATATATACCAAAGTTTATGCTCATCAGTTTGAACAAGAAATAGAAAATATTATGAATATCTTTTTAACTAATACTTTTAATGAATCTTATCAGGGGAAAAATAATGATTTAGAAATTTATAAATCCATTCATAAGTCTTTTTTAGGAGCAGTTACAGCTAGAAGGAAATTAATTAAGATTATTTCTCATCTAAATATTTCTGAACTGGAGACAGTAGCCGGGGAAGTAGTACAAAAAAGAAATAAAATTGCAAGCCCACGCTAATACAAAAAAGAATATATTAGATATCAATGATGTAGTGCAGTGTGGGCACTTGGCAAGCAGAATCATATCAGGATACTTGCTAGGAAAAAACTATAACAAAGCTTTTCTTAATGGTGAAAAGAAATAAATGAGATATACCATCCCACTAAATAAAGCCAATTTACTACCAACACAATAAAGTAATAATGAGTAGATCCTTTTTATAAACGATCTACTCATTTTCGTTTATCCATACAAATTAAGTGTATGAATATTAAGAAATCAATCCCGATTCAAGATTATTGAATCGCATCCATTGTTTTGTTAAACCGTAGTGATTGTTAAATCCATTTAGAAAGAAGTAACTTGTGGTTATCAAGTTAACAGTAATAATTGTAAATTAAATGTTTGAGGCTGAGTATTCTATTATGAGTATGTTGAAATGTGTAATTCAGAATCAACAATAATATTTGATTTTGATTATGGTGGGCATTAGATAATAGGCAACCGATTAGAGAAGAAGTTACGAGTTTTGCAAAGATGTTTTTTTTATGATCGAGACGTTGTAATACCAAAGTAATGGCTAAAAGGATGGTTTTTAAAAAGATTTGTTCTATATGTCGACAACGAGCAGTCACATCAATGTTACAGCTGAACACGCTATTCAAATTGACAGTGCATACCAGGTAATAAATGCATTTAAAGTTATGGCAAATCTGAATATTTTGACTTATTTTTTCATTATTGAATACAAAAGAGATTTATTGTCCTTACTGTTAATAAAAAGTGAGGACTATAATAGATGCACACATGGGATAAAAGCTGGGTCAGCCCTTATGAATCGACCATCAGTATAATTGAAAAATACAAATACCTAAATCAAATTTCATATTCAGAAGTTATTCAAAACAATTATTTGCAGCATGAAAATGAACTAGATACATGGGAAAGTGTTTTGGAGATGCCTTTAGACCAAATTAAAAACGATGAAGTTCAAAACATCTCATATTTATCAGCAGAGGGATGGAAATCATTCATAATCC
The DNA here is from genome assembly GCF_056173725.1 of Anaerobacillus sp. 63XJN7_4_ISO-PGPR-S23-413. Lineage (NCBI taxonomy): Bacteria > Bacillati > Bacillota > Bacilli > Caryophanales > Bacillaceae > Anaerobacillus > Anaerobacillus sp. 63XJN7_4_ISO-PGPR-S23-413. The sequence goes on from NZ_CM149688.1 coordinate 2,255,737, forward strand.
GTAGTGTTAGATATTGTCCTAGGTGTATTGAAATGGGGTTACACAGCTATTTACACCAGTTTTCGTTAATTGAAGAATGTCCTTTTCATAAATTGAAATTGTATAGCAAATGTCCAAGGTGCAATAGAGAAATTAACTATTTTAAGTATTCAACTAAAAATAATTCTATTTTCAACTGTGCTTGTAAATTTCAACATGTTGATAAGTTACAGTTTCTAGAAAATGCTTTTAACCCTGAGCAGATACCGTTTTCTAGTGAATTATTACAATGGTTGAATTCTCCCATTAGAAAAAGTGGAATGGTGGAATTAATTGAGGTTCGTGGAAGCGTTCCATTAACAATTTTTAATGTAATTGAAAATCAAGATAATGGTAATAAGAATTTTTCTATTTCTGAGCATAAGTTAAAGTATTGCAACAAAAATAAATGTAATTATGATATAGATTTTCACTCCTTATATATGGACTCATTATCAATTTATAAGTCATTAAAAAGACATTTTAGATATAGGTTGGGAAGAAAATGTACATCGTATTTAAAAGAAATAGCAAGAGGCTCAATTACTGAACAGTTTTCATTAAATGTAGAAACTGAAACATATTATCTATGGAATATGTTTGTAAATTATACAAAAGATTATAGATGCTTTGAAAATGGTATTAAAATAAAACCAACAATATGGGGTGAACCAAAACTAGGATCATCTCGTTATGATATGATCTTTACAAAGTTAAACCGAGAATTCGAAAAATTTAATATTGATAAGTGTCAAACTAGGCAATTACTATTAGATGTTTATACAAGGGTACTGGCGTTTGATTATAATCGAATTAGGAAAACTCTAGAGGATTCTAGTGTATACTTAGATATTTATAATCCTAACTGGGACTTATTAAATAATCAGCTTTTTCAAGGAATGGTAATAGACCTACAGCAAGATAAACTGTATTTAATAGAGCAAAATTCCAATTTTTAATAATAACTTAGCGATACAGGAGTTTTGAATTTTAGTAATAGCTGTGAAAGCGTGAAATTTTATGATAAGTGTAATAAAATGATTATACAAAATCTGCTTAAAATATTGTGTAGATTTTAAAAGTGAATTTGAGAGAAAAACACCCGAATATTGGAACCAATATTCGGGTGTTAACGTTACTTCATAATGATTATGCAAAAAAGAGAGGAGTACAGGAGTTTATACTTTTGTGCAATTTTAGTTTATACTTTTGTGCAACTCGTCATACACAAAAGTTCATTTGTACTCCTTTGCTGAATTTTTATTTTAGTTTACATATTATATATTATAGGAAGTCGATATAAAATAGTGAATTCCGTCTCATTCGTTAAGTAAACTTAAGATAGTGAGACGGAATTGAAATTTTATCCGATTTTTAAAATACGCGCTAGATCATCATTTAAATCATAGCTATTAATTAAATAAGAATGAAATTCCTTATTCTCATTATCGTTTCTAGAAATAATAACAGTATCTTCATCTAAGTTGATTCTAAGTTCTTTTCCAGTTTTTAAATAAATAATGAAATCAGCATCTTTAACTTGAACACGATGATTCGGTAACTGTGTTAAATCATTGTTATCTAGTTTATTAACCCAGCTAACTAATGTTGATTCATCCTCATTTGACGTGATAACTTCACTTTCTTGCTGATCGCTTCTATGTACCTGTATTTCATAGATGTTCTGTTCATCGATCTTTTGATGCAAGCTGCTTTCAAGACTTGTGGCACTTGCAGTATGCGCATATTTATCATTCTTGTAGTCTATATAAACTTCAGCTGTTTTTAGATATCCAAATGCGAGAACAGAGAAAAGTAGGATGGTTAGAAGTCCTTTTGTTGCTTTTTTCATACAAATCACCCGCTTTCCTTTTCCAGCTAATGCTGTGGTTAAATGCCTAAACACTTCACCTCTTTCATCATAACAAATTTTTATTATATTTCATTCAATTATGGGAGTTTTTTTATAATTTTCTTAGCGTTTTAATAGTACTTTTGTTTTATTTTCGTAATCATCTTATCCTATTAAAGGGGTGAAACATTGGATAGCGAATTAGTGCATAGTACATCTATTCTTGTTAAATCGGTATAGCACTTCTATTCATCTACTTATGAAGGAGATTATTCCATGCCATTTTTTATTGCAGTCCTCCCTCCTCACCAAATTATCGAGAGAATTCATTCCTTTCGAAAGAAATGGGATTATCATGAACCTTCGCCACCCCATATCACCGTAAAAGCTCAAAGTGGTTTAACAGCAACCGATGATTGGGTTGAAAAAATTGAGCGTATTTGTCGGAACTTTTCCGCTTTTGAATTGAAGCTAGGTGCCCCAGCTACATTCGGCTCTAATGTCTTGTTTAGTAGCGTCTTATCTAAAGAGATTATCTCACTCCACTTACTTCTAGTTGATGCTATTAAACCTTCACTTCAAGAACAAAAAATGTATTATGAAGTAACTGATTTTATTCCTCATTTAACGATTACTCAGCAACATGAACCAATAGATCCCATTCAAATCAATAAGATAAAACGAGATGCAGAACAAACACTAGACGAATTCGAGCCCTTTTTGGTTCAATCCATTCATATTTTTTCAATGAATGCCTCCAAAACTTATACACCTGTTCTTGAACTTCCTTTACGTCCAGTAAACAAACTGTATTAAGGTTAGCCGATCCCTCTAAATCAAAAAACGCCCGTGATGTTCCAGGGCGTTTTTTGAATCATTATTTTGATTTCAAGGCTTTCTCCAAACGTTCTAAGCCTTCTTGCAATACTGAACGTGGACAGGCAATATTAATGCGCTCAAAGCCTTTTCCACCTTCCCCAAATATATAACCTTCATCAAGAGCCAACTTAGCTTCTTCCTGAACGAATTGTTCAAGTTCTTCATGTGTCATCGACAGGTTACTGAAATCCAACCATACAAGGTAAGTACCCTCTGGTTCAATCACTTCTATTTCTGGTAGACGCTCATTAATAAATTGAGTAAGATACGACAGGTTACCTTGTAAGTACTCCATCAACTCTTCAAGCCATTTCTCGCCATGAGTGTATGCCGCTTCTACAGCAATAATACCAAATGGACTTGGTGCAAACAGACCCAATTTCCCCATATAGGCGTTAAATTGCTCCCGCTTCTTCTCATCTGGAATAATGATCGTCGATAGCTGCATGCCTGCAAGATTAAATGTTTTGCTTGGTGCGATACACGTAATCGTATTTGCTTCGATTTCCTCTGAAAGAGTTGATAGAAGCGTGTGCTCATACCCTTTGAAAATAAGATCAAAATGAATATCGTCTGAAACGACTAGCACATCGTTCGCTAAACAAAGCTCAGCAAGCTTTCTAAGCTCATCTTTCTTCCACACTCTTCCTACAGGATTATGTGGATTACATAGTAGTAACATGGTCACTTCAGGATCTTTAAGCTTTGTTTCGAGGTCATCAAAGTCCATCGCATACTTGCCATTTTCTTGGATGAGAGGATTATCAACGACTTCCCGCTCGCTTTTCTCAACCATATCACGAAACGGATAGTAAACAGGCGATTGAATAACCACTTTCTCCCCCTTGTTCGTATACGTGTTAACAGCAGCGGATAGCGCTGGAACAACTCCTGGCGTGAAAACGATCCAATCCTGTTCAATCGACCAATTATGACGTCGACTAAGCCAGCTTTGCACCGCTCCCTTTGTGCCTTCTGTCGGCATAGAGTAACCAAATATCCCATGCTGAATTCGCTTTGTAAGAGCATCAATTACTGCCTGTGGAGCGCGAAAATCCATATCGGCTACCCACATTGGCAGCAAGTTTTCCTTTTCAAATATGGTATCGGTGTGATCCCACTTTACTGAATGTGTATCAAATCGGTTAATTCGTTCATCAAATACGCTCATAGTGTGCCTCCATTTGTTCAATAGTCCATCTTTAACTTTATCAAAACTTATCCGATCTGTCAGAGACGGCGCTTCTCTCTATCTTCTCGTACATTTAATTTAATAAGACAGTATCCTAGGTTGATGGTAGAATGAATATACTTATAGCTTATATCCATTTCAATAAGGTATACCTGAGATACTATGTTTAAAGCGAGGGTTAATTCATTATGAATACATTACACCATGCCTTTTGGAGCTATTTTTTCTTTCGGAAAAAAAGTAGGCGTACCGTTAAGTATCTTGTTATAGGTGGCATTGCACCTGATATCATTTATTATGTGATGTTTTTATACTTATTAGCTGAACGAAGTATCGAGAAAATCATCAATCCAGAAATAGAACTTTCCCTCCATTATTTTATCCACGGCTTATTTGAACATCCTGTCGTTGATGTATTGCGGAAACTTGGTCATTCTATTGTGATCTGGTTCATTGCCTTTATTCTTCTCATGATCATTCATCGAGGTTTTAAGCTAACCGCTCTGTCTGGGTTTATATGGGGATGGTTTTTACATGTTTTCGTGGACTTTTTAACACATGTGAGTGATGCTGTGCCGATCTTCTATCCTATTAACAATACTGTAATCCCTGGAGTTGTTTCTTATTGGAATCGTGATTACTATGGTACTGAGTTTGGTATTACCCATGGTATTGTTCTCGTATCAACGATCATCTATCTTATCCTGGAACGGCGTCGTACAAAGAAAATGTTAAATGAAGCTCGAAGTAAAGAATTTCAATCATAATAAAAAAGGAGCATGCGTCGGTTAACGCCCTGCTCCTTTTATTATTTCGAATTCTCGTCAAGCGCCGGATCCTTTTTGGTTACTCGATTCCGAATGAGGATTGGAATAACCGAAAGTAAAATAAAAACGCCTACCGCAATGGCAATAATCTTTGGATCACCTGAGACTAGGCTACTACCTAAAAAGTTGTATGCAAATGTCCCTGGAATGATACCAATAAGCGTACCAAAAAAGAATGATGCAAAACGAATTTTAGATAGTCCTGCTGAATAACTAATTAAGTCAAAGTTAAAAAGAGGAACGAACCGAAAGAATAACACATAAAAGAATCCGTTCTTCTCAAGCTGTTCTTGTAATTTACGTCCTTTTCCTTGCCAATCTTTATTTGCGATCGATTTACCTAGCTTTCTTGCTACAATAAATGATAACACCGCTCCTCCTGTTGCCCCAATCACTGTATAAAAGGTTCCAAACAAAGAGCCAAATGCTAGCCCCCCTGCAATGGATAAGACAGAGGCTGGGAAAAAAATAAGAGGACGAATGGTGTAAATCACCATATAAACAATCGGCGCAAGTATGCCAAACGATAATATCCAATCTCTGATCTCTTCTACTTTAAAATCAAGGTACAAACGGCTGAACCAAATTAATAAACCAACAACAATGACTATTGCAAACCACTTAAACCATACCTTTGGATGCTTCATCTCCCCATCCTCTCTCAACACTTCTCATGTCTATATTAACTGAATGACATGAAATTTGCTGTAACATGGCTTACATCATTTGTTTGTATACTAGAAAAAGCGTTAGGATGATCAAACTACTTGATACGACACCTTCGCCCTTCGATGCCGTTTTCAAATAAAGCGGGAATCGTACGCGAAGAGGGATGGGATAAAACAATTGAATACCTCTTACTGTCATGGCATCCAGCGCAATATGACTAACGATGCCAACGAGAAGTCCAATTTGAATCAAGTGGTCGAATTGAAAGCTGAATGTTGACATCAACCAGTAGATTAGAATGATAAAAAGAATACTGTGAGTGATAGTACGATGTCCAAAAAATCTGCTTATCCCTTTGGATAATGTCCTTGCTCTGCGTCCCGTCCATGATCCCGGATGACATATGTCCGGAAGAAGTGAACCAAAAAGGCACGCTCCGTAAAAGACGATCATTTCTGGTGCATCTAATTTATTTGTTATGTAGTAGCTTTGAGCGGCTACGCCAAGGCATATACCACCAATGGCGTGTGTTTTCCCCTCCATTTTATTCCTCCTTCTTGTGTGTTTTCTTGTTCGTATTGTTGGAAAGTGCCATTTTAGAGGGGGTGCAATCATATGTTCGCATATCATTAAGTATAACACAAATCGATTACCACAAATACTAAAAAAAGACCCGCTCTGAAGCGGATCTTTTGGTTGGTTATTCGAGTTTGTCGATTTTTTTGATTTCGATGGCATCGCCAGTTTCACTTACATCTAGAACGAAAGAACCATTACTATAGCGATCATTAGGTCTGTACGTAGATGGATCGACTTCTACCGGCTCACCTTTTTTCGTTCGTACGATGATCAAGTCTTGTTTTGTTGTCGCGGCAACACCCACGACACGATGAGGATTTGATTTTAATTCTCTTAGCATCACGACACCACGCTTGGCCCTTGTGGTAATCTCAAATTCACTTAACTGCATTTTCTTGACTGCCCCTCTATGAGTGACAAGGAAAATGTCATGCTTAGCTGTTGGTTCATAAATAATTCCACTCACAACGTAATCATCTTCTTTTAAATTAATGCCCTTCACTCCGCTTGCCCGTTGCCCGACAAGACTGATCTCTTCTTCTTTAAACCGAAGGCCGTATCCGAAGTGCGTTGCTAGAAAGACTTCTTTACTTCCGTTTGTCCGGTATATATCAATCAATTCATCTTCTTTTTTTAACTTTAGAGCCATGAGAGGCTTTGAATAACGCTGAGCTTTGTATTGAGAAAGCTCTGTTTTCTTAATCATTCCTTGCTTTGTCACGAAGACGAGGAATTGATCATCTTTAAACTCTTTAACTTCCATAGCTTCAATAATTCGTTCGTCAGATTCAATGGACACAATGTTTGCAACGTGCTGCCCTAAATCTTTCCACCTGATTTCTGGTAGCTCATGGACAGGCAAGTAAAGATAGCTTCCTTTATTCGTAAATAGCAATATCGTATGAGTCGTATTGCTATCGAATTGCCGTAGCAGCGTATCCGTTTCTTTCATTCCGAAGTCTTTTCCATTCGATGCCGCGTAAGAACGAGGGCTTGTCCTCTTAACATAGCCATCTTCTGTCACGGTTACAATCACGTCTTCAGATGGAACCATTACTTCAAGATTAACTTTGATATCTTCAATTTCATCTTCGATCACAGTCATACGACCATCTGCATATTTCTTACGGATTTCTAATAATTCTTTTTTGATAAGATTGACAAGTCTTTTCTCACTTCCAAGAATCGTTTCAAGCTTGTTAATAAGCTGACTAAGCTCTTCAGATTCCTTTTGAAGCGTTGTGATATCCGTATTTGTTAAGCGATATAGCTGTAAGTTTACAATCGCTTCGGCCTGAGCGTCTGTAAATTCGTATTGAACCATTAAATTGTTTTTAGCATCACGCTTATCCTTTGATGAACGAATCGTCGCAATCACTTCATCCAAAATAGAAATGGCACGAATGAGGCCTTCTACAACGTGTTGACGGTCTTTCGCACGTTTTAAGTCATATTCTGAGCGACGAATAACAACTTCCTTCTGATGTTCAATATAGGCCTTTAGAATTTGTTTTAAGCCCATTTGCTTCGGTGTTTTGTTGTAAATGGCTACCATATTGTAGTTATACGTAATTTGAAGGTCAGTCGCTTTGTATAAATATTTCAAAATACCGTTAGCATCTGCTTCTTTTTTTAACTCAATGACGAATCGAAGACCAGTACGATCTGTTTCATCACGGACCTCTGAGATCCCTTCAATTTTTCGATCTACTCTTAGTTCATCAATTTTCTTCACAAGGTTCGCTTTATTAATTTCATATGGAATTTCCGTCACAACAATTTGTTGACGTCCTCCACGAACTTCTTCAATCTCTGCCTTGCCACGTAAAATGAATTTTCCTTTGCCTGTTTCAAATGCTTTCCGAATCCCTTCTGTTCCCTGAGCAATGCCACCAGTTGGGAAGTCAGGTCCTTTAATAACACCCATTAGCTCTTGTAGTGTTACGTCAGGATTCTCCATTTGCATAACGGCAGCATCGATAACTTCTCCAAGGTTATGTGGAGGAATGTCTGTTGCATACCCGGCTGAAATACCCGTTGAGCCGTTAACGAGCAAGTTAGGAAAACGTGCTGGTAAAACAATAGGCTCATTTTGTGTATCGTCAAAGTTTGGAGCAAACTCAACTGTATCTTTATCAATATCTCGTAGAAGTTCTGATGAAATGGCCGCAAGACGAGCTTCTGTATAACGCATCGCAGCAGGTGGATCTCCATCGACACTACCATTATTACCATGCATCTCAACCAGGATGTTCCTTACTTTCCAATCCTGCGTCATTCTGACCATTGCATCATACACTGATGTATCTCCGTGTGGATGGTAGTTACCAATAACATTACCGACCGTTTTAGCTGATTTTCTAAATGCTTTCTCTGCTGTGTTACCTTCATGGTGCATCGCATAAAGAATACGACGTTGCACAGGCTTCAGACCGTCCCTTGCATCGGGCAGGGCACGGTCCTGAATAATGTATTTACTATAGCGACCGAAAGCGTCTCCAAGGACATCTTCCAGTGGGAGATCTAAGAATTTTTCTGCGTTAGCCAATGTTACGCCTCCTCTTCAATAATGGAAATGTTCTCATTTTCGATGATATTTGTTTCTTCATTTAATCCGAATGCCACATTGGATTCAATCCACTGTCTTCGCGGTTCGACTTTATCTCCCATAAGAACGGAGACGCGTCGTTCTGCACGAGCAATGTCTTCAATCTTTACGCGAATCAATGTGCGGCTCTCAGGATTCATCGTTGTTTCCCATAATTGATCGGCGTTCATTTCACCTAGACCCTTATAGCGTTGAATCGTATAGCCTTTACCAACCTTTTTCATAGCCTCTTTCATACCATCTTCATCCCAGGCGTATTCCACAACTTCCTTCTTGCCTTTACCCTTACTAATTTTATATAGCGGTGGAAGAGCAAGGAATACCTTTCCATGTTCAACTAACTGCTTCATATAGCGGTAGAAGAAAGTTAATAGAAGCACCTGAATATGAGCGCCGTCGGTGTCGGCATCCGTCATGATAATTACTTTATCGTAATTTGAATCTTCTATAGTAAAATCAGGTCCGACTCCCGCTCCAATAGCATGAATAATCGTATTGATTTCTTCGTTCTTAAAAATATCCTGCAACTTCGCTTTCTCCGTGTTGATAACTTTCCCTCGTAGCGGAAGGATTGCTTGTGTACGACGATCGCGTCCTTGTTTAGCTGAGCCTCCTGCTGAGTCTCCCTCAACTAAGTAAAGCTCATTCTTTTTTGGATTACGCGAAGTCGCTGGAGTCAGTTTTCCACTTAGAATGGTTTCCTTGCGTTTTCCTTTCTTACCAGACCTTGCATCTTCTCTTGCTCTTCTGGCAGCTTCCCGAGCTTGAGCGGCTTTAATGGATTTTTTTATTAGCATTTCACTAATGGACGGATTCTCTTCTAAGAAATAAGAAATCTGACCGGATACGATCGCATCAATCGCTGAGCGCGCTTCACTTGTCCCTAGCTTGCTTTTCGTTTGCCCCTCGAACTGCAGCAATTCTTCAGGAATACGAACAGAAACAATGGCCGTAAATCCTTCGCGAATATCGTTCCCCTCAAGATTCTTATCCTTTTCTTTCAGAAGGTTCACTTTCTTAGCATAATCATTGATCACGCGCGTAATGGCTGTTTTCATTCCAGATTCGTGTGTTCCACCGTCCTTCGTTCGGACATTGTTTACGAATGAGAGAACATTCTCTGAAAATCCATCATTGTATTGGAAGGAGAAATCTAGTTCAATACCATTGCTCTCACCGGTAAAGGTGACAACTGGATGAAGCGTCTCTTTGTCTTCGTTTAGATAATTGATAAATGCCTCGATACCGGTTTCATAATAGAAGACTTCTTTACGGTCATGACGCTTATCATTCAGTTCAATCTTTAGTCCTTTAAGCAAAAATGCAGCTTCACGCAAACGTTCACTAAGGGTATCGTAGTTATAATTTAGCGTGCTAAACATCGATGTATCCGGCTTAAAATGTATCGTTGTTCCCGTTTTGCGCGTTTTCCCAATATTTTCGAGAGTTGTGGCGGGCTTACCCCCATTTTCGAAACGTTGTTTGAAGATGAATCCATCGCGATGAATGGTTACTTCAAGCCATTCAGAGAGAGCATTTACTACAGATGCACCTACACCGTGTAGTCCACCGCTCGTTTTATAACCACCCTGTCCAAATTTACCACCAGCGTGGAGAATCGTAAGGATAATTTCTGGTGTTGGTTTGCCAAGTTTGTGCATTCCAACTGGCATACCTCGACCGTTATCTTCTATACTGACACTATTATCTTCATATAAAGTAACGTTGATTTCATCCCCATGTCCTGCAAGAGCTTCATCAACTGAATTATCAACGATTTCATAAACTAGATGATGCAAACCTCTTGAGTCCGTGCTTCCTATATACATACCTGGACGCTTTCTAACCGCTTCAAGGCCTTCAAGAACCTGGATTGAATCGTCACTATACTCTTGCTTTTGTTTTGTTACCATGTTTTTCCCCTTTCAACTTGCTGTATAGACTAGCCTACCATATGAGAACGGGTGTTTCTATCTTTTCTTATACCCTATCCTTTTTTTAAAGCATTGCCACATCGCAGTCATTTTAATAGCCAGGCAGTGTTTTACAGCTTCTTACTAAATGCGTCTCAATAGAAAAGAAATGATGCCTCTAAGCTTTTTATTAGCAAAAGACTTTCTTTGTTCCTGAAAGTTTTCCCACTATGAGAACGACGATTATTTCCATATTAAAAAATCCTGCACAGTGGCAGGAGAGAAAAAAACATCGAACCGTATTGTACCTTATTGTCTATTCTTCAACAATTGTTTTTACGACATGCACGTTACCTTCTTCATAACCAAGCGTAACGATATGACCTTCTTCAACCGACTCCCAATCAGTTTTATCGGCTAAATAAGGAGTTTCGTTAACAATAAGATAATAATAAGGTTTTTCAACTGGCGTATTTGTCGCCTCTTCTGCATCTTCACTTGTTACATCTGCTTCATTTTCAGCATTGCTTTCATCTTTTTGATCCGTCGCATTCGTAAGTTTTGGTTCTTCATAGCGGATCATCTTTTTTTGAACCTCACCTGTTACATTTTCAAGCTGTTCATCCTGTCCATTTGCGAAAGCAGTGCTAACGGCAAGTACGAAACAGAGCAATAAAATAGACAGGAGAGTTCCTCTTAACAAGTTCATTCAGAGGCTCCTTTCAACATACTTTCGCTCTTAGTTTACCATAGATTTTTTGTTGAGTAGTGCGTTTTCTCATAATCGTCTTCATTCCTCCGCAAAAAACATTTCGTTAAAATAACAATTCATTGACCGCACTTGGAGAGATCTTGACTGAAGCTTTCGTTTCCACAAACAAAAATATGTTAACTTTATATAAATAAAGGGTGTCGTTTAAATGTATATCAACTAATTAAATACTATATCCCATTAAAACCAATTAATTTTATTCACTTACTAACATTAATGTTAACTAAATATAAATTTATGTTGACACAATTTGATTTTTCTTTTACGATTCATTATAGTGATAACGAAAGTGAGGATCAGTCATGAGGAAAATGAAAACAATTGATTTAGTTTACGCAGGTATGTTCGCAGCATTAATGGCCGTTGGAGCAAATATTGCTCAATTCCTTGTTGTCGGTGGCGTGCCTATTACACTCCAAACTTTTTTCGCTATTTTAGCTGGCCTTTTACTCGGCAGTCGACTTGGCGCTATTTCATTGTCTGTTTACGCATTCGTTGGTCTTGCCGGTGCACCAGTGTTTGCACAGTTTACTGGTGGTCCTGCCGTCTTATTTAAACCAACATTTGGATTTATTCTATCTTATATTTTAGTTGCTTATGTTGCAGGGAAAATCGTAGAATCAAAATCTAAACCAACTATGAGAACATTCATGATCGCAAGCTTTACTGGATTTATTTTGAATTATGTTCTAGGTACAAACTATATGTACTACGCATACAAATTTTGGGCTGAAGCGCCTGAAGGATTTACTTATGGAATGGCATGGATGTGGATGGTTGCTCCATTGCCGAAAGACGTAATTTTATCAATTGTAGCTGCTCTAATCTCACCGCGCATCTACAGTGCTGTTACGAAAACAGCAAAGCGAGCGCAAGTAGCTTAACACTGCATTCCTCTATTCCCAATAGATGAATATAAATTTACCGCCGGTAGTTATACCGGCGGCTTTTTTTACGTGTGAGTATTATTCATTTGCAGTTTGCTTTGTCTTATTTGAATTTAAGAATAGAGAAACGATAAACATTAATGCAAGGAAAACAATGACGAGACCAAATCCACCTTTCTCTCCGAAAGCTTCTGAAACAATCCCAATGATGTATCCTGCGATACCACCACCAATACCAGATGCTACATAGATTAGACCTAGTGCAGTACCTGGATTTTTTGAAATTGTCGTTCCAAATGCCGTAGCGGTTGGAAATAATGTAGAGAAGAAAAGCCCAGCTCCAGCAAATAAATAAGGTACCTGGTTCGCAAAGAAGAAGCTGATTGCTACGATAATGACGGATCCTAATGAGAAAGAAATCATAATCAATCGCTCGTTGATTTTATTCGCAAGATAAGCCACTCCTAGGCGCCCAATCATAAAGAATACTGAGAAGAGTGATAGAATCGTTGCGACCATATCCGATTTTGCTTCGGTAGATATTCCTCCTAACTCAAGAGATTTTAAGTAAGGCGGGAAGAAATTAGTAAACGAAACTTCTGCAGATACTTCGAAAATTAAGAAGAACATTAAGAAAATCATTTGTGCATCTTTTAACATTGGTATAAATGCTTTTAAATTGATTTTTTCTGCTTTACCATCAGGGAATTTAACCGATGTGACATAAAAAATAACGAGAATATTTAAGATGGCAATAGCCAGATAGAAATATCGCCATGATGCAAATTGGAACATGTAGTTAAGGATTTGTGGAAAGACAATCATCCCAAGTCCATAGATCCCCATCGCTAAATTGAACATTTGATTTTGTTTCTCTGGATATGCAGCCGGTACAATCGCATTGGAAGCAACACCAAGTGCTCCAAGCCCGAACCCAATTAACATATAGAAACCTAAGAAGAATGTAATGTTCGGTGCAAATCCGGTACCTGCAAAACCAAGTCCCATGACAATCGTTGCAAAGATCACCATTATTCTTAACCCTTTTTTATCTGTTAAATAACCGAAAATCAAACTCGCGAGCGTAAAGCCTAGTTGGAATATCAAGACAACTAATCCGAATTGGCTCATATCAAGTCCAATATCCGTTTCAACTTTATCAAGTACAATCCCCTTTGTATTCGTCACCCCTCCAGAAACGAACTGGGTAAATAATAAAATAATTAACGCATGAATACTTTTCCCTTTTGACATTGATCTTACCTCCATAAATTAATCTATCACAGGGGATTCCACGGTGTATTTAACTTAAAACTTGCGATTATTTTCGGACTATTTTTCGGTAGCGTTACCATCTCCGTCACATCGAGTATTCTAGATAAGAAAAAAAGTTGCAGAGAGTATTAACTCTCTGCAACTTACTTCATCTGATAGACGAAATACGTAGCGACAAAATAGATCAAGACAATTAAAGTGGATGGCACCATATAAAAAAGCGTGCTACGTTTTTGTTTTCTTGTAATACTATATAAAATGACGAGCACCACCACAATTGATGATACAGTTGTCACAATATTAGACATGCTAGCATGCCTAAATAAGTTTGTTTTAAGATAAATAGCATCTGTAAACGAAAGTAGCATGATATTAAAGGCGTTACTTCCTAGAAGCGAGGTTATTCCCATACTGTAATTCTTAAGTTTCAACGCTGTTGCAACACTTACAGCATCAGGCAAAGAAGTACTCGCTCCTACAAGGAAAGATCCAACAAATGAAGCTCCTAATCCTGTGCTTTCCGCAATTCGATCGGCAGTTAATGTTAACACCGTTCCGACAATCATAATACCGACAGCGGATAAGATGAACATCGTTAGAACTTTTTGGTATGAAAACTCACCGTATTTTTCATTCTTTCGACTTCTTCGTTTCACTTTCTCTTCTGTTAATTTGTTAATCCATTTCACACCAGCAAAATACACAAGAACAAGAATGATCGAACTATATCCGATATGATAAATGCTCGCTGGTAGTGTTAAGGATAAACCTCCTACAACGATTAACGTCATCACGATAACAAGATAGATGTATAGCTTACTTCCTACATCTGTTTGTCCCATAATCTGTTCGCGACGGTAGACCATATCAAGAACGGCAAGGGCTAATAGATTAAATAAATTACTCCCAAGCAAATTCCCGATTGCAAGATCTGGACTATCAATAGCAATTGCGGTCACGCTTGATGTTAGTTCGGGCAATGATATAGCAGCACCAATGATAATTCCCATAAACGCTGAAGACGTTTTTGTTTTCTCACTAATGGCATCACCATACATAGCAAGTCGAGTAGCAACGAAATAGGTGGCAATCGCAGCTAGAATAAATAGTAGAATTGTAAATATTAAATTCATAGATGATCTCCTTAATACGTTCGATTTCCTTGATGACTATTTCCTTCCTAGGTTAATACTAAACCATAATGAAAAGAATGACTCGAAAATGTAATGTTCCATAATTGTAAATGATTCACAAGTAAGCTATTGTTAAATTAATTCAATCGAATACTTCTAGGGGTGCTGCGAAATCAGCTGAGAGGGACATTTGTCTCGACCCTCACTACCTGATCCGGATCATACTGGCGTAGGAAAGAAGTGTATGTAATTGTGACAGGTCTACTCTGTCTAGTATGCATCGCTTCTTTTATAGGAGCGATGCTTTTTTAAATTCAGGTCTATATGCATGGGTTTTGTTGGTTTTCCTTTTGTTTAAAGGTGAGAAATACCAACAATATAAGCTAAAAAGGATGTGGTGTGATGGTAAAGAAAGAAATCTTTAATCTAGTAGACGAGAGAAAACAAGAATTAATCAATCTTACAAATCAGTTAATCCAATACGCAACCCCAGCCCCACCAGCCAGAAATACCCAGGAAATTCAAGACTTCATTGCGTCCTACCTCACTGACATCGGGTTCAAGATTGACAAGTGGGATATGCATCCTGGTGATCCAATCATTGTAGGGATTCTTAATGAAGAAGTAACAGAATACCAAAGTTTGATTTTAAATGGACACGTTGATGTGGCAGAAGTGGGTGAAGATGAAAATTGGAGTTTTCCTCCTTTTGAACCCACAATATCAGATAATAAGGTATACGGCAGAGGTGCCGCAGATATGAAAGCAGGTATTGCAGCTAACTTATTCGCACTTAAACTATTAAAAGAAAACAATCTTCCTCTTAAGGGGAAAGTTCTTTTTCAATCGGTTACTGGAGAAGAAATTGGAGAAGCGGGTACATCACAGTGTTGCGAGCGGGGTTATACCGCTGATTTCGCCGTAGTAGCGGATACGAGTGATTTGAGAATAGAGGGACAAGGGGGCGTGGTCACTGGTTGGATCACAGTAAAAGATTCAAAGACACACCATGATGCACTGCGCCAAAATATGATTCATGCAGGTGGTGGGCTTCACGGGGCTAGTGCCATCGAAAAAATGATGAAAATTATCCAAGCATTACAGGATCTAGAGCGGCATTGGTCCATCGTAAAAAGCTACCCTGGTGTGAAACCAGGAATGACAACAATTAATCCGGCCGTTATCGAAGGTGGTCGGCATGCTGCATTCATTGCAGACGAATGCAAGTTATGGATTACCGTTCATTACTATCCAAATGAAACTTATCAAGACGTTATGGATGAAATTGAGGATCATATCAGATTAACTGCGAATGCAGATATCTGGCTTAGAGACCACCCACCGACGTTTCAGTGGGGTGGCACTTCTATGATGATCGACAAGGGAGAGATCTTCCCTTCTTTAGAAGTTGACCAACATCATCCCGCTGTCAAGTTGTTATCAGATTTGCATGAGCATATTCATTTTCGTCGACCTGAAATAGGTACTTCTCAAACTGTGACAGACGGCGGTTGGCTCGGTGATGCTGGAATACCAACCGTCATCTATGGTCCCGGAAAGCTAGCACAAGCTCACTCAACAAACGAATATGTATCTATCCATCAGCTAATCAATTATACACAATCGATGATGCACTTTATTCTTGATTGGGTAAATACAAAAAAGGGAGCGCATTAACATGAGCTTTAGTGAGCATTTACATGAAAAACTTCAACCTATCTGAAGAAGAACTCACCGATCTAGAAGTAATTTTACTAATCACAACAAGGTATGACTATATGTTTTGGAAAATGAGTTATTCCGAAGCAATGTGGAGATGAGTAAAGAAAAATTCCCCCACTTTTTAAGAGGGGGAATTTTAGTAAATGAATAGTGGTAAGATAGCAATCCAAAACCCTAGTAAAGACCTATGGTACCTGAATTAGTTCAAAGTGTTGCCACTCATACGGTATTAATTGCTGGTAGCGTTTTTCTAAATAACGACTATCAATTAGTAATAAAAGACCTCGATCGGTTTCTGTTCGAATGAGTCGACCGCCTGCTTGTTGAACACGGTTCATGCCTGGATAAACGTAAGTATACTCAAAACCATT
The DNA here is from genome assembly GCF_056173725.1 of Anaerobacillus sp. 63XJN7_4_ISO-PGPR-S23-413. Classification (NCBI taxonomy): domain Bacteria; kingdom Bacillati; phylum Bacillota; class Bacilli; order Caryophanales; family Bacillaceae; genus Anaerobacillus; species Anaerobacillus sp. 63XJN7_4_ISO-PGPR-S23-413. The sequence continues at coordinate 2,272,434 of NZ_CM149688.1, forward strand.
TCTTCCAGCTTGATCAAAGTAAGATTTCATTAGCTGCCGCTCGGTATCAAAATTAGGGAGCCCTACTCCAACGACCACTACTCCTGTAAGACGATTCCCTTTTAAGTCTATCCCTTCTGAGAAGATGCCACCTACAACAGCAAACCCAACTAAGCTACCCTTTCGATTAGATGTGAATTTTTTTAAAAACGACTCTCTTTCTTCTTCCGTCATCCCGCTTTGTTGAATGATCGTTTCCACTTCGTCTGGAGAAGTGAACGCCTCAAAAACTTGTTCCATATAGCCATATGATGGGAAAAAGAACAAGTAATTACCGGGTTTTTCATGAAGCACTTTTTGAAGAAGTGTAACCAGTCTTGGTAGCGTGCGCTCACGATCGCGGTACTTCGTCGAAAGTGGAGCAATATAAATATTCGCATGTTCACGTGGAAAAGGAGAAGGTATTTTCACAGCGTAATCTTCTTCTTTCCAACCTAGCATGTTTTGATAATATGAGAAAGGTGTAAAAGTAGCTGAGAAAAAAACATTCGATCGAAACCCTTTCCGCATCTTTTGAAGGAGATGTGAAGGATCGAAACAAAAGAGCTTGATTTTCACCTCGGACTTTCCTGCCTCTACATACGTCATATATCGCTGATCATAAAGTTTGGCAATCCGAATAAAGTTCTGTGCTAAAAAATACGTTTCAAGTAGAAGCTCATCGCTTCCTTCCTGAAGCAACTCGACTTCACTCACTTGCACAAACGTATCAAGCTGAACAATAAGCTCTTCATCAATTTCGGATAGAACTAGCGAACCATTCTGCGTCGATTTTCTGTACGTAATAAACGTGTTATTTATCGATGCTGCTGCGCTCGATACTTCGCTATTTTGTCTTTTGTAATTCCGCTTCAACTCAAGAAAGGGTGACTTCATTAATTCGGCAGAATACATTTCTCTCGCCCGATCAACGAGATTATGCGCCTCATCTATAAGAACCGTCGTTTGTTTCTTTTGCTCCTCAATAAGTCGCTTTAAAGAAACGCGAGGATCAAATAAGTAATTGTAATCGCATATAACCGCATCAGCCATGTAGGACAAATCTAGAGATAGCTCAAACGGGCATAGTCGGTGCTTATGAGCATATTTTTCAATAACCTCTCGAGTGATACGCGTCTCATGATGCAAAATATCAAGCATTCCATCATTAATTCGATCGTAATAGCCATTGGCATATTCACAATACTCTTTCTCGCAAATGGTTTTTTCCTTGAAGCAAATTTTATCTCTTGCGGTAATGGTCACTGATGAAGCATGTAGTCCTTTCGTTTCCATTAATTCAAAAGCTTCTTGAGCGGTTTCTCTCGTTATCGTTTTGGCTGTAAGATAGAAAATTTTATTACCATAGCCTTCTCCCATTGCTTTAACAACTGGAAATAGCGTACTAATCGTTTTTCCTATTCCTGTGGGCGCCGTAGCGAACAACGTCTCTTCATCTTGAACTGTTTTATAGACGCTTGCTGCTAACTTCCGCTGACCTTCTCGATAGGAATCAAAAGGAAAAGTGAGTGCTTTGCTGCTCTCATCACGCATGGTTAGATGCTTTTGCTTCCACCTGGCAAATGGAGCATACTGTTCGACAACCCATTTCATAAACTCATTTAACTCAGAGGCAGTTGTTTCCTGTTGATATCGTATAATCTCATTTGTTTCTGACTGGATATATGTTAACTGAATCGTGATTTTCTCTAAGTTGTATTCCTCAACAGCCATGTATCCATAACATTTCGCTTGCGCCCAATAAACTGGGTGTGTCCCTTCATCCACTTCAGTAAGCGGGAGTGACGTGGATTTAATCTCATCGATAATAAATTGTTCATCGTTTTTAAGTAAGCCATCACATCGACCTTCAATATGAAAAGTCATCTCTTCATAAATCAAATTTGTTTCAAACGGTACTTCTTTTTTGTCATGTTCTCCATAAGTCTTCTGAATCATCTGGTGCAATCGAGTTCCTTCCGTCATCGTTGTGGCTGTACGGAAACGAGCATCGATACTTCCCCTTCGAAACGCATACTCGACAAGAGGTCGAACGGACACATTAATCATTTCATTCATCTTATCACCTAATATTTTCGTTTATGCACATTCATTAATAGCCCATTCTTAATTCGTAAAGAAACAAGCGGCTCGGCTTCCACTCGTTGATCGCTCGAAGCCTGTTGAAGGTGAAACCTTTCTCCAATTGTAGCGAAAATGAGTTGAGCCTCATATGTTGCAAACTGACTACCAATACAGCTTCTCGGACCGCCGCCAAACGGGATGTATGTGAACGGAACTTGTTTTCTTTTCATTCGATCAATAGAGAACTGCTCGGGGTTTTCAAAAAAAGCAGGATTACGATGCATGATATAAGGACTGATTAAAAACGACGATCCAGATTTGAACGGATGGCCCATTATCTCAACAGGTTCTAACGCTTCTCTTAATAATACCCATGCTGCAGGATAAAGTCTTAAAGTTTCTTTAAAAAACTGGTCTGTTAATGGTCGATTCTTAAGGTCGTGATCGTTTATAGAGCGCCATTCAGTCACTAATTGTTTTTCTAATTCGGAATGTACAGAGAGTTCATACCACATCCATGACATGACATTGGCTGTTGTTTCATGTCCCGCGATTAACATCGTCAAAATCTGACTTCTTATTTCTTCTCTTGAAATCTGCGAGCCATCTGAATACGTGGTTTCTTGAAGGAGAGCTAATAAATGATCACCTTTTGGAGTCTGGGCAATAAGTTGATCAGCCAATTCGTTTAATCGCTCTTTCCCAGCTTGGTAGCGTCTATTACGTTCTGAAGGAATAAACGATGGAATAGGAAAAGGTAAGAATAAATCCCCGGCTGATTTTTCAATAATATGGGTTACTGCTTTAACTAGCTTAGCACTTTCTGGTTTTGAGACATCTTGTCCAAACATTGTTTTCGTAATAATTCGTAATGTTAACTTCATCATCTCGGAGCTAATACAGATAACATCTCCGTCATTCCATTCTTTGATAAACTGATTTGTTTCACCTAGAATAATTTCTACATATTGCGCCATTTTCTCTTTATGAAAAGCAGGCATAATCAATCTTCGTTGGCGTTCATGAGTTTGCCCTTCAGAAGTAAGCAAGCCTCTTCCGATCGTTTGACTGAGTAATGAAGCGGAGTTTCCTTTATGAAAAGATGCTGCGTTTGTAACTAGTATTTGCTTAATCGCCTCTGGTTGATGAACAACAAAAGAGGAAGCTCCTAATTCTACAAAATCAGCTACTTCCCTCGTCTTCAATAAGAAATCTAATGGAGCTTTACGAAAATCAAGGTAATTTTTCAAACGAATGCCAGATAGCTTCTCAACAGTTCCCATCATATATCACCACTCACTGTTTTTCTTTATTATAGAAAGATCTTCATAAGACTTTCAATTTTCAACAGGTTAAACTAGATAAAAAACGCTCTATCTGATTAAACCAGATAGAGCGTTTTTTTCGTTAGTTCACATCAATTGCCCAATTTCCATCACGGAAAATCGCTTCTGTGGATCCATCTTCCTTCACACCATCAATATCCAGTTCTCCAGAACCCATCATAAAATCAACATGAGTTACGCTGTTATTTACCCCATTTTGATCTAATGCTTCATCGTCCATGTTAGCTCCACCTTTTACGCTGCTTGGATAAGCTTTACCCAGAGCAAGATGGCAGGAAGCATTCTCATCATACAGGGTATTAAAGAAAATAAGTCCTGATTGAGAGATAGGAGATTGATGTGGCACAATGGCGACTTCACCGAGTCGACGAGAGCCTTCATCCATGTTCAATAAATTCTCAAGGGTTTCATATCCTTCTTTTGCAGAGAATTCTACCACTTTACCTTCTTTAAAAGTAAGTGAGAAATCATTGATTAAGTTACCACCATAGCTTAGTGGCTTTGTACTTGAAACGGTACCATTCACGCCATATTTGTGCGGTAATGTAAACACTTCTTCTGTTGGCATGTTGGCATTAAATTCGATGCCCTGCTCAGAAATAGATGAACCACCTTTCCAAATATGCCCTTCAGGCAATTCAATTTCAAGATCCGTCCCTAGAGCCTTATAGAGGAGCTTTTTATAATGTCTGTCATTCAATACTTTTCTTGCTTTTGCAAGAGTGGCATTATGTTCATTCCAGGCTGCTACTGGATTTTCTTGATCAACACGAGTAATTTTAAAGATTTGCTCCCAGAGCTTTTCAACAGCTTGTTCCTCTGATGAATCAAGGAAGATTTTTTTCGCCCATTCATCATTTGGAATAGCTACAATTGACCACGTAATTTTGTCATTCATCGTATATTTACGGAAGTTCTTCATCGCTTCTCCGCTCGCTTTATTCGAGGCTGAGATACGAGAAGATTCAATTCCTTTTAGTAGATCAGGGTTTGTAGAGCGGATTGATAGTATCGCTGCCCCTTCACTTGCGAAATGATCAAACATTTTCACACGCCATTCTGGTACGTTTTCAAGCACATCCTGGGCTGCGTTTTCATACCATAAACGGTCAAGATCATCATCGCTCCAATTGATATGTACAGTCTTAGCGCCTATTTCGTAGGCTTTTTTTACGACGATTCGTGCGAAATCAGCTCCTTCAATAGAAGCGTTTACAACTAGCATTTGATCATTTTGTAAATTAACTCCACGTTTAAGAGCAAGTTCTGCATACTTTTCTAACATGATTTTTTCTGGCAACATGCATTCCTCCTTAGTATCGAAACGACTACTAAAATTTTAACAAAAGAGAAGCTTTCTGTCCTCTTAATCGCAATGATTTGTTTAGAATAATAGAAAGAAGTGTGAAAAATGACAAAATCGAATGTAAGTATAAATAGTGAGTGTCAATGCGACAATACAATAACAGTATTTGGAACGGGTGAAGTGAGTGCTACTCCTAATATCGCCACTATCATTACAGGTGCTACCACAACTTCTAAGCAGGTTACGGAAGCTCAAGAAGAAAACGCAGAATTAATCGCTGCGATTGTATCGTCTTTGCGATCAATCGGAATACCGACAGAAAGCATTCAAACGTCTGATTACAGGATCGAAGAAAACGTCCGGTATGAAGACAACACTAAAATCTTTCTCGGATACAAAGTTACACACTTACTGACAGTTACAGTTGAGCCAGTGAAGAAAGCAGGAGCAGTCATTGACGTTGCGGTAGATTCTGGCGCTAATGTCGTCTCAGATATTCGTTTCGAAATAAAAGACCCAGATATTTACTATCAAAAAGCGTTAAGTGCCGCTATGGAAAAAGCCAATCAAAAAGCTCAAACAATCGCTCAGTCTCTCCACATCTCTCTACCACATACACCACACCGAATCATTGAAACCGGTTCTGCAGCGCCATCACCTCGCATGTTTAGCGAAATGCAAAGTACGCAAATACAACCTGGGCAGTTAACAATTGGTGCGCAGGTGACATTAATTTTTCTTCTTACCTCATAAAAAAAGGGCGTACCAACGCCCTATTTCGTCATAGCATGTTCAACTTTAATGCAGCGATCCATAATCATTTTCATATTATGCTTTTTCCCATATTCATAAGCTTCTTCATTCATTACGCCAAGCTGTGCCCAGAAAACGTCCGCACCAATTTCTACGGTTTCTTTCATAATATCAGGAAGAAATTCGCTTCTTCTAAATACATTCACGATGTCTACGTGACCTTTAATATCTTTCAATGAATCTACCGCTTTTATGCCGAGCGCTTCATCAATTGTCGGATTAACCGGGATGATTTCATAACCTGCATCCATCATAGCCTGCGAGATCATAAATGAAGTACGTCCTGGATTATTTGATAAACCAACGACGGCAATTCGCTTATTTGTTTTTAGAATCTTGCCGATTTCTTCTCGAGTCGGGTTTTCAATTGCCATGTAGTTCTCCCCTTTGCAATTTATGGTATATCTCTATTATAGAAGATGTATGAGCATAGAAAAACTATTTCGCTCAAAGCTCTTGTGAGAGCCGTCTCATCTCCATTATTACAAGCTCAGGGCAGTCATAAGGAATATTATGCCCCGATCCTTTTGCCTTTATGTATCGTAAACCAGTAGCGAGTTTCGCTTGTTCGAAATTCAGTTCCTTCCAAATTTGCTCCAAAGTGACAGCTTCATTTGCAGGAGTCCCTGCTTTTATCTGCTGTTTGGAATCATGTTCTCCATCTCTTCCAATGACAGTAAGAGGAAGATTTGGGAAATTCGATTTCTCTAATTGATTGGCACTAGAAACCATGTTGCGAATCTCGCTTCCGACAGCACGATACAAATCAGGACATGTATTATAATCGAACAAACCAGTTTGAATATCATCCTCCCATCTACGGAATAGTTCCGGCAACTCTGGTTGAAGTTCTGCGATCAATTCTTCTTTCGTCATTTTTGCGTAATTGGTCTATTTCTTTTAACCTGCTCTAGATTTACATATTTTGTTTATTAATAGTCTCGCTTCTGTTTTATCTATTTGTTATAATTTTCTTAATTAACTGAAGGGAGATTTCAATATGTCAAAAATCCTACGATTAATCTCATCAAACGGGAGGGACGTATAACGAAAATCTAACTGTACCCCTCCTATCTTTCTATTGTCGGAACTTATATTGAAAGTTGGAGGAACATGTCATCTCATTCAACACGAAATCTTACCCTTTTATTCTGGGTGAACTTTTTTGGTACCATCAGTTTTTTGCAACCGGTTCTTACACTTTTTTATGTAAAAAACGGCTTAAACGAAGCTGATATCCTCATCATCTTGATGTGCTGGAGCGGCGCTGTCTTCATCGGTGAAATCCCAACTGGAGTTTTCGCGGATGCATATGGAGCTAGAAATGCATTTCTAATAGGAGCCATCATCAAGATAAGCAGTATAGGTATTCTTTTAATGGCAGATAGCTTAACAATGTTTATGCTGTTTAGCATCTTAAATGGATTATCGGTCACCTTTTTTTCTGGTGCAGACGAAGCATTAATTTATGAGTCATTAAAGAAAGATAAAAACCATCACAAAATGGATGAAGTCATGGGGAAAATTAAATCAGCGGGATTTATAGCTATGATGATTGCTGTTCTAGTTGGATCATTTCTTGCTAAAGATTTACAGAGCGAACAATTTCAGCTACTTATTCTCTTCAGCCTCATTTCTTATATTATTGAATTCATTCTCTTGTTATTCATCCGTGAACCATCAGGCAAAGTAGAAGTTAAAGGGACATCTTTACAAAATGTAATTGAAGGGATTCAGGTGATTAAGAAAGCACCTCAACTGTTATTCCTGTTCCTCAACCTCACGCTCGTCTTTATTCCTACCGTTGCGGTGTTTCAAAAATTTGATCAGCCATTGTTGATTAATGCTGGTCTGCCTGTCTACATCATTGGGCCTATTTATGCTGTTGGTGCATTACTTGCATTCTTTTCATCTAGAAGTATCAATATGCTTCATAGGAATTTCTCTTATAAGGTGCTTATGTACTTTTCTGGTTTTCTTTCAGCATGCGGGCTAGTCGTCGCTGCAATTTTTCAAAATCAGCTCTGGGTTATTTTGTTTGTAGTCTTGTTTCTAAGATGGGTAGGCGCCATTAGATATCCGATTTATTCCAAGTTGAGCAATGACCTCATCCCTTCTCACATAAGAGCAACTACGATCTCTTTGCTATCCATATTAGATTCTGTATTTGATTTAGTTGTCTTTACCTTATTAACTTTGTTTGCAACGAGCGGCATTCAGGGTATTCTCATCGGATCTGCTATTGTCGCACTGATAGGATCAACTCTTCCAATTCAAATCAACGAAAGGCGAGCAAAACTGGGATCCAGTCTAATGAATCGGTAAATAAATTTCCAGAATGATTTGCAATTTATAAGAGGCGGTGCTATTATATATTTAAACCATTTTACTATTAATATATTTAGGATTTAAATTAGCTGTAGCTTCGAAAGAGGGTAACAAAGTTAAATCCTCTTAAAAAGCTGCAGTTTTTTAATGTAAACGTATTACAATGGTAAATGGTGAATTTTAAATTATGTACGATGAGGTACATTAGGAGGCAATTTTTTATGCAAAACGGTAAAGTAAAATGGTTCAACGCTGAAAAAGGTTTCGGTTTCATCGAAGTTGAAGGTGGAGACGACGTATTCGTACACTTCTCTGCAATCAATGGTGAAGGTTTCAAAACACTTGACGAAGGCCAAGAAGTTAACTTCGAAATCGTAGAAGGTAACCGCGGACCACAAGCAGCTAACGTAACAAAAGCATAAATCGCTTTACAAGCCCCAGACGATCTTTCGTCCGGGGCTTGTTTATTTTCTATAAATGATTAGCTTTAATCCTTTATTAGACCAATCATCCAATACATGATGCACAGACTGACATTGATAAGGATGGAACATCGTTTGACCATTTTTATTTAACAAAACCCTCTCATTAATCGCATAACAGCCATGAACAGGCGTGTCATTATTGAACCACACAAATACATCCTCAGAATTCACGGTATTTCGACTGCTCACTTTTTTATATCCATACGATTCTAAAGAGGAAAGAAACTCATCGCCCACTACCCACGATTGTGCTAAGTGTTTTCTTCGAACAGCTTCCTTTTCAAGATTCATCAATGTAAAAGCAAAACAATTCGGTCCGTTGCATCCCATAAAGGTATTAATCAAGGCTCAATTTGTTGTTACTTCTTCGTTTGTTTGTATCGAAACAGATGCAGATGAAATAAAACTTTTTGAGATGCTTTCTAGTAGCTTAAACCTAAAGGAAATAGGTAGCAGGTTCCAACTCCAACCTTGAAACACTACGATTTCTTCTCCTTCATAGTTTAGTGAAATTTCCTCCAAAATGGCTAAAGCACTTGGTTCAGGATTAATCTCTAAGAGCTCCCGAAATCTAAAATGAAAACCACGTCCATTTTCTACTTGGTCGAGAAGAAGTTCTAATTGCACGGCTTTATGAAGTGATAAAAATGATCCATTCGATACCTTTGCAATCCACTTGCATTTAGGATGAACATTCCATGTTAAGAAAGACGTTCGCTCATCAAGACTTAATTGGGAGTATCCATCTTCTCTAGAAACAGCTGTGAATTTCTTCGGTTTATTTTCAAAGAATAAGAGATCATAATTAGGTACAAATTTAGCGTCCCATTCTTCAAGAACTTCTTCTGATAATCGGTTATTTTTCACTTGTTTTATTTCCAATTCTCACCCGCCCTTTCAATCAAAGTCTTATCAATTACGTTGCTTATTAGAAGAGAGCTTTTTACTAAGGAGTATTTCGTCATGAATAGGTATGTTTTGATGACCGGTTAATGGAATCTCGGGCTTTACTTGACGAACTAAATCAACCGCTCCCCTAGCAACATCTTTCATTCTGTATCGCTTTCGCTGATAAAATTTAAGAGCGCTAAGGTTATCGTTGGTTGTGATTACCTTTATTTCTGAACATTCATTCTCGACTGCCACAAGCTCTATTCTCATCAATAATCGACCGCCAATCCCTTCCTTTTCGATCAAACTATCAAGAGAAATAATTTCAACATGATCTTCATACAATCGATAGGTCGCAACACCTATTATCTCTCCAGCTGAATCATAAGCTAAGAATCCATCTAATTCATGTAAATTATACGTTCCGGTAGAGATCACCATTTCTGTGCTGCCCCACAATTGAACAAATAATGGGGACAACGTCTTTCTATTACAATAATTAATGGGCACAATACGGTATCCAGCAAAATCATAAGCCATTAGGGTGCAGTCGTTCCAAGAACCTTCATGCAATTCATGTTTAGGAAGGATACCTAAATTCGCAAAACCTACCTGCTGATAACATCGTATCGCCCTCTTATTCCAGTGCTGTGGATCCATGACTATAAGAGAACCTTTTAAAGTTCTTTCAATATAATACACAACTGATCGAATGAGCTTTTTCCCAATATTTTTATTCCAATATGAGGTTTCCCCGATAAACTGGTCCATGCCATATGACTGATCAGGGAGCTTGATCCCCTCTACCTCTGCTAACAAATAAAACTGTATGTATCCGATCGGAATATCATGAAACAACACAAGGCACCTTACTTCATCGTCTTCTATAAAATAATCTTCCAAAACTTTTTCTCTTGTATATGGCCGGTCTCTTCCTTCGTAATAAGCAAGAACTTGTTGATCTGTTAACCATTTTAATAGAAAGAGCTCATCCCCTTCTTGAAGATAACGAATACTTAACTCATCATGTTGGATAATGAAATTCATTTTTTAACCTCCACCACACGCTTCATTTTATAACTTATGTAAACTCCTAACCCTACTACTATCGGTACTTTTCGCATTAGAGTGAATGCCTGATTGTTGATCATTCAAAAAAAATTAAAAAAAATACGCATAAACAGTAATACTTCTCCTCGTTTTAGGGTATACTAGTAAGTTTAGGTTGTATCAATACAAAGATGAGTGTGTTACACTTAGAGGAACTTATTAGAGATGGGACTTGATAAACATATATGGGAAAATACATGATTGACCACCAAAAACAAATTGTCCATAGGACAGCCTACGCTGGTGATGAATGTCATTTACCCGAGACGCCGATCAAAGATCGTTCTGAAGCCAACCATGAAGAAGAACTTCTCGTTTTTCTTAGACAAAAAGGCTATAGCAAATGTGCATCCTGTTTCTTTGGCTCAACTTTTGAAGAACATTATGAATTTGACACTCCTCCAAGATACGTATAAACGTTCATTGACTATATAAAGCAAATAAATTAATAGATAAATTTGTCAAAGACAAGGATCAGCTGATCCCTGTCTTTTTATTTTGGAATAGTTAGATATGATCGTTCATTTCTCAAGTTTAAGGTTGATTAATTTGAAAGAAGCGTTATATATCTGTTTCACCCTTTTATTGTGAGCGTTTTCAAGATATAATGCAATTGGTCGCTCTTTTCTGAACACTTTTTCTATTCAAGAGTTTGTATTTTCATGTTACATAAAAGGGGTTGATATGTTATATTCATAACTATGTTTTTATAAAAATACGTTTTAGTTGATAGAAAATCCGTTGCAAAACGACAGAGGTGACACTACGTGAACAGTACTCATCAAAGAAAAGTAACTTCAGAAGGATTATTAAAATTTATTATCCCATCTCTCATTGGTATTTTCTTATTCATGATTCCCATACCAAATGATGAAGGTGTTACGATTCCAATAGCAAAACTAGCTGGTTGGCTCCAGGGCCTATTTGGGACAGCTATCCCTTTCTCTCTTCCCGCAATTATGACCATTGTTATTACAATTACAGCAGTACTTAGTTTCCTAGCAGTAGTAGCTAAACCTGATTGGATTACGAAGAGTTCATTCCTGACAAGTCTATTACAAGTATCAGGTATTTGGTTGCTTGCTCGTATTCTGGGTATGATTTTCGCGATATTAACACTATTTAAAATTGGTCCAGAATGGGTTTGGTCAGACGCGACTGGAGGATTATTACTAAATGATCTTATTCCTATTCTTTTTTCTGTATTTTTATTTGCGGGGCTTTTCTTACCTCTTCTACTAAACTTCGGTTTGTTGGAATTTTGCGGGACCCTTCTTACGAAAATCATGCGTCCGATTTTCACTCTACCAGGTCGTTCTTCAATTGACTGTCTTGCTTCCTGGATGGGCGATGGTACAATCGGTGTTCTTCTAACGAGTAAACAATATGAAGATGGTTATTATACGAAACGAGAAGCAGCCGTCATTGGCACAACATTCTCGGTAGTATCCATCACTTTCAGTATTGTTGTACTTCAACAAATGAAACTTGAGGAATACTTCTTACAATATTATTTAACGATTGTGTTAGCTGGAGTTGTGGCAGCTGTTATTATGCCGAGAATCCCCCCCCTCTCGAGGAAACCCGATACTACTTACGAAACAGAAGCAGATGCGCCTGATGATACGATACCTGAAGGCAAATCTCGTTTTCAGTGGGGAGTAATCCAAGCAACAAGAACAGCGGTAGATAATCGTGCCTCGAACGTTATCAAAGGCGGATTTCAAAATGTACTCGACATGTGGATGGGCGTTATTCCAATTGTTATGGCGATCGGGACCATTGCTTTAATTATTGCTGAAACAACACCACTATTCAGTTACCTTGGTGCTCCGTTCGTTCCTATTCTAAATTTAATGCAAGTTCCTGAAGCCGCTGAAGCAGCTCAAACTATGGTAATAGGTTTTGCAGATATGTTCTTACCAGCCATAATTGGTGCAGATATCGAAAGCGATCTTACTCGATTTGTTATCGCGAGTCTGTCTGTTACTCAGTTAATTTATATGTCTGAAGTTGGTGGCTTGCTCTTAGGATCAAAAGTTCCTGTACGTTTTATTGACCTATTTATTATTTTCATTGAACGTACGATTATTTCTTTACCTATTATTGTAGTCATGGCACATATTATTTTTTAAATTAGTAAATCCGGGACAAATAGTTCCGGATTTTTTATTTTGTTTCTTGCTATTATTTATATAATTGATACTTTTATAAACCATCTATATATTTTTTATTATAAATACGGTATATGAAATTTTTTGTTTGCGTAAAAAAACAGCGGCATATTAGCCGCTGTTCCCTTATTCTTTATCAAACAAAATAACAATTTTCCCTTTAGCATGATGTGATTCACTTAGTTCGTGTGCTTCCTGAATGCCTTCTTGACTAAATGGGAAACGGTGACCGATCGTCGCTTTAATATGACCATTTTCCATCAATGAAGAAATTTCATTTAACTGTTCTCCATTTGGTTCAAGCCATACATTTCCTGAGCGAATGCCTTTTTCCTTGGCTTTCTCTTTATCAGGCTCTCCTACAATCGAAACCAATCGACCTCCGCCACGGAGAACTGTAAAGCTTTTTTCTTGGATTTCGCCACCCATCGTATCAAGAACTACATCATATTCTTCTAATTCTTCTGAAAAGTCCTCTTCACGATAATTAATAACTCGATCTGCTCCAAGTGACTTTAGATAGGCTTCGTTTTTGCCACTCGCTGTTGTCGCAACATATGCCCCTTTGTGTTTTGCAAGCTGGATGGCAAAACTACCGACACCACCGGACCCAGCATGAATTAACACCTTTTCATCTTTTTGAAGATCAGCGAAATCAATTAAGCACTGCCATGCGGTTAAACCTACAAGCGGAACCGATGCTGCTTCTTCATAAGAAATATTATCTGGAATGAAGGCAAGCAAATGATCATCTACCACGACTTCTTCTGCATATGTACCATTTGCAGTTGTTGCTGGCCTTGCAAATACTCGATCTCCTTCTTTGAAACCTTCTACGGCTGAGCCTACTTCTTTTATGACACCTGCAATATCCCAACCAAGGATAATTGGAAATTTAAAAGGTAGCATTTCTTTCAAGTAGCCTTCCCTCAATTTCCAATCAATTGGATTGATCGACGTTGCATAACTCTCAACAACAACCTGGTTTTCTCCTGGAGAAGGTGAGGCTACCTCTTTTTCAACTAACTGATCTTTTCCTCCATACTGTTCAATAACAACTGCTTTCATAGTAGAAAACTCCTCTCAATCATTGATTCTCTACTATGTTCCCGTTATATCCCTCATTCTAAACAGACTAACTTTCAATACGACCGAATTTTGACAGTGTTATTAAGTTCTGAACTGTTAAAAATCCCTGCCATTCTTTTTTTGCGCCTTCCCAACTGTCTTCGTATTGTCCCCATGACCAACTTGGTTCCCAACTGCCATTAGAAAGTTGTTTTTGAATTAAATAATCCAAATTCACTTGAAGCTCTTGATTGAGCTCTTTAGCAAAAGGAGATTGATCAGACTCAACAAGAACAACGGGTTGTACACCATAATGATCCCATTTTTCAGGACGATCTATGATATATGGCAATTTCTGCTTAATTTTCTCGTGAATTTTTTTGTTAATCTCACCACCAGCTAACTGAGCTAAACGAAGATAGCACTGTACCTCATGAATTTCGTATTCATTTAGGCTATCCAGGTGATTCATCACTTTAGCCAATGATTCTGAAGTGATCGAATAATTACTCCCATAGTGTAAAAAATACCCTACAATTTCTGCATCGGGATTGGCAGAATAAGCGACATCTCCTTCCGTTACCTTCCACCACGGAGCGTGTGGCACTGAATTCACTGAATGAGGTACAGCTTGCCAACTCTGCTTTTCAACTTGATATGTACTTCTCAAATAGTGAAGACCATCCTTAACAAACGGGTGATCAGAATCGAGGTCAAGCTGAGTCATGTATTGAAAAGCAACTGAGGTTGCCATAGGAGAAGACTCTTTCAGGCGAAAATCAGGTTCAAGATTGTTCCCAAATCCCCCATCTTTATTTCGGAATTCTTCCAGTTCTTTCAGCACACTTTCTTTGTCGCCATTTCCTTTCCAAAAAGCAAAATACTCTCGATCAACCGGCCTCGCATGATTACGAACAAAGGAACACGCTGCTTCAAAACGTTCTTGTGATAATATCTTCACATTAATCAACCCTTTCTACTTTTTCGGTCACTTATAGCTAATTTCTGGACAACGTTGTCATTTCCTTTTATCCCTACTTGAATTTATTTGTAAGAATAAGTAGAGTGTTATTAGAAAGAAGATTTCGACAAGGAGGATACTTATGAATATTATAATTTTTGGTGCTGGTGCACTTGGTACATATTTCGGGTCAAGATGGTCTGAAACTGGTGAAAACGTCTCCTTTTATGTTCGTGAAGGAAGAAAAGCGCAAATTGAACAAGAAGGGCTACAAGTAATAAGTATAAAAGGTAATACGAAGGTGCGCTCTCCTAAACTCATCACAAATGCGTCTGAAGTATCTTCCGTTGACCTTGTTCTTCTGGGCGTTAAAGGGTATCATCTTGAAGATAGTCTTCCAGTTCTCAAGGAGCTTGTTGCGAAAGGAGCAAAGGTTCTTCCTATACTAAATGGAATTGAACATATTTCCATCCTCAAAGATGAACTCGGGGAAGAAGCAGTACTCGGTGGATTATCGTACATTATTGCTACTCTTGATGACCATGGACACGTACAACACACGAGTGAACTACATGAACTAATCTTCGGTCCGCTCCACCCTTCTCAAGAAGAAATCTGTGCTTCATTAAGCAAAATAAATGAGCATGCGAATTTTAATTCTCAATTAACTTCAAACATCGAAGAAGAGATGTGGAAAAAGTATATGTTCATTTCAGCGATGTCTGGTGTAACTACGGCTGGAGATTTTCACACGGGCATCATAAGAGATGTACCCGAAACCCTCAAACTAGTTGAAAATGTGATGAGTGAGATCAGAACACTTGCATCACAGTATGACATACACATCAATCAAGAAGATATTGATCGCCGCATGAAGTCATTCCAATCCCTTCCTTACGAAGCGACTTCCTCCATGCATCAAGATAAAAGAAAAAAGAACAAGCTAGAAGTCGAGCATCTTCAAGGAGGGGCACTTCGTCTTGCTGAGCAGGTGCAGATGAAACTTCCTTATACAGAGACGCTATATCGTTTAATGAAACCGTACGAAAATCAAATGAAATAAAACAGCATAAGAAAAAGCGAGGATTCACCCTCGCTTTTTTCTTATGCTTTTACTTTTGCTTCTGAGGAAAATAATTTCTTTGGATTTTCTTCAAACAAAATCGTCAACGTTTCGTCAGATATTCCAGCTGCCTTCAATTTAGGAATGATTTCTTCAAAAATATACGCTGGTTGCCAATTAGCCATGATTTTTTCCACTGCCTCTGGAAGAACTGGTGGGCGGCCCATCCAATAGTTTACGGTATCATGTGAGAGCATGACTTGGTTTTCAAATCCGCTATTCAATAACCCAATTAATGTAATAAGACGTTCTTTATCATAAGGAGCACCAACGAGTCCCTGTATGCCAAAGCGCTCAAAACCGATATTTACCCCCATTTCTAATGTCTTCAAATGATAAGCAGCATCTGTATTTCCACACATATGACCAATGATGATGGATTGTGGGTGGACACCTTCTTCAATCAAAAGCTGTGCTTGCTCTGGCCCCATTGTCCCCTCTTGTGTATGCGTTAAAATTGAAATGCCCGTTTCTTTATGAACACGTGCAGCGGCTTTAAAAAACATCATTTCATAATCTGTGATTTGATCTTTACTAGAGGCTAGTTTAATAACCCCTGGTTTAATTCCAGTTGTTCCAATCCCATCCGAAATTTCCTTGCTAAACATCTCATAAATATCTTCTTCTGCCGTTCCAAGACCCTGTCTAAATTTGAAATAAGGGGTCGCACCTTCCCCTTCATAGTAGTATCCGGTCGCACAAATTATTTGTAGTCCTGTTTCAGTTGATATTGTTCGAAGAAGTTCCGGATTTCTACCACACTCGTTCGGCGTAGGATCCACTACCGTTTTCACACCGTGTGCCATGACACTTTCGGCAACTGATATACCTACCTGAAGTGCTTCTTGAAAATCAAATGCGCCAAGAGAAACATCCCCACTAAAACCTGGATAACCAAATGCAAAATGCTCATGAACTAGCGTTTTCCCGAGCTGCTCTACCGGAATTGGACCCGTCACTGTTTCTACTGTTTTCCCCATATTATTTCACTCCTTCTGCTTTTTGGCGCTCGTTATCCTGGAGTTTTCTCCATAAAATCTTTCCACTACTCGTAGTTGGAAATGCATCCATAAACTCAATCATTCTTGGATATTTATAAGCTGCCATTTGTTCTTTTGACCATTCGATAATCTCTTCTTCCGTGACTTTTCCTTTATCACCCTCATTTAGAATGACAAAAGCTTTAACTGTTTCACCTCGACGAGGATCAGGAACACCGACAACGCAAGCTTGCTGAACAGCTGGGTGCTTATATAAGATTGACTCGACTTCTGTTGGCCACACTTTAAAGCCCGAAGCATTGACCATTCGCTTTACGCGATCAATCATAAAAAAGTATCCTTCTTCATCATAGCGTCCTATATCACCCGTTCGGAAGAAAGACTTCCCATCAAGGTCTATAAACGAATTGCGATTTTCATCCTCTCGATTATAGTATCCATCAAACACTTGTGGGCCGTTCACTACGATTTCACCTGGCTCACCTGGTCCAAGCTCTTTCATTGTATTAGGATCGATTACACGAGCATCCACGTCGAATGAAGGAACGCCTAAGCATTGAAGTTTTGGAAAATCAGGTGGATTGAAATGAGTGTGAGATATCGTTTCAGATAAACCATACCCTTCTATAAATCGTAAGCCTGTTAAGTTATATAATTTCTCCCCAACAGCTGCTGGTAATGGAGCACCGCCCCCAGCTAGTATTTTTAGGGATGAAATTGAATAGTTTGGTAGATTAGGGTTTGATAGAAAATCAATTAGCATTGTACTAATATTAACCCAGTTAGCAACCTCATATTTTTCAATGTATTTAGCAGCCAAATCCCGATCCCAACGTGTCATGACTACCATTGGAGCCCCGCTATAAATGGGGGCATGCATGCTGTGAAGCATACCTGTCACATGAAATAAAGGTAGCGTTACAAGATGCATGCCATCTGCTGTGATATTCATCCATTGAGATGCTCCTACAGCATTTGCTTGAAGCGTGCGGTTTGGATGAATGCATCCTTTTGGAAGACCCGTTGTACCAGATGTATAAGGCATGACCGCAACGTCATGAATAGATCTTACATATTCTCCGGGTGAATGTTGGTGATTGACGGCATCTTCCCACGTATAACGATTCGGCTTGTCCACTCTTTTAGCTTCTAGTGAAACTTCTGCTGGTATATCGCTTTCGTTACCGGCATAGTGAGAATAAGCTGCCGTGATAACATTAGTAAGTGTGGTTGACCCTACTAAAGGTTCTACCTTTTCATAGAGCTCCTGACCTACGATTGCGGTTTTAATATCGCAATCCTTAATATAGAAAGAAAGTTCCTCTGCTGTTAACATCGGATTAATGGGAACAACGACAGCATTCGCTCTTAGGATCGCATAATAGGAAATGATAAACTGTGCAGAATTTTGCATGAAAAGAAGAAGGTTTTCACCCTCAGTGACCTTCAGCTGCTCAAGAAAAGCAGCCGTACGATCAACTTCCGCTAGTAGCTCTTTGTATGTTAGTGTTGCTCCGTAATAAATTATTGCTTCTTTATTCGGATATCTTTTGGCAGAAACAGCGAGGTTATCATAGATAGTCGTTTCAGGAACGGTAAGTGAATATGGTACTCGTTTAGGCCAGAATTTAAAATGATTTGTTTGCATTTTTTCGATCCCCTTTCAAGTCCACTTAATTTTCTATCTTAACTACTTTTCCGTCTTCAACAGCTCCGATAGCTGGTTTCCAGTCAAATGCACCACCGTTATAAATGCCAGTTAAATGCCAAACCATTTGCTCGTCGGGAAGTGATTGAACGCCTGCATCCATGCTTTCCATGATTTTGGCTGGATCGTCAACTGACCCGGCTTCTTTCATCGCATTTACGATGACATGCATCGCTTGATAGTTAAATGCACCTTCAGCAGTAGGAATCCGCTCGAATCGTTCTTTGTATTGACTAATAAAATTCTCTGCCCCTGGAGCATCACTATCAATAATTGGAAGAGCACCTATCGTACCTTCTAACTGATCAAGCCCGCCTAGTACAGGCTCAATTTCTTCAATTTTTGACTGATCCATCAGCATGAAACCGCCTTCAAAACCAAGCTCTCTTGCTTGTTTAATCACGAGCGCTGTAGGCTGCGAAGGTCCTCCTACAAACATTACGTCAGGATTGTTGCTTAATGCTTTTGTAACGATAGAGAAGAAATCGGTATCCTTACTAAAATCAATAGAGCCTTCAAATACAACTTCTCCGCCATTTTCTTCCCATACCGGCTTTAATGCTTCTGTCCAATCTTTACCGTATTGAGAGGAAGTAGGCAGAAGAGCTATTTTCTTTCCAAATCGCTCCATTTGATAGTCTGTAAAAGGCTCAGGATAAGCATTGTAAGCTGGCGGAATCCCTAATGTCAGCGAATTATTTTGTTCCATAATTTTCGGTTCACTCGTATAGCCTGCAATAAGAAAGTCTTCTTGTTCGTTAAATACTTGAGTAGCGAATACGCCTCCACTATGAGGAACGAAAATAATTGGTGTATCATTTTCTTGTACAAGTCTTCTCGCATTTGTACCTGTTTCATTCGGTAGATATTGATCGTCTAGTGTCACAAGGTTAATGCCATATTGTTTGCCATTCACTTCGAAACCTTCTTGATTAATCTCATCTACGGCCATTTCTAATCCGCTCAACGTATTTTCCCCATAATATGCTGCAGGTCCACTTAGTGGGCCACTAAACCCAATGTTGACCGTGTTCTCTGCAGAAGATGTTGCATCTGCATTTGTACTAGTGTCTTTTGATTTATTTTCATTAGAAGATCCTTCTGAATTACTGGAGTTACTAACGGACCCCGCCGCACAACCGCCCACAACCATCAGTCCAATTAACACCATCATGAATACAAAAAGCTTCATCCCAATTTTCATCGTTATCCCCCTATACTAATCGATTCCAATTATGCTCCAATATAAGCTTTTCGAATCTCATCATTAGACAAAAGTTCTTCCTTGCTTCCTTCTAGTACAATTTTGCCACTCTCAATGACATAACCCCGATCAGAAATCTGGAGTGCTGCATTTGCATTCTGCTCTGCCAGCAGAATCGTTGTTCCCTGCTCATTGATATCCTCGATAATGTGGAACATTTGCTCAACGATCAATGGTGCTAGACCTAATGATGGTTCATCAAGGAGAAGGACTTTCGGCTTGGCCATTAATGCGCGACCTATGGCAAGCATCTGCTGTTGACCACCACTAAGAGATCCAGCTGCTTGATGGCGCTTATCGTATAAGATAGGAAAAAGAGAATACACCTCCTTTAACTGATTTTCCATTTCCTTTCGATGCTTTCGATGAACATAACTACCCATCTTCAGATTTTCATAGACAGACATTTGTGGAAATAACTTTCTCCCTTCAGGACACTGGACTATGCCTTCCTTCACAAGAGAGTGAGGCGGTTTTCCCGTTACCTTGCGATCCATAAATAGAACATCACCAGATACTGGCTTCATCAAACCACTGATCGTTCTAAATATAGTGCTCTTTCCTGCCCCGTTAGCTCCAAGTAAAACAACCGTTTCTCCTTTGTTAACATTTAAGGAAATCTGGTGAAGAACGTTCGATGCACCGTAGTTGACGTTAATTGTGGATAGCTGGAGCATGCGCTGCACCCCCTAGATAGGCTTGAATCACAGCTTCATTTTGGCGAATTTCCTCTGGTCGCCCTTCTGCAATTTTCTTCCCGTGATTCAAGACCACAATTTGATCAGCTAGACTCATAATCATCGGCATCTTATGCTCAATAAGACAAACCGTAATGCCGTGGTCAGCCATCTTCCTCATTAAATACGCAAGTCCATCTGTTTCATCTGGATTCACTCCGGCAGCTGGTTCATCAAGAAGAACCATTTCGGGATCAGTCGCTAAAGCTAGAGCAAAAGCGAGTCTCTTTTTTTCTTCCTGTGATATAAGGGTTACAGGATGTTCAACAACATGCATCATTTCAACAAACTTTAGCGCTTCTAATGCCTTTTCGTAGGACTTTTTTTCTTCATCTTTTTCTCTTTTCGTACGGAAAAGCGCATCCCATATTCCGGATTTGGTACGAAGCCTATGGCCGATCAGCACATTATCTAGAACAGTCGATTGCTCAAATAAGTTTGTTGTTTGAAAAGTTCTTCCTATTCCTAGTCTTGCAATTTGCTGTGGAGGTAACTTTGTAATCTCTTTTCCTTTGAAATTAATTCTTCCAGATGTCAGTGGGTGTATCCCACTAATCAAGTTAAAAAAAGTTGACTTCCCGGCGCCGTTAGGTCCAATGATTGCTGTAATGGTCCCTTTTTCTATAGACACATTCACATCTTCAACAGCAGCTAGTCCCCCGAAGCGCTTCGTGATTCCTTCTGTTGAAAAAAACATTATCCTGCCTCCCCTACGTTCCTTTTAACATCACGCTCTTCCTTAGCGGTTTTCACCTTTTTCTGCCGCTTTTTTTGCATATACGCTTGAATACTACCTGTTATTCCACGAGGGTAGTATAAGACTAATAAAACAACTACAGGACCGAAAATGAGCATTCGATACTCTTCAAGAAACTGCAAGGATTGCGTAAGAGAGATGACAATGAGTGTGCCAACAATCGGACCTGCTAGAGTTCCAATCCCTCCCACAAGAAGGTACATCAACATCTCGAACGTAACGGTAATAGCTGAGATTTGTGGGCCGATAAACCGAATAAAAGACGCGTACAAAGCCCCAGATAATCCAGCAAATAATGCTGATAGGGTAAAAGCAAGCAACTGATTTTTCATGATTGAAATACCAATCGTTTTCGCAAGCTCTTCACTATTACGGATCGCAATAAATGTCCTACCAAGTAATGAATGTACGATGCGATAACAAAGAAAAATCGTAAATGATAGAAAAAATAGAGCCAGATAATACTGAGATGTTAACGTATCAAAAGTGATGGGACCGATACTCCCAGGAGCGGGAATTCCAATTAACCCTCGAACTCCTCCAGTTAAACTATCCCATTTATCTATTAGGAGATAGATGATAACGCCTACACACATCGTATAAATTGCAAAGAAATGAGATTTCGTTCGAAGAGCAACCACACCGACAATAGCGCCTGCTATAGAGGTGATCGCGACAGCAAGAAATAAAGCCATCCAATAAGGCATTCCAGCTTTTGTTGTCAGTAATCCAAGTCCATATGCTCCTATTGCAAAAAATCCTGCATGAGCGAGAGATAAATAACCCACATAGCCCGAAATGATGTTAAAACCGTAGACTGCAATGGACCAAATAAACACAAGTGTCAGTAATTGCAGCACATACATATTTGGGAAAACTAGCGGAAAAAGAACAGCAACACACGCTATCAAAAGTAAAAGGGTTCGTTTTGAGAGAACATTTAGCATTACTGAACCCCCTTAGTAAACAACCCGGTCGGCTTGGCTGTGAGAATCACAACGAGTAAGAGAAACGCAATCACATCTTTATAGTCAGAGGATATGTACGTTGCTCCAATGCTCTCCGTTAATCCAAGTAAATAACCTCCAAGTATGGCACCAGGGATACTCCCCATTCCGCCAATGATAATGATGACAAATGCTTTCATGATGACGAGGTTTCCCATAGTCGGGAATACGAGATTAATTGGCGAAGCAAGTGAAGCTGCTGCAGCCGCTAAACCACCAGCAATCGCGAACGTGAGCCATGCTACCTGATTTGCATTAATTCCTACTAGAAAGGCCCCTTCTCTATTTTGAGCCATGGCAATAATAGCTGCCCCAATCATTGTTTTGGTTAAGAAAAAATGAAGCGCAAGCATAAGGATCACGGCTGCCACGATAATTAAGAGTCTTTGCAGAGTTACCGTTAAACCGAATAAGTTAACGACAGAACCATATGGGGTGTCCATTCTGTGGTATTCTGTTCCCCACATAAATTGACCAAATGCTTCTAGAAAAAGAAGGATACCAATGGCCGCAACCATCATTCTCATCCCATCAGCGCCTTCTAACTTTTTGAAAATAAGCTGTTGCGTCACTACTCCAAGAAGAGCAACGACAGTAATCGATGCAATGATAGCGATCCAATAGTGAAAACCAAAACCTACCATCATCATTAAGGTAACGTAAGCACCCACCATATAAAAAGCACCATGAGCAAAATTGGGAACATGTAAAATACCGAAAACCAGTGTTAAACCAAGGGCGACAAGCGTGTAAACGCTTCCAATTGTAAGTCCGTTAAAAATCTGCTGGAAAAGGAGCTCCATGTTATTCCTCCTCTATTAGATAGGATCCAGACTAAGGGGACGGCGGACTTATGAAGAGAATTCAAGATGTGGGAATTAATCTGGATTGAAGAAATCTTCAATCCAGATTAACAATTTTATTTACCTTTAAATTGAGGAGCACGTTTTTCTTTAAACGCATTTGCGCCTTCTTTGTGATCTTCTGTCGTTACCATTAAAGCCTGAGTAATACGTTCTTGTTCAAGCACTTCAGATAAAGATGAAGTGAGTGAAGCATCGGCAATCTTTTTAATAAAACCATATGCTTTACCAGGGCCTCTAGAAAGCTTATCAGCATATGCCATTGCTTCTTCCTCTAAGCTAGCTAAAGGATAAGTTTGATTTACAATATTTAATTGTTTCGCTTCTTTTGCAGTAATAGGCTGGGCAGAGAAGAAAAGCTCTTTCGCCTTATAAGGACCGATTAAACGTGGAAGGAAAGATAGTCCCCCACCATCTGAAATTAATCCGACCTGAGAGAAACTTAATACGAAACTACTATCTTCTGCTGCTAGAATAATGTCACTAGCGAGCGCTAGATTAAATCCTGCTCCAGCAGCAAAACCATGAATAACTGAAATAATCGGCTTCTCAAGGTCCCTCATCGTAAGAACCAGTTCATTTAACTTACCAATATGTTCATAAACTTCTGTTGAAGAAGTATCCCCCATCGTTTTTACATCACCACCGGCACTGAAAGAACGGCCGGCACCTGAAAGCATAACAACTCGAATGTCGTCGTTTTCTTTGGCATCTTGAATCGCTTTTGTTAGTCCTAAGATCATTTCGGGACTAAACGCATTTAGCGCTTCAGGTCGATTAAGTGTAAGATGAAGCACAGCACCATGTACATTTACTTTAAGATGATCCGTTTTTACTGTTGTTTCCATTTTTAAACACTCTCCTTATTTTTTATACGATGAGCCAGCCACCGTCGGCTAATAGATCAGATCCAGTCATATAACTCGCTTCAGGTGAAGCAGCAAATGAAATAACGTTTGCAATTTCTTCAGCCTGTCCCACTCGATTCAAAGCGGTATTTCGCTTAATTGACGCCTCAAACCTTTCATTCTTCAAACCGTCTTCTGTTAACGGAGTTTCAACAAATCCAGGGGAAACTGAATTCACTCGAATGTATGGGGAAAGTTCTACCGCCAGTGCTCTTGTAAAATTAATAACGGCTGCTTTCGCTGCACTATAATGAGGAATTTGTGCACCAGCCTTATGCCCTGATAACGAGGCTACGTTCACGATAGAGAAATCTACCATTTCTTCCTCTTTCTTTGCGGTTTCTAGCATTAATTTCCCCAGCGCCTTCGAAACGAGAAAAACACTTTTTAAATTCACATTTTGTGCATGATCCCAATTTTCTTCCGTCATTTCAAGAATGGGGGAACCTTGAGACCCTCCAGCATTATTAATTAATACATGAAGAGTTTCAGTACTTTCTTTAACGAATGTTGTTAGGTGATCAATTTTTTCCTGCTTTGTTACGTCAGCTACAAAAGTAAGAACTTTTCCTTCAAGTTCTTTAAGCTCGTTAGCCGTTTGCAACAGCTTAGCCTCTGTACGGCCAACAAGAATAACCGTTCCTCCTTCACTCGCTATCCGCTTTGCAGTCATGGCACCGATTCCGCTGCCACCCCCGGTTATCACTGCCGTTCGTCCTGAAAACCTTCCCATTTCTTTCACCGCTTTCTAAACTTCGTACTTTAATTTATTGTAGCTTTGTTTTGCAATTAGTCGATTTCGTTCTAGCGAACTTCCAAAGTCATATTTCGAAAGTTCTTGAATAATTAATCCTAATGTTTGTTCCTTTTCATCTTGAGAGAGTACGCTCATAACCAGTTTGCGAGCTGACGTTTCTACTTGCAAAAGAGCTTCTTCAAGGAAGGTTCTAGCTAGCATCTGCTTCAAATCACCGACTGATTCATCATTCTTAAATGCTCGGAGAACTGCAGCTTCACTTGCATAAAGCATAATCGCTATATTCGCAAGCTTCATAAGGGATTCTTGATGCTCCATCAGTTCTTTACCATGCTCTTTGTAGGCTACACCTGCACATACAAGAAATACATTTCGTATGCTTTGAATAGCCGCTTCTTCATTTAATAAACGATTGTTCGGCTGCATTAATGCCTGCTTCGCTTTTTCAATGTGCTCTTCAAGAAGAATTTCGCCTTTCATCGCTTTCTTAAATAAATTTCCTGGTATTAACAAACGATTCACTTCATTCGTTCCTTCAAAAATTCGGTTGATTCTGGAATCGCGGTACATCTGCTCAATTGGGTATTCCTGAATAAATCCTGCCCCGCCATGAAGTTGTAATGACTCATCAACAACTTGATCGAGCGTTTCAGATCCAAATACTTTACAAATAGCGCACTCCACGGCATACTCCATCATTTGCTTTCCAACAATCCTGTGGTCTTCTTCGTCATATAAACCTTCCATCGCACCTTCAAGTAGAGAGGCTGTCCGATATTGTAGTGATTCTGAAGCATAAATTTTAGCCATCATCATCGCTACTTTTTCTTGAGTAGCTGAAAAACCGGCAATGGTTCGACCAAATTGTTTACGCTCACTTGTATGTTGTAACGCCAGTCCTAGAGCATGTTTTGCTCCTCCAGTACAAGCAGATCCCAGATTAAACCTTCCCAAATTCAAGACATTAAGAGCAATAACGTGACCTTTCCCTTTATCACCAAGAAGGTTATCAATTGGAACTAGGCAATCTTCTAAAATAACCGATCTTGTCGATGATCCTTTTATACCCATCTTCTTTTCTTCTGGCCCAAGAGAAATACCTGGAAAATTCTTTTCTACGATAAATGCCGAGAAGTGCTTTCCGTCTATTTTGGCATAAATAATAAAAGTATCTGAAAAGACCGCATTCGTGATATAAAGCTTTGTCCCATTTAAAATATAATGAGTGCCTTCCTCATTTAAAATAGCCGTGGTTTGGGATGCAAGGGCATCAGAGCCTGCGTTAGGTTCAGTTAAACAGTAAGCACCAATGTATTCGCCTGAAGCGAGTTTCGGTAAATAATGATTCTTTTGTTCCTTCGTTCCAAAATGTGTAATTGGAAGCGTAGCGATGCAGGTGTGGTTGGATTGAGCAACGCCATAACTACCTGTCCGGCCAACCACTTCTCCTACAATCCCTTTGGAAACTTTATCTAGTCCAAGACCACCATATTTCTCAGGAATGCTATGACCGAGAAGACCAAGATCACCAGCTTTTTTTATCAAAGTTACAACCTTGTCAAACTGTTGATTTTCAATCGATTCTCTATGCGGTATAACCTCTTTAGTAATAAACTGGTGAGCTGTTTTTGCAATCATTTTATGTTCATCGGTAAAATCTTCTGGTGTGAATATTTCTTCTGAACTAGAATGTTGAAACATAAAATCCGCACCAGAACGACTAGACTTGGTTTGTGTCATGATGAACCTCCTCTCGAACCACCGTTTTTTGCGCCTTCACATAAGGGACGATTGAGAAAATCCCTTCGGAAGCAACAAAACTTACTTCTTCTTCAAATCCGTACCTCTTAATCATTTCACCGACTCGCGAGGAAAGTAACACGTCCTCACCGCTTTTCGAACTACCTTCATAAAATGAAACAGCAGCACGTGAGGAATCAGTAAGCTCCCAATCGTGAGTAGTAAGCATTTGATGTATAAGATATCCAGCACCGTAGAAGTCCTCCAAGGCAAATTCGCCGGATGAACCCGAGCAAACAATCACAATCGTTTCCTCTCGGTGACTATCATTGAGCTTTTTTGCGATGGCATGACCGTTCAGTAACGAAGCCACATACACTCGTTTAGCTTCTCTCGTTCGTTTAATTGCTACGGTTCCATTTGTAGTTGATAAAATTAACGTTTTTCCTTTAACAGCTTTCTTTAATTGCAATGGATTAGGATCTAGAAACCCTTCAATTGTTCGCCCTTCATACTCACCTGAAAGCAAATAACTTCCTTCAGGTAACGTTTTCGCTTCTTGCAATGCTTCGTGTTGATCTAGAACAGGAATAACCCGTTCTGCACCAAATTCAAGTGCTGAGGTTATGGTTGATGTTGCTAGAAGAATATCAAGCACAACCGCAATTTTTTCTTCACTAATTTTTGCCTGATCAATATCTTCCTTTTTTAAAACGACATGTATTTTTCCCATATGAACTCCTAACGCTTTACTTTGGCATTGTCACGAGCATGCGCAATTAAACTCGCTACGAACTGATTAAGATGACGAAAGCGTTCATCCGATGTTTGACCCATTTTCCAACGATAATAGATTTGCTGACAAATGACAGCAAGTTTGAAATAAGCAAATGTTAAATAGAAGTTCATTTGCGAGACATCACGCCCTGATTTAGTAGCATAAGACGCAATAAATTCTTCTCTCGTCATAAATCCATTCATAACAGTTACCGGTGCTTTACCCATGCCCTTTTTTAAGATTTCTGGGTCATCTTGTTGCAACCAGTACCCCATTGCGGCACCAAGATCAGCCAGAGGATCACCAACAGTTGTCATTTCCCAATCGAATAAACCTACCATTTTGCTATAGTCTTCCTGATCAAACATCGCATTGTTTAATTTATAGTCGTAGTGAATCACAGTAGGGCTTTGTGATTTAGGGATATTCGAAGCCATCCATGTCGTCAATTCATCAATACCAGGAATATCATCTGTTTTCGAGCGGTTATATCGTTTGATCCAGCCGTGCACCTGACGTTCCATGAAACCATCAGGGTGAGTTACTTTACTTAAATTTGTCCGCTTATAATCAACACTGTGCAAATCAACTAGCGTATCTACCATCGTTTCTGAGA
This sequence comes from Anaerobacillus sp. 63XJN7_4_ISO-PGPR-S23-413, assembly GCF_056173725.1. Lineage (NCBI taxonomy): Bacteria > Bacillati > Bacillota > Bacilli > Caryophanales > Bacillaceae > Anaerobacillus > Anaerobacillus sp. 63XJN7_4_ISO-PGPR-S23-413. The sequence goes on from NZ_CM149688.1 coordinate 2,300,278, forward strand.
TCCTTCTGCACAACTCTTCAGTAGGTTGAACGCCATCAGGAAACGAGGTGTCAAGCACAATTCCCCTTCTTCTTTCCATAAGAAAGAATGGGGCATCAAGTAAAGTTTCATTATAGATGTATGGTTTTGGTGCTAGTGGGAAAACGGGATGTAATTCTCTTAAAATCGTATACTCTCGTTCCATGTCATGCGCTTTTGGAGCAACTGGACCAAGAGGCGGTCTTCTGAGAACTGCTTCCCACTCACCAATCGATAGCTGATACGTCAAATTTGAGTGACCTGTTCCAAACTGTTCAACTTTGAGAGGATCATCACTCAGATGTTCAATGTTTTCCTTAATATACCTCTCTAGTTTCTTTAGATCGAGCTGTTCTCCATCTCGGACAGGTATCGTATCGTGTGAATAGGTCATACGCCACTCTCCTGATTACGTAATATTCAGTCATTTACCCTTAAAAAACACCACGCTTATAGCAGTTGATAAGATTCCTCAAGCTTACTTCGCAATTCATCCGGTATAACTTCGCTTACTTGTTTCTTAAAATCATAATAGACGACAGTCGCTTCACCTTCAGCTACTACACCATCACTTTCCGTATCCTTTATATAGTGCATGAGCGTAAAGCTTTTTGTGCCAATTCGCTTAACAGTCGTTTCTACATGAAGTGACTGTTTAAAATAAGCTTGTTTTAGAAAATCACATTTCGTAGAAACGAGAATAAATGGCCAATCATCTGTTCTAGAACGTTTACCTAGATAATCAAAAAATTGTACACGTGCTTCCTCGAGGTATATAAAGTAGCTTGTGTTATTAACATGGCCAAGCGCATCCGTTTCACAAAATCTTACTCTCACACTTGTATGAACGCTCATATCGATTCCTCTTTTCTATTACTTATGAGTAAAAGCAGGCTTTCTCTTTTCGATAAATGCTTGAACGCCTTCTTTAATGTCATCTGTTTGGAAAACTTCCTCGAACAATTCCGCCTCAAGCTCAACAGCTGATTCAATTGGAAGATGAGCTCCTTTATTCACAGCGTGTTTAATTCGTGATAAAGCCTGTAGGGATTGTCCGGTTATTTTGGCAGCAAGCCCCTGCGCATAAGCCATTCCCTGGCCCGACGGTACAACGTGATTTACTAGGCCATATCGATCGGCTTCTTCTGCAGAAATCGGTTCTCCTGTAAACATCATTTCTTTTGCTTTTGCTTCTCCAATCAGTCTAGGGAGCCGCTGAGTTCCCCCACCACCTGGGAAAAGACCTAGCTTTATTTCAGGAAGTCCAAGTTGAGCATGCTCTTCAGCAATACGCATATCGCATGTCATCGCAAGTTCACATCCACCGCCGAATGTTAAACCATTAAGAACCGCAATTGTTGGCTTAGGAAAGTGATCAAGATAGTTTAATACCTGATGAGTTTCCATCACGATATCTTTAAACCCTGTATGTCCAATCCACTCAGGAAATTCCTTAATATCTGCACCAGCCATGAATGCTTTATTACCAGCACCTGTTAAAATCACTGCAACAGCATCTTGATTGGCTTCTAACTCTGTAAATACTTCAAAAAGTTCTGTAGATACTTGCTTACTCATCACATTTAAAGGGGGATTATTAATCGTCACAACCGCTGTTTTCTCATGAATTTCATACGTTACCATTTTCATTAATTCTTCACTCCTTCTTTTGTATAGTCATACCAGCCTTTACCTGTTTTTCTTCCTAATGTTCCAGCTTTCACTTTATCTTCTATCGCCTTTGAAGGTTTATCCTCTGGATTACCTGTTTCATTATAGCGTTGCTGCATCACGTAATAACCTACATCAATTCCTGATAAATCCATCAATTCAAACGGACCGATCGGATGATTTAAGGCTTTTCTACAGATGAGGTCAATATCTTCAAAATCAGCGATGCCTTCCTCATATAAATACATCGCTTCTTTTTGTAAGGCACCAAGAATACGATTCGCAACAAAACCGGAAATCTCTTTCTTTAACAATACACCTGTTCGATTAATTTGCTCACAAACAGCCATTGTAAGCTTAGCTGTTTCTTCCGACGTTGCATCGCTCATAACAACTTCCACACAATCCATCACTAGTGGTGGGAAGAAAAAGTGCATATTCACTACTTTATCTTTACGATTCGTTGCGGACGCAATTAACGAGTTCACAATCGTTGAACTATTCGTAGCAAGAATTGCATTCGGATCTGCTAGTTGATCGAGCTTTTCAAATACCTCTCGTTTCACATCTAACTTCTCTACAATTGCTTCAATGATAAAATCAGCTCGAACAGCAGCTTCTTCAAGACTAGTCGTGAATTGCAGGCGTTCAAATGCTGCTGATTTTTGTTCTTCGGTTATCTTCCCTTTTGAAACCCACTTTGACATAATTCCTTCAAGCTTTTCTCCAGCTTCTTTTAGTGCTTTTTCATTGATATCTTGAATGGTTGTTTCATAGCCACCAAGTGCGCAAAGCATCCCAATTTGGTGACCCATTGAACCTGCTCCCAATACTGTAATGTTCTTGACTTCATCGATTTTCATACCTTTTCCTCCTTAATTAACTAACCGGTTAGAATGTTTTGATCGAAAGCGTTTACATTATAGTGAAATGAGAAAGGAAAGCTTATTCGCTTTCCTCTATTCCGTTTAGTACCATATCAACAAAAATGCTAGCTACTTCCTTATCTGAAACTGGTCCGTTTGGTTTATACCACTGATACGTCCAGTTTGTAATGCCAAGAATGGCAAACGTCACAATCCCAATATTGAGATCACTTTTGAATTCTCCGTTTTCAACACCTTGTTTTAATAGATCCTGAAAGTAATAGCGAATTTGATCACGCTTTGGAAGAATTTCGGCTAAGTTTTCTTCTTTCAAGTTTTTCATCTCACGGAAGAAAACTCGTGCACTATGACCTTCTAATTCGACGTTGTGAATTAACATGTACACCATATCGTATAGCTTAGTTTTACAATCTTTCAACACATCTTCTAAAATTTCCTTTTGTTGCTTAATCATTCCGTCGATATAAGAAGAGTGAATATCCATCAGCAATTCTTCTTTACTCTTAAAATAGTAATAAAATGTGCCCTTCGTTACGCCAATGGCATCGACAATATCTTGAATTGACGTTTCACTAAAGCCTTGCTTCTCAAAAAGCTCAATACTTTTGACAGTCAGTTTGTGTTTCATGCTAGTACCCTCTCAATCTATCAATGTTCATTGATTAAGATTATATCATATGGAGGCTACTCAGAAGCATCCTTAGCTATACTTGACGTGCTTCATCGCGAATGGATCTTCTTAAAATTTTCCCTACGCTAGTTTTAGGGAGCTCGCTACGGAATTCGACGATCTTTGGCACTTTGTATGGAGCCATTTCATCCTGACAATAAGAAACAACTTCTTGCTCTGTTAATTCAGCTCCTGGCTTCTTAACAATAACCGCTTTGACAGTTTCACCACGATAAGGATCCGGAACACCTACTATGACAGCTTCCATAACAGCAGGGTGTTCATAAAGAACCTCTTCAATATCACGCGGATAAATATTATATCCACTAGCAATAATAAGGTCCTTTTTGCGATCAATAATGGAAATATACCCATCGCTGTCCATCTTTGCAATATCGCCTGTATATAGCCAACCATCTCTCAATGTATTAGCCGTTTCTTCTGGCATGTTCCAGTACCCTTTCATAATTTGTGGTCCTTTAATCACCAGCTCCCCTGACTCACCAAACGGAAGCTCTGTTTTCCCTTCACCTAGATCGACAACCTTATAATCCGTTGAAGGAAAACCAATTCCAACACTACCAGGCTTACGATCACCGAATGGGGGATTTACATGAGTCGTCGGTGAAGCTTCACTCAATCCATATCCTTCGAGTATTTTAGCCCCAGTTTTCCTCTCAAATTCCTTCATTAATCCAACGGGCATTGGGGCGCTTCCGCTATTACAGGTCCGAATGCTACCGAGATTATACTTTTCTGCATCAGGATGATTTGTAAGTCCTACATACATCGTTGGGACGCCTGGAAACATTGTTGGTTTTTCGGTTTCGATCGTCTTCAATACTTCATCAACATCGAATCTTGGTAAAATCACGCTCTCCGCACCAATTCGAATTGACAAATTCATACAAGACGTCATTCCAAAAACGTGAAATAACGGAATGACCGTTAGGCACTTCTCTTCACCAAAGATAAACTCTCCTTTAAAGAATTCAAGGCTTTGCTCTACATTTGCAATTAGATTACGATGAGTGAGCATTGCTCCTTTTGATCTCCCAGTTGTCCCACCAGTATATTGAAGTACGGCGATTTCTTCCTTTGGATCGACAGAAATTTCGTTTAGTTGCTGAGTTGAGCTTTGAATAAATTGGTCAAAGGTCATATCTGGAGCGAAAGATACCTCAGTAGGCTGAAGGGAAACAACAATAACGTTTTTCACATTCGTTTCATTCTGTATCGCTTTTAATCTTGGATAAAGGGCATCATAGATCACAATCGTTTCCGCACCTGAATCCGCTAATATGTACTGAAGTTCGCGTTCAACGAGCATTGGATTAATTTGTGTAATGGTTCCTCCTGCTCTTAATACACCATAGTAGCTAATAGCAAACTGTGGACAGTTAGGCAGCATGAGGGCGACACGATCTTTTGGTTGCATTTGAGAGGTATTCTGAAGCGCAGAACCAAATGCTGAAGAAAAGTGCCCCAGCTCACGGTACGTTATTTTTTTCTGATAGAAAGATAGCGCAACATGATCTGGATAATCGTTCACTGTTTTCATTAACATATCTTGAAGTGAAATGTTCGGAATATCAATCGTACTGGAAATCGATTCAGGGTAATGCTTAAACCAACTCTTTTGCTCGTTCATGCTTACACCTCCGAATAATTAAAACGTTAATCCTCCTCCGTCAACAAGAAGGCTAGTTCCTGTTACGTATGAGGCCTCATCCGAGACTAGAAACAGCACGGCGCTTGCAATTTCTTCTGGTTGTCCTACCCTTTTTAGCGCATTGGCTTTTGAGATAATGGGCCATTTACGATCGTCTTCCTTCCATGGTGTAACAATATTCGTATCGATAACACCTGGACACACAGCATTCACTCGAATATTCTTACCTCCGTATTCAAGTGCAGCATTTTTCGTTAATGTAATCACCCCGCCTTTAGAGGCATTGTAAGGGGCCATGAATTTTTTCCCCTTTAGTCCTAGAAGGCTAGATGTATTAACAATGGAACCACCATTTCTTTTTTCCATTAACGGAATACTGAATTTCATTCCTAGAAAAACGCCTCGTAAATTAATCGACACGACACGGTCCCATTCATCAACGGACATATCAGCTAACTTTACTTCTTCATTACTAACACCAGCATTATTAAAAAGAATGTCGAGTCCACCATAATGCTTTCCACATTCTTCTACAAGCGCTTTCATATCTCCTTCATTTGCTGTGTCTGTTTTTACAAAAATGGCATCACCTCCCATTTTCTTCACTTGTTCGACAGTTTCCTCTCCAGTTTCAGAGTGAATATCTGAGATAACTACTTTCGCCCCTTCATTTGCAAAGCGAATGGCAGTCGCTCTTCCAATTCCTCCTCCGCCTCCAGTAACAATCGCGATTTTATCCTGCAGCCTCATTTTACGCCTCCCTTATTCTCTTTCAAGTATTGTAGCGATCCCCTGACCTCCACCAATACAAGCTGTAATCAGCGCATATTTTCCATCTCTACGATCAAGCTCATAAACTGCCTTTGTGGCTAAAATCGCTCCTGTTGCCCCTAATGGGTGACCATGAGCAATAGCGCCTCCATTGACGTTCAGTACATCATGGTTCATGTTAAGTTCTCGATCACATGCAAGTACCTGTGCAGCAAACGCTTCATTAATTTCAATTAAATCCATTTCCTCAAGAGATAATCCAGTTTGCTGCATAACTTTATTTGTAGCAGGAACAGGTCCAATTCCCATAATATTAGGATCTACTCCGCTTACAGCATATCCTTTAACTACGGCAAGTGGTTTCAAACCGAGCTGCTCTGCTTTTTCACGCGACATGACAATGAGAGTGGATGCCGCATCATTTAAGCCTGAGCTAGATCCAGCTGTCACCGATCCTCCCTTCTTGAAGACAGGTGCCAAGGAAGAAAGCCGTTCCAAAGTAGTTTCGGGTCTAGGATGTTCATCCTTTTTCACTTCAATTGGGTCACCCTTACGAACAGGAACATGAACAGAAGCAATCTGCGAGTCAAAATATCCCTCTACCATAGCTTTACCCATTCGTTCCTGACTTCTTAGTGCAAACTCATCTTGTTCTTCTCTAGAAATTTGATATTTCTCTGCTAAATTCTCGGCTGTAATTCCCATTGGAGGATCTCCAATTTCATGAGGGGAAAGCCTGGATTTCATAAAGCGTGGTGGCATTGTACTATATGGTTTTGAAGGCTTTTCCATTAAATAAGGCGCTTGACTCATACTTTCTGCCCCTCCGACAATATAAACGTCTCCGTCTCCCGATTTAATCGCCTGTGCAGCAAGATTAATCGCATTCAGTCCGGATCCGCACTGTCGATCGATTGTTAAACCTGGTATAGAAAGCGGAAGACCAGCCTGCAATGCTGTCAGTCTAGCGATATTTCCGCCACCTCCAATAACATTTCCAAAGATCACATCATCGATTGATTCAACCTCCAAATTGATTCGAGCAACGGCTTCCTTAAGAGCGATTGCCCCAAGCTCGTGTGCTTGAATCCCAGCAAACGCTCCTCCTTGCCTACCAATAGGTGTTCTTACGCTTGAGACAATAACTGCATCACGTTTCATATTAGCTTCCTCCCCCCATTACATTGCATGTTGTCCACCATCAACAATTAAAATATCTCCTGTTACATAATTAGAAGCATTTGATGCTAAAAATAGTGCTGCCCCTTTTAGATCATCATCTGAACCAAAGCGATTAAGTGGAGTCGTTTCTAACATTTTTTCGCCACCTGCATCAATCAATCCCTTCGACATTTTTGTAGGGAAGAATCCTGGTGCAATCGCATTAACATTTATGTTATAGCCACCCCACTTTACAGCAAGGTCTTTTGTAAATGTGATAACGGCTCCTTTACTCGTGTTATAACCAATCGCGTCCATATAGCGTGGATCAGCACCACCAAGACCTGCGACAGAAGCAATGTTAATGATTTTTCCACTTTTTTGGTTAATCATTTCTTTTCCAACGGCCTGTGCAAAGAGAAATGTCCCAGTTACATTAACTTCCATAACTTTATGCCATGCTTGAAGTGGCATTTCAACGACTGGCGCACCCCATGATGCACCGCTGTTATTGACAAGAATATCAATACGACCAAATTCTTTCATTGTTTCATCTACAACATGCTGAACTTGCTCTTGATTCGTTACATCACATTCAAAAGCTAGAGACTTTACTCCGGCTTTCTGTAGCTCCTCACTAACAGCTTCACAAGCCTCTCGTTTCCTTGAACAAATAACTACATTAGCTCCAGCTTCTGCAAATCCTTCTGCGATTTGCTTACCAAGTCCTCTTCCACCTCCTGTAACAATCGCAGTCTTACCAGTTAAGTCAAACAGTTGCATAACGTTCATCCTATATCCCCCTCGTTATCTATACTTCTTCAATTCTTGTCTTGCTACTGCGCTACGATGCACTTCATCCGGACCATCAGCCAGTCTTAGCGTTCTCGCATTAGCCCAGTGAGCAGCTAGCGTATAATCATCACTAACTCCAGCACCGCCAAAAGCTTGGATGGCGCGATCAATAACACGAAGCGCCATATTAGGAGCCACTACTTTGATCATCGCAATTTCTGCTTTCGCTTCTTTGTTCCCAACTGTATCCATCATATATGCCGCTTTTAAGGTAAGAAGTCTTGCCTGTTCAATTTCAATACGAGAATCAGCGATCCATTCTCGAACAACACCTTGCTCAGATATTTTCTTCCCGAACGCTTCTCTTTCTTGTACGCGCTTACATAAATCTTCAAGTGCGCGCTCTGCCGTACCGATTAATCTCATACAGTGATGAATTCGACCAGGACCTAGTCGCCCTTGAGCAATTGCAAAACCTTTTCCTTCTTCCCATAGCATGTTTGTAGCTGGTACTCGAACATCTTTATATTCAATTTCAGCATGTCCGTGCGGTGCGTGGTCATACCCAAAGACAGGAAGAACACGTTTTATTGTCACCCCTTTCGTATCAAGAGGAACAAGAATCATCGACTGCTGTTCGTGCTTTGATGCGTTCGGATCGTTTTTGCCCATTACAATAGCAATTTTGCACCTAGGGTCACCTGCACCTGACGACCACCACTTTGTTCCGTTGATAACGTACTCATCACCATCACGTTCAATTCGTGCTTGAATATTTGTAGCATCAGATGACGCAACATCAGGTTCTGTCATTGAGAAACAGGAGCGGATGTCCCCAGAAAGAAGAGATTCAAGCCATTGTTCTTTTTGCTCGACTGTTCCGTAACGGACTAATACTTCCATATTTCCAGTGTCAGGTGCCGCACAGTTAAATACTTCAGGCCCAATCATAGAACGCCCCATTACTTCACAAAGAGGAGCATATTCAGCATTGGTAAGACCTGCGCCATACTCACTATCTGGAAGAAAAAGATTCCATAATCCAGCATCTTTCGCTTTCTGTTTTAACTCTTCCATAATTGGTGGAATGGCAGACCACCTACTATCTTGCGCTGAAAGCTGTTCTTCATAGACTTTTTCATTAGGGTATACATTCTCATCCATAAATGCCGTTAATTTTTCAAGATACGATAAGCAACGCTCTGAATAGTCGAAATTCATCATTTGTTGGCTCCTTTTACCAGTTATCTAACTAACCGGTTGGTATGTTCTTGTAATAATTATAAATTTATTATTCAAAATATTCAATACAAATGTTAAAATTTAAAATCCTGTTGGCCAATTAGCTAAATTTCTATTGCTTTTTGAACCGTTTTTATAACACGCCAGTTCAAGGGTTCTGGCAAGAAACACCCGCGTTTCGCCTGGATCAATGACATCATCGATTAAATGCTTCGCGGCTGCTTTATAAGGAGAACTATCAAAGCTCCATTCCTCTAAAAGCTTCTCTCGATCCTGTTTCGGATTTTCAGATTGCATTAATTCTCTGCCATAAACGACATTCACACCAACTTCTGGTCCAGTAAAATTAATTTCTGCTGATGGCCAGGCGACGACAAAATCCGCTCCCATTGTTGGGCCACACATATTCCCGTAAGCTGCCCCTACACTTTTTCTGATGACTACGGAAAGTTTCGGAACCGTGGACTGCGCTAGAGCCTGATTCCACATCATAATTTTCGTCGGGATTTTTCCCTTTTCTGCTTCGGAACTTACTCGGAACCCTGGAATGTCGTGAAGGAAAATCAAAGGTATATGAAATGAATCACACATACAGATAAAATCAGTCGCCTTTTCACATTCCTGTACACCAGCAGCACCTGCATATTTCATCGGTTGATTTGCAATAATCCCTACTGTCCTTCCTCCTATTCTTGATAGAACAGTTAAGAGAGCAGGTCCAAACTCGGGTTTAAGTTCAAAGAACTCCCCGTTATCGACTAACTCTTTCAACACCTTTTTCATGTTATACGCACGATTCCGTTTCTCTGGAACAATTGAAAGTAGCTGATCAACTCGCCTTTCGAGCGAATCCTCATTGTGACATAATGGTGGTTCCTCTTCACTATGCGAAGGAAGATAGCTTAAGAATAACTTCAATTGATCAATGCATTCCTCTTCCGAGTCTGCAGATTGATCAATCTGACCTGTGTGCTTATGATGAATTTCAACACCTCCTAGCTGATTCTCTGTTATTTTCTCTCCAGTTGCAATCTCAAGCATTCTTGGACCAGCTACCCCCATGCACGTCCCATTCAGCTGTGTCACAAAATCCGAAGACACCGCTAGCCATGTTGGTCCTCCGAAACTATCACCTAAAATCGCTGTGACCATCGGAACTTCACGATGATGCATTAACATTTCTTGAGGGAAAAGCTTATCACTAATACCATCAGAGCCCATTCCATCTGGCATTCGGAGACCTCCCCCTTCACTTAAATTAACTAATGGTAAACCTCTCTTTAATGCATACGCGTGAGCAGCTTTTGTTTTTCGAATATGGACAGCACCTTCTGTACCTGCAAATACTGTTTTATCACCAGCTTGAACTACTATCGGGCGTCCATCTACCCGAGCAACTCCACAGATCACACCGTCACCTGGACTTTTTTCCTCTAGTCCTGGAATATCAGACGAGGTTAATTTACCAAGTTCAAGAAAGGACCCTTCATCAACTAGTAGGGCAATTCGCTCCCTAGCTGTCTTTTTACCTTTTGCATGAAGCGCGTCGATTTTATGTTGTCCCCCCATACGCTCTGCAAAAACTCTACGATTCTTTAACTCTTCTACAATATTCTCCATAATCTCACTCTCCTTATCTATCTTTTAACAGTCTTCTCAATACTTTACCTGAAGATGTTGCGGGTAAGCTCTTTCGAATTTCAATCACTTTTGGTGCTTTATAAGCTGCCATATGAGCTTTCGCCCATGCTAATAATTCTTCTATAGATCGATTTGAATCGTTAGGGTCAAGGACAATGACAGCTTTAATGATTTCTCCTTTTTGCTGATCAGGTATTCCGATAACAGCTGTTTGCATAATGGCTGGATGTTCATTCATTAGTGCTTCTACATCTTCTGGAAAAACGCTATATCCTGAGCTCTTTATCATTTCTTTTACTCGACCTTTAAAATACAAATATCCTTCTTCATCAAGGTGACCAATGTCGCCTGTATGAACCCATCCGTTTTTAAGCGTAGCCGCAGTCTCTTCGGGTCGATTGTAGTACCCTTTAAACACACCAGGGCTTTGAATAATAATTTCTCCTTCTTCATAAGGTGGTAGCTCATCCCCACTCTCAAGACCGACGATTTTAATGGTAGTATGATGAATCGGAATGCCACAACTCCCATACTTAATGTTTTCTTTTGGCATAAAAGTGTCACATGTATGCGTCTCACTCAATCCATAAGAAGCTTCATAAAGCAAACCGCCCGTTATTTCTTTCCATTGATTTGCTAGTTTTTCAGTTACTTGGAGCCCGAAACTCGTCGCTAGGTTTAGTCGAAGGGAAGTAAAATCACGCTGTTCAATATTTGGTATTTGCATGATCGCTCCATTCATTGGAGCAATGCTATACCACATTGTAATACGATGATCCTCAATTGTACGAACTACGGTTTCTGGGTCAAATCGACTTAGTAACACCGTTTCATTGCCACTATAAACTGGAAGATTGACGCCCATAACCATTCCAGCAATATGACATAACGGGGCATTGGCCAGTAGCTTTTCACCTTCCCCTACTTGATTACATGTCATTGTTGCAGCGGTTTTATATAAAGCGTTTTCATAAGTTAACATAGCTGCTTTCGGTCTTCCTGTTGTGCCAGATGTAAACACCATCAGAGAAACGTCATCTAATTGAACTTTAGCAGACTGAAATAGATTCGATTCTGTTTCAAAAAGTGATTCAAGAGTCGTAAACCTTGAGGCTTCCTCGGAGTTAAGTAATTCTTGCGGTACGAGAGAGAGATTTTCCTGCTGAATAAGTGATTGATAAGAAACCGTAACAATAAAGGAGAGACTATCTTCCATTTCGTGAAGCATTGGCAATAGTTCTAGGCCGGATACTATACCTTTGATATCTCCTTCGCTTATTAAATATGAAAGCTCTGATGATTTATACATTGGGTTTAATGGTACAACAACTGCCCCGAGCTTTTGGATCGCATAATGGGAAATAAGATATTGCGGACAGTTTTGCATAAATACTGCCACGTGATCGCCTTTCGTTACCCCGATCCTTGCCAAATAATTAGCCAATTGATTTGATCGCTCACTCCATTCCTTCCATGTCAATTCGTAACCATAGTAATGGATTGCTGTTTGATTTGGTGAAACTTCGGCATTTAATGCAAGATATTCATGAAGCGGCTTTTTCCCATTTAAGTATTCTAACGTTACTGGAACAGCTTCTGGCCAACTCGTTTTCATTTTTTTCATAATAGCCTCCTTCATACTGACCGTATGGTATGTCTTTCGTTTATCATACATGTAGCCGTTCTCACTATTCAATATAAAATTCATGTTTTACATAGATAAAATTGGGAAATAGTGTTTTATCACTTTGAAAGGAAGAATGAAGATGAATAAAAACTTATACCAGCTCACACAAGAATATGAAAAATTCACCGATGACTGCAAAGGTGAAACCGTTCCAGAATTTGTAGAGAATTTCATATATGGCTCAATGGACTACAACGAACAGAACCTTCCTAAACTAACGGAAGAAATGGGGAAACAAGCTCAGAATCAAGAACCAGAAGAATTTAAAAGAGCTTTTGACGAAATGCTCCTATATCTAAGAGATCGATTTATGGCGCTCGATCCAGATAAAGAATATTGGCCACTTCACTACCGTGAAGGCGTTAGCGCATTTGTAGCGATGATTGATGGGTTAATCGTTCAATATTTCTCAGGACTATATACAGTAGAAGAATTGAAAGAGCGTACTCCACTATTTGCTGCGGTCATTCTTAATGGATTCGTTGGTGTTAACGAAAACGAATATGAAGCTCTATCGACAGATTAATTGAAAAAAATCCTGCCTTGCCGGCAGGATTTTTAATCTATTATCTTTGCAGGCGATAAACTTGTGAATACTTCTCTTCAAGATATTGAATCAAATATTCAGCATTTAGCCCTTCGCCAGTAATGTCTTTAATAATATCAATTGGTTGCTTTAGCTTACCGTACTGATGGATGTTTTCTGTTAACCATTCTTTAATAGGCACCAAGTCACCCTGTTCTAATAGCTCATCAAATTGTGGGATGTCTTTTAACATAGCATTCTTAATTTGAGCCGCATAAATGTACCCTAGCGCATAGGAAGGGAAATAACCAAATGAGCCACCTGACCAGTGGACATCCTGAAGAACGCCGACCGCATCGTTATCTGGAGTAATGCCTAAATACTCCTCCATTTTTTCGTTCCAGATCGTTGGCAAATCCTTCACTTCAATTTCTCCATTAATCAATCCTTTTTCAATTTCGTAACGAACCATGATATGCAGCGCATACGTCATTTCATCTGCTTCAATTCGAATCAAAGAAGGACCCGCAACGTTAATGGCACGGTAATAATCTTCTAATGAAACATCATCAAACTGTCCAGTTGAATAGCTTTTAAGCTTGTCGTAATTGTTTTTCCAAAATGATTGATGACGACCCACGAAGTTTTCCCAGAAAAGAGACTGTGATTCGTGAATCCCCATAGACGTACCAGTACATAAAGGCGTGCCAATCAATTTGGGTGATAAATTCTGTTCGTATAAAGCATGACCGCCCTCATGAATCGTACCAAATACTGCTGTGCGAAAATCACCTTCATCATACTTCGTCGTAACACGCACATCACCAGGATTCAGTCCAGTTGCAAATGGATGAACCGTCGTATCAAGACGACCAGCGTCAAAGTCATACCCCATTTTCCTCAATACTTCCATACTGAAGGCTTGTTGCTTATCTTGTGGGAAATGTTCAAACAAAAAGTCAGTTTTGGGCTGATCACTCGCATTAACAACTTGTTGTACAAGTGGCACAATATGTTCTCTAAGTTGGTTAAATACGCGATCAATCATTTTCACTGTTACACCTGGTTCAAATAGGTCAAGCAGCGTATCATATTTATTTTCTTCGTATCCCCAATATTCGACAAATTTCTGATTGAATGCAACAAGCTTTTCGAGATACGGTCTAAACAATTCGAAGTCAGCTTTTTCCTTCGCTTCTTCCCAGATCGTCTCTGCTTTCGAACTTAAAATGACATATTCAGAGTACTCTTCTGCAGGAATTTTTATGTTCCGATCGTAGTCTTTACGGCACTCTTCTACCGTTTTACGAGTGATTTCACTTAATTCAGTTTGCTGGTCTTCCTTTGTAAGCTCATCAAGATACCCCTTCATTTCAGGAGATACCGACATTTCAAAAACTTCAGAAGACATCATTCCAATAACCTCAGAGCGCTGTTCAGCACCTTTTTTTGGTGCGCCAGTGCGGAGATCCCAATACATAACCCCAATCGCTTCATTAAAACTCGTCATTTTCTTTACATAATTTAAAAATTCCTGCTCGGTTTGTTTGATTTCTGTTGCCAAATCGTTCAACTCCTTAAAAAGTAATTTCCTTCATAACAATAAATTCGACATATCTCGTTTAACTATGTAAGGATTTGTCGGAAGTTAAAAAATTCTAAAATAATGAATATAAACTTTCTCATGTTATCCTTTGGATAAGCTCAATAGTTCAAGGAGGGATTCAGATGTCATTGCAAAATCTGATAAACACATTTGATCAGGAAAAAGGAAGAAAGCCTGCTAGTGCAGACGAACTACTCGACTTTATCCAGGTGAATTATTTACAAGGTTCGATTTCTTTATATGAGTATCAAACCTATTTTAAAGAGCTCCACTCACAAGGCGCAAAGAAACCAGAGTACTTCACGCATGAAGAAATGAAAGCCTTTTAATCCCTCTTGTTCTATCCTACCATAAGTTACTAATGATACGTACATGAAAAGCCATGGGCAATGCTGCCCATGGCTTTTCTACATTTCCAAACTTCTTTATACGGCATTCATAATAATTGCAATCACCAGACCAATAAGGGCAATTGTTGCAATAATTGATAATATAGAAAGCGCTATAAAAATCCACCCAGCCACTTTACGTCCCGTTTTAAGTAGATAAATTCCAAGTGTAAGAAATGTAAATAGGAATCCTAATACTCCCCATAACCAGGGATTCTTATCATGCTTTGGAGCGTCCATTATTAGAAATATGGCGACTGCAATAGGTACAATAAGACCAATAAACTCGATTGTAAACCCTCCTTCCGTCATTCCCGACCCGGAAAGAATACACGATATTTTATGATTCGTCTATAATAATTTCTAATTTTTCTTTATTTATGTAAAAATGATGAAATAATCCATAAGCTACTATTTCTTTATCATTCCATAACTTTGTTCGATATACAGAAAACACGTACATATTCGTTCTAGTGGTATTTGCTTCAACATATGGAATGACAGCCAAATCGACGCCTATTTCCATAAGCGCATTTTGGTCTTTTTTAAGTTGATCCCCTACCCACCTACTATAATCAGTCTGATTAGGATTTGTATGAAACATTACGAACCCTAATACGACGATGATAATAGACATAGTTTTTTTCATTCATTTCACCCCTCTCTTGTTTCTTTAGCTCTTTTATACCATATACATATTATTCCGTTTAAATGTCTATTAGACGTGGGAACAAATAAGTACATCATAAGTTAAGGGGAGGAAAAATGAAAATGAGACAACATCGAATCAATACGCTAAAACCAGGTGAACACTATACCGCCAAAGAACTGGATAGCTTTGTATCAACGACGGATGTTCTTTTACTTTCAAGTAATGCTTCACAACTTTTTTCTGATCCGGAACGTGAGTATAAGGTGACCCATGAAGTGGAAGGTTTTTTTGAACATTCTTCTGATGAAGGTGAGAAGTACTTTCGGGATAAACGTGCTTATGTTGTTGAAAAAGTATAATGACCTGTTATAAAAGATAATTACTATCAAAAAATCCAAATTAAAACACCTCTCGTCACTAGAGAGGTGTTTTTTACAGTCTTATTATATTAATCTTTCTTTGGCGGTCTCGGTCCAAAGTATTGATAGTAATGCGTTTTGATATCACCATTGTAGAGTTTGCGGTTCTTTGTTGATCTCTTTCCATAAACTTCTTGGAAGCGAGGATGTGAAGTTAGAATATAAACAGACCATGTATCAAGACGCTCACGGAAGGCTTTTCCCATCTTTCGATACATGTCTTCCACTTCTTCTCTTTCACCAAGACGCTCACCATACGGTGGGTTTCCGATGAGAGTACCATACTCAAACTTAGAGCTAACATCCGTAACTTGCATCTGCTTAAATTGAATCATATCTCCAAATCCAGCTTCAAGAGCATTATTCTTAGAAAGGTCGACCATTTTAGGGTCAAGGTCGCTACCAAAAATGTGAAGAGGTTGATCGTAATTTGCAAGGTCCTCCGCTTCAATCATAGCTTCTTCCCAGCGCTTCTTCCCGATCCACTCCCAATCTTCAGAAGCAAATTCTCGATTAAAACCGGGTGCGATGTTTTGGCCGATCATAGCTGCTTCAATTGGAAGAGTTCCTGATCCACAGAATGGATCCATGAATGGTTTATCTGCATTCCAATTCGTTAGCATCACCATTGCTGCTGCCATAGTTTCCTTAAGTGGAGCTGCACTATGGAGGTACCTGTACCCTCTACGGTGCAAGCCTTTGCCACTCGTATCAATTGTAAGAATAGCCGTATCCTTGTGAATCGCAACTTCGATTTTAAATAGTGGTCCATCTTCATCAAACCACGAAACGTTATATTTTTCCTTCATGCTCTCTACGATCGCTTTTTTGACAATCGCCTGGCAGTCCGGAACACTATATAATGTCGACTTTACAGATCGACCACTTACGGGAAACTCAGCATTTTCGGGTAGTAAATCTCCCCACGGGAGTGCTTTCGTTGCTTCGAAAAGCTCATCAAATGTCGTTACTTTGAATTCCCCGACTTTAAGCTTAACCCTGTCAGCTGTTCTTAACCAGTAGTTCGATCGACAGATTCCAATTTCATCACTTTCATAAGTGACTTTTCCGTTATCGACACGTACATTTTCAAAACCAAGATCCTTTACTTCACGAGCAACCAATGATTCGAGCCCCATGGTGGCCGTTGCAATTAGTTCCATTTTCGCCATTTTACCCACTCCAATCTTTTGCTCTTTTATGTAACGTAGGTTTACCCTATTATCATACAAAAATAAATTGTTTCATGTTAGACCTATTTCGCGTGGAGGAGAGAATGTATTCTTTTAAGTCTTTTTATTATGCTTTCCAATCCATGCGCATTCATAGCCTTAACGTACAAAAAAGCCCCTTAAGGGCTTTTCATCAAAGATGATAACGTTCTGTAAGCCATGTTCTGTTCCATCGTACTGCGAACGGGTCTCCCCTCGTACTCAGGTGGTAATCATCTATCTCCAGACGCGTCCTCACCGCCTGGCTTTCTCTCCGTTCAATTCCTTCAAGAAAGCTCCCCTACCATAATTTGGGTTTCTCGCTCGTGGGGTTTACCTCGTTCCACTCTTAATGTTTCCATTAAGACTTCGTCACTGTGGCACTTTCAGAGTATTCGGGCCTTATCCGTGAAGAACTTAGGCCGTTTCCCCGCCGTTAGCCCAATTGGACTACCCTGACTTATTGTTTCATCAGGCACGAACACTACGATCATCTCAGATCGTGCGAGCATGGACTTTCCTCTACATGCCACTTAATTGCGACATACAGCGACTACCCGAACGTTATCATTGTTAGGACAGCAAAAGCAATTATATCTTATATTCTACAATGATGCAAGGTTGCTTAAAGAATTGTTATGTTTATTTATATTAGTATAGTACGGTAATTGAAATTTTTATAACTGTAAAAAATAAACCGCCGTTTGGTGGTTTATTCGTACAACTTACTACCGAAAACGTGTTTCTCTAGGTTTGATAGTCGTTTTAGGATATCATAATTGGTATTTCCAGGCTGCGTTTGAGAACGCGTCTGCTGTCTCTTTTGTTGCTCAGACATACGATCCATCTCTCTTCTAAGACGCGTATTTTCTTGTCTCAGCTGTTCAATGTCATTTTCAAAACGCTCATAATCTTTAATTACTACGTCCAAAAACTTGTCGACATCATCCTGATCATAACCGCGAAATCCGCTTTTAAAATCTTTTTCAAGAATATCTTTAGCTGTTAATTGAGTCGGTTGTTGCTCTGCCATTTTATCACCTCTGTATGTATGCAGTTATTGTCTTTATTTTATTCTTCCAAAAGAGCTTCCTCTTGTCAATCGGAATCTCTTCTATTCTCCTTATTGACTGTAGAAATCGGGATTACTTTCACGTAAATCCTGCTCTAATAAATCAAGGTCAATAGGTGTGATGGTAAAAACTTCGTAACCTTCATCCGTTCTCTGTCTGTTCTTTGCTTCTTTCAAGTAATAATCAGGAGAACCAGGCGTATCTTCGTCATATAATACGAGCATAGCATGACTCTTACGAACGAGAAATTCATTCTTTGCTTTCAATTGCCCTGGATTTTCGTAAGGTCGACTTGTGATTGATTCAACAAAGTCAGCTTCTCCCATGATCATTTGATAGAATTCTTGAGTAGGCTCTTTCCATTTACTTTCTTGATCTAGGAATGGCGTTAAAACGGCTAGCTTTAAATCGGGATACATTTCTCTTAAATCAAGTGCAACTTCAGCAGCCCAGAGCTCAACACCAGTTTGCCCACTGATTAGTATCCACTCAAAATCTCTCTCTTCGATAAGCTGAGACATGCGACTCTGAAGGGCTGCCTTTATAATTGGAAGTCCAGGATGATCGTCGTTAAATATTCCTAGTTCGTGTGCCTTATAGCCAGTAACAAGTAAAACGTTTGCCACTTAGACACCTCCTATGTAAAAACGAACTGGAAGACCAGTTCGTTTCATTATTTCGTTATTTTCTTCTCTTTTGAGCAGGACTTACTTGACCTGGCATACCATTGCCATTTGGTCCTTGCATAGCTCCTGCTACTTGGGAAGGATTAGTAGGTGCGTATCCAGCCGGCATTGCGCCTGTCGGGCGTGGTGGCGGATAATTGTTCATGTGTGAAGCTAGCACTTCCTCTGACTCTGTTAAAGGATAACTATGATTGTGCTCATACATGTGATGATGGACGTTTTTAATATGCGTAGGATGAATATGATCTACGTTGTGCTTATAATAGTGATTTTTGACACAACATTTTGTCGGATATACAACAGGACTTGTCGGACATGGACCTCCAGGACCTTGCATTGCTGGACTTACCTGACCTGGCATGCCGCCTTTCATGGCCGGACTCACCTGGTTTGGCATATTCGCATTTGGACCCTGCATTGCTGGACTTACTTGATTTGGCATATTCGCATTAGGTCCCTGCATTGCTGGACTTACCTGATTTGGCATATTCCCATTCGGGCCCATGCGATGATGTCTATGAAACATAGTGTAGGTTCCCCCTTCTTAAATTGGTGAATTCCCTACTAGCCTATGTTGATCACGATGTACATGTACTGTGTATTCGTCCTTATTTCCTCAATACAAACGCAATTTCCACGCCTATTTTTGTACGACTACTTCATTGTCACTATAAATCTGGGCCGACTCACTAATTTGACTCATAACGACCACTGTTAACGCAATTACCATAAAAAACATTACCATAATGACCTGCTTCAATTACCATCTCTCCATTACATCAAATCTGAATCCTTTTCTTAAAAAAACAGAAACTTCAATATACTACTCAAAGTTACAACAAGAGACGACAATTGTAAACGGTGTTTCTACATGTTTTCTAAAAGAAATCGTCGAATATCATCTCTTTGTGCGCTTGCCCGGGGAATAATTAGGAAAATGAAGCTATTTCCTACCAAATACGAGATTATCTCTAGCAATTCGCCGTCTTATTTCTTGTTCATGACCGTCCTTCATGTCCAATTTGTGAAACATTTTCAAACAAAGCTCCGCTGTCATTCTTGCGTCGTTTAGGGCATGATGACGTTCATGACGTTCAATATTTAATTTCCTTATCAACGAATCAAGCTGCGGATTACTGCGAGGAAATAATTCCTTCGCCAGTGCTTCCGAATCCAAATAAGGTGGTAAATAATCTGGCAACCCCCATTTTTGAACGAGTGTTTGTAGAAAATAAACATCAAATTTAACTGGATGAGCAATAAGGGTCGTCCCTTTACTAAACGCCATAAATTCTTCAAATGCTTCAATAAATGTCCATCCCGCTCTTATTTCATCAATGGATAGACCCGTTAGATGTCTAACAACTCGCGGTACTTTATGAATAGGGCGAACAATTCGATAGAAAGTTTCCTCGAGAATCCTTCCTTCAACAAGATCGATTTTAACCGCACCGATCGAAATAACTTCATCTCCGATAGCTGGATAAAAACCCGTCGTTTCGAGATCGTAAACGGTAAAATATC
Source organism: Anaerobacillus sp. 63XJN7_4_ISO-PGPR-S23-413 (assembly GCF_056173725.1). Lineage (NCBI taxonomy): Bacteria > Bacillati > Bacillota > Bacilli > Caryophanales > Bacillaceae > Anaerobacillus > Anaerobacillus sp. 63XJN7_4_ISO-PGPR-S23-413. The sequence continues at coordinate 2,320,579 of NZ_CM149688.1, forward strand.
GACTGCTTGATTCTTGATATAATAACAGAGACTCCTGTAAGCGATCATAAACTGGTAAATCCTTGTCCCTTTTGATCTTTTTCTGCCATTTCACACGATCATATAGATAATAGCGCAATAATTTCAAACCTATGGACGACATTGTTAAATACTCCGATTCCTTCGAAAGCTTAATTCACTTACCTGCTGCATCCGTTTTGCTACAAGCAATGCTTCCCTCATTTTCCTTCTCTCTTCTTTTTCCCATTCGATTGGCCTTACTTGATTCGAAATCTCTACCCCTTTTTCTAGTTGATAAAGGTTTTGCCTAACACGGAACGTATAAAGGTAATGAAGAGATGTTTCGATATTGATCACATCACGATGATGAAAAATTTCTTTTTTCTTTAACTCATGAAGCCTTTTGATTGTATTAACTTCTTCCACTCCATATTTCATTGCAAAAATTCGAATACCGTTCACGATTTGCATAATAGCAGCTTTTTTCAAATCAAGCGTTTTTTCTTTCCCACGAAGTTGAAGCTTTCCAAGAGGATTTAACGGCACGCGAAAACGAATCGTATCCTTCATTAACAGCATTTGAAGCGTTTGAGCTTTCTTAATTCGCGCAGTAATGCGACTTCTTAATGTTCGTGCGAGATCAAAATCTCCGTAAACAGGACGAAAATCCATAAAAATTGTAAAATTCCGGATCTCTTCAGCATCTGTTTCAGTAATCCAACGATTTACTTCTGTTTGCCAATTAGAAAGAGAGCGTCTCCATTTCTCATTTTTCGCCATTATGCCACCCTCACACTCAGGGAGACCACATGTCGTAAGCATCGTATTGATTTTCTTTGCAAATATCGAGAAATACGTTTCAATTTCCTGTTTATGCTCGAGGTGTTCATAATCATCAATAATAAGTCCGTTGTCTTGATCTGTACTAAAAGCCTGTTCTTTGCGCCCTTCGCTCCCCATAACGATGAAGCAAAAGTTCACTGGCGCCCGTCCATATCCCTCACTGATCATTTCCTTCTCTGCAAGTAAAATAATGCGTCGATGTATTTCATCATTATAATTGGACATCATCTCACATATTTCATAACCCAACGTATTTGCGTCAAGTAACTCTTGAATAAATGAGCGGAATTCTTCATGTATTGGTGGTGAAAGATTCATTATTTCATTAAGCTCTTTAGCTCGTGATAGTCGATAAGACAGATCTAAATAGGCCGATTCCTGAATCCCTAAGAAAGATTTGGCTGAAACCATACCGACAATACGATCTCGCTTTACAACAGGTAGCAAAGAGACTTTGTGAAATTTTAAGTACGCCAATGCTTCATAACTAAAGGCATCCTCTTCTACCATATTAGGTTTTTGATACATCCACTTATGAATAGGATCTTGAAATTGTCCCATTGTAAGTGCATTTATGACCTCTAGCGGTGTTATTGTACCAAGAACACTTTCACGATCTTCACTTACTATCACACCGTCATAATTTTTCGTTCGAAAGAGCTCAGCTGTTTCTAATACCGTATAAGTTGGTGGGATCGTCACCTTCGTATCCATAATCGCGCTCACTCGTGTTCTATACAAGGCAATGTTTTCACCATCGGCCTCCCGATCTCGCTCTTGCTTAATTTCATCATAGAGGCTTCTCATACGTTCACCAATGGTATCGAGAACATTATGTGAAAAGGCAGGGTTTTCTGTCATGATCTTTAGCATGACTTCTTTTTTGATTCGAATCACCTGGCAATCTTCATTAGCTTGAACAGAAAACGTCATAGACGCATCTGTAAGCATAATCATGAGCCCAACTAGATCTCCGGGATAGTAGAAACGCATTGTCGTTTGTTGCCCATTCGCTTTGTGTACGATGTTTTTAGCAATACCTGAGACGAGGAGATAAAGCGTATTCGTATCTTCATCTTCGTGATATAAAAATTCACCCTTCTGATAAGTTGCGAAATGTGCTGATTCCATTAGACTTTCGATTTCAGCATCGCTCAAAGAATGAAATGGTTCCTTTTTCTTCAACACTTCATAGAAATCCTGCATAACAACCTCCTATCGTTAGCGAGCTGCTTTTTGCTCAATTCTCTCGATTCGCTTCATATATTGCAGCCGCTCGTTCTCTTCTTTATCTTTAAGAATCCGTTTCTTCTCTTTCCACTTTTGGTATGCAGACAGAGCATAGTGAAGGGCTTTCTCATAGTCTTTCGCTTTATGCTCATAATATTTAGCTAATTCAATATCGCACTCTTCATCATTTGTGGATTGTGATAGCGTCAGCCAAATCTCGATGGCTTCTTGAACGTTATCCTGCTTCTTATATATCCGTGCAAGCGCCTTTTTTGCGTCCTGTTCATGACGACCAGTTGTCTTTTCATATAGTAAAGCCGCATGATCCTCTTCACCAACAGCTTCCCACCATCGAGCAGACTGGTATTGTTCACCAGCTGTTAAGGACTTTCCTTCCACATCAAGAAGGAGATTAGACAAACGAGTATATAGCGTGATTAAAGATAAGATATCTTCTTCATTGTGTTTCATCACGCCTGCGATCAGCTCTGGATCTGGATCTTTTACAAACTCGAAATAAAGCATAGGAGCTAAATAGCCTGGAATATCTTCTTCCCGTTCAAAACCTAGCTGCTGTTCTTCTACGTTCGCGAGTCTAACAGACTCCATATCATTTTTCCAGAATCGCCTCGCTCCGTGCAACAGATCGAAATGACCAAATTGCGGTAACTTAGGGACTTGTTCACGAATAAGCGTATGACGTGTTTTCACCTGTGGCCAATCAAACGCTTTGCCATTGTAGGTAACTAGGTTCTTCAATTCTTTTACATCTTCTAAAAAAGCTTGATACATCGGAACTTCTGCACCTGGGCCAGGCAAGAAATACTGATTTACAGAAATTCCTTCTTCTGTATACTGGCTATATCCAAGTAGAAAGATAGTATTTCCAACCCCACCTCCTAAGCCAGTTGTTTCTGTATCAAAAAACAATAAATCGGATGGCTGAAGGTGTTTTGAGGAGAGTGGATGTGCACGATAGTGACGATTCCAGCGTTCGACAACTTGCTCAAGTTCTTGGAAAGTGTAACGTCCATGCTGATAGGAAGTTGGATACTGTTTTTTTCTCACTAGCGCATATTCTCCGTCAAAGAAAAACGGGTGAGCATCTAAATCACGCCACTTGTTCAAATGAGGCACTTCGTGAATCGGCTGCTCTACTTTCGCTTCCACTTCTTCTCCTTCGTTCAAGTTCATATGCTTTTTCATTCGATTTAATTTAGCTTTCAGTGACATCAGAATGTTCACCTCTTAAATATTTAAGTAAATAAATGGCTGTTTGCTTACTATTTTCACCCGTTTCACCGGAAACGCCCACACATGAAGGACAGCCACTTTCACATTCACAATTAACAACAATGGATTCGGCTTCTTTTAATATAACCCCTAGCTCTTTGTAAACTCGCTCCGATAGCCCAATGCCACCAGGGTAGCGATCATAGAAGAAAACGGTAGGCTTGTTTGAATGGACAGCTTTGATTTGTGGTGTCACATGGAGATCCGATACATCGCACATGACAAACAGCGGAGCAACGTTACGAAGAACGTTACCAAGTCCTAACAATCCTTCCTCTAAGCGATTTTCTCCCATTGTTTGAACGAAGCTTTCAGGAAAGTCAAACCAGCAAGCATTCGTGTGAAGCTCTTCCTCGGGTAAGTGAATCGGACCTGATCCAATATTTTCGTGAGTTTCAAATTTAATTTTCTTAAAAATAGTTGCCATAGCATTTACCATAACTTCTCCATACGTTGCGGTTGTGTGTGGGAGCGGTTCATGCTTGTCTTCTTCTAGAACCTTCAGTTGAACAGCAAGATTAGCATCCGTATAGTAATCCACATCAACTTCCCTTACCCAAGCTTTTTTCTCGTCATAGTCAAGAAGCTCCACTTGATATTGCACACCCTGGTGAAGGTAAATCGCTTCTTCATGAAGAAGCGTCATGGCACTAAATCTGTCCATTTCTCCAATGACTTTTACATTAGCAGCCGTTGTTTGATCAATAATAACGACATTTTCCTGCGAAGCAGAACGAAGGCTTACGTTGTGAGCCGGGAATGCATCGTTCATCCAGAACCAGCGATTTGCCCGATGATGAAGCAGCTGTTCGTCTGTTAAAAACTCAAGAACATCCTCGATGTCTTCCCCACCAAACGTATCCCCTTGTTGAAATGGAAGCTCATACGCTGCACATTTAACATGATCTACAAGAATAATTAAGTTATTGGGGTTCACTCGCGCCTCTTCTGGGTTCCGTTCAAAAAAGTAATCCGGATGTGTAATCATATATTGATCAAGCGGACTAGAACTAGCGACGACAAATACAACAGACTCATCTTGACGGCGACCCGCACGTCCAGCCTGCTGCCACGTGCTCGCAATGGTGCCTGGATAGCCTGTCAGCACGCACGCTTGAAGCTGTCCAATGTCCACACCAAGTTCGAGGGCGTTCGTGCTTACCACGCCTTTAATGTCTCCATTTCGAAGTCCTCTTTCAATTTCCCTTCGCTGCTTCGGTAAATAACCACCCCGATATCCCATAATGGAACGCGGTCCTAATTCACGCTGTTCTAGCTGCTGTAAGTATGTGAGAAGGATCTCAACCCGAACACGACTACGCGCGAAAACAATTGTTTGAATGTTGTTTTTTAATAGTTCCGCCGCTAAGTTTCGTGCTTCAAGCGTAGCCGATCGTCTAATGTTCAAGGCTTGATTTACAACAGGGGGATTATAAAGAACAAAATGCTTTCGTCCAGTAGGAGCCCCATTGTTATTAATTAACGTAATTCCTTCACCAGTAAGCTCCTCTGCAAGCTCTTTTGGATTCGCAATCGTAGCCGAAGTACAAATAAATATGGGATTACTTCCGTAGAATTGACAAATCCTTTTCAATCTTCGAATCACATTGGCTACGTGACTCCCGAAAACACCACGATACGTATGTAGCTCATCGATGACAATCACTTTAAGGTTCTCAAAAAGAGAAACCCACTTCGTATGGTGTGGGAGAATAGCAGAATGCAGCATATCTGGATTCGTCATCACAATGTGCCCTGCTTTTCGAACGATTTGTCTAATGGTTGGAGAAGTGTCCCCATCATACGTATACCCTTTTAAATCCACTTCCATTTCATCAATCAATTCATTTATTTCACTTTTTTGATCTTGCGCAAGGGCTTTTGTTGGAAATAAATACAGTGCCCGACTTGACGGATCCTTCAAGATCGTATCCAAAACAGGCAAGTTATAGCACAAAGTTTTCCCAGAGGCGGTTGGTGTAACAGCGACAAAACTGTTCCCCTTTGAAGCTTCTTCATATGCTGTAGCCTGATGAGTATATAGCTGTTGCACTCCTCTATCTTCAAGTGCTTTCTTTAACTCAGGCTGCAATTCTGCAGGATATGGCGCTGTTTTAGCTTCTTTCGGTTCAATCGTTTTCCAATTAACAATATTGGATCGATACTTTTCCTCCTGCTGAAACATCTCCAGTAGCTGGGGCAGTTTCTTTTTTCTTTCCATCCGATCACCTCAAAAATTATTCTATTTCTATTGTAGCGAATATGCGTTCGAATGGATACCGTTTTGATTTGAAAGTAAAGCTTTTCCATTACCTACTAACTAATAATCGAAAACCTTCGTCAATGCTATTACAATCGAGCTCATTTCTTTCTTTAAGAGAACACGCTTTTCTCTTAAGGTACACGTATTCATCTTCAAAATAGAAACATATCAAATCAGGGTGCAATAGAGGCTTTCTATCGAGAATTTATCATCACCATACTTTTTCTCGTCCGACAACTTTACTAGTGACAAAGAAGCTACCATGGTCTCACAACCTGGGTAGCTTCTTTGTTTAATTATCCAATTCTTTTATTACCTTCTCTACATTCGTCTCAGGAAGCGAACAACTAAAATTCTCACAAACATAGATCGTTGTCGTATCTGTCTTTTCAAATTCAGCTACAAATGGAACTGCTTCTTTTAACAAGGTAGGATCTTCAGTACTAATCACTGTAAGTTCAGGGAAAAAGTTCTGCTGTAAAAACTCTGCAATCTTTTCTTTGCTTGTATCACCATTTTTCCCAATAATAACAACTTCTTTTGGAGAGGATAAAGTATAAAGCTTGCTCATTAAGAAATAAGCGTGTCCACTGGAATACGAAGATACATCACCTGAAAAAGCGGTAAACATCTTGTTAGCCCACACATCATACTTTGCCTCCCCCGTTAACTTCGACAAACGAAGCAGTTGAAGAACAGCTACACTATTTCCAGACGGTAGCGCCCCATCATGCACATCCTTAGGTCGTGCAATTAATTCATCTGCATCATGGCCGTAAAGATAGAAACCTCCAGCGCTATCGTCCCAGAATAAATCGTGCATCTCATCTGACAGTTTTTTCGCTTTGACGAGGTATTCTGACTTAAACGTAGCTTCATACAATTCGTTTAATGCCCATAATCCATAAGCATAATCATCATGGTATGCTTTAAATTTCACTTCACCATCGCGGTAACGAGCCATTAATCTACCGTCTATGACGAGATTTTCTTCGATGAATCTGAATGATTGCTCAGCAGTTTGTGTGTAGGTATGTTGAGCGAACACCCTTCCTGCCTTAGCGAAAGCTGCAATCATAAGCATATTCCAGCTTGTAAGGATCTTATCATCCTTATAGGGGTGAATCCGTTTTTCACGAACCTCATACAGCTTCTTTCTAGCCTCTTTTAACTGCTTATTAACATCTTTTTCTGTCATGCTAAATGATTTAGCAACCTTTGAAAGATCGGTTTGAATCAAGTTAGGAATGTTTTTCCCTTCAAAGTTCCCTTTTGACGTGATGTCATAAGCTTTGCAATATAGGGAGCCTAGCTTATCGCCAAGGATGTCGTGGACCTCACTCTCTGTCCAAACATAAAACTTCCCCTCTTCTCCTTCTGAGTCAGCGTCTTCAGCGGAATAAAAGCCACCTTGCTCACTAGTCATATCTCGCGTCACATACTCGAGAACATCACAAGCGACTTTCTTATAGTGTTCTTCTCCCGTTACTTGATAAGCTTCCGTGTAGGTAAGGGCAAGCATGGCGTTATCATACAACATCTTCTCAAAGTGAGGCACTAGCCATTCCTGATCTACCGCATATCTTGCGAAGCCATAGCCAACATGATCATAGATCCCGCCCTTTGCCATCGCGTCAAGCGTTCGTGTAACCATTGTTAATGCGAGATCATTATCGTATTGTCGATAATATCTAAGTAAATACATCAGCATATGAGGTGATGGGAATTTTGGAGACTGACCAAAACCACCAAAGATGGTATCAAAGGAATTTTGCATCTGCTCAAAAGCTTTATGTAAAGGTTCCTCTGTTAATTCCCCACCTTCTGCATTCATCCGCTCTTGCAAGGAGGCTGTAATTTTCTCCCCGATTCCTGTAATTCGATCAGGGTTTTCCTTATATTGCTGATAAAGCTGCATAATAGCATCTTTAAACCCAGGAATATTGTATCTGCTTTCTTTCGGGAAGTACGTTCCTGCGTAGAATGGTTTTTGATCAGAAGTTAGAAAAACGTTCAATGGCCACCCACCCTGACCCGTTAATCCCTGACAAACTTTCATATATATTGAATCAATATCTGGACGCTCTTCGCGATCGACCTTAATCGCTACAAATCGATCGTTTAAAAGCTTTGCTGTTTCCTCATCCTCAAAGCTTTCTCTTTCCATTACATGACACCAATGACAAGTGCGTTAGAATGACCACCTAACTATACCCAATAGATACAAGAACAGGTTTGTTCTCGCGTTTCGCTTTTGCAAATGCTTCATCACACCATGGAAACCAGTCCACTGGATTATACGCATGTTGCTGTAAGTATGGAGACTTCTCAGCGATTAATCTATTGGGTATCTTTTTAGATGTCATAGGGCACCACCACCTTTCGTTCAAATAATTAGTCATGTTTATTCTTAATGAACACCTTACCATTTAAGATATCAGAAATACACCATTCAATAGCTTTAATGATATTTAACATTCTCTTTTAATTATGTGTTATTCATAGTTAAGAAACTCATTCAAAACATGTAACTTTAATTGATGTTGTGCATTTTTAGGAAGTAAGTATTTCTTCATATCATTAAAAACTTTATCTGTATCTATCAAATCAGAATCTGTATAAATAAGAGTAAACAATCCATGTTTTCTAAAATAATCTTTGTGTTTTTTCATTTCCTTCTCAAAGTTTCCTAAAGCTTCTGCATTAATATCTTTTTGCAACTTATCTTTTGTTTTAGTCAATGCACCATGTGTAGACCAAGGGGAGAGTTCAAATCCGTACTTCTGCAAAGTATATGGGTCAATTATAGTAAAATCTAATCTATATAAGTGCTTTTTTTCTATGCCACCATAACGAAATTCAGGGATTAGAAGTGGCACTTTATTAGGATCTACAGAACTCATAACAAACTCACAATACTTTCTTGCAATCTCCATTTCATATTTAGACCCTGAATTTCTTACCAATACATTCTTAAAGAAATTTAAGTATTCTGTTACATCAGCGAATTTCATAGTTTCATCTTCAAATGGTATTACTAAGCCTGTTTCAAGTATATGTCCAATTGTCCAGTAAGCAGGCTTGAAATGTCGAATTTCACTTTTGTCATTCTCCCAATTATCTCCCCTAAATGTTGGAGTAATTAAAATACCATATGAAGCATTTTGCTGACCAATCCACATAATTGCATCTTCAACTTTTGGCCTTTCTTTTGATAATGCATCGAAATTCCTTAAATATAATCTTTCTAAAAAAGTAAAAGCATAATCACGAACAACTTCGTAGTTTTTCATAAAAGTATAAAGTTCATATACTTTACTATTTTCTTTGTTTCCTAGTCCATCTAGGTAAGACATCATCCCTTGCATCCATAATGTTACGAAATGGTCTTGTGATGAAATAACATCATTTTTAATATCAAAAAACTGGGCGTTTTTCCCACCTAATTTTGCATTTATAGAGAGGTTAGTGTATCCAGTTATCTTATGTACCTCTGGAAACATATTATTTAAAGCTTTAGTTTTTCTTGATTTCTCCTTATCAATTGGTGACATCTTAGGCATGTACATCCCCCGTTCTTTTTTCCAATCCTAGTATTTAGCATTGTTCTTTTTCTTTCTATTAATTATATTATAGAAAATATTGTAATTATAATAGTTATTTTGTAAATTAAAGTAAAGAGTGAAAGTGGGAGACTTATATGACAAATGATGGTTTTAGTATTATCTATGATGAATTTGTTGCTAATGAAAAACTTAAAAATGGAACTAAGTACGAAAAGATTGCAGCTATTGTCTTTCAAACTCTGAATCAGAATGATGTTGTTATTCATGATATGAAATTGCGAGGTAGCGGGAAGAAAACTGCACATCAAATCGATATAACTATAGAAAAAGCTAATGTTTCAAAGAGAGTACTAGTTGAATGTAAACAATATAATAAAACAGTAGGAATAGGTGTTGTTAGAGATTTTTTCGGGGCAGTTTCACAAATAAAACCAGATGAAGCTTTTGTAGTAACAACAATGGGATATACAAAAGGGGCAGTTAGTTTTGCTGAAGAAGAAGATATAAAACTAGCAGTACTGAGAGAATTTAATGATGATGATTGGGAAGGAAGAATAAAAAGGATAATCGTCACATCAAAAATCCCTTTCCCTAATACTCCTGAAATTTCGTGGATATTTAGTAAAGAAGAACCTCTTCACTTAAACAGGGAAAATTCTACAGATAATGAATCGCCTTTAGTTGAACGTCAGTCACCTTTTTTTTATAACCATTCTGGGGAACGCACCTTAAGTTTCGATGAAGAATTAACTCCATTTTTCCAGTCATTATCCGGTTTCCTTTTTAAACAAGAACCTAATAAACCTATAACTGGTCAACATAGATTTGATGATATTAGATTTATTAAATTAAATGATAAACTCATACCTGTTGATGGATTTGAATATAAGATATCTTATTCAGTATTAATAAATCAATCAGAAACGAATGAAGGGGAGAGAATTTCATTACTTCTTTTTACAGTTCTTGATGGTTCGTTTGATAAAATCATTTTTGATCAAGACATCATAAAATGGACTTTTAATGATGATGGTAAGGTGATACCTAATCAGCAAAATAATACCAATAATTAATTTACCCTCTCTGGAATTAACCTAATATACTCAATCATAGTTATTACTAACAACAGCCCAATAAAAAAAGACCCCTAACAAAAGGCAAGTTTGTCAGGGGTTTCTTTATATTAAGGGGTTCTTTACTAATAACTTTATTTCGCTTTCTTCTTGCCTTCTACATAGCTTTTCAGGTGTGAATCAACTAAACCATATTGCAAAGCATTGTTTGCTTCGTCTATATTAACTTCTACTGGTACAGTAACATTTCTTCCTGTGTGAATTACTCCTAATATATCATAAGTACTACCTTGAAAACTTGTCATTTTACCGCCTAATTTTTCGCTAAATCGGTCAATTGTAGCTTGAACACCATTAACTTTTTTGTGTCTTTTTCCTAATTCAGATAGTTTAGTTAGATAAGCAAGTTTTGCTTCAGCTACTTCATTTTTAATTTCTCTTTCTTCTTTGCTTTCTTCTTCCTTCAATTCCTTCTCACGATAAGATTCAAGTTCATCAAGAATTAGTTCAGCATCTTCCTGTCGATACTGCTGAATCAGTTTCATATCTTCTTGAATTGTAGCTTTCTTTTCAATCATTTCATCAAGTTCAGCTTTAGCTTCAAGATAGCTGAGTTCTTTAATTTGATCTAAAAGATAACTTTTTCTAAGATCCCTTACAAGGGTTTCTTGGTCCTGAATATCGCTATCTAGTTGAATCAGTTCACCCTGCTTTTGTTCAAGTTTTACTTCAATTTTTTTATCACTTTCATCTTTACCACGATAGATATTTAAAAACTTATCTAGCTTCTGTGTAAACTTATTCGCCATTATTCAGCACCAACTTTTTTTTCTTCTTTGTCCTGATCTGCATTAACTTTTTCATGAAGTTCTAAGACAGCTTGTGACAATAATTCCACTTGTTCACGAAGGGAAGGTTCTTCTTCATCTTCTTCCTGTCCTTCCTGATCAGTGTTTGCTTTACCAGCTTTCTGTTCAACTTCTTTTTCTTCCTCGTCCTTCAACTGCTGATAACCTTTTGCTAATTCATTTAAAACACTCATTATTTACTACCACCTTAATTTACTTAATAGATTTTCTTTACGTTCTTGATGTGATTTACCTGAAGCTGTTCCTTTGCCTTTGCCATTTTCATCAGTCAAACCTAATGCTTCCATTCTTTGTTTCTTATCATCAGCTACAACGTAACCGAATGTATCCATAAAAAGATCATATTCCTTAACTGATGGATCACTCTTATAAGCAATTTTTTTAATTTTTTTCTTTAGTTCCTGCCACGCTTCTCGTTCATCATCAGGAATAATTGCACCCTGAATTTCTTCTACATAATTTCTAAAATCAGGATTCTCCATCCAGCCGTACCAAGTCTTAGAACTCAAATTGTTACTACGGCAAAATTCACTTATAGTAAAGCCTTCTTCCATCTTTGATCTAACAAATTGCTTTGCTAGTGTTACCTGTCTTTCTGTTAATCCTTTAGGCACTGTTACGGCATCAATTAGTTCTTTTGCTTTTAAATTTGCACTCAAACTATCATCCCCTTTCTTATTTCGCTGTTAGAATCGTTCCATGCTTACTTTTGGCACGTGAAGCAAATGTTCTAATAGTTGCAGTCACCTCTTTCTGATGTAAATCGGTACTGATCAATTTATTAATAATTGCATTGGCACGTAAAACGTTTGTTTCTTCCTTTGAAAGTTCGTGCTTTAGTTCGTATAAGTCAGATAAGGTTTTATATTTACCTGCACGAACCCATGCACGATATACAGGAAGATGTGCTTGTACGTCATTGTCATAGCGAACTTCTCTATGCGTATATTTTTTGTTTCTTACTTCACTTTCGATACTCTCAACCTTTTTGATAAGTTTTTCTTTCTGATTCATGTAAGTTCCATTGTCTAGCTTCTTTTGAATCTGTTCTAATTTGATGATGATTCCTCTCATGATTTAAACTCCTTTCTATGTCTTGCTTTTATTTAAAAAGTCACTGATTAATGCTATTTCTTGTCCACCAATACCAGCAGAACCGAATACTTCATACAACTTTCTTTCAAGGTTTGAATTCAGTTTTCTATCACCTGTTTCAATTAGTGCGATCAGCGTTTGACTAACACCAGCACTCGAAGCTAATTCTCTTTGATTGAAACCAGCTAAAACTCGTAATTGCTTCACCATTTCTTTTGTCATGTACCAACCCCCCTTTTAAAACTAGTGATTATTTATTACTCTTAACCAAATAAAAAAGCACTGATGATAAACACCAGCACCTTTACACACTTTAGGAAAATTTACTTTCCCATCTGCAAATGAAATAAGGTAATTAAATGTAAAGTAGAAACATCGTGAAAGGGAATTATGCCGTTTCCATGTCCTTACCTTTAAGTTAATGAGAACCCCCTAAAGTACGACTTGTGCCTGATATTTATATAAAATGAAATGGTTTCTTCAGTTATATTTGAAAGAAACGCTTTAACATCTAAATCCCTAACATGAAACTGATCAAATACAGACACTTATTTACTAAATGCTTTCTGATCAATATTTCATGTCATGTTATGTCAGGGTACTTTATCAGGTAGTTCTGTCTCTTTATTTATAAAGAATAAATCTAGTTATAAAAGAAAGTTCTAGTTAGTATTAAGTTTTTTAACCCTGAACAATTAAGAAACTTATATCAGCGAAAGAGACTAACTTAAATTTTTTAAGTAGGTATAAAGCATTTTGGCCTTATATCCTGCAATATCAGATTAACTAACTTAAATTTTTTAAGTCTGTCTCTAATATCCGAATAATATTTACTCCTAGTTCAGCTGTATTTGGTTAAAAACCGAATGAACTTGCCTTGCTGCTTAACTTATTCTGAACAGAAAACGAACAATTACATAAATCTTTTCTAGTTATATCTGAACAGTTCTCTTTTCAACTTAATCAGGTAAATCTTAATCATGGGTATCATCATAGAAAGCCACACAATGGACTGTGCAGACTGTTTAACATTAGAAGGGTTTTAATACTGAAGATATATAGAAGAATACAGTGAAGCAGTGTGGAAGAATGTGAAGGTGCTGAAGGAAATAGATGGAGAAGATAAAATTCTTCTTATAATTACTGAAGTACTTTTTAATTCACTGGTATTAGTAAAACTTGTTACCCCCTGCATGGTACTGGAAGGAAGGGAAGGCATGAAAATCACTTTCTACATATTGATTTGGTAGGAGTCAGGGATATCCCCCCCCCTGTGCCCCCATATGGTGGGGTTATGCCTTTCATAGTGCCTTTTCATAAGCATTTATCTAGTTATTGCTATGTATTTGTATATTAATATTCAAAACCTCTTTAAACGCTTTGTGTGAACTTCTAAAGGCATTCAATTAATAGTGTTTGCTGATCAAACTGAATGAAATAGAATTAAACTAAATAACAATAACAATCAATGAAGAATGAACTGCAATAACTGCACCAACAAAGGGAACACGCTGTTTTTTATCTATTGTTTTTGAAAGGAACACTTAATAAATACGCTGTTTATCAACTGATATTAAACAATAAACTTCGTATTCCTTTATGGAACACAACCTTTATAACTCTTTAATACTAATGATGCTGGTGCTGTCTCACTGCATTTATCAGCATAGTATCAGTGTAGCCTGTGCAGTATGCTTATATATCCACTGTGTAGCCTGTCAGTAGCTTACCAGTGCTATCTGATTCATATATGGTAGGTACTGCACTAAAAACAGCACACACCCCCCTTGTGTTTAATTGTACCCCTATCCCTTGCTATTTCTAACTGCACCCCCACTCCTTTATTAAAATAGTGCTGGTGTACCCCTATTAAACTAATCAAGTGCTGGTACAGCTTAATAGAATAAGGTGAAGGCATAACCTGTTTAAATACTGCACTCTTAACCTGATGCTATCACCAGTCTATGTTCTGTCTTGTTTGTGCTGATCAGAATAGAATAACAGTGCTTCAGTATAGCAACGCTTTGACTGTATACCTATGTATTGTATACTCATTTTTAGTTTACATATTGTTGACTATATGAAGTCGATCTAATGCATAAACACTGTTAAAACAACATTCAATAATCTTCAAATATTATTAGATATGCAGTATTTTATACACCCTTGATATAATAGGCTTTTGAACTAAAAGTCTTTCGGTATTCTGATTCTGAACAAGGGAAAAATGCATAAAATAACTAGACTGTTTTGTGCTGTTTTATAGAGACATCAGTCTACTTCAGAGTTAAACAAACATGAGAAGTAAAGAAAATAATTTAACACTTAATTTCTTTTCCACCTGCCAGCCACTTCACATGGAATTTCCCCAATATAATTTATATGTTTCTATTCAATTTCCTGTCACAATTTAAAAAAAGGATAGTTTAATACCTACCCTAATTAGTTAATAACGATTTAGTTAAAGTTAAGTTCTTTCTTTGATATTGCTATTAATTGCGAAAGACTATGGTTTGTCTTTGCCTTATTTAATGCAATTGATTCATCGATGCCCAATTCTTTAAGTAAAAGTATGCCTGACAATGCTTTGAGAAGTTTTGTCGCATAAAACATCTCTACACCTACAAATCTCTTCTCCTGACTAGTTTCATCATAATGAGTTAAATAATTCCTTGTATTTGCAGATTTAAAGATAAATGAACCTGCTTTAGTATTACTTTTAAACAGATATTCTTTTGTGTCATTGTTTAGCTTATCTTTAACGATATCTTCAAGGCGTTTTACTAACGAATAATCATTATAATATTTTAACCTACTATTGATTGCAGCTAGTTTATCATCAGGAATTAAACCAGTTAACGCTTCATTGATAATATTTAAATCTTTGTCTTTTTCTTCATCACTAAACACCTTACCATAACCTAAATTCCTATGATAAACCTCTAAGGTTTGGACAGCATTTAAAAACTTCGTCTCTAAATCTACATTGCCATTATAAATATCACCAAAATATAAATTAAGGACGTTATTTAAATAAGATTCTTTTTCAAACCAATTATCAAAGATAACCCCTAAATTCTGTTTAACCTCTGGATATGTAAACAACATTTTACCAGAGATAAGCTTTTCATTAACCTTAACTTCTCTTTGACTAAAATAGACATGATATTTCTTTGTTCCGTTAAAACCTTCGCCAAATCCAGTATCCTCAATTTCACCTTCCAATACCATTCTTTCTAGGTATACTGGTTCACCTACAAACAAAGATAACAGTCTATTTAACTTATTAATATTCTTTCTATACCAATCAAAATCTTGCCACTCATCAGGGGTTATTTTCAAAAATTCTCGATATTTAAGATTCATCTTAGTAACTGAATCACTTTTTTGATTAAAGTTATAGTTGTTACAAATTTCAGAATCGATACTTTTCACATAAACTGAATGAACTTCTGGTGCAATAAAAGTGTTTGATTGATTAATTAGATTTGATTCTTCATCCAATTTATCTTCTGTATGAAACGGTCTATTGTTAAACCACTTTGTTAGATAAGTACTAGAAA
The DNA here is from genome assembly GCF_056173725.1 of Anaerobacillus sp. 63XJN7_4_ISO-PGPR-S23-413. Taxonomy (NCBI): domain Bacteria; kingdom Bacillati; phylum Bacillota; class Bacilli; order Caryophanales; family Bacillaceae; genus Anaerobacillus; species Anaerobacillus sp. 63XJN7_4_ISO-PGPR-S23-413. Next base: position 2,336,374 of record NZ_CM149688.1, read on the forward strand.
TGTTGACTGACCTGAACTTCATTTCATCTATATCTGTTATATGATCTCCTACAATAAAATACATAGCCATAAACTCTTGAGAAGGGAATCCAGGCATATTATATGTTCCATTAGCTAGCTTATTATTAAACAGTGTTATTTCTTCGCCCTTAATAGTAATACCATGAATGTAATCATGTTCAATAATCTCATTTGAGAAACTACCTAAAACATGAAGGTTTATTTTTTGATTTTCATAGTATAAATTTCCTGCTAATTGATTTTCTTTTTGATCAGGTAGCCACCAGTAACCTTGAACTTCAAAATCATCTAACATAGACAAGTTATTTATCTTCGCATTCCGTTCCATTCAATCCCACCTTTTAACGTAGTATGTTACAAGGTACATAATTCCACACTCAATTTCCAATTCCTTGAATTTATAGGAAATATTTAAATTCAATACTACGTTCGCTTACACTCACTTCGTCTTCTCGAAGCTAAAGCTTCTCCAAATCACAAAACAAGAATAATAAATTCGTTGTTAATCTGATAATTTGTCAGAATAACTATATCAAGTGTTTATGGTTTTATTTATTATCGAATTACGAACGATAGTGAGTAATAATGTTTAAGGTTTCATGGGTTATAGTTAGTACAATGTCAGTCACCTAAAAAGAAAAGAAGAACAGGTATTTAAGTGAGTGCATAAAAACAACTACATATATGCAATAACAACGATATAAATGCATATAAATACTATATATGGACTAAAACGCATAAAGTTGAATAATGAAAGCATGGTAATAATCACGTCAAATTGACACCTTTGTGGTTAATAAACTTCGTAAATGACGTCTAATATGTCATGCTACCTCTAAAATGAAACTCTTTCACCACCCTGATAACCACCAGATGCATAAAAACTTGAATATCCCCTTCCCCTATAGAAGTCTTAAACAGCACTATATCTTGTTATGGATGTAGAAGTCTTTTTAATGAACCTTCTAATACAAGACATAGAAAGGATTAGTTATGGCATGTCAAAACAGATTGAACTAGTCAACGCATTGAACTTAGATACTGGCGAACTATTTAATGGAGTAGATTATAGATCACTTCAAGGTAAAACGATCTCAACACCTGAAGGTAAACAGAAACAAACTCAATACAAGTTAGATCGTGAGAATAAAACTGAATTTGATGAGATCGCTGGTGGTTCTTTCGTATTCGTTTTAGCTGATACGCTTCAGGCATTGCTTGAAGATTTTACTTTTACACCAGCAGACAAAACTCGAATCATTTTGTTAGGAACTTATGTCACCTATAAAGAACAAGGTGGATATTTGCGACACGATAACGGTAACTATATTTTAAAAAACAAACTCATGAAGGTATTAGAATTTAAAAGTAAGAAACAGTTTTATGCTTTCTATGACAAACTGATCAGGACTGAAATTATCCAGCCTGAAGAATACACGAAACAAAAAGTGTATTTAAAGTTCAACAGCAATCTCATTTTTAAAGGTTCACCATCGGTTACTAATCAAAATGAAAATAATCTGATCAAACTGTATTGTAAACAGTTCAGGGAACTATACAGAGAAAATACAGCTACTAGTGTTTACTCATGTGTTCAGTTACTTCCTTACATTCACCCTGTAACAAATACAGTATGTTTATTCCCCAAAGAAGAGATAAACCACTGCTATCCTTTGACAATGCAGGAAACAGCTAAATTAGTAGGTGTTAATAGACCCCATGATTTAAAAAAGAAACTCATGAAACTAACTCTGCATAACACACCATTGATTTATCAACATGATTCAACACACTCACCATTTATAATGGTTAACCCCTTCTTGGTTTATCGTTCAAACAAGCCACCGCATAAAGGTACAGTTCTTGCATTCCGTGATACTGGTAAAATGCTAATAAAATAATATGAAAACCTGTCATACTTTTTATGCAGCTTAAACACTTAAAGGTGTAGAGGTGACATTCTACAACCCCTTTCAGGTAAGGAAAACTAATGCTTTAATTCGTGTTTACTTTCTTACTTTGTTTAAAAAATACTTCCTTTCATGAACGAAAAGCACCTGTTAATTTGTTCAACCTCATTTAGCTGATGATGGTTATTCAAATTGCAGGTGCTTTTTTTTATTTAATGTACTTTGTTTCTATGTAGTTGTGCAAAGAAAAAAGAGTAATTACTTTGATAAATAACCCTTAATTACTTCTTTAGTAAAACAAATTACTTTGTTTGATCTTGTCTGAAAATCAACCTTTCACTGTTTAGGATTTGTAACAGAAAAAACAGTTGAAGGCAGGTAAACTAAATGGAATCGAAAAATGTAACAAAGACGATTAATGGTAAATCAATCTCAATAGTAGTAAAACATAGAAACCAACCAGATATTAAATTGATTACAAAAGGTATCATACAAGCTACCAAATAAATAATTAAAAAAATTCCCATCAAGTTTAAGATAAGCATAAAAAAGTAAAAGTCAATTCCCTAGTGAGAAACTTGCATTTAAAATCATGGAACAAAATGGTCTAAAGTTGAAGTAATAAGTCTTTATATTTTTGTTCAATTATATCTACTGGGTTTTGACCTTTATTTAATAAATTCAGCATTTCTATCATATCTTCCTGATCAAGAACAATTAACTTTAGTTTTTGAGTTAATAGCAACTTAGTGCGGTGATCCTCAGCATTTTGTTTTAAACCATGCCTCGATAAAATCACCCCAAAATTCCCAAAATACTCATTCTCTCTCATATAACTAAAAAAAGTATCTAAGTCATTTGTACTTAATTCACCGGAATAATTTTTCGCATCAAAAAGTAAAAAATCAGAACCCTTCCCTTCTAATTTTTTGAAGAATACACTTTTAGAATTGGTGTTATCTATAATAAAATCTCTTCTTCTTATTCCGCCCTTGTCAGCATGTTGTGTCCTAAGATTAAAATCTTCATATAGATCTGAAAAACAATATGTTAAAAATTCAGAGACATAATCTTCTAAAGCATCCCCTTTTGATTCAGGAAGGTTTAATAACCTTTTCTGTAAGTCATAAACTTCATTCTTCACTTTAGTATTTAATACATCAAATATCGCAAAAATTTCCTTGGTATTTAATTTAGTGGCTTCTTTGTAAAAATTAATATTATCTATAAAACCAAACTCGGAAATATGAATTAAGATATCATCAAAATCAATTATTTGATCAAAACCTACAAAGTGTTCTTCTTGGTTATCGAAAATTTTATTTGTAATTAGAATTTTCTTGTTATCGGCGGAAGTATCTATAATTGTACTAGCATCCAGGAAGTCATACTTTGGAAAGATTAGATTAATACGATTCGCAGTAAAAGCAAATATCCCTTTTTCAAAATTCCAATTGTATAGTTCGAATTTTTTATATTCCCCTAGGTCTTCCAAGTGTAAATTAGGGTAGAATTTTTTAAACATATCATAAAAATATATAGCTATATTATTAGGCTTGGAATTCTCCACTACCTCATTTGTAAAATGTTTCCTTGTTTTATCAACAATACTATTTAATATGTATTTAAGGTCATTTTCTCCTTTAGATAACAGGTTGGTGCCCGAGGTTACTTTTAGATTATGTTTTTCTATATCATTCTTTATATAAACGCTATATTGAATAAAATCCTTATCACTTTCCCCCATGTAGTCACCATCAAAAAGCAACTCTAATTTCAATGAAGAAAAGTATTGTTTCCATAACGATTTTTGATTAATATTTTCATTAATTTTATTTAATACCGATTCGAAAAATGGCACAATTTCGCTATTGAATGTCTTTTGTATATCGGTTATTTTCATTTCAATTCTCCAATTCTATTAATGTAATTTATTATCTTAACAAATCCAAACTTAATCATACATCTAAATATCATCATATAAAACATTAAAATGTGCTATTAATAATAATGCCTATAATTAAAAAAGCAGTCCTACTAGAGTAATTCCTACTCGAAATAGAACTGTTAATAACTAATCTACATAGATTTAATTTGCTTGTTTCCAAACTATCTCTAGCTGTGGTGCATCAATTCCTTTAGGATAATACCAGTCTACTTTTTCAATAAAGCTAGATAAACCCTCGTTTAACTTTTCATCTTCTAGTGAATACCACTTATTTAGAAATACATCCAGCCGTTCTAAATAATCTTTCTTATAATCTAGCTGATCTTGTTCAGTAGTATCCGACAAGTTAGCATACTCATCTTTTAATTGTTTTAATTCATCATTACGTGCCCTATTACGTTCTTTGAAGCGAGGAATAGTGATCAAATCCTCTTCAAGTTGATACTGTAAGGTATCTAATGCTTTTTCAACCTTAATAATACGTGCGTTTATTTGTTCCAATTTTAAGGTTTTAGCATTCAGTGCATTAGGGTCTTCTTTGAAAGTGGATACTTCTTCAGCTATTTCTTGTTTATGTTCAGCGACTTCTGAAATGATCAATTCTAGCATTGTATTATAATTAAACCCTCTATTACCGCACGTATTCCCTAATGTGTCTTTTTTCTTGCAAGGTTGAATTACCTTCTGGTTGTTTCTATCTTTGCGATAACTTACTGCATGTGCTTTACCACAATTAGCACATTTAATTAAACTAGATAAACCATGCCTTCTTTGTTTAGCACGTGGGAACAATCTCTTTCTTTCTTGAAGTTTCTCGTTTGCTAAATCCCATGTTTCTTTTTCAATGATACAAGGCTTTACAGCATCTTCTATAACAATCCATTCTTCTTCAGGTCTAACCTTACCAGCATTAATATTTCTACCCTTTAACTTATTAGAAACCAATGTACCTTTATAAATCGGTGCTTCAATAATTCTTTTAATACTATGACCATGAAAATAATTCCCTTTGTTAGTTCGATAACCAAGTTTATTTAATTCAATAGCTATATTATCAACACCCATTCCATCTATAACCAGTTGATAAGCTAGTTTAACAGCTTTTGCTTTTTCCTGATCAACTTCAAGTGTCCTATCAAGTCTATTGTAAACATATCCATAGTTTGGCTTACCATTAGACCATTTCCCCGCTTTTGCACTATCCAACTTACCTTTTCTTAACTGTCGTTTTATATTCTCGTACTCAACATTTCCTAAAAAGCCTGAAACCTTCAAATTAAACCAATCATCTTGGTTTTCAAGATCAAATATCTTTTCATTGTCATTAATAAATAGTATCTCTTTTCTTCTTAATAGCTTCATGAACTTAGGTGCTTCTTCATCATCTCTGGTTACCCGTGCAAGGTTAACCGATAAAACAGCATCAAATAATCCGCTGTTCAAATCGTCTAGCATCCTTATATATTCAGGTCTATTTTCATTCATAGAACTTCCAACTTCTTGGAACAGTTCATATTTCCAATTATTCTTTTCAGCAATATCTGATAAACGGTTTCTATGCTTTTGAAGAGTTTCTTCCGTTTCTTCGCCTTCATTATTTCGTGACTTTCTCAAATAAATTGCTACTCGTTTAATTCTATCTATGTATTCCATTACCTAAAAGCAACCCCTTTAAATACTGTTAAACAGCTAAAATACTAACATATTAAAGGTGGTTAGTCTAACAAACTACGCATCAATGGCAGGTCGAATACCCGATCGAAACGAGAACAGGCTTATCCTCCCGCTTCGCTTTTTCAAACGCTTCTTCTCCCCATGGATACCAGTCTACTGGATTGTGAGCATGCTGAAGCAAATAGGGCGATTTTTCATGAATTAACTTATTTTCGTATGGCTGATTGGCTTGATTTTTCACGTTACACCCTCCGTCTCTTGGTTTATCTATCTTCAGTGTATCAAAATGTGCTCCATAATCCTAAAAACAAAAATAAGCGGGATTACCGCTTATCATATGTCTGATCAATATATTTTTGCTCTTCTTCGGTTGTCATTAATCTTTTTGCTTTTCCAATTGTTCCTCCATTTAAATCCCATATGTAATTATGAACTTCTACCGCATTAGAAAAATCTCCCTCGTCCCATTCTTCTAATGTTTCAACGTAAAAATCTTGATATTTGTATTCTTCATTCGTACCCTGTACTTTCTCTAATACTTCTAACATATTATCGATGCGTTCTTCTGAAATTTGATAGATTCCCCATTTATCTTTAGCAACCACTTTTTGATGAGTCATGCCGTGAATGTAATCCTGAAATTTGCTTTCCTTTGGTATGCCTTCAGCGCTAATCGGTTCTTCATTGTCACTTACATAGCGCGCAGGGTCAACAGATGATCCAGTCGCTTCATCAACGGTATCCGCTTCATTCGTTGTTTCTTTTAAATCCCAACCTAAATCAGAAATAAACCAGTAAGTGAATCCAAATATGAAGACCAAAATAGTAGAAATGGAAATGATTAATGTTTTTGTAGATGGCATTGACTGTTCCAACTCCTTAAACAAATCGATCCCTCTCAAATCGGGAAGGGATTGTTTAGATTTAACGTTCCGCAAGTCCAAAAAGGACATTTATACCTATTTTTACATACATTTCTAAAAATACAAGGTTAATAAACTATTTTCTGAAAATTTATTCGAAACTTGAATATTTGCATGTTTTATTAGGCTAATGGATAAGCATGTCCAGCTCTTTCGACATAAAGTATTGAGAGACAGGAGGTGTTAAAATGGGAAACCGCCGTAATGCAAGTAACCCTAGAACATATGTTAAACGAAACAACCAAACAGAAGGTGAAGCAACTGGTCGTAGATCTAGAGGATGTGGACCAAGAGATAGTGACACAAGAGGTCGCCAAACTGGTCCGAGCTGTTCTAGATACTGCTCTAACGTTTGTCGTCGTTTATTTCCTTTAGACTTCACACGATGCTTCAATGACTGTGTATCCTGTCAGGAAGAAGTTCTCTTTGAAACGGACCACGAATTTTACGAAGATTAAGAGATGACGTTGAAAAGGACAATCCTATTTAATAGGCATTGTCCTTTTTAGCTTATTTCACTATTTTCTCCTCTGATTAGCTACGCCTTATCCTGGAATTAACTGACGATTAATGGACCAATCAAACTGATCTGTCTTTAACCATTTTGTAAGAGCTTCGATATCCTCGGAGAAAACACGATCTTCCTTGATGGAAGGGACAACTAATCGACCTTCTTCATAAAGCTTCTGAGCTGATACAGAAGCTAACGAGATTCCGCGAATTTCTAATGCTTGCATCCCGCAAATCATTTCAATGCCGACTACCTTTTGGGCATTCAATATAATTTGATAAGCATGACGAGCCCCTATTGTCCCCATACTTACGTGGTCTTCCTGATTTGCTGAAGATGGAATGCTATCAACACTTGCTGGGTGTGCTAACGTTTTATTTTCTGATACAAGAGAAGCAGCCGCATATTGCATGAGCATGGCGCCAGACTGCAAACCAGGGTCCGGACTTAGAAATGCTGGGAGATCATTTAGGTGAGGATTAACGAGCCTCTCCACTCGTCGTTCCGAAATATTAGCCATTTCGGCTACAGCTATTTTTAAGAAGTCCATCGCAATTGCAATGGGCTGACCGTGAAAATTCCCTCCGGACACAACCGTTTGTCCATCCTCTAAGATGAGTGGATTATCTGTTGCAGCATTCATTTCGATTTCAAGTTTTTCTTTAATATACGCTAAGCTTTGTCTAGAAGCTCCATGTACTTGCGGGATACAGCGCAGCGAGTAAGCATCCTGTACTCGTTTCTCTCCTTGATGTGTCACGAGTTTGCTATCGTTTGTGAGCGTTCGTATTCGCTCTGCAACTTCCATTTGTTCTGGATACCCACGCGCTTCATGTATCGCTGGATGGAAGGCATCTACTATACCTTCAAGCGCTTCAAACGTCATTGCTCCAATCCAATCACACTGATTTATTAAGCGCTCTGCTTCAATATAGTTAATGACTCCCATCGCCGTCATCGCCTGTGTACCGTTAATTAGTGCAAGCCCTTCTTTTGCCTTTAAGGAAAGAGCAGGAAAAGAGAGAGCATCATACACACTTTTTGTAGGAACGATGCTGCCCTTATAGTGCACTTTTCCTTCCCCTACCAGAACTAGCGCAAGGTGAGATAGGGGTGCTAGATCCCCGGAAGCACCAAGAGAACCTTGACTTGGTATAACTGGAATGATATTTTCATTCGCAAGATGGCAAAGGCGCTCCACAATACAAGGACGCACGCCAGAATATCCTTTGAGTAAAGCGTTCAATCTTAATACAACCATTGCTTTACTCACTGATTCTGGGAAGTATTCACCTATCCCGCACGCATGAGAACGAATGAGATGGAGCTGAAGTGTATCAACATCTTTATCCTGTATACGAACATCGCTAAATTTACCGAAGCCTGTATTGATCCCATATACAGTCTTTCCACTAGCGACAATCCGTTCTACAGCCTCTCTGCTCCGCTTCACTTTATTCATGCTGACTGGATCAATCGTAATCTGTTCTCCACCATAAATAAGTTGTTTCATTTCGATTAATGTTAAATTAGTTCCGTTTAATTGAATCATGTCGATCCCCTTCTTTCAGTAATTTGATCGCCATAAAAAAAGAGACGACAATGGAACAGACTGTTCCATTGCCGCCTCCTCATCGCTAATGACTTTAGGCAGCTTTTAACCTATATGATTTATTCCTAGTCCAAACGTTTCATGTTCAAGACCTTTCACCGGAGCACCAATTGTTCCATAGAAAGCTACCGCAAGCCACTCACCTTCGTCATAATGCTCATAAGGAGAGCCGCGTACTATTGCAAAACGCAAGCCTACAGTCCTCATCATGTCACCTGCTCCAATTTGCCCCCGCATGACCCCTTCTAATGCTTCTAAGATGGCGTGATACAACGCATGCGTTTCTCGATAGAGGTCTTCCGAAATAATATTATTCCTTTTTGCGGATGTTTCGACAGCTGATATTACTTTTTGCATGCTCATAGATCCTGACTTTCCCTGACAGTAATCAACATCTTTTAGCTGAGCTAAAAATGGTTCTAACTCTTCAGGAGTTAAAGAAGCTACAAGCATCGCTAATTTTCCAATCAAAATTTTTTGTACCAATACTCTCACCTGTCTATCATTCTACTATTCACTAATATCTCACTTAATTGTAAGCGCTACCAACACGTGCGGTCAAGATGATTTAGTTTGGATCATATTCCTTATCTTCTGCAAACGCCTGTTAAAAATGAGAGCATCGTATGAACGGCGCTTTTCACCCCCATCTCCCCTACATCTTTTCTGGGATCAAGGCACACAATGTCCATTGCTTTTACTTTCGAATGCTCACCAGCTAACTGAACAGCCTCAAACAGCTCTTCCGTACTCATACCACCAGGCGTTGCTGCTGGTGCTGCCGGGTTATAAGCGATATCAAGGACGTCCATATCAACCGTTAAATAAATCGTATCAACCACTTTTTCTAATTGAGCTAAGGCATCCGTCACAATGTGGCGAATCCCGTTTTTTCTTACCTTCTTCATCGTAGTGTAGTGAACGCCGTGTTGATCAGCATAATTCTTCAACTCGTGACTATTAAAAAAACCATGCAATCCGATCGTATGAACATGCTTTCCTTCAACTGTGTGACTTTCTACTAATTGACGAATCGGCGTTCCATTTGCTGGACCGATATGTGCTAAATCACGTAAATCAAAGTGCGTATCCAATTGTAAAATGCCAATCGTTTCGTTGTTATGAACTTGCTTCCAGCCTTTAATTAACATAGCAGTAATCGAATGATCCCCACCCATCATTAACGGTATAGTATGTGGATGGTGTTCTCTCATAGCTACCATCGCTTGCTGAATTTGCTGGTGTGTGTACCTGATATCCGTCACATGCTGCTTGACATCTCCAAGGTCTATTGCTTTTATACGAGCTAGATCAACCTCTTCGTCAAGGTTATAAGTGCCAAATGCCCGCCAAGCTCTTCGCATGGCATCAGGATTTTCACTAGCAGCAGACGTACTAATAGACGATTTAGATAAAGGTACCCCGAGAATGGTAACGTCATATTCCTCCCAATGTGGTTTCCTCTCCCCTATTGTCTCAATCCATTCATGGACTTTTAGATCAACTCGTTTATCTGTTTGCTTAGACCAAATCATACTAGGGCGATTTAACATTGGATATGGATAATCGTTCATTGCAGGTAGCCTCCTACTACGAGTGGCACTCCCCCTTTAATGACGGTATCGACATGATTCATTCCATATTGATAGGAGAGAGTTAGATAATTCGGAACATCAAATATTGTGAAATCTGCTTTTTTTCCAAACTCAAGACTTCCAGCCACATCTGCACAACCAATTGCATGGGCTGCATTGATTGTAGTCGCAGTCAACACTTCTTCAGGTGTCAATCCCATTTTCAAACAGCCTAAGTTCATAATAAATGGGAGAGAAAGTGTGGGAGATGACCCTGGATTCGCATCAGTAGATAACGCAATGGCTATTCCTGCATCAATCATTTTTCTCCCCTCTGCAAAATCAGCCATTAAGAAAAATGCTGTTCCTGGAAGTAATACGCCAATTACTCCAGCGTCTGTCATGTCCTTTATCCCCTGATCCGATGCTCTGAGAAGGTGATCTGCTGAAATGGCCCCAACGGATGCAGCTAGTTCCGCTCCGCCATAAGGTTCAATTTCATCTGCATGAATTTTGGGAATTAGTCCATGAGCTTTACCTGCTTCAAGGATTCGCTTTGATTGATCCGGTGTGAAAACACCCCGTTCACAAAAAACATCATTAAAAGTAGCCAACTTCCGCTTTGCTATTTCAGGGATCATTTCAGTGATCACTTTCGAGACGAATTTTTCAGGATCGCTTTTCTCTGATAAAGGAACAGCATGAGCACCCATAAAGGTTGAAACGATATCTATAGGATGCGACTCATTTAATAGTTTAGCTACCTCTAATTGCTTTATTTCATGATCTAGCGTTAGCCCGTAACCACTTTTGGCCTCAAGTGTTGTCACACCGTGTAACAAAAATTTGTTCAAGCGTTTTTTAGACTGTTCGAAAAGTTCTTCATGACTCGCTTCTTGGGTCGCGCGAGTTGTTGCATGAATCCCCCCGCCTGCTTCCATGATTTCCATATACGTCTTCCCATGTAATCGCATCGCATATTCATTTTCTCTCGTCCCTGCATGAACTAAATGCGTATGAGGGTCTATCAGCCCTGGCGTTACCACTTTCCCTGTTGCATCGATGATCTCTGACGCATGAATAGAATCTTGATACTTATTAACTATGTCGGCGCTTGGTCCTACTTCAATAATAATTCCATTTTCCATATAAACCGCACCTTCTTCAATCATTCCAATTTGCGACATTTCTTCTTTTCTAGCAGGATGATTGGAATAACCTTCCATCGTAATTAGCTGGGCCGCATTCTTTATTAATAGTCGCTTTGTCATTACCATCCACCTCCTATTTCTTTCGTAGCATCGGGACTTGAATCCCTTTCTCTTCTGCTGTTTTCCTTGCTAGTTCATACCCCGCGTCAACGTGTCGAATGACACCCATACCAGGATCAGTTGTTAACACACGTTCAAGACGTTTTTCCGCTTCTTTTGTGCCATCTGCTACAATGACCATCCCTGCATGGAGAGAATATCCCATTCCAACACCGCCACCGTGGTGAACGCTGACCCAGCTTGCTCCACCTACACTATTAATCATGGCATTCAAAATGGGCCAGTCGGCTACAGCATCGCTTCCATCTTTCATGGCTTCTGTTTCTCGATTTGGTGAAGCTACAGAGCCAGAGTCAAGATGATCACGTCCAATCACAATTGGTGCACTCAATTCTCCGCTCGCTACCATATCATTTATAATTTTTCCGAATTTAGCTCGTTCTCCATAGCCGAGCCAACAAATACGTGAGGGAAGTCCCTGGAAACTAATTTTCTTCCTTGCCATTCGAATCCAATTGCACAAGTGTTCATTATGACTAAACTCTTTTAAAATCACTTCATCTGTTTTATAAATATCTTCTGGATTTCCCGACAAAGCTACCCAGCGAAATGGACCCTTTCCTTCACAAAATTGCGGGCGAATATAAGCCGGTACAAAACCTGGAAAATCGAATGCACTTTGAATCCCTTCGTCTTTTGCCACTTGACGAATGTTATTTCCATAATCAAAGGTGATGGCTCCGAGTTTTTGCATATCAAGCATAGCTTGAACGTGTGTAGCGATACTTTTCTTTGCCAGCTTATTATATTGGACTGGATTTTCTATCCTTAACCTATTCGCTTCTATTAGATCTAATTTCACTGGAATATATCCATTAAGGGGATCATGTGCCGAAGTCTGATCTGTTAGAATATCTGGAATAAAACCCTTTTCGATCATTTTAGGTAACATCTCTGCTGCATTACCAAGTAAACCAATCGAAAGCGCTTCTCCTTTGTCACTTGCATTCTTCGCCATTTCAATCGCTTTAGCAAGACTATTAGTAGAAGTATCAAGATAGTTTGTTTCAATTCTCCGCTCCATTCGCTTTGGATCCATTTCTATCGCAATACAAACGCCACCATTAAGAGTTACAGCTAGCGGTTGAGCAGCCCCCATCCCGCCTAAGCCAGCTGTTAGGGTAATCGTATTCTTTAAAGTTCCATTGAAATGCTGTTTGGCGCATTCACCAAACGTCTCATATGTCCCCTGTACAATTCCCTGACTTCCAATGTAGATCCAGCTGCCAGCCGTCATCTGGCCATACATCATTAACCCTTTTCGATCAAGCTCATGAAAGTGCTCCCAATTGGCCCATGCCGGAACTAAATTAGAGTTAGCAATTAATACCTTCGGAGCATATTTATGAGTTCTGAAAACAGCTACCGGCTTTCCAGACTGTATTAACAACGTTTCATCATTTTCCAACACTTTTAACGAATTCACGATCGCCTCATAACAATCCCAGTTACGTGCCGCTTTTCCTATTCCTCCATATACAACAAGTTCATCTGGATTTTCTGCCACATCAGAATGTAGATTATTACTAAGCATCCGTAAAGCTGCCTCCTGAACCCAGCCTTTTGTATGAAGCTCTGTGCCTCTATACTGCGTCACTCTTTTTGATTTGATATCCGACATACTCCCCATCCTTTCGAAATGCGTTCATATTGAAATCGTAGCATGACAATCACTATGGAAATAGATGACCAATTTTCGAATAATAGCACATTATTTATAAAAAACGATATCAGTTTAAGCTGCTATCAAAACGAATAGTAATTATTTTATAAAGAGTAATTAAGCTATTTCCATCACATGATTAAAAGTAAGCCGAGTCGGGTAAGTTTCATGAATGTAGGGAACCATCTGTTTAAGAACGTCTATGAAAATAGAAAAAGCGATATTTTATATCGGTTTTATTAGTATTCTGTTATCTAAGAAATTCCGTGTTATGTATGACGTAATATTGGGAAGAGTATAGGTGGTTGCTTTATTAAAGTTTAGAATCAAAAAGGAGTGGAGAACATGAATAACAGTCAATTTGACAAAATCAAGAACGGAAAAGGATTTATCGCAGCGTTAGACCAAAGTGGTGGTAGTACTCCTAAGGCGCTCGCAGAATATGGCGTTCCTGAAGATTCCTACTCTAACGAAGATGAAATGTTTGACCGAGTACATCAGATGCGTACAAGAATTATTACTTCACCCGCTTTTAGTGGAGACCAAATTCTAGGCGCTATCTTATTCGAACAAACAATGGACCGCGAAATCGAAGGAAAGTATACAGCAGACTTTCTTGCAGACAAAGGGATCGTTCCTTTCCTAAAAGTGGATAAAGGACTAGCAGATCAAGAGAATGGCGTACAGCTTATGAAACCAATTCATGATTTAGATGAGACGCTAGGTCGTGCATCTGAGCGAAAGATTTTTGGAACTAAAATGCGCTCTGTCATCCATGAGCCTAATCCAAGTGGCATTAAAGCAGTCGTAGATCAGCAGTTTGAAATCGCCAAACGAATTTTAGCGACTGATATTATGCCAATTATTGAACCAGAAGTTAATATTCATAGTGAAAGCAAAGAGAAATCTGAAGAGATTTTGCGAGATGAAATTTTGAAGCAACTCAATGATTTATCTGAAGATCAAAATGTCATGCTAAAGCTTTCAATTCCAACGCGAGCAAATGCTTACAAAGAATTGATTGAACATCCACGCGTTCTTCGCGTTGTAGCACTTTCAGGCGGCTATTCTCGTGATGAAGCCAATGAAAAACTGAAAGAAAATGATGGTCTGATTGCAAGCTTTTCGAGAGCATTAGCAGCTGATTTAAATGCGAATCAGTCTGATGCAGAATTTAATGAAGCGTTGCAAAGTGCGGTTGATTCCATTTATGATGCTTCAGTTAATAAAAAATAGTAACAAGAAGATATAGTAGTGTATTTCTTTTATCAATATGAAACGGGTGCGAATACGAGAATGTATTCGCACCCGTTTGTTATGTGGAGAATTTCTTGACTTTCGGTTCATTCGACTGAAACCGTCGATACTCTCCTGGAGTTTGCCCTGCGACTTCTTTAAAAACTCGACTAAAATAGTTCGGGCTCTTAAATCCTGATTCACGCGCAATGAATTGAATAGTTTCTTGTGTAGTCATGAGCAACTCTTTTGCTTTTTGAATACGGGTATACGTTAATATTTCACGAAACGACCGTCCATATTTTTGTGTTAATGTATGGCTTAGGTAAGCTGGATTGCGAAGGACATGATTAGCTACTTCTTCTAATGATAGATTAGGATCATTGGAATGATCATCAATGTAAGCGAGCGTTTCCTCAATGATATTTCTTTTTAAAGGTGGGTTATCGGCTAATTGATGAAGAAGTTGTGTGATGAATAATATTAAGTCCTGTACAATTCGGTAGAGTACAGAACTATATAATATCGATTCAAACACTTCTTTATACAAAGTTTCATTACGGACATCCGTCAACCCTTTTCGAACCATAAATCTTCGAATTTGAGCAAGAATGCTTGTTAAACGTGTTCGAAGCAATCCTGGGTCTGGATATGGAGGTTCCATTCCATAAAATTGCTCATACATCCACTTTTTCATTTCATCTACACAAGATTCATCAAGCATGAAAACCCACTTCCGCTGTTCTGTAATCGTCAAAAATGGATCTATCTCCTCCCAGGCTTCATCTTGATCAGCACGAAGAATTTGTTGGTAGCCAGTGAAGAACACCATTTCCATAACTTTCTTTAACTTCATATAAATTTGGTGTAGTGACAGATCTGACTTCCCATGATGCACCGCTATTACGAGGGACGATTCATTCAACTGCTCCCACTCCCGTAAGAAGCGCTGTGCCTGACTATTTGAATCTGGAATGGCATTCTCAAATACAACCACGATTCGATCACTGGTTGAAAAGACAAGGGGCTTGTTATAAAAATCAAATTGATCTATAAACTGACGCAACTCCTCAAGATAATCGCTTTTTTCTAACTTCATTAAATATACTGGAAAGTGATGGTTTACTTGATCATCAATAAACAATGATTTATACCAAACTCTTTCGTATGCCTCTCCTCCTAACAGTGTCTTATTTACCGCTTTAGCATTACGAAAGGCTTTTTGCAGAGATGTTTTCACCTCTAGGGGAGAAAGCGGTTTCACGATTAAGTCTATTGCACCGATTTCAATCGCTTCTTTTGCCCGTTCAAACGTTGGTTCTGCCGTCACAGCAATAACTTCACCTGCATACCGGTTAATAAAAGTTTTCATAAGACCCCACTTCCCCCTGGGGATCATATCTAATTCAATGAAAACCACATCTGGTAATTCCCTTTCTAACATAGTCATCACTTCTGTTAGATGGTTCGCAGTTATGAATAAGGAAATAGGAAAGGAATACTTTGAAATTAACCATTCTAATCCGCTCAGTTCTCGTGAATCACGGTCTGAAATTAATAGTTTGTACATAGATCTTTCTCACCTACTTTTTACTTACCATTTCGTTTAATCTACCTTACATCATCAGCGGATTATCCTTTGTTAAAAAATTCACTTATTTCAACTTTCTTTATCATTCATTTTGTCAAAATAATGCACATATCACAATGTTTTTTCATCATTCATATAAACTCTTTTATGACAAAACAAAAAAGGACATGCTAGTCATTTAGCAATCCTTCTTATTCTTCATTATAAGTTTAAGACTTCTTCATTCACCTTTACCAAGTACAGCAGTAACACCCCATACTTTATCGTATGCTCCGTAGCCATTTAACCCAATATCGAGGTCATGGAAATAGCGATGTAGCATTTGCACATCCTTTTGACTTGCATGCTCAACGTAACGAAGCGCGATGGATTTGATCTCCTGAAGGTCTCTTTCAAGATCCTTGTCCTCATTGTTTGCATAGAAATTTATATAAGAAACGATTTCAATAGCTTTATCGGTTTGATCATTTATATTCAAATTTGATATTTCTCCAAATCCTGTTGTCTGATTGTAATAGGCATGATTCGCTGCAATAAATGCATTCACGTTTTCCAAATCTGTCTTTTCAGGAAGAAGAGAGGCAATATCCTTCATTTCTTCCTTCGAATAAACTTGTCTATCCTCCAAAACCGACGATACAAGTTCCTTACTTGAAGTTTGCACATTTTCGTTTATGGAAAATAGGGCATAAATGGTAAGGGCCAAGCTACCTAGTGTCGCTAGACCAAGTATGATGAATCTTAGTCTGGTATTCATCAAGACATAGCCTCCCTTATTATTATGAAACTGATCTTTAACGCAACAAAAGCGATATCTCATAAGCTAATCGATATCGCTTTTGGCTATACGGCATGAGTGGAATGGTTCATCTTATTGATCTCCTAAAGTAACGGTGACACCAAAGGTATCTTCGTGGTCGTAGTTGTTCAGCGCTTTATCAAGATCATGAAAATACCTATGAATTTCTCGAACCTCTGACGTCGTAATCTCTATACTAGCAAGAGCCTTAATCGCCATTAAGTCCTTCTTAAGATCGTCATGATCTACACCAATTTCTAAAAACACATTAATATAAGCTACAGCAGCATCCGCTTGAACTTGTTGGGCTTCTATGTCCATCGGACGATCAATCATGCCATAGCCTGTTGTTCGATTGTAAAAAGCATGAAAATCTCCGACAAACTCTTCCACTTGTTTATATTCGGCCGGGAATGATGCAGCAGATACCACTTGATCATTCGCTTTCACTTTTGTACCATTCACTTCGGTATGCAGTGAGAAAATATAAATATAGAGAGCCGCAAATGTAGCAGCGACGAGGAGACTGAGTATGGAAAACATCACCTTAACCTGATCCATTTCATCTTCCCCCATTCGGATTTCTCTCTACTCTATTACAATTCCTTATTTCGCAAATCCGAATATATTTTTAATTTTCGTTACGCCCCATTTAGGATCATGTGATCTACTTTCATCACGGAAGCGATCCTGCACCACCGCCATCAGTCTTTCTTCTCGAGCTGACATATGATCTTCAGCAATTTTTCTTTCTTTTGTCACCTCAAATTGATAAAACTCACGCTCATCGACTGAAATATCAGCAAGATTATCGATTTTTTTACCGATAGAATTGAGTTCCATTTGATTAATAGTTGCATGAGCATCTGATGCAGTCGCTATTTCTTCATGAACAATTTCATGAACCTGATGGACAATATCCTTCTCCAACCGTTTAACCGTTTCATCGATTTTCAGTAGTTTCTTCACTTCATCAGATTCAACAAAGGAGACAATTTTTGAGAGAGATGATTGAATATCAGTCTGATCAGCAGGATTGTTAATCGGTTCAGGAGTATTTTCAATTCCTTTTCCTTGTTGATCCAATGCATTAATAATGACCTCATCTTCGGCATGGCTTTCCTTCATATTTTTAATTAATTGAAGCACTTCAATATCGCCAATTGTATACGTCCGAGCGTTGTTTTCATCACGTGGTATAGTTAAAAACGGAGCAAATTGCTCTTCCCATAATTTCAGTGTATGACGAGACACGTTCAACATGGAAGCCACCCTGGAAATCATCAAAGTATTATTCATCTTCATCATTCCTCCCCGTTGATTTTATAATGAGTTATTCCATACCTCTACACCAGTTTTCCTGCCAGATGACAAAGGTTCTTATCAACAGACAGAGACTCTTAAATATAGCGCTAATCTACCAAACCCTCCCCGTTTGTTGTAATGTTTTGAAACGGTTTAACAGCATTGGACGAATCATGACACCATTTTTCCTTCAGAGAAAGATATCGACATTAAGTTTGTTTTGTTAGTTGCTTAAATTCGTTGTATATGATGTAGCAGAATTGACTAGTGGACCTTATCCAAAAGAAAGACGACACTTAAATCCTTAGTGGATCAGGTGTCGTCTTTCATAAATAATAGGTTGATTTTATACTCGTGTAAAAAAGATGAAGGTACTAAGAAACCCTTAGTAGACATTTTAGGCAGAGTTCTGAAGAATATCTTTTATATCATTCAAGTGTCCAATTAATGATAATGCTGGAACAAGAACATATAGGAAACCTTGGAACAGAACTCTCTTCTGTGATTTTTATCTAAGAAGCTCGAATCCTCCCCAGAATATCGCCACCATGATAGGGATGAAGAAGAAGGGGTATTGAGTCTGTTGTTGATTGACCAGATCTTTAAGAAGTTCAACCTTCCATTCCTCACCTTTTTGTGGTTCATAGGTAATTCTATCCTCTTTCAGCCCCAAGACGTTATGAGATTGTAGAACTAGCGTATCCTCTTTTGCTTCTAGCCCTGCGTAACCGAGCGGTGAATATCCCAGCGGATATGCGATTAAATAAGACTAGACAGATGCAATCATTAGAAGGGGGCTATAGACAAGGATACGCCTCACTTTCCTCAAAACTTTTTCATAATCTTTCAACTAAAAGTAAATAGCTTGCGAGTATTTTTATGTCCTATTTTCTTAAACCACAACAAATATGATAGAGCTCCTAAAATACAATTTGAACGATAAATAGCCAATTGGTGTTGGAATTGTATTTATTAGAAATGGGTTCCTAGCTTATCTTCACCTAGATAATCCCTAAAGTTCCACTTTCTTAAATCCACCAGCATAATTCCCAAAAAGCTAACTAGAATAGGAACAAACTCTGCAAAAAAAGGGCCCGTTTATCCAATACTGATGAACGGGCCCTTTTTTTTATTCAATTCAAGCTAATGTTTACTCATACTCATTTTTTATTGACGAATTGATTTTAACTGCTCACTCAAATCTTTTGTCTGAACATATACGGATTGATAAATCGAAAACATTTTTTTATATGCTTTTACATTAGCTTGATTCGGAGTGAAACGTTCTTTCACTTTTATAAAGGAATCACTGCAGGATTCAAGTGTAGAAAACCAGTTACAACCCACAGCTGCTAGCATCGCCGCCCCAAGGGCTGGCCCCTCTTCACTCTCATGCTTAACAACAGTAGCATCAAAAATGTCCGCCTGCATTTGTAGCCAGGAATCATTCTTTGCCCCACCACCAATAGAAACAATTTCTTGAATGTCTTTTCCATTTTCTCTAAAAATAGAAAGTGACTCCTTCAACGAAAAAGTGACCCCTTCTAATACTGCTTTTACAAAATGAGTTCTAGTGTGTGAAGCATCCATTCCGATAAAACTGCCTCGTATGGATGAATCCGCATGCGGCGTTCTCTCTCCGGCCAAATATGGCGTAAAGAGCAATCCATTCGCACCTGCAGGGATATTGTCGATAGAAGAAAGCAATTCATCGAATGGCACTCCTTCGGCAAATTGGTCTCGAAACCAGTTCAGACTCTGACCTGCGGAAAGCGTGACCCCCATTGTATAATAAGCACCCGGCTTACTATGATTAAAAAAGTGAACCTTGCCGTTAAAATCAAGCTGATTGCGATCTTCATATGACAAAATGATGCCAGAAGTTCCAATACTACAGAGTGTTTTACCATTTCTAAGAATCCCAGCTCCAATAGCCCCGCATGCATTGTCAGCACCACCAGCAAAGATTTCTACATTATCCAAGCCTTTCACTAATCCCTTTGTTATATTACCGACTTTGGCAGTAGATTCAATCAACGGTGGGCATAGGGATAGACTGATGTTAGTCTTGGAAGTGACTTCTTCACTCCATTTATGCCCACTAATATCCATCATCAAGGTCCCGGCTGCATCGGAATACTCCATCTGGAGCTCGCCTGTTAAACGATAACGTACATAATCTTTTGGAAGGAGGAAAACCTTAGTTCTAGCGTATAAATCTGGTTCATTCTCTTTCACCCAAAGTAATTTAGGAAGTGTAAATCCTTCGAGCGCAGGGTTATGGGTGATTTCAAGCAACCTCTTTTCCCCCACAAGTTTCTCAATCGTTCGGCATTGTTCAGTAGTTCTTGTATCATTCCAGAGAATGGCCTGCCGAAGAGGCTTATTATCTTGATCCAGTAATACAAGCCCATGCATTTGCCCAGAGAAACTCATTCCTTCAATAATTGCCGAGGAAGGAAGTTGTCGGGTAATCTCCTCCAAAGCATGAAGGGTTTGTTCCACCCAATCGTCAGGGTTTTGCTCGCTGTATCCAGACTTCGGTTGATGAAGCGGATATGTCTTTGATACTTCTGCTTGAACTTGCCCAGTTCGATCTACAGCGATGACTTTGACTGCACTTGTGCCTAGATCGACTCCAATAACATAGCTCATGGTGCTTCCTCCTTTCCCTCAACCATTTACTATAAGTTTCATTCTTTAACTTATACACGAACATTTGAAAAAGCATTTAGTAAATATGAGTTAATCTCACCTTTTAGTTTTTCCATACGTCCTGATTTTGTCTCAATTTCATTAAGTCCTAAAGCATATTTCTCGAGCTTATGAAAGTCCGTCTTTCCTTCGATAATTTCTTTCCCAATACCTTCTGAGAAACTACGATAGCGATCCGAAATAAAATTCTCAAGAATTCGATCCTCTAACATTTGATGAGCCGCCTTTAATCCAATTGCAAAGCTATCCATCCCAGCAATATGGGCGTGGAAAAGATCGTCAGGATCGAAGGAGTTCCGACGAACCTTAGCATCAAAGTTCAAGCCACCTTTTCCAAGTCCATCATTTTTTAATATCTCATACATTGCGAGAGTAGTAGCGTACAAATCCGTTGGGAATTCATCAGTATCCCACCCAAGAAGCGTATCACCTTGATTAGCATCCACAGATCCTAGCATGCCATTTATTCGAGCGGTATGGAGTTCGTGTTCAAACGTGTGACCTGCCAACGTCGCATGATTCGCTTCGATATTGAATTTAAAATGGTTCTGCAAATCATATTTTTGAAGAAATGATAGAGATGTAGCTACATCAAAATCATATTGATGCTTTGATGGTTCTTTTGGTTTCGGTTCAATAAGAAATTGTCCGGTAAAATTAATTTCGTTTGCATAATCAAGCGCCATGTGGAAAAAGCGTGCTAGGTTGTCTAGTTCAAGCTTCATATCTGTGTTAAGCAAAGTTTCATATCCTTCACGTCCACCCCAGAATACATAATTCTCTGCGCCAAGCTCTTTCCCAACTTCCAGTCCTTTCTTCACTTTTGCTGCTGCATAAGCAAACACGTCTGCTTCAGAGGTGGTCGCAGCTCCGTGAGTGAATCGCGGATGGGTGAACATGTTTGCCGTATTCCACAACAGCTTTGTAGAGCTTGTTTTCATGTAGTCTTTTATCATCTTAACGATGGTATCGAGGTTATTATATGACTCTTTAAGTGTTTCTCCTTCAGGAGCTATATCTACGTCATGAAAACAGAAAAATGGCGCATCTAGCTTATCAAACAGTTCAAATGCAGCTTCGACCCTTGCTTTTGCTTGATCCATACCGCTGTATTCACTCCATGGACGTATCATCGTGCCGGCACCAAATGGATCAGCACCATCTGCAGTGAATGTATGCCAGTAAGCAACCGAAAAACGAAGATGTTCTTTCATCGTTTTATGACCAATTTTTTCATTCGGGTTGTAATATTTGAATGCAAACGGGTTTGTGGATTGTGCTCCCTCATACTGAATACGATTAATGTTGTTAAAATAACCCAAAATAATCTCCTCCTCAAATAAAATTAGCTAACCAATGCGTACACTTACCCTACCTGTTACTGGATAAGAACTTCATGATGTAAAGCAGAGAACATGGTGTCACCTACAGTAAAAAAATCCTTTAAACTTATCTAGTTTCTAATGACTTTATGTAACTGCTTTCACCCAAAAGTATAGCACCCCTACATTAGTTTGTCTATTAGATAAACTAAGTTTAAAATTACTAAAGTGAACAATATTAATAATTTAGTCAAATAGATACTAGTTGTAGAGGCAGTTATATCATTAATAGTTGATTTGGAAAAATAAGACTCCATCACTAGTAAGAGATTACTCATCCAATGGTATTTCTCTTTCACGAATGCACTTACAGTCAACTTAATTTTCTGCTTCTACCGATCTTCTTTACTTAAAAAAATGGGGTACGATCCGCCCCCCCTCTGTAAGTCATTTATATTGCTAGCCATATATACTCCTCCAAATATTGCTTCTGCTTGCCTCAACGTTCTTATATTGATCGGATTTCATTATATCCCTCCCCCCAAATTAGGAAGTCGTAAATGCTGCTATATTAACTTAGACGACAATATAACATTCATCTATCCTACTCAAATTCATAGAAAATTCATTTCAAACACTACGATAGCAGTTAACAAATAACGAGGAGTATCAGGCTATTGTGATATACTTTTTTTAGTTTATAGTAATCTAAACACATAAGCTAATAGCTATGTTTTAAGACGGGGGTATAGAAATGACAAATACATTTAATGCTTTTTATAGTACCTTTGAGTGGATTACGAAACTAGCTCTTCTCAATTTGCTTTGGTTACTATTTTCATTAGGAGGAGGGATTCTACTTGGGATCTTCCCTTCTACGCTTGCTATGTTTGCTGTTATTAGACAATGGTTAAAAGGAAATACACAGTTATCAATCAGTAAATCATTCTGGCATTATTATAAAGCAGATTTTTGGAAAGGAAATATTCTAGGAGCAATTTTATATTTCTTGATTGGCTTTATCTGTCTTGATTTGTTTTACATCAAGCAGATACATCCAGTTCAATGGACTTATATTCCTTTGTTCGCTTTTATTCTATTGATTGGACTACTATTCTTATACATTTTCCCTACTTTTGTTCATTTCGAAATTAAGCTGAGCACTGTCTTCAAAAATACTTTCTTTATAATGTTGCTTAGCCCCTTAACTACGATAATGATGGTTATTTGTCTAACGTCTATCTATTTTATAATTAAACTACTACCTGCACTAGCGTTTATCTTCGGAGGAAGTGCAACAGCTTTCATTCTTATGTGGCTATCTCTTCATGCATTTTCTAAAGTAACCAGTAAAAACTCGATTCAACATCTATGAGAACTTACAAACATGCTCCAGTGATTTCTAACATAAATAAAAATAAACCTATAGTTAGTTTATCCACTATACAAACTAAGAAACCTCTGATAAAATGAAAACATTGCAAGCGATTTCATTTGAAGGGAGGAAAGAGTAGATATTCTCTACTCTGTAAAAAAATGGAACTAAGACGGAGCATTTACATTATGTTAATCACCCTTGTTGCAACTTTAGGAGGACTTTTATTCGGTTACGATACGGCAGTAATTTCTGGGGCAGAAGGGTCACTACAGACATACTTCTCAGATCATTTACAGCTTAGCTCGCTGGTTCACGGACTTACTGTATCAAGTGCGTTAATTGGCTGTATCATCGGTGGGGTTTTATCAGGTTACTTTTCCAAAAAGATTGGCAGAAAATATTCTCTTATACTAGCTGCTGTACTCTTTTTACTATCAGCTCTCGGCTCAGCTTATCCCGAATTTTTGTTTTTTGGCTATGGTGAGGAGCCGACTTACTCTTTGTTAATTATGTTTAATCTTTATAGAATCATAGGTGGGATCGGGGTTGGATTAGCCTCAGCTGTTTCTCCAATGTACATTGGAGAAATCGCTCCATCTAATATAAGAGGAACGTTAGTATCTCTTAACCAATTCGCTATTATTTTCGGGATGCTCGTCGTCTATTTCGTTAACTGGGGCATCGCTAAGGGGCACCCCCTAGAATGGATGAATGATATAGGCTGGAGGTATATGTTTGCTTCTGAAGCTATCCCAGCTCTATTATTCTTGTTGCTATTGTTTACGGTGCCTAAGACACCAAGGTACCTCGTATCTATCAATAAAAATGAAGAAGCGTTTGCTATCCTTTCAAAAATTCATGATCAAACGATGGCTAAGGCAACCCTATATGAGATAAAAAATTCATTTGACACGAATAAAGCAAAACTCTTTGCTTTTGGGAAAACCATCGTATTTATAGGTATTTTGCTATCTATTTTCCAACAGTTTGTAGGGATAAATGTCGCTCTCTATTATGCACCACGAATCTTTGAAAGCATGGGAGCAGCACGAGACGCCTCAATGGTTCAGACGATTATCATGGGATTAGTCAATGTGATCTTTACGATTATCGCCATCTTAACGGTTGACAAATGGGGCAGAAAACCCCTTCTCATTGTCGGCTCAATCGGTATGACAATCGGAATGTTCGGCGTAGCTGGAATGGCTTTCTCTGGCATTATCGGTATTGCCACTTTAGTTTTCATTATTATTTATACAGCTTCCTTTATGATGTCCTGGGGACCGATCGTTTGGGTATTAATTTCAGAAATTTTCCCGAACAAAATCCGAGGACAAGCCGTCGCAATCGCAGTTGCTGCTCAATGGGCGGCTAACTACTTAATCTCTTCTACTTATCCTATGATGATGGAAGTAAGCGGTGGTCTTACATACTCTTTTTATGGAATTATGAGTATTCTATCAGCCATTTTTGTTTGGAAGTTTGTTCCTGAAACAAAAGGTAAATCATTAGAAGAATTAGAAATGCTTTTACGAAAAAAAGGTAATAAGGAAAAGAAATTGGCCTAATCTCATGAAAGCTCCTCGCTTCTCGGGGAGCTTGTTCATTGTAATGTTCCCACACTTAGCAAAACAAAAGGACGAAACCTAATCGGTTTCGTCCTTTTGTCAGTATTATTTCTTTTCTTCTAACCATAGAATACTTGTAACTCCTCGGGGATAATATTTACTTCCTGTTATTTCACCAGAGATAATCTGGTCACTCCAGCTCCAAACTGACAATTCTGGATGTGTCAGCCATTTCACATGCGCCGCATCCGCTTTTGCTCCGTTTTCATCAACGTGATGCAATATTTCACGAGCAATAAATTGAGAAAGATACACTTTACTAAGCCAGGAGTTGTTACTAGTAGAGGAAATTTTCCACCCTCCATCTTCAAACTTACACACGCCTTCTTTTAGAACCGTATCAAGATGTGCTTTTAAAACCCTAATGTACTCCCCAAATCTTCCTTCCGGATCAAGAGCTTCTTTACAATTCGTATAATATGGAAAGATTAGCCCTTCAATTGCAGGAATAATTCTAGAATCATTATTCTCCCCAATCACAGCAGGGATATAGCCTGAATCCGTCAAATGACTTGCCATCGTATGAGCACTTTTCTCTGCTTGTTTTCCAGCTAATGTAGCCAGCTCTTTTTCCCTTTGTTCTGAAAAAATCTTTTCTAGCGCGACATAGGCCGCCCACATTTTCCCTCCAAGGTAAATATTATTCCTAGCCTGCCCTAAGGAAACGTCCAAACTATCATACGTCGTAATTTCTGCTCCGCCCATAACACGACTTGAATCCAGCCCCAGCAATCCGTTGCGCTGAACTGGGTCTGGATGGTCGCGATTTAACATACTCTCGAAACAGCTTTTAAAAATAGTTAAGTTTTCTAATAACCATTGTTCGTCATGGGTTTGTTCAATATAAACTGACGCAGTGAGTACCCAGTTAACCAGCTGCTCCCCTGTCATATGAGAGAAACATCCATCAATCCCGTAAACTTCATAAGAAGAGTAGTGTGGACGACTAATCGTATTCGCTACGCCCATATCATGAGTGAAACTGATTCCACCTGGATACAGTTCTTCTTCATTTGGAAAACGAACTTGATCTTCATAACTGAATCTATCAATGAACATATCCAATTCATTCTTCACTGTCCAAGGATTCATTTTCATCTCAAAAAACAACTGATCCACTGTTAAATCAAATGTATTCATCATGCGATATTCGCCTTCATTAACTACCCAGAAAGGCTTCCCTTCATGTTCAAGTAATTGAGTATTTCCATAATAACTACGGACCGCATGGGCCATCATGAACTTCTGATCGTTCGATAAATTTGCTTCACTAATCATCGCATTGCTTTGCAGTGCCCGTTGTTTCAGCTCATCAAAGTTTCCAATGGCGAAGTTTGCTACGCTTTCTATGTTTGAAAAGTATTTTGTGTAGAAATAAGAAGTATCCATACCAGCTGTCACAATTCCACCTCGATAGAAGCAGATGGCAAATTTATACGTCGCTTTTTCCCCTGGTGGAACATCAGCAATAAGCGTACCTACTGGTCCGAGACCAAACGTCCAATTTTCCTCGAAAGGAGTAGTTAGGATATTTTCCATACTAAAGTGCATAGCTGACTTCGTTTCAGCCTTCTTACTTGCTATAGCCGTTATTCTTCCTTCACCGATACCTGCCAATTCTTCTGCCGTATCATCCAATCGCCGCATCGAAGAATAGGGGTCGCTCCCTTCGTATCCAAAAAAGGCTCGACGCTTTCTCTCTCCCTTTGTATTATCAATGGTTAATTCTGCTAGAACTGCTGGGACAAGCGTTCGTTTCAATTCCTCTTCGCTTGCTGTTTCTGGATTCTCTACTGTATGAACCTGTGAATACACCGTAAATGTTAAATCACCTGCTTTCCAGGTATCCGTACATAGTTGAAAATCTCGTTCAACTTGGTCTTTGGGAAAGGAAATAATGATGTTAGGATTGTCTGGGTTAGGATCCGGGTTCTCAATATCATACCGCTTACTCTCATCGTCATTCGCATCAAAGAATGGAAGAGCATCATAATGACCTTCTTGCTTCAGTGATTCCAGTCCAACGTATATGTTCTTCCTCGGTGAACGCCCTAGTTCTAAATCGAGTCCACCACCATTACCCCCATAACCAAATGTAAAACTTGAGAAAGCACCAATCGGTGAATGATGAGCATTAAAAAAATTGTTTTCTGGCATAACTATCCCTCTCTTTTCCTATAATAGGCTATCCTTTAACTGCACTAGATGATATTCCTTCTACAACCTTGTTACTGAAAAAAATAAATGCAATTAAAATCGGTAGCACACTAATGATCAAAGTAGCTCCGATTGCCCCCCAATCCGTCATGTACTGACCAATGAAATTCTGAATACCAACCGTTAACGTCTTGTACTTATCTGAGCTAATAAACGTGTTAACAAATACAAACTCATTCCAGTTATAAATCATATTAATAATTACGGTTGTAGACATAACTGGAATCGTCATTGGCAAAATAATTCTAAAAAACAATCTATGAATAGAACAACCGTCAATAATCGCTGCTTCTTCGATCTCACGGGGCAACGTATAATAGAATCCTAGTAAAATCATCATTGTGATCGGTAAGTTATATGCCGTATAAGTGATAACAATAGACAATGGATGATCAATCAAATTCACATTTAAAAACATATTAAACAATGGAATGAGAGCTGAATGAATCGGAATCATCAAACCAATCATAAATAAGCCCAGTACTAGTTTGCTGAATTTCCAATTCATTCTTGTTATCGCGAAAGTAGTCATACTTGCTAATAGCACTGTTAATAGGATGGCTACCGCTGTAATCCATACACTATTGAAGAAATATAGGGCAATCCCTCCATCCCAAACCTTCTGGTAGTTTTCCCAATTAAACTTGCTGGGAAAGGAAAAAGGAGATCCCGAAAAAATCTCTTGATTATCTTTCAGAGAGAATAAGAACAACCAAATGATTGGATATATTTGAAATAAACCTAATATCCCTAAGCAGAGATAGAGCAAGACATAACCTAAACGATTCATAAAAGAAGCCCTCCTAGTACTGGATATTTTCATCCGATTCCGTCAGTTTACGAATGATGAGTGTCACGACCAACGTTATTAGAAGAAGCATAAAACCTACCGCGCTTCCATAGCCAAACTCATAATTTGAAAAAGCTAGCTTATACATATAGGAAGCCATAACTTCACTAGCCCCGTTCGGCCCTCCGCCAGTCATAACGTAAATGAGATCAAAATATTTTAAAGAACCTACAATGGCAAGTACGACAGTCACTTTTACGACGCCCATAATAAGAGGAAGTTTTATTTTATAAGCGATTTGCAGAGCTGATGCCCCATCAATCCTTGCAGCTTCAATAATCGAATCTGGAATATTCTTAAGCGCAGCATAATAGATCAATATGTAAAACCCTGCATACTGCCATAGAATTGGGATAAAAATGGCGTATAATACAAGCGTAGGCTCCGCTAACCATGAAGGCGGATTATCAATTCCAATCCCTATAAGAATACTATTCAGTATCCCATTATTTGGATTGTAGACTTTAATCCATAGCTGTGCGATCGCAACAGAAGATAAAAGCATAGGGATCAAATAGATTTTCCTCAATAGATCGGCACCTTTTATCTTCGATACGAGGATAAGAGAAATGGCCAGATAGATAATCAAACTGAGTGTTGAAAACAATGCAAGAAGAAAAGAATGTAGAGCACTATCCCAAAACTTATCATCCTGAATAACATTGATATAATTATCCATTCCAATAAATTTCATCGCACTTATACCATCCCAATCCATTAACCCATAATAACCACTCAATAGTAACGGAATGAAGATGAGGATCCCTATTAATAACAGAGATGGTAGAACGTATAACGCAATGACAAACTTATTCGACATAACTTTATTCATAACCACAACTCCATACTGTTCAGATTAGAAAATGCTACCTACTCGCTCGAGAGGACGACCACATTATTTTCATTGAAAAAATTAATATGTTTAAACAAAATACAAAGTAAATTTGAGACGCCTCTTTATTAACTATTTTTGTTATTAGAAAGGAAAGAAACTGGCCTCACTTACAATAGAGGCCAGCTATACTTTTATTTCCCATTACTCAGAATCTGAGAGTGCTTTCTCGTGCAACTTCGCAAACTCTTTCGGTGTAATTTCTCCTCCGAAAAGCGCCTGAATGGCATCAAGGTGAATCTGGGCCACCTCTGGCTTCATTTGCACATCTGCGAACAAAGTGATATTACTAGATTCATTTAATTCATTCAGTACATCGTTGTACATATCTGGAAGCTCTAGATTTTCACTATTCACTTTGGTTGCAGGGATTACGCCAGCTTCTTCTACAGACTTCTCTCCCCACTTCTCTACGAAGAATTTAACGAATTCCTTCGATTCCTCTTTCACATCCGAATTTTCCGCTACAAAAAGCCCAACACCTGGACCACCAACGAAACTATTCTCAACACCACTACCTTCAACTGTTGGAAATTTAAAGAAATCAACTGAATCTCTAAACTCCTGAGGAACATCTTCATTCGTCGTGTAGTTTGGTAGATCCCAAGTTGCAATTAAATACATAGCAGCTTGTCCGTTCATAAACATACTTTTGGCTTCTTCATCTGACAGGCCATTAAACCCCTTCTCAAACGCTCCCATGTCTACAAGGTTTTGAACCTTTTCTGCTGCTGACACTAAGGCCGGGTCTTCAAAAGTGCCAGAACGATCAATAGCTTTAGTTAACACGTCTGATCCACCAATTCGATCTGCAAGATACATGTACCACAATGAGCCAGTCCATCTATCTTTATTTCCTAGTGCGATTGGTTCCACATTATTTTCATTCAATGTTTTTACTACGTTTTTTAATTCTTCATACGTTTTAGGCGCCTTAAGACCATACTTCTCAAAAATCGCTTTGTTATAGAAGACAGTTGCAATATTTAATTCAAGTGGAAGTCCGTACGTCTTTCCATCAATCCCATATGCCTCAGTTGTACCTGAGACAAATTGATCTTTTAATCCATCATCCAGAACATCATCTAGCGGTGTAAACATCTCACCATCCACATAAGGTTCCAAAAATCCTGCCGGCCAAGTCATTCCTACATCGGGTAGCTGTTCTGACGTAGATAATACTTTTAACTTATCTTTATATTGTTCATTACTAAGCACTTCAAGGTTAACGTTCACATCCGGGTTTTCTTTTTCAAAATCCGAAATGATTTCGCTTACAATTCTATTGTGATCTTTAGAACTCCCTTCAGGCCAAAGGTGCATGAAATCAATCGTTTTCGTATCACCACTCGATTCTTCATTACTACTTGAAGAAGCACAACCTGTAGCTAGTAAGACCGTGAATATAACCATCACAAAAAATGTAACCGCTTTCTTATAACCCATCTAAAATCCCCCTCATAATTAATAAACCGCTTTCCGTAAATTCAGAATAGCAAATGTATTTATGTTTGTCTACTGGATAAACTAAGTTTATGTTAGAATACTGGTAAGAAGTTAATCGAAAAGGGGAACAAAATGAAAATGACACTAAACCACACTTGGAATCAACACGTTGTAAAAAGAGGGAATAAATCGATCGTACTACAAGTAATAAAAGACAATACTCCGATTTCACGAGCGGATATAGCGAAAATGACCGGGCTTAATAAAAGTACTGTTTCCTCTCTTGTCAGCGAGCTCCTTCTCGAAGATTTGATATATGAATCTGGCCCTGGAAAATCGAGTGGTGGCAGAAGACCCGTTATGCTTCTGTTCAACGAGCTTGCCGGTTTTTCAATTGGAATTGATCTAGGTGTAAACTACATGTTAGGCATCTTAACAGATTTAAATGGCAACATTGTCAAAGAGGAAAAGTTGAATTTCTATGATTTAACATATAAAAAAATTGAGTCTCAACTCATTGCCATGATCAAGAGTCTTTCAATGAACACTCCTTCATGCAAATATGGTGTAATAGGAATTGGAATTGGCGTACCAGGAATTGTGAATAAAGACGGCGAAATTTTATTAGCTCCAAACCTGGGGTGGAAGAACATTAGGTTAAAAACCATTATTGAAGATGAGTTTGCCATTCCAGTTATCATCGAAAATGAAGCAAATGCTGGAGCATATGGCGAAAAGAAATTCGGAGTTGGTCAGGCATTTGATAATATTGTATATGTTAGTGCTGGAATTGGAATTGGCGTTGGTTTACTCTTGAACGGTAAACTTTATCAGGGTCATGAGGGTTTTTCAGGAGAGATGGGCCACATGACAATTGATGTGAATGGCCTCGAATGTCGCTGCGGGAATAAGGGGTGCTGGGAATTATATGCTTCCGAGAATACTTTGCTTAAAAAAGCTAAAGAATTAAAGTTAAACCCACACAAAGGAAAAGAACTTTGTTTAGATGCATTAATTAAACTGGCTAATACGGATCAGCGTTCTGCTGATTTGTTTGAAGAAATAGGAACTTACCTTGGAATCGGCATTAACAATATCATAAATATATTCAATCCGGAACAAGTTATCATAGGAAATCGTCTCGCTTCAGCCAAAAAATGGCTAAAAAAACCAATAAACAAACATATCAAGGATCATACACAAAGATTTCAACAAAAAGGACTTAGGATTGATTTTTCTGAGCATTCAACTCATTCTTCTGCCCTAGGCGTAGTAGCCTTTACAGTTGAAAACTTTCTTCAGATCGATTTAGTTAATTAAAAGAGAGCACCGCTTTACTTGCTACCTAGTATGTTACTTATCGGAAAAGAGAAACAGTCAATAGTTGTTCTTTTTTCCGATTTTTAATGGATAATCAATTCGATAAATACATGCATGTGAGTGCTATTATCATAACAAATGTTCAAACATTTTAGCTCTTCTATTGTCATTTGATCTCCCGCTCAATAAAACTCACCTTTAATCGCCTAATGTAAAAGTTATATTATCTTTCCTCTCTTGAGTAAACAGTATTTACATCACCCTTCCCCATTCTTACAAATGCAAGTGATTCTTCCCCATACATTTCAATTATTCCTTCATCATAAAGAATCTGATCATTCGGCTACATCGACAGCTTGCAATCTTCTCACCGTTCATACCCCTTGCTGACGTTTCTTTTACAATCCTTTTAAATCGGTGATGTTAAAAATCGCTGACTGTGGAATAATTATTACACTCCTAAAGTTAGTTAATTAAATAACAAAATGATAAGTAGAATGATAGTTAAAATTAACAAACAAAAGATGGTATTCCTCAGAATTTGATTCTCTTTTTGCCTTTCTTTCTTTCCTGGTGAACCGTAAAAATGAGGAAAAAACAGAATAATAATCCATTGTGGTATCGATAGTCCAAGCATTAATGGCAACTCAGCTTTTAA
The DNA here is from genome assembly GCF_056173725.1 of Anaerobacillus sp. 63XJN7_4_ISO-PGPR-S23-413. NCBI lineage: Bacteria > Bacillati > Bacillota > Bacilli > Caryophanales > Bacillaceae > Anaerobacillus > Anaerobacillus sp. 63XJN7_4_ISO-PGPR-S23-413. Next base: position 2,368,898 of record NZ_CM149688.1, read on the forward strand.
CCGAAACGGCTCGCCTTCAATCAGTGTAATAATATAAATAACAATTCCTACTACAACAGGGCAGAGTATGATATAAATCAACTTTTGCAATTTTGTTTTTAATATAGATTTTTCATTGTTGTATTCTCCCATAATTCCCCTCCCATGCCTTAGTTTTCTCTTCTCAAACCCAAACTAATTGCCACTAACACGGACTTGTCTATGAACTTTATTCCAGATAACCCCGAGTTTACGGAACATCGATATGTGTTAACGGTGTTTTCAACTACTGGTTTGTATCCGTAGGACAGAAGCCATTACTCCTATGAGGCAAGATGAAAAATAGTGAAAGATCCGGAATTATTCCAAGATACGGTAGAATTGTACATTCCGGAGCTGCAGTGATCATGGTTAATAAGATAACCTTATCTAGTCTTACGGTATTCAAATATAATCCTCTTAAAGCAAATCAATACTTTTATTAGCGTCTTATTATTTAACGCTATTTCAATCTTACTGAACGTTGGATTAATACCAATTATTTCAAAAGAATCCACATAACTCAATCTTTAATTCCAGTTAAAAGGAGCCTATCTTTTTAAAGATAATCGTAGAAGAAGTCGTAAAAGAACATGTGAATGTGACTTTTTCTAATTGTTAGATTAGAACTCCGTTATATAGCGGAATTCTTTTCTACTTTACTGGCATTGAAGAAGCCACTCCATTCCCCTTCAAGTATATAAAAACCCTCTGAAAACATTCAGAGGGTTAAATGAATTATTTTACACCTTTCATCAATTTCTGGATCTTAGGTGAAAGTAGGAATAGTGCAATACTCAATATGATTGCCATACCTCCGATTGCCCCGAAGTACAGCGTTTCTGTTTCTGGTGTATAGAAACGAACAAGTTGTGCATTCAATGCTTGTGCGGCAGCTGAAGCTAAGAACCATAGACTCATAGTTTGAGCAGAGAAAGCTTCTGGAGCTAATTTGGTTGTGGCAGAAAGACCTACTGGTGATAAGCATAGCTCACCAAGCACAACGATAAAATAGCTAAGCACAAGCCATAATGGACTTACTAGTGAATCCTCTCCTCCCAAATATACAGGCAGTAGTATCACTAAGAATGATAAACCAGCAAACAATAGACCAAATGAAAACTTCTTAGGAATCGATGGTTGACGATTGCCAAGTTTCACCCACATCCAAGCAAATACTGGAGCTAATAGAATGATAAATAACGGGTTTAACGATTGGAACCAAGCTGGGGATATACTGATTCCCATGAATTCCAGTTCAGTTCGTTTATCTGCGTAAACTGCAAGGATGGTTGAACCCTGTTCTTGAATTGCCCAGAACATAACAGCTGCAATAAATAATGGAATGTAAGCGATGACTCTGGAACGTTCAGTTTGCGTTGTTTTCGGACTATAATACATCACGATAAAGTAAATGGTTGGAACGACGATACCGAAGATGCCTACTAAATTAATAAATACGTTTAATGTAAATAAGCCAGCAGGAATCGTAATACCTAAAATAATAGTAAGACCAACCACAACTAACCCTGCGATTAATCCATATTTCTTCTTCTCAGATGGCGCAAGCGGGTTTGGAACATAAGTACCAGCTAGACCAAGATTCTTTTTCTTAGTTAACATGAATACAACAAGACCTACGAACATACCGACAGCTGCAACTGCAAATCCCCAATGGAATCCTTTTGTTTCCATAAGCTTACCAACGATTAGCGGGGCAATGAATGCACCAAGGTTGATACCCATATAGAAAATACTGAAAGCTGCATCGCGGCGCGTGTCACTTTCGCTGTACATTTCTCCAACCACAGTTGAAACATTCGGTTTTAATAGTCCTGTTCCCACAACGATCAATACCATGGAAACAAAGAACATAGCTAAACTTCCTGGAAATGATAATGCAATATGACCAAACATGATGAATATTCCACCGTAGAAAACGGCTTTCGAAGTTCCGAATATCCTATCTGCCAACCAGCCTCCGATTACTCCGGACATATATACAAGTGAACCATAAATCGACATGATTGCTAAAGCTGTGTTTTGCTCTAGACCCAGACCGCCTTTTGAAACCTCATAGTACATGTAGAATACAAGGATGGCACGCATTCCGTAATAGGAAAAGCGCTCCCAAAATTCTGTGAAGAATAAAGTGAATAATCCCTTCGGATGTCCAAAGAAACCTTTTTGAGGGACGCTATCCACAATTTTCTGTTTATTCAATGATGACATGTTACTACCTCCCTTATTCCTTTACTATAATATTTTAATATTTTAATAAAGTCAAAAATAGTTTGAAACCCTTTAATATAAACAAAAACATTTTTTGTTTTTCGAATATTAAGTTATTTTAAGATAATTAAAAATTTATTAAGGTACTGTAATAAATATGAAAATAAGCCCGCCATCCAATTTGAACGGCAGACTTATTCTCATTTTCATTACTTTATTATGTTTAAGTACACATGATAACATTTCAATCTCTTGATCTAGGTTTGTCACGTTAACATTTGACTCGTTTAAAATTTTTTTAGGGATGGTGCAGATACTTCCTCTCCAGTTACCTTTGCTTGATCATTATGTGAATGAATTAACGCTGTTTTTCATGATTGCTCATCGAGCGATACAAGTATGAGTATGCGGATACCAACATCATCCATTTTATTTATCATAAATATTCCTTGTTCCTTCTCATAATAATCATCATCAGGTTTTAATACAACTTTTACGATATCATATATAGTAGAAAGTATCCTTATCACCAGAAAGAGAGGTTAATGTTTTCTTTAAGTTGATCTGATATGTAAAAAAACGTTGAGCGTACGATTAATGAAGATCGGTCTTCAACCTCTACTGTGCTCCTTTATGACAGCATTTTTCCGAATTAACGGAACTAAAACGACAGACTTTGAAAAAGAGTAAGGGTTATAACTAATGTAGATAAAGAACCAGCAGACAGTAATGTTATCATTTTCCACCAGTTTATTTCCTTTGAAGGTTTTACAGCCTCTTTAGACACCGTAACCCATATAGCCATAGATACTATAACTAAGATAAAAATAACTTCTTTAGACATATTTGACACCTCCATAATTTTTCTTAAGTAAACTTCCCTGGGTATTAATTCCAATTATTTCAAATCAGGAAGCATAACTCAATCTTTATTTCAGATAAATGGAGCTTATCTTAATACAAGTAAGCTCCGAGTTTATTGGAAACTATGATACTACTTTACAATCCTTTCTTCTAATTCGCTCCCTTGCTGCTAAAAAAACCAGACAAAAGATTTTTTGCCTGGGGTTACTTACTATCATACTGTTTTATCCAAACGTGTATCCATCAAATACCTTCAAACCTTCGTCATTCAATACTTGTTCTACCACTGAAGGTTTAAGTGGGCTTTTAGTAAATACATCTTTACAGGAAATCATTATGTTGTCACCTGCTATTTGTGCTAATTGATCGTGTGTAACGCTATATACTAATTTACCTAGATTTGACCAAACCATTGCACCTGAACACATTACACAAGGCTCGCAGCTAGTGTACAGAGTGTATTCCTCCAAATCAAATAGCTGATTCTCTGAACAAAAATCTCTGATTAGACCTATTTCTGCATGGTAGGTAGGATCTGAGTGGGTATGTACTTTATTCTCAGCAACTTTTACAATTTCATTGCCTTTAACCAGGATTGCACCAAAAGGTTCGTTTCCTTCTGCTCTTGATTTTAAAGCTTGTTGGATAGCTATTTTCATGTAATATTCATCGTTGTACGTCATAGAAGCTCTCCATTCCCTGTTGAATTATCCCTCATTATAAAGGAAGTACATCTCACTTGCCATCCTTCTCTAAACAAACGCCTCAAATCTCCCATGTCATAAATGAATGAAAGAAATTCCGATGAATTACTATCAATTGGTAGGCTAGTATCCCAAGTCTTAACCTTATCTCCAATAACAAATTGACTACCTGTATATTCGTTGAAGATTGTATTATTTGTGTACTACAAATCTATTTATAGATAAGCTCCGATTTTACTGGAAAATTTGAATTCAAGAAATTCTCAGATTTTGAGCTAAGCCACCTGTAGTTTAAGAATTTTTTTTTACTTCATTCTCAACGACCTTGAATACCTTAGAGTATATTCCTTTTACATTATCTTGTTGAACTTCACTGTTTTTAATTGGGTATGCAAGTTTCCAACCACGATAGCCTTTTTCTTCTCCCTCATACAAAATTCCTGATATAAAATTTTGCGTACCATTAATCCTTTCCGCTTCTTCTTCATAAGACACGGGATTTTCTAAATCTTGAAAAGGTATAGTATTTGCTCGCGAGCCTACAAAGAAGAATGGAATGTTTTTACTCTTATACATTTCTACATATTTTGATTTTGAAGCATCAGATAAATGGTCTTCCATAATGAATACTGCATCATACTTTCTTAAGTTTGAATGATGTAACTCACTTAGAGATAATTCATTAAAATTTATCTGTTCCTCTCTAACATTAGGTTGTTCACCAACAACTGCAATCTTTAACAGCACGCCATCATATGGCTCTTCTTTTACATTATTCGTTTGACAAGCACTCAAAAGAAATAACATCAATGTTAAAATAGTTAAAAGTAATTTTTTTGATTTTATAATAACTACCCATCCTCTCATCTTCTACACACCAACATATCATTTTGACTTTACTGAACTCTACTATCCAATTTGTTTGAGAACTTCAGAATCCATATACACCTCCCATTAACTGACCTTTTACTAGCTAAAACAAAATAGAGCGTAATCCTTTTAGATTAACGCTCCTATATAATAGAAGAGTGTTTATGTATTTATTTCTTCAAGAACGCTCTAATAATATAAATAACAGCTACGATAGGTATTACCGTAACAAAAATCAACATTATAGAAGCAGCACCCATATCCATATAATCCCCCTATTTCATTACCATTTAAATGATTGAGACACTACTAAATTAAATGTAACAAGCACTAGCCTATCCGTTAGCTAAAGAAAAATCACAAAACATAAAGATATAATTGCTGCTATCTTTGCGTCCTTCCTGACTGTGGTTCTTATTGTGGGTACCCATCTTATATTTCCAGACAGGCTAATCAATCTTGCAATCAAAAACAAAATGAGAAAATACATAAAAAAATAAACCAATCATAAAATCACCCTTACTGCATTGTAGATAAAATTAATTCAAACGGCTCCGTGAGCACAATAAGTGATACCAAAATTTTAGCTATCGCTTCGATTTAACGGAACAATGGATTAATTTCCATATTCTTGAGTTTCCCGCTAATCTGAAGACTTGATTCCAAGGTATATCTTGAAGCAGATTTTAAATTAAAGCACCCGTTAGTTTAAAGGATTAACAACGGTGACGGTGACGGTGAACTCTATAATAATTAATGGGATTTTTTAGTTTTAAAAACTAAAGGAGGATTCTAATGAAAAACATTTTCGAGATCAAGCATACAGATGAAATATTAATTCGTATCGATGACTTAAATGTAAATTCACAACCAATATGGGGTAAAATGAATGTTTCTCAAATGTTAGCTCATTGCTCATCTTTCCAAGATATCGCATTGGGAGATTCTTTCCCTAAAAGAGGTTTGTTAGGAATATTAGTAGGTAGATTTGCAAAACCCATCTTTTATAATGACAAACCTTTAGAGCACAATATGCCAACTATTCCAACCATTTTAATTACATCTAAAAGAGATTTTGAAGTTGAAAAAGAAAAACTAAAACAAAAAATAATAACATTTCAAAAGAATGGACCAGAGTCTTGTACAGATCATCCACATCCTTTTTTTGGAAAACTTTCTTCCCACCAATGGGGAAAAGGTATCTACAAACATCTTGACCACCATTTAAAACAATTTGGAGTTTAGTAGCAGGAGTTTAAATATACCGGACCATCTTAAACTATTCTGCTTTGCCAATAGCCCTGATATTCCTTATGCTTAATAAAAAAGAGCTAGGACTCTATTGATCAATCGCTACGATATAATGGAAGGCTTGATTTCAAGGCCTTTTGTTAAAATCATTGTCTTAGAGTTAAGGTGCGCCTCTAATCTGCTTTAACTTTTTAACAACCCCTTGCACTCGAGTATTAACAAATTGCTTTCTGTATACGTTTTTTTGTAATCTTCCAATGAGATGTATGCCAAATAATTTGTTGTTTATCTATGAGGAGTAGTTGTGGTGATTTGTGAGGTATGTTTGTAACCTTTGCAATCTCATTAGAAATTCTTCTGTTTTCAACAACCTTTACCATATAACAATCCACTATTCCTCCCCCTACCTTTTGGAAGTTCCTCAAGTGTTTGAAGGATCTAGAACTAATCATACAAGATGTGCTATGTTTAAAGACTAATACCGGCGAATGGATCGATTGTCTCCACAGGGCCCACCAATCTTCAAGAGATGTCAATTCATGAATAGAGTTCATTTTCATTCCACCAAAAAGTTAATCATTCCTACTAATTCTATCGATTACTCCTATTATCAATCATGGAACCAAGGACCAAACCTAATAGGATACCCAACATAAGACTAATCGCTAGTTGATTCACAGCTATCCCTATGCTGGTGCCCATGATAAACCAAGAGCAATTCCTAACCCACGGTACTTTGATTTCGTTTTCACATTATTCTCCCTACAGCTTTATTCATTGAACTAAAAGCTACATTACATTAGATACGATTTCATGCTGGAAACGTTTCAAAAATTTGTTCCGTCATAAAAATTAAGTGATAGCCGCTTTACAGCTATCGCTCCGAGATTAATTAAGGCGCAGTATCAAGATACCTTCCTTAAAACCATTACGGTTCTATTACTTGATAAGATCTCTTTTAATAATTGAATACATATATAAATCATCAAACTTACAAAGAGTATATTCATAGCTCCTGAGTAAACCTTCTTTTGTAAAACCTAGTTTGCTAACCAATCTATGGGATTGAATATTAGTAGGGTCTATTAAAGCCTCTATCCGTTCTAAATGGTAGTGATTAAATCCATACTTAATAATAGTTTCTAGCGCTTCTGAGGCAATGCCTTTCCCCCAATAATTTTTATTTAATTCAAATCCAACTTCAGCTTTATAATGTTTGGGCTGCATATTTAAATACCCGCAACTACCTATAACCTTACCTGAGTCTTTTAAAGTAACGCCCCACCTAATGCCTGTTCCTTCTTTTATTATTGAATGATACCAGTCGATTTCATCCATTACTTCTTCAACACTTTGGGCAGGCGGTAACCCCATATGTTTTACGACTTCTTCATCGGACAAATAGTGATACATATCCAAAGCATCCTCTGCGACTACCTCTCTTAGTACTAATCTATCTGTTTCAATTATTGGATTGTGTTTTTCCATTCATGTTCCTTCCCTTAACATTGTTTTTCTATTTTCATGTTTAGCTTACAGATATAAAGAGGATACGAATCTATGTATCGATCTTCAGCTCTTGCTCCGAGATTGTGGAACATTGATATTTGTTATGATTGTTTCCAACTACTAGTTTGTATCCTTAGAACAGAAGCCATTACTCCTATGAGGCAAAAGATAATTCCTACTGGCAAGATGAAGAATAGTAAAAAGTCTGGAATTATTCCAAGGTACGGTAGAATTGTACATACCGGAACTGCAACGGTCAGAGTTAATAAGATAATCAAATCAAGTTTTTTGGTATTCAAATAAAAATCCTCCTAAAAGCAATACAATAGTTTTATTAGCATCTAATCTAAGTCAAAATGCTTAATACCAATTATTTCAAAATAGAACTAATAAATCCATCTTTTTCCCCAAAAGAGCCTATCTAATTAAAGATAAGCTCCGATTTAATAGAACAATGGACTAAATTCAATATTCTTGAGTTGCGCTCGATTGCCGAGTTGTGCTTTTTATAATGTCGTAATAAGAGGTCCTTCATTTGTAAGAATAACCGTATGTTCGTATTGAGCCACAAAGCTTTCATTGGTTAAGAAAGTCCATCCATCTTCAGATTCGAAAACTTCCTCTTCGAATGTAGAGATCATAGGCTCAAAGGCAATTACCGCACCATCTTTCAAGATTTCATCATCCCAACTAGCGAAATAATTAAAAATATGTTTAGGTTCTTCATGAAGCGAAAGTCCAATACCGTGCCCAGTAAGATTTTTTATTACTGTTAAGCCATGGCGTTTCGCTACATTGTGGGCAGCCTTTCCGAGAGCACTTTTTTTTGAACCTGGCTTTGCCTGCTTAAGTCCAGCATGGAATGCCTCTTTAGAAACGTCACATATTTTTTGTAATGCCGCGTCTCCTTTCCCTACTACAAATGAAATTCCAGTATCTGCGTAATATCCGTTTTTTGAACCTGAAACGTCTATATTCACTAAATCTCCTTCATGGATGACCCGTTTTCTCTTCGGAATCCCATGCGCCACTTCATTATTTATACTAATACACGTATACCCAGGAAAATCGTATTCTCTTTTTGGCGCAGATTGAGCTTCTGCCTTTTCAAACATCTCTCTTGCAATTTCATCGAGTTCTTTTGTCGTAATTCCGGGTTTCGTACTATGGACCAATTCATCACGAATCGCTCCACAAATTTCACCAATTATTTTCAATCCATCAAAATCCTTTTTAGTTTTTGCAACCATTGATTTCCCCACTTTTTAATGTATTTTATGATTAGTATTCCATTTAGTTTCTAGCATAAACTGAACAGGTTTTTCTTCAACAATCTCTGGCCCTTTTATGGATTGAATATGACAACCTCTTTTTCCGTTAAATTGCCCTGTTATTAACTTAAACAAAAAGGAGCGTAATCCTTTTTAGATTAACGCTCCGAGATTGTTGCATACCCCTTTAATGCTTATCCATTCAGCTCATCTTGATTAGTTTCTAAATACCAAAGGACGATATTGAAGAGTTGCTCTGATTATACGGTAGACTTGATTTCAAGATAGTTTAAAGTAGATTTTAAACTATCGCATCCGCTACCACCCGTTGCAAACGATTTTGTTCTGTTCCTTATTAAGCTGTGTTACATTACTTATTATTCTTTTCCACTAAATTCTAAGATATTTAAACCCTCAGATGCTTCTGGTGTTTCAAAAAATTTAGTAACATGGATAAACCCCTCTTTCGTGTCAAAAGCTGCTCTTTCGGGCTGTTCGTTACGCCTTTGAGCAATTTGACTTAAGCATTGCTCATTATTTACATTAATGAAAATTAGTTGATGGCTTGCATGTACTTCTGACGCCATATCTAAAAACCACTTCCGCTGTTTTTGAGTGTTAGCTGGAAAATCCATCACTACATCTGAACCGACACTTAATATGTTTTGGACATGCTTTTTTAACAACGGCTTGAGTTGCGCCGAGAATTTTAGATAGTCCTCAAATGATACAATCTGATTCGGATAAAGAGATGAAAGCCATTCATCTTCAGACAATAGTACCGCATGTTTATCGAGCGCCAATTGTTTTGATTTAGTTGTTTTTCCTGCGCCCATTTTTCCACAGAAAAAGTATAGCGTGCCTAATTGTTTCATATTTTCTAACCCCCGCGCTTAATCTAGTGGTTGTTGACCCACCTTACTTCGTTTGTCCAACAAAATATAGCGTTTTTGCAGCAATAGCTCCCGTTTATTGAACAACTTCAATATTGTATCCTAAAACATTTTTACCACATTTAACCAAAAAGCAATCAATAAGTTCCCTACAATCTCAATCCGGATATTTGTGTAACAAGGATCAAAACAAAAATAGAGCGCACGAATCGGTAGAAATTCGTCGCTCATTTGAATTGGGTCTTATTGGTCAGGGTAGATAAATAACCTTATAAGAGAGCTACCGTTTCTACGATACATTTTCAAAAAGTTGTTCTATTAAGGCACTTATCTCAAATCATCTTCGTCTAGAATAAACACATCCTCAATCCTTGAATTTAACTGTCTTGCGATTTTGACTGCTAGTTTAAGTGATGGGTTGTATTCCCCTTTTTCGAGAAACACGATCGTTTCTCTTCGAACGTTCACGCGTTTTGCGAGATCTGCCTGTGTTAGTTTAAGAGCTGCTCGCAATTCTTTCATTCTTGTGTTCATTACTGAAATCCTTTCCTTCTAACTAATAACCAATTGATTCCAAAGCTGAAGATCATTCCGGAGAGTCCTAACATCAGTAGATCATCCTGTTGAATGTGCTTGTGGAAAGCAAAGAGGGCGAGCCAGATAATAAGCGAAGAAAAATAAGAATATCCTGCTGCGAACATTTTCATCTTCTGAGAAAGTTCATCATCGTGAGGGATACCCTCTTTAATATTTTTCCATAACCGTAGAAAGATGGGTATAAGTAGGAGCATGACCACCATGGTCGTGATCGTTAAAATTAACTCAGAAGTCGTCATCGCATCGTTACTGAATACCGTGAACATCTGAAATAGGAGTCCTGCAGCAATCGAAGCTGACAGAATAGAAACAAGAATCAACGCAGTCTTTGAATTCAACTCTCTTACCTCCTTTTGTTAGAAATAATTAACCTTATGTTATAAATATATAACATAATATTGGTTTTGTGCATTATTTTTTAATTTTTCCGAAAATATACGTAATAGCTCATTATTATTAAAGCAAAAAAAGAGAACGCCATCAGAGTGGTGTTCCCGTATTTATTCAACAATTGCTCCGAGATTGTTGAACACTTTAAGTAAAACATTTACGAGCGCAATTTTAGTTAAGTAAACTTCCAAAAAGTAAAATCCCACTCAGAAGAACCGCCAAACTAAGGGATATTATCATTGTGAATAGACTTCTCGTCATACCTTTCCAGTCTCTAATACCAGACAAACCAAATACTCCAGCAAGAAATGTAAATAACGAAATAAATAAAACTATTGTTAAAGGGTGAATTCCGATTATGGAATTACTGAACCAACCTGAGAATGAAACTATTAAAAATAATAACACGCAAATAAATGAACAGATAAATGAACAAATGTTGATCTTCTCCTGCATCCCTCTCTCCTCCAAAAATAACATCTTAAATTCCATCTACTGCATTCTGTGAAAAAGGTCAAATTCATTTTGCTCCGTTACATATGTTATAGAGGCTTGCACTCAATTGAGCAATTGCTCCGATTTAATGGAACAACTTAGATTTAAACTTGAGTTTATATCAAAAAACAAGTCCGATGATGGTGAGAAGTAAATTCTTTAGGATTCACTGATGCTAGTGGTTTAGTTGACTTCCTGGTGATGCCAACATTCAACGCCTCCCCCTTCTCCTCCTAGTTATTAAACCACTAAAACACTTTACGCTGATATATGCGAATAGAGAGAAGCCAAGAAAAGCCATATAAAACTACAACATAGATTCCTATCCCTATAAATAAGGAAGGGCTTGATGTTGTCAGGATAAGGTGAACGACCTGCCTAATCCGATCATGTAAATTCGGAATTAGGAAATTAATTGTCAGTAAATAAAGACCAAATAATCCAATAAAGCCCACGTAAAGATATTGGGTCTTAAATTGATAACTAAACGGCAATAAAAAAGAGGCTGTTGTGAGAACAATCGTGAACATGAGCAGAAAGTCCTTCCATAAGGTGAATTCACCGTGAAAAACAAGTTTTCCAACTAATAACGCCAGCGCCACCATACATGTAAACAATACGAAGACCACATACTTCGAACCAACGATTTGTTTCCTAGTGTACGGTAAAGAGTTTAGAAACATATGTATGTTCGATTTCTCATCCAAAAAGATAGCACTCATAAAGATCGAGAGGCAGAATATAAGTCCTGGATAGATAATTGAAGAAACCCCAAGAGCTGAATATCCACATAACATTAGCATAAGAAGCGCCAACAAGTTCTTTTGCATCACAATATCTTTACGAACTAAGTTGAGCATGTGATGGTTCCCCCTTCTTCGTAAAAAACATAATATCTTCAAGCGTCGGTTTTTCAATAAGGACCGTTTCCCCGAACATCTCTTCCACCTCGCATTTATGATCGGTTAAAGCCACAAACCCAAATGATGATTTCTGAATGGCTACAAATGCTCCTTCAGTTTCCTGATCAAGTAGCTCAAGTCCGCCTTTGACAATGGCATACTCCTCGCTTATTTCATTAAGATCCTTCGTAAAGATATGTTCACCGTTATGAATAAAGGTAATATAATCCGCAATCGTATCTAAATCTGTTGTGATATGAGTTGAGAAGAAAATCGTCTTTTCTCCATCCATCATCAGTTGTTGCAGAATCTCAAGCAGCTCTCTTCTGAAAATTGGGTCGAGTCCTGATGTGGGCTCATCCATTATAATGAGCTCTGCATGGTGGGATAAAGCGAAGGCTAAAGAAGCTTTCATCATCATGCCTTTAGAAAAAGTTTTGATCGGCTTTTTAAGTGGAAGTTGAAAGGTTTTTACATACTTATAAAACAGATCATCATCCCACATATTGTACGCCCTTTTAACTATATCCTTCATTTGAGCTAAAGTAAGTTGTTCATAGAAGACGTTTTCATCGTAAACAAAACCGATTCGCTGTTTAATTTCTTTCTCTCGTTCCTTATAAGATGACCCAAACACAGATACATTCCCACTATCTGGCTCGAGTAAGTTCATCATCATCTTAATCGTAGTGGACTTCCCAACCCCGTTTCCACCGATAAATCCATGCACAAACCCTTTTTTAACGGTCAGCGAAAAATTCTTCAGTGTAAATCCATCAAATGATTTAGTCACATTGTTCAGTTCTACCACAGGTTCCATTATTCTTCCTCCCTGTACAAAATAGTAAGCAATTCCTGTAACTCAGTAAGTGGAAGACCAATATCTTTGCTGTTTTGTACCGCTGCTGATAGCTGCTCTTCAATCCCTCTCATCTTACCTTCCTTAATCATCTCGTCATTTTGATCCGACACAAATGAACCTCTTCCTACAACGGAAAAAATAAAACCGTCCTTCTCAAGCTCTTCATAGGCCCGTTTAGTCGTAATGAGACTGACGTTCAACTCTTTCGCCAACTGTCGCATTGATGGCAGTAAATATCCCACCTTAACTTCATTAGAGAGAATCTGATTTTTGATTTGGTTGTAGATTTGTACATACATGGATTGTTTCTCTCGATTTGAAAGTATAATTTTCATTCCATAACCTTCCTTAAATTGTATATAAGTCATTATATATAATATATACAATATACACAATGATTTCATGTAAAAATAATTGTTAGGTAAGAGGGTATTTTTCAATTAGTGTGAAATTGACTCTTTTACCTTATTCAATAAAGTATCCTCATTCAAATGGAAGAAAATATTGAGTCCATCCTTGAGTTGAAATATAAAAAAATGCCAGGTTTCAAAAGTCATATAACTCTTCAATAGCATTGGCTTAATTTTTCTGAATATCTAATCATTACCAATTACCCAGACCGTTTAAGAGAACTCAACCTTTTCTTCAACAAAAAGAAGCCTATCTTATTACAGATAAGCTCCGAGATAGAGGAATAACCAAAGATCATTTCTCCTTCTTTAATAAATGTCCCCGTTGAAGAATAGCGTAAACACTTAGCTCAATATTAATAACAATTAACACTTAGGGAAAAATAACGTCACTAGAACTTTTAAGAGGGGCGTGTACGATATTAAAACGTTTGTAGTATTCTCTTTATTAACATCTTTTTGGTTACAATTAACAGCCATAGATGTTGAAGCAAATTATACTAATGAACAATTTGAAAATTCCTTATATGATATTGGCTTTAAAGAAGTGCATAAGGCTGTTGACGATGCTGAAAAGTTTTATCGAAAAAAAATCGAATTACCTGTACAATTCCCCCCCTATCACGTTTACGCATAGTTTCGGTCGATTTGATGATTTAGAGGGGGATATTAATGACGAATTAGAGATCACGTATATTAATAAAGATGCAACAAAAAATCATTATATAATTTCAATTAAACCATCCAGATATAAGCTAACTTTAAATCCTAACCTAATTGATAGGACAATTCCATTAAAAGATGGGACAAGTGCTTTATTAAGTAACAAAAAACTAGGAAGATTTATCGTTTTATTTTTTGAAGATGAAGGCTGGCAATATAGATTGAGTTTAGATAGTGCAAGTCCTGAAAAAGTATCTCCTGATATGCTTGTTGATATTGCAAATTCATTAAAATAGCCATCAAAGAGATGGCTATTTTTACTTTTTCTAACCAGTTTTTATTCCACAATCCTCCCTCCCTCTATAAAGAAAGGACAATCTTACGATTTCTCTAGTTTTCTTAGATTTTCATAGTCATTCATATTTAGTGGACATTAGAATCATGGAATTATGTTGTATTTATGTCTAATTATGGACTTTAGGAGCCTGAGAATCTATATCCTACTTCGTACAATTTTTAAATAGGATGTATGATTATTTATGATCGCACTAGAGGATGTCCACAGATCTCATGGAGGTGAACCCTCCCATGTCTCACAGAGTCAATGCTCTAAAATTCCTTCGTACAATCTTTCCATGAGGTGGATGTCAGTCATGCTGCCCGACAGGATCATTGTCCGTATTATTGTTGGTTTTACTGATTAATCCGTGCTTCAAATGTCTACTATAAAATGAGCTAGACTATAATTTATTCCGAAAAAGAAACCCTAAGCTGCTGGTTGTAAGTCGGCTAAATGAGGAATGTCACTCAACATTCTTGCTTCACTAAATTCAAATTTCTTTCTACCGATGGCGAACAAAATCCTTATGAGCTTGTTACATAAAGCAATCATAGATTGCATCTTCTTCAATGGATTATTGGTACGTCTTGTATAATACTCATGTAACGATTTAAATGCCGAGTTTTTAGCGACAAGGGGCATAGCTACTTTAAACAAAAGGGCTCTCAATTTCTTTCTGCCTCTCTTTGTAATCTTCGTCTGACCCTTGTGCTTACCTGATGTATTCTCTTTTAAGTTTAAGCCTGCGAGCTTAATAATTTGGCGTGGATGAGAATAATAGCTAAGGTCTCTGACCTCTGCGAAGAAGCCAACAACAGTGTCCCTTCCAATGCCCGTGATACCAAGCATTTGGTCCACACCTGGGATATGTTCAAATAGGGAATCCATATTGGATTCAACTTTTTCGAACTTTTGTTTGATCAAGTCATACTTGTCTAACAGTGTTTGAATCTCTAGTTTAGCCATTTCAGCACCTTGTCGTATGCCTATCGAAAGATTGGCTACTTGTTTTAACTCCTGCATCTTTCCTAAGCCTACGCCGCGTTTAACAGCTTGTCTAAGATGCACCATTAACTCTTCATCAGAGAGGTTCACTAACTCATATGGCATTAAATTTAACTTCAATATTTGTAGCGCTGCTTTGCCTTCCCAGTCCTTAAAAACCGTTAAAAATTCAGGGAAATACCGGTCAATCCAGTTATGAATTTGACCTTGTACGACTTGAAGATCAACAGATAAGAGATCACGAATTTTCCTAGCCCCGCAGAGTTCTGCATACACTCCTTGTGGAATATTTGGTTCAGCGTATCTCCCATCCTTTACTAGTTGTGCAATGACCTTCGCATCTTTTATATCATTCTTCGTAGGTGAATTATCATCTAACTCTTTCGATTTCTTCACGTGTGAAGGATTTACTACAACGAATTTAATATTATGTTCTTTAAGAAAATGGGCTAAATTGAGCCAGTAATGTCCTGTAGGCTCCATGCCTATCAACACTTGGTTCATTTGATGATCATTCAAAAGACTTTGAATCCACTCTAACAATCTCTCAAAACCATTTTTGGTGTTCTCAATCGGAAGCGATGTTCCAAACTCAACACCTCTATAATCTTGAGCACGCGCTACATGGTTGAATTTCGCAATATCAACACCTACAATTAACGTTTGATAAGTAATTTGAGCGAGTTTGTTATTTTGGTTATAATTCATTGTATAAGCTTCCTGGTATTCTGTTTTTATGCTGGCCAGCTAAAACAATCATACCAAGGGGCTTGTTTTATTCTCAAATAGCATTTTACTTCATAACAGGAATGCTGCCCGATTGTCGAACATCACTCAATTACTATCCAACGCTAAAATTAACATATTTTGGATTTTTTCTCCGCCATACTCAGTACTTTTCTATCTTATTCATTTTAATCAAACCAAAGATTCAATTCGTATCATACACACTGATTCGAAATCATCAACAGTAATTGTTATGTAACTAAGGGGTCTAATTATTTAGGTTTATACATAAATTTATTATTTTGATTTGGTTCGGGAACGGTTCAATCAAACCTCTATTACCTATCTTTAGTCTATCGTCTTAATACCCTTACACTCCAAAAAAAGAAAGCGTTATCACTAAAGATAATTATGGTAATATATAGTTAAAACGAAATGGGGGACGTTATGAGCACGGTTGTTACACCTGAAAAGCACGTTAAGATCCAGAGAAGGAAGTGGCCATATTATCTACTTGGGGGAATTTCACTTTTACTGATCATTGCTATCGCTATAAGCTTCTGGTTTGTTCAAAGAACAGCTCCTGAGACAAAGGGGGAAATGATCCTATCAGGCTTGGAGGAATCTGTATCCATTTATCGAGATGATTCAGGTATTCCTCATATTGAAGCCTCTTCTACTAAAGATCTATTTATGGCTCAGGGATTCGTCACAGCTCAGGACCGCATGTTTCAAATGGACTTAAGTCGTCGGCAAGCTTCTGGAACTCTCAGTGAAGTCATTGGTGAATCGACAATTGATAAGGACAAATTCTTTCGAACGCTTGGTTTAAGAAGAGCTGCAGAAGATTCATTTAATGCCTACTCTCAAGAAGCGAAACAAATTCTTCAATGGTATGCTGATGGTGTGAATGCCTATATGACTCAAGCAAAAGAAGAAAACTCATTATCGCTTGAATTTACACTTGCGGGTTATGAGCCTAATGAGTGGGATCCAATCGATTCTCTTACAATCGGAAAATATATGGCTTTTGATCTAGGAGGACATTGGGAAGGTCAAGCCTTTCGTTATTATCTTCTGCAGAATTTCTCAGAAGAAGAAGCCGTGGACTTGTTCCCAAGTTACCCTGAAGAAGGCTCAACTGTGATTCAAGAAATCAAGGAAAGTAACCTTGATATGTCAAAAAGCTTTGCGAAATCAGTAATCCCAGATCAATATAATGGGAGTAACAATTGGGTCGTTTCTGGAGATAAAACCGCTTCGGGACAACCGCTTCTAGCCAATGATCCTCACCTGGGTCTTGGTACCCCACCGATATGGTATGAAACTCACTTAAATTCACCTGAATATAATGTAAGTGGCGTTATCTTTGCTGGTGTGCCAGGTATTATCGTTGGACGAAATGACTCCATTTCCTGGGGCGTTACCAATGTTGGTCCTGATGTTCAAGATCTTTATATTGAGAAAAGAAATCCAGATAATCCTACTGAATTTCAATATAATGATGAATGGGAGAAAGCAGAAGTTATTGATGAAAGCATTCCTGTAAAAGAAAGTGAACCTCTTCCATATGAAGTCGTTATTACACGCCACGGCCCGATTCTCTCTGAATTTGCTTATGACGACCAACCAGATACTGCATTGTCTTTAAGATGGACAGCCCTTGACCCATCTAGGGAGCTTGAGGCCGTTCTAATGATGGATAAAGCATCTAACTGGGAAGAATTCAAAAGTGCCTTAACCTCTTTTCATACACCCGCTCAGAATTTCGTTTTTGCTTCTACTGACGGCACGATTGCCTACCGGGCGAATGGATTAATTCCTATTCGCAAAAATGGTGACAGCATGGTGCCAGTCCCTGGATGGAACGATGAATATGAATGGGAAGGTTATATCCCATGGGAAGATCTCCCAACAATTGTTAATCCTGAAGAAGGCTTCATTTCTACTGCAAATAATAAAATCACAACAGAAGACTACCCCTATCACATTACACATACATGGGCACAACCGTATCGTCAAGATCGCATTCGAGAAGTTTTGCTTGAAAGCGATGAACTTGAACCAAAAGACATGATGGCGCTACAAAATGATTTCGTGAATTTACAGGGAAAAGAATTTACTCCTCTTCTCATAAAGGAACTTAACAGTGAAAACTTAACTTCAGTTGAAAAAGAAGCGCTATCTGTTCTTAATGAATGGAATTATATTGATGGTAGAGATGAAGCTGCTCCCCTACTCTTTCATCTCTGGTTAGTAGAAATGGAGAAAGTTCTATTTGAGGGAGAAATTGAAAAAGAAATGATGCCGCTTTTTGATGGTAAAAGCCAGGTGGTTGACCAGCTCATAAGACGAGCTGCAAGCGGGGATGAAGGGCCATGGATAAAGAAGTCTGGAGGATTTACATCCGTAGTCACTGAATCTTATCAGGCTGCAGTTTCGAGAGCAGTTGATTTACAAGGGCGTACACCAGAAAAATGGGCATGGGGTACGTTCCATTCGGTTCCATTTGAACACCCGCTAGGTGCGATTAAACCGTTAAACCTCCTGTTTAACCCTGATGTAAATGCAATGGGTGGCAGCCGCGTTACGGTAGGTGCTGCTGGGTGGAACACGACAACTGGACTTGTAACCCATGGTGCACCATGGAGAGGCGTTACTGATTTATCAAATATCCAAACAAGCTACAATGTCATTTCACCAGGTCAGTCCGGCTACGTTTTTAGTAAGTGGTATGATAATCAAATTACGGATTGGGTTGAAGGAGAATATCATGAAACAAAGATGAATGATTACGAAGAAAATGCTCAGCACCTCATTCTAAAACCATAACAAAAGGCTCTCTCAGTCAATGAGAGAGCCTTTTGGCATTCTTACTTTACAGAAACGGTCCAATTCTGCGTATCTTCTAATTTTCCAGTTTGAATTCCTGTGATTGTATCATAAAGCTTTTGAGACAGTTCCCCAATTTCATGATCATTGATGACCATTTTCTTACCAGCCCAGTTTAATTCACCTACAGGGGAGATAACAGCGGCCGTTCCTGTTCCAAATGCTTCTTCGAGCTGCCCTTTTTGAGATAGCTCATACAGCTCTTCAATGGAAACTTTTCTTTCAGTAACAGGGATATCCCATTTCTTTAACAATTCAATAACCGACATTCTCGTAATGCCGTGGAGAATGCTACCGTTTAATTCAGGTGTCACAACTTCCCCATTGATTTTAAAGAAGATGTTCATGCTTCCCACTTCTTCGATGTAACGCTTCTCTACCCCGTCCAACCAGAGAACATCAGCATTTCCATCTTTATATGCTTTCGCTTGCGCTTGATATGCAGATGAGTAGTTACCAGCCGTTTTGGCCATACCCGTTCCACCTTTAACAGCTCTTGTAAATTTATCCTCTACGCTAATTTTCACTGGAGTTAACCCTCCTGAGAAATACGACCCTACTGGTGAGAGAATAATCATCAATTTGTATGTGTGGGAAGGGGCAACAGATAGATTCGGTTCCGTTGCAATAATATAAGGACGTACATAAAGAGACGTTCCAGGTGTTGAAGGAACCCAATCTTGCTCCAAGCTAATTAATTCCTTAAGATAGCCCATTACACGCTCTTCATCAATATGTGGAATGCTTAAACGTTCACTTGAAAGGTTCAGTCTCTGTAAATTTTTTTCAGGTCTAAACAATAAAATTCGATTATCAGCACGATAGGCTTTTAACCCTTCAAAAACGGTTTGACCGTAATGAAAAATCATTGCAGCAGGATCAAGAGTGATTGGCTCATATGGAATGATGCGAGGTTCATACCACCCTTTTTCAGTTTCATAATCCATTACAAACATGTGATCTGTGAACGTTCTTCCAAAAGGAATTTGATCCTTCTCAGGCTTCGCTTTCAAATTAGTGCTTTTCACAATTTCTAAATCTGTACTCATGGCCAGGACTCCTTACTCTCTTGAAAGTGGTTATGATAATGAATTCATACTCCTTCCACATGAAGGCAGTAGATTAACTATTCATCTATTGTACTGCCAAACTCTACTGAATTAAAGCTTTATAGTGCAGAAAGGTAAAAAAATTCAGTTTTTAACACCTATCTCTATCATTTCATACAAATTCTAGATTTCAGGTCCTACTGGTCAACATTTGAAGCACACTTTTTTCACTTTTTACTGTAAGCGATTTCGAGTGAACAGTAACAATGTTTTTAACCAATATAACAACCAGTTCAGGTAACGCCTTTTAATATTTGCTATTGCAAGAGAGGCGATTTTTATGTAAATTAGTCAAGTATGTTTATTAGGAGGTCTCATCATGAATCAAACACAAAATACTCAACGCGTGCAAATGGTTACAGCTGATCCATCCGCTATTGGATTATTCGGTCTTGCTATGGTAACGCTTGTTGCATCATCAGCCAAGCTTGGTTGGACAGATGGCGTCTCATTTGTACTCCCTTGGGCGATTTTTCTAGGGGGCATTGCACAGCTGATCGCTAGTTTTCTAGATGCAAAGCACAATAATACATTTGGTACGACAGCCTTCGCAGCTTTTGGACTGTTTTGGCTTGGAGTAGGAACGTCATGGTTAATCGAATTCGGTGTTTTTGGAGACGCTGCAGCTGCCGCTGTGGATCCAAAGCAATTAGGCATTGCATACATCGGCTATTTGATCTTCAGTGTCTTCATGACAGTTGGAGCTATGGAAACTCATAAAGTACTTTTCTTTATTTTTGTCTTTATTGATTTCTTATTTATCGGACTCACATTTTCCACTTTAGGTATTTTCCCTGAAGGCATGCACTTCTTAGCCGCCATTGCTGAGTTCTGCATTGCGATTTTAAGCTTCTATGGCTCAGCTGCGAGTGTTTTGAATACTCACTTTGGCAAAGTCACACTCCCGATTGGCAAACCATTCGGTATTTTCAAACAAGCTTAGTATCACGTAAAGAGACAGATGAATCTAGATTCATCTGTCTCTTTTATAATTTATAAAGATTTATGAAGATCATGGAGCCTTTGAATTGCCTTAATGCGAATCAAGTTCTAATCAAATGAGTTGTATCACCTATCTCCTTCACTGCGAACTTCCCCCATATCACGCTTATATATTTCAACCATAATATCATTATGTAAACTTAATTAGTGATTAACTATAAAAACACTCTTTAATCTCTTTTCAACTCAGCCAGATTAAGTGAATTGATTCTCTCCAAATCATTTTAATACAACATGTAGATCATATATTTTCAATTAATTGTGAAATGCTAAAATGAAATACAAGGCTAACCTCGTATCTCCCATTAAAATTCATTATCCTTATTTACTCAACTGTTTAATATGATTGATGATATAATTTATCTCAGCTAATTTTTGAAAAGGTTCTGTATTTTCGACAATCGAAAAATCTAAATTCCTATTTTTTATGTTCGTAAGACCCAATCACCTTTGAAGATTAGTTCATATACAATTCAGAAAAATTCAATTTTATTAGCCCTCTTATCATCAAGTAAAAACGCCCTTACCTAAGTAAGGACGCTTTTTGATTATGCCGAATGATTTTGTGTTAATTCATCACTTAGTTTTGTTCTCATAGCCATTCGCCCACGATGTAGACGAGACTTCACTGCCCCCGGTGATAGCTGCAGTTTATATGCTATTTCACTTTCCTTTAAATGATCATAGTAGTGAAGTTTCATCACCACTCTTAATCTCGGGGATAACAAATGGATCTTTTTTTTCACAGATTCTTCAAAAAGAAGAATCTCACAGTCTTCTTCTACGTTACAATCGTGATCCGCTTGATTCATGAGAGTATCTTCCGTATTAAACAGAGTCACTTTTTTTTGCTTTCTTAATTGATCAATCGATTTTCGAGCGGCAATAGTTGAAAGCCAGGATCCTAGCTTCCTTTCACTTTGCACTTCGTCTAATCGATCATACGCCTTTAAAAAGGTTTCTTGAAGCACATCTTCGGCAAGTCCGTGATCTTTCAAGACTCTTAATGCAGTATAGTAAACGCGGTTATAGTGTTTTGTAAAGATGTCATTAAAACAAATTGTTCTCGAGTCTATCATTGTTGTTGGTCCTTAAAGTAATCTTGCACAAAGCCTGGAGCATTTGAAGAATCAAAGGTTAACACTTCATAATACCCACCTTTTATATCCTCATAATGAATGCCAACTAAATAATCCCCTTCCTCTTCTTCTTTGCTGCTTAATAATATCATTTCGATTTGCTTCTTATCCTTTATCTCAAAAGGTTCAACGGACTCATTCTCTACAATTTGATCATAAGCTTCTCTCGGGTATTGATTTTGTGCTTCATCCCATGGATAAATGCTTACATGATCGATTTCACCTTCGTCAATAAATGCATCCTCATAGAAGCCTTCTTCTTTCAACCAATTAACAGTATTTTTATAGGAATTATAGATCGAATTGTCTTGCGCATAGTAGTATTCCTCTTTCCAATCGGAACCTTCTCTTACTTCAGATACACGAGATCGAATCCCTTTTGGATGAATCAATTGATCATAGGATAAACTGTAAATGTCCTCTCTTACATGTTGATAGAATTCTTGAATTTGAAGCGGATCAAGTATGGAAACTTCTTTATTGACGGGCCCTCCCGGTTGAAGAGTGACTTTTTGAATTTTTGAAGGGTCACTATTTAAGACAGGGTAAGTTAATTCTTTGTATTCCTTAGTTTCCATTACACGTTTAAGGGTTTCCTGGACGTTCTTTCGATCGACTTGATATGAACGTTGCACGCGATCACCGTTTTTTAATTCATAAGAGATGAAATACATCATTCCTGTAGAATTAAACTGATCGTTCTGGTTAATCATCTCTTTTTGTAATTGTATAACTGCATTAATTGCACCTTCTGATTCTATTAAATCAGGTGAAGTATTTTCGATATGTTCTTCTAACTGATAGATATTGTCACCTATATAAACATTTTTAATTTCACTCGTTTCTGGAACGTAACTTTCATAGTTTAACCAGAACAATGGCAAAATCCCTATAATTAAACCAGCTGTTGCTCCGTAAACGAACAAGCCTTTAAAGTGCTTCCAGTGAAACACACGCCAGCTTTTATCTAACACCATTGAAGAAAGGAAATATCCGACGATCCCACCTATAACGTACCCAAAAATCAACCACGATAACATTAGTTGAGTTTCTCCAAAATAGGTACCACCGACTAGAGCAAAGCAAAAGGTCATTCCAAACTGAAAGACTGGCTTTAACACGTTAATGGCAATCGTCTGTGTAGCTACTTCTAATGGACGTTTCTTATAGATAGCTTTTCCACCAAAGTAGAATACTATTGAAGCGATAAAATAGATACCCAACATTATATACTGAACGGGGAGATACCCCTCCTGTGGGTCATTAGGGTAATATTGAAAAACGTTGACAAGGGGTGAATAGTTACCTACCGTATGATCGATTACCACCAAGTCTGAAAAACCAGCAATAAAGAAGCTAAGATGTACCGCTACAAGAACATAAATTCCTGCCGGAAGAAGCAGAAGGATATAAGTCAAAACAGCTTGAACGGTTGATAATCCAGTTAATGTACCAGCAAAGACACAAATCATAAACGTTAGAATGCTTACAATGATCATCATCAACGTCCAATAACCAAGCTGGCTAATTGAATAAAAAGCTGACACGTCAGTAAACAAAAAGAACATGAATAGAATAAGACTAGTCAACAAAATAGGCGCAATGAGCAAAATCACTCCTGATAAAGCGTGATGGCGAAATAAATGCTCTCTGCTAATTGGTAAACTGTGAATAAAGTCTGAAGCACCTTTCACGTGAATGTAACGAAAAAGAAATACAGCCATTAAAACGGGCATAAGAAATAGCAGCATAAATTGTATTTCAAACATAAATATCGGATCAAAAAGCCCAGCTCCGCTTGCTTCTATCCTATATTCATCGTTAAACGCCATGAGTAATTGGAGCGGCAAAGTAAAGGCAAGACCACAAAAGAACAAAATACTAATCCAACCAACATTTCTAAAATCTCTTTTGAACATTTCTCTTCTAAACAAGGACGTTTTCGATAGCATATCCAACACCCTCCATTTCATAGATGAATATTTCTTCTAATGTAAGTGGTAATCGATCCATTAAGACTGGACCAATTTTCTCGATTTCAGTCATCACTTTCTTTTCTTCTCCTTTTACGATCAAGAGAATAACACTTCCCCGTTTTTCCTTATAGAGAATATCAAGATCGCTAGAAGTCAAATCGTGTTCTCCTGAATCTTTAAATGCGACTTGAACTTTATGTACGTCTTCCTTTAATGCATCTAAATCACGTTCAAGAAGAATTTCACCATGGTGAAGAATCCCGACATGATCACAAATCTCCTCAACTTCTCTTAAATTATGTGACGAGAGCAACACAGACATTTCTCTTTCAGCCACATCCTGAATGATCATGCTTCTTACTTTTTTTCTCATAACCGCATCCAAACCATCAAAAGGCTCATCTAAAATAAGCACATCCGGCTTAACTGACATAGATAAGATGAAAGCCACTTGTCTTTGAAGACCTTTAGAAAACTGACTTACTTTCTTGTTCTCATCGAGCTTAAACAAATTCGTTAGATTTGTGTAGCGCTCCTCATCCCACTGTTCATATAAACTAGCGTAATAATTGGCTAGCTGCCTCATTGTATATTGTGGTAAAAAATAGAGGGCATCTGGAATAAACACCACTCGTTGCTTCGTAGAGACATTTTCATAAATGGGATGGTCCAGTACGAGAATTTCTCCTGAATCTTGTCTCAGAATACCGGCAATCATTCGCATGAGTGTTGTTTTTCCTGCGCCATTTGAACCAAGCAAACCATATATTGATCCAGGCTGCACTGCAAAACTAACTTGATGGATGATTTTGTTAGTCCCAAAAGACTTTTCAACACCGTTTACTTCAATCATCCTTTTTCCCCCCTTCAATTTCAGTTAATAGTGACTCAATTTCCTCTACTGTCATTCCAAGATAAATGGCTTCAGCTAGTAGCTTCTTTAACTGATCTCGCACGTTTTTTAGCTCCTCACTCTCAAGTTTTTTTGAAGGATTAACAAAACTCCCCTTCCCTTTCACTGAATAAATGTATCCTTGAGACTCAAGCTCTCTATATGCCTTTTGGATGGTATTCGGATTAATTGTCAGCTGATGCGCAAGTTCACGGACAGAAGGAAGTTTCTCATCGTCTTTCATAACATCTTTAATGATCAGCTGCTTCAAACGATCAACTAACTGTTCATAGATCGGCTTTCGACTTCTAAAGTCCAATTCAAACATCAATTCACCTCCACTCTCACTAGCTATAACTGTATTAACTGTATTAATATATGTAGTACAGTTAAAGTATATCGAAAGCCAATTGATTTGAGAAGTCTTTTTTTGTAATTTTTTCTATTAATGATCAAAAATGACTTTATCAAAATAAAAATAAGCCGTATCTCAATTCCATATTTGGGAATGAGTTACGGCTATTAGTTAGTTTTCAATAGACTCCCTTGTCTAAAGGTTTATGTAAATTCGCAAATAAATCAGAACATTTTCTTTCCAAGATATTATTTACGCAAAATCTTTTCCATCGCTTTTCCTTTTGCTAACTCATCGATCATCTTATCCAAATAGCGAATTTCCTGCATAGTTGGTTCTTCAATGTTTTCTACTCGCACACCACAGACCACTCCTTTGATCATCTTGCGTGAAGGATTCATTTGGGGAGCTTCCATAAAGAAGGTCTCAAAGTCTGTCTTTTTTTCTAATTGAGTTTCAAATTCATTTTGGCTATACCCTGTCAACCAACGAATGATTTCGTCCACTTCTGCTTTTGTACGCCCCTTTTTTTCCGCTTTCGTCACATAATGGGGATAGACGCTTGAGAAGCTCATTGTATAAATTTTATGTTTTGTCATAAAAAGGCCTCCTTTGATTACTAAAGTAAAGATTTGCAACGGCTTACCTATTCGTCTTCACATCATACTGTCCCTGAACCTTTAATGTTATGCAATTTAATCAGTCAACGTACCCTGATGAAAAATCATTTTCCACGTTCCATTATTGTTTCTCCATATAGAACTTCTTAAGGTCTTTTGTGATCTTGTTTTATCATGGATGCGATATGTTGCAAGAACGGCAGCCTCTGATAAAAAGCGTATCTCGAATTCACTTAGAATCATTTCTCTATTGGAAAGACCATTATTGTAATCCCCCTCTTTATGCCACACTTTCCCTGAACTTCCAAACTCAAAGAAATCATCTGCAAGTATCTGATTTAATCTATCTGGATGAGAACGTACTTCAGGCTTTAATAGTTCTTCTTCTAATTTCATTAAATGATGTTTTAACTCTATTTCATCGATGATAATTACTCCCACTTTTTACTTATTCATCCATATTATACTCTTTAAAAACGACAGAACGTGATATTCTTCACGAAATTATTGATGTAAGCGGTTAAGTATGAGGCTATGCATTGAAATTCGCTCAAGGATAATTTAACCTATTAGAGTAGGTATAAAAGATGACTGGATGATAGACACTTTATAGGGAAAAATAAACAGAGTGAAGTCCAACTTTTCTTCTATCTCTTGATTAGTAACTTCGTTTCTAATCAGGTATAAAAATACCTTAACATGGTTTTGCCTTACTATATAACAAATAAGCGTAACTGCTTACAAGAAGGAGAAGTGACTATGTCAGAATCAATCACAACCGAAACAGGCGAAAAACGCGTCCCTACTCAAGACGAACGCGAACTGCTTGATCAGCTTTTGGATCCTAAAGTTCAAGAGTCACTAAGCGTGCTTGTAAAGGAACTTCCTAAAGTAACGGAACTTGTTAATATGATGTCTAAATCATATGATACGGTCCAAGGTCTTGCAACAGATGATGTATTGAAGAATGATACAGTAGAATTTATGTCTGAAATCCTTCATCCTGTTACAAACTCCGTAAAAGACGTGGCAGCAAATGCAATTGAAGCAAAAGATGAAGCTGAAAAGAGCTCAGAAGTTATTGGGTTATTTGGTCTTTTAAAAATGTTGAAGGATCCTCAAGCTCAGAAGCTTTTCAGATTCGTGAATGCTTATCTTAAAGTTTCAGGAGAAAAAAGTAACCAAAAATAATACTGATCTGCTAGAAATGGAGGAACAATCATGTCAAAACAAATAGTCATTTTGGGCGCAGGTTATGGTGGGCTTCTTTCTGCTTTATCCGTACGTCAATACTTAAATGAATCAGAAGCTACTGTTACATTAATTAATAAAACACCTACTCATCAAATCATTACAGAGTTGCACCGTCTAGCTGCTGGTAACATCTCAACGGAAGCTGCGGCACTTCCACTGGATAAGTTATTAAAAGGAAATGACATTAATCTTAAAGTAGCATCGGTTGATTCATTTTCTGTTGATAATAAAGAAGTTAAGTTATCTGATGGCTCTACACTTTCTTACGACGCATTAGTCGTAGCACTAGGTAGTAAAACAGCGTACTTCGGTATCCCAGGACTTGAAGAAAACAGCATGGTACTGAAATCGGCTGAAGATGCAAACCGCATCCACGCTCATGTTGAAGAACGCATCAAGAGCTTTGCAGCATCAGGTGACGAAGCAGATGCTACAATCCTCATCGGCGGTGGCGGTCTTACAGGGACTGAACTCGTAGGAGAACTAGCTGATGAAACACCAAAGCTTGCTCGTAAATATGGCGTAGATCCTGCCAAGATCAAATTGAAGCTTGTTGAAGCGATGCCTAAAATTCTTCCAATGCTTCCTGATGAGTTAATCAACCGAGCGATGACTAGCCTTGAAAAACGCGGCGTTGAATTCCTAACAAACCTTCCTGTAACGAATGTAGAAGGAAATGTCGTGGAATTGAAAGATGGCCAAAAGATTGTTACAAACACATTTGTTTGGACAGGCGGCGTTCAAGGTAATCCACTTGTTGGAGAATGCGGTATCGAAGTCAATCGAGGCCGTGCAACAGTGAACAATTACCTGCAATCCACTTCTCATGAGGATGTATTCGTTGCTGGTGACAGTGCCGTTTACTTCAAACCAGGTGACGAACGTCCACAGCCTCCAACTGCTCAAATCGCTTGGCAAATGGGTGACCTTATTGGTTACAACTTGTATGCTTACCTTTATGACAAAGACTACAAAGAATTCGAACCAGTTAACTCTGGAACATTAGCAAGTCTTGGTCGTAAGGATGCCGTTGCTCAAATCGGTGGCAACGCAACATCCCTTAAAGGCCTTCCTGCATCTGTGATGAAAGAAGCAAGTAACGTCCGTTACCTTTCACACATTAAAGGATTGTTTGCATTAGCATATTAGGATATTGAATATGATTAAGGGTACTGTGTAGATAACACAGTACCCTTTTTTTAGTGCCTTATCTATTTAATAAGGCCATTCTATTCAAAAAAACACAAACAAAGCAGTCATAAAAGCAGAGAACGATTTCCTTCTAAAATCGCTCTTACTTCTTCATTAACTTCTAACTTTTGCTATAGCGCTATTCTCCTAAACGTATCTTCACCATACGATCATCCTCTTTAACCGGGTCTCCCCGACCATCTTTATTGTTTGTTATCGCAAATAATGTGTCCTCGTCCAATAATAAGGAGCGAACTCGTCCAATATCTTCTGTCTCCACAGTAGTACCCTGGCCCTTCAGTTCAAACGACCGAATTTCCTCGCCTCTTAAGCAAGCAACGTAAAGTTTGTCATCTTGAAAAACCATTCCTGACGGAGCCCATGTATCATCTCCAGAGTGATAGAGCGGCTGCACCATGCCATCAGCAATTTCATCTCCTTCAATCACTGGCCACCCATAATTGTTTCCTGCTTCAATTTGATTGATTTCATCATGAGCAGACTGCCCATGCTCTGAACTAAAAAGCTGTCCTTCTTCATTCCACGCAAGACCCTGAGGGTTTCGATGTCCATAAGAATAAACATAAGAATCATTAAATGGATTATCTTCTGGTACGTTTCCTTCTAAATCCATACGTAAAATTTTGCCTGCTAAACTACCTTTATCCTGTGCAAGCTCCGGTTCTCCAGCATCACCTGTTGTGATATAAAGCATATCGTCTGGTCCGATTTTCAGTCTTCCTCCGTTATGAAACTGAGAGCCAGGAATATTCGCTAGAAGCTCATCCGTTTCTTCCCAGGTGCTTTCTATAAGTTCAACCTTCACGACCCTATTCAGAGTCTTCTCACCTTCTACATAAGTGTGGTAGAGAAACGCAATTTGGGACTGAGGAAAATCTTCAGCTAGTGCCATCCCCAAAAGCCCGCCCTCACCTTCACTATGCACAGGTTTAGTAAGGTGGATCGTTTGTCTTTTCAGGGAATTATCGAATTTCGCTACCTTACCTGCTCGTTCTGTGAGATAAAACGTTTCTTCTGTTTGGACGATCTCCCATGGAACATTTAAATTTTCAATATAGGCTGACTCTCTTTTAATCTCCTCATCTGCACCATCGCTAGAACTTGAGTTTGGATCATTACTTGAGCAGGCTGTTACGAGGAGTAACGCACAAAGCACACCCCCTATTTTCACCATGTCTTCCTCCATTTCATCCAGATCTTATTTTAAACAGTGCTACTCACAAATCATGAGTACATTTCCATCAAGATCTTTAAAATTAAACCAATGACCATTCTCAATATCAGTGATAAGCTCAATTCTTTTTTCTTTCATAAAAGAAAAAGCGACTTCAATGTCTTTCGTATTGAAATGAAGAGGTGGAGTTTTATAAAGGTTATGCTCAGAATAAATTTTGCTATCCAATACAAGGCGGTTACCTTTCATTGGCACGACATACAAATGTCCTGCTACTATGTCGCCATGGGCAGGAATCCCTAGTAAATCACAATACCAATTTTTTGCATTTTCAATATTTTTTACGGGAATAAAAACAGCACCAATTTCATTTAAAATCGGATTCATTTGAATGACCTTCCCTCCCAAATTAATTTTCAGTACTTACTCCTTCTTTCTTATTTGATCCGATCCTTCCAAAACCCACTAAAAATATATACACCACATTTTTGAGGAAGAAATAATAAACATGTATGATATGCTTGATTTAACAAATATCCCCATAATAAATCACTCTACAAAAAAGGAGGGGACTAGCATGAGTACCATTAAGAATATTCTCTTAATCGTTTTTTCAAGTGACCACTCTCAAAACGATCTTGCAGAGCTTCTGGTAATGCCTTTAGGACTATTTTCCCTACTATCGATTCATCATTTTTTTCATTTTGTTCCGCTAAACTGGTACTCGTTACGATCAGCTGTCATTTTCATAGCTATTTTTGCACTCTTCTATTCTTTTATAAAACTAATTAGAAAAAAACTAGGAACCAAAAACAATAAACTCTCACCTTTTGTCATTTACATGGCCTATTTTGTTGCCATCCTTGGAGGATCAGTGATCATGGCCTCATGAACAAAACCGCACTTCCCCTTTACTAACCCCTCCCAAAAAGCTCGAAGCAGTAATGCTCCGGGCTTTCACTTCAGGCATGAAGAATATCAAATCTAAAAATCTCATCCACAGCCAGTGAAGTTACCTGCGGCTGGATCAGGAAGTATTATTATTATCTCAATCATTTAATCCCTTTCCCCGTAGAATTTGCTGCATATATTTCTCGATCCTTGCTTCTCGTGTTTTGGATTGTTTAGCTTTAGAAAAGTAAAGGACATATGCTCTTTGCCTTCCTGGTGTTAAAGCTTCAAATGCAGAATGTAATGCAGGAACTTCATTGAATTTATTTTGAAGTTCTTCAGGGATTTCTATATTCTTCTTAATATTCACTTCTAAACCAGCTTTTTCAACAGCAATGGCGTTATAAATATATTCTTTCAATATGTTTTCCTTATCCACTATTTCTTCTATATGGGTGAATCTTATCTGACGGCTAGACTGTACATTTTCCGTTTGTTGAATAAGCATGTCATGCGTATCTTGTAACAAGACACCTTTAAAAAATAATAGTGCACAGTATTCTTTAAATCCATGTATTAAAACGATATTTTTTCCTTGGAATGTGTAACATGGGACCCCCCACTTCAATTCTTCAGTCAGCTCACAGTCAAGAATGATCATTCTCAATTCCTTGAATTCTTCCTGCCACTTTTTGGATTTATTGATAATGCCATCAACTTTAGGATTCATTCTACTATTTGCCATTAAAGCACTTCCTTTCGCAGTTTTTTGATCAGCCGAAAGTTTTAAATCACTATTTGCAATTGCCCCATCCATCCATTTTCAATTACAATACTTTCATATTCACTTCTAAATAATACCACAATCCTATCTATTATCTTGAGTAGATTTAGTCTCATTCACGATACCCTTCCGTATTAGATTTATCGTTCAAATACAAAAAGCAGTTCAATGTAGTTACAAATCAATCTTTGCACGCTACACTGAACTGCTTCATTTTCATGTTATCTTAAGTTTCTTGTTTAGTTATGGCTACTTCAATGTCATAATCTGCCGGGTCAAGTTCTGTTTTCGTTCCGAGCGCAAGTCTAGCTAGCTCCAAGCCGAGATACGGGCCAACTGTGAGTCCAGAAGCCCCCAGACCATTAGCAGCAAGTAAATTCTTACTACCAGGCACATAACCAAACACTGGTAAAAACCCTGGTGTGAAAGGACGGAACCCTACTTTCGCTCCTAAAAACGTACTACCCGCTAATCCAGGGGCGACGGATAGGGCTTTAGTAAAGATTTCCTGCAGTCCTCCAGCAGTCACACGCTGATCCATACCAGCTTCATTTTCATGAGTTGCCCCAACAACGACGCGTCCATCATCAAAGCTTAATAAGTACTGATCGTTAGGTGGCATCACGACTGGCCACTCATTCGTTACCGAATTATTCATTTCAAGGTGGACGATCTGAGCTTTCTGAGAAGTAACATTAAAGTGGAGGCCCATTGGAGATAAAAGCTCTTCCGCCCAGGCTCCAGCTGTCAGAATTACTTTGTCCGCTATAAAGGTCTCACTACCTACAGTAACACCAGTCACTTCGTCTTCTGACAAATAAAGCTTAGCATCACCATACATGATGGTAGCTCCGTGTTTTTCAGCTGAGCGAAGTAGCGCATTACGAAGAGCTGAACCGTTCACTCTTGCCGCGCCACTAACAAATACAGACTGGTAATCTCCAGCTATAGGGGGGAATATTTCTCTTGTTTCCTCAGAAGATAGCTTCTTGATGTCCCCGATTTCTGGTGCATCTTCTCGTCGCTTTTTAGCACGCTCGATCATTTTATCTAATTTTGTTTCATCAGTATGGAGGCTGATTGCCCCTACTTTCTTATAACCCGTTTCTGTTTCTCCATCCTTTATTAATTGGTCAATCAAGTCTGGATAATATTTTGCTCCCCCTTTAGCAAGTCGATACCAGACTTTATTCCGACGTTGGGAAAGCCATGGACAAACAATACCAGCTGCCGCTTCTGTCGCTTGTCCAGGTTCACTACGATCGATAATCGTAACGTCTATTCCTTCTTTTGCAAGATGATAAGCCGTTGAAGCTCCAAGGATACCGGAGCCGACAATAATTGTTGAATTCATATGTAACACCTTTTTCATTGATTTCGATTCTTTGTCCATTTTACATAAATTCAGTTAAGCACACAAACCGACTGTATTGACTAATATTCTTTTAATGAAAACGCACCTTTTTTCAACCTATTTCTTCAGGTGAAGTCTTTCATTATGCTAAAATAACACCATTACACGAAGAAGGAGTCTCACTATGAAAAAAACATTAGACCACATTGGAATTGCAGTCAGACGTTTAGATGAAGGAGTTCAGTTTTATACAGAAGTATTAGGTGGCAATCTTTTCGACCGTTACCGTAGTGAAGCAACAGGTGTAGAAAGCGAAATTGCCGTTATAGATCTTGATGGCAGTCGTATTGAACTACTGATGCCTACGAATAATTCCACTTCCCCAATCGCACGTTTTATGAAACAAAAAGGGAAAGGCGTCCACCATGTTGCCTATGTTGTCGATAACCTTGATGAGGCGATAAAGGAATTAGCTCAACAGAATATTCGTGTAATGGAAGATACGCGACGAGTGAACAAACACGGTAGAAGATTAATTTATTTAAATCCAGCTGATACAGAAGGAACAATCATTGAATACTGTGATTATCCTGAATCAGGTAAAACTACAATTGAATAACTGCCAGTCGAATGACAAGGATCATAAACAACAAGAATGTGAGTACAAGTAGTACATTCAATCTTGTCGGTAGGTCATTATTCCGATTATTTTTATCGCTCATATGATTTCTCCTTCCTTATATGTTAACTACGTTCAAAAAGGCGGTGCTTATGAAGCATATCTATAATCTTTTTTACTTCGGTTACTTGCAAGCCATTTCTTGTCTGTTTCCATTAATTATTTTTGTAACGCTAGCATTAAGCGAAAGAATGACGCTTTTTTTTCTACCAAGGTATGATTTTATTCTTATCGTTTGCATTTTAGCACAAATCTTCTTATTAATAACCAAATTTGAGACAATTGATGAAATGAAAGTGATTCTTGTTTTTCACATTATTGGTTTGGCACTCGAGATATATAAAGTTCATATGGGTTCCTGGTCTTATCCAGAGGAAGCTATCTTCAAAATAGCGGGCGTTCCACTGTATAGCGGATTCATGTATGCAAGTGTTGCTAGTTACATGTGCCAGGCATGGCGACGACTGAATTTACAATTAGTGATTTGGCCTACATCTTGGATGACGATCGGTTTAGGAATTGCCATCTATGGAAACTTTTTCACCCATCATTTTCTATATGATTTTCGCTGGGTGTTGAAGATCCTTGTTGTGGTTCTCTTCTTTCGAACGATGGTGTACTTTACTGTCCACCAGACAATTTACAGGATGTCTCTCCCTATATCTTTCGTACTCATTGGTTTTTTCATATGGATTGCTGAAAATATTGCGACGTTTTTCGGAGCATGGGCGTATCCAAATCAGCAAAGTGATTGGGAAATCGTACATATTGGTAAAATTAGCTCGTGGCTTTTATTAGTCATTGTGAGCTTTATGATCGTAGCTCAGTTAAAGCATACAAAATACGAAAAATTAGCTCATAACAAAAAAAAAATTAGCTCATAACAAAAATGCAGCTCTTTAAGAGAGCTGCATTTTATATTCCACTTATTTCTAAGGCAATGTTCATCTCCTGACGAACATTACCTTTTCCTATGAACTATGAATGCTACGATATGGCAATTTCCATCCATAACGGAGGGACAGCATTCTTAGAAAGACGATGGCACCAAATAAGAACATGAGCTGAGGCAGTTCTTGTGGATAACCAAGACCAATTAACAACCCTGCCATCATGGCCCACACAGCATAAACCTCTTTTTGTAAAACGGTCGGTTTCCTTCTCGCTAATAAATCACGAATAATTCCACCACCAGTTCCCGTCATGGCTGCAGCAACCATGGCAGCAATAAAAGGATGACCCATTTCTTCTGCGAATAGCGCGCCCTGAATCGCAAATGCAGCAAGCCCAATTGCATCAAAGAAGCTCCCCCACTTCTCCCAATAGTAGTTAATCCAGCTTGCAGGAAAAACAAAAATGATCAGGATTGTGCCGATCGCAATCATAATAAGCACATCCTGGTCCCAAATCGAAGCGACAGGCACCCCTATTAATAAATTCCGTATAATTCCACCACCAAATGCTGTAGCAAGTCCAAGAACAATCACACCGAGAAAATCAAACTCTTCCTCTAATGCAACGAGTGCTCCACTTGCAGCAAAGGCAATTGTACCAATGATATTTAATATTTCCCAAGTCACACCATTACGTCCTTTCACGATCTATTGAAAGTTAAAGTGTACGTCAGCTTTCATCTGTTATCAACCCTTATTTTTTGGTTAAAAGAATTAAAAAACCTCCTAGTGGAGGTTTAAGAAGAAAGATGATAATACATTTCGATGATGTCCTCATCTGAATGAGGAATTTCATTTCCTTTTACAATTTGAGCACCGTTGATACATCCACTTGTTAAAAGGATAATATCTTGTTCGCTGCCAAGTTGTAAAGATTTCAAGACGCCCTCTCTTCTTGTGTTCGTTCGATAAATATTAGGATCATTAGGATTCGAAAATCCTGACATAACCTTGTCGACAATGAGAGATGGCTCATGATAGCCGGGATGATCAACTGTGACGATAATTTCATCCGCTCTACCTTCAATTGCTTTCGCCATTTTAGGCATCTTCTCAAAATCCCTGATCCCAATTCCAGCAATCATAACAATGAGCTTGCGATGATCCATCTTTTTCACTTCATCTACAAGACGTGTTAAAGCTACTGGAGTATGCGCGTAATCCAGGATGATCGTTTCCCGGTTAGGCCCACTAATTACTTGAAAACGACCTTCAGGGCTTTCTAATTGTGGCAGCACTTTAATAATCGTTTGCAGTCGGTATCCAAGTAATAAAGCTGTCCCTACAGCAGAAAGCACGTTTGCAACATTATAATCTGCAAAAACTGGTACAAAAACATCGTATGCTTCACCATGTGAGAGCAATTTGAATGAGGTACCATCTAGTCTATATTCCAACTCAGTGGCTATGAGATCCGCTTCTGCATGTGGGTTTAAGCTATAAGTCACTTTACGATGTTCATAAGCTCGGCTAAGCTCAACGCCCATTTCATCGTCTACATTGACTACAGCCGCTTTTGCTTGATTGAAGAGTTTTTCTTTACAAGCTTTGTAATGTTCAAAAGTATGGTGATATTCCAGGTGTTCTGGAGAAATGTTAGTGTGAATAGCGACATCAAATTCAATTCCTTCTACCCGCTTTTGATCAAGAGCAATAGAAGAAACCTCCATCGCTACTCCCCCATCTCCTTCGTTTATCAAATCCTTGAAGATGCGATGAAGATCAAGTGACTCAGGAGTCGTTGGCGTGCTTTTCTCATAGGGAATTTTCTTTTTGGAGGACCAAATACCTGTTGTTCCAATAGATCCTGTTGGCAATCCTAGCAGTGTAAGTAACGAGCGCACATAAGCTGCAACGGTTGTTTTACCATTTGTACCTGTAACGCCAACCGTCTTTAATTTCTCGTCTGAAGAGCCATAATATTGTTTCGAAAAGGATGCCATTGCGTTTCTAACATCATCAACAAGAATAAAAGTACAATGAGGATAACTGTGAGCAAGACTTGTAATGAGATCATCTTGATCTGCTACTACGGCTACTGATCCATTCTTAATCGCATCTTCTATGTATTTATGTCCATCGTGATTCTCGCCTTTAATTGCAAAAAAAACAGAAGAAGACCCTGACATTTTTGAATGAAATGTAAGGCACTTAATCGTTTGAATGTCTGGTCCATATATATGGGTGATCGGAGTGTATTGAAGTTGGTTAAAATTAATCTTCATGGTGAATTCCTCGCTTCAGTGGTATCATTTACTTTTATTGGAAAATTTTTATAACGAAAGTAAATAATATATTTTTACTTAAATTCCCCATTTTTCCTTACTTAAAACAACATCGTTACATTTAGCATACTCAATTAGTACCATGCTTCATTCATGTGAAATCAACAGACAGCTAATGAGCTGTCTGTTATGGTAATTATTTTGCCGCGTTGTAATGATTGCGAACTAGGTCTGTTAAACTCAGTTCATCTAATAAGTGTACAGGTACTAATAATGTAATCGTGACAACACCAGGATGCCTCCCTATTTCAATCGAACCAGTGATCGTTGCTCTATTCATAACTTCTGGAACTGATATTCCCAGAGTTTCTGCTGCACGATTAAGGCCGTTATCTGTTGCCTCATTAAGGTTTGCTCCTGTGCCTATAAAAGAAAGAGGTAAAGATTCTTCTATTTTTGCAACCCCGTACATATCTGCTACTTGTTTAGCTGATGCTTTTTCCTTATCGGTGAAAGGTTTAGCTAAATGAGGTAGATCTTCTAGTACCGGGAGTAAAATAGGGCCTTCAATGTTAAGATTCTTGATTACCTTTGCTTGAAGGTTTACGATACCAGATACGTCAGCAGTATGGCCGGCGATTTCTCCATTCCCCTGCATGGCATGCATATCCCCAATATAAATGCCTCCACCTGGGACCTTTACAGGACAAATGAGAACCGCACCTTCTCTAACGCGATTAATATCCATATGACCATCTGTACGATCTTCTAATTCCTCTTTCGTTACGCCATAATCATGCGGAGCATCAATGAGAAATTGACCGAAGTCTCCTGCATTATGAGAATCGGGCAATGGGCGTGAAGGTGTTGTTCCGAGCTGCCCTAAAAATGGACGGAGCCTAGCCATTGTTCCAACGAGATCACTTGGCGCAAAAGTAACAACTGGATTTTGTACAGAGTTCTCGGGAGTAGCCATAAATGATTTTCCATGTTCTGCTATGTACTTCGCAGCTGCCTCATCCACTGTCACACCTATTGTTCGATTCGAATCAAATGCCATTGTATACCCATTCGTAAACACAAATGGCGTCACATCTTCTCCACAATTTGAACACCGAATAGCTTCTGGTCCTGTACCTTCAATCTTAGTCTCTGGATATAGTTCACCGCAGCCAGGACACTTGACAGCAACGAAAGGATCACCGACAAATCTTCCATCAACGGGACGATCATTTCCTGAAGCAGTAGCCATAGATGTAACTTGAACGGATTTAATTCGAATCGCTATGGCGTCACCAACTTCAGCCCCTTCCACAAAAACAGGTTTTGTTACTTCATGGCCGCCTCTTAAGCAGGGGGTGATCATGGGTCCCCAACAGCCAGGTGCAGTATTTGCAATAATATGACCGCCGTCCTTCAATGGTCCTATCATCTCTTCCTTTGGATCCAAAATACCATTCGTAAACTCATTTACAAAAACGGTTTGCTTCGCTTCCATTGCCTCTCCCCTTTTCATCATTATTCCTACCTACATTATAAGAGTAATGTCGATTCATGTAAAAATTTAATTGGCTAAATACAAAAAAACTTTGAATTCAAAGAAATATTCCTTCTCTAAATCACTTCTTTTCAGTGATTGACGAAATGCAAAACCTTGCCTATACTGAATAAACGCAAACGTAAAGACAGGTGATGAAATGGAATTTAAAATGCAGTATCTTTCCTTTTATTTAATACAAGTAGAAGGAAGCGGAGAAAGTGAAGAACGACGTTACAAGCATTATCAAACTCTTGACGCAGATGCCTATGAGGAAAGCTCACTAAAAGACTTTCTAAACGGTGAGTTAACGAAAATCATGAAACGTAAAGTCGATCGTCACGCGAAGTCAGAAGGAGCACCTACGAAAATTGGGCGCTTCATTGTTGAGCAAGGTCATGATTTAACATCGAATCCAAATTATAATTTATTCGATCGGACACGTTATGCTGAATCAGCAGATGATTTCGAAACTTCATCCGATCAAATTGTTCAAATGTATTTGGATACAAGCGCTATCAGAGGTGGCGTGTTAATTGTGGCCACGTCAAAGCTTACAAAACTCTTTGATGATCCTTTTCTCTTTATCTTGAAGTGCGACTTTGAACCGAAAGTAGCAACAATTACTGATGAAGATACACTGATTCAGAATGTGGAAATGGCGATCACAACAAAAAGCATGAAATCCGTCCAATACCCCTACATGCCAGAAGAAGGCATGATTGACAGTGCTGAGATTAAAGTCCATCAGTCCTCTCACGCCCGTTACTTCGAAGACTTCTTAAAATGGGTCGAATACGAAAAGTCGATGCCTGAAATCGTTAAGACTCAGACGATGGGTATGGTACAAGAGCATATCCAAGAAACGTATCAGGAAGAAAGCGAAGAAAAAGAAGAGTTCGAACAAGCGATAGAGGAATGGTCTCAGAGTCCTAAGCGAGAGCTACAGGAGCGCTTTACGACCGAACAAGTCGTGGAAGCTACTTCACAAATCGTGGAACACTCCCCTGACGTTGAGTTGAAGCTGAAGCTTGACCACGTGTCCGTCAAAGCGATGCTGTCTGACTTCGGCGAATCGATTCATCTTGCGAAGGTAAACGGCAAGTATGTGCTTGCGATTGAAGCCGATTCGATTACGTTCGAGAAAGGCTTTTCTCCTGTCGAGTTTCATAAGCCTGATACGCTTCAGGAAGTGGTGGAGCGGATTTATAAGAAGAATGAGAATGAATCATAATTAAAGCGTTTTGGTCTCCCGAAAGTCCTGATAAAGAAGAATCCATTTAATTTCTTAAATAAGGTGCCTCGCAAATGGAAAGAACATTTTGCGGGGTATTTTCATTTTCGTATTGCTCAGTTAAACGAACAAATTAGTAAATAGACGATCAGAAAGCAAAACCGATTTCCAACTCTCACCAAATGCCGTTATCGATTTCTCACTACTTAAGACGGAATAACTCCTTAATGGATGATAAAACTAGTAATCTATTTTGATATAGTGACTGCATCTTCTCTTGCCATTTCTTATTCTATCGCGTTTATTTTTCCCTTTTTCTGGGTAGAAAATTATATCATTTAATTAAAGGTGGAATTGAACTTATGACATCCTTTGATAATGCATTAAAACATCAAGTAGGATTAGGCACTGCTCCTTTAGGTAATATGTTCAGGGAAGTTCCAGAAGAAGAAGCACGCAAAACGATTCAAACCGCGTGGGATCAAGGAGTACGTTATTTTGATACTGCCCCTTTCTACGGTGCAGGTTTGGCAGAGATGCGCCTTGGTAACGTACTATCGCAATATAACCGGGATGACTACTTATTAAGTACAAAAGTCGGCCGTTATATCACTGACGATACAGAAAACAAGGAAGGTTTATTCCAACATGCCCGGAATAATAAAGTGATTACGGACTACACGGAAGATGCAACGAAACGATCTATTGAACAAAGCTTGGAGCGATTAAAAACAGATCGATTAGACTTTGTCTTTGTTCATGACGTTTCCCCTGATTTTCACGGGGATGAGTGGCTAGCCAAATTTGATGAAGCTCGTGAAGGAGCTTTTCGTGTGTTGACACGCCTGCGCAAAGAAGGAGTAATCAAGTCGTGGGGCCTTGGTGTTAATACGACAGAACCGATTGAAAAAGCAATGGAACTTGAAGAAACTCAACCGGATGTATGCTTGTCGGCTACCCAATATACATTGCTACAGCATGAACAGGCTTTACAAAAAATGTTGAAAAAAGCTGTAGAAAATAATGTTGACATCGTCATTGGATCACCTTATAACTCCGGTGTATTGCTGGGCGGGGATTATTACAATTATGAGAAGGCGGATGCTGATATTATTGCCAGAGTCAATCAGCTAAACGAAATAGGTCAGAAATATGATGTCCCATTAAAAGCAGCAGCCCTTCAATTTTCAACTTCTCATCCTGCCGTAAAATCAGTCATTCCGGGATCAACACGTCCAGATCGAATTAAGGAAGATCTCAATATGATTCAACGTGATATACCGAAAGCGTTCTGGGATGAATTGCTCAGCAGAGGATTCATTTCATCAAATGCCCCTTTGCCTAGCAATGTTAGATAGATTATTTTTCTTGGTAAGTTTCGCTTAACTAAAAGAGCAATAATTAAAGCTCAAAGAAAGAATGGACTTCTCTTCATGAGAAGTCCATTCTTTCTTATATATTTTCCAATGGCACTGTAACCCTAAACAGATACTTTATTGAGTTCAACCCCATAGCCAAACTGTAACAATTACTTTCTAAATATCTTTCGCTTATGCCACTTGAAATAGACTTTATTTTCCTGATGAATGCTGATTTTTGCTCGCTCCACTAATCCGTAAATTTCGTAGTCTTTTTCTTGCATAATCGAAGAAATATGCAAGCGACCCTGGCCATCAAACGCAATTAGCCCTTCCTCATATAAACCTGCATGGTTTCGACAAAGTAACAACCCGTTATAAGGATCCAATCGCTCATCATTGGAGCAATCCTTCCACGGTTTAGAGTGACTAGCCTTCAATAATTCCGGCAAGTTAATTGCACATAATGCACATTGTTCTTTCCATAACGGGGCTACTTCATTTCTAAATTTAAGCTTGCCCCACCTCATTTTCGTTTTTGCTTCTGATTCCGTTTCTGTAATCACCGGAACGAGCGTATTCCGATCGGTTCGTCTTACTTCATCGACTGTAAGTTCTAATTGCTCTTCATTTACGCGATAAAAATTCGACTCACTAATAAGCTCAAGCAATTTAATCGTTAATGCTTCATTACAAGGATATAAGTATCCAGGATTCCCGCTAGCATCATTTTGAAACGGCGAATATTTAAGAGGTAATAAAGGAGAAATTTCTTGAAACTTCTCTTTCACATTCACCGGAACATCCAATTCTTGATATTCTAACTTCACTAAATACCCCTGTTTAGATTCAGTTTGATTCCACAACGTTGACGGTTGCATTTCTTCGCTACAATCAACCTTTGCAATACTAACGGCAACAATATCTCCCTTAACATAGTGGAAAATAGGATCTCCTTGTCTCACTTCTTTCAGCCTTTTCCAAGAATGAGGTACCTGACCTCCCCTGTCCTCTTTAGGAGACCAAATCACTCCCGATTCTTTTTCCTCATGGTATGTATCTCCTTGCATGACAATAAAACTATTCATCTTTCTTCCCCCACCTGACGAGCATATTCCTCTAGTTGTTATTCTACATGAATCACAAGGGTTTTTCCCTTTTAAAACGTTATTCCTTGTATTAGTATGAGTATATGGTGGATGAAAGAATCATTCAAGTAAAGTCTACGCAATTTTTCTGACAAAAAACCTTATAAGATAGTTTCTATTGCATCATTTGCATGACCACATACAAATAATCCTACCACCACACGAGCAATATCATCTGCGTAAAGAGCTTTAGTATGAACGAGGTCAGAAAGTCTTTCTTGAAGTTGTCTAATAGTCATGAATTAAATTCATACGCGAACTCAAAAGAGACCAACAAAGTTTCCTTTGTTGGTCTCTTTCTTAGTATATGGATGTCGTTTAAATTCTATAAATTGAGAGCTTCTCTTAATTGGCTCTTCAATAATTCTAGCTGATCGAGATCTGGAATAAAGTAAGAAGGACCACTTACATCTGGTGTCGTACCCCTGATTTCTTTCGTTTCAATTGCAGTTGAACTAAGTGATGGAAATTCTCTCTGCAGAGCGAGAATCTCTCCTGGTGTAATATTTGTTTCCACATTATTTTTTAATACATTTGAAATTTTATTAATCTCAAAGATCGTGTCTCCAGACTTCATTTCGTCGACCGTTGCTTTAATAAATTCCCTTTGACGCTCTTCTCTTGAATACACCGTATTTATATCACGTTTCCTCATTCTTACAAAGGCTAGTGCCTCTTCACCATTCATTTCGGTTAAGCCTTCATCGAAATAGATGCGATCATTTGAATAGTAGTTTTTTTCCCAGAAAGGGTATTTAACATCAACTTCCACTCCGCCGATAGCGTCAACAATATCATGAAAACCATCAAAATCAACAGCTACATACCGATCTATCGGAATATTCAATAGATCTTCCACCGTTTCTACAGCTAATTTCTTTGCCCCATAATCACTAAGATATCCGTATGTATAAGCAGCGTTTATTTTATGACTACCATCATATTCCTCTCCTACTTTCTCTATAGGAACTTCTACCTTCGTATCTCTTGGAATACTTGTCATAGTAACATTCTTTGAACCAGGATCAAGTGTGAGAACAATTTGGGTATCAGCTCTTCCACCCTTTCCATCTGAAGAGTAGTTTTCAATTCCAAGAAGGAGAATCGAAATCGGTTCTTCTCCAATGTCCACTTCTGTCTCTCTCAATTCTGAAATATCATTCTCCCGATCAAGCTCACTATAAGATTGCTTCGCCGTGTTATAAACCTGATAGCCTAGATAGCTACCAATACCAACGATAACTAGTAATAGAAATGAGACACTGAGCAATATTTTCTTTTTACGCTTCTTTTTCCTTCTATGCGCTAATCTATTTTTCATATCTTTCACCGCTAATTATTCCTTTCTTTCACTTGTTCTGTGTTAATGACTATCGATACTTTTGGCTTATTTACGCTCTATGTTGAAAAAGGATTGAAGTAAATGTTTCACTCGAATTTAGCAAAAATCATACTATCCACAATATAAGCTCATATCGTTAATTGCATAAAAATTTTTCTAAAACAAACTCATCTACTACATGAGCCACTTTCTAAAGCTATCATCAGAATACCACTATTTATCGTAACATTAATTTACCAATTATTTCATGATTTTTTAATAGGTTATATTCACTTTTTTATTTCGTTCATCTGAAAAATAGTTAAAAATCCTTGTGAACCTTTTATAAATAAAATGTATTTTCAACTATTAAGGGGGTCTTTCCGTAATTTGGTATACTTTGAAACGATAACCTTTCTAGATGTTATACTGTAAAGAAAAAATGAAATGGGGAAAAGATGAGAAAAATTGTTGCTTCTCTTATTATAGCTTTGATAAGCCTCCTGCTTATATCCGTTTTTTTGTGGTACGAAGGAATCATTATCCCTAACGCTTCTAATATAAAACCTTTTCCTGTGAAAGGTGTCGATTTTTCATCTTATCAGGGGGAGATTGAGTGGACCAAAATACAGGACCAAGGTATGTCCTTCGCTTTTATTAAAGCGACAGAAGGAAGCTCATTTATCGATCCATATTATCAAACGAATTGGAAAAATGCTCAAAAGACTAACTTACGAATCGGCGCCTATCATTTCTTCAGTTTTGATAGTAAAGGAGCGACGCAAGCCAAGCATTTTATCGAAACCGTGCCGATTGATAAGTATGGATTACCACCTGTTATTGATGTTGAATTTTATGCTGATAAAGAAAAAAATCCTCCTGATAGAAGCGAAGTAGAGTCAGAGCTTCAGACGATGATAACGCTGCTGGAAGAACACTATGAAAAAAAGGTCATTCTTTATACCACTCACAAGGCATATGAGCTCTATATCAAAGATAGCTTTAATCAGTGTGATCTTTGGATAAGAGATGTTTTAACTAAACCAACCTTACCTGATAATCAATCTTGGACTTTTTGGCAATATACTGACAGAGAGCAGTTAAATGGGTATAACGGAGAAGAAAAGTTCATAGATGTTAACGTATTTCATGGTAATAAGAAGGAGTTTGAAAAGTATGGTTATTAATTTCGAACCTTTTAAAAACTCAAATGAGCTAGAGTTGTTATTTACAGAATACCCCTTATAAAAACAGCCCACATTTCTGTGGGCTGTTTTTATAGTAAACCGCAATTGTAAATTCGTTTATACCCTGGCATGTGATTCCTTTAATTT
This sequence comes from Anaerobacillus sp. 63XJN7_4_ISO-PGPR-S23-413, assembly GCF_056173725.1. Taxonomy (NCBI): domain Bacteria; kingdom Bacillati; phylum Bacillota; class Bacilli; order Caryophanales; family Bacillaceae; genus Anaerobacillus; species Anaerobacillus sp. 63XJN7_4_ISO-PGPR-S23-413. The sequence goes on from NZ_CM149688.1 coordinate 2,413,343, forward strand.
ACATAACGATATTCCATTAAACTATTTAAAAAATAGACTTCCTGTAACAATTCTTCTCCAACGTTCGTTTCGCGAACCTTTTTCCTCTCTAACTCCTTATCTACCAACCTTTTTACTGATAAAACATCTGCTCCATTTAGTAAAACCTCATCTTTGGAATTAAAATGTTTATGTGCGACAAGTTGCATGCCGTATGAATTAAATAATAACGTGTATCCTGCAATACCTGTGGTTGATTGATAAGCCTTAGAGAAGCCTCCATCTATCACTATCATTTTACCATTTGCCTTAATTGGGTTCTCTCCGTCTATTTCTTTTACTGGTGTATGCCCGTTAATAATATGACCTTGATCTGGATTAAGATCAAATTCTTCAAGAATATCTCGGCAGGTATTCTCGTTTTCACGTAAATAGTAATATGGGTTCTTTCTTTCTTTATGAGTTGCTTTAATCTTAATAAAATAACGTTCAAAAGTGGTCATTTCTCTTTTACCAAAAAGTGATGAATATTGTCCGGTCCACAAATACCAAACCATATCCGTTGCTAGATCGTCTGTTTCATCAGGATGTGCAAACGCATGTCGAAGATAATTTTCAAAAACGTCAAGCAGTTCACGACCTCCATAAGATTTATTTTCAATCATCATTTCTTCCAAATTACCTTTTTCATCTAAAGGAATACATCCATGTATTAATAAATTCCCGTTGTACTTCAAATATAGAGAACCTTTTTTCATCAAGAAATTCATATGCCTTGCCAGCTTTTCAGAGTGTTGGAGAGAAAAAAGCAGCTTATCGATTACTTCTTCCTCTTCTTCTAATAACTGATCCGGTCGCTCTGGATTAACGGTCGCAAAACAAGTGTTATCAAGCGGATACGTTTTACCGTGAAGTGTAATGTTATTCTGCTCAAAGTCTATTTTCTCAAGCAACAGCCTTTCCGACATATTAAAATATGAGCGCCTCTTTATAATCGGACTTTCAAGTTTGAACTGAATCATAGTTATCGCCTGATGAATTTTGGTGATTTGACATTTTTCATGATTCGATTGCTTCTCATCCGAATCAATTTTAGGCGTAAACGCTGAATTGTCATGATAGTATTTTTCTGCAAGATTTAAAAGAGGTCTAAGATTGATTCCATACACATCTTCAATAATCTCCAGATTGTTATACCTTGCGCATATACGAATAATGTTAGCGAGACATACCTTTGAACCAGCAAATGCACCTATCCATAGAACATCATGGTTTCCCCACTGGATATCAACTGAGTGATAATTAATCAGTGTTTCCATAATTTTGTCAGGCTCTGGACCTCGATCATAGATATCCCCTACTACGTGAAGGTGGTCAACGACTAATCTCTGAGTCGTATATGCGAGACCAATGATGAGTTTATCAGCTTGTCCGAGAGAAATAATTTGCTGGAGAATTTTTTGGTAATACGTCTCCTTATTTGTAAGATCGTCCGTTTTGTATAGTAGTTCTTCAATCACATAAACAAACTGAGCAGGTAAAGCTTTTCGTAATTTCGAACGTGTATATTTGGAGGACGCATAAGAGATGAGCTTAAGCATCCGCTCTATGATTTCTGCGTACCATTGGAATAATTCTGTTTCATTGTCAAAAGCATTTTTAATTAACTTTATTTTTTCTTCAGGATAATAAACTAATGTGGCAAATTCATTAATCTCATTCTCTGGTAGTATCTCATCAAAAAGATCAGTTATTTTCTCCTTCACTTTCCCAGAACCGTTTCTTAAAACATGTTGAAAGGCTTGATATTCTCCATGTAAATCACTCACAAAATGCTCCGTACCCTTTGGTAAGTTAAGAATGGATTTAAGGTTGATTATTTCAGTGACTACCTTTTCTTCACTATCATATTTTTGAGCTAATAAATCTAAGTATTTCGTGTTCATGATTATGTATCCCCTTTCAATATTAATGACTATGTAAGTTAAATTACCGTCTTTGTATAATCTATTCTATTAGGTGATAGCATGTTTCTTGATTTCCATGCTCATTTATTACTGCTGAAAGGAAAAGGCACTCACTACTCATCACTTCTGTGTGAAGCGATGAATAAACGATTCATTATCTATGATAGTATCACATTTTTATCTACTGAAATAAGAGACTATTATAAAAACTATGTTCGTTCGTATAATTGATCACCTTACATAATTCCACTATGTTCATAACCAAGGTGGTATGATCGAATTTAAAAAGCAGCTTAACTTAAAGGACAAATTAAGTATTTGTCCTCCTACATTAAACTGCTTTTCATATCTTATGTTATTTTAACGAACTGTTTTCTCAGCTGCATCAACCGTATGCTTTAGTAGCATAGCAATTGTGACAGGTCCAACTCCACCTGGGACAGGTGTGATATAGGAGGACTTTCTAGCAGCAGCCTCATATTCAACATCCCCGATGTTGCCTTTGTTGTACCCGGCATCGAGCACAACCGCTCCTTCTTTGACCCAGTCCCCTTTAATAAATTCTGGTTTTCCTACAGCAGCTATCACAATATCTGCTTGACGAACATGAGAAGCAAGATCTGCGGTCCTTGAATGACACGTTGTAACTGTAGCATTCTGATTTAATAAGAGAGCCGATACTGGTTTTCCTAGAATTGGACTACGCCCAACAACAACAGCGTGCTTTCCTTCAGCTTGAATATCATAATCTTCCATAATTTTCATAATAGCTGCTGGAGTACAGGATGGGAAAGTTCCAAACCCAAGAGCAGTTTGGCCATATCCAGCACTTGTTACCCCATCAACGTCCTTCTCAATAGCAATGGTTTCAAAAGCAAGACGCTCATCAACTTGTGATGGCACTGGATGTTGAAGTAAGATACCGTGTACTGATGTATCATTGTTTAATTCTTCAATAGTTTGAACTAACGTTTCTGTTGTCGTGTCTTCAGGGAGATGAATTTTTTTAGACGTAATTCCTACCCGTTCACAAGCGTTGCCCTTCATTCTCACATACGTTTCAGAAGAAGGATCATCTCCAACTAGAATCGTTACAAGACTTGGTGTAACTTCTTTTTCTTTAAGAGAAGCTACTCTTGTTTTCAGATCTTCCTTTATGCGATTTGCAACTGCTTTTCCGTCTAAAATTTTAGTTTCAATTGTCATTTCTATTCCTCCTGAAAATTGGTAAAGAAAGAGGTCACTCACTTCTTCGCCCAGACGACCGGCATTGTACACCGCAGCTCCCTCGTGGTTATTTCCACATTTGTCGTCAGTTACTGCAATGAATCGTTTCTACGGATATAGTAGCACAATTCATAAAAAAACAAAAGAAACACACCTAAAAAACTCATCAAAAGTGAATAAACAACTTCGAATAACAAGTATCGTTCGTCTTTTTCTGATTTTCAGCTATATTCGCTTATCCTATTGATTCTTGATTCGGGCACATTCGAGTAAAATCTTCGTTTCACTCGCCTTTTATTCCAATACGTGCTGATCTATCATAATACGAGGTAACTTCATTTCAAAGGTAGAACCTTGCCCTTCTTCACTCTCTATTAGCAACTCTCCTCCGTGTTGTTCAATAATCTTCAAACAAACTGATAACCCAAGCCCCGTACCACTCTCTTTTGTTGTGAAAAATGGTTCCCCTAGTCGATCAATATCTTCTTTAGAAATACCGGCGCCATTGTCGGTAATCCTTACAGATATAAACATCTCTTGAACATCCATACTCACATGAAGATATTTCGATTTCTCCATTAGACTCATTGCTTCAATAGCGTTTTTCATGAGATTAATAAACACTTGCTTTATTTGATTAGGATCAGCAAAAACAACTGCTTCCTCATTCCCAAAATTCGTTTGTAATGTTACATCGTTCAATAGAGCATTAGACTCAATCAAGGTTGAGACCTGCTTTAATAAACCTTTCATTTCAACATTCGTAAATAATGTACTATGCGGCTTTGCTAGCGTTAGAAGTTCACTTAGCACTAATTCGATACGGGATATTTCTGAAAAGATTATTTCAAAATACGGCATAGTGGATTCCTTCTTCTCAAGCAGTTGAAGAAATCCTTTCACCGATGTTAGAGGATTCCGAACTTCATGAGCAATTCCAGCGGCAAGCTGTGCAGCTGATGCTAGCTTTTCAGATTTAACCGCAAGGGCTTCATTTGTTTTAAGTAACCGCTCTTCTGATTGCTTTCTAAAGGTTTTATCCTTAATCGTTCCTGTCATTCCTTCAAATCTTCCTTTAGAGCTATATTCATATTTAATAAAGACCTCACACCAGACGAACCCCCCGCCTTTTTTCTGAACCCTGAATTCAAATACGTTAGATTTTTCTGCGCCATCTTGGAATCGAGATAATTCTTTATGTATATTCAGCCGATCATCTGGATGTATATAAGATAAGCTGTATGTGCCTATTGATTCCTGAACGTCGTATCCAGTTAACTCACCCCACGCTTCATTCAACCAGATCCAACTACCATCTATTCCAGTTTGAAAAACAACTTCGTTTAAGCTGTTTATGACACTATTATAGTTTTCTGATAGTTTACGATATTTTTCCTCACTATCTTTTAATTTGGACAGAAGTATGACAGAGCGATCATAATAAGAAGAGAACCACCAAACAATCACCATAACTGAGATCGTAAAGAATATGTCCATTAACCAATTGATTTTAATTTCATTCACAGAATAAAGCCAATAATCCCATAATAGAATCGCCATAAAAAACGTTACAACAGATATAATTCTTCCTTTATATCGCTTCATTTCGTCACCATTTCCCAAGTGATTTATTAATTACTAGTTTATTGGAAATGAAGCCTATGTGCAAACACACATGTGCCGTTAATAAAATAAAAAAACTCCTTGAATAAGTAATCTTATTCAAGGAGTTTTGGGTATGCGCCTTAGAGGATTCGAACCTCTGACCCACAGCTTAGAAGGCTGTTGCTCTATCCTACTGAGCTAAAGGCGCACGATATGAATGGTATTCCATCTCAACAAAAGTATACCATGATTAAAATCAGGTTGTGAAGTAGCTTTTAAAACTCTTCTACAATATGTAATGGAGCGGGTGATGGGGATCGAACCCACGACATCAGCTTGGAAGGCTGAGGTTTTACCACTAAACTACACCCGCAAAAATGGCTGGGCTAGCTGGATTCGAACCAACGCATGACGGAATCAAAATCCGTTGCCTTACCGCTTGGCTATAGCCCAATCATGGTGGAGGGGGACGGATTCGAACCGCCGAACCCTGAGGGAGCGGATTTACAGTCCGCCGCGTTTAGCCACTTCGCTACCCCTCCATGATGAAATTGTAATATGGTAGCGGCGGAGGGGATCGAACCCCCGACCTCACGGGTATGAACCGTACGCTCTAGCCAGCTGAGCTACACCGCCACTTAAATTATGTATGGTGCGCCCGAGAGAAGTCGAATCCCTAACCTTCTGATCCGTAGTCAGACGCTCTATCCAATTGAGCTACGGGCGCAAAAAATATATGGTGCGGGTGAAGGGACTTGAACCCCCACGTCGTAAGACACTAGATCCTAAGTCTAGCGCGTCTGCCAATTCCGCCACACCCGCATGTGCTGTGCATCAGCGACGTTTAATAATATACCATTGAATCATTTAAAATGTCAATCATTATTCTAAAAAAATGTAGAAAGTTTCTTTTGCAAAGAGTGAAAGCGTTGACATGCTCTTCTCCCTCTCATACGATAAGTTGTAGAAAAGGAGCTGTTACATATGAGTTTATCACAGTCCATTACAGGCGCAAAAGAATTCGACAAGAAAGACCCTTTAGCCCATTTACGTGATAAGTTTTACTTAAATCCAAATACGCTATATTTGGATGGTAATTCACTTGGTCTTCTATCAAAGAATGCGGAAGCATCCCTTCTTCGATCTCTTGATGACTGGAAGCAACATGGAATTGATGGCTGGTCTGATGGAAAGCAGCCCTGGTTTTATATGGCAGAAAACATCGGTGAGATGACATCAACGCTAATCGGTTCACATGCTTCTGAAACAATTACTACCGGTTCAATTACAACTAACCTTCATCAGATGCTCGCTACTTTTTTTAAACCTTCAGGAAACAAAACAAAAATACTAGCCGATTCTTTAACATTTCCATCTGACATTTATGCTATTCAAAGTCAGCTTGAACTCCATGGGTTATCCCCTAAAACTAATCTAGTACAAGTTCCGAGCCGTGACGGAAGAACAATCCTGGAAGAAGATATCATTGAGGCCATCGATGAGACTATAGCCCTTATTCTCCTCCCTTCCGTACTTTACCGGAGCGGACAATTACTAAATATAGAAAAAATCACAAAAGCAGCCCATTCTAAAGGAGTAATCATTGGCTTTGACTTAGCTCATTCAATCGGAGCCATTCCACATAAACTTCACGACTGGAACGTTGACTTCGCGGTTTGGTGTACATACAAGTACTTAAATAGTGGCCCTGGTGGTGTTGGTGGACTTTTTGTGCACGAAAACCACCTTGGCAGACGACCCGGTCTTGCTGGATGGTTCAGTTCCAAGAAAGAAGTGCAATTCGATATGAGCCATACGCTTACTCATGCTGAAACCGCTGGCGCATTTCAAATAGGCACACCCCACATTTTTAGTATGGCTCCTTTAATAGGAGCTTTGGAATTGATGAACGAAGCTGGCATAGATGCGATTCGAGAAAAATCATTGTCTCTTACCAACTATTTAATGTGTCTTATTAAAGAAAATCTTGCTGAAGATGGTTTTACAATCACTAATCCATCAGAAGATGATCGACGGGGTGGGCATATTTGTCTCGAGCACGATGAAGCTGCTCGAATTTGCAAAGCGCTAAAACAAAAAGGCGTCATTCCAGATTTCCGCTCACCAAACGTCATTCGCCTTGCACCAATTGCTCTCTATTCATCATTTGAAGATGTTTATCATGTTGTCCAAATTCTAAAGAGTATTATGATTGAAAAAACGTATCAGCAGTTTTCTAACGAGCGAAATGTTATCGCTTAAGTGAGTATAATTTGGTTTTTCTCCATTCATACTATGTGAAATGAAGGAGGGAAACAGGATGACTCAGCTGAACGAACTTGAACTTCAAAACCTGCGTCACATGATCGGCGGACATGAAACACTCGCAAACAAACTTGATTCCTATGCCCAATCTTGTACTTGTCCGCAGCTTAAGCAAATGCTTCAAAAGGATGCACAAGACGCACGTAACACACAACAACAATTAATCAGCTTCTTAAATTAAGGAGGGATTTTATGAATGAGAAAGACATGGTAAATGATTATTTATCCGTATTGAACAGCAGCTTAAGTAATTACGGGAGCGTCATTTCTCAAGCTGACAATCAACAACTTCGTCAGGCTCTTCAACAAATTAGAAATACTGATGAGCAGCGACAATATAACCTTTATCAATACGCTAAACAAAAAGGGTATTATCAGCCAGCTGCCAAAGCCCAAACCAATGAAATTCAACAAGTTAAAAACCAACTAACAGCTCCGCAGCAACAACAGAATAATCAGCCTCCCCAGGTCCATTAATCCAGAGCCGGTGAAAACCGGCTCTGTGTCTTTATGCTCATTTTTTCATAATTTTGTAAATAGAGTTTCAGCCTCCCTTTATATGGATAATTAAATGAGTATTACCTATAGGGAGAGATTGATATGGACTATATTCTTAATGCAATAACCGAATTTTCCGCGTTCATCTGGGGTTATCCTATGATGATTTTACTCTTAGGCGGTGGATTATTTTTAACAATCCGCCTCGGCTTCTTTCAAATAATCTTTTTTCCCCACGCTTTAAAACATACCATTGGTAAAATTTTCAAAAAAGAAAAAGGAGATGGCACAATATCACCATTTCAGGCCTTTGCCTCCGCTCTTGCATCTACTGCAGGTGCTACAAACATTGTTGGGGTTCCTGTGGCAATCGCTTTTGGAGGACCTGGCGCTATTTTCTGGATGTGGATTGTCGCTATAATTGGAATGTCTACAAAATTCTCGGAAATTGTTCTTGGGATCAAATACCGAGAGGAAGACAAAAATGGCGTGTATGTTGGTGGCCCAATGTATTACATAAAAAAAGGCTTGGGATGGAAGTTCGCTTCATCTCTATTCGCTTTTGGACTGATGATTGAAATCATTCCAAGTGTCATGGTCCAAACCAACTCCATTTCAACACTCTCAGAAAGTTCTTTTGGATTACCGACTTGGGTAACAGGTGTCTTATTAATTATCCTTATATCAATTGTTGTATTCGGTGGAATACGTAGAATTGGTTCTGTAGCTGAGAAGATTGTTCCATTCATGGTACTTACATATATTGCAGGCGCTATCGGCGTTATGGTGATTAATATAGAAGAGTTTCCAGCTGTTATGAACCTTATTTTCGTACATGCTTTTCAACCGATCTCAGCAGCTGGAGGTTTTGCTGGAGCTGGTTTTGCTGCAGCTGTTAGATGGGGCCTTGCTAGAGGGCTTTATTCAAACGAAGCTGGTATGGGTACGGCGTCTATTGCCCATTCTGCAGCACATACGCCTCATCCATGTAGACAGGGATTATGGGGCATTTTCAGCGTTTTTATCGATACAATCGTTCTCTGCACAGTAACAGCTTTTACAGTGCTTCTTTCAGGAGCTTGGAAAGACGTTAAACCCTCAAATGCAGCTGATATGGTTTCAGATGCTTTCTCTGGACTAATGGGAGCTACATGGGGCCCCATCTTTGTTTCTTCCCTCCTATTGATTTTTGTTATCAGTACGATAGGTGTCCTTGTCTTTTATGGTGAGAAACAAGCTGAATACTTATTTGGCACACCCTTTTCTAGAGTAATGCGATTTGTTTATATTATTTCTATTTTTGTTGGAGCTATTGGAGGACTTCAATTTGTTTGGGAGCTAGTCGACATTACACTCGCCTTGTTTGTTATCCCAAACGTTATTGCGATCTTATTCCTTAGTAAGGAAGTGAAAGAACTAACAGATGACTACAAATTAAATTTCTTAAAGCAAGCCCAAACGAAAGACAAAGGCATTAGTTCATAAGAAATTCACATGGGACATTCACCTAATTTAGGTTCCTCTCCGCTCCTGCCTATATCTTTTCTAGACGGAAACATACAGTGGTAAAGAAAGAGAATTTAAAGGGGGACCTAATATGTATCATGCAAACAATGCACCATACGGAAATGAGCCTTACCAACCAGTAGCTGGAGCTTCTTACGGCATGCCTTGTCACCGACCAGCTGGAAACGGCTTTGCGCTAATTGTTGTACTATTTATCCTGCTTATTATAGTAGGAACAGCTTTTATTAAATGTTAGTTTTTAACAAGCAAGAGCCACTTGGTTCTTGCTTTTTTTAGTTACGCTATGTTAGCTTAATTTTCGATTTATAGTTCATTCATTTTTTGATGAGTCAAAAATCAAGAACGTTCGTTCCATGTCCTTTCCTGAACAATTGTTCCAATTAACTTTGCCTGTTATAGTGATAAAGAATGTATGATGAAAGAAGTGAGACAATGAAAACCTTATTAATCGATATGGACTCGGTTATATGTGACCTTATGTCTGAATGGCACCAGAGATACAATAATGATTACAATGACGACTTGTCTGTTGAGAAACTTGAATGCTGGCGATCTGAAGACTATGTAAAAAATGAGTGTGGAGCTAAAATTTATGAATACCTTGATCAGCCAGGTCTATTTCTTGAACTCAAGCCTCTACCACATGCTATTGAAGTATTGGAACGTCTTTCATCCGTGTATGATGTTATGATTGTCACGAGTAGCCGTACATATGCTTACACTGAAAAAGAACAATGGGTAGAAAAACACCTTCCGTTTATCGGCAAAAGAAATTTGATTTTCTCGCATAGAAAAGAAATGATTCGCGGAGATTTATTATTTGATGATGCTCCACACAACCTCATCGCATTTAAAAATTCAGGGAGAATGGCCATTGCGATGAACTATCGTTATAATCAATATGTCGACGTCCCTCGCGTGAATAACTGGTTGGAATTTGAAGAATGGCTTTCAACATGGAAGTGAGGGTACGGTGGTGACTCAACGAACAGATTTGCTAATAATCGGTGGAGGACCCGCTGGAATTTCTGCTGGAATATGGGCTAAAAGACTAGGCATTAATCATTTATTGCTTGAAGCAAAGGATAGCCTTGGGGGGCAATTAAGTACAATCTATAATCAAATTGTAGACTACCCAGGTATGGTGGTTGCAAACGGTCAGGTTCTACAGGAACAGTTCATAAAACATGCTGAGGAAATCATGTGCGATTATGTTACAAACACTCGCGTAAAGTCGATCGATTGGACTAATCGGATACTTCAAACAGCAGAAGGTAATTCATATATATTTCGCTCTTTGCTTATTGCTTCAGGGTCTTCCCCACGTAGGCTAGATGTTCCTGGTGAACAAGAAATGATCGAGCAAAAAGAAGTATACTCGGCAACTCGAGATAAATTGAAATTCAAAGGCAAACATGTTGCTGTAATCGGGGGCGGAGACCGCGCATTCGAAGGAGCTCTTCTTCTTGCTGAAGCTGGTTCTCAAGTTACACTAATACATCGTTCTGATTGTTTTAAAGCTCGTAAGGAATACAAAGAACCTGTCATGCTCCACCCAAACATCGACATACTAACAAAAACGTTTATTACAAAAATAGATGGAAAAGGAAAGAAGAAACTATTCCTCGCTGACGAAGATCATCACTTTACAATGATGGTTGATGGTCTGTTCATTCGAATTGGTGTTAAACCAAACACTGAACCTTACGAGGATGGCATTGACGTCGATCAGGAAGGATACATTCGATGCAACTCTTATGGTGAAACATCTCTGCCATTCGTCTATGCTGCAGGAGATGTTTGCACTAGACCGCTGTTATCAAGTATTGCCTCCTCAGTTGGACAAGGAATGACCTCTGTCAAACAGCTATCGTTCTTTCTTGAAAATTAAAAAAGGACCCTGAGGTCCTTTTTTAATTTTCAATGTTAGGTTTGAAAGTTGATTTTAAGGAAAAGTTCGATGTCTTTTTTGAGAAGAGTGACTTCTTCCAAAAAATAAAGATAGTAAAATTACCACAAAAACGCCGATCCCAAAATAGAAAATATTTTCACTAGACAGCAATGATGCTGTTTCTTCATCTTTTACTTTTGCTGCTGGTTTTGTTTCACTTTCCACTATTGTCGCACCTTTGTCTTCTTCTAAAGAATTCACTTCAAGAAAATCAGCATCCAGAATGGAAACATATGAAGCCCCTTTACTTTCAAGAATATTGTTATCAGATATGGTAAGATCTAGCTCGTCATCTCCAACTTGATAAAGGGTCATATCCTCAGAAAGACTATATTCCTCATTATTTCCAACTCCTAAATCAGTCCCCTTCTTATACTCAACTGGCGTGAAAGCATTAAACCCATAGTTAAGCATGGATAATGTGTCCTGATAAGCGATTTGATCATCGTTTGCTTTCATCGTAACAGCAATCAATTCTTGACCGTCTTTTGATGCGGTTGTCACTAAAGTGAAGCCAGACTCTGAGACATACCCATTTTTTCCACCTGTAACAAAGTCATAATCGAGTAAGAGTCGATGATGGTTAATAAGCGTCGTTTCCCAATCTTCACCAACCCATTCTAATTTTTTGATTCCTATCAAAGATCGAAACTGCTCATTTTTCATGGCGTACTGTGTTATTCTAGCCATATCTTCTGCAGTCGTTACATGATTCTCATTAAAAAGTCCATTTGGGTTAACAAAATTCGTATTTTTGACACCAATTTCTTCACGTAAAAATTCGTTCATATCTTCAGAAAACGATTCCACGCTTCCACTTAAATGCTCAGCTATAGCGATTGCAGCGTCATTTCCGGAATTAACCATCATTCCTTTAACTAATTTTTCTAACGAAACGATTTCTCCTTCTTTCAAATACACCCTAGTACCATCTGCTTTACGTGCACGCTCGCTTACCGTTACCATATCATCCATCTCTCCGGATTTAACAGCCATAAATGCAGTCACAATTTTCGTAATACTCGCCGGGTACATTTCGTCATTGCCATTCTTATTAAAAAGAATTTGTCCTGTTTTGCCATCGATCAGTATAGCGGTTTCGCTTCTTACATTTGGTAGTTCCTGTGCTTGCGTTACTGATGGAAATAAGCTTACAGTTAAACATATGACCATTATAAGATTCGAATAGTGTTTTAGAATCATGGAAGCTCCTCTTTCTTTTAAATGCTATTTAAACTGTTCGTTCCATATTTTCATACATTGTCTAGTATAAAAGACCTGATCCGTTTTCTATTATAGCTAAGAGTGGTAAAACAGAAAATACTTATTTCTTTATACCCTCTCTAACAACTTTTAATATAAAAGTATTGGAATGAACTAATTTTTCATTTTCTTTTTTATTTGTGAATCCTGAATTTGATAGAAGTAAAAATAAATTCAACCATAATAAAAACCGCTCAGGGCGGTTTAGTTAAGAAGCATACGATCCTTTCCACTGCTCTACCATGGTTTGAGGGGCACTCCAGCAGACCCAGGATACAAGCACTTTATTTTCTTCAGATATCACCAACCAATATTCCAACCTTCTTTTATCGAGGTTTTGATAAAATCCTGTCTTAGTAATAAAGCGATCCATTCTTATATCCCTCCAGTTCATTAGTCTCTAAATAACATATTCGTTACCCAAATACAGAACCCTCTAAATTTTCAGAAAAATGAACGTCTCCGTAACTACCAAAAAGTTCCTATATTAAGATTGTATATCATTCTTTACTCCTGAGCATTATATTAGTCAAGGAGGTGTACACAACATGGCAAACAACAATAGCTCAAACAATCTGGTAGTCCCTGGTGTACAACAGGCTTTAGATCAAATGAAGTACGAAATTGCTAGCGAATTCGGCGTTCAACTTGGCCCAGACTCCACTGCTCGCTCTAACGGTTCTGTTGGAGGAGAAATCACTAAGCGCCTTGTCCAAATGGCTGAACAGCAAATGGGCGGCGGAAGCTACTAATCACCAACTGCATAGTATGGATATAGAGGGCGGAGCAATCCGCCTTCTTCTTTATTCTCCAAGTAATGTTGAAGTTTGTACAGCATGTGCAATTAACTCCGAAAGATCACTTATTTGATCTTCATTAATTCGACGGTTAAATTCTAAAACAATGTGAGTCTTTAATTGTTCCGCATCCTCGTATGGGAAAGATATCGTTTGTCGGATAGCAGGTCGATAACCCCAAATACTTCGGATATCTTCTTCAATCTGTTCACAGTCCTCTGCATCTGATATGGCAACATCAAACAGAATTTTGATTTCACATCCTGCTTGAACATGCTCTAGCTTAAGCTGCTCCGCACTGAAATTAGCTAGATCAGCAAAAAGTTCAATCGTTACATTCACATGTTCATTTTCACTAAACTCTACTTGATACTTTCTTGAAAGACAAGCTAAATCAACCAGATCTTTTCGATTGATGATGGAGATCTCACCATCAAGATCTCGATCATATAGCTCTCCCTCAAGAACTACTTTTACATTCTCATATATAGTTGGATCAAACATCCTGTCCCCCTCCTTACATTCTCACTATATCATGAATAAAGGAGGGAAAAGTCATTAAGAATTAGCACGTGGATGTGATCGAGCAAATTGAATAAAGGTTTCTTCGTCTCCAATTTCGCCACATGCCCCACATTGAACTCGTATGCTTGGTCCTTTATAAACCATATGGAATGGATCAGCTTTTCCCTCTTCTATAATAGACATCACTTCTCCAGATTGAGGATCTAATTTAACTGAAGTCGCTTTTTGCTCAATTTTATTAAATCTCATTCGATTGGTTTTACATCGTGGGCACAAATACGCAGTCATAAACTCACTCCCTTTTTCTTTAGTGTTACTCAAAAAAAGGGAAATTTATTCATTTTAGTATGGTATGTGAAATTATACATTAAATAACGAGCATCAAGCTCGTTATGTTACTTGCTCAATTATTTTTTCAAGTACATATTCAACAGATTGGACACGCTCATTAAATTTCTTAGGTCCAGTATCCTTCTGCCACGCCACAACTGAAACCATTTCTATATTTTCGAATGTGTTTTTAATTTGAATTGGATATAAATATTTAGGCTTGTTTTCCATTACCCATGCTCTTGCTAATGGTTCCCATACCTTCAAAATCTCAAGTGCTCGATCGGCAAAAGGTTTCACTTCTTCATAGAAGTTAACTTTGTACGTATCAAGATGTGTGCGAGTAGTATATTGTACTCTCGCTTCTTCATTTATTGTGATTAGCTGTTTTGTTAGCTTTAATAATTTTTGTGTATCTTCCATTTCATTCACCCCTACTCCCTTATCCTACCATACTCACTGGTCACCAAACACATACAAAAACCTTATATCCATTTAGGACATAAGGTCAGAAGGGAACGTAAAGATCTCTAGAAACTGAATAAACTCATGATCCAGGGACGCTTGCCTTTGCCCGTCGACTGACCTACCGCCTCTTGTATCGAAGTATGATCCTCAAGCTCAGATAATTTTTCTTCTAACGAAGAAACTTTCTTGACTAGCTCTTCCAGTTCAGATCGATGCTGAAGTACTTGAACGGTGATAACCTCATTAGCTTTTTCATCTAACTGTCGCTCAAGCTGTTCTAGCCTTACTGAGAAGCGATCTAACCTTTGCTCAAATCGTTCCGGTGTTACCATTGCAACTTTTGAATTGTTTTTACCAGCTGATTTAATTTTCTCCATTGAGTAACCCCTTCTTAAATCGTTTTTAATCGATTTTAGCTCCTCAAGTGTTTCATTAGAAAATAAAAAGTGGCCAAGTTCATTCTTCTCACATGATAGGTCAAAATACTTAACCCAACGCTGAACAGTAGTAGGGTTTACACCAAGTTCATCCGAAACTTGCTTTGTTTTTAATAACATGCAATCCCATCCCTTCTGTCATTCTCAGGCCTTCGCCTGTTAGTTTGTATACGTAATATTCGCCTTTCTTTTTTATTTGCCTTCTTCGTTGACAAAACTAGTACGGTTTCGGCAAAGGTAGTGGTTTAATGCTAAAGGAAAAGGATTTCGACAATGAATAGGAATGTTTTTGTAACATCTGCTCAAACTAAAGTAAGGAGGTGTCAGTATAATGACCAAAAAGCAAAAACTTGATCAAACAAAACGTAAAGGCAAAACTCAGGAAGAAACTAGAACTGGATATGGAAATAAGAAAATGGAAGGACCAGATCGACCTTCCACTTAAAAGCAGGGCTATTTCCTGCTTTTTTGTATGAGCAGATTTTCCACTTCCATCGCAATTCTGATCTGACTTCTCTTTCTTTCATACCAATCTGAAATGAGAACTTTATCTGGTAATTCCGCTTCAACTTTCATCATTTTTTTTACTAGTAATTGACCTCTAAACCAATCTTTCTTATCCTGTTGATGATGAGGAATAATTGGATAAACCTGTCTTAACATTGGTCCCTCTCTTCTCTTCCCCATGAACCTTTCATAATCGTAGCGTGATCCCGTTGGAGCAACTTTCATTGCAAAATGATAAAATGCACTAAAATAATTAGGATGAAAGAGGAGCTTAGCTAAGCTTTTTCCTAGCTTAATTCGGTTACGGGTATGACGAAAACCACTAACTGATAAACCAAATAGCTCTCCCCTCACTGTCGGAAAAAGAACTGTGCTAAAATGGAACCAATCTTGAATGGTGAATAGCAATGAATGAAATACCTTCTTAGCATATAAATGATGTTCCATAAGCGGTCCTTCAATCACGTGCTGCTCATTAATAATTAACGCCGTCATTAAACGATCCTGATCACCTAACTCAAGAAAAGTTTTCCATTCTTCTAACATAAAGCACGATATTCCAAGATCTCTACCAAAATGGAAGAAGGAAGTGCTTGCTTTCTTACCTAGCTCATAGAGCAATAGCTGTGGGGCTGCGTCTGCAAAGATGATCCAATTAGCTCGTTCATATGTGAGGAATAACTTCATTAGTTGCTCTTCCTTTATTGCCTTAGGAAACCATTCTCCTTGTAAGTCAGTCATACTCCAACCGGCATTCCTAGAAACCATTGCGGCAAGGAACGACCATTTTATTTCTGGATTCCGATTGAAAAAATCTTGATAAAATACGGTACGTGAAATATTGTCAATGTTCCATTTTTCTATCGCTTTTGTGATTGTTTTCGTGACGTTCTCCACAATTTTTTTCACCTGCTTGAAACATTTTTGTCGTACAACTCGTAATAAGTAAAGTAAAATAGATTCAGTGCACCTTTTATATAGAAAGGATGGTTAACGTGCCGATTCGATATCCGAACGGAAAGCCGTACGTCCCTTCGGCTCAGAATCAGCTAGCAAATCAGAAACAAAAAACATACAGCAACCGTGGTATGACATTAGAGGAAGATATTAATCATAGTAATACGTATTATCTCTCAACAGGCAAAGCTGTTATACACAAAAAGCCTACGCCTGTTCAAATTGTTAACGTTGATTATCCCAAACGAAGCGCAGCCGTGATAAAGGAGGCCTACTTTAAGCAGGCATCTACGACTGATTATAATGGCGTTTACAAAGGAAGGTATGTGGATTTTGAAGCGAAGGAAACAAAAAACAAAACAGCTTTTCCATTAAGTAACTTTCATGAACATCAAATTGAACATATGAAACAAGTTCATGAGCACAACGGAATCTGCTTTGTGCTTTTACGTTTTTCAATCACTGACGAAGTGTTCCTTATGGATGCCGCTATGCTCTTTTCCCACTGGGAAACAATGAAAATTGGCGGAAGAAAATCCATTAGAAAAGAGGAGATTGAAAAGCAGGGAACGCATATTCCTTATACCTATCAACCGCGCATTGACTATATCAAGATTATTGATAAAATGTACTTCAGTTATTAAACAACTGGTTTAAATTCATAAAATGAAGGGTTCATTCGAATCCTATTAACAGTACAGGCTTGAAAGGCAGGAATATTCATGAGTGAATATCAATCACGTCAAGAACGACGTAAATCAAATGACAAGAAAAAGAAGTCCCCGAAGAAAGCTGGGAAGAAAGGTATTTTCAAAAAAATCTTTCTAACCCTCGTTGTTTTGTTTTTAGTTGGTTTAGTTGCTGGGGGAATCACCTCAATTGCCTATATCAACAATGCACCAGAGCTAGATCCAGAAAAGCTTACGAATCCACAGTCCTCCATCATACTGGATAAAAAGGATGAAGAAGTTCAAACTCTCGCAGGAACCGATGCAAGAGAAGTCGCTAAAATTGATGAGATTCCGGATATTCTAAAAAATGCTTTTGTCTCTGTTGAAGACACTCGTTTCTATGACCATTTTGGAATTGATCCACGAAGAATTGGCGGAGCTGTTCTTGCAAATATTACGCAAGGGTTTGGCGCTGAGGGTGCTAGTACGATTACACAACAGGTCATCAAGAACTCTCTCTTAACATCTGAAAAATCATTAGAACGAAAAGTTCAAGAAGCTTATCTATCCATTAAGCTTGAACAAGAATATTCAAAAGATCAGATCTTAGAAATGTATTTAAATAAAATTTATTTCGGTAATGGTGCATGGGGAGTTGTGGATGCAGCCGAAACTTATTTTGGCAAAAACATTACTGAAGAAGACTTAACACCTGGCGAAGCAGCACTACTAGCAGGACTTCCGCAGCGCCCTACCTACTATAACCCATATGAATACGCTGATCAGGCAGAACAGCGTAGAAATGTTGTGCTTAGCTTGATGGAAAAACAGGGCGTTATTACAGCTGAAGAAGCTGACAAATATCAAGCAGAAAAAGTTAGTGACATGGTTGTTGCATTAACAGAAGATAAAGAAACAGATCAATATAAAGTCTTCATGGACCAGGTTGTGAAAGAACTACGAGAACGTGATGATATCTCTGAAAAGGATATCTACTCAGGGGGACTTGAAATTTACACAACCCTAGATACGCGCGCTCAAGATATAACAACTGATGTGATTGCAAACTATCCTTATTCGAATGAAGATATGCGATCAGGGCTAGTCCTGATGGATACTAAGACTGGTTCGATTAGAGCCATTGGTGAAACACGTAAAGATGAGAACGTAATTACTTACGCAACGACAGGGAAGTTTCAGCCAGGATCAACCGCTAAACCGATTGTTGCTTATGGCCCTGCAATTGATACCGAGCAGTGGTCAACTGGCCGCTCCATTAAAGACGAGCCTCTAAAAATAGGTGACGCTAATATTCGTAACTGGGACCGCGAGTATCGTGGTCAAGTATCAATGAGACGTGCTCTCGAGATGTCTTATAACGTTCCGGCTGTTAACACCTTCCTTGAGATTGGTGAAAAACCTGCTCAAGAGTTTGCTAACAAGCTTGGTATGGATTTGAAAGATGAAGACATGGTACCTACTGCTGCTATCGGAACATTTAGCACCTCTCCCCTTCAAATGACTGGTGCTTATGCTGCTTTCGGTAACGGTGGAACGTATAATGAGCCTCACACGGTACGAAAAGTGGTCTTTCCTGACGGAAGAGAGATTAACATCGAACCTGAACCAGTAAAGGCAATGAATGATTACACAGCCTACATGGTTAGCGATATGCTTAAATCCGTCGTAAACGAAGGAACTGGAACAGATGCTAAAATTTCCGGTCTACCTGTCGCTGGTAAAACGGGTACGACAAACCATCCTCAAGAAGTCGTTCAATCACAAGGCTTCCCTACATCAGGTATTGTAAGAGATGCCTGGTTTGCTGGATATACTACGGAGTATTCCATGGCAGTATGGACAGGATTTAACGAACCAAATAAGCACTATTTAGATTCTAGCAAAGGCGAAGATGATACTTCCAAGCTCCTTTTCAAAGAAATTATGAGCCAAGTATCTGAAGGTATTAATACTGCCGACTTCCAGAAGCCCGACTCGGTCGTAGAGGTTGGCGTTGAGAAAAGCACTGGTCTATTGCCAAGTGACTACACGCCAAAGGATCAGATCGTCTATGAGCTATTTGTAAAAGGTAGTACGCCAGAAAAGACTTCTGATAAGTACAAACAACCAGACGGCGTCAAAGGACTTTCTGGAAAGTATAATGCTGACTCCAATAGCATTTCACTATCATGGCAGCCTGGTGAAGATAAGAGCTTCACTTATAAAGTGGAAATGGCTGTAAATGGTGGAGGTTATCAAGGGGTGACCGAAACAGGAGATACTGGATTTACGTTAGAAAATGCCCAAAAAGGTAGCGAATATAAATTTAAAGTAACAGCCGTTTCAGACTCAGGAGTATCAACGAAGCCGGCTGAAACATCCGTATCAGTTCCTAAAGAAGAAGAACAGGAACCTGAGGAGCCTACAGAAGAAGATACAAACGAAGATAGTGAAACACCGCCGGACGAAGGTAATGATGAAAATAGCGATGCTGGAGACGGAAACAGTGGTGACAATCAGGGAGAAGAAGAACCTCCAGCTGACGACCAAAGTGGCAACACTGATGAAAGTGGTAACGGAGGCCAGGATCAAGGAAACAATGGTTCTGGAGAAAATCCTGGTAACGGGTCTGGGAACGGTTCTAGTGACGGTTCTGGATCTGGCAATGATTCTGGATCTGAGACTGATAATCCTGGTGACACAGGAAACACAGGTTCAAACGCTCCACCAGCCAGCACACCACCTAATGAGGAAGAATAGCTTTAAAGCCCAATCTGCAATGCAGATTGGGCTTTATTTATACTTATTTGATTTAAAGACTAACTAGTTCTGTTTATTAATTCATTGTAATAATACATAAAATCTATTTGCCTTTCCGAGCACGCTGATTCATTCTCTTCTGTCCTTCTCGGCATAGCTCGAGAAGTGGACAAATTTCACATTGCGGAGATTGAGCTTTACAATGGTACCTTCCAAAGAAAATAAAACGATGGTGAGAAACGGACCACTCCTCTTCTGGAATTTTTCTCATGAGCGTCTTCTCAACTTCTAGAACGGAATCCTTCCATCTGCATATACCGAGCCTCTTGCTCACTCTCTCAACGTGGGTATCCACGGCGATCGCCGGAACATCAAAAGCTACTGAAGCAATGACGTTAGCCGTTTTTCTTCCAACACCTGAGAGCTCCATTAGCTCTTCCCTCGATTCAGGAAGAGAACCGCCATATTGTTCAACAACCGTTCTGGCAAGCTTTTTTATATTTTTTGCTTTATTTCGAAATAAGCCGATCCTTCTTATATCGTTCTCGAGTTCTTCTATGGGTACTTGAAGAAAGTCTTCAGGACCGTTATATTTTTCAAATAAACCAGGAGTAACTTTGTTTACTAATGCATCTGTACATTGAGCTGATAATACAACTGCAATAGCAAGCTCAAATGGAGTAGAATGATTCAATTCACAATGGGCATCTGGAAACATCTCTCCCATCGTATCAAGAACTGTTCTTATCTTGGCTTTCGTTAGCAAAAGTCCGTCTTCCTTTCTTATGTCTAGTATAGGCTTTAATTTGTTCATAAACAAAAAGCGGAAGCAACACTTCCGCTTTACATATGACCTATCTTCCAAGCCAGTTATATATAGGAGCACTCTGACCTGAATCTTTCTTCACATCAGGCTTAGCAGGTGCTTTTTTATCATATTGGTGCTTTCTAAACTTCTCTCCGTAGGAACGTGCCTGCTCTAATGTCTTAATGCCGTTTCGCTTCCATTCAAAGAGTATGCGGTCAATGTAGCGAAAGTTTAGCTTTCCAGCAAGAACAGCTTCTTTTAACGCCCCTTTAATTAACTCAGCATCATGCTTATCACCATCTATCCACATGGCAAGCGTCTCGCATTCAATGGGGGAAAGTGGCCTTGCAAATTCACGCTCAAACAACGTGTAAAGACTTTCTTCATTCTCATCGTTTTTCGCAGCAGCCTTCTCTGCTTCTTCTTGCTCGATCGCCTTAAAAATTCGCTCCCACAACGGGATTAGCGAATAGACTTCAGAATAATAATTCTTCGATTCATTCTGGTGTTCCTCGATCGTTAAAACACCTTTTTGCATAAGCTGCTGTATTTTATCTAGACAAGCTTGTGGTGAATATGTCATTGCTTGGGCAAGTTCCTCCGGTGTTGGAAAAGAATTCCCCCGTTCAATAAAACTGTGTAGTCTAATTAAAAAGAAGGCATCTTCTTCATGTAAACCAACGCTAACATAGTAATTGAGCAAGAGCCTTGGTACTGAAACATGACCTTCATTAATGATTTGAATGATGTGTTCCTTCTTCATCCCATCCACCTCTACCTTTCATTATAGCACGCCGGCATTTTGTGATGGGAGTAGAAAAATCTGGCTATGTACTTTCACGTACATACCATTTTTTCCTCTCATCTTCTAATCTTATCCATCTTCACTTCGTGAAATGCTTTAACCTACGGCTTTTTCATCAGATAAAGACGCTTCTTTCACATTGAAAGAAGCGTCAGCTTTGTTAGTTTATCACGGATATAGTCTATTTAAAAGACGTGGGAACGGAATTGTTTCACGCACATGTTCCACACCAGATAACCATGCCACAGTTCGTTCTAATCCAAGACCAAAACCAGAATGTGGAACAGAACCATAGCGGCGAAGTTCAAGATACCATTTATATGCATCGTCTGTAAGACCATGTTCTTCATATCGCTGCTCCATAAGTGCTAAATCATCAATTCTCTGACTACCTCCAATGATTTCACCATAACCTTCTGGAGCGATTAAATCAGCGCATAGAACAACTTCTTCACGCTCAGGATCAGGCTTCATATAGAACGCCTTAATGTCCTTAGGATAATTAGTAATGAACACTGGTTTCTCAAAGCTTTCAGCGATTGCAGTTTCATGAGGAGCACCGAAATCTTCGCCCCATTCAATATCTGTAAAGCCTTTATCTTTCAATAGCGTAATCGCATCATCATAAGAAATGCGAGGGAATGGCGCTTGAATCGCTTCTAGTTTCGAAACATCACGTTCAAGTGTTTTTAACTCAAGTTGACAATTATCTAATACAGATTTTACAAGGAAGCTAACATACTGCTCTTGAACTTCAAGACTTTCGTCATGATTCATAAATGCCATCTCAGGCTCAATCATCCAAAATTCGATTAAATGACGGCGCGTTTTTGATTTTTCAGCTCGGAATGTTGGACCAAAAGAAAAGACGCGTCCAAAAGCCATAGCTGCTGCTTCCATATAAAGTTGTCCACTCTGTGATAGATAAGCATCTTCTTCAAAATATTTTGTATGGAAAAGATCTGTTGTACCTTCTGCAGAGCTCCCTGTTAGAATAGGCGGATCAATTTTAACGAAGTCATTTTCATTAAAGAATTGATAAGTTGCACGAATAATCTCATTTCGAATGCGAAGAATAGCGTTTTGGCGTCTAGAGCGAATCCAAAGGTGACGATTATCCATTAAGAATTCTGTACCATGCTCTTTTGGCGTAATTGGATAATCCACAGCTTCATGAATTAATTCAATGTTAGTAACAGTTAATTCATATCCTGATTGTGAACGATCATCTTCACGGACAACTCCTGTCACCCATACTGAGGATTCTTGAGTTAAATTCTTAGCAGCTTCCCATGCTTCTTCTGTTACTTCCTTCTTAACCATAACGCCTTGAATGAATCCCGTTCCGTCGCGAAGCTGAAGAAACTGGATCTTTCCGCTTGAACGTTTATTATGTAACCAGGCTCCAATTGTAACGGTTTGTTCAACCTGTTTATTTACGTTAGAAATCGTTGTTTTCACTTCTTATTTCCCTCCAACTAATTAGAAAAAATTGGCGCACATTCTTTATACAATAGGAGAATAGCGCCATGAATTAATTTGTTTAAATAGATGAATCTATTGTTCGGTTCTTATTATACCGATTATTTGGCCATACAACAACTTGCTTAAACTGTCTGTTTCGTTTTAACAAATCGTTCAATTCGATTTATAGCTTCAAGAATCACATCAAGTGATGTTGCATATGAAAGCCTAACATTATCAGGTGAACCAAAGCCGGATCCAGGCACAAGCGCTACTTTCTCTTCTTCAAGAAGGCCTTTTACAAACGCATCAACAGAATCAAAACCTGTCTTCTCTGCCGCTTCTTTAGCATTAGGGAAAAGATAGAATGCTCCTTGTGGCTTCACACATGTAAATCCAGGTATCGCATTTAATTGTTCATAAACGGTGTTTAATCTACCTTCAAATGCTTCTTTCATTTCACTAACAGGCTCCTGTGACCCTTCATATGCTGCTAGAGCTGCATATTGGGAAATGGAAGTTGGATTTGAAGTGGAATGGCTTGCAAGGTTTGTCATTGCTTTAATGATCTCTTTTCTCCCTGCAGCATAACCAATTCTCCAACCTGTCATGGAATGGGATTTGGATACACCATTAATAATAATCGTTTGATCCTTCAATTCAGGTGAAAGCTGTGCGATAGAAGTATGTTCTGCTCCAGCATACACAAGCTTTTCATAAATCTCATCAGAAACAATGAGAATGTCATGCTCTAAACAGAATGCACCTATTTGCTTAAGCTCTTCAGGTGTATAGATCGATCCTGTTGGATTAGAAGGAGAATTAATGATCACAGCTTTTGTATTGGACGTTACCGCTGCTTCAAGTTGAGAAATTGTCACTTTAAATGACTGCTCTTCTTTACCTTCTACATAAACCGGGTTGCCTCCAGCAAGCTTAACTTGTTCAGGATAACTAACCCAGTAAGGTGTAGGAATAATAACCTCATCACCTTCATCTAGTATTACCTGGAACAATGTGTAGAGAGCATGCTTCGCTCCTGTACATACAATAATTTCATCAGCTTTGTACGTTATATTCTGATCTTCTTGGAATTTAGCGATAATGCTTTCTTTTAGAGGAAGAATGCCTCCAGAAGGAGTATATTTTGTTAACCCTTCATCCATTGCTTTCTTCGCTGCTTCAAGAATGTGAGATGGTGTATTAAAATCTGGTTCACCTGCACCTAATGCGATAACGTCATGTCCTTCAGCCTTCAATGCTTTTGCTTTTGCAGTTATTTCAAGTGTAGCAGACGGTGTAAGAGCTGCTACACGTTTAGATAAATTCATTTCTCTTCCTCCCTTAATCACATTAACTTTGTTTTATTGAACGAGATCGCCAATATTCACCATTACTAAAATAATAATATGCAAATGTATAGCGGTTGTCGGTATCAATGAATGTGGCTTCCCATACAAGCACTTGCTTCTCTTCTTGATTGATTTCAATACCTGGTTTAATATTAATGACTTCTTGTGGAGAAAATTCTTCAGAAAGCTTCTTTTTGATGGCTTCTAACGTAACGCCGTCTTCTATTTTCTTTGTGACAAGCGCCCCATCCTTTCGTGGCACGAAAACATAAACCTGATCTCCATCTGCATCGCTACCTTTTAAGACAACATATGCACTATTTGTACCATGATATTGAACCGCTTCATCAACTTTTTCTATCACCGATTCCGATTCAGCTCTCTCAATCGCTTTTTCTTCTAGCCGATCAGGTTGATCGGTTACGGAAGAATAAAATGAAATGCCTTGCCAGATCAAAACTGCTAAAATCACGCCTGCAATTATTCCTATTACTCGCATTCGCTCACCCTATTATGTACGATAGATTGTAAAAATCATCTGGTCCTGATCTTCTTCATCAAGTGCAAGTCCAAACATTAAATCTTTTTCTTTTAAGGTGCGATTTAACGAATCAACAATTTTGTAAATATCGAGGGATTTACTAACCTTCACAGTCGACAATACTTCAATGTTGCTTTCCATTGCTGTCATCTCCCTATAGTATGTGTTTTAAGCTGCCAATCCTTTTATAGAGACGTTTTCTCACTCAGGGATAAATTTACTACTTATAGATGCAAAAAGGTGTGACAAACTATAAGTACCGTCAAAGACGGTGCACTATATCTGCTCCACTTCCAACAGTGCCTGCGCCTTGCGCAGGCTATTTTAGTGGGACGGTTTCATGCGATTCATTGATCCCTCTTGGAGATATGAGACACTTTTTCTATAAGAAAATAGGACGGCTTCTTTTCTATTCCTATTTTTAAATAAGTTACGGGATTTTGCAACAAATACTATGACGAATTTTCATCTAACTTCTTTAGTAGGAAGTGTGATAACGTCATAACGATCATGTTGCATCCTTAGGGTTACGCTTCCGATTCGGTATGGGTAATAGACATCAGTCCAGCTTTCACTTAACCGTTCAAGCACTGATTCACTTACATCAATGTTATTGTGACGAAAAATCACGGCCATTTGTGGATCGATGGCGTTCAATAATTCGGTTGAAGTTCCATTACCTGATCCGAAATTCGCAACTTTCAATACCTCTACTGCTCTCCCGGAAGACGCGATCTCTTCCTCTAGTTCCAGATTCGTTTCTCCCATCAGTAGTAAATCCTGACTTCCTAAGGATAGCACAAATGTTACAGAACCCGCCTTAGATATGTTTATAATTTCGACATCCACGCCATCCATCAGTGTAAGCTTTTGATTTATCTTTAAGTTAGTCTTTTGTAGATGAGTTGGTATCTTCGTAAGAAATGCCTTTTCTGCTTGATCAGATAAAAATACTTCGTCTATATCAAAATATTTGAGCAATGCAGTGAAGTTTCCTGTATAAGCTTCCTCAGCATTCGTAAGCCAAACTTTTCTCAGCTCCTTCACCTGGTACATCTGTAGTCGATTCATTAGCTCTTTTTCGGAAAGGCTACTCCCTGTATTAATCAGAATTGCCTCTCCATCTGATTCTTGTATCAAAACCGCTTCTCCAATTGATAGATCAAGAAAAGTTACGGCTACTTCGTGGTGCTTAAGGTGTAAGTCAACAGATTGGATAGCTGCGTCAGCACCCGGGCAAGCCAAACTAAAAAAAAGGAAGCTCGCACTAAGTAAAAGTAATTTCTTCATCACAAAACCCTCCTGTAGAATTAGTTTGTGATGAAGTGGAGCTTTATAACCAGAGATCTAATTCATTTACTAATTCTTCCGTTGTCCCTTTCATAAGAGGAACGTCAGGGAGTGACTTTACAAATGAACGACCGTATCTTGTAGAAATGATTCTGCGGTCAAATACAAACACAGCTCCTCGATCTCGCTGTGATCGAACAAGCCGACCAAAACCTTGTTTGAATCGAATGATTGCTTCAGGTAGAGAAAGTTCCATAAATGGATTTCCACCTGACTGCTTCAATTGCTCTGATCTAGCCTGAAAAACGGGATTATCTGGTGGTGAAAATGGAAGACGAACAATGATAAGGCAGCTTAAGTCTTCGCCTGGTATATCTACGCCCTCCCAGAAGCTGCTTGTACCAAACAGAATCGCTTCTTCACTTTCCTTGAAATTCTTCGTAAGCCTTACTCTACTTCCACTATCTACGCCCTGACTGATCAAAGTTAACTCATCATGAACAATGAGCTCCTTCATACGGTGGTGAGCTTTTTTGAGCATATCATAAGATGTAAAGAGAACGAGCATTCTCCCTCGAGTGACGCGGGCAATTCGAAGAATCGCTTCTGTAATATGGTCTACAAACTGATTGTCCGATACATCTTTAATCATTGGTAAATCAGTCGGAATCATTAGCCTTGCCTGTTCACTATAATCAAATGGAGAATGATATTGGTGAATAAGTGGCCCAAACTCCTCTAATCCAAGTCTGTTAATAATGAAATCAAACGAATTTCTGACAGTTAGCGTTGCAGAGGTAAGCAAAATACTCTTTTTCTTTCCAAAATAGTCGCTTGATAGTAATGAACCTACCTCAACAGGTCTACTAAACAAAAAGGCTGAATTTAATGAGCCCTTCGGATCAATCTCCACCCACTTCACATCATTTTCGCTTTCGTTTAGTAAGAGGTAATCTACTTTTGAAAGTTCCTCCAAAACAGAAGCATGAATTCCTTTAAAATCAGCTGAAGTGTTCAATTGCTCTCTTGTGAGTTCATCTTCTTTTAAATCAAGTTCTTTTTCTACCTTCTTTAAACCTTTATCCAAATCTTTCAAGTAGAACACTAATCGATGAGCTGCTTCTTGAATAGCTTCCCATGTAGGACCGTTTTCATCAGAAATACGATAGCTTAATCGACCAATTTCATTCGAACGATGAGTGTTTTTCTGAACGTAACGATGAAGCATGCGAAAAAGCTCATCTACATCTCCAAGAATCGTCTTCACATAAGCATCAATTTCCCTTTTGGTTTCATCTATTTCGATTTCAAGGTTTTTGAGGATACTAATTACCTTTCCGTAAATGCCATCACCATCTTTTAATCCCATCCGAACAAACCCTTGTAGGATAGAAAAGTAATCCGTTTTAATACCGAAGAATTCTGTAGCAATATCTTCTAGATGATGGGCTTCATCAATTACTGCCTGTTGATAAGCGGGTAATAATTGATGGTCGTTAATTAAATCACTAAATAATAAAGCGTGATTTGTGATGATTAAATCAGCATTCATCGCAAAGCGCTTTCTTCGATGGTAAAAATCACGGGAGAACCACGGAGAACGGTGGTTTGCAGATACAGCTGCATCGCTTTTCACCTGTTGCCAAAAAAGCTTGCCTCCACTAGAGAGATTTAATTCCTCCACATCCCCATAATCTGTTTCTAACAACCATACGAGAATTTGAGCTTTCGTTAAAATCGTATCATAATTATCTTCTTCTACATGATGAAGCTGCTGTTCAAATCGCGTTAAATCCAAATAATGACTTCTGCCTTTAATAATCGTGGCTCTAAAAGGGAACGGCAAAATATCACGAAGAAACGGTAGGTCTCTTTGTAATAGCTGTTCTTGTAGTTGGATTGTATGCGTACTGACAACAACAGGCTTACCTGTATTTTTGGCATGAACAACCCCAGGTAATAAATACCCTAAAGATTTTCCTATACCCGTCCCAGCTTCAATCAAAATGTGCTGATTTGTTTCAAAAGCTTCTGAAACCTGCTTCATCATGTCACTTTGACCTTCTCGCACTTCAAAACCGGGGATAATCTTAGACATTTTTTCCTCAAATTCATTTTGGGCATCATGGAACGCGATACGCTTCTGAAGTGACTCAACTTCGTCTACTTGCTCTTGTAATTTAATCGCTATATCCCGAAACACTTCAAAATTCCCTTCAGGCTCAATCCGTTTCTGCTTATCTTGAATAAGCTCATGAAGGACTACTTCTATATCACTATAAAGCCGAGTTGAAAGCTCCTCGAGCTGCGTTAACGTTACGAGCGGTAAATCACCCATCTTATCAAATAGATAAAGCAAAAGCTCCGCTGTTACCTCCGCATCACTATCTGCTTGATGCGGATTATCATGCTGGATTTCTAAAAACTCTGCTAGTGAAGATAATTTATAGGCCTCTGCTGTAGGCAAGAGGATTCGTGCAAGTTCTACTGTATCGAGCGTTGGTCCAGTAAAAGCCTCATATCCACTTGAATCAAGCTGTGCATTCATGAAATTAAGATCAAATCGAACATTGTGCGCAACAAAATAAGCACCGTCAAGACGTTTAAGAAGTTCAGGTGCGACTTCTTCAAATAGTGGCGCATCTTTAAGATCTTCATCCGTTATCCCTGTCAGCTGCTGAATAAATAACGGTAGTGGTTTTTCAGGATTAACAAACGAAGCATATCGGTCAACGATCGTGTCATCCTCTACAACAGCAAGTCCAATTTGAATAATGCGATCCCCGTTTTTGGGGGAATTACCAGTTGTTTCAAAATCTATAATTGTATATCGATTCATACGTTTTCACCTCAGTTGCTTAAACCGTTCAAGCGGTCACCTTACTAACTTTATCATTTTTTCTATGGAACGGAAAATAATTTCTTATAACATGAGATAAGAATCCACGAAAATGCGATAGATTCGATTGTGAGGATATGATTTGAAAGGAGTAAAACTAGGATGGCCCTTCAAAAAAAAGCCCTGGACCAAAGTCCAGAGCGTAGGTATTTATAATATAGTCGCCTCAGGCTCTACCCCAATCATATCGATGATCGTATTGTGATCGTCCATAATCGCAACACGAGGCGTAAAGTTTCTGGCTTCTTCTTCACTCATCATCCCATAAGCGACAATGATGACGACATCGCCCTCTTGAACATGACGAGCTGCAGCACCATTCAAACAAACTACACCTGACCCTCTTGCCCCAGGAATAATATACGTTTCCAACCTTGCACCATTATTATTATTAACGATTTGAACTTTCTCATTCGGTAGCATACCAACCGCTTCGATAATATCTTCATCTATTGTGATGCTTCCTACATAGTTCAAATTTGCTTCTGTCACACGTGCTCGATGAATTTTCCCCTTCATCATTGTTAGAAACATGTTCTACACTCCTATCGCTATTTCGCTTTTTAGCGCTACAATATTATCAATTAGCCTTGCAGCAGAGAATTGAACGGCAACCGCTATGATAACGTCTTCTGTTATCACATGTACCTTCTCTAATGCAGGGTAGGCTAACACTTCTACATAATCAATACTTCCAGAAGTTTCGCTTAAGTAAGTTGAAACGATGTCTTTAATTCGTTCCGGATTTATTTCGCCATCACTAAGTGCTTTTGAAGCAGCACTTAAACTTCGTGAAAGTTGAATGGCTTCTTTCCGCTCGGTTGGTGTTAAATACACATTCCTTGAACTTTTGGCAAGCCCATCCTTCTCTCTAATGATAGGACAAGGGATAATCTCAACAGGTACATTAAAGTCATCGACTAGCCCTTTTATCACAGCTACTTGTTGAGCATCCTTCATACCAAAATAAGCTCTATCAGGTAGTGTAATTTGCAACAATTTCAAAACGACTGTAGCTACGCCATCAAAATGACCAGGTCTAGATTCACCACATAATGTATTAACACGTTCTTGAACGGTTAGCTTTGTCGTACGCTCCTTCGGATACATTTCCGTTACATCAGGGTAGAATAAAACATCTACTCCTGCCTGACTTGCTAGTTCTTCATCTCGCTTTAGGTCTCGGGGATAGCGATCAAAGTCTTCATTCGGACCGAATTGAAGTGGATTCACAAACACACTCATGATAACGCAATCATTTTGCTTCACAGCTTCTCCCACAAGGCTCATATGCCCTTCATGAAGATAACCCATGGTTGGTACAAAACCAATCTTCTGTCCTGATCTCATCGCTTGTTTTGAGAATGATTGCATTTCGTTAATAGTCTTTATAATCTTCATAGCCTTGTTCCCCCATACATTCCTGAAAGCTGCTCCTCTTTCATATTAAATGAATGTTTTTGTTCGGGAAAATGACTTCCTTTTACATCAGAAACGTATTGTTCAACAGCTTTATGAATTAAGTTAGACACGTTAACATATTGCTTGACGAACTTAGGTACATGACCAGAACCATATCCGATCAAATCATGATAAACGAGTACCTGGCCATCAGCTTTGACCCCTGCTCCAATCCCTATTACTGGAATAGAAAGCTCGCTAGATACAATTTCAGTCAGCTGTTGCGGCACACATTCAAGTACTAGGGCAAATGCTCCAGCTTCTTCAACAGCTTTCGCTTCTTTTACTAATAATCCGGCACTTTCTGACTCTTTTGCCTGTACTTTATATCCCCCAAGAACACCTACTGATTGCGGAGTTAATCCTAAATGCCCCATCACTGGCACTCCAGCTGAAGTTAACTTTTGAATATGATGGATAACTTCTCCACCACCTTCAAGTTTAACAGCGTGAGCTCCTGCTTCTTGAAGTAATCGACCAGCATGAGAAAGCGTTTCAGAAACGCTGCTATGATAAGTGAGAAACGGTAAATCTGTAACGATAAAAGTATTTGGGGCGCCTCGCTTAACCGCTTTTGTATGAAGGACCATATCATCCATCGTTACTGGAATAGTTGAGTCATAGCCGAGCGCCACCATTCCAAGTGAATCACCGACTAATAACAAATCAATATGAGCTTCTTCTACTAACTTAGCTGAGGGATAATCATATGCCGTAAGCATAGCAATTGGTTCTTGATTTGCTTTCATTTTTCTAAAATCACTCGTTGTTTTCATATCTTTTCCTCCTTTATTCAGAGGAATACCGCACAAAAAAACTCCTGAAATGGAATTGCAGCAGACAGGGGTATCCCATCAGTCTATGACAACATAGACTAGCTGCAACGCTCCATCTTCAGGAGGTTACTGTATCGGTCTCATCCCTCTGTCCCAGTCCATATGGATCAAGGCAGATTATTTTTTTGAAGTTACGATTGGTGCGGCTCCATCCGGATACCACCCTTACATCTGTTAGTATAGCAGAAATCATCAGCTATAGTTAACAAATTTCGATATCTGCTGAATAAATGTAATGCATCTTACCACTTTCATCTTCCAAAAGGAGTACCCCTTCTTCTGTTATTCCTTTCGCAAGACCTTCAATCACACCATTCAGAGTTCTCGCCTTAATTCTTCGACCAAGACTGACGGCATAACTTTCCCAAAGTAGCTTGATCATTCTAAAACCGTTATTTAAGTACTCTTCATAGAGCGTTTCAAGTTCATTTAAGATAGCAGCTAATAACACTGAGCGCTTTATTTCTTTTCCTAATTCAATCCTAAGGGAGGTAGCTGTCGTTAAATCTTCTGGAAAATCTTCTTTTGTGGCATTGACGTTAATACCCATTCCAATAATAATTGATTTAATTTGATCAGCTTCTGCTTGAAGTTCCGTTAGGATTCCAACTACTTTTTTTCCATCTATGAGAATATCATTTGGCCATTTAATTTCTGCTTCAAGCCCTGTTTGTTTACGGATGGCATGGACAACACTAACAGCTGCGATAAGAGTGAATTGAGGGGCCCTTTGAGGCGGTAATTTTGGACGAAGTATAATGCTTGTCCAAATACCACTCCCAGGTGGAGAATGCCACGAACGTCCAAGTCTTCCTTTTCCCGCTGTTTGCTCATCAGCAACAATGATCGTACCGTCTGCTGTCCCTTTATGCGCATAGTCATGCGCAATAAACTGGGTCGATTCGACAGTAGGATAGGTGTAAATGGTTTTGCCAAGAAAATCTGTTGTTAACTTTAAGCTGATTTCTTCTTTACTTAACATATCTGGTCTAGAAACAATTCGATAACCTTTTTTCTGAACAGCCTCAACCTCATATCCGTTTTTACGAAGTTCAGATACATGTTTCCAAATGGCTGTTCTAGATACATTAAGCGTTTCGCTGATCATTTGACCAGAAACATATGATTCTGCATGTTCTTCAAGCATTTGCAGCAGGCGCTGCCTTATTGAGTCTGCCACTGTTCAAGCCACCTTTTAATGCTGAATTTCTCATTCTTTATCTCTTCTGTTATTACAGCATGCTCAATTTGTTTAAGAGCTTCTCCAACCCATGGCCCGGGCTTTGTACCCTTCCATTTAATCAATTCTTCTCCAGTCACAACGAGCATTTCGGCTGATGTTATCACTAGTTCTGAAGCGATTCGATCCACTTCTAAAAGATTTGGTGTGCGCTTTTCAAAAACGGATAAAAGCCGTTCGCATGACCTTACTTCGGGTATAGCTTCGTATATGCGCCACCTGCTCCAGCCCTCTCTTTTAACAAGATCGACATTCCTTAATAGAAATTCGACCTTTTTAACGATCCGATTTGGTAAGCGCCATTCTTTAAGAAATCGAACGGGATCATCTGTAGTCCGCGCAAGAAAAGCCCATCTCTCTTCTTCCGAAGCCAGATAGTGCAGGTACCTTGTCTCTTCAAGCCATTTCTCTAAGTTTTGGAGTCCTGGTAAAATTTGATGCAAACGTGCTTGGACAAGCTGATTGATGGCTGAATGAACAGCCTTTCCGTACAACAATTTGCTTATCTCAATTTGAATTCTTTCAATCGCCACACGCTTAAGGAGAGGCGCGTTCAGTATTAACGCTTCTTCCGTTTCTTTATCCAACGAAAAGTCCAGGACACTTTGAAACCGAAGCGCTCTTACCATACGTAGAGCATCCTCTTGAAAACGCTCAGCGGGATCTCCTACAGTGCGTAAAAGGCGACGCTTCAAATCATCTAGACCATCGTATAAATCAATCACATCCCCCTTTATTGAAAGAGCCATGCTATTTATAGTAAAATCTCGCCGTCCTAGGTCATCTTCAATCGTTCCAAGAAATGATACTGCTGATGGATGTCTAAAATCCCGATAACCTTTTTCAGAGCGGAACGTTGTCACTTCAAAAGATAACTCCTTATAGATGACTGTCACGGTGCCATGATCAATCCCAGTAGGTACAACTTTATTGAATAGCCTCATTACTTCTTCCGGTTTAGCAGACGAAGCAATATCAAAATCAGCAACAGGTATACCTAGTAAAGCATCTCTCACAGCTCCTCCAACAATGTAGGCTTCAAATCCATCTTCAGTTAGGATGTGAAGCACTTCCATACATGTGTTGTAAGCCTCCCCTTTTAGGTCAATCAAGTCAATGCCCCTTGAAGTGTTTTATAATAAATGGCTTCATATTGTTCTAGAATCCGTTGTGAAGCAAATCTCGTTTCAACAGCTTTTACAGCTGCCGTACTCATTCTCTCATGCAGAGCGTCGTCCGATAGCAACTGCTTTGCGTAAGAAGAAATCATATCTATATCACCGACTTCTGCAATAAAACCGTTCACATCATGTTCGATCACTTCTGGGATTCCCCCAATGTTCGTACCAATGGCTGGAACTCCACAAGCCATCGCTTCAAGTGCAACAAGCCCAAAGCTTTCTTTCGAAGAAAGCAATAATTTCAAATCACAAATTGAAAGAATTTCAGCGACATTTTCTTGTTTACCAAGAAATTTCACTTTATCTTTCAAACCAAGTTCATTAACGAGTTTACAGGCAACTTGAATTTCAGGACCGTCTCCTATGAGTAGCAGCTTCGCTGGCATGTCATTTTGAATACGATGGAACACCTTAATGACATCCGGTACACGTTTCACTGCTCTAAAGTTTGAAATATGAACAATCACTTTCTCCTCTTCCGAAATACTGTATGTTTTCCTTAAATCGGCAGGCTCTTTTGGATAATAAATCCTTTCATCAACAAAGTTATACACTGTATCGATCTCTTTATCTGTTTCAAGGAGCCGATGCGTTTGTTCAACGAGATCATCTGACACAGCTGTAACTCGATCAGATTTTTCAATCCCAAATCGAATCAATTGTGTTAAGGAAGGATCATAGCCAAGCACGGTAATATCCGTACCATGGAGCGTTGTCACAATTTTTATGTCTCCTCCCACCATTTCTTTAGCAAGAAAAGCACAGACCGCATGCGGAACAGCATAATGTACATGAAGCAGATCAAGGTTTTCTCTTTGAATAACCTCTGCCATTTTACTTGCAAGGGTTAAATCATACGGAGGATAACGGAAAACCGCGTATTGATTTACTTCAACTTCATGAAAATAAATATTCGGGTGGAACGTATCCAAACGGAAAGGAACGCTACTCGTAATAAAATGGACTTCATGCCCTTTTTCAGCAAGCATTTTACCAAGCTCAGTTGCGATCACTCCAGAACCCCCGACAGTTGGATAACAGGTAATACCAATTTTAAGTGTCATTTGCTTTCTCCTAACGGAAATTCTTCCATACATAACAGATTCTTTGCGATAAACCCTTCCGCATAATCTACTCCAGATTCTTTGCCATATAAGTATTCACGATTGATTACTTTCTCAACGTAGCCATTCGTTAGTGGAGTTGAGACGCTTCCGTTACTTAGAACGAATTGACTTTCATAGGCTTCTAGAGACTGTTTCTTTGCTTCTATTTGATGTGAAATATTAATTGTAAACTGAGGGCGGTGAAATCCATTAATAAAATAATAATAGACCTGACTTACTTTATGAGCAGATCCTAATTCAGGATTGTATTTTCGGATTCCAGCTGAAAAAACCGCTTCTTCAACTAAACGAGCAGCATGCCCATGATCAGGATGGCGGTCTTCTGGATATGGAACAAAAATAGCCTTAGGTTTTGTGCGGCGTATTAATTTAACAAGGGAAGAAACTTTATCATCAGAGATCGTCAATCCACGGTCAGGAAACTTCATATTCACCCTCGTTTTAACAGATAAGATTTCTGCCGCATTCCTTGCTTCATGGTGCCGTATAAACACGGTCCCATTAGATGATAGGTCTGCCTCGGTTAAATCACAAATCCCCGTCTGTTTACCTTCGTCGGCAAGTTTCTTTAATGTTCCAGCCATTCCAATCTCAACGTCATCAGCATGAGCTCCGAACGCAAGTATATCAAGTGTTATTTCTTCCATGTACAATTTCTCTCCAATCCAATTCTCCCCTAGCAAGGGCATGTACAAGAATCTCTGCACTGCCC
Source organism: Anaerobacillus sp. 63XJN7_4_ISO-PGPR-S23-413 (assembly GCF_056173725.1). Taxonomy (NCBI): domain Bacteria; kingdom Bacillati; phylum Bacillota; class Bacilli; order Caryophanales; family Bacillaceae; genus Anaerobacillus; species Anaerobacillus sp. 63XJN7_4_ISO-PGPR-S23-413. Next base: position 2,448,853 of record NZ_CM149688.1, read on the forward strand.
ATATTTGTTGCTAGCGGGATATCGTATACATCACAAAGCCTAATAAGAGCAGTTATATCAGGCTCATGAGGCTGTGCTGTGAGGGGATCTCGAAAGAAAATCACTGCATCCATATCGTTTTCTGCAATCATAGCGCCAATCTGCTGATCTCCACCAAGAGGTCCTGATTGATACCGGTGCACGTCTAATCCCGTTTCATCAATAATTCGCTTACCAGTTGTACCAGTTGCAAAAAGTTCGTGTGGATCTAGAATCATTTTATACGCAAGAGTAAAACGAACAAGATCATCCTTTTTCTTATCGTGCGCGATTAAAGCGATTTTCATAAGGTCATCCCCTACTCCATAATATTTTCAAGACCATAGACAAGCTGATCAATTTTCAAAACCGTTTCAACAGCTAACTGCACACCTGGCATAAAGGAAGCTCGATTCATTGAGTCATGACGAATTTTCAACGTTTGTCCTTCTCCACCAAATAAAACTTCCTGATGAGCAACAAGTCCCGGTAAGCGTACGCTATGAATTCTCATTCCTTCATAATCTGCACCACGCGCACCTTCTAAATCCTCACGCTCATCTTCATGCCCCTGTTTCTTTGCGTCTCTTACTTCTGAGATCATTTTCGCTGTTTTGACAGCAGTTCCTGATGGAGCATCAAGCTTACGATCATGGTGTTGCTCGATAATCTCAACGTCATCAAAATATTTAGCTGCCATAGAAGCAAACTTCATCATAAGAACTGCACCGATAGCGAAGTTTGGAGCAATAATGGCTCCTAATTCTTTTTGTTCAGCTATTTTGGATAATTCTTCAACATCATCATTAGAAAAACCTGTTGTCCCAATGACAGGACGGACGCCATGATTAAAAGCAATCTCCATATGTTTTTTTCCATATTCAGGCGTTGTTAGATCAATTAATACATCACATTCTACTTCTGACAAGCACTTGTCAAGATCCGTATACACAGGAGCATCTAGCGACGGAAGTCCTTCGATATCCGCTACCGTTTGCCCTGTTTGTTTGCTGTCAATAACTGCAGTAAGAGTAAAATGACCTGTACGATCTACCAACTTCACTGCTTCGCTCCCCATGTTTCCTCTTGGTCCTGCGATTACGATTTTCACTTCTTGCATGCCTATTCACTCTCCTCTTCAATTCTCGTCCATCGATCTTTGTCTCTCGTGTTAAATTTAGTCATCACTTTTCCAAATGCTTCATCAAGATCTATATCTAACGAATTTGCAAAGCAGGTTAGTACAAAGAGGAGATCTCCCATTTCATTTTCAATGGTACGCTCTTCCTCTGTATTTTTTTTCGGTTTTTCACCATGGTAATGATTAATTTCACGTGCAAGCTCACCAAGTTCTTCGGTCATTCTTGCTAGCATCGCAAGGGGAGTAAAATACCCCTCTTTAAACTGACTTATGTATTGATCTACCTCTTTTTGCATCTCACTAATCGATCTATTAGCCATCTGTCAAACCACCTTTCACATCATTTCTTATGTTAGCTAAAAGATAGGCATTTGACAAATGTTTCACAAGTTTTTTCTTTATCAAATCTTCACCTCGTCAGATCTTTAACACCAAATTCGTAAAATCTAACAACATATTCTTATCAAACCTAAAGTGAGTATAACAGATTCAAATTGCTGTCTGCTCAGTATTTGATTATAATGAATTCTGTTGGCTCTACTGGAGGGATAGGAGTGGTTATTATGGAAGGCATACGTGGAAAAAATGTATTGTTCATCTTACTTGGGTCTGCAATCTTTGCATTTGGCCTTGTGCATTTCAATATGGAAAATAATTTAGCGGAAGGTGGCTTTACTGGCATTACCCTTTTGCTATACTTTCTATTTCAAATTGATCCTGCGATTAGTAATCTAGTTCTTAACATTCCATTATTTCTAGTTGGATGGAAGTTGCTTGGTCGAAAGGCATTTATTTATACGATTATTGGAACCGTTTCCTTATCTGTGTTTCTATGGATTTTTCAGCGATATTCCGCTCTATCCATCCCACTTCAAGACGATTTAACTCTTGCAGCATTGTTTGCAGGAGTGTTTGTAGGGGTTGGTCTTGGCATTATCTTTCGTTATGGAGGAACAACCGGTGGGGTGGACATCATCGCGCAGCTCGGTTCTAAATACATTGGCTGGAGCATGGGTAGAACGATGTTTATTTTCGACTTTTGCGTTATAGCTTTATCACTTGTTTATTTAAACTATAAAGAAGCGATGTATACATTATTAGCGGTATTTGTAGCTGCTAGAGTCATTGACTTTATCCAACAAGGGGCATATTCTGCGAAAGCGACCATGATCATATCTGAGAATAATAAAGAAATCGCTGACAATATTATGAAGCAGATGGATCGGGGAGCGACCGTATTGAATGGAAAAGGCAGCTTTTCCGGTCTTCAAAAAGAAGTTCTTTATTGCGTTGTTGCTCGAAATGAAATTGTACGTTTGAAAAATATCATTCGACAGGTTGATCCACATGCTTTTGTAGCCGTTAACGATGTTCAAGATGTTTTAGGTGAAGGCTTCACCCTAGATGAAAACAAAAATCCCATCGACCAATAAAAAAATCTCGCCCCATAAAGGGCGAGATTTTTTTATTTAATCTTCGTTCATTCCTATAAAGATGAACACAAAGCGGAGTAATTCTAATAGAGCAACTACTGCTGCTGCAACATATGTTAAAGCCGCTGCATTCAATACTTTTTTCGTTTCTCTTTCTTCATCATTTCGAATAACGCCTGTTGATACAACTTGTTCCATTGCTCGATTTGAAGCATTAAATTCAACTGGAAGTGTTACCAATTGGAACAACACAGCTGCACTCATAAAGACGATCCCAAGTAAAATAAAGTTTTGCGATGCCATCAAAATACCAGCGAGAATGATGAAATAGCTAAAGTTTGAACCAAGATTCGCCACAGGAACAAGCGTATGACGGAAACGAAGCGGTGCATAGTTCTGCTCATCTTGAATCGCGTGTCCTACCTCGTGTGCAGCGATCGCTGCTCCCGCCACTGATTGACCATGAAAATTACCTGATGATAGTCTTACTGTTTTTGAGCGAGGATCATAATGATCCGAAAGGTGCCCGCGCACTTCTTCAACCCCTACAGAATATAACCCATTTTCATCGAGAATTTTTCTTGCCACTTGAGCACCAGTCATCCCAGACGAGTTTGGAACTTTTGAGTATTTTTTGTATGCGCTCTTCACTCTACTCTGAGCCCAGAGTGGAATGATCAACAAAAGCGCAAAATAGACTAGAAAACCAGCCATTTCCATTCCTCCATCATATGTGTAATTGCTTTCTAAACTGTTATTAACGTCAATTTTAGTCAAATCCCACTAGAAAGTCAATCACACTGTTTCAGGTTCACAAGATCTTCAAATTTAATCGGCTTGTTTCCTTTTTAAGCCTTCTTTTTCGCCTCTGTATTTTCGATAGGTCACATAAATCAGTGTCGCGATGATAATACCTCCAATTGAAACAATTAACCATAAAAGGGAAGATTCCTCAGATGAAGAAGGATGGTAAGCTTGTTTGAAATCATCTTTCATGGTTTGCAATTGACCCGATAATTCTGAATTACGATCAGACCCATATCGCTCAATAAATGCAATATGCGAATCAAGTCGTTGCTGAGTTTCAGGCGAGAGATCAATTGCCATCGCTGGGCGTATTACACTGTACGTTCCAATAAAACGATCCTTACTCGCATTGTAGACGTCTACGTCTCCGTGTTCAATAGCGGTGGACATTTCGGTAATAAGCGGGAGAATTTGGTCATCCGTCTGTTTCCACATTGGCTGATCTTCAGCTACTAGCGCATCAACAGCCAGACGAAATTCCGTTAAGGACTGAATTCTTTGATCAACTGCTTTATCCATAGCTGTCACTGCCTTTAGTGCACGGTCATGTGTATTGAGGATCACTCTTAATTCAGTAGTCGAAAGTTCACTAGACTGATCACCTGGAAAAGCATTAGAAAATTCATCAAGCATCGTTTTAGCACGGTCAAACTTCTCTTGTTTGCCAAATTCCAACGCATTTGCTGCTATATCATTCCAGACTTGTTTCGTATCTGTTTCCGAAGCATGTACATTGACGGGAAGCGTCAAAAGCAACACTACAAGGAGCCATCGTCTACCCATTCCCTGTCCCTCCTTCTTCCTACTTCAATGTATGAAGAAATGGACAAGAGTAGACCATCTTAGATAGAAAGCTGATAGCGTCCTTTTCGAACAGATAAGAAATAGACAAGAGCTAGAGAAAAGATCGACAGCCAGAATGTAAAATATCCAATAAGCGGTGTATACTCACTTAATATTGAATAACTTGGCATTTGACCGAAAACATAATCGATCACATCATTATGTAATGTCCATATCGCCACTAGCACGAGATGCCACAACTTAATTCTGTAGAAAGGAGTAAAAAGCAATCCTTCTATCGCCATTCCAAGATGAGATAAGATGAGCATAATTGCGATAGGAGATAGCTGTCCTGTCACAACCATCACTAGAGCATTCATAATGACCGCCCAAATCCCATACTTGAATAAAGTCACGGCAGCTAGACTTTCCATCAGTGGCCAATTTTTACCGAAGAGAAAGGCCAGTAAAACAAAACAGAAAAACAGACTCGCTGTAGGACTATCCGGAACAAATAGTAAAAAGATAGGCTTTGTTTCTGCTAACTGCCATCCATACCAGTAATAGCCGTATATGGTACCCGGAATGTTAATGATCAACAGAAGTAAAAGAAAAGGTCTTGATTTTAGCAGGTATAAAAATTGAGAAATCATAGGCATCTCCTTTTCAATATCTTTCATCGATTGAAGTGCATAAGCAATTTAAATGAGAAAAAGCTGACTGTAACAGTCAGCTTTTCATCTTATTTATTTGCTTCTGCCGTTTCGACAATAAATTCAGCTAGCTTCTCACGTTCTTCATCAGAACCTTTAAAAGCATTCGCTGGCATTCCGCCGATCCCGTTCACAGCAATGTCCATAATCGACTCTTTGGTTTGCTGTGTTTCAAGAAGAGATGGACCTGAACCACCTTGAAGGCTGTCCCCATGACAACCAATACAGGATTGTCCAGAATAAATGGCGTAACCTTCTGATTCTTTGTCAACTTCAGCTTCAACAATTTCCCCTTGCTTTGCTGCTTTTTCCCAGTCATGAGTTACAACTGATTCCCACGTCAAGTATACCGTTGAAATAAGACCAAGTAACATAAGCGCTGTCGCAACAGGACGCTTAGCTGGTCTTCTTTCTGGACCGCGGTCAAGCCATGGAGCAAGAAGAAGTGCACCAAATGCAAGGCCTGGCATAACAACTGTACCTACAAGCGTATAGTCACCGGCGGCAAATTTGTACTTCAAGAGCTGGTATAAGAAGAGAAAGTACCAGTCAGGAAGCGGCGTATAGGTCGCATCTGTCGGATCCGCTACACGCTCGAGTGGAGATGGATGGGCAATTGTTAGTGCTAGATACCCAACTAGAAATACAGCACCTACCATCCACTCTTTTAATAAGAAGTTCGGCCAAAACGCTTCTGTTTTGCCGGGGTACTCTGAATAATCTTTTGGAATGTTAGGCTTTCTCTGCGCAGGAATACGCGAATCGCCAACAAACTTCATTCCTTTTCCGCGATGCATCTGTCCCCCTCCTTCGTATAAAAAATTGTGTCGAAATGATCATTATAAGTTCTGAGATTACATCTTATAGCGGGCCAGAAATACCCTGTTTACGAATCATGATAAAGTGAGCACCTAGCAATCCAAGAAGTGCAGCTGGCAAGAAGAATACATGAATCGCAAAGAAACGAGCGAGCGTTTGAGCTCCGATAATTTCTCCACCTGCAAGAAGAGTTTTTGCCCATTCTCCAACCACTGGTATAGTCACTGCAATTTCAAGACCAACCTTCGTTGCGAATAGCGCTTTCATATCCCATGGTAAAAGATATCCTGTAAACCCTAGACCAAGCATAACGAAGAAAATCAATACACCTACAACCCAGTTTAATTCACGAGGTTTTTTGTAAGAGCCGGTAAAGAACACGCGAAGGGTATGTAGAAACATCATAACGATAACGAGACTGGCTCCCCAATGGTGCATTCCTCTTACAATTTGTCCGAATGCTACTTCGTTTTGAAGATAGTAGACAGACTCCCAGGCATTCACAATGTCAGGTACATAATACATCGTAAGGAACATCCCGGATAGAATTTGAATAACGGTAATAAAAAACGTTAAACCGCCGAAACAATAAACAAACGCCGAAAAGTGATGAGCAGGGTTAACGTGCTCTGGCACTTCGTGATCTGCAATATCGCGCCACATTGGCGTAATATCTAAGCGTTCATCTACCCAATCATAGATTTTATTTAACATAGATTACGCCCCCTAACGTGGTTCAGGTTTTCCGAGGTAAAGTTTTCCATCTTCAACTTTCTTGTTGTAAACATCAAGCGGCGCAAGAGGTGGTGTTCCTTTTACATTCACACCATCTTTTGTGTAACGGCCACCGTGGCACGGACAATAAAACTGATCTGGATATGCTGCGTTTGAAGCCCAGTCCACCGTACACCCTAAGTGTTTACAAACAGGTGAAAGTGCGACGATTTCGTCTTTTTCATCTTTGTAAACCCATGCGGATTGAGTGACCTCAGATTCATACCAACCGTCTACCTGGTCAATTTTGAATTCTTTACGAACAGGTTTGTTCGTAATCTCACTTGTGTCCATTACAGGAACAAAATCCTGCTTGGCACCTTCTTTTAATAATGGATCAATTGCAAAACGAACCATCGGCATTAGCATTCCTGCTGCCATAAAACCGCCGACACCAGTCAGGCTGTAGTTTAGAAATTGGCGTCTTGTTACTTCCTTCTTCTTCGCCATTGGTTTCCCCCCTATCCTATGAAGTCAGTCCAGCCGGACATAAATAGTACATACATATAACTAGGACATTCCTATGATAGCGTAGTCACTCTTGCTCTGTCAATATTCGGATTGGTCTTTAGCATGCCACAAACTAACTATTTATATTACTTTGCCACGTATTTGTTACAAATTGTAAAACTTGTTTCACTTGCGCTGATACCGTTTCCATTTTATATTGTTCATCCATATGCTCTAGAGGGATCGCTGGCATCCATAGCATAGCACTATCTAACTGATCTTCAAGTTGCTTCCATTCAACATCGGCTGTTAGGGTAACAATGTGCTTAATTCCACCTTCGAATAACTCTTGTTCTACTTTTTTTAGACGTTCTACTTTTGATAATGATTCCTCAGAAGTCAAATAAGTAAAGGAAGGTAATAATAATAGACGCCCTTTTAACTGTCTTTCAAGCTCACTTGCTATTATGTTTATATATTCTCCCATCGATACAGTTGTTTTTATGCTACTCGTCATCGATATCGGGACAAGCGGAAGCACAGCAGTATCTACATATTCTTTTTCTTTTTCAAATAGAGCGATATCAGCTTCTGTCCATTTCATTTTGATAACTCCTTTTCTGTCCATATAAGTGCCAAATGGTTTGGTGGGACTTCATTTCTAGCCACTTCGCTTCTTTCATTGGTAAATCAATCCAAATCGTTCTCGCTTCCTCGCTTGCACAGTTGCTTGCAATCTCCCACATTTCTTTACTATAAAGGACCGTTTCATTAAATACTTTCACATGCAAATAAGAAGCTCCCTTCTCCTCCTTCGTCATCATAAAGCTTCCATATTCATTTAGAAAGATCTCAGTGCTATCAATGTAAGAAGACGATAGAGAAGGAACGAAGGGAAGTGGATAATAGATTGAATACGGGAAAAAAGAATGACTATTATTTCCCCATTCTTTTTCTATTAGACCTTTCTTTTCTGTTCCGGTCACTTTTTGAAAAGGTGACGTCACGATGTCACCAGAAACAGAATGAGGACTTATACGCGATGAGACTATAACTGCCTCAAGGTTCATATGTAAGTGAGGTGCTAAGCGATTACCTGCTATATTATACTCTTCTGTCGCATACCCGATCCATTTCACATTTGAATTGTTATGTGCTTCTTTACGTAGGAAGTTCATTAATGCTGAAGCAACACCTTTACCACGATAGTCAATATGAGTTCGCAATCTACCTAGAACGGCAGCTTCATCTTCATAGAGCGTCATCCCCGCTATGCCGATTAATTTCCCTGCTTCAAAATAGCCGACCATCTTCTCTTCTTTAATCAACCTTTTAATAATCCGGACGACATAGTCATCTTCAATTCCAGTCGGCATTTCTTCTACAAGAGCGATATCATTCCACTCTAAACTTCGGATCAACACGTCTTCTCCTCTCTTGACTGTGAGTCGGTTAACTCAAAACGAATTCGACTAGCGACATTCATTTCTTTCTTAGTATACCATCTGTAAGATCATCGATGAAGGGGTATTCTCGAACGCACGTTCCAAGTATATGCTCATAACGATAGCCACCAAAATAAAAAAACCCTTGAAAAATCAAGGGTTATAAATTACTTAATTGCTTGCTTAAATTTTTGAACGCCATTTCATCATTGCGATCCAGTGCTTCATCAATCTGCTTCAAAATCGATTCTTTCTTGAACCGTGTAAACGACTCATCAAGAACCATTTCAGCCATAAATGAATACTTTTTATCCGCTGCCATATTTTCTGGTAAAAATGGATTTTCCTCCAGAACAGCCACATAGTGTGGAGAAACGTTTTTACTCTTGAAATTCAATTGAATGTAGATAGGCTCGTCCTGATTCAGACGAATGTCATGAAATGATTTTTCAGGGTCAGTCGTGATGATGTTGTGCTTATAAAAACGGAATGGAGCATTTTCTACACAATGAGTTGAGATCACAAGCGCCTTTGGACAAAACTCAGCATTCTCAACAAAATGTACGTTACCCATGAGCACTTCATCGCTTATTAAATAATTTAACAGCCAGACACATTCACGTTTCTTCACCTGGTATTTCTTCAAAAACCATTTCAGAAAGTCTTTCTTTTCAACGACAGAAACGGAGCTGCTCATAGCGATTCCTCCCTGAGATTTTCCTAATTTAACAATTCGTCATTGAACATAAATTTCCTTCTTCGCCTTACTCCTCTTTAAATGTTTCTTCTTCAAAGCGCAGTACTTCTTCCTCAAGATGAACGAGCGTTGGGTCCAACTCCAAAGCTAGCTTAAATGCATTAACAGCTTCTTCACGCCGACCCTCTTCAAACAAAAATCCTCCATACTCTTCTAAAAAGATCGGATCGTTTCTGAAATAAGTATATGCGTTTTCATAACGTTTTATGGCATCTTTATACTCTTCTACCTGCGCATAAGCAGTTGCAGCAGACCAATCTAAGTAAGGATCGCTTTGATCTCCTTCTTCAATATTACGTAGTAGATCAAGGATGTCTTCATATCTTTCTTCTGTTCTAAGATACGTTGCAAGCGTCTTCGCTGCTTCAATGTGCGTTGGATTAATAGCTAGTAATTCGCGTAAGTACTGTTCACCGCTTGCGTTATCATGAGTTTTATAACTTAACCTGCTCGCTTGCAAATAGAGCTCTTCGTTAAATTCATCCACCTTTATTCCGTCTGCTAGTACTTGAATTGCTTCACTAGTAGCGCCCTCTTCTTCATAGGCTTTTGCGAGGTATGGATAAAGCGTGCTGTATTGTGGATCAACTTCCTTCAGTTCGTTAAATGCGTTAATGGCTTTACGGTATTCACTTATTTGTAACGCTGTGAAAGCATATCCAAAGAGTGCATTAATTTCGCGAGCATTCTCAAGGCCTTTCTCATAGTAAGTAAGCGCCTCTTCAAATTGTCCGCTTCCACTTAGGGCTTCAGCTAACCTCAGTTCAATGTTCTCATTCGCAAGCTCTCCCTTAGTTCCGAGTACTGATTCATAGTAAGGTACAGCTTTTAAATGATGCCCTTGAGTGAGATAAAACTCACCTAGTCCAAAATCAATGATTGGCTCATCAGGTGAAAGACGCTTTGCTTCCATTAATTTTTGTTCCGCAACCTCTTCCAAGCCTTCTGTTTGATATAGATCCGCAAGCAAGAGAAGCGCCGGCGGATAAGCAGCATCACTTTCATCTATTTTATTTAATGCGGCAATAGCCTCCTGCTCTTGTTCAAGATCAACATAGCATTCAGCTGCCTGTACAAGTAATTCTCCTTCATTTGGATAGTGTATTAACAGTTCCTCTACTACATCTCTAGAATCTTCAATCAGTCCAAGACTATAGTAAATGTTTGACAGATCATATAATGTTTCATGATCTGCATCTTTTCGTACTTCTTTCAATTCTGTTAAACCTTTTTCAAAGTTCCCCGACTCAATTAATGAGACAGCCTGCTTAAGACGCTCCACGTTCCAAAACTCCTTCTAACACTACTTTTTTTATTTCGATGACTCGCAGTAAAAAACGATGGTCTGTGAATTTTCAAATGTTGACCATATCCTGGTTTTAGGAAAACATGATGATTCACTTTCAGTAATTCACCACGAAGTCCTGAAATGATTGGGTCTCTTCCATCATAATCAAGAAATAGTTCATCTTCAACTTGATTGCCTGAATTCGTTCGATAGAGATTAAAATCAAAATCCGTTCCTGTAAGGATTCCACCTTTTTGAGGATAAAAACCAATTCGCATTAATATTGGTTTAGGAAGCTGTCTCCTTCTCAATAATTCAGGATAGTGGAATGCGTCTAGCCCTTTGAGTACCGCTTCATCAAGCAATTGTGGAAGCTTAAGTTCTATAGCATCAGAATTCCACGTTTCGATAAATGAAAACAAAGGCACAAGCATGGCATGATAAGGAAAATTCGCTTGAACGATCCATTCAGATACGAATTCTTTCCATTCTTCCTCACGTTTAAAATCAATTACAATGAACGGAACCTGGTAACGTGCACACTTCCTAATAACATCTGGAGTCACTTTTGTGCTGTCCATTCGTAAACCAAGAGCATAGTCAATAGGAGAATTCACTAGGTATGATAACGAACGACTGATCTCTTCTTCAAATGTATAAGCATGTTTTATTTCGGTTAACGCTAGAATCGAAGTGACGCCTTGTAACATGTATTCTCTCATTAATTCGATAAATCCACTCTCTGGTTCTCTATTGTTTATTTCTGAAAGATAAACTTTCCCAGCCATCATTGAAAAACCGTTCAAGTTGCAACGGACTCCTTTATTAAGCTTTCCAACCTTCGTCTTATAAGATAACAATTCATCCGCAACCAACTTATAATCAGTGCCATCTATAGATGCATTTTCATAAAGACGTTTCAAACAAGCGCCCCCCTGCCATTTTGTTTATGACAGGCTATGTTTTAAAGAACTTGTTTATGTTATAAAAGCACCAATGAAAAAAATTCCCTGTGCCGAAAGCCTTTGTTAGCGCTTTCAAAACACAGGGACAAAATAAATATGGATAGGAGTGGAGAGAAACCATTACTATTCTTAGTATAACAGGGTATTCCAGAAAATCAACAGATTCTTTAGAAAATTTCGGTTTTTATCCAAAAAGCGTAAGCGCCCGTTTAGAGCCGACTAGCGCTGGAAACTTTCACTCTGAACACGCCCTTTGTGTTCAGAGTGAAAGGCGAAGCGTCTCGAGGCTCTGGGCGCTGAAGCTGGACACCGAATAGCGTAAGCGCCCGCTTAGAGCCGACTAGCGCTGGAGACTTTGTGCGCCAAAAGATGGGATGTGTTGTCACATAAAAAAGCAGGTTCCTAGGAACCTGCTCTTAGTTGTTTCAAATGTTCAAAGAAATCAGGATATGAAACTTTGATTGCTTCAGGTAATTCAAGCTGGACAGACCCCTCTGTAATGCAACCTGCGACTGCAAGCATCATTCCAATACGGTGATCACCTAAACTTGAAACCTGTCCACCATGGAGGCTTGTAGGGCCTTCTATAACCATTCCATCTGGTGTTCCTGTTACAGATGCTCCCAACGTTTGTAATGCTTCAACGACTGCATCGATACGGTTTGTTTCTTTTACTTTTAATTCTTCCGCATTTCGAATAACCGTTTTTCCATTAGCCTGCGTAGCAAGTAAAGCAATAACTGGAAGCTCATCAATCAATCTAGGGATCATCTCCCCTTCGATCGTTGTTCCCGAAAGATCGCTAGTACTAATTGTTAAATCAGCCACTTCTTCCTGATTCACAACCCGCTTGTTTTTAATGGACAAAGAAGCTCCCATCTGTTCAAGAACATCTAATATACCTGATCTTGTCTCGTTAATCCCTACGTTTAATAGGGTTAAGGTGCTATTAGGAACGATTGCTCCTGCTACTAGGAAAAATGCAGCTGAGGAGATATCACCTGGTACTTCTACATTTGTAGCGGTTAGATGCTGTCCCCCTTCAACGCTGACAGATAAACCGTCTCTCTTCACTTTGACACCAAAACTTTCTAACATATTTTCAGTGTGGTTTCGTGAACGATGAGTTTCTGTAACCGTTGTAACGCCATCAGCTTGAAGACCCGCAAGAAGAATACCTGATTTCACTTGGGCACTCGCTACAGGTGAATCATATGTAATACCACTAAGATTACCGCCTCTAATCGCTATCGGAGCAAACGTGCCATTCTCTCTCCCATCAATTGCTGCACCCATTTGACTTAATGGAACTGTTACGCGATTCATTGGTCGCTTTGCAATTGACTCATCTCCAGCTAATACAGAATGAAATGGTCTTCCAGCGAGTAAGCCCATCATTAAACGAAAGGTCGTTCCAGAATTCCCTACGTCGAGAAGCTCTGATGGCTCACGAAGACCTTCGATACCTTTCCCTTCTACCACTACTGAAGCTCCGTCTTGTTCAATCTGAACACCCATTTGTTTAAAGCAAGAAATCGTACTTAAACAATCTGCCCCAGAAAGAAAATTTGTAATTCGAGTTGTACCTTTTGCAATGGAACCAAACATAATGGCACGATGAGAAATTGATTTATCTCCAGGAATTGTAACTGTTCCTTTAAGACTTTGTGCTTGCACAATCGTTTCCATAGTCACTTACTCCTTATTTATCATCTACATACGTATCGAAGTCATGATCAAGGACCACTTTTGCATTGTCACGGTCTTTTTCTGAGCGAAAACTCACTCTAAGAACACCCATAATATCTTCTCGTGTCTCGATGATTCGAATATTTGTTATTGAAATTTCTTCAGTTGCAAGTTTTTGTGTAACGCTAGCGATGACACCAGGCTGGTCTTGAACGTCGAGAAACAAATCATAAAAAGCAGGGATAGCTCCTCTAGATCGAACAGGTAACCCATCTCGAAAGTCCTTAGCGTCTGAGAAGTAATCGTAAATACGATCTCCGTCTTCTTTTTTAATATAACCTTGAATTCGATCTAACTCGAGCTTCAAGTCTTCAGTCATCTGCAGTAAGACAGATTTGTTTCTTAGAAGAATATCACGCCACATCACAGGACTAGCTGATGCTATACGGGTAATATCCCGAAACCCTCCTGCCGCAAACCTCGCTACATTATAGCTCTGATTATTATTTCGATCACTAACAAAGTTAACCAGACTTGCTGCTAATATGTGAGGGAAATGACTAATTAATCCTACTAAATAATCGTGCTCTTCAGCGTCTAATTCAACAAATGTAGCATTAGTTGAACTTAGTAATGCTATTAGAGCATCTAATTTTGATTTGTTGACCGATTCATCAGGTGTCAAAATATAAAAAGCATTCTCAAACAAATGTGATTTTGCTGCTGTTACGCCGGTTTTGTGAGAACCAGCCATTGGGTGACCACCGATAAAGGTAACGGAAGGACTTAAGATTTTTTTAGCATGAGTTACAATCGAATGCTTCGTGCTACCCACGTCAGAAATAATCACATTGCTCTTCAAATTGATTTTGGCTAATTGTTCTAAAATTTGTTCTGTTTGAACAACCGGGGCAGCAATCATAATAAAATCAGCGGTTTGAACGGCTTCTTCAAGCGAAGAAGCCGTTTGATCTACAACCCGAAGTGCCATAGCTAGATCCAACTGATTCTGGTTTACATCATACCCCGTAATGACAGCATCGTGATGCCCTGCTTTTATGGCTAGAGCAATTGACCCTCCTATTAATCCAAGGCCAATAACCGCAACATGTTTACTCATGACTGTTCCTTTCTCTTTTCATCAAGAAATTGAGAAAGACAGCTAATGATTTCTTTGTTTTGCTCCTCTGATCCAACTGTTATTCTAGCTGAAGTTGGAAAACCAAGCGCAGAACCAGAACGGACGATGTATCCTTGTTTCATCAAGTATTCAAACACTTCGTCTGCAGGTATACCAAAATCAATTAATACAAAGTTCCCTTGAGAAGGATAAATGGATAAATCGTATTGCTCACAAAAAGCATAATAAAGCTCTCTGCCTTTTTCATTTTCTATTCGACACATATCAATAAACTGCTGATCCTTGAGAGCAGCAATTGCCGCAGCTTGCGCCACACGTGAAGTGTTAAACGGCTCTCGTGAAGGTTCAATTGAGGCGATTACTTCCGGGTTAGCTACTCCATAACCGACGCGAAGAGCAGCAATCCCATATGCTTTAGAAAACGTTCGTAAAACTACAAGGTTTTTATACTCTGAGAGCGCTGATAGCGTATCAGGAAAATTCTTCGCAGTAACATATTCTTTGTAAGCCTCATCCATGACAACTAGAACGTGATCTGGAACCTTTTTCAAAAATGAAAATAGTTCTTCTTCTGGAATATGCTCTCCTGTAGGGTTATTTGGTGAACACACCCAAATGATGCGCGTATTCTCATCAATGGCTTTTAGCATCTCTTCTAGTTGATGCTTTCCTTCAGTCAGTGGAACCTCACGAATTTCTGCATCTTCAATAACTGCGTTATGGCGATATTGCGGAAAAGTTGGTGTAGCCATCACTGTATTAGTTCCTTTTTCAAGATAAGTTCTGCAAAGGATTTGAACGACTTCGTCTGATCCATTACCGAAAACAAGCTGATCTTCATTTACATTAAGATGCTTTGCTACCTCAGTCCGAAGAGAAGCTGCATAGCCATCTGGATAAATGTGTAATTGCGACAGTTCCTTTTCAATGGCTTCTTTCACTGTTTGGGAGGAACCATATGGATTCTCGTTTGAAGCGAGTTTAATTACTTGTTTGAGACCAAGCTCTTTTTTTACTTCCTCAATTGGCTTACCTGGCTTGTAAGGGGTTAACCCTTTCATTTGTCTTTTTGGAATCATGCCTGCACCTCACGAATGGATTTTCACTTTCCCATATGGAGAAATCAAATTTCGTACATATGCCCGAATTTGATCTATCCCTTCTTTCTGGGATGCTTCTTTCTTCAACACTTCCACTTGTTCCTCAACTTGACGAATAATCGCACTACCAACAATAACGCCATCACAGTGCTCTTTTAGCTTTTCAACTTGTTCAGGAGCCGAGACTCCAAAGCCAACCGCAACTGGAATCATACTATGCTCTTTCACTCGATCGAGAAATGTAAAGACTGAGGAATGAAAGTCAGTCCTCGTTCCCGTAACACCGAGTGACGAGACGCAATAAAGAAATCCAGTAGCTTCTTTCGAAATGGCCTGCAGTCTTTTATCTGAAGTTGTTGGCGCAACAAGAGAAATCAGCGCAGTCTCATTAGCATTGCAACTTTCTCTCCACTCTTCACTTTCTTCAAAAGGAAGATCTGGAACTAATAGTCCGTCAATATCATTTTCTCGCACTAAAGCGAAGAAGCGTTCTTCTCCTAATTGTAACAAAAGATTGTAATAAGTAAATATCACAACTGGAATTTCAAGTCCTTTTTCTCGCATTTGTTTCACGAGACCCATCGCTTTCTCAAGGCTCATTCCGTGTTCTAATGCACGTAGTGACGCACGCTGAATCACTGGACCATCTGCTAGAGGATCAGAATATGGAATACCGAGTTCAATTGCATTAGCTCCTTCTTCTTGAAGCATCAATGCTAAATTAATAGTCGTTTCTTCAGTTGGATCACCAGCTACAACAAAAGGTATGAATAGATCGTTTCGTCCATCTACATGTTTCTCAAATCGTTTATTCATTAACGTCACCTCCAAGATGTTCCATTATCGTGTGCACATCCTTATCTCCTCTTCCTGAGAGGCATACAAGAATAACTTCATTTTCGTTCATGTCTGGCGCTTGCTTAATTGCTTCAGATAGCGCATGAGCACTTTCAATCGCCGGAATGATACCTTCCTCTTCAGATAGAACTTTTAATGCATCAAGTGCTTCATTATCAGTAATTCCTGTATATGTCACGCGACCCGTTTCATTTAAATAGGCATGCTCAGGTCCAATTCCAGGATAATCGAGTCCGGCAGAAATTGAATGTGGCTCTTGAATTTGTCCCGTTTCGTTTTGCAATAAGTAAGTAATTGAGCCATGAATAACACCGAGACGACCTTCAGAGAGCGTTGCGGCGTGTTCTCCAGTATGAATTCCCTTACCGGCAGCTTCTACGCCAATCAAGCGAACATCATCTTTAAGAAATGGATAGAACATGCCCATTGCATTACTTCCACCTCCAACACAAGCGATTACCTTATCGGGTAATGCTTCCATTTGTTCGCGTGATTCATCACCGATCACGCGCTGGAAATCCCTTACCATTTTCGGATAAGGATGCGGGCCAACTACAGAACCAATTAAATAGAACGTATCTTCCACATTTGCTACCCAGTACCGAATCGCTTCATTCGTCGCATCTTTTAACGTTTTGCTACCAGAAGAGACTGGGACAACTTCAGCACCGAGAAGCTTCATTCTGAACACATTCAATTCCTGACGTCTAATATCCTCTTCTCCCATAAACACTTTACATTCTAATCCAAATCGAGCGGCTACAGTTGCAGCTGCAACACCATGCTGGCCAGCACCTGTTTCAGCAACAATTTTTTCTTTCCCCATACGAACGGCAAGAAGAGCCTGTCCAATTGCATTATTTAATTTATGTGCCCCTGTATGGTTAAGATCTTCACGCTTCAAATAAATTTGTGCCCCGCCAAGTCTTTTTGACAAGTTTTCTGCATGTGTAATCGGCGTTGGTCGACCTGAATATTTTTTCAGTTCCTCATGATAACTCGTCATAAATTGTTCGTCTGCCATTGCTTCGTTTAGCGATTGTTCTAATTCTTCTAACGCATACATCGCTGTTTCCGGAACATATTTACCGCCGTATCTTCCATATCTACCGCGTTGATCAGGTACAGTTGTTGACATTGTTATCCCAGCCTTTCGATTATGGTGTTCATTTTCGTTTTATCTTTCCTATCATCGGTTTCGATTCCACTTGATACATCTATTCCATCTGGATGGTAGCTTATCAATTCTTGAACATTATCTGGCTTTACTCCACCTGCTACAAATAAAGGCACCCTTTGCTCAGCCGCTTCAGCCTGATATGACGGGATAGAATCCCAATCAAATCGTTTTCCGGTTCCTCCCCATTGTCCAGGTAGTTTGGTGTCAACGATATATCCATCAGCGATACCTTCGTACCGTTTCATTTCATCTAGAGATCTTTTGCCATGATGAATCACTTTCCAAATCGTTTTCCCTGTCATTTGTTTAATCTTGGCCGCGAAAGCTGGTGTTTCATTACCATGGAGTTGGAGAATATCAAGCGGTACTTCACTTACCGTTTGCGCTAACTCTTCTAATTCCGGGTTCACAAACACCCCTACAATTTTCGTATCATTCAGCGGTGGATAATCACTTAACCAACCTTTAACTTGTTCATCCGTAACGCGACGTACGCTATTTGCAAAAATAAATCCTGCATATGGGACACCGCTCACTCTTACGCTCTCCCAATCCTCTAACGAGCGATTACCGCACAGCTTAAGTTCAGGCTTTCTCATGAACTGTTTCACCAAACAAATGCTTAATTCCCTTTTCATAAGTACCATCTCTCATAAGGGCCTCACCTACTAGTACGGCTTTCGCTCCCGCACTTTTCACGTCTTTAATATCCTCGTAAGTTGATATGCCGCTTTCGCTAATCATCAATGTTGACTGAGGAATATACTGGCTGAGTGAGTGTGTTTGTTTAGTAGACGTTTCAAATGTTGCGAGATTCCGATTGTTAATTCCTATGACTTCTGGAGTAAAGTGATCAGTAAGCGCTTCAAGCTCTTCTTTGGAATGTACTTCAACAAGGCATTCTAATCCTAAATTTGAAGCATAATCATAAAATTCCTTGGTCTTTGTTGCGCCAAGCGCTCGCACAATTAATAGAATAGCATCTGCACCAATACGTTTACTCTCTTCAATTTGTCTTTTATCAATAATAAAGTCTTTCCGTAAAACCGGTAAAGACACGTGCTTTTTAACTTCTATTAGGAAGGAATTTGCCCCCATAAAGAATGACTCATCCGTTAAAACAGAAATGGCATCCGCTCCTGCTTTTTCATAAGCTTTAGCTACTTCTACAGGATCAAAGTTGGCGTTGATAATACCTTTTGAAGGAGAGGCTTTTTTCACTTCTGCAATCAATCCTAATTCATGGGTTGGCTTACGCAAACTTCCTACAAATGAAACATTTGTCACTTTTTCATCATCCGGCATAATAAACCGTTCCATCTCTTCGTGCTTCACTTTAATAATTTGATCAAGCATGAACATTCAACTCCTTGTTTGCGCTTAATGCATTTAGTTGCTTTCGACCAGTTCCATTCGTAATGGCTTCTTTAGCCATCTGCACACCTTCTTTAATAGTTGCACACGCTCCTGCAAGGTAGAGAGCTGCTCCAGCATTATAGAGAACAATTCCAGTGCTAGCTTCATTTCCTTCATCGTTAAAAATTCGTTCAATTAAACTCGCACTTTCTTTTGAAGTGTTGACCACTAAATCCTGAGCGTTACCTGTTGATAGACCAACTTCTTCAGGTGTGTGGCGATAAGTCATGATCTCACCATTTCTTAATTCGACAAAATCAGTGTAAGTTGAAATAGAACACTCATCGATTCCTTCCCCACCAGTCACCAGTAAAGCGCGTTTTGTTCCTAGACGCTTTAATGCTTTCGCCATTTTCAATGCTTTGTCATGACTATAAACACCAATTAGCTGTGACTGACTACCGGCTGGATTTGCTAGCGGCCCCAGGCTATTAAAAACCGTTCTAAAACCAATCGCTTTTCGAGCACTTACAGCGTGCTTCATAGCTACATGGTAATTCGGAGCAAATAGGAAACACATGTTTCTTTCCTTCAGAGTTGCAACAGCTTCGCTACGACTTGATTGTGTAGGGATACCGAGCTCATCAAGAACATCTGCGCTACCACTCTTAGAGGAAACAGCTTTATTACCGTGTTTCGCAACTTTGACACCCAGACTAGATACGAGTATGGCTGAAGCAGTTGAAATATTGAAGGTAGAGTGGCCGTCCCCTCCTGTACCACAAGTATCGATTAGCGGCAGTCCGCCATGATCAAGCTGAACAACATGGTTTCGAAGGGAGCGAACAAACCCAGTCAATTCATCAACCGTTTCTCCCCTCATTTGGAGAATGGTTAGGAAGCTAGCAATTTGTGCATCATTCGCTCTTCCTTCCATAATAACATCCATGACCTGTTCTGCTATGGATTCAGCCAGCGTGTGCCCCTCCATCATTCTGCTTAATTGTTCTTTAAACATTTAGCTGCTCCTCCTTTTTGTCGAAAATGGCTTCCGCTACCTGAATCGCTTTAATAAGAGCACTCGCCTTATTTCGCGTCTCTTCCCATTCGCTCTCAGGTACGGAATCAGCTACGATCCCTGCTCCTGCTTGCACGTATGCTGTACCGTCTTTGATCACCATTGTTCGAATGGCGATACATGAATCAACATTGCCATCAAATCCTATATATCCAATAGCTCCTGAATAAATGGATCGCGAAGTTGGTTCAAGCTCGTTCAATATTTGCATCGCCCTTACTTTTGGCGCACCAGAAACTGTACCTGCAGGAAAGGAGGCTACTACCGCATCTAAACTAGTAAATCGAGGTGCCAAAACACCTGTTACTTTAGAAATAATGTGCATCACATGAGAGAAGCGTCCAATGTCCATTAACTGTGGTACTGAAACACTTCCGTATTCCGCTACTCTCCCAACGTCATTTCTTGCAAGATCGACGAGCATATAGTGTTCTGCTCGTTCCTTCTCATCTTCAAGCAACTCTTCAGCGAGCTCATTATCTTCTTGAGCTGTTTTTCCACGTTTTCTCGTCCCTGCTATTGGATCGATCTCAATTTTCCCATCTTGTACCTGAACTAATTTCTCAGGTGAACTACCGATGATTTCTACATCGTTCATTTTTAAATAAAACATATATGGTGATGGGTTAATAACTCGGAGAACTCGATAAAGATCTAATCCTCCAATGGTGACATCTTTTTCAAACCTTTGAGATAATACCGCCTGGAAGACATCCCCTTCTTCAATATAAGATTTTATTTTATTAACATCATTTAAAAATTGCTGCTTTTCATAGTTCGATTTAATTTCAGAGAAATCCACCTCATGTGAAGCATCTTCAGGAAGAAGCATCACTTCACCTTGATTAGGCTTTGATGCAAGAGAGACAAGTTCTTCCATAATCGAAAAAGCATCGGTATAAACTCGTTCAACATCTAAAGCCTCTTTTACCCTGGCGTGATGACAAACTGTTAATCGCTTTAAATGATGATCATAGATTAATAAATTCTCACAAACCATAAAATGAACTAACGGCATATCTTCGTCCCGGTCAGGATGAACTGGAATCTTGTCAAATTGACTAACGGCATCATAGCCAATATAGCCAACAGCTCCACCATAAAAAGGGAAGTCGTGATCTGGTAGCTTAGGATTTAAATATTCAAATAGCGCTTTTACTCCTGACTGGAAATCATTTCGTTGAAGGATTCTATTCCCATCCACATCATTAACAGAGAAAACACCTTTTTGTTCAACCAGGGAATAGACTGGATCTACTCCTATAAATGAATAGCGTGACCAGCTTGACTCTTGATCACTACTCTCTAATAGAAAGCTTGCTCGTTTACCTATATTTTGAAAAATCTGAATGGGTGTTGTCGTATCAAGGAAATACGACTTCATTAATGGGATCATCCCGTAAGTTTCGGAATCCCTTTGAAAAGAAGAATAATTTGAAGTCAACTTTCTCACCTCTCCATTGTTAGTCATGGAGAATGGAAAAGCTGAGTAATCCGAGGATAAAAGTGTGGTATAACAAATAACAGACTGCAATTGTCTGAATGTTACCAATATCGAAAAAGGGTATAATAAAACCCCCTAATAACCTCAGGGGGTGTATAAACGTATCCCTCTAAGCTCTCCTCAACTCAACTATCCTATTCTCTGCTCTCTCAACTCGTAATACCTAATCGTGCCTCTGCTCTAAAACTTATTTCTATCCTAGTATGATGAATCTCATTTGTCAACTCGCAAGATCTGGACGAAGTGACACAGCTTTCCCTAAGTAAATGTGATTAATTTCATCCTGGTCAATTGTTGTATTCACCGTCATTAACAGTCGAATACACATCGGTAACGCTCCTTGAACAGGGATTTCTGATGAGCAAAGCAACGGAACGTTAGACCACCCTTTAAATGCTCGAACTGCTTCTGCAGGGAATACAGCATCTAAATCCCCAGTCATCGTAAACTGAATGGACGCCACCATAGCAGGATCTATTTTATTATGTTCGATTAGTTGTTCTAGTAATGTCGTCGTTGCATGAATAATTTCATCTTTTTCATTAAGGTTAACTGTCGTTGCTCCTCTAATCCCGCGAATCAATGTGCTCCACTCCCTTCCATACTAGATCGAAGCAGTTCAAGGGCAGATTCATCGTCTATCATCACCTTAACAGGCTGACCGATCTTCTTTAATAAAACAAATTGTAATGTTTTGTTTTCCGCTTTTTTGTCTTTCTTCATCCGGCCAACTAATTGGTGAATACTAAGCTCATTCGGAACTACAGTAGGAAGACCGATATCTTGAAACCATTTCGTTATTTCATCCATACGAAACGTTGTTTGAAAATATTCCTCACTTAATTTGAGGGCATAGATCATTCCGATAGCAACCGCTTCTCCGTGTGTCATTTTTCCATATCCAAGCTCTGATTCAATCGCGTGACCTAGTGTATGACCAAAATTCAAGTAAGCTCTGATTCCTTGTTCGCGCTCATCTTCCTTCACAATTGCGCCTTTGACACTAATACCCTTCTTGATAATGAATTGAAGCTCTTCATCTGTGTATTCCTGAACTTTCTTTCCTCTATCCATTAGCCATTGTAAAAACGATTCATCATGTATGAGCGCATGCTTGATCACTTCACTAAATCCTGAACGCCATTCGCGATCTGGAAGGGTTCTTAGACACTCCGTATCAAAAATAACGGCTGACGGCTGATGAAAGGCACCAATTAAATTCTTACCTACTTCATGGTTAATTCCTGTTTTCCCACCAACGCTTGAGTCATGAGCTAGTAACGTAGTTGGAATCTGAATAAATTCAATTCCTCTCATGTATGTAGCGGCAGCAAAGCCGGCTAGATCACCTACTACCCCACCACCAAGAGCGATGATGCAGGCTTTTCGATCCAACTCAGCTTTAAGTAATGCCGTCATTACCTCATGGTACATAGCGAAAGATTTCGATTCTTCTCCAGAAGGAACAACGAAAGTCCGGATATTCTCATGTCCTTGAATTGAAGATAAATATTTTGCTTCAACTGCTTCATCTGTAATAATGAAAAAACTTGAATAAGAAGCGTAATCAATCAGATCTCTCCATTTGTTTCGAATCCCAGTTCCAATATGAACAGAATAACATCCCCCATTTGTATCAATCGTTAAACTGTCCATCCTTAAAACTCCCGGCTATATGTCCTGAAGCGTTCAAGCGCATCTGCAATTTCTTCAATACGATCATGACCAAACTTATCAAGAATTGAACACGCTACTTCCCATGCGACAACATTCTCAGCAACAACGCTTGCGGCTGGAACCGCACAGCTATCAGATCGTTCTATACTCGCTTGGAATGGCTCTTTTGAATCGATATCTACACTTTGCAGTGGTTTGTATAATGTTGGAATAGGTTTCATAACCCCTTTCACAACGATAGGCATACCGGTTGTCATACCACCTTCAAAACCACCAAGGCGATTTGTTTTACGTGTGTATCCCTCTTCCTCAGACCATTGAATTTCATCATGGACTTCACTTCCAGGAATTTTTGCTGCATCAAAACCTATTCCAAATTCAACACCTTTGAATGCATTAATACTCATAACAGCTCCAGCAATTTTCGAATCAAGCTTTCGATCATAGTGAACATGACTTCCAAGACCTACAGGCAATCCTTCTACGATCACTTCGACGATTCCACCAATTGAGTCGCCATTTTTCTTTGCATCATCAATTGCTTCCATCATTTTCTGACCAGCTACTTCATCTAGACTTCGAACAGGCGATTCTTCTGAAACACGCTGAATTTCTTCAAGAGACATACCACCATCGTATTGACTCTCAATTCCTCCAATCATGCGCACGTGCCCAGCCACCTTAATACCAAGTGTCTTAAGTAGTTTTTTAGCTACAGCTCCAGCAGCAACTCTTACTGTTGTTTCTCTAGCAGATGATCGTTCTAACACGTTTCTCATATCTCGATGATTGTATTTAATAGCGCCGTTTAAATCTGCATGACCAGGTCGCGGACGTGAGATTTGACGCTTCATGTTTTCTTCTTGTTCTTTTGTTAATGGTTCAGCACCCATGTAATTTTTCCAATGTGTCCAGTCTTTATTTTCTACGACAAGTGCAACTGGAGCACCAGTTGATTTCGCGTGACGAACACCACTTAGAATTTGAACCTGATCCTTCTCAATTTGCATACGGCGACCTCTCCCGTATCCAAGTTGGCGCCTCGCAAGTTCTGTATTAATATCTTCTGCTACTAGCTCAAGACCAGAAGGAAGTCCTTCAAGTATTGTCGTTAGCTGTGGTCCGTGTGATTCTCCTGCTGTTAAGTATCTCATCTCTATCTCCTCCATTTTGCTTTGGCGCTTTTACGTACTACTATATCACACCATCTAAAATTCGTGTAATTATTTTTAACTTTTTCAATAATGGTTGGGCATATCCTAACATAATTTAACTAAAAAAACACAATTTTTTTATTCTTCCTCTCTGTTAAGACCCCCTATTTACTACTACTGTTAACCACGTTATGTTTATGGTTAAAAGCGATACTTGATTGCCTCATGAGCCATATTTCGTTACAGTTGACGGTATAGTTTAACTTAAGGAAGTGTACAGATGGAAATTACAAACCTAACCGCTCAATCCATGGCCAAAAAAATAATGACAAAAGAACTTTCACCTGTTGAAGTAGTGCAAAGTCATCTTGAACGAATAAAACAATTAAATCCTAAATTCAACTTATTTATCACTATTTTCGAAGAAGAAGCTTTAAAAGAAGCAAAAGGAGCTGAGGAAGAGCTGATGAAAAGTGGTGTGCGTGGTCCTTTACACGGAATCCCAATCGCCCTTAAAGACCTCACCCCCGTAACTGGTCGCCTTACTACCTTTGGCTCTCCAATCTTTAAAGATCACATTGCCCAATCAGAACCAACGATAGTTAAAAGGATTCGTGATGCTGGTGCAATCATCATTGGAAAAACGAACACTCCTGAATTTGGACATAAAGGTACGACAGATAACCTTTTAGCTGGGCCAGCAAAAAATCCGTGGGATTCATCTAGAACGGCCGGTGGCTCTAGTGGTGGATCTGCTGCTGCAGTAGCAAGCAAATGCGTTCCGTTGGCAGAGGGAAGTGACGGTGGCGGATCGATTCGAATTCCTTCGAGTCTTAATGGCATTATCGGCCTCAAACCAACATTTGGCCGCATTCCATTCGATAGTTCACCGATCAATCGCTTCGGAACCACACAGCCTTTTGTACATTATGGTCCAATGGCGAGATCTACCGAAGACGCGGCATTACTTCTATCGGTTATGGAAGGTTACGAACCAAATGACCCTTACTCTGTTCCAGTACCAGAAAGTAACCTACAACAAGAAATGCAGCTGGGAGTGAAAGGAAAGAAATTTGCCTATACAGAGGATTTCGGGTTATACCCGTATGACCCAATGATTCTAGGCCCAATTGAAGAAGCTATTTCCATATTACGTGATCAAGGGGCTATAGTAGAAAAAATTCCCTTCCAATTTGAGATGAAATTAGAAGAATTAATTTCTTTCTTTAATAAAATGTGGTTTGCGGGGTTAGCGTCTGCTTACGGATCCCTTTACGACCGTTTCCCATCTCAATTTAGCTCATCTGTCTCTGACATGATTGAAGCAGGCAGAAAGCTCAGTGCAGTAGAATTGAGAGAAACTGAAATGAAGAGAACACAAGTGTGGAACATCATCCAAAAAGAACTTAATCGTTTTGATGCCATACTCTCTCCTGTAGTTGGGGTAACCGCTTTTTCACACCAGATCGAAGGACCGGATCGTATTAACGGAAAAGCATCCGCCCCTATCTCTGACTGGATGATGACACAGCTTTATAATTGTACCGGGCACCCGGCTATATCAATACCCGTTGGTTTAGCACATTCCGGCTTACCAGTAGGTCTTCAAGCGGCATCTAAGAAATTTAACGATAGTTTATTGCTTCGAATTGCCCATACTATTGAAATCGAAAAAGGTTTCCAATTTCCAAACTTATAACTCAAGATTTCATGTAATAAAAGAATCCGGACTAGTTGTCCGGATTCTTTATATAAGCGCTTTCATTTTGTTGTAAAAAATCAAACCCACTTTGAGATCGTTTTCGCATACTCATTTAGTTCATTTTCATTAAAAAATAAAGCGATTTCTCTTTCAGCACTTTCTGGAGAATCTGAACCGTGAATGACATTCATACTTACTTGCACTCCATGGTCACCACGTATCGTTCCTGGACTTGCATCTTTCGGATTGGTTGCCCCCATCATTGTACGTGCTGTTGAGATGACGTTCTCACCTTCCCAAACCATCGCAAAGACAGGACCTGATGTAATGAAATCTACTAGTTCGCCGAAGAATGGACGCTCTTTATGTTCGCCATAGTGAGTTTCTGCAAGGTCTTTTGAAACCGTCATCAATTTTGCTCCCACTAAATTAAAGCCTTTATTCTCGAAGCGTGATACAATCCCACCAATTAAATTACGTTGAACCCCGTCAGGTTTTACCATTAGAAATGTTTTCTCCACAAAAATCTCCTCACTTTCAACACTTTATATGTATAGGGCAGAAAGCATTTTTCTGCCCTTCAAAATTCTATCAAATATTCGCAAAAATAACAACATTTCCTTTTTAATGTTTCCGTTTGCCTATATATTCTGCGATTTGTCTAAGTGAGGTTCTAGCAGAATGCGAAGGTAATTGATCCAATTCATGAAACGCCTTTTGAAGATAGCGATCACTAATGTCCCGTGCGTGCTCAATACCTCCAGAAGACTTTACAATGCTTATGACTTGATTGACTTGCTCCTGAGAAGCATAGAGTTCTTCTGAGAACACATTCATGATTTCTTCCTTGTTACCTTGATTCATGGCATAAAGCACCGGTAACGTAATATTCCCCTGTAATAAATCGCCACCAGCGGGCTTTCCAAGCTGCTTAACCGTTCCTGTGTAGTCCAAAATATCATCCGTGATTTGATAGGACATTCCTACGTAATAACCGAACTTTTTAAGATGAAGCTGTTCTGCTTTCGAAGCACCTGCTGCTACCGCACCAAGTTCACAAGAGGTAGCAATAAGTAGAGCGGTTTTCCGCTTGATTCTCCGAAAATAATCTCGTACATTTTGATTCCAGTTAAATTGATCACGAATTTGTTCAATTTCACCTATGCTCATCTCAAGAATCGCAGTAGATAAAATGGTATTGGCAGCTGGTTCTTTCAATTCTGTAACGAGCTCAATCGCTCGTGCAAAAATGTAGTCACCAGTATACATCGCCACACGATTATCCCATTTGGCTTTAATCGTTTTAGCCCCTCTTCTCATTTCTGCATCATCGATCACATCGTCATGTACGAGAGAAGCCATATGAATAAGTTCAAGTGCCACTGCCACATTCTTCATAAGTGGCAAATTATAATCCCCGAATTTACCTGAGAGCAAAACGAAAACAGGACGGATTCGTTTCCCTCCAGCTTTTAATAGGTGGTTAGAAGCATCCCGGAGAACAGGATGGTGAGCATCTACCGTTTGCTCCAGTTCGGATTCAATAAAAGATAAATCTTTTTTTAAAGAAGCGTATATCGTTTTTAATTTCATGAGATCCACCTTACTGATTTTCACAAAATATCTGTTCTCTTTTATGGTTTGATTGGCTTAAATCCTCTATGCATCGCTGCAACGCCACCTGAGTATGGCTTTATGTCTACACGGCTAAATCCATTTTGAAAGAAAAGTTGCTTTAATTCATCGCGTCCAGGGAATGTGCTTGCTGATTCCTGTAACCATGAATACTCTTCGTAACTCTTCGCAAAAACTTTACCTAGCACCGGCATTACGTGTTTAAAGTAACCATAATATACCTGTCTGAATACTGGAATCGTTGGTTGACTTGTCTCTAGACAAACCACCTGACCACCCGGTTTTACTACCCGAAACATTTCTTTAATAACTTGATTGTAATCCGGTACATTACGGAGTCCAAAGCCAATTGTCACATAGTCAAAGGAATTATCTTCAAAAGGGAGATTCATCGCATTTCCATGAAGAAGTGTAACATTATCTTTTTTCTTTTCCTTGACTTTCACTTGACCTACTTCAAGCATATTTTCGCTAAAATCAAGTCCAATTGCCGTTCCGCTTTTACCGACGGCATCTGCCATAGCCAGTGTCCAGTCTGCAGTACCACAGCAAACGTCTAAAGCTGTTGTTCCCTTCTGAACGTCCATCAGTCGCATTGTATCTTTACGCCATGCTTTATGACGTTGAAAACTAATCACAGAATTCATGACATCATATCGCTTTGATATGGTTTGAAATACGTCGTGAACGCGTTCTTCTTTAGATGAAGCCATTCTTTATCCCTCTTCCGCCATTTTCTTTTCCTGTATGCCCAGTAAACCCCAATTATATTCAAATCGCTTCTGAAACAGATGATGAAGCTCTGAATGGTTATGAAGTAGCTGATCCATCTCTTTCTTCGCATGTGAAATATAAGAGTCCAGTACAATTGTCACTTTAGAAACTTGATTGGTTGTAAGCTTCGCATCTTTAACCGATAGAAGCGTAGCAGCAATCTTATAAAGGACATCGGACCCAGATTGAATGAGCCCCTTCTTACGTTCAACAAGAAGACGGTTCATATAAAAATAGTGAGTTCCAAAATTGCTCCAGTTATTTAAACCATAATGTTCAGCAACTTTCCGAACTAATATAGACTCAATCGTCTTTATGTTATCAAAGACAGATTCAATTGATGTATAGTCCGTTTGATAAAAAGCCATCTTTGCCTCATTTATTTCCTGAATGGCCTCTGAAAGAGTACGAATCAGACCATTATCTCCCCACTTAGAAAGAATATGATAATACATGCTACTAAAATAGTCACCAGCAAGCACCGTTAGCTGACGATTTTTTCGTTCACTTTCGTTCTCAATATTATCGAGTGAGATTAATTCATGCGTATCAAGTGCAATCTGCACAAGCATGATGGACAGGAGCGTATCCTGCTTTCTTTTATGTTCGAGCTTCGCTTGTTCTAATATGCCATAGAACACATATAGCTTCTCTTCATCAATAACTGGAAAATCAATAAATCGAAGCAAATATGAATGGGATAGGCGAGACTGAAGCATGTCTCGAACTCCTGCTATTTTTTTATGTGTACTTTCTTTCGGATTTGTCATATCCCATACCCCTTACATGTCTTCCAATTAGAAAAGTGAGCCAGCCGCGTCTTTTTGCGAAAGCTTACGTTTTCCATATACTTTATTTTGTCGGTTTTTTCATTGTTAAAGTATAAATTATGTATTCATTCCTAGTATAGCACAATAACCCTCTAGCTAAAACGAACGGCTAAGGTTTTGAAATGAAAGAAAAGCAGGTTATAATGTCCTGCTTTACTCTTCCGTACTTATTTCACCATGTTCTGTTTGAATGACAGCTTTTCCTCTCACCTTAACCGCAGATGTATGCTCCGTGAATTGGGCAATCATAACTTCGCCTTTATCTAGTTTCTCTGAATGATGAAATCTTGTATCAGATCCACGCGTCAACCCAATAACGTTCACACCATTTTCAAGTGCTTTAATTACAAAAAAATCGTTGCTATCACTCTTCATATCGATCACTCCGCTTAAAAGGATTAGCCCTTGATCAAACCAAGTACTTCAGATCGTGCAGCAGCGTCATTTTCAAACACGCCTCTTACTGCTGATGTAACGGTTGATGAACCAGGCTTCTTAACGCCTCTCATAGTCATACACATGTGTTCTGCCTCAACTACGACCATAACACCATGTGGATCTAATGTATCTACCATCGAATTTGCTATCGTAGATGTAATTCGCTCTTGAAGCTGTGGACGTTTCGTTACAGATTCAACAGCTCTTGCTAGCTTACTAAGTCCTGTTACCTTCCCGCCTTTTGGAATATAGGCAACATGCGCTTTTCCGAAGAAAGGAACAAGATGGTGCTCGCAAGTTGAGTAAAAAGGTATATCTTTAACTAGAACAAGCTCCTCGTGGTCTTCTCCAAAAATAGTCTGAAAATGCTCTTTTGGATCTTGATGCAGCCCCTGAAAGATTTCTTCGTACATTCTTGCTACACGTTTTGGAGTATCCAACAATCCTTCACGCTCAGGATCTTCACCGATCGCTTCAAGGATCATTTTCACTGCTTCTTGTATTTTTTCATGATTAACTTCGTACATTGTTCTTACTCCTCCATTCAGGGCCTTTATTACCTATCAAGATTCTAGCACATGGAGAAAAAGTTAGCAAAAAAGAAGAGCCGCAGAATGTGCGACTCTTCTTGGCCCTATGTATTTCTTACTTCACTGCATCCTTAAGGGCTTTACCAGGTTTAAATGCAGGAACCTTACTTGCAGCGATTTCGATTTCTTCGCCAGTTTGAGGGTTACGCCCTTTACGAGCAGAACGCTCACGGACTTCAAAGTTACCAAAACCAATTAGTTGAACTTTGTCACCCTCTTGCAAGGATTGCATAATGTTATCAAAAACTGAGTCAACAGCTTTTGTCGCTTCTTTTTTAGAAAGCTCTGCAGATTCTGCAACAGCATTGATTAGATCTGTCTTGTTCATTCTGTTCACCTCCTCTCAAGAGAGATGGATAAATACATTCATTTACTTAATGACCAATATTTATACGTTGCAATGCACGTTTAGTACGTTTGCAAGCCCTATATTATACGAAGATGCGAAAGAATTCAATACGTTTAGCTCGATTTCAACGATTTTTCAATGTTTTTTACCTATTATCTGCTAAATGAGCGTTTTGTAAACGCTCTAAAGGTGACTTTTCTATTGTCTGTTAATTCAAGCAATTCAACACTTTAGATGGACAAATGTTAGATATACTCAAGAGTTGCTAACTCAGCATAACAACTCACTAAAATAGATAATACCCCTATTCTCGGTTTTTCTAAACCACTTAACGTAAAAAACCGACTCCAGGTATTGGAGTCGGTTTTGTTATAATATAATCGCAATTAAACCGCCGGATCCTTCGTTAATAATGCGTTCGAGCGTTTCTTTTAATTTATAACGAGCATTTTCAGGCATTAAACCAAGTTTTGCCTGAATCCCCTCTCTCACGATAGAATTCAGGGAACGACCGAAAATATCTGAATTCCATATTGAAAGCGGATCTTCTTCAAAATCTTGCATTAAATAACGAACAAGCTCTTCGCTCTGCTTTTCCGTTCCAATGATAGGTGCGAACTCCGATTCTACGTCTACTTTAATCATATGAATAGATGGGGCAACTGCTTTCAACCTGACACCAAACCTTGACCCTTGACGAATGATTTCAGGCTCATCGAGGCTCATATCTTCAATCGCTGGCGCTGCAATACCATAGCCAGTTTGTTTAACCATCCGAAGAGCGTCTGAGACGTGATCATACTCAGCTTTTGCAAATGCAAACTCCTGCATAAGTTGGAGGAGATGATCCTTTCCTCGAATTTCAACACCAACAACCTCTTTTAGAATTTGATCGTATAAATCTTCTGGAGCATAAAGATCAATTTCCGCTATTCCTTGCCCCATTTCAATTCCTGCTAAACGAGCATCCTGAATAAATTCAAATTCCTCAAACTGACCTACGACACGATCAACATCCCTTAGACGCTTAATATCTTTCACAGTCTCTCTAACGGATTCTTCATAACTCTGTCGCAACCAATGATCTTGGTGGAGAACCATTACCCAACTTGGTAAGTTCACATTAACTTCTAGAACTGGAAATTCGTAAAGCACTTCTCTCATGACATTGTTAATATCATGCTCCGTCATAGTCTCTACGCTAAGAGAAATAACAGGAATATCATATTTATTACAAAGGTCTCCTCTTAATGCCTCCGTTTGTGGATGGTGTGGGTGGGCAGAATTGACAATCATAATAAATGGCTTACCTACTTCTTTTAATTCCTCCACGACTCTTTCCTCAGATTCAAGGTAGTCGTGTCTTGGGATCTCCCCAATGGATCCATCAGTCGTTATCACGACGCCAAGCGTGGAATGTTCTTGAATTACTTTTCTTGTACCAATTTCAGCTGCTTCTTGAAACGGTATCGGCTCTTCATACCATGGTGTATTGATCATTCTTGGCCCATCTTCATCTTCGTATCCCTTAGCACCAGGCACTGCATATCCGACGCAATCGACAAGTCTAACATTAACATCAAGACCATCTTCCACATGAATTTGAACGGCGTGATTTGGTACAAATTTAGGCTCAGTCGTCATAATGGTACGGCCAGCAGAACTTTGGGGTAGTTCATCCAGTGCCCTCGTTCGATCAGAATCACTTTCCATATTGGGCAGGACGATTAGTTCCATGAACTTTTTAATAAATGTTGATTTCCCTGTTCGAACAGAACCTACGACTCCAAGGTATATATCTCCCCCTGTACGCTCTGCGATATCTTTGAAGATATCTACTCTCTCCACGTGATCGCCTCCTGAATTCCGCCTCATTGGACGAAATGATTCACTCCAGACCGCAGACTTTCTTGAACACTACCATTCTATGATGTTGTCCAATAAATATGACAGTTCACAGTAAAAGGATTTGATGCTTTAAGTAAACTTTTCGTCCTCTATTGAATAAGCCCATAAAAAAGTCCCTCCTCTTTTTAATAGTTGTATTGCTAAAGAGGAGGGAAAATACCTATTTCACTAAAAAAACAGCTTTATCATTTTCAATTGTATACGCAACAGAAGCAACAGGAACATAAAACGAATTGTCTGCTAACAAATCTCGGATATCATCGCCCTTTTCATAGCTGTGATCTGGATTACTTTCGATTGCCTTCGTAAGGTCGCTAGAGTAATTAATATGTACATCACCTTTTTCATCTAAGAAAAATGGAAGTTGCTCATTTGTAAATGGACTTTTAACAGTCGGCTCTTCATCCATCCCCATCGCA
The DNA here is from genome assembly GCF_056173725.1 of Anaerobacillus sp. 63XJN7_4_ISO-PGPR-S23-413. Taxonomy (NCBI): domain Bacteria; kingdom Bacillati; phylum Bacillota; class Bacilli; order Caryophanales; family Bacillaceae; genus Anaerobacillus; species Anaerobacillus sp. 63XJN7_4_ISO-PGPR-S23-413. The sequence continues at coordinate 2,481,628 of NZ_CM149688.1, forward strand.
TCATAATCGATGGAATACCGGTCTTTTGCAAGAACATCTTTGAATGGTGGATAGTTCTTTTTCCTTCTATAATCATTAATACGTAGCTGAAGATCTTTTACTTTTTCAATAGTGACTAAATCAATTAATCTTACTGTAGGCTCTTCTTCTACATGGATAAGTACATATTGAAATACCCCACCACTTTCAAATGAATTCCCAGGTGCTTGCTGTAAGAAAGCGGGCACTAATTTCTTGAAGTCAACTGGATACTTCTGATAGATTGGTGTTTCCTGATCTCTTGTTTTGATAGGAAGAATGGACTTATTTTCTTGGAATTGCTCTACTGCTGTTTGAACAGATTGAATTTGGTCTGTATAAGGAATTTGATTCTCGTTTTTTTGACTCTCTGGATACAGGCATCCTGACAGTAGAGTAACAAGGCATGTCCATAATACAGCTTTAGTAGCTAAACGTTTCATTACACTCATTCCTTAGTTAGAAATTTACTCATTTAGTTAGTAGGTCCAGTAAACACGACGAGAAGCATGAGCACCCCCGCAACGAACATACACATATATGCAAAGGTTGACACAAGCACTCGGAAAATACCTTTAAGCTTCGTGCGACTTAACATGATCGCCATAACCGCTATAAACATTAGTCCTAGTGCCGAAAGTGCTACCCACATCTTAATTAACGCTGGTGACATTTTAATCCCCCTAATATGACAAATCTAGTTTGCACTGCCCACCATTATATCAAATCTTTACTCCATTTACCTCTAAAGGTTTCAACAATTTAATGGTTCTACTTAATTAAAGCTCTTCAAAACATTCCAGCGTACTTCATTTAAAAGGTAACGCTTCCATAAATGACAAATAAAAAGCTGAAGAAAGGGGCTTTTCTTCAGCTTTGACTATTCTAATTTCTTAAAGAAGTATGCTTCTGCACATTGATGGTTCATTATTAGTATATGGTCTTACATCGAAGGCGGTATCGTTGATTAGCCTAAGTTTCTACTAATTTCTTTATTTTTGACTGAAAATTTTTGCAATAGCAGACAAATCGAACGGCATATTCTTATTTACGATTGCCTTTACGATTCGATCTTCTTTTTCTTTTGTGACATTTACGTTAGCAACGCGTGCAACATTCGCAATTAATTTACGCACTGTTTTCTCATCAGTAAAATCTGCTCCCTGAACGGAATTAGCTAACTTAAAAATGTCTTCCTTTTTCACATTGGTTTTCTTTTCTATGTTATCGAACAGATCGCTCACGCAGTTTCCTCCTTACCATTAACGTTCAACATAGTGTATGCAAGGAGGAATACTTCGTGCTTCGCCTATTTAGAGTTCTTTTGGATTCAATTCAAAACGGTCCGCAAGCAATGACGTTAGATCTTCTGTTTCATGAGTTCGAAGCCTACCCATCAGTTGATCTACACCATCTTTCGCATCTTTGTTATTAAATAGCACTTCAAATAACACAGATGTTATAGGCATTTCTACGTTCTGTTTTTGTGCAAGATAATAAGCAGCCTTCGTAGTCCGAACACCTTCTACTACCATCCCCATATTTTCGAGAACCTCATCTAGATTATTTCCTTTTCCGAGAAGATTTCCGGCTCTCCAGTTACGACTATGTACACTTGTACACGTAACTACAAGGTCACCTATACCTGTCAATCCCATAAAGGTAAGTGGATTTGCACCCATAGCTGCACCAAGGCGAGCAATTTCAGCTAAGCCTCTTGTGATGAGGGCAGCTTTCGCATTATCACCATAGCCGAGGCCATCAGATAAACCTGCCCCTAGAGCAATGATATTCTTTAATGCACCACCAAGCTCAACACCAATGATGTCATGATTAGTATATACTCTAAAATTCGAGTTAATGAAAAGATCCTGAACATACTCAGCTTGAGTCATTGATTTAGAAGAGGCCGTTACTGTCGTCGGGTGACGAAGACTCACTTCTTCTGCATGACTCGGCCCAGATAAAACGACAACCGATTTTCTTAAATCCTCTGGGATTTCTTCTTCAATCACCTCTGAAATACGCTTGGATGTTTCTGGTTCAATTCCCTTACTAGCATGAATGAGCGTAACCGGTGTTGATAGGTATGTCTTAAGTTCAGGAAGAACCTCTCTAAGCGCTTTAGTTGGTGTAACCAGTAAGATAGCTTCAGCCTCTTTCACGCTCTCTTCAAGGGAACTGGTAGCCCTAATCCCCTCAGGTAATTCTATACCAGGAAGGTACTTCTCATTGGTATGCTTCTCATTCACTTCATTTGCAAGATCTGTTCTTCTTGCCCATAATGTCACATCATGTTGATTATCTGCTAGTACAATTGCAAGGGCTGTCCCCCAGCTCCCTGCACCTACAACTGATATTTTCGCCATTGAACTTCCTCCTTACTGCTCGACCTTTTGACCGAGCTTGCTTTCAGTACCAGAGAACAGTCGCTTTACATTTGTTCGATGTCTCCAGACAGAAAGAATCGCTAGAATCGTCCCTAACAAAATATATGAAGCTGGATTCCCTCCAAGTAAGAAAATAAACGCTGGAGTTAATACTACAAAAATCAATGAACCAAGAGAAACAAATCTCGTTACTACAATAGCAATAATAGCGATGATACCAGCATAAAGTGCTGGAAAAAACGCAATTGTTGCGAATACTCCTATCGTAGTAGCAACGCCTTTCCCTCCGCGGAATCCAAAAAAGATTGGCCAGTTATGACCTAAGATAGCACAAATTCCCGCAAGGAAAGGAACGATTGGTTCACTAGTGAACCAATACCCTAACCAGACGGCAAGTATGCCTTTTATTACATCAAGTGCAAGAACAGCAATCGCTGGGCCAGTCCCTAGCACTCGAAGTGTATTTGTCGCTCCTGCATTGCCACTTCCGTGATCTCTAATATCTATTTTCTTCACGACTTTTGCAATTAAATAACTAAAACTAATTGATCCTAGCAAGTAAGCAGCAATGCAAATCAGGATCGCGATCATCTCATTTCCCCCTTTGTATTAGCAAGGTTCCCCCGAATGAAACAAGCTTAATTATTCGCTTTTTCTACGTGCAAGAATTCGTAAAGGAGTCCCCTGGAAACCAAATGTTTCACGAATACGATTCTCTAAAAAGCGTTTGTAAGAGAAATGAAGCAGTTCCGGATCATTAACAAATAATACGATGGTAGGCGGCTTAACAGCCACTTGCGTCGCATAGTTAATTTTCAAGCGCTTCCCATTGTCTGTTGGTGTTGGATTCATTGCAACGGAATCCATAATTAATTCATTCAAAACATTCGTTTTCACACGAAGGGCATGGTTATCAGCTACAGTGTTAACAACTGGTAACAATGTATGAAGACGTTGCTTTGTTTTGGCAGATAAGAACACAATCGGTGCATAGCTAAGGAATAAGAAATGATCACGAATTTTTTGTTCAAATTCTCTCATCGTCTTATCGTTTTTCTCAACTGCGTCCCATTTGTTTACGACAATAACAATGGCTTTACCAGCTTCATGAGCATACCCCGCCACTTTTTTGTCTTGCTCGATAATGCCTTCTTCTCCATCAATCACAACTAAAACGACGTCAGATCGTTCAATCCCACGCATTGCACGAAGAACGCTGTACTTCTCAGTCGTTTCATAAATTTTTCCACGCTTTCTCATGCCAGCAGTATCAATAATGACATAATCCTGTTCATCACGAGTAAACATGGAGTCAATAGCATCGCGAGTTGTACCAGCAATATCACTTACAATCACTCGCTCTTCTCCTAAAATCGTATTAACAAGCGATGATTTTCCAACATTCGGACGACCAATTAATGAGAATTTAATCGTTCCTTCGTCATATTCTTCTTCTGCTACTTCAGGGAATGATTTAAAGACTTCATCTAAAAGATCACCTAATCCAAGACCATGTGAACCTGAAATACCAAATGGAGTTCCAAATCCTAAAGCATAGAAATCATAAATCAACGTTTGCTGTTCAGGATTATCTACTTTATTTACAGCTAATACAACAGGTTTATTGGAACGATAAAGAATTTTTGCAACCTCTTCATCCGCATTCGAGATGCCATCTCTTCCGTTAACCATGAAAATAATAACGTCCGCTTCGTCTATTGCAATTTCTGCCTGATAACGAATTTGAGAAAGAAATGGTTCGTCACCTATTTCAATACCACCTGTATCTATGATATTAAATTCACGATTCAGCCATTCACCTTTGCTATAAATACGATCTCTTGTTACTCCTGGAGTATCTTCTACAATCGATACTCTTTCTCCTACTATACGATTAAAAATGGTCGATTTCCCAACATTCGGTCGACCTACTATTGCGACAACTGGTTTTGTCATTTTATGCACGCCCTTTCTAAAAGACTATCTAAGCTTGAAACCAGAAAGTCGTGGACAAACTTTCCAGGAGTTCATTGTAAAAAACCCTCCTCTATAAGAAGGGCATAGTCTTCGATAGCTTTTATATCTTATCAAAAAAGCAACCAATGAACAACAGACGATCAAATGAAACTTGGTAACTTCTCTTCGAAAACTTGCTAATGCTTCACAATAATATAAACACCATTGCTCAATTTATGAGCAATTCCATCTAGTATAGCTTCAAGATCAGCGGCTACGCCGTCCATTTCATCTTGAGATTCACATACAAACACATTCGCTCCTACGGGGGCCTGAGCTAATGATAGTGTAACAGTTGCAAGTATCGCTTTCTCAATAGTCATGATGAGTCACTTCCTTTTTTCTTTGTTTCCGTAGGCATCCTTATCGCATTTTCAAGAGTTGGTACTTGTGAAATGACTTTCATGGCAAGATCCACGCTTTTATTTTGAGGTAGAATAAAAACTCCAATTCGACCATCGTCCAAATCTCGTTTAATTAATGGTACTAATGCAGGCGTTCCTGAATCCCGGTATACTCCAAGAGATATAGCAAGGTCATGAAGGATGGCTTGTCTTTGTCCGAGGTTACCAATCGTCATTCGCGCATCAAAATTCTTTGGAGAAATCGTAAATCCAAGTCCATGTTCTAAAATTTCTTTTTGTCTCGCTGGTATGCCAATATTCATAATATAGATGTTATCAACGTATAGCCCTGCACCTTCAAATTTAACTTCTTTTTGTTCAATATTCGCAATTTTTCCGAGTTTACTTCCAGTCATGTATTTTTTGGCTACTAAAAAAGCAAGAAATGCAGCAACTAAGCCAGCCCAAACATTTATTGCAAGATAAGCAAATGACGTGACAAATGAAATGAAAATGACTAAATAATTTCTCCCTTCAAAGGTTACAGCTATTCCTTCTATATAGGACGCTCCACGAGGGACAAGCTCTAGTGAATCCATTTCAGTTAATGTTTTTCTTTCCATATTGCGTACTTCCCGAAATTGCGATGCAGCTAGGGTTAGGAATGTCACCGCTGTAAATTCTTGCTCCATAATTGATGGAACGACGAGCGCCCCGAGTGAAGCTGCAATAAAACCAAGCGCGAGATGTATAATCATACCATGTGGATAAGTAGGGTATTGCCTATAATCTGTTCTAAACATATAAATTCTCGCAAGCGTACCAGCTATCACGCCAAATACAATTGGTATTGTATACTCATTCATGAATATCCCCGTCTTTCTTGATGTTTTTTGACAGTTTTCTCTAGAAGAACTGTTAATTTCACAAAGGAGGACCAGATCCATGTTGCCATAATCGAAATGGCCATTACATCGAAGGAAGCTAACTCGCCAGCAGTTCGCTCAAAACCCATTCCTCGAAAAATCATTGTTAAGATAACCTCACCATGAACGATACTAAGAATTAATAACGAACATCTCTCTGCAAAACCATTCAGTGTTAGATGAATAATAATAAAAAGAATTGCGGCAACCGACCACTTCGTATACAAGTAAGTAAAAACAGGATCATATATGGCAAATAACTGAATCGAAGTATAAGCTGCTGTTAACATAATGAGTAATATCATGGCGTATACCGTTCTTACACCGTTCTTTATCCAGAGGAGATATCCACAAACATAGGCAAGCAATAGTAAAACAGCTACAGAAAAACCCATCAGGATGACGGTTTTATTCACGACACATATTGCCACTAACATTAAGAACGCTGACCCAGTCCTTTCTAAAGATGGCTTTTGAAAAAAGACTGTGATGACAACTCCCATCCATACAAACCAAATAAAAATCGCCCCATCCACTCCGTTACCTCCTCTCATTATGATCAGTATGGGACGTTTTCATGAGAGATAGACTTAAAAAATGTAAATGAATAACTTTCGAAGCTTTTTTTCATGATAAGAAAAGGTTCAGTTGAAGGGAGGCTAAATGATGGGAAAAGATCGACAGGAAAGAAAACTTAAGAAATCGAAACGAGTTGAGTCTGATCATGATCAGTCGCTTTCGCATAATGGAGCAGCAATGCTTGAAGGACCAGACCAAGCTCGAAAACGAAATGGACAGGATTAATACGTTTCCTTCTATCTAAAAAATCAAAAAAAATCCTCTCTGCATGAATGCAGAGAGGATTTCATTTACTTATTTGTACTTTTTAAGCTGATCACCGATCATATCTCCAAGAGAGAATGGCGAGTTGCCGTCACTTTCTTTTTGATATTCTTCAACTTCATTTGATACTTGTTCAGTTTCGAGGACTTTGATGCTTAATGAGATTCTCTTTTCATCAAGATTAACATCCAAAATCTTCACTCGAACTGTTTCTCCCTCTGAAAGAACTTCTTGAGGAGTTCCTATATGCTTGTTCGAGATTTCTGAAATATGAACAAGCCCTTCTACACCCGGAGCAACTTCTACGAATGCACCGAAGCTAACTAAACGCTTCACTGTGCCTTCGATTTCATCTCCAGTACTAAGTTTTCCTTTTACTTCTTCCCACGGTCCCGGGAGTGTTTCTTTAATGGATAGTGAAATACGTTCGTTGTCACGATCAACAGAAAGAATTTTAACATTCACTTGTTGACCTTCTGTTACAACTTCAGATGGGGTTTCAACACGATGATGAGCCATCTGTGAAATATGAACGAGGCCATCCACTCCACCGATATCTACAAAAGCACCGAAATCGGTTAAACGTTGAACTGTCCCTTCGACAACTTGTCCTGCTTGAAGAGATGCTAGCGTTTCTTGTTTCTTATGATCCGCCTCTTGCTCAAGAACAGCACGATGTGACAGGATCACTTTTGCTTTCTCTGGATCAAATTCCACAATCTTAACGCTCAGGTTTTTGCCTTTGTAATCTGAGAAATCTTCAACATAATGTCTTTCTACAAGAGAAGCCGGGATAAATCCGCGAACACCAAGGTCAACCACAAGGCCGCCCTTAACTACGTCTGCAATTTCAACATCAAATGCAACGGAGTTTTCATACTTCTCCTGTAGAGCATCCCAGGCTTGATCAGCTTCGACTGCTTTCTTAGAAAGCACTAGCTCATCTTCAGAAACTTTGATTACTTTAACTTCTATTTCATCACCTTCTGAGAGCACGTCGCTAACCTTTTCGACGTGAAGGCTTGACAGTTCGCTGATTGGCAGCACTCCATCAACTTTAAAACCTACATCTACTGATGCATGTTTTTCTTCAACCTTGGAGATCTTACCTGTCACCACTTCTCCGATTTCGAATGATTTGAACTCAGTCATTTCCTGATTCATCTCTTCACCCATTGACAAACTCCTCCTTCAATCCAAAAGAAATAAAACTTTTCGATATGATTTATAAAAGTCTTCCACTTATAGCGAAAGAAATTTATTGAAAAGTTAAGCACCCTTTCCTCTAACTTTCACTAAAAATGACGGATTTGTCAAGTATCCTGACACATTTATTTAAATTTTTTAACAATATCGAATTATTTATGATGAATTTCAATAAGATCTTGAATTTCTTTCATGATAGCTTGAGTGGCTTTTTTAGCTGCTCCCTGTTCTTCACGAAGCGGCGATAAGTCAACTGGTTTTCCGTACACGATTTTCAAGCGGCCAAACGGTTTATAAGATCCTTTAATTGCGCACGGTACGACCATCACTTCTGGACGTAATGCAAAAAAACCTGCTCCAGAAAGCCCCTCGCCTAATTCGCCATCTTTGCTTCTCGTACCTTCCGGAAACAAGCCGACAACACCGCCATCTTTCAAAAATTTCATTCCACTTCTTAGAGCTTGTTTATCACTCATTCCTCGTTTTACCGGAAAAGCCCCAACCTTATGAATCAATTTACCTAGTACCGGAATGGTAAACAATTCTGATTTAGCCATAAAATGAACATCTCTAGGAAACATGGCACCTACTAGCGGCGGATCAAGGTTATTAATATGATTTGAGCAAAGAAGAATCCCTTTGTCTTTGGGTATATTCTCACGACCAACAACTGTTACACGATTGAATACCTTGAAATAAAAATGAAATAAGCCTTTTCCTACTCCGTATAAGCTCACTTGATCATGCCCTTTCTTTTGCTAATTGTAAAATTTGGTCCACTACTTCAGAAATTGTCATCTTCGTAGTATCAATTTCTATGGCATCGTCCGCTTTTACAAGAGGGGCTACTTCTCGCTCAGTGTCACGCTTATCTCTTAAAGCAATCTCATCCTTGATACGGTCATAATCCGCTTCAGTCCCGTTTCCAATAAGTTCATTATATCGTCGCGTGGCTCTTTCTTCTACAGAAGCACTTAAGAATACTTTAAGCTCTGACTCAGGAAGAACATGTGTACCGATATCACGTCCATCCATTACAACGCCTCCACGATCAGCTAACATCTTTTGTCTCTTTACCATTTCTAATCTTACTTCACTTTGTCTTGCTACAAAGGAAACATTGTTCGTGACAGCATAAGAACGTATATCTGTTGTTACGTCCATGTTATCAACCAAGACAAGCTGTTCACTTTCACCAACTTGTAGGTCGATCACTGTATCATCTAGAAGGGCTTTAAGAAGAGGACCATTCTCTAAATCAATGTCCTTCTCAATAGCTTTATACGTTAATGCACGATACATTGCGCCTGTATCAATATAAAGGAAAGATAGGTTATCTGCTACTTTTCTTGCAACTGTACTCTTACCGGCCCCTGCTGGACCGTCAATTGCTATATTTATTCGCTTGTTCATATTATTATTGCCTCCAAATTCCATTCATCCATCCGAATTAGATCATATAAATGACAATTTAACGTACAAAAAAAGCAGGAGAACCTGCTTTCCTCAGTACGACCAAAATGTCATATTTATCATAACACAAGACATTTTATCGGTCTATTCACTATTGGCGTCTAATCAGGGGAGGCATATCCTTTAGCACACCTTCATAATAAATCGCTTTGCTTAGATAGATACGAAACTCTTCTTGAGTTAGAAGAACTTGAGAAATAATAAGAAAAACAAATTGAATGACGATGAGTTTTATTAATAATTGTTCCATTCTCGCCATACATTCGCTCCTCTCATAGGGTATCGTAATTCATTTCGGTACCGTCCATTTTTTCAACTCTTTCTTCTCTTTCGTTAGATGCGTTAATAAAAATGCGATACGTTTCATTATCAATCGTACCCATAAACTCATAGCATAATACTTCTTCTCCAAGATCGTTTTGAATGACACCTAATCCTTCTTCCATTATTTGAACATTTGGATTCACTTGTTCTAACGCTTGATCCCTGGAAATAGTTGGGGAGTCCAAAGTTCTTTCATGGTGATTTGTTAAATACTCTAAGGATTCATAGCCGGAAATATCACCATTATCAAGCGCAACTTTAATATGAACAGCATCTGGATAAATTAAAACGTCTTCCTGATTGTATACAAAAGTAAATACACCTACTCGATCATATTGACTACTTTCTGAAATGCTCATATTTGTTATATCATGCTCTTTTAGAAATGCTCTTGCTCGATCAGCGGCTTCATTTAGACTAAGCTTCTGATCTCCTATTTTTCTATCCATCAAAATCCAGATTGGTTTTGCCCCTTTTTTTGTAACATCTAGATTGATACTAGATTTCGAATCTGGCTCTTCAATTGATAAACTATAGGCTTTGTATTTTGACTTCTCCCCAGTAGTCGTTATATCAATGCTTGCTTTAGGATCAAGATCCAGAAAGTCAATTACATGTTCCTTTGCTTCTTTTTCAGTCAGTTTTTTCCCGACTATATTTTTGTCCAGGTTTTCTTTCTTTTCATTTAATTGAGTAATCTCAGGTCCCCAGTTTACTTCACTATACCCTTCCACTTGTTTATCAACTGTTTTAAATCCATCAATAATCGTGTTATCTTCAGCCTGTGTTTCTGAAGCTAGAGCAAGCTCCACATCCATCCAACGTAAGTTATGATCAATGACCATCGCCTGCACTTTTCTCAGTTCATTTTTAATATCTGTAGAATGACTATGCAATTCCTTCAATGTTTTATATTCTTCATCTGACAGAGGGTTTTCATCAAGATCACGTACAGCTACACGATAACTAAATGAACCTATGTTTGTTAAAAATTCTTCCGTTTTATTAAAAGGCATTAGCGTTAGCGGGAGTTGTCCAACATCATTTTGAGCTTCAGACGTTAAACGCCATACCTCTGCAAGGGCAGGTGATAGACTGCCACGGGAGTTCATCGCCAATGTCGACCCTATCTTCTCCTCTAGTGCATCCATATGAAAGTTTAAGTCATGGAAAGCACGCTGATACGTGTTTTCCGCATTAATTAACACGGCATTTTTTTCTTGATGTTCCTTGTACCCCCAGTAGCTAGTTCCAGCAACGCCTACTGCGAGCGCACCAATTAAAATCGAACGAATCATTTTAACCACCTCCACTATTCACAGAATATATGCTTACCAATTTGTTTGATTTGCGGCCTTGTCCAAATCCATCCAGAAGTTGCCGTGTTTGGATTGAAATAATACAATGCTTCCCCAGTTGGGTCCCATCCGTTTATTGCATCAATCACAGCTTCTTTCGCTCTTTCATTTGGAGTAAGCCATATTTGTCCATCTGAGACGGCCGTAAAAGCTCTCGGTTCAAAAATCACTCCTGAAACTGTGTTTGGAAATGAAGCACTTTGAACACGGTTTAGTATGACCGCGGCTACCGCAACCTGACCTTCGTAAGGTTCCCCCCTTGACTCACCATAGACTGCGTTTGCAAGCAGCTTAATGTCGTTCTGGGAATAACCGGACGGCACGTTTTTCGCCTGAGTAGTTGAGTCTTTTGGCTTATTCGTTTGATTATTTTGATTTGATTGTGAAACATTAGGACTTTTGCCACTATTCACCTGCTGTTGAATGGAAGGATCATACTTCGTAGACTTGTTTAACTTTGCTTTCATTTCAGGACCAACTAGTCCATCAACATCCATTCCAAATTCATACTGAAAGTTTCTAACCGCCCAATAAGTCCCCCATCCAAATACGCCGTCAATTGAGCCTGTATAGAACCCTATATGCTTTAAGCGTGCTTGAAGTTCAATGACATCATTGCCTGTTGCACCCTTCTGGATGATTTGGTTAGAAAATGCATCTGCTCGATTCTCCATATCAAATACCATGACAAGCGGTGCACAGACCAGACCAATTATTAGAGGGATTTTTAGAATAAGAACTGTCTTTCTCATGATGTGGACCTCCCTGATCATTCTGTTTTCATAGGTGTAGTTTTTGTATCAGAAGGTATTTTATACAAAACAAAAAAGATGCCTTTTCGGCATCTTTCAAACTGTTATCATATTGGCATGTTTTCTTTCGTTTCCATTAATTCTGCTTGATTAAGGTTTGCAGCCTTGATTTTCCTTACACCTATAAACCATAGAACAAGCACAAATGGAATCATTAAATAGATGGTATTGCTGTTCACCTGAAGAACTAAATAATTATATGTTCCGTGAAACAAAAATGGAACGAAAAGAGATAGAGAAATCCACTTTCCAATCTTATTTTGCAATGAGAATTTTCCCCTTCCAAGATAAGAACCCATAATTAAGCCAAATAAAGCGTGGCTTGAAACAGGAAGAAGCGCTCTCCACCATGCTTCTTGAATGCCATATGCAAAAAGATAAAAGACATTTTCAACAGATGCAAATCCTAGTGAGATAGCAACACCATAAACAATCCCATCATAAAACTCATGAAACTCTATATGGATGTATACAGTAAAATAGAAAATAAACCATTTTAGAAATTCTTCAAGCAGTCCAGACATCAAGTACGCTTGACTGAATGGTGATTGCAAGAAGTTTTCGACCTCAAAACCATGCTGAATCACCATTACTGGAAATACTAGCATAGCACCAAACACAAAACTTCGTACAACCGGGCCTATTGGCTCAGATTCATACTGATGTTGTTTCAAATAAAAAAAACAAAGAAGCGCAATGCCTGGTGCTATTCCAGCAGTTATTGCTGCTAACATAGGCTTTCCCCATTTCTATCCTGAACCTCATTTTTAAGCAGGATCAGTCATACCTATACTTTTATAATCGTATCATGTTACTTTATGTAAGGAAACAATTATTAGGAAAACAATGAGGTGACGCAATGAGCAAGCTATTGATCATTCATACCGGAGGAACTATCGCTATGGAGGAAAATAAGAACTCTGGTGCTGTTAGCCCAGGTAAAGAAAATCCTCTAAATGCAACACTGAGCGAATTACTAATTGGAAATGACGTTATTATTGATGATTACATTAACATTCCCTCCCCCCATATGACACCTGAGGTCATGTTTACAATTGCGGAAAGGATTGAAACTAGAATCAAACAAGAACACATCAGCGGAGTGGTCATAACGCATGGAACCGACACACTAGAAGAGACGGCTTACCTTCTAGATCTTGTTCTGCAAACAGATCTGCCTGTCGTCGTAACAGGTGCGATGCGCTCAAGCAATGAGCTTGGCTCTGATGGACCTTATAATCTTCTCTCATCCATAAAAGTAGCTTCTTGCCATGAAGCAAAAGGAAAAGGCGTGCTTGTTGTGTTGAACGATGAAATACATACGGCAAAAAATGTGACAAAAACGCATACGAGTAATGTTTCAACTTTTCAAAGTCCTCAATATGGCCCTATCGGGATCGTAACAAAACAACGTGTCTTCTTTCACCATACTTTAACGATGAGAGACCGCTATCATATTTCTGGACTAACGAAAAATGTCATGCTTCTAAAGGCTTATGCAGGGATGGATTCACAGCTACTATTTGCTGCTGGAGAAATTGGCATTAATGGCATCGTAATAGAAGCGCTTGGACAGGGGAATTTACCACCGGATATGATGGAGGGAATCAAACATCTAAGAGAAAAAGGAATCGCCATCGTCATGGTTTCTAGGTGTTTTAATGGCATTGTACAAGATGTTTATGGTTATAAAGGCGGTGGCAAGCATTTAAAAGAACATGGAGTAATTTTCTCTAACGGATTAAATGGACAAAAAGCGCGTTTGAAATTACTCGTTGCACTCGAAGCAACAGAAGACCCCAAGGAATTACACAATTTCTTTTTACGATGATGAAACAGAGACCTTCCTTGATTGTTAAAAGCACAAAAACCTACCTTAATTGGTAGGTTTTTGTGCTTTTCCTATAATTGACTGAGCTATTAATGCACCGTGTAGCCTGCCATTCTCAATAAAGATCTCATTGGCGTTATTTCCAGCGGCAATCACGCCAGCAATATAACAATTCTCTACATTTGTCTCCATCGTATCTTGATCAAAAGCAGGTCGCCCGCTTTGTTGATCGATTTCTATACCGATTTTTGTCAAAAATGAATGATCAGGATGATAACCGGTCATTGCGAATACAAAATCATTCGGTATGCTCTTCTGTTCACCCTTCACTTCATATACGACTTCTTTTTCTTTCACTTCCACTAATGAAGCATTAAACTCCATTGTCACTTTCTTATTTCTAACGAGAGCTTCAAATTCCGGTAAAATCCATGGTTTTACACTTTTTGAATATTCCGCTCCTCTATAAAGAATCGTAACCCTTGCCCCAGCTTTTTCAAGCTCTAATGCTGCGTCAACTGCTGAGTTTTTACCGCCTATCACTACAATATCCTGGTCAAAATAAGGGTGCGGCTCTTTAAAGTAGTGCAAAACCTTATCGAGGTCTTCTCCTTTAACACCCATAAAGTTAGGACTATCATAATATCCTGTTGCAATGATTAAATGCTGTGCGCGGTATGTTATTTTTTTGGATTCGTGCACTTTCTCCGTTTCAATAATAAATGCACCATTCTCCTTTGTTATCAAATTTGCTTTTTCAAAGGAATGAATACGAAGATCTTTTCTTTTAGCAACGTCCCGATAATAAGCAAGGGCCTGATTTCGTTTTGGCTTCCGCTCTTCAATTATGAAAGGTACTTCACCAATTTCAAGCTTTTCACTTGAACTAAAAAATGTTTGATGCGTTGGATAATGATAAATAGCATTCACGATATTTCCTTTTTCGATAATTAGAGGATCGTATCCCTCATTCATTAATTCAATTGCCGCAGACATTCCACAAGGACCTGCGCCAATGACAACCACTTGTTCTTCTCTCATCTCACTCACTCCCGAACCTATCCATAAGAAATGGAACATTTCTTTTTAGTATTCTACTCTTTGCAATAGAAAAATTCCCTACCTGAATGATAGGGAATTTTCATCGGATTGGCAACTATTTATATCCATCCTCTAAATCTAGAGGCTTCAGCCATTTTACGCACGCCGACCATATATGCTGATAGTCTCATATCAACGCGACGCGTTTCAGAAGTTCGGTAAATTGAATTAAAAGCGTTTACCATTACTTTTTCAAGCTTCGCTTCTACCTCTTCTTCTGTCCAGTAGTAACCCTGGTTGTTTTGTACCCACTCAAAATAAGATACCGTTACACCACCAGAACTTGCAAGAACATCTGGTACGAGTAAAATACCACGATCCGTTAAAATTTTTGTAGCTTCAATCGTTGTAGGACCGTTCGCTGCTTCCACAACAATACTTGCTTTAATTTGATGTGCGTTGTCTTCCGTAATTTGATTCTCAATAGCAGCTGGAACAAGAATATCACAGTCAAGTTCAAGAAGCTCCTTGTTGCTAATTGTTTCTTTAAAGAGCTTTGTAACTGTTCCAAAACTATCACGTCGGTCTAATAAGTAGTCAATGTCAAGACCTTCAGGATCATGAAGAGCTCCATATGCATCTGATATTCCTACAATCTTAGCACCCGCATCGTGCATGAATTTCGCTAGAAAACTACCCGCATTTCCAAAACCTTGAATAACGACACGTGCACCTTCTATTTTGATATCCTTTTTCTTAGCAGCTTCGCGAATACAAATGGTAACGCCTTTCGCGGTGGCGGATTCACGACCATGAGAACCACCTAATACGAGAGGTTTACCAGTAATAAATCCAGGAGAATCAAATTCTCTAATTCGACTATACTCATCCATCATCCAGGCCATAATTTGAGAGTTAGTAAATACATCTGGTGCAGGTATATCTTTTGTTGGACCTACAATTTGACTAATTGCTCTTACATACCCTCGACTCAATCGTTCTAGTTCTCTAAAAGACATCTCACGCGGATCACAAATAATTCCACCTTTACCTCCTCCATAAGGAAGATCTACAATCCCTGCTTTAAGGCTCATCCAAACAGATAGCGCTTTAACTTCTGTTTCTGTCACATCTGGATGGAAGCGAACCCCACCTTTAGTGGGTCCAACAGAATCATTGTGCTGCGCACGATACCCAGTGAATATTTTTATAGAACCATCATCCATTCGAATTGGAATCCGAACTGTCATTAATCTCATTGGTTCCTTTAATAGTTCATAAACTTCGCTCGGATAGCCTAATTTGTCCAGCGCTTCGTGAATGACTGATTGCGTCGACTCTAATACGTTCCGTTTCTTCTTATTTCCTTGTCCATTATCTGTTTCGTTTTTGTCGACCATTGCTTTACCTCCCATTACTGTGCACTTACTCTGCTGTTTTTGTACTTTTTAGGCTAAATGAAGCATAGCCTATTCGATTTTAATTGTTAAAGTTCATATGTTGTTTATAGAATGTTCCATTGCTCTGCTTTCAAAACATAGTATACACGTTTAGGTAAGCTATGAGAAGGCATTCATGCTACATTTATGCAAATTGTTCCATAGTAATGAAAACGCTTACCAAGTAAGGGCGTAGTCATGTCAATTAAAAAGAAGACCTCACAATTTGTGAGGTCTCTCCTTTTACTATTTTTTTAATCCTAATTGAATAAGGTTTTCAATCATCTGTTCATAGGAATATCCAATCTCTTTAGCCGCGTCAGGAAACAAGCTTGTCGGTGTCATACCTGGCAATGTATTTACTTCGAGAAAAACAGGATTCGATCCATCATTCGGCACAATATAGTCTACTCGAGAATACGTCTCACAACCAAGCAGTTCATGTGCCACTATCGACTGCTCTTGGATAAGTGTCGTATAATCAGACGATATACGTGCAGGGACAATATGCTCGCTTCCCCCTTCAGAATACTTCGATTCATAATCATAGTATTCATTTTTCGGAACAATCTCTACGACTGGAAGTGGCTTAACATCACCTTTAGCTCCCATTACGGCAACAGTCACTTCTGTGCCAGAAATAAATTCCTCAAGGATTACAGTATCATCAAATCGAAATGCCTCTTCAATCCCCTGCTGAAGCTCTGCTTCGTTCTTAGCAATTGTTAAGCCTATCGTTGAGCCCTCACTGTTTGGTTTTACAACAACTGGATATCCAAAAGGTAATTCCAAAGAACGGTGGTCATGCGATTTATGAAGAACGAAATCTTGAGCAAGGCGAATGCCTGAATCTCTTAGTACTTTCTTACTTTTTGCTTTGTCCATCGCAACGGCAGATCCAAGTACTCCGGATCCTACATAAGGAATTTGTAGCATATCGAGTAAACCTTGAATTCTACCATCTTCCCCATACTTACCATGAAGACCAATAAAAACAATGTCTACATCAAGTTCCATTACTTCAGCTAAGCGATCTGGATGGAAGTCAATTCCAACTACTTCATGACCGTTATTTTTTAGAGCTCTCATAATTCCTTTTCCGCTAGATAAAGAAACTTCTCTTTCTGCAGAGGTTCCTCCATAAAGTACTCCAACTTTCATTCTTTATACCTCCTGGGCTACATTTATGTATGTCATTATATTCGATAGTTAATCGAGTGGAACTAATCAAAACTTCTCTCATCATACCATGTTTTTCGAACACTATGTTATCCCTAATGACCATCGATAAATAATATTATTGGAAAAAAGTCTTTTACTTTTTGTATACTGGCAGTAATCTTATTTATGAAAGGAAATGCCCTTATGTCTCAAACATTTATGTTTGTCTTCGCTCACCCTGATGATGAGAGCTTTACTTGCGGAGGAACATTATTAGAGTTAGCGAACAAAAAAGATATTAAAACCGTTTTATATAGTGCAACACCTGGTGACGCTGGTAAATGCGGCGAACCAGCTATTTGTCGCCCCGAAGAACTCGCATCCGTTCGACGGAAAGAACTTGAAAAAGCTTCTAAGCTACTTGGCATCGATGAATTATATATCGGTGAATATCAGGACGGGAAGTTAAATTCTTTGCCTCCAAATGTGCTTAAAAATGATGTAATCAACCGAATCAAAGAAGTTAAACCTGACGTTGTCATCACCTTTCCACCCCATGGATTATCAGGGCATCCTGACCACAAAGCGATTCAAGCTGCAACGCTCCAGGCAGTACAAGAAACAAACATTGTGAAGGAATTATACTACACTACCTTCCCACAGTCATTAGCTGATGAAACAGGCCATCCTGCTTTTTCTGACCCTGATGATTCGATTACATTGATGAAATCATTCTCAAGTGACCATATAAATCCCGTAAGAGAAGCTCTTCTTGCGCATCGAACGCAACACCTCTCCGTTGAAAGAGCTTTTCCAACCATATATAATCAAGAGGGTTTCATGAAATACAACAATAAAGAATATTTCATTAAAGCGTGGGAAAACGCCGAATCTTCATCTAAATCCCTGCTCACCTAAAAAAACCTCCTTTGGGAGGTTTTTTCGTGTTCAAGAAAGCAATAACTGAATCATTTCGAATGTTAAGAATCAAATTGGAATGATACAGATAGCCTCCAGAACCTTATTTGAAATAATGATTTAACTGCTCGATTGCAGTTGTCTTCATAATCTGTTTGCCGTATTCCATCACCCGGTAGCTTGTAATTGTGGAAGGATTCCCAAATTCAGCCAGTAAAGCGACTAGAGAATCTAATTCATACTCTGCAAATTCCTCTTCATCAAACTTAAGATAAAAATGGTTTTGATAGGAATAAAGTGTTCCTCCTTGTATACCCACATTGATCAATCTTTTCGAAAGACCAATCACATCTTCAAAAGAACGAAACTCATAGAAAACTTCATCGCTTTCATCAAGGGTCACTTGCATTTCAATATACTCATCGTTGTAGTCCTCTTCAAATTCACTCTCACCGGAACCTTTTGTGACAATGACTACCATTCCCTGAGCAGGAAGTGAAAATACTTCTACAGCGATAGGACCATCGACTTTAAATCCAAGTTCATCATCAGCTTCCATGATCATCTCACGAAAAAGCCTATGAACTTTCGGTACGTCCTGCCAGAGCTCTTCTTTCGTAATTCCACGCTCATTTAAATCGTCATAAGTTAGAAATATTTTTATTTTATCATATGCTAAACGTTCAAGACGCATCTAATTCCCCCCTACCGTCTGTCACCCGCAAATCCTTTATTCATACTATATGTGATAATACAAAGATGGTTCTTGGTTGACGATATTCTTCTAGTTTACACTGTCAAAGGAAGCTTAGACAAGTCATGTCCACTTTCAACTAAGTAGTAAGCTTTTGAATTTTATCTTTGATCCAGGCATCCCATTCTTCTTTATTATTTCCAACTAAAAACGGTTCGTAAGCCTGTCTCTTTTCATCACGTAAATGTCCAATAGCTGAACCACCAACTCCAATGGTTAATTCAGAGAAACGTTGGTTCAATCGATCAATCATACCTAGACACCTTGGTAAATTCGTTATCAACGTGCATGATAGAAACAGAATTTTGGGGTCAGTATCTTCTACGACGATCTCAATATCCTCTTCTGGTATGCTCGATCCGAGGTAAATGACTTCGAACCCTTTCCGTCTAAGATACAGAGTGAAAATTAATAATCCAAGCTCATGGTATTCACCAGTTGAGCAAACAGCCATTACTTTTGGGAGGTACCCATCGACAGGAAGCGTATGGAAAATCATACCGATTCTAGAACGAAGGAAAGCGGTAGTAAAATGCTCATGCGCTATTGTTATTTTGTCATTTTCCCATAGGTCTCCAACCCTCACAAGTAGTTTAGCCAATATATCATGAACAACTTTATCTATACTGAAGACAGAGAAAGCCTGGTTCAACAAATCTTGCGCTTTATTCTCATCAAAAGCTAAAAGGGCTTCAAGGATTTCATCAGCTAAGATTTGAGCCCTATCCTGAACCATATCAGTGCCCATACTATCTGTATCTGATGAATCATTTCCATTCTCAAGCAATTCAACGGCCTGACTAATTGTAAAGCCTTGCGTTGTTTTTTGGACCAGCCATTTTAATATTGACATATGCTCTTCCGAATAAAGACGATGACCAGCTTCATTTCTTATTGGAGAAATAATATTATAACGCCTTTCCCATGCCCTCAAGGTCCCGGGTTGAATACCTAATTTTTTCGAGACCGCTTTAATATTATACTTACCTGCAGACATAGTCATCTTCCCCTCTAATACAGCCATTATCACACCTAGTATAAAGGGTGAATGATGTTTGTGTAAACTTTGTATAAGCGTCGCTTTGTTTTTTTGTATTTATTTCCTTTTTAATATAAAAATATGTGACTCAGCTGGCGCCATCAATCTTAACGGTAAAGTTGTAGTGCCATATCCATTGCTGATTACTACGGTTGTCCCATTAATATTCTTAATTCCACCTTTTTCTCTTATCCCCCATCCAAACAGTCGAATCTGACCTCCATGAGTATGTCCGGATAAAATCAATTGAATCCCACTCTCTTCTGGCCAACCTTGTTTAATGTCCGGGTTATGACTAACCAGGATCTTAAGGTCTTCTGACGCTCCATTAAGCGCTTCCTGAAGTGAAGCGTTTTCTGTTGAAAGGTCATCAATTCCTAATAAACTTATTCCATCATTATTTTTCATTACCGTTTCTGCCTGGTTTTTTAAGATGTGGATTCCGTGATCAACTAGAATTTTTTGTAGCTTTGCAGGATTTTCTTCATAATCGTTATTCCCCCAAACGAAATAACAAGGGGCGAGAGCGCTAAGATTCCTCATGTTTTTAGCAACCTTATCAAAAGATACCCCTTTTTCCATAACGTCTCCACCTATTATTACAATATCAACCTGATCTCTCACCTTTTCTAAAATTTTCTCAGAAACCAATCGATTGTGTAAATCTGAAATGAAAAAAATCCGAAATGATTCAAAGCTTTTTGGTAGTTGTTTAATGTAAAGTTCCTTCGTGTGGACTCGATTTAGATGAGCTTCAACCCACATATAAATTAATAACAGTACACCTGCCAAAAAGATCCCAATGATATAGTTCATGTTTCATTGCTCCTCTGAAAGCGTTTCACTTCTCTTGCAGCCCTTATATTAGCAGACAAACCACCATATATAAATGCCATCACGAGGGAAGCTAGAGATAACCACTTATTATTTTGAAACAATACCCAGTATACGCCAATTAACAAACTAGCTTCAATGCAGAACGTTATAAGGTGAGCTTTGTTTTTGATTCCGAATGCAAGAAAGCTCTCTACATGCTCCCTGATTACTCTTGCCACGACTAAAAATCCAAATAAAAAACAAATCGCCCCAAAACCATAGCGCGCACTGTTTAACATTAAATCAGTGAAGGTCATACTTTTTAAATTCAAGTTACTTTCAGCTAAATACAGTAAACAAAATATTGTCATAACCCTTATCAAGAGAAGCGGCATAGTAAAACCCCCCACTCTAACGTATGTAAGAGTAGGAGGCTTTATGGGTACTAATCTCTCATACTTCTTTAATATCGAGTACTTTAAATCCATTCTGTTCAAGTTTTGCAATAAATTGATCGATATTTTCTTTTTTCTCGATCTTCATTACAATCCTTCGTACATTTTGGTTTGACTCGTCAAAAGTAGAGAGGGAAATAATATTTTCATGAAAACTCTTTGCTATTTTAGCTAGTCTTGCAATTCTTCCCTCTGTTTCAGAAGATGCAAAGGCAATTCGAATTCCCGGCTTTCTCATACCAAAAGCACTTTGGAATTGATCAAGTATATCTGATCTAGTAATGATTCCAATGAAATCTTCCTTTTGATCAACCACGGCTACAAGTGGTGCATTTTTTGCTAAAAGGAGCGTATTCTCAAACACTTCCTCCTGATCAACCGTAACATTTTTTTGGAAAGCAATATCCCCTGCATTGGTTTCCTTAAGAAACATTTCTTTATCTGTTGCATCACTTTTGAAAAACGCTTTGTAAATGCGATTAAAAGTAACGATACCAACATATTTCGTTCCCTGGATAACGGGGACACCATCAATTTCACGTTCCTTCAATAATTTCAGGGTTTCATCCAACTTTGTGTCATGATTCACATAAACAGTTTCTCTAATTGGTTTCATTGCACTACGTACATACACTGCTATCACCTCTTTGTAAGATCATTACTCTTAATTAATACCACATTTCAAAGATAATATCCTTCTAATTGAGAAATTCATGTGATATTGAGGCGATTTCTTCCGTAAATTGGGCTTTTTAATTGCTTGAAGATTCAGTCTTTTTGAGGTAAGATTAAAGCATAACCAGACCAATTGGGACGGAAACAATAAAACGGAGATGATGGATCTATGATAAACAAACTTAAAACCAAATCATTGTTACGTAATGAAGATTTGGATTTCAACCGTCGTTTAGGTATGCCCGTAGAAGTTTTCTGCCCAAAACTTAAAGATACTGTTGCCTTCGGAAAAATTGAAATGTTTGCAGAAGATGCGCTTTCTATTAACGGAAATCATTTCCAAATTGAACAATATTTATTTTTCGGTTGTCCTGAACAAAGATAAAGTTCACTTGTAATAAAGGTTAATTCCATGTTGATCTTTCAAATACTTAAAAACAGCATGACGATTTTGCCACTGTAATTGTCCTTCAAACAGTTCATCACTTCGGTCTAATATCTCCAATCTTAAAGATTCAAATTCTTCCTCGGCCTTTTTGCATTTTTTTGCAATCTTTCTTAATTGAAAATATGCTACTATACTCAAACTAACCATCAACATAAAAAATGGCATCAATGACGGGGAGAACCCATTTACAAATAAAGATGAGTTCTTTTCTAGCTCGTACCAGAATAGGCCGCCTATACCTAAAAGTAAACATGAAAGAACATACCCATAAAATTGAGATTTTCCATTAAACTGTATTTCAGCATTTTTTCTTTCCACTAACTCTTCTAACAAAACGTTTGTCATTTTAGATTGTGGCTGTGGAAGATTCCATTGTTTGAACGCATCCACTCTAGTCCCCCCTTTTATAGAAACTAGTTTATGCAACATATACGCCAGATAATACAGGGGGGCATTGAATAAGGAAAACATATTAAGAAAAATAAGAATATAAAAGAAATATGGCAACCATGCTTATAAATAGCAGCGCGAGCACTCGGATTAGCGCAAGAGATGGAAGTTCATTCTCTTCACTACCTTTGCTTCGTGACTGCTTTTTTTGTTTTTCCTTTTTCCGATGGAATTCCTTCCTAGAGGGTAGCGGACGATCGTTTTTCATAAGACTCACCTTTCATGATGTAGTTACTCACAGACGTGTTTTCCTTTTTATCAAACAACCCATAATAAAATCAATAAAAAAATGAGCTGACATCGTGACAAGAACATTACCTGTCACCTCATATGAAATGCCTAGCAAAAAACTGATTCCTACAACAGATGTGAATAATACTGGCTTAGCAAGATACCTAACATGTATCATTGCAAATAATACACTTGAAAGTATTAGTCCGAAGTGTGTTTGAATGACTCCTCGAAACATCAGTTCCTCACTAAAAGATATAAGAAATGACAAAAAGAAAATATGATGCACAGAAAGCTTGGAAAATATCCGTTCGTTAATCCCTCCATCATCTAATTTCTCATCCGGAAGAGATTTCATCAAAAGAAGATCAGCTAGAACAACGAGTAAGCCTGCACCACCTCCTAGGTAGACTATGTCACTCCAATTAAATTCTACAATTTTAGGAAGAAACCATACCTCCCCAAATAGAAAAGCTCCCAGTACAAAGGCTAGAATAAGCATGATCGCCTGTGTTAAGTAAACATTTAATACCAGCTCACGATCAGTTAATTGTTTTACTATTTCAGCCTGTCGGTTTCTCACTGGTATCCTCCCCGCCCACTGTCAGCATCCGTTTCAGTTCAGCATCCCAGTCAAATTCTTCTTGTGGTGAGGAATCACTGTGATCATGACTAGCCGCATAATCTTCAAGGTTTAAACCACAATAATCACAACATGGGTTAATAATATGATTCGTTTCACCGAACCTAGCTAATAAACCTTTTCTTCGACACTGCTCTTCTTCTAACCAGCTTTTGAATCCAAACCACTTAACAAGTTTTTCTTTACGCCGGATTTCTGTTTCATCTATTATTTTCATTAAAGTAGAATCGACCTCAAAAGAGCGAATAACTTTATCCTCTATCACTCCTTCAACTTCTAGACGGTGGAACAAATAACGCCACGCCGTTTCATTCAACCCAAACTTCGCGCCTTCATTTTCTATTTGGCTACTTGAATATGTTTCACCTGATCGGCTAGATAAGTCTCTCATAACTTCTTTAATTTGCACCTCTTTAGGCAGTTCTCCATCAATAAATGAAAGGGGTAGAAATTCATCTTCTTCTGTATACAAGTGAATAGCTATCGCTTGATTTTGATCCCTTCCCGCTCGACCAATTTCTTGCAAATAGCTTTCGATTGTAGCTGGGGGATGAAAATGAATCACAAATCGAATGTTGCTCTTGTTAATGCCCATTCCAAAAGCATTTGTCGAGCAAACAATGGATAGCTCATCATTTAGAAACTGCTGCTGTATTAATAACCGATCTTCCTGCTCCATTCCTGCGTGATAAGATGCTACGGTTTTCACGTCATCATTTAATTCTTTTGCAATTCTATCTGCCCAGTTCCTGCTTGAGAAATAGATGATTCCAGGCCCTTCTAACTCATTAGCATACCGCTTTAACGCTTGGATTTTCGTTTCAAGTGAAGGCAATTTATCTAGCTTAATAGCAATGTTAGGTCGATCGACGCTGTGTATATGAATAGCGGGTATCTTCATGTGCAATTGATCCATAACATCATTCCGCACTTCATCTGTAGCTGTAGCTGTTAACGCAAGAACCGGAGGTTTACCAAGCTTGTCTCTAATCACACCAAGTTTTAAATAGTCTGTTCGAAAATCATGGCCCCATTGAGAAATACAATGTGCTTCATCCACGACCATTAACCCTAAATCCAATTGAGTTAAAGCATCTTGCACAAACTTATTTTGAAGAATTTCTGGTGATACGTAAATAAAGGTGTAACGCGATAAGTTTTTTAGAATCGAGATTCGTTTCTCAAAGGGAAGAAAACCATTTAACGCAACGACTCGCTTTTCTCCTTGTGCTTTTAATTGCTGTACTTGATCTTCCATTAACGATATGAGAGGCGAAACAATAAGAATATGTGCCAGGCCTGCATATGCTGGAAGTTGATAACATAGCGATTTACCTGCACCTGTAGGAAGCATTGCAAAAACGTCTTTTCCTTCTAGCACATCCAAGATGATTTCCTGCTGTCCTTGACGAAATTCGCGGTATCCAAAATGCTTGTATAACAAGTCTGTTAAAGCCATTAAATCCCTTCCTTACAAAGTGTTAATCGGATTTCAAAGTATGAATAATTATCATCTAAATACTGTTTGATTGTTTTTAAACGCTGACTGTTTAATTTCTCGCTCGCTAATCGTATTTCCCTCTGTGCATCTTGAGATACAAAAGGATCAATTGAGAAGCCAGGTACATTTATTGCAATTTCTACGAGGTGATCCTCGATCGTGCTTCTCTTTAATCGACGCCTTTGAGCTATTTGTTCAAGTGACACTCCCGATTGAAGAAAGGTATACGTCTGCCTCGTTGAAGACGTCAACGGCCACTCGCCCTCATACCCTTTCGCCACTGTTCCCAATATAGGGAATTTAAGAGGATTATTTTGAATATACGTTAGAAAAGCATGAATTACATTCTGAAATTGTACTGTAGCTTCTTCCACACTAATCTTGTTCGATGTACTCATTTGAGCAAAAGTAAGTCCTGTCCTTCCTTTACCACTTAGCCGATTGACAAATAATGCCGCATGATGTGATGGGAGTTGGAGTAAAATAGCTGATATTTCTTTGTACAAATCATTTGCTAAAATGGCTCGCTGTTCTTTCACGCTTGGAAAGTGAAGCCTGACCCAGTTTTGAATATTCTCTTCTTTGCTTATAGGATAAAAATTCATGTTTCCATGGATTGAATAAGATAGCGTTTGAACGTATAAACTAAGCCGCTGCCAGAATAAATCACTAATAGAATGATACTTCCATCCTTCTAAGTATGTGGGAATAGGATTATCTACCAGGAAAGCGCCCAATTTTTCTTTGCCTTTTAATGTGACCTTAAAACCATTATGTTGGTTAGGCTCAATCAATTTAACTTTTTGAAGCTTAGCGGAATGATCTACGAGTTGAGATCGTTTGATTTGATTCAAAACACCAAAAAAATTTGAAACGTTAAATAGTTTTGCATCCTGAATCGTTTGTGAAGATTTTTTCCCAGTAAGGAGATGGAAAACGGCTGATAGTGAACGCTCTCCTCTAAAACGGTCAAAAATATATAATAGCACACCATCTAAATATTGCATGTATCAATCACCCAATTCCTTCTTCTTTATATTGTATCAAATTTTTTCATCTGTTTACTTATTTTAAAACCGGGTAACATTCAATTAGGCGGTAATAAAAGGATTAAACTATTGAAAAGTCAAGGCGCGACCTTTACAATAAGGTTATTAAATACTTTCATTTACGCATAAAATGACGATGAAAGGCATATAGAAGTATTGAATAGGAGGTTAAATCATGGCTAAGTATACTATTGTAGATAAAGACACATGTATTGCTTGTGGTGCCTGCGGCGCCGCTGCACCTGATATTTATGATTACGACGACGAAGGTATCGCATTTGTAACCCTCGATGACAACGAAGGTATCGTTGAAATTCCAGATGTACTTCATGAAGATATGATGGATGCGTTTGAAGGCTGTCCTACTGATTCTATTAAGATTGCTGATGAGTCATTTGACGGAGACGCTACAAAATTCGAATAATAAAGAATGGAATCCCCGGTTTAAATACCGGGGATTTTTTATTTTCGCATCTTTTTCACTAAAAAATGTTCCTAATGAAATTGACACTTTAGTGCTTTCATGATAAAAAGTAAGTTATTAAGTTTTCTAAAAAATGAGAAGAGAGAGACAAAGGGAGTGGAGAAGTTGGCTTACGTTTTAGTAACTGATGGTATTAAAGAAGATGGCTTACAGCCGCTTTTAAATGAAAGCACGATAACATGTGACATTGGATCATTAAATGACTTCAATGATCGTCTGGATCGGTATGAAGCCCTGCTTGTAAGAAGCGCGACAAAAGTAACAGCAGAAGTGCTCGATCTAATGCCTTCGCTTAAGATTGTTGCAAGAGCAGGTGTCGGTGTTGATAACATCGATATTGATGCCGCAACGAAACGAGGCGTCATTGTAGTTAATGCACCTGATGGCAATACTATCTCAACAACAGAACATACTTTTGCTATGATGGCTTCACTCGTTCGAAATATACCTCAGGGAACATCGTCATTGAAAAATGGACAATGGATGAGAAAACAGTATGTCGGAACAGAGTTAAGTGGAAAAACCCTTGGTATTGTAGGAATGGGACGTATCGGTACAGAGCTTTCTAGACGCTCTAGAGCGTTTGGTATGGATGTCGTCGTATTTGATCCATTCCTAACAAATGATCGAGCGGAAAAACTCGATGTAGAGTCCGTTGATTTGGATCAGCTGCTTCAAACGGCAGATATTATCACTGTTCATACTCCTTTAACTGATAAAACACGTGGACTCTTAAATAAAGAAACGCTAGCAAAAACTAAAAAAGGTGTTTTCTTAATTAACTGTGCTCGTGGAGGAATTATTGATGAAGAATCACTCATTCCTTACCTCGAATCAGGTCACATTGGCGGCGTAGCACTTGATGTGTTTGTGGCAGAACCACCAGAGGCTGACCACCCTCTCTTAAGCTTTGATCAAGTTATTGCAACTCCACACCTTGGGGCTTCTACAAAAGAAGCTCAACTTAATGTTGCTGCACAGGTAGCAGACGAAGTACTACACTTCCTGAAAGAGAAACCAATTCGAAATGCGATCAACCTCCCTGGTTTTTCAAAAGAAGAATACGAAAAAATCAAACCATATTACGAACTAACTCGTAAGATGGGAAGTATACTCTCACAATGTATGAAATCAGCAGTAAATCTCGTAGAAGTCACTTATGCCGGAAAGCTAACTGAATTAGATACAGCAATCTTGACAAGGAATTTAATGGCTTCCTTCCTTAAATCAAGACTGGACACTACCGTTAATGAAGTAAACGCCCCTTCTATCGCAAGAGAAAGAGGGATCACTTACGGTGAGAAACATAGTTCTGAAACACAGGGATACTCAAATCTTATTTCTGTAACAGTAAAAGGGGATAAAGAGGCCTTCTCACTTCAAGGAACATATATTAAAGAATATGGAGATCGCATTACTCAGTTAAATGGATTTGATATTGACTTCCATCCTCAAGGTCACCTGCTCTATATTCAGCACAATGACCGTCCTGGTGTCATTGGAAACGTAGGAAAGGTTCTAGGGGAACATAAGATTAACATCGCCACCATGCAAGTTGGAAGAAAGACAGCAGGTGGGGAAGCGATTATGATGTTATCTTTTGATAATGCATTACCAAAAAATATTGAAGAAACTCTCGAAGAAGTGCAAGATATCGTAAAAGTAGAACAAATCGGCGGAGTTTAATTCATCTAAAAAGGAACGGGAGCAATTAGCTCCCGTTCTTTTTTTGTTGCATTTTTATCCCTCTGATTTGTGCGCCCATTTGAGCAACAACTTATCTTCACTCACCTATATTTATAACGATATCGACTTCCGCTCTCCTTTTTCGAACGTCATTAATTTAGAATATCCAACTGATTTAGCAAGCTCAACTGCCTTATCATAGTCTGCACCAACGTCTCCCGGAACGTGCGCATCTGATGAGAGGACAATTGGAATATCTTTTTCGTAACACATTTTAAGAAGTTCAGGATCAGGATACAATTCTCCTACTGGCTTACGCAACCCCGCTGTACTAATTTCCACGCATGTTTTGGAATGAGATAAAGCATTTGTCGCTCGGTCATATTGTTCAAGTAGAAAATCACGGCTTTCAGGTTTGTATTTAAATATCTTTACAAGGTCGAGATGACCTACGATATCAAACAAATTTGATTCTGCCAGTGTGACAACTTGATCAAAATATTTGCGGTAAACCGTATTAATATCACGTTCATCCCAAAGATGACGATATTCTGCTAGATCAATCCCAAAGTCTTCAACCCAATGAATGGATCCAATGACATAATCAAATCGATAGCTAGAAATAAAATCTTTCATTTCTTGATGTTTACCTGGGGTATAATCCATTTCAATGGACATCTTAACGTCCATCCCCTGTTTTTCCGCTTCCTGAAAAAGACGAACGTAATCATCCATGTTGTACCATCTTCTTTCGTTAACCCACGGATTGCTTAAAATATTTTCTGTTTCATAAAAATGATAAGCATGTTCGGAAATCCCAAAATGGCTTACATTTTTGCGCTTTGCTTCTTCAACAAACTGAGATAAATAATCAAGAGTTAATGTACCTTTTTCTAAGTGATTGTGATAGTCAGTATACATAGCTTCAGCTCCTTTTATCGAACTAGTTTGACTCTTCCACTTGTTATTGTAACGCATTAACGGGAAACAAGGATACCTATTCGTTACTCTTTTTCTTCGGTATAAAATGTCACAAATCAAAACAAAGAGCTTCCGGTTAATTCGGAAACTCTTTGAGTATATCGACGGAGTGCCTGTCACTCTTTCCCTTTATCAGGTATATAGAAAGAAAACGTTGTTCCTTCTCCGCTCTTGCTGTGAACGGAAATGTGGCCATGGTGAGATTCCACAATGTTACGAGCAATGGCAAGCCCTAGACCCGTACCTGACCTTCCTCTTGTACGAGCTTTGTCGGCTTTGTAGAAACGCTCAAACACGAATGGAAGATCATCTTCAGGAATGCCAGAACCAGTATCTTTCACATCGAACTGAACGCCTTTCTCAAGGGAAGTAATTAATAATCTTACTTCCCCTCCTCCTGGTGTATGTCTCACAGCGTTGTCTATTAAATTCGTTAATACCTGTTCAATTCTATCAGGATCAATCTTTAACATTCTTTCATCATTTGAAACATGGAAA
This sequence comes from Anaerobacillus sp. 63XJN7_4_ISO-PGPR-S23-413, assembly GCF_056173725.1. NCBI lineage: Bacteria > Bacillati > Bacillota > Bacilli > Caryophanales > Bacillaceae > Anaerobacillus > Anaerobacillus sp. 63XJN7_4_ISO-PGPR-S23-413. The sequence goes on from NZ_CM149688.1 coordinate 2,511,438, forward strand.
TTTAATTCCACTTGTCGATCTCGAGCAAGTCCGGAAAATTTCCTTACTATTCTTTGTCCAAAATCTTGCATATGAATACTGCTATAATGCAATTCGTTGTGACCGGCTTCCATTCTAGCTAAATCGAGCAGTTCATTCACTAGCCTTCCCATCCGCAAGGATTCATCGTAAATGATTTGAGCGACCTCTTTCTTTTCCTCGTCACTACTTGCGATATCATCTACGATCGCTTCACTATATCCTTGGAGCATCGCAATTGGGGTTCTAAGCTCATGAGACACATTCGCGATAAAATCCTTCCTAAGCTTATCCAAACGACGTTCTTCTGTCATATCCCTAAAGACAGCAACCGCTCCCCGAATAGCAGATTGGTTATAAAGTGGCGTCATTACAACAACCCAGCTCCGCCCCTGTAGTTCAACTTCTGTTAACTGTTCCCGCTCAAGTGTTACAACAAGACTAAACAATTCATTGATATCCTCAGGTACTTCATTACCAGGCTTTTCTTCCATTCCCTGCTCGTAATACCAGGCTTTCAAAAAACGTTCAGCAGGGGGATTCGTGCTTAATATGGCACCAGTTTTATCAAAGGTAATAACGCCATCCGCCATACTGCTTAAAATACTAGAAAGCTGTTCCTTCTCTTGATTCAACGCTGTAACATAGTTATTGAGTTGGCGCCCCATACGGTTAAACGCAACAGAAAGTTCGCCAATTTCATCGTGGGTCACCATCGGAACTTTTGTATCGAACTTCCCTTTTGCAACCTCTGTAGCTGCTTCTCTCATTTTCAGAAGTGGAGCGGTAATACGAGTAGATAAGAAGAAGGCAAAGATTGTCGTTAAAACAATGGCAATCCCGGCAGCTATGTAAATTAAATTTCTAGCCTGACTCGTTGTCTTTGCTATAACGTCAAGGGATTGGTAAAGAAATACCTCTCCGTTATCTTCTCCATCAAGTTCCATGGGCACACCGACGATTAGAAGTTCATTATGCGATGCGGCCGCTTCATCTGTAACGAAATCTCCCTTTTTAACAACCGTTTCCCGATCAGTAAATACCCCTTTTAAGATGGGGTCTTTTTTAAACACATCCAATGACAGCTCTGGTAACCCATGGGCATTGGGCGAATACCTACTATCCCCCTGGCTGTCATTTTCAACGATCATAACCCTAGTAGGATAAAAATCTGTGATTTCCCAGGCTGTGTCAAGCGCCTGCTCTCGATCATCATATCGTTCAATAACAGAAGCCACTTTATTAGCGAGTCGCTCCATTTGCTCTGCTTCTTTTTCAACATGAAAGTCTTCAAAAAATTGAAGCAATAGAATTGTTAAGATGGATAGCACAAATGCTACAAGTAAGATGATTGTAAGCCACAGCTTACCAACAACGCTTCTCCAAATCATTATTCTTTAACTGCCTCGAATTTATAACCCACTCCCCATACTGTTGAAATCATTGCAGCAGCATTTGGTGATACTTTATTTAGCTTCTCTCTTAGTCTCTTCACGTGCGTATCAACTGTTCGGAGATCTCCAAAAAATTCATAATTCCAGACATCTTTTAACAGCTCTTCTCTCGAAAACACTTTATCTGGAGCTTTTGCAAGATAATACAATAGCTCATATTCTTTCGGTGTTAAATTAATAATTTGTTCCTCCGCTAACACCCTATGAGCGTCATGATCGATTGTTAAATACGGAAATACAATTACGTTTTTAGTTGTGGTTTCGGTTTGTAAAAATTTCGTCGTCGATGATCTTCTTAAAAGTGCTTTAACGCGAAGAACGACTTCTCTTGGACTAAATGGTTTTGTAATATAGTCATCAGCCCCTACTTCAAACCCCTGTACGCGATTAGCTTCTTCCCCTTTTGCTGTAAGCATGATCACAGGAGTGGCTTTTTGTTCACGCATTTGCTGACAAACTTCTGTACCATCCATTCCCGGAAGCATTAAATCAAGTAAAATAAGATCGAAATCATCCTCAATTGCCATTTCCAGGGCTTGTTCTCCATTTTCAGCTTCTTCTATTTCATAATTCTCTCTCTCAAGGTACATGCGCAATAGCTTTCTAATACGCTCTTCATCATCTACTACTAATATTCGTGCATCTTTTTCCAAGAAGATTCCCTCCTACATGAGCTCATGTGTTCTATTCTACCATGCCTATAGCAATCCAGACCAGTGATGAGAAACCGCATTCACCTCTCACCTTATAAGAAAACCTTCACAAATCGTGAAGGTTTTCGAAGTTATGCATAAGAATGAAGTCCAGAAATAACAAGGTTGACGACAACAAGGTTGAGCATAATGATGACAAAACCTACTACAGCAAGCCAGGCTGATTTCTCACCTTGCCATCCTCTTGAAAGACGAAGGTGAAGATATGCAGCATAAAAAAGGAATGTAACAAGAGCCCATACCTCTTTTGGATCCCAACCCCAGAAGCGTGTCCAAGCAGCCTGCGCCCAGATCATGGCGAAAATAAGTGCTCCTAATGTAAACACTGGGAAACCAATCGCTACTGCACGGTACTGTATTTCATCTACCAATTCTTCATTCACATTTTTAAGTGCTGGTTGAATGGCAGCTCCAATTCGTTTCCTTAAAATTAATCGGACCAGACCATACAAGATCAGACCACCAAATATCGACCAGATTAACGTATTTAACTTATGTGCAGCTTTTTCCCCTTTCATCCATCCGGGTGCTTCAAAAAGAGGTCCAAATTCATTTCCACTAACATATTGGCCGCCTGTCGGCCCTGCTATGGCTGGCAATGTATAATCCACTGTTATCTGCTGCTCATTTTGATCAACAAATTGATAAGTAGAAGAATACCCAGCAGCTTCAAATCCAAGTGATAGGACAACAAATGCAATCGTGCTAATGAGAGAGTACATGACAAACTCAAGCCAGAAAGTTGATTTGCTCGCTTTAGATTGATTGACTGTTTTAACTAGATAAACAAGTCCTGCTGCAAAGCTAATGGATAGAATCCCCTCCCCAAGAGCAGCTGTTGTAACATGAATTTTGAGCCAGTTACTTTGTAAAGCTGGAATAAGTGGCTGAATATCTGATGGGAATACACTTGCATAAGCAATCACAATAATTGCAACAGGCATTGCAAATACTCCGATAACATTGCTCTTATATATCAGATAAATGATTAAGAAAGCGAATACCATCGCCATCCCAAAGAATGTTGTAAATTCAAACAAGTTACTAACTGGTGCATGCCCTGCAGCAATCCACCTTGTAATAAAATAGCTCAGCTGAAAAAGAAATCCCACTGTGGAAAGAGCAAATCCCCACAACCCCCATTTTTTTGAATGGGTCACTTCATCCGACTTTCTCCACTTCTTACCAAACAAAGAAATAGCGAATACAATACTTGCTGCAAAGTAGATAAAGAAAGCAACATAAAGCAAGTTACTGCTTAATTGAGCCATCTTATCTTGCCTCCTTTCGTGCTAAACATCTATTTCTTTTCTTCCGACTGATCAAGTGGCATATCCAGACCAGTCTCTTTTGTAATGCTTTCTAGCTCTCGTTTCAAACCATACCAGTTTTTATTCGTGTGACAGGATAACCACATTTCGTCATTCCCTTTTCGAATCCAAATTCTTCGATGGTTCCAATACATCCCTTGAATAACACCAATCATGAAGATTGCGCCGCCGATCGCTAAAATCCATAATGTATTGTCTTTCCTTACGACTAAACCGGAAACATTTTTTGTATCTACATTTTGAAACGACATTTTGTAATCATTTTCTCCAAGAGGCTCTAAGTTCTGCTTAATCGCAACAAAAGCTACTTCTCCGTCAGGATGTTCTGGAGAAACCATATTAAGTATAAATGCAGGATTATTCGGAACTTTAGATTTAGTTGTTGGCTCACCCTTGTCATTAAATTCAAAATCTGGGAAGTAGTCCATTACTTCAACGCTGTAGCCGTTTTCAAGGTTGTATTCTTTCTCAGGATTATAAAGATCAATAGTAAGGTCACCTATAGACTCTCCGGACTCTTTATTGTCCATAGTAAATGACATCTTCTGAAGTTCATTCAATTTATAATCTACCTGGTAAATGGCATACCCTTCAAACTTAAGCGGTTTATTAACTTGAATCGGATGTTCTTTCACTTTCTCAAGTTCTGGATCCGTCCCAGCTACTCTTTCACCAACCTGCTTGTATAAAATAGCATCCGTTTGATAGTTCTTTGCCACGACTGCTTGTCCAGACTCTTCAATCGCATCTTTAAATTTCTCATCTTCATTATCATAAGTTTCTAGAATAAAACCATCACTTTTTAAATAATAGGCTTCTTCCGTCCCTTTGATCTTCTCTGTTTCACCTTCTCTTAACCAGAGCACCTCATCGACATACATTCCAGGGAAAAAGCGGAGCATTCCGCCGATGAGAAAGAGAATGAGTCCGATATGATTTACGTAAGGTCCCCATCTGGAGAAGCGATTTTTCTCAGCAAATAAATGACCATTTTCTTCTTTAACATTGTACCTTTTATTTTCTAATGCTTGTTTAATGCCGTTTAAGTCAGGCGAATCATGGCTGATTTCCGTCTTACCAAAATACTTCTGGCGCTTCATGAAACTTTCATGGCGAATGACTCGCTGCTTCTTTAATGAGCGATAAAGCGGGACAAACCGATCGAGACTGGCTACAATGAGCGAAAGTCCCAATGCGGCAATTAATAACATATACCACCATGAGCCGTATAAGTTATGAAAACCCAGGTCATAATACAATTGACCAAGTACGCCGTATTGTTCCTTGTAATAAACTGTCGGGTCTGACAGCGGTGGTATGTACATTTCTTGAGGGAAAATAGTGCCTATCGCTGAAGCTACTAGCAACAAGACGATGATCCAGATTCCGACCTTAACAGATGAGAAGAAATTCCAGATCTTATCGATGATCGTCGTTTTGTACGTTTGAGACCTCCGTGCACTTCCCTCGTATCTCATATTAAGCAGTTTCTTAGATTCTAAATCTCCTTGAAGCGGTTTACCACATACTTCGCATATCTCAGTTCCATAAGGGTTCACATGTCCGCATTCACAGGTGATGTTATTGTTGCTCATTGGAACACCCCATTACGGTTGGATTTGCTTCATATAGCTATCAATTACTTCCTCTGAAAGGCTGGCTTCCGTTTTTTGAACGACCTTGCCATTCTTGTCAATTAAAAAGGTTACTGGAATTGGCCCAACTCCATAGTGATTAGTTACATCATTGCTTTTATCAAGCAACACCGGAAAACTAAGGTTATACCGATCAGCAAAGCTTTCGGCAGTCAATTTAGGTTCCGAAACATTTACTGCAAGTATTTCGACGCCTTTTTCTTTGTATTCTTTATACTTCTTGTCCATCGCTGGCATCTCATCTTTACAAGGCTCGCAATAGGTTGCCCAAAAATTCAGAAAGACGCCTTTCCCTCTGTAGTCCTCAAGCTCTACTTCATTTCCGTCTAAATCCGTTAAAATAAAGTTTGGCGCTTGATCTCCGGCCTGTACGATTCCGCTTTCATTTGCAAAAAAGTTTGTATAGAACGTATAGCCGACTGCTATAAAGACGATAGTCAATATAACAGTCCGCACGATCAGCCGGTTTTTCTTTTTCATTCAACCAACTCCAATCAAACAAAGCAATACTACTCTCACTATAACGTGTCGATAAGGGGTCACCTTATCGTTTTTTTGAATTTTGTGTGACAGCTTGGTTACGAAGCTGCTTCACTTCGTAAGGTTTTAGCTCACGATAATCTCCAGGATTCATTCCAGTCAACTCAAGAAAACCATATCGTTCTCTCTTTAACTTTTGCACAGGGTAACCTAATGTTTCGAACATACGGCGTACCTGGCGATTCTTACCTTCATGAATGGTCAATTCTACAATTGATTTTCCTTTTTGTTTATCAACGGATAGAATTCTAGCTCGTGCTTTCGAAGTCTTTCCGTCTTCTAGCTGCACACCTCGCTCAAGCTTTTGAATGGTCTCTTTATTCATTAAGCCTTTCACTTTAGCAACGTACACTTTGTCTACATGATAACTTGGGTGCATCAGCTTATTCGCAAAATCACCATCATTCGTTAAGAGCAAAACACCTGACGTATCGTAATCAAGTCGTCCAACAGGAAAAACCCGTTCTTCGATTTCATGGAAATAATCGGTGACAGCCTTTCTTCCTTTATCATCTTCTACTGTTGAAATGACGCCTGTTGGTTTATAAAACAAAAAATAAACCGGCTCTTCACGTTCTACCGGAATCCCGTTTACTTCAATTTTACAGCGCTCAGACACCTTTGTACCGAGTTCAGTTACGACTTTGCCGTTAACTTTCACTCTACCTTCTTCAATCAATGTTTCTGCTTTTCGTCTGGACGTTACTCCAGCTTGAGCAATTACTTTTTGCAAACGTTCCATCAAATTCACCTCACTAAAACATCATACTCTTGTCACAGTCAAACCTCAAGCACAGATTCATTCTATCATTTATTATGCTCAAACAGGAATGTTCCAAACATTCCGTTACAATAAAAAAAGCCATCGAATAAGATGGCTTCTATCCAAATACGAGAGTGACAAATATAATCGCTGCTGCCATCCCGACTAAATCTGCTAACAATCCAACTTTAAGAGCATTTCCCATTCGTTTGATGCCAATCGCCCCAAAGTAAACCGTAATGACATAAAGCGTCGTATCTGTACTTCCTTGCATGGTAGAGGCTAGCCTCCCAATAAAGGAATCTGGCCCATATGTGCTAATAATATCCGTTGTCATCGCAAGCGCACCGGTACCAGAAATCGGGCGAATGAGAGCCAAAGGAACGATTTCTGTAGGTACCCCAATCGCTTCTAGTGGTACTCTTAATAATCCACTAAGAAAGGCCATTGCACCAGATGCTCGAAAAACAGAAATCGCTACCATCATGCCTACCAAATAAGGAACGATCGAAACTGCAATAGAAAGCCCTTCTTTACCTCCTTCTACAAAGGTTTCATAAGTTGGTACTCTTTTCCACGTTCCGTACGCAAGAATAAACCCGATCAATAAAGGGATAATCCAGATCGATGCATTCACAGAGATCCTCCCCTTTTGCTTCTTCGATAGAAAAACCGATCAATGAAGAGAGCTCCAATAGTAGAACATGCTGTAGCAGCAATTGTTGTACCAACAATTTCCGTTGGTGAAACTGATCCATATTTCATCCGAATAGCTATAACACTAGTTGGGATGAGAGTTAAACTTGATGTATTGAGCGCTAGGAGGGTAATCATTGACCTTGTTGCATTATCTTTCATATCATTGAGCTTTTTTAACTCTTCCATTGCCTTTATCCCCATTGGCGTAGCTGCATTTCCAAGGCCGAACATATTCGCCATCATGTTCGAGAGAATATATCCCATTGCAGGATGATCAGGGGGAACTTCCGGAAACAGCTTCCGAGCTATCGGTTTAAATCCTCTTCCCAAAAGGTCTAACAGTCCTGCTTTCTGAGCAATCTTCATCAATCCAAGCCAGAAAATAAGAACACTTAACAACCCTATACAAACAGCTATCGCTTCTTCAGCCCCAGTAAATATTGCTTTATTGACCTCTTCCATCGTTCCATTAATTAGAGCAAATAGAATACCAATGAGAAATAAGCCAGCCCAGATGAGATTAACCATTCGGCTCACGTCCGATATCTAATGAAAATAACCCTTTAAAAAATCCCCATAATCCTTTTTCCTTTTTTTCAACGGAGTCAAAAGTAATTGGTGCTTTCACAATTGTCTTGTTATTTAGTTTTACAACATACATTCCAACAGGATCATCTGTTGACCCCATTTCATCCCACTTACTTTCATCTGGAGGTTCTACAAGTTGGATGGTGGAATCAATTTGATCTCGTTCTTCTGAGGTTAAAGGATAGTAAAGATCTCGATTCAATCTCACATTGCCTTTGTAAGGTTCATCCTTCACATCTTTAATAATCCCTTTAGGCTCAAGTAGAGTCAGCTCATAGTTACTATAACCCCAATTAAACATCGAAATATGATCATTCCAATCATCAGGCGCATCTAAGGTAACAGCAATAAGAATCATACCATCACGTTCAGCAGTAGAAACGAGTGTACGCTTAGCTCGCTTTGTGTATCCCGTTTTCCCACCAGTGGAATCAGAGTATAAACTAGTTAACAGCTTATTTTTATTACGCCATACATAATCCCAATCCTCTGTCGCATTGGGTGCCTTATGTACTTTAGTACTTGAAATAATACGGTAAGTGTCATTATCCATGGCGTACTGTGTTAGGATAGCCATGTCATAAGCTGTCGATAGATGATTCTCATGATCATCAAGTCCATGAGGATTCATAAATATTGTGTGCGACATCCCAATTTCTTCTGCTTTCTGGTTCATCAATGTAACAAAGCCTTCTAAACTGCCTCCAACTTCTTCAGCAATTGCCACAGCAGCATCATTACCAGAACGAAGCATTAAACCGTATACCAAATTTTCAAGTGTTATTTTCTCTCCTTCTTTTAAATAGAGAGAGGAACCTTCTGTCCCAGCAGCGTTTCCACTAATTTTTACTGTTTCATTCATTTTACCTGACTCAATCGCAATGATCGCAGTCATAATTTTTGTGATACTCGCTATTCGTCTTTGTGTATAGGCATCTTTTTCGTAAAGGACTCTTCCTGTTTCTTGTTCAATTAGTATGGCACTTCTCGCTGAGACGCCTACTCCCTCTGCTACTACTCCTCTTGGAATCATGAGAAACAGCAGAGCAGCAATTAAAATAAAGACGCCAATTTTTGTCTTAAGTGATTTCATCATGACATCCACGTCCCTTAAGCTCTATATTTGTACAAGTCTATGAGCAAGAGACGCAGTATATGTCTTTCATTCCTTTTCGGCATTCGGAAACATCACGGGATAATTGGTCGACTCTTTTAACGCTTTCTCTTCAGCGGGAATACGAACTCTCAGAAGTAATACTGCATTTAGCACGGTAAAAACAATCGCAGTGAAGTAAGAGGAGAAAATAAGTGGCAAAGAGAGAATTTCTAGTGCCACAATTAAATAGTTAGGGTGTTTCAAAAATCGGTAAGGACCCTTTTTTACAACATCTGCATCTTGTAGGACGATTATTTTTGTATTCCAAAAGCGGCCCAGACTTCTAATTGTCCAGACTCGAAGGCATTGAGCCAAAAGAAACACAAACAGCATAACAGACCAGACGAAGGAGAGAGTGAAACCTCGTAAAATCGCTTCAATCGCTACTGCGAAAAGAAAGAAAATGTGTAGCAGCACAATGTATTTATAATGATTTTTTCCAACTTCTCTTGCTCCCTGCTCTTTCATCCACTTTTCATTTTTTTTAGCTATATATAGTTCAATTAATCTTTGAAACACAAGAAGGATAAAAACCCCAGTAAATATTAGCCCCATTTTTTATGCTCCTTTTTTCCATTCTAGCAGCAGCAGTTCTGAACAAAAACCAGGTCCGAGAGCTGCCATTAATCCAAGATGTCCATGTTTACACCCATTTCTCAAAAACTGGTCTAGTACGTAAATAACGGTAACTGAACTCATATTTCCATATTCTTTTAATACATTTCTCGATACTGCAGTCATCGACTTATCGAATCCGAGAGCTTCTTCATATGCTGTTAATACTTTTGTTCCTCCTGGGTGGGCAATAAAATAATCTATTTCTTGCGTGGTCTTCTCTTGAATAGAGAGGAATTCCAGAACATTAGGTTCAAGCCAACTTGACACAATCGCGGGAATAGACTTAGAGAACACTACGTGCAAGCCTTCGTTGCTAACTTCCCATCCCATCACATCTTCTGAATCTCTCATTAATGTGGAGCGTGTGGCGACGATGCCTGGAATGCTCGGCAAGGTTGAACGCCTAAGAAGAGATGAAGTCTCACCTGTCAAAAGTACAGCTGATATCCCATCAGCAAAAAGTGCTGTTCCAATAAGGTTGCTCTTGGAAAAGTCACCATGTTGAAAAGTAAGACTACACAGCTCAACATTCACTACTAGAACAGCTTGATCAGGATGGGCAAGACAATAATCATTCGCTCTTGCAATACCTGCAGCACCACCTGCACAACCAAGTCCCCAGATGGGGATCCGTTTTGTATGTGGAGAGAATGGTAGGACATTCATAATTCTAGCCTCTATACTCGGTGTAGAAATACCTGTTGTTGACACAAAAAATATTGCATCGATATCTCTACAATCAATCATTTCATTTAAGTAAAAGGGATTGTTCAGACAGTCCAATATTGCTTCTTTAGCGTATTCAACAGAAAGAGAAACGTATTTTTCGTTTTTTTCTTCAAATGTTGGGCCACTACTATACCATTCTAGTGGCATAGCGAAATATCTTTTATCTATTTCAGCACTTTGAAAAACAGGTAGCAGACGATCTATATTTTTAAAATGTGGACCAAATTGCCTTTTAGCAAAAGTCGCAGCTTCTGTTTGTAGAAGACAATGAGGGGGTAAAGATTTTCCGATCGATAGTATCATTGATCTGAGCTCCTATTCCTACTCTTTTCAATTAGTGTTCGAAGTTTATTTCATTTTTATTCTAGAACCGTTAATAACTAGAAAAGAATGGAAGATTCACTCATTTGAGCCAAAAATGATACATCAATATATGCGAACATAGTCAAAGCATAAAAAAGATGCCTCAGTATGGAGGCATCTTTTCTTTGTTTGAATGTAAATACGTACCTGTTGTTTTTATCTCATGGATGATCGCGAGAAGCTCTTGTAAATCCGCCTTCTTAAGCGGATCAACAAACTCATTTTCACTACTAATATACAAACGTTTTCGATTCGGATAAGATGAAAGGAGATTCAGTGCGATTGCTTCGTGAATGGGGGTCTCATAATCCCAAAATTCTTTAATGGCAGTTTCTGCAAAAACACCAGGATATAAAACATGAAATCGCTTTACCTTTCCATTCTCCTCATACGTTATTGTAGAACGAACGAATGAATCTTCAGGGGAGTTTGCACGATCTTTTTGAAGCTCCTCGAAAGCAACATGAGTTAACCGCATCGATTGTCCTCCTTCATCATGATCGAACTTAGCATCTACTCAGAGATTTCCTGAAACTTCTCAAAAAACAAGTCTGCTTCCTCATCTTCCTTATCTTCTGTCCCATCAGGTAAAGGGGGTAGATCCTTGATTGAGCTTAAACCAAAATGAAATAGAAACTCTCTAGTTGTTCCATATAAAATCGCTCTTCCAGCTTTTTCGGCTCTGCCCGCTTCTTTAATGAGCAATTTACTCATTAAAGTTTGTAAAGGCTTATCCGTTTTAACACCGCGAATTTCTTCTATTTCTACCCTTGTTATTGGTTGCTTGTAGGCGACGATCGCAAGTGTTTCAAGAGCTGCCTGCGATAAAGTATGATTACCTGGTGTCGCTACTAGTTTTTCGATATAGGGAGCATTTTTAGCATTTGTAGTGAGCTGATAGCCACCACCAATAAAACTAATTTTAAAACCGCGATCTTTTTCATTGTATTCATCCTGCAAATCACTTATTGCACTTAGAAGGGTGTCTTCTTCCAATGAGATGGTTTCACAAAGATCTTTCACTGTGATCCCTTCATCACCAACTACAAATAGAAGACTTTCGATAATGCTTTTTATTTCTTCGTTTGTCACACTGATGCCTTCCCTTCTCGTTCAAAAATCATAATTTCGCCAAAGTTTTTATCTTGTTCACAAGCCACATCTCTCGTTTTCATTAACTCAAGGACTGCAAGAAACGTCACAATCATATGCCCACGATCCTCTTCACTAAAAAGATCACTAAAACGCGTCTTTCCACTTCCTCGTAGCTGGTTCCGAATAGCGTTCATTCGATCTTCAATAGGAACATCTTCACTTTGAATCCGTGTACGCTTTGGTTTCTTTTCCTTTACACGTCTGGACATTTTTTGAAATGCCGCAAGCATATCATACAATGTAACGTCGCCAATGGAGGTTTGACTATCCTCATGACTAAATTCACTAGTATCCACAGGTGGCCGAGCATAAATAAGGCTTCGACTACTTTCTTTTTCCTTTAAATCATTCGCAGCCTCTTTAAACCTTCGATACTCAACAAGACGTTGAACGAGTTCATCACGGGGATCATCTTCAAACTCAGGGTCCTGTTCGAAAATTTCTTCTTCTTTTTGAGGAAGAAGCATTTTGCTTTTTATCGCAAGCAACGTCGCAGCCATAACAAGATATTCACTTGCCACATCAAGTTCTAACTCTTGCATTGTATGGACAAACGTTAAGTATTGATCTGTAATTTGCGAGACTGGAATATCATAAATATCCACTTCGTACTTATTTATAAGGTGGAGCAAAAGATCCAATGGACCTTCAAATGCATCAACCTTTACACTGTATTGCTTCATTTTCCATCTTCCTTTATCCAAGTCCATCTAGTATTCCGATTATATCACATTTACAATAGGGGCTTACAGCAATGCAAGAAAACCATCCGGTTCATTTTTAACGTAAATTGATTTCCATTGATCGTTAACAGTTTGATAGCATCCTGACGACTGATCGCTATTTTGATCCATAAGAGCACTCGCTTTATCCATTTAACACACATGTGCTACACTACTAAAAGAAATGGAGGAATCAGCATGTATTCAAAAGCCTATATTGATTATTTGGCTCATTTCCATGGACTTCGTGATTATTTTGAATGCCATGAAATCCTCGAAGAACATTGGAAAGAGGATCCGCGTGGAAGTCGTAAACTTCATTGGGTAGGTCTTATCCAAATTGCTGTTGGCCTCTACCACCATCGACGCGGTAATTTCACAGGGGCAAAGAGAATGATTGCTAATGCCATACGCATTTCCAAAAGCGAAAGTGAAGAACTCGATAAATTAGCGATAAATATTGATCAACTTTCTAAAAACCTATCAAAAGAGTTACAACTCATCAACACTCACTCTCCATACCAGGGATTTGATATTCCTCTCACAAGCTCCACCCTTCAAACGGCTTGTGAAGAAAGATGTCGTGAACTTGAATGTACTTATGGTAGTAAAAGCGATCTTTCGAATATAGAACTTATCCATCGTCATACGAGACGTGATCGATCAGATGTAATTGAAGAAAGAAAACAACAATTTGAAATAAAACAACAGAAAAGGAACGGCTAAGCCGTTCCTTTTCTTTGCATCTTACTTCATATTTTCTTCCAAGTGACACCTTTCAAAAAATGTCCCCGTATATTCATTACCCTTAATAGATATTTCATCACTTAGCATTTCTCGAAGTGCTTCAACCATTTGTTTTCCAATTCCTTGATGGCGATGGGAAGGATTAACGCTAATATCCTTTAACTCTACTTCGTTGTCGTTTACCCATTCAATTCCGAGCAATCCAATAATATCTTCTTCTTTCCAAAGAAAAAGCTGCAAAGAATCCATATCCTCATAGTCTTTAATCGATTGTTGCAGTTTCTTAATATCTTTTTCGTTCGGCATGAAGCTTAATAGCCCCATGGCTATTTTCTCATGAGCTTTCTTATAACGAATTAGCATGATTATCCCTCATTAAAGTAATTCTTGGCTTTCCGTTTAATAACTTATTCTAAAATCAATTAGAATGTTAAAATGATTCGACGAACAAGCTCAGCTAGCATGATAATGACAATGATCACACAGACCTAAGAATCAACCATTTTCTTTCTCTCTTCTTGGCTTTACGATTCCAAACTCTTTTGCCCTTCATCGCATACCATACTCATCATAGCCAAAAATGAACTGATAATCAACCTTCAAATGATTTTGATAAATTAGCCATTTCAATTGCTGCCGTTGCAGCATCCCAGCCCTTGTTACCAGCCTTAGTACCTGCACGTTCAACAGCTTGTTCAATGGTATTTGTGGTTAATACTCCAAAAATAACAGGTACACCCGTCTGCATCGTTAAATTCGCCACGCCTTTAGAAACTTCTCCACACACATAATCAAAGTGTGGTGTCGCCCCGCGAATAACCGTACCAAGCGTAACAATTGCATCATATTTTCCCGTTTCAACCATTTTCTTTGCGGCAAAGGGAATTTCAAATGCTCCAGGAACCCATGCTACATCAATGTTTTCTACGGACAAGCCATGACGCTTCAATGCGTCTTCAGCACCTCCAAGTAACTTACTTGTAATAAATTCATTAAATCTTCCTACTACTATACCCACTTTTAACCCAGATCCAACCAAGTTTCCTTCAAATGTTTGTCCCATTATTAATATCCTCCTATTTTCATACGTAAATTTTTAGAAATGAAGCATGTGTCCTAGCTTGCTATGTTTTGTTTTTAGGTACTTTTCATTCTCTTTTCGAGAAGCCATCTGAAGAGGTAGCCTAGATGCTACTTCAAGACCATAACCTGTTAACCCAGCTATTTTACGAGGATTGTTTGTCAGAAGGTTCATTTTAGAAACACCAAGGTCTCTCAAAATCTGTGCCCCTATTCCATAATCCCTTAAATCAGGCTTAAATCCAAGCTTCTCATTCGCTTCAACTGTGTCGTAGCCCTGTTCTTGCAGTTTATAGGCTTTCATTTTATTAAGAAGCCCGATACCTCTTCCTTCCTGGCGCATATACAAAAGCACTCCATGACCTTCCTCTTCAATTTGTGCCAATGCAGCATGTAGTTGTGGACCACAGTCACATCGAAAAGATCCAAACACATCACCAGTTAAGCATTCAGAGTGAACTCGCACAAGAGTTGGTTGATCTGGTAAGATTTCTCCTTTAATCAAAGCTACGTGCTCTTTCTGATCAAGAATGTTCGAATACCCTACCGCTCTAAAAGAACCAAACTCAGTCGGAAGTTCTATTTCTACTTCTTTTCGAACAAGAACATCTTTACGGTTACGATATTGGATCAGATCTTTAATCGTAATCATTTTCAAATCATACTCTTCAGCAATTTCCTTTAGATCAGGAACGCGCGCCATTTCACCGTCTTCTTTCATAATTTCACAAATAACACCAGCCGGGGCAGAGCCAGAGAGTCGTGCCAAATCGACTGCCGCTTCCGTATGACCTGCTCTTCTAAGGACCCCTCCATCCTTAGCAATCAATGGGAAAATATGACCTGGTCGATTAAAGTCTGAAGGTTTAGCATCCGGGTTAATTAAGTATTGAATTGTAGATGCTCTTTCAGCTGCCGAAATTCCTGTAGTTGTACTTTTGTGGTCGACACTCACTGTAAACGCTGTACCATGAGAATCTGTGTTATGATCTACCATTGGACTCAACTTCAGTTCATTTGCACGCTCTTCCGTAATCGGCGTGCAAACAAGGCCTCTTCCTTTTGTAATCATGAAATTGATTGTTTCAGGTGTGACTTTATCGGCTAAAGCGATAAAATCCCCTTCATTCTCCCTGTCTTCATCATCACAAACGATCACCACCCGGCCTTGCATTAAATCATAAATCGCTTCTTCTATTGTATGGAACATATACGATGACCCTCCTGATAGTACCATTATTTAAATCCATGATCTTCAAAAAACTGACTCCCAAGTGAAGCAGTAGGTTCGGGTTTTGAACCGCTTCTTTGCTCCAAGTACTTCATAATGTATTTACCAAGCATATCGCATTCTATATTCACTGTATCTCCCACTCTTTTTCTCCCAAGCACCGTTTCCTCTACGGTATGGGGAATAAGAGATATAGTAAGAGAGTGCTCCCCTATTCCAAAGACCGTAAGACTAGTACCATCAACAGAAACTGAGCCTTTTTCAATAAAGTAAATTAAAAGGTTTCGCGGAATCGAGATGTCATAATAAACAGCATTATCGATTTGTTCTACACGAGTAATTTTCCCCACACCATCAACATGTCCAGAAACAAAATGACCACCAAAGCGTCCATTTGCGGACATAGCTCTCTCAAGATTCACCGATGAGTTTGGCCCTAGCTGACGAAGACTGCTTGCACGAAATGTTTCAGGCATAATATCTACGGTAAAAGAAGAGTCTGTATACGTCGTAACAGTTAAGCACACGCCGTTTATCGAAATGCTATCTCCTAAATGAACGTCTTTTAAAATAGTCGACGCCGCAATTTGCATTGCAATGGATTCTCCTGATTGTTGAACACTTTCAACTCTTCCGATTTCTTCCACAATACCTGTAAACATTAAGAAAGCCTCCTTGATGAAATAATTCGAATATCATTTCCAATTTGTTCTACGCTATCCACTTGTAAATCGATCGCTTCATTCATCGTTTTAAAACCTGCACCTCCGAAAGCCGTAGGAGATTGACTCCCACCAATTAGCTTCGGCGCAATGTATGTAATAACTTGTTGAAAAGAGCGTGATTCAAGAAAGCTACCGTGTATTTCTGAACCACCTTCAACAAATACTGATGTAATTTCTCGTTCCCCTAAAAGGTCAAGAACTTTATCCATTGGGAGCAGTGGATCTGTGACAGCGATGATTTGGACATGTTTTGGGAAAGATCGCTTATTTTTTAGCGCAGCTCGTTTTGTTGTAATGATCCATGTTTCTGCATTCTCATCACTTATTACTTTAGCGTCAGAAGGCATCCTCAATTGACGATCTAACACGATTCTAATCGGCGATAGCCCTTCACCGAAACGAGTCGTTAGTGATGGGTCATCAGAGAGGACGGTTCCAATACCTACAAGAATGGCATCATGTTGATGACGATAGGCATGAACATCTTTTCTCGAGTCTTCCCCCGTAATCCATTTACTATCACCTGAATGAGTTGCTATTTTGCCATCAAGCGTTGTAGCAGCTTTCAACGTTACAAATGGTCTTTTTTGTGTAATGTAATGGAAAAACATCCGGTTTAGCTGTAAGGCTTCTTCTTCCATAAGCCCAATATGGACAGCTATGCCTGCTTTCTTTAGTTTAGTCACACCATTTCCTGCGACCAGGGGATTCGGATCTTGACTTGCAATAAATACCTCTTTGACTCCTGCTTGAATTAAAGCATCAGCACAAGGAGGCGTCTTTCCATGATGACTACATGGCTCTAGTGTCACATAGGCAGTACTCCCACTTGCTCGATTGCCCGCCATCTTGAGTGCTTGAATTTCGGCATGGCCTTCTCCAGCCTTTAAATGAGCTCCCATCCCTACGATACGCCCACTATTAACAATGACAGCTCCTACGGAGGGATTCGGACGCGTTTGACCTATCGTACTTCTAGCTAAATCGATCGCTGTTTTCATAAAATCCGTATGATTCATCGTATTTACTCCTGTTCCACTCTCCATTATTGGTTGAGAAGGAGAACAAAAAAAGCCTCCCAAAACACAGCTGTCCCGGGAGGCAAAAGTATATGCCAAATAAGCCTTTTGAATCTATGATTCAAAAGGAAATTGGTCACTTTTATTCCTTCTCCCATCCAGACTATACTGTCGGTTCTGGTTTCTCACCAGATCCACCGTTTGCTTACGCAACCGGGTCACGGACTTAGCTAGCATAAGCTAGTCATCACCGCCGGTTGGGATTTTCACCCGACCCCGAAGGAAAGTATTAAGTTTTTAAGAGTCTGATCTATTCTTCGTCCCAGACTTTTACTTCTTTCATTACGTCACCCTGTTTAACGCGAAGGACCGTATCCATTCCTTCTGTTACTTGACCAAAAACGGTATGAACGCCGTCTAGATGAGGCTGAGGTTCATGAACTAGGAAAAACTGACTGCCGCCCGTGTTTTTACCAGCATGTGCCATAGACAATGAGCCTGCTACGTGCTTATGAGGGTTACCTTCTGTTTCACAGTCAATTGTATATCCTGGTCCACCCATTCCAGAACCTGTAGGATCTCCACCTTGAGCAACAAAACCAGGGATTACACGGTGAAAATTCACACCGTTGTAGAAACCTTCATTTGCAAGCTTCTCAAAGTTAGCAACAGTGTTAGGTGCTGCTTCTGGATAAAATTCAATTTCAATAACTTCTCCATTTTCAAATGCAATTGTTCCTTTTTTCATAAATAAATCCTCCTGCACTAACAATTTTCTTAAAAGCTCTTTCATTATAGCACAGACTGAAGCTGTTCCATATCATTTATGCTTTTCAACTATTATTTTGATATAATCGCTTGTTTTAATGGCAAATCATGTCGAACTAAATCCTCGTATGACTCTCTCTCAACAACAAGGTTGGCCTCACCATTTTCAACAAAGACAACAGCTGGTCTTGGTAATCTATTGTAGTTATTTGCCATGGAATAACCATATGCCCCCGTTGAAAAAACAGCCATCGTATCACCAGCAATCGCTCGCTGTAACTGGCAATCCCAAATTAACATATCACCTGATTCACAACACTTTCCTGCTACAGAGTATAGGTGGTCTTTTGCTTCATTCATTCGATTTGCTATTGTGGCTTCATATTTTGCCTGATAGAGAGCAGGGCGTAAATTATCCGTCATCCCTCCATCTACAGCGAGGTAATGTCGCAACTCTGGAACATTTTTGTGTGAACCAACCGTATATAACGTCATTCCAGCTTCTCCTACTAGTGAACGACCAGGTTCAATCCAGATCTCAGGCATGTTCATTTGCCCTGTTACCTGATTTCTGATTGTTTCAATCATAGCTTCGATGTAGTTCCCTACTGGTAATGGGTGATCTTCACTCGTATATCGGATTCCAAATCCTCCACCAAGGTTAAGGACTTCAGGCTCAAAACCATAGGCATCATACCATGTTGTAAGATAGCTATAAATCTTTTCAATAGCCATTACAAAACCATTTGTTTCAAAAATTTGTGAGCCTATATGACAATGAAGTCCAAGAAGATGAACAGCACTCATTTTTGTTACATCCAATATCGCGCGTTCTACCTGACCACTCTGTAAATCAAAACCAAATTTAGAATCTTCTTGGCCTGTTAAAATATAATCATGCGTATGTGCTTCAATACCTGGTGTTATACGCAACAGCACATTAGCTTTCACATTTTTTTCTTCTGCAATTTGCTCAAGGAGAGATAATTCGTAAAAATTATCAACAACGAAGCAACCTATTTCTGCATCAAGCGCCATTCTAATTTCAGATTCACTTTTGTTATTTCCATGAAAATGAATACGCTCCACGGGGAAACCTGCCTTCAAAGCAGTATAAAGCTCTCCACCGGATACAACATCCAAACTTAATCCTTCTTCTTCTGCAAGTTGGATCATTGCCATACATGAAAAGGCCTTACTAGCATAAGCTACTTGATAGTTTACATTCTCACGTTCAAAGGCACTTCGAAACGCCCTTGCTTTGTCTCGAATCATAGCCACATCATAAACATATAACGCAGTGCCAAATTTTTTTCCTAATTGGACCGTATCGATCCCTCCAACTGTTAAATGCCCCTCTTCTGAAACTGCAGATGTACCGTATAAATTCACAATCATTTCTCCCCTCTCGCTTATATAAATGCGAGCTCCCTCCACACAATAAGAAAAACAGCCAACTTTATAGATAGGCTGTTTTCTCCGTATCCTCACGAGTTGGATTAGCTCACCACTGAAAGAAATTCATCCTCCAGTGACAGTCTGCAACTTATTCAGCAGCAGCCCAGCAAGAAAAGGATGGGTCCTTTCTCACTTCGGCAAATTGACCTTTCTGATATCGTCTTCGCATTCCATTCTATGCTCAGATATCTTACTCATTCGTTTTGCGCCTCTATCCCCATTACGTTCAATGAGGTCTATTCAATTAAGAAATAAATTATCATACTTTTTAAGATTCGGCAAGTGGTTTGTCCGGCTGCTTCGTTTCATTCTGGGGCTCTGTAATACTTGGACGCAATTTTGTCAAAGGAACAGAAACGCGAATTAGCACTTGAATAAACGCTTTTGCATTAAAAGGAATGAATGGCCATAAATAAGGTGTATTTAATGGCTTTAAGGCGACTAGGAAGAGAATAATAGCTGTCACGCCTATTATATATCCTGGAACTCTGAAGAAAAAGACAAGGAAAAGTAGTAATAATCTAACTAGTTTGTTCGCTATTGATAACTCATAACTTGGCGTTGCGTAAGAACCTATAGCCGCAATAGAAACATACAGAATAACTTCTGGAACAAATAATCCTACATCGATGGCAATTTGACCAATTAATACAGCCGCAATTAAACCCATCGCTGTAGAAAGCGGGGTAGGCGTATGAATGGCGGCCATTCTCAGTGTTTCGATCCCAATTTCTGCAAGAATGATTTGAATAAATATCGGCACATTCGTTTCATCATTTGGCCCAATAAAATCAATCGATTTAGGCAACAACCCAGGTTCATATACCGCCAATAACCACAGGGGAAGTAACAATAGCGCTGCTAGCATTCCTCCAAAGCGGACCCATCTCAAGAATGCACCTGGTAATGGAGCTTCCCTGTATTCTTCTGCATGTTGAACATGGTGGAAAAAGGTTGTTGGCGTAATAATAACACTCGGAGAAGTATCGACGATAATCAAGACATGCCCTTCTAACAAATGGGATGCGGCTACATCTGGCCTTTCCGTATATCGTACAAGTGGAAAAGGATTTCCCGCCTGATGCACTAAAAACTCTTCAACAGTTTTATCAGCCATAGGAATACCATCAATATTAATTTCTTTTAGTTTTTTCTTAATGATTTCAACTAAGTTTGGGTTAGCTACATCCTGAATATAAGTGATACACACATCCGTTTTGGAACGCTCTCCGACTTGAAATATTTCATTACGCAAACGACCATCTCTAATACGCCTTCTAGTAAGTGCAGTATTCTCAATAATATTTTCTGTGAAACCGTCTCTAGAACCTCTGATCACTTTCTCAGTGTCTGGCTCTTGAGGCGTTCTACCTGGATACTTTCGAACATCAATAATGTAAGCAATCTCTTCGCCTTCCATAAATACAGCGATCAGTCCAGAAAGAACTTGATCGACGACCTCATCGAACGTCTCTACTTTTGTTACTTGCTGATGGGGTAAATGATTATGGATAACTTGCTCGAATTTAACGGTCAAGCGATGATGATCATCTAATTCCATCAATTCACGCATGATTTCAACAATGATTGATGTATCACATAAACCAGTACAATAATAGAATTGTATTTCTTTATTCAAAATCTTGAGTTTACGTACACCTACGTCAAAACTTTCCCCAATGCCAATTGATTTTTTCAAGAAGTCTTCATTTTCTTTTAATTTTTTAAATATTTTTTGTTTGTTATTCATTTTTGTTGTCATAGAAACCGCTCCTTTCAAGCAGAATTTGAACGGCTTTCAATGTTATAGGCGACCCAACCTCCGGATCATCAAGCCCAGACATTTTACCTATATCACCGACACCTATAATAATTGGGACATTCAGTTTATCTAAAATAGATACAGTATCCCCATCTATTCTCCCAGCTTCCATATCAGCAAATCCATTCTTATCAACACCGAAATGCGTTAATTCACCATCCCTGTCGATGGAAACATCTACTCTCGTCCATTCAGAGAAGTGTGTTCTCGAGGCAACTGCAATCGCACCAAGTAGTTCAACATCTTCATCCTCAGCCACAGCCTGCATCGCTAGTTCTCCATAACCTTCACCCGGAAAACCACTGTCATCAAACATTACAAAGATTGGATCATGTGGAGCTTCTTTAATTAGGGAAACAATTTCATAACCAGCAAGCGGGGTTGGATTTCCTGCTGATTGGCTAATGCATCTCCCGCCAATATCCGAAGCCACTTTTTCAATTGCTTTTTGCGCGTAAAGATCTCCATCAGTAACGAAAATAACCCGCCGCTTGTTCAATTCATTCACCCCTTTGGCTTGAATATAATGGCTATGATAAATCCGAAAACAATAGCTGATGAAATTCCAGCTGAAGTTAACTGAAATATCCCCATTGCAATGCCTATAAATCCATGTTCCTCTCCTTGCTGCATCGCCCCATGTAGCAAGGAATGCCCAAAGCTCGTAATTGGGACTGTCGCACCTGCTCCTGCGAATTCAATCAGTCGATCGTATATACCAAAACCGTCAAGAATCGCTCCAGTCACCACAAAAGATGACATTACATGAGCAGGCGTTAATCTAAAAATATCGAGCAATAACTGACCAACAACACAAATGGCTCCTCCTACTGCAAAAGCAATGAAGTATTCCACTATTCCTCACCTCCAACTCGCTCAAAAACCACTGCATGAGCGATAGCAGGCATACTTTCTTTCTGTTGCACCATAACGGGGCTATGCAAGCATCCTGTAGCAGTAACTAGAATTTTTGAATACTTCCCTTGTTTTAGAAGCTCAATGAGATGACCATACGTAACAACCGCCGAACAGGCACACCCGCTTCCACCTGCGAATACTTCCTTCTGATCAGGTCGATAGATCATTAACCCACAGTCATTATGATTATTAGTAATGTCAAACCCTTTCTCAAGCAATAAATCACGAACAATCGGAGAACCAACTGCAGATAGATCTCCAGTAACAATTAAGTCATAATCTGAAGGTTTTACATTTAGGTCCTCAAAATGTGTGGCCAATGTATCTGCTGCCGCTGGCGCCATCGCACTCCCCATATCAAACGGATCCTTGATTCCCCAGTCAACTACTCTTCCAATCGTTGCCGCAGAGATTTGAATGTCCGATAACTCCTGACTAACTAACGCAGCTCCAGCACCAGTTACAGTTGATGTCGCAGTACCAGGTTTCTGACCTCCATATTCTGTTGGATAACGGAACTGTCTTTCAGCAGTTGCATTATGGCTACTCACTCCAGCAATAGCCCTCTCAGCAAAACCACCATCAACTAGAGAAGATGCAATCGCTAGGGATTCCATGGATGTCGAGCATGCTCCAAAAACACCTAGAAAAGGAATATGATTAGACCTTGCTGTATAAGTTGCGCTTACGATTTGATTTAATAGATCACCCGCTACAAAAACATCAACTTGATCAGGAGCTAATTCTTTTTTCTTCAAACAACTCATTACTGCATCTTCTAACAATTTTCTTTCAGCAAGCTCCCAATTTGCCTGATTACAATGAAGGTTAGCATAGGTCACATCAAACGAATTTCCAAATGGACCTTCTGCTTCCTTTGGGCCTGTTGCTGTACCTACTGATTGTAAATAAACATTTGAAAAACTCCATGTTTGCTTTCCTGATTTCATACAGGTTCTCTCCTTATATCAGGGCTTTAAAAACCATTCTGACCATCCCTACAATGTAAGCCGCAACGACGCCAAACACGATGACTGAGCCAGCAAGTTTAAACATATTGGTTGCTATACCAAGTACAATCCCTTCGCTTTTATGCTCGAGAGCAGCACTAGTAATCGAATTAGCGAAGCCTGTAACTGGTACAGCTGAACCTGCTCCCGCAAATTGACCAAGCCTGTCATACCAACCGAAAGCCGTTAATAAAGCTGCGATCAATATGAGAGTGGCTACAGTCGGGTTTCCAGCATTTTCTTTAGAAAAATCAAAGACATTGATATAGAAATTCTGAACACCTTGCCCGAACATACAAATAAACCCGCCTACAACAAACGCTTTTATGCAGTTGAAAAAATACGGCGGCTTTGGCTGATACTCTTTAATGTTCTGACTATACTTTTCCTGATCGTTTAATGATTTTTTCATTACTTGATCCCTCCATCCACAAAAATTGTCCAATGAAACAATGATCCGAATACTTTACCAAGTACTATAGCCATTAGTAAAACCAAAATTTTATCTATAAACCCAATCCGTTTCGTTAATATTGGCAAGACATTAAGTACTTCTGTTAATGCTGCTGCTAACATCCCAATAAATATACCTGCACCGAGTCCAATTGGGATCACTACAAATTTGGGCAGGCCAAGAGTTGGATTTCTTAACGATAACCAACTTGCCACTACAGCACCTACAATGATCCCCCATTCATAAAAACGAATGAGGTGTAACGTTTTGGACAATTGAGTGAGCCTGGGGATAATGCCAAGAACTGAAAGAAATGCAACAAATCCAGCCCCAACCGCAATCCCTTCAGCAAATCCGATTAACATCACTAAGAGAAATTGAGCATTCATGGTTTCGAATTTCCGTTTTCTTCGTTCTCATGAACGATTACATATTGATCAAGGTCCTGTTGATAATTAAACATTTCCACTTCAAGTGGGCTAGGTTCTTCGTTAAACCGCTTTTTGAAAAGATGGTTAAAGAACAGGACCATCCCAATTCCAAGTCCAAATGAGTATGGTACTTGTAGAAGCAGTGGTTTTGGATTGTCGATTCCAGTCACAATTTTATATATTTGCTGATGAACCTCTCTCATACTGACGTCTTCATGAAAATTCATAATAGCGAGGGCCGCACCAATAAATAATAAAAACCAGATAAGAACAAAATAAACGGGTGCTAATTTCTTCTTTGGATACTGAACTTCTACAATCGTTTGTGTAGGACCGACTACTTGAATCTCAACGTTTTCCATTTCGCTATGGATGGACATAATGACTTTCATAACATCGATTACGACTAAGTTCTTATCCTCTTTCGTCACATGGTAAATCTGGATATTCTCCACCTTACTACAACAAGAATCTTCTCCTATGAGCTGAGCAATATCACCAATCAATAACTTCTTATTAGGTGGTACTTTCTTTTTTTGCCTAAGTCGAAGATATATTATCTGACTATCCATGATCCTCCACCTCCTTATTCAAGGGGCATATTGGTTATAGTATGTTTCTACCAAATGACTCTCATTCTTTAGCAACCTAAGTACCATTAATTCCCTAGAAGTTTGGGTCCTTTTTATATCATCCATTCATTAATCTTAGTGATAGCTCTATTATTATTCTGGTAAAAAAATCCTTTCCAAACAAAAAAGAACAGAATGAGCTATTTGCTCATCTGTTCTTTAATTTGTTTTAATATTTTCTTTTCAAGTCTCGATACTTGAACTTGAGAAATCCCCAGTCTTTCTGCCACTTCAGACTGAGTTTGATCTTTATAATACCTTAAATAAACAATTAGTCTCTCACGATTATCAAGATACTGCAATGCTTCCTTAAGGGCTAATTTATCAAACCAAGCACTATCTGTATGATCGGCAATTTGGTCGAGTAAAGTGATAGGATCTCCATCGTTTTCATAAACCGTTTCATGAATAGAAGTTGGTGCCCTTACAGCTTCTTGTGCCATGACAACTTCTTCCGGCGTGACTTCTATTCGTTCTGCAATTTCATTAATTGTCGGCGTTCTGCCGAGCGTTTTCGATAACTCATCCTTCGCTTTCCTAACTTTATTGCCGGTTTCTTTAAGGGATCGACTCACTTTCACTGTTCCATCATCTCTAATGAAGCGCTGAATTTCCCCGATAATCATTGGTACCGCATAGGTGGAGAATTTCACATCGTAACTTAGATCGAACTTATCCACGGATTTTAACAAACCAATACAACCGATCTGAAACAGGTCATCCGCTTCATACCCTCTATTTAGAAATCGCTGCACAACGGACCAGACGAGACGCATATTCTTTTGAACAATGAGGTCTCTGGCTCCCTGGTCCCCATTCTGGCTTTGTTTAATCAATTCCTTCACTTCATCAGGCTTCAGTTGCGACTGCTTCCCTTTTCTAACCTCCACGTCCATATGCAGGTCCCCTTAATTACATAGCGCTTTATTTTTTGATAGATACTTCATTAAGTGAATGGTCGTACCCTGGCCACTTGCAGACTCCACTTTGACCTCATCCATAAAATTCTCCATAATTGTAAAGCCCATCCCTGATCGTTCTAGTTCAGGCTTTGTTGTAAACAAAGGTTGTCTTGCTTCCTCAAGGTCAAGAATTCCCATTCCATGGTCACGAATGGTTAAATTGACCGTGTCGTCATTTAACTCGACCGAAATGTAAACCTTCTCTTCAGAATTTTGCTCATATCCATGAATAATGGCATTTGTAACAGCTTCCGATACAACTGTCTTGATTTCAGTAAGTTCATCAACAGTTGGATCGAGCTGCGCAATAAAAGCTGCTACAGTTACACGAGCAAATGATTCATTTTGACTGAGCGCAGAGAACTCGATATCCATACGATTCCTCATTATGCCACCCCCAAAGTAGCGAGGGCATGCTGCTCATCAGCCTCAAGCCTCACAATTTTAAAGAGACCTGACATTTCAAATAATCTCTTAACAGGTGGAGAGATTGAACATACGACCATTTCTCCTCCAAAACTCTTCACTTTATTGTACCGCCCTAGAATAACACCGAGACCTGAACTATCCATGAATGAAAGACCTTCTAGACTTAGCACAATATGTTCAATTTTACGCTCTTCAATAATCGAATCTACCCTGTCTCTTAGTTCTTCTGATGTATGATGATCCAACTCTCCATCAAGACGAATCAAAAGAACGGGATGGCGCACTTCAAGATTGATCGAAAGACTCACGTCACATTCCTCCTCATGTTTGCTTGTGAGTTTTTTCTCTCTTTACAGGGTTAATTCCTTCTTCGTGACAAAACTAGTGAGATTTCGATGAAAGAGGTGATCACTTGACAGTTTGAGTAGGCGCTTTGGCGAACTGTGCAGCTGTTCGTTTCATCAGCTGCCACCAGGAAGCTTTTTGAATGTCTTTGGCTGCAATAACCGGAGATGTAGCTGTCACATGACCATCTATTTTCACAGACAACTCACCTACCTCTTCCCCTTTCTTAACAGGTGTTTCTATATTCTTATTGACTTTGATGCTTGTTGTAATTTTACCGTTTTCTTGCCCTTTCTTAAGAAGAACGGAAACTCGCTCAGATGTTACAACAGACATGGTAGGTTGATCTCCTTTATTTACCTTTACTTCTTTCACGATGTTGTTTCGATCGAATAACTTATGTGTTTTATATTGAGAAAATGCATAATCAAACAGTTTTGTAATATCTGCATTACGTACTTTTGGAGATGGAGCACCCATTACAACGGCCACCACTCGCATGTCATCTCTTTTCGCCGTTGCCGTAAGACAATACTTTGCTTCACTTGTAAATCCTGTCTTCAACCCATCTACACCAGGATAAAATTTAACAAGCTTATTAGTGTTAACGAGCCAGAATTTCTTATCTGTATCCTGCCTCAGGTAGTCTTCATATAATCCAGTATATTTTGTAATCAATTCATATTTAAGAAGCTCTTTAGCCATAAGGGCCATATCATTTGCAGTGGAATAATGACCTTCCGCTGGTAATCCAGTAGGATTTACAAAATGAGTGTTTTTGAGTCCCATTGATTTTGCCTTTGCATTCATCGAATTAACAAATTCTTCTTCCGAACCAGCGATCGCTTCAGCCATTGCTACCGAAGCATCATTACCGGAAGCAATTGCAATACCTTTTAACATATCGTTAACTGTCATTTCTTCCCCTGCCTCAAGAAAAATCTGTGAACCACCCATTGAAGCAGCATATTCACTTGCTCTAACTTTCTGATCGAGGCTTATTTTTCCACTTTCAATCGCTTCCATAATTAAGATCATGGTCATGATTTTAGTCATACTTGCAGGAGGAAGCTTTTTATCACTATCTTTTTCAAACAATACTTCACCTGTATCTCGCTCAATCAAAATAGCGGAAGAAGAATTCTCTGCGATTTTTAGCTTTGCTTCTTCTGCATGCGCAAAAGAAGGAACAATAAGAGTTACTCCCAGCAAGAAGGCGAGCGCTGTTGCAACAACTTTCATTGGTGATCCCTCCATTCTTAGTATTACAAGGATTTCCAACATCTTGGAAAAATATACGAATTCTATATCCTCTATTGATAATCGCATTCACTCTCCTTAAATCTTTTCACGGATGTATACACATGGACATGTTAATGAAGTAGTTGATTATTGCCTTAATTACGCTCTGAGATGAAGATGTCACGTGAATGAGCCAAAAAGATAAGCTCACATAGCTAAACACATAAAAAAAAGAAGCCTCCCAAAAGAGACTTCTCAAGATACTATCTTTTTTTATTAGTTAATAACTTTATAAATTAGCTGTGGCTTTTCAGCAGCTTGCTTAGAAAGAGTATAAGCTTCATTAATTTTATCGATTGAGTTCTGAACGTCTTCTTCATCACTGTGAAGAACAACTAGTGCTTCGCCTTTCTCCACTTTATCGCCGACTTTTTTCTTCAGGGTGATCCCAACACCGTGATTAATTTGATCGTCTTTTGTCGCTCTTCCTGCACCAAGATACATAGCAGCAACACCAACAGATTCAGCATCAATTTCTGTTACATACCCATCTTGATGTGCCGAAACTTCAATATCATGCTTTGCCTGTGGAAGTTTAGAAAGATCATCAATGACGGATACATCCCCACCTTGAGCTTGAACGAGCGTTCTAAATGATTCAAACGCTTTTCCATTTTGAAGATTCTCTTCAAGTGTTTTATACGCCGTCTCAAAGTCATCGAAAGCACCAGCTATCACTGTCATATGTGAAGCAAGTTCTAGAGAAAGCAGGCGAAGATCCTCGATATTTTCTCCTTGAAGAACCTGACAAGCTTCTCGAACTTCATTTGCATTTCCTACTTCAAAACCAAGCGGCTGACTCATATCACTAATAACTGCCACAGTGTTTCGTCCAAGGTTGTTTCCGATGTTAACCATTTCTTTAGCAAGAGCTTCTGAGTCTTCAAGCTTCTTCATGAAAGCACCGGATCCAGTTTTGACATCAAGAACAATACCATCTGCTCCAGAAGCAAGCTTTTTACTCATGATAGATCCTGCGATCAATGGAATGGAATCCACAGTAGCTGTTACATCACGAAGCGCGTATAATTTTTTATCTGCTGGAGCGAGGTTCCCTGTCTGACCAGCTACAGAAAGTTTATGTGTATTCACATTATTCACAAATTCTTCTTTGGTCATCTCAATGTGGAATCCTTTAATAGACTCCAGCTTATCTAAAGTTCCACCGGTATGACCTAAACCTCGGCCAGACATTTTTGCAACTGGTACACCTACAGAAGCAACCAATGGACCAACGATAAAGGTTGTCTTATCCCCTACTCCTCCAGTTGAATGCTTGTCCACTTTATGACCCTCTATAGCAGATAGATCGATTGTTTCTCCAGACTCTACCATTGCTTGGGTAAGCATAGCTGTTTCATTAGACTTCATCCCATTAAAATAAATCGCCATCATTAAAGCTGACGCCTGGTAATCAGGGATGTCCCCCTTTGTATATCCTTCAATAAAGAAATTAATTTCTTCTTTTGTCAATTCATTTCCATTACGTTTTTTTTGAATAACATCAACCATTCTCATTCGAATAGCTCTCCCTTCTACTTTAACCCATTTTACTTACAATTGTTTTAACTAAAAGAAGGAAGTTTGCCTTTACCTTCTCTGTTGTTTCAATTACTTCGTCGTGGTGAAGTGGTTGATCCAGAATTCCGGCAGCCATATTTGAAATACAAGAGATACCAAGTACATCCATGCCCGCATGTCTGGCAATGATAACTTCTGGTACAGTTGACATTCCAACGGCGTCTCCACCTAGCGTTCTTAGCATTCTAACTTCTGCTGGGGTTTCATAAGTTGGTCCAGTATTTCCGACATATACTCCAGATTGTAGTTTCATTCCAAGTTCTGTTGCCGTATCTTGTGCTAAACGTTGAAGATCCATTGAATAAGCGGTAGACATATCCGGGAAACGTGGTCCAAACTCATTGCTATTTGGTCCAATTAATGGATTTGTTCCAAAGTTATTAATATGATCAGCAATAACCATTAAATCTCCAGGTTGGAACTCTTCATTTATACCACCTGCAGCATTCGTTACGATTACTTTAAGAATCCCAAGTTCTTTCATCACTCGAACGGGGAATGTTACTTTATCCATTGAATATCCTTCATAAAAGTGAAAACGCCCCTGCATGGCTGCTACTGCTTTTCCATTTAACGTTCCGAATACAAATTGTCCAGCGTGCCCTTCTACTGTTGAGACGGGAAAATTCGGAATGTCACTATAGGGGATTTGAACTGGGTTTTCTATTTCTTCAGCCAGTACACCAAGACCAGAACCTAAGATCAGCCCGATTTCTGGACGAAACTCTCCAACTTGACTTTGTATATAGGATGATGCATCTTGAATTTCTTGTTTAATTGTCATTTTCGTTCCTCCTCTTGATTCTTAAAGCTTTTTAAGAAAGCTTGTCCCGTGTTTTGGTAACGTTACATCAAAATTATCCGCAATAGTTGCTCCAATATCAGCAAATGTGTCACGAATACCGAGATCTACCGCTTCTTTTATCCCTTTATGGTAGGCAAGTAATGGAACATATTCACGTGTATGATCTGTTCCATGATGAATTGGATCATTCCCATGATCAGCTGTGATCAATAACAAATCATCTTCTTCCATTCGATCGAGAACTTCCTTTAATCTCTCGTCATACTCTTCTAGCGCTTCACCATAGCCTTGTGGGTCTCTTCTATGCCCATATAATGCATCAAAGTCCACGAGGTTCAGGAAGCTGATTCCTTCAAATTGCATTTGTTGAGTTTCAAGCAACTTATCCATACCGTCCATATTTGATTTCGTACGAAGAGACTTTGTTACACCTTCTTCGTCATAAATATCTGAAATCTTTCCGATTGCAATAACGTCTTTCTCATTGTCTTTTAATTCATTCATAACCGTATGTCCAAACGGCTTAAGCGCATAATCATGGCGATTGGAAGTGCGTTTAAAGTCGCCTGGCTCTCCTAGAAATGGTCTTGCGATTACTCGTCCAACCATATATTCTTCTGCTTTTGTCATTTCTCTTGCAATCTCACAAATATGATAAAGCTCATCCAATGGAACAACATCTTCATGGGCCGCAATTTGAAGAACTGAATCTGCAGAAGTATAAACAATAAGTGCACCGGTCTTTACGTGCTCTTCACCAAGTTCTACAAGAATTTCTGTCCCTGAAGCAGGTTTATTTCCAATGATTTTTCTTCCAGTTCTGCTTTCAAGCTCGGAGATGAGATCGTCAGGAAATCCATTAGGGAAGGTTCTAAAAGGCTGTTCTATGTGAAGGCCCATAATTTCCCAATGACCAGTCATCGTGTCTTTCCCATTCGAAGCTTCCATCATTTTAGTATAATGTGCCATTGGCTTATCTGCTTTACTAACCCCATTAAGTTCCCGAATGTTGCCAAGACCCAATTTCTCCATATTTGGCATCTTCAAACCATTCATATGATCTGCGATATGACCTAGAGTATCTGCACCTAGGTCGTCAAATTGATCAGCATCAGGAGCCTCACCAATACCCACCGAATCCATTACAACCAAAAATACTCTCTTAAATCGTTTTGTCATTATGATCCTCCTCATTCAATGTCTATCTATTGTTACTATTCCCTTCAAAAACAAAAAAACTCACGCATGAATGCGTTTACGAAAGCAGAAAAAAGAAAAAATCTGGCCAATGACCAGATCTCTTTCTGGAGAAAGCCTCCTATTAGGCCCTTGGATGGTAAGTTGAATAAATATCCTTCAACCTCGCTTTAGTTACATGTGTATAGATCTGTGTTGTTGAAATATCTGCATGTCCGAGAAGCTCCTGTACTGCTCTAAGGTCCGCTCCATTTTCAAGTAAGTGTGTTGCAAATGAATGTCTAAGTGTATGGGGGGTAAGAGGTTTTAAAATGTTAGCTTTCAATGCAAGCTTTTTAAGAATTTTCCAGAAACCTTGTCTCGATAGGCTTTCACCACGATGATTCAAGAAAAGCATTTCGTTTTTATTCTTCTTCATTAATTGCCCTCTACCTTCATCCAAATAAATGGTTAAGGCATCTCTTGCCATCTTACCTAAAGGCACAATTCGTTCTTTATTCCCCTTACCAATCGTTCGAATAAAACCCATTGTTAAATGAACATCTTCCATTTTCAAATCAATGAGTTCACTCACACGCAAACCTGTTGCATACAATACTTCAAGCATAGCGCGATCGCGTTTACCAAAAGGAGTCGAATAATCGGGTGCCTCTAGCAGCTGCTCTACTTCAGTTGTTGACAAAATCTTAGGTAGTTTCCGCTCTGTTTTTGGTGTTTCAATATGTACAGAGGGATCTTGATCCACTGCCTTTTCTCTAAGTAAAAATTGATGAAAGGCACGAATAGAAGCAATGTTTCGAGCAATTGTAGTAGATGCTTTTCCACTGTCTCTTAGCGTATAGAGATAATTAACAATATGCACACGTCGCACTTCATCCAAAGTGGAAATGTTCTCATTTTCTTTTATGTGTTTTAGATATTGAGCGAGATCTCGCCTGTATGCATCGAGAGTATTTTTGGACAGGCTCCGCTCAACTATCAAATAGTGCAAAAAATCCTGTACCTGATCTTCCATTGTAAACGCTCCTTATTCACCTGTCTGGTAAAACAAATTGAGCCTTTCAAGGAAAGTGTGTTGAATACCCGATTCCATTTGAACGACTTTCACTGCTTTTCCTTGTGGCACATCATACCGATGATAATTCTGGTACTCTTGATTTACCCAGAGAATGCCAAAGTAAAACAGTAATGTACAACCTGTGAACAGTAAGAAAACTTTCATTGTATCTAAAACAAGCAATAAACCCCTTCTCAAACTAACGCACCTCCATCTCTAGTAAAAGATATGCCAGGGATAGAGAATTTTATACATCGTTAGGAGATACAGGTTCTTAAATGTCTTCTATTACAATTATGAATGATTAACGGCTTGCTCCGGCTGTTCTTTATCTTCCTGTCCTTGACAACGGTGACAGATCCCATGAAATGTAAGGCGATGATCTTTAATTTTAAAGTTCCAATCATTCTCAACTACCTTTTCTACATCACCAAGTAAATCATCTTGTATTTCATCTACTGCACCACACTCAATACAAACCAAGTGATGGTGAAAATGGGCAGCGCCTTCTTGCCTGAGGTCAAACCTTGAAACACCGTCACCAAAATTAATTTTATCAACGATTTTCAATTCAGCTAATAACTCAAGCGTTCGATATACAGTTGCTAATCCAATTTCAGGAGATTTTTCTTTTACTAAAAGATACACATCTTCAGCGCTTAAATGGTCTTCTTCGTTCTCAAGAAGTACCCGCACGGTTGCTTCTCGCTGGGGCGTTAACTTATAGCTTTGAGAATGAAGATGTTTCTTAATTCGATCGATTCTGCTTTCCATGTCCCATTTCCCTCCCTCGATCGATGCCATTTTCATTATAAGCAGTAGGGAAATCGGTGTCAAATTAAAATCATTATCAACCTAATGTTGTAATGATTTTAATTTGATAATGAATATAATTTACTTCATTTCCACTACGGCCTTTATCAATCCTGGTGATAAATAAGCTTCAAACCATGCTGCTAGACAAAGAAAACTTAGCGCACATATAACTAGTCCTGAAAACCTTAAGAATGGAGGAAGAATCGGTTCTATTCTGCGTTTCATAAATAATTGCCTCATCAGTCGAAGCGAAAAAGTTAGAGAAGCCGTTGCAACGATCACCATCGCGGGTACCGCTATAATATTCTGTGGAAAGACTGAAACAAATGCCAATAAGAAGCCTTTCCAGCTCATTTGATTCACAAGAAAACCTACTGTAAAACCAACAACTATCCCTTTTAGAAAGAGCATAATTAGTACAATTGGAAGACCAATAATCGTAAGTCCTAGAAGCCACATCAAACCAATATATTTGGCATAATGAGTTAAGCTTTGATGAAACATTTCAGATGATGTTGCGAACTGTCCATCTGATACCTGTCCAAAAAAACGCCCCAAGTATACAGCAAGATCTTCTTTTTGAGTGAAGCTTAGACTATTGACTATAACGGCTCCGAATACAATGCCCATGAGGAACAATACGGCAATAAATGTGTAAAGAGATAAATGATCTGATAGATGAGTTGATATCATTTGCTTCAGATGTCGGCTACGATTCATACGATTTCCTCCTTCATACGACCTTTGGTAAAGTCTATGAAATGGATTTTGAACGTATGACTGATCGATAGATTATCTCTTTTGGTTTACAACTTTACCGTATGTTCCACCCCCACCTTGTTCTAAAGTAAGCTGCCCATTCCTTGAAAGGACGATCATATGAGCGAGTGACTCTCCCACAACGCCGGTCAGATCACTCTCAGTCACCCGGTGAAGAATATTCATCTCCGTACTAAAAGAATCTAATAGACGCTCGAAAGTTTTTGGTCCAACCCCTGGTAGAAAGTCTAGAGGAACGTGATGTACATATGGAGGACGAACAGGGCACGTCGACGCTGAACTCAATTCTTGAATTCGATTCGCCACCCCTTTTATAATCTTCTTACTTCCGCATGAATCGCAAACCAACTGATTAACTGGAGAATTACATTTAGAGCATATGGTCTCATAATATTTACCTAATTTTGGGTCCAATCCAAAATTCGCTGCAATTTTCCGGTCATATTTGCCTTGTAATGCCTTTTTCCACTCAAGAAATGTGGGTTGTTTTAAATATAAGCATTGATATTCTCGAGCTATTTTTTGTGTGGAATGTGCGTCTGAATTCGTCAAAAATGGGTAACGATGAAGTTCTTCAATTTGGTCTGCCATCTGTGTGTTAGAAGAAAGACCTAATTCAATTCCATCAATATTGTTTAGGTCAAAAACTTCGCTTATTGACTGATGGACTCCCTTCCCAAATAGGCTCTTAAATGGTGTGAATATATGGGCAGGTATAAATAAACCATCAAGCTCTTTTGCCTTTTCTTGAATGACCTCCGCTCTTTCATATATGCGTTGAGAACTTAGAGTAATGTTCGTCATTCTAGCTCTTAGCCAATCTGAAAAATGTTTCATTTTAGTTAAATCAGGCAAATAAACTAGTACATGAATAGGACCCTGACATTTCTCATCATAGATTTCGATTTCGGTACCTAAAATGAGAGTGAGAGATTCAAACCGAATTCCACCCTCACTCAATTCATAACATTCACCCTTCTCCAAATAATCTTCTATCTCTTTCATAACTTCAGGAACGTGACAATCGATCACGCCCACCATATCAAGCCCTTTTCTTGCACTAGCTTCATTAAGGATATGAGATAGTGTTAACGTTTTTGAACCAGTTATCTTAACAGGTTTGTTCGTTCTAGTTCTCCCGATATGAATATGAAAATCTGCATAACATGATTTCATGTGATCACTTCAATTTCATTTGTAAATACATGAGAGCATAAGCGGTTTTAGCATCATGAATTTCTTGGCTTTCTACCATCTTTTCCATTTCTTCTATTGTTAAATGAAGAACATCAAGAAACTCATCTTCATCAGCCGATTGTTCTCCTTTTTTCTCTAATCCCTTTGCTACGTATAAATGAACAAGTTCATTTGCAAAACCAGGTGATGTGTAAAATGAAATCACTTTTTCAAGTGAGTCACACGTATATCCTGTCTCTTCTTCTAATTCACGAACTGCTGTAACTTCAGGTTTCTCCCCTGGTTCAAGTTTCCCAGCTGGGATTTCCACGATAGCTTTATCAAGGGCTTTACGATATTGTTTAACGGCTAAAATTTTATGATCGGGCGTCTCTGCAATAACCGCAACCGCACCAGGATGATCAATTAATTCACGCTTACTTTGTTTCCCATTTGGTAACTCAACATCTTCCACTCGTAAGTCTATAATTCGACCTTCGTAAATCGTTTCTGAATGCAAGGTCTTTTCATATAAATGGTCCATTTGTTCATCATCTCCTGGTTCTAAAAATTCAAATCGATACATAAAGTCTATCACATGAGACAGATAATAGGGAAAAGACTAAAACCATTAATGTATCGAACTATTTAGGAGGTTCTGTTTATGAAAGTCTATATTCAGCCAAACGGTGTCACAATGGTAGGAAAACCAAAGCAGATTCAGTTAATGATTAGACATTATATGAATCATTATGAAACGATTGAAGAATGGATTCAGGCTCCTGCTGTTCGAACTAAAGCACACCTAAGGTTAATACAATAAGAAAACAACAAGAAACGCTGCCATTAATGGCAGCGTTTCTTGTTTAACGAATCTCCGTTTTGAAAATATTTTTCATTTGCTCAAGGAATACGTTATGATGCTCGGTAAACGTTGCCATACACGATGAATGGGCAACTGTTCTAAATCCTCTTGCGTAAGCACCATAAGCAGTTAGAAAATCGCAAATATCTGTACATACTCCTGCTAGATGAACAGTTTCTACGCGACGTGATTTGAGTATTTCTTCCAGATTCGTTCCATAAAATGCATCATATTCTGGCTTAGGAACAAACGTGACATTCGAAAGCTCCTTATTGGATTCATACCACTGCTGTAATTCACCATATAACTTCTGTCCCCACGTTCCTCTTACATTATGTACGGGCCAGATATTAAAGTGATCATCCTCTTCTTCATGCTCATCCATACAAATCACAACTTCCTTGCCTTCCTCAATAAACGTTGTGGCAAGTGAAATAATGCTAGGAACAATCTCCTGTCCCTTCTTGCCTGAAGTAAGTCCTCCCTCATCATGAACAAAATCATTGCTCATATCAATAATTAAAAGCGCTTCTGTTGCCATTCTACCGCCTCCCATTATGTTTACTATAGCAGGTGTGTTATCAGGTAACAAGACATCGGAATCAGCATATGATTGGCATGAATCCTCCTATCACGATACACTTAATACAGGTTAAAAATGGGAGGTATGGAATGCAATGAAAACCAATCAACTCGGAAGCTCAAAACTGAACGTTAGCGAAATTGGATTAGGTACTATGTCACTTGGCACTGATCGAGAGAAAGGTATTTCGCTTATTCATGAGGCAATTGATAACGGCGTTACATTTATCGATACAGCTGATTTGTATGACTTCGGTCTAAATGAAGAAATAGTAGGAGAAGCCCTACGTGATCGACGGGATTCAGTCGTACTTGCTACGAAAGCAGGGAACCACTGGGAAGAAGGAAAAGAAGGCTGGTACTGGGATCCATCAAAAAAACATATTAAATCAGCACTAAAAGCTAGCTTAAAACGATTGAAAACAGATCACATTGATCTCTTTCAGCTACACGGTGGTACAATCGAGGACCCATTCGATGAAACCATTGAAGCTTTTGAAGAATTAAAACAAGAAGGATTAATTATCGAATATGGTATTTCAAGTATACGGCCAAATGTCATCCGAGAGTTTGTAAAAAAATCTTCTATCGCATCAGTTATGATGCAATACAGCATTCTTGATCGTAGACCCGAAGAAGAAATTCTAGATTATTTGCATGAAAACAACATCAGTGTCATTGCTAGGGGACCGCTTGCTAAAGGCATGTTAACTGATCGATATGAGGAAAAAGTAAAAGAAGACGGATTTCTCGACCATTCTAAATTCGACGTTCTTGAAACTGTTAAGCAAATTTCTGAAATAAAAGGGGATAAGCGCAATTTAACTCAAACATCACTAAAATATGCTCTTGCTCATCCCGCTGTAGCTACAGTAATTCCTGGAGCTAGTCGCAGTGAACAACTTCTCGCAAATATTACAGCACAAAATGCTCCAGACTTAACACCTGATGAAGTTCAGAAAATACGTGACGTTTCAAAAGTGAATGTGTACGATAAGCATCGGTAATTAAATAAAGAGCGCAGTCAAATGACTGCGCTCTTTCCTTCTCTTTTCATAAATTAAAAGGCATCTAATATTGGATCGCTAATAATAATATCCGGTTCTGTTGAAGCTTGAATTTGCTCAATGCTATAGCCAATGGCAACTTCTTTTAACACAAGCCCTTCATCCGTTATGTCAAAAACAGCCCGATCCGTAATGATTCGATTAACAACGCCTTGACCTGTTAGGGGGAGGGTACAAGAATTCAAAATTTTCGGGTCTCCGTTTTTGTTCACATGATCCATAATGACAACAATCCTTTTCGCCCCATGCACAAGATCCATGGCCCCACCCATACCTTTAATCATCTTTCCAGGTATCATCCAATTAGCGAGATCACCATCTTTTGAGACTTCCATTCCGCCTAGTATCGCAACATCAATATGTCCTCCACGAATCATCGCAAAAGACTCTGCACTATCAAAATAGGATGCTCCTTGCATCGCTGTAACTGTTTCTTTCCCGGCGTTAATAAGATCAGGATCAACTTCACCTTCAGTTGGATAAGGTCCGATTCCAAGAAGGCCATTTTCCGATTGAAGCACTATTTTTTTGCCTTCTGGTATATAGTTAGCTACCATCGTAGGCATTCCAATTCCTAGATTCACATAAAAACCATCCAGAATTTCTATTTCAGCACGTCTTGCAATCTTTTCACGAACTGCTGCTTTATCTACTTTCACCATTATGATCCTCCTATCGCGTTGTTAATCGCTCAATCTTCTTTTCCTGCTCACCCACAATAACCTTTTGAATATAAATACTTGGAGTATGAATTTGATCAGGGGATAACTCTCCTACACCTACTAATTCCTCTACCTCAGCTATGGTCACTTTACCTGCTGCAGCAATCATAGGATTAAAATTGCGTGCCGTTTTGTTATAGACCAAGTTCCCCATTATGTCCCCTTTCCACGCACGAACAAATGAGAAATCTGCCTGAATGGCTTCTTCAAGCAAGTACTCTTTACCATTGAATACTCTGACTTCTTTTCCTTCTGCTATCGGTGTTCCCACGCCAGCTGGAGTATAGAACGCTGGAATGCCAGCACCGCCTGCCCTTATTCTCTCTGCTAGCGTTCCTTGAGGAATGAGCTCAACTTCTAATTCACCGGATAACACCTGTCTTTCAAATTCTTTATTTTCTCCAACATAGGAACCTACCATTTTTTTTATTTGTCTGTTTTTAAGGAGCAATCCCAGGCCCCAGTCATCAACTCCACAGTTGTTCGATATGACTGTTAAGTCCTTTGTTCCTTTCTCTTTTAATGCAAGAATTAAATTTTCTGGTATACCTACAAGGCCAAACCCACCAACTAGAATCGTTGCTCCATCTTGAATGTCTTGTACGGCTTCTTCAAACGTATCAAGTACTGGCTTCATTTATTTAAACCTCCATATCTTTTTTAAGTTCGTTCAACGATTGTTGCTACGCCCTGTCCTCCACCAATGCAAAGCGTAGCCAGACCAAACCGCTCATTTCTACGTTTCATTTCATGTAGTAGGGTTACTAAGATTCGAGTACCACTTGCGCCAATCGGATGACCAAGAGCGATCGCCCCACCGTTCACGTTCAAGATTTCTTCATTAAAATCAAGGTCTCTTCCAACGGCAAGAGATTGAGCAGCAAAAGCCTCATTTGCTTCCACTAGATTCATTTGATTCATTGAAAGTCCAGCACGTTCAAGTGCTTTCTTCGTAGCAGGAACAGGACCTAACCCCATTACGCTTGGATCTACACCTCCACTTGCATTCGAGCGAATAACAGCAAGGTATTCTATTCCAAGCTCATCAGCCTTTTCTTTACTCATTAAAACAACAGCGGCTGCGCCATCGTTAATACCAGAAGCGTTTCCTGCCGTAACCCCACCGTTTTTCTTAAAAGCTGGGCGTAACTTTGCAAGTTTATCAGCCGTTGTTCCTGGTTTAACGTATTCATCGGTATCAAATAAAAGAGGGTCACCTTTTCGCTGCGGAATAGAAACCGGGAGAATCTCTTCTTTAAAACGCCCCTCTTCAATTGCAGCCTGTGCTTTTTGTTGACTCCATGCAGCAAATTCATCCATTTCTTCTCTTGTTAGCTGATAATGATCGCACAGGTTCTCAGCAGTAACACCCATATGATAATCGTTAAATGCGCACCATAATCCATCTTGAATCATGCTATCCACCATCTTTTGGTCACCCATTCGTAAGCCTTCTCGTGCTCCGTTTAATAAATAAGGTGCCTGACTCATGTTCTCCATCCCACCAGCGACAACAATATCTTGATCGCCAAGCATAATAGATTGAGCTCCTAGATGAACGGTTTTCAATCCTGAACCACATACTTTATTGATTGTCATCGCAGGAGTTGAAACTGGGATTCCCGCTTTAATCGCAGCCTGACGTGCAGGATTTTGTCCGAGACCCGCTTGTAGAACGTTTCCCATAATGACTTCTTCCACCTGATCTATTGATAAGTCAGCTTTTTCGATCGCTCCCTTAATGACAGCGGCCCCAAGTTCTGTAGCTGATATAGATTTTAGTGAACCATTAAATGAACCTACCGGCGTTCTGACAGCGCTTACAATTACAACATCTCGACTCATTTCGATTTCCTCCTTATGTATCTATGACTCTCTTCTACATAATTCTTACTTAATTCAAAAAACTCCTTCCTCCAAGCGAGAATTTCCATTATTCAAACGATTATCTTGCAAGACTTCCGATCATTTGTTTTAATTAAAGATAGCGCTTACAAAGAAAGGTGATGAATGTTTTGCTACCACAACATGCAACAATCATTGAAGTTGGTCCAAGAGATGGACTTCAAAATGAACTAAATCAGATCAAAACAAATGATAAAATCCGTTTCATCAAAGCCTTAAAAACAGCCGGAATGAAAGAAATGGAGATTACCTCATTCGTATCACCTAAATGGGTTCCCCAAATGAAAGATGCCAGTGAAATAGTAAGTACTTGCCTTGACGGTACAAGAAACTTCGTTTTAGCCCCTAACCGTAAAGGGGTCGAGAGGATTAAAGAAACGAACGTGAAATCGATAGCACTTTTTGCTGGTGTTAGTAACTCCTTTAATCAAAAGAATAGCAATAAAGAGACAAAGGATCTACTCAATGAGCTAATTCCTTTAGTCAAAGAATTAAAAGCAGAAGGTTATTTCGTTCGTGCATGCATCTCTACTGCTTTCTATTGTCCATATGAAGGAAAAATAAAAGTAAATGATGCGGTTGACGTTTGCCGTCAATTTGTTGATGCAGGCGTAGATGAATTAAGCGTAGCAGATACTAACGGAATGGCCACTCCTGATGAATCACACAACCTTTTTAGCCAACTTGTAAAAGAATTACCGTCAACATTGTTAACAGCTCATTTCCACGATACAAGGGGTATGGCACTTGCTAACATCTATGCATGTCTCCAAGCTGGAATTTCAAGATTTGATACGTCAGTAGGCGGACTTGGCGGCTGCCCTTTCGCCAAAGGAGCGACAGGCAACGTTGCAACAGAAAGTGTTGTCTATATGTTGGAGAGAATGGGTATCAAAACAGGTATTGATCTAGAAAAACTAATGAGAGCTATTGATGGGATTGAGCCTCACCTATCAAGACCCATCCTAACACCTTATCGAACGTTATATAATAAAGAAAAGGAAGCTTCCCTAAAGTAGTCATAAAAAAATTATGGTAAACTAAATAAAATAAGCACACAGACGTGTGCTTATTTTATCCTTTTACTATAGTTAAAATAATACTATAGATTAGAGCTAGAATTAGTCCACCGATAACCGTAATTCGATCCATCTTTTGACCTTTAAATAAATTCAAAACTCCCTTTACGATCATAAATACTACGAAAAAAATAACAAAATACATCAAAAACGTCACTCTAGTAAATCCCCCTAATCGTTATCCTTTGTTTATATATCGCATTCTCGGGTTAATGATTTCACTATCACTTTTAAGCATAAAACACTGGTGTTTCGGAAGAAAATCAATTTTCATTTCTTTATCAAAAAACACTTTATATTGTTTCTGAATCAATACAGGTCTGAAATTTGACTCAAGCGTCATATTAAAATCACCCTGAGCGGAATCATTTACTAATTGCGTAACACCGTTCACTACACACCCGCAATCTTCGATGTCATAATGTAACTTCATATAACCCTCAGAATCATGTTCTAATTTCTCGATCGCTTGATCTGTGAAAGTCACTCTCATGTTATCTCTCCTCTCCACTATCTTCTATAATAACGTCTATAAACTCAATAGCCCAGTCACACCACTCAATCCAGGTTTTCATCTGACGCCTACCGTATTCAAGCGTAAGGTATTCCCCCAGACGATCTTTCTCTATTCTATGATCAACTGCATTTACTTCTTTCCAGCTGTTCATATGATCAAGCACCATTTGGTGATGCTCTTTACTCTCTTTTAGGAATTGGATCGCTTCTTCTTTTGGAATAAGATGAAATAAAGAAACACGCATCAATTGTTCGTTTTTCATTTTTGGTGGGTCTACAGTATGATGAGCAAGCCATTCAATGAGAAGACGGTATCCTTTATCTTCAATAGAATAGATCTTTTTATCTGGAAGATCTAACTGCGGAACAATTTCAAAGCTTACTAGCTTCTCTTTCTCCATCTTTCCAAGTTCACGATAAATTTGTGTATGATGCGCAGACCAAAAATGGATCATCGTTTCTCTAAATTGTTGTGTTAGTTCATATCCGGTTGATGGTTTCTTTGTGAGTAATCCAAGAAGAGCATATCGTAAAGCCATATCATCATTTCCTTTTCAGCAATTTGCTTCTTCTCCATTATAAACGTCTTTACAATATCTTTGCACATTTGAAGTTGCAAATCCACATTTGACAATTAATTTGAATTTTATTTTATCAGAAATGACAAGAAAAACCACCGCCGATCATATGCTTATACATTGCTTAAGATGAAATCTGATAAAATACCGGACAAATCAAAAAAGCAGGCTGTCTATTTAGACTGCCTGCTTTTTCAGTGGTTTAAACTATTCTTTCGTATTGATATTTAGTAATCCTTCCGCTGTTTTTCGTGTCTCGTTGCCAAAAGAATCTTTCACTTTCACTTCGATCTCAGCACCTTCAGCCACCACATTCGAAGTAGCTGTCCAGTAACCGACATAATGCCCTTCTGATACTTCCATCATTGGAAATTCAGTCATACTTGAAGGCATCATCGTTGGATTCACTAGCGGCATACGAATTGAGAAAGTAGCCTTTATTCCTGGAGAGCTATCGAATTCAATTTTCACTGATTCTCCCGCTTGAAGATCTTTATTTTGATCTGGTTTTAATTGATTAATGACCAATTCTTCTTGCTGGGAATAAACTTTGATCGACTTTTTCGTTTTATTTCCTGCTTTGTCTTTCGCCACTACTTTTATAATGTTCTCACCTTGCTCGAGAAGCATCCGATGTGAAAATGCACCATTTTCTACTTTCGCTTTCGTTCCGTTAACTTTTACCCAAGCAAGATTATCATCATGAACGTCACCTTTAACTGTTACGGATCCTTTATTTGTTTTCCAGTCATCTTTAGGAGATGTGATCGTTAATTCCGGTTTTGTTTGATCTAAAGTAACCATAACAGTATCAGATTCTTCCGTCATCCCACGATCAGTCGATGCACGAGCTGTTAACTGATTTTCACCATTGCTCAATTGGATTTCTGTTGTAAAATCACCTTCTTCATTAGAAGTTGTAACAGCTTCTTCTTCGCCATTTTTCATAACATGAACGTCTGTCATTGGTGCCGTTTCACCGTCAACTTCAATGCTATTCTTGTTTGTA
Organism: Anaerobacillus sp. 63XJN7_4_ISO-PGPR-S23-413; assembly: GCF_056173725.1. Taxonomy (NCBI): domain Bacteria; kingdom Bacillati; phylum Bacillota; class Bacilli; order Caryophanales; family Bacillaceae; genus Anaerobacillus; species Anaerobacillus sp. 63XJN7_4_ISO-PGPR-S23-413. Next base: position 2,555,010 of record NZ_CM149688.1, read on the forward strand.
TACGAACCGTCTTTTGGAGATGTAATCATTGGTGCTGTTAGTTCATAATCCACGACTGCACGGATCATATAGTTCCCTTCTTCTTCAGGAGCCTTCGACCATGCGCCGCTAACATATTGAAAGCTTCGGTCGACATATTCTCCGTCTTCATCTGTTGCAAGACCCGGAGCATTTGGATTGGCATCCGCTTGAATATAAGTGAGATAAAAATCACCTTCTACGATCACTCCTTGATCAGACAGATCAACCATCGTCCATTCGCCATTTCGAAGAGCAGTCGCGTCAATTGGACCAGCGAGTTTCTTACCTGGTGCTCCATCCGGACCTGATGCATCATGAATTTCGACTTTAAAATTTGTGCCGCCTGGATTTGGCCATTCCGTATTCCAGAATCTAAATAACCCTCCAGTCACAAGCGCACGTTCTTGACCTTCTGCTAGCGACATTTTCACAGCCCAACCGTTCCCAGCATCATAGAACGCTCTTGCGTTTTCAGCAGTACCATCGTCATACCCGATTTCCCCTGCATATCCGATGAATGGGGAAAGATCAGCATTCTGTACAACGGTCTCGTTCGCTTCCACAGTGACGTTAAATGTATCGCTATAGTAACCGGCCGCAAGAACTTTTAACGTATACTCCCCTTCATAACCTGTTAATGAATAATGTCCTTCTTCATCCGTTTGCACGGGTGCTATAGCAGCATCTTCTACTAATAAAACAGTTGCATCTTGGATTGGCTCTCCTGTTTCACTATTCGTGACTGTTCCTTCGATTTCTCCCTCTGGTATCGCTTCTAATGTGAAGTCAGCTTCTGTCACTTCATCATCTACGATCGTCACTTCCTGAGTCTCTGACTGGTAGCCATATGCTTCTGCAACAGCTGTATAGTCCCCTGCTGCATGAGTCATGGAATAGCTTCCATCTTCCAAGTTCGTTGTTGCAGAGCGCCCTGTCTCAAGAATAGACACTTCTGCTTGAAGCGGCAGAGCTTGAGGTGTAGGTGATGGTTTCTCTTTAACTGGATTTGCAACAAGCGGTGAAGGTTTTAACTTGTCAGGATTAACTTTTTCTTTCGCTTTGGCACTAGCAGATTTTTCTTCAGGCTGAACAGAAACTTTCGCGCTCTTTTTCTTAGCGGCGACTTCCATCGGCTCTGCTGATAAACTTACATCGTCAATATACCAGCCCTGCTTCATCACGCTACCATCCGTCTCGACGTGGAAAGCTAAATAAATCCGCTGATTTTCATAGGCTGATAGATCAACCTCTTCACTCACCCATTCATCAGAAAGATTATTATACTCCGCAAGAGCTTCCCAATTTTCCTGATCGGTTGAAACGAAGAGATGACCATAATCATAGTTTCTTTCTAGTTCATACCATTGATTGAATTGAAGATAAGCTTCACCTTCTGGTAAATCGATAGGAGGCATCATCAGCGTCATGTTAGCACTGTTGTCATAAGCTCCATCAAGGTTGGTTCCATAAACCTTTTCTCCAGAGTAAGCTTCAGGACCAACCGTTGGCGTCCCCCGCTCCCATGAATTATTTTCTCCCCAGCTCATCCATCCAGCTGGCTCTGATTCAAAGTCCGTTTCGTATCCTGTTGAGATACCAGGGATAATTTCTACCTGATATTCGTCCGTTGTGACAACATGTCCACCATAGTCTTCGATTTTAAACCTGTAACTAACGGAAGGTTCACTGACGGCGTCACCTGGGATAATAGCTTGATAGGATCCAGAAAGATAGTTCCCATCAATTCTTGTTGCTTCAGTTGACGTCCACTCTCCGTTATGATCATATTCAAGCTCTACACTCGTTACGCTCACATTATCTGTCGCTGTGACGGTAAGAGGAAATTCCATCTGAGCATAAGCTTCTGCAGGAGCATCGTGTTGATACGTGGGCTCTTCTTCATCGCTTCCTTCTTTCATCACATCACCCTCTAATGTACCGAGCCCACTCATAACAGAAGAAACAGCGTCAAATGCATTCACTAATCCATAACCGTAACCATTATTCGGAGAATCTGGGAATTCATCGTCTGTAAGTGGTGTGACGGTGTTTAAAAAGATGTCTTCTATATCATCAACCGTCAACGATGGATCTGCTTGACGAAGGAGAGCAGCGATCGCTGATACGTGTGGCCCAGCCATCGACGTACCATTCCACCCTCCTTCATAGCTACTCCCTGGTACCGCAGAACGGATATTAACTCCAGGAGCTGAAACGTCAGGTTTTATTTCATCATATGGGGATGGTCCCTGTAGAGAGAAACTTCCAAGAGCATCATTGATATCTGTAGCTCCCGTAGCAAATGACTCAGGATAATTTGCTGGTGTTGCGATTGACTCCGGACCTCCGGGATTAAATAGTGTTGTATTACCCGCAGAAAATTCTGGGAATATATCTGCATTTCGCCAATTTTGAACCATTGGGCGATACCATTCGTCAAGCCCAGGTCCGCCTCCCCAAGAATTGTTCACGACATCAGGAGCCTTCTCAGGGTGTGGATTGCCTTCTGCATCCTTAGGAGCAATAATCCATTCTCCTGCTTCAAGAAGATCGATATCTGTTCCACCGTCTTCGCTAAAAGCTTTTACCGCTATCCATTTTGCCCCAGGAGCGACGCCAATCTCATTCGAACCATCCGGTTCAGCGCCAACCATAGTTCCCATTGTATGAGTCCCATGTGCGAGATCATCATATGGGGCGGCTTCTCCGCTTACAGCGTCAAACCAGTTAAATTCATGATCTACTCCTTCAGAACTATATCCTCGATACTGTTCCATAAGAGCGGGATGATCCCACTGAACACCGGTATCAATGTTAGCGATCACCGTCCCTGCCCCATCAATTCCCATATCCCATACTTCAGGAGCACCTACTCGATCAATATTCCACTCAATTGAGTTCGTATCTGCAGTCGTTTTAGCCTTAGTTTTCGTTTTATCTGGAATTGGCTGAATCTGCCTGATCTCGTTAGGAAGTATTTTATCCACTTCAGGAAATGATGCTAGTTGGTTCATCACTTTTTTTGTTGCTGTTACTGCCATACCGTTTACGATGTAAAATGATTTTATGTCTTCTGCATTGCCTTTTTTCTCTTGTTGTTCTAAGTATGTGGACACAGAGTGTTGTGTTTCAATAGACGTAGCTCTTAACGCATTAACAACAGCTGATCGCTTAGTGATTTCAGCTTGAAAGGAAGTTAAGTTGTTTTTCTTAGCCTTTTCTTCAGCTTCTTTCGCAACCTTTGTCGTATCAGCTTGTTCTGCAAATTTAATCAAGAACGTTACTTTTTCGTTCTTCTCAAATGCTTTCGCTACCTTCTGATCAACGCGTTTCACTTCATCATTCATGGATACAGAAGAATCACTTTTCGCGTTCACTTGCATCGCTGGTTGTATGAAGCTCGTGATGAGGAGAATAAAACAAGCAAAAAGAGCTACGATTTTACGTTTGCTTCGTTTTCTCAAATTTCTTCCTCCCTAATTATTAGTTTTGTGTTTACACTCTGCCCTCCTTTTGTATTGCCGGGTTCACTTAATATGCTATACCAGGATTTGTCACAACCCAAACAAAAATGACGAAATTTTCAGAAAATGATTCAATTCTCTCAAAGTACTTTTAATATAAAAAAATGACGATTGTCCTGCTTCTGAATCATTTTGATGAGTAATATCGTTTTTTAATAGTCTTTAGGGGTTAAGGACTATAGAAGCATCGATTCTTACTCAAGTAATTTACTTATGACAAAGTCCCTAAAATTCGCTTTTATATCTTTCGGATGTCAGCATAAAGGAGGAGTTTGTTCAAATAGCCTTTTATCGAAATGCCAAAAAAATTGAAAAGCCACTCCAATTTGTCATTTTTCGCTAGCAATCGTTTCGTCAACCCCTCTTTTTTCAGCACAAATATCCGACAGAATTTGCTCACCTCCACTCATAAAGTCGCGGTCTTTATGTATGAATTAATGAAGATTACACCTATATGGTTTATCCACAAACTACATTAACTTATAGTTTTGATGCTCGATTTTGGCTCATTCGAGTGCAATTTTAATCACAGAGCGTACATGAGCCAGAAATCCGCAACGTTTATTACCGTCCTCTTCATGAAAAAAACTCTCTTTCTTTAAGAAAGAGAGTTTTTTTCATGAAGAGGACCCATTAAAGTCCTATTATAATACACCGGGCGTTACTCAAACATTCGTCTTGTATGTGGTCATAAACTTTTGATCTATTCTATTTTTTAATTTCCATGAGAGAGGATGGTGAAGAACTATTCTCCCATATAACAGTAATCCCTGTTTTTGACCAGTAGAAAGAATCGATAAGTATGCATTCTTAGGTTGGAAACGCCGTCCATTCGCATCATTCAGAAACCCCTTAATGTTTGCCCAAAGGATATCTGATTGTCGCACGGCTACTACACCGGCTTTAGGAAGGTCCGGATACTGGCGGATAGAAGCACAATCTCCTGCCGCAAAAATGGCCGGATACTCCTTCACTTGTAGTGTATCTTCTACAAGTAAATAACCCGCTTCATCAACTGGTAATTGAGAAGTTCGAAATATACCTGGAGCTTTTGGTCCAGTTAACCATAGCACTTCATCATAAGCAATTTGATTACCAGTTGTTGTGATAATCTGACTTGACGTTACATTTGCCACTTTTTCTTGCAAATAAAGTGGCAAGCTTTTACCTTGCATAATTTGCTTGATTTTTTCCTGCGCTTTAGCAGAAGTATTTTCTAACAATGGTGAATGAGAAATTAATGCCACCGGTTTTTTATCCTCAAGTTTTCTTTTTGCAGTGAGAGCTAAAGCCATTTCAACACCTGCAGCGCCACCACCTACAACGACAGGGGTTTCTGCCGCCTGCATTGCCTTCGCGACTTCCTCGATACGATAGTTAGGTTTGATGCGGAGAGCATGCTTTCTAGCGCCAGGTACTTCAATTCCGGCTGTTAATGAGCCGATATCTACGGAAAGAACATCATATGAGAGAATATCGCCCTTTTCCGTTAACACAACTTTTGCTTTAGCATCTATAGATAACGCTGCACCCTCCGTAAAATGAATGCCTGCCGCTTTTGCTAATGTTGGAATATGTATTCGCATATCTTCTTTGTTATATAGCCCTTCAAGATAGCCTGAGAACATTCCAGAATAATATTGATACTCCGATGGAGAAATGAGTGTCACCTCATGCTCTCCATTTTCTTCCTGAAGTTTCTTCATTATGTGAAGGTGAGCATGTCCCGCTCCAATTAACAACAGTTTCTTCAACCTTCTCCTCCTTTAATTCTTTATCGAACCCATTTAATGTATTTTTCTGACACCTTCGGAAGCCAACCATCAAATAATTTTTCTCTCCAGAATAAATCAGCGGCTTGATTTAGGATAGCACCTTTCGTTGGGTATGGGTGAATAACTGTAGAAATGTCTCCGATTTTATGACCATGTTCTTTCGCAAAAACAATTTCTTGCATCCAGCTTCCAGCATCTTCACCAACAGCATGAGCACCTAGAATATGCCCTTTCATGTCTGTAATGACCTTTAAAAGTCCATTTTTTTTGCGCTCAGCTATAAATCGATCGACATCTTCCGTACCAACCTTGAAAACGCGAATTTGATCGCCATGTTTCTCTTTCGCTTCTTTCTCAGTCATTCCAAGGTGAAAGACCTCAGGATCTATATAGGTAACCCATGGAACGTTCTCATAGTTTACTTTTCTCTTTAATCCAAACACTGCGTTTTGTACAATAAGTTTCCCTTCCATACCAGCTCCATGTGTAAAAGGAAAGGCACCATTCACATCACCAATTGCATAGATGTGGGATTGGCTAGATTGTAATGATGCATTAACTTTAATAAATCCATTGTCCTCATCTACTGAGGCCGCTTCTAAATTCAATTTATCTGTATTAGGCTTTCTACCAGTTGAAAACATAATCATTTCTGATTGGATAGTTTTCTCTTCGCCATTCTCTATATACGCCACAACTTTATAACCGTTTTCCTCTTTAATCTCTTTTACTTCTGCTTTAAAAATAAATGAAAGTTCTTTCTCCAATTCCTTCGTAGCAATTGGAATAATATCATGATCTTCTTTTTTCAAAATGGTCTCAGAGGTTTCTAATATAGTTACATTTGAGCCGAATCTTGAGAGAGATTGAGCAAGCTCAAGTCCAACAGGACCGCCACCTATAAAAACGATGCTTTCAGGCAAATGGTCTAAATTGAAAATTGATTCATTCGTAATATAAGAAACATGTTCCACTCCGTCAATTGGGGGAACTTTCGGGCTTGATCCTGTGGAAATCACAATACGTTTCCCTTTGATGGGGTTCTTGCCATCAATGAGGACTGTATGACTATCTTTAAATGAACCTTTGCCTCGATAAATATCTACCCCTAATTTCTCAAAGCGCTCATCACTATCAATTTCTTGAATTTCACTAATCGCTTCTTTCACGCGATCTATAGCACGACTAAAGAGCACTTCACCGCTCACCGTAAGGCCAAATTCTTTTGCCCCCTTGTATACAGCATGAACTTCTTTAGCAGCTGTAATAAAAGCCTTTGATGGGACACACCCATAATGAAGACAGTCACCACCTAAACCTGGCTGATCATCGATTAAGGCCACATTGGCTCCCATATTGGCTGCACCAGATGCAGCAGTCAGTCCACCAGAACCCCCGCCTATTACAATTAGATCATATTCTATCATTCGTCCCATCTCCTCTATCCTAATATCCTTTTGGCTTCTGCTAGTCTTTGAAAAGCAGTGAATAGTTCAATTGCTACAAACGCTAGTGTCAAGATAACTAAAAAATTGTGAAACAAAATCATTGCTGTAAAGAGAAGAAAACCTTCTGTTCTCTCCGCAGCTCCCGCTTGATAATAGAATGATTTGATGCCTTTTTTCTCTGACACAGCACCTACTGTAAGGAAGATCGTCATGGCAAAAATGATGGAAGTACTTAATAATAACAAGGCCCACATCGCTTCAGGAAACCGAAAAGCAAGCCCTAATATGACACTAATTTCAACAACGCGATCAAAACTCACATCCAATACGGTGCCAAAAGGAGATGGCTTTGTTTTACGTGCCATTGTTCCATCAACAGCATCAAGAAAACCAGAAGCCCATAATACGATAACCGCCCAAACGTAATAATCAAAATAAATAAATATCCCCGATGAAATGCCAATAATGAATGAAATAACCGTTACTTGATTAGCTGTAAGACCTAATCGAAGCAGCGATTCTGAGGTCCGATCCATTAGAGGCTGAACATATTTCCTTGCATGAGTGTCAAGCACGACAGCACCGTCCTTATTTCAGTTCTTCTTCAACAGAAGGTCCGAATGCTTTTCTGCGAATATATAGACTTACGATAAGTAATAGTAGTAATACGGCAGCAGCAATAATGACCGATGATAAATTATTTGATAAAAAACTTGCCCCCAGAAAATTCAATGCAATGGCACCTGGTAACATCCCCAGCAGCGTTGCTAAATAGTATTTCCTCCGATTCACATTAGAAACCCCACAAACATAGCTAACTAAATCAAAATGAAGAAAAGGAACGAGACGTAACAAGAGTACATAAAGAAAACCCTTTTCTGATAATCGTTTCTCAAGGTTTTCTCCCTTCCGCTTCCATGATTTCGGTAGAATGTTCATTCCTAATTTTCTTGCTAATGAAAAGAAAAGAAGAGCTCCTGTTGAACCACCTACCACCGCTAGAACTGTACCAAGTAGAGGCCCGAATACTAAGCCACCACTGATCGAAATGATCGATGTAGGAAAGAGCACAAAGGGTCTACCAATACAAATAAGCAAGAAAATGAGCGGAGCATAAAAGCCGAATGATGAAATCCAACCACGAATGTGAGAGGGTCTAAAATCAAATACATATTGATTAAGTAAGTAAATAACAATGATAAGTGCCGTCAACGATAATCCTTTTAGAAGTGTTTTAACAGTCATTGGGCAAGACCCCATTGATCTTTGGGATATTCTTTCATGTCTTCCCTCTTAGCACTTAATAGAACTTCTTGACCCGCAACTAAACGACTGTCTGACATGACAAGAATACTTCCCTGTTCCCAGGATATACGATAGCATTCTATGTTGTTTTTTACTGTAACCGCGCTTACCTTTCCTGAAACAAAGGTACAATCCTGGTTACTTTCTTTATCTTGCACAGAAATGGCTTTTAATTTACTAAGCGGAATAAACCCTTCTTCTAGAGCTAATCCTTCTCCAATAATTTTAGCGCTCTCCATAGATGAAGGATTCGTGACAACATCATAAGGATGACCGATTTGGATGAATCTCCCCTCATACATAACAGCAAGCCTATCACCCATTTCGATAGCTTCGTCACGGTCGTGAGTAATAAACAGTGAAGTAATCCCTTCTTCTTTTAATAAATCCTTCACCTCACTACGAAGTGATTCTCGTAGTGCAGCATCAAGTGAGCTAAACGGCTCATCTAATAAAAGAAGATCTGGTTTCAGCACAAGCGCTCTTGCAAGTGATACTCTCTGCTTTTGACCACCTGATAATTCATGAGGAAAGGTATCTTTCCATTTAGACAGCTTTACTTTATTTAACATTTGTTCAGCTTGCCTAACGCGTTCGTTTTTTGATACTTTTTTTCTTTTCAAACCATAAGTTACGTTTTCTAGTACTGTTAAATGAGGAAATAATAATGAATCCTGAAACATCAAAACGACCGAACGATCTTCTGGTTTCAGCCTTACAATTGATTTTTCTCTTAAGTAAATGTCTCCTTCATTTAGTGCTTCCAAACCAGCAATACACCTGAGGAGTGTACTCTTACCGCATCCTGATGGTCCTACTACTGTAAAATGCTCACCTTCTTCTAAATGAAACGAAAGGTTCTGCAAGATGGATGTATTTGAAAATTTCTTATGAAGGTTTCTGCATTGCAATAGCTGGTTCAAAACAATCTTCCTTTCAAACGCGATTAACAGCTCGAATAACCAGCCTCAACATAACTTCCACCAGGCCAATAAATAGAAGGGGTAGCAAAGCAAAAAGTATTGAAAATCCTGCAATAACTGCTTCATTCGAACTTGAAAAATAGGGATAATATAATAATGGGAGGGTGATCACTGTACCTCCCCCAATAATTGCTGTAAGCGCATATTGTCCTAAAGATATAACAAAAGTTAATAACATTAAGCTTCGAATACTTGGAAGTAATAAAGGTAGGGCTACTGTCAAAAAGCGCGTCAACGGACCGGCTCCTAGTACAGCAGCCTGCTCATTTAGACTACTTCCCATTCTCTCATAGCCTGCCCTCATGACACGAATGGCATAAGGTAGCGTAGGAATCAAATGAACAATGACAACGCCTATCATCTTATCTGCTAAGCCAAATTGTATCATCGTAAATTGAAGCCCCATTGCGAGTAAAATGCCAGGTATTAAAATAGGGGATAGCAATAGTCCCTCAATAATGGATTTTCCTTTAAACGTATAGTGAGAAAGAGCCCTGGCCGCTGGTATCGCGAGCAAAATATTTAATATTACAACTAGAAGAGCAATCTTGAACGTTGTAACAATTGATTCGATTAATGAAGGATCTTTCATAATGCTACGCCACGCATCCAAACTTAGTTCGTTTGGAAATAACGCAGGCCACCTCCACCCTTCGGAGACGCTTTTCATTCCTATTGTTACAAAAGGTAGGATGAATAAAATAATAAACAAAACAAACACGAAACTAGTTGCTAACTCTCTTTTCCCTAAACGCTTCAAAAATAACCTCATCTGTTTCTCCCCTTTATCATTCTAAGCCTATGTTTTTGCACAGCTCCGATTGAAAAGGTCGCAAGAAGAAGGGCGAGCACTCCTGGAAGAAGCATAGCAGAAAATGCAAGTGGTCGCTTGCTCCAATCCCCATCATAAAACCATTCGTACGCTCTAACTGGTAACATTTCTGGTCGTGTGACACCTAATAAATATGGGATTTCAAACGCAGAAGCAACAAATGCTAATAAGATTACTGCTGTTTCGATGAGAATCGGGAGTATCCAGGGTAGTTCAACGGTTTTAAAAACATCCCACTTACTTCCACCTAGCGTTCGAACGACTTCAGAATAGCGATGATCGATCTCATAATAAACAGGCAACAGCATGAGAATTACAAAAGGAACTTCCTTCCAGACATATGTTAAAATGATCCCCAACCCAAATTTCTCTTGAACAAGAACTAGAAAATTCCCTCGACTCTCTAATACTCCAATTTGATAAAGTAGAGAAGAGAACAGTCCACTTTGCGAGAAAAACAAAAATACTAAATAACCTGCAACAAAATGAGGAATTAACATCGGTATCCATACAAGTATCTTCAACGTTGAATCTTTAAATAACTCATATAACATTCTAGTCATTACTAATCCTATCACTAACGATAGTAAGGTGGACAGGACGGCAACTCGAAACGTTAATTTAAGGGAATGAAAAAAAGCATGATTACTAAAAAGTTCCGCGTATGTTGCAATAGTCCATTCCCCATCTATTGTTTGAAAACTTTGAGCTACCGCTGACCACATTCCATGCCCTACAAGTAGCAATGTAACCGCAATCGCAGGTAATAAATATAAACGTAATTTCCACTTATTGCTCAATAACCCGATTCGCCCATTCATTATTAATCCACTCCGTGTAACCTGTATCTAAGTCTGGTAGCTTATATTCATTTAAAACCTCTGTGGAAAGTACGCTTTCTCCCCGGTCAAGGTTACCAATAACCTTCTGATCCTCTTCACTCAATTTATCGAAATTTAATACCGTACCTTCCCCCCACATTGTAGGATCCATTTTAGCTATTTGAGCTTCTGGCGATTCAAGAAAATCAATAACTGTCATAGCTCCCTCTGGATTCGGACTATTAAATGGAATACTGAGATAGTGTGTATTTGAAACCGATCCAGGATCTTTTAGAACAAATGACTTCGTGCTTTCAGGAAACGTCCCATTTTCAATTAAACTTTCTGCTCTTGCTTCGTTAAAGCCCATAGTCATTAGGATTTCCCCCTGACTATAAAGCGTATCAAGTTTAGTCAATGATTCAGGATAAGTTTCACCATTACGCCAAAGATCAGACTTTATATCATCAAGATAGTTCCACACGTATTCTTCGGAATCTTTAATAATTTCTTTGTTAAATTCCTTTGCCAGAAGACCCGACTCTTCGCCTGAACCTTTTATGAGTAGGTGCTTCACGAACGTATTACCAGTAAAATCCGAAACGTTAGGATACGTAAACTTCCCAGGATTATCGTGAATCCACTGCTTTAACTCCTCAAGTGTACTTGGAGGTGTATCGATCTTGCTCGAATCGTAATGAAAAACATATTGAACATTTCCCCACGGAGCTTCTAATCCATCAATTTCCGTCCCTTGATCATATTCAGCATTCTGATCCTTTGATCCAATGTATTCTTGAAAATGAGGCAGCTTCTTTGAGAAAGAACCTAGTAATAAATCAGCATTCTTAGCATTTTTGAAGTTTGCGCCATTGATCCATATGACATCAATTGTACCTTTGTTTTTATTTGCTTTTTTCTCTGTTAAAAGTTTTTGCATAAATTCTTCGGTATTCATCGGCTGACGATTAAGCGTAATATCATACTCCTCTTTTAATCTTGGTGCTGCCCATTCATCAATGTACTGATTAATGCCTTCATCTCCTCCCCACATAAAGAGATTTACCTCTGTTCCATTAGAAGAGGATACGATTTCATCCCACTCCTTTGATAACACCTCTGTTTTACCAGTTTCATTGGTTTCACTATTCCCACATGCAACAATAAAAAGTAGCGTTGCGAAAATAAATGTAAACTTTCGCTTCATCTAATTTCCCCCTCATATAAACTATCCTAGCAACTGAAAGACATATTTGACGAACTTGATTGTGTTTCATAGTCAGGCATCATCTATTTTCCCATTATCAGTATACCTTTTTTATAAACATGATGCTGTAACGCTCCTTACATCTCAAACTTTATTAAAACCATTTCCTATAGCGTAAGTACGACAAGTTCATTGTCCTTTTCACGAAGAAAAGCAATAGCCACTTTGGCTATTGCTTTTCTAGCGGGTATGTTAGGCTACCCTATCATCTATTCCCTTAGCTTTTCTGCATTTTTCTACGAACAATTACGCCACTTGCAGCCATAGTTGCAAGAATGGCTGCAACAATCCATTCGATTGGCATTTGCTGTTCAGCTGTACCACCCATACCTGTTTTAGGCATACCAGTTGGCATAGCTTCCATAGCGAATTTGTCCGGGAATTGGTTTACGAAAGCACCAGAAAGTCCCTTTGCCGGCTTATACATATGAGCATAAGCTTCACGAACCGAATCATAAGCTGCATCGTAGTCTTCCGTAGTGTAGCTATCAAACGCAGATATTAATTGATTCACATGCATTTGTAAACCTTCAGATAATGGTCCCGCTTCTAATCTACCTTCAGTTGCTGTTTCAAGAAAACTTGAGAAGTCTGCACGATAGTCTTCCAGCGCTTTTAGTGCTTTTTCTTGAGCAGCTTCATCTTCAGCTCCTGTCGCTTGAACATATTCTACAAAGTTACCGATATGTCCAGACCACATTTCTTTAAATTGATTTCCTGCTTCTTCACCATATACAGAAGTTATCGCAGCAGCTAGATCATCCGTATTCTCGCTTAGTGCAGCTGCAGATGCATCAAAGTCTTCTGATCCGTCGATTCCGTTCTGCATTGTCATCATTGCAAGACCAGCATGTTCAGATAATAAATGACCTAATGTTGCACGAAGATCAGATGCTGGTGTTACGGCTTTTGTGTTCTCGAACTTGTCTGGGAACTGATCAGTAATGGCACCAGAGAATCCTTTAGCCACCATTTGCATGTGAGCAATCGCTTCACGTTCTTTCTCGTAAGCCATCTCATAATCACCTGCTACATAGCTATCAAATGAACCAATCAACTGATTAATGTGAGCTTGAAGTCCTTCAGACAATGTTTCAGCTTGAAGTCGTTCTCCTGTTGCATTTTCCAAGAAATTAGAGAAATCTTCTTTATAACCATCTAAGCTATCTAAAGCTTTTTGTTTTGCATCTTCATCTTCATTACCTGTTGCTTTCACATAGTCAACGAAGAAACCGATATGATTGCTCCAAATTTCATTAAATTCAGCTCCTGCTTCTTCACCATAAACGGATGTAATCGCAGCTGTAAGGTCTTCCGTGTTTTCACTTAAGGCACCAGCAGAAGCTTCAAAATCTGCAGAACCTTCAGCTCCTTTTCTCATTGTTTCTACTGCAAGATAAGCATGCTCACTTAGTAAATGGCCAAGATCAGCACGAAGATCAGCACCTGGTGTTTCTACTGTAGGCTTGTCCATTTGCTGGTCGTGGTCAGAGGCAAATGCTCCAGCAGTTGGTATTAAAAGTGAAAAGCTAAGCGGAACAATTAATAGTCCCTTTTTCCAATCGATCACTTTCTTTTTCATATTCTTGTTCGTATTCATTTTCAAATCCACTCCCCTTAATTTCGATTTACACTTAGCTAACGGAGGGAAGATCCATTTAGATCATTCTTTTTTAAAATTCTTCTCTTTTTTAATTACCAGAGAATAAAAAGTCAGCAAAACCCACACATACTAAGGTTCTGCTGACTTTCAAGTTTAAACTATTTTTTTATAGATATGATGATATTTAGAATGTGATAATAAACTACCTTTTCCTCAATCAATTCTATATGTGTTAATCACGCCCGCTTTTTCAAGAAAAATTAATCAAACTCTTTTTTCTCCCATTCATCTTCCGGTAGTCCCAAATCCTCTCCAGAAAACCTTTCTTCTTTAAATGGATCGGCATGGTTATGAAATCCGTTTTGTTCCCAAAAACCAGGTTTGTCTTCATTGATAAATTCTATACCTCTGATCCATTTAATACTTTTCCAGAAGTAAAGATGCGGTACAACTAACCTGAGAGGCCATCCGTGTTTTGCCGTTAATTTCTCTCCATCGACTGAGTGGGCAAGAATAACATTATCTCTCATTAAGTCAGTGAGGTGAATATTCGTTGTATAGTTATAGTCACCATGTAGCATAACATGGTTCGTTTTCGGTACTATCCCATATGCGTTCATAAAATCCTTAATCAAAACCCCTTCAAAAGTATTATCAAACCTAGACCACCTTGTGACACAGTGAATATCACACTTTACTTTCTTCTGTGGTAAGGCAAGTATGTCGCTATAGGAAATGATCACTTCCTTATCAATTTCTCCAAATACACTTAGGTTCCATGTCGACATCTCATACACAGGTACATCACCTTCATGTAGAATAGGGAACCTTTCTGTAAGTACTTGCCCCGGTGGCAGACGATCACCATACTTTTCACTTGCATCTGGAACTTTCATTTTGCGAATACGGTCAGCTTTTTTCAAATTCTTCACAACCCGTCTCTCATTTATTGAATCGTCTAAAAAAACTCTTCCTAACTAATAAGGAAGAGTTCGCTTCAGAGCTCTTCCTTATCTCTCAGAGCATAGACTCTGCTGGATTTGGCACCTTGTCTATCAGGTTGCCGGGCATCAAAGGGCCAGTCCCTCCGCCTCTCTCAATAAGGAAATTAAAAATCTAATTTTGATTCATTCTATCGGTCTATTTAGTATTTTGCAATTATTGTTTTAAACGAGGTTTTTCTTCATTTCAACAAATTGAAATTCTCCCCCATTGGTTTGTTGCATAAACAGATGAGTGATTTGAAATCCAGCCCTTTGATACACTTTTATGGCTCGTTTATTAAATTCAGCTACTGCCATTCCAAAGGAAGTTGGACGATACAATTCAACTGCTTTTTGAAGGCCAGCCTCTAAAAAAGAAAAGCCTTCTCCTTTTCCAACATTATCGGGACACATTCCTAGGCCAATTTCTATATGGTTGTCTTCATGCACATGAAAACTAAAAAAACCAATAAGATGATCCCTATGGTAGACGCTCCAATAATTTTCATTGCTGGCTGCATCTTCCCGGAACTCTTTTAGATCTTCAAGATCCTCGTCCATATTATAAAATGAGTATAGCCCATCATAGTTCCACGAGATAATTCGCTCGACTTCTTCTTGACTTATTAACTTAAATTGATATACCAATACTCTCCCTCATTTCTGTGTGATTGAAAAGGAAAAGCCCCATGCTGGGAAATGCATGGGGCTCACACTTTATATTTTAAGGGGGGCAGGAACCGGGGAAGTCCCTGCAAAAATAGTGTAGCAAGTTCCAAGGGCATGATGATTGATTATGAGTTGTTTTTCACATTCTTTTAATAAATGAAAAGAAGCTGGACAACTATTTATAAACCATGATCGTTTGAAGTTCTCGAAATCCAATGTCTTTATAAATGTATTTCGCGAAGTTAGAGGAATACACATTCAAACGAATTTCCTCATATCCCTGTTCTTTGAAGTTTTCAATACTCGCTTGAACGAGCTGCTTAGAATACCCTTTCCCACGAAACTTTGGAAAAACAAATACATCATAAATGAACCCATGCTTGCTTTCTGTAAAATAATCCGTGTTTTCTCCAAGTAATACCCAGCCAGCAATTTCCCCTTCGTCGCGATAAATGAGGTGGTAACCACCTCGATCAAGAATGGATGATACAATTTCAAGTGCTTTCTCTTCTTTTACGATACCAGGATTTGTCGTTCCTTCATTAACAGATTGAATGGAATTCGACAAAATAAAATCTCTTTCTTCTATCGTCGCTCGTTCGATCACATAGTTTCCCTCCATCATCAAAATCATTCATTACTCGTTTATTCTTGATGCAAGAACCTTATTCCTCCCATAAGTAAGATGCATATTCTTACCAAATTTATTTTTTTGTTAAAGCATAGACGCATGTATCAGTTAGTTTACTGCCATCAATTGAGACATGGTCGTTTCGTAAAATAGCCTCAAGTTGAAACGATTGTTTCTCGGCAATTCGCCGACTTCGCCAATTTGTCGCATTACAACGAATTTCTAGCCTTCTAGCGTTTAGCTCTGAAAAGGCGTAATCTACAATGCCTTGGACCGCTTCAGACATATAGCCTTGACCAGCGTATCTAGAATCAATCCAATAACCGATTTCAAATTTACGAACGTTCCAATCTATTCGATGTAACCCTGAGGAACCGATAAAATCACCCGTCTGTTTATGGAAGAGTAATAGTCGAAGATCCTCCCGCTTTAAAAACGCTACGTGAGATTCGCGGATATTCGCTTCAACATCTTCTTCCGTTTGATCTATATGTGCGAAAGGCATCCAGGGTTTAAGCTCTTCTAACGAGGCATCAATTGATTGATGAACCGAAGCACCACCCCCAGGTAGTGGAGAACGTATATGTAAACGGTCAGTGCTAAATTTATTTGGTATATCAAGTAAAATGGGTTCCATGGAACTATTCCTCCAACAACACTAAAAGATGTCAGAATTATATCATTAATGAGAAACCTGTCAAGTTATTGGTCTTTTCCGGCCAATGTCCCGCTACCATCTAATTGAAATCGAGAGACGAATTGACGGATCACTTCACGAGGATATGGTTTTCTTGGCCTCTCTTCAGGACTACTTGTACATATTGCTGCTACCTTAGGAATTTCTGCCGTCCTTTATCAATCCTCTCTCGCCTTTTCGATTGTTACCGCGGGGCAGCTTACTTACTTTTCATGGCATATGAAGCTTTTAAAGATAGCGGATCCGCAGCTAAACCCCTAAGTCAACCTAGCAGACCTTATTTTTCTTTATATCGAAAAGGGATTGTTATGAATATTTTAAATCCAAAAGTCTCCATATTCTTTCTCGCCCTTCTTCCACAGTTTGTAAACCAGCAGGCGAATTCACCCGCTCTTCAAATGTTAATTTTAGAAGGGGTTTTCATTCTACAAGCCTTTCTTATCTTTAGTGCAATAAGCTTTTTTGCAGGAAAAATCGCATTCTATGTCGTAGAAAATCATGCCCTAGCTAGAAAATTCAATCTTGCAAAAGCTTTATTGCTTGCTTTAATTGGTCTTCAAATAGCCTTTAGCGATCAATAAAAAAGCAGCGCTTCTCATTAGAAAGCGCTGCTTTAATATTTTTTTAGTAAAATCTAAATTTACTGAGCTGTATAGCCACCATCAATTAGTAGGGCTTGACCTGTAATGCTCTTCGCTGCATCACTTGCGATAAACATTGAGTAATCAGCTATCTCTTTCACTTCAAGAAGTCTTCTTTGTGGTACAAGTGGATAGATTACTTCTTCTAGTACCTTTTCTAGCTCTACTCCGCGTTCTTTCGCTAGATCTTCCATCTGTCCTCTTACGAGTGGTGTATCAACATATCCTGGTGCCATGGCATTTACTGTAATACCGTGTTCCGCACCTTCAAGTGCAGAAACTTTTGTAAGGCCGATGACCCCATGCTTGGCACTATTGTAAGCCGCTTTCCCTGCGAAACCGATGACACCATTGATAGATGCCATGTTAATAATTCGCCCAAATCCTTGTTTCTTCATGATTGGAAATACATGCTTTGTTGCTATGAAAGGAGCTGTAAGCATAATATCCTGCATCATACGAAACTTCTCAGTTGGGAAGTTTTCTAATGCAGATACGTGCTGAAGTCCCGCATTATTTATTAACACGTCTAAGCGACCGTATTCTTCTACAGTACGGTCAATTGCTTGTTTAATTTCATCTTCATTAGTCACGTCTGCTTTAATACCAATAGCGTTATAACCTTTATCTCTTAGTTTCTGAGCAGCTTCTTCTGTTCCTTCTTCATTTATGTCAGATAGAACAACTTTTGCTCCATTCTCTGCGAACGTTTCACCAATTTCAAAACCAATACCTCTAGCTGCGCCTGTAATAAATACAGTCTTGTTGTTAACCATGAATATTTCCTCCTATTGTCAATCCTAAATTAAAATTATACTGTCACACCTCTCTATTCCCGCTCTACCTTTTAATAAACTAATCATTTTTGATTTATTTTCATAGCTCCCACTTCAAGTCACTTCATTAAGGATTAGTTAGCCTATATTTAGATGTATTGATTTCTGGTTTATTCGAATGAAAGCTTAGTTTCAATCGCCCCATCAACATTTTGCTCAACAAAAAAATAACCCGGTGCGTTACTGCTCCAGGTTACGATTTGTATTAAAATGATCAGATGCTTCTTTATTCTTTATTGAGCCAAGTTCCTTCCCTAATATCAATAGTGACTGGTTAATTCTCCATATATAATAGAGGTCATTTACAAACTTTTTCAAATTTACATCTGCATATTCAACTTTTTCTGAAAGACCTTCAATATGCTCTCTTTCTTTATTTAAACTATACATCGTTAACCCTGTTTCACCTTTTAATAGTTTAAGTAATGTATGGACATTATGTTTAATCACTTCATTAACCTCGAAAAGTGTGTTCTCTGATCCTTCTATGATAGTTGAACGGTTATTTCGATTTGTCGAAGCCAATAGATGTTTAGCAAAATAATTAATCGCTGTTAGTACAGTTAACCAGCGTTCAATCCCTGATCGGGCAAGAATAGCAGGTCGATTACGAAGCGGCCTCGCATCTTCAACGATTTTTCGCATTTGTTCATCAATACCAAACGCCTGATTTGTAAAATTAAAATTCTTTTCAGTATGTGAAAAGGATTCAAGATAATCCGACACATACTCATTTAATTTATTAAGAAAATCTTCCGCAGTATCTGCAACCTTTTCACGTGTAGTTTTAGGATAGATCACTGCTGCCGCTAGAAAGCCAATGAATGCTCCTGCTAACGTATCAAACACGCGAGCTATTAGAATCTGTTCTGTAATCCCACCTAGGATAAAATCGTACATAATTGCGATTAGCATTGTCATCCAAAACATCATCATCGCATACGAAATGGATAGCAAATAAAACGCCATAAAGATACAGCAAAATAATGCAATTAACTCTAAGACAAGCCTTCCTTCAAGAAGATGCGCCAGGCCAAAACCTGCAACCGCGCCGAAAATAGTTCCCAGTGACCGTTGAAAAGCTTTTTGTAACGTCATTCCAACGGTATCCGTTCCTAAAAGTACTACAAATGCAGAGAGGAGAACCCAGTACTGGTGAGTAGGTGAAAGAAAATAACCTAAGAAAATAGCCACTGCGCCTGCTACGATAGCTTGGAGCGCCTTCTTTGTAGCTGCTCTTGGTTGATTTGATTTTTCACTTTCTTGAACATTTTCTTTCTTTACTTCTTCTGGATCGTCTAATCGAACTTGTTCTTCAATATTTGCCATCCGTCTAGCTCCGAGTTCGTTTGAACTTTCAATAAGATGATTGGCAATCGACTCTATTCTCCTAATTAACCATAACCAATCTTTATTTTGATGATTAGATATTCGTAATTCGATCAGCTGATTTTTTAATTCTTCGATAACGGTCTGTGTTTGCTTTAAGTTTCCAACGATATCGTGGCTTCGTAACACCTCAGCGTCTCTAATGGATTCAACGACTTTATATAGCAATTTTCTCACTTCATTATGTTCAAGTGCATGAAGTTCTTTCATTCTTTTAACTGCTGGGTAAAGTGTTTCAATTAACATTTCTGCATCAAAGACGTACATTCTAAGTTGCTCAGCGTCTATACCACTCCAGACTTCTCCTGGATCAGTCGTTGTTAATTGGCTTGAAATAACCTGTGCATACTCATTAAGTTTTCTTACATCTCGCTTTAATAACAAGGCTCTATAGCGATTCGGAGTCGGATCTGCAATGGCATCAAGTACGAGATCTAGCGTTAGATTTGTTTGAATATGAAACGACTTCATACTTCGACTGAGCTGTCTTTTAGGACGATTTCTGAACAGAATAAAGTGATAAAGATACGAGTATGCTCCCCCGACAACAATTCCGAGGATAAAACCGAGCAAATCGGATGGTTGAAGTTTCAATAAGGTTGAAAAATAGATTGATAAAAAAGCAATCATAAATAGTCCAAAATATCGAAAACCATAATGTTGTAAGTAGTAAGCAAAAAAGATCACAAGTAAAAACAAACCATCCGTAACAAATGGAATAGAACTAAGCAATGTTCGAAGTGTTAGCCAAATAATACTTGAAATTACTAACAAAAGGGCAGTGATTTTTTTCTTTTTATCTGTGTCATCATTCACAAGCAATAATGATAAAAGACTTACCACCCCAGCAAGAATAGCTGGGGTAAATGATATCCCAAGTATTGTGGTCAACCACAGCATTGTCATGACGGAAGAAAAAACGCTAATCGTTATTCTTGCTGCTTGATGTAACCTAGTCCTGCCGGGGTCTGTAGCAGCCAAACGAGACCACCAGCTTTGTATGATTGTTTTCTCGTTTTTAATCCACATACATTAATAATAGCGAAATTTGATTCATTCTGCCAACATTGCGTATTCCATCCCTGCTTTTATTTGATCGGAAGTTAATGTTAGACCGCTCATATTGCTTATCTTCTTTTCCTCGGTATCTAGCTCTATTTAAAAAACCTTTGGAGAATGTTCTCCAAAGGTTTTATTTTAAACCGTTTTTAGATCTTTTTTGGACTTGGCTTTCTTATCCATACTACGTTGCTTTCTTGGTACTTCTTCATTAAATGATTTAATCATTCCCCAGCACGTAAATAACAGAATAATTGTAAGCGGGAAAGCACTAACAATTATAGCCGTCTGCATACTTTCAAGTCCACCCGTAATCATTAGAACGATCGCTGATGCTGATAACAAAAATCCCCAGGTAAATTTCACATAGTTCGGGGGATTCAAACTTCCATTTGTTGTTTGCATTCCAAGCACAAATGTAGCTGAATCAGCAGATGTAATAAAGAATGTAGAGATTAACAATAGTGTAACGATAGTTAAAATACCACCGAGTGGAAGTTGTTCATATAAGAAAAATAACCCCGTCTCAAGACTTTGACCTGCTATATCTGTTCCTTGAGTAAAATCAAAGAAAATACCAGATCCTCCAAATACGCCAAACCAAAAGGCACAAACGACTGTTGGCACAACTGTTACGGCTATCATAAACTCTCTAATCGTTCTTCCTTTCGAGACCCTTGCAATAAATGTCCCAACAAAAGGAGACCAGGCAATCCACCATGCCCAATAAAAGATTGTCCAATCTTGAATCCACGTTTCACTTTCTGCATTCATTGGAGCAAGTCTCATGCCCATAGCAAATATATTTTGAACGTATTCTCCGAAAGTAGTGACAAATAAATCTAACACAAATTTTGTTGGTCCGAGAATGACAAACATGATAAGCAATAATACAGCAAGCGCCATATTAGCATTACTTAAATACCTTATCCCCCTCTTTATTCCTGTTCCTGCTGAAACAGTAAAAAGAACAGTGATAATCGCAATAATAATCAATTGAATTGTGAAATTATTAGGTATGTTTGTTAAATAACTTAAACCACCGTTAATTTGTTGAGCCCCAAGGCCTAGAGAAGCGGCAACACCAAATATTGTCGCAAATACTGCAATAATATCTACTGTAATCCCGATAGGGCCTTTCACTTTATCTCCTAATAGTGGATAAAGCGTTGCGCTCATTAATCCCGGCGCCCCTTTTCTAAATTTATAATAAGCTAGCGCTAAAGCGATGGTTGCGTAAATAGCCCATGCATGGAATCCCCAATGTAAATATGTATATCGAAGGGAAAGGTGCGCGGCTTCAACCGTTCCTCCTTCACCATATGGCGGGGTAGAAAAGTGGGACATTGGTTCTGATACACCAAAGAACAATAGCCCTATTCCCATCCCGGCGCTAAAGAGCATAGCAAACCAGGTGAGCCTGCTATATTCAGGCTTATCTGTATCCTTTCCTAGCTTGATATGCCCAAACCGACTAAAAATCAAATAAATTGCAAATATTAAAAAGAAAGTTGCGGCAAGCTGATAAAACCAACCAAATTGATCTAAGAAGAAATTTTGGGATACCGTCATAACCTGATTAAGGTTATCTGGCATGAGCACCCCCCAACCAACGAAGACAATCGCAATAGCGATTCCTATCCAAAAAACGTTAGTAACTTTGTTCATTCTCTCCACTCCTACTTTTAATATGTGGATCTCAAAAATATTTTAAAATAATAACCACATCGTTACTAATCATAAGCAAAACTGAACTTATTTTCAAATTTTTATAAGAATTTAGTATAATATACCCCATACTCCTTTACTAAAAACCCTTTCATATATTGTATTTGTTTTACGTTATATTCTATAATTCAGCCATTCTCTATTTATTATATAAAAAAAAGAGACGTATTTTAATATGTACCCTGTGTAAAGGACAGTTTAAAAAAGACTAGGCAACATTAAGAAGATGATTCCTGTATTGAACAGGGGTCATCTTTTTTAAGTTCCACTGACATCTATCCAGGTTGTAATACATCATATAACTCTTAACTTCACGTTTTAATTCGATTAGTGTTTGACAAGGTTTTATTGAGGCTTCGTCTTTAAAGTGACCAAAGAAAGATTCCTGTGGGGCATTATCCCAACAGTTTCCTCTTCTAGACATAGACTGATCTAAACCGTATTTCTTTAGCTGTTTTTGGTAGGTAGGGTGAGTATAGTGAAAGCCTTGATCAGAATGAATAAAGGCATTCGCATCTAGTTTTGCTTTACGGTTGTTTTTAAGTTTTACTAACGTATCTGTCGCTAGATCGAGCGTAATTCGGTCAGACACATGATAAGCTAGGATCTCATTCGTAGAGCCGTCCTTTATGGTAGATAGATACGCTTTCTTCTTATTTCCATAAAACAAATAGGTAATGTCAGTTAGAAGTACTTTCCCTGGGATGCCTTGTTTGAAGTTTCGCTCAAGTTTGTTTGGTACAACGCTGTGCTCTTTCGTTGCTTTCGCCATACGACGATAGGGATTCGCTCTTCTGATCGGACATACGATTCCGTATTTTTTCATGATTCTGCGTATGCGTTTTAAGTTATAGGTTATTTGATACTGGTTAGCTAGCGTCATCTTGATTTGACGTGCCCCTTTTTTTCGCTTTTTAAAGGCATAGGCTTTTAGGATCCAGTCTTTTAAAACTTGGTCTCGCGCCTCGTTTTCTGTTCGACGCTTTCGAGCACCTTCAGTGAAATAACGATAATAACCAGATCGTGAGACACCCACTACGGAACATAAGTATCGGACCATATTTTTAAGTTGATACTCATGGATGATATGGCGGATTAATTCAAACTTGAGAGAAGCAGCTAATTTTATCTCTTTTTTCCCATCCCCTTTTCCATCATTTCGAGCTTTTTTAGGAGATCATTCTCTGCTTTTAATAGGTTATTTTGAGCTTCTAAACGTTTGTATTTTTCCTCTAAAGACAGTTCCTTATCTTTGGATCTTCCGGAGCTTTCTTTACGAGTGTCAGTAAGTCCATTAATCCCTTTGTTTTTATAACCCTGTCTCCACCTTCTCGCGGCAGAATGTACTCTTTCGTGTCCGAGAGTATCGACATCAAATCCATTTTCTTTAAAAATCTGACTCGGTAGTTTTCCTTTTTCATACTCCGTAATGAATATTCGCTTAAATTCATCACTGTATGTGATTCCTTTTTCACTAACTGATTTCACAAATTTATTAGAGGCAAGTGTTTTGACATCTTCCTCTGAGAATACTTTCTTACTCATTAATAATCATTTCCCATCGTAGAATTTGTCCTCATTATACATAAAAGTACCCTATAGGGCAGACTTTTTTTAAGTGTCTACTCTATAGGGTACATATTATTTTACGTCTCTGCTTTTTGTGTTCTATAAACCTGAACTTAATATAATTTTCCCTTTAGGCGTTTCACTTGTATTGTCCGGTTCAAGAGTAATCGCGACAGCATCCCAGTCGTGCTCACCTTCATAATCCACCTGATAAGCTACCTCACCTTTTCCTTCCTGATTCGGAACAAAAGAGCCTGCACGGTATGGTTTTTCACCTTCAAGTAACCAAACTTGATACACTTGATCACCTTCAACTCCTGATACATCGTTCACTTGTACCACTAAATTCATTTTACCATCTTCGTTCATAAGCGCTGCAGATCCTGCTGAAGCTTCTGCTTCAGTTGGCTGTAGTTGTACAGCTTTGATGAGAGATGAAATTTGTTCTGAATTATCTATCTCGCCATCA
Organism: Anaerobacillus sp. 63XJN7_4_ISO-PGPR-S23-413; assembly: GCF_056173725.1. Classification (NCBI taxonomy): domain Bacteria; kingdom Bacillati; phylum Bacillota; class Bacilli; order Caryophanales; family Bacillaceae; genus Anaerobacillus; species Anaerobacillus sp. 63XJN7_4_ISO-PGPR-S23-413. Next base: position 2,579,260 of record NZ_CM149688.1, read on the forward strand.
GATTCGTTTATATACGTATACAAATTTCCACCAAGGGAGAGAAAAAGTGCTGCTGCTAATGCGGGCGCTACCCACTTCCTCTGTCTTGATTTTCTTTCTGTTTGCAGATCTATTACTGTATTACTTTGTTTCTCTTCCGGATTTTCGACTTCATTGTTACCTACTTCTTCAGCATCGCTCTCAAACACACTTGTCAAAACACGATCTTTCATGCCAGCGGGTGGTTCTTCTGGTATAGAGAGATAAGGAAGGTCACCTGTCAATTCTTCCAGCTCCTTTAACTCCTCTCTGCACTCTTCACAAGATAAAAGGTGAGTTTCGAACTGTTCTTTCTCTTCTTCTGATAAGGTTTCATTAAAATAGTCAAGTAGTTGCTCACAATTTGCTTTCATCTGAGACCCCTCCTTTCTCTCTGAGACTGGTATTTAAATGTTTGAGCGCTAGCCGAATTCGGCCTTTCACAGTACCCAGAGGGAGGTCGAACTCTTCAGAGATCTTTTTGTGCGTCATTCCTTTAAAATAGAACATTTCAATTATTTTCTGTTGCTCATCTTTAAGTTTTGATACAGCTGTACGAAGTATCTGTCCTCGCTCTTTCCATTCAACCTGATCCTCCACTGAAGATTCATCGCTATGAAGAGAGTCTCGTTCATCCAGTTCAAAATCTGGCTCTTTTGATTGCTTGCGGAGCAAATCAATTGCCGTATGCCGCGTCATTGTAAGGAGCCAAGAAGAGAATTTCCCTTTGTCAGCACTATACTCGGCCTTCCCTTTCCATAGCTTTATGAACACTTCTTGCATAACTTCTTCTGCAAGTCCTCCATCTTTTACAATTCGATATGAGAAAGAATATAACAACTTTTCATATCGATCGTAAAGAGATGAGAGAGCTTCTTTATCCTTTGCCTGCACCTTAACATACAGCTCGGCATCGTTAAGTTCTCTCATATCATTCTCCTTTTCATCGCAACTGACGCTAGCCTGAAGAGGCAGGAAGCTTATGTATAGCTAACGTTACTCAGTCTACTTTGGATGTGTTTTTCATAAAAAATCATCTTACCAATCCACGAAAGCGCTTTTAGTTTATAATGCCTCCCCTAAAACAAAAGCTGCAATTATACATAATTTCTGTCTCCAACACTTCTCTCAAGTATTGGATCCCTAAACCAAGGAGACTCATTACATCCAGTATTTCCCTAAAAAAGTTTTCTTCAAATCAGCTCCCTAAATAAACAGTTTACTGGCAGTTTTGACCAAAACTGATTTTAATACTTTCACTTTCATCTCCATGCTCTACTCAACTATTTAGCATAATTTGTTTCTAGATGAAAGTATATCATAATTGTATTCTTTCCCAATGAATACACCCTCTACCTTAAAAGCTTTTCCTACCAATTCTCCTCAGTTTGATTTCACGAAACTTTTCACATGCTTCTTGTTCCTGTATGATAGGTTGGAGTAAATATTGAAGAGGTGACTTATGATGAGTAATAAAGTAGCGCTAATCACAGGCGGAACAAGAGGTATCGGTAAAGCAATAGCACGAAAATTTGCTTCCGAAGGCTACAACCTTGTTCTCAACTTTATGAGAAAGAAGAAAGATGCGGAACAAACAAAACAAGAATTAGAAAGCGAATATGGCATTACAGTACATATCGTTAAAGCAAATGTTGGTGAAGTGAAGCAAATCACTTCTTTATTTCATGAAACAGAAGAAATATTTGGTCGACTTGATGTATTTGTTAACAATGCCGCTTCAGGTGTTATGAGACCTCTAATGGAAATAGAAGAAAGTCATTGGGATTGGACACAGAACATCAATGCTAAAGCATATCTATTTGCTGCACAAGAAGCCGCTAAAATCATGGAGAAAAATGGTGGAGGAGCGATTGTAGCCCTATCGAGTCTTGGTTCAATCAGGGCGCTTCCAAATTATGTTGCTGTTGGCGTATCTAAAGCATCCGTAGAAGCGATTACTCGCTATCTCGCTGTTGAATTATCACCAAAAGGAATTGTCGTGAACGCTGTTTCTGGTGGCGCTGTGGATACGGACGCTCTTAAACATTTTCCAAACAGAGAGGAATTATTAGAATCTGCTAAGGAAAGAAATCCAGCAGGACGCCTTGTAGAGCCTACAGATATGGCAGATGCCGCTTATTTCTTAACAACTCCAGCAGCACGTATGATTCGTGGGCAAACGATTATTGTCGATGGTGGCTTATCTTTGCTAGGGGAATAAATGTAAAGCACGACCGCGGTATTTTCTGCTGTCGTGCTTTATTTTGTCGCCTTCTCAATAACGACAAGCTAAAATATTATTCCTCGCTGTATGAAACATGCTCTTTTACTTACATAAAATCAAAAAAGTACCGAATTACATGAAAGTAAACAGGTGATGTGTATGCAAGACTATCCACTCTATTTAAGTAATTTCCCTCCAAAGCTTTCATTCTTCGATCGTCACCAAGTAAGAGGTCCCTTTTCAGCACGGAAATTGTTAGACTACCAAGAAAGCCAGCGACGCTGATTAGCACTCCTGATAAAACTCCAAACAACGTACCAAAAGGCGTTAAATAAGGAAATAACGTATAGGCTAGTGCTGTTGTGACGATAATTGCGCATAAAAATCCTTCTAAGGTAAGATAAGGATTGGAGGATGGAACGACTTTACGCCTGCCTACATAAAGAGAAATAATGTAATGAACTGCATCATTTACCTGAGTTAGCAATACAAGAAATAACACTAATTTGGCTCCATAAATTGGGCTAGCTATTTGGAAATAGGCAAGGTGGCTTAGACCAAAAACCATTAGCATTAACCCCCATTGAGTCGAACTAACTGATCTTAGAAAACCTAGCGTCCCTTTTCCTATAATACGTGGAAGCGGTAGCAATAAGAAAACATAAACTGGTATAAACACAATGAACATTCCATACCAATCGATTAGGACCCAATAGAATTGGAGTGGGATAGCGACATAGGACCATAGAAAAATCCTTCTATCAGCTTTCCGAGTTTTCATCATTGAGAAATATTCTTTTAATGCGAAAAAGCTTAATATCATTAAAGAAAACAAGGAAACAATTGGGTTAAATAGTGTGGCAAGACAAAAAACAACAAACATGCCCCACCACGTTTTTACTTTTAACGATAGTCCCGTAAAGTCCTTGTTTGGCTGCTTATTCTTCGCAACAAGAAAAACAGCCTGTGCAAATAAAAGACCTATTAAAATAGTTGCCAATATCCATATTGTGCTTTCCAGAAGAGGTACCTCCTTATCAATCTATTTATGTATAATGAGAGTAAACGTCAAATGTATAAGGATGCCATGATGAGTCAAAAAATATATATTTTACTTTCTGATACCGGTACGCTCTTTACAAAATCGATTAAAAAATATACTAAAGCTCCTTACAATCATGCATCACTTGCCTTCGATGAAGAATTAAATGATATGTATAGCTTTGGAAGAAAAAAACCTGGCAATCCTCTAAATGGTGGATTTGTGAAAGAGGATGTTCTAACGGGAACATACCGTCGATACCCCAAGACGACATGTGTGATCTATGAACTCAACGTAACAGAACGTGATGTGCACAAAATGAAGCGCTTGCTAAAGATATTCATTCGAAACAAACAGCGATTTTTGTACAATATTCTCGGCGTTCTGGGGGTTTCAATAAATGAACCTATTGAGTTTAGTAATTCTTATTTTTGTTCTCAATTTGTTGCTGAAGTTCTTCATCGTTCCGGCATTCAACTTTGGGACAAGCTTCCAGCACTTGTCACTCCAGATGATTTTCGCAAATGCGAAAGGCTGTTACTAATTTACGAAGGAAAACTTTTTGATTATGAACCTATTAGAAAGCAGCTTCATAAATTCTGATGTGTATATTTAGTATGACTTTTATGATGTTTTTCACAATAAATGAATAAAACGTGGACAGATCCCTTAGGATCTGTCCACGTTTGGAACGATCATTAAGCTGTAAACGCTTCTGTTAGAACAGGAACGATTTGTTTCTTACGAGAAACAACGCCTTCAAGTATAGCAAGGTTTTCAATTAATGTGACATCAAAAGCCTTCTCGACTTTATTTGCTTGTTTACCTAGTGCTAAAGCCGTTGAGTTATTTGTAAGAATGTCCGTTACAACAAGTAAGAAAAGATCAAGACCCTTAGCTTCGATCGTTTTCCTCATTTCCTCTTCAACCACATCCTGACGAGCAAGAACATCGAGAGTATCAACAACGTTAACTTGAGCTACTTCCACTTTAGAATCTCCCATACCAAATTCTTTCGCATCAAGAGAGATCAGTTCAGCAGGCGTTTTACTGCTCATATCCGCCCCAGCCTTAAGCATTTCAAGACCATATGTTTCGGCATTTACCCCTGCTATTTCAGCAAGTTCGCTAGCCGCAGCTATATCTTCCTCCGTACATGTTGGTGATTTGAAAAGAAGAGAGTCAGAAATGATCGCAGAAAGCATAAGACCAGCTATGTTTTTATCAACCTGAACATTCTTCTCTTTGTATAACTTATTTAGAATCGTTGCTGTACAACCAACCGGCTCTGCTCTGTAATAAACAGGATCAGCTGTTTCGAAGTTCGCAATGCGATGATGATCAATCACTTCTAGAATCCGAACATTTTCAATATCCTCAGCACTCTGTTGACGTTCGTTGTGGTCCACAAGAATAACCTCATTTGTTTCATTCGAAACGGTTTGAACCATTCGTGGAGCTTCCACATTAAATTGATCTAATGCGTATTGTGTTTCTCCATTGACTGCACCAAGGCGGACTGCCTCTACATTCATGCCAAGCTTCCTTTTTAAATCGGCATAAACGAGAGCAGAAGTGATCGTATCCGTATCAGGATTTTTATGTCCGAAAATCAATACTTTTTCCATAGTTAGACTCCTTTTAGATGAAAAGATTTATGTACTCAATACATATTGTAAAGATCTCTTACCGTAAACTCAACAGCATTTTGTATTCTTTAAATAAGAAAAAGTAAGGAAACCGATTCTTTCGCATAAAGAATCGGTTACCTTATTATTATAGAGATCCTATTGACTGAGTAATCAAGCTATCCCCAGAAATCAAATCGAAAGATCGGCGAATCGTATTTTGCTTCATTAGTGTAGACACGATAACCTCAGCTACATCATCACGTGGAATCGATCCACGTCCTAGATTCTCAGCGATTGACACCTTGCCAGTTCCTTCTTCGTTTAAAAGACCACCTGGGCGCACAATAGTATAGTCCAATGAACTTGCTTCTAACGCTTTATCAGCGTAATGTTTTGCAGCGTAGTATGGCAATAATGCCTCACTCCAATTTTCTCTGTTGTGTGCTTGAAGTGCACTCAACATCACATAACGCTTAATGCCAAGTTTTTCAGCTGCTTCGATCGTTTTTACTGCTCCATCTAGATCTACTAATAATGTTTTATCTGATCCAGTACTTCCACCAGAACCAGCAGCAAAAATAACGGCGTCGCTCCCTTTCATAGCCTCAGAAATGGTATCGACTGAGTCTTCAAGACTCGCTACTACTGATTCAATTCCGCGGTTTGCTAATTCATCCGCCTGTTCTTTCTTTCGGACCATCGCCTTTAAGGAATGGTCTTTGTTATTATCAAGTAGATTAACAACTTTCTGACCTACCTGGCCGTTTGCTCCAATAACCAATACATTCATGAGTAAACTCTCCTTTTGGATTGTCTATCCATATTATTTCAAAATCAATTCTTAATCTCAACTAACCTGCTTGATTGTTCAATTGCGTTGACGCTTTCCTGCTATCTCTCTTCATAGAAAATACCGCGGCAGCAAGTGAAAGTAAAATAAAGGCACTTCCAACAGTGGCATTCATTTCAACTGAACTGTTTTCAATGACAAAAGCTCCAACCGAGGAGCCCAGTGCAATTCCGAGGTGAAGAGCAGAATTATTCAGGCTTTGTTGAATATCAGATGATTCTGGCGCAAGTTCAATTAAATAGCTTTGTTGTGCAGGTGTGATCCCCCAGCTCAGCATACTCCAAATTACCATTATGATAAGAAAGACCGGAAAGGAGAAAGTTGAAAAGGGAATAATAAACATTGCAACAGCAAAAACCATAATCGATATAAGTATTGTTGGTCTTGTTCCAAATCGATCTGAAGCCATTCCACCTAGTCCGCCCCCGGCAACTGCAGCCACTCCAAAGATCAGATAAACAATACTTACCCAACTTCCTGATAATCCAAGCGTTGTTTTGAGAAACGGCGTTAGATATCCATAAAGAGTTAGGTGACCTGTTAAAAACATTAAGGATGTTAACTGTGCTGAAAATACACGGCTATCTTTCAGGGTTTGTAGCTGTTTTCGAAGTGGAATCGCGGGTTTAGGCTGAATCTTCTCCATAAACAAGGTAACTCCCACCATTGATAACAGTGTGAGAACTAGGATTAAAACAAAAGGCGCTTTCCATCCAAAAGCATTTCCAAGCATTAATCCAATTGGCACTCCCAAAACTAGAGAAGCGCTAATCCCCATAAATACAACCCCTATAGCTCTTGCGCGATATTCCTGTTTTACTATATTTGAAGCAATAGTGACACATAGCACAACAAGAAGAGAACCACTTGCCGCCGAGATGATTCTCGCAGTCATTAACAGACTAAACGTTGTACTAATGACTGCGATTAGATTCCCTATTAAAAAAATAACGAGTGAGAATAGCATCAATTTTTTCCGTTCTATCTTTGCAGTTACAGAAAGTAGAACAGGACCCATTAATGCAAATACGATAGAGAAAACACTAATTAATAAACCTGTCTTCCCTAAACTTATTTGAAGATCTTCTGCTACAAGATCAAGAATTCCTCCTATAATTAATTCCACCATTCCTACTACAAATGAAACAATCGTAAGTAAGTAAACACGTTTATTCATTACCTCTTGCACCCCTCTTATTAAGTTACCACTAAAAGAGTAACTCTTTTTAGGATGGAAGGCAATAGGTAAATGAAGGACGCTTTTGACTGGTCAGTTGATGTGCTATCATTATAGAAAAGATTAGATGAAGCAAGGAGAATCGATAAATGCTGCAAGAGTTTGGATTTACTCAATATGAAAGTCAAGTCTATGAAGCGCTGATTACAATAGATGAAGCACTGGATGCCACGGCTATTGTAAAACGTTCTGGTGTCCCTCGTTCCAAGGTTTATGACGTTATCCGTCGTATGATTGAGAAAGGGATGGTGCTAGAATCAACCACTGAGAAAAAAAGACTTTATACCGCTCTTCCAATTGATTCAGCGATCACCAAGCTTAAAAGTGATTTCAACGAAAATATTACACAATTAAAATCAATTCAAACTCGTAAGAAGCAAGCAGATGATCGCGTTTGGACACTTAAAGAAGATAAGTCGATTCATTCCCTTGTCTCAGAGTTACTTCAACAATCATCGAGCTCTATTATCTTTTCGGGCTGGGCCGATGATATCGAGCAACACCTCTTCTTGCTTGCGGAAAAAGAAGCTGAAGGCGTTATCGTTGAATTACATTCAATTGGAGAGATAGATTCTAATCTTAAAAATGTAACAACTTTAATTCCCGACAGCGCTCACCAAAAGTTAGAGCGGAGTCGTATTGTTATTGTAGATAATGAGGACGTTCTATTTGCCGGAATTGAAGATACAAGCTGGCAGGCGATTCACACCAAATCACGACCACTAGTTACCTTTTTCACAGAGTTCTTCTATCATGATATTGCATTAACTGAAATTACAAGAAAATTTGGGTCTTCAATGATGGAAGATCCTCATTTAAGAGAGCTATTATTGAAATTACGTTATTAGCCACGCTTATATTTTTATCATTTTAACTTACATTAGTAGAAAAGTTCCCGCGCTATCCTATATGATCTTTATAAAGAATCTCAATTGTTAGAAGGTATATTAGCTTATATGATAACCCCCCAAAATTTTCAGCTATTCTATTGGATATCCAACAACTTTCATTAACTTACTGTTAACAAAAAACACCCTTCTCCTTTGGAAGGGTGTTACAGATAACACTTATTTCGCTTTAAGTATTTCCTCATTTTTCTTTCCTAACTTCATTTCCAATTCTTCTCTCAGAAGCGCCATTCCTTCTGGACTAAGAACAATGTTTCCATTTCCAAATGTTTGATTTTCGTCTAATATCTCTCCAGTAACCATACATGCCATATCTGCCTGATACTTTTGTAAGACCACCCTGTTTTCACTTGTGAAGATTTCAATTGGATCTTTCACGTTAATATCTAAAGTTCGTCGGAGTTCTTTTGGAATGACAATTCGGCCTAGTTCATCAATTTTTCTAACAACACCAGTACTCTTCATTCTCATTCCTCCCTTTCGTTTTAGCGAACAAGCGATGGTTTCTTTAATCATAATACCACCGATCGTATTATGCAATACATATTGTGCCAAAATTCTGCAAATTTACATTTTATTTTATCATTTGGTAGATTTCTCGTGTATTGAAAAAGAAAATCAGTGAACAGAAACAGAATTTCAACATACCCTACTGCTCTTATTGAAAGTTATTTAAAATGAGACCTATTCTTCCGCTCCACCTTATCGTTAACTTAAAACGTTATTTTGAAATACTCCCTTTCACTGACCTTCACACTTCATGCGTATTAAATAGTTGCAAAAATCATAGTTTAGAGGGTAAACTAATAATGTTTAGAGGGTAAACTAGTGGAGGAATGGTAAATGAATAAGAAGTTATGTGAAGCCGTTGAGCTTTTCGAAGAAGTAATCATGTATGGAACAGAACGAATTATTCGTTCTTTTGAGCATCAACTATTTGAAGAATATTCTTCAGAGCAGCTTCAGATGCTTCAAATTATTTCTAAATCAGGTCGTATTTCACCTGGGAAGCTCGCTTCTTTACAAGGCGTTCACAAAAGCGCTATTTCAAACCGTTATAAAAAACTTGAGATGAAAGGACTTGTGGTCACAGTTGATTCCGAAGAGGACCTAAGAGGGAAATCGATTACGCTTACTGAAAAAGGAAATGACGTAGTCGACTTATTTGATAAAGTGATCTATGAACATGTCGAGAATATTGTTTTAAACGATTTTCATGAAGAGGAAATCGACGAATTCCTTCGTATTTTCCGCAAGTTAAGTTCAATTTTAAAAGCAGAAGGAGATGCAAAATGAGACAAATTTTAAAATTCAAATGGCCAATTGCCATTGCACTTATTGCTCTAACAGCCGTACTATTTGTTTTATCCCCTAACCTTACGAAACAAGCTGAAGATGCTGGAACCTTTCAATTACCTGAAAATGCAGATTCAAAAATAGCCGCAGACATTCTTGAGGAAGCTGGTGCGGGCGATGAAACCATTTCACTTGTCTTTACCTTCGATGAACCAGTAAATGAGGACTCTAAAGAAAAAGTTTCTTCAATTGCAAAAGAAATTGCTGAAGAAGGTTCACTCATAAAAGAAGTACTTGATCCATTTGAAAGTGAAGAGATGTCTGATCAACTTGTTTCAGATGACGAACAAACCATTCTTCTTCCCATTACAGTCGATGGAACAGACGATGAAGTGAATGAACTCGCCAATCATATTCGTCAGGATCTAATTCCAGACAATACGACCGCTTACCTTACAGGTGAATCCATTATTAATCACGATGTGAATGAAAGTGCTCAAAAAGGACTTGAACGTACTGAAATCATTACTGTTGTGTTGATTTTCGTTCTACTATTGGCCGTTTTTCGTTCGATTACAACCCCTTTCATTCCTTTACTTGCAGTAGGGGTTACGTATCTCTTAAGTCAATCAATCGTAGCCTTTTTAATTGATTGGATCGGCTTTCCTGTATCCAACTATACTCAGATTTTTCTCGTTGCCGTCCTGTTCGGGATTGGAACAGACTATTGTATCCTCCTCTTAAGCAGGTATAAAGAAGAATTAACTGAAGGGCATTCTGTAGAAGATGCGATTGTGAATACGTACAAAACAGCAGGCCGTACCTTATTAATTAGTGGATTAGCTGTATTCATCGGTTTCGCAGCGATTGGCTTTGCAGACTTCCCGATATTTAAATCAGCTGTTGGGGTTGCTGTAGGAATCGCGATTCTTATGCTCGTCCTCTTTACGCTTGTGCCATTCTTTATGGCCTTATTAAAAGATAAGTTGTTCTGGCCTTCAAAGAAATCAGCGTCCCACAAAGATAGTAAACTGTGGACTTCGTTCGGTCGTTTCTCTATTAACAAGCCCATTTGGTCTATGCTCGTTGTCGCTGTTATTATGGTTCCACTACTTTTCACTTACGACGATCAACTGTCGTTTAATACAGTAAACGAGATTGGTAGTGACTATGAATCTGTTAAAGGACTAGATGCAATTGAGGAAGGGTTCGGCCAAGGTGATTCACTTCCGGTTAAAGTGATCATTCAGCAGGATCAAGATATTGTTACAGAAGATTATCTTCCTTATATCGAAACAATTAGTAAAGAAATTGAGAAAAATGATAACGTTGATTCCGTTAGGTCCATTACAAGACCAGCAGGAGATGTGATTGATGATCTTTATGTTGATTCACAACTTGCACAAGTTGGGGATGGGCTCAACGAAGCAACGAATGGCATCGATGATGTTCAAAACGGCCTAACCGAAGTTCAAAATGGATTGGATAGTATTAGTAACCAAATTCCTTCTAGCAGTAATGCTGGTGGACTTGAAGAAGCCGTAAATGGACTGGGGCAAATTAACGATCAACTTGGCTCTATTTCCGCAGGGCTTCAACAATCGCAAAATGTTGCTGCTGCTTCCGAACAGCTTGGGCAGGTGCAACAACAGCTCGGACAAATCCAACAGGGCCTCGCTGGCGCCTCTTCGGATCTACAAGGTCAGGCTGGTCAGGCGTCTGAGCTAAGCGGTGGCATTACTGAACTATCTAAAGGTGTGGGTTCATCCATTGATGGTCTTGATGAAATAAAAAACGGCTTACAAGATGCTGCAGACATCGTGACCGATATGGGTAATTCGAAAGCTCTTCGGGATACAGGTGTATTTATTCCAGATGGAACCCTTGAAGACGAAGAATTTGAGCCTGCCATCGATCGCTATGCCTTCGATGAACAAAAGGCGGTAACACTTGAAGTTATTTTAAAGAAAGATCCTTATTCTACGGAAGCTATTGATACTGTAAGAGAAATTAAAGAAACAGTATCACGAACGATTGACGGTACGCCGCTTGAAGATGCAACTGTCGCTTATAACGGCGTAGCAAGTATTAACAGTGACCTATCTGACATTTCAACAAGTGATTTTACTAGAACAGTCATTATCATGCTTGTCGGTTTGTTTATTATTCTAACAATCCTTTTCCGCTCCATGATCATGCCACTTGTTATGATTGGTTCGCTGTTACTCACATACTTTACGTCAATGGCGATATCGGAGTTAATCTTTATTAACCTACTAGGCTATGATGGCATCACATGGGCAGTTCCATTCTTTGGATTTGTAATGTTAATTGCACTAGGTGTCGACTACTCCATCTTCCTACTCGACCGTTTTAACGAAGAAGCTTCCATTGGGATTAGGGAAGCAATGCATCGCTCTATGGCAAAAATGGGTACGGTAGTCATCACGGCCGCTATTATCCTAGCCGGTACATTCGGGGCCATGATGCCTTCAGGCGTTCTTAGCTTAATGCAAATTGCGACCATTGTCATTACTGGCTTACTTCTTTACGGTCTAATCGTTCTACCACTTCTAATTCCTGCTGTTGTTGTCTCATTCGGTAAAGGAATTTGGTGGCCTTTTAAACCTAAAAAATAATCATTTACATTTTCATCGATCGAAAAGGCTCAGAGCGTATCGCTCTGAGCCTTTTTAAATAGAAGCAACATTGTGTATCACTACTTAATCTACATAACACCCTATTCCAATTCCGTAATATTCAAAATATAGTCTCTCAAAAATAGAAATCATCCTATAAAAACAGCTATTATAACTCATGCCTTCGACTGTCCACACTGTCGCTAGTACGGCATGACAATATCCCCACAAAAACAATCGCTCTAGATTCAGGTTCAGTTCATTTGTTAAAATTTCTATCCGCTTTTTCGTTACTTCATAAACCCCTTTATCAGGAAGACGATTTAAAAGAAATTGGATCAAATCATACTCTACTTCACCGATTAATCCCTTTGGATCAATCGCAACCCAATCTCCCTGTTCTGAAGCCAGTACATTATAATGATGAAAGTCTCCATGAAGCAACTTATACTGAGCGATTGTTTTATTCAGCTTAGCAAAAATGCTTAGTGCATTTACGAGCAAATGTTGGGAAAGCGGACCGTATCCTTTCTCATTACGATTGACCGTATCTCGAAGCTCTTCTTCCCTTGCTCTCGTCGTTTGAATTCGAGTGTTTCTTGGAGCAGGAAAGGATAGCCTTCTAACAACTTGCGCTGCTAAATAACAGGCTGTTTCGTCATCCTCTATTTCAGCTAACGTATATCCAGGTGACAATTTCTCTAAAATGATAATTCCCTTTTCTATTTCATAGTCAAGGACATTCACTATCCCCTGATGTTTAAATAAACGTAGTGATTCTAGCTCATTAAGAAAGTCAGCTCCTGGTATACAAATTTTCACCACTATTTCTTTTCCGTTCCTAAGCTTAGCAGGGGCAACATAATTAATAGAGAGACGGTAAGGTTTTTCCATTTTCATTGACCATTTCCGTTCACAATAATGGATGATTCCAGGTAACTCCTGTAGCCATGCTTCTCCTTCTTCCTTAAAATAAAGACGAACCGATTGCACAAACTGCTTTTGAAACTTCACCTTGCACCTCCTATTCTTCACAATGATTCTAGTAAAGAAATAAAGTGAGATAAGCGATCAAAACGCCAATAAAGCCACACATCAAACTATATGGGATGTTTTTTAAGACGATTTTATATGGATTCATTTTTAATCCAACTGAAGTGAGTGTAACAATAAGCCCATAAGGAGCCGAAGGAACGGTAGCAATCGCGCTACTTGCAAGCAGGAGCGTTAACGTCACAGAAGGAAAAGTGTTTAATAATAGTTCACTTACCCCACCAAAGATTCCCATTGTTGCAATGGGATGGACACCTAATAGTGTCATGATAAGAAAAGTTGCCTGAATGAAAAGCATGATAAAAACTTGATGCCCTTCTAATGCCACAAGAGGGTCCTGTAAATACCGTAAGTACGGAGAACCATTTAACGTTTCTGTAAAAAAAGAGAGTGTTAGTAGTAAGACAATAAAATTATGTAAATGATTGGTTTGTCTTTTCCAAGTTGGCCAGCCAATTTTAAGGAAGCTTCTTTTTCGTTTCAGGAGTACCGCCCAAATGTAAGCAAACGGGAACAGAGCGATCGTTACAGCAAACAAAAAGTTAAACTGAACAACATTGGTTAAAAATACAACAACGACTAAGAACAGTACAAGCGCCAGAATAAATTGAATTAACTTCTTCCGACTCCCTCTTCTCAAATTCGTAGAAGCCCCAGTTTCTTCAACGACTTCGTTTCGAAAGATGATTTTTCCAATACTCGAATCGATCGCAAAACCAAGAAAAGCAATAAGTAACATCCATGGTAATACTTCTAAATAATTGGCATTCGTAATGAAAATCGAAGTAGCTAACAATATTTCTAACGGACTCCATAACAGAGCAAGTGAGTATCCTCTCAAAGTAGACCTTGCTATAAAGCTATTTCTAACGTTTGTGTTAGCATTCTTCAACTGTTTTTTTAATAGGTCTTGAGAAATGGTAGCGGACGATAGATTTAAAAATGCAGCGAGAGAAACCATAGTCGCTTCTCCACGCACATATAATTCTCCCATCCCTTTCACATTGCCACCAAGTAACGTTTGTAGTAGCTTATTATATCTCCCCGCTTTAACAACGGTATTCATCCATGGAAGCATCGATATAAGAAAAAGCAATCCTATATTCCCCGCAAAAAAGGAGGGGATTTTTGTGATAGACTCATTGCTAGATAAGTAGAAAACTGCCCCCGCGGATAGAAGGATGATGCCAAGTATTTTAAATACACGATCGGCTTCCTTAAAATTAATGACAATCATTACAATTGCAAACAAGCCAATTACGGTATAAAGGGAAGAATTAGACCAGAAAAGGTAAATCACATCCAATAGAAAAACAAATAAATAAAATACATACAAATACTGAGTAAAATTACGGTTCCACATGATATTCTCCTATCCAATAGCGAACGGCAAAAGGTTAAGTTCGTCTACTTCCCTGTTGTTTGGTTGCTGTTCTTATCCTATCGATAACAGCTGGAATTTTCAAGAATTTAGAAGGTTTCAACCGCTAAGAGTTTTATGTCTCATCATTTACATCTCCATTTGAGAGAGATTTACACTCACTCTCTTTCAAGCACTCTTAGCAAAAAAAAGTACCGCCCGATTTAACGGACGGTACAAAAGGGGGAAAATTATGTTAGTTTGAATTTACCCCTTCTCCAAATACCTAAACCTCTTTTTTAAAAAATCCTTACTATTATTTTTTTCGTTCGAAGTTAGCCTGTTTAATGAACTCCTGTGTTTCAGGGTGCTTAAGCATGAGCAATAACTCTTTTTCACCAACAAAACGTAACTGATCAATTTCCTTATCAAGCGGACTAAGATCCTGTTCATCCCCCCTCGTACTCATAGTGAAACATGGTGGTAACCTGGTTGTGATAGCCAATTTTATTTTGAACCTCAGCTGGAAATTCAAATGTGATCGATTCATCAAACTTTTTCATCAGCTTGTATTTTATTGATCCCGTTTCCTCTAGCAATTCTCTTCTAATCGAAGCTTCAACGTCTCTATCCTCGTCTTCTACTCCACCTTTAACGAAATCCCACGTTTCACCCTGAGACTCTTGTCCCGCTTTGGTATTCAGCTTTGTTTTATGAACGATCAAAAAACGGTGCTTATACGTTACGATAGCCCCCACAGCCTGTCTTGTTCTCATAACCACATCACTCCAAGCTAGTTTGTCGCATATTCACTCTCATCTGGCCTATGACCATTCTTTAACTCTCGCATTGTGAAACCAAAATCCATTTGAAGATGAGGGTAATCTTTGAAGCTACTCCAATCGCCTCCCCATTCAAAACCAAGGTCTTTCGCCATAGCAACAACCTCCATCCAATCTGACTTCCCGTTGCCATTATCGTCTCGCTCCATATCCCAAACGACGTCACCATCATCTAACTTTAATGCAAAATCAATTGCTAGTCCGTAGTTATGATAGGAACCGCCGCCCGCTACGTTCGTCACCACCTGGCCCCCAGTAGAACGTCCCTTTTCATAAAGAGCATCCTGTTCTTCTTTCGTTCGATGCCCAGCAGTTATCACAATTTCTATTCCAGCTTCAGCAGCTCGATTCATCAACGCCTTTTTTGCTTCATTAACCTTTGGGTGAAGATCAGTTGGTAAGGGCACATCCTTCTTTATGAATTGTCTTTCAAGATCATCACTTATATAGATACAAAAGATACCGACTCCTATTATAAAAAGGAAGGTTATAAGTTTTTTCGATCGTCGTTTCATAACAAAACCTCCCACATTACTAATCTTGTCATTTGATCATAACATAGCAATCTGACATAGGTTAATACGGACGTTCGCTTCATGAAGCGACTTGTCTGTAATACCTGCGCCACAAGGAAGATTTTCTTTAACAAGCTGTTTTGCTAAAGAAATAATGGTTTGGAAGCTGCTCAACTTTTTTCCTTCTTCACATTTTTTTGGGTTTTCGATCCATTCGATAAACAAATGTCCTCTTCTGCTCTTCATCATTTTTTAGGCCTGTTTGCTTACGTTAATTTTTGGTAAACTTTAGTAGTGTATAATAATGGAAGGAGCGAGGATATGAACCGAATTATGGTAATGGGATCTTCCGGCGGGGCGGGTAAATCCACCTTCGCCCGTCGGCTTGGTGAAATTCTAGATCTGAAAGTTTTTCATCTTGATACCCTTTTCTGGAAGCCCAATTGGGTGGAAACTAGTCTTGACGAATTCCGTGATACCCAGGAAAAGATTGCTATGACTGAAAAATGGATCATGGAAGGGAATTATAGCAATTCTTACGATATTCGGGTTGCACGAGCTGATACGATTATTTACTTAGATGTTCCGAGATTGCTTTGCATTTACAGGGTGCTAAAACGATGGGTCACTCATATCGGTCAAACTCGTCCTGATATGGGCAATGGGTGTAAAGAGAAAGTGGATTGGTCTTTTTTAACTTTCATTTGGACGACCTATTATCCTCGTAAAGAGAAAATGAGAAGTAGATTCGAACAATTAGAACAAACTTCCCCCGATAAATCCATAATACATTTAAAAAACAAAGCAGATATCGCTAATTTTCTTCATGAACTTCATTCAAAGCATACAATTTTGTCATAAGCCATGATAAGATAAGGTGCAGTATGTTTGAATTGGAAGTTTCCTGTTCAAAATGAATATAGAAAGACTATTGAAGCACATGGAGGCATTATGCTAACTTTTGAAGAAAAATTAGAAATTATTGAATCATCTTTTCCTGAACTGACACGAAAAGACGTTTCTCTTGGACGTGTGAATTTTCACTATGAAGAAGCGGTTATTGATAAGAAAAATGTTGTTTATCATCTTCACCCTAATGGCAACGGCTATGTATTTGGTGACCTTATTGAAGGGTATCCATTAGATGAAAGAGGAATGGTTAATATCCGTGATTTCTCAAGCAACGAGCTTCGTAAAATCATAGGCGAATCCATTCAATCACTTTCTGTTCTTCCTGGTTCAGATATTGAGATCCAAGTTTGGGTAAACGATGAAGATCAAACTCTGGAATTAATGTATGAGCCTGAGCTCGAACTATGGAATGTTTATGCTGGAGATATCCTTGATGGTACATTCCCTTCTCGTAACGAAGCGATCCAATATCTTGATGAAGAAGGATTTACTAGAAAGTAAACCTTAAGCGCCTGCCACCTTTTAAAGGTGGCAGGCTTTTCCTATTATCAATCTATCGGTTTATAAAACCCCGTGGATTTCCCTGTAAACCCACACGCTTCATAAAAAAGGTGTGCAGACTTCCTTTCATCCCGATTCCCACTATTTAAGACGATGGTTGAGGCACCCTTTTCACGAGCTAGATTTTCTGCTTCCAAAAGCAGAGTCTTCCCAACTCCCTGCTGCCGGTAATCTTTTGCCGTTACCATTGTAATAATTCTTGCAACAAGAATATTAGCAACATAAGATCGTTCATAATGCATTCCAAGCAGTCCAATCAAAGACTCCTGTTTTTCACTTACAAGCGTGACGTACAAAGGATCTGACAAAATTGGTTTTAGACGCTCCGTCACTTCGCAGACAGAGGTCTCATACCCCATTTCTGAAAGCAAATAAGTAAGCCATTCCTCATCACCTTTTCTAGCCCTTCTAATGTTCATCGTGCTTTCTCTCCTCGTAAGTCTTCATAATGATATCTTTTTGAAACCTGTTTTTGTGAAAATAATAATAAAAGCGGCACAATTAAAATAAGTAAGCTCACTACCCCTATCCATCCCAAACCGTCCCATAGGATACCAACGCCCGAACTACCTGCTGCTACTCCGGCATAGTAACTAATCAAATAAAAACTAGATGCCCCACTCTTATGATGCTCTGCCGTCTTTGCAACAGAAGCTGATGCCATCGAATGAGAAATAAAAAACCCTGCACAAATAACGCAAAGCCCAATCATTACCACAATCAGTTCTTGATATAGTGTAATGGCAACTCCTAACGTTAATAATAAGAGGCCCGTTACCATCGTGCGCCGTAAGCCAATACGAGATGAAATTCGTCCTGCAATTGGTGGTGAAACTACTCCGAGAATATACGCAAAATAAGCAAGGGAGATCCATTTTAACGAAAGAGAAAATGGATCTTGTTTAAGGAAGAAAGGCAAATATGTCCACACGCCCGTAAAGATCACTTGAATGAGAAAGCCAAGCGTAAATAGCGATAAGAGCCGACGATCTCTTAAATGTACAAACATTCCTTTCATATCCTTTATAACACTGCTATTCCCCCCCTTAAAAAAGCGAGAGGGCGGCAGGAGCCAATAAAAGCAAATGATCGCTATAATAGCAAACCCTGCAAGGATGATAAAACTTACTTGCCAACTATATAAGTCAGTCAAATATCCTGTTGCGACTCGTCCACTAAGTCCCCCCATTGCATTGCTCGCAATAAAAATGCTCGTAGCAAGTCCTACGTTACTTGGAGCTACTTCATCTGCAAGATAAGCCATCGCCGATGCCGGTATACCTGCAAGAAAGAATCCCTCAATACACCGAATAATAAGCAGAAGAAGGAATGAATTCATAAACGGCATTATTAGTAATGAACTAAGGACAAAAAGGAGCGATATTTTCATCACTACTGTTCGCCCATAGCGGTCTGAAACAAAGCCAAGTATAAGAAGTCCTGGTATCATCGTGATGACGGGCATGGACATAAGTAAGCTTGACGTTGTTGCCGTTAAATGAAATTCACTCACAAATATTGGAAGCAACGGTTGAAAAGCATAAAGTGCCGAAAAGACTAATAATGCTCCACATCCAAGACTAACCGCCGCTCGCCAGAAACCCGCATCTTTTGATGTATATGGCTGATTGTTATTTAGAACAACTGACACTTGATCATCACCTTCAATTTTCTATCTTACTTTTATTTTAACTGATTGGGAATTTGAGTGAGATCAATTCCCCACACCACTGGCATATAAAAATAAATCGCCAGTGTAATAATGACGACAGATGTTAGGTTTAGCCAGAAACCTGCTCTCGCCATATCTGGGATTTTTAAATAGCCTGACCCGAATACAACGGCGTTCGGAGGGGTTGCAACCGGAAGCATAAAAGCACAGCTTGACGCAATTCCTGCCCCAATCATTAGAGCATAAGGATGAACTCCGATCGCGGATGATAGAGACGCCATGATTGGAAACATCATTGTCGCCGTCGCCGTATTTGATGTAATCTCCGTTAAGAAAATAACAAGCGATGTGACAAGTAGTAAAATGACGAACAGATGGATGCCTTCAAGAACCGTTAATTGCTCCCCAATCCAATTCGCAAGTCCTGATTCCTGAAAGCCAGAAGCAATGGCGAGTCCGGCTCCAAATAATAGAAGAATTCCCCATGGTAATCCTTTTGCTGTATCCCAATCTAAAAGAAAGGCACCTTTTTTCGAAGGGGCAGGTATAAGAAAAAGTAATAGCGCTGCAGTCATCGCGATGACAGTGTCATTTATATTCGGATTAAGCTCACTTAAAACAAAGGAACGGCTAATCCAGGCAACCGCAGTGAAAGAAAAAACTACCATAATGACCTTTTCTTCCATAGACATTTTCCCAAGATCCGCTTTCTCCTTATTAATCACCTCTTTCCCGCCTGGCAGCTCTTTAACATTCATCGGAAATGCCATTTTCACAAGGTAATACCAGCAGCCAAATAAAAGAAGAACAGTTAAAGGTACGCCAAACATCATCCAGCGGGCAAATGAAATCTCGATGCCATATAGCTCATTGACCACCGCTGCAAAGATGGTATTAGGAGGTGTTCCAATCAATGTTGCTAAACCACCAATTGAGGCACTGTACGCGATGCCAAGCATAATGGCTTTTCCAAAATTAAATTGCGGAATCCCTTCTTGCTTCATATCAAGCTGCTCGGATACTTGATAAATCACCGCCAGCCCAATTGGCACCATCATCATAGCCGTTGCCGTGTTTGAGATCCACATTGATAAAAAGCCTGTTGCAATCATAAAGCCAAGTACAATTCTCTCTGTACTTGTTCCTATTGCTGATATAATGAAAAGAGCAATTCGTTTATGTAAATGCCACTTCTGCATTGTAAGCGCGATCAAAAAACCACCCATAAAGAGAAAAATGGTGTTATCGCCATAAGCTGATGCTGTTAAATCACCTTTTAGTCCGCCCGTTAGTGGAAATAAAATTAATGGTAAAAGAGACGTCGCCGGTATCGGAATGGCTTCTGTAATCCACCACGTTGCAATCCACGCCGTACTTGCTAAGATGGCCAAACCTGCTTCTGAAAGACCATTTGGATTAAAAAACAACATTATGCTAAGAAAAAGGACCGGTCCGAGGATCAACCCCGTCAGTTTCCTTTTATCATAAGCAGGATCTGGTCCAGATGCATAACCTGGATTTTTTTGAGAACTTTTTGAAGGGATTTCCGGCGTGTGTGAAGAAGCGAATGTTAAGAGATCTTTTGCTCGATCATGTTCTTTCCATAATTGGTTCCAAAGGTGTTGTTCCATAGTCATACCTCCTATCGTTCATTAAACTATAGTGTAGAATTCGCTCGCCACATCTGTCAATAAATTCACAATTTTGGTACTTTATTACTCTCTTTCAAGAAAGGACTTTTGATTCGTTTTTCCATTTCCATACAAGTAATTCATTTCAACCCCCTTAAATTTCCATTTGGGGCGAAAATTATAAGTTGATGATATGTTTTTTATAATTCAAAATAAATAAACTCAATGATTAAATGTAAGTATAGATACACAATCCACAACAAGTTGCTCAAAATCGATCCAGGGGGTATATGATGAGAAAGATACAACAGACTACTATTAATTCGGTTGTGAAATACGGACAAACAAAGCTTCCAAAATCAGCTAATACAGAATGTCCAGAATGCGGAAGCGATGCTTCATTTCAACTGAAGTTCGATTATCAAATTAATCAGGCTGTGTTCTCCACGCTTTCTCGCTGCTCTATTTGTAAAGAAGCTGTGCTTTTCATACTCATTAAAACGTCCCATAATGATCGCGGAGAAGAAGTTGAGCTATTCGTGCATCAAACCTCTTTTACACGAGAGCCGCTCGGCAGACTGACTAGCACAGCTAGATTACCCGATGACCTTGAGCGTGTTTATCGCTCAGCAGTGAATGTACATAACATGAAGGATTGGACCGCAACGGCTGTAATGGCTAATCGTGTTCTTGAGAGCATTACAGGTAGTTTTCTATCTGAAAATGAGCTAGGACAGCCACTTTCTAAACAGCTAGAAACACTTGCTAAACAGATTGATTTAGAAGAACCAATTGTAAAACTAGGACACCTACTAGGCAAAGGTAGTAATTTAAATAACCTCCTTTGTCTTGAGAAAGCTACAAGCGAAGAAACGGCCAACTTAATTATCGACTTACTAGATTCACTTATTGAATACTTGTACATTCTTCCTCAACGAATTGTGCATCTTCAAAAACAAATCGAAGGATAATAAAAAAAAGCAGGTAGCTCAAATTGAGCTACCTGCTTTTTAAATGCTCATATCAAATTTTAATGGCTCTATAATATTTGTTGGGGTTTAAGAAAATGAAGCACAAAAATACACGCAAGCTCCTATATCTTTTACACTTGAATTGACGAGAAACAAGAAAAAGATTGGAGTTGCGTGTACGTGCATTTTAACATGAATTTACCCGGATTAGAAGAAGTGATGGTATCGAAAATGGAAGCCATTAATGGCCAGTATCATGTTCATATTGAAGTGCCAAAGAAGGCGCACCAGTGCCCCCAATGTGAAGAATGGACTGTACGTGTTCATGATTATCGGACTCAGAAAGTACAACACCTTAAAGTATTTGAGCGAACGGCTTTTTTGTTTTATCGCAAGCGCCGTTATGTGTGTGCTTGTGGGAAACGATTCGCTGAAAGGAATTCGATCGTCAATCGCTATCAGCGTCACTCAAAGGAATGGAATCAGGCCCTGGGATTACGCGTGGTACAGGGGAAGAATTTCAAGGATACCGCAGCCCAATTTCGTACGTCGCATTCAACTGCGATAAGGCGGTTTGATGAAGTCGCCGCACCAACGCTTCAAGAAGTGAGTGATCTTCCTCGTGTCATCGCTATTGATGAATATAAAGGAGATACCGATGAAGGAAAATATCAAGTTGTCATTGCGGATGGAGATACAAAGCAGCCTTTGGATATCCTTCCTAATCGCTCCATTGAGACCGTAAAGGACTATCTTCGCAAGAAGGGGTCGCGAGTTGAAGTGGTGATCATGGACATGAGCTATGCCTTCAAGTCAGCTGTTCAAAAGGCACTAGGAAAGCCAATCATCGTGGCTGATCGCTTTCATTTTTGTCGCTACATCTATTGGGCATTAGAGCGTGTACGAAGAAGAGTTCAACAGAATTTCCATGATTATGACCGTAAAAAGTGCAAGCGAATGAAGCATGTTTTTTACAAGCGATATGAGGAG
This sequence comes from Anaerobacillus sp. 63XJN7_4_ISO-PGPR-S23-413, assembly GCF_056173725.1. Classification (NCBI taxonomy): domain Bacteria; kingdom Bacillati; phylum Bacillota; class Bacilli; order Caryophanales; family Bacillaceae; genus Anaerobacillus; species Anaerobacillus sp. 63XJN7_4_ISO-PGPR-S23-413. Next base: position 2,601,612 of record NZ_CM149688.1, read on the forward strand.
TTGAGTGAGAAACAAAAGTGGTATCTGGACCGTTACCTTGGATTATCCGAGGAATTACGAAAGGCTTACGAGTTAAAAGAAGCGTTTCGAAGCTGGTTTGAGGAAGCGAAACGAATCGGTCAAGAGAATCCTAACCAAGTTAAACAGTCTCTGTATAATTACTACAAAACGGTTGAAGCAGCGAATATGAAGGAGTTCAGACAAGCCGTTCAAACACTTAAGAACTGGCAACCAGAAGTCCTGAATAGTTTTGCCTTGAACTATAATAATGGTTTTATCGAGGGTTTAAACAATCAAACGAAGGTCATTAAGCGAAATGCCTTTGGTTTTAAGCGATATGACCGCTTACGAAGAAAGATCCTTTTACATCATCAGTACAAAAAAATTCGTCATTTTCAACTAGGATAAGGAGTAGGAGATGAATCTCCTACCCCAACATTTGATTTAGAACCATTTTAATTCAAGATTCTGTTTACTATCACTTTAGCCCTTTTTCGAAATAGAGGGATAGTTGATGAAAATCGCAATAATTCCTGCAATAGCAATGAGGATTGGATAAATTGAATACGGTAGTAGAGCGAGTGGCGAAATCGACGCAAGACCTGCTACTGCAAGCACCTGTGCCCCATATGGGAGCATGCCCTGTATACTACCTGAGAAAATATCAAGAATACTAGCAGACTTTCGTGGGTCTACCCCATATTCTTCGGAAATGTTTTTCGCAAGTGGCCCCCCCATTATGATCGAAATGGTGTTGTTAGCTGTTGATAAATCAAGCACGCTTGCGAGACCGGCGATACCAAACTCTGCTCCTCTACGAGAAGTTACTTTGCTCAGGATTTTGTCCAATACGTATTGTATTCCTCCGTTATGCTTAATGACTTCAATCATCCCTCCGATGACGAGTGCAATCATGGCAAGGTCTTCCATCCCTTTTATGCCCTCTGTAACCGTGGAGATCAGTCCACTCATTCCAAATGTTCCGTTATATAAACCTACAATCCCAGCAAATAAGGTACCACTTACAAGTACAATAAGAACATTAACACCAGCGATCGCTGCGATCAGTACACCTAAATAAGGGATAATTGTAACGAAATCAAATGCGTGATCTCCTCCAACCGTTGCTTGCTCTCCCATCGTTAAAGCACCATAAATAATGGCTGTTACGATAGCAGCTGGCAAGACTATAAAAAAGTTTACTTTGAATTTATCTTTCATTTGCGTATTTTGTGTGCGTACTGCCGCAATCGTAGTATCTGAAATCATAGAAAGATTGTCACCAAACATTGCCCCACCTATGACCGCTGATAAAGCCAGTGCCGGGGCAACTCCGGTTTGCTCTGCAATTCCAATTCCAATGGGAGCAAGTGCTACAATCGTTCCCATCGATGTACCCATCGAAATAGAAATAAAACAGCCAATGACAAACAAACCTACGATTAAAAGATTAGCCGGTAGAATTGATATACCTAAATTAACAATCGAATCTACTGCTCCAATTTTTTCAGCTGTTCCGGCAAACGCCCCAGCCAGTAAAAAGACCAAAATCATTAATATGATATTCGTATTACCTGCTCCACGACAAAACACTTCCACTTTTTTCATAAAGCTTTCTTTTCGATTCATCGAAAGAGCTACGCCCGCCGCAACTAGAGAAGCGAGAATAACAGGCATACTATAAAAGTCCTTTGTTATGATAGCTGTACCAATAAAAAGCACAATAAATATTCCAAGGGGAAGTAAAGCCAGGCCGTTCCCCTTTATTTCTTTCTCCATTATTCATGTCTCCTTCATCTTTTATTCTGTCTCAATAAAAAAAGCCCACTTCAAGAGAAGAAGGCTTTTGCACTTATCTCTCAAGATTTCTCTTGCTGGAAGCAGCACCTTTCTGATGATCAGAGGTTGCTGAAGCTTCTTTGGGCCAGGTCCCTCCACTTCTCTTAATAAGAAATATACAATTATTAATGAGCGCATGCTTCATTTTACTTTTTCATAACGAGCTTTACTTTATCACGCATTATTCTGATGAGTCAACTTTGATTAACTGCATCAAAATAAACTCCTCATCCTTTAAGGAGTTTACCTGATTAACTAGTCTGGTTCAAGCTTTGTATGACTACCAATTTTTGCAATAGATCAATCTTTATTTTCCTAAAAACCACTCAATATCCTTCATAATCGATTCCGGTTTTTCTTCTGGTAGAAGGTGACCGGTTTTTTCATAGATGATCAGTTTAGCATTTGGGAGATCCTTACTGAGACGCTTCCCAATTTTCAACGGCACAACTCTGTCATTTTCTCCCCATATTAGTAGGCTAGGTGTATGAATTTGATTTAGTTCAACTTCTGACAAATCTCCTTCGCGATCTCGAATCATCCTAACTAATGACCGAAAGATACCCTCATTGAAGAAAGGTTGGATATATCCATCCATCATTTCTTCATCGATAAGGGAAGGATCATAAACACAATTAAGCAAATTTCCTCTAACACCTTTTCGATAAAGCCACCTTTTCAAGTATACCGAGAAAAAAGGTAAGTACGATGTATACACTAGACTCTGTTTAGCCTTTTCAAGATATCCTGAACTGCACAGTAAAATATTCTTACTAACGAGATCATCTTTCATAGCCGAGACTCTCATTGCTACTTGCCCACCCATAGAATGGCCGATCATAACAGTATGATCAATTGAAAGCCTTTCTAAAAGTTCAACCACCACTTCCGCATAATTATGATAAGAGTGGACAAAACGATTAGACTTTTCACTTTTTCCGAACGGAGGAAGATCAATGGCAACAACAGTATATGCCTTTGTTAATAATGGTATCAATCTTCTGAAGCTGAAGCTCGACGATAGAAAACCGTGAAGAAGCGTTAATACTGGCCGATCGACGGCTGTGTCATTTCTATAGTATTCATAGTGAATATCAATTCCTTTGATCTTTTCCGTATTTTGTTTAAGATTTTGAGCTAATAGCATCTTTCATCTCACTCCGGATTTTGAATTCATCTGATCTGATTCACCCTTCGTTTCTAACCAGACAGGATGGTCTCACTTATTCAGGTTTGACTTTATACTTATTTTACCCCAATCCTGAAATGAAAAACTTTTTTTACATCTGAGAGGATACTCCATTTTTTTCATTCTAACTCTACGTGCACAAGGTCCAGCAGCTTTATCGTTGTCCTTTTTTCATTATGGTCAATAATACGCAGTTCTTTCGTAAGTGGATCTACATAGTGCACATATCCAAAGAGAGTTTTCGTTTCTCCCCCACTAAAGTGTTGAAAACAAAGCGAGTTGTGATTGGCCATTGCTTCACATATTGTTTCATTCATTTCCGCCATTCTTTGTTCATCAAGTACCGGCTTTTCACTTTTTTTCTCTTCGGTTTTCCAATCTCTTAGCTCTTTCACATGCTCAGGTAACATCATTGACGTCCATTTTATATTTCCGCGATCACGAATCACGCTTCTTCCCCCTTCTATGCTTTATGACCACCCACAAGTTTACTTCTATGCAGTGCCGTACCGGCCTTTGTGTATGAAACGGCACGAAGCAGCGCATCTGAGCCATATTTCTCACGGATCGAATCCATCACATATCCGAGATCCCGCTGCTTTGGGCGTGACGCGTTAAATAAGTCCAACTGCACTTCTTCATCATTGCAAATATTTGAAAGGGTAATGGAAATCTTACGAACCGTTTTTCTTTCAAAGAACTCCTCAAATAACTGAAGACATACATTGTATATTTCGAGCGTAATAGCAGTCGGGCTGTGGATACTCCTTGAACGGTGAAAGCCACCCCCGCCTTCTTCTTTACTATAACCAATCCCAAGGCTAATCGTACGCCCTGCCTTCCGGGCTTTTCTCGCACGTCTTGCAACTTCTTCACTCATCTCAAGAATGACGTGTTGAATGTCTTTTTCGTCATGGTAATCTCGCAACAAAATTTGGCTTTTCCCATAGCTAATCTGTCCCTGCATAATCGGCGCACCCATTTCAGAAAGATCGATGCCCCACGCATGATGATAGAGCTGATTTCCCATAATACCGAATTTTTCTTCTAGTAGATGTAGCGGGTAATGCGCAAGCTGCTTTACATTCATAATCCCCATTCGATTTAACGTTCGCTCGACACGCGATCCGATACCCCACATTTGACTTAGCGGGGAAAGCGGCCAGAGTTTTTTAGGAATATCTTCATAAGTCCATTCTGCAATCCCTTTTTCTTTCGCTTCCAGATCGAGACAAAGCTTTGCCATTAAAAGATTTGGGCCAATCCCTATGGCACATGGTAATCCGAATGTCTCTCTTATTTCATTTCTGATCTTGTGAGCTACTTCAAATTTGTTCCCCCAAAGTCGTTCTGTCCCATCAACCTGCAAAAACGATTCATCAACGCTATACGTATGGATACATTCTGATGGTACATAACGATGAAAAAGCCTCGTTATTTCCATTGATTGTTTTAAATATAAAGACATTCTCGCATTAACGATATGAATGTTTTTATTATTTGGAATTTCAAATAGTCTGCTCCCTGTTCGTATTCCAAATTCCTTTTTTAGTGCCGGAGACGCTGCTAGCACAACACTTCCCTGTCGCTCGGTATCACCAACAACCGCGAGATAGCATGTAAGTGGATCAAGCCCCATCTCTACTGCTGAACAACTTGCATAAAAACTTTTCATATCAATACATAGGATTGTTTTCTTTGGAAATTTAGAATAATCCATTTGTATCCCCCCTTCTCCTAATCAAAAAGAACGTTTGTTCCCTTTATATATACCCGTATTTTAACCGAATATACGTTCTCTTTACAATAAGCACTTTCTTCCAATCATAAAACGATTCACTTAGCATCACCCTTTTTTCTAAAGTAACGAAAAGTACCGGAAGAAGAGTAACAATGAACTTAACGATATTCACTCGAAAGTTAGTCATCAGAGCACATACGTATTGGAGATCCTACACTTGTTCCATTAACAGATAGGGAAGTAGAAATACTCGCGCATCAATCTCTAAACGCACAGAAAAAGAACCAGGATATGCCGTTTCATATGGTCATTAACGCCCTTATTTATTAGCACACCACCTCCTGAGTCTAAAGAACCAATACCTTTTTTTAAATAACAGGTATATCTCCCTATAACTCTATCCAAAAGGATAGGTCTTAAATATCAAAATAGTTTAAATAGTTTGAATACTAAATCTTTTATGGTAATGTTAGCTCATCTTAATCACGAGGGGGATATAGAATGGGAAAGAAAAAAAATTTACTTTCAATCGGGTTATCAGTGGGGCTCGTTAGTACCATGCTCGCACCATCCTCAACATTTGCAGCAGCAGATACGAATATGAATAAAGAAACAGGAACACCTTCTTTTGTTTCAGGAAAACTAACAAAAGTAAGCTCTCAAAATGCCAATCAAGTACTATTTGATTACTTGAACGAACAGAAAAACCTGTACAAGTTTAGTGGATCTTCCGCTAAGGATTCCTTTAAAATCCTATCAAAAGAAAAGGACGATCTTGGTTTTACGGTTTTTCGATTACAACAACTTCATGAAGGAACACCTGTTTATGGTTCAACTCAAACGGCTCATGTTGATGAAAGTGGTATTTTAACAGCCGTATCAGGTACAGTTATTCCAGACCTTGGGTCGAAGAAAGAGCTTAAAAAAACAACAAAATTCAAGAAACAGGACGCCGTTAAAAAAGCAGAAGAAGATCTCGGTTTTTCACCAGCCTATGAACAAAAACCCGAATCCAACCTTGTCGTCTATACTGAAGGAGAGTCTGCAACGTATGCTTACCATGTGACCTTGAACTTCCTCTCGCCTGAACCGGGTAACTGGCAATACATAATTGATGCAACAAGTGGTGAAGTTCTAACAAGCTTCAACGCTCTACACGAAGCAAAAAAAGAAGGAGTCGGCAAGCCAGGTGGTGGTGACAATGTTACCGGAACAATTAAGACGGCAAGTGGAACTGGTGTACTTGGTGATCAAAAAACGTTCAATACGCTACTTTCCTCTTCAACTTATTACTTGAAAGACACTACGCGAGGTGGCGGAATCTTAACATATGATGCGGCAAATCGCACAAAACTGCCAGGCTCTTTATGGGCAGATTCAGATAACTCCTTTAACGCAAGCTATGACGCGGCTGCAGTCGACGCTCACTACTATGCAGGAGCGACGTATGATTATTATAAAGATGTCTTCAACCGAGATAGTTATGACGGAAACGGTTCACCACTAAAGTCCACCGTACATTACGGACGCAACTACAATAATGCGTTCTGGAACGGAAGCCAGATGGTCTATGGTGATGGAGATGGCTCAACTTTTGTATCCCTTTCAGGTGGTGAAGATGTTGTTGCTCATGAATTGACACACGCTGTCACTGATACAACAGCTGACTTAATTTATCAAAATGAATCAGGAGCACTGAATGAATCCATGTCTGATGTATTCGGAACGCTTGTAGAATACTACGACAGCAATAACCCTGACTGGTTAATCGGAGAAGATATTTATACACCAGGTACATCCGGGGATGCTCTTCGTTCAATGTCAGACCCATCCCAATTCGGAGACCCTGATCATTACTCTGTCCGCTATACTGGTTCTCAAGATAATGGCGGCGTTCATATCAACAGCGGCATCATGAACAAAGCAGCTTATCTGCTGAGTGAAGGCGGTACATTCTATGGGGTAACCGTATCAGGAATTGGAAAAGACAAACTCGGCGCTATTTACTACCGCACCCTTACGCAATACTTAACCGCTTCTTCAAACTTTAGTCAGATGAGATCAGCAGCAGTACAAGCTGCCACTGATCTTTATGGAAGCGGAAGCTCAGAAGTTCAATCTGTAAAACAGGCTTTTAATGCAGTTGGAGTTCAATAGAAAGAAGTTAGGCAGGCAGCCAATGGCTACCTGTCTTTTCGTTATGTCAGGGTTTTATAAGTATTCAAACGGGTAAAAGGGTGCTAGACCTTAAAAGGAGGAAGGACAAATGGGAATTTTCAAAGAGGATACGCTTAAGCATGAACATGTTCTCATTACCGGAGCCACGGGTGGTATTGGATATGAAACCGCAAAGGCCGCCGTAAAAGCCGGTGCTACGATTACGATAACCGGAAGAAATAAAGATAAATTAACTCAGCTGAAGCAGGAGTGCGAAGAGTTAGTAACGGAAGCAACGGTTGCTGTTCTTCCTGCTGATTTAAACAATGAGAAAGATCGTTCTACTCTTATCGAAAGTGCTATTAAATATAACGGAAGCATCACAGGGTTAGTTAACTCAGCAGGAATTGGCGGCGGCGATACGCTTGATCAATTAGAAGAAGAAGATCTTCGCAAAGTAATGGAGCTAAATTATACCTCGACTGTTTTACTGACTCAACTTGTGTATAAGCGAATGCGTGAGGATAAGAAGAAAGGGGCGATTGTAAACCTCTCTTCTCTCTCAGGTCTTAGAGGAACTTTTGGTAACACGGCCTATAGCGCTTCAAAGTTTGCTATAACTGGCTTCACGCAGTCGTTTGCCCACGAGGCTATCCGTGATGGAATTAGAGTTAACGCAGTATGTCCCGGCTTCGTTGATACAGAAATGGGCCGAAACAGTATTGCTTCTAAAGGGGAGAGACAGAATAAAAGCTTTGAGGAAGAATTAAAGGCTGTAGAAGCAGCAATGCCATCTGGAAGAATTACGCAGCCTGAAGAAGTCGCCAATAGCATCATTTACCTTCTCTCAAATGCGTCAGAAAACATTATTGGCGAATCGCTCAAAATTTCAGGTGGAAGCGTTATGCGCTAGGTGCTTTGGAGAAATTACCTACAAATCAAAAATGACTCATGCTTGAAGAAAGCATGAGTCATTTTTGATTGGAGCATTCACAAAGCCATTAAGTAATACTCGCGTAGATACAAGTATCTGTTATCTGTGTTCCGTCGATCGACATATCTTCGTTTTTGAGAGTTCCTTCGAAATCATAGTCCAATCGTTCTGGAATCGCACGACTTCGCTCGTTTTCTCGATCGCATCTAATCTCGACCCTTCTGCACTTCAAGTCCTGATGCGCATATTCAGTAAGTTTCTGAACGGCCTCAGTCATATAGCCATGACCACTTTGCTTAGTAGCCACCCAATACCCAATTTCAAGCTTTGGAACATCCCATTCAATGTTATGAAACCCAGTGGATCCAACAAACTCATTTGTTTCTTTCAAAAACACCAGGAACCTTAAACTTTCACGCTTTAGGAATTTAATATGCGCCTCTCGTGTATTAATCTCTGTATCCTCAGGAGTCGGCGTTTCTCTAGCAAAGCCAAGCCAGGGCCTCAGTTCACTTATAGAAGATTGAATGGCTTGATTAACTATTTTACCATCCCCGTATTCAGGCATTCTTAACATTAATCGTTCTGTTTCAAGTACTGTTTCAATTTCCATTAAGATTGGATTCATTTCTATCCCTCCGACGTAAGTAAAGACATTCCCTCAAAAAAGAAGGAAATTTACAAATAAGCTGGAACAAGCGATTAACTTTTCACCTTCAACTAGAATTTGAACCGCCAATCAAGGAGATTAGCGGTTCAAATGAGAGCAGAATAATGGAAATTGAGCTAACTATACTACTTTAGGATTTTTCCCAAAACGGTTTTCTTCCACATCACTATCTAAGCAAGTGAAGACCAGAATGACAATACTACCAATTAGAGGAATAAGTCCAATGAGCACCCACCAACCGCTTCTTCCAGTGTCATGCAATCTACGCACAGTTACAGCTAGCGAAGGTAAAATAATGAACAATGAATAAATACTTGTCAAAAATGGGGAAATATCAGCTAGAGACTCTACTATCGTTAAGACAATAGAAAAAATAACATTAAAAAGAGTAAACATCCAATATTCTTTACGCCTTGCTCTTCCTTGGAAATTCACATAATTCTTTAATACTTTCAAATACCAGTTCATACTGCTTCTCCTTTAGCGAATAAGTTTAGTAGATTAGTACCTTTTTCATACAAAACAGTATAACATAAAGGCTAACAATATTAGGTAAACAAATCAATAATTGGATATAAAATCTGCTAATTAACTTCTCTTCTCAAAATACTCATTCTAACCCGGTCGACATACTTTCCTTCTCTATACCGATCCTCGCGCAATATCCCTTCTTCAACAAAGCCACACTGCTTGTAAGACTTAATTGCTTTATCATTATCCACTTCTACTCTTAGCCAGATCTTATTTAAACTAAGCTCCGTAAACCCTAAATGAAGCATAGCTTTTAAGGCGCTCATCCCATAGCCTTTCCCCCAATAGCGTTTATCACCTATGGCAATACCTAGCTCTGCATGACCGTTTAACTGATCAATATTCTTTAAGTCTACCCAGCCAATATGTTGACCTTCACCAGTTACAATAGCTCTTTGCTCATACCCGTTCTTTCGAGTGATGCACATTTGAATCCAGTTCATTGTTTCTTCTCGTGTAAAAGGAGGATATTTCGCCGGCATATTCAGATGCTTCGTTACGTCTCGATCCAGGCACCATTGATAGCGATCTTCCACATCTAATAGAGATAGTTCTCTAATCGTAACAAAAGGTAAGGTTTTTGTTTTCATATTCTGCTCTCCTACTTGATCGATTTTAGTGGTGCATTTCTCCCGTTGCAGAAACTTTAATCTTTACTCCCAATAACAAGCCTGAAGGTAGGGAAAACAAGTTACCATTGGCTCGGCTGGACCATACTTTATGAAGAACCAAAGAATGAAGTAATAAGACAGCATTACCCGATTCTTTTTAGAGACCCCTTTTACCTCCTCAGATTATCTTCACTCTGTGTGAAGTTTTTTTCTATCTCCTTCACAACCGATTGATAATAAGAGACTTCATGTGGCACAAAATGAAGTTTATTGATTTTTTCATTCACGTTTATTCTCTCTTCATCGTCATTCAAGCAAAATCCTTTTACATCCACTTCATCCCGCTCTCCCAACCAAAGGTCATAAAATTGATCAAAATCAGCTTGTACGATTCCAGAAACTTCTTCTTTTTGAAGTTTAAACTTCTCCAATGGCTGATTACACTCATAGAGGAAGATATTCGCGATTTCATTATCAAAAAAGTGGTCTTTTTTAATCGAAGCTTTTATGACCTTTAGTGGGGTCAATTCATTATAGGAAACACCAATTCCGAGCTCTTCCTCGACTTCCCTCACTCCGTCTTCAACAGACTCATCAGCCATTAAGTGACCAGCCGCTGTGATGTCATACAGCCCTGGAAAATCCTTTTTCCGATCACTTCGAAGCTGAAAGTAAATCTTTCTAACACCATTTTCGATCCGCACAAACCAGCATTGAAAAACCTCATGCCAGTAACCTTCTCTATGTACCTCTTCTCGAGATGCGTTGCCGATCGCTTCTCTATTCTCATTAAATATCCTCACTAGTTCACTTTTCATTTTACACCCTCGCTTTTTATCTTTAGCTGGATAGATAAACTTCTATTCCAGTAAAATCCTCTTCCTTATTTTAGCATTATTACTATTGACTACAATTATTATTTCATCAACGTTTCCATTCACATATCTAATAAGCTAGATTATTCCGAAACTTCTCTACTGTATTAATCGTATAAATGGAGGAGGGGGTGATGATTAGTATGAATCAATTATTTTTTTCGGATAACTTTTTTTCGGCAGGAAGAACAGACATCTACAATAGCGATCGCGAGACGGTAGGGGCACTTAACCTTAGAAGCGCGTTCTCTTCTAAAGTCGAAATAGAAGACGTCAATGGAGACGTTACTATGGAGGGAGCCTTTACGTTTTTCGCTAACAAATGGATAGTTAGAAGAAAAAATGGCGATGAACTCGGTTACGTGAAAATGTCTTTTACTTTTCTATCAAAGAAATTCCATTATTTCAAAGACGGTAAGAAATTCACTATAACGTCACCTGCATTTTCAAAAGCATACAGCATAACCGATGACTCCAATCGTGAGATAGCTACTTTTCAAAGAACAAATAGCTATTTTGAATCAGCGAATTATGAACTTAAGAATATGTCAAGTAACCTTTTAGCAGAAGAGTTGATTTCAATTATTATGGGCGTGAACGCCTTTCAAAAAAATGTTAGTGCAGCCGGAGCAGCTACTTAGCCAATAGGAAGTAAAGAAAGGGGAAATCACGATAGTCAGCTAAAATCCAAATAATCATCACTGTAGCAGGCATATTGTTTCTCTCTACGAAAGAAAGAGTGGCTCTTTCTAATGAAAACACCACTAGTGCCTATATTTTCATCATACTCGATCCACTTAACCTTAGGCAGGGGCAAATGAACGAACGGCTTCTAGAAAAGAAAACCTAAAAAAGAAGAGCACTTTAAAAGCGCTCTTCAAACAACTCATTATTTTTGATCAAAAAACTTACCCGCCACTTTTTCAACCACGCCTGGAGCAGTATGATAAAGTTTTGCTCCTACGTTCATCCAGCCTGGGAGATTGACTTCTCGTCGACCTTTTTCAATAGCTGCTATGATTTCCTTTGATACCTTCTCTGAAGATAACATCATTTTTTCAACATTTTTAATATAAGTCCCACTACTATCGGCTGTCTCAAAAAAGCTTGTATTAATTGGACCTGGGTTAACTGTAGTAACAAAGATGTTATGTTCCTTCATTTCCATTCTTAAACTATTCGAAAAGCCAAGCACAGCATGCTTGGAAGCAGAATAACCGGAGGATTTTGGAGTAGCAAGTTTACCTGCCTGTGATGCTACGTTAACAATGTGTCCCTGTCTTTTTGCAATCATCCGAGGCAGCACATGAGATGTAAAGCGCATCAGTCCCAATACGTTCACATCAAACATTGCTTCAATATCTTTCATATCTGCATCTACAAAAGCATCGAATTTCCCAAATCCCGCATTATTAATTAATACATCTATAGGTGGCATTTCCTTCAGCAAAGAAGGCAATAGTTGATCAACCCGCTTACGGTCACCTACATCCAGGCTCCATACAGCTGGAGGGTATGCTCCACTTTCTTCGATTTGCTTCTTAACGTCCATTAATTTATCTTCGGAACGAGCAACGAGGATGAGTTTAGCGCCTTTTCTAGCTAAATCAACAGCCAGCTGTCGTCCTATACCGCTTGACGCTCCGGTGATCAAGATTACTTTGTTTTTTAATTTCTTCATTAGTTCCTCCTCTTACAGCTTATACCGATAATAAGTTTGTTCTTTATCCTTTATTTTGACGATGACATTTTCCGACTCTAAATAATCTAAGTGACCAATTGTCTCTGAAAGTGTCAGGCCCACTTGCTTCTTATAAACACCTGGAAATAATTCCTTACATACTTCGAAAGCAGTTAGCGGCTGTTTTTGCAAGAGCAACGCTACTTTATCAGAGCGTTCTTCTTGCTTCCTTAGGCGCTCCTTAATTAAATCATCCGGATTTAAAATAGGCTCTCCATGTCCCGTATATACATATTGCAAATGAGCATCTAACGTTTTCCGATAAGAATTACGCTGCTGAATGAGTGGTTTTGGACGCTCTGTTCCTTTTACATAGGGCGGTTCAAGAAGCGGATTAGATGAGATTTTCTTAATAAGATGATCGCCAGCGATCATCGTTCCTGTTTCCTTATGCCATAGAGAAATATGACTTTGTGCATGACCAGGAGTTTCCATGACCGTCCATTCTGAACATCCAGGGACGCCATCCCCTTCTGATAGATGGATATCGCACTTCGCTCGATCTGTAAAAGCAAGATAATCACGCGTGTCGCGAGCATGATCAAAATACTGATCAGCCACGCCCGCTTCTCGATAGATACTTGTCATAAATGTATCATTTTCTTTCAAAAAAGAATCGCTCATTTGAAGCCAGCGATCATTTTTCCAATGTCCAAGCACGCGTACTCCTCTTTCCATCATACCCCCAACCAGTCCAATGTGATCTGGATGATGATGAGTTAGTACTACTTGTTCAATATCCTCGAACGCATAACCATTATTTACCAACTGCTCATTGAGTTCTCGCTGTGCCTCAGGTGTTCGCGGACCTGTATCTACAAGCGTCAGCACATCTCCTTTTATTAAAAAACAATTAACAGGGCCAACTGCAAATGGTGTTGGTACCGTCATTGAAAGAACGTCAGCTTTCGTTATATTCAAATTACCCGCCACCTCTACTTTTCTTTCGTTGCATGAACTAACTCTATTCTACCGCTCTTCCCTCTATTTGTCATTATAGCAAGATAATTAAATTTGAATTTTCCGACAATAACTATTGACAATTATCCCTGTTCGTTGCATACTATGTAAAATTAGATTGAACGTATTGGCTTTGAACGGGACTAGTAAAAGACTAGATAAGTGTCAGAGAGAGGAATTCACCGGCTGAAAAATTCCTTCACTTCGCCTACTTTGAACCTGCCCCGGAGCCTGCTGTGAAAACACAGCCGCTTCCCACGTTACAGGGTACTTGAGGATATCGCTATGATATCAAATGAAGGTGGTACCACGGATAACGCCCATTCGTCCTTTAAATAAAGACGAATGGGCGTTTTTATATGGAAGGATGAGTAAGATGAAGAAACACACCATCGCATTCATAGGTGCCGGATCGATCACAGAAGCCATCATCGAAGGTATGATCAAAGAAAAATTTATTCATGCAAATCAAATTGTTGTGATGAACCGCTCAAACTTGGATCGCCTTGAAGAACTTAAAGACAAATACAATGTGCAAACTACACAGAACATAGAGCAGCTATTAAAGAACAATAAAGTAATCATCCTCGCCATGAAGCCTGCTGACGCAGAAACTGCCTTAAAAAATATTCAACCATATATTAATGAGAGCCATCTTATTATCTCTGTACTCGCCGGAATCACAACCTCTTATGTTGAGGAGGCTATTGGAACGTGCACACCTATCGTTCGAGCTATGCCTAACACATCAGCTATGATTGGATTATCCGCAACAGCGATTTCTCCAGGTCATTTCGCTAAGAAAGAGGACCTGTTATTTGCAGAAAACTTATTCCTTACAATCGGAAGTGTTGTACAGGTTACAGAAGATAAAATGAACGCTGTAACAGGGTTATCTGGTAGTGGCCCAGCTTATTTTTACTATATGGTTGAATGCATGGAAAAAGCTGCGATTCAAAATGGCCTAGACCCGGATACAGCACGCGAGCTGCTGCTTCAAACAATGAATGGAGCCGCAAACATGCTCCGTCGCACTAATCAATCTCCAACTTTATTAAGAGAAAAAATTACAAGTTCAGGAGGAACAACACAAGCTGGAATAACTTCTTTAAAGGAATATCAATTCGAAAGAGCAATATTGTCTTGTATTACGGACGCAACTAAAAAAGCAGAAGAGCTAGGAAAAGCGTTTGAGAAACAAAAATAACTAGCTTAACTAACCCGGACATTCGTACAATGTCCGGGCAAACAAAAATAGAGCGCCATTTTAATTACTTTAAAAGCCCCCTTTTTCTATTTAAACACTCTTCTTCTGAACAACTTCACACCTCTTTTTCAAGTGATATAAAGCCTCTTCACTGTCGAGTCCATTTGCAATAATTTTCATTGGCCCAAAATGAGTTGTTAACCGTCCCATACTTAATATACTTTTAGCATTTAATCGTCTTCCTTCAACTTCAACAATAATATAACTACTAAACTCATTCGCACTTTTGACAAAATCCATTAAAAAGGTCATCGTCACTTTACCTGTGATCAAAACGGTTTCTTTATATACCATTGCAACATCCTCCTTAATAATATATACAACCGTTTGCACATTTCTATATTGACACCCTCTTTGGGTATCCGCAAGTCTTATGGCACCTTTCCTTACACACTCATTGCGAACAATACATAACATACGTTAGGTATTCTAACATGTAATACATTTTCTTTTAACGCTTATGCTATAATCAAAGTAGATTGCCAGTTTAGAAGACTTCAATAGTATATGTAGCGGTAGCTGCATTATGAATATATCCACAGGGAGTGACTGGAGATGTCATATAAAGATAAAAAAGTTCTGCCAATCGGTTCAGTTAGTGAACTAACGGGACTATCTTTACGAAAAATCCGCTACTACGAAGAAAGAGGACTAATCTTGCCAGAACGATCTGGTGGCGGAACTCGAAAATTTTCATTTACGGATGTAGAGAAATTAATGGATATCGCCAATCAAATTGAAGATGGCATGCAAACATTTGAAATCAAAAAGCTATATAAAAAAGAAAAGCAGAAAGACAAAGATAAAATCAGAGATGAAATGATTCGTGGTCAATTAAATGCCGCTTTCAAAATGACGAAATAAACAAAACAGGCGACAATCGCCTGTTTTTTTCATATGAACTCGTTTAAAATATACGATGCCGGGTATACCAATAAAGCATAACGATATTTATTTTAAGGGGTTGTTCTAAATGAGTTTTCATTACACAGTTGAAACATCCAAAACAGTCGAACAGGCAGTCTCTGATTTAAGTACGGAACTTCAAACAGAAAAATTCGGTGTATTATGGGATTTCGATCTATCTGCTAAGTTACAAGAAAAAGGAATGGACTTTCATACACCTTATCGTGTTCTAGAAGTTTGCAATCCTAAAGAGGCTGAGCGCGTTCTAAATGAAGACAAATTAGTTGGGTACTTTCTCCCATGTAAAATTGTTGTATATGAAGAAGATGGTCAAACTAAAATCGGAATGCCCAAGCCAACAACATTATTAAATTTAACGGGTGATGACAACTTAAGCGATATTGGCTCTGACATTGAAAAGCGCCTTGTTTCATGTATTGATAAAAGCAAATAGAATTACTGAACAAGAAGGTGTATCTCTAACGAGATACACCTTCTTGTTTTATTAACCATTGTCTCGCAGAGCTGGCTCATAGCGATAGACAGTTAAATCAACTTTTGAATTAGGTAGAAAGACAATCCCTTCTCCTTCGAGCAACATTGTCTGATCAATAGAGCCTTCTTCCGTTTTGATACCAATTTCCCCTTTTGCGTTGATCACACGATGCCATGGGAGTTTATACTTCTGACTCATTGAATGGAGAATTCTAACCACTTGTCTTGCTCCTCTTGGACTTCCCGCACACTTTGCGATTTGTCCATATGTCATCACTTTACCAGATGGGATTTTACTAATAATCGAAACGACTTTCTCAGTAAATGACTCCAAATACTTCACCCTCTAATGTAACTTTCTATCCACTTATTATAACAAAACCGAAGTAATTCCAAAAAATAAAAAGCGTTGTATAAAAAAATGTTCGTGCTAGAAACTAAGCTTAATCCGCTATTGCAAAGGAGCTTAAATGTAATGGATAAGCGAATAATTGATTGGCCTACCTTTCTGGGTGCTTTAAGTTTATTACTGCTCGTTACCGTCCCACTTACTCTTTTTCCCGAGAGTGGAAAGGAATTCGTCAATAAAGCAAATGAGTTTGTTACAACCCAATTTGGTGTCCTTTATTTAATTGTCGGTCTCGGTATTTTTTTCTTTTTAATCTATGTGGCATTCAGTGATAATGGACGTGTGCGATTAGGTGAAGAAGGAGAACGTCCTGAATTCAATAATTTTTCTTGGGCAGGAATGCTATTCTGCGCAGGAATAGGATCAAGTATTTTATATTGGGGAACGATCGAATGGGCCTATTATTATCAAGGACCACCGTTTGGATTGGAGCCTGGAACAGAAGAAGCTATCCTTTGGGCAAGTACATACGGCATCTTCCACTGGGGACCAATCGCATGGGCGATCTACACCCTTCCTGCTCTTCCTATGGCTTATTTCTACTATGTTCGTAAAAAACCCGTTCTCAAAATAAGTGAAGCGACAAGACCGTTAATTGGAAACCTTGTTGATGGGCCTTTAGGGACTATTATTGATGTTCTATTCATGTTTGGACTTCTTGGCGGAGCAGGTACAACGCTTGCCCTTGGAACTCCTATGATCGCTGAGGGAATCGATGCTCTGACAGGTATTGGAGTAACAATGGGCTTAAAGACGATGATTCTTATTCTGGTCACAGCCATTTTTGCCATTAGTGCCTACTCAGGTTTAAAGAAAGGAATTAAGGTGCTATCAGATATCAACTTAGTTCTCTCGATTTTTCTGCTTCTCTTTGTTTTAATAGTAGGTCCGACGCGGTTTCTCGTTGAAACGGCAACGAACAGTGTCGGCTTATTGTTAGATAACTTCTTTCATATGAGTACATGGACAGAGCCATTCAATGCTCTTGGTCCATATGATAAAACTGGATTTCCAGAGAGTTGGACCGTCTTCTACTGGGCATGGTGGCTTGTTTACGCACCTTTTGTTGGGCTATTCGTTGCCAAGATTTCAAGAGGTCGTTCTATTAAACAAATGATCCTTGGAACCATTAGTTACGGAACACTGGGAAGTTTATTATTCTTTGGTATTCTTGGGAATTATGGACTTCATATGCAGTTAACAGGTGAATTCGACGTCATTAAAGTACTCAATGATCAAGGAGCACCAAGAGCGATAATTGAAACAATTGCTCAGCTTCCCCTTTCATGGTTTATGATTCTCGTTTTTGTTGTGTTAGCGATCATCTTTCTTGCGACGACGTTTGATTCTAGCTCCTATATTCTCGCTTCCGTTGTCCAAAAAGAGGTGAAAGATGAACCCCTCCGTTGGAATCGACTCTTCTGGGCATTTGCTCTTTGCTTAATGCCACTGGTGCTGATGTTTGTTGGAGGACTTGGAACTCTCCAAACCGCAAGTATTGTCGGTGGGTTTCCCCTTCTATTTATCATGATTATGCTAGGTTGGTCGTTTATGCGTGCTTCAACAGCCGATATTAAAGCTTCAGAACACTATGAGCCTAAGACTTTTTCATTAAATTACAAAAAGATTTTACAGACAATTCGCCGTAAGAAAAATAAGCAGCAAAAAGGACCAGTTGATGCGCATTTTGAAGACGATAAAAAAGACAACTAACTTTTCGGCACCTGATTCAAACTAAAAACATGTTCTTGAT
Organism: Anaerobacillus sp. 63XJN7_4_ISO-PGPR-S23-413; assembly: GCF_056173725.1. NCBI lineage: Bacteria > Bacillati > Bacillota > Bacilli > Caryophanales > Bacillaceae > Anaerobacillus > Anaerobacillus sp. 63XJN7_4_ISO-PGPR-S23-413. Next base: position 2,619,690 of record NZ_CM149688.1, read on the forward strand.
TATTTTTCCATATCGAAATTCATATTGACACTTTCAGTTGGTCATGATAAAAATTGAATAACTCTATAATAATTGAACTGCTTTGAAGGAAATTAAGTAGCCACCTTTTCCCTATTGAAGAGAGCCGATGGTTGGTGAGAATCGGTATATAAAAGGACGTGAATTTCATTTCTGGAGCTTCTTTTGCAATCTCAAAAGACGGTGAAGATCGTTACACTATGAAGTGGTGAGTTCATCTCACAACCAGGGTGGTACCGCGATAACAATCGTCCCTACGGATAACGTAGGGACGATTTTTTTTGTGGCATAACGTGATCAGCATTCAATAAAAATTGAAAGGAGAAACAGCATGAGTCAAAACGAACAGTGGTCATCAAGACTTGGATTTATCCTAGCTGCAGCAGGTTCTGCCATCGGGCTTGGCGCAATTTGGAAATTCCCTTATACAGCAGGTCAGAACGGAGGCGGGGCTTTCTTTCTGATCTTCATCCTATTCACCTTAATTCTCGGTCTCCCTCTTTTGCTTGCAGAGTTCTCTATTGGAAGAACTGCTCAAAGTAATGCGGTAGATTCTTATAAAACCATTTCTCCTGAATCAAAATGGTATCGTGTAGGAATTTTGGGCATGATTACATCCTTCATCTTGTTATCCTTTTACAGTGTTATTGGGGGGTGGATTATTGCCTACCTGTATAAAGCAGTGACAGGAGAGCTAAATGGACTATCTTCAGATGAATACGCTCAGGTTTTTGGGACGACCATTTCGAATTCATTTATTAGCATATTCGCACAATTTATTTTTATTATATTAACAATTCTTGTTGTAGCAAGAGGTGTTGAAAAAGGAATTGAACAAGCAAGTAAAATTATGATGCCTGCATTATTTCTTCTCTTTATTATTCTTGTCATTCGTGCGGTAACGTTAGAAGGTTCGATGGACGGAATCTTATTCTTGCTTCAACCCGATTTCTCAAAAGTTACATCACAAACCATACTTGAAGCAATGGGGCAATCTTTCTTTACATTAAGTGTTGGTGTATCCGTTATGGTTACTTACAGTTCTTATTTACCAAAGACGCAAAGCTTACCACGCTCAGCGATCTCGATTGTCGCAATGAACATTTTCATTGTATTGCTTGCTGGTCTTGCGATCTTTCCTGCTGTATTTGCTTTCGATCTTGAAGCAGGCGCTGGTCCCGTTCTATTGTTCAATGTCCTTCCGACAGTCTTTGGGCAATTACCGTTCGGCATGCTCTTTTTCATTGCATTCTTAGTTCTTTTCTTATTTGCAGCATTAACCTCCGCCTTCTCTATGCTTGAAATCATTGTATCGGTGATATCAAAAGGCGATCTTAAGAAACGAAAAAAATGGGCATGGATTATCGGACTTGCGATCTTTGTTGTTGGAATTCCATCTGCCCTATCATACGGCGTTTTAAGCGACGCGACATTATTTAATAAAACGATTTTTGATTTAGCTGATTATGCAGTAAGTAACGTTTTGTTACCAATAGGAGCTTTGTTAATTTCACTATTTGTTCCATTAAAAATGAAGAAGTCAGCACTCTATGAGGAATTAAAACGTGGAAGTGGCTTGAAAAAAGGATTGTTTGAAACGTGGTATTTTCTTATTCGCTTCGTTGCACCTCTTCTTATTTTGTTCGTCATGTTAGATGTCCTTGGTATCTGGTAGTATGAGTAAAAGCCTCACCAATCTGGTGAGGCTTTCTTGTTATATCATACTCTGTTATTCAGCATCTTCCTCTTCACCAGGAGAAGCTGGTTTTGGTTCGTCTTTAAGATCAAAATAAGCTTCAAATAATCGTCTAGCTATGTCTTTATTTACTGATTCATTTCGATCACTACTTAAGCTAGGGACTACAACGGCTAAAGCAATTTCAGGGTCCTCATAAGGAGCATAGCCAACAAAGGTTAAATTAAAACCCTTAACCTGATTATCATTACCGAATGACACCTGAGCAGTCCCTGTTTTACCCGCATGAGTGAAATCTACTCCCTTAAAATACTTTGTCGCTGTACCATTGCTAGCATTCGTCACTCGCCATAAACCATTTTGCACTCGATTTATATCACTTTGACTCATTTGAATACGATTCATTACGTTTGTATCGAACTGATCCACGATAATATTGGATAACCCATCGACATTTGAAGCTTCATGAACTTCTTTTAAAAAGTGTGGTTGAATTCTTTTCCCATCATTTGCAATCGTTGAAATATACTGAGCCATCTGCAAGGGGGTATACGTATCAAACTGACCAATCATTAAATCCATTAAGTTACCAATTTGCTGAATGCCTCCATTGATTCCTGTTGTTTCAATTGGCATATCAATTCCCGTCTTATTACCTAATCCAAATTGATTGAAGTGATAACGAACAGCATTATAGCCATCTCGATTCCAAGGAATCCCGCTTGTGTCTGGAACATAATCAAACCCTGCTATCATCATAGCGATTCGGTACATATACACGTTGGAGGATCTCTCTAATGCTTCCACATCATTTACCCACCCTAAGTTTGCATATGACGCTTTCTTGGGGGTAGAAGGAATAGATATTGGAGTATCGAATAGAGTTGTCCCATGGCTAATCACACCCGTTTCATAACCCGTTAGGACGGACGCCCCTTTCACCGCTGATCCCATTTCATATGATTCTGAAAGGGTCCCATAGGAATACTCGATATACTCATTTTCTTTCGAGCTATATTTTGTTCCACCAAAGGCTAATACTTCACCCGTTTCTGGGTCCATTCCAATCGCATACGCACGATCAGCGTATGGGTTCCCACGCGCTCTAGCCTTTCTTAATTCCTCTTCAAGAATTGTTTCAAGCTTCTGCTGAAGATCTATATCTACTGTAAGAACGAGATCATTCCCTCTTTTTCCTGGAGTCACCTCAGGTTCACCTATTGGTTTGCCTGATTTATCCGTTACGTACTTCTTCATCGCTTTCTGCCCTCTTAATAAATCCTCATACTGCTTCTCAAGATAGCTGATGCCTACAAGATCATTATTGTCGTAGCCTTTCATTGTATAGGCATCTAAAGATTCTTTAGGGATTTGTCCTAGATTACCAAACATCGTCTCCATCGTTTCATCGTATGGATAGACACGTTCGGCATCTGGTGAGATATCAACTCCAGGAAGCTCTTCTAGGTTCTCGCTCACTTTTGCGATTTCTTCTCTCGTTAATCCTTTTTTAATTGCCTGAGAAGAAAGCGCATACCCAGTATCCATTTGTCTTTTAATTGCAGCTATTTTTAATTCCTCTTGATCACTCGTTATCTCTTTAAGATCTTCTTCTTTAATCCGATCAATTTGCAATTGATATGCTTTTTTAGAATCAAGATCATTCCTTTCTTCTTCCGATAACTTCTCCTTTGCCTTTTCTGGTCTCGTGATAATCCAAAAATCCTTTAAATCTCGTTCAGTCACTTTATCTGTATCCATTTCAATAAATGCTGCTAACTTACGAGCTACATCAAGTCTTTCCTGCTGTTTCGTCTTCTGATTTCGGATATACGTTAATGTAAACGTTGGTTCGTTATCAACAAGTACTCTTCCATACCGATCATACATCTTCCCTCTTGGCGCCGATGATTTCGCTGTCACATTTTCTGTTTGCTCTGAGATTCGCTCAAAATCTTCCCCTTGCACAATTTGAATCACACCAAGCCGTAAGATTAAAACAGAAAACAATAAAAAAACAAAAAGAAATAAGATATTCAGCCGAAATGGCACATGTGTTTTCTTCATTTTTTCTTTAATCATAAAGGCCCCCCACGACATTTCCTTATCTTCCCAACTATCATAACATAGGTTTATTAGGACTTTTTTCCTTATTAGAAAATAAATACAATTTCTTAACACCAAAATAAACGCTTACTCTCTCTATAGTTAGACGATTCAATACGTTTGAATGGTTCAATTTAAAGTGTAAAAGTAGCTATGTGTGATCGATTCAGACCTTTTTACGCTTGTTTCTCCGTAAAGACATAACAAAAGGAGCGTGTTTCGTTAACACACTCCTTTACGTATTTCTATTAAGATCTTATAGTATTGGCGAAAGCAAGCGTGAAATTGATTCTTTAAAACGTATCCAAAGCGAACGTTCAAGATATTCCACTTCTGTTAGTTCCTCACTCTTCTTCATATCATTTATGAAAATATTCTCCAGTTTCTTAGAGATTTCCTCATCATAAATAAAGGCATTCACTTCGAAATTAAGTCGAAAGCTACGAACATCAATATTTGCTGTTCCTACCGAAGATATTTCGCTGTCAACCGCTATAGTTTTAGCGTGTATAAACCCGTTCTGGTAAATGTAAATTCTAGCTCCCGCTTTCAGTAATTCTCCCACATAAGAATAGGTTGCCCAGTAGACAAACAAATGGTCAGGTTTGTTGGGAATCATTAACCTCACATCAACCCCGCTAAGAGCCGCTATACGTAAAGCATCTAACAGACTTGCATCTGGTATAAAGTAAGGGGTTTGAATGAATATGGTGCGCTTTGCTGATGTAATAAGCTTAATGTACCCATTCTTAATCTGTTCCCATTCTGAATCTGGTCCACTACTGACGACCTGCACACCTGCTTTTCCAATCGATTCGATAATAGGAAAATAACAAGATTTATACCCTACTTTGTTCCGAGCAGCATGATTCCAATCTAAGAGGAACCGTGTTTGCATAGCGAGCGTTGCACTTCCTTCTATTCGTAGATGTGTATCACGCCAATACCCAAACTTCGGATTTAAACCTAAGTACTCATCACCAACATTAAACCCACCAACATAGCCAAGTTTCCCATCAATAATAACGAGCTTGCGGTGATTTCGGTAATTCAAGCGAGTATTGACATATGGAATTCGAGAAGGGAAAAACACCTCCACTTCTCCTCCCGCTGCAATTAAATCTCGGAAGAATCGCTTCCTTGTTTTTCTTGAACCCATTTCATCATAAAGAACACGTACCTTCACACCTTCTTGTGCCTTTCGAGTCAACTTTTCTACCAGTTTTCTACCAAGATCATCTTTTTGAAAAATATAGTATTGAAAGTGAATATGATCACTCGCACGACCAATATCCTCAATTAGTGCGTTGAATTTTTCTTCTCCATCTGTAAAAACGCTTATTGCATTATCCTGAGTAAGTACTGCGTCATCATTTACAAGATGCATATAAATAAGATCTTTATGTCTGGCAATTTCTTCATGTCTAAATGGATAAATCCCACTTTTAATCTCACTAACTTGTTCCTCAATTAAATCCTCGATTCCTACTTTTTTAATATTATCCCAATCAAATAATCTTCTTCGACTAAGGTTTTGTCCAAAAACTAAATACATTACAAAACCAAGGAGCGGAATAAAAAGAAGGACCATTAGCCAGGCCCATGTGGCACCAGCATCCTTCCGTTCCAGGAAAATAACGAGCGCAGCAAAACCAAGATTTAGAACGAATAATATTCCTAATAAAATCGATATAATGTGCATAAATCATAACTCCTTTATTAACCACAATGACAAATTTTACTCTCTAATCCCTTAAGTTTACCTTATTTCTAAACTGTTATTAAGATTAATTGTGAAACAAGTGAATCCTTTCCATATTTCATCTCATTATTAAGTGATTTTATCCATTTTCTCTTGTTAGTTGAAACAAAAAATATTGAATTTTATTACATAAAAGCTATTCCACTTCTTCTTTTTTCCAAGTAAAATAGAAGCAACAAATACAAGGAGGAGTTTAAATGAATGGTAAACCAATTCATTTCGATGGAAGCTCTGTTCCCTCTGTAACTTCAGCTAAGAATCAACCTCTTAAAATCACTGATGACGTTCGAAAATGTATCAGCTGCAATCCATTTCAACTGCCACCAACTAAATAATTCTTCATAAAAGCCTTGCTCATTTAGCAAGGCTTTTATGACTTTAACATTGATTTAATTACTATGAGGCAAATTCCTTGAATCAATCTTACGTCTGTTTTATAGTTTGTCTTGAATTAAGAATAACTCAATTCGAGATAATCGGAACGAATAGGAAAGGAATGAATCTGTAATGGCAAAAGTTTTATACATCACTGCTCATCCACACGATGATACTCAATCTTATAGTATGGCAGTAGGTAAAGCATTTATAGAGACGTATAAGCAAGAAAATGAAAACGATGAGGTAGTTCATATTGATCTTTATAGTGAGCATATTCCTCAAATCGATGCTGATGTGTTCAGCGGCTGGGGAAAATTGCAGTCAGGAAAAGGGTTTGAAGAACTATCAGCAAGTGAGCAAGAAAAAGTACAGCGTCTTAATGAATTAAGTGAAGAATTTATTGAAGCAGATAAATATGTATTCGTTACTCCACTCTGGAATTTCTCTTTCCCTCCAGTAATGAAAGCCTATTTTGACTCTGTATCTGTGGCTGGTAAAGCCTTTAAATATACTGAAAATGGCCCTGTAGGTCTTTTAACAGATAAAAAAGCCATTCATATCCAGGCACGTGGTGGCGTGTATTCTGAAGGTCCCGCTGCTGAAATGGAAATGGGTCATCGTTATTTCACAACGATGATGCAATTCTACGGTGTTCCAGAATACGAAGGACTCTTTGTAGAAGGTCATAATGCTATGCCAGATAAAGCAGAAGAAATTAAACAGGAAGCTATTGCTCGTGCAAAAGACACTGCACATACATTCTAATCTCGATATATATTCACGAAAACCAGCTGAAGAATTAATTTCAGCTGGTTTTTTATACCTTCACATCATACCCCTGCTTTTCCACTACTTTCTGTATATCTGAGGTAGACACTTCATTTTTATCATAGGTTACTTTAGCATTTCCTTCCTTGAGATGAACTTCTACAGCCAAAACTCCATTCAATTCTAGTAAAGCAGTCCGAACGATCACCATACAATTTTCTCCAGTCATTCCTTTAATCTTCAAAGTTGTTTTTTCCACTCCTTGTTCACCCCTCCAGTTGTTAAGTTGACTCTATTCTTCCCCTATTCTTGTTAAAGTACTATGTCCAAAAATTCAAAGCTAGAACTTTCAATTATAGCAAAAGACAGCAGGGGAAATTCCCTAACTGTCTTTTTGAGCTGCGGCCCAGAATACCCACCAGATCAATAATGGTTGGAAAAGTAATCTCACCCATAATAATACTTGATTTGCTTCATCTTGCCCTGGAGCAGGTACGCCAGCAATTGCTGCATAAATATTTGCTGGAAAAATGGCGATTAAATATATGACCGTCCACAATCTAGCCTGTTTTCGTGTGGAAGGAACAAGTAGAAGAATCGCTAATACGATTTCTATGATTCCAGTTAAATAAATGAGGCCGAGTTTAAACGGAACCCAATCGGGTACCATTGCGGCAAAACCTTCACCCTGAAGAAAATGAGCAAATCCTGCAAAAATAAAGAAGAAAGCAAATAAGACGAGCGCTATCATCCGAATCGTTTTTTTCATAAATTATCTCCTTTTCACTTCGATTCTTTCATGATAGCAAACTCACCTTCATTTGTTGAAGGAAAACGCTTAGCGAAGCAGCTCCTTAATTGTATAAGGAAGCATTTCATGAAGCGTTTCAAAAGAATAGGTGAGTTCAAGGCGTTCTGTCCATTTATGCGCATCTTTACCCTTAGGGCCAAGGTTCATGACGGGAACTTTTAGCTGCTCTAAAGCTTCTAGAGGCAATTCGTATGATTGACCATATAACGGCATGTTGCTCATTAATGGTTGGATTGTTTCTTTCGTTCTTTCAAGCCCTACGAAGCTTAAATCAGAAAGTCCTGGAAAATAATGTTGAGGTTTCAGCGTCACCTTATGTTTAGTTGAACTATAAGCGACCACTCGCTGAATGGTTTCCTGAATAAAAGAATCATGCCTGGAAGATACAGCCGGATAAAATGGCGGATTATAAAAAAGGATAATCATCGGACCATCATCTTTACAAAGTGCGGCTAAATCAAAAACCATTCTTGTTGAAAGATCTCGATCGCCTAGATCTTTAAAATTGGCAGATATATAATCTTGCCGACGTTTAATTTCTGCCTCCCCAAACAGCATAACAGCACGTTGGTGCAGCTGCTCATAAGTCAGAACGTTAACCTTGAATGGTTCAGGGACATAGTTTTGGAGCATGGAGAACGCTGTAGCTTTCTCCAAATAGTGATTTTCAATGCGTTTGGCAGCAACTTTGACTGCCTCCATTAATTGATTTGTAATATGCTGAATGCTCCTCTCCATACCAAGAACATTGAAAAGAGTTACACCCACATGCGGAATCTGTACGGAGTATCCTTCTTTTAAATCCTTTTGCATTAAGTTAGTTGGCGGAGGTGTTACCTCCCCATCGACAACTTCACAAAAATCAGCGTTAAGCTCAAGCTCTCTTGTTACTTCAGCAGCCATGTAGTTAGCGTTCAATCCTGAGAACGGCTCACCAACGTGCGTTTCTTGACCGTAACAGAAAAAGCCAGGTAATAGCTTTCCAATTGATCCTGAATAAACATACAAGTTCTGGTCGCCAGGATAATTTGTAAAAACAGGTTCTGAATTTAAGCAGGCAGTATAAATTAAATCATGCTGTTTAGCCATTTCGACAAGTACAGGAACAGCTTCGATCATGCCAAGTGAATTCGCTTCTTCATCAGGAACGGTAAGGAATAAAATATTCCCATCAAATTCACCAAAATTTGCTTTTTCAAGCATACTCATTTGAAGGGCAATCCCAGCTTTCATATCCATGACACCACGCCCAAACATCCACTCGCCACTTGTAAGGTCGTTTTGAACTTCAACCGGCATTTTATCAATATTTTTGTATATTTCTTCTGTAAGATCATATGGACTAAAAGCTAGATTTTTGAATTGTCCGTAGTCTTCTATGTCTACCACATCAAAATGGCTAATTAAAATAACTGTTTTCTTAGACCGTCCTTTTTTAATAAGTCCTGTAACGAAAGAGCGACCATCACTTGTTGGATGAAGAGCGAGCATTTTAGGATTGTCTTTGAAATAGTCCAAATCCTGAAGCTGAAGGTGAATATATTCAGCAAGTGCTACCTCCGGATATGATCCCGTTACACTCTGATGTTCAACTAGCCTGGATAGTAAGTACATCAAGGTTTCTTTCGTTTGCCATTTCCCCATCTCATCGCCCCCTCATATGTCTGTTATTTTTGCAAATTCAACCTGTTTTTGGTAGGTTTAATGGGAATAGACGGACTTTTATGAACTCTTTTTCCGTTTATCATATTTTATACATACTAAACCCGAAAAGACCAGCAGAAATGAGGGGAACAATGACAATTATATTCGCTCACAGAGGCGCAAGTAGACAATGCCCCGAGAACACAATAAGTGCTTATCAACGCGCTGTTCATCTTGGAGCAGGCGGAATTGAAATTGATATTCAGCTTTCAAAAGATGGGATCCCTGTCGTCATTCATGATCGAACGCTGAAAAGGACAACATCCGGAAAGGGGATTGTGACACAAACCACTCTCTCTGACCTCAAAAAACTTGATGCGGGAAGTTGGTTTTCTCCCGATTTTAAACATGAAAAAATCCCTTCGTTAGAAGAGGTTTTGTTATGGGCAGCAGACTACCCAGACGTTTGGTTAAACATTGAATTAAAATACTATCGAGAAGACGACGAACAGCTTGCCAAAGTGGCGATTCCACTCATTAAGAAATATCGCTCTGAGAAGAATACAATGATTTCTAGCTTTGAACACCATCGGCTGATAGATGTGCATAAGTTATGGCCAAAATTAGAAACAGCACCTCTTTATAAGGGGAATTTACATGAGCCATGGCATTATGCTAAGAAATTAAAAGCAAAAGCGATCCATCCGCAATTCAAATCAATCCATGCATCACTCGTAAAAGCAGTGCATTCACATGGCATTAAAATACGTCCTTACACGGTCAATGACGAAAAAGGACTCAGACAATTCCTCGATTGGGAAGTGGATGGAATTATGACAGACGTCCCAGACCTGGCGCTTAATATCATGCATAATAAACAAATTCCTCAACAAAAGAAATCATGGTGGAAAACTGTCTGGAGTGTAGTAACAAAGTAGATCAAGATTTGCGACATCTATTTTAAGACATGCTATACTTTTGGGGTCACGAAAGAAGTAATAAAGGAGCGATTGCATGTCTTCAGCATTATTTACACCATATACTATTAAAAATGTCACCTTCCCTAACCGGATTGTGATGAGTCCCATGTGCATGTATTCATGTGAAGCACAGGATGGTAAAGCCACAAACTTCCACTATATTCACTACACTTCCAGAGCTGTAGGAGGAACAGGCTTGATTTTCACAGAAGCAGCAGCCGTCACAGAACAAGGTCGTATTTCTCCACAAGATCTTGGAATCTGGAGTGATGACCATATCGAAGGATTAAAAAAAATTGTTCATCTTTCTCAAGAACAGGGATCAAAAGTTGGCATTCAACTTGCGCACGCAGGTCGAAAAGCCGTTCTGGATGGACCGATTATTGCACCATCTTCCATTCCTTTCAATGAGGAGATGAAAACACCAGAAGAAATGACGGTCGAACAAATTAAGGAAACCATCGTTGCTTTTAGAAAAGGAGCGGAACGAGCGAAGGAAGCAGGATTCGATGTGATTGAACTACACGGCGCTCACGGATATTTAATCAATGAATTTCTATCCCCACTCACTAACAAACGTAAAGATGAATATGGCGGTTCAAAAGAAAGCCGTTATCGTTTCTTAAAAGAAACCATTAATGAAGTAAACAAAGTTTGGGACGGACCTCTATTCGTTCGAATTTCTGCTGAGGAATACCATGAAGAAGGTAATACAATGGAGGATTTCATTTATTTTTCTGACGAAATGAAAAAGCAAGGCGTCGATCTTGTTGATTGCAGTACTGGTGGAGTTGTTCCTGCGCGTATTCAAGCCTACCCAGGTTATCAAGTAAAGCATGCCGAACAAATCCGAAAGGAATCTAACATTGCGACTGGAGCCGTTGGATTAATTACCCATCCTCTTCAAGCAGAAGAGATCATTCAAAATGAACGCGCGGATCTTGTTTTACTCGCTAGAGAAATGTTAAGAGATCCTTATTGGGCTAGAACTGCCGCAGCTGAACTTGGAGGAGATTTAAAAGCTCCTAAACAATATGAACGTGGTTGGAACTAATGTGTTGAAATAAATATAGATAAAGCGAGCTCAAGTTGAGCTCGCTTTTCTTAATGGAATATGTACCGTTGTCTGGTCCTCCATTAAATCGGTATTTTCAAAGAGATTTCTCGCTTCTTCCACCAGTCCGACAACATCAGATTCCTGGTAGCGAGAACTAATATGATTTAACAACAGTTTCTCCACCCGAGCATCCTTTGCAATTCGAGCTGCTTGCACTGTAGTGGAATGATAATACTCATACGCTAGTCTAGTGTTTGCCTCAGAAAAAGTAGATTCATGAATCAAAACGTCGGCATTTCTGGCAAAATCAATGGTCTTTTCTGTAAATCTTGTATCGCCACAAACGACAATGTGCCTACCTTTAATGGTTGGTCCTGTCACGTCACACGCATGAATCGTTTGCCCATTCTCCAGTTTAATTGAACTACCGCTTTTCAACTTTTGATAGATCGGTCCAGGCTGTACGCCGAGAGCCTTTAATTTTTCAACATTTAACGTACCTGCTTTATCCCTTTCTTCAATACGATAACCAAAGCTATCGATTCCGTGCTCCAAAAGAGCAACCTTAATGGAAAAATGAGATTCATTCACTTGAATCCCGTCCTCTACTTCTACAATACGCAGCGGATAACGTAGGTAGGTGCCACTAATCCGAATCGCTGTATTAATAAAATCAGCTAATCCTTTGGGACCGTATACAATCACCTCTGATTCTCCTCCCTGAAAGGAGCGACTTCCAAGGATGCCTGGTAATCCAAAAATGTGGTCTCCGTGCAAATGAGTAATAAAAATTTTTGTCATTTTACTAAGAGTAATGGATGAAATAAGAATTTGATGTTGTGTCGCTTCTCCACAATCAAACAACCATACTTCTCCAGAATCCAATCGCAGGGCTGCGGAACTGACGTTGCGTTTTGTGGAAGGAACACCGGCACCTGTCCCAAGAAATGTGATTTCCATCTTAATTCTCCTTTTCATCGTCTCTTTGTCGCAAACATTTCAATGATCAGCTACACTGTATGTATGAATCCTATATAGGAGCTGAATCTCATGTCTTCGAAATATAGATTAATAATTGCATTGTTCCTATCTCATATCCTTTTATTCTTGTCTTTCTTTTTGTTAAATGACATCTTCTGGCCGCTCTTTACCGTATCTCTTCTCTTACTCGGTAGTTTTTCATTCCGTCATGTTAAATGGAGGAAACCTTCTTTCGCTCAACTCATAATCGGAATTGGAAGTGGTGGCTTGCTGTATCTTATTTTTTATGTGGGTAAAGTGATGATGCTCTACATACTCCCTCAATCGATCACTCAGGTTGAAGCACTCTATCAACTTGTAGCGCCTGATCAAACCTGGCATTATTACAGCCTAATTCTTATCATTATTCCGGGAGAAGAACTGTTTTGGAGAGGATTTGTACAAACACAGCTAAGAACGATTCACATCAAGTATCCAATCTTACTAGCTGCTCTGCTTTATATGAGTGCACACATATACGCAGGCGCTTTTCTATTGCTAATAGCTGCTGTTTTAGCAGGAATTGTATGGGGATACCTGTATAACCGCACAGAAAATATGATCGTTCCGCTGCTTTCACACCTTGTTTTCGACTTATTTCTTCTAGTTTTCTTTCCGCTTCTCTAGTTTATACGAAAACTTTACTTCATGAAGGAGGTTCTTCACATGCTTTTTATACAGAAGAGCCTCTTTGTGATCTGGATGTTTCTCTCCATAGCGAACCTTCTCGTAAATTTTAACAATAAACTCTTTGTTTTCACGACTACCAGGAATCCTTCGCAACCATTCACTTAACGTTTCATCTTTTTGGCGACCATTACGATATTTGAAAGCTTTTATTTCAAGATCATAGAGCTGTTTTCTTATTTGATCAGAAGGTGGCTTTAATTGCTTCATTTGCTTACCTTTTTGTGAATACAATGTTTCACTTGTCGAAGTTGCAAACGATTTGACTTGAAAACGAGTAAGAGCCAACCTTTTCTTATACAAAACGATCACAACAATAACGAAGCAAATGAAAAGTAATGTATAGAAAATCATCTCTATCGGAATATCCATCCCTTGATTCAGAATTTTTTTATCGTTCATGATTTCTTGAGTCTCACTACTCGAGCTCGTCTGTAATAATTCCTGACCATCTTCAGTAAAGCGACCTTCAAGAAACGATGTTAACCAGTAAATCGGTAGACCAATAACATAACCTAGTCCGCTTATCGAATAAGAGATTGCTTTTACTATCGGTTCTTTCACCCAAATCAGGATACTAAACAGAACACTTGAAGCAGATAACAAAATGAAGATAAAGCTTATCGCCCACCTTGCCTGCTTCTTCCCTCCTGTTTTTCTAACTTCTACAGCGGCTCTACAAATAAGAAGCATCACAAACTGCACAAGAGGCAACAAAAAAATAACCTGTCGAAGCTCAGATGAATTACTAAATAAAAAGAATAGAAACGCCCCAATTAAACTCAAGAAAAATATGAGCGCATCATTACTTCGCTCGATTTCCCACATGTTTATATAACTCCGCCAGGCAATGACTATTGAAAGAAGAACCGTATATAGGAACGGAAAACCTAGCACTGCTACTCCCGCAAGAGTCGTCAAAACCATTAGCAGCAACATCAATGTAAACGAAATGTATGCTCGGTTTCGGGCGTAGACACCGAAAAATACTAAGCCTCCCCCTATAACCATGGTCAGAAAGGGAAATATCGGTGGAAAGGTTTTTTCATACAAATAAAAAAACGAAATGATAAGATACACAAACAACATGTCATAAACGTAATAAAGAATATGAGGGAGTTCCTTTCGTAAACTCATGACTCCTTCTTCCTCTCTAAATGGCTAAGATATGCGTCATCACCTGACATTTTCACTTCATAGCATTTATGTCCTTTCCTTTCTAATAGATGGTAAAACGCTGCTTCTTTGCTCTCTTGGATCGGTTCTCCTAATCGAATGATAACAGAACGATCTGTTATTCGCTTCCGCAGCCATGCACTCATTCGCTCAAAAGATAACAAAGGTCTCGTTTCGTCAATTCGAGCTAGCATTTCAAGCGCATTACTCAACTGAGCATTTCCCTCACCTGCTTCCAGTGTCATACATGGGGACGGTCCCTCTGGATCTAAATTGATATGTAATTCGAATGACACTCCTCTTTTGGTAGCAAGCTTGCAGAGAAAAGCAAGTTGACTAATATACGTCTCGATGTCTTTAGAGACCTGCCCAGGACTATTTTTCTTTTTAACAGATAAATCAAGAACAAATATCCACCTCAAATCAATCGAACGTTCGTATACTTTTGTTTTCAATTCTGAGGTTCTAGCTGTGGCTTTCCAATGAATGCGATTGAATGGGTCCGAACTTTCGTATTCCCTGGCACCTGCTGGAGATGAGAGGTTTTCATATAGCGAATGTTCATATGAATGGCTTCCCAATTCGAACATCGAAAGTTGCTCTACACCTTTCACCTCTAAAAGTTCGGGATATATCAGAATTTCTGTCTGAAATAAACTTTCAAGAATGGATAACTGTTTCCCCCATCCAAAGAGATCTTTAATCAAAAGCTCTACTTTTCTTATCCGAGTCACTCCTCTTTTATCTGCATAAATCGGAAAGGAAATGGTTTTCCTTTCCTTTTTACCAAGATAAAAAGGTATGGAATAAAATTGAAGGTATTTGGTATTTTGGACTAGATCAACGTTTGAAACATGCAGAATAGGCTCTAGAGAAAAATGGAGCTGACCATTCCATATCGGCAATTTCCCTGTATTGTTTAGTGTAAAAGAGAGGGTTTCCTGCTCCCCTTTGAAAAGCTTAATCGTTCGACGGTTATTTTCTAACTCAACTTGCTCACCTGCCTTTTTCAAGTACAGACGAGTAAAAAAGGTTAATAACAATAGCGCAATGGTGATTAAGAAAAGTTCAAAAGATTGAAAATAAAATGAGGAAAGAAGCACAATCCAGCTCAGGGCAAAAAATGAAGTTAGAAACAATGAAAGCCTAGTTGACGATCTCCACCTCATGTTGCTGATGTCCCTAACACTTCCACAGGCACTTCAATTTGAGTGAGAATTTCATTAAATACTTTTTGTTTCGTCATCCGCATGGATCCTTCCATCGTAAGTACAAGACGGTGACTAAGAACATAAGGAGCCACGAACTGGAGATCATCAGGAGTGACATATCGTCTCCCTTCTAAATACGCTTTTCCCTGTGCGGCTTTCATAAAGGCAATTGTGCCCCTTGGACTAACGCCAACACTTATGTACTCTGAATTTCTTGTGGCTTCCACAATATTAAGTAAATAATCTTCAATCACATCAGAAAGTTCAACTCGTTTTACTTCCTCTTGAAATGATTCAATCTCACCTTCTTCAAAAAGACACGTCAAATCATCAAATGGATTATGTAATCTCATCATTTGAATCATCTGTTTTTCTTCTTTCATGGTTGGGTATCCACTTTTCATTTGCATAAAGAAGCGATCCATTTGTGCTTCAGGTAATGAGAAGGTGCCCTGTGATTCTAATGGGTTCTGTGTCGCCATGACGATAAAAGGAGTAGGGAGCTTTAACGTTGTTCCTTCAATGGTTACTTGCTTCTCTTCCATAACTTCCAATAAACTCGACTGGGTTCTTGGAGTAGCTCGATTTATCTCATCTGCGAGTAATACATTCGTCATAACGGGTCCGGGTCGTAATTCAAAATCTTGTTTCTTAGGATTGAAAAATTGAATACCTGTGACGTCACCTGGAAGAACATCAGGAGTAAATTGTATTCTCTTAAATTCCCCTCCTAGTAAAACGGCCATTGACCGGGCAAGAAGTGTTTTCCCGGTACCTGGAACATCTTCTAATAAAACATTCCCATTATTCAACAATGAAATCACTACAAGTTCAATCGTTTTTTCTTTGCCGATCAGCACCTTTTGCATTTCTTGTTGAACAATCTTCATTTTTTCTACAATTTTCATTTTGTCAGCTCCCTTTCAGACCAGATGAAAAATAGGCTATTCTTTTTCTTTTTTATAATTCCAAAGAAAATCACGATCTAGACTCGTCCCACGTCTTTTCTCGTCTCGCAGTTTATGGCTTCCATCTTCGCCAAGCTGGTTCCCTTTTAGAAGAGCACTATCTCCGTATTTTGATCGGATAGATCCAATGGTTTTCTGTAAGCTATCTCTTCTTGAATCAGCTTCAAAAGAAAATAAATCAAGCTGAACAGTGGCTTCGTTTCGATCTACTAATTGCTGTCCAGTTATTCCGAGTAATCGAATTGGCTGCCCGGACCAGTTCTTTTCAAATAGTCGCTGAGCTGCATCTAAAATATCAGCAGATTGAGAAATCGGGTTTTGAAGCTTCTTGCTTCTGGTTACAGTTGTGCGATCATTGTAGCGAATCGTCAGCTGAATATTAAAGCTCAAAACATTTTTCTTACTCATACGCTTCGCGACCGAATCTGATAAATTAGTCAGCGCAGTATTAATACGATGATGATCAATGAGGTCCTCTGGAAAAGTGGTTGAATTCCCAACGCTTTTAAACTCATCTATGGCGTCAGGATCAACCGGACGGTCGTCCCTCCCATTTGCGCGGTCATGTAACCTTCTTCCGTTAATACCAAGCTTCATTTCAAGCTGCAGAGGATTCGCATGAGCAAGATCGTGAATGGTTTTAATATTGAGTTCATGCAATTTTCCCTTCGTTTTCTTGCCTACGCCATGCATTTCACCAACATCTAGCGGCCAGAGTAATTTATCTAGCTCTCTTTTACGAAGAATCGTTATACCTAAAGGCTTCTTCATATCAGAAGCCATTTTAGCCAAGAATTTATTAGGGGCAATTCCGATACTACAAGGAATACCAATTTCAGAATGAATCCGCTGTTGAATTTCCTTTGCAATAGCAACAGGACTTTTCTCACCACAATCTTCCGTAATATCTAAGTAACCTTCATCAATCGATACTGGCTGAACGAGTGGCGTGTAGGTTTCTAACAATTCGAATATTTGGAGGGAGGTTTGGCGATAAAGGGGAAAGTTAGGCGGCATGATGAGAAGTTCTGGACAGTACTTTTTCGCTTCCCATACCGGCATTGTTGTTTTCACACCTTTCTTTCTCGCTTCATAGCTACTCGTCACCACAATGCCTCGCCTTTCCTCAACATTCCCGGCAATCGCAAGAGGTTTTCCGCGAAGCTCAGGATTATGAGCAGCTTCAACTGACGCATAAAAACTGTTCATATCCACATGAAAAATAATTCTCCCTCTTCCCTTTGCACTCCTATCCATTCCACACATCTCCTTAAACCTAAATCGACTCCGTTCGAGTCTATTCGGGCGGTGCCTGTCACTAGTAACTAACAAAAAGACAGGAGTGGCCCCCTGTCTTACGTCGTTTTAACTTGTTGTCTTTCAACCCATTTCACAAATTCATTTCCGTGAAAATGCTTATTGAACTCCAACTGAAATTGATACATTGCTTCAAGAAATTCAGCGTTTTCTTCTGATTTGGAGCGATATTCTTCAAGGTATTTCATAACGGAGTATGAATACTGGTCACTCGCTTCTACTTTCGTTAGTCCTTCTTCAGTCAAAGTAACGTATGATACGCGTCGATCATCCGTTTTCTTTTCAAGTTTAACGAACATTTTGTTTTTCAACCGCTTTAATACCTGCATAACGGTGGAGACATCCCATAAACCGATTTCCGATATTTTGGTTATCGTTACCTCTTCCTCAAAGTAAACAATCCACATGACATGTTGTTCAGCCTGAGTTAATCCAATCTCTCTTGCATTTTTTTGCCATTCATTTTCGAGAACTTTATATGTTCCGCGCATATAGTTCATTAGTTTATGAGTTTGAATAGAGTCCATCTTAACACCGCTTCCACTTCTTAAATTGTAATCATACGAATCTATTTTAACATAATATAGGAATCCTGCCACGAAGATGAGAACAACAAAAAAAGAACATTGTCTAAATTCGACAATGTTCTAAACAATGCTTTACTTACTATGCATTTGCAACTTCTTTAATAATAGATACAACGGCTTCAGAAACTTTCACTAATTCTTTAACCGGCATCCGTTCATTTGTCGTATGAATTTCTTCATAACCTACCGCAAGGTTAATTGTAGGGATACCGTGTCCAGCTATAACGTTTGCGTCACTTCCACCGCCACTAGTTAATAATTCTGGGGAACGACCAATCTTTTCCATAGCTTTTTTCGCTATTTCTACAACGTAATCACCATCGTTGAACTTAAATCCAGGGTACATGACCTTTATATCAAGATCAACGGAGCCTCCCATATCTGAAGCTGTTGTCTCAAATGCTTTCTTCATTTTTTCTACTTGAGCTTCCATTTTCTCTGGAACGAGCGAGCGTGCTTCTGCAAGAACTTCCACATAGTCGCATACAATGTTTGTTTGTGAGCCACCTTGAAAACGACCAATATTCGCTGTCGTTTCATTATCCAAACGTCCAAGAGGCATCTTAGCAATAGATTTTGCTGCCATCGTGATTGCAGAAACTCCCTTTTCAGGTGCTACTCCTGCATGAGCCGTTTTTCCATAAATAGTTGCCTTGATTTTTGCTTGAGTAGGAGCCGCTGTGATAATTTTACCAACTTCACCATCACTATCGAGAGCGTAGCCAAATTTGGCAATTAGCTTCTCTGGATCAAGAACTTTTGCACCTTGTAGCCCAGACTCTTCTCCAACAGTTATAATAAATTGGATCGTTCCATGCTCGATATTCTGTTCTTTTAATACACGAATAGCTTCAAACATCGCAGCTAGTCCAGTTTTGTCATCGGCACCAAGAATCGTTGTTCCATCCGATACAACATAACCATCTTTAATTGAAGGCTTAACTCCTTTTCCTGGGACAACTGTATCCATATGCGAAGTGAAGTAGATCGGATCTGCACTTTCGACGTTGCCTTTTAGTGTACAAATTAGGTTACCGGCTTCATGTTCCGTTTTTTCTGCTGCATCATCTTCTTCTACTTCCACACCAAGTGATGTGAACTTTTCTTTTAAAATGGCAGCTATTTTCTTTTCGTTTTTTGTTTCAGAATCAATTTGAACGAGTTCTAAAAACTCATCCACAAGTCTTTGTTCATTAATCATGATGTCGTGCCTCCTGTAATTCATTTTATAGCGGAATGTTACCATGCTTTTTCTTTGGACGTTCTTCTCGCTTATTTCTCATTAATTCCAGTGCTTCAATCAATTTCATTCTAGTCTCTCTCGGATCAATGACATCATCAACCATCCCGCGTGATGCGGCTATGTATGGATTAGCAAATTTCTCCCGATACTCTTCAATCTTTGAAGCGCGCGTTTCTTCGGGATTATCGCTCCCATTAATTTCTCTCGCAAAAATGACGTTTGCGGCTCCCTCTGGACCCATTACAGCTATCTCTGCATTCGGCCATGCATATACAAGGTCAGCTCCAATGGATTTCGAGTTTAGGGCAACATATGCTCCACCATAAGCTTTTCTTAAAATAACTGTAATTTTGGGAACCGTTGCTTCAGAATATGAATAAAGAATTTTTGCTCCGTGACGAATAATGCCACCATGTTCTTGCTTGATCCCAGGGAAAAATCCTGTAACATCCTCAAACGTGATCAATGGTATATTAAATGAATCACAGAATCGGATAAACCTTGAAAGCTTATCAGAAGAATCAATATCAAGTCCTCCTGCCATTACCTTAGGCTGATTGCAAATCATTCCAACTGTTTCTCCCTTGATTCTTGCAAAACCGATGACGATATTCTTCGCAAAATACTTTTGTACTTCTAAGAAAGAATCTTTATCAACCACTGAATCAATTACGGCTCTAACGTCATATGGCCTCGTGGAGTCAAATGGGACAATATCGGCAAGATCTGAACAAAAATCATCTCGTTCCGGACTTGCCACGATTGGCGTCTTCTCCTCGTTATTGGATGGTAAGTAAGTGATCAAATCGCGAACGTTTGCGAGAACTTCTTCCTCAGTTTTTCCTGTGAAGTGCGCATTTCCACTTTTAGAACGGTGAACTTTCGCACCGCCAAGATCTTCAGCAGAAATTTTCTCACGCGTAACCGTTTCGATTACTTTCGGACCAGTAATAAACATCTGACTCGTATCTTCTACCATAAAAACAAAATCAGTAATTGCTGGTGAATAAACAGCCCCACCTGCACATGGACCCATAATCACAGAAATTTGTGGGATCACTCCGGAATAGATCGAATTTCGATAGAAGATATGTCCGTACCCGTCCAATGATACCACACCTTCTTGAATTCTCGCACCTCCAGAGTCATTCAAACCAATGATTGGAGCACCATTACGAGCAGCAAGATCCATAACATGGGTTATTTTTTTGGCGTGCATTTCCCCTAATGCGCCACCAAACACAGTGAAATCTTGGGCAAAAACATAAATGGGACGACCATCTACTTTTCCATAACCTGTCACAACACCTTCTCCAGGTGCTTTTAAATCTCCCATTCCGAAGTCTTGAGAACGATGTTCAATGAACGAGTTCAACTCAACAAAGGTACCTGAGTCAACCAGCAAGTCAATTCGTTCCCTGGCGGTTAATTTACCTTTCTCGTGCTGCTTGTTAATCCGTTCATCACCACCGCCCATTTCAACTTCTCTTCTGCGATCATACAGTTCATTAATTTTATCGTACATGTCCATTATTCTGCCTCCTTCGTTCCCTTTTCACAAAGTTCGTATAGTACTCCTCCTGCTGATTTAGGATGCAGAAATGCAATGTTCGCTCCACCAGCTCCTTTAACAGGTGTTTCATGAATCAGCTTAACACCGTTTGAAGAAAGCTCTTTCAATCGTTCTTCAATCCTGTCATCAGCTAGAGCAATATGGTGAATACCCTCGCCTCTCTTCTTAATGAATATGGCCACTGGACTAGACTCACTCATTGGTTCGAGAAGTTCGATTCTCGACTCACCGATTTTCATAAAAGCGACTTTCACACCTTCAGAAGCGACTTCCTCAATCGCTTCAAGCTTCAAGTGAAGCTGATTCACATAAAAAGGTAGTGCTTCTTCAAGAGAAGAAACGGCAATCCCAATATGATCAATTTTCTTTGGTGGTTCTTTAACTGTTTGGTCAATTCCATCACGCTCATATACTGCTTTTTCAATAAAAATGGCTGTATCTTTTGTAGGTGTTCCAGGCGTGAAAACTTTTTGAATCCCTTTTGATTCAAGAAACGGAATGTCTTCCCATGGAATTACGCCCCCTCCCACTACAATAATATCCCCTGCACTGCGCTCTTCTAATAATGAAACAATCTCAGGGAATAATTCATTATGGGCCCCAGATAAACAAGATAGGCCAATTGCATCTACATCTTCTTGTACAGCAGCTGCAACGATTTGCTGTGGCGTCTGTCTTAACCCTGTGTAGATCACTTCCATTCCATAGTCTCGAAGGGCCTGCGCAATAACAAGAGCACCTCTATCGTGTCCGTCAAGACCTGGCTTCGCAATCAATACTCGAATCTTCTTCATATCGTTCAACTCCCAGTTTGTTTAGATTCCTGTGTACTCACCAAATTCTTCCCGAAGTACCCCGCAGATTTCCCCAACCGTGCAATAGTCTCTAACACAGTTAATAATAAGAGGCATTAAATTGCTAGTTCCTTTAGCTCCCATTCTCAATTCTTCCAACCGAGCGCTCACTCGATTCGGTTCTCTCGTTGAGCGCAGCGATTCAAGTTTCTCGATTTGTTTGCGCTGAAGCTCCGGATCAATACGATGTAATTCAGGCTTTGGTTCATCTTCTAGAGTATATTGATTCATTCCAACAACGACTTCTTCGCCGCTTTCGATTTTCTTTTGAGTTTCATAAGAAGCTTGATGAATTTCCCGCTGCATATAACCTTGCTCAACAGCTGAGACTGCACCACCCATATCATCAATCTTGCGAATATATTTAAACACATACTCTTCTAACTGATTAGTTAGTTTCTCAATAAAGAAAGAACCTCCTAGCGGATCAACCGTATCCGTAACACCACTTTCATTCGCGATAATTTGCTGCGTTCGAAGAGCAATCCGTGCTGAATCTTCTGTTGGTAACGCTAATGCTTCATCCTTTGCATTCGTATGCAAACTCTGGGTACCACCTAATACTGCTGCAAGCGCCTGAATGGTAACTCGAACGATATTGTTATCCGGTTGTTGGGCTGTTAGCGTTGATCCTGCTACTTGAGTGTGAAAACGTAGCTGAAGGCTTTTCGCTTTTTTAGCTCCATACCGTTCCTTCATAATCTTTGCCCAAATTCTTCTCGCAGCTCTGAACTTCGCAATTTCTTCAAGGAACTGATTGTGTCCGTTAAAGAAGAAGGCCAATCTTGGTGCAAAGTCATCGACCTTTAACCCAGTTTCAATGGCTGCGTCAACATAAGCGATTCCGTTAGCAATTGTAAAAGCTAGCTCTTGGGCCGCTGTCGATCCCGCTTCTCTTATGTGATAGCCTGATATACTAATCGTATTCCATCGCGGTACATGCTCAGCACAATAAGCGAAAATGTCTGTGATAAGTCTCATAGATGGTTTTGGTGGAAAAATATACGTGCCCCTGGCGATGTATTCTTTTAAAATATCATTTTGGATCGTTCCAGAAATTTGTGCCTGTGACACTCCCTGTTTTTCTGCAACGACAATATACATAGCAAGCAATACAGATGCTGGAGCATTAATGGTCATGGAAGTACTGACTTTATCAAGAGGGATATCTCGTAAAAGCGCTTCCATATCATTGAGTGAATCAATAGCAACACCCACTTTACCAACTTCACCTTTGGCCATCATATCGTCTGAATCATAGCCGATCTGTGTAGGAAGATCGAAGGCTACTGATAATCCAGTTTGACCTTGATCAAGTAAATATCTAAAGCGACGGTTGGTTTCCTCAGCTGATCCAAACCCCGCATACTGTCTCATTGTCCATGTTCTACCTCGGTACATCGTTGGTTGAATACCTCTTGTATATGGATATTGGCCTGGTAAGCCCAATTTCTCCATGTAGTTCTTATCCAAAGTTTCTGGATGTCCCAAACGGTCTATATCAATTCCAGAGCTCGTCTTAAACGCTTCTTTCTTCTCCGGAAACTTCTCAATTAGTTTTTCAGTTAGTTCTTTCCATTCCTTAAATTGAGTTTGAAAATCTTTGTTCTCTGTCTCCATCCCCATTCCTCCCTAGTTGTCTTGCTATAAAATTAATTCGAAATTTAGATGTCTAACTTATATCTAATTCTTCATTAAGTAAGCGTTTTCCTTCTAGAACTACAAAATTTGTCGATACTCGCTACCGTTTCATGAAGGATTGTCTTGTCCAACATAAGAAATCCATGTAAAATGACAATAGAATGTTTATTTTGGGAGGGACTCTCATGCCTCGTAAAGCCACAAAGATTGTTGTATATATTATGATTATCTCGATGCTTCTTAGTTTGTTTGCTGGAGCAACTGCGATGTTGTTTTAATAACGAATTGTTTTTAGCAAAAAAATCATTCTCAAATAAAGAAATAGTTTTTATTCTATACAAAGAAGAGGCTGTCAGCTGACAGCCTCTTCTTTGTATAAGCAATCTCTTTTAGTATCTATCATTATTCATAGCTATGAACGAAGTTAATTTTGGGCTCCTTTATGATCTAAAATAGCTTTATCCTTAGATAGGGCTCCAGATTCAACCCCAAGCTTATAAAAATCATTCTCACTCGTAGTAATCATGATTTTCGTTCCAATTGGAACGACCTCAAAAAGCGACTCAACCTCTTTATTTAAAAGACGTATGCAACCCGCCGTTATATATTCACCAATTGAATATGGACGATTAGTACCATGGACACCGTAAATCCGACCATTTGTGCCTTTTGCATCAAACCCAATCCATCTTGTACCAAGTGGATTGTCTTTCGCACCACCCTTTATGTTTTTCTTTCTGTAATAAGGGTCTTCGGCTTTTATAATGATTGTAAAAAGCCCTTCTGGTGTATCTTCTATACTTCGACCGGTCGCTACTGGTAAAACACGTTGAATTTCATTGTCATTAATGAAAGCAAGCTCATTTGTCATCTTATTGACGATAAGAAACGGATCTCCGGCGTTAGGCTGATTACCGAATGGGAAAAGAATGGACACAGAGAGATATATCGATAGTAAGAAAGAAGTCATAGTCTAACACCCCTTTTAGTATCTATCATGCATCTATTTATTCAATTCATTCGGATTTTGAGAAAGCTCCCGGTTTAAAGTATCGTTTTAATAGCAAATATTGTTCGATTTCATTTAGAAAATATAGAAGAGCTGACCGCGTTTCAAATTCGTCTCGAGCAACAGGTAACGGCGAATTCCTAAATTCTTCTCTCATGGATTCAAGCTCTTCTAGAAAAAGATTCGCAGTATTTTGGGGTTTAACAGCTTCACTAAGCTTTTCCATAAAATCGGCAATTTTACGACCGTGAATATATGTTTGATCGAGTGAAGAAATAATCGGCAACACTCTCTCTAATATCGTAAATTGTTTTTCTCGCATTTTGAAATAAACATAGTACTTATCATCATCGCGAATCATATGATTTTCGATATCTTTAAGAGCTAAGTTCTTCGCATACTGAAGCAAATCACCTACTTCAATGATTTCTTTACCGTCCCAGCTGCTTTCACCTTCTCGAAGATAAACCGCGTATTCCATTAAGATCACAGAAAACTTCTCTTCAATTTGTTTTCTAATATTCAATAAATCTTTCTCAAGACTTGGCATATAGAGGTTAAATAGAAGAGCAACACCTATACCAATAACAATAATAGCTACTTCGTTCCATACAATGTCCCAGCTTACTTGATTAAAATTATAAATATGGAGAATGATAACTGAGCTTGTAATAACGCCTTCGGTTGCCTTGATGGCGACAACGGCTGGTATAAAGAAAAGCAACAATAGTGAGATGCTAAACGGTGTATATCCGATTCCTTCAAAAAATACAGCGCTAAACACAATTCCGAGTAAACAAGCTAGAAATCGTTCCCATGAACTTCGAAAAGACCGTTTAGTCGTCGGTTTTATACAAAGAATGGTAAGTATGCCAGCAGAAACGTAGTTATCAAGAGAAAACAATTGGGCGATTGTTATCGCAACACCAGTACCTATTGCCGTTTTTACCGTTCTATAACCAATTTTCACTTTCAATAAAGATACTTCCTTCCAAATATGACTTACTACTTTAATATCCTTCAATTATCAGAGTCTAAACCATTTTCGAATCGTTGAACAGCAAATTCTCTTTAAATAGCGCTTTCAAAAAAATATTTTCACAATAAAACCTTACATTCTATAGTTGTGATAGTCCGATTATATATCCAATTCAGACGCTTTATCTTATACTCAACAAAAAAAGTGAGCCATAGGCTCACTTCATAACACTTTTTCTAAGAATGCTTTTGCTCGATCTGTTTTTGGTTCATTGAAGAATACTGCAGGTTCACTTTCTTCCACAAGCTTTCCTCCATCAAGAAAAAGGATACGATCAGCTGCTTCTCTTGCAAAAGCCATTTCATGTGTAACAATCACCATAGTCATCCCTGATTGACCAAGATCCTTCATTACATCAAGAACTTCTTTTACCATTTCAGGATCGAGTGCAGAAGTCGGTTCATCAAACAACATATACTCAGGTTCCATAGCTAGGGCTCTAGCTATGGCTACACGTTGCTTTTGACCTCCAGAAAGCCGTTTCGGATATTCATTCGCCTTCATTGAAAGCCCAACTTGCAATAGGAGCTCATGTGCTTTTTTCTCAGCAGCCTCTCGCTTTAATCCTTTTACTTTCATTGGGGCATAAATAAGATTTTCCAATACTGTTTTATGAGGAAAAAGGTGAAAATGCTGGAACACCATCCCAATAGACTGACGTAACTCCATGACGTTTGTAGTGGGATCTGTTAATTTTTTATCATCTACCCAGATTGTTCCGGAGGTTGCATTTTCTAATTGATTCATACATCGAAGAAGAGTTGATTTACCAGATCCAGAAGGTCCAATAATTGCAACTACTTCTTCTTTTTGAATCGTTGTTTGAATATCAGTTAATACTTCAAGAGTTCCAAACTTCTTGTGTAAATTGTCTATTTTAATCACTCCGGCTCATTCTCCTTTCCACCATTTTTCCAACTAGAGTTAATATCATAACGAGTAAGTAATAAATGATCCCCGCAATAAGTAACGGCTCAAAATACTTGAACTTCTCTGCAGCCACTATTTGACTTCTTCTCATAATATCAAACACACCAATAACAGATACAATCGCTGATTCCTTCGTTAATGTAATAAATTCATTCATGAGTGCAGGTAAAATGTTTTTCATAGCCTGTGGTAGAATGATATCCTTCATCATCGGACGATAAGGTATACCTAATGCAGCAGCCGCTTCATTCTGTCCGCTGTCTACTGCACGAATTCCAGCCCGAATAATTTCGGAAATATATGCAGCTGAATTTAGACCAAATGAAAGGACACCGGCTTCAAAAGCTGAAATATCATAACCCGTTAGCTGAGGAGTTGCATGATAGAATAATAGTAGCTGTAAAATAAGTGGCGTTCCCCGGAAAACGGAAGTATAGGCATCAGCTATCCAAGTTAGAACCTTTACTCTACCAATTTTAAATAATGCGAGAACCGTACCAAGCACAAATCCTACTATTGCAGATACACTTACAAACTTTAACGTGACCAATATTCCTTGCAGGATGTAGGGAATATTAGGCACGAATTGGCTGAAATCCAAATCCATGCCTGATCATCCTTTCTTCTAAGGTGTTATTCTACAGTGTCTTGACCAAACCATTTTTCAATAAGCTCGTCCATCTTGCCATTTTCTTTCATTTCTTTAATTACTTCGTCAAATTCTTCAGTCAGTTCACTATCTTTTGGAAAAGCGACAGCTGACCCTGCTTCCTCGGTATTAGGAAGGTTCTCACCAGTTAAATCTTCATTACTTTCTAAGTAGCCCTTCGCTACCGTATCTTCAATAATAATGGCATCGTAACGTCCTGACTTAAGTTCTTGAATCAGTTCTGGAATTCGATTTAATGTGATAATCTCCATATTTATTCCACTGTCTTTTAGCTCATTCGCTTTATCTTCTTGAATCGATCCAAGCTGAACACCAACTTTTGCTCCGTTAAGGTCTTCTGGCTTTGACATTTTATTATCTGATAAAGAAACAACCATGTGATTAGCTGAATAATAAATTTCTGAGAAATCGACATTTTCCTTACGTTCATCTGTAGGCGTCATTCCTGCAAGAACGAAATCAACACGTTCACTACTTAGTGCTGTAATTAATCCGCTAAAATCCATATCTTTAATTTCCACATTATATCCCAACTCATCAGCGATGTAGTTTGCAATATCGACGTCAAAACCAATAATATCTTCTCCTTTTGCAGAATCAATGTATTCAAACGGCGGATAATCAGCTGAAGTTCCCATAATGAGCGTTTCTTCAGATGAACCTCCACTTTCTTCTTCGTTCGAATTTTCATTTGAAGATCCGCATGCAACTAGTGCCATCACCATGAATAATCCAACCATAACCATTAGCCAATTTTTCTTCATTTTAATTCCCCCTGATCAATGTATAATAATTCGTTTTTTTGTATATTGATTACTATAGCAGATAATAATTTAGATTTCTACATATTTATTCATATTATTTCATATAAATTAAAGTTGTTAAATTCGGTTTATTCTGTATTATTAAACAAAAAACCCTCTTGTTCCTTCTTAATTAAAGAAGCAGAAACTAATATTATATGCAAAAAAGCACCAGGCAAGTTTGCCTGGTGCTTTTGAGTAAATGAGTTCAATTTAACAATATTTATTAAATAAGTATTGTAGCATTCCAGATACTTCTTCAGGATCGCTACCTTCGATTTCATGACGTTCAACCATATTAATAATTTCTCCGTCTTTTAATATAGCAAACGATGGAGAAGATGGTGCAAAACCTTTGAAGTATGAACGTGCTGTTGCTGTAGCCTCTTTATCTTGACCTGCAAACACAGTTACAAGTTGATCTGGCACCTTCTCGTTTGTAATAGCCATTTTTGCAGCCGGTCGCGCAACCCCTCCTGCACATCCACATACAGAGTTTACCATCACAAGCGTTGTTCCTTTACTTGTCACAACCTCTTCTACTTCTTCAGAAGTTGTTAATTCTTTATATCCTGCTGCTTTGATTTCTTCACGAGCTGTTGCAACAACGTCGTTCATAAATAAATTAAAGTCCATAGACATTTTATATTCCTCCCTTTATCATGAAAGCTTCTCTCTTATTGTATCGCGAATCCCTATACTTTTCCAAGAAACGCTTTCAAACTTTATCAAAAAAAACAGCCATCCGAGTAGGGACGGCTGTATTTCTTAATAAACGGAAGTATTGTCTTTTGAAATCGTCTCTAGATTTTCTTTTACCCGAGCAAGAAACTTACCGCAAATCATGCCATCTAGAACTCTATGGTCAAGAGAAAGGCAAAGGTTAACCATATCACGAACAGCAATCATACCGTTGTTCATAACTACAGGACGCTTCACAATACTCTCAACTTGAAGAATGGCTGCTTGAGGATAGTTTATAATCCCCATGGATTGAACAGAGCCGAAAGACCCAGTGTTATTCACAGTGAATGTTCCACCCTGCATTTCTTCACCCTTCAATTTACCCGTTTTGGCTTTTTGAGCAAGCTCTTTCACTTCGCGAGCAATGCCTTTAATTGATTTTTCGTCTGCATTTTTAATAACAGGGACGAAAAGAGATTCATCTGTTCCTACAGCAATGGAAATATTAATATCTTTTTTCTGAACGATCTTATCGCCAGCCCACATTGAATTCATTTGAGGGAATTCTTTCAGAGCTTCTACGACAGCTTTAACAAAGAACGCAAAGAACGTTAAGCCATATCCTTCCTTCTTCTTAAAGTCATCTTTTATCCCATTTCGATATTCAACGAGATTCGTTACGTCAACTTCAATCATCGTCCATGCATGTGGCGCTTCATGCTTACTGCGAAGCATATTGTTGGCAATCGCACGACGAACACCAGTAACAGGAATTTCAATATCCCCTTCTGCTACAGGAACATCTGCTCCTTTTCCTTCAGAAGTTTCTTTCACTGGAGCTTTTGGAGCTTCTTTCTTCTCTTCCTTCTTGCTAACAGCTTTAGGTTCTTCTTTAGGTGCTGGCATTTCACCTGACTCAATCACCTTCTGGATATCTTTACGGGTAATACGCCCACCTTTACCAGAACCGCTTATTTGTTCAAGATCAAGATTGTTTTCCTGAGCCATACGGAGAACAGCTGGTGAATAACGACGTTTCATCGGCTGATCTACTTCTTCTTGATCTTTTTTATCTTCAGATATATTCTCTATCGCTTTTTGACCAGTAGATTCTTCTTGCTTTTCTTCTGATGCTCCACCTTCAATATCGATATAGCAAACCAGTTCGCCTACTTCAATCGTATCGCCTTCTGCAGCTACAAGCTCTTTAATTACGCCTGTATAAGATGATGGAACTTCCGCATTCACTTTATCAGTATTTACTTCCGCAATTGGATCGTACTTATTAACAGTATCGCCAACTTCAACTAGCCATTTCTCAATTGTACCTTCTGTGACACTCTCGCCCAACTGGGGCATGAGTATTTTTTCAACTGCCACTCTAATCCCTCCTATTCATCCCACGGTTTAAAATTCAGCTAATTCACGCATCGCTTTCTCGACTTTATCAGGATTTAACATGAAATATTTCTCCATCGGAGGAGAATACGGCATTGATGGGACATCAGGTCCTGCAAGGCGTTGAATTGGAGCGTCAAGATCAAAAAGACACTCTTCCGCAATAATCGCTGAAACTTCACTAATAATGCTTCCTTCTTTATTATCCTCTGTAACAAGAAGAACCTTTCCTGTCTTCTTCGCCGCTTCTACAATCGCTTCACGATCAAGCGGGTATACTGTTCGAAGATCAAGAACATGAGCAGAAATACCGTCTTTCTCAAGCTTCTCGGCTGCTTGAAGGGCAAAGTGAACGCTTAGACCGTATGTAATAACCGTGATATCGTCACCCTCACGCTTCACATCCGCTTTTCCTATGGGAAGCGTATACTCTTCTTCAGGCACCTGTCCTTTAATTAAACGATAAGCTCGTTTATGCTCAAAGAAAAGAACTGGATCGTCATCACGAATCGCTGCTTTTAGTAATCCTTTTGCATCGTAAGGAGTTGATGGCATAACAATTTTAAGTCCCGGTACATTAGCAAAAAGCGCTTCGACAGATTGCGAATGATAAAGAGCACCATGCACTCCACCACCATAAGGAGCACGAATGGTAATTGGACAGCTCCAATCATTGTTAGAACGATAACGAATTTTTGCCGCTTCTGATACGATTTGATTGACCGCAGGCATGATGAAATCAGCAAACTGCATTTCAGCTACAGGACGCATCCCATACATTGCAGCACCGATACCAACGCCCGCGATAGCAGACTCTGCAAGTGGAGTATCAATCACTCGTTGTTCTCCAAACTCATCATACAAACCATCAGTAGCGCGGAAAACTCCACCTCGTACCCCAACATCTTCACCTAATACAAAGACTTTCTTATCACGCTGCATTTCTTCTCTTAGGGCCTGGGTTATCGATTGAATATATGAAATAACTGGCATAATGGTTCCCCCTTACTCTGCGTATACATGCTTCATTGCATCTTCGGCAGGTGCATAATCCGCATTTTCTGCGTATTCTGTTGCTTCATCGACCTCTTTTTGAACACGGTCGTGAATTTCTTTTTCAATCTCATCTGTTAGAACGCCAACCTCTTTTAAATAAGCTGCAAAGGTAATGATCGCATCCTTTTTCTTAGCTTCTTCTACTTCCTCACGCGTACGATAGGCGCGATCGTCGTCATCACTTGAGTGAGGCGTTAAACGATAAGAAACTGTCTCAATCAATGTTGGACCATCACCGCGACGTCCTCTTTCAACTGCTTCTTTTGATGCTTCATATACAGCAAGTGGATCATTTCCATCAACAGTTACTCCTGGCATACCATAACCGATCGCACGGTCTGATACTTTCTCACAAGCTAACTGCTTAGAAACTGGTACTGAAATCGCATATTTATTGTTTTCACATACGAATAGAACTGGTAACTTATGAACACCAGCAAAGTTTGCTGCTTCATGGAAATCACCCTGGTTCGATGAACCTTCACCGAATGAGCAGAATGTGACAAGATCTTTCCCTTCCATACGCCCCGCAAGAGCAAATCCTACCGCATGTGGTACTTGCGTTGTTACTGGAGAAGACCCAGTAATGATATTATTCTTCTTCTGTCCGAAATGCCCAGGCATTTGACGACCTGCAGAGTTTGGATCTTCTGCTTTCGCAAATCCAGATAGCATAAGGTCTTTTGCAGTCATACCGAACGCAAGGACAACTCCCATATCACGATAATAAGGAGCGACAAAATCTTTTTCTGGATCCATTGCAAAGGCAGAGCCTACCTGTGCTGCCTCCTGCCCTTGACAAGAGATTACAAATGGAATTTTCCCAGCTCGGTTAAGTAACCACATGCGTTCATCAATTTTACGAGCCATTAACATTGTTTCAAACATTTCGAGCACTCTTTCATCAGAGAGACCTAATGCTTCATGACGATTTTCAGCCATAATGTTTTACCTCCTTATATAACCTTTATTAAGAATGAATTGCTTTTCCATCCACTGCAAGCGCAGCTTCACCAATTGCCTCGGATAATGTAGGGTGAGGATGGATTGTATGTGCCACTTCCCATGATGCAGCATCTAGTACTTTTGCAAGACCAGCTTCAGAAATCATATCTGTTACATGAGGACCAATCATATGTACGCCAAGGAGATCCTCGTTATCAGCATCAGCTACAATTTTCACAAAACCATCAGACTCCCCAAAAACAAGCGCCTTGCCAATCGCTTTAAAAGGGAATTTCCCAACCTTAACATTATGACCTTGTTCTTTTGCCTGATTTTCTGTCAAGCCTACACTTGCCATTTCTGGACTGCTGTAAATGCAGCTAGAAACCATTGTGTAATCAATTGGTTCAGGATTTTGATCCGCTAAATGTTCAACGGCGGTAATCCCTTCATGAGAAGCCACGTGAGCTAGCTGCATTCCTCCAATAACATCACCAATCGCATAAATATGAGATTCTTTCGTTTGGTAATATTCATTGGTCTGGATGACACCCTTGTCTACCTCGATCGTCGTGTTCTCAAGTCCAATGTTTTTCACATTTGCCTCACGCCCAACTGATACAAGCATTTTGTCAGCAGTAAATGTTTTGGTTTCCCCTTCATGCTCAGCATCAATGGAGACACCATTATCTATTGTAAGAGAATCACCCATCACCTTTGCTCCAGTGAAAAGCTTGATTCCTTTTTTCTTCATAAGCTTATGCGCTTCTTTAGAGATATCCTTGTCTTCTGTTGGTACGATCCGATCCGCATATTCTACAACCGTAACGTCTACACCAAAATCAACAAGCATTGAAGCCCATTCAATCCCGATTACGCCTCCGCCGACAATGATGATCGAAGATGGTAGACTTTCCATACGAAGCGCTTCATCAGAAGTCATAACATATTCGCCATCTATTTCAAGGCCTGGAAGCGTACGCGGTTTAGAACCAGTTGCAACAATAACGTTTTTGGGAATTAGCATTGCATTTTCTTCTCCGTTATTCATCTCGACTGAGACCGTACCAGGCATTGGAGAAAAGATAGATGGTCCAAGAATTCTACCAAAGCCCTCAAATACATCAATCTTCCCCTGCTTCATTAGGTGTTGAACACCTTTATGAAGTTGGTCAACGATACCTTGTTTACGTTCTTGAACTTTCTTAAAGTCTAGGGCAATTTCTTTAGCCATAACGCCAAACTCTTCACCGTGCTTAGCAGTAGCATACACTTCAGCACTTCGAAGCAATGCTTTACTAGGAATACATCCACGATGCAAACATGTTCCACCAAGTTCACGTTTTTCAACAATTGCCGTTTTGAGACCAAGTTGTGAAGCCCGTATAGCGGCTACATAGCCACCAGTACCTCCACCCATAATGACGAGATCATATTCTTCAGCCATTCAAATTCTCCTTTATAGAACAATTTATTCCCTTTTACAGTTAAGGTCGTAACAATCATATGAAAAAGTTAATAACCATTACATGACAGTCGATTCTACGGAAGAAACAGGGTATACTTTTGCCTTTTCTTCTTTTCTCAACACCCGTAATCCACCTTCAGCTAAAGCCTGGAGCTCATTTTCTCCAGGATGGACAATAACGTCAGCGATCCACTTAATCTGATCTGTTATTTGAGATACAAACTGCTTACCATATGCTAGTCCACCCGTTAATACAATCGCATCGACCTCTCCAGCAAGAACAGCGCTAGCAGCACCGATCTCTTTTGCTACTTGATATGCCATTGCGTCAAAAACGAGCTTTGCTCTCTCATCACCTTCACTGATTCGCCGCTCTACTTTCACAGCATCATTCGTCCCCAGATAACCAACGTAACCAGCTTGTCCAACGACCTTTTTCATAATTTCATCTGCATAGTATTCTCCGGAGAAGCACATAGATACTAATTCTCCTACCGGAACTGTACCGGCACGTTCAGGTGAGAAAGGACCTTCCCCATGCAAACCATTATTCACATCAATAACTTTCCCTTTATGATGCGCGCCTACCGTAATCCCCCCACCCATATGAGTTACGATAAGGTTCAACTCTTCGTATTTACTATTCAGTTGGGATGCAACTCTTCTAGCAACAGCCTTTTGGTTTAAGGCATGAAATATACTTTTGCGCTCTATTTCAGGCACTCCCGAAAGACGGGCCACATCTTGAAGCTCATCCACAACAACCGGATCTACAATAAAAGAAGGAATATTTAGCTGTTCAGCAATTTCAAAGGCAATAATTCCACCTAAATTTGAAGCGTGTTCACCTGAGAAACCGTTTCGAAGATCTTCGAGCATCATGTCATTGACTGAATACGTCCCCCCTTCAATGGGACGTAATAAACCACCACGGCCTACTACTGCCGATAACCTCGAAATGTTAATATCTTCTTCATCTAACGCTTCAAGAATAGTGTTTTTTCTGAATTCATACTGATCGATGATGGTTTTGAATTGATTAATCTCATCCGTATCGTGCCGTAATGATTTCTCAAATACGGCACGTTCATTATCAAAAACACCTATTTTAGTCGATGTTGATCCCGGGTTGATTACCAGAAGTCGATATTCTTTATCTGTCACTCGAAACCCTCCGTTTATCTGCGATGACCTAGAATGTGCTGAGAATTCATTAAGAATTGGCTTCTTGATTGCTTCATTTGCTCAATTCTTTCTTCAGCAAGGCGGTCAGCTGCTGCATAAGTAGGAATACCATCGCGTTTAGAGATTTCAATGACTTTCGCAATGGTGTCATAAATGCCATCAACACGTTTCATAGCGCGATCGCGATTATAACCATAAAGCTCATCAGCAACGTTAATAACGCCACCTGCGTTAATTACATAGTCCGGTGCATATACGATACCCATTTCGTGAATCTGATCACCATGAGACGTTTCGCGAAGCTGGTTGTTAGCCGCTCCTGCAATAACTTTTGCTTTAATTTTCCCTATAGTCTCGTCATTAATAATGGCACCAAGTGCACAAGGAGCGAAAATGTCGCACTCTACTTCGTAAATATCGTCCGGATCGACTGCTTTCGCTCCAAAATCAGCAACTGCACGATCAACAGATTCTTTGTTAATGTCAGTGACTACAAGTGAAGCTCCTTCTTCGTGAAGATGTTTGCAAAGGTTATATGCAACATTCCCAACTCCCTGAACTGCTACTGTTTTACCTTCTAACGAATCGGTACCGAATGCTTCTTTTGCAGCTGCCTTCATTCCAACATAAACACCGTATGCTGTTACAGGAGAAGGGTTACCAGAAGAACCAAATGCCGGTGAAATACCCGTTACATACTCTGTCTCTTCGTGGATCATATCCATATCTTGAACTGTTGTACCTACGTCTTCCGCAGTAATATAACGACCATTTAGACCCTGAATGTAACGACCGAACGCACGGAACATTGCTTCGTTTTTGTCTTTGCGAGGGTCACCAATAATAACAGTTTTTCCCCCTCCAAGATTCAAGCCAGCCGCAGCATTTTTGTAAGTCATCCCTTTTGCAAGACGAAGAGCATCTTCAAACGCCGCTTCTTCGGAAGCATATGTCCACATTCTTGTACCACCAAGAGCTGGTCCTAGTGTTGTATCATGAATGGCGATAATCGCTTTTAACCCTGAAGCTTTATCCTGACAAACTACCACTTGTTCGTAATCATATTTCTCCATATAAGTAAAAAGTTCCATTTAAATCTCCCTCTCTGTTTTCCTAAAAATTTATTTAGCTGAACTAACCGCAAGCGCGATACTATAAACTTTACTTTGTGCACTATCTGCTCGAGAAGTTAAAACAATTGGCGCCTTTGCACCTGCAATAACTCCACCAACTTTTGCATTTGCAAAATAAACGAGTGATTTATATAGTGCATTCCCCACTTCAATTGAAGGGACAAGAAGAATATCTGCTTTACCTGCAACTTCACTCTTTATCCCTTTATGCTCAGCTGCCTCGACAGAAATAGCATTATCTAGTGCAAGTGGTCCATCAATGATACAATCAGCAATTTGACCTCTATTATTCATTTGTGTAAGTGCTGATGCATCAAGCGTCGCCTGCATAGCAGGATTGACCACTTCTACTGCAGCAAGCGGTACAACTTTAGGTAATGTAACACCAATGCTTTTCGCAATATATACAGCGTTTTTAACAATTTCAACCTTTTGCGTTAAATCCGGGGCAATATTCATACCTGAGTCTGTCACGAAGATCAGGCGTTCGTATCCCTGAACGTCAAACGCAGCTATGTGAGAAAGTACTTTTCCTTTTCGTAACCCATATTCTTTATTTAAAACTTCTTTTAAAATAACCGAAGTGGAGACCATTCCTTTCATTAACACATCAGCTTCTCCATTTCTAACCGCCATAACAGCAGCTCTCGAAGCCTCCTGGTCTGATCGAGCCTGGACAACCTTGATAAATGTTGATTGAGATAATCCGTGATTATCTAGCATTTGCTCGATTTTGTTCTGATCTCCGTAAAGGATGAATGAAGCAAGTTGTTTGTCAATGGCTTTATGAACTGCTTCAATCACTTCTTGATCTGCCGCGGAGGCAAGCGCAACTGTTTTAGTCGGCTGTTCCGCTACCTTCTTCACAAGTTGATCTAGATTCATTGATGTCCCTCCTTTTACGCCATCATACTATTATGCAAGTTCCATGCCAATTCTCACTTGTTGACGCAACAAGGATTCGCGGTTATTGAACTATGCAATAATTCGCAACCCATGCAAATTATTGCATGCTAGATTTTTCAATTTCGTGTTTCTCCATTTTATAATACAAATTTCGAAGTGACACTCCTAACGCCTTTGCCGTGGCAGTTTTATTCCCACCGTAATGCTCAAGAGTTTGCTGAATCGTTTTCCTCTCAAATTCATCAACTAACTGGGATAGCATTTTGTCAGGGGTACGTTCTACCGACAATAAATCAGCGTCTTTCTTTTCGCTTAATAAGGACGGAAGATGTTCAAGGTCAATCATGCTTTCAGATGTATCCATATGAATAACAATTCTACCAAGTACATTTTCAAATTCTCTAACGTTTCCAGGCCAATCATAGCTTTTTAAATAATCAATAGCTGATGACGTAATCCCCTCAACGTTTCTTCCATAATCTTGGTTGATTTTTGTAAGAAGATGCTCAGCAAGTGAAGCAATATCTTCTTTGCGTTGCCTTAGTGGAGGGATTTGGATCGGTAAACGATTTAATCGATAGTATAAATCTTCCCTAAATGAACCATCGATTATTCTTTTTTCAAGTTTTGCATTGGTGGCTGCAATAATTCTTACATTGATGGAAACCGGCTTCGCTCCACCCACTCGAACAATTTCACGTTCCTGAAGAACGCGAAGAAGCTTCGCCTGTGTACCTAATGACACCTCTCCAATTTCATCAAGAAAAATACTTCCGCCATTCGCTTCTTCAAAAAGTCCTCGTTTCCCCCCTTGACGGGCACCTGAAAACGCACCGTCCTCATAGCCAAAAAGTTCACTTTCAAATAGTGATTCTGAAATAGCCGCACAGTTCACTCTAACAAACTTGTTGTACTTACGATCACTGGCATTATGTATGGCATGTGCAAATAGTTCTTTCCCAGTCCCGGATTCTCCACGGAGGAGCACGGTTGCTGGTGTAGAGGCTGCAAGCTTTGCTTGCTGGACAGAAAACGTCATTTCTTCTGATTTCCCTATAATATCTTCAAATGAATATTTCGCTTCAAGCGTTCGAATAATTTGTCTTGCTCTCTGCAGTTGACTATTCAATGAATGAAGTTCTGAAATATCGTGAATGACGCCTACACTGCCCTTCAATCTGCCATCGACAATAACCGGAGAAACATTAACAACAACTTCTCTCTTACTCGGTCCAACCTTCATCTGAACACCACGCACAGGCTTCCTGGTCCTTAATACACGCATATGCATGCTTTCACCTTCAGATATGTCTGTACTCGCCGGCTTGCCAATAACTTGGTCATGTTCAAGACCCGTTAACCTCGTATAAGCCGGATTGATCATTAGACCTTTCCCTTGTTCATCAACAACAGAAATCGCTTCATCAGATGATTGAATAATGGCTTCAAGCATTGACTGCACGCTTTTTAAATTAGTAACTTCTTGTGCCATTTGCTCAATAGCTGTCATGTCTTTAAAAACCGCTAATGCGCCAATTCGTCTGCCTTCATCATCAAACATCGGGATTCGTGTCGTAATAATTTTTTTCCCATTTGGAAGAAGCTGCTCTTGATTAATTTCCGGCTGGCCGGAAGATAAAACCCGAGGCAACATGCTAGAGGCCATGAGAGACCCAATTATTTTTCCACCAGCATGTGTTTTGGAAATTCCGGTAATTTTCTCAGCACTCCGATTAAATAACGTCACTTCTTCATTTATATTGACCGCAATCATACCGTCATGAGTAGAATCAAGAATAATTTCCTGCTGTTTTGATTGATGGCGCAAAGTGTCAATTAAATCTTCTTTTTCTTCAATTAACTTAAGGACGATGTTAGCAACTGAACCTGGAATCAATACAGTATGCTTCTCTCGCATGTCTCTAATCTCTTCAAAAACACTCTCATTTCCAGTAGCTTCAACAATGACATCGATTTCAAAACGCTTTAGTGCAACTTTCCAATTGTCAAAAACAGCAATGCCGCTTTGACGAGCTTTAAGAATACCAGGCGCATCTAAATTACAATCAACCATTGCAATAACATTCATCATTTCAGTCTCTTGTAAGATATCCAAAAGTGCTACCCCGCCTTTTCCGGCACCTACAATCATACATGTTCGCAAATATTCATCACCTGCATCCTATACATGCAATATATTTCATACCTATCATACATCTCTTTTCTTATTTTGACAAATCATGCATGGTTCACTTTTTTGACTATGTTAACTTATCGTGTTGATTATCCATTTAGTATTTCTCAATGCCGTTGTAACAAAATCCGGTACAAACACGCATAGACACTTTATTCAGAGTTCGCTACAATAACACTAGTGATGTCTAGAAAGGGTGCGCGGGTAATGAGGTTAATCGCTTTACTTATCGTATTAATTCCAGGGATTTTAGGAGTAATCGGTATTAAATTAATGAGAGACGTTCTTTTCGGTGTACTTAACCCACCGTTCAATTCTCTTATTGTTCAATTCATTCTCGGTCTAGTCTTTCTTATAGCCGGTCTTTCTTTTGTCGGTGGGTTTATTTTCTATCGTGATCGTAAGCGAAATAAAGTGCAGCAGAAATTTTCTTCAAAGAAACAATAACAAAAAAACAAAGCCCTTTTGATTTCGGGCTTTGTTTTTCGTTAAAAATTATTTAATAGTGCACTTTACCTGCTATGAGAATAATTATCCATATTGTGCTCAATGCGAAGCTTATCGGCAACCATCGCAATGAATTCACTATTTGTTGGTTTTGCTTTTGACATGCTTACTGTATAACCAAACAGATTGGAAATAGACTCCACATTCCCTCGACTCCATGCTACTTCGATTGCATGACGGATAGCCCGCTCAACTCTTGAAGAGGTTGTATTGAATTTCTTTGCGATATCTGGATACAAGACCTTCGTAATAGATCCAAGTAGTTCAATATCATTGTAAACCATCGTGATCGCTTCTCTCAAATACATGTAACCTTTAATATGTGCAGGAACTCCAATTTCATGAATAATACTAGTGATACTTGCATCAAGGTTTCTTGGTCTGTTTTCTCGTTGCGGGCGTTTGTATGATCCGCCATTTGTGGTAAACGTTGTTTTCTTACCACTTACCTGCCTCACATGGCTTGCCAAATTATCCATATCAAACGGCTTCAAAATAAAGTAGGATGCTCCAAGGTCCACAGCTTTTTTGGTTACATCCTCTTGTCCGAACGCAGTAAGCATAATAACGCTACAAGTGTAATTCATTTCACGTAAGCGTTCCAGAACTGCTAGGCCATCGAGATGAGGCATGATAATATCTAGAACAAGTACATCAGGCTCGTGATCTTCAAGCACTTCCAAGCACTCCTGACCATTGGAAGCGGTTCCGACTACCTCCATATCCTCCTGTCGTGACATATATTCCTCAATCAAATTAACTAATTCGCGATTATCATCAGCTAAACATACTTTTATTTTTTGCACGGTTCCGTCTCTCCTTCCACAAGTTTGGTTACCGTAGTATAGACATTCAACGGATTTGGTAAATTTCCTCTAAAATTTCTAAAAACTTTTAAAAACAATATTTATTCCACATAATTCTTAGCTATTCTTCAATTTACTACACGTTACTACTTTTTCTGAATACTCTTTCAATTTTGTCGAATTTTCTTCATCCACAGTATATCATGGTTGAAAAACGAAAGAAAGCGAACAGTGAGCTTTTTTTAGCTCGCTGTTCGCTTCTCATGACGACTTTCTTCATAAATATTAATCCCAGCCTCTTCAAGCATCCATTCAATGTGAACACCATAGCCTGAAGTGGAATCATTGACGAACACATGCGTGACTGCACCGATTACTTTTCCCTCTTGAATAATCGGACTTCCACTCATTCCCTGTACAATTCCACCTGTTTCTTTTAATAGTTCAGAATCCGTTACCTTAATAACCATTCCTTTTGTAGCTGGAAACTTCTGTGGTATTGAACTGATCACTTCTACATCGTATTCTTTTACTTCACTACCTTTAACCACTGTTAATATTTTGGCAGGACCTTCCTTCACTTGGTGAGAAAGTGCAATAGGCATTGGTTGGTCATACATGCCTTTTTTGACTTCATTATTCATTTCTCCAAAGATTCCAAATGGACTGTTGCGCGTAATCGTTCCAAGCTTTTGGGCCGTATTAGAAAATCTAGCCAGCTTCTCACCTGGATGTCCATTGCTCCCTTTCTCAATAGAAGTGACAGATGATGGATAAATTTCTCCATGGTTCACTACAATTGGCTTTTTTGTATCCATATCAGATATAACGTGTCCGAGTGCACCATACTTCTTTGTATTAGGATGGTAAAATGTTAATGTTCCAACTCCAGCTGCAGAATCACGTATATATAATCCAATCCGGTATGATTCATTTTGTTTATCTTTCACCGGAATCAGCTTCTTACTTAATTCTTCATTTTCTCTCACGATTGTAACTTTTAGTGCATTACCGTCGCTACCGGCTTTCTTAACAATTGTTCCAATATCACTCATTTTCTTAACGGTCTGACCATTGATCTTAGTAATAATATCGCCAACTTGTATATCTGCTATTTCTCCCGGAGAACGATCTCCCTCATTTGTATGAATTAAATGGTGGCCAACTACTAACACCCCACGTGTGTTTAATTTAACACCTATAGACTGTCCTCCAGGTATAACCTTAAAATCAGGAAGAACTTTCACGCCAACTTTTTTGACCGGGAAATCGCCTACCGTTAAATCCAGAATATCAGAACCGCTTTTTTTGCCGTTTATCGTAAGGTTGCTTTGCTGCTGATCTAGGCTTGCCACTTCTGTACTTCCTAGCGAAGCAACAGCGGGTATTACAGATGAGATCCTAGTTTGATCTCCTTCGAACATGATAATCTCGTCTGGGATAGTTAAAAATAATTGTACTGGCTTTGAAAAACCAAGTGCAATTAAAAAACCAAGGAGAACTACGCCTAACAATTTACGAAACATCTCTATCTTCAATCCTTCACTCTCCTCGCTCTTGCTCACACCTCCAACATGGCTGTATCTATAATTTTGCCTTGAGTCGCGGTTATTATAACCTCTAAAAATGAAAATGCTACCCTGAGTTGGATAGCATTTCAAATCATGATTTTATTTGGTTCGCTTGATGCAATAATTCTCTCGCATGTTTCTTTGTTAGCTCTGTCATTTCAGCGCCAGATATCATTCTTCCAAGTTCTTCAATTTGTTCTTCATCACTTAAATTACCAACACTTGTCTTTGTTCGCCCTTCACCCGTTTCTTCTTTAGAAATATAAAGGTGATGGTCAGCCATTGCGGCAACCTGAGGAAGATGTGTAATAACAAGAACTTGTGAACCAGAAGAAAGGCGCTGAATCTTCTCAGCCATCGCTTGAGCAACTCTTCCACTAACACCTGTATCAACCTCATCAAAAATAATAGAGGTTATTCCCTGGTGTTTTGAAAAGATGGATTTTAACGCTAGCATTATACGTGATAATTCTCCGCCAGATGCTGTTTTTGAAAGCTCTTTAAGCGGCTCACCTGGATTTGTAGAGATCATGAAATCAATATCATCTTGTCCTGATCTGTGAAACGATTCTTTTTTATTATTTAAGTCGTTAAAATGAATAGCAAATTCTGTCTTTCCCATATATAAATCTCTAAGTTCATGATGAATCGCCTCTACAAGATCACTGGCGACCTTTTTACGAAGTCTTGTAAGGTTTTCCGCTTCTACGGTCAGGTCCGCTTTAATACCTTTTAAATTGGATTCAAGCTCTTCTACGCGGTCTTCTCTATTTACAAGTTCATCGACTTCATCTTCAATAGAAGCAGCATATTCCAAAATTTCTTCTACCGATTCACCGTATTTCCTTTTGAGCACCTGTATTTCATTAAGACGCTCTTCTACAAAATCTAGACGAGCAGGATCAAATTCAAGTTGATCTCGATATGTATTTAACTTTCCAGCCGTTTCTTCAAGCAGATAAAATTGATTAGCTACTTCTTCGTGGTATCCTTGTAATTCCTCATCAAGATCAGTTACTGATTCAAGTTGCGCCATCGCAAGTCCTACCCAGTCTAATCCTTTATTATCTCCATGCAGAGAATGATAGACATCTTGAAGAGCAGAAAATAATTTCTCAAAATTGCCAAGACGTAGCTTCTCTTCCATTAATTCTTCATCTTCATTTGGAGATAATTCTGCTTTTGAAATTTCTTCAAGTTGGTATTGAATTAAATCTAATCTATGTGCCATTTGTTGTTCGTTTTCTGTCAGATTCTTCATCTGCTGCTGAATTTTCTTGTATCTTTGAAAAATGTCTCGATATTCCACTAACGCCGGACTAATAGCACGGTCACCAAATTGATCGAGCAACGTTAAATGTTTGTCTGATTGCATCAAATCTTGGTGTTCATGCTGCCCATGTATATCAATAAGTGTTTGACCAATTTCCCTTAAAATCCCGAGTGTGACTAACTTTCCATTGACTCGACAAATGCTCTTACCAGTATTTGAGATATCACGTCGCAATACAACCATTTCATCAGTAAACTCAATCCCAACGTCCTCAAGTTTTTGAACTGTTGGATGCTCAGGTTCAATGTGAAACAACCCTTCGATTTCTGCTTTTTTTGTTCCATAACGAACGAATTCAGCAGAACCTCTCCCACCAACTAAAAGTCCAATGGCATCTATGATAATGGATTTACCTGCGCCCGTTTCTCCAGTAAGGACTGTTAATCCACGATCAAATGAAACGGTGATCGCTTCTATGATCGCAAAATTACGAATGGATAGTTCCGCTAACATATTCTCCCACCTTCAAAAGATCCTCTTTCATTTTCCTAAAGCATGTCAATAAAGCGTTGTGATAACATAGGTGCAGCATCAGCACTTTTGCAAATGATTAATATAGTATCATCTCCGCTAATGTTTCCCATGATTTCTTCCCAGTCTAAATTATCTATTAGCGCACCAATCGCATTCGCATTACCAGGAAGCGTTTTCATAACGATAAGATGATCCGCATGATCTATGCTAATAAATGCATCTGTTAATGTTCTCTTCAATTTCTGAAGTGGATTAAAGCGCTGATCTGCAGGAAGACTGTATTTGTATCTACCATCAATTGTTGGCACTTTAACAAGATGAAGTTCTTTAATATCCCGTGAAACAGTGGCTTGAGTTACATTAAAGCCAGCGCTCTTCAGGCAATACACAAGTTCATCTTGTGTTTCAACATCTTGATTGGCAATCATTTCACGAATTTTGATATGACGTTGTCCTTTATTCATTGTATAACCTCCAGAAGTTCCGGTAAGTAAAATCTGACAGCCTTATTATATAGCCACGCTTCTCTTTTGTATAGACCCTCATAAATATTCACTCGTAAAAAGATATTTTCTGGACTAAATACGAATAAACTTCTCTGGTACAGTGACGAACGAGAAAAAGGACACACAGCGTGTATCCTCTATAACTTTTGATGCGCTTCTTCTACAACTTCTTCAGGCGTAGGAATTGTTTCGTTAACCATATCCTGCTGCCAGCCCAAGTATAATAAAAATTCGATATTTCCTTCACCACCGGTTATTGGAGAAAAAGAGATGCCTTTGATCTG
The DNA here is from genome assembly GCF_056173725.1 of Anaerobacillus sp. 63XJN7_4_ISO-PGPR-S23-413. Classification (NCBI taxonomy): domain Bacteria; kingdom Bacillati; phylum Bacillota; class Bacilli; order Caryophanales; family Bacillaceae; genus Anaerobacillus; species Anaerobacillus sp. 63XJN7_4_ISO-PGPR-S23-413. Next base: position 2,664,088 of record NZ_CM149688.1, read on the forward strand.
ATAGCCTTCTTTAGTCGCGAAGTCCATCATTTCTTTTAGTACACGTAAGTGAATTTTTTTATCACGTACGATTCCTTTTTTCCCAACTTCTCCTCTTCCAGCTTCGAATTGAGGTTTTACAAGTGCAATCACTTCTCCATTTTCTTTTAAGATCTGCTTAAGAACTGGCAAAATCAATTTTAAGGAAATAAAGGAGACATCTATGGTGGCAAGATCTGGCAACCCCTGTTCAAAGTCTGCTTTCTCTGCATATCTAAAATTTGTTCTTTCTTTAACAACTACTCGGTCATCTACACGTAATTTCCAAGCTAATTGATTATAACCAACATCAAGTGCATACACGAGTGAAGCACCATTTTGCAGCGCGCAATCCGTAAACCCACCTGTAGATGAGCCGATATCCAATACAACTTTGTTTTCGGTGAGAAGAGAGAAGACGTTAATCGCCTTCTCAAGTTTTAAACCACCGCGTCCAACATAACGAAGCGTATCACCTTTTATTTGTAAACTAATGTCTTCTGCTACTTTCACACCCGGCTTGTCCATTCTTTCTGTTTCCGAAAATACAAGGCCAGCCATGATCGCTCTTTTTGCTTTTTCTCTTGTATCGATTAGTCCACGATTAACAAGGATTACATCAAGTCTTTCCTTCTTAGCCATTCTCTTTTATGCCCTCTTTTGTTTTGCTGGAATTATTTTCTTCGCTTTCGCAACAATATCATCTGGAGTTAAGCCGATTTCTTTTAATAGTTCATTGACACTGCCGTGTTCAATATATGCATCTGGTATGCCCATTCTTTGAATTGTACCGTGTTGATAACCGCTGTCGTTCACATACTCAAGTACAGCACTACCAAATCCACCTTGAAGAATCGCTTCCTCCACTGTTAACATCGGAATTCCTTCTTGCATAAGTTCAGCCATCATTTTCTCATCAAGAGGCTTAATAAAACGAGCATTAATTATTCGAGCTGAGATGCCTTCTTGTTCAAGTTTCTCTGCAGCTTTCAAAAGGTCTTGAAGCGTAGGACCAAAAGAAAGGAGTGCGACATCTGTTCCTTCGCGAATGACTTCCCAAGTGCCAATTGGAATTTCTTTTAAGTCTTCATCCATCTTCGCACCGATGCCATTTCCTCGCGGATACCGAACTGCAATCGGGCCTTGATTATACTTCATTCCAGTATTCACCATATGTTGCAATTCATTCTCATCTTTAGCCATCATTAAGACCATGTTCGGTAAATGACGAAGGAACGAGATATCGAATACTCCCTGATGTGTTTCCCCGTCTGCTCCTACAAGACCAGAACGATCAACTGCAAGAAATACGTTTAGGTTCTGCCTGCACACGTCGTGGACAAGCTGATCATAGGCTCTTTGAAGAAACGTGGAGTAGATAGATAAGACAGGCTTCAGGTTTTGTGTTGCAAGTCCTGCTGCCATCGTTGTAGCATGCTGTTCTGCAATTCCTACATCAAAAAGTCTTTCTGGAAATTGCTTTTCGAACGCTTCCCATTTTGAACCAACTGTCATAGCTGGTGTAATAACAGAAATGCGATCATCTTTTTCAGCGAGCTTCCGTACCGTTTCACTTACTACCTTGCTATAGCCTGGGGCAGCAACTTTCGGTTTAATCTGTTCCCCAGCTTCGATTTTATAAGGACTCACACCGTGCCATACACCGATTTGATCGCTTTCAGCCGGTTGATAACCTTTTCCTTTTTTTGTTAACACATGTATAAGGACGGGCCCTTTTGTTTTCTTAGCGTACTTAATATTATCCATTAGAGCTTCAACGTCATGCCCATCTACTGGTCCAAGGTAGGTGAATCCAAGTTCCTCAAAGAAAATACCAGACACCAATAGATATTTCAGAGCATCTTTAACACGCTCAGCAGTCGATGCAAGCGCACCGCCGAAAGCAGGGATTTTCTTAAGCAAATATTCAAGCTCTTCTTTCGCTTTATGATATTTACCTGCTGTACGAAGTTTTCCTAGAATATTATGAAGTGCTCCAACGTTAGGAGCAATCGACATTTCGTTATCATTTAAGATCACTAGCATATCTTTCTGCTCATGACCAATATGATTAAGCGCTTCTAAGGCCATTCCACCTGTTAATGCGCCATCCCCAATGATCGCGACAACACTCTCGTCGCTTCCTTTCATATCACGAGCAGCAGCCATACCCATCGCAGCAGATAATGATGTAGAACTATGACCAGTTTCCCAAACGTCATGCTCACTCTCATTTCGCTTAGGGAATCCACAAAGACCTTTGTATTTTCGCAAAGTATCAAATCTAGAAGCTCGTCCTGTCAGAATTTTATGAACGTATGCTTGGTGTCCTACATCCCAGATGAATTTATCTTTTGGACTATCATAAATTTTATGAAGAACGATTGTCAGTTCAACCACACCAAGGTTAGGACCAAGATGTCCACCAGTTTCAGATAATTTATTAATTAAAAAACTTCTAACTTCTTCTGCAAGCTCGGTCATTTCATTGATATCATAATTTTTGAGAAACTTAGGATTCTCAATCTTTTCTAAATCCATGGGAATGTCCTCCCCTTCTTATTTCGATTTACGGTTTCCCTTTTTCTTTTTGGATTGGTTGCCTACCATTCTAATTTTAAATGTTTTTTCCACATAATATAAGAACCGCCCTACTTGGAAAATGATTCCAGTAGAAAAATGGATCGCAAACGTTTTTCCGAGCGCTTTTCCTCCGACCGTCAACGCAGCTATGACGCTGGTAAATACTACTGATACTATATATTGAAACAAAGATCCATCGCTATGTCCAAGTTGAAGTGTTAATTGTACGACAACGGTTGCGGAGGCTGTACCACTTATAATACCCGAAATATCACCAATTACATCATTACAGAAGCTTGCTACGCGATCTGCGTTACGTGTAACAAAAATTGCATGCTTCGCCCCGGTTAGGCGTTCAGCAGCCATAGCGTGGAAGGGTACCTCATTTGCTGCTGTTGAAGCAACCCCAATTGTATCAAAGAAAATACCAATTAGAACGATTAATAATACTACAATCATACCAATTGCCCAAGATACACCACTTAATACTGCCGTCGATATAATTGAAAAAATAGCCGCTAACACAAGTGTGATAACGGCAATAGCTAAACTCCAGTTTATGGATTTTGATACGGAAGCTTTCATATCTACTCCTTGTCCATTATATAATCACATAAAAATAGGTATCCATCTGGCAGGAATTCATGGGGTCAGTTCGTTTCCCCCTGTTCCCTGTCAGTTGAACACCCCTTTACTCATATGTATTGAAGAGTGGTCACTTAAAGAGTAAAGACTGCGGCTTAGGTCCAGTAGGTTTTCCCAGATAGATACCTGAACGTCGCCATTCAGGCGGTTTCCCTTTATATCTATCTTAGCGTAGTCACCATGCGCTAGACTGGATTACCACTTAGTCCGCACTATAATCCCCTTTAAGTGTCACTCGGAACAGTCTAGGAGTTTTCCTCAACAGTTCCACACATTTCCTAGCCTCTTTTGCAGAGCAGATTTCATATGGGTGGTAGGAAAAAAGCGGCCGGCCGAGCTGCAAATTTCCAATAATCCATAATCCCCTCTAGCTCCACTCAAGGCAGGCTACGCTGTTCAACTGCGTTCCCATGCAGCTGCAACAGGTTCATACCCCAATTCATAGCAGGCAGCGTTAACCGCTCTACTACAAGAATGGGCCTCCGCGGAAGCAGGGTCAACGCCCACATGCCTTTGTGGATCGCCCTGCGACCTTAACTCCCAGCATCGACCCAAGTCTGGGCGACTCAAGCCAACACCAGGAACTTCATCGATGTGCCCTATGGCGGATTTTTAGGCCCGCCTTCAGAAATGGCGAACTGACTAGAATACTGCACCACTCAATCTTAACTTATTATACCACAGGTTATGATTATGCTCAATTATATGTTAATGATCACGCTCTACAATAAACTTTGCAATCGACCTTAATCTATTTTCCTTTATGTTAGCGGCAGAAAGGTGAGATAATCCCTCATCAAAATGATGCTTTAATTTTTCTTTAGCGCCCTTTAAGGACAGAAGCTTAGGATATGTGCTTTTCTCGTTATTCTCATCACTTCCTGGTTGTTTACCAATCTTGCCTTCATCTCCTTCAACATCAAGGATATCATCACTTATTTGGAAAGATAACCCGATGTGCTCACCGAATGCTTGGAGATGTTCCCGTTGAAGTGGCGAAGCATTTGCAATAATCGCCCCTGCCATAATGGAAAACATAAGAAGCTTCCCAGTCTTATGATGATGAATATACTCAAGTTGTTCTAACGTTAATGCTTGTTTTTCACCATCCAAATCTGCCATTTGCCCCCCAACCATACCCGAAGGTCCAGCAGCATGAGACAATAACTTAATAAGCTCTACTTTTTGCTCGCTCGTTAAGTTGGAGTCTGCAATAAGTTCAAAACTTTGGGTTAAAAGGGCATCACCAGCTAGAATAGCCGCCGCTTCGCCGAAAACGATGTGGTTTGTAGGTTTTCCTCGACGCAAATCATCATTGTCCATAGCCGGCAAATCATCATGAATTAGCGAATACGTATGAATCATTTCTACAGCACAGGCAATGGGAATTGCTTGATCAATCGATTCGCCAAATGCTTCTACAGTAGCAAGCATTAATATCGGGCGGATCCGCTTCCCTCCCGCATGAATCGAATACAACATCGCTTCTTTTAATGATTCTGGCATTTCAAGATGATTAATATATGAAGGCAGTTCTTGATCAAGCAGTTTTTTACACTCATTCATATAAGAGCTAAGATCTTGGATCACGCTTCATCCTCCTGCACAGAAAAACGCTTGATTTCACCGTTTTCCTCAACAATTTGATCCATTTTTCCTTCAACGGATTGCAGTTTTTCATGACAGATGTTTGATAAGTTCATCCCCTCTTGAAAGAGTGAAATAGCTTTTTCAAGAGGAACATTTCCCTCTTCTAAGGCCCCTACGATTTGTTCTAACTTTTCCATTGCTTCTTCAAATGTGACGTTCTCATTTTTCTCCATTCGAATCACTCTCCTCTAATCCCCATACATGGCAATCAATTTTTCCATCTGTCATTTCAAGTTTAAGAACATCTCCAGGTTGGACCTGACTAACAGACTTAATGAGTTCTTCTTCTTTATATGCAAGGCTATACCCCCGCTCCATTACTTTCAATGGACTTAATGCATTCAATTTCCCAGCAGCAAGTGAGAAATCACGTTGTTTTCCAACTAAAACACGTTGCATTTCCTTATTCAAAGAATTCTTGAGCTCTACAAGCTCTTGACTCGCTTCTTTTAGAAGTTTTTGGGGGTGCTGCTTTTTTAATTGCTTATGGTTTCGATCGACTTGTTCTTTTGTATACGACAATAACCGCTTCATATTTCTCTGCAATCGCTCTACTTGCAAATCAAGCTCTTGTTCCTTTTGCTTCAATAGTTGATCTGGATAGCGAAAAGCATAAGACTTTTGGAGGTTTGACAGCCGATCTCGATCGGAGACAAGTTTTTCTTGCATTACTCTCATGAGTCTATGTACTCTTTGATCAACTCGCTCTTTCAATTCCACTACACTAGGGACTGCTAATTCAGCAGCACCAGTTGGTGTCGGCGCTCTTAAGTCAGCAACGAAATCCGCAATCGTAAAGTCCGTTTCATGGCCTACCGCAGAAATAATCGGTACGTGCGACCTAGCAATACTTCTTGCGACTTCTTCTTCATTAAATGCCCATAGTTCTTCAATAGATCCACCGCCACGCCCCACAATCAGCACATCAATCATTTTCATCGCATTCGCCATCTCTATGGCTTGAACAATCGATCCCTTAGCACGATTTCCCTGCACGAGAACGGGAAAAACCGTAATTCGCGCAGCTGGATACCGTCTTTTAATTGTCGTGAAAATATCTCGAATGGCCGCTCCAGTAGGGGAAGTAATAACGCCAATTTCTGTAGGATAGCGTGGAATTTGCTGTTTGAGGTTATCAGAAAACAATCCTTCAAATTCGAGTTTTCGTTTCAGCTCTTCGTAAGCTAAATAAAGATTACCAATTCCATCAGGCTGCATTTCTTTTGCGTAGAGCTGATATTGGCCATATGGCTCAAACACAGATATTTCTCCACGGATCAGTACTTTCATTCCGCTTTCGGGTTTGAATTTCATATGCCGATTATTTCCTGCAAACATGACAGCCTGAACACGTGATTTATCATCTTTAACTGTAAAGTAAAGATGTCCTCGATTGTGAAGCTTCACATTGGATAATTCGCCACGCAACCAGACATCTTGCAGTGCAGGTTCATTATCAATCATTCGCTTAACATGTCTCGTAAGCGCCGTTACCGAAATATAGCGATCCGCTTTCACAACTATCCCCTCCTACTTAAATTAGCTTTTTTGGATGATCTTAGAGAGGACACCATTCACAAAACGCCCTGATTCTTCTCCACCGAATAACTTCGCAAGTTCAACGGCTTCATTTAAACTAACGTTAACGGGTATATCATCTCTGACTACCATTTCATAAGAAGCCATGCGTAGTACTGAACGGTCAACATTTCCGATCCGATTAAATGTCCAGTTCACAAGATTTTCTTTAATGACTTCATCAATTTTTTCGAGGTTCTCAAGCGTTCCGAAGACAAGCTCAGATAGAAACTCGTCACCTTCTTCTTCATTTAAAACGTGTTGAAGAGCCTCACGTGGATCGGTGTCTGTTACATCTATTTGAAACAATACCTGGATGGCTTTTTCTCTTGCATGTCTTCTTTTCATTGCTATACTCCCTTTACGCTAATATTGCTATACCAATAAATAATAGCATACTGTAGAGGACAAATACAGGTTTTGCAATGTCCAATTGTTTTCACAAACAAAAAAGCAGGGGGACAATCCCCGCTGCTTATTCTTCGTTCTCTGGTTCTTTTTTATCAAATGTAATGCCTACAACACTCACGTTGACGGCACTGATTTCTAGAGCAGTCATTGTAAGAAGGGCCTGACGGATATTTTCCTGAACCTTCTCACATACTTCCGGAATGGATAAACCATAGCTTACCACCACATAGGCATCTAAGATGATCCCATCTTCATCAAGTTCCACCTTGACGCCTTTTCGATGATCCTTTCGCCCAAAGCGTTCTACAACACCAGAGGCGAAATTCCCTCTCATCTCTGCTACACCATCAACTTCAGAAGCTGCAATACTTCCAATGACTTCGATAACTTCAGGTGAAATCTCTACTTTTCCAAGACCAGTATCGTGCTCTTCCATTTCAAATGATTGAAGTTCATTCATTCTGAACACCTCACTTAGAATTCATTGATTGCTCTGTTAAATCATATTTCTCAAGAAACTTTGTATTGAAATCGCCGCTTACAAATTTCTCATGATTCATAAGGCGCATATGGAACGGAATAGTTGTTTTAACACCTTCAACGACAAACTCTCCTAGTGCTCGCTTCATTCTAGCGATAGCTTCTTCTCGAGTATCAGCATAAGTAATCAGCTTTGCAACCATTGAATCATAAAAAGGTAAAATATCATACCCTGGATAAACAGCTGAATCAACTCGAACTCCAAATCCACCCGGCGGCAGGTACATTTCAACCTTACCAGGGGACGGCATAAACTTTTTGTCAGGATCTTCTGCGTTGATACGGCACTCAATCGCCCATCCTTTAAACGTCACATCTTCTTGTTTGTATCGAAGTTCTTCATCAGAAGCTGCTCGGATTTGTTCCTTAATTAAGTCAATACCCGTTACCATCTCAGTCACAGGGTGCTCAACTTGAATGCGCGTATTCATTTCCATAAAATAAAAATTCCCTGTTGGCTCAAAAATAAACTCCACAGTTCCTGCACCAGAATATTGAACGGCTTGAGCAGCTCGCACTGCCGCATCTCCCATTTTCTTTCTAATTGTTGCGTCAAGAGCTGGAGAAGGGGTTTCTTCCACTAGCTTTTGTAAACGCCTTTGGATAGAACAATCACGCTCACCTAGATGGATCGCATTCCCATGATTATCTGCAAGGACTTGGATCTCTACATGTCGGAAGTCTTCAATAAACTTTTCAATGTAAACCCCAGGGTTTCCAAATGCGGTAGAGGCTTCTTGTTGCGTAATATTGATTCCTTTTACTAATTCATTCTCATCCTTAGCAATACGGATTCCTTTACCGCCACCGCCAGCAGTCGCTTTAATAATGACGGGGTAACCCATTTCGTTCGCAAGAGCTACTGCCTCGTCAGCATCTTTAATAATTCCTTCAGAGCCAGGTACAATCGGAACTCCAGCTTCCTTCATTGTCGTTCTAGCAACGTCTTTCGTGCCCATGCGATTAATGGCTTCAGGACTAGGACCAACAAACGTCACATTGCATTCTCTACAAAGTTCAGCAAAATCGGCATTTTCAGCTAGAAAACCATATCCGGGATGAATGGCGTCAACCCCTGTCACAGTAGCAATACTCATGATATTTGTAAAATTTAAATAGCTGTCTTTTGCTGCTGTGGGTCCGATACAATAAGCTTCATCAGCAAGTCTAACATGAAGCGCATCTTTATCTGCCTGGGAATATACGGCTACTGTTTCTATTCCGAGCTCTTCACAAGCTCGTATGATTCTTACTGCTATCTCTCCGCGGTTAGCTACAAGTAATTTCTTAATCTCCATCCTATCATCACCTATGCTTTCACTAAAAACAGAGGCTGTCCGTATTCAACCAGCTGACCATCTTCAACTAGCATTTCTACGATTTCTCCATTTACCTCTGCTTCTATTTCATTAAAAAGCTTCATTGCTTCAATGATGCAGACTACGCTATCTTCCGAAACTTTTTCTCCTGTTTTCACATAAAGATCTGACTCTGGATTTGGACGAGCATAGAACGTTCCCACCATTGGGGATTCTATCTTATGTAATGATTCATCCTGTTTCTCTTCTTTTGGTTCTTCAGTAGCTTGCTCTTTTGAAGAAGACGCCACTTGCTTCACTGGCTCAGGTGCCTGTTGTGCAACGGGCTGCTGTACAGGCTGCTGTACAGGTGCCTCAGCATATTGTACGTCGTTTTTCTTTAAAACAATTTTAGACCCATCATTTTCGTATTCGAATTCATCAATGCTTGATTGATCAATAAGTTTGATCAATTCGCGAATTTCTTGAACTTTTAACAAGACTTCCACTCCCTGTCATCTTTTTTCAAATTTAGTATTTAGGAGGTTTTTCTGTGCAGAAGACACGCTCCAACTTATAGCAATTATAGCATAATAAAGATGTGTATTAGTATCTCCAGCATTCCATCTAACAAATCAAACCTCAGAATTAAGACCATTATATAAAAGCAGGTCCTAAGCCTATTAATCATATCATATCTTCAGTTTACTTGGTAGAAGGCATCTTTGCACACCGCCCTATTATAAGGGTAACAAACACAGAAAACGTTTTCACCTATAAAATATTATGTGGATTATCTATGTACGCTTACTTTAAAAATTGGTGCTTTATCTACTTTTGTTTATTTGGCAATAACCCTTCATTCTGAACGAAACTTTTTTCACAATATTTTCAGAGCATAAATGGGTCAAAACAAAAAAGATGGAGTGAACTCCATCTTTACTTTGCTGCAGCCTGAAATTCAACCGCTATTCTATGGCCTTCTCCTAGCTGTTCTTCTGCTAGTACCATAATGTTGTTGGCCTCTTCATTCGAGAGTTGATCTGCTTTAACAATAACTCTTACTTTATCATCATCTAGCGTATAAACTACCGCATCGCTATACCCTTCTGACTTTATCACATTTTCCAATACAGATTCTTTTTGAGATAATGCCATCAATTCTTGACGTTGCTCATGTGCCTCATTTCTAAGGTCAGCAGATGCTTCGCTTGCAATAACTGCCGTATAGTCTTCAATCGCTGCATCTCGTTGTTCTTGAATCTCAAGTCTTATGGATGCAAAACCTTCCTCACTTGAAACACTTGAAGAAACAGCATCTCCTTCTTCTGCGTTCGTTTCTTTTGCCTCTTCTCTCTTACTTTCCTCACCACTCTGCTCTTGATCCTGATCCCCTACAAACGCTACATTATCAGTTCCAGGAGTCATAATATAATATGCTGATAAAACAATGATTAAACTTAACATCGTTAGTAACCACACTGTTTGCTTTTTCAAAACCATTTAGGATTCCCCCTTTAATTTTTTCGGAAGCACCATGACACGGTGACTCTTGACGTCTAGCAGTCTTGTTACTGCATCCACGATCATTTTCTTTACTTCCATATTCTCTGCTCCAACCGCTACCACTACAACTCCTCGTACGACAGGCTTCTTTGTACTAACAATGATAGGCTCCTGTCCGTTGTCATTTTGAATGACGACAACTTGTTCTTCACTTGACTGTTCTTCAATCTTTCTTGAACCTCCATCATTTGGAGATTCGTCCGTATATTTATCAGTAGAAGTGCTGTTTTTCTCAACGATTTTTTCTTCTGTAGAATCTAAATTTACAATAACTGTGGCATCAGAAACTCCTGCCACTTCATCTAAAGCTTCTTTCAGCTGTGTTTCGTATACATTCTCGTATTCAGCCATAGACGACGGATTGGACTTCTTTTGACTAAAGGTAGGTTCACTATCCTTTGAGCTCGCCTGCTCTGAAAACACTTCCTGGACTTGTTCAGGTGACTGGAAAAAGCTTCCGGAAAACATGAAGATAACGCCAATCCCCGCAGCAATAATCAAATATAATAACGGGATTCCCTTTTTCTTTTTAGGCTTCTTCAATTGATCAAGCCAGCTAGTTGGTTTTTCATCCACGTTCCCTACTCTCCTCCTTTCACCTGAACTCCGACTTGTTTTGGATACAGCTCCCACTCATCTGCAAGAAAGTATGCAACCTTACGAGAGAGAGTATCCGTTGCTTCAACCTCTTCCTCCTGAATATCAATTGATACGGATACAGCATCCACTTCCTGAACAGATTTTTCTGCTCCTGCTTCATTTACTGTTACTGCAATTTGATCAATATCCTTTTCCCCATCAAGATTCTTTAACTGAAGACTAACGCTTGTGATCTCGAGGTTAAACTGGTCCCTCAACTCCTTTTCTACCTGGCTTTTCATTTGGACAGCCATTTGTTCTTCAATATATGCAGCATTGGATGCTTGTATTTCACTTTTCTTTGATTCTATCTGATTTTCCATATTTGCATTTTGAGTTGAGTCAGTGAGCGTTACTGTTCGGAGCATGGCATCAAAGTCTTTAGTGAAAATCGTGAGTATAGGAGATAAAATAACCGCCATTAACATTAAACCTATAACCATCTTTACATAACGCTGCATATTTGAATTTGGCAACAATAGTTCTAGAACTGTTGCTAGAAGGATTAACACAATAATATTTGTAATCCAGCCTGTAATAATATCCACACGACACCTCCTAACGCACCATTAACGTAATATTGCCAGATGCTATAATAATCGTTACAGCAAGAAAGAACATCAATGAAACAATAGCAAGGGCCGCAAATATGAACAAAATGCTTTTTGATATAACATTTAGGGATTGAATAATTGGACCACCGCCCAATGGTTGAATCACCGCTGCAGCAATATTATAGATTAGTACTAGTGATAATACTTTTAGCGCCGGAAAAGCGCAGATCATTAAGAGAATGACAACCCCAGCTAAGCCCACCGTGTTTTTTAATAGAACAGAGGCGCTTAACACCGTGTCGGTGGCATCTGTAAACATCCGACCAACGACTGGGATAAAGTTACCCGTTACAAATTTCGCAGCTCTTATCGTAACGCCATCCGCTACCGCAGTTGTCGCACCTTGTACTGAAATAACCCCTAAAAAAACCGCAAAGAAAACGCCAAGAGTTCCTATCGCTACATTTCGTAATAAATTAGAAAGCTGGGTAACCTTGTACTGCTCACTGATAGTACTTACAATAGCGAGGACCGCTGATAGAAAGAGCATTGGAAGTACAAACTTCTGAATAAGTAATCCACCAGTATTTACAAGAAATAAGACGATCGGATGAAAGAAAGCAACAGAAGCTACTCCACCCACAGATGCCATTAAAGCTAAAAGCAATGGAATTAATGCAAGTAAGAATCCCATCATGTTAGCTATAGCATCTTCTGTATACTGAATCGCAACATGAAAGCTATTTAGTGCCAGGATAATTAAAACCATATAAATAATGCCATACGCTACTGTACTAACTGCTTTATGTTCAAATGCATTTTGCATGTTCTGCAGAAGGATACTAAAGATTGTAAGAAGGATCAGACTCCCAAGAAGCTTTCCATGCACAAGCAGTTCATGGAAGAGAAACTTTAGTAGGCCAATAAAATACGCTTTTAAAGATATCTGCTTTTCTCCTTTAATGAATTCCATAAAGGAGCCTTTCTGACTTTCAGGTAAAAAACCCCCGTATTCTTCAATGACTTCATCCCAATAATCTTGTATTTCTTGTAAACCAAGCGTATTTAACTGCTTGTCTACAAATTGACTTGAAAGAGGCTCCTCTTCCCCTTTTGCCGCTACGGAAGATTCAAAAAACATAAGAGAAAAGCAGAGGAATAGCAGCATCAACAGCATTTTTTTCATGTGAGGCATGTCCCTCTCCCCCTCTTATGATGGTAATAATTTCAATACTGTTTCTATGATTAACGTTAAGATTGGAATTGCCATAGCAAGAATCAATAATTTACCAGCAAGTTCAATTTTCGATGCAATTGCGCCTTGACCCGCATCTCTTACAATTTGCGCACCGAATTCTGCTATATAAGCGATCCCGATAATTTTTAAAACCGTTTCCACATAAACGATTTCAACATTCGCTTTTGCTGCAAGACTCTCAAGCATACGAATAATGTGTTGAATTTCTCCTATTAAGTAGAGAAAAATTAAAGCGCCTGTGAAAACCGTAATCGTGAAGGCAAACACAGGCTTTTGCTCTTTGACCACAATAACTAGGAAGGTAGCGATTAATCCTAAGCCGACTATTTGTAAAATATCAATCGCAGTCACCCCCTACCCTTGAAAAAGGAAGACTCCTCGTATTTTCTGAAAAAGATCATCTATAATTGTAATGACCATATAAAGGACAACAATAAATCCTATTAAAGTGACCCAGTGCGCGTATTCCTCTTTTCCCATTTGCTTTAAGATTGTATGAAGCATGGCAACGATAATACCAATACCAGCTATTTGAAAAATCGTATTTACATCATGATTCATCTACGCTTCCTCCCAATGACTAAATCAAAAGTATGACAAGAAGAATACCGCCAAGTACACCAAGGCTTTTAAACATTCTTTCATATTTCATCTGATTATCTCTCGCTTCACTTTCTTCTCTCTCTAAGTGAATTAATGCCAGCTTCAGTTGCTTTTGCTCATGTTCTCGATCATGCTGACCAATGGTAGCGCCTAATTGCTTCATCACTTCTTTTTCCTCATTTTTAAAGGCAGTGTATTTCCAAACTTCCTCCATACTTTCAATCCATGCTTCATACGCAGTAGCATGGCCTGCCTCAAGCTTCCTCCTAAATGAATCAAAAAACCACGATACAGGATGACCAACCTGTCTACATATATGACTACAAGCAACGCTTAAAGGTGTCATTCCGTAAACAATCTCTGCTTCTAGTGACTGTAATGCCGCCTTCAACTGACGTAATTGGCGTGACCGTTCACTAACTGTCCTGGACCATTCCACACCTGCCCATGTGCTTGCCATAATGATGAGCACTGCACCTAGTAACTTCATGCTAGATCACCTTTTTACGTCGAATTTCCTTACCGGTTTTATCTTTAATCGCACTAATTGTTCCTGGACCATCTTCTCGCGACAGTTCGACGATACGATCAAAGCACCCCGACTTTAATAACCCCTGCATACTTGGCCTACGGTTTAAATCATCCAATTTCGTCCCATGGACTGTCACTACGAGGTTAATCCCAGCATTTATTGCTTCGATAATCGCTTCACTGTCTTCTTTTCGTCCAATTTCATCTACAATAAGTATTTCTGGACTCATGGAGCGAATCATCATCATCATTCCTTCCGCTTTTGGACAAGCGTCGAGTACATCAACACGATCTCCCAGTCGATGTTGAGGGATCCCCTGTACACATCCAGCTATTTCTGATCGCTCATCGACAACGCCTACCTTTGCTGATGGAATCCTTCTTAATTCATCACCTTCAGCCATAAGTCGAGTTAAATCACGAAGCATTGTCGTTTTACCAGACTGAGGGGGCCCTAATATAATCGTATTCATCCATCTCCCAGCATATAGATATGATACTAGTGGTATAGCTATTCCAAGCTTTTGCTTCGCAATTCTCACATTAAATGAAGCAATATCTCTAATGGCTTTGACATGTCCATTTAGTGTAATAACCTTCCCTGCGAGGCCTACACGATGCCCTCCCTCAATCGTTACAAAACCTTTTTTAAGTTCTTCTTCCAGAGCGTAGAGAGAGTAGTGACTTAGCTTATTTATCATTTGTAGACCATCTTCTTTTGAAATAAAATAGCCATGGCCATTTAAGAGAGGAAAATCCGGCTTCCCGTTAATCATGATCTCAAGTGGACGGTTAATACGCATTCGAATTTCTTCAATCGTCGATCTTTCAACAATTGAATACTGATTCAAGATTTTTTGTACATTTTCCGGAAGCACGCGAAGAACTTCTTCCAAGAATGTCCCCCCTCTCTAAGCTTGTTTCTCCCTACACTACTATTCCTGTCTTGCTTAAATTATGTCTCTACTAAATCTATGAAAGGGTTCCAATTAAAATAAAAGCAACCCCTATCATGATAAAAATAATTTTCATAATTGATAGATCACCTGCTAGACCAATCAACCCCACTGACATGGTAACTACTAAAATAATTGGACCAACTATAGCGAGAATGGCATTAATCATCATGGCTATTCTTAGATCCTGAATAAAAAGAATGAGAATCGCTGCTGTAAGCTCGATCACACCAGAAAGTATTCGAAGCACTCCCATGACAAGAACGGAATGAATCATCTCTAGCCTCCCACAAATTGTTTGTACAACTTATGATGAATTTATGATTTTCAGAAGAAATTCGTAAATCATATAACTCATTTCATTATTGAGAAATCAGCTTCATAAAACACCGGAAGCAAATAGTTTGTTAGCTAAATTGTTACATTTAAAATATTGAACTTATTGGAGGAAAACAAAAAAACCACCCAGCGAAGGCTGGATGGTCATTTTGCTTTTAAACCATTTAATATAAATTGAACTGTCAGTTCGATCTCCTGCTCATCATCCCACTCACTCTCCGGCACCATAATGTATCGTGCAAGAAAAAAACCGAGAACGGCTGTTATCGAAAGTCTGATCGCTGAGGAAGGCGGAATTTGGATTAATTCGCCTTTCTGTTGGAAGTGGAGAATCACTTTTTCAAACCGATCAAACAAATCCTTCGCTACATGCTCGATAAATTGAGTACGAAGTTCCTCATGAAAAGGAATCTCCTGCATCAAAATCTTAACAATTGGTAAGTGCTTGTGTATGAACACCTGTCTATTTTTTACAACAGCTCTCAAAAAATCCTCATAGTGCTCATAGTTTGGTTTTAATACTTTGTCTAAATCTTTCACGATGAAAGGGGCGACCAGATGGCTCATAACAGGTGTAACAATAGCAAGCAGCAAGTCTTTCTTCGTATTATAATGGCGAAATATTGTTCCTTCCGCTACGCCTGCACGTCTCGCAATTTGACTTGTTGAGGAAGCGGAGAATCCTTTTTCCTGGAACATTTCAACTGCCGCTTTAACGATGCGTTTTTGTTTCTCAGTTAAATCTCCGGACTCGCTTACCTCTTCATCAAATAGCCATTCCATGCTGTCTTCTATCTTTTTCATAAGCTCCCCCTGACTCTAAATGCGTCGGTGTTTTTTTAGTGCGTATATATTTAAAATCATAAAAGCGATTGAGAATCCAAATAAAATAAGTAAATCAATCCATATTTCTGTTATTCCCTGTCCTTTAATCATAACATTTCTAAGAGCTTCAGCTCCATAATACAAAGGAGTTAACGGACCAATCCAGCTTAAATAATTTGAAATCGTATCAAGATTAAATAACCCAGAAAAAAAGAGTTGCGGTACAACAACAAGTGGTATAAACTGAATCATTTGTAATTCATTCTTTGCAAATGATGAAAGTAAAGTTCCTAAAGTTAGGGCACTTAATGCTAGCATGAGTGTTATAAGTAGTACATAAAAGAAAGCGCCTTCCATTTTTAAATCAATCACATAAATACTATATAGGGCAATGATCGCTGATTGAAACATAGTAAATAATCCAAAGCCGATCACGTATCCAATTACAAGTTCCCACCTTTTAATAGGACTAGCTAAAACTCGTTCGAGCGTCCCCTGGGTTCTCTCTCTCAAGAAAGAAACTCCAGCAATTAAAAACACAAAAAAGAAAATAAAGAAACCAACTAGTACAGGACCAAAGTGATCAAATGAAGTCATGTCACTCGAGCCAAAAAGATAAGATACATCTAAATCCACTTCTTCGTTGTTTACCATAGAATTACTTCTAACAAGATTAATTACTGCTTGATTAATGGAGGGATCACTGCCCTCTAGATGTAGTTTCTTTTCCCCATTGCTGAAGTCAATGACTGCATCATAATCTTCTTTCAGTAGTGACTCAATGGTATCTTTTGACGTAACTTTTTTAACAATAGCATGCTCTTCTATTCTTTCGACGAGTTGCTCAGGTATATTTAGTGTGCCCACTTTCAACTCCAGGTCTTCCCCGTTAAACACTAGCGATAACATGGTTAAAATGATAATTGGTGCCACAATCATTAGGCCCATCGTTCGCTTATCATGAATGAACTGCCTCAATATACGTTTTACAACGGCTGTAATTCTCATTCCTTAACACCCCCATATGAAAGAAAAGCTTGCTCAATTGTCGTCGAATCTGTTTGCTTTTTCAATTCTTCTGGGGTTCCAACAGCAATCAACCGACCATCTCGAATCATCCCAAGCCTTGAACATCTATCAGCTTCATCCATTACATGAGTCGTAACGAGAATAAGCACGCCCTTTTGTCTCAGATTTTCAAACGTATCCCATATCTTTTGTCGCAAGGACGGATCTATGCCAACAGTCGGTTCATCAAGCAACAGAACTTCAGGGTCGTGCAATAAAGCGATAGCAAGTGATAAGCGACGCTTCATTCCTCCTGAGAAGTCTTCCACTCTTTTCTGAAGTTCTTTTTCTAAATCTACTAGCCTCATAGCAGATAAGATACGATCTTTTCGATCACGACGACTCACACCGCTAAGCGTTGCAAAGAATTCTAAATTCTCATAAGCGGATAGTTCACCATACAAAGCATCCGCTTGTGCCATATAGCCGATCCGCTTCATTATCTTTAAATCAGGCATTCGTTCACCTAATACTGTTACCTTTCCTTCTGAAGCCTCTTCAATACCACAGAGCAGTTTGACAAATGTCGTTTTTCCAGATCCTGATGGTCCTAGCAGACCGAAGATCTCACCTTCCTTAAGTGAAATGCTAATATTATCTAAGATCGTAGTCGTGCCAAATCGTTTTGTAACACTTGCTTGGATAGCATCTTTTTGCATATGATCCCTCCTAAAATGAGTGATTACTCACTTTATTATACCATCCATCCCTTTGTTGTAAAGTGAGTAATCACTCATTTTTATTTTTAAAAAAAAACCGCTCAAACAGAGCGGTTTAAAAATGTTTATCCTCTTGATACATACTCCCCTTTAGAAGTATCGATAATTAAAACATCTCCCTGATTAACGAAGAAAGGCACTTGAACAGTTAAACCTGTTTCAACAGTTGCAGGCTTAGTTCCACCGGAAGCTGTGTCCCCTTTAATACCAGGCTCAGTTTCAGTAACAACGAGTTCCACCGTATTCGGCAATTCAACTCCGATCGTTTCTTCACCATAAGTACGAATTGAAATTTCCATGTTTTCTTTTAGAAATTTAAGTTCATAACTAATTTGCTCTGCAGGAAGTTCAACTTGCTCATAAGTAGTAGTATCCATAAACGTATGCATGTCGGCACTTGCATAAAGATACTGCATTTTACGATTTTCAATATGAGCTTTTGCTACTTTTTCTCCTGCTCGGAAGGTTTTCTCTTGAATTCCACCAGTACGAAGGTTACGTAGCTTCGTTCTTACGAAAGCTGCTCCCTTACCAGGCTTCACATGCTGGAAGTCCATTACCGTCCAGATGCCATTATCCACTTCAATTGTAAGTCCAGTTTTTAAATCGTTAACAGAAATCATTAATAGTCCCTCACTTTCATTATTCGCCGAGGATCAGCAATTCCTTAGTAGAATGAGATAACGTCTCATTGCCAGTTTCAGTAATTACTGTATCATCTTCAATTCTTACTCCGCCTTTACCAGATAGGTAAATACCTGGTTCAACGGTTACTACCATACCTGGCTCTAATACTGTATCAGATTTGGTTGAAAGACTAGGTCCCTCATGTACTTCAAGACCAACCCCATGGCCTAGTGAGTGCCCAAAGTATTCTCCAAAGCCTTTAGAAGTAATTAAGTCACGTGATAGAGCATCTGCTTCTTTCCCGCTCATTCCAGGCTTAATTTGTTCCATCGCCTTTAATTGAGCTTCTAGGACAGTATGATAAACACCTTTAAGCTCTTCTCCAGGATCCCCAACAGCCACAGTACGTGTAATATCAGAACAGTACCCTTTATAATAAGCACCAAAATCAAGTGTTATCAGTTCGTTCTTTCCAATGATTTTATCACTTGCGACGCCGTGCGGAAGAGCTGAACGTATACCCGACGCAACTATAATATCAAATGAAGACGAGGTTGCGCCATTTTTTCTCATGAAAAACTCTAGTTCATTAGAAACGTCCAATTCAGTTAGACCCGTACGAATGTATGATGTAATATGTTGGAAAGCAGCGTCTGCTATTTCGGTTGCTTCTTTAAGAACCTTTAATTCACTCGAATCTTTAATCATACGATGTTTCTCAAGAATACCATTAATCGGTACAAGTGTACCGTCTACTTTATTCTCATATGCTTTAAAAACTTGATATGTAACCTGCGTTTCTTCAAAGCCAAGTTTTTTAACTCCTAGTTCATTCGCAAGCTTTGCTACTTCTCCAACAATCGGGCCTTTATGCTGCACAATATCAAACCCTTGTGCTTGCTCTCGTGCCTGATCCATATAGCGGAAATCTGTTACAAACTTCGCTTCTTTCTCAGTAATGAGAACAACACCTGAGCTACCTGTAAACTGGGAAATATATCTACGATTGCTTGCTGAAGTAATTAACATCGCATCTATATCATACTCTGTAAATGACTGACGTAGTTTCTCAATACGTTCCACTGTTTCGTCCCCCTTTAAAATGATGGCTATGTTAATGAACGTTGTTTATTATTGGCTCATATACGCTCTGTGACGACCAACCGTCTGAACAAATTTATTTGCTCGAAGCGATTGATCGTCACAGAGCGACCTTTCAATAGAGCTGAAAGGCAAGTGAAATGAAGATTTCACTCGAGTGAGCCAAAAATCGAGAATCAACAGTATAAGCTAACATAGCTAACTAAAATTATAGAAATGACCGCAATGCCAGTTCGTACCCATTCAAACCAAATCCTACCACTTGCCCTTCCGTTACTGGTGAAATAACAGATGTATGGCGAAAAGGTTCTCGCTTATGTACATTCGAGATGTGTACTTCCACAACCGGTACAGGAACACTTGCGATAGCATCTCGTATGGCGTAACTATAGTGAGTAAAAGCACCAGGATTTAAAATGATACCTGAAGCACTTTCTGCTTCGTGAATCCAGTCAATGATATCTCCCTCATGGTTTGATTGACGAAAAACAACAGCAGCGTCATTCTCACTAGCAAATTGTGTTAACCGTTGTTCAAGCGTCTCTAACGTGTCATTACCATAGATGCCGGGTTCACGCTTGCCAAGTCGATTTAAGTTAGGTCCATTTATTACGTAGAATGTTTTCATCCCGGTCTCCTTCATCACGATCTGACTTCTATATTAAATAGAAAAAAAAGAGAATGTTCCATGAACATTCTACCATAGCTTCATTTATTTGAATAGGAAGCGCCCTTCTGCTGGTTTTCATGATATTCAAAAGAAATCGAATACCCGATAAAGACGCCGTAAAGAAGATAAAGGCATATCGTAGTAATGACTGTGTTACGATCAAGTTTCGTGATCGTTGGCAGATCGATGAACATTGGATTGAGTAAATAAAATACAATTATCCATAATACAATCCCATAAGCAAGTCCTGCAAGCATGTTATTTATTTTCACGAGCGTTACTTTGTACAAAAAAGCCACAAGTATGGATACAAGCCCAAGGGCAAGAATTCCAATCCACTGCCCTAGCTGTTCATTTTTCCATTCGCCAAGTGCCCATGGTGACAAAATGAGAGAGGGTGGTATCTTAGTAAATTTAAATAAGTATGTGAGATAACCAATTACACCCCAAAAAAGCCCTCCAGCAATCCCGATTGTAATAACTTTTGATGTAAAAGATAAAGGTTGCTCCTGCTTATTTTGTTCAAGTTGCTCATTCTCTTTACCATCTTTCTGCTTCTCTTTATCCATAACACTCACCTCCCCCTTAAGCATTCCCTGTTGATGATGGAATTATTTATTAGAAGAATTGTCTATTGAAAAGATTAAAATTGCCGGTGTTGGGGAAAATGATTATTACAATCTATTACCTAGAGGTTTTTGCCTATTTCTTGTAGAATGGTATAAAGTACAATTTGTTAGAGTTTGATCGCTTCAAAACATTCTACTTCATACAATAGGTTGGTGAGAGATATTGTCAGATACAAATAAGCCTGCTTATGGCGGGCAAGCGGTTGTTGAAGGTGTTATGTTTCAAGGGAAACATACGTCTGTAACCGCCATTCGGCGCAAGGATGATTCAATTGATTATTTAGAAGTTCCGAAGCAGCCGAAGCCTATCCGAACAAAGCTTAAGAAAATCCCATTCATACGTGGTGTTGTTGCGATTATCGACGCCAGTGGCAATGGAACTAAACATTTGAATTTTTCAAGTGAACGCTATGATGTGGACCCTTCGGAAGATGAGGAAGTGTTAGGTAAGGAAGAGCCTTCCAAAATAACGCTTTTATTAGGTGCAGCAGCCATAGGCGTTATCTCGTTTGCATTCGTAAAAACGATTTTCACTATATTACCCGCCTTAGCCGCAGCCTCACTTGAGTTTATATTTCCAGGGCACGTTGTACAGAACTTGATTGAGGGTTTCATTAAGCTCATTCTATTGCTTGGGTATATTTATTTTATTTCGTTAACCCCAATTGTAAAAAGAGTCTTTCAATATCATGGCGCTGAACATAAAGTCATCAACGCTTATGAAGCAGGACTTCCTATTACAATAGAGAATGTTCAAAAGCAATCGCGTCTTCATTATCGATGCGGAAGTAGCTTCATCCTTTTCACAGTAGTCATTGGGGTATTTATTTATCTTCTTGTTCCTACTGATCCATTATGGGTAAGGTTACTCTATCGTGTTGCATTAATTCCGGTAGTTCTTGGAGTTTCATTCGAAGTTCTCCAATTAACGAATAAAGTTAGAGAAGTTCCTGTATTAAAAGTGCTTGGCTATCCTGGGTTATGGGTTCAGCTACTAACAACCAAAAACCCAGATGATAAACAAGTTGATGTTGCAATCCACTCATTTAATGAACTACTTTCTCGAGATAAACAACGAGAGGAAGACGATTCAAGCACAAAAGTTGTGTAAAGATGAACAGGAGGTGAATCATTTGTCGCGCCGTGTTGTTCAACCTCTAATTTATTTATTAATTGGCCTAGCAGCTATTGGTTTTGTTTGGAAAATGGTCACAGACCCTCAAGGACTTTTCATGCAACTTCTAATCACTGCTGCGATTGCTGCAATCATGATCTTCGTTGTCAGAAAGTTAATGGCTAGAAGAATGGGTCAACAATCAACTTCTTATCAAAAGGCCGTTAAACAATCAACCAAAATGAAAAAGAAAAAAGCTACACCAAGAAGAAATGCACCTCACCTTCGTGTCATTCCATCTAAACGTCTTTCTCCTAGAAAGCGCTCTTTACAGGAGGATCGAAAACAAAATCCTTTTACCGTAATCGAAGGACGTAAAGGAAAAAAGAAAAACAGAGCTCTCTTTTAACATGGTTCACTTGTTTTACCGATAAGATTGGGCGACTTAATAAAAAGTCATTGTCCTGAATGGAAAACTCCTTCTATTTGGAAGTAACTAAACTAACATAAATATGAAAAGGTGGCTGATGAAATCAGCCACCTTTTCATGTAATATTGTCAGGCAATTTTCTCCACGTATTGAGAAATTGAGAGGTTCGCTCTTCTCCTAACAAGATTAGTTTCTTTTGACTTTGTCTCTCTAGTTTAAAAGCTGTCGTCAGATCATGATCCACAGGTATAAACACAATGTTCTTGGCTTTTTGTTCTTCAATATATCGAGCATCATGAGCCTGCTTCATTGTTTCAAATAATGCCTGATACATATCAACAGCATTTGTAATTTTATTTTCAGGAACGTGGTTAAAGTTTGCACTCAATTGAAAGCCTAATACCGGTCTTTGTGGTTTTTTATTTTCAGGAGGTTGGAATATCCATAAAGGGAAGTTACTTAAAATTCCGCCATCTACCATATAGTGCTTTTTACCATCAATGGAGTAGAGCGGTTGAGGTTTAAAGAAAAATGGTAAACTCGCACTCATCCTAACAGCTTTCGCGACAGAGAACCGCTCTGGTACGAAGCCGTACTGTGCTAAGTCATCAGGTATAACGACAAGCCTACCTTTCGATATATCGGATACAATAATCTTCAGTGATCCCTCGGGTAAATCACCGAATGTTTCAATGCCTTTGTTTTTTAATAAATCCCCAACCCATAATTCTAGGTCCTTTCCAGAATAGAGTCCAAGATTCCAATACAACATCAACCACCGTATCAACGGGAATGTATAACCCGAGTTTTTTTCGAGTAGTGTCGTTAGATCCGTATCGAGCAAGATCTTTTCTAACTCATTTCCCTTATAACCTGAAATAATTAAAGATGCAATTATAGCTCCAGCACTCGTGCCCGCTGTACGTTTAAATTCGAGGCCTTTTTTCTCAACGGCTTGAAGTGCTCCCACTAGCGCTATCCCTTTAACTCCGCCACCTGAAAAGACGCCATCAATGTACACTCTCAAACCTCCTTCCCACCTTATTAAAGCCTAAGCTTTAACGGGGGAATTTAGTACAAAAAAAAGAAACAACCCGATTAAACTTCGGATTGTTCCTCGTGTGCTTCTTCATTTTTACGTTGCACTTCTCTAAGTTCATCCACTCGTACATTTGTCTCTTCAAAGTACTGGACAAGATCACCAATGCGATCGATAGCGTCCCAGCTTAGATGATGTTCAATACCCTCAACATCTTCATATATATTCTCTTCGTTAACCCCGATAACACCTAGAAATTGTTCAAGCAAAGCATGGCGATCAACGAGTCGCTTTCCTAGCTTTTTCCCTTTAGGAGTAAGCATAAAGCCGCGATATTTTTCGTATACGACATATTTACCTTTATCTAATTTTTGAATCATTTTGGTTACCGAGGAGGGATGTACCTCTAATGCTTCCGCGATATCTGATACGCGAGCATACCCTTTTCCGTCTATAAGTGCATAAATACGTTCAATATAATCTTCCATACTGGGAGTAGTGGCCATTGGATTCCCTCCATCTTTTATTCCATTTAAGCCAGTTAATAAAAGCATACACCATAGTATGGGCGGATACAAGGAAAGGTTCCATAAGCTTCTATTAACTGCATTAACTCAGTTCTAATACTCTTATGTAGAGCAGATATTATATCATATTTCATTTAATCGGTTTTGTAAATTAGTGGATAAAATACAAAGTCACTTGAACACCCCAACAGCACTTGCGAAAAATGTCCCTAATCTACGCACAAAAAGATGAAGGATAAACGTTTCCGTCTATCCTTCCCTTACATCAGTTAGCTATTAAAGTCCGCACTTCAGCTGTGCACCACAATTATCACAAGTATTGCAACCACCCATTTCCTTTACCTGACCCTTTCGACAAACAGGGCACGTATTACCTACTTCAGACCCGATTGTAACGTCTGTAGAGCGTAGATCTGTAATCGTGTCAACTAGTACTACTTGCTTCTTTTCTTGCATGCCATCTTCAAACTCAAGCTGTTCAAATGAATTTTCTTCTGCTTTAAGAGTTAGAACCTGAGAATCACGGCTACCATCTACATAAACGGTACCGCCTTTGGCTCCTCCATTATATAGACGCTCATAAACTGCTTCCACTTGTTTCACTGAATACCCTTTTGGAGCATTAACAGTTTTTGAAATCGAGCTATCAACCCAGCGTTGAATAACGCACTGAGTGTCAGCATGATCTTCTGGTGCGAGCTCCATTGCTGAAACGAACCATTCCGGAAGGTTTTCTGTATCAGCTTCTGGGTTTCTTTCAAAGTACTCTGCAAGAATATCTGCTTTTACTTCGATAAATTTACCAAGTCGTCCACTACGGTAATAAGAGAAAGAGAAGTAAGGCTCAAGACCGGTAGAAACCCCTACCATCGTGCCAGTGCTACCAGTAGGCGCAACTGTTAGAAGATGTGAATTACGTATACCATAGTCCATAATGCTGTCGCGTAGGTCATTTGGCATTTGTTGCATATAACCTGTGTTAACAAATGCTTCACGTAATCTATTTGTTTCCGCAACTGTTTCACCCTCAAGGAAAGGGAAGCTTCCCTTTTCTTTAGCAAGATCCACAGAAGCACGATAAGCTGTTGTAGCAATTGTTTCAAAAATCTGATCTGTTAAATTATTCCCTTCTTCTGATCCATATATTGTTTCACAGTATATAAGAAGGTCATGTAGCCCCATTACTCCTAGTCCTACTCGACGTTCGCCAAGAGCTTGCTTCTCATTCTCTTCTAAGAAGTAAGGTGTGGCATCAATAACGTTATCTTGCATGCGTACGCCAACTTCAACCGTTTCTCTCAGCTTATCGAAATCAACAGTCTTTGTCTCCTTATTAGCCATCTCAGCAAGGTTCACTGCTGCTAGGTTACATACAGAGTAAGGTGCTAATGGTTGCTCACCACATGGGTTAGTAGCGACAACTTTTTGACCGTAAGAAGTTGCGTTTGTTTTTTCATTTGCATTATCAATAAAGAAGATACCTGGCTCTGCAGAGTAAGTAGCACAAATATTAATTAAATCCCACAGCTCTTTTGCCTGAACCTTACGATAAGTTCTTACTGGAAAGCCTTGCTTCTCCCAGTCACGTACATCCCCTGATTCATGCCAGTTCTCATTATAAAGTGCCATTTGTTCTTTCGTATAGTTCTCTACATCCGGGAATCGAAGTTCATATTCAGAATCATTTTCAACCGCGTCCATAAAGTCTTTAGTTAAACAAATCGAGATGTTTGCACCAGTCAAGAAGTCAGGATTGTGGACAGAATACGTTCCACCCGTTGCAAGCTTATCCTGCGCATCCTGCATCACTTTTTCTTCAAAGCCACCTGTTCCGGGAATACTACGGTAGTTTAAGATACTTTGGTACATAGATCTTTCCGACTCTGAGAGCGGTGTGAATTTCAACTTATCTTCTGCAAGTTTCTTAATTTGTTCATCCTTTGTATTCTCCATAAGGAAACGAAGAATGCGTGGATTCTGCATTTTTGAAATGATAAATTCAATAATATCAGGATGCCAGTCAGCGAGCATAATCATTTGGGCCCCACGTCTTGAGCCACCTTGCTCCACTAGATGCGTCAGCTTTGCAATATCATCCAGCCATGAAACCGAACCTGATGATTTACCATTCACACCCCTAGCAAGCGTGTTTCTAGGACGAAGTGTAGATCCGTTCGTTCCTACTCCACCACCTCGACTCATAATCTCCATTACTTGTTTACGGTGTTCAGAAATACCTTCTCTTGAATCCTGTGGAAACGGCATAACGTAACAGTTAAAGTACGTCACTTCCGTATCAGCTCCAGCTCCGTAAAGCACACGTCCTGCAGGAACAAAGTTCATTGATGAAAGTTCTTTATAGAAACGATCTTCCCAATATGTCTTTTCCCCATCTGTTTTCTCTACATCAGCAAGACCACGTGCATTACGACGAGCAATTTGCTCATAATATACTTCCAAGGGCTTTTCTATGACATCCAACGAACGGACAATAATACCTGATTCTCTTTCTTCTTCTGTGTCTAAAACGCCAACGTAATCCTCATGAACAGCTACAGTTGCTTTCTTAGATTGAAGATCGAATTCTTCAATATACCCAAGACCTCTTGCTGGAAATTTTGGATCTTCTTTAATCGTTAAGACAACAAAATCACCTTTTTGTAATGTCTTTTTCTCTGTATCTTTAAATGCATAGCGGTCAAGCATCACAAGACGACTAACACCTTTGTGAGTTAGATGCATATCCTCTGTAATCGGATGAACCTGCGCAAACATTTCAATATCCTTATTCAACTGCTCAATGTTAATAGATCTTCTTTTTTCATTGGTTTGTATTGTCATATAAACCCCTCCGTTTCGACATTTATACACTTAAGAGCATCTCTAGATGTATGTAGCTATGATAAATCGTCTTGATTAATAGTAGCACATGTACACGAACCAGACAATCATTTTTAACCATATATAGTGTTCAGAATTCTTCAATCAATACTACATATAGTAAAAGAGCGAATACTTTAGCGATTTGTCAACTTTCAAATCCAGTGAAAATGAAAGGTTTTCCTCGATAAATAAAGGTTAGATTAGAAGAATAGAGAAAAAAGAGGAATTTTGTCTATTGCACATTTTTCCACACTCTGCCTTTTTAACATAGGAGACAAAAATTAATTAGTTAACAGACCATGATTAAGATTAGAACATTTGTTCTTGTTAAGTCAATAGGAAAAAGCACCCAACGAAGGTGCTTATTTGCTAAAATTCCATTCCTTGCTAGCGTATTTCTCCTCTGCTATTTGAACAACAAAGGACTCTTGTTCATCCGTTAGTTGATATGGAACCAATTCAATATCAAGCCCCTGTTGAAAACCATCATAAAAAGCTTTAACCGCTTCTGATATCGATACAGGAGTTTCACGGAGTGCATTAATAGCTACAGCCTTTTTTCTAAAACCTCGCTGCATCCGCTCACGTATCCGTTCATTTTTAAATTTGAAACAATCAAACAATTGGTCCTCATCAATGTCAAGAAGAATCGATCCATGCTGGAGAATGACACCTTTTTGACGGGTTTGAGCGCTCCCAGCGACTTTTCGCCCTTCTACAACAAGTTCATAATAGGATGGAGAGTCAAAACATACACCCGATCTTGGTGCACGTAGCTCTTCTTTCTCTGCATCCGTTTCAGGAACAGCGAAATAAGCATTCAATCCAAGTTTTCTGAAACCAATCAATAACCCTTCTGAAATAACCCGGTACGCTTCTGTTACGGTTGAGGGCATGTCTGGATAATCTTCAGAGACAATAACGCTATAAGTCACTTCCTGATCATGAAGGACAGCTCTTCCACCAGTAGGGCGTCTCACAAACCCTAGACCATTTTTTTCTACAGCATCCATATTAATATCACGTTCGATACGCTGGAAATAACCAATTGAAAGTGTTGGGGGATTCCACCCGTAAAATCGAATAACAGGGGGGATAGTCCCATCACTATGCCATTTCAATAATGCTTCATCAAGTGCCATGTTATAAGCTGGAGAACGTTCTCCCGAATCAATAAATGCCCATTGCTTCATTTTCGGAACTCCTTTATCACTGTCAGTTTTCTAACACCTTCCCTATTCTAGCAGAGGAGAAAATGGATGACCAATGAACACTCTCAATTATTTTAGCTATGTCTTGAACATTATTGGTTTTTCGATCTTTCGAGTATAGGCGAATCTCCTCTATCCCAACTAATTTAGAACAAATTTGATTTAATTACTGAATACTACCTATTCTTTTTATAGTTATTCCTTTTTTCTTTTGCGGAAAGCCGAAAAGACGTGTAAACTTAAAGTTGTCGATTTTACTTGAAAGGGTGTAACAAAGTTTATGGAATGGATTATCGCAATACTCGTCGCGATCATTGTGTATGTTGTCATTACTCGATACATGCAAAAGAGGAATTTGAAAACGTTAACGGAGGAAGAATTCCGTGCCGGCTATCGTAAAGCCCAACTGATTGATGTTCGTGAACCAAACGAATTTGATAATGGCCATATTCTAGGGGCAAGAAACATCCCTGTTAGTCAGCTAAAAATGCGAATTAAAGAAATCCGCAAAGATCAGCCAGTTTATATGTACGACTACAACGGAATTATTGTAGCTCGTGCTGCAAGCATTCTTAGAAAACATGGCATTAAAGATCTTTATCAATTAAAAGGCGGCTTCAAAAAATGGGGCGGCAAAGTAAAGAAAAAATAAAAAGCAGCTGCCTTTGCAGCTGCTTTTTTTGATTGCTATTCAGCAACTCAAAATGGCTTTGTTGATTTTGCATCATTGATTTATCCATGTTAAACGTATCTCTCATTTGAATGAGCCATAATCGAGTAGTGAACAATATAAATTAACAGGGCCTATCAATAAGCATTAGGCTTTTTGATAACGTAAAACAGGCTTTCTGGCAGCCGTGGTTTCATCAAGGCGACCAATAACTGTTGTATGTGGGGCTTCCTGAACAATTTCCGGATTTTCCTCTGCTTCTTTTGCAATTTGAAGCAGTACATCACAGAACTCATCAAGTGTTTCTTTTGATTCTGTCTCCGTAGGTTCAATCATCATACATTCCTCAACGTTAATTGGGAAATAGATCGTTGGCGGGTGGTAACCAAAGTCTAGCAGTCGCTTTGCCATATCAAGCGTTCTGACACCAAGTTTCTTTTGTTTTTTTCCTGAAATCACGAATTCATGCTTGCAGTGCTGTTCATAAGGTAACACAAAGGCATCTTGTAAGCGTCTCATCATATAGTTAGCATTTAATACCGCATTTTCCGATACTTGCTTTAAGCCTTCTGGCCCCATAGTACGAATATACGTATATGCTCGAACATTGATACCGAAGTTACCATAGTAAGGCTTTACACGACCAATGGACTGAGGACGGTCATACTCGAAACGATAGGCATTATTCTCCTTCACGAGTACCGGCTTAGGAAGATAAGGAATTAAATCAGATTTAACACCAACCGGTCCAGATCCAGGTCCACCACCACCATGAGGTCCAGTGAAAGTTTTGTGTAGATTTAAGTGCACAACATCAAAACCCATATCTCCAGGACGAGCAGCCCCCATAATAGCATTCATATTTGCACCATCGTAATATAGCTTTCCACCTGCGTTATGAATAATTGACGCCATCTCTGTAATCTGTTCTTCAAATAGTCCAAGTGTATTTGGATTTGTCAGCATCAGCGCAGCCGTATCTTCATCTACTACACGTTTTAAATCTTCAAGATCAACTAGACCTTTTTCATTTGATTTCACTGTCACTGCCTCAAAACCAGCAACTGTTGCAGAAGCAGGGTTTGTACCGTGAGCTGAATCTGGAACAATGACCTTTGTGCGATTGAAATCACCGTTCGCTTCATGATAAGCACGGATCATCATTAATCCTGTCCACTCTCCGTGAGCACCTGCTGCAGGTTGAAGCGTTACTTCATCCATACCTGTTACAGCCACGAGGTTTTCCTGAAGATTGTACATCATTTCTAGCGCACCTTGAACGCCCTCCTCTTCTTGAAGCGGATGTATGAAGGCAAAGCCAGGATACCTTGCTACATCTTCGTTAATTTTTGGATTGTACTTCATCGTACAAGACCCAAGTGGATAGAATCCAGAATCCACTCCATGGTTACGCTTAGACAAGGCTGTATAATGACGCATCAATTGTAATTCTGACACTTCTGGTAACTCTGGTTCTGTTTTACGATTAAACTCTTCTGGCAACCACTGATCTAAATCCATATCAGGAACATCAAGTTCAGGTAGACTATAAGAAATACGCCCCGGTTCACTTAGTTCAAATATTAATGCCTGATCTTTACTCATTGTGCTCCCCCCACTTCTTTTACGAATGCATTAATTTCTTCTTTCGTCCGATTCTCTGTAACAGCTATAAGCATGTGATCCTTCAGTTCTGGATAATCTCTTCCAAGATCATATCCACCAATAATCCCTTTTTCTAATAACATTCGATTAAGATCTTTAACCGAACCGTTTAATTTAATCACGAATTCATTGAAGTACACTCCATCAAAAACGGTTTCAACTCCCGCCTGTTTCAGCTGACTATTTGCATAATAAGCTTTCTTCATATTTTGCTCTGCCATATGTCGAACGCCTTCTTTACCAAGAGCACTCATAGCAACTGAAGAGGCAAGAGCATTCAACGCCTGATTGGAACAAATATTAGAAGTCGCTTTATCCCTTCGAATATGTTGCTCGCGTGCTTGTAAGGTTAGAACGAAACCGCGCTGTCCATTATCATCAGTTGTTTGCCCAATCAAACGACCTGGTACTTTTCGCATCAGTTTTTTTGTCACTGCGAAATAACCACAATGCGGTCCACCAAATTGTGCCGGAATTCCAAACGGTTGACAATCTCCAACAACGATATCTGCCCCCATCTCTCCTGGAGGAGTTAAACGACCAAGGGCAAGCGGGTTACTTGAAACAACAAACATCGCTTTTTGCTCATGAACAAGCTTTTCAATTTCTTGTAAGGGCTCTAACTGACCAAAAAAGTTCGGGTACTGAACCATAACACATGCAGTATCTTCGTCGATTTCATTTTTCAATTTATTAAGATCTGTACACCCATTCATCGTATCTACTTCAACCACTGAAAGACGCTGTCCACGCGCATATGTGTCAATGACAGCACGGGCTTCAGGATGTACGCTCTTTGAAACAATGATCTTTTTCTTTTTTGTTTGTCCAGCACTGAGCAGTCCAGCTTCGGCAAGAGCAGTTGGACCATCATACATCGAGGAATTCGCAACATCCATTCCAGTAAGTTCACTTATCATTGTCTGAAATTCAAAAATGGCCTGCAATTCCCCCTGTGAAATTTCAGGTTGATATGGAGTATAAGCTGTATAAAACTCTGATCGACGAATTACATGATCTACAACAGAAGGAATAGCGTGATCATAAACACCAGCACCAAGAAAAGATACATTCTCCTGTGTATTCGCATTCTTAGAAGCCAGTTTTGACATATATCGAATCAGTTCAGGTTCAAATAACTGTTTCTCTACTTTAAGATCTCCCTTAAAACGAATAGCCTCCGGAATATCTTCAAAAAGAGCTTGGACTGAGTCCACTCCAATTGTTTCAAGCATTTCCTTTCGATCTTGATCAGTTGTCGGCAAGTAGCGATGTTTCATATGTTTTTCTCCTCCTCTATTTCCCTTTATTTCTGTCGTTTATAAAATGGTGATGGAACAACTTTAGCTCCCACACGTTTGTTACGAATTTCAACATCTAGCTCAGTACCCATTTCTGTAAACTCTTTCTTTATTAATACAAGACCAACATTTTTCTTCAAAGTTGGAGATTGTGTCCCAGTAGTAACTTCGCCAATCAATTGTTCCCCTTTGTAAACAGGATAGTGGGTCCGCGGAATCCCGCGCCCAGTCATTTCAATCCCAACTAACTTTCGCTCAAGACCATTTTCACGCTGACTTAGTAGAACAGATTTTCCGATGAAATCAGCTTCTTTACTAGTTTTAACAGCAAAACCTATTCCCGCTTCTAGCGGAGAAATATCTTTCGTTAACTCCTGCCCATAAAGAGCTAGCTTTGCCTCAAAGCGAAGCGTATCGCGAGCCCCAAGGCCACAAGGTAGAATATTTTCTGGCTCCCCCGCAGCAAGAATCGCCTTCCACAGTGAAGGGGCATCCTCCCAAGAAGTATACAGTTCAAAACCATCTTCACCCGTATAGCCGGTTCTAGACACTAACGTATTAATGCCCTCAATCACGACTTCATTCTGAAATTTAAAGAAACCGATAGTTGAAAGATTCACCTCCGTTAGACGTTGGAGAATCATCTCTGCTTGTGGACCCTGAATAGCAAGTTGGGCCATCTGACTTGATATGTTCTGAATAGAAACTCCTTCGATAAGGTGTTTTTCAAGCCAGTCAAAATCTTTCTCAGTGTTAGCAGCATTAACTACCAATAAATAATGGTGTTCTGAGTGCTTATACACAAGAAGGTCATCCACAGTTCCGCCATCTTCATAGCACATTGCTGTATATTGAGCACCGTTGACCTTTAGTTTGCTTATATCATTTGTCATCATCTTTTGAAGGTAATGAAGCGACTGTTCACCACTAACATCAATTTCTCCCATATGAGAAACATCGAATAAACCTGCTCTCGTTCTAACGGCCTCATGCTCTTCTTTAATACTTGAAAACTGAACCGGAAGAGCCCATCCTCCAAAATCAATTGTTTTAGCGCCCATAGCTTTATAGGTTTCAAATAATGGTGTTTTTAATAGTTCACTCATCTTATTCCCTCCTAAAATCATTCATCTTAAAAAGCTTATACCGAAGCATAAAAAAGGACAGAGAAAACCGCTTTAAGTAGCGCGGTTTCTCTGTCCCGTTGACCTGAAAGTTTCTCCTCACATTACGCGAGAATTACATCTTTGGCGGCTATAAAAGCTCTCTCCAGAGGTGCGTCTAGCAAGAGTCTTTTTGCCTGAGAGATTCACAAATTTGTTTGCTCCTTCGGCGCTGCATATAGCAGTCTCTCCTCTTGCTTTCATTCGCCTATTTTCAGTTTTAAGGTATTGGATTCTACTGATTGATTCATACTAATAGTGCTTTCGATTTCAATCCTACCACTACCATAGTGGCATTGGCAACAATCTTTTTAATAATGAAAGTATTTTAACTAATATATTAAACACGAACATTATTATACATTAATCATGTATCATTCGTAAATAACCTTTACCGAGAAAGGGTTTTCATTTTGAGAACAGAGTTGAAATTTGATCAAGAGTGGACAAACAACTTTCTGAAACAAATTGATGAAGACGGCCCCTGGGCTAACTGGGACCTTTTTAAACTGGCTATCGAAGCTGAGCATCATACAACCATCCCCACTTTCGCAGGCTTACAGGCGCCATCACATCTCCCTCATTTAACACCACATCCTTACCAGCTTGAAGCAGCTCGGCGAGTTGTAGAGGAAATGAACGGAAAAGCGATTCTAGCAGATGAAGTTGGCCTAGGAAAAACCATTGAAGCTGGTTTGATTATTAAAGAATATATGATTCGGGGTCTTGTCAAAAAAGTCCTGATCCTTGTTCCGGCATCATTAGTATCACAATGGGCTATTGAATTAAATCAAAAATTCTACATTCCAGCTGTAGTCCAGAGGAAAAGCTATGTATGGGATCAATGTGACGTTGTGGTTTCATCGATAGATACAGCTAAACGAGAGCCTCATCGCTCAATAGTTTATGAGCAGAACTACGACATGGTTATTATCGATGAAGCACATCGTCTAAAGAATAGTCGTACAAAAAATTATGAATTTGTACAGCACTTACCTAAAAAGTTCTGTCTGCTATTAACGGCTACCCCTGTTCAAAATCGTCTTGATGAAGTTTTTAACCTTGTATCTTTATTAAAACCAGGACATCTAGGAAGCTTGGAAAATTTCGAAAAAGACTACAATGGTAAAGAAAAAAAGGTCGAAGACGAAGAAAGACTTCGCGCTCTCATTCAAAAAGTGATGGTCAGAAACCGGCGTGAAGATACCGGAATGGACTGGCCAGAACGTATTGTTCAAACAGTACCTATTACTTTCTCACCTGAAGAAGATGAGCTTTATCGTTCAGTCGAAGCGCTAAAGAAACAGCCCATGGCTACGAGAAGTCAATTCTCGATCATCACTTTACTAAGAGAAATCTGTTCAAGCCGCGAAGCAGCATATATGACATTAAAAAAAATGCTTGATAAAGAACACCTTGACGACTCTTCTCAAACTCTCATTCAAATGTTAATTAAAAAAATTGAAGGAGTGCCAACGAATTCAAAAGCAGAAAAAGCCCTTGAATTGGTTCAATCAATCGAAGGTAAGGTCATTATTTTCACAGAATATCGAGCGACTCAGTTATATTTACAGTGGTTTTTAAAAGAACATGGAATTACTTCTGTCCCATTTAGGGGTGGATTTAAACGAGGGAAAAAAGACTGGATGAGAGAACTCTTCAAAAATCACGCAAAAGTCCTCATTGCAACAGAAGCAGGGGGAGAAGGAATCAATCTTCAATTCTGTCAGCACGTTATTAACTACGATCTACCTTGGAACCCAATGAGAATTGAGCAGCGCATCGGTAGAATACATCGGCTTGGGCAAGAAAGCGATGTGCACATTTATAATTTTGCTACGAAGCATACAGTTGAAGAGCATATCCTTACCCTCTTATATGAAAAAATTCAACTATTTGAAAGTGTTATTGGACAATTAGATGAGATTTTGACACGACTTGGTATGCGCGATATTGAAAAGCATATTTCTGATATACTTCTACACTCTGAAAGCGAAGGAGAAATCCGAATTAAGATGGAGAATATTAAAGAGCTTATCAATTATCAGAAGGAGGAGACAGATGCAACAAGAAAATATTCATAATTATCTGCGCTCGTATTTTCTAGCCAATGACTGCCAGATTCGAGAAGAAAAATCCGGCTATCTTGACGTCCAATTAACGATTGATCTTGATAAAGAACTAATGAACCGCCCTTTTTATTGGCACTATCTTGAGAAGACTGGTGGTACTCCTCGACCAATGACACTCACCCTAATTACAAACCAATCAAGCGATGAAAAAGGGGAGTTCGTTCACTTTGGTGCACCAAGACTACATCAAATTTTCTCATCTACTAAAAAGCTTGCGTCCTCTATCCGACTTTTTGAGGATGTGCAAACAAATTATCAACAACAATATTCTCTTCATCCATGGCTCTGCCTTAATATTAAAATATCTTATCAGTGTGATCGAAAGAAACACCGTCTCCTCTCCCTCGGTCTACACCTTGTAAGCGGAGCGGTTGTTGATGACTTTCACCAATTATTACTAACAAAGAAACTCACTCCTAAAATTCCAGATTATGCTTTTACAATAACGCCAATTATTAAACCCTCAAGCGGCTTGAAGAGACTTGAAGATGTGGTAGAAATGCTTATTTCACAGGAGGATTTAGAATGGGCAGAAGAAGCAAAAATGAGATGGGCCACTGATTTAAACCTTCTTGATCAATTTTATAACGGAAAAACCAATGATCAGAGCTATCAAGTTGAAAGAGATGCTCTTCGAAAACAATATGAGCCAACAATTACGGCAGAAATAATTAACGGGGGCATCTTTCATTTAGCACCAGGTATTGAGTCACATCCTTCCTAAACGAAGAATGTTAAAATTAGCGAATCCATACAAAAAAGCTCAGACGAGTCAGTCCGAGCTTTCATGTTTCTTTTTTTTAACAAACATTGAAATCGACATAGGGATAATGCCAAACCATCGAAACAAAAATGGTTGCTTTTTGGCTTTTTTGACAGCACGCTGTTGCTGCCTTTCCTCTTTTGGTTGATCAATATAAGACACAACTTGCTGAGTCATATATTTCACAAGATCATTTGATGACATCCTGATCACCCTTTAATAGTTGTCTTCTATTTTAAGGATGCCCATTTATTCTTTGTTTAACCAAGCAGGTTACATATTTCCTTTACAATTCCCCCTACTGAACGTTTCGTTGTGTCAATTTCATATTCAGCTTCACGATAGAGTGATAATCGCTCTTTGAATATCGTATGAACCTTATGTTCTAGATCCGCTCCAGCAAGTAAAGGCCTTGATGTATCACCTTCAAGTCGCTTTATGATTTCTTCTGGTTCACAATGTAAGTAAATCACCGTTCCATTTTGCTTCATAAATGTTCGATTTTCTTCTTTTAAAACAATCCCACCGCCTGTACTAATGATCACGTTTTCAGTTGGTAGATCTTTTAGAGAGGCTGATTCATACGTTCTAAAAGCAAATTCTCCTTCCTCTTCAAAAATGGCAGGAATGGTCTTGCCTTGCATTTTCGTAAGATGCTCATCTGTATCAACCGATTTCAGCGATAACGCTTGAGATAATTCCTCACCTATAGTTGTTTTGCCAGAGCCCATAAATCCTGTTAAATAGACCGCTCTCATGTTGAACCTTCACTCCATTCTACGACTTGCTTCATCATTTGATTGTATTGAAAAGACGCAGCTACGCGTATTCCATTATCCGTCGTTCCACTCAACGTAATTTGCAATACATCAGAAGAAGAATTAATCACAGCGCGAACTGTACCTTCATTGTACGTAAACGTTCTCTCCGCACTAGATCCCCCTGTTTTCTGTATATATGAAATTGTATCTTTCATACTAAGGACTAGCAAGGTCTGCTTCTTAATTTCTTCCTCTTCACGATCAAGAAAAACTCGCTCATTTTGTGTCACATTCCATAAATGAAAAACAAAACCAAGAAGCAGCGTACTAATCATCATCATCATAGCCGTCATATAACCTCTTTCATTAAGGTTTATGAGACATTTGAAATATAGCGCGCTTTTCTTTCTGTCCATCAGCAAGTTCCACCTCAACAATCACTCTTCCATCAGTTACTTCAAGAAATAACTCCCGAATGTTCTGTAATACAATTTCATGCCCAGCATTGTTTACTCTACGCCGAATAGACGATCCGTAGCGTTCGTATCGTATAGTTGTTCCGTTCTTCGACAACATCTCAATTCCGCCATTATGGATCTGAATTCGAGAAGATTCACGAACTTCTTTAGAAAACAAATGAAAGAACAATTGTGCTTCCTCATGCTGAAAATCTGCATTCACTTCTTGTAAAGAAGCGTTCATTATCAAAGGAAGCACACATACAATCGCAATGAGAATGGTCACAGTTAACATCAATTCTAGTAATGTGATTCCTTTTTCATTCATTATCTTGCGGTAAGCTTTTACATATCATTGATTCAGTTTTTACTCCGCTATCAAAAGAAACACACACTTTATCAACTATTACTAAAAAGGAAAATTTGGAGCCTTCAACGGTTTCGCTTGCAGGTAGAATTCTCCCCTCCAAGACCATTCCCCTCCAGTATTGATCAAGCAATATCACTGCAGTTTTTCGCACATGTATCACCTCTCGCTCTTCATAAAGATGGGAATAAATCGGTAATACACTTGAAGATAAGATCGTTAAGATAGAGAGACCCGTTAATGCATCAAGCAAAGAATATCCTTTACAACTTCTTAATATAGAAACGACCAGCTCCCACCTGCACCACAAGTTTATACTCCTCCTTGCCATCCTTTATATAAAGTGTTCCTGCTTTTTGAACGTTTCCATTCCCCCCAAACACAATTTGATACCCCATTGTTCCTTCATCAATCGTAATATGTTCTGGAATTTCATTCGACTTCACTACCGTAGATGCGGTGCCCTGTATACTATACGACCCTTTACTAGGTGAAATGGAAAATCGATACGAGGATTTATTTACATATGCAAGCTCCTGGGTATACCTTAGATCTGATTGGATGTCGTCTAGAAAATGTCGTGTGGAAGAAGCATTTTGTGTAGGGGAAATGTGTAGAAAGATCAGACATAGAAGAATTGATAAAACGGAGAGAACAATCATCATTTCTAGCATGGTGTAGCCAAAAGAATTTCTGAATTGCACACGAAAAAACATTAGTTAGCTAGCTTTACCTTCCCATCGGCGACGGTTAACTCTTCACCTCCAGGACAAGTTACTTCATCCATGTCTAGGTATTCTTCTGAAACAAGATCATTGATTGAAGTTGGATAGGATCCAAAATTCGCTTTATACGCCGCTACCTGTGTTTGGGCAACTTTTATTGTGGCCTCGCAGCTTTTCGCCTCAACAACCTCATTGTTTTTAGTTAATCCTGGCACCGCAATTAAAAGCAATATTGAAATGATCATAATAACAATCATCATTTCGATTAGCGTAAACCCTTTCTCATCTTTAATAAAACCTAACCATTTCCTTATTTTCATTTACAATCTCCCCTTTAAATATTTTGCAAATAATAAAACATGGGTAAAAGAATAGACATAAACATCAACATAACAACAAGACCAACACCGACAAAACTAACTGGTTGCAAAATCATAAATCCTTTTTTTACCAACTCCTCAAACCGTTCACCGATCACCTCCCCATATAAGATTAGCTCTCTTCCTAAATTCCCGCTTGCCTGGCCATGCATTAAAATTTCTTTGAATTCAGGAACATACAAACGTGGCTGATCAAATAAATCCTCTAATTTTTCACCACGCATTAATGATCGTGAAACACGTTCGGCTTCTTCTTGAAAAAACACAAAGTGAGATTGTTTCGTTAATAACGAGAAAGCTTCTGCAATTGAAAGACCGCTTTGAAGTAGGAGCCCCAGGTGAAGAGAGGTATGATGTGTCAGATAAAGAGGAATAAAAAAATGCACGAACGGAATTTTACTGTAGACAAGCATTTTGTGTACAGCTGAACTTTTCTTGTTTTTTATCAAAGTGGAAAGGTAAAGGACAATAGAAAGTAAAATTAAAACGACAAAAATAGCTGGAGTAAATCTAACGAGCGTCATAAAAAATCTTGAAATAAAAGGGAGTGGAACATCAAGGGAGTGGTAGAGCGTATTAAATTGAGGTAATAAATACTTTCCTACGACAAACAGCATGATCGCTGTCATCCAAAATAAAAAGATGGGGTAAGCAAGCGTACTTCTAAGTCGTTTTTGCCATTCACTTCGCGTTTTCATCAACTGACCGGATGCCGAAATACCGGTTGCAAAATCTCGCTGCTCAGACATATATAAATAGGATAAGATATCTGCTGGAAACTGAAAATCTGCTAAAACATCGTGAAAGGAATCACCACCCTTAAGTCTGATAATAATCATTTCAATATTTGATCGAATATGGTCGTTTTGATATAAGGCGTATACCTCCAAACATTTGGCAAGTGAGTATCCTTCCTCAAGCATCTTCCCTATACGACAAAGAAAATCCGCTTTACGGTCAAGCTTCCATTTGAATCGTTTCACGATTAAATAAACCCAACTCCTTCTCGACAGTCTCTTTTTGAATATAACCTAGGGCATATGCTCGAAGAATGTAATCTTTAATGGTGGATTGACCAGGGATCGATAAAAGATCTGGATGATCGAGGGCTTTTTGAAGATGAAGACCAGCGAGAATTTCAACGACAGCAAGTTTTCTTCGTGTTCTTCGTTTTAGACACTCTAGAGAGCATACTTGACAATAGGGACACTTTAGGGGTACGAGTCGTTGAGTGGCGACTCCTCTTAACGTTTGAGTAATATTATGAAGAGGAATACCAAACTCAAGTAATCTTGGAATGCACTCTAGCGTACTTCCAGTGTGTAGCGTTGAAACCACAAGATGCCCCGTCATGCTAGCTCGAATAGCGAGTTGGGCAGTTTGTTCATCTCTTATTTCCCCAACGACAAGAATATCTGGATCATGCCTGAGCCCAGCTTTGAAACCTTCATAATAAGATAGTCCAGCTTTCTCATTGACTTCCATTTGAATAAAATCAGGATTGCGCTTTTCGATGGGATCTTCAATTGTAAGAACTCGCCTATGCCGCTTAACGCTGAGAGTTTGAAGGAGGGAATACATCGTTGTAGTTTTTCCTGAACCTGTTGGTCCTGTAATCATAAATAAGCCACTGTTACAACTTACGATTTGGAGAAGTCGAGTTGCAGTTGAGGGGAAAAGAAAGAGTTCTTTAAAGGAGTGGGTTTCATCTTGCGGAAGGATACGAACGACAAGACTTTCGTGATAAGGGGTGGGAATCGTTGAGAGTCTTAAGTGGAGTTTTCTTGGATATAGAACCATAT
Organism: Anaerobacillus sp. 63XJN7_4_ISO-PGPR-S23-413; assembly: GCF_056173725.1. Lineage (NCBI taxonomy): Bacteria > Bacillati > Bacillota > Bacilli > Caryophanales > Bacillaceae > Anaerobacillus > Anaerobacillus sp. 63XJN7_4_ISO-PGPR-S23-413. Next base: position 2,704,287 of record NZ_CM149688.1, read on the forward strand.
CCATGGCCCCATTTTGCGGGCGACGCTTCTCTCCAATATCCATACCACTGAGGAATTTAAAATGAGACAATAGCTTTTCTGCTACCGTCATAGGAAGCCAAAGCGCATCATAAAGTCGATTATCAACACGAAATTGAATCAACGCTCCTTTTTCTTTCGGATGAAAGTGTACATCTGAGGCCCCTACTTCCACCGCTTGCTTAATAATATCCTTTCCTTTTTCTTCAATGTTCAGCAAAAACACACCTTCCTTTCATATAAATTGACAGCAAAACCAGTCACGATTTTTAAATCGTAAAGAGAAGGATTCGCCAGGTAAATGGCAATTCCTTCTTAATAAAGAAATTTCTTTTTGACTAGCCCTCAATAATGATTTGGGGTTTATACTCAATATTCAATATCTAAATGACGCATCATTGAGAAAATCATGAACCTTTGTTTCAAATAATGCTTTTTCTTCAAGAAAAGGATAATGATTGCTTTGATCAAAAATAGCCAGTTGGGCATTTGGAATTCCATCTGCTATTTCTTCCGAAAATAATAAAGGACACTGGACGTCATGCTTCCCACATGCTATTAAAGTTGGGGCAGATATTATATTAAGTTGTTTCGTTACATCAAATTGGATGATTTCGCGGGCAAAAAAGTTCATCCGATTTGTTGCCATCTTTTTATTTATTCGTTTTGAAAAATAGTCTTGATATTTTTCTGGCAAATAAAGAGACAGCTTGGTTCTGTCTCTGGTGATCCTTTCCCGCTCATCATCACCAAGTCTCGAGTCTTTTAGTTTTTCTATGTAATGCTGCATGATGTGATAATTCTCATGCGCAGAGTTATATATACATGCTGACGACGAAGAACCATATTCTCTAGCTGCAGCTCCTACTATTATTATGGCTGTAAGCGAACGGGATGCATGAATTCCATATACACAACCAAGCATCCCTCCCGTAGAATGACCAGCGAATGTCCACTGTTTAACTCCAAGAGCTGATCTAACACTTTCAAGATCAAATACAGTCTCCAACATAAAATACTCATAAGGTGCGTTTACAGAATCTGAATGACCCGCATCCTTTAAATTAACTAAGTAGACTTTATGACTAGTCGTAAACGTATCTGCAAAATAGTCTCCGCTTTCATTAAATTGAGAGTACAGGTGCGTCACACATAATGGAGGACCGTTCCCTTTGATAAAAACTTCAAAAGTCCCTCGCTTTGTATTAATAAGCGTTTGTTTCCACATATAGACCACTCCCTTTACTTAGGTTGCGTGAATCCCGTCATCCTATAATAACCGCTGTTCCATAAGCTATAATTTCTGATGCGCTTGACATTACAGCTGAAGACTGAAGGCGAAAACCGACAATCGCATTTGCTCCCTTCCCCTCAGCATCTTTGACCATTCTTGCGATAGCTCTTTGCCGTGCTTCCGTCATCATTTCTGTATATTCTGTTATTTCTCCCCCTACTATTGTTCGAAGACTTGCTAGTATGTCTTTCCCTACGTGTTTGGATTGAACTGTGCTCCCACGAACATACCCAATAACTTCCTTGATCTCTTTCGTTGCTATCTCATCAGTAGTTACGATCATCATCACTTTTTTCTCCTCTCTCCATCGATCTTCGTTCTTTTATTAGTACAAGAATTAAAAATAAAAGTGAAAGAACATATGCCAACGCAACAATCGGCACCCAAACTTTCTGGATAAAGAACATTACTACAATAAGGAACTGAAATACAGAGGCGCTAATTATAAGGAAAATCTTAATTATGCTCTTCCCTTTCATTCTTCAATTACTACTTAAAGAATACCTTATTAGGATCTACTTTACTTCGTTTTCTCTGAAAATTTCGCCTTTATTAGTGAACATTTTTATTTTTCACTAATTAATTAAAAAAACTTTAACAAACTACAAAAAAGCGATACGCAGAAGTTTTCCGCATATCGCTGTGACATGGATTATGATGCTATCTTATTCAAATAAGCAGTAGGACATTCCTAAAACATACATTACTTATTATTATTTAAAGTGCTAACTCAGAAAAAAGATACCATTACAATTCGCACCTTCAATGTAAGTATAAGTTACTGATTCTCTGATCATACTATCAGAGAAATACATGATTGGGCTATAGCCAAGCGGTAAGGCAACGGATTTTGATTCCGTCATGCGCTGGTTCGAATCCAGCTAGCCCAGCCAATTTCTTATGAAACCACCGCGAGTTTTTTCTTTCGCTGTTTTAAGTTCTGAAGTCCTGATTTGTTATAGCCCACAATCAGTTTTTTTCCATTTGTTACGATAGGTCTTCTAAGAAGTTTTGGTTCGTTATGCATAAGCTCTAACATCTCTGTTATGGTTAAATCGTCAATTTCAACATTTAGCTTTTTAAAGGAGCTACTCCTTCTAGCTAGAATCTCTTCAATTCCGTCAGTAGAAAGAGTGATAATTTCTTTTAGCTCTTCAATGGAAGGTGTGTCTTTAAATAAGTGACGCTCCTCAAAATTAACGCCATTTTCTTTTAACCAGGCTTTTGTTTTTCTACATGAGGTACAACTTGGATAAGTGTAAAACAATAATTTATCTTCCAATTTAAATCCTCCCCGTTTCGTTTTCCGTTAATAACTAACATTACCCACATTATACAACACTTAAACAAATATTGTACAAGAAAAAGATTTGTATTTTTGTGAACGATTTGGGATAATAAATTGGAACCCTTTTCAAGGTTAAATAAGGAAAGTCATTATTTTGCCATGAGACTAGCATTTACTTTTCTACAGAACCTCATATATAATACGATATGTATGAGGAATGAACGAGCAAGGGAGGAACTTTTATGCCTAGAATGTACCGAGTTTTAGCTTTCTGGACCGGCATTTTCTCACTAATGGGCTTTGTTGGTGAGATGCCAGTATTGGGATTGCTGTTCCTTGGCCAGGCCGGCATGTTTTTAGCGTTAAGTTATTTAAACTTAACAGAACGTACTTATCTGTATATTTTTGGTGTATACTTAACTTTATTTATGGTCGGTTTTTCATACTGGTCAGTGTTCATGATGACGCCTGGATCAGGCGGACATTAATTCGAACGAAAAAAGACGATGCTCATGCATCGTCTTTTTTTCTTTGGCGCTTTTCTTGAATCATGACAAGAAACTGATTTGATTCTGCTAACCATCTAATTGCTCGATTTTGTTTTTGTTCATTAGAAAACGGTTTATCTGGATTGACTTGCTTAATAAAGCTTAATAGATCATGCTTCAAAAGAAACTGTCCCTGCGGCAAGCACTCAAGCCATTCTAGTCCATTTTCTATTCCAATCTTTTCAATTGCATCAATAGAAACATGGGTGGTTAAATCCATTTCCCCTGGATACTGAAGAACATCTTCCATTAATTGGTGTTTCCTGTACCCGCGCAGACTCCCCCTTTTCCTTGCAGGATGTTGCCATTCCTCGTTCGTGTAGCCGTAGTCAATTGTATAAACTTTCCCCTCGGAAATCCATTCACCAGTCTTATAAAGCCAATCGCTCATGATCAAGGGTACTTCAAAGCGTTGATTTTCCGCAAGAACAACGTCATGATGATTTAACCATTTGATTAGCTTTGCATCTGTACAAGGTTTGTAGATCTCCCTAAAAGAACCACGATGATCTATTCCCACACATACTTCCCACAATTGATTTTGAAATTTCTCTACAACCCGAACAGGAAAAGCATCTAACAGTTCATTGGATAAAAGAATACCGTTTAATATAGGTACGTCATTCTTTATTTCAGAAAGTGAAGCATACATTCTCACGTTAAGCTCGTGCACCTTTTCTTTAATTAGACGACGATGGTATTGACTTGCTTCTATCACACAATAAGTTAGTTGATGAAAAAGTGCCTGGTCTTTTTGTTTCACTTCATCAAGAAAGGAGGCAATGAAGTTCCCATCACCAGACCCTGCATCAACAATGAAAGGTTCAAGATTATGCTTGTGAATATCGGCAATCAGAACCCGAGCCATAACTCTAGGAAAAATATCATGAACACTTGTAGATGTATAGAAATCACCGTTTCGACCTGTTTTAGGTTGATTTACCTGGTAATAGCCATACCGCTCATGATAAAGAGACAGCTTCATAAATTTCTCGAACGATATAGCGCCTCCAGGACTACGCTCGATCTCCTTCATGATTTCATCCCTTAAAGACGTCATTTATAAAGAAAATCCATTTAGAAACGGATTCTCTGCCATCTCCACTTCTATTGTCGTAGACGGTCCATGACCAGAGGCTACAATCGTTTCTTCTGGTAATACTAGAAGGCGGTTATGTATACTGTTCAGCAGCTGCTTTTGATTTCCACCAGGAAGATCAGTTCTTCCTACGCTACCTGCAAAAAGGGCATCACCTGAAAAGACTAGATTAACGTCTTTAAAATAAAATGAGACGCTACCAGGTGAATGTCCTGGCGTTTCAAATACCTCAAATTGAAACGGTCCGATTGTCATTTTCCCTTCACTTTCAATTAAATGATCAGCCGGCTTACCTTCAATATTATCAACTACCGGAAACAGCTTAGAGCCATTTAAAGAAGCATCTGAAAGCCATTTTTCCTCATAAATATGTAAGTAAACTGGGATTTGATACGTTTCTCTTATCAGATCCACCGCTCCAATATGATCGAAATGAGCATGAGTTAAAAGAATAGCGATTGGTTTTAGTTCTAGCTTTTCCACTTTCCTTTTGATTCGACCACCTTCAGCTCCCGGATCAATGATAAGAGCCTCATTTTGCTCATTCCATAAGAATCCTGCGTTTGCTTGCACCGGCCCAACAGCCATTTGTTTCCATTCCATTGTCATCGCCTCCATTGAAAGATTATGTTTCTTATTCTACACTATACAAAAGGTTGTACAAAAGGAGATGTTTATGTTGAAAAACATGTATGGCGTAGAAATGAATCCCCCAAATAATAAACTACCTGGCTTCATGGCCCAGATAGTGAAAAAGACAGCCGAACTTGCAAAAGTGTTTGATCGAGATAAACAGCTCGTTATTCTAAATGATCGTGAAGAAGCTGTTGCTCTTCAGGAATACTACATTTCCAAAAATATATTTCAAGACTTCTACCCACTTCTATACCTTTCTCCAAACACAGAAATAACTCCCTCTTTTTCAGATTATGGGTTTGTTTCTCAAAACAATGAGTATTTTCTTTATAAAAAGATGGTCTCCTGCTTTACTATAAGGAACGGAGAGCAGCCGCAAATCGAAATGGCGATTCTTCAAATGGAAGAGCATTTGATTTGCAAAGAGGGTGAACTCTTTTTTGTTGATCATATGTCCATTGAACTAATGGAGGGTATTGCTCGAGCTTATAACATTGAACTTACATTTTTGGATGAATAACACCTCGACAAACGAAAAGAAAACGGTTAAAATAAGAAAGGACTTATCGTACATACCACGCAAGTTAGAAAAATTTATGATTTAACCATGCAACAGCTATTTTACGGGTATACTGATAAAGAGTGCATGGATAGGGAGGTATTCCAAATGGGGTTAGCAATTATTTTTGCAATCGTTACGTTATTTTGCGTATGGGGCGTATTCCGTTCTCTTCGTGAAAAGAACTTTATGGGCCTTGCCTTTGCAGGATTAACAGTGCTTGTATTCGGCGCCTTTACCGTTGCCACAATGATCGATATACTTTTCGGATCTGGGGGCGGCGGAGGCCACTAAAAAAACAGCCATTTAGGCTGTTTTTTTATTTCGAAGAAAAATGAAAAGAATAATTTTATGAATCTGTCACAGCATAGCAAAACAACCAGTAATCAACTAAATGATGACAGGCACTTATTCTAAGTGCCTGTTTACCGAATCAAGTTTATCATCCATCTTAACCTTTTTATCACGACGATCATCTATACGAAGGTTAGTAGCGACACGCTCTATCCCCGCTTGAAAAGGTGCCTCATGTATGGCATGGACCACCTCGAGAAGATCTGCTATTTCCCCTTCAATAAGAGTGCTCATTGGTGTTAACCTATAAGTAACTCGATCTGAATAAGATTCAAGAATCTTCTGTACCTCAGCTACATATTTGCTGACACTAGGAGTTTCTGTACCAATCGGAATAACCGTAACGTCTACAATTGCCATTATTTATTTCCTCCTTTGACTTCTAATAACTGCATCTTTCGATTATAGAAAAAGCGGTATGTAACTAACGATATAATCATCGCACATATGGAAACGGATGAGAAGATGCTTATCGATATTACAATTTGATATCGTATAGCTTCAATGGGCGAAGCGCCACCTAGAATAAGTCCTGTCATCATACCGGGCAATTGTACAAGACCAATCGTTTTTAATCCATCTACGTTAGGGATCATAGCCGCACGAATTGTTTTCCTTATGATCATTTGAGAAGCTTGTGACGAATTTGCCCCAAGTGACAACGCTGCAAGAATTTTCCCTTTGCTATCATGAAACTCATTTTTCATTCTCTCGAATGCTAGACCTGTTGCAACCATACTATTACCAATAATCATTCCACTCATTGGAATGACTTGTTCTGATTTAAATGGAATGATATCAAAAATAATCCATAGTGAGAGAACAAACACTTCAATCAATATGAGAGAACAAAGAGATAGCAGAAAGGCATAGGGTATACCCTTTCCTCTTTTGGCAGCTTGTAGAGAAGCAATGACCAGCATAACCGCTACCCAAAGACCTATTCCCTGCCAATCACGCATTGAAAACAAAAAAGTAAGAATGTAGCCTATAAAAAATAATTGAACTACCCCACGTAAGGAAGACCAAATCGCGGATTTGCCAATTCCTAGTGAAAATAAATAAGAAAGAGACACGGGGATCATGACAAAGAGAATCATCGTTAATAAAGATAGACTTGATATTTCAGTCATTGGTTATCCTTCCAAAAAGTGCTTTAAAGCATCTGATTTAGGCGATTGAAACAATTTTTTCGTTTCTCCTTGTTCTTCAATCTTTCCTTCATTCATAAAGAGAGTATATGAACCAAGCCTCTTCGCCTGCTTTAGATCATGTGTAATCATTAGAATCGTTTTCCCTTCTTCATTCACAAGTGTATGTAACAATTCTTCCATCCAATCAACTGTACGCATATCAAGCGCACTAGTCACCTCGTCTAATAACAACACCTCAGGATTATTAGCAAGCGTTCTCGCAAATGCCACTCTTTGCTCTTCACCACCAGATAAATTTTCCACATCTTTTGTTAAAAAATCGCGAGGTAATTGAACTTTCTCTAATAGTTGAATGCCCATTTTTTCATTCCATTTCTTTTCTAGAAGCGGTCCAAACTTTAAATTATCTTCAATTGTTCCATTAAATAGGTGAGCCTGTTGAAAGACCATCCCAATATTTCGACGTAGCTTATTGATTGAAAATTCATCTAGCTTCTTTCCTTTAAAGAGAATTTCACCTCTATCAGGATCCTCTAATCGGTTCAGCAACATCAATAAGCTACTTTTTCCAGCGCCTGAAGGGCCGATGATCGTTGTTAATGATCCTTCTAGCATATCAAAATGAATATCTGACACACGTTCATTATTCACATTTTTCACTTCAATTATTTTATTCATGAGACGACCTTTCCTTACTGTAAATTAACACCATTATTCTATCATGCATTGATGACCTATGATACGAAAGTGCCTTTCGTGTATAGCTTATGTATTTTCGACCTTCTCATCCTAAAAGACAACCCCAAATAAAAAACTCTGCGCAGTGCAGAGCTATTGTTTCATTCCACTTATTAGCTTTTGCCTATGCGCAGAGTGGTTCGTAGGTCCAATTCCATTACCTATAGAAAGAGAATTCGCAATGGCTGCTGTAATAAATTCTTTTGCAGTTGAGACCGCCTCTTGTATTGTTCGTCCTTTCGCAAGCTCTGCAGCGATGCAAGCAGAGAAGGTACATCCCGTTCCATGAGTATGTTTTGTATCAATTCGTTTAGACTCATAGTGATAAAAACGTTGGTTCGCATACAAAACATCTATAGAAGTTTCTCCATCCATATGTCCGCCTTTAACAAGGACAGCCTTTGCACCAAAGTCCTGTAATGCCGCTGCAGCTTCTTCCATTTCTCGAACTGAAGTAATTGAGTCGCCACCTAATAACTCCGAAGCTTCAGGAATATTTGGTGTAATAATAGTACCAAGAGGAATGAGTTCTTCCTTCATGGCACGAATCGCCTCTTTTTGAAGGAGTGATGCTCCTCCCTTTGCAATCATAACAGGATCAATCACAAGGTTTGGCACCTGGTATTCTCTTATCTTCTTAGCAACGCCCAAAATAATATCACTAGAGAAAAGCATACCAGTTTTCACAGCATCTGTTCCAATATCCGATAGCACAGCATCTAACTGAGATTGAACCGCTTCTATAGATTGGGGATAAACATTGTGAACCCCTAGAGTATTTTGAGCTGTAAGTGCCGTTATGGCACTCATCCCAAACACTTCACGCTCTTGAAATGTTTTTAAATCGGCCTGAATACCAGCTCCTCCTCCACTATCAGATCCAGCTATCGTAAGTGCTTTACGCATAAAACTCACTCCTTCATTATATAACCTGGAAACGATCAGGTCGAAATTGACCGAGCCCTATTTCACTAACACTTCCATCGATTTCATTTGCTACAATTTTTGCTGTAACAGGACTAAGTAAGATTCCGTTCCGATAATGACCAGTGGCTAAAATAACCTTAGGTTTATGATCTAGCTTTCCGATAATAGGAAAGCCATCTTGAGTAGCAGGTCTTAACCCCGCCCACTTATGAAATGGATTTTTCTGCTGTAAGGCAGGCATCACTTGCTTACTCCATTTCTCAAGTCTTCCTACACCATGTTCTGTAACAGATGTATCAAAACCAGCGATGTCCTCCGAAGCACCAGCAACAACTGATCCATTTGCTTTCGCTACAAGATAGCCTTGACTTGTAAAAATAATGTGATTGAGAGATGGGGCTTCATATGCGCAAATTTGTCCTCGTATTGGATAAATGGGCAACGTCAAACCAAGTGCTTCCTCCCAGTACATAGACCATGCTCCTGCAGCAAGAACAACTCGATCGCTTTCGATCCGTTGACCTTTTACCACAACGTTATTCTCTTCAAACGTCGCCTCTCCCGCATTCTCTATCACCCGAACACCTAACTTGCGACAAGCATCTAAAAGCGCTGAGACGTAGCCAGGAGCATAAATATGTGACTCTTCTGGACACCATAATGCTGCAACAACATCTTGAGAAAGGCCTGGCTCTTTCTCTCTTACTTCGTCAGCATTTAATATTGTAGATTCGACGTTAAACTTACGTTGCCAGGCCTGCTTTGTCTCAAGAGACAGCCGATCAGCCTCATGAAAGATACAATAAAGACTGCCGCTCTCGCTATATTCAAAATCAACATCTGAATTCTGTTTGATTTCTTCCTGCCATTTCGGGAAAAGCTTTAAACTATGTTGGCAAAGCCTGAAAAAATCATCTGGATCTTCTTCAATTTCCGAATAAGGCGCAAGCATGCCTGCAGCTGCACCTGAAGCTTGCCCCCCACACTTATGAGCTTCTACTACAGTCGTTTCATGTCCCCTCGTACGGCATTCATAGGCAATGGAGAGACCAATCACTCCGCCTCCTACAATCGTAATGTTAGCCATGATCGCCCTCCTTCTATTAATTTCGTACTGGACTACTTGCAGTGGCGTACTTCTTTTTAGGAATTCTTCCTGCAACGTAAGACAATCTTCCTGCTCTAATAGCCAACTTAACTGACTCAGCCATCATAACAGGGTTTCTCGCTTTCGCTATGGCTGTATTAAGGAGGACTCCATCTGCCCCAAGCTCCATCGCTTGTGTTACATCAGATGCATGTCCAAGACCCGCATCGACTATGACGGGTACCTTCAGTTGTTCTGTAATTAGTTCAATATTGTATGGATTTAAGATGCCGAGACCAGTTCCAATAGGAGATCCACCTGGCATGACAGCCGCTGCACCTGCTTCTTGTAGTCGATAGCAAAGTGCTGGATCATCAGAAGTATACGGTAAAACAACAAAACCTTCTTTAGCAAGAACCTCTGTAGCTTTCAAAGTTTCCACCGGATCAGGGATTAGCATTTTTTCATCACGACTAACTTCGATTTTTATCCAATCACTTAAGCCAGATGCTTTTGCTAAACGAGCGATGCGAATGGCTTCTTCAGCAGTCGTAGCTCCGGAAGTATTGGGCAAATAGTGAAATGATTGATTCTCGATGTGCTGTAAAATCGCATCTTCATTTGGTGCAGTAAGATTCACTCTTCGAATAGCAAATGTGAGAACTTCTGCTTCAGAAGCTTCAATTGCTTTATTTTGAACATATGGATTTGGATATCTTCCCGTGCCAAGAAACAATCGTGAAGAAAGTTCTTTACCGGCTATTGTTAATTTATCATTCATTCGGTCAACCCCCTCCTACAAAGTGGACAAGTTCGATTTTCATTCCTTCTTTTACTTCTGTATCGATCCATTCCGAGCGATCAATAATTGTTCCATTAACTTCAGTGACAACCAACCCTTCTTGCAAGCCAAAATGAGTAACAACTTCTTTCAATGTTGCCACTTCTAAATCATGCTGCTCTCCATTAACTAGTAATGTCACTTGGGAATCACCTCTTTTTGAATGGATTGAATAAATGCTTCGCACGTGCCTTTAATATCGGCACTACCAACTACTTCACTAATGACACATACTCTAGAAGCACCTGAATGGAGGACGTCCGAAACATTATGCAATTTGATGCCGCCGATGGCTACAAACGGAATAGATATTTCTGCTGCAACTTCTTTGAGATAGTCAGTTGTTACTGGATCAACAACATCGCTTTTGCTATTTGTAGGAAAGACTGGCCCAGCCCCGATGTAATCAGCACCACGCTGCTCTGCTTCACGCGCTTCTTCGATTCGATGTGTGGAGATACCGATGATCTTATTAGGTCCAACAATCTTCCTTGCTACCTCTAAAGGTAAATCATCCTGACCGAGATGAATGCCATCAGCATCAACGGCTAGCGCAATATCAATGTGATCATTCACAATAAAGGGAACTTCATATTTTTGTGTTAGCTCCTTTAATCTCAAAGCTTTTGCTAGTACAACCTTTTTAGAATTCGTCTTATCACGCAATTGAATAATATCAGCACCACCTTGTATCGCTTGCTCCATTACCTCAACTAGGTCTCGATCAGGGTGGAATTCTTCCCCTGTAATGACGTATAATTTAAAATCCTTCATTATTTACCTCCTCTAATACTTTTAACCTTAAGCCTATGTTAATGAGCTTTGTTGATTTTCGGCTCAATTACGCTCTGTGATAACCAATCGCTTCGAGCTAAAAATCGAGAATCAAGAGTATAAGCTACCACCGTAAACGCTTAAAAACGATTAACATAAAACACACTAAAAAACCCCATTCCGCGTAAGGAATGGGGGTAGTAATACGTAATCAATACTGCTACCGACTTCCCTACGCTGGTATCAACCAGATCAGGTTCAAGGGTAAAAGAAATGACGGTTTCTTTTTCTCAGCCTTCCCTTACATGAAGGCACCCCTAGTCTTTGGAATTATGAAATTAAGTTTATTATGACAAAGAAGTGATTAAAAAACAAGCCACTAACCTACATATACAGAGAAGAAAGGAAAATCCCTAACGTATCTTGGTAAATAGTGTTGAAATCAGAAGTAGGCAAAGGACTTTCCCCTTTTCCAATTTCTACGGTAAAACCCGGTCTTCTAAAGTCTTGAATAAACCAATCCTTGTATCCAGCGAAACTATCAACATAGCGAACTGCTCGATAACCGCTCAGTCGCGAAAATTCTCTCACTAAGATTTCTGACTCAGGAGGTTCAAGTCCTTCGAAACCCCAAAAGATCACTTCACCTTGAGAATGAAATGCTAGCGCACGATCAAATTCCTTTCTTCTCGTCAGGTCTGCGATCGCTATTGCTTCTGGCTCTGTAAGCGGTGCTTTTCCCGGGTAATTTCTTGGAGAAGGTTTTGTTGGTTTTCGTTCAGCTTCTATTTCCCATTTAGCAGGATACTGATTGTTTAAATCAACTCCCCTAATGTTCGCCTTCCATCTGTTAAATTGTTCACTTCCATTATTAATTTGATCCGCTAATGAGCGATAAGGTTCTTCTTCAGGTAATCCATTAATGACAAGATCAACGCCATCTGGGTTTACCATGGGTACAAGAGAGAGAGAAGTCGATTCATATAGAGATGGGAGGTAAACACCGCTCAATCTCTGACTATTCGTCAATTCACAAGAATAATCATCTACAAATTTCATAATGAGAGTTGAGGTTAACCATTCATTAGCATGAAATGCTCCATTCATATGAACTTTTTTCTTTCCTGTTCCCACTACTAGTTCTGGGATTGGCTTTTCCATGACAGATTCGCCAATGATTGATCGTTTAATAAATGGATAAACAGCAAGTATTTTTCGAATATCATTAACAAGGGTTTGATAATCGTAATTTTGATTTGGGTTAATGAGTGACCACGTTACACGAATCGGTATATTCACTTTTTCTCCTGGTTGTAACGAAAAAGGATTCGAATCGTTTAGCAAAAGAACACCATCTAGGGGTGTTCCGTACCATCCTGCTATTTTCCATAATGTATCTCCTGGCTTAATGGTATAACTTTTCGTGACAAACCCAGGGATCTGAATTTGTTCTCCGACTATAAGTTGATCAGGATTCTCAAGATTATTACTATCTAATATTAATCGAAGTGGAATTTGAAACACTCGGCTATATTTCCAAAGGCTATCCCCACTCTTCACCCTAATTTTCATGTCATACCCTCCCACATTTCATATCCTTCTTACAATGATATGAAATAATGAGTGATGCATATGCTACATAATTAGGACATATTAGCCTTATTGCTCGCCTCAGAAAAAATTCATTACAATACAATAACCCCACCTAACATCCAAGGTGGGGTTTGCATCTTTCATGCTATTTTTCTATTTCTGTATCCTCTTGTTGCTCATCATGCTTGCCTAAGAAACGTAGAAGGTCTCCATAAACGATTTTATCTGAGTAGGCAAGATCAGTTTTTGCCTTCTCCATGTATGGTTCACAGGCTGATTTATCCGTTTCTTCTCCTGTTTCTTTGTCATAACAGACATTTTTAGTGTATAGATTATTTTCAGTAATGAAGCTTCCATCGCGAAGGATAGTGAAATTATCCTGTTCTTTTGCAAAAAGATCGTTACCAAATTTAATCATATCCTTCGTATCAATACCAAGCAGGTGCATGATCGTCGGCTTCAAATCAATTTGACCACCGACCTGGTCCATCACTTCCCCTTCTTGGCCAGGAATATGAACAACGAGTGGAACTTTTTGAAGTTCCGTGGATTCAAATGGTGTAATTTCTTTGCCTAAGAATTCTCCCATAGCTTTGTTATGGTTCTCAGAAATTCCATAGTGATCACCGTACATGACGAAGATGGAATCTTCATAAAGTCCTTCTTCTTTCATGCGCTCAAAGAATTTCTTTAGAGCTTCATCCTGATATCGAACTGTAGTGAAAAATCTGTTAACAGTTCCATCATCTGAAGTCCACTCTGGAATATATTCATCCTCTGATTCAAGTGTAAAAGGAAAGTGGTTCGTTAATGTAATGTATTTAGCATAGTAAGGTTCCGGTAGCGTTTCTAAATATTTAATGGATTGATCAAAGAAATATTCATCTTTCAATCCCCATCCGATTGAATTATCAGGCGTTACTGTAAAATCGTTAATGTCATAGAACTTATCGTATTTAAGGGAGTCATACATAACGTCACGGTTCCAGAAGCTTTTGTTATTCGCGTGGAAGACAGCATTATAGTATCCATCCTCACTTAATATTTCTGGAGATGCATTGTATTCGTTACCTGAATGGGTAAAGAATACAGCTCCACTTGGGAGTCCATATAATGAATTCTCAAGAATAAATTCGGAGTCAGAAGTTTTACCCTGAGCTGTTTGATGATAGAAATTCGGGAAATAATAACTTTCATCTATAAGATCATTTAAGAAAGGCGTAATTTCTTCTCCATCCACTTCTTCATTCACTACAAAACTCTGTGTGGATTCTAACGATACAAGGATGATGTTTTTCCCTTCTGCTTTACCAAACATTTCAGGATCTGGCTCAACGTGGTTAGCTTTTACATAGTTTTCGATATCTACAATCTCACTGCCATCTGCAAATGCTCGCTGTGCTTTTGCTTTCGACTGAAGAACAGCGTCATAAACGTGGTAGTTATAAGTACCAATATATTTTATGAGCATTTCACGATCAAACGTACGAGTTAAGAGCTGCGGGCGTTCTGTTTCTGCAAGCCCAACATTAACAGCAAAAAGAGCTATAGCACTAGCAAATACAATAGCAATTTCTTTCTTCTTAACCGTGTACGCCTTCGTTTTTCTTACGAAAAGGAAAACTGACAGAATAATGATATCTACAAAGAGCAAGAAATCAAAACCGCTTACAAGTTCAGCAATACTATTTCCGAGCTCTCCCATATTATTCGTTTGAAACAACAATGGTATTGTTATAAAATCAGTAAATTCACGGTAGTATACGACGTTTGCAAATAGAATAAATGAGCCAATAAAATTAATGACCAATAGTACTCTGTTGCGATACTTTGGTGAGGCAAATAGGGCAAAACCGAGGAATAGCAATACAGAACTAAGTGGGTTTAGCAGTAAAATAAACCCTTCCATTTTATTTTCAGGTTCAATGTTGAAAGCAAATTCATACACCAAATACGTTTTTAACCACAGCATAAAGGCTACGATTAGGAAAAAAGAATACTTATTTTGTAGCTTTTTCATGTTTTCTTAGTACCTCCTTAGTTGAATATAAGGAAAAGCTACCATTACTTTCTACGACCATACATAATCGCAATGATAGTATGTTTTCGAAATTTAATCAACTAACTTTTGTCCTTATTTTAGTATTTCTTTCACAATTATTTTGATTCTGAGCAGCCTGTCTGTTAGTAATAACGAATGAAAAGGACAAAAAGTTTCATTTGGGCAATTTTTTTACATAAAAAAAAGAAAAGATCGAACTTAACTGATCTCTTCTTCCCTTGTTATAGCAGGCTGAAACATGAAAAACTAGGACTATTTCATCAATTTCGTTTTTACGAGCCACGCTCCTCCTATTACGCCAGCATCATTGCCGAGTGTGGCAATTGCAAAATCCGCACCTTCTCTAACTCTTGGCAATGCATATTTTTCAAATTGTTTTTTTAAGGGGGTTAGAAGTACATCTCCTGCTTTTGATACGCCCCCACCTATTACAATTTTAGAAGGATTCAAGGAATTAGCCAGGTTTGCAATCGCAAGTCCTAGATGGAAAGTTACATTATTCACTACTTCAACAGCATATGGATCCTCGGCATCAGCGCCTTCAAAAATATCACGAGAAGTAATTTCATTCTTTTCTTGATAAATATGATATAGGACACTGTCCTGATGTGACATAAGTTTTTCCATCGCAATACGAACAACACCAGTCGCTGATGCTACTGTTTCAAGGCAGCCTGTTTTGCCACAATTGCATTGCGCTCCACCATCAGGGATGGATGTAATATGACCTATTTCCCCCGCCATGCCATTCGTTCCATGAATGATTGTTCCATTCGTAATAACGCCTCCGCCTACTCCAGTCCCAAGCGTGACGCATAGCAAATCACGTGCTCCATCACCTGCGCCACGCCACATTTCACCAAGAGCAGCAATGTTCGCATCGTTATCAATAATAACTGGTAACCCTGTTTCAACTTCAAGCTTGTCTTTTAAAGGAAAGTCTCGCCATCCAATGTTTACTGCGTGGTAAATAAATCCTGAATCCATTTCAATGAAACCTGGAGCTCCCATACCGATACCAGAAAACTTCTTTCTGCTAACGTTCATTTCTTCCATCTTATCATCAATAGCACGAGCTATATGAGTTGTGATATGACGACCAGCTTCCGATTTATCAGTAGGAATTTCCCATTTACTAATAATTTCACCATAAAAATCTAGGAATGAAAGCTTGATGGTTGTTCCACCTAAATCAACACCAATGAGCCATTTTTCTTCTTTCATCTTAATCCACCTTTCGCAAGTAACACTTTATTTCAGAGGAAAACCTTTCTTTTCAAGAAATTTCTTCATATACGTTCGAACAGGGGTCGCTAATTTATGTGCCATCATAGAAGTCCATCCTGCTGATCGTTGACCTCCCGTTCGATTCGTGTAATAACCTGAAATAACTTCATCATATTCGTTTAATCCTTTTTTAAATGCATTTGCATCCTGCTCATATTCATCAATATGATAGATGTTATTTAAGGGCAATCGTGGTTTTACATCTGGATCCTGATCGGGATATCCAACACAAAGACCAAATAAAGGAATAACAAATTGAGGAAGATTCAATACTTCACTCACTTTATCAAGGTCGTTCCGAATGCCACCAATATAGCAAATACCTAGTCCCATTGACTCTGCTGCTATGCTGGCGTTTTGTGCAGCAAGCGCTGCATCTATTAATCCTACCATGAACTTTTCAGTTGTTTGCGTCGTTTCCGTTACATCTGTCCCATGCATTTCAGCTGTTGCATGGTGACGATTGAAATCTGCACAAAAAACAAAGAAGTGACCATTTTTTTCAACATAACTTTGCCCACCAGCTAATTCAGCAAGCTGCTTTTTCTTTTCTTTGTCTTCCACACCAATGATCGAATATGCTTGTATGTAGCTTGAAGTTGAAGCGGATTGCGCTGCTTTTACTAACGTATGAATTTGCTCTTCTGTTAATGGCTTATCTTTAAATGCTCTAATTGAGCGGTGAGCAAGCATCGTTTCAATTGTCTGATTCATGTTTTGTCCCTCTCCTTGCTAATTTCATTTCTTATGATCATTCTGGCGACGAGGTAATCCTCATTCTCGAGAATTTTCATATCGTATAACTCTTGGATCTCGCCTTCCATTAGTTCAAGGTCTCCAAGTCGAGTTCCAGTATAAACAATCATGCCATATTGCTTTAAAAGCTGCTGTATATCATAAAATGTTTTCATTTTCTTCACCATTGTTCATTATAGCAATCCCTAGCGCCAAAAAAAATAATTACGCACAAAAAGACCACATTCCCGTTTAAGAAATGTAGTCTCTGCTTTACATCTTGTAAATAAGCCATTGATATTAACGATCCGGATCTTTAGGATGTAATACCGTAGGTCTACGATTTTTAAGTGGCATAGGTGATCTGAATATAACATCTCGAAATGCCCGATAAGAAAACGGGATAAACGGCCATAGATAAGGAATATGAAACGATTTTGTACGAATTAAAAGCATTATCCATAGTGTAAATCCTCCAACAAATCCAATTACGCCAAAAGCTGCGGTCAAAATGAGCAATAAGAGACGAAAAAGTCGATTAGCAAGACTTAATTCATAGGATGGTGTTGCGAATGTCCCCATTGCTGCAAGGGCCAAATATAAAATGACCTCATTAATAAACAGTCCTACCTCTACTGCTACTTGTCCAATCAAAATGGCCGATACAAGACCAAGCGCAGTCGCAAGGGAGGTTGGAGTATGAATGGTTGCCATCCTGAGTATATCAATCCCTATTTCTATAAGTAAAAATTGAACGAACAGAGGCAACGTTCCGTTTTGATCTACCCCAATAAACTGCATATTTGAACCGAGTAACCGTGGGTTTGTAGCAAATAAATACCATAGCGGCAAAATGAAAATTCCGATCCAAACGGCTATAAAACGAACAAGTCTCAAATATCCGCCAACAAGCGGCTTTTGTCTGTACTCTTCAGCATGTTGCAGATGATGCCAGAAAGTAGTAGGGGTAATAAGCACACTGGGCGATCCATCTACAAAGATCAATACGTGACCTTCATAAAGGTGAATAGCTGCTGTATCGGGACGCTCTGTGTACCTCACAAGAGGATAAGGATTTAAATGTCTTCCACAAATAAACTCTTCAATCGTCTTTTCGCCCATCGGTAAGCCATCTGTATCAATGTTACTAACAGAATCCTTAATTCTATTTACGATTTCAGGATCAGCAATATCTTCAATATAACTAACACAAATGTCTGTTTTGGACCTTCTACCTACTTGCATATATTCCATTCTTAACGTTTTATCTCTCACTCTTCTTCTCGTCAGTGATGTATTGAATACGATCGTTTCTACAAAGCCATCTCTCGCGCCCCTTGTTACACGCTCCAAATCTGGTTCCTGTGGTCCTCTGACCGGGTACGTTCTTGCATCGATCATAATAACTTCGCTCATACCTTCTACAATAAGGGCAGTTGGACCAGCAAGCACTAAATCCATTACAACATCCAGATCCTTTTGTCGATCAATTTCAACGTATGGGATATGTACTTTCATGAGCTTCTCAAGTGGATCAGGATCAAGTTGGGAAGGTTCAAGTCTTGATAGTAACTTCATAAGATAGTGAAGAATATCATCTTTGACAAAGCCATCGATTAAAAACATCGCCATTTTTCTACCTGCGTAATCAAGATCTAGTTGAATAACATCAAAACTTTTCCCAACACCTAATTCTTTATGAAGGAAATCGATATTTTCCTCAAATGAACGACTAACGGGATGAATGATCTTTTTTTGAGACATAGTTCCCCCTCCTCCCTTCCATCATTCACCATTCTTACATTATGCATACCTCATTGGAAAATTGGGCATAGAAAAACCAGCCTTTTAAGAAAGGCTGGTTATCTCATTCAATCGATCATTTCCGATAAGAGGTACTGATAAATTAAATGTGCTGTATGAAGCATTGAATCCTGATGTGTTCGCTCATATGCGTGGGAAGCATCAATACCAGGACCAATAAGCGCATGACGAACATCCACTCCTGCCCGAATGGCAGCTGATGCATCTGACCCATAATAAGGATAAATGTCGAGTTTATACTCAATCTTATTTTCCTCTGCAAGCTTCACAAGATGTTTACGTAAGCGATAATGATATGGACCGCTTGAATCTTTGGCACAGATCGAAACCGTATATTCATCAGAAGTTTGTCCATCTCCAAGTGCTCCCATATCCACAGCTATGTATTCGATGGTTTGATCAGGGATATTGGAATTACCACCATAACCAATTTCTTCATTATTCGAGATTAGAAAATGCGTCGTATGTGGAAGCCTGATGTTGTTTTCTTTTAGTTTCTTAATGTTTGCAAGAAGAAGAGCTACACTAGCTTTATCATCCAAATGGCGTGATTTAATAAATCCAGAATCGGTAATTTGGACACGAGGGTCAAAAGAAATAAAGTCACCAACACTCACTCCTAAATTCATGACATCTTCAGGATTAAAGACACGCTCATCAAGACGCACTTCCATGTTCTGTTCGTCTCGTTTGACCTCCCCATTGTTTTTATAAACATGAACAGAGGTTTGGTGTAAAAGAATCGTTCCAGTAAAACGCTTGCCATCTCCGGTGATAATCTCACAGTACTCACCTTCAATTGCATTAAATCGAAAACCACCAATTAAAGATAAGCGCAGGCGACCATCACTCTTAATTTCTTTCACCATCGCTCCCAATGTATCAACATGAGCTGTTAACATCCGTTGACGCGACGAATCTGCCCCTTCAATAGTAGCAATGAGTCCACCCTTATTATTTCGTTTTGTCTCTACTCCAAGCTCTTGCATTCTCCCCTCAACCCAACTAATGACTTCATCAGTGTAACCAGATGGGCTTGGAATACTAACTAATTCTTTCGTAGTTTGTAGAAGTTCTTCTGCATGAAATAAATCACTCATTGATTTCATCCTCTCAAATTGAATTAATTGGAAAAGCAAACGAATCCTTCTTCATATTTCAGTTAACTATCACATACATATGATGACAAGCTTACTCATTTGGAGGTATCGGGATGATCAAAAGAATTCACTACGTTATCATGCTAGGTATGATTGGTTTTTTTGCGCTCATCCTTGTTAACACTAGTAGTAATCCTGTTAGGGAATCATTTACGTATTTCCCACCTGATCCAGACGTCGCATTTGATTCAGCAAGCACATCTCTTTCTATTCTAACGCAGGACGATGAAGATGAATACACATTGGATTGGAAGACAGAATCAAGTCTTTCTGAAGTGGCTTACCTTCGTCAAGATTTATCATTTCTCTATGAAGAAGGTCGCCTGATTGATTCCATGTCAATTTGGAAAGAAAATACGGCTACACTTCGTCAAAAAAAAGAATCTACAAGTGAAGATAGCGGACATTATGAAGCGATTACCTACCATTATGGAGAAATCCATTACCCTAATGATGTAATTAAAAGTGCCCAGCAATTGAGTTATGACCAACTTTACGTCATTGACTCTCCGATGACACCACTTGAGTCTTTTAAAAAGGCTTCAAGTGAAGAGGAAAAAGAATGGCAATACATCCTCGATCATGCCATGGATCAACAAGCCCAGTTGGTTTTCAAAGCTATGGTAACAGAATATAATCTTCATCCTGAAGACTATTATATTTTCCCACTAACCTCGTTAGATCAATATCAACAGCGAACGCTCCCAGGACTATCTCAGAAACAGACCGCTGATACGATCGGAGGCATTTGGGAAGGTCTATACAAAAACTATTTCCTTGGCATAATTCCACCGAATGGCCCGACAGAATCACCTATTGGAAGTACAATTCCAATCATATTGCTTCATAAAGATTCACCATATTTACTCATCCTATTCCAAACGAAAAGTGGAAAGAACATTGAGCTTATTCAATACCTTAACGAGCCTATATTAGAGCCACAAGATACAGAAGAATAAAGAAAGGATTAATTGATTAATACTTTCTTCAGTTCTTCATAAGTCAATATTTCTGGAATATCTTTGCGAATTGCGTGGTCAACAGCTTCATTCCTGGAATTAAAATATATTGCATCAAAGCCTGCTTCTATAGCAGGCTTAATGTCATGATCCCACGTATCCCCTATGTAAAGATACTGCCCCGTACTTCCAAGAACATATTGAAATATGTCAACGTCTGGCTTTTCAATCCCTACAGTTTCTGAAATGTAAATATTCTCATGAGGGATCCATTGAAGCAGTTGAAGAGCTTTAATTTTTGCTAGCTGTGTTTCCTGCCCACCATTTGTAATAATGCCCAGCTCTATTCCACTATCCCTCAAATTAGATAGAATAGAGGAAACCCCGTCATATAATTCAGCGAAGGAGGCAACTTTAGATTGATATTCTCTTTGGAACTCTAACGCTTCCTCCTCAGAGCAAGTTAAGTTAAAATAGTCATTCGTTTTACAAAATCGCTTCACCTGGTACCGCTCTCTTGACCATCTACCTTCTTCATAGGCATTCCAATATTGATCGCAATTAGATTTGAATACATTAAACCACTGCTCAACTGAAACAGATTTACTTTTATTTAGCAACATTTTTTCTGCACAATGCAAAATGGTTTTTTTAAAGGCCTTTTCATGATCATAAAGAGTGTTATCTAAATCAAAGTAGATGTGTGTCCACTTCATCTAAAGCTCCCCCAGTCTCCGGTTAATCAAACTATTCCTTATTGTCTTCCCCCTATTCTAACCTTTTCAATTTTTAGAAGAAAGCTTTGTTAGCTTATATTGTTGATTCTCGACTTTTGCCTCATTCGAGTGGTCATCACAGAGCATAAATGAGCCAAAATCAACTGCGTGCATTAACATACCCTAGAACAAAGAAAAACCTCCACCGGTGAGGTAGAGGTTAAGATAGAAAAGAGCTAAAAAGTTTGTTACGTAAACCTGGAAATTTCAACGAATTTCCGACGACAAAGCGCCTTATCACCGCGACGCCTAGCAGCCCATTTAATAATCGGTATCGGTATTCATACAACACGACTACTAAAGATAATAGAACAAGAACCTTCGTTATTTTCATCATTCTCCTCCTGAAACTGTACTATATCTCTACTGTTTGCAGGTAATGACGTTTTTATCCATGATTCACAGAGGGGTCTTCACCTAATTTCTTATTGTTCCAATAGCCCAAAATCACAGTAAATAATGGTGATAGCCATAGAAAGACTGCAAACGGAAGATAGCTTAACACCGATACCCCTAACGTTTCTGCAAAAAAGGCACCCGATACTCCCCATGGGATTAACGGATTAATGAGCGTCCCAGCGTCTTCTAATGTACGGGAAAGATATTTCCGATCCACGCCTGCTTTATCATAAAACGGCTCAAACGTTTGACCAGGAAGAAGAATTGACAAATACTGCTCACCTGTTAACAAATTCACTCCAATTGCAGATGTGGCTGTGGCAGAAATTAAATGGCCTCGCTTATTTAGAAGCTTTGTTAACCCGCTCATGAGGGATTGAATGATTCCCATCACTTGCAGAACGCCACCAAGTGCTAATGCTAAAATAATCAGTGAGACGCTCCACATCATTGATTGAAGGCCACCTCTATTTACGATTCCATTTACAAGATCACTTGATGTATCACTCACAAAACCATTTTGCATCGTTCCAAGAATTGAACCAGCTGAATACACGCCTTGTGTTAACATTGATACGATAATTCCCGCAAGAAGCCCGGCAAACAAAGTGACTAGGACAGGCACTCTTCTTACAGCAAGAACGAGCACGATAACAGGAGGAATTAACGTCCAGAGTGATATATTAAACTCACTTTGCAAAACCGACATAGCTTTGTTCAAATCCTCCGGGTTAACGGAAGTAGATAAATTTTTACTCATCATAAAAAAGAAGATTACTGCTACGACAATGGCTGGAATGGTAGTCTGTGTCATATGTCGAATATGAGTGAACAGATCTACTTTTGCAACAGCAGGAGCAAAGTTGGTCGTATCAGAGAGGGGAGACATTTTGTCTCCGAAGCATGCACCTGAAATAACAGCTCCAGCGGCCAAAGCCGGGTTAACCCCCATTGCTGCTCCTATTCCCATCATCGCTACGCCAATGGTACCGATTGTAGTAAATGAACTGCCTGTAAAGCTTGAAACGATAATGGTCACGATCAATGCACTGATGAGAAACCACTCAGGCTGGATGAACTGAAGCCCTCCATATAACAATGTTGGCACCGTACCACTCTGCATCCATACGGCGATCATCATTCCTACTACAAAAAGAATGAGAATTGGCTTTAAGCCCGTAGTTATACTCTGCAGTAAAGCCTTCTCTATTTCTTCCCACTTCATACCAAGAATTAATCCCAATATCCCCATTCCTACTATGCCAGCAAGAAGAGGAATATGCGGTTCTACCTTTAAGCCAATAATACTAAACAACATCCAGCTCATTAATAGCGCAATCACAACAAGCGCTATTGGAAATGATATTTTTTTCATTTTCTTTCTCTCCCTTGATCTATGTTCTCTCACCGATTAGTTTTGCTCTATCTGTCTTTTTCCATTAAAAAAAGCCCTTCAATAATTGAAGGGACGAAATTTTTTCGCGGTACCACCCTTATTGACAGTAATAACTGCCCACTTATATCCTCAATATCGGGAGGATCACCCGTACCTAGCTCCTCAAATGTAATTTCACTCCTAGACGCCCTAGTTTTCACCAACCACCAGGTCTCTTCGACTGCTTATCTAGAGAAGCTACTTTTTCTGAATCTTCGCTTTTGTGCTTTTATGCTTTTGTGCGTTTAAGTAACATCGTTATTCTATAATTGAATATGAGCTATGTCAAGGATAAGAGTTAAGATGTCAAAAAGCACCAGCCTAAGGCTGATGCTTTTTACATGCCAATATATCTTGAATAGAGTGCTTTTGCTCTTCCACTATCTTCTGTTCCTTGAATAAGTACCCGTCCATCTGGAAATAACACTAGTCTTTCCCCCTCCTCAAGTTGCGCTTTAAGTAAGAAAGGAGTTTTCTTTACTGTAGTTGTTTTTTCTAGCTTTGATGCCCATTCTTTTAAATCAAAATGACTTTCAAGCTGTATCTGAATCGTTTCTCTTCCACATAGAGAGGTGATATCCTGCTTAGCTCCCGCTTTTAATGATGGATATTCGTTTGTTTGGCATGTTGGACAACCTTCTTTAGGCGAAGAAAATTTCATCGCATAACTATGATTATGCCAAATATCCATTGTCATTAGGCTGCGATGAAGCTTCTCATGGTCTCCCGCTATATATTTCATAATCTCAGTCACTTGATACGATGCGATAATATCAACGATAGGAGAAATAACCCCGATCGTGTCACACGTTTCACCAGTCGTTCCTTCGCCACCCTGAATAAAGCAACGAAGGCAAGGCGTTTCACCAGGAACAAATAGTGCTGTCATTCCCCTTGAACTTACCGCCCCACCATATACAAAAGGAATATTCATTTTAAAACAAGCATCATTTAAAAGAAAACGTGTGGAAAAGTTATCGGTCCCGTCCATAACAAAGTCCACTTCTTCCATAAGGTCACTTACGTTACTTGCATTAACATCCGCTATGATCGCTTCGATTTCAACTGAGGAATTCATTTTTTCTAGTTTCTTTTTGGCTGCAATTGTTTTTGGTAACGCTGCCGAAACATCCTCTTCGTCAAATAGCATTTGTCTTTGAAGATTGCTCTTCTCAACATAATCACGATCGACAATTCTTACATGACCGAAGCCCGCTCGCACAAGATGATTGGCAATCGCTGTCCCTAGTGCACCCATTCCTACAACAAGAGCCCGTGATTGACTGAAATTCTTTTGGCCTTCTTCGCCTATAGGAGAAAACAGCATTTGTCTTGAATACCTTTTAAAGTCATCCATTTAATCTCTCTCCTTTTGAACAAATTTATATTCTTCTTTTGTATTTACATTTAAAAACTGCTTTTTCAGTTCTTCAACTGTTATATATTGGGCATTAATTAATTCAAAAAGATCATTCATTTTTCTTTTTCCTGATAAAAGAAGCTCTTCGATAATGGATTGACAGGAAGAATGATAGATAGCACAGAGTGGCTGGCTTCTTCCAGAGCTCACCGGTATGACGGCCATTGCTTCTGGATGTTTGATCATTTCTTCAATTAGTGTAGAAAATAGACCATCTGTTACGAACGGCATATCACAAGCGACCGTTAGATAAAGATCACCATTCGTTTGAGTCATCCCAGAATAAAGACCTGCTAGCGGTCCCATCCCTACAAATTTTTCCTCATCTCTTATCACTCTTATATCTTCTGATGTGCTCATGCTAAACTGCTCTAATAAATCTCTATTTGTTACGATAATGGATTCATTTACAACAGGGTGAAGTTGATTCAGTACCACTTCATAAAAAGGCTTGCCGTGATAAGTGGCAAATGCTTTTGGGGATCCAAACCTTCTGGACTCCCCTCCTGCTAGCAATGTACCTATTATTTTCATAACCACCATGCCCCTCCCACAAGAGCGCCAATCATAGACGAGGCGAAATTGACCACGTCATTATTAAATCCTTTTATACCGCTGATTTTGACTGTCCTATTTCCACAATGCATATGGCGTTCGGTTTTTGAACCACATTTCTGACATTTTAATTCTTCTTGCAAGGTTGCTCCAATCAGCGTATCGCTTAAACAGCCGACAAATCCTGCGACCGTAACAATAACTAACCCTAGAAAAGATAAGTCAAAAACAAGTGAACCAACTCCTCCAATTAAACCAGCTCCGAGCAAAGACGCCAATATACCTGGCATACTAATAGCTCCAGAAGTGCCTGCCGGAACGAATTTCATCGTTATTATATGAAGGGGGCGTCGCTTTGAGAGAACGCCAAGTTCAGATGCCCACGTATCAGAATTAGAAGTGGCAATCGCACTTAGAAAAATAAACAGCCATACATCCCCAGGGAATAAAAGCATCATTATTCCAGCGAAAGCAGCAACCCCACCATTTGCAAGAACTTGATACTGATCTCTCGAAGCGCCCTTTTCTACAATTTGTTCCACGCCATCTTTTAACTGCGCTTTATACTTACTCCATATAGTAGAAGTTAAAAAAAAGATACCAAGAAGCAAGAGCCCTTTCCAGCCAAAACCTAGTGCGATCGCGCACCCAACACCTGTGGCGGCTATTGCTCCATTTCTCGAAAGTGCATGAACTTTATATCCTAAAATACCTGTTATAGCACTTAAAAAAGCGTAAATGATCATTTTCCGTTAACAAGCTGTTCATTAGTAATGATGGCTTCCACAGGTACGTCAAAAGATTCGGTTGGCACCTTTTCAACGACTTGAAATTGATAGGCAAGGGATACGGTTGAGTTTGAATAGTGTTGCAAATATCGATCATAAAAACCGCCACCAAATCCAATCCTAAAGCCATTAAGATCAAAAATGAGACCAGGAACAAGCAAAAGATTTATTTCTTCTGGGGGACACACTACTGTTTTATCGGGGCGAGGTTCTTCCAACCCAAAATAAACGCTTTCTAGCTGATCCCACTCTGTTAAGTAGCGAAAAGTCATCTGCTTCGTCTTCGGATTACACTTCGGGACTGCTACTCTCTTTCCATCAGTCCAAGCTTTTTCTATAATTTTCTTCGTATTTATTTCACCTTTCATTGCCACGGTTAATCCGATCGTTTTAGCCTTTTTGAATGGTTCATATGTATAAAGACGTTCACGTATTTGTTCATCAAGCAATATTTTCTCATCAGCACTAATTTCTTTTAATTTCACTTTCATGTTTGTTCGCCATTCATGTTTTGATTGCATCATCATTCCTCCTACTTTTCTCTTCTATTAGTTTACGAGAAAATGTGCAAATAAAAAAGCAGTAGGATATCCTACTGCTTACTTTGTTTCGCGATGTAACGTCTGCTTTTTAAGTCTTGGGCTGTATTTTTTAAGTTCAAGACGATCAGGGTTAGTACGTTTGTTCTTCGTCGTGATGTAGTTACGATCGCCTGTTTCAGTGCAAGCCAATGTAATTTGTACGCGCATGAATATCCCTCCAAATCCTATCAAACTGTTCATTTAACAACATACTTCATTATGATAACAAACATATCTCATTCAATCAAGTTGTTTTTGTTGAAGAAAGTGACTCATATTTCTCAAGATAATCCTTCACCACATCTACGTACGTTGCATGCGACCAGGTTAAGGGTGCTACAGATAGTGGTTTACCCGTGTAAGGATGAACCTGTTCTGGTAGTATACCACTTGTGAGGGCCTGCTTAAATACCCAATCAATATGATTCTTCGCATCGCGAAGTTGTTCAATCGTTTGAGCACTAGAAATTTTCCATTTGGCGATCCATAGAGTACAAATAACCCACGGATTCCCTGGTACTTCTTCTACATTTTGTGATTGTTGAAAATAATAATCACTAACATAACGTGCTACACCGCCTATACTTGTTTTGACAGACAGGCGTTTTTCAATTTCTTCCATTGTACGAACGACCCTTGGATCATCTGCAGGGAATACTCCAAAAGCAAATAGACCAAACAAACTGCTTTCTATTGTATAATCCTTCGTTATCTCTCCAGTCTCACCATTGCGGTACAACCCCCGAATAAAGCAGGAACGGGTCTTATCATATAAATGTGTCTCAATTCCTTTTTTGATCCGCTGTGCCCCTTCAAAATAGCTATCAGCGCGGTCATCTTCACCAAATAGCCTTGCAAACGAATGAGCTGCCATCAAACCTCCATAGCAAGCTGAAGCTGTAAAGCTAAAAATTCCAAATCGCTCTTCCCAAAGATCGTAAGAAGGAAGTGGTAAATCTAGCGCTTCATCCATAAATTGCAACAAGAACTTAGCTCCTGGCCGTACTAAGAACTTATAGAGCGATTGAGCAAATTCAATATCTCCTGTCGATTGATAATGCTCCCAAAAAGCCCAGAGAACAAGAGCAGTTTCATCTTCTTGTATTGGAAGCTGAGATTGCTTTAAACGATCCACATAGGGATGCCAGCTCGATCCTACAGAGCCATCAGGATTGTATTTGTGATGTAAATACCCTTCTTTTGAAAGAAGCTCTGCACAGCAGCGATAGAAGTTCGCCACCATTCCATGGTAACCTGCTTTTGACATCGCTGAAGCAATGAGCGCGCCATCTCTTGGCCACATATAACTATAATGGTCTCGATTGTAATGCAAAATGTCTGAATCATTCGCCGCAATAATCGTTCCATTTTGGTTGGTTTGCGTTCGAACAATTAATAAGCTTCTTTTATAAAGTGAAAGAATGTCCGATCCTAAGTCTGTCTCAGGTAACACCGACTTATTCACCCAACGGTTCCAGTACATCCGAATTTTTTCAACAGTCAATTGTGTTCCAATCTCACTTACATACTCATGAATACTACTAACTTCTTCCTTCGTTCTTCCAACTGTCATCCAATAATAGGCTACTTTCTCACTGTTAGGTTCCAGCTTCGTTTCCAAAGAAAATGTGCTATCTACTGATCCCTGTGCGATGGGATTCACATGTAAGTGGCCGTCTTCAGCATCGCGCCATGTACCTTCAGCAGCCTGGAATCGTTTCACACCAGAAGTATACTGTTTAATCCCCGCCCCATCTATTTCACCATTAAAAAGAAAATATCGATATCGTTTGTAATGAATCATCGACTTAGTATCCGGACAATAATAAGCTGTATCGCCTACTTCAGTTTCATAAATATTCAGATCTTGATGAAAAAAAATCCTAACGTCACGTCTTTGACCTTCAAGGTTATGAATCGTAATCTTACGAATCATCAGCATCTCACGCTGATGGACCCCCTCTTCAAACACAAGCTTAAGTCCGAGATGAGGATGGACAGCCGTACTATATGTTACCAGCGTGTCTTGATCATAATTAGGCTGAATCTCCCATTCAGATGAATGTAACCATGAAAATTTCCCATCTACCCAAACCCCTATACGATTTGCATGACCTTGAACGTGATTTTGCTGCCCAACATACGGATAATAAATATCTCGTATTTGAAGAAACTGATCCATATTTATAAGCAATTGTCCATTTCCTATTACTAAGTGTCTTGGCATTTTGCTACCTCCTATCCATCTCCTACACTAGTTTATTGCACGAGTGGACAGGTCATTACTTAAGCTTTCTAATTATATGAAAAAACCACACTCTAATTTAGAGTGTGGTTCGATCACTATGCATTAAGGTCGTATCGTTTCCCCTTCACAACATAAATCACGCTTTCGGAAATGTTCGTACAGTGATCACCAATACGTTCAACATAGCGGCATATAAATGAAAGCTGTTGAATTTGACTAACACTTTCAGGATGTTCGGTCATTAACTCAAGTAGCTCCTTCACAAGACGACCATACATGTTGTCAATTTCATCATCTGCATCCGCAACAGCCATTGCCTTATTCACATCTTCATCATAGAAAGATGCAAGCACTTCTTTCAGCATGTTGTTTGCTTTCTGAGCGAGCGCTGGAATTTCTTCGATCGGCTTTACAAATGGTTTATCGCCAATACGAATAATCGACTTTGCAATGTTAACTGCTAGATCTCCAACCCGCTCAACATCAGTTGTAATTTTCAGGGCTGAAATAAGTCTTCTTAGATCGGTTGCAAGCGGCTGCTCCTTCGCGATTAACCAAATCGCTGTTTCGTTAATCTCTTCCTCGAGGCGGTTAATTTTATAATCATTATCAATAATTTCAAGTGCTTTATCAACATCCTGATTCTTTAATGCAGTAATCGCATCATCAACCGCCAACTGCGCTAAAGAGCCTAGTTCAAGAAGCTTAGTCTTTATTTCATCTAACTGTTCTTGGAAATTTTCTCTTACTACCATAAATGCTCACCCCCGAAATAATTAACCGAAACGGCCTGTAATATAGTCTTCTGTTCGCTTATCTGTAGGATTAGAGAATAACTGGTTCGTATCAGAAAACTCTACGACTTCACCGTTTAAGAAAAAGGCCGTTTTATCAGAGATACGAGCTGCTTGTTGCATGTTGTGCGTTACGATAATAATACTGAAATCTTTCTTTAACTCTTGAACAAGTTCTTCTACTTTTAGAGTAGAGATTGGGTCAAGCGCAGATGTTGGCTCATCCATCAAGATAACATCAGGCTCAATTGCGAGACAGCGAGCGATACAAAGGCGCTGTTGCTGACCACCAGATAAACCGTAAGCATTTTCGCTAAGACGATCTTTTACTTCTTCCCAAAGCGCTGCACCTTTTAAGCTTTTTTCGACAATTTCATCAAGTACTTTTTTGTTTTTAATGCCGTGAATTTTGGGACCATAAACGACATTTTCATAGATTGATTTTGGAAATGGATTCGGCTTTTGGAAAACCATCCCCACTTTTGTGCGCAAATCTTCTACTTTGTATTTGTTCTCAAAAATATTTTTCCCACGATAGTTAATATCACCAGACATTTTTACAATTGGCACCATTTCAACCATTCTATTAAGAGCTTTAATAAACGTGGATTTACCACAACCGGATGGCCCGATAATGGCTGTTACCTGTTTTTCTGGAATTTCGAATTTAATATCTTTTAGAGCCTGGTCTTTTCCGTACCATAAATTAAAATTTTGAATGCTATATACAGAATCTTTTTCTTTTATCTGTTCTTCTGACCGCGGAGCTTTTACGACTTTCTTTTCATCCATAACTGTTTTCATTTTCAAAATCCCCTTTACACATTGATGAGAGTTTTACGTAGCTACAGTCTTTTAGAAAACTTATTTCGAATTAAGACAGCAATTGAATTCATAATGAGCAACATCGCAAGAAGAACGATAATTCCAGCTGCCGCAACATCATGGAACTCTGTCTGAGGTCGACTTGTCCAGTTGAAAATTTGGATTGGCATAACGGTGAAGCCGGACAAGAAATTCTCAGGCAAGTAAGCTACAAACGTTAATGCACCAATCATAAGAAGTGGCGCTGTTTCACCGATTGCGCGTGATAGCGCAAGAATTCCTCCTGTTAAAATCCCAGGGATCGCAGCTGGTAATACAACCTTTTTGATTGTTTGCCATTTCGTAGCACCCATCGCATAAGAAGCCTCTCGAAGCTCTTTTGGAACCGAACGTACAGCTTCTTGAGCAGCAACAACGATTATTGGCAAAATTAATAAACTCATCGTTAAACCACCGGCTAGAACACTGCGCCCCATTTCCAACATCCGAACAAATACAGTTAGACCAAGTAAACCAAAAACGATCGAGGGCACACCTGCTAAGTTTGAAATATTTATTTGAATAAACGTTGTAAACTTATTTTTCTTTGCATATTCTTCAAGATAAATCGCGGTTCCAACTCCAATTGTAAGTGCCACTGGAGCTATCACTGCCATCATCCATAAAGTACCGAAAAATGCTGCTTTAATCCCTGCTTTTTCAGGGAAACGAGACGCGAAATTTTGAAAGAACTCAAGATTTAAGTAACCAATTCCTTGAGTGAATATCCGATATAACAAGATAACAAGCACTACGAGTGCTAGCATTGTTGCTCCAAAGAAAATTCCTTTAAGAATCTTATTTTGTGCCAGTCTGGTTTGCATTTTACTTTTTACTTTTGCCTGATCTACTAATTGCATTAGTATTCCTCCCTGAATCTACGAGAAATATATTGCGCGATAAGGTTCATGATAAGTGTGAAAAGGAAGAGCGTCATCCCAACAGCATAAATGCTGTAGTAAATTGTTGTTCCATAACCAGCATCCCCTAGACTTACCTGCACAATATAAGATGTCATTGTCTGTATAGACTCCGTTACATCTAGAGTAAGTTTTGGTGTTGCACCACCTGCGACTGTTACGATCATTGTTTCACCGATTGCTCTTGAAATCGCAAGTACAAAAGATGCAATAATTCCTGATAATGCTGCTGGTAGAACTACTTTCACAGCAACCTCAAATCGTGTAGCGCCAAGTCCGAGTGCACCTTCTCGAATTGCGTTCGGTACAGAGCTCATCGCATCCTCTGAGAGAGATGCAACCATAGGAATAATCATAATCCCTACAACGATACCGGGGCTTAACGCGTTGAAAATAGGAAGACTCGGAATAATATTTTGTAGAACTGGTGTAACAAAAGTTAAAGCAAAGAAACCATATACAATCGTAGGAATACCTGCTAATACTTCCAGAATCGGCTTAATGATTCTTCTAACGCTATCACTTGCATATTCACTCAAATAAATGGCTGCTGCTAAACCTAACGGAATGGCAACGAGCATGGCGATCCCGGTAATCATTAATGTTCCAGAAATCAGTGGCCAGATTCCATAATCAGGGTTGTCTCCAAAAAACGGGTACCAATCTTTATTCGTAAAGAATTCAATAATTGAAACACGGTTGAAAAACGTAATTGTTTCTACAATCAATGTAAAAACAATACCAAGCGTTGTTAATACAGAGATAATTGCACATAAAAGCAATAAGCCCGGTACAAGTTTCTCCATAAACTTCGCTCGTGATTGATTTTTCTCTTTTTTGTCTTTAATCATCTGACGAACAGAGCTTTGCATTTATTACTCCCCCTCACAAAGAGCAAAACAGGATAAAGTGAGGAGCCGTAACTCCTCACCAATCTGTTTCATTTTATTCTTACTTACCAGCGATTTCTTCTAGTTTGTTCATGTCTTCTGTATACTTTTCTTCTGGAAGAGCTACATATCCAACTGCTTCTGCCATTTCACCAGCGTTTTCTAGTGCATATTTAGTGAAATCATATACTGCAGGATTTTCTTCTACTGCAGAGTGCTTCACATAAGTGTATAGCGGGCGAGACAGTGGCTCATATGTTCCATCTTGAATTGTTTCTGCATTTGGTTCTACAGCTTCACCGTCACCATTAACGATTGGAACAATGTTAAGGCTATCTTTGTTTTCAAGGTAGTAAGCATAACCGAAGAATGCCATACCGTTTTTAGAGCCAGTTACACCATTTACAAGTACATTGTCATCTTCAGAAAGTGTTGCTTCTTTCACCATTTGCTCATCTTCTAGTACTACTTCATTAAAGTAGTCATACGTTCCAGAATCTGTACCAGGGCTAAATAATTCGATTTTTTCTTCAGGCCATTCAGGGTTAACGTCGCTCCACATCGTTGCTTCGCCTAACCAGATTTTCTTTAAGTCGTCAATTGTAAGCTGATCTACCCAATCATTCTCAGAGTTAACAACGATAGAAAGACCGTCTTTTGCAATTTCAAATTCTGTGAAGTCAATACCAGCTTCTTCAAGTGCAGCTGTTTCTTCTTCCTTGATTGGACGAGAAGCGTTACTCATGTCTGTTTCACCAGCAGAGAATTTCTCAAATCCACCACCAGAACCTGAAACACCTACACTAACTTTTACATCAGGTTGTACAGAAGCGTATTCTTCAGCAACTGCTTCCATAATCGGGAATACTGTAGAAGATCCGTCCATTAGAACTTCGCCAGATACTTCTTCACCAGAAGCTTCTCCGCCGCTGTTTGTGTTACCAGAATTATTTCCGCAAGCTGCTGCGAAAATCATTACCATCGACATAACTACCATAAGCATAATGCCCTTGAACTTCATGTAATTTCCCCCTAAATGGATGTTTGTACTTTGTGACCAACCAGGTTGTTTGTGTATTGGCCTCTCAATCACAATTCTTAGAATACAGGCTAGATATTAATGTCGTATAAACCGAATGTAAAGAGATTGTAAATGCGTGTCGGAAAACGTTTTAATTAGTCTTTTTGGGGCATACCTTACTTTTGCAATGCATTCAGCCTATCACTTCACCTCAATCTGACAGATATTATTCATTAATTTGTCCTTAAACAATAAAAAAAACCGCTTTTCAGCGGTTTTTCATGAAATGCTATTCTGTTTCTTTTTTGTTAGCCTCAATAGGTTTCTTCGCTTCATCTTTTAAATCAAAATAAGCATCTAGAACGCGTCCACCTATTTTTTTATTAACATATCCTGAAGAAGAATCATTTACTTCTGGAACTACTACAGAAAAGGCTACTTCGGGATTATCATAAGGTGCATAGCCAACAAGGGTCAAATTATATCCATCTCCGATTTGCGCTGTTCCAGTCTTCCCAGCAGCTTGATAATCATCACTTTGGAAATAAGGATAATGTGTACCTGCGGTTCCATTTGCCGTATTCATAACCATCCACATCCCCTTTTGGACATGTGTCACTTCTTCTTCACTCATTTTAATTTTGTTTAACACCTCTGGAGTGTTTTGGAAAAGAATAGTATTTGATAGACCATCTTTTTCAGAAGGTTCATGAACTTCTTTTAATATGTGTGGCTCAATACGATAGCCGCCATTTGCGATTGTAGAGGTATACTGAGCCATTTGCATTGGTGTATACGTATCATACTGTCCAATTGCAAAATCGAGAATTTTACCAAATTCATTCACACCTCCGTTTAATCCTGCACTTTCACCAGGGAGATCAACCCCGGTTTTAACGCCTAGACCAAACTGAGAGAATGACTCTTTTAGCTCATCGTAAGCTGAAGGGTCATAACTACTACTTTCGTACGGAGCATAGTCATAGTCAGCCATCTTCATCGCGATTTTCCACATATATACGTTTGAAGATCTTTGTAAAGCAACTAGGTCTGATATAGGCCCCATTGCATTAGCCGTATATGAAGATTTTTTACCTTCGTCCTTAAAGTATAAAACTTCATCCACAAGCGTCGTATTCGGGTTAATAACACCATACTGATAACCTGTTAAAACAGTTGCTCCTTTAACAGTCGATCCCATTGCGTAGGAGTCACCGATCACTCCAAACGTTCGGTCTTTAAACTCTCCGTTGCTATATTCCTTACCAGCAAGAGAAAGAATTTCACCTGTTTTGGGATCCATCATGACTACATAGCCTCGTGTTGCCCCATATTGTCTTGCATCACGAAGCTCTTCATCGAGAATTTTCTCGACTTCCTTTTGAAGATCGATGTCTAATGAGAGGACCAAATCGTTTCCTCTTTGTCCTTCAATTACTTTCGGTTCACCAATTGGCTCTCCTGATTTGTCGGTCACGTAGGTTTGCTTTTCTTTTTGACCTTTTAAGTACTCTTCATATTCTTTCTCGAGATAGCTAATCCCCACTTTGTCATTTCTTTCGTAATCTCTCAAACCATAATAATCTAACTCATCTTTAGGGATTGGTCCGACCCTTCCGAAAATTGTTTGAAGAGTATTTCCATAAGGATATTCTCGAGTTGCGTCTGCTTGAATTTCTATTCCAGGTAGTGAACCAAGGTTTTCACTTACTTTAGCTATTTCATCTTCAGTTAAACCAATCTTAATTGTTTGAGATGATAAAGCGTACCCAGTATCCATCGCCCTTTTGATAGCAGCTACCTCAAGCTCTTGTGGATCGTTCTTAATCTCTTCTAAATCATCATCATTAATCCGTTCAATTTGGAGTTGATAAGCTTCACTCGACTCAAGTTCTTCCCACTCTTTTTCCGTTAGCTTTGCCTTCGCTTTTTCCGGATTCGTTACAATCCAATAATCTTTAAGATCTCGATCAATGACATCATCTGTATCTTTTTCAATATACCCAGCTAATTTCTGAGCTAATTCAAGCCTCTCAGCTTGCTTAGTATTCTGCGTTCGGATATATGTAAGCGCAAATTCAGGGTTATTATCAACCAGAACTCGCCCATAACGGTCATACATTTTCCCACGAGGTGCTGTTGATTCTGCTGTAACATTCTCAGTTTGCTCAGAAACACGCTCGTATTCTTCACCGTTTACAATCTGTATAACGCCCAGTCGAAGAATTAATGTAGAAAACAAAAGGAATACAGATAAAAATAATATATTTAGCCTTAAAGGCACATGATTTTTCTTTTTCTTCGTGTTCACGATAGACTCCCTTCCCTTAAACAAATATAGACACCTGTTCCAGACAGGTGTCTCTGCTCTCTCTTCTACTTACTATACTTAGTGATATAAAAAAAGTAAAGGGTCTAATGAGCTATTGTACGGTGTCAGGAGAAGGGTTTGGGGGATGGGGAGCTTGAAGTTTTCTTACAAATAAGTAAATAAACGAATGGCCAGCACCAACAATTAATAATAAAATCGGAATGCTCGTTTCATCGTCGAATAACGCTACTGTTATTAAGAATAAAAGAACGGAAACAATTCGTCCTAAGTTTAAGTACACCTCTCGAACGACAATGTACTCAATCCGCATTTCAGCTGCATTCCAAGCCTTACCGATCACATCGTACGTAAGCGAAATGTAGGGGACAAGTAAAAGTGGATAAGCAAGAGAAATACAAACACCATACATTAACAACCGGGCAAACGTTAGGTCGGATACAAGTAAAAAAACCGAAGCGTAAAGAATAAGTCCGCCATATAAAATAGCCTTCTTACGATATCGCGGTTTAATCAATCTCGTCGCCAAATAATAGGCTAAAAACGATACTCCTGAATTAACAAGTCCAAAAGTACCAATTGCAAGCTCACTTTCCGTCGTAATAAAAACTAGGACAACGATAATGAAAATAAAGGTACCTTCTCTTATACCTTGAAAAAAATGCGCGTGTAAAATGTTAAGCCAATCTGTATTCGCTTTTCTTTCTTGAAAAACACGTGTAAATGAAAAAGTCCCTTTGGCAGAACGACGTTCGAGAAAGAAACTTAAGATTACAGCTGCGAAAAACAAAGCAAGTGAGACGGCAAATATTACTTTGTACCCCGTGAATGCTTCTAGACTTGAAATAATAACACCAGCAAATATTGGCCCAATCATCCCAGCGAAAGATGTAAGTAAACCAAGGAATCCATTAAAGAAATCCCTTGTGTCCGGTTCTGTAATTTCGAATGTTAGCACATTAAATGCAAGCCAATAAAAGCCAAACCCTATTCCGAGTAAAGCGCCCAGTAAGATAAGCAAATGACTAGCGTTCTGACCAAGAAAAAGCACTGTTATATAGAAAAGAGCGAGAAAAATCACTCCAATCCGCAATACAATAACTCTATCCATTTTTTTAGCCCATCTACCTGCGAGAATAAAGGTAAGCGGCTGACTTATAACCGCAGCAAGGTTGTATATACCTATATCCGCAAAATCACCAGACTGCTTCCACAAGTAAACATTTACGAACGTATTTGAGAGCGCAATACTCAGCGCGTATAAACCACCGATTGTAAGTAATAACAACAAATCTTTTGTTACCTCTATCTCACCAATCATATGTTTTATAACTTTCATAACAAACTCCCCTTTTTTCATCCACCCTTATTTTGACTTAAATTCTGTTCGTTATGCGGATGAAACAAAAAGGATAAACTGTTTTTGAAAGGGGACTGGGTATGTATTACTTTCTATATCGGACAGACTACATTACTGAAGACAGTCAAATCCAACTACTTCAAAGCGTTCAACATCTTATAGGAGATGATGAACACTCGTTCTTTATTAATAGGATGAGGCACTATCTTCAAATCCAATATCGAAATGATCTCATCTCTTTAACCATCACAGATCATCAAGTTCTGATTTGTACACCTCATGATTTTGAAACTGGCTGTGATTTTACAGATTTTATAATAAATTTCATGCTACACCATTTAGGAACAATTTATACCTTAATCGAACCATAATAGAAAAACCCCCAACATAAATGTCGGGGGTTTTGAAAGCTTGGTAAATTATTTAGCTGCTTCGTAACGCTTTGCAACTTCATCCCAGTTAACTACATTCCAGAATGCAGCGATATAATCAGGACGTTTGTTTTGATACTTAAGATAATAAGCATGCTCCCAAACATCTAGCCCAAGAATTGGTGTAACACCTTCCATTACTGGAGTATCTTGGTTTGGAGTGCTTGTTACTTCAAGTTCTCCACCTTTTACTACTAGCCAAGCCCAACCTGAGCCAAAACGACCAGCTGCAGCATTAGCAAATTCTTCTTTGAAGCTTTCAAAGCTACCAAATTTCTTTTTAAGTGCTTCGCTTAGATCACCTGATGGTTCGCCGCCACCGTTAGGGCTTAGCAATTGCCAGAAAAGTGAGTGGTTAGCGTGCCCGCCACCATTGTTTCGAACAGCAGTGCGAATGCCTTCAGGAAGTGCGTCAAGGTTGCCAAGAAGATCTTCAAGGCTCTTAGATGCATGCTCCTCATGACCTTCTAGTGCACCATTTAATTTTGTTACATATGCGTTATGGTGCTTGTCGTGGTGGATCTTCATTGTTTCTTCGTCGATGTGTGGTTCTAGTGCATTGTAGTCGTAAGGTAGTTCTGGTAGTTCAAATTTAGCCATTGTGAATCTCCTCCTTAAATATAGTATGTAACTTGCTGTTAGGGTAGCGTTAGCCACCACTTGAACATGATGTCGTCACAAGTTTACACTAGCAGAATTGTCATGCGTTTTCAAATAATAAACCTTTGAATTTCCGCAACACAGATAAAGTTTCCCCTCAGTATATGGAATTAAACATCTTAAAGAAAAAAATCGGGAATTAACAGCGTAATAACATACATAAAACATAAAAAAACTCGTCATTAATTGACGAGTGGGATCTTTATTGAGTGGTGGCTCCGGACGGAATCGAACCGCCGACACGAGGATTTTCAGTCCTCTGCTCTACCGACTGAGCTACAGAGCCAAATCATGTTATCAGTATTAATTTTAATTAGTATGTAGTTTGCATTTACATTAAAAGTAATTTGGCCTTGCTATGAGCTTAGGTAGCCCCTAGGGCACTCCGATCAAATTCTAACAAAGAAGTATGTTCGACGTAGTAAGAATTTCATTTTGGTTGCACCAATGGCACTCCAATTAAATTCTGACGAAGAAGTATGTTCGACGTAGTAAGAATTTCATTTTGGTTGCGGGGGCAGGATTTGAACCTGCGACCTTTGGGTTATGAGCCCAACGAGCTACCGAACTGCTCCACCCCGCGATGATGTAAAAGAACTTAATTTGCATCCATTTTTTAGAAAGCTAACTTTTAGAAAATGGAGGAGGAAGAGGGATTCGAACCCCCGCGGGCGACTAAGCCCCTGTCGGTTTTCAAGACCGATCCCTTCAGCCAGACTTGGGTATTCCTCCGATATGCATTTGGTGGACCCTGCAGGACTCGAACCTGCGACCGGACGGTTATGAGCCGTCAGCTCTAACCAGCTGAGCTAAGGGTCCTTATGTAATAAGTGGGGCGGCTGATGGGAATTGAACCCACGAATGCCGGAATCACAATCCGGTGCGTTAACCACTTCGCCACAACCGCCATGTTGTATCGTTGAAATATATGGTAGCGGCGGAGGGGATCGAACCCCCGACCTCACGGGTATGAACCGTACGCTCTAGCCAGCTGAGCTACACCGCCATATGGCTCCACAGGTAGGATTCGAACCTACGACCGATCGGTTAACAGCCGATAGCTCTACCACTGAGCTACTGTGGAATATTTCTTAACGACAAGAACTAATATATCATATGGATAAAGAAAGCGTCAATAAGTTTTTCATATTTAATTGAATTAATCTTAATTTCAATTATGAAAATACTATATCACGCTTTCATTTTGTCATCAAGAACTTATAGGACATACACTAGGAACACAACCACCATAATCGTTTGGAGTAATCCTTTCATAACAGCTCCACCAAGAAAACCAAGCAATGAACCTACACCTACTTGAACAGATTCTTTAAAAGCTTTTCGATGAATAACTAGTTCAGCTAAGATAGCCCCGATAAATGGTCCAAGGATGATCCCTGCAAACGGAATGACAAATGGGCCAACAAGTAAACCAATTGTACTCCCCCATATCGCCGCCTTTGACCCTCCATACTTCTTCACGCCAAATAAATTACTAGCATAGTCCGCAACAAATAATAGCATCGTCAGCAGAACTTCAACAATCCAAAAGGAAATAGTCATTGAACTAAAATCAAAAAACACCCCATACAGGATAAACCCAACATAAATAAATAGTACGGCTGGAATAATTGGATAAATCAATCCCACAAATGCAATGATGAATGACGCAATGATCAGGCACCATAATAGAATATCCACGCTTTTAACCTCCCTTCAACTTGACTCTATTTTAGCGGAGATGTCACTTTTCTTCTATATAATGATAAAAAGAAGCAGAGGCATCCCTCTGCTTCCCACATTTATTCTTCTCCAATGACGGCTTCTGCAATATTCACCGCATGGTCACCAATACGCTCAAGGTTACTGATGATATCAACAAAAACAATTCCAGCACTTCCAGTACATTCACCCTCATTTAGACGAAGGATATGCTGCTTACGAAGCGTTCTTTCCATTTTGTCGATCTTATCTTCTAGCTTAACAACTTCCTGCGCCTTAGCTACATCCCATTTATCAAGTGCATCAAAGGCTTCATTGAGTGCAGAAAGAGTCAGATTAAACATTTCATCAAGGTCTTTCATAGCAACGTCAGTCATCTTCACTTTATTGCTTATTTGATAATCAACCAACTCAACAATATTCTCCATATGATCGCCAATACGCTCGATATCACGAACTGAGTCCATTAGCATACCGTGTCGTGTCGACTCATCTCCAGACAGAGAAGTTGCTGATAATTGGATAAGGTAATCTGTAATTTTATTATCCAGGTTGTTAATAGCT
Source organism: Anaerobacillus sp. 63XJN7_4_ISO-PGPR-S23-413 (assembly GCF_056173725.1). Classification (NCBI taxonomy): domain Bacteria; kingdom Bacillati; phylum Bacillota; class Bacilli; order Caryophanales; family Bacillaceae; genus Anaerobacillus; species Anaerobacillus sp. 63XJN7_4_ISO-PGPR-S23-413. The sequence goes on from NZ_CM149688.1 coordinate 2,744,981, forward strand.
TCTTCATACTGAGCGGTTTTTTCAGCGCTCTTCTGACTCTTAGATGTTAAATAATTTGATGCTTCTTTAACACCCTTATAAGCAAATCCGCTCATTCGAATCACTTCTTCTTTAGCTTGTCCTAATGCAACAGATGGAGAGCGTTCGATAAATACTGGATCAAGGTGTTTTGGCTTATATTCAATCGTTGCATCATCACCAGGAATAATTTTTGTAACGAGATAGGCAAGTCCGGCAATGAATGGGAACTGGATAACAGTATTTGTAATGTTAAAGATCCCGTGTCCGAATGCAATCGTCATTTCCGGTGTTAAGTTTAATGCATCTCTTAAGTATTCAATAAACGGCGTATAGGCGAATAAGAATATTAGGAAAAGCGCCGTTCCAATTAAATTGAAAATAACGTGAGTCAGTGCTGTACGTCTAGCGGCAACGGATGCACCGATAGAAGCAAGAACTGCGGTAATCGTTGTACCGATATTATCTCCAAACAGAACTGGTAATGCAGCTTGAATATCCATTGCGTTCTGTGAATAAAGACCTTGCAATACACCAATTGTCGCACTGGAACTTTGTACAATGACAGTAAATACTGTACCGATCACAACGCCTAACAGTGGGTTCGAGCTCATGCTTACTGTTAATTCTTGGAAAGCCTCAAGGCTACGAAGTGGTTTCATTCCCGTACTCATTAATTCAAGTCCAAAGAACAACGCACCAAATCCGAAGACGATTTGACCAGCGTAGTTAATTTTCTTGTTTTTAAAGAAGAAAATTAACAAAGAACCGATGGCTATAATTGGAAGTGCGTAATCTTTAATAGGAAAACCAATAATAAATGCTGTAACAGTTGTACCAATGTTCGCACCCATTACAACGCCAATTGCTTGCTTCAGAGTCATAAATCCTGCGTTAACAAGACCGACTGTTAAAACCGTTGTTCCTGAACTACTTTGTATGAGAATAGTTACAATGACCCCAGCGAGCACACCCATAAACGGGTTAGTCGTAAAACGATCGAGAATGTCTCTTAATCGATCACCTGCTGATCGTTGAAGGCCGTCTCCCATATACTTTAGTCCAAACAGGAAAATACCAAGACCTCCCACAAACTGAAAGATCATCTCCTGAACGTTGAGTTCCATCATTTCAACCCCTTGCACTTATGTTTTATTTTTTTCGACAATACTCAACAAAGTCCCTTGTCTATTATCTACATCGCTCCCCCCTTTGTAAAGAGTTAATATAGATTTGTAAAGATATTATGCTGAAAACAAATTTATTTCAATAAAGTTTCACCAAGAATACTGTTCCCTTCTCTCTATATAAGATAAACTGATTGGGTGGAGAAACGCTCCACATTTAGAAAGGAGATTATTAATTTGAACGTTTTTAAACAACTTTACTACAGCTTATTTTCCCCTAAGATGATGGCCAGATTCCGTTTTCAAAAGCTAGGCAAGCCAATATTGTACGTGTTTTTACTTATGTTCCTTTCTTCTGTGCCAGTAGGAATTATGACGGCTCTATCCTTTACAAACGCTTATGAGGATCTCAAAACACATATGTCAGATCTACCAGAATTCACTTTAGAGGACGGATCTTTAACAAGTGAACAGTCTGAACCGCTTATTCGACAAAATGATGAAAATACTTTTATTTTTGATGCGACAGACCAGACAAAGCCTGATGATGTTGATCAATATGATTCCGTTATCGCATTCCTAAAAGATCGTGTAATCGTTGTAGATAGCGGTGCTAGACAGGAGTTTAATTACAGTAACTTTAGTTCGATGACTTTCACGAAGCAAGATGTTAATGAGCTAAGTAATAATCTGGACAACCTGCTCCCTATCTTTATTCCGTTACTGATATTCGTTATCTATTTGTTTCAAACCGGCCTTAAGTTTATAGGAGTTACCGTACTAGCTACAATTGGACTACTATTGAGAAGTATTACCGGAAGAAAAGCTTCTTATAAACAACTTTGGGTCTTATCTGTTTATTCAGTAACAATTCCAACGCTCTTCTTTGCGATTATGGCACTCATTAAAACAGCAGTCCCTTTAGGATTCCTACTTTATTGGATTGTGGCCATCATGCTACTTTATCTTACGATTAAAGAAATCCCGTTACCAAAAAAACGTGTAACGAACGAGCGAGCAAATGATTCAACAGAAGAAAAATTTTGATAATTTACTCAAATCCCTTGCTTTTCACTTTAAAGTGATGTAGATTATGAAAAAAGCGACACAATAAAATTCCATATATTTTCAATTCTTATCAAGAGAAGCAGAGGGACTGGCCCTATGAAGCTTCAGCAACCACCAGATATTTTCTGGTAAGGTGCTAACTCCAGCAAGTTGATTTCAACTTGGAAGATAAGAAGAAGAGCAACCAAAGTCTTCTTCTTATAGAGGGCTTTTTTTATTGCCCTTATTCAATGAAAAGGAGATTGATTATGTCGAATAAACAGTTAGAAACACTACTTGTCCAATTAGGTAATCATTCAGATACTAAAACCGGTGCGGTAAATCCTCCAGTGTACTTCTCCACATCGTATAGCCATGAAGGCATCGGTCAATCCACCGGATTCGATTATTCAAGAACCAAAAACCCGACACGATCCATTTTAGAATCCGCTATATCAGAACTCGAACATGGTGATCAGGGATTTGCTTTTAGTTCCGGAATGGCTGCGATTCAAGCAATCCTTGCCATATTCAAAAGCGGCGACCATATTCTCGTCTCAGATGATTTGTATGGTGGGACTTATCGATTATTTGCCCATGCTGAAAAACATTATGGTATCTCCTTCACATATTTTGATACACAAAGAAATGAACAACTTTCATCACTCCTAACTCACCGTACAAAAGCCATTTTTGTTGAAAATCCATCTAATCCATTAATGAAATTAACAGATCTTGAAAAAATTGCACGGATAGCAGAAAACAGGGACCTATTATTTATTGTAGACAATACTTTGTTCACCCCTCTTCTACAAAACCCACTACTGCTTGGGGCGGATATCGTCGTGCATAGTGCCACTAAGTATTTAGGCGGTCATAATGATATTCTCGCAGGGCTTGTGGTTGCAAAAGGTGAGAATATTTGCGCTGAAATCCAACAATACCAAAACGGTGCAGGCGCTGTGCTTTCTCCTTTTGATTCCTGGTTATTAATGAGAGGCATGAAAACCTTGCCACTCAGAATGAAGCAGCATGAAGAGAATGCCAGAAAGGTAACTGAATTTTTAACAAATCATGAAGCAATAACAGACGTTTTTTATCCAGATAAAGGTGGGATGCTTTCTTTCAGATTGCGGTCCGAAGAATGGGTAGATCTCTTTCTTAGAAAATTAACACTTGTCACATTTGCTGAAAGTCTTGGAGGGGTAGAAAGCTTTATCACATATCCTTCAACGCAAACTCATGCTGAGATACCAGAAGACATCAGACTTGAAAAAGGGGTGTGCAATCGACTGCTACGTTTCTCTGTTGGGATTGAAAACATTGATGACTTAATACAGGACCTGAATCAAGCATTGTCCATTTTTGAAGAGGAGGTTGTTCAAATTGACAAATACTGATTATACATTTCAAACAAAACTTCTTCATAACGATCACAAATTTGATAAAGCTACGGGAGCTGTTAGCGTCCCTATCCAACAGGCTTCTACATTTCATCAGATGGATTTTGACCAACCTGGAAAATACGATTACAGTCGTTCAGGCAACCCCACTCGCGAAGCGCTTGAAGAAACAATTGCCAATCTTGAAGGTGGGGTTAAGGGATTTGCGTTTGCTTCTGGGATGGCCGCTATCGCCACCTCGTTTATGCTCCTTTCACAAAACGATCACGTTCTTATATCTGAAGACGTCTACGGTGGGACGTATCGCATGATTCATGACGTTCTCGGGAGATTTGGAATTAAACATACTTTTGTAGACATGACAGATTTAAATGAAGTGGCGAGAGGTATTCAATCCAATACTAAAGTAATCTATATCGAAACGCCTTCTAATCCTTTGCTGAAGGTAACTGACATTCAAGCCGTTGTTAAATTAGCTAAAGCGAATAATTGTTTAACATTTGTCGATAACACCTTTATGACACCTGCTCTACAACGTCCGTTAGACTTCGGAGCCGATATCGTATTGCATAGTGCTACGAAATTCATTTCAGGACATAGCGATGTCGTCGCTGGTCTTGCTGCCGTAAAAAGTGAGGAATTAGCGGAACAGCTTGCATTCCTGCAAAACTCGTTTGGATCGATTTTAAGCGCTCACGATTCCTGGTTAGTTCTCCGTGGCTTAAAAACATTGCATTGTCGGCTAGATCAATCGTCTAGATCTGCGTTTCGTCTTGCGCATGCTCTTACTAAAGAAAAGATGGTAGAAGAAGTCTTTTATCCAGGGCTTTCTTATCACCCTGGTCACTCCACTCATATTTATCAAGCCGCTGGTCCTGGTGCAGTTTTGTCCTTTCGGTTACCTGATGAAAATGCCGTGCGTCTATTCACAAAGCATGTTCAAATTCCTGTTTTCGCGGTAAGTCTTGGTGCCGTAGAATCAATTCTCTCCTATCCAGCTAGAATGTCACATGCTTCTATGCCTCCTATAGAACGAAGAAAACGAGGCATCACAGATGGATTATTGCGATTGTCTGTGGGACTTGAAAATCCTGATGATTTATTAAAAGATTTCAAAAATGGATTTGCAGCTATTAGAAAGCAATACTCCGCTTCCGAAGCGAGTGGTCAACTATGAGTTTCCTTAATAAATTAAAAAACAATATTCTAATCGGTGATGGCGCGATGGGAACACTTCTCTATTCATATGGGGTAGATCAATGTTTTGAAGAGTTAAACCTATCGCATCCAGAGCAAGTATTAAACATACACCGCGCATATGTAGAAGCAGGTTCAGACGTGATACAAACGAACACCTATGGAGCAAACTACAGTAAATTAGCGAGATATGGTCTTGAAGATCTTGTAAAAGAAATGAACACTGAAGCTGTTAAATTAGCTCGACAAGCAGCAAACAAAGCGACTTATGTATTTGGAACGATCGGTGGCATACGAGGAATCAATACTCAAAAGACTTCTCTTGATGAAATCAAACGTAGCTTTAGAGAACAGTTATACTGTCTTCTACTTGAGGGCGTTGACGGGATCTTACTCGAAACTTATTACGATCTTGAAGAAATTTCATCAGTCCTTGGGATTGCTCGAAAACAAACGAACCTCCCCATAATAGCTCAAGTTTCCATGCATGAACCCGGGGTTTTACAAAACGGGACCTCCCTTCCATCTGCTCTTAAACAATTAGAAAAGTCTGGAGCAGATGTGACAGGTGTTAATTGTAGACTAGGGCCATATCACATGATTCAAGCTTTTGAAGAGGTCCCCCTTTCAACTAGTTATCTCTCTGCTTATCCAAATGCAAGTTTACCTGACTATGAGGAGGGACGATTGGTTTACCCCACTGCCCCTGATTATTTTAAACAAAGTGCTGAATCTCTCCGCAAACAAGGTGTTCGATTAATTGGAGGATGTTGTGGTACAACACCAGAACATATTGCTGCTGTTTCAAAAGCTTTAAAGGGAACAAAACCTATTACTCATAAAAAAATAGAAGTAATAGCTAAAGAAGTCACACAAACCGAAAACAACATAGAACGTTTGCCCCACTTGCATGAAATTGCTCAAAAGCAACGTTCTGTTATCGTAGAGCTTGATCCGCCTAAGAAGCTAAATACAAAGAAGTATCTCCAAGGTACGAAGGCCCTACAAGAAGTCGGAGTAGATGCTATTACACTAGCTGATAATTCCCTTGCCTCACCTCGTATTTGCAATACAGCTATGGCATCAACTATTCAGTCACAATTTAATGTTCGCCCTCTCGTGCACATAGCTTGTAGAGACCGGAATATCATCGGATTACAATCGCATATAATGGGGCTTCATACACTGGGAATTAATCAAGTACTCGCTGTTACTGGAGATCCTACAAAAATAGGAGATTTTCCAGGTGCAACTTCTGTATATGACGTATCATCTTTCGACCTTATCCGGTTAATCAAACAATTCAACAACGGGTTATCTTGTTCCGGTAAATCACTTGGGATGAAGACTTCCTTTTCGATCGCAGCAGCTTTTAACCCTAATGTTCGCCATCTTGATCGAGCTGTCGCAAGACTTGAGAAAAAACAGCAGTATGGGGCGGATTATTTTATTAGTCAGCCTATCTATAGCGAAGAACAATTAATCGAAGTACATGAAGCTACAAAACATTTAACGTGCCCTATTTACATCGGAATCATGCCGTTAACAAGCTATCGAAATGCCGAATTCCTGCATAATGAAGTACCAGGAATAAAATTATCTGATTCAATACGTAAGCGAATGTCCACAGCCACCGATGCCAGTGAGTCACAAAATGAAGGACTCGCCATCGCAAAGTCCTTAATTGATGCAGCATTCGATTTATTCAATGGCATTTATTTAATAACACCGTTTTTGCGCTACGAATTAACAGTAGAATTAACTCGTTACATTAAAGAAAAAACTCGTATTGAAGAAGAAAGGAAGATTCATAGTGGTCTACCCCTCATTTGAAGATCTACTTAAGAAGAGAATTCTTGTTCTTGATGGAGCCATGGGAACAATGATTCAACAGGCTAATCTTAAGCCCGCTGATTTTGGTGGTGAAGATTACGAAGGCTGCAACGAATACTTATCTTTAACAAGACCAGACCTTATCTCCTCAATACATGATGATTACTTAGCTTGTGGTGCTGATATTATTGAAACGAACACTTTCGGAGCGACCGATCTCGTTCTCGACGAATATAATCTTGGCCATCTTGCTGAAGAGCTTAACTACACATCTGCCATTCTAGCAAAAGAAGCAGTTTCAAAAGTGACGACATTTGATAAGCCCCGTTTTGTAGCTGGTTCAATGGGGCCAACAACAAAAACATTATCTGTTACAGGTGGCACTACATTTGAAGCTCTATGCCGATCCTATCAATTACAAGCAAAAGGATTACTAGAAGGTGGCGTAGATCTCCTCCTTGTTGAAACAAGTCAGGATATGCTAAATGTTAAAGCCGCTTTTATTGGGATTTCAAAATCTTTTAAAGAAAGCAATCGTTCTGTTCCCCTTATCATTTCTGGTACTATCGAACCGATGGGAACAACTCTCGCAGGTCAAAGCATTGAAGCTTTTTATTTATCACTTGAACACATGAACCCAGCTGTTGTTGGTCTAAACTGTGCAACAGGACCAGAATTTATGAGAGATCACCTCCGCTCTCTATCAGATCTTGCCACAACTTCTGTGAGTTGCTATCCAAATGCGGGTCTTCCAGATGAAGAGGGGCATTATCATGAAACGCCAGAAAGTTTGGCATTAAAAATTAGAGGATTTGCGGAAAAAGGATGGCTAAATGTAGTTGGCGGTTGTTGTGGAACGACACCTGCTCATATCAGAGCGATATCAGATTCTGTGAAGAATGTTCAGCCTAGAAAAGCGCCTCACTCCCACCCGCACGCAATTTCAGGGATTGAGCCATTTATCTATGATGAAAACACAAGACCTGTTCTTGTCGGAGAGCGGACAAATGTGATTGGTTCACGGAAATTCAAACGTCTTATAGCTGAGGAGAAATTTGAAGAGGCTTCTGAAATTGCTCGATCACAAGTAAAAAAAGGAGCGCAGGTTATCGATATTTGCCTAGCAAATCCTGACAGTGACGAACTTGCAGATATTGAGAATTTCATGAAATATGTTGTAAATAAAGTAAAAACCCCTCTTATCATTGACTCAACAGATGACGCGGTGATTGAAAAAGCCCTTTCTTATTCACAAGGAAAAGCGATCATCAACTCAATTAACCTCGAGGATGGAGAAGAACGATTTGAAGCTGTCACTCCTCTTATTCATAAATATGGCGCCGCCGTTGTAGTTGGCACTATTGATGAGTCAGGGATGGCGATAACAGCTGAACGTAAGCTCGAAGTTGCCAAACGCTCACATGAGCTACTCGTTTCTAAATACGGTCTCAAATCTTCAGATATCATTTTTGATCCACTTGTTTTTCCAATCGGAACAGGCGATGAACAATACATCGGCTCAGCTTCTGAAACAATTGAAGGGATAAAGCTTATTAAAGAAGCGCTCCCGGACTGTCAGACTATACTCGGAATTAGCAATGTATCATTTGGGCTTCCTCCTGTAGGGAGAGAAGTATTAAACGCTGCCTATTTGTACCACTGTACAAAAGCAGGATTAGATTACGCAATTGTGAACACTGAGAAATTAGAACGATACGCTTCCATTTCTGATAAAGAAGTTCGGCTTGCAGATGAACTTCTTTTCGAAACAAACGACATGACTCTTGCTGATTTTACAGCTTATTATCGTGGTAAAAAGAAAGAAAGCAAAGTACAAACGTCGAACCTCACGCTTCAAGAACGACTTAGTTTATATGTAGTAGAAGGAACAAAAGAAGGTTTGCTGCAGGATTTAGAAAAAGCCCTTAATGAATACAGTTCTCCACTTCAAATTATCAATGGACCTCTAATGAATGGGATGGCAGAGGTGGGTAAATTATTTAATGATAACCAATTAATTGTTGCTGAGGTACTCCAAAGTGCAGAGGTGATGAAAGCTTCCGTCGCTTTCCTCGAACCTCACATGGAAAAAGAAGATGCCTCCCATACCAAAGGGAAAGTATTATTAGCAACCGTTAAAGGCGATGTTCATGATATTGGTAAGAACCTAGTTGAAATAATATTAAGTAATAATGGTTTCGAGGTGGTTGACCTTGGAATCAAGGTTACCCCTACCGATCTTATTCATCAGATTCAGGAGCAACAGCCAGATTTTGTTGGACTTTCAGGACTATTAGTGAAATCTGCCCAACAAATGGTTCTGACCGCTCAAGATATGAAGCAAGCTAAAATATCTATACCAATTATGGTAGGCGGTGCGGCTCTATCACGTAAATTTACCGATAATAAAATTTCAGCTGAGTATGATGGACCTGTTTTTTATGCAAAGGACGCAATGGAAGGACTATCGCTTTCCAATCGGCTAAGTAATGAAGAAGAAAAAAGAACTCTTATGGAAGAGCAATCTAAAAAAAGAGCTACTCAACCTGTCATAGAAAGGAAAACTAGCTCTAATAACGGAACGGCCGTTGCTGTTAAACCTGTTTCTAATGTAACGACTGATGTGCAGGTTTATCAGCCATACGATCTCGAGCCGCATATTTTAAGAAATTACTCTGTTGCACATATTGAGCCATATATAAATATGCAGATGTTAATTGGACATCACCTGGGTCTTAAAGGGAAGGTATCAAGACTATTAAAGGAAAAAAACGAGAAGGCTGTTCATTTAAAAGAAGTGGTTGACCAGCTGTTAACTCGAGCGAAAAAAGAAAATTGGATACAGCCCTCAGCGAAGTATCAATTCTTCCCAGCACAGTCCAATGGGAATGAAGTGATCATTTACTCTCCACATGATTATCAAACAGTTATTGAACGGTTTTCGTTTCCTCGTCAGCAAAAAGAACCTTTCTTATGTCTTGCTGACTACCTTCGTTCGGTATCAAGTGGTGAAATGGATTATGTTGGATTCTTTGCTGTTACAGCGGGAAGAGGAATTCGAGAACGTTCTCTAGAGTTAAAAAATAAAGGTGATTATTTGGAAAGTCATGCACTACAAGCATTAGCTCTAGAGACTGCTGAAGGTCTTGCTGAACACATTCATCAGTTGATGAGAGATAAATGGGGATTCCCAGACCCCACAGATTTCACTATGCAGAATCGATTTTCAGCAAAATATCAGGGGCAACGCTTTTCCTTTGGATACCCTGCTTGCCCCGAACTCGAAGATCAAAACAAGTTATTTGCACTCATTCATCCCCGAGACATTGGGATTGAATTAACGGATGGATGTATGATGGAGCCCGAAGCCTCTGTCACTGCAATGGTTTTCGCTCACCCAGAAGGAAGATACTTTAACGTTTTATAAGAAACAAAAGGAGGAGCCAGGGCTCCTCCTTTCTTATCTTATGGTAATTTTAGGATCGTTTCAAACGTATCATTGATGATCTTGAAACAGAAAAATAGTCTAAGCGAATCAATAGCATGTGATTATAGAAATGTCTTATTCATAGCTTTTTCTAAAATGTCCTTCTTTTCACTTTCACACATGTTATTGCTCTTTATTTCCAGCCTTTTCTTATATAAACTCTCTACATACTGTCCATATGACTGGTCATATTGCAACGAAAGGTCATCTCGAATTTTCTTTGCGAGTAACGGACTTGCTCCACCTGTGACAACAGATATCACTAGTCTTCCTCGCCTCAACGTTGCAGGTAGAGACACGTTACCTCTGTCAGCCTGATGTGATGCATTAACTAGCTGATTATCTTCGGCATGTTTGACAACAAATTCATTCACTTCATACGAATTGGTCGCTACAATAATTAAAAACGCATTATGTATATCACACTCCCTAACTGCGCGTTCCACGAGGGTAATATTGTCAGAATCCACATATTTCTTAATATCACTGTGAATATCAGGACTTACTACTTTTAGATTCGCACCGCAACCAAGTAGACCTTTGAGCTTCCTAAGCGCTATACGCCCCCCTCCAACAATGACAACTTTTTTTCCTACCAGGTTAAGGGTAACCGGATATTCCCTCATACCTTTACCTCCATCTCATATGCTTCTATTACTCTTTCTTTCAATACATCTTTCAAAAATTCATGGTAGCCGAGGTAATGACAAAGATAGAAATCTGGACCATCTCCATCTAACCTACTTATTTTATGTTCCATTTCTCTCATTAGAACACCTGTAAATAAAAGATAAGGAATGACAAAGACCTGACTATTAGTGCCGTTTTTAGCGTGTTTAATTCCTTCATCAAAGGTTGGAGTTGCAGCTGCAAGATAGCACACAGAGACCTTTTTAAATCTCATCTTTTCAAGGATTCGCCTTGCGATTCGATCTAAATCTCTTATTATATCAGGATCACTACTTCCTCTCCCTACAAGTAGAGCACTTGCATCTTGTTGAATGGAAACTCCTGTCTCCCTAACTCTTTCTTCTATAATAGAGATCAACTTATCGTGTACTCCTAAAGGACATCCCATGTGAACAGTTATCGATGGAAATTCTCCAGAGACGCGCTCTACTTCGTTTGGAATGTCCTTCTTTACATGAGTTGCTGCAAGTAATAAGACGGGTACTACCACAATTTCTTTCGCACCTTGTTGTACACATGTTGATATACCTTGATAAATATCGGGCTTCGAAAGCTCAAGAAAACATGTCTCTTGTATTGGATACCCAAGTTCTTTTTTACACTTCTCAACAAATTCTACCGCTTGATTTCTTCCTTCTTTCACGCGACTACCGTGACATATATATAGAACGGCTTTCACTATCCACCACCTCCTATAAGGCGCTAACGACCGACTTAGTGCTTTGTTCATCTCGTGACATTTTCTCAAACCAATTCAGTTTCGACCTTAGGTTTACCACTTCACCCACGATAATCATGCTTGGGTTTTGCACTCCTGCTTTCTTTACATCTTCTGTTATTGTCTCAAGGGTACCCGTTACCGTTTGTTGCGTTTGTGTTGTTCCCCAGTGAACAAGCGCAACAGGAGTTTCTTTATTTCTTCCATATTTTCGAAGCATCGAGCAAATATAAGGTAGATTTTTCACTCCCATATAAATGGCGAGTGTATCTATACCTTTGGCGAGACTCTCCCAGCGTAATTCTTCTTCTTCGCCTTCTTTACGATGACCAGTTACAAATGCAAATGTTGAACTTAGTTCACGATGTGTTACTGGAATGCCTGCATACATAGGGGCAGCAATACCAGAAGTAATTCCTGGAACGATTTCAAAGGGGATTCCATGGTTTGAAAGGACTTCGGCTTCTTCACCACCTCGACCATAAACAAAAGGGTCTCCTCCTTTTAACCTTGTGACCACTTTCCCTTTAAGTGCATGCTTTACGAGAAAACGATTTATGGTTTCCTGTTTTAGCGTGTGGTAATCAGGTAACTTACCGCAGTAAATTAACTCGACTCCTTCTTTTGCGTAATCGAGAAGGTCTTGATTGATTAAGCGATCATAGAGGATCACATCTGCCTGCTCAATACACTTTACGCCTTTCACTGTAATTAAGTCGATGTCTCCTGGTCCTGCGCCAACTAGATAAACTTTCCCCATCTGATTTCCTCCTCCACGAGATGATTTTATTCTTAAAAATCACTTAAGATCAAAAGTTATTGATTTATAATCAACCCTTGCTTTACTAAATAGGACATCACTTTATCAGCACATTCTTCTCTTGAGTCGTTATAGGTATCAATGGTGATTTCGGGATTGATCGGTTCTTCGTAAGGAGATGATACGCCTGTGAAGTGAGGAATCTCGCCACTACGAGCTTTTTTGTATAATCCTTTAGGATCTCGACTCTCACACTCATTTATTGGACATTTCACATATACCTCAATAAATTCACCTTGTTGCAGAAGTTCACGTACTACTTGTCTATCACTATTGAACGGGGAAATAAATGCAGTGATTGCGAATTGACCGCTATCAACTAGTAGTTTAGACACCTCCCCAATACGTCTAATATTTTCCTTGCGATCTTCTTCTCGAAAACCAAGATCCTTATTTAAACCCTGACGGATATTATCTCCGTCTAGTACATAACTTTGGACGTTTAATTCATGAAGCTTCCTTGAAACATCATTTGCCAGCGTTGATTTCCCGGAACCAGACAAACCTGTAAAGAAGAGTACTGCACTTTTATGCTGATTCCTCTGCTGCCTCATTTCTTTTGTTATCACTGTATCGTGCCAGGTTAAGTTATTGTTCACTGTCATCTCAAATCTCCCCCTTATGCGTTCACTGTCTTCTCACTCATCCCTTTAATTAATACCTCCACTACCTCAGGACGACTGAATGTTGCTGGAGGCTGCTCCCCATTTCGTAAAAGGGCACGTACTTTAGTACCTGATAAAATGACGTGATGTTCTTTTCCATGAGGGCACGTTTTGGCCGAAGCCATGCTATCGCACTTCTCGCAGTAGAAACTGTGTTCAAAAAAGAGTGGTGTAATTCCTAATTCCTCGCTTGTAAATTGACTAAAGATTCTCTGGGCATCATAAGTGCCATAGTAATCACCTACTCCGGCATGATCTCTCCCCACAATAAAATGTGTGCATCCAAAGTTTTTTCGAACAAGCGCATGAAAGATTGCCTCTCTTGGCCCTGCATAGCGCATAGCAGCAGGAAAGACACCAAGGTGCACACGATCTTCAGGGTAATAGTTCTTAAGTAGAACTTCATAACTTTCCATTCGAATTTCTGCTGGTATATCATCTGATTTGGTTTCACCTACAAGAGGATTCAAGAACAAGCCATCCACTGTTTCAAGTGCGGTCTTTTGAATATACTCGTGCGCTCGATGAACCGGATTTCTTGTTTGAAATCCTACAACTTTCTTCCAGCCCTGACGTTCAAAATACTCTCTTGTTTCAGATGGATCATAATGATAGCGGTCAAACTTGCCTTTTTCGGTTCTTTTAATAAGCGTAATTGGTCCACCAATGTAAACATCTGGTCTATCGTAAACTTTTTTCACTCCTGGATGTTCACTGTCCTCTGTTAAATACACGTGGCGCCCCTCCACTCCCTTATCAGGAGTATATTTGGATTCCACTTCTATTGTGCCGTACACAGTCCCATTATTAGTTAACTTCACTTTATCACCAATTGCGATCTCAGCAGCTCGTTCGTGCGTAACTGGCAACGTAATAGGAATGCTCCATGGCAACCCGCTTTCTAATTTGAGGTGATGAACGACTGACGTATACTCATTTTCATTAAGAAAACCAGTTAACGGACTATACGCTCCTGTTCCGATTAATTCCAGATCACTTAACGCAGTAGCGTCTAACTCAATTTCTTGAATAATCCCATCAATTTCAGTATTAGGTTTGTAACGGTTAATCAATGTTCCTCCATGCGCGTTAATTGTTGCCATCTTAATCCCTCCAAATTGAATTTATTATAAGCTTCCTTCGTCTTGTAATGTTCTCTTTTGAGAGCGAATCGATCGAATTAAACTTCCTGACCCAAGCGTCGCTAGAATAACGCTGCCAATTGCAATTAATGTATATAAATCACTTTCTAAAAAAAGTTTGATCATACTATAAGAAATAACTAAAGAAAAAACCGGTGAAACTGCCCAAACTTTAATCATTCGCGTAATGACATCTTTCTGCCAAAGCTGAAATCCATCTTTAGCAGTTCCGATACCAATGATCGATGAGGTGGTAATCTGGGTAAGCGGCACCGGAATCCCAAATAAGGAAGCTCCAATCACAAGTCCAGCGCTCGTACCTGATATAGCACAACCTTCACCAAGTGAAAATTTTGTGATGCGATAACCATTCGTTTCAATGACACGTTTACCAAAAACTAAAGCACCTAAAGCAACAAAAGCTCCCCCAAAAAATGCGCCGTGAGAAAGGGATAAAACTCCCGCTCCAACTAGCGGTCCAATCGCATTTGCGACGTTATTCATTCCCGCTGAAAAGGCTTCTAGAAAACCGGCTACAATTAAAAAAATGGTGAGTGGCTTTTGCCACTTTGAAGTAAGATTGATTCTTTGTTTTAAAAGACCAAAAATTTTCCCAACACTGAGAGCTGTCGCAAAAGCAATAACCGGTATAACGATCCACAACAACATAATGAACATCACATTCTGAAAGTACAAAGCACGGTAAGCAATACCAACTCCTACCACTGCGCCCACAGTAACTTCACTTGTTGATAATGGAATCCCCATCATATTTGCTAGAAAGAGCGCTGTTGTAGCTGAAATAAAAATAATCAAGATAACCTTTAGACTGAGTACGGAAGAAGGTATAATGCCACTCCCCATTGTTTTAATAACATTACCTCCACCTAATGTGGCACCACCAACAATCCCAATCGCACAAACACTCAGTGCTACGCTTCTTCTTTTAATCGCTCCAGCCCCGTAAGCCACTCCCATCGATGCCGCAGCTCCACTAGCCCCAATATTCATAGCAAAAAAGAGAGCCACTGTAATAACTAGGGTTGTCATGACCGTCACCGATTTGGTGCTGAATCAAAATGCAAGCCGCATTCCGTTTTTTCCTGATTTGCCCATCTCCCAGCTCTAGAATCACTACCTTCCAATACTCTTTCAGTGCATACCGCACATCCTATACTTGGGTACCCTTTATCATGAAGAGGATTGTATGGTAAATCCTTTTCGTACACGTACCTCCAAACATCTTTCCATGTCCAATGAATAAGTGGACAAACCTTAATCGACTGAAACTTATCATCTCTATTGAAATAATTTGTCTTTTGTCTGAGTGGCGACTGCTCTCTCCTTAAACCTGAGATCCATGCACTTACATGATCTAATTCTTCATGCAATGGTATGATTTTCCTCAAGTTGCAGCACTGTCCCGGGTCTCGCTCCCATAGAGCATCCCCTTTACTTAATGCCTGTTCTTCGACCGACTCCTTTGGTTGCTTTAACTTAATATTTAGAGATGGATATTTAGCTTTCACTTTATTAATTAGCTCATAAGTCTCATCAAAATGGAGACCTGTATCCAGAAAAACAATCTTCGCGTTCTGGTTTACCCGGGAAATCAAATCAATTAGAACGACACCCTCAACACCGAAACTACAAGCATATACAATATCATCTTGGTAAATTTGATACGCCCACTCCAGAACTTCAAGAGCCCCTTTCGTTTCTGATTCAACGTCGAATTCAGGTTCCTTACCCGACCAATTATTATAGAACCAATTCATTTCTAACCCTCCCAATTCCGATCAAGGAAATATATTTAAAAGTTTAAAAAAAGAGGCGGTTCTAACCTTTAGGGTTAGAACCGCCTCTAGTTTCTCTAGTCAGCGCCAATATTAAAGTCGTTCTTTTTCTTTTCTTTCAAGTTGAACAACTTTCCCATCTTGAACAACAAGCGTAATTGACCCAAATTTTAACGAACTTAGCATTCGTTCTATACGTACAGCAACGTCTGAAAAATTCTGGTCTTTCGTTCCCATCATGCAACCTCCCTTAGTCGTAATAATCATGAGGAGAAGCTTATAAATGAAAAAAGCCTTCCCAAATTGGAAAGACAGATCAGGTTACCTTAATTCACCTTATCTTCCAAAATGGACTCCATTTTGCTGGAAGTAGCACCTTGCCAATCAGGCAGGTTGCTGGACGTCAACGGGCCAGTCCCTCGGTCTCTCTTGATAAGTTATTTTCTAAATCTTAACTATTATCTAACAATATGTCAACCCTAGTTTAGAGATCGGGATAAAGGGATTAGAAAAGAATATGAAAAAAACCCCGAATCTATGACTCGGGGACCATTTTTAAATTGGATGACGTTTACTTTCTTCTTTTTTCTCTTCTATTAAGATACGCGTACCATCTACAGACGTAATAACTACTGCCGTATCCTTGTCGATCCAACTTCCAACAGAAATGGCGCTGTACTTTTTCTCATTGACTTGTATTGTTCCACTTGGTCGAAATGGAGTAATTGTCATAGCCGATTCTCCAACTAAATTCTTATACTCAGCGTTCATGGAATTATACCCCATTTCACTGCTTAACCGATCCTTTAACGTCATTTTCGTCCACATAGAACGTGCGGGGAAAACACGCAAAAACAGGAATGAAGCAGCCGTACCAATTAAAAAACCACTAGAAACGAGAAGGCCATAAAGGAAAGTCGGAGAAGGAATGGCTACGGCTGTAACCATCATAATTAATCCAATCAAACCAAATGTACCATCATTGAGTAATTTCCCATCAAGAATAACTAAGCCTAAACCAACAGCAAACACAAGTCCCATCCAGAGAATTGATGATAAAGAAGTAAGATGGAAACTAAAATAAAATGTGAGCAATAGTATTCCGATCAATCCAAAAATACCTTTTACACGGACAAGTAACTCAGCAAACAAGAATAGCACGCTAAGTAAAACGATAAGAAAGCCAACTGCTGGCAAAGATAGAATCTCCATCCTCGCTCCCTCCTTTTCCTTCTTCTCTTATACGTTCAAAAGGGAAGAAAGTTTCAGTCACTTGTCACCTTACGATTGAAATACCCCTTTTATTCCATCAATAATCGCAATAAAGAAATCAATGATTTTTTGAATAAATGACTGTGTCTCGTCTTTATTTAAAAACTCGTCCAGGTTTTCTCTCGCGTTCTGCAACTGACTCTTCATTTGATCCCAATCAATATCAAGATTTTTCATTCGATTAAACAGTGCAACAAGACCATCCAACTCATCTTGAGTCAATTCAATACCTGAATCGTTAGCAATTTGTTTAATAACTGTTCTTAAATCATCTTCCGTCTCAGGTGGGTTTGTAGCAATTTCATCCTTAATCTTAGTCATTAGCTCTGTTGCTTTATCTGCGCCAATACTATCGCTCAATTTTGCAGTAGTGACAAGCTCTTCATTTGCTACTTGTTTTTGCTCCTCAGGTATCACTTCATCTGTGCTTAACTCATAAGCTTTGATTAAACCAGTTAATGCAGCCGTACCTGAAACCTCCATTGGTGCTGTCACATAAACATCAGCATCTTTTACTCCAGCTGTTATTAAAGCATTTGCGTACATTTCATCTGTTACCCAATTAATATTTTTTGTGTCAACGCTTAAACCAGCATCTTTTTCACCAATGGTTATGGAAGAAGAAGATAAGGCGCGGGTACCGATTAGCGCTTTACTTATATAATTCCCAAGATATTTATGCTCTTCTTCATTTGATACCGTTACCGTCATTGCATTTTCCGGAGCTTCCATTTCATCAACTAGCTTCTGTTTTTGCTCTTCAGATAGATCTTCACCAAGTGTAACGATGACATCCCCGACGCTCGCATCCGCTTGTGCCACCATAGGAATAATAGACATCATTAACACCATCGACAATAAAAACGGCAATCCTTTTTTAAGCATGTTTTTTGTCTCCTTTTAACGTGAGGCTCTAATGAAGAGTAACTCAGTTAATCTCCCCATCTCTTAGTATTCTACTCGACACTCGATCGAAAGAAAAGATAATTCACTAGGAAATCTGTCATATCATGGAAGGACAAGCATATCGTAGTACAAAGGAAATCATTCTGAAGGAGTTGCGAGAGATGCGAAAACTATTGTTAAGTTCCCTATTTCTGCTTGTCCTTCATACAACTTATTATGATTTAACAACAGGAACTCTTACAAATAACAGAGCTATTTCAGAAGTATCAGAAGCAGTCGAAGTGGGGTCACCTGAAAAAAACTCTCCCTATGTGGTTTATAAAATAAATGCTGGCGATACTGTTCTTTCTTTAGTAGAAAAAGCGAACGGCTCAATACCGGTTCCGATTGAAACGGTCGTTCACGATTTTGAAACATTAAATAAAATTCATCCAACTCTTATACAAATTGGGGAAGAATATAGGATACCAACTTATGACCAAACATCTGCTCAATGATTATTTCTTGTCAATAGCTCTCTAAAGTTGCTACAATGGGATAGTATTACAGATGAGTCTTATTCCCTACAAGGGAGTATATAAAAGCGATCTAAATCATGAGGTAAGCAATCCTACATGTAAAAGGAGCGATTTTCGCATGAATGAAATTACCCACCGTAGTCAAACTAGACCTGTTAAAGTAGGTCCTTTAACAATAGGCGGTAACGATGAAGTTATTATTCAAAGTATGACAACAACCAAAACTCACGATGTGGAAGCAACAGTTGCTGAAATCAATCGTCTTGAAGAAGCTGGTTGTCAGATTGTACGAGTAGCTTGTCCAGATGACAGGGCAGCAGATGCAATCCCTGAAATCAAAAAGAGGATTAATATCCCTCTTGTCGTTGATATTCACTTTAATTATAAGCTAGCACTAAAAGCCATTGAAGGTGGAGCAGACAAGATACGTATTAACCCTGGTAATATTGGACGGCGCGAAAAAGTGGAAGCTGTCGTAAAAGCAGCCAAAGCAAAAGGCATTCCGATTCGCATTGGCGTTAATGCTGGTTCACTTGAGCGAAAAATCCTTGAAAAATACGGCTATCCTACAGCTGAGGGAATGCTAGAAAGTGCCCTCCACCATATCAAAATTCTTGAAGACCTTGATTTCTACGATATCATCGTCTCCATGAAAGCTTCCGATGTTAACCTTGCAACTGAAGCATATGAACTGGCAGCACGTTCTTTTAATTACCCACTGCATCTCGGAATTACAGAGTCAGGCACTCTATTTGCAGGTACAGTTAAAAGCGCAGCCGGTCTTGGTGTTATTCTTTCAAAAGGAATCGGAAATACGGCACGTATTTCTCTTAGTGCGGATCCGGTTGAAGAAGTAAAAGTAGCTAGAGAGCTTCTTAAATCATTTGGACTTGCAGCGAATGCAGCCACATTAATTTCTTGTCCAACTTGTGGTCGTATCGAAATTGACCTTATTTCAATCGCAAATGAAGTCGAAGAGTACATTTCAACAATCAAAGCACCTATTAAAGTAGCCGTGCTTGGATGCGCAGTGAACGGTCCAGGTGAAGCGCGTGAAGCTGATATCGGTATTGCAGGTGCACGTGGTGAAGGTCTCCTCTTCCGACATGGTGAAATTATCCGTAAAGTTCCTGAGGAAACCATGGTAGAAGAGTTGAAAAAAGAAGTCGACAAAATAGCAGAAGAACATTACAAGAAAATGGCAGAAGAAAAAGAGAAAGCTGAAGCTAACTCTTAATTCTTTTTCTTGATCAAAGAAGAAAAGCCAGGCACTTTAAAAGTGCCTGGCTTTTCTATTAAGGTTTTCAACTAAAAGAACGGTGCGAAGAATAAGCTGATGATCATTGAAGCGGCACCAACACCAATCGCCCATGATCCGAGCGTTGTTAGTCCCTTTCTCCTAGCAACAAATCCTACGACGATTCCCGCTGCTCCAAGAATGACGGGAAGTATAAACAAGGAAATAACCGATAAAGCAAGAGCAGCTACACCCACTCCCACTCCTGTTCGATCCTGTTCTTGTCTTTTAGCTTCAAAGTGTTCATGATGCTCCTCAGCAGTTGGACGTTCATTTTCAGGCGACTGTAAATAAGGACGGTCTAATACACCAGGGGCTACTTCAGCTGCAGCTTCCTCAAGATATTCCTCTTCCGATTCGCTGCGAACTTCGCGCTCCTCGATAAAGTCCAGATCGTCATCATGTCTGTCTTCTGTCATATACATCCCTCACTTTACCTTGTTGTGGAGCATGATTAGTATTTGTCAGTGAGTGTAAGAATATGTTCGTTCAATCAGTAAGATAATCCCAATTCCTTCTTATTGCCTTTCTTTTCTATGATATGATGAAAAGAGAGCAAATCAAAAAGGAGTTTTATTATGACGATCAAAAGACTAGGACTTGATATTGATGGAACTGTAACAAGTCCTAAAACCTTTCTTCCTTATTTAAATTCTTCATTTAATAAACAATTATCCTTACATGATATTACACAGTACAATCTTGCTAACCTTCTCGGCATTCCTCAAAAAGAGTTTTTTGAGTGGTTAAAAATAAATGAAGAGAAAATTTACGCAAATGCCCTTATCGCAGATCAAGCTCATCCTATACTAGAAGAATGGAAAGTGGATTATGAACTTTTCTACATTAGTGCAAGAGGGGATCATTTACTCAACACAACAAAAGACTGGTTTACATCAAATGCCGTCCCTTATCATCACATCGAACTTATTGGAAAACATGATAAAATTGATTCCATTAAAGAACATAGCGTTGACGTTTTTTTTGAGGATAAATACGATAATGCATGTGCGATTGCAGAGGAATGTGAGATCCCAGTGATCCTTTTTGACACTCCATACAACCAGGGAACAGTGCCTTCTAATGTATCTCGATTGGAAACCTGGCCAGAAGCTCAACAGTGGCTTAAGCACCATAATAAAAGCGGAAGAGCATAACTATGCTCTTCCGCTTTTAGGCATATGCCTGACATGCACCACAACGACCGTACACTTCAAATTTATGTCCTGTTACTTCAAACTCAGAGTCCCCTACTGGGATGTTCTCCATTGGACATGATTCTATTTGGCGAGTTTTACCGCAATCCAGACAAATGAGATGATGATGATGCGTATTCGTTGAACAGCTAAGACGATAGCGCTTTTCACCGTTCCATTCTGTCTCCTCTAATATCGTTAAATCCGCAAACAGAGTTAAATTTCTGTAAATCGTATCAACACTCATCCCGGGATAGCTTTCTTGCATATGGTTCAGCACATCTCTTGCTGAAAGATACCTCTTTTCTTTGGCGAAAAGAGTGACGAGATCCTCCCGTTTTTCAGTGTATTTATAACCTTCATCCTTTAAAATACGCAATGCTGTAGAGACATTCATATATCCACCTCATTATGTTAAGATTTCCACTGTTTTAATCTTTTGAATAGAAGAACGAACAACAAGATCAACGCTGATAGAATAACAATTGTTCCACCAGGGGCAATATCTAGATAATATGCCAGAACCAGTCCACCAAGCACCGCAACTTCTCCCAAAATAATGGAGTATGCGATTGTTTGCTTAAATCCTCTAGCAATTCGAATACTTGCAGCAACAGGAAGCGTCATAAGCGCCGAAACGAGTAGTACACCTACAATCTGCATCGAAACGGCAATCACGAACGCGACAAGTAAAATAAAAATGAAATGAATCCACTTTCCTCTAACGCCTGATACGATTGCTTGCTCTTCATCGAATGAGAGAAAAAATAGTTCTTTGTATAATAAAATCACAACAAGTACGACAATAATCGTTATCACTGCCACAGCCATTAAGTCACTTCGACTAATGGCAATGACGCTTCCGAATAAATAATTAAATAGATCAGAATTGAATCCATCTGCTAATGATAAGAATACGACCCCAAGTCCAATCCCCCCAGATAAAGTAATGGGGATCGCTAGCTCTTCAAAATGCTTGTACACTTTTCGCAGTTGCTCAATAAATAACGAACCCGCTGCTGAAAATCCCATTCCCATATAAACAGGATTAACGCCCTGCCAGAATGTAAAATACTTACCTAGAAGTAAACTAGCAGCTATTCCTGCCAAAGTAATATGTGATAAAGCATCCGCTATTAACGCCTGTCTTCTAACAACAATAAACACTCCAAGTAGCGGCGCAATAATTCCAATTAATATGCCAGCCAAAAAAGCGTTTTGCAAAAACTCAAATTTCCATAAAGCTTCTATCATTTTCTAAATGCCTCCGTGATCATGGTCGTGACTTAGAACGTGAACATGATGGCCATAAAATCCAGATAGTTCACGATCATTAAACTGTTCAAATTCATTTGTTTCACCATGAAAGTGAAGGGTTTTATTCAAACATGCCACGTGCGTTACTTTATCCGTAATCGTACCGATATCATGTGTTACAAGAAGCAAGGTAATGCCATTCTCCTGATTAAGCTTACCAAGAAGTTCATAGAAATCACTCGTTGAATTAGCATCTACCCCCACCGTAGGTTCATCAAGAATAAGAATTTCTGGTTTACTGACAAGCGCTCTTGCAATAAACACTCTCTGCTGCTGTCCACCAGAAAGTTCTCCAATATTACTTGATGCATAATCACTCATTCCTACTTGTTTGAGGGCCTCCATAACTGCTTTTCGATGCGCTGCTTTCATAAATTTGAATAATCCAAGTTTACTCGCTAATCCCATCGAAACGACTTCAAATACAGAAGCAGGAAATCCTGAATTAAAACTATTTGCTTTCTGAGAGACATAACCGATTTTGCTCCACTCATGAAACTTATTCATCTTCTTGCCGAATATATTCACTTGTCCCTTTTGAGGCTTCAATAGTCCAAATATGATTTTAATTAAAGTTGATTTACCTGAACCATTCGGACCTACAAGTCCTACAAAGGCTCCACTAGGAATAGAAAAAGTAATGTCTTCAAGAACATATCCATCCCCATAATGAAAAGAGATATTCTGAAGATCAATGATATTTTGAGAAGTTGCCATAAATAAAACCTTCCATCTATAAGAATCATTACGATTTACATTATGTAGTATACCTTACATGATGAACATTTGTAAATTTCCTTGATGATATTCTATCTCAGATAACTTATTGTAGTCGCCCCCCGTAATTTGATTGGTCATAAATCGTATAGGAAGTTCCTCAATAACATTTAATGGCCACAGCTTTCAGACTTGTAAGCTGTGGCCATCTTTACGCTTCTTCGGAGAAAGAAACGAAGGTGCTTTTAAGCTGTGTTTACATTTCATGAAGGCTAGCCATCTCCTGAATCTCTTCTGAATAGCTACTTTTCGGTGTTCCTTTTTCTGCTACATAAGCCTTCAATCCGCCGATGCCTCGGTTATAAGCTGTCAGAGCTTCATCCCAATTCTCATATTTTTCATAAAGATAATCAAGATAGGTGACGGAAAGTGTTATTGAAAAATAAGGGTCAAATAGCTTGTCCTCTGAATAATCAATCTCCGCCATATCGGCAATCCATGGAGCCGTATTTGTCATGAATTGAGCCATCCCATAAGCATGCCCATACTTTGTTTCTGGCCCAATGAGTTCAGGATCAAACGTATTTCCTGTCTCAACTTTCAGAAGCTCATAAACGATTGTAGGATCAATATCTTCTTTCATAGCCTGATACGTTAAGAACAATCCCCACTTCTTACTAAACTTCCCCTCACTATCTTGATAGAACTGTTCAGAGTAAGCTTTCGCCTGCTTCCACTCTTCTACACTTACTGAGTTTGGGTCAAGTGAGTAACCCGTTTCTTTTTCTAATTTACTAATAGCTGTCTGTGTTTTCATCTGATCATTCTGGGATGATTTCTGATTCAATTCACCGACAGTTGTTTCAGCATCGGCAACCTGCTCATTAAATAGATGAGATTGTACAAGGACTAGTGCTAGAACAAGTGTTAGAACAATTACAGTGATCATAGACAGAGGTTTTTTGATATTGTTTTGAATAAAATTAATAGTGTTGCACTCCTTTTCAACTGGTATTAATAAAGCTGAAGAGCACCAGTTAAGGTAATACCCTATCATCTTTTTCTCAAACCTTTCTACTATTTTGCTCATAAATCATTACAATTTCATAAGAAAAAAGACCCCCGGTATAGGAAGTCTAATGAATTGGAGATTTGAACTTCGCCCCTCTTGTTTCTTGAGTATTCATAATTGTAATAAATGCATGAGGGTCAATGTCGTAGATCACACTTTTTAGTTTCGTCACCTCTAACCTTGTTATAACTACATATATAACTTCTTTCTCCTCGTCAGTATAACCACCTTTACCAACGAGTTTTGTCGTTCCTCTACCAAGTCGATCTAAAATAGCATTCGAAATTTCCTCGTATAAATCCGAGACAATCAATACAGCTTTCGTTTCATCAAGACCTTGAATCACCGTATCAATTGTCTTAAAAGCGATATAATACGCCATTACAGAATACATCGCATTCTCCCAACTGAAAACAAATCCAGCCCACGTAAAAATAAATATGTTTGTAAACATAACAAACTCGCCAATTGAAAAAGGAATTTTTTTCGTTAACAAAATCCCTAATATTTCAGTTCCATCCATTGAACCGCCATGTCTAATCACCAATCCAACGCCTAGTCCTAATGTCAATCCGCCAAAAACCGTACCAAGAATAGGTTCCGTTGTAAATGGATCTGTATGGTGAAGAAAGGTTTCGAATGTAGCAAGCCCGATAATACCGAATAGTGTTGAAAAGGCAAACGTCTTACCAATTTGCTTATAACCATAATACATAAATGGAAGATTTAACACTACAACCAGAATAGCAAAATTAAATGCTGTGAGGTGATCTAAAATAAGGGATATCCCTATAATTCCACCGTCAATCAACTGATTTGGAACTAAAAATAATTCAATGGCTGCGGCAGCGAGAAAAGCGCCAATCATAATCATAAAAAGTCTATAAATTAAATGCGTTTTACTTTCTTTCCTATGCTGTTTTTTCTCCATGGGACCCTCCAAAGTATGTCTCTTATTTCTTTGAAGCCTATGTTAATGAGCATGATTGTCTATTGGCTCATTCACGACAAGTCATGAGTCAAAAGTCAAGAAAACGATAATAAAATAACCTGATCCTAAAAGTTTAGAATGTTCTTTTAGCGAACACCATCGTGAACTGTGTGCATAGTATGAGATAGGCAAAGGGGGCATCGTGATGAATCCAATACAGCTTCAACTTGTAAATTTCAAATTGAATCGTATTACAACAGAGGAATTGCTTCAACTATCTAACCAATATGGTATTACACTTTCAGCAACAGATGCAAAGAAAATTGTGCAAATTTTAAAACAAGAGAATATTGATATTGCGAACCAAACGCAACGAAAACGTATATTAATGAAAATTAGTCGTGAAGTTAGTCCTTCGGTTGCGTCACGCGTACACAAGTTAATTCTCTCTTTTCTTACCCAATAACAAAAAACCGCTTAAGCGGTTTTTTGTTAGACAGACATTAGTTTACTTTTTAAATCTTCATCAAACTTTTGATTTCGAAGCATTTCAATCTCTAATTTATAAGGCGCCTTCTTATTTTTCTTGTCTTCTCCTACATAAGGCGTTTCTAAGATCTTCGGAACATCTTTCAATTGAGGGTGATGAATCACCTTATTAAGTGCATCAAAGCCAATATAACCAAACCCAATATTTTCATGACGGTCTTTAGACGCACCACGCTCATTTTTACTATCATTCACGTGAAGCACCTTTAACCGATCCACTCCGATTACTCGGTCGAATTCATTTAGAACCCCGTTAAAGTCATGCACAATATCATAGCCTGCATCGTGCGTATGGCAAGTATCAAAACAAACGGATAACTTTTCATTATGTGTAACACCATCAATAATTTGAGCTAGTTCTTCGAAGCTTCTTCCGCACTCAGAACCCTTACCGGCCATTGTTTCAAGAGCGATTTGAACTTCTTGATCGGCTGTTAGCACCTCATTTAATCCTTCGATAATTTTCTGAATTCCTTTATCTGCCCCAGCACCTACATGAGCACCAGGGTGGAGCACGATTTGACGAGCACCAAGAGCATGTGTACGCTCTATTTCAGATCTGAGAAAATCAACTCCGAGTTGAAAGGTTTCAGGTTTTGTAGTGTTACCAATATTAATAATGTATGGCGCATGGACAACAATGTCACTGATACAATGCTCTTTCATATGGGCCGAACCTTTATCAATATTAAGCTTTTCAATCGCTTTACGCCTCGTATTCTGAGGTGCACCCGTGTAAATCATAAAGGTTGTAGCGCCATATGAAACAGCTTCTTCGCTTGCTCCTAGAAGCATTTTATCACCGCTCATTGAAACATGTGAACCTATTTTTAACATTATCTTCAATCCTTCCCTTTTCACTTCATCATTTTATTATACCTTTTTTGCTAATCTGCCATCTATTCATGTCGATTGAAAAAGTAAACTTAACACATGCCCTCTCATACGATTAAGCAGACAAAAACCCTCTGTCATAAGAGGGTTTTGAATTATTTCCGACCGCGCTTTTGCTGAATACGATCTCTTTCCTGCTGCATTTTCTTTTTATAGCCTGGTTTTACTTTCTTAGGCTTAGGTACAAAAACCTCAGGTTTTGATGAGGTAGGCTTTTTTCTTGGAGTTACGGGCTTCGCTTCTACCCACTCACCATTTTTAATTTCTTTGTACTCAATGCTAATGCCTTTTGAAGATAGCTTTTGTATAGCTTGTTGATCAGATGGTTCTGCCAATGTATATGCTATTCCATCGTGACCTGCTCTTGCTGTACGTCCTACTCGGTGAATATAGAAATCAAGATCTTTTGGTAGTTCAAAGTTAATCACGTGTGAAACGCCCTTAATGTCGATCCCTCTTGAAGCAAGATCAGTTGCGACTACATACTGACATTCAGCTTCCTGAATTTTCTTCATGATTTGTTTACGCTGACGTGCTTGAACACCACCATGAAGTCTTTCAACATTATGGCCATTTTCGATAAGGAAGTCAGCCACTTCATCTGCCGTTTGTTTAGTGTTAGTAAAGACAAGAGCAAGATAAGGATTAATTGCCTTAGTCACATTTAAAAGTAGCTCTTTCTTCTCTTTATATCGTGCAGGAATAAAAATGTTTTCTACTTTATCAGCCGTCACTTGTTCTGCATTCACTTCTACAAATTTAGGATTGTCCATGTACTTTTTCAAAAATGGCTGCAAGCTCTTTGGAATAGTTGCAGAGAAAACAAGCATTTGTAATTGTTTTGCCATTCGAGATGCGATATAGTCTACATCTTCAATGAATCCCATGTCCAACATTTGGTCCGCTTCATCAACAACAAGCATCGTTGCAGGAAAAACGCTTAGCGCCTGCTCTTCGACAAGATCCTTAATACGCCCAGGAGTGCCGATGACAATATGGGGTGTATTTTTCATACGACTAATCATACGTTTACGATCAGTTCCACCTACAGCCTTTTTAATAGAAATTGCTTCTTCTTCAGGGAGGGTAGAGATCAATTTTAACGATTCGTTGTAAATTTGATCGGCCAATTCTCTCGTAGGCGCTGTAATAACAGCCTGACATTCATTTAATCCACTATCAATTCGATGAATAAGTGGGAGTAAGAAAGCAAGCGTTTTGCCTGATCCTGTTTGCGATTGTCCGATCGCACTGTCACCATTACGTATCGCTGGGACCAGTCTCTCCTGTATTTCGGTTGGTCTGTTGAATTTCTGAGCTTCTAGAGCATCAACTAAAAAAGGCTTAAGCCCTAATCTATCAAAGTGTTTCATTATTATTGTTCCTCCATCCATTAATCCAACTTGTATTATAGAACATTTTTGCTCAAAGCGCCATACGTTAAGGGAAGAGCGATCCTCTTATTTATTTTAGAAAGCCATAAATTCGATGAAAGTGATCGTTTTTCAATTTTGCTACACGTTTGCCATAGTCACCGAACAAGAACAACAGAAAACTATAAGATTGGATCGTCGAACACCATTTTATTAGTAAAGCGATGCCCTAACTAATTTCACTTCATACAACTTCTCATTACTTGTATTGCCCATTAATCTCTATTCTCACACCTTCTATTTTTGTGGCATACCATATTAATACCAAGAGCTTATTATGGTCAAGTTATCATAAGGAGGGTAAGACATGAATCAATTTCCTCCCTCCCCCCAAAGTGGTCCGGGTCCAGGTATGGGCTTTCCATTTTCCGGAGGAGGGTTTCAAAGTCCTGGGCCAGGATTTACACAGCCTCAGCAAACAGGAGGTGGCGGCGGTCTGCTATCCAGGTTTTTAGGAGGAGGCGCTCCTCAAGGAAGTCAGGGACTCCCGACTCCTCCAGGAGCATTTCCAGCCATGCAACGAGGTACCATCCCAGGTTTACCCCAACAAGCCGGCATGCTCTCTAGAATCCTTCCGGGTGCCGGACAGGGTGGCATGGATATGATGGGAATGATCCAAAATGTTCAAAAAGTGATGCAGGCTGCTGATACAATTAAACCAATGGTACAACAATACGGTCCAATGGTTAAGCAGCTCCCAGAAATGATTGCTTTGTTTAAGGAATATCAGAAGTCTTCAGGGTCAAGTGAAGAGGATGAAACAGAGGATGAAGTCAAAGAAAAAACGATCAAGCAGAAAAAAACCCCAAAGAAAAAATCAACTAAGCAGCCCGCTGGAGTAAAAGCCAAGAAAAAAACAAAAACGACAAGCTCAAATGAAATCAGTATCAAGTCTAAGCCGAAACTCTATGTATGAACATCGTGATTCATTGAGTTATCTCGGAATCTCCTTTATAATTGAGTAAGAACAGTTATACAACAATCCGTATTTGGGTTGAGGAGGTACTCGATGAAAGTAACTAAAATTTCGCCAAGAGGTTATTGCTATGGTGTTGTCGATGCTATGGTAATTGCACGAAATGCTGCATTAGATAAAACATTACCGCGCCCGATCTTTATTCTCGGGATGATCGTTCATAATAAACACGTGACAGATGCATTTGAAGATGATGGTATCATTACACTTGATGGACCAAATCGGATGGAAATTCTCGAAAAAGTAGAATCAGGAACTGTCATTTTCACTGCGCATGGTGTTTCACCTCAGGTTCGAGAGCTAGCGGAGAAAAAGGGCCTAACTGTACTTGACGCTACCTGTCCAGATGTAACAGTGACACATGATTTAATTCGCGAAAAACAAAAAGAGGGCTATCACGTCATTTATATTGGCAAAAAAGGCCATCCTGAGCCTGAAGGTGCGATGGGGATTGCTCCTGACATTGTGCATCTTGTTGAAAAGCCTGAAGAAGTTGATGAACTTGAAATCGATTGTGATAACATCATTATTACAAATCAGACGACCATGAGTCAGTGGGATGTTCAAGAAATTATGGAAAAAGCAATGGAACGTTATCCACATGCGGTTATTCATAATGAAATTTGTAATGCCACTCAAGTTCGTCAGGAAGCCGTAGCCCAACAAGCAGGTGATACAGACTTAGTTCTTGTAGTTGGAGATCCTAAGAGTAACAACTCTAATAGACTTGCCCAAGTTTCCATTGAAGTTGCTGGCACACCAGCCTATCGGATTGCGGACATTTCTGAATTAAAGCTTGAATGGCTTGAAGGTGTTGAATCAGTTGGAGTAACTGCAGGTGCTTCTACACCAACTCCGATTACAAAAGAAGTGATACGTTTTCTTGATCAATATGATCCTGACAACGAAGAAACGTGGACTCGTGAGCTAAGCGTTCCTTCTTCTAAAATTCTCCCTAAAGTGAAAGTGAAAAAATAACAAAAATCCCGCCTACTTTTAGGCGGGATTTTTGTTTATCTAAACTGAAAGGGGTCCGTTATTTCTTGTGAAGACATAATAACCGTATCAAAATTTTTCTCTTCTACAAAAGCCTGCAATTTTTCCCGTACACCCTCAATCATAATCTTTTCAATATTATGGCCTGCATCAATAATTTGGAGCCCCTCCATCATAGCATCGTGAGCTACATGGTAATAAATATCACCTGATACAAATACATCTGCTCCACTAAATCGAGCTGCACTAATAAATTTATTACCGTCTCCACCTAACACAGCAACTTTTTTTATTTTAGAAGTAAGATTGCCTACAATTCTAACACCACTTGCGCCAAGCCTCTCTTTCACAAAACCAGCAAAATCTTCTAATGTCATTTCTGCATCAAGATGACCTATTCTTCCCAGCCCAAGCTTTTCTGGTTCATTTTCTAAAGGATAAATATCGTAAGCTACTTCTTCATAAGGATGCGCCTTTTTAACAGCATTTAAAACCTTCGCTTGTTGATCTGCATGAAAAATGCTTTCAATTTTCACCTCTTGAACAGCTTCTAACTCTCCTGATTCACCAATAAATGGCTGCGCTTGAACTGTGGGCTTGAATCGGCCAGTTCCTTGAGAAGTAAATGTACAATCACTATATTCACCTATAAACCCTGCTCCTGATTTCGAAAGAGCTGTTCTAATTTGTTCCTGATGTGTAATTGGAACGAATATAGCTATTTTCTTTAGTTCTCGTTGAAATGTTTCAACAAGAACGCTCGTTTCTTGTAGTCCTAATGCATCCGCTAGCATATCATTCACGCCACCAGGTGCAACATCTAAATTTGTATGTGCCGCGTAAACAGTGATGTCATTTTTAATTAGCTTCTCTACCATTTTCCCCTGTTCTGTATCCAAATTGATTTTCTTAAGAGGACGGAAAAGAATGGGGTGATGGGCAATAATTAAATCTACCCCTTCTCGAACCGCTTCGTCTACCACGTTGGGAAGAACATCAAGCGCGGTCATTACCTTTTTAACCTTTTTGTTTAAGCTTCCGATTTGCAATCCAATAGGATCACCATTTTCGGCATACTTCTTTTTTGACCAGGCCTCAAATTCTTGAATAATCGCCTGAGCTGAAGCTATCTTGCTCATGAGAGTACCTCCTTAATGATGTCACGCTCATTCGTTACCTGCGCTTCTTTGTCAGAAACACCTTCTGTATTTGTAAGAGACTGTAAGATCCGTTCTCTTTTCTTTAATTCAATCTGCCATTTTTTCATAAACGCTTCATTTCTATCCTTTAGGAGAAAGGGGCCCGCAAGTAAATTCTTTTGAAGTTCTTTGCCATCCATTCCAGCGTAGGGTTGCTTTCCATTGCCAGCATCAAATACAAGGACTTCGTAAATTTTATCATCTTCCTCAAGAATCCGTTCGTCGACAAGTTCCCAGTTCAAATCCGCAAGTCGTTCACGTAAAAGATGTGCCGCAACATTAGGTTGTAAGATTAGCCGCTTTACATTTTCTAGCTTCTCTACTCCGCCTAGCAAGATATCCCGTATGAGTTGCCCTCCCATTCCTGCGATTGTAACCACATCCACTTCTCCAGGCGAGATGACTTCAAGGCCATTTCCCTTACGTACTGTTATTTCATTGGTGAATCCGCTTCGCTTAACTTGCTTGATTGCCGATTGGTATGGACCCTCGTTCACTTCTCCGGCAATCGCCATAGTAATACGTTGATGATTCATCAAATAACATGGCAAATAGGCATGATCAGATCCAATATCAGCCACACTACTTCCCTCTGGAACAAAATTCGCAACCATTTTCAAACGTTCAGATAATAATTTATCGTTCATTTTTTCACCACTACTTATCCAGTTTTCTTCTCTATAGTTTACCCTCTCTGCATGCAAGCTAACAAGAATTTGCATTCCGTAAAGGTTAATTGATATACAAATAGAAAAGCCTCCTGTTCTCACAGAAAGCTTTTTTCCTTCTTATTTTTTCTCAGATAACCACTGAGCTACTGCTTCAGCTTGTTCTCCCTGAATAACTCCAGCTGGCATTCCCGAACCTTTACCATTATTAATAATGTCGAGAATTTCATCTTTGGAGTACTTTCCGCCAACAGCATTTAGAGCTGGTCCAACCTGGCCGCCTAGATCACCGCCATGACAGGAAGCACAGTTCTGAGCGTAAATATCTTCTGGTGCTGCTGCTTCAGCTTGTTCTTGCTTCTCGCCTTCACCTTCAGCACTTTCTTCGCCGCCCTGTTGCAATGCCCAGAAAGAAACACCAATAATGAGAATTAATCCGATAACTGCCGTCCATGCAAATGGAATAAGCGGATTCTTTTTCATTTCTTTTCCTCCTTGTACCGATTCGCTGATATCGTTTTCCCCAATTATGTAAGAGTAAACAAATCATAACTTATTTTACTTGAAAACGCTATGAAAGAAAAGGGGAAGCGAGGCAAATCACATATTTGTCATTGATTTCACTCTATACTTATCATAGCAAATTTTTCTAATAAAACAAACGGCATCAGCACAATCACTGATGCCAACAATTATTTTTATTTGGATATTTCTGAATTAAGGTTTGCCCATTCAACTGCTGATTCACGTAACTTGTATTTTTGTATTTTTCCCGAAGCTGTCATTGGATACTCATCTACAAAGAAGACGTGTGCAGGTACTTTATATCTTGCAATTTTGCCTTTACAGTATAAAAGAATATCGGAAGCATTAACTGCTTCTTTTTCTTTTAATTGAATGCATGCTACTACCTTTTCACCGTATTTCTCATCTGGTACTCCAATAACCTGAACGTCCTGAACAGACGAATGGGTATACAGAAATTCTTCAATCTCCCTGGGGTAAACATTCTCTCCCCCGCGTATAATCATATCTTTCAAACGTCCTGTAATCTCTACATAGCCCTCTGAGTCCATTTTAGCGATATCTCCAGTATGAAGCCATCCTTCTTCATCAATCACTTGATTCGTAGCCTCAGGCATGTTGTAGTACCCTCTCATCACGTGATACCCTCTCGTGCATAGCTCACCAGCTTCGCCAGATGGAACCTCGAGGCCTGATACGGGATCAACTATCTTCACTTCGACACCTGGTAAGGCTCTTCCCACTGTATTAACTCTATACTCGAGCGGATCATTGGTTCTTGTTTGGGTAATTACTGGTGAAGCTTCAGTCTGTCCATAAGCTATTGTTATTTCTACCATATTCATTCTTTTCATGACGTTTTTCATCACTTCTATCGGACATGGGCTTCCAGCCATTATCCCAGTCCTTAACGAGCTTAGATTATAGGATTCAAATTCAGCAAGACTGAGTTCGGAAATGAACATCGTTGGTACACCATGAAGTGCTGTACATCTTTCTTTCTCCACAGTTCTTAGTACCAGTTCTGGTTCAAACTCAATGATCGGAAAGATCGTCCCTCCTGCAGAAAAAGCCGCTAAAGTTCCGAGCACACAACCAAAACAGTGGAAAAATGGAACAGGAATACAAAGTCGGTCATTATGAGTGAGCTCCATGCATTGGCCAATCTGGTAGCCATTATTGAGAATATTATTATGAGTGAGCATCACTCCTTTTGGAAAGCCGGTCGTTCCTGACGTATACTGCATATTAATGACATCGTCTGGATCAAGTTCTCCATTTCTCATTTCTAATGCTTTATCCGTCACCGATACGCTTCCCTTGAGAAAATCTCGCCACTTCATGAACGAAGAACGTTCTTCTGTACCAATATAAATAACATCTTTCAAATATGGAAGACCAGCTATCGCACATTTCCCAACAGTCAGTTGATCATTGCTTTTTTGAAGTTGCAAGAAAACCTCAGGATAAGAAGTGCCTTTGAAGCCATCAATTAAAAAGAGACGAGTGGATTCTGACTGCTTTAGGACATATTCTAACTCTGATGATTGGTAATTCGTATTAATCGTGACAAGAACCGCCCCCACTTTTGCAGTGGCAAATTGCAATAGTAACCATTCCGGTACATTCGTAGCCCAAACTGCTACGTTCTCTCCTTTAGTAACACCCAACCCTAGCAACGCTTTAGCAACTCTGTTCACTTCATTATTGAACTCTTCAAACGTGTATCGAACTTTTTCTTTTGAGTAGACGACAGCTTCTTTATTACCAAACTGATCCACTTGTCTTTCGAGCATCGATCCGATCGTCTCATGAAGCAATTTCGTCATAGTAACACTCCTATCATCATTAAGAATCCAAAAGAGATAAAGAGATCATCTTCTTCTCTTCTGGACCATGGGTATTTGCTTAGCTAATAATCAGTGTTGGTTTTGGCTCCTTTACGACTTGAACCAAAACTAACTAGTTAATGGGGTTCACTAATAAATTCATGTTATGAAAAAGACAATAATAAAGAAACTTCAAGAGTAACAACTAATCGAGCGCTCGTTCAGTTTAACAACCAATTTCTCGTGCAATAACCATTCTTTGGATTTCTGAAGTACCTTCTCCAATTTCAAGTAGTTTTGCATCTCTAAAATAACGCTCAACGTGATAATCGCGCATATATCCATTTCCTCCATGAATCTGAACAGCTTGATCACAAACTTCCATACAAATTTCTGAAGCATAGAGCTTACAAATAGAAGCTTCTTTCGTGAATTTCTTCCCTTGATCTTTCAACCAGGCTGCTTTATATACCATCGTTCTCGCTAATTCAATTTTCATCGCCATATCCGCTAGCTTAAATTGAATCGCCTGGAAGCGTGAAATCGCACGACCAAACTGCTTACGCTCATTAGCATACTGTAACGCCTTCTCATAAGCTGCCTGAGCAATCCCTACTCCCATAGCACCTATTCCAATTCGACCACCATCAAGAGTAATGAGAAACTGTCTAAAGCCATCTCCGCGTTTCCCCAGCAGATTTTCTTCTGGGACTCTCACGTCTTCCATTACAAGTTCCGTTGTGTTTGAAGAATGAAGTCCAAGCTTCTCATAGTTATCCACTACTCTAAATCCTGGTGCAGAAGTAGGCGCAATGATTGCACTAATTTCTTTATTACCATCCTTACGATCAGTAATAGCGGTTAATGCAAGATGATCAGCATACGAAGCATTGGTTATATAACATTTACTTCCATTAATTACCCATTCTCCATCTTTCAGTACGCCTTCAGTCTCGGTCCCACCTGCGTCAGAACCAGCATTAGGTTCTGTTAAACCAAAGGCTCCTAATGACTCACCAGAACAGATTGGCGCAAGATATTTCTGCTTCTGTTCTTCAGTACCAAATAAGTTCAGCGGTGCTCCTCCGAGTGATACGTGCGCCGAGTATGTAATTCCAGTTGAACCACACGCACGACTCAATTCCTCTACTACGATTGCAAAGCTGACGGTATCTGCACCGCCTCCTCCATATTCTTCTGGAAATGGAAGCCCCATAATCCCCAAGTCACCAAGCTGTTGAAATATCTCTTTTGGAAACCTTTTCTCTTTATCGCGTTGTTCGGCACCTGGCGCCACTTTTTCGTCAGCAAATTCTCGAATCATTTTCTGAATCATTTTTTGTTCTTTCGTTAAGTCAAAGTTCATGAACAAATAACCTCCTGTAAATAAAAATCCAATAATGTGAATGCGCTTACATTTCATTATCTCCTTTGATTGCTACTTTTTCAACATTTTAGAATATAAAAATAATTTTATATATTATTTTTTTGCCAAACTATTTTGAGAAGCCTACTACAACGGGCGTTAACGCTTTTTATACAAAAAGCGGCATTTGCAAAACGAAAGAAAAATCAGTAAAATAAATGACAGGAATTGTATTCTTTATTGATCCGTTCCACTAACGATAAAAAAAGAGTTTTTAACTAAACCGTTTTCACATATGGTAAGAATGTGATTCATTAAGCCATAAAAAAACTCTCTGACTGCATGAGCAGACAGAGAGTGATCCATTCTATTCAAGAAAATCTTTGAGTCGTTTGCTTCTACTTGGATGACGGAGCTTGCGAAGTGCTTTCGCTTCGATTTGGCGAATTCGCTCACGTGTAACTCCAAAGACGCGACCTACTTCTTCTAGGGTTCTTGTACGTCCATCATCAAGTCCGAAACGCAGTCTAAGAACATTTTCCTCTCGATCAGTTAGCGTATCTAGTACGTCTTCAAGCTGTTCCTTGAGTAGTTCATAAGCTGCAGCATCGGATGGTGCCAATGCATCTTGATCTTCAATAAAGTCTCCGAGGTGGGAATCGTCTTCTTCCCCAATAGGCGTTTCTAAAGATACTGGTTCTTGAGCTATCTTAAGAATTTCACGGACTTTTTCAGGAGAAAGGTCCATTTCCTTACCAATTTCTTCAGGAGCAGGTTCACGGCCAAGATCCTGAAGAAGCTGGCGCTGCACACGAATCAATTTATTGATTGTTTCAACCATATGAACTGGAATACGAATCGTTCTAGCCTGGTCTGCAATGGCGCGAGTGATAGCTTGACGGATCCACCACGTGGCATAAGTACTAAATTTGTAACCTTTACGGTAATCAAATTTCTCAACGGCTTTAATAAGCCCCATATTTCCTTCCTGAATTAAATCAAGGAAAAGCATCCCACGACCAACGTAACGCTTCGCAATACTAACAACAAGTCGAAGGTTTGCTTCAGCAAGACGACGTTTTGCTTCTTCGTCACCTTCTTCAATACGTTGTGCTAGACTAATCTCTTCCTTTGCAGAAAGAAGGTCTACTCGGCCAATCTCTTTAAGGTACATACGAACGGGATCATTTATTTTGACACCCGGAGGAACACTTAAGTCATTAAGATCAAATTCTTCTTCCTTATTCACTTCTTGAGGCGAAGGGTTTTCAGTACTATCTTCGATGACTTCTACACCTTGTTCCTCTAGATATTCAAAGAATTCATCCATTTGATCGGAATCCTGTTCAAACGGGGACAACCGTTCTACGATCGTAGAGTAAGTAATTAAGCTTGTTTTCTTTCCAAGCTCTACTAACTGCTCTTTCACTTGATCGATGGTTAATTCACCTTCCGCCGGCTGGCGAGTTGGTTTTTCAGCCATTCGATCCCCTCCTTCCATACATCTCAACAATAAAAATAGTTAATTTCTTAAAATGAATTTTTTAAGTTCTTCTTCATTTCAAGAATTTCCATAGCGATCTTAGCTGCCTGGACAAAGTCTTGCTTCATTTCCGCTTCTTTTTTCTCTTTTTCTCTCTCTTCTATCTTTATCCATTCTGGATAATTTAACACCTGCCGAATATAATCATGAAGTTCTTTATCCGACACGTCTTCATTTAAATCCATCATGGCCAGTTCAGAAGCAATTTTGACAAGGTTAGGATCAGTAAGCTGCTCCATGAATTGACTAATGTCCGCCTCATGGCCGTTAGCATAAAAGCTATACAGATATGCAGCGATCGCACTATGCTCGTCAATATTAAACGAACCGCCAACCTCTTCCTGTACTTTTTCTGCAACATCCAGATCTCGCATCATATATGCAAGTAAGATTCGCTCTGAATTCTGGAAAGCAGGCAGAAGCTTTTTCTTCACATAGAAATTTTTCCTAGCATTATTATCCCTTTTAGGAGGAGCATTATCCTTACTTTTCTTGCCCTCTTTATAAAATTGGGTAACTTGCTGCTTTAGCGCATCGAGTGAAAGCGAGAATTCTTCCGATAGCTGTCTAAGATAATGGTCTCTTTCGACAGGGTTTGAAAGGCCGCTAATTTCTTTAAGTACTTCTTCGATGTAGCGGATTCGTTCTCCTTCATCCGATAGGTTTTTTCCTGATCGAAAAACTTCCATTTTAAAAGCCATTACTGTTGACGCTGCCCCTATTACATCCTTTTCAAACCGTTCTGCACCGTATGTTCGGATATAGTCATCGGGATCAAGTCCGTTTGGCATTTTTGCGATTCTAACATAGCAACCGGCTTGGACTAATTCATCCGCGGCTCTTGTAGCAGCATTAATCCCCGCCTTATCTGAGTCATAACAAATCACCACTGATTCTGTCTGTCTTCGTAGAAGTTTAGCCTGATCTTTGGTTAATGCTGTCCCAAGACTCGCTACAACGTTTTGTACCCCATTCCCGTACGCTGTAATCACATCCACGTAACCTTCTAAAAGGATAGCCTGGTCTTTTAAGCGGATAGAAGAACGGGTAAGATGAAAACCATACAAAAACTTCCCTTTCTGAAACAATTTTGTTTCAGGGCTATTCAAGTATTTCGGTTCACCTTCCCCTAATATCCTACCTCCAAATGCGACCGGTCTTCCTTTTGGATCCCATATTGGGAACATAATACGATTACGAAAACGATCAAAATATTTTCCATCAAATTCCCTTTTCGCAAGAAGTCCGGCATTTGCAATTTTTTCTATAGGATAGTTTCTTTTCTCCAAATATCCCGTTGCATAATCCCACGAATCAGGGGCAAAGCCAAGTTGGAACTTCTCAATCATTTCATTTGTAAAGCCTCGCTCGCTCAGATAATCACGAGCTTTTTCGCCTTCTGGCGTCTTCACCATGCAATGATTATAAAGCTTAGCTAGAAAATCATGAGCCTTATAGATGACCTCATTCTCAGATGTTGTCTTTGGATTACTATTTTGATTGTCTTGAACTTCAGGTAGTTCTATCCCTGATTTCTGCCCAAGTGCTTCAACAGCTTCTATGAAGTTGTAACCTTCAATTTCCATTAAAAATGAAAATGCATTACCACCAGCGCCACAACCAAAACAATGATATATTTGCTTATCGGGAGCTACTGAAAATGAAGGAGTACTCTCCCCATGAAAAGGGCAAAGACCGAAGAAATTCCTTCCTTGTTTCTTCAGTTGGACATAATCACTAATCACATCAACGATATCGGTGGATTTGCGAATCGCTTCAATTTTCTCTTCCGGGATTCTGCCACTCATTAATTATCACCAACAGGTTCTATAATTTCGACAAATAGAAATGAACTCCTTCATAATTCGACAAAATTTTAATTAATTCTTTCCGAAACTCATCTCGATCTTCACTTGTAAACTTACGCGGACCTTTTGTATGCTTACCCGCTCTTCTACTTTTCGATGCTAAATAACGCGTATGTAGAAGAGTAGAAATGTTCTCTTCAGTGTATCTTTTTCCTCTTGGAGAAAGGACAAAAACACCCTTTGGAAGGAGTATACTTGCTAGTCCATAGTCTTGAGTTACAGCTAAATCACCTTTCTTAGCATGACGATGGATGTAGAGATCAGCTTCTTCCTTTTCAGAGTCTACCATAACCCACCTCGCTTCACGGAACGTCGTGCTCATATGAGCATACGATGCCACAAAAACGATTTCGGTGTCTGATAAAGCTTTTTGAAAAGACATCATTTCTTCTTTAATTAGTACAGGACATGCATCTGCATCGACAAAAAGCGTCAGTTTCTTTTTCGTCATAATTCTGTATTCTACATCTCCCTGAGTTATCCTTCTTTTGAAATTTATGTTTTAACTTTCAGAATTTTAGTTCAAGCCTCAATAGTTTAAGAATCTTATTAAAGCCTTCTTATATGATTATAGACAATTTTTATTGACAATATTTGATTATATACTAAAAATATTAAATTGAACAGGTAAAAACGATAAAAAAACGCCATCATCGTGACCAGATTCAATCCGATGATGGTGTGATTCATTGATTTTCAAGCTATCTTCATGTTTGTTCATCACTGGTTAAGTTTTCAGCATAGCTAAAAGGCGAGATATCAATAAAATTAGATCAAATAGCTTTTGGTGAAAATGTAGATGAAACCAATCATTCTATCCAAGCTATTTTTAAGAAGTATGCTTCCCTTTATGTAAGCTAAGAATTAAATTAGCTGTTTCTTCAACAGCACGATTAGAAACATCGATCACCTGACAATTCATCTTATTAATAATCGTATCAAAATATTCAAGCTCATCTTTTATTCTTGTCATATTTGCATAGCTCGCTTCGGCATTTAATCCAAGAGCAATTAGCCTTTCTTTGCGTATATTGTTTAATTTCTCGGGGCTTATTTTAAGGGCATAGCATTTACCTTCACCAACAGTAAATAGTTCTTCAGGTGGGTCCACCTCAGGAACAATCGGCACATTAGCCACCTTCAACCTTTTATGAGCTAAGTATTGAGATAGCGGTGTTTTCGATGTTCTTGAAACTCCCACAAGAACAATATCTGCTAGTGCAATTCCTCGTGGGTCTCTCCCATCATCATATTTAACAGCAAACTCAATTGCTTCTACTCGACGAAAATAATCTTCATCGAGTTTATGTACGAGTCCAGGCTCATTGCGGGGAGCTTTACCAATAACTTCTTGCATATGATCAATCATAGGACCAATAATATCAACAGCCTGAATATTTTCTTTTGAGGCGACATCAAGAAGAAATTTTCTTAATTCAGGCACCACTAGGGTAAACGCTACGATCGCTTTCGTTTCTTTTGCAAGTGTCATCACTTCATGTATTGTAGCCGTATCCTCTACATAAGGAACTCTTCTAACATCGAAATCGGTAGGGTCAAACTGACTTGCTGCCGCCTTTACGACAAGCTCCGCCGTTTCACCAACCGAGTCTGAAATAACATACACAATTGCACGATTTGTTGTATTTGTCATATAAACCTCCTAAGCTAAATAATTTCATCCTTAGCCAGATCTACAAGAGCTCTGGTAATATTTGTTTTCGTAATTCTTCCGATAACCTCTATGCCGTTCTCTACATCTTTTACAATCGGTAAGGCATCTATCTGCTTTTCGATTAGCTGATTTGCCACTTCAATTAAAAGATCTTCTCGTGAGCAAACAGT
The DNA here is from genome assembly GCF_056173725.1 of Anaerobacillus sp. 63XJN7_4_ISO-PGPR-S23-413. Lineage (NCBI taxonomy): Bacteria > Bacillati > Bacillota > Bacilli > Caryophanales > Bacillaceae > Anaerobacillus > Anaerobacillus sp. 63XJN7_4_ISO-PGPR-S23-413. The sequence goes on from NZ_CM149688.1 coordinate 2,785,841, forward strand.
AATATTGGGCATTCTTGTCATAATAATTGTTACTGGAATACTACCAAGATCTTGCTTACCGAGCGCAGCTCTTAATAGGTCTTTTCTTGATAAAACACCGACTAAATGAGCCATTTCATTTACCACAAACAGCGTACCTACATCCTCAAGAAACATCGAGCAAATCGCATCATATACGCTTGCGTTCTCTTGGACAACTACTGGTATAGACTTATAATCGTCAACTTTAATTTTTCTTATTTTCTCAGTAAGAAGTTGTGAGCCTGTTTTCCCTGTATAAAAATACCCAACTCTTGGCCGTGCATCAAGATAACCTGCCATTGTAAGGATAGCAAGATCAGGTCTAAGCGTTGCGCGAGTCAAACTAAGCTTTTCAGCAATATGCTCGCCTGTAATAGGTCCTTCGTTTTTTACGATCTGAAGGATTGTTTCCTGTCGATTATTCAGTTGGATAAGAATCACCACCTCTACTAAAAATGTTATACTGTATTTTCATTATTATATACGATTATACCATTTGAACGAAAGCATCGAGCCTGTATTTGAAAAAATCAAGCCATAAAAACTTTTTAAGTGATATTGTGAAGTAAATAAAAGCTATATGATGGAATATCGTTGATTTAGCTCTATTGAAAATAAAAAGCCTCCGGATTCTCTCTCCGCAGACTTTTTACTCCAGTTTGAATTTGTCTAACTGATCCAAAAATCGTTTTGACTTTAGGTAAAGGCCCGAATAAGCGTCAAAATACAAATTAAGAATGTGCCTAATCTCTTTTTTAGTTTCATCTTTAAGTGAAATATTTCCTAATCTTCCGAGATCAATGTGGGCAAACAGGTGAAGAAGCTCTGCCGTTCGTTTTGTCATTGGAAGATGATAAGGATCGACTGAAAGACAACGGTGACATAGCAACCCACCTTCATTAATTGAAAAGTGGAATTTCCCTTCAGGAAGGCCGCAGTTCGCACAACGATCCAGTTGAGGGGTTATTCCAGCAACACGTAGCATTTTTAATTCAAATATAAACACCACTACTTCAGGGTCTTTTTCTTCATCTAACGCGTGCAGCACCTGATAGAGCATCTCAAATAAATAGGGGTTAGGCTTTCGTTCCTCTGTTAATTTGTCAACAAGCTCTGCCGCATAAGCAGCATATGAGGTAAGAAAAAGATCATTGCGAATGGAACGAAATGAATCAATGATTTCTCCCTGATTCAGTCCCCCAAGACCGGATGTATGCTGGTAAAGATACTGACCATATACAAAAAGTTGAGAAACAGCAGAAAGACGGCTTTTAGGTTTTTTTGCGCCTCTTGCCATAACGCCAACCTTACCCGTCTCTCTTGTAAAAAGTGTTAGTATTTTATTTGTTTCACCATAGTCTACGGTTCGAATCACAATTCCTTCAACCTTTTTTAACAAGAACATTCACCAACCGTTTCCTGTTAACATTCCATAAGGTCAAGTGAGGCGAGTTACTTCTTCCAAATCGATAAGAGATTCTCCCTCTTCATCGCTCGGTGTTTCCATTTCCTTCAAAAGAAGATAAGTATCAATGTTTCCTGTTTCACAAAATATTTTCCAGGTAAACTCTAACACTTTAGATCCCACCTTTCATTTTGTAAAAAAGTTTTTCTCTTACCTCTAGCTTGACCTGACATATGTCGGTTTATGTGATGGAATATTTAACAAAATTTCACTTAATAGTCATCTTCCCGGTAACCATAATCACGTAATGATGATGGTTTGTTTCGCCAATCTTTTACTACCTTCACCCAGATCTCCATAAATACACGCGAACCAAGAAGGGCTTCAATATCTTGCCTTGCTCGCTTTCCTACTTCTTTTAGCATTTTCCCCTGTTTCCCGATGATAATGCCTTTTTGAGAAGAGCGTTCTACGACGACTGTAACATGAATATCAATGACATCAGAACCTTCACGTTTGATCATTTGTTCTGTGACAACTGTAACTGAGTGAGGGATTTCTTCTCTTGTCAAATGAAGAACCTTTTCCCTTACAAGCTCTGCCACAATAAATCGTTCAGGGTGATCGGTCACATGATCACTTGGGTAATATTGGGGCCCTTCTTCAAGATAGCCAACTACCTGCTCTAAAAGTGTATTCACATTATTTCCTTGCAAAGCAGAAATCGGAACGATTTCGGCAAATGAATATTTATCTTTATAAAAATTAATCATGGGGAACAATTGATCAGGGTGGACTTGATCGATTTTATTTATGACTAGGAAGACTGGACTTTCTACATTCTGCAAGCGATCAATAATATACTGATCCCCAGCTCCGTAACCTTCTTCAGCATTAATAACGAACAATATTAAATCGACTTCATTTAATGAACTTTGAGCCATTTTAATCATAAAGTCGCCTAGTTTATGTTTTGGCTTATGAATCCCTGGCGTATCGATAAAGACAACTTGTGCATCATCTCTCGTATAAACGCCTTGAACTTTGTTGCGCGTTGTTTGAGCTTTGTCACTCATAATCGCAATTTTTTGGCCAATCACTTCGTTTAACAAAGTAGATTTCCCTACATTTGGTCTACCAACAATTGATACAAATCCTGACTTAAATACTTCTTTACTCATTCAAATCCTCCGGTGAAAATGCGCCAGGAAGCAATTCGCTGACGGTTAATTCATGTATTTTTCCATCTAAGTTTGTTAAGATAACTTGCATATCTGGAGAACAAAGTTCAGATATCACCTGTCTACACGCACCACATGGTGGGACTGGCCTTTTAGTATCTGCAACTACTGCAATCGCTTTATATGCTTTATGACCTTCTGAGTAGGCTTTAAAAAGGGCTGTACGCTCCGCACAATTACACATGCTGTATGCAGCGTTCTCAATGTTACATCCACCAAATACTGTGCCATCTTCAGAAAGAAGAGCCGCACCTACTTTAAATTTTGAATAGGGAACGTAAGCCATTTCTCTTGCCTTTTTAGCTTCATCAATCAACATTTGCTTATCCATTACTATTCCTCCTTATGACTGAAACAAGTGAACAATCGGTTCGAAAAAGAGAAGGATACCGATTATAACTGAAATGACCGCAAAAAGAAAGACTGCAGCGGCTGAAACATCTTTTGCCACTTTCGCTATAGGATGTTCTTTTTCGGTAATTAAGTCAATCGACCTCTCAATCCCTGTATTTAACGCTTCTAAGCTTAACATGATACCGATTACAGTTAATAAAATGCTCATCTTTATCACAGATAGCTCAAGAATTAGCCCCGCTATCAGAACGAAACTACCTGCAATAAGATGAAATAGAAAATTTTGTTCATTTTTCACTAAATAACGAAAGCCTTGTGAAGCATATAGAAAGCTACGTAAAAACCGTAACAACCTAGACCGATTATCTCGTGAGGCCATATTGTTCTAACAGCACTTTTTGTTTTCCGAACATTTCTTTCTCATCTTCCTCGGTCATATGATCATAACCAAGTAAATGAAGAAAACCATGAACACTTAAAAAGCCAAGCTCCCGCTCAAAACTATGTCCATATTCAGTAGCTTGATCCTCTATTTTTGGAACGGAAATAACAATTTCTCCGAGTAAATGCGGTAGTTCTTCACCAATAATAAGCGGTTCTTCTCCCTCTTCCTCATCATCAAGTGCGAAGGAAATGACATCTGTCGGTTGATCTTTCCCACGATATTCGCGATTGATCTCGGTAATACGTTCATTATCCACAAACATAACCGACACTTCACTTCCCGGTCTAACCTCTTCTTCCTTTGCAGCATGGTTTAATAAATTCTCGAGCATCTCAAGCTGCTCTTTTTTAATTGAGTTCGTCTCATCAACAAAGTCTATCGTTAAATTCATGAAGTCACCTTCTTTTTTAATTCTGTTGGATATTCAATTCGACTATGAAAAATACCATTTAATGTTTCTAATATTGTTTTTGCAACAATGTCGAGCTCTCTGAGAGATAAATCACATTCGTCAAACTGTCCATCTTCAAGTCTTTCAGTAATAATTTTTCTTACGAGCGATTCTATGGTATCAGGGTTTGGTTTGTTCATCGACCTCACTGCCGCTTCGATACAGTCTGCAATTCCAACAACAGCGGCTTCCTTCGTTTGAGCTCTTGGTCCAGGATAGCGGAATTCAGCTTCAGACACCTGCTGATCAGATTGTTCACTTGCTTTGTAATAAAAGAACTTCAGCAGTGTCGTTCCGTGATGTTGTTCAGCTATATCCACAATTTCTTTTGGCAATCGATGCTTCCTGAGCATCTCCGCCCCGTCAGTGGCATGAGAAACGATAATTGTTTTACTTAAATATGGAGAAATTTTATCATGCGGATTTTCCATATTCATTTGATTTTCAATGAAAAAGTGGGGGCGTTTTGTTTTACCAATGTCGTGGTAATAGGCTCCCACCCTTGCTAGTAAACCGTTGGCTCCAATCGATTCACATGCTGCCTCCGATAAGTTAGCAACCATTACACTATGGTGATATGTTCCCGGTGTTTCAACAAGAATTTTTCTCAGAAGTGGATGGTTTGGATTAGATAATTCGATTAATCTTGTAGTCGAGATGATCCTAAAACCTGCTTCAAAGAAAGGCATAAGTCCCAGTGTTAACATAGATGAAAGAAAACCTGATACAAATGCAAACAAGAAATGGTAGCTTAATTCGATACCACTGTATTGTCCGTTCTTTAACATTAATAATATAGCCACTGAAACGATGTTTATTAAGGATACTAGTAATCCTGCTTTCAATATGTTGGATCGATGATTTCTTTTACCGAGGAAAAAGACTCCCGATAAAGAACTCATCAATACATAGAAAGCAAGTGACGCATTCATTGGTCCCGTTATTTCTCCGTTGAAAAACACGCCAGCACATACTCCAAAGAGGAAGCTTGATGCAATGGCTAATTGTTCATTAAAGAGCATTTTGATGAGCATAGAACCTACCGCTACAGGAACAATATAAGCAATACCCGGCAATTCAATTCCCTGCATCAAGCTTGATAGTTTCAGAACAAGCAGTGTGCTGAGATAAATGAGAACGAGAATCAATAAATTTGTATTGGCTGAGCGGACTCTTGAATTTACATCCTGAAAGAAGTAATACAAATAACCAGTAAGAAGGACAACTAGCAATGCAAGGCCGATATAAGGAACTGCATCAAACCCCTCATCAAGAAGACCAGCTAGTCTTAATTGCTCCATCACTTCTCTATTAATCATCGCTCCTTCTTCAACGATAATTTGGCCTTCACGAATCATAACCGGCTGAACTGCTTCTATTGCTTCTTGACGACTTTGTTCGGTTTGTTCTGGATCTAGAAAATAATTAGGCACAATACTCTGCTGTGCTACTGTTATCATTGCTTTTTTCTGCTCAGTAGGTAGAGAAGTAAGGGATAACCGATCTTCCACATCCGTTTTAGATTGCTCTAAATTATCAATAGACACTCTATCAGTCATGACTTCCATTACTTCAGATAGTGTCAGCTCTTTAATTAAGCTAATTTGAGACAATTCCGCTTCAAGAAGCGGCACGAGAGTTTCGTTTGAAAGTTCTGCTGACATCGACACAGATAGCAAAGATTCAAGTTCTGTTATTTTCTCTTCTGTCGTTTCAGCGTCATCACTATCATTTTTTTTAACCTTTTCAATACCTGAAAACAAATCATTTAATTGATCGACCTGTGACTGAGAAACTTCATCTCTGTAAACATATTTTGCGTCGATTTGAGCTGCTTTCGATCGTTCATCTTCTGTGGCTGTTTTATTTTCGATCGTAATAGGCGAAGCTATATCATGATCTGCTCTTGAATAAAGAGAAACGTCCAATGATTCAGGAATGACATTTGAAAGCATCGTTAAATACATGATGAGAGCAACTAGGCCATAAAGAGACCATTTCACCATTTTAATTCGTTCAATATTACGGAGATTATCCTGAAACAGACGTTTAATCTTCGCAACCATAGCTTCCTTCACCTCATAAGTTCTGGCCTCTACTACTCTTCTTCATATTTTATCAGAATTCCCTAATAAATGGAGCGGAATCTCACAATAAGTTAAACTGATTGCTAGCAGTTCAACTTGATGAAAACATAAAAGATAAAGGTATCTTGTTGAATTCTTAAAGGCTAAAAAAAGACCCGTTTTTCACGGGCCTTTGAAAGCTTATTTCGTTTCATGCTCGTATGCGTCAATAATTCGTTGAACTAATGGGTGCCGGACCACATCCGTTTGCTGTAAGTAAATAAATGAAACGTCTTTTACTCTCTTAAGGATTTTTTCGGCAGCAGCAAGGCCTGATTCTTTACCTTTCGGAAGGTCAATTTGCGTTATATCTCCAGTGATAACCATTTTAGAACCAAATCCTAATCGTGTTAAGAACATTTTCATTTGCTGAGAAGTTGTATTTTGTGCTTCATCTAAGATAACGTAGCTATCGTCAAGCGTCCGACCTCTCATATAGGCAAGTGGAGCAATTTCGATCGTGCCACGTTCAATTAAGCGCGTCGTTTGTTCAACACCAAGTACATCATGAAGCGCATCGTACAATGGACGTAAGTATGGGTCCACCTTTTCCTTCAAATCCCCTGGTAAAAACCCAAGACTCTCTCCAGCTTCAACTGCTGGGCGAGTTAGCACAATTTTCTTCACCTGGTTGTACTTGAGAGCTGTTACCGCCATTACAACAGCAAGATACGTCTTGCCAGTTCCAGCTGGCCCAATCCCAAATACCAGATCGGTTTTCTTCATAGCCGAAACGTAATGACGCTGTCCCAGCGTCTTAACTTTAATCGGTTTCCCTTTAGCGTTCGTTGTGATTTCTTCTTGGTAAAGTTCAAGAAGCTGATCTAGCATTCCCTGTTGAACAAGTTGACAAGCATAAACGACATCTCTCCCTGAGATACTTGCTCCGCGTTTTATAAGGGTGTGAAGCGTGTGGACAACTTCCTTTACCATGGCGATGGTTTCTTCATTACCTTTTACGGATATGCCTTCTCCACGAGTAACAAGTGAAACTTCAAGTGATTCCTCAATTATCTTTAAATGCTCATCGCCAGGACCAAATAAGCTTTGAGCTTCATTAGAATTTTCTAACTGCAATGTAAGTTCAACATAAGATTCTGCCAATAGCCATCAATCTCCTTGAATAATCGGTATGTCTTTCCCGATCTCTTCTATTACTTCATAGTGTATCTTTACGTTTACTTTACCATTCTCTACCTCATGGTGCAAAATCTTTTCCTCTTTAATTTCAGCTTCTTTGGAGGTTTTATTTAGGATGTCCTCCCGACTAACACTACGCGCCGCATTCAGTGCTTCTTTTTCTGTGTATTTTCTTGTCACTTCCTTTGTTGCCAGCACCTCTGTCGTTTGAAAAGCTATCGGGATTTCCCACTTCAAAAAATGAAAATCAGTCTCTCTTTTGAGCTCTTCGTAGTGTTCAAAATCTGGTTTAGAGAAGCCCCATATTGGGATGCGTAAGCCAAACAATCCAATCGCGTATTTCGTTTCTGATTCTCCTGTGTTTGTTTGAAAAGTAGATTCAAGTGGAATGGAAACATTAGTTACATACCACGTCTTTCCATAAACTTCGCCTCTTGCAGGAACAAGTTCACTCTTATCTTCTTTTCCAATAAAGCCTGAAATAAGCAATTGACCCGGTTTGACATATGTGTTTTCCTCTACCTGCGCCTGACCTTCCTCAACATACATTTTTGTAATGATCGCTTTCTTATTCGCAACGATATGCCTAGGACTTAGCGCAGGTTCTTTTTCAGGAAGCTGTTTTTGCACAACTTCGAAATGATAGGTAGTCCCGCTTTGCTTAACACCAACCCACGTAATTTCTTCTAAACTCTCTGTAATCTCGCGCTGAAGCTCTTGATTAGAAGGCAATTGAAAGATAAATTTACCCTTCTTTACTCCTAGCTCGACTGCTGCCTGCTTTAGTTTATGCTCCACTTCAGGTGTAGCACCATTTACTGTAATAGACCAAACCATGTTTGATAAAATGAATATCAATACTAAACATCCAATTACTCCACTGAGAAAGCCTCTAGAATATACGATCCTTTTAATTACAAATGGAAAACCTTTTCTTTCATGAATTCGAATTCTACACCTTGTCCTCTTTAAGTGCGGCCTAATTCTCTTTACATCAGAAGTATAGAGCGAAAGAATAATAGTATCTTTATCCAAACGAACAATATCCCAAATTGGTATGTTGTACTCAATACACCGATTAATAAAGAGTTCTGAATAAGAACCCACTACTTTAATTCGAACAAATCCTGAAAAAAGTTCTCGTAAGTATTCCTTCATAGCAGCCTCCTGTATAGTCAGCCTGAGGATATCATAAGGCTTCTGATCAGTTATTAGGTCGATCAAGGTAAGAAACATGTTCAATTTTACCCTCAAGAAGTATCTCTTCTGGAAGAATTGTCTTAAGCATAAAATCTTTTCCTTTAATCAACAATTGGCCATTCTTAAGAAGGAGGCGAACTTCTTCATTAGAGAATTTTAAAACACCTTGATGATTCTCTATGTAGATATGCAGCTGCCCTACCATGGTTATTCGTGGTAAATCCATGACTGCATCTGCAGGAAGCTCTAACCTTCGGGTTAACCAGCTTTTTAGACCATGCTTCCACTTTGCCATGGATGCTCCCCCCTCTCCCTTCATCTTTATGAAAAGAATCGCAAAACTATCCCACTTACATTTGATTAAAAATCCTGTTCTCATCTTATGCAAACTTAAAATGAATGATCGCGCTCCAACAAAAAAAGACGCCAATCGGCGTCTTTTGAACATTTTATTTCTTCATCTGTTTCATGCTTATCATCGAGGGATGCGGTTTTCTTGAGCGCGGCGGCCCAAGGATTTCCGACCAGATTATACCATCCCTTACATTCTTCTTATTTATCGAAAGATTCTTATCATTCTTATAAGAAGTTTGCTTCACATTCTTTTGAACTTTAATATCGTTCTCTGAATATCGATTCTCCCGCTTCGCCATCCGTCCTAGAGCTTCTTGATAAGCACTGACAGTCTCAGTTTGAGGAGTTTCCTCTTCCCCTATCCCATTAGACTCTGAACGGCCTGAGGCGGTATTTCCCTGCTCTCTCCGTCTTTGTGATTGCTGGCGATTGTTAGCAGTGGGCTTCGATTTCTGTTTTTCTTCCTCACTGCCCATTCGCTTAAGGAAACTAATAATTCCCCCAATAGCGACCAACACAAAAACAAAATTATTTAGAAGCAGTTCAATCAGATTATCCAACAAGATCACCTCCACCACAGGACTTAGGAAACAGTTTAGCGATCATCCTCATCTTCTTCCTGATTCGGTTTCCCGATCATGTCACGCATATCTGTATCTGCTTCAATGTTCTTTAAATTCATATAGTCCATTACTCCAATATTACCAGCTCTTAGGGCTTCAGCCATTGCCATCGGTACCTCAGCCTCTGCTTCAACAACTTTAGCACGCATTTCCTCTACGCGAGCGCGCATTTCTTGCTCTTGGGCAACAGCCATCGCACGACGCTCTTCAGCTTTCGCTTGTGCAATATTTTTATCTGCTTCAGCTTGATCCGTTTGTAGAACCGCACCGATGTTTTTACCGATATCAATGTCAGCAATATCGATCGAGAGAATCTCAAATGCCGTACCTGCATCTAACCCTTTGGAAAGAACCGTATGAGAAATCATATCTGGGTTCTCAAGTACCTTCTTATGATTTTGAGAAGAACCAATTGTACTAACAATACCTTCGCCTACTCGAGCAATAACAGTATCTTCACCAGCTCCACCTACAAGGCGGTCAATGTTAGCACGCACTGTAATTCTTGCTTTTGCTTTTACTTCAATTCCGTCCATCGCAACACCTGCGATAAAAGGGGTTTCAATCACTTTCGGGTTAACACTCATTTGCACAGCTTCTAATACATCTCTACCCGCAAGATCAATCGCAGCTCCTCGTTCAAAGCTCAGTTCTATATTCGCGCGGTGCGCTGCAATTAACGCATTAACAACACGGTCAACGTTACCACCAGCAAGGTAGTGGCTTTCTAATTGATTTGTACTTAACTCAAGTCCCGCTTTTACAGCTTTAATTAACGGATTAATAACGCGTGATGGGATAACTCGACGTAATCTCATCCCCACAAGATTGAAAATACTAACTCGCACACCAGCTGCTAATGCTGAAATCCACAACATAACAGGTACAAACGTGAAAAGAATCGCTAAACCAATAATAACTAACCCTACTATAACTAATAAACCTAACGTTCCAGTATCCATAATTTTCCTCCCTGATTTAAACTATTTATTTTCTCTTACAATGACTCTAGATCCATTTGTTTTTACAACCTTTACTGCTGTCCCAGCTGTTAAGAAACTCCCCTCCGTTACAACGTCCAGACGTTCGTCTCCAAACTCCGCTATGCCCGATGGTCTAAGCGGAGTCACCGCTACACCTTCCATTCCAAGCAGTTCTTCCCGAGTAGCATTTGAGACATACCCAAATTCTGACTTCGTTGAATCAGAAAGAACGATTTTTTTGAAGAAGCCACGATAGCCGAATAGCCGAATGAACAGATAAGAACCACCAATTGTAACGGCAACGGCAATAAGGACCGCAATTAAAACGTATTGCATCGATTGTCCTGAAGCAAGAACAATACTTGCTACAACACCTACCGCCCCAAGAACGCCGAATATCCCAAAGCCAGGAATGAATATCTCGACGATGATCAGCACAACTCCGACAATCAATAGAAGAAGAGATTCCCATCCAGCAAAACCAGCAATCATATGACCAAAGAAGAACAGTAGAAGAGCACCCGCTCCCATAAATCCCGGTACTCCAAATCCAGGTGAATATAGTTCCAATACAAGTCCCAAACTCCCTATAGATAATAAGATGGGAATAATGATAGGATTTGTAACAAAACGTGCAATTCTCTCTGCAATACTAACTTCAGCATCACTTACTTCGGCATCCTTAAGATTTAGAACGCTTAGTAGTTCTGTGCGATCTTCTGCAGTCCCTTCGGCATATCCAACTTTCACAGCTTCCTGATCGTTAAGCGTTAAAAGCTCACCTTTAGGTGCGTTATAATCCGGAAGATCTACATCAGGATCAGCCATTGCTAGCGCATACTTTGGGTCTCGGTCATTAAGTTCTGCGGCCGACTTCATAGCCGCATGCCAGAAAGACTCTGCTTTCTTTCCTGCCGTATTGCCAGATTGATCAATGATAGCAGCCGATCCCATAAGTGCTCCTGGTTCCATAATAATCTGATCCGCATTTAAAGCAATATAAGCACCAGCTGAAAGTGCTCGATTGGTAACATATGCTGTAATCGGAACATCTGATGCTTTCATAATCTTGGCAATATTATCAGCCGCATTCACAGCCCCTCCAGGCGTGTTAATTTCTAACACAATGTGATCAGCTCCCTGGTCCTCCGCATCCTGGATCGACCGTTTTAGAAATGCTTCCAACCCCCGCTCCACTTCCTGCTCCACAGGTATAAATGTAACGAGATCTCCTTCGCCTTCACCCAAAACTAACTCCCCAAAGAACGGAAGAAAAACCATCATCATGAAGCAAATACACACTAAAAACCTGACTATGTTTTTTCCGATAGTAATCCCTCCCTCCAACTTCCTAAGTATACGAATGAGATCATCATGAAGTTTCAATTTTATGTAGAAGAATATCTTTAGTATGACAAAAGGATTTAGAAAATACTAGTTTGAAATGGCATATGGATCAAAATTCTTTGAAATATAACATAACTATTTTTCCTTTTCACTTGTATCGTATGTATGAGCGAGCGTTGATAAAAAAAACACGCCCTGTTCGTACAGGGCGTGTTTGCGCTTGATCATATTTATCCAACACTTAATGCATAACTAAGTTCTTCTTCTCTTTAACAGGGAAGTGAACACCCAGTCACGCCTTAAGGTCTGATTGTTTCAACTAGTCATCTTTAGAAAACAGATAATCTTCTAAAGTGACAGCATCACTTTATGATAAGTTTTTTTGTACAAGACGATTAACAAGTCCGCCGTCCGCTTTGCCTTTTACTCGAGGCATTAGCGCACCCATTACCATACCCATATCTTTCTTTGAAGACGCGCCAGTTTCAGAAATAACTTTCTGAACAATCTGGTCAACTTCTTCTTCAGAGAGTTGTTTCGGCAGGTAGACAGATAAAATCGACAGCTCTTCATCGAGATTCTGCACAAGATCACTTCGGCCAGCTTTTTCAAATTCAAGGAGGGAGTCTTTACGTTGCTTGACTTCGCGAGTGAGAACGGTAAGTTCTTCCTCTTCAGTTAGATCATGACCCAATTTAATGGACTCATTCTGAATTGAAGATTTCACCATCCGAATAACAGATAGTTTGTTCTTCTCTTTGTTCTTCATCGCTACTTTCATATCTGCTGTTAAACGGTCATTTAGACTCACTGACCTAACACCCTCTCTTAGAACTTACGCTTTTTCCTTGCTGCCTCAGATTTCTTTTTACGCTTTACACTTGGCTTTTCATAGTGCTTGCGCTTCTTTACTTCAGCCATAGTGCCTTCTTTAGAAACCGTTCTCTTGAAGCGACGCAGAGCATCATCGATCGACTCGTTCTTACGCACGCGAGTTTCCGCCATCTCTATCCCTCCCTCCAAAACATAGACAATCATAACACATGACTTTCTAACAAAGACATGTCACCTGCAATTATAATACATCCCGTCCTGTTTATCAACATTTCTTTCGTATATTTTATTTATATTAGTCTTATTAAAGATTTTTTGTTTTTCACACATAATTGCTTTAAAACCGCAACTAAGTGAAAATTTAACTATTTGAATGAGCGGTGGTTATAATGAAAACTTTTTCCATAGCAATGAGAAAAAACGAGCATGTAACACGGATCCTGTCCATAAACTTTCAATGGAAAGGGGAAGTGCTAAATTGAGTCAATATATTGCATCTTTCATCGTCTTCATTAGTATTTTTCTTTTTGGAATGGCTGTTCTCCGCGTTGGACTAAATACAATCTCCAGTTCCAGGCTACAAACATGGCTTTATAGGGCTGCTTCAACGCCTTTACGCGGACTAATTACCGGCGCTGTTATAACAGCCCTGTTACAAAGCAGCTCTGCTGTGATGGTCATTACAATAAGCTTAATTGCGGCTAAGCTGCTTACCTTTAGACAGTCAATTGGAATTATTCTTGGCACGAATATTGGGACTACTATTACAGCTGAATTAATGACTCTTAATCCCGATCAACTTGTCATACCGCTATTATTGAGCGGCTTTGTCTTGCTTCAAGTTAGAAAACAGCTGCTTTTCAGCATTGGAACAGTTCTCTTCGGCTTAGGTTGCATTTTCGTTGCTATGCATGGGCTAGAAGCACTTGCTAAACCTTTATCGACTTTATCATTTATTAAAGATGTTATCCATCATACGAATTCAAACCTTATGTATGGTATTGGAATTGGGACATTATTAACTGCAGTCATCCAATCAAGTACAGCAACAACTGGAATTACAATGAGCTTTATTAATCAGGACTTACTTTCGCTATCCTCAGCTATTGCCATCCTTTATGGAGCGAATATCGGCACTTGTATCACAGCGGTCATAGCAAGTATCGGAAGCAGTGCAGAAGCTAAACTTGCTGCTTATGCTCACGTTTGGATAAACATAATAGGTGTAGTCATATTCTATCCGTTAATAGGGATTTTTGGCACGATGGCTTCTACCCTTACTACCTTTCCTGACGTTCAACTTGCTCACGTATCTATCCTCTTTAACGTCTTGTCTTCATTACTCTTTTTACCTGTAACTGGTTTGTTAGCACTATCCATAGAAAGGGTACACTCAAAAAACAATTTAATATAAAGCTAGCGAATTCAGCATAAATTCTCAGGCTTAGTTCAATTGACTGTCACCTTATTATCTACTGAGCAAAACGATATTCCCTCTCCTTCATAATATCTAAAAAACCCCATCACTTCTGTTAATAGAAGTAATGGGGTCGTTATATTAATAATCCGTATCTGCTGTTTCACCTTGCACAATTTTGACTCCAGCACTAGCTCCAATACGTGTAGCTCCTGCATCAATCATTGCTTGAGAACCTTCTAGGTCGCGAACTCCTCCAGAAGCTTTCACACCAATGTTCGGCCCAACTGTATTTCTCATTAGTTTAATATCTTCAACTGTAGCTCCACCAGTTGAAAAACCAGTTGATGTCTTAACATAGTCAGCCCCAGCTTTTACCGAAAGCTCACACGCGCGTGTTTTTTCTTCATCAGTTAGAAGACAAGTCTCAATAATTACCTTAACAAGCGCCTTACCTTTTGCCGCTTCAACAACAGCTTTGATATCTTGCTCAACAAAGTCGTTATTTCCATCTTTAAGTGCACCAATGTTAATAACCATATCTACTTCAGTAGCACCCTTTTGAATCGCATCATTTGTTTCGAAGGCTTTTGTTTCTGTTGTAACGGCTCCTAGAGGGAAACCAATTACTGTACAAACTTTAGCTTCAGCACCTTGCAACATTTCCGCTGCGAGGGAAACCCAAGTAGGATTAACGCAAACTGAAGCAAAGTTAAATTCTCTTGCTTCTTCACAAAGCTTTTCGATCTGCTCTCTGCTAGTATCTGGTTTTAGTGCTGTGTGATCAATCATTTTTGCTAGTTCTTTATTCATGATAGTCATCCTTCCAATTCTGTTTAGTTAGGTTAAGTTAATAGCTTAAAATGAAGCAACTGCAGCAGTTGGCTCGTCCTCGTTCATAACGCGAACAAATTGACCTTCATTATAAGGATATCCTGGTTTAGTGATTTTCACTTTAACAATTTTTCCAATCATTTCTTCAGATGCTTCAAAGATTACTTTCATATAATTCGCTGAATAACCAACGAATAAGTTTGATTCTGGGTCATCCTTGTACTTCTCTTCCGGAATTACCTCAAGCACTTCACCTTCATAATGGGATGCGTACTCTTTCGCAAGTTGATTTGAAAGCTCAATTAAATGATGAACACGCTTGTTCTTAACTTCATCATCAACCTGGTCTTCCATCCGAGCTGCAGGCGTACCTGTTCTCTTTGAAAATGGGAAAACGTGAAGTTCTGAGAATTTATGCTTTGCAATAAAGTCATATGTCTCTTTAAATTCCTCATCTGTTTCACCAGGAAAGCCGACAATAACGTCGGACGTAATTGCTAATCCTGGAAGTGCTTTTTTCAAACGCTCTAAGCGCTCACCAAACATTTCCATTGTATACTTTCTTCTCATTCGCTGTAGTACTGTATTGGATCCAGATTGAAGCGGTATATGAAGATGCGGAACAACTTTTTCAGATTGATTCAATACTTCTATCACTTCATCAGTTACCTGACTGGCTTCAATAGAAGAAATCCGAATTCGCTTAAGACCTTTTACTTTAGCATCAAGGTCACGAAGAAGCTGAGCAAAGTTGTAATCTTTCAAATCCTCTCCATAACCTGCTGTATGGATACCCGTTAGAACGATTTCTTTATAACCGGCATCAACAAGCTGTTGAGCTTGTGAAATGACCGCTTCCGGTTCACGAGATCTGAGAAGCCCTCTTGCCCAAGGAATTATACAGAAAGTACAGAAATTGTTACAACCTTCTTGAATTTTAAGAGAAGCTCGGGTGCGATCTGTAAAAGCCGGAACTTCAAGCTCCTCATATACACGCGCTTTCATAATATTGCCTACGCCATTTACAGGCTCTCGTTCGCGCTTATACTGTTCAATGTAATCAAGCATTTTAACGCGATCCTGAGTTCCTACAACAACATCCACTCCAGGAATAGCCATAATTTCTGCAGGTGAAGTTTGAGCATAACAACCTGTTACACAAATGACGGCATCAGGATTTTTACGAATCGCACGACGAATAACCTGTCTGCTTTTTTTATCCCCAGTATTCGTTACTGTGCACGTATTAATAACATAAACATCAGATGCATGATCGAACTCAACGCGTTCATAATCATGATCTTTAAACAACTGCCAAATCGCTTCCGTTTCGTAATGGTTTACTTTACAGCCTAATGTATGGAAAGCAACTGAAGGCATATAATCACCTCATTAGTTCAAAATGATAAGAAACTGCTGCCAGCACGTACATAGCAGCCGTTTCTGTTCGCAAAATCCTTGGACCAAGTCCACATGAAGCAAAACCAGCTTGAATTAAACTGGCTACTTCATTATCTGAAAGTCCGCCCTCTGGTCCAAATACGACCATTATTCGGTCATTCACATTTGCCTCGTGAAGCGTTTGAACAAGCGCAGCAGTTTCTCCTGCTCTCGCTTCCTCTTCATAAGCAATTAATTTATAATCATAAGACTCACTTGCTTTAATAAGTGATGAAATGGAATGAGGCATTTCAATCAATGGAATGGTTGTTCGATGGGATTGTTCAGCCGCTTCTTTTGCAATTTTTTTTAGCCTTTGCAACTTTTTAGCGCTTTTTTGCTCATCCCATTTTACAATAGAACGCTCAGCTTTAAAAGGGATAAACTGATCTGCACCTAGTTCTGTGCCCTTTTGTATGACTGTTTCTAGTTTATCTCCTTTAGGCAGTCCTTGAACAATTGTAACATGAACAGGGAGTTTCTTTTGTTCTTCCAACCATTCTATTGGAACAGCTTTGATTAAGTCCGAATTAATTTCTTCTAATTCGCATAGGGCTGATTTACCGTCTTCAGTGCAACATATGATGTTGTCACCCTCTGTCATTCTCATCACTTTCGAGATGTGCTTCACATCTTCCCCTTCAATAGTAACGTGACCGTCTTGAACTTGAGAGGCAGAAATGAAATATCGTTGCATCGTTCTACCTCCTTACTCGTGGGGTTTTCTGGCAATAAACGCAACCCAATCTTCCATTTGGAGCGTTTCTTCAATGATAAGACCCTGTTCAATGATCGACTGTTTTACTTCCTGCTTTTTCGCAGAGATAATACCCGAGGTGATAAATGCACCACCTGGTTTAAGGACGCGGGCCACATCGTCTGTAAAGCGAATAATAATTTCTGAAAGTAAATTAGCGACAATGACATCGTAAGTTTCATCAATGCCCTCAAGAAGATTATTTTGACTAACACTAACTTTGTGATGAACTTTATTTAATTTAGTATTTAACGCAGCGCTTTTAACAGCTATTTCATCAAGGTCAAGTGCATCAACTGGTTCAGCCCCAAGACTAGCAGCCGCGATACTTAAAACACCTGACCCCGTACCAACGTCAATCACACGCTGACCCGGCACAATGATTTTTTCAAGCGCTTGAACACACAATACCGTTGTCGGATGTGTTCCTGTACCGAAAGCCATGCCAGGATCAAGCTCAATAATAATTTCATCTGTTGTGACAGGCTTGTAATCTTCCCATGTGGGTGTAATCGTAATTCGTTCAGATATTTTGACAGGTTTATAATATTTTTTCCACGCTGTAGCCCATTCTTCCTCATTCACTTCACTGATTTGAACAGTGTTATGTCCTAAATCAATATCATAGACAAGTAGTCCATTAATCGCTTCTTTAATTTGTTCAACCGTTTCACCAAGAAAACTATTGACAGGCAAGTAAGCTTTCAAGATAACGCCTTCTTCAGGATAATCATCTGGATTGAGCTGATAAACCTCTCCGAAAGTAGTATCCCATACTTTCACAAGATCCATTGGGTCTTCAATGACTACCCCACTGGCACCTGCTTCATGTAGAATGTTTGATACTGCTTCAATTGCTTCGTTTGTCGTATGAATGCTTATCTCAGACCATTTCATTCATTGCCCACTCCTCTTTTGGATCCTTTTTTTCGGAAAGGAAACAGGCAGGCCACTTGAAGTAGTAGCCTGCAATCTGTTACCAGCTTTCACCTTACTTATTCTCCTTTGAACGCCTTTTTCACTTTAGAGAAAAAATTCTCATGCTGTTCGTCAGGTACCTGTCCGGAAATTTCACTAAACTCCCGTAGAAGCTCTTTTTGTCGATCAGTTAAGTGCTTAGGAGTAATCACTTGAATTTTAACATGTTGATCTCCCTGGCCATAACCACGTACGTTCTGAATACCTTTCCCTTTTAGACGGAAATTAGTTCCACTTTGTGTACCAGCTGGCACTTTAAGCTTCACTTTACCATGAAGGGTCGGCACTTCAATTTCATCTCCAAGACCCGCTTGTGAGAAGGTGATCGGCATTTGACATAACACATCATCGCCACTACGTTCGTAAAAGTCATGTGATCTCACATAAACAACTACAAATAAGTCTCCTGGAGGTCCACCGTTAACGCCAGCTTCCCCTTTTCCAGTTATGCGGATTTGTTGACCTTCATCGATTCCTGCAGGGAGTTTAACGTGAATTTTCTTTTTAACTTCAACTTTCCCTTTACCGCGACACGTCTTACACTTATCTTTAATAAGTTTGCCTGTACCTTCACAATGATGACACACGCGACGATTAACTACTCGTCCAAACGGAGTATTTTGCTCTACATTCAATTGACCAGCTCCACCACAGTGTGAACAAGTTTCAGGTGAAGTTCCTGGTTTTGCGCCAGAACCATCACATGTTGAACATTCTTCTTCTTTTGGAATAAAGATATCCGTCTCTTTACCAAATGCTGCTTCTTCAAAAGTTAGTTCCATTGAATACTGAAGGTCAGCACCCTGTCTCGGAGCATTTGGATTACGGCGACCTCCGCCACCAAAGAACATATCAAAAATGTCGCCAAAGCCACCGAAGTCAGCTCCTCCGCCACCAAATCCTTGATTTGGATCTGCGTGCCCAAACTGATCGTACTGAGCTTTTTTCTGAGAGTCACTTAATACTTCATAAGCTTCCGTTACTTCTTTAAACTTCTCATCTGCACCCGGCTCCTGGTTGATGTCTGGGTGATATTGCTTAGCAAGCTTTCGATAAGCTTTTTTCAGCTCGGCATCAGAAGCATCCTTACTTACGCCCAGCACTTCATAATAATCTCGTTTACTCATCGTATCCACTCCCGATTCTCTTCACATAACGTTTATCATATCATTGAGTTTATACGCTCTGCAATACTCTATCGTAAGCACCAGTGAACGCTAATAGCAAATTGGGCAAAGTTGGATAATAACCCAAAAGTTAATTGGTGAATATTACCACGATACGTCGCTTCCACCCGATTTTTAGAATTTTTCAAGTATGGAGAAAACGTGACCTGTGATTAGTTATTGTTCAACTGCAAACAACATTCTTAGCATACGTATTATATGGAATTGAATGGTTTGCATTTCATTTTAAACGAAAAAAGTCAAAGTCAAGATACGCCTGACTTTGACTTTTTTTCGTATCATCTTCTTACTTTTTGTCGTCGTCTACCTCTTCATACTCAGCATCAACGACGTTATCATCTGCTTGTTCAGCTCCGCCTTCTTCGCCAGCTTGAGCCTGTTGAGCTTGTGCAGCCTGCTCATAGACTTTCATTGATAAGGCTTGAACGATTTCTTGAAGCTCATCTTTCGCAGTGCGAATTGCTTCAATGTCATCATTTTCAAGAGCTGCTTTCACTTTATCTTTTGCTTCATTAGCTTTTGTCACTTCTTCTTCCTCTACTTGACCTTCAAGGTCTTTTAGAGTTTTATCAGTAGTGAATACGAGCTGATCAGCTTCGTTACGTGTTTCAACTTCTTCACGACGCTGCTTATCTTCTTCAGCGTTAGCTTCAGCGTCTTTCACCATGTTTTCAATTTCGTCATCTGAAAGACCGCTTGAAGATTTGATTGTAATAGACTGTTCTTTATTCGTACCAAGATCCTTCGCGCGAACGTTCACGATACCGTTTTTGTCGATATCAAATGATACTTCGATTTGCGGAGTTCCTCGTGGTGCTGGAGGAATATCAGTCAGCTGGAAGCGACCAAGAGTCTTGTTATACTGAGCCATTTCGCGCTCACCTTGAAGAACATGAATGTCAACTGAAGGTTGGTTATCAGCTGCAGTTGAGAAAGTCTGTGACTTACTAGTTGGGATCGTTGTATTACGCTCGATAAGCTTCGTAAATACGCCACCCATTGTTTCAATACCAAGAGAAAGTGGAGTTACGTCAAGAAGAACAACGTCTTTCACATCTCCAGCAATAACACCAGCTTGAATTGCTGCACCAAGTGCAACGACTTCATCAGGGTTAACGCCTTTGTGTGGATCTTGTCCTGTTTCTTTCTTAATCGCATCTTGTACTGCAGGAATACGAGTAGATCCACCAACAAGAATTACTTTATCAAGTTCAGATGGTGACATTCCAGCATCTTTAAGAGCCTGACGAGTAGGTGCCATTGTACGCTCTACAAGATTTGCAGAAAGCTCTTCGAATTTAGCACGAGTTAGGTTAAGCTCAAGGTGTTTAGGACCTGAAGCATCCGCTGTGATAAATGGAAGAGAAATTTGAGTTTGTGCTACACCTGAAAGATCTTTCTTCGCTTTTTCAGCAGCATCTTTCAAACGTTGAAGTGCCATCTTATCCTGACCTAGGTCAACACCAGTATCTTTCTTAAATTCAGCTACTAGATGATCGATAATAACTTGGTCAAAGTCGTCACCACCAAGACGGTTATCACCAGCAGTAGACTTAACTTCAAATACGCCTCCGCCAAGTTCAAGGATTGATACGTCAAAAGTACCGCCACCAAGGTCAAATACTAGGATTGTTTGATCTTCATCTTCTTTATCAAGACCGTAAGCAAGCGCTGCAGCAGTTGGTTCGTTTACAATACGCTCTACTTCAAGTCCAGCGATTTTACCAGCATCTTTTGTTGCTTGACGCTCAGCATCGTTAAAGTAAGCAGGCACTGTAATAACCGCTTTTTCAACGCCTTCACCAAGATAATCTTCAGCGTAAGATTTTAGCTTCTGAAGAATGATCGCAGAAATTTCTTGAGGAGAAAATGATTTACCCTCAACGTCTTCTTTATGATCAGTACCCATATGACGCTTAATGGATTGAATTGTGTTTGGGTTTGTGATTGCTTGACGCTTCGCAACTTCACCTACTAGACGTTCTTCATCTTTAAATGCAACGACAGATGGAGTTGTACGGCTACCTTCCGGGTTCGGGATAACGGTAGCTTCTCCGCCTTCCATTACTGCAATACAAGAGTTTGTTGTACCTAAGTCAATACCGATAATTTTACTCATTACATTCTACCTCCTATTTCTTAATATGTAGTTAAGAGCTTACCTTTACCATTGCTGGTCGAAGGACGCGATCGTTTAGTTGATAGCCTTTTTGTAAGACCTCTACAACCACATCTGAATCATGTTCATCTGA
This sequence comes from Anaerobacillus sp. 63XJN7_4_ISO-PGPR-S23-413, assembly GCF_056173725.1. Taxonomy (NCBI): domain Bacteria; kingdom Bacillati; phylum Bacillota; class Bacilli; order Caryophanales; family Bacillaceae; genus Anaerobacillus; species Anaerobacillus sp. 63XJN7_4_ISO-PGPR-S23-413. The sequence continues at coordinate 2,807,230 of NZ_CM149688.1, forward strand.
TTCAACCTGCATGACAGCCTGATGGAGATGCGGGTTGAATGCTTCTCCTACAGAACCAATTTCTTCGACACCTTCATTAGCAAGTGCCTCTTTCAACTGACGATACACCATTTCCATTCCGGTAAGCAATGACGTTACTTGCTCACTATCGCTTTGAACAGCTAGTGCACGTTCGAAATTATCCATAGCTGGGAGTAACCCTTCAGCTAATTTTTGAGAACGGTATTTTGCATCTGCATTTCGTTCTTCACGCGTTCTGCGGCGGAAGTTATCGTATTCTGCCTGAGTGCGCATATATTTATTCTCAAGCTCTTCAACCTGCTGTTGCAAGTTCTCAAGCTCTTCATTTTCATTGGTTTCAGATACTTCAATCACTTCAGGTTCATCATTCTCTTCAGCATTTTGCTCAAGATTCTCTTCCTCTTCAGTTAGAAGTTCTTCTTCCTCTTGATGACTGTTTTGCTTTTCCACGAATTTCACCTCCCTAACGAAATATAACAAATCTTTCTCCCATAGAAAAGGATGGAAGAAATGTTTCTCCCACCTTCTTCACTATTACCAATTTACCAGTGTTTGAAACTTTGATATCGATCGGTCAAGGTTCGAGTAAGATCATTTGCTAGAAAACCAAGAATACTCATTGAACGATGATATTCCATTCTAGTCGGGCCAAGCAAAGCGATAGAGCCCATTCGCTTGCCTTCTATGAAATAGTCGGCGGTTACGATGCTACAATGCTGCATCGCCTCAAGATCATTTTCCTGACCAATTTTAACTTCAATTCCATTTTTCTCAGGTCGAAGTATGTTATACATAACGTCTTCTTGTTCAAATGTATTAAGTAACAACCTGACTTTATCAATATCTTTGAATTCAGGTTGGGTCAGAATATTAGTCTTGCCTCCGTAATACACTTTTTCAGCATTGGTATAGAGAAAAAGATTTTCAAGCATTGTATTAACCTGATTATAATTTTCAATATGTTTCTTTAAGACAGTTGCCATTTCTTTCATCATTGTCGACTTCAAGGAGATTAGTGGAACGTCCTTCAAGCGTTCATTCATGATGTTCACAACTTTTTCAATATCAGACATACTGACCGAAGGCGGGATTTGCATTGTTCGGTTCTCGACATGTCCACTGTCAGCTACCAAAATCACAACGGCCGTATCCTTTGACAAGGGAATGATCTGAATTTGTCGAAGTTTCGTTTCAAATACTTCAGGTCCAAGAATAATGGACGTATATTGAGTTAGCTCTGAAAGTATTCCAGCAGATTGTTGAATCACTTTCTCTACTTCCACCATTCTCTCTGCAAAAAGAGAATGAATGTTATTCACATCTTTTTTCGAAAGCACAGGTGGAGACAGAAGATGATCAACATAAAAACGATATCCCTTTTCAGAAGGTACTCTTCCAGAAGAACTATGTGTCTTCTCGATGTAGCCCATCTCTTCAAGGTCCGCAAGTTCATTACGAATGGTTGCAGAACTGAATGTCACATCTTCACGCTTGGAAATCGTGCGTGATCCAACAGGCTCAGCCGTTTGAATGTAGTCATTAATCAATAACTGCAAAATGAATAGTTGACGTTCTGTTAACATCTCCTCATCACCTCTGTTAGCACTCTAATGTGCCGAGTGCTAAATCTATTAATAAGGTAACAGAAACTTATTTTAGTTGTCAATCATTACGTTAATCATTATTGTGACTAAACATTTCCAACAATAGAAAGGCTCTTAATTATCGCTTTATCGGGGTACTCTGAAGACCACCATCACTACCTTAGTTAACAACCTAAGGGCATAATTGACAACGATGTCACTAGATAGCAAGAAATTCTTGAAATACTTCATTGCCTAAAAAGAAGCCTTGCTCTGTCAATGCAATATGTGATCCAGTATCTTTCAAGAGGTCGCTTCGGACTAACTTTTCAATTTGTTCACTAAAAACTTCCTCAATCGACTGATTAAATTTATACTTAAACGTCTCTTTTGAAACGCCCTCTCTCATTCGAAGGCCCATAAACATTTCTTCTTCCATTCGTTCGTTTTTCGTTAGAACATTGTCATCCATATACGGAAACTTGTTCTCATCTATTTTAGTCATATATTGCTTAAGCGGACCAGCATTTGCTCGTCGTACCCCATCAATATAGCTGTGAGCACCCGCACCTATTCCATAGTACTCATTATTCTTCCAGTACGTTATGTTGTGTCGGCTCTCGTATCCAGGCTTTGCGAAGTTACTAATCTCATACTGCAAAAGACCAGCTTCCTCAAGGCGTTTCATTAGAAGCTCATACATATCAGCTTCAGCTTCTTCCGTTGGAAGAGGTAATTCTCCTTTACGCCATTTGTTATAAAACACTGTTTTCTTCTCTACCTGCAAGGAATAAGAAGAAATATGAGTAATCCCTAATTCAATTGCTTTTGTAATCGACTCTGAGAATTGTTCAATAGTTTGTTCTGGTAATCCAAACATCAGATCCAGTGAGAGGTTAACAAAGCCCTCACTCTGAGCCATCTGAACAATTTCTCCGATTTCTTCAACGGAATGACCTCTGCCAAGCTTGTTTAGAAGCGTATCTTGGAATGCCTGAGCTCCGATACTTAATCGATTCACACCGTACTTCTTCATAATTCGAAGCTTCTCAGGTGTGACACTCCCAGGATTTGCCTCCATTGAAAACTCGAGGTGCTCGGATACATACGGACCAAAGCGTTCTTGAACGTCTTTTAAAAAGCGCTCAAGCTGCGCTTCGTTTAATGCTGTAGGTGTTCCTCCACCTACAAATATTGTGTCTATTCGATTGGTCGGGAATCGCTCCAATGTATTTTTCATTTCAGTATCCATATGAGCTAAATAGTCATCCACAGGCTGACCTTGCATAAAAACTTTATTAAAATCACAATAGTGGCATATATAGTCACAGAACGGAATGTGTAAATAAACAGCGTTAACCATTTCAATCACTGCTTTCTGGCATAATGTAAAGACCGCAGAAACGCTCTGCGGTCTTCTAACCTACATAGTATAAAAATCAACTCAGCACTTCAACTAAAGCACCTTAATTATTCTTCGTGTTATCCTGACGGAGGACAGCCATAAATGCTTCTTGAGGCACTTCTACTTTACCTACCGTTTTCATTCGTTTCTTACCTTCTTTTTGTTTTTCAAGAAGCTTACGCTTACGAGAAATATCTCCACCGTAACATTTTGCTAGTACGTTTTTACGCATAGCTTTGATTGTAGAACGGGCAACAATTTTCTGTCCAATAGAAGCCTGAATCGGGACTTCAAATTGCTGTCTTGGGATAAGGTCTTTCAATGTCTCAGTAATGTCTTTACCACGGTCATAGGCAAAGTCTCTGTGAACGATAATGGATAGAGCATCAATTGTCTCACCATTAAGAAGAATGTCCATTTTAACAAGATTTGAAGCTCTATACCCAATTAATTCGTAGTCGAAGGACGCATAGCCTTTCGTACTTGACTTCAATTGATCAAAGAAATCATAAACAATTTCGGAAAGAGGAATATGATAGACAATATTCACACGACTTTCATCCATATATTGCATATCGATAAAGTCACCGCGTTTACCCTGACATAATTCCATAATAGCACCGACATAATCATTAGGTGACATAATTGTCGCCTTTACATATGGTTCTTGCACTTCCGCAATAGATTGCGCATCAGGCATCATTGCAGGGTTATCGATAATCACTTCTTCTCCGTCTGTTAGTTTAACTTGATAAATAACACTCGGAGCCGTCGTAATCAAATCAATGTTAAATTCTCGTTCAATCCGCTCCTGCACGATTTCCATATGAAGAAGTCCAAGGAAACCACAGCGGAAACCAAAGCCGAGTGCCTGAGATGTTTCTGCTTCGTATTGAAGCGAAGAATCGTTTAACTCAAGACGTTCAAGAGCCTCGCGGAGATCATTGTATTGCGCTGAGTCTACTGGATAAAGACCACAGTATACCATTGGATTCATTCTCCGATAACCAGGCAGAGGAGTTGCAGCAGGATTTTTCACAGCTGTAATTGTATCCCCTACACGAGAATCTCCCACATTCTTAATCGCTGCAGTAAGGAAACCAACATCGCCGACAGAAAGTTCTTTCTTAGATACCGGCTTAGGATTAAACACGCCAAGCTCATTTACTTCAAATTCTTTACCTGTCGCCATCATACGGATCTTATCGCCGACCTTAACAGATCCCTCTGTTATTCGAATATAAGCAACTACTCCCCTATATGGATCATAAAGAGAATCAAAGATAAGCGCTTGAAGCGGCCCTTCAGGATCTCCTTGTGGCGCGGGTACTTTCTCCACAATCTGTTCTAGAATGTCTTCTATACCAATTCCAGACTTAGCTGAAGCAAGCACTGCGTCAGAAGCATCCAATCCAATTACATCTTCTACTTCTTGCCTCACTCGTTCAGGCTCAGCACTCGGTAAATCGATCTTATTAATAACTGGAAGGATTTCTAAATCATTATCAAGAGCAAGGTAAACGTTCGCTAGCGTTTGAGCTTCAATTCCCTGTGCTGCATCAACAATTAATAATGCTCCTTCACAAGCTGCCAGGCTCCTAGATACTTCATAAGAGAAGTCGACATGTCCTGGTGTATCGATTAAATGAAAAATGTACTCTTCTCCATCTTTCGCTGTATAAGTAAGCTGAACAGAATTCAGTTTAATCGTAATTCCTCTTTCACGTTCGAGATCCATCGCATCGAGCGTTTGAGCTTTCATTTCACGGTCAGTTAACGCACCTGTCCGTTCTAAAATGCGGTCTGCAAGAGTCGATTTTCCATGGTCGATATGAGCAATAATGGAAAAATTTCGAATCCTGGACTGTCTTTTCAATTTTTCTTCAAGGTTCATCTACAATCACTCCTAAGGCGAAACTACGCTAGTATAGATTATAGCAATACCGCTGTCCAGATTCAATCCGGAATCCGCCCATTTACATAGACTATGAATTTCTCTTAGAAATTCCTCTCTTTTTCACAAGAAAGAATAACACTCTGTTACCTTTCGAGACTCAAATAATATAGAATAACTAAGCTTATACTTTCGATTCTCGATTTTTTACATAGCCAATAATTTAAAAAAGGCCGCAAATGCGACCTTTATGATTGAAAAAAGGAAAGAACTGTCGTAATTAATGTGAATACAAACGCTAAAAGGGATTTGATTAATGCTGATAACCAGTTACTAAGCTTTGAACCGAGGTCTCCTAGCACATTAAACTCATTTGCACCTTCTAACGTTTCTTGTTTATTTTGGAGATCGCTTTGTGTAATGGATGTTCCTAAAATTTCAGCTTCAACACCATTGGATGCAGTCTTGATTTGAAAAGCTCCAGTACTCTCATGATCCTGCATATAATTCATATTTCTAGAAGCTTGTTCCATTCCAAGAAGCACACCAAATAAAAGCAATGTAACAAGAAGAAAACATTTAAGAAAAAAAGATGCCATCACTTTGGCCCCTTCCTGAAATAGCTCGTCCTTCAGTAATACCTATGCAAAAAAAACCAAAATATACTCAATGGGTATACATTCCACTATTTTGTTGGTTTACTTCCCCATGAAGGCAGCTATTAAGCCCTCCAGATATGACATTCGCCATATCTTCTATAAAAACATCTACTTCTTTAGGTGTAACCATTAAGTTGTGTCCCATAGGAGCAAGAACCTCTCGGATTAAATTACGTTTTTCTTCATCTTCTAGCGTCCCAATCATGCCAAGAAATGTTTGTCTTTTCTCTGCATCAGGGAGATCATCCTCTGTATATGTTTTTCTTTCTCCGAAAGTCATTCCTGCAGGAGCTAATGATTTCGATGGCTTTCCTTTTTCCTTCAACTCTCTTCCAAAATGTTTCAAAATAAAATCAATCGTATCACTCGTTATAGAGACAGCGTCAACAACTGTTGGTATGCCAATCGCTATTACTGGTATGCCGAGGGTATCAAAGCTTAGCTCCTTACGCTTATTTCCTACACCCGAACCAGGATGGATTCCTGTATCAGAAATTTGTATAGTTGTATTTACACGCTCGATTGATCTTGAAGCAAGCGCATCTATTGCAATCACGAAGTCTGGCTTAGCTTTTTCGATAACCCCATGTATAATATCGCTCGTTTCAATTCCTGTTACCCCCATAACACCTGGAGTAATTGCGCTTACAGGGCGAAACCCTTCTGAAACGGTTTCTGGTTGAAGCTCAAATAAGTGGTTTGTAATGAGCAGATTTGAAACAACTAATGGCCCTAGTGAATCTGGGGTAACATTCCAATTACCCAGCCCAACAATAAGACAACTCGCTTCTTTCGCAATATTTTGTTGTTTAAGGAAAGCCGCAAATTCATGAGCAAAGACATCCTGAACGGTTTGTTGAAGAGCAGAGTCTTTTCGACGAATTCCCTGTACCTCGAAGGTAAGATAATGACCAGCTTTTTTTCCTATCTCTTTCTCACCCTCTTCTGTCACTTCAACGGTTGTAATATTTACTCCCTTTTCATTTCTTTCTTTCACAATAACGCCTTTAAGCCCATCAGGCTTATCTTCTTTCATGCTTTTTGCTTTTTTCTCTTTCACCATTTCTTGCGCTTCAACCGCAAGATCTGTTCTCACCTGATATTTTTCTAGATCAACGAATCCCATCAGATCACCTCTCATTCTATCTGTTACATGTTAGCGTAACCCTGAAATAAGGTTTTCATTCTCTATTGCAATTCATTGTGCTATTTGATAGAATGTTTCTTGTTCTATGCACGGATATGACATGGAATTGTTAAGCCTTGCAAGGAGGTGAAAGGTATGCCAAATATTAAATCTGCGGTTAAACGCGTTAGAACTCAATCTGATCGTCGCGCTAATAACCTCGCTTTCAAATCTGAAATGCGTTCTGCAATCAAGACTTTTGAAGCGAAAGTTGAAGCAAAAGACGTTGAAGCTGCGAAAACAGCTCTTAACCAAGCTTCTAAGCGCATCGACAAAGCTGCTGATAAAGGAATCATTCATAGAAACACAGTAGCACGTAAAAAATCTCGTCTAACTAAAATGTACAACGAGATTTCAGCGTAATTCCTTAAAACGTTAAAAGCTGTTGGGGCAACCCAACAGCTTTTTTATGTGTTTTTAATTTTAGTAACTAACAATTCAAGAATAAGTTTTTTATCCATTCTACCTGTTTTCATTTCATAATCCGATTCTGCGATTTGGTCTAGAATAAAACGCAACTTTTCTTCATGAAAACTTCGACTTTGCTGCTGTGCAATTTTAACCGCGTAAGGATGCAATTTAAGTGTCGAAGCCATTTGCTTTTGACCATAACCTCGCTTAGAAAGTTCACTAACCTGGTATATAATTCGAAATTGCCTGCCGATTAAAGAAAGAATTTTGATTGGTTCTTCATTTATTTTTAATAAATCATATAAAATACGAAAGGCTTTATCTAGGTCTTTTCTAACAATCCGGTCTATTAGCGCAAAAATATCATTTTCTAATGTTCTTGCAACAAGGAGATCAACAACCTCCGCATTGACAACTCCACCCTCACCAACGTATAGAGCCATTTTATCAATTTCCTGCTGCAATAACATCAAATGACTACCTGTTAATTGAACAAGCCTCTCTTCACCTTCCTGGTCAAATGTAACACCATTCTCTTTTGCTCGTTGCTGAAGCCAGTCCCCAAGATGACTTTCTTGTAAAGCCTCAGCTTTCACAAAGGCTCCTGCTTTCTTAATTGATTTTACCAATTTTTTTCTCTCATCCAGCTTTTCATAAGGTGCTTCAATTATGAGTATCGTAAAAGGAGAAGGGTTTTCAGCATATCGTTGAAGGGAATCAAGATCATGCTCAACTTTGCTTTTGTCCCTAGCAGCTGTTAAAAACAAAGGATTCTTTACTATTATCACCCGTTTCTCCCCGAGAAACGGCAGCGTTTCAGCATCTTCTACGGCAGCTTGTACGGGGGTTTCGTTTAGATCATAATAAGCAAGTCCAAATTCTCTTTCCTCTTCAGGTAGTGCCTGTTCAATGATCATTTTTTGCAGCTCATCAATTAGGAAAGCTTCTGTTCCTGTTAAGAGATATAGTGGATCTAACTTGTTCTGTTTGATTTTCTTTTTTAAGTCTGAAATGGACATTTATGTACACCTCGATTTTATTCGTCCATTCCTATCCTAATAGCAGACAACAAAGTTGGCAAGTAGAAAAGGGAAGCCGGCTGCTACAACCAGCCTCCCATTTATAGTAAACGCTGCTCCGTAAGGCCTAGGACTCTTACCAAGCAACGATGTTCGGTGTGTAGTAGATAGGATATCCTATGCAAAGTTAAAGTATGGGTGACAACTCTTTACAGGAAAGGGAGTGATTTTTTCGCATAAATTACGTTCATTAAAAACGTAAACAGTTCATGGATAATAAAGACATGAGGAATAATACATGATACAATATTGTTTGAAATGTACATTTAAAGGAAAACCCCTACATAAAGACTACATAGGTAGTTAACAGTGAATACTATTGGGGAAGCAGGAGGGAAGGCAAATGAACGAGTTCGAAAAAGATGTTCAAGCTAAGGAGAACGACGCTGTTCAATCAGCTGTTGGCTTTGCAGTACCATTTTTATTCTTTTCCATCATTTTCTTCACGGCTGTAATTATTAAAGCGCTAGGCTAAATAGACTGCCCCAGGCAGTCTATTTTCAATTTAACATCACAGACCACCTTCCAATTTTGTTGTTTCTAAAGATGTATCTCACCGTACCATTCTCATCTGTTCTGAGGACTGGAATATGAAGTTCTTCATACCTTTTCAAAACCTCTTCGTTTGGATGACCATATCGATTATTTACACCTACTGAAATAATCGAAAGCTCAGGTGATAAATGCTCAATAAACTCTTTAGAGCTGGATGTAGGGCTTCCATGATGCCCTACTTTTAGTACATCGATTTCTTTGAGGTAACCACTTGAAAGCAATCGACGTTCTCCCTCTTCTTCCAGATCTCCTGTAAATAGCCAACTATATCCGCCTAATCGTGCATGAAGTATAATGCTACCGTCGTTCTCTTCTGCTTTCTCTAAAGCCTGAAAAATTGTAAATCGAGCGTCATTCAGAGACCAGGATTGCCCCGCCTCCGCTAAAGAAATAGTGGTCCCCCCTTCTTTCGCAATATGAATCAACTCTTTTTCTAATGCCGTTTGTTCTGTGCTGTGATCGAGTAATAACCTTCTTACAGAGACCCCTTCAAGCAACTCCTTGGCTCCCCCCGCATGATCATAATCCCCATGTGTCAAAATTAACAAATCAACGGCACGAATTCCTTTAGACTTGATATATGGAAGGACTACATCACCCCCTATATCAAATGATGAAGCTCTTTTTCGCCACTCTTCCTCATTGCCATACATCGGTCTTCCTCCTGTATCAATTAAGATGACCTGCCTTTGAAAAGGCAATGTAATTAATATACTATCTCCTTGACCCACGTCAATAAACGACACTTCTCCATATGGATTCAAATAAGGCATAACGTATAATACGATGCAAAATACACTCCACAAAGTTCCGCCTAAGAGAACATTTCCACGCTCCCACAAAAGCAAAATACCAATACTTACGCCTAATGAGACAATTAGCGTTATGGCTGATATTTTCCCGAATACAACAATCGTATCCTTACCTGCAATAAATACAAAGAAAGTATGAATATGATCTATAAAAAAAACGAGAATTTCAGAAATAAATTGAAAAAGAAAATGTAAGTGGAGGAAATGCAATAGAAAGGTAAGCATCAAACCTGGTAATACAATGACTGAAATAATTGGAACATATATGAGGTTTAATCCAAGACTTAGAATGGAAATTTGATGAAAGTGATAAATAACAACGGGGAATGAAATAATTTGAGGGATAACAGAAAGAGAAAGAAGCTGAGCGAATGGATGAGTTGAACGATTAATGATCGATTTGGAAGAAACAATTAAAGCAAACGCAATGAGAAAAGAAAGCTGAAATCCAATATGGTAGGCGTAATATGGGTTTACAGATAAAATAACCACACAAGCGAATGAAACACCATCAAGCGGATTGACATTTAACTTTAGCCGTAAGCTGATGACAACTAGCATAGCCATTAATGAAGCTCTCATAACAGAAGGAGCACATCCTGTTAGAGTCATATAAATCGGATAAAATGCAATGAGTGAAGTATACGCTTTTTCTCTGGTTAGTCCTAAACGGATACATAACCAAAAGAACACCCCTCCCACAACGCCAACGTGTAACCCCGAAACAGCCAGAACATGACTTAATCCTAAAACTTGATAAGCTTCCTCAACTTCATCTGGTAATAGGCTTCGTTCGCCTATTAACAAAGAAGCAGCCAATCCATGAAGGCGGGCTGGGTATTCTGAAACAATGGTCGATAAAACATTTTGACGAGATTGCTGAACTAAAGAAAAAAATGACTTTGATAATTTGTGACATTCAGGCTTTGATTTTAGTTCATAAATCCAATGAATGTTTTGGTAATAAAGATAACGCTCATAATCAAATAAAGAGGGAACTCTGAGAGGGGATGGAGGCTCTAGCGACCCAGAAAGGTAACATGTATAACCAACTTCTAATTGCTCTACTTCATTTTTTTCTTGTATAGAGGAGATATAATAATTGACCTTCAATTTCTCTTTTTCAGTCTTTAGTTCAAATGACATAAAATCGCCATCAATTTCTGGTATTGACGAAATGGTTCCTAGAATATTACTTGGCCCTTCCTTTAAGGATGTTACATTAAAAACATTCACAATAACTGTATAACTAAAGAAAAGAATGCAGGTTAGGCAAACTAACAGCATTAATAGCTTTCGCTTGCCCTTCCATAACCATAGTAATACTACAAATAATACAAAAAAGGCGCCTGAAAAATTGACACTCATTACGCCAATGAATGCAGCAGCTGCTATGACCCACAAATTCCCTTTCATTACATGCCGTATAGTTTTGAAGCTTTCTCATATAAAGGTTTTACTTCTGTTGGATCGAGTCCAGCATCAGATACTTTTCTTAACAAATCAGCCGTTAAATCAAGTTTCTCTTGACTATTTGTATCCAAAATCATTTCTTCCAGCTCAACTTGTCTAACACTTACTCCTGCATCCTCAAATAATTCAATCGCATAAGGATGATTTTTATAATTCTCAGCGTAGATGACCGTTTTAATTCCAGCCTGTATAATTGCTTTACAGCAGTTGAGACAGGGAAAATGAGTAACATAAATTTCAGCATCAGTTGTTTGCACACCAAATTTAGCACATTGTATAATTGCATTCATTTCAGCATGAATGGTACGAACACAATGATTATCAATGACGTAACATCCTTCATCAATACAATGCACCCCACCTGACACAGATCCATTATATCCGCCAGCAATCATACGCTTATCCCTCACAATTGTTGCCCCTACAGTTAAACGAGTGCATGTGCTCCTAAGTGCAAGTAAATGGCTTTGCGCCATAAAATATTGATCCCACGAAATGCGTTCCAAGGTTCTCCCCCCAATGTCTTTTATCTTCTATTAGTTTGATCTAAATAAACTGTCTCGTCAATCTATCTCATTGAACCGTAATCAAATCCTTTAATTTCTCAAACGTTTTCTCCCCGATCCCACTGATATTCATCAATTCTTCTATTGCAGTAAAACTACCATTGTCTTCTCGAAATTGGACAATTGCTTCAGCCTTGGCAGGACCTATCCCCGGCAGTTTTTGAAGCTCATTTAAATCAGCTGAATTAATTGAAACGAGCTGTGATTCAACACTTGGCTTCTCACTAACTGAACTAACTGAACTAGATGTCACTTCCCCAACTATTGGTACATAAATGACCATTTCATCCACTACTTTGCTTGCTAAGTTCAGCTGAACCTGATCGGCATCTTCAAGAAATCCTCCAGCTTTTTTAATGACATCCTTTACGCGCCCATTGCTATTTATTTCATACACGCCTGGCGCTACTACAGCTCCTTTCACGTCTACCAGTACGACACTAACTACTTCATCCGGCTTCTCTACAACCGTTTCTTTTGTTTCTTGGAGTTCACCACCTTCACTTTCTAAAAGCGCATGATCAAATGAGAGATTGTCTTGATTTTCTGCAAATACATTAAAATAAAAGAGGAAACTAATACCAACCGAAACGGCCAGAATAGAAAGAATTACTTTTTCACGAACAGTTAAATTTCGAAAATACTTCATTCTTCTCTCATACCTTTCTAATGTTTCATGGTCTTAAACATATATTTAGACTTTCATACATATGTTGTAGGAGAAATGAGTATGGAAGGAGGGGGAGTAAATTGAAAATCGGTGTAATTGGTACCGGCAATATGGGGACAATTCTTATTTCTTCCTTTATTGATTCGTGCGCCGTAATACCTTCCCATCTCACAATAGTAAATCGATCAATCGAAAAAGCGGCAACATTAAAAAGGCAGTACCCTTCGTTAAACCTTGTGAGAAGCGCAGAAGAAGTAGTGAAAAAATCTGATATGATCTTTGTTTGTGTAAAGCCACATGAGTATTTCCCACTCTTAAAGAAAATTCGACCTGGACTTAAACCCCAGCATCTTGTTGTTTCCATCACAAGTCCAATTAAGGTGAGTGAACTCCAATCGTTTGTTCCATGTGATGTTGCAAGAGCCATCCCAAGCATTACAAACAGGGCCCTAAGCGGCGCTTCACTCGTAACATTCAGCAGTCAGTGTTCTGAAGCAAATAAAGTGAAATTGCTTTACCTCATGTCACAAATTTCAACGCCGATCGAAACAGAAGAAGAAATCACTAGAGTTTCATCTGATATTGTCAGTTGTGGTCCTGCTTTTCTAAGTTACTTGATCCAACAGTTCATCGAAGGAGCAGTAGCTGAAACAGACATATCAAATGAACAGGCTTCCATTTTGGCTACTGAAATGCTGATCGGGATGGGGAAGCTTCTTGAAAAAGATTATTTTTCACTTGAAACATTGCAGAGAAAAGTAACTGTAAAAGGAGGCGTAACTGGAGAAGGGTTGAAAGTTCTCGAAGCGGAAACTGGAGAGATGTTTCGTCATTTAATACAGAGCACTCATAAAAAATTTGATGAAGATCGCGAAGGAATTAAAATTCAATTCAAGGAAGAATCGAGACAAAAATAATAACTACTTAAAGTTCATTCGTCAAAACTTAGCCGTTTCCTTTAACCAAATAAAAAAAGAGTGATTTCAATTGAAATCACTCTTTTTTCATTTCACAGCTCTAAAAAACAGGCGCTCAGATGTAGGAGTTGGAGCTAGCTCAGTAAAGTCAGCTGTTACTGAAATATTTGAAAAGCCTACCTCTGTTAACCAGGCTATATAATCATCCGTTTGGAACGTTCTTTGAAAATGAAGCTCATCAAATCGTTCATAGAGACCTTCTTCATTTTCTACAAAAAAGCTTAATTCATGCTCAACAGATCCCTCTTCTTCCCCGGCATAACTATTCCATATATAAGAAATGTCATCTTCACTACTCGCAAAAGTATGACCAACAAAATGGTTTTCCATTTTGTGAAGAGAGTGAACATCAAATAACAAAACCCCACCTGGTTTTAAATGCTTATAAATGCTTCGAAAAGAATCTTGAACACCATTTTTATCTGTGACATAGTTCAAAGAATCACAAAAAATCGTTACTATGTCGTACGTTTCACCAGTATCAAGTTCTCTCATATCTTGTTGGAGCAGGTTTAAAGGAAGATTGTATTTTAGTGCTTTATCTTGCGCCACGGAAAGCATATGTTCTGAAAGATCCACTGCAGTAACATCATATCCCGCTGACGCAAGTCTAATTGAACATTCTCCAGTACCAGATCCTAAATCCAAAATACGACCATGAGACAATTCCCCTTTAACAAGAGCAGACCATTTCTCATAAGGAGCTTCTTCCATCAAACGATCGTAAACATAAGAAAAGCGTTCATACGATTGCATATTATGCCAGAATTTCTTCAAGGCTTAAATGCGGTGCATCGCCCCATAATTTCTCAAGATTATAATAGTTGCGCTCATCTTTATGAAAAATATGGACAATGACGTTCCCTAAATCAACAAGAACCCATCTCGCTTGGTCATATCCCTCAAGCCTCTTCACATCCATACCTTGCTCTAATGCCTGGTCTTTAACCTCTTTTGCAATAGCTTGAACTTGCTTCTCTGAATTCCCGTGACAAATCAAGAAGTAATCTGCAATTAAAGAAACTCCATTCATATTAAGGGCTACAATATCTTCAGCTCTTTTATCATCGGCTGCTTTTGCAGCAAGGTTAATCATTTGGTTTTCATTCATATTGTTTCCTCCAATTCTTCTCAGGCGTTCAATGATTTTACAATGCTGTTATATGTTAAGAACGTCGCCGGATAAACGGGTTGATTCTTCTTCATTAGAAACTGCACAGTGTTCCTGAGAGACAACGCAATAGCTTGATCGAGATCTTGTTGAACCATTTCTCTGACCTCATCTACACCAGGAAATGACCGTCCTGGTTCAATGTAATCAGCTATAAACACACATTTTTCCATTAATGTCATTTCAGGACGACCTGAAGTATGATATTTGATGGCATTTAGAATTTCTTCATCCTCAATCCCTATCTCACAACGTACTAAATAAGCTCCAACTGGAGCGTGCCAGAGTTCAGGCGAATACTCCAGCAAATCTTCAGGAAATCCTTGATCAATAATAACCTGGCGCATTTCATCCTTTGGACGAAACTTAGCATAATCATGAAAAATAGCCGCAATTTCTGTCTTTTGACGATCTGCGCCATATTTTTCTGCAAGCTCAATTGCAGTATCCGTTACTCCAACAGTATGAACGTAGCGATGCTCAGTTAAATGAGGCTCAACTAACTTTAACGCTTCAGTTCGATTCATATAATCCCTTCTCTTCAATAAAAGTTCGGACGGCTTCTGGAAGCAAGTACCGTCCACTCTTTCTATGGCGTAAATCGTCTCTTAATTCACTTGAAGAAACATCGATTTGAGGAACGTCTATAACAGAAACATTGTAACGTTCTTTATCTGGATCATACCCAGGTCGATTTACTCCTACAAATGAAATCATCGAAGACAACTCATCAATTCGATTCCAATTGGGGAGATCCTCAATCATATCTCCACCAATGATAAAATAAAAATCGATATTAGGATAATTTTCTTTCAATATTTCAATTGTATCAATTGTATAGGATCGATCATTACGTTCAAATTCGATTAAAGAAAGCTTAAAGTAAGGGTTCCCCTCTATTGCCAACTGTACCATCTTCACACGGTGATGATTATCAGTAATATGACTACCATTTTTATGTGGAGGTCGATGACTTGGCATAAACCAAATTTCATCCATTTGGCAAGTTTCGAGCACCCCTTGCGCAATGGTAAGATGACCGAGATGAGGGGGGTCAAATGTTCCACCGAGTAGGCCGACTCTTAATTTTTTCTCAACAGTCATTATGGAAGAATAATTTCTTTATTCTCTTCTGATTCTTTATACAAAACAACCATATTCCCAATAATTTGTACGAGCTCCGCCCCTGTTTCAGTTGATAGTTGTTCCCCAACTGTATTGCGATCTTCGTCACAATTTTGAAGAATGCTTATTTTAATAAGCTCTCTAACCTCTAATGCTTCTTCAATTTGTTTTGTCATATTCTCATTCACGCCACCTTTTCCTACTTGGAAAATAGGGTTTAGACGATTAGCTTTTGCGCGTAAGAAACGCTTTTGTTTTCCTGTTAACATTAATATCCTCCTAGCTCTTTTAAAACCGTATTTCGCATTCGTTTCCGATCAGGCGAGACTCCTGTCCACTTTTCAAATGCAAGCGCCCCCTGTTCAACAAACATCGAGATGCCATTATCAGTGACTGCGCCTTTTGATTTTGCAAGCTTCATCCATTTTGTTTCTAGTGGATTATAAATCAAATCACTAACAACCGTACCTGATCTTATATGTTCAAGTGATATTGGCATTCGATCAAGGTGAGGGCTCATACCAATAGACGTTGTATTAATAACGATATCGAACTGTCCCAATGAAGTCTCTGCTTCAGATAGCGTTATAGCATTTGCCACGCTGTAATGTTGACATAATTTTGATAGCTCTTCTGCTTTCTCAAGTGTTCGATTGGCAATCGTTAAAGATGCCACCTCGGATTGGGAAACAGAAACAGCAACTGCTCGAGCAGCGCCTCCAGCACCAATAACAAGGATTTTCTTTCCGCTCAAGTTTTTTTCTCCAATCAAAGTGAGCAACGAAAGTAAATAACCTGATCCATCAGTGTTCGTACCGATATATTTACCATCACGCTTATAAACCGTATTAACCGCACCAATATCAATAGCTTCTTGCTCCACCTCATCTAGTAATGGAATAATGGCGACTTTGTGTGGAATGGTCACATTGAAACCTTGAATATCAAGCATTTTCATTGCATCCACACCATCTTCCAGCTGTTCTGGCGATAGATCAAATGCATGGTAATGATGCGATAAACCAAGCTCTTTAAATTCACCGTTATGCATGACCGGTGACATCGAATGTCCTATAGGATGACCAATCAGTCCATATAACTTCCCCATTATCTGCCTCCTAGATGAGTGATTTTCTAATAGACACGCCTACTCCTTCAGGTGCATATGCTTTCACAGTTGTTCCTTTACCGGATACGGTTACCCATCCTAGACCTGAAAAAACGATATCCATCTTTTCCTCTTTGATCCGGAGTTCATGACCAACTAGAGCAGGCAGCTCTTTCTTTGACTGATATCCTGGAGGATAAAGAAGTTCTCCTAGATGCTCATCATAAAGATCATCAGCCTTCTCAATTTTTGTACGATGGATATAGAGATCATTTGACACATGACAAATAAAAGACTGTCTTCCGCCCTCAACAAAATCAAGGCGTGCAAGTCCACCGAAAAACAGCGTTTGTCCTTCATTTAACTGAAATACTTTAGGCTTAATTTCTTTCTTTGGACTAATCACTTTTAATTCCTCAGCGTTGACAAAGTGTGCCATCTGATGATGATTAATAATACCTGGAGTGTCATATAATGTGTTTCCATCATCAAGCGGAATATCAATCAAGTCAAGTGTTGTACCTGGAAACTGACTTGTTGTAATCATTTGCTCTTCATCTCCGCCAAACTCTTGTATAAGTTGATTTACAAAAGTTGATTTACCAACATTTGTACAGCCAATTATATAAACATCTTTTCCATCTCTCAAGCGATCAATTTCACCTGCTACATCCATAACGCTATCGCCTTTTTCTGCACTCATTAACATGACATCAGCAGGCTTTAGTCCATTCTCTTTGGCGCTTGTTTGCATCCACTTTACTAACTTTGATTTGTTTACTGACTTGGGCAACAAATCTACTTTGTTTCCAACTAATAAAACAGGATTTCCTCCTGCGAATCTCTGAATACCAGGAAGCCAACTTCCATTAAAATCGAAGATATCGACAATCTTGACGATAAGAGCATCCGTTTGGCTAATTTCATTTAGTATTTTCAAAAAGTCATCATCTGTTAAAGAAACGTCTTGAATTTCATTATAGTGCTTTAAACGAAAACAACGCTGACATATAATGACGTCTCGATTAAGTGCAGACGGTGGTGCATAGCCAAGTACGTTTTTGTCTTCTGTTTGAATGTGTACACCGCATCCGGCGCAAATAATTTGTTCGTTGTCCAAACTTATTCCTCCCAATTTATCTTCCCTTTTCGTTTCATCCAGGTAAGGAAAATGCTTTCTATTTTTCGATTGAATTTCGTAAAGAACCCATCTGTGCTTGCAACTGGCACGACAAGAATTGTATGAAGGCCCATGCGATTTCCTCCGACCACATCCGTGAAAATTTGATCTCCAATAACTACAGTATCATCTGCGCTAAGATTCATATCCTTCAACGCTTTCCGAAAAGCTTTAGTCATCGGTTTTCGAGCTTCATATATAAATGGCACCTCAACTGGTGAGGCAAACTTTTCTACTCTTGTCTTATTATTATTCGAAACAATGGTAACGAGAATGCCCTCATCACTCATTTGCTTAAACCATTTTAGCAACTTAGGTGTGGCGTCAGCTCTATTCCATTCCACAAGGGTGTTATCGAGATCAGTAATAATGCCCTTAATGCCTCGCTCTTTCAATAATTCTGGGCTTATTTGAAAGATGTCTTGTACATGTTCATTTGGTAAAAACTTATTTAGCAAATTGCAACACTCCTACTATTAGTGACATCCCTATTGTATCAATATTTTCACCTCGTACAACTATTAACTTACGAATGAACAAAATGAAAACAAAATAATAAAATCAAAATTTTTCGACACATTATGTCATTCACAAAATATGTGGATAACATTATTAACATAAACAAACCATTAAATCATTGTGAATGACTAAGATATAAACATGATACCCACAAATTATCCACTCTTCACTGTGGATAACGGAACGGTTGTTCTCCGTATGTTTACGTGGTAAGCTTACTGCAAATAAAAGATCCACATACACAATATGCGGACTAGACGGAGAATAGAACCTTATTCAGGAGGTGCTTAATCATGGAAAAGTTATCAGATGACTTATTGATTGAATCCTTTTATAAGGCAAAAGAATTAAAGCTAAGTAGCGACTTTATTGGTCTTATTCAACGTGAGATCAAAAGGCGCAGACTTGATAAGCAAGTTTCTCTTATCGGGATTTAAACATTGCCAACCTTGATCGTATCCAGGGTTGGCCTTTTTATTTTATTCGATTTCAAAGTAGTTCCCCCATGAAGAAGTCCACTCTTCGCTTGTTACTTCATCAGTCGTCTTCATTTTCTTCGCTTTTCGAAAGTGATCAGGTTCTGATAAGAAGACAACCGCCAATCCTTCTGCTTGAAACCATTCCTTGTACTCTGTAAGCAATGGCTCAATATCTTGTCTTGTATATGCAAAAGGTTTCAACGCCACCACCGTTTGGTCATTACGGGATAAAATAATGACATCATTTATAGCAGACTCATTTTTTATTTTTTTTCGAATAGCTTCTAATGAACTTAACGGTTTATGATCTTTCATTATTGCGGCTCCGATGGGAGCCATTTCTATTGAGCGAAAATATTCTCTTGGACCAAATGGAGATTGATCCTCGCTTTTATATATCGTTTGACACGCCGTTAACAATATAAGGATAGGAATAAGAATAGAAATGGATTTTATCACGTGAATCCTCCTTTCGCAAATAGAATCGGCGATGTTTGGAAAACTTATACGGGAAAGTTGCTTTTTTAAACAGGAAAAGTTGATAAACGTGTCGGTTTTTGATTACAATTGAGGTATCGCAATATGAGTTCATTTGAACTTTTATCATATTGAGCATTAGTGGGGAGGTTTTTGTAGAATGCTTCATGCAGCTGTCTTGCTACCTTTTCTGGCAGCGTTTTTCATCCCGTTACTTTATCGGGGCGTCAAACAAGTCCATTTAGGATGGTTTGTTCTTTTAGTTCCGATAGTGTTGTTTGGGTATTTTCTTACGTTTATAAAAGAAGTTACGCAGGGTGTACATACACTTAAAACGTTTGAGTGGATTCCATCACTCGGAGTGAACGTTACATTCTATATTGATGGTCTTGGCCTGTTTTTCGCGCTTTTGATCACTGGAATTGGATCACTCGTTGTTCTCTATTCCATTTATTATTTAAGTAAAGCCGAAAAGCTTGGCCATTTTTATGTCTATCTCCTATTGTTTATGGGAGCCATGCTCGGGGTTGTGTTGTCGGATAATTTATTTGTTCTCTACACATTCTGGGAATTAACGAGCATTTCATCATTCCTGCTAATTGGATACTGGTACCAACGAGAGAAATCAACATCTGGTGCCCTTAAATCCATGATGATTACTGTTTTTGGCGGTCTAGCCATGCTCGGTGGTTTTTTACTCATGGCAGATATCACAGGAACGGCAAGTATTAGGGGGATTATTGAAAGCGGAGAGATGATTGTTACGTCTTCCCTTTTCCCATTCATCTTAGTACTCGTACTACTGGGAGCTTTTACGAAATCAGCTCAGTTTCCATTTCATACATGGTTACCTGACGCAATGGAAGCACCAACACCAGTCAGTGCCTTCCTACACTCAGCTACTATGGTTAAAGCTGGTATCTACCTTGTTGCGAGGTTAAGCCTCATCTTCGCAGGTACCGATCTCTTTTTCTTGATTGTTAGTGGATTTGGATTGCTCACGCTATGCTGGGGATCTTATATGGCGGTTAGACAAACAGATCTTAAAGCTATCCTCGCCTATTCGACGATTAGTCAACTGGGTATGATCATGGCTATGTTAGGTTTTGGTACTGAAGTGGCTATTCTTGCAGCGGTATTCCACATTTTGAACCACGCTACGTTCAAAGGGAGTCTCTTTATGGTCGCAGGTATTATTGATCACGAGACAGGCACTCGAGATATTAGAAGGCTCGGAGGCCTATTTACGTTCATGCCAATCACTGCAACCTTAGCATTCTTTGGCACATTCTCAATGGCAGGATTCCCGCTACCTTTTCTAAACGGTTTCCTGAGTAAAGAAATGTTCTTTGAATCGTCCCTGCATTTTGAAAATGCATCTACAATTGTTGAAGCTGTTTCACCTTATTTCCCTTATTTAGCAGTTGGCGGAAGTATCTTCACTTTTGTTTATTCCATTATGCTTTTCTTCCGAACATTTACCGGTAAACAAAGGGATAAATTACCTAAAGAACCACACGAAGCACCGATTGGTATGCTTATCTCGCCAATCATTCTTGTACTTCTTGTGATCGTCATTGCTTTTGTTCCGAACGTTTTTGGGCATTCTCTTCTTTCGCCAATGGTGGATTCCATAGCCGGTTCAGCTGGTGAAACGCATATTAAATTCTGGCACGGATTAGGGCCTGCTCTTTACATGAGTTTAGCTGTACTTTTGCTAGGAACGGTTTTCTATCTGACCCGTACAAAATGGGAACGTATATACAATATTTTACCTGGTAAACTTTCTGCAGCTAAAGCCTATGATGGTATTATAAACGGCATCATAAATGGATCTAAGAAATTAACGAATGGTTATATGACTGGATCTCTCAGGCATTACATGATATATATCCTAATCTTCTTCATAGCTCTTGTCTCCATCACCATAAGTGTTACTGGAGGCTTCGAAATGTCATTTGATGACCTGGCCCCGATTGCTATTCCTGAGTTACTTATAGCGATTGTGATGGCCGGCGCTGCTTTTGGAACGATTTTTATGAAGAATCGTATTGCCGCTATTCTAGTACTTGGAATCGTAGGGTATGGATTATCCCTATTATTCGTCTTCTTCCGAGCACCAGACTTAGCGCTCACTCAGCTTATTGTAGAAACCGTAACGGTTGCACTATTTCTTCTATGTTTTTATCACTTGCCTAATTTTGATAAACAGAAGGAATCCAAAAGAACAAACGCCGTTAACTGGGTCATCTCTATATCTGTAGGGGTTCTTGTAACTATGATAGGAATCGCTTCACACAGTACGAAATTGTTTGAACCAATTTCAGAGTACTTTCTTAAAAACTCCTATAAATTGGGCGGAGGAGACAACGTTGTTAACGTTATTCTTGTTGACTTCCGTGGACTTGATACGATGCTTGAAATCCTTGTACTTGGACTTGCTGCGCTCGGCATCTTCACAATGATTAAATTGCGTCCGAGTAAGAAGGAGGGAAATGATTAATGGAAATTATCATGTCTGTACTTGCAGGTCTGCTTTTTACAGCAGGTGTCTACATGATGCTGCAAAAACAAATTCTTAAAATCATTATCGGTACGGCACTGTTGTCTCATGGAGCACACCTCTTTATTATTACGATGGGAAAGTTAAATCGTGGAAAACCTCCTATCCTTGCAGAAGGCGTAACAAGTTATGTTGATCCGTTACCACAGGCACTTATATTAACTTCCATCGTTATTAGTTTCGGTGTGACATCGTTTCTTCTTGTGCTAGCGTATCGGACATATCAAACGAACGGTACTGATAATATGGAGAAGTTAAGGGGTAACGAAAATGAGTAATCTAGCTATACTACCAATTTTATTACCGTTATTAACTGGAATCATTCTTGTATTCCTCAATAAACGGTTGCCACTTGTACGATTGATTACACGCATTATGGTGCTAGTCAATCTCGCAGTTGTATCTGTCATCGCATTTAATGTGATTCAAAACGGCACGATCGTATTAAAAGCCGGGGATTGGACAGTGCCTTATGGCATTGTTCTGGTCGCCGATCCGCTTGCTATGTTGTTAGTCGTCACTGCGAATATCATTGCGGTTGCATGTGCTTTTTATGCTTTTAATTCGCTTGATGAACAACGCGAACGGTTTTACTTTTATCCGCTTTTTCAACTTCTCATTGCGGGTGTTAGTGGTGCGTTTCTAACAGGAGACCTATTTAACTTATTCGTCTTCTTCGAAGTACTGCTTATTGCTTCATACGGATTAATCGTTCTTGGTGGGACCAAAGAACAATTCAGAGAGTCCTTTAAATACATCATTATCAATCTATTTTCATCTATGCTGTTTGTTACAACGATCGCCTTTCTATATGCAGTAGTTGGGACAGTCAATATGGCTCAGTTAGCTGAACGGATCGGTGAAGTTCAACAGGATGGTGTGTTAACGACCATTGGCATTTTGTTATTGATCGTTTTTGCAACGAAAGGTGCGCTTTTCCCATTATATTTCTGGCTCCCTAAGTCTTATACAGTTCCACCAACTGTTATTTCAGCATTATTTGGAGCGTTACTTACCAAAGTTGGGGTATATTCTATACTAAGAGTTTTCTCTCTGATCTTCGTCTATAACCTTACAGTTACGCATCAAATTTTGCTTGTACTGGCAGGATTCACGCTTGTTTTCGGTGTGATTGGGGCCCTTTCGACGAATAATGTGCAATTGATTATTGCCTATAATATCATTCCAGCAGTTGGTTATATGATTCTTGGTATTGGCACGTTCTCAGCAACTGCTCTTGCAGGCACAATTTATTATTTGCTTCATGATATGATTATTAAAGCAGCACTCTTCTTCCTTGTTGGTGCTATGGTGGCTTACGCCGGCACATCAGATTTAAGAAAGATGGGTGGCATTATTAAAAATCAACCAGTCCTTGGATGGCTCTTTTTCATTGCAGCATTAGCGCTTGCTGGATTACCGCCATTTAGTGGATTTATCGGTAAACTCCTTATTCTAAGAGGTGCTTTCGAGGAAGGACATTATGTACTAGCGATTATAGGATTAGTGACCAGTCTTTTAATTCTTCTTTCTGTTATCCGCATCTTTATTAATGGATTCTGGGGAGAGGCAAAGCAGGTATATGTTTCAACAGTTAACTCTACTAAAGGTAAAATAATGCCTGCTACTTTCTTACTCATTTTCACGATATTTCTTGGATTAGGTGCAGAATTTATTTATCCTACGGTTCAAACAATTGCGGATCAAATGATTGATCCAGCAAATTATATTGATTCGGTTATGAAGGAGTAGATGGCATGCCAATACAAATTATCATAAACCTGATTATTGCCGTTCTCTGGATGTTTCTTTTTGAAAGTTACTCTTTTAGTACGTTCTTTGTAGGCTATTTATTTGGAATCGGATTACTTCTATTAATGGAGCGTTTCATTCCAGACCGCTTTTACTTTTATCGTCTTTGGGCGATTCTTAAGTTATTGTTTTTGTTTATTAAAGAGCTGATTATGGCTAATGTTCAGGTTGTTAAGCTCGTATATAGTCCCAATCTTAAAATGGAACCAGGCATTATCGCTGTACCCATTGATGTTCGAACAAACTGGGAAATTACGATGCTCGCAAATCTCATTACATTAACACCAGGGACACTAACGGTTTCAGTCGCTCCAGATAATATGCACATTTATATCCATGCTATGGACGCACCTGATGCAGATGAGGTTATTAAAGAAATTAAAGGCACATTTGAGAAAGCAATTATGGAGGTGACGAGATGACTTCTCTTTTATCTACTGTATCAACCATTTGTATCGTCATCATCGCAATCTCTACCCTATTTTTACTCTATCGAGCAATAAAAGGACCTTCAAATCCTGACCGTGCTGTTGCACTGGATACAATCGGCATTAATCTTATGGCAATAGCGGGTATTCTAGCAATCAAACTGGAAACAGCGTATTTCAATGATATTATTCTTCTTATTGGAATTCTCGCTTTTATAGGCACAGTAGCTATTGCTAAATTTCTGGAAAAGGGTGTTATCATTGAAAGAAGTCGTGATTAGCATTTTTATGATCATTGGCACGTTTTTCCTTTTTTCTGGAGCACTTGGAATTTTTCGACTTCCTGACGTTTATACTCGTCTACATGCTGCTTCAAAAAGCGCTACTCTAGGAGTAGCTGGAATCCTCATTGCCGCTTTCCTTTATTTTATCTTTGAAGAACAAATGGTAAGTGGAAAGCTCATTCTCGGTATTATTTTCATTTTGATGACAGCTCCAGTTTCTGGACATATGATTTCTAGAGCTGCTTATCAAAAAGGTGTTCCGCTCTGGGATAAAACTACGAGAGATGATCTTGATAAAGCACAAAACCAAAAAGCAAGTACGAAAAAGGGTTAAACCCTTTCGTACTTGCTTTTTTACATGTTGACCGTGTCCTTGAAATTATTGTTATAGATTTATCAAATTATTTATAGCTTCCATAATGATTAGCGTAGTAATAGTATCCTCCGCCAATAACAAGTAGTAATACTAGTAGAACAACGATTAAGGCAAAATATCCTCCGCCATAGCCTGGATATGGGTATGGGTAAGGCGGATAAGGATAACCACAACCGGGATAACCGTAACTCATGCTCCCCCTCCTTCTCTCCTTCAAACAATCTATTGGTAGATATTACAGTCTATGATAGGTTGATCAAAAATGTATGGACATTGGCGGAGTTTTCTAAATTCATTACTACATCTGTTCATCCTTCATTTTATGTTCTACAATTATAGAAGGGTGTAAGCCTTGAACTAACACTAAGGGGTCGATTTAAATGATAACACCAATGAAAACAATAACGCCTAGCTATGACCCATGGGAAGCTTATATGGATGTTGAAGAATATGGAAATATGATTCTTTCCAACATAGAACTAACAACGACTACTTTATGTAATATGAGATGTGAACATTGTGCAGTTGGTTATACATTGCAACCAAAGGATCCTGATCCACTTCCTCTAGACCTTATTACTCGTAGTCTTGATGAAGTAGAAAAACTTAGGGCGTTAAGTATTACGGGTGGTGAACCAATGCTTTCCATGAAATCGGTTAAGCAATATGTAGCTCCACTTCTTAAATACGCTCATGAACGCGGAGCGAGAACACAAATCAATTCAAATTTAACGCTTGATCGTAAGCGATATGATTTGATCATACCCTATCTTGATGTTTTACATATTTCACATAATTATGGAAGCATAGACGATTTCACTGACATTGGATTCGCTGTTATGGAAAGGAAGCCATCTCTCAAACAGCGGGAAGCTTATTTCCATCGTATGGTTGAGAATGCAAAAGATTTAACATCTAAAGGTGTCATCGTATCAGCGGAGACAATGATTAATCGTAGAACTCTTCCAAATATCGTGAGCATTCATCAACAAATAGCAGACATGGGGTGCCAGCGTCATGAAGTTCATCCGATGTATCCGTCAGACTTCGCTTCAGGTCTTGATATTGCCTCTTTGGATGAAATTCGAGAAGGAATTCACCGTTTATTAGATAATCGAGATCCAGATGTTTGGCTCTTATTCGGTACCCTTCCATTTTACCCATGCAGTTCCAATCAAGAAGACCTTAGACTTCTCGAAAGATTATATTCAGAACCTAATGTCACTGTTAGAAATGACCCAGATGGACGTTCTAGATTAAATATGAATATTTTCGATGGCGATATTATCGTAACTGATTTTGGAGATACGCCACCACTTGGAAATATTAAAGATACTAATCTGAATGATGCTTACGAAAAATGGCAAGAAAGTAAAATGGCTCAAAGCATAAGTTGTCATTGCCCTGCAGTAAAGTGTCTAGGACCCAACCTTCTTGTAAAGGATGCTTACTATCAGGATGTTGATTTCTTACAAAAAAAGACAAACATCTCGCTATAACCTCCAATTTTGGGGGTTTTTTTACTCATTTTTAAATTTAATACCATTTTCAGCTTTCGCATTAACTCAGATAGGGTATAATACCTATCGTAATCTATAGGAGTGTGATAGTTGTGAAGAAAAAGACATGGATTCTGATTCTAGTTGCGGGATCTCTTGTTATTTTGCTTGCATTGGCTGAGAACCAAACAGATTTTCTAAGAACCAATGCAAATGAAATGCCCGAAAATGATTCAGAATCAAAGAAGAAAAACATTACGTATTATACTAAATATTATCAGACTAAAAAGAGCATTTATGACTCTTATAAACATGAGGAAAGCGAAACCATTTTCCTCGGTGATAGTTTGACTGATTATTATGAGTGGGGGGAAGCTCTTAGTGACCATGAAGTATTAAATCGCGGTATTGCTGGGGATACGACTACAGGAGTTCTAAACAGGATTGAAGAAGTCGTAAAAGCAAAGCCAGATCGGATTTATTTGTTAATTGGTATTAATGATATGATTGCTGGGCAGTCAGTAAACAAAATTGAAACCAATTATAAGCAAATTCTAGATACGCTCAAAACGCAATCACCTAACACAAAAGTTTATGTGCAAAGTTTATTTCCGGTGAACACAGCATTAACTGGTCACCCACTAAATAATTCAATCATTAAGGATTTAAATAAACGCCTAGAAGATCTTTCGAATCTGTATGATTATCAATTTATTGATATTTATCCAGAGCTAGTAGAGTTTGGTCAGTTAAATAAAGATTTCACATTTGATGGGCTTCATCTTAATGGAGAAGGATATAAAATATGGACACGAAAAGTTCTCTCAACATATAACACTAACGCAGAGGAGAAATAATAAACTCTTCAATGCGTTATTGCTTTTTTGCTTTTGTGTGTTAAACTATAAGAGACCAACCTTAAAATGCTTCGGAGGAAAACCTCCGGAGTCCTTTTTTTTGCTCTTTTTAGCTTTTAATTCATTAATGAGTCCTTGCTCCTGGCAAATTGACATGGTTAGTCAACAAAGAGTTGTTCAGTTTTAAACATTCAAACTATCTTTCTTAAATGACAAAATCCAATTGTTTCTTCTACATTTACAACATAAAATGTTACAACTCATTCAGAAAGCTGATTTTCTTTTGATAAATAGACTATTTCGACCGACTGATGATGAGTTAGATACCCTTTTTATTTTTGATACTTCATACACCCCCTCATTCAGATTGTTTGTTCCGATCGTATTACGAACAAACTGCCAATATTTCTCACGAGAAGAGAGAAGTTATTTTTCCTATTAGCGTTATGACCAATTGATGAAACAAACATAAAAAAACCTGCACTTTGGCAGGTTTAGGCTCCACTCTCTTTTTCTTTTCGATTACGATAGAATTCATGAAACAGTTTCATTAGTGCTCGCTTTTCAATTCTAGATACGTAACTTCGTGAGATCCCAAGCTGTCGGGCTATTTCTCGCTGTGTTAATTCCTTCTCAAGATTCAGACCAAATCGCCCAACAATAACTTCCTTTTCTCTGTCATCTAAAATATGAATGTACTCATATATCTTCTTTTTCTCCATGTTTAACTGAATTAATTCAACAATATCTTCCGTTTCTGCTTTTAAGACATCGATCAGAGAAATTTCGTTCCCTTCCTTATCCTGACCTATGGGGTCATGAAGAGATACGTCTTTTTTCGTTTTCTTCAAAGCGCGGAGATGCATCAGAATTTCGTTCTCAATGCATCTTGCAGCATAGGTTGCTAGCTTAGTACCCTTGTCAGTAGAGTAGCTTTCAATTGCTTTAATTAATCCGATTGTCCCTATCGAAATGAGATCTTCAGGGTCTTCACCTGTATTTTCAAACTTCTTCACAATATGAGCGACAAGACGGAGGTTATGCTCGATCAGACGATTTCGTGCATCTTCATCACCTTTTGCCATCAGTTCTAAATACTTTCTTTCGTCCTTTCTTGAGAGAGGCTGAGGAAAAGCATTGTTCTTCACAAACGAGACAAAGAAAAGAACTTCCTTACATACGTAAGCAAGTGCTGCCAGTAATGACACATACTCACCTCCCAAAGATGGGCTTTTACTATATCTTATGTTTATGTGAATGCCTACCCCTACGTGTCTGTCCTTATGGAATTCTAATTAAAAAAATAAGACGCCCCTGACTGGAACGTCTTATCAACCGTTATAATCTCTATTCTTTTCTCTTGCCCACTTCTCAGACATAACTTCTTCCCTTAAATACCGATGATGGGTGGAGTAACGTCCATACTTCAAACGTATAACTGTTAGGATAGCAACGATTCCGCCAAGACCTGTCAGCTCTAACCATTCCATACCTGCCACTCTCCTCTAATGACAGTATATTCATAAATAATTAGATTGCTACGCTATAGATTAGTGTTGAATAGTTTAACGAGCATCTCATCGTTTATAATTAAATCAGACAGCTGATAACCATCCAAAACTTCAAAATAAGCTGATAAGGCATCATGTAGGACATGTTTTAATCGACAAGCAGGACTAATCACACAACTATTATTTTCCTTATCAAAGCACTCCACTAAATTGAAGTCTTCTTCAGTGCTTCTTACAACTTTTCCTACATTAATATCTTCTGGGAGATGAGCGAGTCGCAATCCTCCATTTCGCCCTCTAATCGTTTCGATATATCCATTTTTCCCAAGCTCATGTGCTACTTTCATGAGATGATTTTTTGAAATTTGATAGGCATTAGCGATTTCTTGTATGCTAGCTAACTTATCCTCTTTCATACTACCAAGATAAATCAGCATTCTTAACGAGTAATCCGTGTAATTAGTTAAACGCATGTTCCTTCAACCTCTTTTCGCTCCATTGTTCATGGGTCTATTTTATCATACCTCCTAAAACATAGTGTTCTACAATGCTTTCTATAAGATGTGAACGTTTCTTTAAAGATGTATATTTTATATTGCTTTTCAAATAACAATTCGATACTATAAAGATGTATTAAAAATGCATCTTTAAAATATTGGAGGTTTTATCTATGTTATCACCTAAAACCATTACTACAATTAAATCAACAGTACCTGTCCTCGAAGTTCACGGTACTGAAATTACAAAGCGTTTTTATGAAATGCTATTTGAGAACCATCCTGAACTATTAAATATTTTTAATCACGCTAATCAAAAACAAGGAAGACAACAACAAGCTCTTGCAAATGCAGTTTATGCAGCTGCCAAACATATTGATCAATTAGAAACTATTCTTCCTGTTGTTAAACAAGTTGCTCATAAACACCGTAGCCTTGGTGTTAAACCAGAACATTACCCAATTGTAGGAGAATATTTGCTTAAGGCTATTAAAGAAGTTCTTAAAGAAGATGCAACAGAAGAAATTTTACTTGCATGGGAAGAGGCCTATGGCGTCATAGCTAGCGTTTTCATCGAGGTGGAAGAAGAGATGTATGAAGACGCAGCAAAACAACAGGGTGGTTGGGACCTTGAACGCACTTTTGTTGTCGACAGGAAACAGAAAGAAAGTGATGTAATTACCTCATTCTATTTAAAACCAGCTGACGGGGAGCCAATTGCTTCATTTAAACCTGGTCAATATATTAGTGTCAAAGTTCATATTCCAGGAGATCAATTCACTCATATTCGTCAATACAGTTTATCTGACGTTCCTGGTAAACCTTACTATCGTATATCTGTGAAAAAAGAAGAAAATCCTTCAAAACCTGACGGAATCGTTTCCAACTATTTACACGACAATGTTAAAGAAAATGATGAGTTAAGCTTAACCGCTCCTGCAGGTGACTTTTATTTGGAGGAAGATCAATCTCCAATCGTTCTCTTAAGTGGTGGGGTAGGTATAACACCTATGCTAAGTATGCTGAAGACCAGCGCAGATCAAAATAGAAAAACGACTTTTGTTCATGCAGCACTTAATGGAAATGTCCATGCTTTTGACGAGGAACTTAAGACTCTCAATCATCCATCTATGGACTATTTCGTATGTTACGAATCCCCTACGAAAGAGGATTCTATGAAAAACAGTTATCAAAAAGAAGGATTTGTAACGAGCGAATGGTTAAAAGAAATTCTTCCATTAGAACGCAATACGCATTATTATTTCTGTGGACCACTTCCATTTATGAAGGCTGTTAAAGAAGCATTAACAAAGCTCGGAGTCGATGAAGATAAAATGCATTTCGAGTTTTTCGGTCCAGCCGTCGCTTTAGAACCATCAATGCCATAACCGAACTTCTAAACATTAAAGAAGCGCCAAATAGGCGCTTCTTTAAATTGTTATAATAACCGTGTGATTTCGTTCCTTTATGAAAGAACTAATTTCATCCCAGTCCTTTTCAAATGGAATATAAGGGACAAAGATAGGCTTTTGAGTATTTTCGTTAATAATAGCAATAACTGGGGAACCGTTTATTTTTCCAAACATAACTTCTTTAACGGACGAAAAAGCTACACTTCGACAGCTAAATCCTAGTAACTTGTGTTCGATCCTATATTCTGTTAGTTCGATTCGCTGTGTTCGAATGCAGAAACTAAGAAAGGTACAAAACAAGACATAAATGAGCCCAATTAGCATGAAACTTCGCCAGCGTTCAAATGTTAAATCTTCTTTTAACCACAACAATAGGGTGCCAAAGCAAACGACAATACTATACACAAGCATCATAAAAAATTCGACTGCTTTCACTTTCGGGTAATACGTTTTGATTACCTTCATAAACGTCACACCTTTACGTTAAATGGATGTGAAGCACGTTTTTCACTTATTTTAACAAGGTGTTTATCATCTGTATATGTTTTCAGAAAATTACATATTATAAAGTTTTACTTATAAAGCTTCATAGAGTGTTCTTTTAGAAGCGCTAGAATGTCCTTGAATTGTGGAACAAGATTGTAAGCATAGTTCCAGGCATTATTTTCAATTAGGACGGATACTTGCTTCTTCATTTCTAAACACTCAGTATGTGCCCTCTTACTAGCTAAAATAGGAAGGTTAGAGTCTGCGGCATGACCAAGTTCATGAGCCAAAATCACAGTGAAAAAATCAAGAAATTGTTCCTCTGATCCAATTAACTTAACACACTGCGTTCGTACCTCTTCTACATAAATTGTGACTTGATTCGTTTCTAATGAATATTTTCCTCCTATTAGTCTTCGCTCAGGAAAATAGTCTTTTAATTGAATTTGCACATCTAAACCTGAATCTCTGAGAAGCTTGTGACTAATGTCTTGAAGATAATTTATATTATCGCTCATGTCCCCAAACCCTTTCACCTTGATAGCACCATCTCCTGTTTTATTTATTCATACGCAAAAAAAAGAGACCTTATTCAGGTCTCTTTCTCATCTTACTTCCACCAGCTATCGAATATTGTTGCGGCCATGTTTCGCTTATGCTTTGTTTTAATGAAATGATTCTCAATTGTCTTAGAAGCCTCTTCAGGAACTTCTTTTCCTTCAAGGTAATCATCGATATGCTTATAACTTACTCCTAGCGCTTCTTCATCAGGAAGTGCTGGGCGATCATCTTCTAAATCAGCTGTCGGCACTTTCTCCACAAGATGGTCTGGCATACCGATTTCTTCAAGAATCGCTCTACCTTGACGTTTATTCAAACCAAAAAGAGGCGTGATATCGCATGCCCCATCGCCATGCTTCGTATAGAAGCCCGTCACAGCTTCTGCTGCGTGATCTGTTCCAATAACAAGCTTCTTCTCATCGCCTGCAATGTTATACTGAGCAATCATTCGCTCTCTAGCTTTGTTATTGCCTTTTGTAAAATCAGTAAGGCTATTTCCTGTGGCTTCAAGATATGTTGAGACTGAAGCATCAACGGCAGGTTTAATATTAATCGTAACCGTTTGATCAGGCTTAATGAACTTGAGTGCGGCCTGAGCGTCATCTTCATCACTTTGCTCTCCGTATGGTAGTCGCACAGCAATAAAACTTGCATCAGTTCCTTCTTCACGAAGTTCCTCAACTGCAATTTGTGCAAGACGCCCTGCAAGTGAAGAATCCTGTCCACCTGATATTCCAAGAACAAATCCAGTTGTTCCACTTTTCTTGAGATAATCTTGTAAAAATCCAACGCGCTTTTTGACTTCTTCTTTTACATCAATTGAAGGTTGTACACCAAGCTCTTCAATAATTTCTTTTTGCATTTCTCTCATTATTGTCACTCCTTTTAAATACCACATCTCTTATTTTTATATAATTTTCTCTACTAATCAATACCCCTTTGCCTACTTTTAAAAACAGATTCAGCTATATGTACACTACTATTTTGACTCGCATCTTACCTTTTCATACAAAATAGCGATGCATTCAAGAAAATAGTCATAAGGCAGGGAGCGCCTGCCTTATGACTTATTGATGGATATAGAAACTTTGTTTGTATTGGTTTGAATCAATCAGTTCTTGCCTTCTCTTATGGTCTAATTCCTGATCAAGCGTATGCCGATTACGTTTGATCGAAAAAGTGATTGTAACAAACAATAAATGTAAAGTCATTCCACTTCACTCCTTTCCAGATAGATTACTTCAGGTTAACCCTTTCTCTACTGCGATCCATTTTTGAATGGCTAATTTCTTCTGATCGATAATCATCATTCTCTTCCTTTCCGTTTTGGTATTAATGCATCCAGATTGGTTTTTCACTTCTTACATTCATTTGTCTTTTCACTCGCAAATAATGTTGTTCCTCAGCTAAAGTTCGTTCATGAACGCGAAGACGAATTGTGACAAAAACTAAATGTATCGTTAACATGATCATTTCTCCTTACTGTCTTTTAAATTAGGATAACCACATCGAAGCTCGGTTTCGTTTCATTTCGGCTTCTGACATGCGTTGATGAATGGAGCGCTGATGTAGTTCCGTAGATAAACTACGATGAAAAGCACCCTTCACTTTTGTTATGATCATTAAATGGAATGGCAACATGTTAACGACCTCCTTTCTATTCAATTACTTCTGGGGACCCATTTTTTCCTTTTTAGTTGCTTTACGTTCAACACTTTTCCATTTACCATTTACATTCCTCCTCTCCATTTTTGGACACAAAAAGCCGCAGGATATTAGCCTGCGGCAAAAAAAGCATAGAAAAGCCACAGGCATCGACCTGCGGCTTTTCAATCCGATATTAAAAAGGATTCCTCTTATCGAGGCACTGGTCGAACAGATTGTGCATATTCAGTTACAGTCGTTGCATCTGCTTTCATCATTTTCATCATTCTGTTCGACCTCCTTTTTTCATATTTGTTTACAAAGGTAAGTATATCCAAATCCACCATTTAAGTAAACCTTTTTTACTAAATTTCCTAAATATTTTATTTATATGAA
Source organism: Anaerobacillus sp. 63XJN7_4_ISO-PGPR-S23-413 (assembly GCF_056173725.1). Lineage (NCBI taxonomy): Bacteria > Bacillati > Bacillota > Bacilli > Caryophanales > Bacillaceae > Anaerobacillus > Anaerobacillus sp. 63XJN7_4_ISO-PGPR-S23-413. The sequence goes on from NZ_CM149688.1 coordinate 2,840,906, forward strand.
TATTTTCGACAATCTTCAACATTGTCCTAAATCCCCTTATATTATAAGAAACCAAGAAAGTTCTGCTAAAGAGGACATACATATATACAAAGTGGAGGTGAACATATGCTGAACGTGACAACAATCGTCCTCTTTATCATTGGATTTCTTGCTGTGTTCGGGGTAACAGCTACGATTCAGATTAGTTTACAAATGAAAAAATGGCTCCGAGATATTGAGAATGCTGAGATACAAAATGATTCAACGACTCATACTGCACCATGGATTCAAAATGTTATGAAAGAATACAAGTCATACCATTTAGCAGGCGTATCTCAAGTCAATACACAAGCTCTTATTGAGAAACATTTCTATAAAGAATCCGTTCCTCTATTTGGCTTTGCTCGTGTTCCAGCAGGTGGAATGATGCGATTCATGCAGCAGCTACCCCCTACCTCCATTATCATAGGAATACTAGGAACTTTTATCGGACTTACACTCGCCATTTCATCGATGCAAGAAACGCTTATGTTTCTTTCACAGAAACCAGAAGATGCAAACCTCAATCTTGCTTCCGTGATTGAAGCGATCTCAAGTCCTTTTCAAGGAATGAGCGTTGCATTCATCACAAGCATAGCCGGGATTGGTAATGCTCTATTTTTAACACTTATCCAAAATGGTGTATTAACAAATGGGCGAACAACTGCTTATTATTTGGAGAAAATCATTTCGGATTGTGAGTCCCTTCTTGATCATAATCTAAATGCAAGCTTAACGCAGGAAAAACCTCACGATGAAATGGAACGCATATTAGATCGCCTTGCATGTAGGATTCAAGATAGTTTTCATGAAACACTTGGAGATTTTTCTACTAATATGGTCCACTTTACAGCTGGTCTTGAACAGGCGATGAAAGACGTTCAAGCTACATTAACAGCTCAACGTGAATATACCGAAAAATTCTCAAGTAGCACCGAGACGTTGGAATCATTCGGGATAAAACTTAAAGACTCATTTACCCAGCTTGACGGTGTTCAAGAAAAAGCAACGAACGGAATTATCGATCTTGGGAATCGATTAAAAACACTCGAAAGTCAACTTCAATCTTTATCTAAACACCATGAATCTGGTCAGCGTAAATTCGAGCAGCTTGTTCAACGATCGGATCAATTAATCAAGGAAACTCAAAAGAAAGCAGAAGAAACAGGTCAACATTACTTAAGAGGCTTAGATGAACAAATGCAGCGGTTCCAAGGCTCGCAGGAGGAGCTTGAGAGGCGCGTTCACCAAATGCAGGATGAATGGTATTACCGCTATCAAGATAAGCAAAATCAATATGGAAGAGCTTCTCAAGAATTCGCTGAATCAGTTTTACAGCTTGAAAAAGCCTGGTATAGCTCTCTCGATAAAATTAAGCGTGAAGCACTGGAGCCAATTATTCATCGAATGGAACGGGACCAGCGTGATCAACCTCTTCAGCATGAAATGAGAGCTATATCAAACAGTCTTGATTCTCTTTACCAAGGTCTAGCTCGAGAGCTAAAAGATATTCAACACCAGCTCTCAGAATCACATCAACTACAGCTACGCTTGTACGAGGAGCAAATGCGTCGTCAATCTATGGCACAGCAGCATGTCCAATCAAGGATGATTGGTGACAATCGATGAAAAATCGAAAAAGGCGATTTCAAATACAGAGTGATGAAGAACATTATTGGCCTAGTTTTGCTGATATGATGGCGATGATCGTTCTTGTCATGCTCTTTATCGCGATCATCGCGTTCGTTCAAATGATCTATGATGCATATGACCAAACGGTTATGAAACAAGAGCTTGCCAAAGTAGCAGATGTCAAAAAGCATATTAGTGATTTAATTGAGGAACAGCTTGAAGAAAACGTTGGCAAAGATAAGATCGTTCGCGGACCAAATAATACGATTTCAGTCGAAGGAGATATTTTATTTGATACAGGAAGCGCCGAAATTAGCCCTCAGGGGAAAAAAGTTTTAAACGACCTGGCGGATGTTTTTGCTAATTTAATCGATGAAGAAGATATTAGTCAGTACCTCTATATCATCTTAATCGAAGGACATACTGATAAAGTTCCCTATGATAACTGGAAACTTTCAGCTGATCGCTCTGTCGCAGTTGTAAAGGAATTGATGAAAGCAAACCCTAAACTAGATACTCCAGAATATGCAAAATATTTAGCGGCAACGGGATATTCAGAATATAAACCAGTTATTGAAGAAGATACAAGTGATGCGTACGAGAAAAACAGAAGAATCTCTTTTCAAATTATTCTTGATGACGAGAAATGGCAGGGACGCCTTAAAGAAATCATGACTTATTAGGAAATACAAAAGCCGCTTCCAAAAAAGAAGCGGCTTTCATTAAAACATATGGATCATTCATCATATATCGTTTAATAGTTTATATCTTGCTCGTTTATTTTTTTTTGAATAGCGATAGCGCGAGAATAGAAGAAAATCGCAATCCCAACGAGTACAAACCCACCACCCGTTAAAATAAGGGCTGCACCATCCGTCTTCCCTTCAACTGGAAGAAAAGAACCAATATATAAGAAAACACTAAGACTAAGCAATACAAACGCAAAACGTTTATAATCTGTCATTTTGTCTTGAAGTTGCTTCATAGCGCTCACCTCTCCCGTCTCTTATTCTACCATAAGAAACGGGTCTACTAGAGATGTAACTCTTTCCAATCATTAAAGAGCCCTTATCCAAATATATCAGATAAGGGTTCTACTATTATCCTAATGCGTTTGAAAGGTCTTCAATTAAATCATCTGCATCCTCAAGTCCAACAGAAATACGTACAAGACCCTCTGTGATGCCGAGCTCATCTCGTCGATCTTTCGGAATAGAAGCGTGAGTCATGCGAGCAGGAACTGAAATTAAACTTTCCACCGCTCCTAAACTTTCAGCAAGAGTAAAATATTTCACTTTGCTTAACAGCTCATCTGCTTTATCAGCACTTCCGATATCAAAAGAGATCATACCACCAAAGCCACGAGACTGATTAACAGCGATATCATTACCTGGATGTGTACTTAGCCCAGGATAATATATTTTCTCGACTGATGGGTGATTACTAAGGAATTGGACAATTTTCGCTGTGTTTTTCTCATGCTCTTCCATACGAACCCCAAGTGTTTTCAATCCTCTAATAAGCAGCCATGAATCCTGCGGTCCAAGAATGGCACCTGCCGAATTTTGAACAAAATGCACTTCTTCCGCCAGCTCTTTTGAATTAACAACAACAAGTCCAGCAACGACATCACTATGCCCGCCTAAATACTTTGTTGCTGAGTGAAGAACGATATCAGCACCATGGTCAATTGGATTTTGCCAATAAGGCGTATTAAACGTATTATCAACGATTGTTAGAAGATTGTGGTCTTTTGCCAATTTGGAGATGGCATTAATATCGGTCACCTTCAACAACGGATTCGTTGGTGTTTCAACGTAAATCGCTTTCGTATTATCCTGAATCGCAGCTTTAACAACAGCTAAATCAGTCGTATCGACAAAAGTTGATTCAATACCAAGACGGTTTAAAACCTTTGTCATTACACGGTAAGTTCCACCGTAAACGTCATCTGTCATAACAACATGATCTCCAGAATTAAACATCATCATAACAGAGGAAATGGCTGCCATTCCGGATCCAAATGCAAATCCTGCGACGCCATTTTCAAGGTCTTTAATCAGCTCTTCTAGTGCATGACGTGTTGGATTCCCTGTTCTGGAATATTCATAGCCGTTGAACTTTCCTACAGCTTCTTGTTTGTAAGTACTTACTTGATAGATCGGTACCGATACAGCTCCAGTTTGTGGATCACCGGTAATCCCACCATGAATAAGTTTTGTTTTTGGCTTCATTGGTTAAATGCCTCCTTGATAAATCTTCTTACTTAAGTATCGTTCACTACTATCTGGAAAAATCGTAGCGATATTTGTTCCGGGACGAGCGTGCTGTGCTTCGATAAGAGCCGCCTCGAGCGCTGCTCCAGAGGAACTTCCAACTAAAAGGCCCTCTTTTTCAGCGAGCTCTTTTACACGTTTGAAGGCTACTTCATCTGTTACGGTATGAATACTATCAAAGTAGGCTTCGTCCATATAATCAGGTAGAAACTCCATACCAATCCCCTCTGTTTTATGAGGACCAGATTCTCCACCATTTAAAATGGATCCCTCGGGTTCTACAATAACGGTTTTCACATTCGCCTTCTGCTCCCTCAAATAGCGAGCTGTACCCATAAATGTTCCACCAGTTCCAGCCCCAGCTACAAAAACATCAAGCTCACCGTCAAGCTGCTTCCACAACTCTGGACCAAGTGTTTTGTAGTAGGTTAGTGGGTTAGCAGGATTACCAAACTGACGAGGCATGTATGAATTAGGGATTTCCTCAATTAGCTCTTCAGCTCGAGCTATTGCCCCTTTCATTCCAAGCTCAGTAGGGGTATTGACAATTTTCGCACCAAGCGCCCTCATTAAATCCTGTTTTTCCATACTGAATTTTTCTGGAACCACAAACATCACGGTGTACCCTCGATTAACCGCTGCAAGAGCAAGACCAATGCCTGTATTTCCAGCTGTAGGCTCAATAAATGTTCCGCCCGGGGCTATTCGATTATGATCAATCGCTTCCTGAAGTAGTTCCTGACCAAGACGATCTTTAATACTTCCCCCAGGATTATAAAACTCTAACTTTGCAAAAAGGCGAACGCCTCCTGGTAGATCAAAATGATGGAGCTCGATGACCGGAGTTCGGCCTACGAGCTCATGAATATTATGAAAGATTTCCATAGCGTGAAATCCTTTCTATTTGGCGAAGATAATGTGCCACTCATCACGATGTGTCAGCATTTCGTCTGCGATTTCTTTTGCTCCTTCTAAACTATGGTTAGCAGCCCAGCCGCATTGTACTTCGTTGCACGCTGGTACTTCTTGTGCATTTAGAACATCCTGCAATGTTTTCTCGAGTACTTCTAGAATCTCGTCGTAGTTTGAATGATTTAGAACCGCAAGATAAAACCCAGTCTGGCATCCCATCGGACCAATATCAACGACGTTTTCCATATGATTACGAATATTTTCTGCCATCAAGTGTTCGATTGAGTGTAGACCAGCCATTTCCATGTGCTCTTTGTTTGGTTGTTTGAAACGAATATCATACTTATAAATCTCATCACCATTTGGTCCTTTTGTTACGCCTACTAGACGAACATATGGTGCTGCTACCTTTGTATGATCAAGATTAAAACTTTCTACATTCATTTTTTTAGCCATTCTTACTCAACTCCTCCACTAGATTTAAAATTAAGTTTGCTGAATTAATTGAAGCTGTCTCAAGAAATTGATCGAAAGAAATATTTGATTCTTTCCCTGCAATATCAGAAAGTGAGCGGATAATCACAAAAGGTGTACCGAACTGATAACAAACTTGTGCAATCGCTCCTGCTTCCATTTCTGCAGCGTCTAGGTTCGCAAGTTTTGACCTGACATAGTCAACTCTCTCCGCATCATCCATAAAGGAATCGCCAGTCGCGATCATTCCTTTTACTACCTGATGTTCCGTTACTTTCTCAGCACTTCGCTCAGCAGCTTCAACAAGCATGCTGTTCGGTTCATAAAGAGCCGGCATTTGAGGAACCTGGCCGTATTCGTAACCAAAAATGGTTGCATCTACATCATGGTAACGAACTTCTGAAGAAATCACGATGTCGCCTACTTTTAATTCAGGATTAAATCCACCCGCAGAGCCTGTATTGAGAATGTAGTCTGGTTTAAATAGTTGATTCATTAATGTTGTTCCGATGGCCGCATTCACTTTACCAATGCCTGATTTTAAGAGAACTACCTCCTGGCCATCTATGCTTCCTGTAGTGAACTCAGATCCTGCAATCACCTGTTCTTCTCTGTGATCGAGACGGTCACGTAAAATTCTAACTTCTTCTTCCATTGCTCCAATAATACCGATCTTCATGACGAACTCCTTTACTTGTTCAATTTTTGATGGCTTCCATCAACCAAACAAAATCGTTTAGTTGAGTAAAAGTAACGTCGAATCCATGCTTTCGAAATAATGTCTCCAACACTGAAATCGTCGTATAATATTCCGACTGTAAATCTTGTAGCAAATTGTAATATCCCTTTGCTTTCACTTTCTCATGCATCTTTACTCTAGCATTGTCATCCTTAAATGCTGTATCCGCAAATACAATTTTATCATTTTGAGCCAGTAGTTGGCTATATTTGTGAATGGCGATACTTTTTTCTTCGTCAGTGAGATGGTGAAATGCATAGGTACTCACGATTGTTTGTACAGGGTTAGTCGGAGTTGGAAAATCCATAAAATCACCATCATGAAGCGTGACATGAGGTAATCTTTCACTCGCCTTTTCTCTCATCGCTTTTGATGGCTCTATACCGGTTACCGACAAGCCTTTCTTAAGTAGAATAGAAGTTAAGTTCCCTGTTCCAACGCCAAATTCTAACACGTGGCCTGAGGAAGCTTGAGCAACTGCAGATAGAATGCCGTCGTATCCCTTAAAGACATCACGATACTCTTCATCTTGACCAGACACCGTTGTGTCATACGAGTCAGCCCAGCGCTCAAATAAATCAATAAACTCTCTTCCCATTGCTGTCACATCGCTTTCCTGTTTTTAATTCATAGTATTAAGGTATGAATAATATGCATTATGGTTCTAACTTATCATATTCTTTTTTGAATATCAATTTGTATGATTTAACAAAAATGTGTACACTGTTATGTGGAAAGTATTTTAAGGAGGAGCAATAAATGAGTTTTTCCCTTGAACGGATAGATGATAAAGTAGAATTTTTCGAAGGATTTTCGCTTGAAGAAATCGAGAATAAAATTCAGACTCAGATCGATAACAACCGTGCACTGCTGCTTCAAGTTCATTCTGTTCAGCATCACGCTCTTACACATGAAAAAACAGGCAGACCTTATTACTCTGCTGTTGTTCATTTTAAAGCTAAATAAAAAAAGCAGGAGCATTTGCTCCTGCTTTTTGTTATTCTGGCTTAACACTAACCGGCTTCCAACCTTCTCCATCAACCCACTCAAGTTCGATGTAATAGACTTGATTTCCAGATCCTGCTTTACTAACACGTGCAAAGGACTTTTGTGGCCCACCATTACCACCTATTCTCCAGATCGTCATTTGATCTTCTGATAGACCCATAACAGATTCTGCAGCTTTTATTTTTTCATTCCAGTCATCAGTACCTTTGGTATAACTGGATTTATGTGGACCTGATTGCACTGTACCCACCGGCTCCCACGGTCCTTCAAGATTTGGTTCACCTGGCTCTTGATCAGCTTCTTCTTTGTCCTGGTCTTCTTTATCTTCTTTCTCTTTATCGTTCTCTTCTTTTTCTTTCTCTTCGTCAGTACTTTCATCTTTTGAACTATCTTGATCAGCGCTACTGTCAGAATCTGAATCATTGGACTCTGAATCCTTTGAGTCGGCTTCATCAGAAGTAATGGAATCGTCACTGCTCTTATTCGATTTTTCATCTGAACTTGTTTGTGCTGTTGGTTGTTCTTCACTTGCTGTTTGTTGAGAGTCGTTACCCGTAAACACAATGTTGGCAACAAGTACAAGTATCACTGCGAGAACAATTCCAATTAAACTATTTAATACGATATTTTGTTTTCTCTTTGAATGTCGGTCCCCATATCGTGATCTCAAACCCATCCACTCCTCTATTTAGCTGTTGCTCTTATTTTATCATCTCTAAATGATTCGTAGAAGGCTTGACTTTTGTTTCGTTATTGTCTCTCAAATTGTTGCAACAGCTTAACGATTGAAGCAAAAGCTTCATAAGTTTTATATTCTTTCTCCTTTCGTTCGAAATCAACAACAACCAAAGCATACTTTGGAGAATCATAAGGAAAGTAACCAGCGAACCACTGATGATCAAATGACAAATCTTCACCAAGTTCAGCAGTACCTGACTTACCAGCTACTTTTACTGGTAAATCAGCTAAATATGTACGACCGGTTCCACTTACAACTACTTCTCGAAGCGATTCTTGTAGTGACTTTACTACCTTATTCGAAAGTTTTCCGTTCAAGTTTCTTTCACTAAAACTAAGGAAAGTTGTGCCATTTTTATAAAGTATGTCACTAACGGCCCTCACCTGTTTTGCTTCTCCCTCTCTTCCAATTGTCGCCATCATATTGGCGATAGCCAGTGGACTTAACTTAACATTTAATTGCCCAATCGCTGTTTGGTCAATCGCCTTAATCACAACTTTATCTTTATCATCTTTAAAAAAGACCGGTTCCGACTCGTCGGGAAACTGTTTAAAATCTTCGTAATGATAGAGCATATCTTCCCAGCCAACAGTTTTGCCAATCCCTAGTTTTGTTGCAGTATTTTCAATCACATCCGGATCAATTTTGATGAGCTCTTCAGCAAGTTCTGTGAAAGCGGCATTGCAGCTAGCTGCAAAGCTACTCTTTAGGTTCATGATTCCTAGGTCACGGTTCCCAGGTCCATCTCGATATAAATTTAGATCACAGTTGAATGTGCGGGTGTCTTTTATCCCGTTCTCATAGGCAGCTGCTAGAATAATCGTTTTAAATACCGAACCTGGAAAATATCCTTTTACCATTTGATTGACTGCGCCTTTTCCAAGTGGATCATCCGATTCAAAGAGAGGACGACTCACCATTCCAATAAGATTGTTCGATTCGATATCAAGTAAAACTGCTCCACCATTTGTAATACCTGCTTCATCTACCGCTTCCTCAAGGCTGTTCTGGATCTCCATATCCAACGTTGTCTTCACTTGAAGGGGGTAGAAAGAGTCTGTTGTTGAAAAAAGCTTCACATCAAGTCCGAGTAGAGGATTTCCCTGACGATCAGCATGATAAAGGAGTGTGGTATCTCCTTCAGATATTAAAAAGGGATCAAAAGCAGCCTGGAGTCCTGAAATACCTAATTTAGTGTGTTCATTAATTATTCCTTCTGCCCATTTCTCAGGATATTTCGATTTGATTAGATCTGGATTTGGTCTTACACTTCCAATAACATGAGCAGCTAACGGATTTTCGTTCAATGGTTTATTTACAGCGTAAACACCCGGAATACTTAATTCGTTTATTTGCCTCATCTGTTCAGATGTTAGTCTTTTTTCATAATTAAATGGTTGCTTTCGCTTATCAAAAGAGCGGTCGATTTCATCAGGAGAAGTCTTTATAATCTTTGCTACCTCTTCAATCGGCCAGTCCCGATCTTTCAAAAACGGAAATAGTACCAAAGCTGGAATGGTCTCACTCATCGGAATACCATTTCGATCTAGCATCGTTCCCCTTCCTTCATCTAGTACATAAGATTGGGTACGCTGATCGATGCTAGCTTCTATTAAATTCACTTCATGCTTTGAATAAGATTCCGTTTCAACTAATTGTAGCTGAATCAATCGCCCAACTAGCACGAACATCAAGCACATAAAGAGGAAACCAACTCCGGTCACCCTTCTCCTACTCATACCACTCACCTCTATATGAGTGTCGACCGATGTCCCCTATTTCAAACATAAGTAACCTGGGACTTGCTGTTGACTTATAACTTTAATTCAATTGATATTCCATAGAAAAAGACAGCCGGATTGGCTGTCTTTTTAAACATTGCATTTATTAGCTAACTTCTAGAATTTCAACGCGAATTTCTCCGCCTGGAGTTTGCACGTTAACCTTTTCTCCAATTTGACGGCCGAGAAGACTTCTTGCCATAGGTGAGTCATTTGAAATTTTCCCTTCAAATGGATCAGCTTCAGCACTACCAACGATAATATATTCTTCTTCATCTCCATCTGGAATCTCAACAAATTTAACCCGCTTACCTATTGATACAACATTCGATGAGCTATTGTCTTCTTCAATAATTTCAGCATTACGAATCATATTTTCAACTGTTTGAATACGCGCCTCGACAAATGCCTGCTCATCTTTTGCAGCGTCATACTCAGAGTTCTCAGATAGATCTCCAAAACTACGAGCAATTTTAATTCGTTCTACTACTTCTTTTCTTTTCTCTGTTTTAAGGGAATCAAGTTCCTTTTCAAGCTTTTCTTTACCATCTTGTGTCATGTAATACTTTTTATCCTCTGCCATTTCTTTCACTCCTTCATCAATTAAGGGCATCAATCGTAATAAACTGTATGAAAAAAAGAGGTAAATATACCTCGTTTAATCGTTATAACATGGCTTTATCTTCGAGTATCGTATGAATCTTCGTTACCATTAGGTCGATGGCTACTCTATTCTGCCCGCCTTCTGGAACAATAATATCTGCGTAACGCTTTGTAGGTTCTATAAACTGAAGATGCATGGGGCGAACAACTGAAGTATATTGCTCTACAACAGAATCAAGCGTTCTCCCTCTGTCACGGATATCCCTAACCATTCTTCTTAAAATACGGAGATCAGCATCCGTGTCTACAAATAGCTTAATATCCATTAAATCACGGAGACGTTCATCTTCAAGAATTAGGATACCTTCCAAAATAATGACATCTTTTGGTTCGACAGGGATAATTTTATCAGATCTTGTGTGAACTGTATAGTCATAGACAGGTTTTTGAATAGGGTTATATAACATTAGTTCTTTCACATGGTCAATTAACAGGTCATTATCGAACGCTAGTGGATGGTCATAGTTTGTACCTAGTCTTTCAGGCATTGACTTTTCACTCTGATCTTTATAATAAGAATCCTGTTCAATGACTAACACTGATTGATCAGCAAACTGTTTAAATATCTCTCTTGTTACAGTGGTTTTACCTGAGCCTGAACCTCCGGCAACACCAATTACTACGGGTCTATTAACCATAATTCTTCCCCTTCTATTATAGAAAAACCGCTCGTACATACGTACGTCGGCTTTTCTTCATCATGAGTTTTTACGCTGACTAACAGCTAATCCATCTCCAATAGGATATATTGTAGTATCTAGTTCGGGATGGGATATTAAAAATTCATTATAAAGACGGAGCTTTTTTACCATTGATCTAAAGCGCTTCTCTTCGATCTCCTCTTCTGCTACCATACCTCTAAAGAGAATATTATCAGAAAACACTACTCCGCCCTTTTCTAATTGATCATAAAATTCATCAAAAAAACGCTGGTACTGACCTTTGGCCGCGTCAATGAAGAGCGCTTGATATGAACCATAGCTCTTAAGCTCATCAGCCAGCTCAAATGCATCCCCAAATAAAACGGTTATTCTATCAGAGTATCCTGCTTTTTCAATATTTGCGATCGCTTCATTATAACGAGTTTCATCTCGTTCAACAGTAAGTATAGCAGTATCTGGCAAACGCTCAGCCATACGGATTGCTGAGTAGCCAATGGCTGCACCAATTTCCAATATTCGGCCCGGTTTCAAAAAGGTCAGGAGTTGAAGCATCACATCAAGACTCGTTTGTTCCATAATTGGAACATGTTTTTCCCGTGCATATTCTTCTATCTCTTTTATTAAGTCTTCTCGATTCGGGCGTAAAGATTCCAGATATTGTTCCACATGATCGGATATCATGATCGGTCCTCCTTCATGTAACCCGAATAATTTTATCATAATCGAAAGGGGAATGGTAGTCTTACTCGCCATTCCCCATAAATTTCTTATTCTTCTTTTTCTTTCTCTTCTTTCTCTTTCTTCTTATAATACTCTGTCCACTCTTCCTTATACTTAGCAACTTTCTTATTGTGCTCTTCATTAGTCTCTGAGAACAGCGTTTCGCCACTCGGTCGAGCATAGAAATAAAGTGCTTCTGTATCGGCTGGTTCTATTGCCGCTATGATTGACGACTCACCAGGGTTGGCAATAGGGCCAATCGGCAGACCTTTTTGCTTATACGTATTATAAGGCGACTTTGCATCAAGATCATCCTGGGTGATTTCTCCTGATTGCTCTCCTCTCGCATATACAACCGTAGGATCTGTTTGTAAGATCATATTCTTATCAAGACGATTATAAAACACCTTCGAAATTTTTGTTCGATCAGCTTTTGCTGACGCTTCTTCTTCAATGATCGAAGCAAGTGTCATCATTTCATGGATGGAATAATCACGATCTTCTATTTCAGAGCGATATTTTTTTAAGACGCTATCAGTTTTGTCTAACATATCTTTCACAACGACTTCCACTGAAGGTTCTTCTTCAAAATCATAAGTAGCAGGGAAGAGATAACCCTCTAACGGATGACGAATGTCTTCATTTAAAATATCTTCTGTTAAAAACCAATATTCATTCACTAAAGCTTTCATGTATTTCTCATCATCTAATTTCTTAATAACATCTTCTTGCTTTAAGTCAAGTTCCTTCGCAATACGAGCAGCTATGTCTTCTAACCAGATTCCTTCTGGTACAGATATAGTGGCAACAGCTTCTTTCATTACTTTCCCACTCTTCATAATGGCAATAATTTCATCCATCGTCATAGAAGGTGAAAGTTCATAATCACCTGCTTGAAAGCCGCTTTCATTCTTATATTTCACGTAATAACGGAAAGCTGTGCCATCTTTAATGATGCCTTCTTCTTCCAGTTTAGCTCCAATTGAAGATGTTGAAGATCCAATTGGAATAGTCACAGCTGCTTTTTCTTTGCTATCAGAATCAACTGGTTCGAGTATGTTTTTTATGTAGAAGTAACCACCTGTTATAACGGCAGCCACCGTTATGGTTAAAAGCAGTAAAATGATAAACACTATTTTTCTTACCGTTTGATTCTCGGTCTGGCGCTTCATAAGCTTCTCTTTATACAAGTCCTTAAAATCAGACAACGCCGTGGCCCCCTTTCATTCTTCATCTATTATACTATATGTCGACATATTGTCGGCAAGGATGCCAACGTTCGCCAAAAATTATCCATTATGTATTATACAAGGTTATTTGAAAGGTTTGTAGTCATTTCCAAAAAACAGTAAGAAGATTCTTTGCCCTAAGGTATCCAAACACATAAGAAATCTTACTCAAACCGATCATGACACAGTAATTCTAAACGTATAATCAAGAAAAAAAGCTGCCGATTTTCACCGGCAGCTTTTGATTGAAATTTACTCGCTATCTTCTTCTTCTTCTTCAGAGAAAGTGTTGAGCATTTCCTCGACCATTTCCCATTCCTTATCTGATTCAATAGGGAAAAGCTTATAGTCTCGCTCTTCATTGTCCTCTTCTTCATAGCGGAAAGCATAAACTTCCACTTCCTCTTCACTATCAGCTTGATCAGCAGGAACTACAGTCATATAAGATTGACCGTTCTCAGCTACATCAAATGTAAAGAGAACTTCAAATAGATGCTCGTCTCCATTTTCATCTGGAATGATAATACGTTCTTTTTCCTCCATGTTTTCACCTCATTAATTTTGCTTGCTGTCTAAGTATCCTTGCAGAATCATAACAGCAGCCATTTTGTCGATCACTTTCTTACGCTTCTTACGACTCACATCAGCACTAATCAGCATGCGTTCTGCAGCGACGGTTGTTAGTCTTTCATCCCACATGTCAACTGGAATATTAGTCGTTGTCTGAATAAGTTCTGCAAATGCCTGGCAGGCTTCGCCACTCGGACCAATTGAGCCATTCATGTTTTTAGGAAGTCCAACGACAATCTTGCTGACATCATTCCCATTAATGATTTCCATTAAACGATCAGGAATCACATCCTGCGCTTCTGGGTTACGTTTCACGGTTTCTAATCCCTGTGCCGTCCATCCCATCGCATCGCTTAGCGCTACGCCGATTGTTTTTGTACCGACATCCAATCCAAGTGTTTTCATGCTGTCTCCTTATCCCTGATGATGAGTAAGATACGATTTCACAAGCTCTTCAATTAATTCGTCTCTTTCAAGCTTACGAATTAAGCTTCTCGCATCATTGTGTCTCGGAATGTAAGCCGGATCCCCAGAAAGGAGGTAACCCACGATCTGGTTAATCGGATTATAGCCCTTTTCTTGAAGAGCACTATAGACGGTGAGTAACACTTCCTGGACATCATGATTATATGCGTCGTCTGGAAAATTAAATTTCATTGTTTTGTCCATCGAACTCATTCCTTACACCTCTTTCTCCGATCCCCATCTAGAATCGTAACTAGTCAACTAATTCTTATTGTACACTACTAAAACCAAATTAGGAAATGGATTTCACCCAATCTGTTGTGTAAGCAAGAGCATCATCCAGTTTCTCTGGATTTTTGCCACCTGCCTGCGCCATATCCGGTCGGCCACCGCCACCGCCACCACAGCGAGTAGCAAGCTCTTTAATCAATTTCCCTGCATGATATCCCTCTTTTACGAGGTCATCTGTAATTCCAGCAGCTAACTGAACCTTCCCGTCTGCACCGCTACCAAGTACAACAATGACACTGCCAATCTGTGCCTTCAGATCATCGACAATACTACGAAGGTTATTCATATCTGTATCGATGCGTTTAGCAACTACTTTCACACCGTCTACTTCTTGAACATCTCCTGCCATCTGTTTTGCCTCAACATTTGCAAGTTTTGACGTCAATGAGTCATTTTGGCGTTGTAATTCACGAATCTGACCAAGTAGTGCTTCTGTTCTTGATGGAACATCCTTCACATTTGATTTTAACAAGTCAGCCGTATTTTTCAAAATTGATACTTGTTGATTTAGAACCTGGTAAGCTCCTTCGCTTGTTACAGCTTCAATACGACGCGTTCCTGCACCAATGCCTGATTCAGAAAGAATTTTAAACAATCCAATTTCTGCTGTATTTTGAACGTGTGTACCTCCACATAGTTCAAGACTATAATCACCAACACGTACAACGCGAACAGAATCTCCATACTTTTCACCAAACAATGCCATAGCTCCCATTGCTTTAGCTTCGTCAATAGGCTTTACCATCGTATTCACTGGAATATTAGCCCAAATTTGATCATTCACTTGTTTTTCAATCTCTTCAAGCTCTTCAGATGTAATCTGTCCAAAGTGAGAGAAGTCAAAGCGAAGTCGCTCTGAACCAACGAGTGAACCAGCCTGGTTTACATGCTCACCAAGAACATCTTTTAAAGCCTGATGAAGCAAGTGAGTTGCCGTATGATTCTTTACAATTGCAGAACGGTTCGAACGATTGATTTCAGCTGTTATTTTTGCTCCAGTTTTTATCGTTCCAGATTCTACAACCGCCGTATGGACGTGTTGGCCATTTGGCGCTTTTTGTACATCCGTTACGCGAAGTTGAACATCTTCACCACGAATGATACCAGGATCTGCAACTTGCCCGCCGCTTTCAGCATAGAAAGGCGTGCTTTGGAGAATAACCTGGATTTCGTCGCCTTCTGACGCTACCTCAGTCAGCTCTTTATCTTTTATGATTGCGACTACTTCTGTATCAACAGACCGCTCTTCATAACCGACAAAATCGCTTTCGACTGAAATGTCGCCAAGCGCGCCACCTTGAACCTGCATGGAACCTACATCCTGACGAGCATCTCTAGCACGTTTACGCTGCATTCCCATTTCCTGTTCGAAACCTGTACGATCAATTTCCATGCCTTCTTCTTCAGCATATTCCTCCGTTAATTCCACAGGGAAACCGTACGTATCATAAAGTCGAAACACATCGCTACCAGAGATGACATGATTACCAGCTTCTTTTTCTTTCTTCATAATGTCTGAAAGAATTGAGAGTCCTTCATTTAATGTTTCATAGAAGCGGTCTTCTTCATTCTTAATTACTTTTTGGATGAATTCCTTCTTCGCATTAACTTCAGGATAGAATTCAACCATGATGTCCCCAACGACTGGTACAAGTTCATACATGAATGGACGGTTAATACCAATTTGCTTAGCGAACCGAACTGCTCTTCTAAGTAATCTTCTTAGTACATATCCGCGACCTTCGTTCGATGGAAGGGCACCGTCACCAATGGCAAATGTAACTGTTCGAATATGATCAGCGACTACCTTAAATGCTGTATCTCCCTCTCTGGAATCTCCATAGTTCACTTCTGCCATTCGCTCTGTTTCACGAATGGTTGGCATAAAGAGGTCTGTATCATAGTTTGTTTTTGCATCCTGAATAACCGATACCATTCGTTCAAGTCCCATGCCCGTATCAATATTCTTCTTAGGTAATGGTGTATAAGTACCATCAGGGTTATGATTAAATTGGGAGAAAACAAGGTTCCAGATTTCAAGATAACGCTCATTCTCTCCACCAGGATAAAGTTCTTCTTTAGGATCTTCGAAACCATACTCTTCTCCACGATCATAGAAAATTTCCGTATTAGGTCCACTTGGCCCTTCCCCGATATCCCAGAAGTTACCCTCTAGACGGATGATACGCTCTTCTGGAAGTCCAATTTTCTCTTTCCAAATGGTAAATGCTTCATCATCTTCCGGATGAATTGTGACAGATAATTTATCAGCATCAAAGCCAATCCAATTCTCGCTAGTTAGGAATTCCCATCCCCATTCAATCGCTTCTTCTTTAAAATAATCTCCGATAGAGAAGTTCCCAAGCATTTCAAAGAACGTATGATGGCGTGCTGTTTTGCCTACATTCTCAATATCGTTTGTACGAATTGATTTTTGAGCATTTACAATTCTTGGGTTGTCAGGTGTTACGCGACCGTCAAAATATTTTTTAAGCGTAGCTACACCACTATTGATCCACAGTAAAGTTGGATCCTCATGTGGAACAAGAGATGCACTTGGTTCCACCGAATGACTTTTTTCTTTAAAGAAATCGATAAACATTTGTCTTACATCTGCTGATGATAAGTTCTTCATACTAATTATCCTCCTTTAGTTACTCAGTAATGGATTTTGGTGGTGGTGTTTTTTGAACGCAAAAAAACTCTCACCCCTGAATAAATCAGGGACGAGAGTTTTGTTTAAATGCTCACGCGGTACCACCCTGGTTATAGACAAAACTGTCTATCACCTCAAGCGACCGTAACGAGGTCGAGACGGCGGGGATTAACCCGCACTCAGGATTAGCTTTCTGCTGATCTTGTTCTTAAAGCTCTTACAGCCAGGGAGCTTCTCTCTAACGAATACAGTTCGTATTCAAGAATAGGGGTCAACATACTCGTTCCGTCAATGTGTTTAATTCTTAATCTCTGGGATTATTATAGTCAGAGCAGCATTCGTTTGTCAATTGCTTCATTCATCTTCGTTTCGATAGAGAAAGAGTGCTTTCAGAACCGCAAGAGCAGGCACTGCAAGAATTAGTCCGATTACGCCAGCAATCTCTCCCCCTGCAAGAAGTCCAAAAATTATGATGACCGGGTGAATGTGCAGACTTTTCCCAACAATATAGGGCGATAGAATATTACTTTCAATAAACTGAAGAACCACAATAACGATAATCGTAATGATCGTCATTTTAACTGAAACGGTCGATGCAATTAATAGTGCTGGAGCCGCGCCAAGAAAAGGTCCAAAGTATGGGATAATATCCGTTATACCAACGATAATCCCCAGTAGAATTGCATATGGAAGCTTAATCAACCAGAACCCCAGTGCCGCAAGAACACCTAACACCGAAATGACAAAAAATTGACCTCGAATATAATTACCAAGCGATTCATCTATTCGGATGAGTAGGTTCTTTCCGGGTGCTCTCCACTTAGGTGGCGTTATTCTCCATGCTGTTTTTTTTAACGTCTCAAAATCCTTCAGTAAATAGAACACGATGAAAGGAATAATCATAATGACAAAAAAAGAACTAAGTAACTTCTTTGCTAATTCAACCGCCAATGTCAATGTATTGTTAACAGCATCTTCAACATCCTGAAAAGTTTGATCAACCTTTCCTTGTAAAGCAGGAGGTAAATTTGAAGTGAAGTCATATGTATGATGCACAGCATCCCGATACATATCAATGAACATTGGAACGTTCTCCATTAACTCCTGTGACTGTTTCACAATATGAGGAAGCCCCTTAAAAATCGCATAGCCAGTACCTCCAAAAAACAGAACATAGATTAAAAGTACAGCTATCCCTCTTGGCAAACCTTCTTTATGAATTTTCTCTACAATGGGATGAAGCAAATAAGTTATAAGAGAAGCAATTAAAAATGGAACAATTAAAACAGTTAACACATCGATGATCGGATCCCAAATTGGAGAAAGCTTCAGCAATAAATAAATGCATAAAAAAACTAGCAGAAGGGTCGTTAAATAAATGATCCAGTTCAGGTTCCATTCACGCTTCACTGTCAATCCCTCCTGCTAGCAAATACCATCTACAACTCAACTCGCATATCATAGTCTTCAAATAAATCATCCAGGGATGTCAGCGATCCGTCCTCTTCCACCTGGTGTAAGGAAAGAACTCCTTTAATAATCGACATTTCCACAAAACAGTTCCAACAATAGAATTGATTTGCCCCGATTTTCCCTATATTTTTACTTTTACAATTTGGACATTCCATCTCCATATGCCTCCTAATCCAGCTATTTAAGAAGATATACACCATCCTGTCCAGTTTGAAATCATTCTATACGGCATTTGTAAAGTAATCGCTTCTTTTCAACAGAGCCTCATGTTCATAAGGCGTGAATTACCTAGTAAAGCTAAATAGAAAAAAGCCAGAGATTTTCTCTGGCTTCTACATCGACTCTTCAATTGTCTTTTGTTCCCCAATCATTTCTTGCAATTTCTCCGTTAATTGCGTGTTTCGAACCTGATCATCTTCTGTTTGGATAGCTAGTTTAATGGCCTCTTCTTCTCCACATAAAATCAAATAATCCTTACTCCTTGTAACGGCTGTATAAAGAAGATTTTTTCGTAGCATCCGATAATACCCTCTTACAATAGGAAGAACAACAATCGGAAACTCACTACCCTGGGATTTATGAATGGAGCAGCAGTAGGCATGTGTTAATTGATTAAAGTCAGGCCTGTCATAAACTACTTCTTGTCCATCAAATGAAACAACAAGCTGATCCTGCTTTTCAATATTTTCTTTCGCAAAGAATACAGAAACAACTTCGCCCATATCACCATTGTAGACATTGTCTTCAGGATTGTTTACAAGTTGAAGAACTTTATCACCGACTCGATAAACGAGATCTCCATGCAAAAGCTCTCTTCGCTGCTCTGTTGCAGGATTAAACAGCTTTTGAAGCTCCTGATTTAGCCGATCCACTCCTGCCGATCCTCGATACATTGGAGCCAGAACTTGAATATCCCGAGGAGAGTATCCCTTCTTTAATGCATTGCCACACACTTGCGAGACAACCTCTATAATCTGTGCTTGGGAACAAGGAAAGAACCTCCGATCAGGCGTTGGTTTCCGAAACTCTTCTGGAAGCTCTCCTTCTTTAATAGAGTGCGCGAGATCAATAATCGAAGAGCCTTCAGCTTGTCGATAAATGTCCGTCAGTTTACTAACGGGAACTGCATGTGAATCGATCATATCCTTGAGCACCTGTCCTGGCCCTACCGAAGGAAGTTGGTCTTCATCACCAACAACAATCACTTGAATTTGAGATGGTAAGGATTTAAATAATTGATTGGCAAGCCACACGTCAACCATGGATACTTCGTCGACAATTAACAACCTGCCTTCAATCGGATTATTCTCATCATGCTCAAATCCCGCCTCACCTTTCCACCCAAGTAATCTATGTATCGTAAAAGCCGGTAGTCCTGTTGCTTCACTCATCCGTTTCGCTGCTCTTCCTGTTGGTGCTACAAGTAGCACTGGAAACGGCTTATCCTTTGAGTAATCTTTCGGTTCGAGTGAAAGTCCATTTAACTCAGCATAGAGCTCCACAATCCCTTTAATAACCGTGGTTTTCCCCGTACCTGGTCCGCCAGTTAAAATCATAAACGGAGAAGCGATTGCTTTTTGTACCGCTTCACGCTGTGAGGGAGCGTATTGAATACCAAGTCGTTCTTCAAGGTCTCCTAGAGCGCGATAGAATTCAGATTCCGGAAAAGAGTCAGCATACTCCGTTTGCGACATCACATTATTTAATCCAGTCACAAGACCTTTTTCAGCATAGTAAAGTGAATGTAAATAGATTCTCTCTCGATCAAGAATCAATTTATCACTCTCGTAAAGAGAGATCAGTTCCCTTGAAATATCTGCTTCATCAAGCTTATCACCTAGTAACTCATTCACAGATTGAATCAATGCATCGTACTCAAGATACACATGTCCCTCCTGTAACGTTTGTTCATTTAACGTATGAAGACATGCTGCCCGAATGCGATCAGGATGCTTTCCTTCAATACCAATCGATCTCCCTAAATCATCCGCACGTCGAAAACCAATACCTTCCACATCTTGAATAAGCTGATATGGATTTTTCTCAACAATCTCGAGCGTTTCTTGCTTATAGGCTTTAAAAATTTTCATCGATAGTCTCGGTCCAAATCCTAACTCAGTTAATCGAATCATAATTTGGTCAAGCCCCTGATGCTCCATTAGAGAATCATATAGTCCCTTTGCTTTTTCTTCAGATAGCTTTGGAACCTTACTTAATATTGATGGATCACGCATAATTTTAGCTATGGCGCGCTCACCTAACACATCAACAATCGATTCAGCTGTCTTTTCACCAATTCCATGGAATAAATCACTAGATAAATATTGGATAAGCCCTGGCTTTGATTCAGGCATCTGTCTCTCAAATGATTCAACAGCATACTGTTTCCCATAACGGGGATGATCCGTAAAGCGTCCGTAAAATACATACGTCTCATCTTCAAGAAGTCGAGGAATCATTCCATTCACGACGACTTCTTTCTCATCATAAGGTTCGTTCGTTTCAGAAATCCGAAGTCTTGCCACTCCATACAAACTATCTTCATTAAAAAAAATCATTTGAATGGGTCTTCCTTTGATATACCCTTTTTGTGGCTGATCCATAAGATCTTCTCTCCAATAACTTAAAATTTAATTGTTATTGTTCATCGCTTGTTCCATTTGTTTCTTCCCGTTTCCTGCTAAGAGATGATCTGGTTGGATAGCGAGTGCACGATCAAAACAGCTTATTGCTTTCGTCAAATTTTCTTGATAAGCATAGCTCACACCTAAATTAAACCACGCATCGGCATGATCCGGATCCTCTTCAACGACTCTCTCAAACTGAGGAAGCGCTACATCGATTGCCCCATCTTGCGCGAGACAAAGTGCATACTGAAAACGCGCTTCCGTATCTTCCTCATTGAGCTCAACAGCTCTCTGGAAGAAAGGTAATGCTAATCGAAGTGCATCCTGCATCATAAAGCACTGACCAATCATAAAGTGAACATCACTTTGGTCAAGCCCCTGCTGGATTGCTTTCTGGTACATGTCTGCAGCGTCTTTATACTGCTCTAGTTCAAAGAATGCGTTTCCTGCGCCATAATAAGCAGTCCCCTGCGTTTCATCCAAATCAATCGCTTTTTCAAAATATGCGACAGCCTGCTTAATTTCTCCTGCCTGTGCGAGGAGATTTCCAATATTCGTATAAGCAACTGGATCTTTAGGATTCTCTTCTATTGCTTCATAAAGTAGCGTTACAGCTTTTTCTAATTGTCCATTATTCATTGCTTCAATCGCTTGTTCATTTTTATTACTCATTTAAAAAAACTCCTTATTTCTTTAACTTAATCTCTAGTTTAGCATAAGTTAGCGGCGGTTTCTCCACCTAAAAAACAGCCTCATTTCATTTCGAAATGAGGCTAATTGTTAAACGTATGTTAGTTCACTTGCATTCTTAAATACTTGATCAATCGTTGCTCCGCCGAGACACTCATCACCGTTATAGAAAACAACGGCTTGTCCAGGTGTAATAGCGCGTACTGGTTCATCAAATGTTACTTTCAAGCGATCGTCATCCAGCTTTTCCACCGTAACGCCTGAATCTTTTTGACGATAGCGGAATTTCGCTGTGCAAGAGATATGCTCTTCTATCGGAAGATTCGAAACCCAGCTTGAATTCACTGCAATAAGGGAATCAGAGTATAAGAGATCATTATGGAAACCCTGGTCAACATAAAGAACATTATCGTCAAGATTCTTACCTACCACGAACCACGGTTCACCGTCGCCACCAATTCCAAGGCCATGACGCTGACCAATTGTATAATACATCAATCCATCATGTTGTCCTTTTTCTTCTCCACCAAGCGTCATCATTTTGCCTGGTTGAGCAGGAAGATATTGTCCAAGAAATTCTTTGAAATTACGCTCGCCGATAAAGCAAATTCCTGTGCTATCCTTTTTCTTAGCTGTAGCAAGACCCGCTTCTTCCGCAATCTCTCGAACTTTTTTCTTCTCGATGCCTCCAAGCGGGAACATTACTTTAGAAAGTTGCTCTTGCGTGAGCTGATTCAAAAAGTAAGTTTGATCTTTATTGTCGTCTACACCACGAAGCATTTTGACTTCTCCGTCGCGTTCGACCACTTGCGCATAGTGCCCTGTCGCAAGGTAATCTGCTCCAAGCGTTAGTGCATGTTCAAGAAATGCTTTGAATTTAATTTCTTTGTTGCACATAACATCAGGATTTGGTGTACGCCCACCTTTATATTCATCTAGGAAATAAGTAAACACTTTATCCCAGTATTGCTTCTCGAAGTTGACTGCGTAGTACGGAATGCCGATCTGGTTGCATACACGAATAACATCATCGTAATCTTCTGTTGCTGTGCATACCCCGTTTTCGTCGGTGTCGTCCCAGTTTTTCATAAAAATGCCGATCACGTCATAGCCTTGTTCTTTCAACATTAATGCAGCTACTGATGAATCAACACCTCCGGACATTCCAACCACGACTCGTATATCTTCATTCTTACGTGCTGCCATGGTTGCACCTCCTCTTCTTTAACACAAATTGTGTCCTGACTATTTTATAACTTCTTCAAACGATTGACAATCTTAACGACTTCACTCGCAGCTTTTGTGGCATCTTCAATTGCATTTCCATATCCAAAGCTAAAACGAATGGCCGTTTGTGTTCTCTCATTATCACCAAACATCGCTGTCAACACATGTGAAGGTTCATGCGATCCAGCCGTACAGGCCGAACCACTCGATACTGCAATACCTGCAAGATCTAGATTCATTAACATCGGTTCCACTTTTGCATCTAAAAAACTAACATTGAATACATGTGGAAGAATATGATCCTGATCACCGTTGATACGATAAGGAATGGATGCTTCTTCAAAAACACCTAGCATCACTTGCTTCATATTCTGATAAAGCTCCACTTTCGCTTCTCGATCAATCCGCATTAATTCAGCTGCCTTCTCCATTCCTACAATGCCAGCAACGTTCTCCGTACCTGCTCGTCGTTTTCTCTCCTGTTCACCGCCAAATGAATGAGGCAACAGCTTTGTCCCATCCTTAACATAAAGAAAGCCAACGCCCTTTGGACCGTTGATTTTATGTGCTGAAACAGAAAGAAGATCTACGCCAAGTTGCTTTACATCAAGATCGATTAAGCCATACGCTTGAACGGCATCGGTATGAAACAGAATATCAGAATCGTTTGCCAACCTGGCGATCTCTGCAATTGGCTGTACTGTCCCAACTTCATTATTACCATACATAACTGTTATTAAGATTGTCTCTGGCCGAATCGCCTTTTCTAGATCATCTATAAAAATTCTACCATTCTCATCTACAGGTAAGTACGTTACAACATATCCTTCTTTTTCAAGTACTTTACAAGCATTCAGTGCAGCATGATGCTCAATCTCTGTTGTGATAATATGGTTTCCTTTAGCAAGGTTTCCTTTAGCAGCTCCTACAATTGCTAGATTATCTGCTTCTGTACCCCCACTTGTGAAAATAATTTCATTAGCTCGAGCATGAATACTGCTCGCAAGATTGTTTCTCGCTTCATCAAGTGCATGACGCGACTTACGGCCAAACTGATGAATACTTGAAGGATTACCAAAATCACTTTTTAGTGATGAAACCATCGCTTCAATAACATCGGGATGGACCGGAGAGGTCGCAGCATGATCCATATAAATTGCACTCATTATTAGTCACCTCTTACTACCAGCAGTGAGCCGGCTACTAAATATAAAACATATAACTATCTTGCTCTCCTTCACCTTCATAGGTGGCAAGATCTTCTAGCGTTGTAGAATCGAGAACATCTTTCACAGCGTCTCGTATTTTTAACCACAGATCACGTTTAGCAGGTTCTTCATCGTCCATAACTTCAACAGGACTAATGGGTCCTTCTAGAACACGAATGATATCTCCCGCTGTAATTGAACTTGCTTCTTGCGCTAGAATATAACCACCATATGCCCCTCTAACACTCTTAACAAGACCAGCATTTCTTAATGGAGCGACTAGCTGTTCAAGGTAATGCTCTGATAAATCTTTGCTTCTAGC
Source organism: Anaerobacillus sp. 63XJN7_4_ISO-PGPR-S23-413 (assembly GCF_056173725.1). Lineage (NCBI taxonomy): Bacteria > Bacillati > Bacillota > Bacilli > Caryophanales > Bacillaceae > Anaerobacillus > Anaerobacillus sp. 63XJN7_4_ISO-PGPR-S23-413. The sequence continues at coordinate 2,865,288 of NZ_CM149688.1, forward strand.
AATGGACTTTAAAGAAATCGGACCATCACCGTGCTTTTTTGCTAACTCCATCATAATTGTTAATCCGTATCTTCCTTTTGTTGATATCTTCAAACCTGCCACCTCTTTCTATCAATCGAGCCACAAGTTTTTTGCACTGTGGCAATGAATAACCCACAATTGGCCCTATCGTAATACAAAACAAAAGTGTTCCCACATGAATAGGACCATTCAAAAGCCATCCAAGAGAAAGGACAACTATTTCCATAGTAAGTCGGATATGTTGTACCTTCCATCCCGTTCGTTCTGTTAATACAAGCATCAAACTATCTCTTGGACCTGCTCCACGATCTGCTGCAATATAGAGACCGATGCCGTACCCCATGATCAGAATACCACTAACAAGCATAACCAATTTGCCTATCAAATGATCCGGAGTTTTAAAAAAAGGAACCCATATATAAATATCGATAAACACACCTACAAGCAGCATGTTTAGAAAAGCACCTAATTTTGGCCAGGTTCGATCTAATAATGAAGTCGAGCCTATAATCAGAAAACCAATTAGAATTGACCATGTGCCAATTGTTAATCCAAACTGCTGATACAGTCCAATATGGAAGACATCCCATGGCGCGCTACCGAATTCAGCTTTAATCATCAGAGAAATGCCAAAAGCCATAACCAAAAGACCTAATACAAATATTCCCCAGCTCATCCAGAACCATGGTATGCCTTTGTTATCTGGTTTCATCTCATCCCTCTTAACTCAATCTTCTCTCATCTATTTAGCCATTGATTCTGTTAGTAAACCTTCGCTATTATAGCACGAACCGGTTTTTCTTGCATTTCCAAAACCCGTATAGTATGTTTCAAATAACTATGAAAGGACGGGTGTTCTATGGATTTATTTGATTACCCAAAAGAAAACAACAATACTTCTTCTGGACCTCTCGCTAGCAGAATGCGACCTAGATCCATTGAAGAATTTATCGGCCAAGACCATATTATTGGTGATGGCAAATTATTGAGAAGAGCCATCCAAGCTGATCAACTTACTCCAATGATTTTTTTCGGTCCACCAGGAACCGGTAAAACAACACTTGCACGTATTATAGCCAACACTACATCTGCTCATTTCGAACAGTTAAATGCTGTTACTTCAGGAGTAGCTGACATTAGAAGACTCACGTCTGAAGCAAAAGATCGCTTAAAGCTTGATGATCAAAAAACGGTGCTCTTTATAGATGAAATCCATCGCTTTAATAAATCACAGCAGGATGCACTTCTTCCTTTTGTTGAAGATGGAACGATCGTGTTAATCGGAGCAACAACAGAAAGCCCAATGTTTGAAATTAATGCGGCTCTTCTTTCTCGTTCAAGATTATTTCGATTTGAACATCTTAATGAAACAACTATTAAAAACATTCTTTATCAGGCGATTAACGACAAGGATCGCGGCTTTGGAAGATACGATGTTGAAATCGAGGATGAAGCCATTGAGCATCTCATAGACGTTTCTAATGGAGACGCTAGAACAGCTCTAAACGCGTTAGAACTCGCCATCCTTACAACGACTCCAAATAAAGATGGGAAGCTTGTAATTAGTCTTGCAATTGCAGAAGAATCCATCCAGCAACGCGTGCTTCAATATGACAAGGATAGCGATAATCACTACGATACCGTTTCGGCCTTTATTAAAAGTATACGAGGATCTGATCCAGACGCTACGCTTTACTGGTTAGCAAAAATGATCTATGCAGGTGAAGATCCTAGATTTATCGCGAGACGCCTTTATGTCCATGCTGCCGAGGATGTTGGATTAGCCGACCCAAACGCACTTCTGATTGCCCATGCGGCCAGCTATGCGGTCGAATTTATCGGTATGCCGGAAGCTAGAATTCCACTAGCCGAAGCAGCGTTATATCTTGCCACCGCTCCAAAAAGCAATGGGGTGATTTCAGGTATAGATGCTGCACTTGCAGCAGTAAAAAAAGAAAAAAACGGAACAGTTCCTATTCATTTACGTGACTCACACTACAAAGGAGCTTCAGAACTAGGGCATGGGATTGACTACAAATTCCCGCATGACTATCCAGGAGGATATGTCCCTCAACAGTACCTTCCTGATCACATGGTCAGAAAAACGTTCTATAAACCTACTGAGCGCGGGCACGAAAGAACGATCCAAAAGAGACTTGATTATTTCGCTGAACGCATCAAATCCGATAGCAAGAAATCTTAACAGCAGGGCTTATGCTCTGCTGTTTTTTCTATTCACTCTTGCAATCTACCTCAAATTTACAAGACTTCTGTATAAATTCTTCCATACTGGCAAAGCTATGATTACTTTCAAAACGCAAAAATGTTAATCACATAAAGGAGCTGAATGAAAATGAAAGTAAGACAAGATGCCTGGTCTCATGAAGATGATTTAATGCTTGCCGAAACAGTGCTGCGGCATGTAAGAGAAGGCAGTACGCAATTAAAAGCCTTTGATGAAGTTGGTGATCGACTAAGTCGCACATCAGCCGCTGTAGGATTCCGCTGGAATGCCATTGTCCGCGAAAGATACGAGCAGGCCTTAAAGCTAGCGAAAAAGCAGCGAAAAGAAATGAAACGAGCCGAACGAAGGCAGCCTGAATACACAAATAAAGAAACACATACGACTGTTTCCACCCAAGAACAACCAATCTCACAACCATTAATTGAAACTTCAATATCATATACCGAACCGGTACAAATGAAAAAAGAAATGACTATGAGAGAAGTAATCTCATTCTTATCAAACTTAGAACAATCCGCTTCCTCAACAAACAGACTTAGAACAAATGTCGAGAAACTAGAATCAGAGAATCAACACCTAAAAGAAGAAAACACCCTTCTTCATCAAAAAATCAAAACACTCGAGAACGAACAACAAATCATGAAAGAAGATTACCAATCCCTCATCCAAATCATGGACCGAGCCAGAAGAATGGTCGTCCTAAACGACAACGAAGACCACAACGTCCCAACATTTAAAATGGATAAGAATGGGAACCTAGAAAAAGTCGCAAGGTGAAAACGAAAAGCAGAAGTGGGCGTTTAGACACGGCAGGCACTGGAGCCTTTTCATTTGAACACGCTCTTTGTGTTCGGATGAAAAGGTGAAGTGACCGAGGGTCTGCCCACTGCAGCTAGATCATGAAAAGCGGAAGCGATCGAGAGGCTGGGCGCTGCAGCTAGACACCAAAAGCGGAAGTGGGCGTTTAGCCTCGACAAGCACTGGAGCCCTCCAAATTGAACACGCCCTTTGTGTTCGATTTGGAGGGTGAAGTGACCGAGTGGCTGCCCACTGCAGCTGGACAAAAAAAGTGGAGACGAGCGTTTAGAAACGGAGATATTGGAACTCTTGAACTAGAACACTTAATAAACCATTCAAACAGAAAAAGCATCCGTTCAAAATGAACGGATGCTTTATTAATTGTCATAAAAATAGAAGAGCCCCAACTGTGCCGTCCTTTCCATAATCGTTGAACCTGCATTGGCAGGTGGGTGCCTTATCCCATTCTCCGTAAGTCCTCAGCTACCGAGGCATGTACTTTGAATGGAAAGAGTCAGGCTCCCGTTGTAAAAGTGTTGGCTCAAATTATTATGGAAGTAAACGAACACTTCAGGACTCTTCGTTAACTTGTAATTGAATTATAGCAGACCTTCAAACCGATTTCAATCATCAGGTATTAGGTCCTTTTTATTATTTTTTACTCTTTCTCAGCACCCACTGGCTTCTTAGCTAGCTCAAGATTCAGCTCCTTTAGTTGATCCTCACTAACTGGAGAAGGAGCTTCTGTTAACAGGCAGCTTGCGCTAGCTGTTTTAGGGAAAGCAATTGTGTCGCGAAGGTTCGTTCTTCCTGCAAGCAACATCACGAGACGATCAAGACCAAATGCAATTCCACCATGTGGTGGGGTACCGTATTCGAACGCTTCAAGAAGGAAACCAAATTCTTCCTCTGCTTCTTCTTTTGTAAATCCTAACGCTTTAAACATTTTTTCCTGAATATCACGCTGGAAAATACGTTGGGAACCTCCACCTAACTCATAACCATTTAGGACAAGGTCATATGCATCTGCACGAACTTTTCCTGGCTCTTCTTCAAGAAGATGAAGGTCTTCTTTCAACGGCATTGTAAACGGATGATGTTCCGCAAAATAACGATCAGCTTCTTCATCGTAACTCATCAGTGGGAAGTCCATGATCCAAAGGAAATTAAACTTGGAATAGTCAATAAGGTCGAGGTCTTTTCCAAGCTTTGAACGAAGAGAACCGAGACTGTCTGATACAACAGATTTACTGTCAGCTACGAACAGAAGAAGGTCACCCGCTTCTGCATCGAATGCTTCTTTTAGTTGAGATGCAAGAGCCTCGTCAAAGAATTTAGAAATAGGGCCTTTCAAACCATCTTCCTCTACTTTTAACCATGCAAGTCCTTTTGCTTTGTACGTTTTCACATACTCTGTTAAAGCATCGATATCTTTACGTGAGTACTTACTTGCTGCACCTTTTGCATTAATACCTTTAACAGCTCCACCAGAAGAAACAGCACTAGAGAATACTTTAAAGTCAGAGTCTTTTACAAGATCAGATACATCCACAAATTCCATTTCAAAACGCGTATCAGGTTTGTCTGATCCGTAGCGATTCATCGCTTCAGCATGAGTCATGCGTTGGAATGGCTTTTCAATTTCTAATCCCTTCGTTTCCTTCAATACCGCACTCATCATTTCTTCCATCATCGCAATTAAATCTTCTTTTGGAAGGAAGGATGTTTCAATGTCGACTTGAGTAAATTCAGGTTGACGGTCCGCTCTAAGATCCTCATCTCGGAAGCAGCGAACGACCTGGTAATAACGTTCAAATCCTGAAACCATTAACAGTTGTTTAAAGAGCTGCGGAGATTGCGGAAGAGCGTAGAACTCTCCTTCGTGCACACGGCTTGGTACCAAGTAATCACGAGCGCCCTCAGGTGTACTTTTTGTTAACATTGGAGTTTCAATTTCAAGAAATTCATTATGATCCAGGAAATCACGAATGACTTTAGTTGTTCGATGACGGAGCTTGAATGTCTCTTGCATCACCGGACGTCTCAAGTCCAGGTAGCGATATTTCAAGCGAATATCTTCTCCAACTTCTACATCGTTCGCAATGCTAATGGGAGGATTCTTCGCAGCATTGAGGATTTCAAGTGATTCAGCATGTACCTCAATCGACCCTGTTGGAAGATTCGGATTAACCGTTCCCTCCGCACGAGATACTACTTTACCAGTAATGCCTAGTACGTATTCACTTCTAACTTTCTCAGCAAGTTCAAGCGCTTCTTTTGAAAGGTCTGGATTGAATACAACCTGTACAATACCTGAACGGTCTCTAAAATCAATGAAGATTAATCCACCAAGATCACGACGCTTTTGAACCCAACCTTTTAATTCTACTGTTTGCCCGATCTCGCTTTCACGAATTTTCCCGCATGAATGGCTTCTTCCGATCATTCTCCAACTTCCTCCTTTAATTTCCCTTTCAGATAAGAATCAACATGTGTTAAATCTATTGATTCTTGCTCACCTGAGTTCATATCTTTAATGTTAATTTCATTCTTTTCAATTTCTTCATCACCTAGAATAGCTACGTACTTTGATTTGAGTCGATTAGCCGCTTTAAACTGACCTTTCATCTTCTTATCAAGGTAGTCTCGCTCTGTGGAAATCCCAGCATTTCTAAGCTTCTGAACAAGGCCATTAGAAACCTTTTGTGCTTCTTCCCCCATTGTGACAACATAACAATCAATTGTCTTTTCAATCGGGAGCTCAACACCTTCTGCTTCCAATGCCATTAATAGACGCTCAATGCTCATTGCAAAACCGATTCCAGGTGTTGATGGGCCACCCATCTCTTCAACAAGTCCATTATAGCGACCACCACCGCTCAACGTCGTAATAGCTCCAAAGCCGTCAGCGTCGCTCATGATTTCAAATGCTGTGTGATTATAATAATCTAATCCGCGTACAAGGCGGTCATCAAGAACATAATCAATTCCCATTTGATCTAAGGCTTCTTTTACTTTTGTAAAGTAAACAGTCGATTCCTCATTTAAATAATCGATGATGGAAGGCGCAGTTCCCATTAATTCATGGTCACGATCCTTTTTACAATCAAGAATACGTAAGGGGTTTTTCTCCAGGCGATTTTGACAATCGCTACAAAACTCTCCGATTCTTGGCTCAAAATGATTAATTAATGCCTGACGGTGTGCCTCACGACTTTCTTTATCACCGAGACTATTCAAATATAGTTTAAGCTTTTTAAGTCCCAATTCTTGATACAAACTCATCGCAAGCGCAATAACCTCGGCATCAATCGAAGGGTCATTACTTCCTAACGCTTCAATTCCGAACTGAACAAATTGTCTCATCCGCCCAGATTGAGGACGTTCATAGCGGAACATAGGGCCGATGTAATACAGTTTAACTGGCTGCTCGGGTAAACCGTACATCTTGTTATTCACATAAGCTCGAACCGCCGAAGCTGTTCCTTCAGGTCGGAGTGTTAAACTACGATTACCGCGGTCTTCAAATGTATACATTTCTTTTTGAACGATATCTGTTGTATCGCCTACTCCGCGTTGAAATAACTCGGTATGCTCAAATATTGGCGTTCGAAGTTCATGATAATTGTATCTGCGGCAAATATCTCTTGCCTTATCTTCAATGTATTGCCATAACTCCGACGTACCAGGAACAATATCCTGAGTACCTCTAGGAATTTGAAAACTCATGTTTATATCCTCCTTTAATCACTAGCAAGAAGCTCTTCTAACGGCTAATTCTAATGGGCTAAATCCTTTTTTTGGATACAAAAAAACTCCCATCCCTGAATCGAAATTCAGGGACGAGAGTTACCCGCGGTGCCACCCTAATGGAAAGATAAATCTTTCCTCTTAAAACAGTTAACGCCTGTCTACGTCGTCCCCTACTGAGTTATCTGTTCGGAGACGATCCTTGGAAGTGTCTTTCAAAAAAGCGGTATCGAGAAATGCTCTCAGCCTAGCGGCATTTCCTCTCTGATCAACCCGGTATTTTTTTACTTTTCTTCCTCATCGGAGCTTCGTATCGATTTACTGAATTGTTTTCTATCATACGAGTCAGTGATTTTTTTGTCAAGTATATTAGGATTGGTTTTACAAAACATTATCGCTTCATTTTTTGTTTCATGATTTTCACACTTTTTAATGACAGTCCAAATTCTTCCGCGAGTTCCATATTTGACAAACACTGTTCTTTTTGTAGAAAATCATGAAAGTCGATACCAAATTCCGGCTGTGACATATGATAGCTCATCATTTCTTTATTAGTTGATCTCACAAGACCCCACCCTTTTATTAGTTCAATTATTTCTTAGTTTCACCAAAAAGAATGCATTTTACTACTTAACGAAGGAATCTTTTTATCCGATAAAGAAATTATCTATGAAAGCAGCAGGCGTCATTGAAAGGAGTCATCACTTGAAAAAAATGATTTTTGCATTTTTATTTTTTGTCATATCCATTATTTTCTCTACTTCTGCTTCGGCTGAGAAAAATGCTTATTTTGAGGAAACTGTAAATGTTCGCGCCGAACCCTCTCTTACTTCATCTGTTATCACACAGGTTCATAAAGGGGATTCAGCCATCGTTCTCGAAAGTAAGACCGATTGGACAAACATTCAACTTCATACTGGGGAAGAAGGTTGGGTTTCAAGTAGACTAGTAAGCATTTCTTATGATTCCAAAGAAAGGAAATCAATACAATCAACCGTGTCTGATCTTCAAGTCCGTGCTGGCCCTGGTAAAGAATACAAAGTTATTGGAAATATCACTCAAGATTCTGAGTGGAATGTGCTTGAGACTGCAGGCGATTGGACCTCCATTCAATTTAAAGGACAGACCGGATGGGTAGCGTCCTGGTTAGTAAGTTCTACAACAGCTAGCCCAGATCAAAAAACAAGCCAGGTAAAAGAAGTAAAGGCGCGTATCTTAAACGTTCGTGACTTCCCAGGAACAGAGAACCGGATCATATCTCAACTCCCTTCAGGAACAATTGTAGAAGAAGTTCGTCAAGAAAAAAACTGGAGCTTCATTCGCTATCAGAATGGACAGACTGGTTGGGTAGACAGTACCTATTTGCAAGAAACAGACAAACAAGAGGAGTCAGAATTTCTTACAATTCTATACCAGGCAACAAACTTAAGAAGTGGGCCGGGGTTGAATTATGAAGTTATTAAACAAGCGCCTGCAAAAGCGCGCTACAAAATAGCTGCAAAAGAAGGCAAATGGTTTCGTATCCTTCTTGACGATGGTCGTTCAGCATACGTTGCTGACTGGGTCGTCTCTACTGCATCTAAACTATCCACTTCGCCTGTCTTGAAATCTGGAAAAACAGTTGTTCTTGATGCTGGTCACGGTGGCTACGACAGTGGTGCCCTAGGCATTACGACACTTGAAAAAATCCTTACATTGAAGACGACAACAACTATCGCGGAAAAATTAAAGAATGCAGGGGTTCAAGTTATTTTAACGAGAGATGATGATACATTTGTCTCTCTTTCTGAACGAACTCTTTTATCAGATCGTTATAAAGCCGACGCATTTGTAAGTATTCATTTCGATAGCACAGTTGATCCAACTGCAAATGGAGCAACAACGTATTATTATGGTGAGAATGATATGCCCCTAGCTTCAGCGATACACGCCAAAATCGGAGATGATACAACTTTGAGAGATCGCGGTATTCGATATGGAAATTATTATGTTCTAAGGAACAATAAGCAGCCTTCTGTCCTTCTTGAACTTGGCTTTCTCTCAAATCCATGGGAAGAGCAATTAGTGAATAGGTTGGATTACCAATCAAAAGTGACTACTGAAATTTCAAATGGCATCCTTACTTTTTTACAGTAGTAACGCTTAAGATGAAGAACAGTTTGACTTGCTTTTCTATCTATATGGATGAACCAAAAAACCGCAATTCCAATTAGGAATTGCGGTTTTTTGTCATTCTTTGCTCTCAATGATAAGAGTTACAGGTCCATCATTCGTAAGCTGTACGTCCATCATCTCACCAAAAACACCTGTCTGCACCTCGAGACTCTCTTCTCTAAGTAAAGCGTTAAACTTATCATAAAGTACGCTGGCTTCAGGAGGTTTTGCCGCCTTCATAAAGTTTGGACGTCGCCCTTTACGACAATCACCATATAACGTGAATTGTGATATAGATAGAATAGCTCCACCTTTGTCTTTCACTGACAGGTTCATTCGATCATTTTCGTCCTCAAATATACGAAGGTTTGCAATTTTAGTGGCAAGATAGCCTGCATCCTCTTCTGTATCCTCGTGCGTGACCCCTAGGAGCACCACAAGGCCATGTTCGATCTCACCTGTAGTTTCTCCATTCACGGTGACTGAGGCTTGCTTTGAACGTTGTATAACGGCTTTCATGGAGAACTTCCTTTCTTAACTACTGCATAATTCTACGAACAGCATAAATATCTGGAATTCGTTTAACGCGCTCAACCACTTTTTGAAGATGAGCTGTGTTCCGAATGGAGACAGTCATACTAATTGTTGCCATCTTGTTATTATCTGATCGACCTGAAACAGACGTCATGTCGGTTTTGGTTTCTGCTACAGCCTGAAGAACCTCATTCAGAAGACCTCTGCGATCAAAACCACTGATTTCGATATCAACATTATAGTTTTTTGGAGAGTCACTTTCCCATTCAACCTCTAAGAGGCGTTCCTGACCATTCTCTTCATTCACATTAGGACAGTCTTTCCTGTGAATCGAGACACCTCTCCCTTTCGTGATATAGCCCACAATATCATCACCTGGAACAGGGTTACAGCATCGTGAAAGGCGGATTAACAGGTTGTCTATCCCTTTCACTCGCACACCCGACTCTGCTCTCTTTGGCGGCCGAGAAGGTGAATGAGTCTTACCTTCAATAATTGATTTTGCTAGCTCTTCTTCCTGCTCTTTCGTCCGTTCTTTACGAGCCTTATCTGTCAGCCTTGTTGCGATTTGTGCAGCTGTAATTCCACCATATCCAACAGCTGCGTACATATCTTCTTCACTTGTAAAGTTAAATTTCTTAGATACATTTGCAATGTTATCTGAAGTCAAAACAGCCTTTAACTCAAAGCCATGGTTTTTAATTTCTTTCTCAACAAGCTCTCGGCCTTTTTCAACGTTTTCTTCACGCTTTTCTTTCTTAAACCATTGCTTAATCTTATTCTTAGCGTGGGAGCTTTGACTGATTTTTAACCAGTCTTTACTTGGACCATAAGAGTGCTTAGAAGTTAGAACTTCAACGATATCCCCTGTTTTCAACCGATGATCTAGTGGTACCATTTTGCCGTTCACTTTTGCGCCAATGCAATGATTCCCAATTTCAGTATGAATGCGGTAGGCGAAATCAAGAGGTACCGAGCCAGTAGGCAATTCAAATACGTCTCCTTTAGGCGTGAAGACAAAAACCATATCACTGAATAGATCAATCTTAAGAGACTCCATAAATTCTTCAGCATTCGAAACATCATTTTGCCATTCAAGAATTTGCCTAAACCATGATAGCTTTTTCTCAAATGAGCTATTCACCTGATTCTCATCGCCTTCTTTGTAGGCCCAATGAGCGGCAATCCCGTATTCAGCAACTTTGTGCATATCAGACGTTCGAATTTGCACCTCGAGAGGATCACCTTTTGGTCCAATGACTGTCGTATGAAGCGATTGGTACATATTCGCTTTTGGCATAGCAATATAATCTTTGAAACGACCAGGCATAGGCTTCCAGCATGTGTGAATAATGCCAAGAACGGCGTAGCAATCCTTGATGCTATTCACAACGATACGTACCGCGAGCAAATCATAAATTTCGTTAAATTGCTTATGTTGCTTAGCCATTTTCCGATAGATACTATAGATATGTTTCGGACGACCTGAAATTTCAGCTTCAATGGAAACTTCTTTCACACGCTCTTGAATTTCGTCCACAACTTCATGGACAAACCCTTCACGCTCAGCCCGTTTCTTTTGCATTAAATTCACGATGCGATAATACTGCTGTGGATTTAAATAACGAAGCGCCGTATCCTCAAGCTCCCACTTAATAGTGGAAATACCTAGACGATGGGCTAGAGGCGCAAATATTTCTAGCGTCTCATTCGCTTTTTGCATTTGTTTTTCTTTTGGCATGTGCTTAAGCGTACGCATGTTATGAAGTCTATCAGCCAATTTAATCAGAATGCACCTAATATCTTGAGCCATAGCGATCATCATCTTCCGGTGATTCTCAGCTTGCTGCTCCCGCTTGGACTTATACTTGATTTTCTTCAGCTTCGTAACGCCATCAACGAGCATGGCAAGTTCCGGGCTGAATTCATCAGAAATTTGTTCAAGCGTCACGTCGGTGTCTTCAACGACATCATGAAGAAAGCCCCCAGCCACTGTCACAGGGTCTACTTCAAGGTTCACAAGAATGCCAGCAACCTCAATAGGATGAATAATATAGGGTTCACCCGATTTGCGGTACTGGCCTTCATGTGCGTTTCGCGCGTATTCAAATGCTCTATTAAGATAAGAGAGATCGTCCTCAGACAGATACTTCTCCGCTCTTTCCATCACTTCTTCTATCGTCATCAAATCACCTTGATTACTGTTGGTATATTGCTTCTATTATCGTTAAAAAAAGTCAGCATGTAAAGAGATTAAGAGAAAAATGTCGTTTTCCCTAATTAGTAAACGCTCAATCTTTGTGTCTAAGGTGCATAAAGAGAAAGAGCGTCCGGCTATTCGGACACTCCATTCTTTAGTATGTCATTAGAGTAAAGATATCATGGCGGTCAAGGTTTTTACGCCCTTCGAGATAGGAAAGCTCAATCATGAAAGCAAGTCCTACAACAACTCCACCAAGCATTTCAACTAGCTCGATCGTTGCATTGATCGTACCACCAGTCGCAAGCAAATCATCCGTAATCAATACTCGTTGACCTGGCTTAATAGCATCCTTATGAATCGTAAGGACGTCTTTACCATATTCAAGACCATAGTCTACTTTAGCTACTTCGCGTGGTAATTTACCTTCTTTTCGAACAGGTACAAAACCGATACCAAGAATATATGAAACCGGACATCCTACGATAAATCCTCTTGCTTCAGGTCCTACAATAACATCAACATCTTTATCTTTCGCAAAATCCGCAATATCATTAACGACTCCTCGGTAAGCTTCGCCGTTTTGCATTAACGGAGTGATGTCTTTAAAACGAATACCCTCTTTCGGATAGTCTTCAACCACTGCGATATAATCTTTATAATTCATTTACTTAATGGCCTCCTCAGTGCTATTGAAACAATTAACTGATTGATCGAACCAACTTTTCAAAGCATGATAGGAGGAATAGCAAAAATCATTTTCGAGCTTTGCTTTTTCAAGCTTACTCCTATACGTTTTAGAAGAAGTTAATTCACTTTTTACAGATTGTGGATTTAGAGAAATCAGTCCATTATCCATTGTAACAAAATCTAGCTCAAAAAACACCTCTGACATAAACGGAACTGTTTCTTTTGACCAACCTTTATGCTTTGCGAGCTTTTCAGCATCGCGTAAGTTAAAGCTACCTCTCTTCATTAAGAAAGCATAGAACCATTTAAAATCCTCACGTGACGGAAGCGTTGAGAAAAAGTGATCCTCCTCATGCTCAAATACCGCATACGTTCGATCTGGTAATCCACCTTTTCGAAACAGATTGACAAGGTCTTCCTCTAAATCCGGAAGATCGAGTAGCATAACATATTTATTCTCAATTGCTAGTTTCTCTTGTTCTGTTGGATCAACAATAATGTAGTCTTTCCAATTCTCAAGTCCAAGCTTTGTCATGGTGTTTTTTTGGAAAGCTACCATAACAAGCTTATCGAGCGGCAACATTTCAAGTCGTTTTTTCAAATCTCGAATGCCACGATAATCAAAGAGCTGCCATTCATTCACAGCGATATCTTTCACAAAGATTTGTGGCTTTCGAAGTCCATTCCACTCGTTGACGGAGAGTTGGCCAATTACGCTTACAGCAGCTCTTGATGCTATTTCTTCAAATGCATAACCGAAATGAAACCCTACGCCATCTAGCGTAGCGCCGTTTTCCTCAAGACCTACCTTGAGGTGATTGTCCTGACTCCCAATCCTTCTGATTTGAGAGAGATGAACGTCTTTTAGCATAACGACTGGTTTCGGATTACTTACTCCAAAAGGAGCCAAAAGATTCATTTCTTCAATTGTCTCAAGAGTAACATCCTCTACACGACAGTGAAGATCTACTTTTGTAAGTGGTGTCAAATCTTCTTCTGTTAATTTATCTAAAGCCTGTTCGTTTAATCTTGAACGCAAATCTTCTAGGTAGCTTAAATCAATGGTCATACCAGCGGCCATTGGATGACCACCGAAGTGAGGGAGAATGTCTCTGCACTCAGAAAGGTTTGCAAACATATCAAAGGCCTCAATACTTCGTGCAGATCCTTTTGCGACACCTTTCTCACGATCAATACTCATCACGATGGTTGGGCGATAATACTTTTCAACAAGTCGTGAAGCCACGATTCCAATGACCCCCGCATTCCATCCTTCCTTAGCAATGATGAGTACACGATTGCTTTCATCACTCAAGTACTTTGACTCAACCTCTTCAATCGCTTCTTTCGTCATTGTATTAACTAGTTCCTGACGATTCTTATTAAGAGCATCAATATCAGATGCCAGCTGTTCAGCAAGAATCGGATCATCTGTTGTCAGCAGTTCAACTGCTGGGTCTGCACTATCAAGACGGCCCGCAGCATTTAGTCTCGGTCCTATCCCAAAACCAAGATGCTCTTCGTTAAGCTCCTGACCCTTTAGACCACATACATCTAGCAAAGCTTTTATTCCTGGCTTATTTGAATTTTGAAGGGCGCGAATACCTTCGCTTGCTAAAAGACGGTTCTCATCCTGAAGTGGCACAAGATCAGCTATGGTACCCATTGCGGCGATCTCTAATAAATCCCCTGGAATTCTTCCAAGCAAAGCCTGCGCAAGTTTAAATGCAACCCCTACTCCTGCTAAACCTTTGAATGGATAACCACACCCTGGCTTTTTAGGGTTTATTGTCGCGTAGGAATCGGGCAGAACCGGAGGAGGCTCATGATGATCAGTAATAATGAGATCAATACCGATTTCTTTAGCAACTTCCGCCTCATGTACACCGGATATCCCTGTATCTACAGTCACTATTAGTTGATACCCATCTTCTTTTGCCTGCCTAAAAGCAGCTTCGTTCGGACCGTATCCCTCTGTAAATCGATTAGGAATATAGTAATCAAATATAGCGCCAAGCTCGCGCAACGTATAGACAAGTACAGTCGTGCTGCTAACGCCATCGGCATCATAGTCACCAAAAATAAGGATTCGCTCACCAGAAGCAATCGCCTGTTGAATTCTTTCGACCGATTCCTTCATACCATCCATTAAATATGGGTCGTGATAAGTTAAATTCTCTTTATATAGAAATCTTTTCGCTTCTTCTTCTCCCTCAATACCTCGATTAACTAAAAGCGAAGCAGCAAGTCGAGAAATTCCAAGTTCACTCTGGAGCCGATCAATGTTTGTTTCATCTGTTTCAGCCAGTTTCCAGCGTGTTTTAGACCTTAACATCGAATCACCTCTTAACTTGTTCATTATATATAGTTTCAGGAGGTTTGACCATAGTTCAAGAAGAGGAATCTTTTACAATCCCTCTTCACTCCACTATAAAAAGCCTTGAACTTAATCAAGGCTTTCTCGTCATTATTCCCCTTCAGTACCGGTGCCCTCATCTGCTGCCTCACCATCAAGTGGAGTATGGACAGCTTTTGATTCATTTGATACTGGTTCTGTTATTAACCTTTCATTTTCTTTTTGTAACTTTCTCAGCTCTCTTTTCAGTCTGTAATACTTAACCATTCCAAAACCAAGCACAAGAATCGCACCCATCAATACAGATCCCAATATAACAAGCACAAGCGGCCAATCCGAAGTTCCAAATACATAGTTCACCTGTACAGGATCTACATTCACGACTGAAAACACCGCTATAATTAAGGCGAAAATAAGTGCTACAACTAATCCCCATTGTCCCTTCATCCTTATCTACCTCCTCTTCTACTACAATACCTATTCCATTACTCTCTCTTTTTTTCCTTCGGTTCATAAGGATTAATGTGGACTAACACATCATGCACGTCATCTTCTTCAAGAAGTCGCTTCTTCACGTCCTTACCGATGTCATGTCCTTCTTTAACAGAAATATCCGGGTCTACACCAAGCTTGATATCAATAATAACATAGTGTCCGTGCTCTCTAGCATAGAACTCATCAAGGTTCACAACCCCTGGCATCCCGGTAATCACTTTTTTATACTCCGTCGTATCCTCCTCATGCAGCACATGATCGAGTGTTGTGTGAATGGATTCGAAACCAAGCTTCACAGCCATTTTAGCAATCAGAACAGAAACGAAAATTCCTGCAATCGGATCGGCATAAATGAGCCATGGCAAGCTAAATTCGCTTCCTAAAATGGCACCTGCAATCCCTATTAAAACAGCAATAGAAGAATAGACATCTGAGCGATGTTCATACGCATTCACGATCAGTGCATCACTTTTTATCTTTTTACCCAACCGATACTTATATCGAAACATCGCTTCTTTGACCACAATCGAGATGAGAGCTGCATAGAGAGCAAGAGTACCGGGGGCCTCAATAGGTTCGAATATCGCCTTCCCTGAACTTATTCCAATTTCAACGCCAACTAATAACAACAACACAGCTACAATAATAGCTGCAATTGACTCTGCTTTACCATGACCGTAGGGATGATCTTTATCGGGTGGTAGCTTAGCGGCTCGCAAACCAACAAAAACAGCAAATGAGCCAGCTACATCTGATGCCGAGTGTGCGGCGTCGGCAATAAGAGCTCGACTATTGGAGATCGACCCAATAACGCCTTTAAGTACTGCTAGGATAATATTTCCTAGTATACCAATGATCGCTGCAATCTCAGCTTTTCGAAACCGCTCTTCTTTATTCATTTTTTCACCTCTTACGTAACAAGTCATTATAGCTTTTCCCTTATTTCAAAATCTCACACCGCACCATTTGGACACGTAAAAGCCATGGCTAAGCCATGGCTTCACTTCATCCGGGCACCCTCAAAGGAATTCTCTTATGCTTCACCTTCAACAGGGGCGAACTTTTTCTTCTTCAATTGTTTCCCCTTCCATACTGCCCAAAGCTGCGAGGCAATGAAGAGAGATGAATACGTACCTGCGACTAGTCCAATCAATAAGGCAATCGCAAATGGTCTAATTGCTTCGCCGCCAAAGGCCGTAAGAGCAGCAGCAGCAAAGACAACCGTTAGCACTGTATTAATGGAACGAGCAAGCGTTTGAACAAGACTTTTATTCACAACACGTGCGACGTCCTCAAATGTTTTGACCTTTTTTTCAAACTTCATATTTTCACGTATGCGATCAAAGGTAACGATCGTATCATTTATGGAATAACCGACAATCGTTAGTACTGCTGCTATAAACGTAATGTTCACTTCAATCTGCAGGATACTGAATACCGCAATTATGAAGAACGCATCATGGAATAACGCAACGACAGCGGCAAGCCCTTGTAACCATTCAAACCTTAGTGCAACGTATACGATAATTCCTATCGAAGCAATAGCAACTGCGATAAACGCATTCTTAGCAAGATCAACTGCTACATCAGGTGAGACCGTACTAATACTTGGTTCAGCACCATAAAGCTCTGTGAAGTGATTTTTAATTTCAGCAACTTCATCTTTGTCAAGCTCATCCTTAAATGCAGCAACGGCAATATCACCACCACCAGCAAGAGTTACTGATTCGGGTTTATATCCAAGTCCATCGAATTCGTCGCTTACTTCTTCTGTTGTTAGTTTACTATCAGATTGGAGATCAACACGTGATCCACTAGAAAAATCAATTCCTAAATTTAGACCAAATATAGCAATCGCTAACCCACCAAGAACGATTAAAGCTAGTGAAATCGCAAAAAACTTATTTCGATGTTTGACAAAATCAAACTTAATGTCTCTTACTTTAGAGCTCATCGATTTCACTCTCCTTTACGCCAAAAAGTCCGGGCTTTTTATTCAGTGCCCTGCTCTTGACCCATAGGCCGAGAAGAATTCGTGAACCCCAAACGGCAGTCAAAAAGCTAACGACGATACTAGTAATTAACATCACTGCAAATCCTTTAACAGAGCTTGTTCCATATGCAAATAGAACTCCTGCTGCAATTAACGTCGTGATGTTTGCGTCAAAAATAGTTGTAAACGAACGTCTTCCCCCAGCCTTGAAGGCCGACATGACGGATTTACCTGAACGAAGCTCTTCCTTAATTCGTTCATACGTAATAATATTCGCATCAACCGCCATCCCTACGCCGAGGATGAGTGCAGCAATACCAGGGAGAGTTAATACTGCGTTCATCCAATTAAAGACAACAAGAATCAAATAGATGTACGTAGTTAACGTAATCACCGCAATTGCTCCCGGCAAACGGTAATAGAACAGCATGAATAAGAAAATCAAACCGACTCCAATAAATCCTGCTATAACCGTTTTATCAAGAGACTGTTCGCCGAACTGTGCACCAACTGAAGTTGAATAAATTTCATCTAGCTGAACCGGTAAAGAACCTGCGTTTAAAAGCTCTTTTAGATTTTCAGCTTCTTCAAGCTGAAATGGTGGTCCTGAAATGACTACAGTATTTTGAGAAAGCACTTGATTGACCGCTGGATCGGAAATAAATTTCTGTTCATCAGCTGGCTTTGTAACTTCCTCTTTATAAGAATCGCCTTCTTCATAATCAAGCCAGATCACTAGTCGATTATCCGGCTGAGGCAATTGACTGAGGTCTCGAGTTATATTTGCAAATTTTTCGGGATCCTTAAGCGTTACCTGAACAACGGGTTGGTTGTTATCAAATACAACCTTGGCGGCGCCTTCTTTAAGATCAGCTCCGCTCATTTTCTCTTCATCATCCGTGGTTCGGAAGGTGAGCTCAGCCTGAGTGGAAAGAAGTTCACGCGCCTGGTTTTGATCTTTCACTCCAGCGAGCTGAACGCGAATGCGATCTTCCCCTTCAATCGTAATACGAGGTTCTGAAACCCCTAATACGTTAATACGCTTGTACAAAGCGCTTACTGTGCTGTTTAACAGGTCCTGACTAAGTTCCTGGCCCTCTTGAGCCGGTTCTACTTCATATAGAACTTCAAATCCACCCTGCAGATCAAGGCCTAATTTAATATCTTTTGTTACACCCATGACGGTTGTTCCAATTAATCCGCCAAGTAAAAGGACGATCAAAAAGAACGCAACGATCCGGCCTTTTTTTACCATGGAATAAAACTCCTCTCTAAACCCCCAACATTAATGCTTATGTAAAACGGATAGCACACAATATTAGCTATTATATCGAAATATGAATTTTTCTGTCAATTTTAGTCTTTTCTAAGTCTGACTTTCAAACGTTTTCGTACCTTTATACGCATGAATGGTTAACCAATTCATATATTCATTCACCGATAAACGCATAATTTCATTCACAAGTCTGTGCAACTTTACTTCTTCTAATTCATTGTTTCTTTCAAGGCGTGCAAGGAGACATTCCCAGATTTCGTCCATGGTCGCTCCACTATACCCTAACAGCAAAAACTCGTCTCTCTTGCTTTCAAGCGCTGGGGATATTTCCTTCTTCCACTCTTCCATCTCGCCGTCTCCTTTCTCAAATAAGCTAGCGTCCAACATAGCATTAAATCAAGAGGCGCTATAACCTTTCAAACATTTTACACTCTGGATTAAAAAATGGAATAAATCGCTGCGCCAACCCCAAGGCCTGCAATAATGACTCCTGTGAGGATGGAAAGAAAAGCATATTTAAAACGAATCGCAAATAAAGCAGCAGCGACACATGCGCTATATGCCCCAGTCGTCGGAAGCGGGACAGCGGTAAAAAGAATAAGCCCGATTGCACCGTACTTATCGACATTTTTACTTTTGCTTATCGTTCTATGATAAAGCCAGTCATAAAATCGTTTATACCAGCCAAATCTCATTAGCCAATTGCTTAACGGCTGAAAAAGAAGAAGCAATGGAATAATCGGTAACACATTTCCTAAAAGACTAAGTGAGAACGCCTTTAAAAATGAAAAATCAAAGGTATACGCGAGAGGTAATCCACCCCTCAGCTCTAATATTGGAAGCGCTGAAACAATAACTACAATCACTTCATGAGGTAGAAAACCAAGGTTCTCTACGACAAATTGTTTAATTTCTTCTTTCATTGAAACACTCCTATATGCCTGTCATGCTTTGTCCCCTAATAAGCATATACATAGTGATAAAAAATATCTAGACTTTTCTACAATTTCGCAGGTGCATTCTGGATAGAAAGTAGGGTGAATATGTCAAAGCAAACCTTTCTTAGAGGGACTCTTTTTCTCATTCTCGCCGGGTTAATTACAAAGGTACTAGGCTTTATTAACCGTATAGTGATGGTTCGTGTGATGGGCGAAGAAGGTGTCGGTCTTTATATGATGGCTGTCCCAACGCTAATTCTAACCATTACATTAACACGTATGGGACTCCCCGTTGCAATCTCAAAGATGGTCGCGGAAGCGGATGCCGGTGGAGATCGACAAAAGATTAAACGAATTTTAATTGTATCGCTCTCCATTACCACTGTCCTTAGTGTCATTTTTACGACAATTATGGTACTAGCTGCACCTTTCTTATCAAAAGAAGTTTTCACAGACGACCGTACCTTTTATCCTCTTATTGCTATCGCTCCAGTTGTATCGATTGTAGCTCTTTCCTCTGTGCTAAGAGGCTATTTTCAAGGATTACAAAACATGCGACCTTCTGCTTATTCCCAAGTAATCGAGCAAATTGTCCGCATTTGCCTTGTAGCGGTTCTAACAGGAGCTTTCCTCCCATACGGTGTTGAGTTTGCAGCTGCGGGCGCTATGATTTCCGTTGTTCTCGGAGAACTTGCTTCCTTACTATTTATGTTCTCGATGTTCAAAATGAAGAAGCGCATTAAAATTCGAAGCGGTTTTTTCAATTATTTAAAAGGCGGGAGGGAAACATTTAACAGCTTAATGAAAATTTCCCTACCTACAACAGGAAGCCAGTTAATTGGTTCGTTATCTTATTTCTTTGAGCCAATCATGGTTGCCCGTAGTCTGGCGATGGCTGGTGTTGCGACAACGCTTGCCACCACACAATACGGGCATTTATCAGGCCTTGCCATCCCACTCCTTTTTCTGCCTACTTTTATTACGTATTCCTTACAAGTCTCACTCGTCCCCGCAATCAGTGAGGCTCACGCTCAGAAACAATACAAACAGATTCAGCATCGTCTCAGCCAGGCGATTCGACTATCCATGGTTGCAGGTGGCCTTTCAGTTGTTGTTACGTATATTTTTGCCGTTCCTTTAATGGATATTATGTATCAAGCACCTCATGTAGCTATCTATGTGCAAGTAATGGCTCCTTTCTTTTTCTTCTACTATTTTCAAGGACCACTTGCGGCCGCACTTCAAGCTTTAGATTTAGCTAAAGCAGCGATGATCAATAGCTTCATCGGAGCAGGCGTAAAGCTCACCGCCATCTTCTTCCTAGCTTCAAGACCTGAACTCGGCATTATGGGGGCTGCTCTAGCGATTGTTATTGGGATATTACTTGTAACGCTTCTCCATTTTGCAACACTCGTAAAAGCAATTGGTTTCTCCATCGTAGTGAGTGATTTATTGAAAGGGGTTGCGTCCATTATTGGTGCCGGAGTTGCTGGTCACTTTCTGTATGAGAACCTCGCTTCTTCATCATCAGATATACTCGGTACGTTTGTTGCTATTTGTGTAACATCAATTATTTATTGCATCGTCCTTCTATTACTTGGGTTAATTAATCGAAATGATCTTAGAAGAATCCCTCTTATCGGAAAATATGTGCATTAAATGAAGAGAAAAAAAGGTAACCGCTCTGGTTACCTTTTTTCATTCTTTAAATCAATAAAAAAGCTGCCATTCTTATGAAGAGAACAAAATGAGATACGTTTAATATCCTTATGACCCACTTTTCTTAATTCCTGACGAAGCCATAAAGCTGTTTTTCCAATTCGTTCAAGATGTTCCTCCTGTACTTTCCCGTCGAGAATGAGAGGGAGTGGCATCAATGTCTCTGGATGTTCCTTCTTATCATCTTCCTCTTTTCTAATGACAGATAGCTTTCCAGAAGGCTCAAGGATGGCGAATTCCACGTCCGAAACAGAAGCAACGTTATTTTCTCTCAGTTGAATAAGCAAATCATCAAAGTTATACCGTTGTTTTTTCATTTCGATCTCATCAATTCGACCACGATCAATTAAAACAGACGGCTTTCCATCTACAATTTCTCTAACCTTCTCACTTTTTAATGAAATATAAGCCATAATCATTTGAATAAGTACTAGAATGACCATTGGAACAATTGTATTTATCATTGGCGTTTGAGGGTCTTCAATTGACATAACGGCAAGCTCAGCAATCATAATGGAGACAACAAAATCAAGAATGCTTAACTGACCAATTTCTCGTTTTCCCATGACTCGAAAAACAAAAATGATGACAAAATATAAAACAAGTGTCCTCATTATGACTGTCATAAATTCCATCCCTGAATCCCTCCTTCCAGTCTTGTTTTGATTAGTGTAACCATGTTTCAGCTCAGCATGAGGGAATGTATTGGAAAAACGGATTTTTACATTTCATTAAAATAACGTGTGAACCAAAGATAGGATGATCTTAGCACAAATAAAAAAGCTTCCCTCAATAGTAGGGAAGCAAATAGCGGAAATAAATGTAGATTGTACTAATGGCAAGTGAAACACAAACAACAGGTATTCCGATTTTCAAAAATTCAATAAAGCGAACTTCTTGTTTATCTTTCAGCGCTAGACCTGCTACTACTACGTTTGCTGAAGCACCGATTAACGTTCCGTTCCCCCCAAGACATGAGCCTAAGGCAAGCGACCACCACAATGGATCAAGGTTTGTCATTCCATAACCCGAAAATTCCGTAATGACAGGAATCATCGCTGCTACAAATGGAATATTATCTAAAAAGGCTGAAAGAAAACCAGATCCCCATAAAATCACAAGCGATGTTTTAGGCAAATCGCCGTCCGTGTATAAGAGAATACTTCTCGCCACTTCATCAATAATCCCTACTTCCTCTAATCCACCGATTAAAATGAACAATCCAATAAAGAAGAACAGGGTCACCCATTCAATTGACTCGAAAACCTCTTCAATCTTGTGTTCATTTTGTGTGATGAGTAATAAGAGGACCGCTCCTGCCATCGCAATGTTAGTTAGCTCTGTATGTAAAATAGGATGTAGCAGAAAGCCTGAAATCGTCATTAGCAGAACGACCGACGATTTATAAAGAAGAGGCCCTCTCTTTAAATAATCATCTGCATTAATTCGAAGCAACGTTTGTCGATGGTCGTCATCTACAGTCAATCCCTTTCGATATAAAAATAAAAGACCTGTCATGATCACGGCATAAATGACAACAACCACTGGTGCCAGATTATATAGAAAATCATTAAAGTCTAAATGATCAACAGCCTGCCCGATCATAATGTTCGGCGGATCACCAATCAACGTTGCTGTTCCACCTATATTAGAAGATAAAATAACAGTTACTAAAAAGGGCATGCTTGTAATTTTAAGTATCCTTGTTAAGGTAAGAGTAATTGGTACGAGAAGAAGAACGGTGGTCACATTATCTAATAAAGCTGATCCAACTGCAGTCAATGTCCCTATTACAGCAAGTAGCGGCAGCGGTTTTCCTTGTACCTGTTGCGCAAGTTTGATGGAAATATATTCAAACAATCCATTCTGACTTGTAATGGAGACAAGAATCATCATTGAAAACAATAATGCAATCGTATTCCAATCAACGTGGTTCATGAAAGCAGAATCTGTGGTTGTAATTCCTGAAAGTAGCATGAGAAGACCACCGCCACAGGCAACGATCGCACGATTAATTTTCTCAGTTAATATGCCGACATAAGCAAGAACAAATATGATGAGCGCGATGATCATTTCCAATCCATGCTGCCCCTTCCCTGTCCCGTTTCTAACATCGTATGACGAGCTGTTCGATTTCATGAATAGACTTCTATTTCCTTCTCAAACGAATAGAATGTACAAACTATCTCGTTTAAGGAGGAAGACAATGAGATCGAAACATGCAGTCTCAAGTATGGGCTCAGGGCTATTAGCAATAATCGTGATTGTGCTTGCAACTAGCGTGCTTTTTTCTTTAATTCTTCGTTTCACATCTGTATCAGAAAACGGACTGAGCCCGTTCATTATTGTTGCTACCGTTATTGCATTTTTTATAGGTGGCTTTATTTCAGGTGGGAAAGGAGGAGAACGCGGTTGGCTACTAGGAGGAGGAACAGCCATTATGTACGTCATTCTCCTCTTTCTCATTCAGTATCTGGGTTACAGAATAAACATGAATCTTGAACAATTGCTTTACCATGCTGGTTATGGTCTGATTTGCATTCTAGGAGGAATCATGGGGGTAAATGTTAGAGGCGGAAATCATCGAGAGGCTTAGACGAACAAAGAGCGCCCTCTGATGAGGACGCTCTTTATTATGTTACTTGCTGTTTTCAGTGATTGATTCGCGGATAGCCGCTCGGTCAAACACCATTTTTGTACCGTCTGTAGTACGGATTGTAATTGTACCTTCATCCATTGCATCAATGATGCCATGCATACCACCGATCGTTACAACTTTATTTCCTTTTTCTAAGCTTGCTTGCATTTCTTTCGTTTTCTTTTGACGCTTCTGTTGCGGGCGAATCAAAAGGAAATAGAAAATCGCAAACATTAGTAGAAGCGGGACTATATTCATTAACGTAGAACCCATATTCATTTCACCCCTTTCCAGCAATCATACAATCTATGGATTAAAAGTTTTTCGCATTTGGTTTATTAAACCCATATTGTTCAAAAAACTCATCCTTAAAGTCCAGGAGACGATCATCCATAATCGCCTGCCTAACTTGCTTCATCAAGTTTAACAGAAAATAGAGATTATGGTAAGTCGTTAATCTAAAGCCAAATGTTTCATTGGATTTTACAAGATGACGAATATACGCCCTTGAATAATTGCGGCAGACATGACAATCACAATTCTCGTCAAGCGGACGGAAATCACGTGCATATTTTGCATTTCGAACGACTAGACGACCATTACTAGTCATTAGTGTTCCATTTCGCGCGATACGAGTAGGAAGAACACAATCAAACATATCCACGCCTCGAATAGCTCCGTCAATAAGAGAATCTGGTGAACCAACCCCCATTAAATAACGAGGTTTCTGAGTTGGAAGGTGAGGTGTCGTAAACTCGAGCACGCGATTCATCACGTCTTTCGGTTCACCTACTGAAAGGCCTCCAATAGCATAGCCCGGGAAATCAAGTGAAACAAGATCCTCAGCACTTTGTTTTCTTAACTCTTCATACTCTCCACCTTGAACAATTCCAAACAACCCCTGGATGTCTTTTCGTTCATGAGCTGTCAGGCATCGTTCAGCCCAGCGACTCGTACGCTCAACAGAACTTTTCATGTAATCAAATTCTGCTGGGTATGGAGGACACTCATCGAATGCCATCATAATATCAGAACCGAGTGCATTTTGGATTTCCATTGCGCCTTCTGGAGATAAGAATAACTTCTCACCGCTCATGTGATTCCGAAAATGAACGCCTTTTTCCTCAATCTGTCTCAGGTCACTTAAGCTAAAGACCTGAAATCCTCCAGAATCCGTAAGAATCGGCTGATCCCAGTTCATAAATTTATGAAGGCCCCCAGCTTCTTTGACAATATCATGACCAGGACGAAGCCAAAGATGATACGTGTTACTAAGGATAACGCCAGCGCCCATTTCTTTTAGTTCTTCTGGACTCATCGTTTTCACTGTCGCAAGTGTTCCAACAGGCATAAACATCGGTGTATCAAACGTACCATGTGGCGTGTGCAACTTTCCAAGACGTGCCCCACTTTGTTTACACGTTTTTATTAATTCATAGCGAATTGGTTCTGTCATTCTTTCATACTCCCTTCCAAAATCAACATTGCATCACCAAAACTGAAGAAGCGATACTCTTCCTCAACAGCCGTGCGATAAGCAGAAAGCACAAAATCTCTTCCCGCAAGGGCACTCACGAGCATGATCAATGTTGACTGAGGCAGGTGAAAGTTTGTAATCAGCCCATCGATTGCTTTAAAAGTATAACCCGGATAAATAAAAATGTCGGTCCAACCAGAAGCTTCTTCAAATTGTCCATCATGTGCTGATGCCACGGTTTCAAGTGTTCTCGTTGAAGTAGTACCGACAGAAATGATTCGGCCTCCCGATTCCCTTACACTGTTCAACAGTTCAGCGGTGCCCTTTGTCAGTTGATAAAATTCCCCGTGCATTTCATGTTCAAGAATATTATCGACGGAAACTGGTCGGAAAGTGCCAAGACCCACATGAAGTGTGATAAATGCGACATGAACACCTTTATCTTCAAGACGCTGAAGCATTTCTTCTGTGAAGTGGAGGCCAGCAGTTGGTGCTGCTGCAGATCCTCTATGCTTAGCAAAAACGGTTTGATATCGTTCTTGATCATCGAGCGTTTCAGTAATATATGGTGGAAGAGGCATTTCGCCAAGCTGATCAAGAATTTCATAGAAAACGCCTTCGTATTGAAACTCTAATACTCGTCCGCCATGTTCAAGTGACTCTTTGCATACGGCTGTTAGACGTCCATCGCCAAATGAAATCACAGTGCCTGGCTTCACTCGCTTAGCCGGTTTAACAAGAGTCTCCCATTGATCCTCTTCCATTTGCTTAAGAAGCAGCACTTCAATTTTAGCTCCTGTTTCTTCTTTTAATCCATACAATCTAGCTGGCATGACTCGTGTATCATTCAACACAAGACAATCACCGGGATTTATGTAATCCTCTAAATTGGAGAATTCGCGATGCTGAAGCTTTTGCTTTAATGGATCTAATACCATCAATCTGGACTTAGTCCGTTCCTTTAACGGCGTTTGAGCAATTAACCGTTCTGGAAGTTCAAAATCAAAATCATTTACGTTCATTTTATTCACCACTGTTTCTAGAAAGTGTTCAACTTTATTGATTTTACCACAGCTCTACCTGTTGGCGCACCCTTAAGGGGCAGTTCCCCTTCTACCATGTTGAAAATGGCGTTTGGAAAGCTGCCCCTTATCTGAACTTACCTATAATAAAAAAGAGTAAAGACAAGGCAATACTAACGACTATTGAGGTTACAATCGGGAAAAAAAACGTAGTGTTTCCTTTTTTGATTACGATGTCACCAGGTAATTTCCCAATAAAGGACCACAACACACCAATGGCCAAGAAGGCGATCCCTAAGATAATAAACAGTTTTGAAATTCCCATCGCTATTGAGGAATCTCCATACCAAAGTGATCATATACCTGATGAGTAACCATACGTCCACGAGGTGTACGCTGAAGAAATCCAATTTGAAGAAGATAGGGTTCATACACGTCTTCAATGGTATGACTTTCTTCACCAATCGTTGCTGCAATTGTATCTACTCCTACAGGACCTCCACGGAATTTCTCTATGATGGCTAATAGAAGCTTGTGATCGATATGATCAAGTCCAAGAGGATCGACTTGCATCATCTCAAGAGCCTGAGAAGCAAGCGAATGCGAAATGACGCCATCCCCTTTCACCTGTGCAAAATCCCTTACACGTTTTAGCAAGCGATTGGCAATTCTAGGGGTCCCTCGCGATCTTCGGGCAAGTTCAACAGCAGCAGCGTGGTCCATTTCAACATCGAAAATGTCAGCTGTTCTCATTAAAATAGTTTGAAGTTCATCTTCAAGATAATACTCTAATCTACTCAGTACGCCGAAACGATCTCGTAAAGGCGCCGTTAATAGTCCAGCCCTTGTCGTAGCGCCTACTAGGGTGAACGGTGGCAGATCCAAACGAACAGATCTTGCCGTTTCGCCTTTTCCTATTACAATATCTAGACAGTAGTCTTCCATCGCAGGATAAAGAACTTCTTCAACACTTCGAGGTAGTCGATGTATTTCATCGATAAATAAAACATCCCCAGGTTCAAGGGCGGTTAATATAGCTGCAAGATCACCAGGTCTTTCAATCGCAGGACCTGATGTTGTACGCAAATTCACTTCCATCTCGTTTGCAATAATGGCCGAGAGAGTCGTTTTACCTAGACCAGGAGGGCCGTACAACAGCACATGATCTAAGGGCTCTTCACGCATTTTAGCCGCTTCAATAAACACTTCAAGATTTCGCTTTACCTTTTCTTGTCCAATATATTGACTTAATCGCTGAGGACGGAGGCTATATTCTACGGATGAGTCGTCACCGACCTGCTCTCCTGATAGAATTCGATCTTCCACTTTACTCCCTCCTTATTGCTTCAGCATAAGCTGAAGGGCTTTTTTAATATACTGATCTGTCGTTAACGTTTCTTCAACTAGCTTTGGTTTAATCTTCTTAATTTCTCGTTCAGCATACCCAAGAGCTTTCAATGCTTCTAGCGCTTCTTCTAGCTCATGAGCACCCTCTTCTTGAACTTCATCCACTGCAAACAATCCCTCAGTGGGAGCGCCAAAGCCTTTAAGCTTACCTTTTAGATCTAGAATGATTTGTCTGGCAGTTTTCTTACCAACGCCAGGAAACTTTGTTAGAAATTTCTCATCTTCCATTTCAATGGCACTCACAACTTTATCAGGTTCACCAGTCGCTAAAATGGCCACAGCTCCCTTAGGACCGATACCGGAAACATTTAGAAGCTTCTCAAACAAAAGTCGCTCTTCCCGTGTTGGAAATCCATAAAGGGCAATGAGATCTTCTCTAACGTAATGATGCGTAAAAATTTGAATCGATTGATTACGGTACTTCTGAAATTCAAAAGGATTCCCACAATAAATTTTATATCCTATCGCATTCGATTCTACAACAATGTATTCT
The DNA here is from genome assembly GCF_056173725.1 of Anaerobacillus sp. 63XJN7_4_ISO-PGPR-S23-413. Taxonomy (NCBI): domain Bacteria; kingdom Bacillati; phylum Bacillota; class Bacilli; order Caryophanales; family Bacillaceae; genus Anaerobacillus; species Anaerobacillus sp. 63XJN7_4_ISO-PGPR-S23-413. The sequence continues at coordinate 2,893,494 of NZ_CM149688.1, forward strand.
GTATCAATATATTCAACCGTGCCTTTAATATATTCTATCAAAGCTACTCTCTCCCCTGTACATACGAACATGTATTTCTATCTCTCCATTCTACCATAAAAAGATGAAAAGCGGAGACGAGCGTTTAGAAACGGAGATAAGCGTCTAAATCAAAAGAAGAACCTGCCCTTACTGGACAGGTTCTTCTTTTTTAATTTTAGAAAAAGACTGGATGACGTCTTCAAACTGATACCATGACTCTACTGGAATTCCTTCCATAAGCTGCTCTCTTCTTTGACTTTCTAGCTTTCCTACATCAATTTGAAAAAATGTTTGAATGACTTTCTCTTCTGCCGGAATTCCATCAAATATCGTAAGAATGCCATCCTCTGTTAATCCAAAATGTCCATTTTGTTTACTCGCAGGCGAAATATCTTCTAGATTCCGTTCAAATATCATTCGTCCTTCTTCTTGATCTACAAGTTGCCAATCAGCGTATTGACTCCAAAAGTCTTCCATTGCCCATATGGTTTCATATACAGATTGGTTCGTTGAAACACCGTCCGCATAATTTGTTCTCAATACAACTTCAACAACTAGTGGTCCTTTTTCTTGAGTTTTGGTTCCTGTAACCGGTGATATGCCATCTCCTTCATAAGCCACGGCCGATGTTCCTCCAAGAACAAGAAGTATACCTAATAGAAGGAGTGGATAAAGGCTTTTCATATGTTTCCAACACCTTTCTTCCATTTTCAAGAAGTTCATGCCGTTAGCGTTTCCATTTTATTGAGGAATATGCATCAAAAAAAGCTACAGAAAAACTGTAGCTCACAATTGATCATAAACATCATCATTTATTTCAGCATTATGATAAACATCTTGCACATCATCGTTATCTTCAAGCATATCAATTAGCTTTAACATATGAAGCCCATCTTCATCTTCTAGTGGAGCATACGTTTCTGGAATCATCGTGACTTCAGTGGAAGAGAAACTTAATCCGCTCGCTTGTAATTGGTGCTTTACATCTTGGAATTCCTGGGGATCGGTATAAATCTCATAAGCATCCTCATTTGTTTCCATTTCTTCAGCCCCGGCTTCAATAACCTGAAGCATCAATTCATCTCCATCGAGATCATTTTCGGAACGATCGATCACAAGGAGACCTTTTCGGTTAAATAAGAATGAAACACAGCCATTTTCGCCCATATTCCCTTTATTTTTACTAAAGGCATGACGCACATCTGCTGCAGCTCGATTTTTATTATCGGTAAGTAGTTGAACCATAATGGCGGCACCACCTGGGCCATATCCTTCGTATGTCACGTTATCATATTGAACACCGTCTAAATCCCCTGTAGCTTTCTTAATTGCTCGATCAATGTTTTCGTTAGGCATATTTGATGATTTAGCCTTGTCCACAGCAAGCCTTAATGAGGGATTCGTTTCCGGATCGCCCCCTCCTTGCTTGGCAGCTACAAAGATTTCCTTAGCTAGCTTCATAAATACTTTTCCACGTTTAGCATCTTGAGCGTTTTTTCTACGCTGTATATTTTTCCATTTGGAATGTCCTGCCATCTAAGAGAACTCCTTTCAAATGAACTGATTTCCCAACTATATCATAGGGCTCAAGTCTCCGAAAAGAGTTTTGCATATGTAGTCGAGCAGGCTACTGCCCGCTCGTTATTTTTATTATTTATTGTTTTCAAATGGACGTTTTGCAGCATTTCCGATGTCATCTAATATGCCATTCACATCTGCCTGTACCTCTTCAAAACCATCTCCATCTTCGAGACGGTTATTAACATCGCCCATTCGACCAAACACATTTTCATCTGTTGAAATTGACACATTCTTTTGCTTTGTTACTTTTGCTACCTCGCTGCGAACCTTGTCTTTAACATCTGCATCGTTTTGGTCGTTTGTATCAACGGCAATCATAATTTGATCACCATATACGATAACTCGAGCATCATCCACGTTCTTAAGCTTATTGATTCGTTTAGCTAGTCGTGTAGAAAGCTCATTATCATAACCTGAATAATTGTTATCTGTACGCATATATCCAGGGCCATTCATGCCATTTCGCTTATCGATTTGCTTTTTGTCAGGGGCCTTAACTCCGTTTGAATAGTCACGATCAATCATATCCGTTACTGCACCTTCACGGTAATCACCGTTATTATCTTCACTCGTGTAGTAACCAATTGGACGTGCGGAGTCGTTATAACGCGTATCCATCGCCTCATTATCAGCTGTACAGCCGATCAAACCACCTGCGAGCATCATCGTTGAAAGCGTCAAGACTGTTTTCTTCATATTTAAAACCTCCTTTCACCTTTAGAATGTGAGGAGGCTTATCATTTTAATCTGTTAGTTCTAGGTAACACAGGGACCTACTTCAGAATCGAATTAATAAACCGTGATCTAAGGTTGTTTTGTTGTCTCATTTTAACTAATAGGGCACTTCTTCCATTTGGATTCATCAACCATTCTCGGTAGAAATCGGCAGGATAGGCTAGAAGCCTACACAACAAAGGGTTCTCTAAGCAATGTCGAACAGTCGGGATATGAGATCGTGACCATTCATCCAGTGACCAGTTAGAGTGAGGCAGCATTCGATTCATTAACTGCAAAAAGTCATATTCATGAGGGGCATAGTTCGCTAGGTCACCATCAATCAATAATAATGTATCCGTACGAAAGATAAAATTATGATGTGCGGGGTCGCCGTGAACAATGCATTTATCACGGAGAGCATTTCGTTCCAATTCTTCGATCGGTGTCATACCCGAAATGACTTCTTCCCCTACAGAAATATAATACTGAATGAATTGTTTTTCATTTGCAGATATTAGAGAAGATCCTACTTCATTCTTGAAGCGAATTAAACGGTTCGTCCACTTACGAGTAAGTGATACGGGAAAAATATCCTTACTGACTAATCCTATACTTTCTTGATGAAAGTGTGCTACTTTCTCAATCGCTAAAAGCCGATCTTCTTTCAATGAGTAATTGAGCGTTCGTCCCTCCATTGTTTTCATACAGGCAAAATATACTCCCCCGTCTTCCTTAAGCCAATCGCCATCTGGAAATGGAATGAAAGTAATAAAAGAATCTGAACAGTGATGTGAGAGGTGTATTTGTTTTCTTAACGTTTCCTTTTTTACAGATCCTTTCATATAAACCGATACGCCAGTAATCAATCTGCCCTTCCAAACAAATGAATTAACACGTTCTAAATGAAGAAAAAAAGGACGTACCCTTTCCAGGATACCGTCCTCTTTTTCCTTAGCGTGATTCTGCATAGCTACTTTCCATGCCCATGTAATCATCCATCATTGGCGCTTTATTCGCTCCCTGAACAAATCCCGGATTCGCATATTGCGGCATTTGGTGATATGGTGAAACGTTCGGATTCCCACCACATCCACAGTCGTGCTGTTGATAAGGTGATACCATTGGCTGGTTCGGATAACCCGGAGGCATCATCATGCCTGCTACGTTCTCATTTGGATAGCCATAAGCTCCCATTACAGCTTCAGGATATTCTTCATTTCCTTTATGGCCATAAGGTGATGGCATACCATTCCCATTCATTGAAGCACCTGCGACGTTTGGGTAGCCCATATTCATTTGCGGATAACCGGAAGCTGCACCTGCTACAGCACCTGGGTATCCACCATTGTTCCCTTTGTGTCCGTAACCTTCATACGCACCCGCTACGTTTTGATTTGAATAACCCAGGTTCCCATCATATTGCATGCCACCTACTGAGCCTGGGTACCCACCATTGTTATCTTTGTACCCATAACCATCATACGCACCCGCTACGTTTTGATTTGGGTAACCCTGATTCCCATCATATTGCATGCCACCTACTGAGCCTGGGTACCCACCATTGTTATCTTTGTGCCCATAACCATCATACGCACCCGCTACGTTTTGATTTGGATAACCCTGGTTCCCATCATATTGCATGCCACCTACTGAGCCTGGGTACCCACCATTGTTATCTTTGTGCCCATAACCATCATACGCACCCGCTACGTTTTGATTTGGGTAACCCTGATTCCCATCATATTGCATGCCACCTACTGAGCCTGGATAGCCTGACATTTGTTGATTGGCTTTATGACCGTAGCTTGCTCCTGCTACATCTGAACTTTCTTCGCCCATTCCATAATTACTTTTATTGGCCCCACCGACCGAACTTTTATTTCCATATTGATATGCGCCTGCTACATTCTGATTAGGATAGCCGTTACCTTGATTATACGCGCCTGCTACATTCCCAGAAGGCGCACCGAAATTCGGCTGACCATACCCTTCATAAGCCCCAGCTACTTCAGAGCTTTCCTCTCCTTTATGGCCGTAATTATTCATTTCTGCTCCTGCAACTGAACCTGGATAGCCACCTTTATTTCCATAGCCTTGATACATCCCAGCCACTTCTCCTGGAGAGGCATTTTGATTACTTTTGTTCCCATAACCATCATATACACCAGCAATATTCTGGTTGTTAGGGAAGCCCATATGCGCTCCGCCTACAGAAGTTGGATACCCCGGGTAACCTCCATTGTATTCTTTGTTCGCATAATTCGTTGCACCCGCTACATTATTAGGATAGCCCTGGTTCATTGGCGGTGGGGGCATTTCCATTGATGAGGATTCAAATTCGCTCAGCACTTCTTCGTCATTCATTGGATAGAATAAATTTTCTGCTTTCTTCGCTTTCTCAACAGGTTTCTTCGCAGCTGCCTTTTTCTCTTCTACTTTCTTCTCAGCCTTCTTTTCAATAGGCTTCATTTTCTTTTCAGGCTTTATTTCTTTTGGCTTAACCTTTTTAGGCTTCTCTTCTTGAGGCATCATGTTCATATTCATGTTCATGTTCATATTCAATTCATTGTTGATCGGCATTGTCATTGAAGGCTTCTCTTTCGGCTTCATCATTGGCTTTTCTTTTTTCTTAGGCATTTCTTTTTTCATTTCTTTAATCGGCATTTCCTTCTTCTTTACCGGAACACCGCCAGATGGTATTTTCACTTTCATACCAGGCATAATCATATTAGGATTGTTAAGCTGTGAATTAACAGCTTTTAGTTGTTCAAAATCAACACCATATTTTTTAGCGATTTTCCACAAAGTATCGCCTTTTTGAACGACATGTATTTTCAAGCTAAAAAACTCCCTCCTGTAATCAGTACAATGAAATTCAGTACAGTGTATGCGTGACTGGGCAGATTGCTACCTTTTTTAAAGGATAAGATCATCACATTAATATGCAGGAGTAAGTGTAGCTATGTATAGTGTCTCTCTCTTCAATAAAAAAAGGAATCAAACATCAAGTCTGATTCCTTATCCATCATGCTCGATCAAGCATTCGATTCAATGATTTAATTGCGTAGAAAGATGTTTCTTGATCAACGATTATTTGATTCGTTTTCTTTCCACTTTGTACTTCTTCAAGCGCCCAAAGAAGGTGGGGCATATCGATTCGATTCATTGTAAGACAAGGACACATATTTGGGTTTAAAGAAACAATTCTTTTATCTGGATGTTGTTGAATGATCCGATTCACAAGATTCATTTCTGTTCCGATTGCCCATTTCGTACCTGGCTCTGCTTCCTCAATGGTTTCAATAATCATTTTAGTAGATCCTGATAAGTCAGAACGTTTAACAACGTCAAAACTGCATTCTGGATGAACAATGACGGACATATCAGGATCATTCTCTCGAATTTGTGCGATGTTTTGAACTGTAAACTTTTCATGGACGGAACAATGACCTTTCCAAAGAATCACCTTAATTGCATCATAATCTCCTTTATATTCAAGCGTATCCGTTATTGGATCCCACACTGCCATCGCTTCAAGTGGAACACCAAGGTCGTAAGCTGTATTCCGCCCAAGATGCTGATCAGGTAAAAATAGGATACGTTCTTTTTGAGTAAAACCCCACTCAACCATTGCTACAGCATTTGAAGATGTAACAGTTGCCCCTCCGTTTCTTCCAACGAATCCTTTAATAGCTGCCGTTGAATTTACATAAGTTAGGGGGAGAATGGTCTCTCCAAAAAGATTAATGAGATGGCTCCAAGCACGTTCAGTTTGATAAATATTCGCCATATCAGCCATCGAACACCCCGCTCGCATATCAGGTAAAATAACCGTTTGATCTTCTTCAGTTAAAATATCTGCTGTTTCGGCCATAAAATGAACACCACAAAAGACTATTGCTTCTGCCTTCTTATTCCGAGCGGCAAGCTGGGCAAGTTGAAGTGAATCTCCGGTATCATCTGCAAATTGAATGACTTCATCTTTTTGATAGTGATGGGCAGGTAAATACAAACGATCCCCCATCTCTGCTTTAATCGCTGTGATTTTTTCTACCATCTCTTGATCTGATAGTTCTTTGTATCGATCAGGAAGTCCGTTCGATCGCTTCAACGCATCTAAAATACTCATTTCTCTTCCCCTTTCATTCGTAAGCTAATATCAAGGCTTTTAACAGAGTGTGTTAAGCAGCCGAGTGAAATAAACTGAACACCTGAATCACGATAAGTTGCAAGGTTCTTAAGCGTGATGCCCCCAGAAGCTTCAGTTATAATGTGGTCAGGTACTAACTGCGCGTATGAAGAGACTTCTGTAGGAGAACAATTATCAAACATAATAATATCTGCTCCCGCATTCACCGCTTGACGAACTTCTATTTCAGATGACGTCTCAACTTCAATTTTGGTCATATGCCCTAAGCGACCTTTCACATGTGCTACAGCCTGTTCGATACTACCAAACTGGGCAATGTGATTATCTTTTAACATTACCCCGCTATCAAGTGTCATTCGATGATTAAATCCTCCTCCACTCCTTACTGCATACTTCTCATACATTCTTAACCCAGGCGTCGTTTTGCGTGTATCACAGATCCGAATCGATGAATCCCCCAAAATTTCCACAGCATGAGAAGTCATCGTTGCAATACCGCTCATTCGCTGTATCATATTTAAAACAACCCGTTCTCCCGTTAATATTGTGCGAACATTTCCTTTCACAGAAGCAATTACTTCACCAGTTTGAACGTGATCGCCATCTTCGACGTAAACCTCGACACAAATATCCCGATCAAGAAGTTCAAACCCGGTCTCGATTACCTGATGCCCACAAAAAACGCCAGCCTCTTTCATTACAAATAACGCCTCAGCTTGATCCTCTGAACGAAATAACAACTCACTTGATAAATCAACATTTCCAATGTCTTCAATAAAAAACTGTTCGAGATCTTTTTTGACTTTCAGCCCAATCATCGTAATATATCCCCCTGAGTATTCTTTTTTGCTTCCACTCTTGCTTCTGATCTGGATAATCTGCGCGATAATGCCCTCCTCTGCTTTCTTCACGAAGAAAAGCTGAAGTTGCCATTAACCACCCTACCTGAAACATATTGTATCGCTCGATTGACTCTATTTTTAAATCCTCAACTAGCCTCATTTCATCCAGCTGAAGCATTCTTAGCGAGTAAGCTAACCCATCACTTGTTCTCACCATTCCTACATGTTGCTCCATTATGTTTTTTAACTCATTTGTTGTTAACAAAGGTTCATGAAGTTGAAAATGTGAGCTCTCCAATTTACCTTCCGTAACGTTCCGTTTATTTTGAAGAATCCACTCCGACGCTTCACTAGCAAATACAATTCCCTCCAAAAGAGAATTGCTTGCAAGACGGTTAGCACCGTGCACACCTGTATGAGCGACCTCACCAAGAGCAAATAAACCTTCTATGGATGTTCTACCAACCTGGTCCGTCATTACTCCGCCCATAAGAAAATGGGCGCCTGGTTTCACGGGAATGAGTCCCTCAGCTAATCTTACGGCATGACTTTGACACTGCTTAGCGATTGTTGGAAATCGTTCTTCAAACTGTGAAACCTTTGATATGTCAAGGTATACAGTCGAAGCCTCTTGTTGAATCTCTCTCGCAACGACATCTCTTGGGGCGAGATCTAATTGGTCATGCTTACCTTCCATTAAACGCTTGCCTTCAACCGTTACTAAAATGCCGCCTTCTCCTCGGACAGCTTCTGAAATAAGGAACGATTGCTCGGTGTCTCCTGCATACATTGTAGGATGAAACTGCATAAATTCTAGGTCGGCTAGAACGGCTCCGGCACGATAAGCCATCGCAAGACCATCGCCCGTTATTGATAGTTCATTTGAAGTAACAGGGTAAAGTTGCCCCGCTCCTCCGGTAGCGAGAATAGTGTACGCTGCATTAATAAGCATTCTTTCACCTTCTTGATTGATCGCTTCAGCTCCAATACACTGCCCATCTTTCATTGTTAAGTCAACGATTTGATGATGCTCAATGATCGTACACTTTCTTTGAACACGCTTCATTAGCGTTAAAACAATTTCTCTCCCCGTCGCATCTCCCCCAGAATGATAAATACGTGAAACACTATGAGCTCCTTCTTTACACCTTTTATACTTTCCATCAGCTTCTTGATCAAAATGAACCCCTAAGTTTATGAGCTGATCGATTTGATCTGGTCCTTTTCTGACCAAAAGTTCCGTTAGTTCTTCATTATTATGAAAAACCCCAGCACGAATCGTATCAAAAAAATGATTTGTCCAGCTGTCTTCATCAGCTGTAGCTGCGGCAATTCCTCCTTGTGCAAGCATTGAATTGCTTTGTCCAAACTTAGACTTTGTGATAATAGTCACATTCTTTTGCGCCGAAAGAAGTTCGGCCACCATCAATCCACTCACGCCACTTCCAATTACTAATACATCTGTTTTTAGCTGATTCATGAAATCCCTTCTCTCGCTGAACAATATGGAGATTACACCAAAGTAAATTAACATGTGTCTTGACACCTATATTTACATATATTTAAATAAATAACAAGACAGAATATAAGCGAGGAGATTAAAATGATTTATTTAGACTACGCAGCTTCAACACCGATGTCAGAAGCTGCAATTGAGGCATATACTCATGCCGCACAGCATTTCTATGCAAATACACAAAGTTCTCATGATGCTGGCACCAACGCTTCTCATTTACTAGAAGCTGCGCGTAGTTCAATCGCCTCTCACATAAATGGCGAACCATCAGGAGTTTATTTTACATCTGGTGGAACAGAATCAAATATACTTGCTCTTAGAAGTTTAGTAAAAATGTATGCTAAAGGACATTTGATTACTTGTGCTGCAGAGCATTCTTCCGTTTTGCATACATTCTCTCAGCTAGAACAGGAAGGATATGAGGTAACATATCTTTCTTATGATCATAATGGGCATGTATTACTTAGTGAATTGTTAAAGACTATTCGTGAAGACACGATTTTAGTATCGGTCGCCTTTGGCAATAGTGAAATAGGATCCGTTCAGTCAATGAAAGAAATCGGAGAAGAACTTGCGAAGCGTCACATTCTTTTCCATACAGATGCGGTACAGGCTTTCGGCAAAATCGCGATTAATGTCAAGGAGATGCATATCTCTGCATTATCCGTTTCATCCCATAAGGTATATGGACCAAAAGGTGTCGGTGCATGCTATATTGCACCGTCTTTAGCATGGAGGCAGAATTTACCCGGAACCGTTCATGAAAAAGGATTTCGCCCTGGTACCGTAAATGTTCCAGGCATTATGTCCTTTGCTGCAGCAGCAGAAGAAACGATTCATGCGTTGAACTCGAACCAAACAAAATATACAAACTTACGTGCCTACCTCGTGAATAAACTTACTCATCCGAATATTGTCATCGAGGGAGAGCAAGGACTACCACATATTATCGGACTTCGAATCAAAGGGATGGAAGGACAATATGTCATGCTAGAGCTGAATCGCAAAGGAATTGCTATTTCAACTGGATCAGCCTGTTCAGTTGGCCAACAGCAGGCTTCAAAGACATTGCGAGCAATGGGAAGATCGGATGATGAAGCTAGAGAGTTAATTCGTATAAGCTTTGGAAAAAGAACTACACAGAAAGAAATAGAGAAAATAGCAGACGTATTTAATGAAATCCTTACACGCACTTCCGTAACAAAGATATAATAAGGGTACACATCGTGGTCTTCGAAAGGAGTTTTCAATAGTGGGACAAGAAGGAGAAAAAATACTGGGTGAGAACAGGAGGTTACTCATTCTTCAATGGCTGAAAGAGAGCGAAAAGCCTTTAACAGGAAGTGATTTATCAAAACGAACCAATGTCAGCAGACAAGTGATTGTCCAGGATATTTCTTTGTTAAAAGCAAGAAATGAACCGATTATCGCTACTTCCCAAGGATATGTCATGTTCTCTTCAGATCGGAAAGATACAAAGCAAGAACAAGTGATTGCATGCAAGCATTTACCAGAAGATACAAAGAATGAACTCTATACAATAGTTGATAACGGAGGGACTGTGAAAGACGTCACCGTTGAGCATCCTCTTTATGGACACTTAACAGCTTCACTTTACGTTGGAAATCGCTTTGAAGCAGATCAATTTCTTTCTAAGCTCTCTATGACAAATGCTTCTCTTTTGTCCGAGCTTACTTCTGGTGTTCATCTTCATACAATCGAAGCAAACTCTAAATCACAGCTTGAGGCTGTTATCAACGCATTAAAACACGAAGGGTTTCTTTTAGAACAGGACTAATTCTAAAAACTTTATTTTCCAATAAAAAAGAACGGCTCAGATGCCGTTCCTTTTTATTGCATTCCTATCGCTATTTATTCGTTACAACAAAGCAGGGGTACTCTCCTAATACAGAAATACCAATACCAAGCGCTTGAATTTCTTCCATTACACCTTTTAAGAGTACATCGCGGTTAGGACGTTCGACATCAATAATAAAGAAATAGTTACCAAGTCCTGTTTTCATTGGGCGAGACTCGATTTTCGTTAAATTGAGATTACGCCATGCAAATGCCGCAAGCACTTGATGGAGGGCTCCAGGATAATCTGAAGGAAGAATAATCTTGTAAGTGACGCGGTCTTCCCGAAATAGGTTAGTTCTCGGGAGTGGTTCAGCCGTTTGATGTAAAACAAGAAAGCGAGTATCATTATCTTCTGTATCATGTATGTCAGCCTGTGCAATGGTTAATCCGTATTTTTCTGCAGCAAGCTCATTACCAATTGCTGCCTCTTCGATCTTTCCGGTACTCTGCACATATTCCGCTGCAGCACTTGTAGACGCTGCATTACTAAGCTCAGCTTGAGCTAACTCCTTTTGGAGAAAAACATGGCATTGGGCTATCGCGTGCGGATGCGAAAGAACTCGAGTAATCTTTGTCCAATCGTTTTGATCAGGATGGATCAGTAAGTGCTGTCGAATTGGCAATACAAGCTCTCCTACGATTGGAAGTGAAACTTGCTGCGAAAGAAGATCAAGCGTCATATTAACGGAGCCTTCAATCGTATTCTCTAGAGGAACAACGCCATAGTCAACAGAACCATTTTCTACTGCTTCAAGGCATGCGCGAATCGTAGGAAAAGGTGTCCGATCCTCGTCTTGAAATAACGTTTTTGCTGCGATTTCTGTAAAAGTTCCTTCTGGTCCAAGAAAACCTATCTTCTTTTGATTATCCATTTTCTCCCCCTATGCTCCAGATCCAATAATTTCAGCATTGTTTACGGCTTCGATGTCTTTAATTTTCTCAAGTAAATTGCTTAAGCGTAAGTTTGTTTCACCAATTTCCATTGTTAAAATAACCGTAGCATAGCCCTGTAGGGGAATCGTCTGGTTAATCGTCAATAAATTGCAACCAAGTGAGGCTACTGTGCTAAGCACTCTAGAAAGCGCTCCTGAACGATCTTCCAAATGAACCGAGAGCGTTACGATCTGTTCAATGATCATCGTATGAAACGGTAAGATTGTGTCACGATATTTATAGAATGCACTCCGACTTACGCCAACTTCATCAATGGCTTCTCGAACTGATTCCACAGTGCCACTTTCAAGAAGAAGCTTGGCTTGCAGCGTTTTCAACATCGAATCAGATAGGACATCTTCCCGAACGAGATAAAAATTCTTATCGTCTTTGCTCATTCTTCCCCTCTCCTCTATCGCGGCCAGCTACGACCGATAATCGTATACCATTCACAGGTTTGCTATGTTCATGTAGCTCTATGTAAAAAAAGACCGCCCTTCCATGAGGACAGTCTTCTCCGTTTATCAGTCTACGAACTCAAATTCGAACTCCAGAATTCGAACCGCATCTCCATCCTCAGCTCCACGCTCTCTTAGCGCATCATCAATTCCCATGCTACGCATTTGTTGCGCGAACCTGCGAACATTGTCTTCTCGGTTAAAGTCTGTCATCTTGAATAGCTTTTCAATTCGTGGTCCGTTAACAACGAATGTTCCGTCGCTATCACGCGTTACAAAGAACTCAGGTGCACCTTTTTCGTGACGGTACATCACGCGAGTCTCTTCTTCCTTCTCTTCATCAAGAGGGAACTCAGGTGTTGTCTCAAGCTTGTCTGCAATTTCAAACAATACTTCCTGGACACCTTGTCGCGTTACAGCAGAAATCGGATAAATCGGGAAATCTTCCTCAAGCTTTTCCTTGAAAATTTCAAGATTTTCTTCAGAATCTGGAAGATCCATTTTATTAGCGACAATGATTTGCGGACGTTCCATTAGACGCATTTTATATTGCTTTAACTCATCATTGATCTTCAAGTAGTCTTCATAAGGGTCTCGCCCTTCCATACCAGACATATCAATGACGTGAACGATAACTCGTGTTCGTTCAATGTGTCGAAGGAACTGATGGCCAAGGCCAACGCCTTCATGAGCGCCCTCAATTAATCCAGGTAAATCAGCCATAACGAAACTGCGTCCATCTTTTGTATCAACAACACCTAGATTGGGTGCAATCGTTGTAAAATGGTATGCTGCAATCTTGGGCTTCGCTGCTGATACTACGGATAGAAGCGTTGACTTACCTACACTAGGAAACCCAACAAGTCCAACATCAGCTAGAACCTTAAGCTCTAAAGTAACATCTTTTTCTTCCCCAGGTTCACCATTCTCTGAAAGCTCTGGTGCCGGGTTAGAAGGTGATGCAAAACGTGAATTCCCACGTCCGCCTCGACCGCCACGCGCTACAGTTGCTCGTTGCCCATGCTCAGTTAGATCCGCAATAACTTCTCCCGTTTCCGCATTAGATACAATTGTACCAGGTGGGACCTTTACAACCATATCTTCTGAATTACGGCCATGCTGATTCTTCGAGCGACCATGCTCACCTGTTTTGGCTTTAAAATGACGATTGTAACGGAAATCCATAAGCGTACGAAGACCTTCTTCTACTTCGAAAATGACGCTTGCGCCTTTTCCTCCATCGCCTCCTGCTGGACCGCCATCCGGTACATATTTCTCTCGACGGAAGGCAACCATACCATTTCCGCCATCGCCTGCTTTAACAAATACTTTGACCTGATCTACAAACATACTTTCACCTCATTTAATCAAAAACGTGCTAACTAGCTCCTGACCCGTTTGCTCTAATTCAATCAATTTAGCGCTTTTCACCTCAGGATTTTCGAACGCCAGCTTGAGCTTGTTTTGATCGGAAACTTCACCTTGAAAATCAAAAACAAGATGAATTTCTTCGTGGTACAACTGAAGCGTTAATAACAAGTGATGATCTGATGGAACTTTCACATGAGAATCAAGCACTGTTGTACATCGAGAGATTAACTCGATAAGATCCGCTTCATAAACGCAAATATCATACTCGTCTCCGATCACTTCAAAATCCAACTGAAATAAATGGTTACACCAGTTAAACGTTAATATATATTCTGCAAGTTTCGGAGCATTTAAATTCGATAATTTTGCTTCCTGTCTCGACTGGATAATAATTTCTTCGATAATTTCCTTTGCCCTGTCTACATGATCCAGCGCAAGGTTTCCCTTGATCAGCTGCAAACGATTTAACCAATCATGACGAGAATGGCGCAGAACGTCAAAGGTATTCCAATTTTTAGACATAATTGCACTCCCAATGCTCTAACCATTTCCTTCATTATAACAATAGATCTTTTCTGTATGTTACTTTGGATTAAAAGAAAACAATCTTACGCGAATTCATTGTGCATCGTCACTTATCCATCTCATTTTCTCCATTATATCAAAAAACTCTAACCGTTCGGTTAGAGTTTTTCTTAAGTTGCTTACGCTTCCTTAGCAACTGGATATACACTTACTTGTTTACGGTCACGTCCAAGACGCTCGAATTTCACGACGCCGTCGATTTTCGCATATAGAGTGTCGTCTCCACCGCGGCCAACGTTTGTACCAGGGTAGATCTTAGTTCCGCGTTGACGGAAAAGAATCGAACCGCCGGATACGAACTCGCCGTCTGCGCTCTTCGCGCCAAGACGCTTGGAGATTGAATCACGGCCGTTTTTTGTACTACCTACACCCTTTTTCGATGCGAAAAACTGTAGATTCATTTTCAACATATTGTCCCACCTCCTATGTGTGAGTAATTTGGATGTGCTTGCCATATTCCTCGGCAATAGCAGAAATGGATACTTCCATTCCTTGAAGGAGAAGTTGAACATTCTCATCTATACGTTGTTCCAGATGATCCGGAACAGTACAGCTGAGGTAGCCGCCTTCATCCTCCATATCAACTATGAGAGTTACATCGCAAAGGGATTCAATCGCATTCACCGTCCCAATCGACACAGCAGAAACACCTGCACAAACTAAATCATAGCCATAAGGGCCAGAATCAGCGTGTCCAGAAAGGGAAAATGAAAGGATGCGATTGTTAGAATCTCGCTTCACCTTGAAACGTATCATCTTAGATATCCTTAAGCGTTAATTTTGTCGATAACTACTTTAGTGTAAGGTTGACGGTGTCCTTGCTTACGACGGTAGTTTTTCTTTGGCTTATATTTATAAACCGTGATTTTCTTACCTTTACCGTGCTTATCAACTTTACCAGTTACAGTAGCGCCATCTAGCATAGGAGAACCAACTTTAATGTCATCTCCACCTACCATTAGCACACGGTCAAAAGTAACCGTTTCACCAGCTTCAGTGTTTAGAAGCTCGATGTAGATTTCTTGACCTTCAGTAACCTTGATTTGTTTACCACCAGTTTCAATAATTGCGTACATACGTGCACCTCCTCTAATACTAAGACTCGCCATTGCAGGTGCTAGAAACTAGCTTAAAAACCTGTTCTTGAGCGGTTGTAGCTCTTTGGGTGCTTCCAAACGAACTAACCACTAAATCATACCACAGCTAAAATTGCCATGTCAATGCGATTAACGTGACTTATTTTACACAAACCGACTTAACGGAAGTCCGGACTTTTTACGTTGCATCTCAAATAGTCCTAGCTTTGTAAATCCTCCAACTTTTAAGCGTTTATCTGTTTCTTCTTTGCTTTTCATTAACGCATGAAGGTTCTGTTGCTCTTCTTTCTCGACTCGTAAAAAATCGACGACAATCAATCCACTAATGTTGCGAAGTCGAAGCTGTTTCGCAATTTCGTCCACCGCTAATCGATTCACTTCGAAATGAGTTTCATTTTTCGTCCCAAGCTTTACTCCTCCAGTATCGACGTCAATAGCTGTCAATGCATGCGTTTCTTCAATATGAAGATTCGCTTTCCCCATTTTAATGGTTTTCTTCATATTCAGAATGGTATCTTCAAGCTTATCAAGCTTTTTTTTCTTCTCATTCAATTCCATCAGGGTCGCATTCTTTGATAAAAGCGGAAAAAACGAGCTAACCGCTTCGGAGGAATTTGCCGCTAAACTACTCACCCGATGAAGGGGGTATAGTTTGCTCACTTCCTCCCCAAGGCCACTGTTTTTTTTCACCATACTAGGCGCTCGTTGTGAAGAGGATTGTTCGAGAATACGCAGCCATTCTTTACGATGAGACTGTAATTCCGCTAAAAGAGCTTCTTCCTTTATGTATCCTGCACTAGTTCTAAAGATAACACCTTCTTGCTCTATACAATATTTATCTGCAAATTGGAGTAGTTCTTCACGATTTGTAGTTAACTGCTTCGATACAGCTGAGTATCCTGCATAAGGCATGTAGACTAAGTGATCCAACGTCAGCTTAATTAGCTCTGTAACAATTGGGCCCTTCCGATCAACGCCTGGATGCTTTACTTGAACAAGAATAGCCTGTCCTTCTTGAACGCATTCAGAAACAGCCGGTAATGGTTCTCCAGCTGTCTTTTTCCCTTGCGCTAAAACAAATTCTTCTCCATTTAATAACCCGGGTTTTCCACTGCCTAAAGAGATAAAGGCGGCGTTTTTGCCATCTAATACGGAAGACACTTTTCCGAGAATAATATCTCCTTGAGAAGGCTTCCTATTCGTCAACGTTTCCGCCCATATATCTGTAAGTTCATTATTTATTTCAATAGCTGCTGCCCGCAATTGATTTCTCTCAAGAACAATTAATCGCATAGCCGTTCTCCTTTAGTAGCTTTTCTTTAGTTTACCTAAATAGCGTTCCCACTGCACAGGCAATTTGATTTTTTTTGAAATAAGCCTCCAGTAAGAAATGTTCATCTGTTTCAATATTCAAATCTTGTATGAGGATATGGTAATGCTTCCCTCGTGAAAAGGTTGCTAGCAAGTCATTTAAGCGCATATCTGGAGCAATTGTAACAACCTGTTTTTTCCCATTAAACGATTTAGAATAGCGTTCAAGTAAAAATCTAAAATAAATATAAGGATGATGTTTCCATTCTTTAAATTGTGATACAGACAGAAACACAATCACCATCCACAAATTAAGATGAAAAGGAAATAATATCGCTGTTAAAATAATAAGAAGTGAAAAGCAAAACAACGAAGAATATAGCATCATTTTGTGAGCCGATTTAAAGGGAAGACGCAAAGAATAAAGAAGAAAGAGGAGCTTCCCGCCATCGAGTGGCCAAATCGGCAGCAAATTAAACAAAAGAATCATGATATTATGAAGCATAAAGAGATCGAACATGTCATTCCATATTCCCATATAATGGAGCGTCGCGCCAACCCCCATCATCCAAACATGCTGTAACGGCCCTGCGAGAATGACAATAAGCTCTTCTTTCAAGGGACGATTCCCATGTTCATCAACTACGGCTACGCCCCCAAATGGTAATAAAACGATCTCATTGATACGCCATCCTAAAATACGGGCTGCCCCCGCATGCCCTAACTCGTGAATGAGGACAACTAAGAAGAGCAGCAGCATCTCTCTAAACCTACCTGTTAAGATGGAAAGACCAATCGTCATCCAAAATAGTGGATGGATCGTTATCATTTTCACCATTATTTGATTGGCACAACTTGAAGCGGATCAATAAATGCTTCGTTCTTCTTAATGGCAAAATAGAACGTTCCTGTCTTCCCATCATCAGAATTCGACACGCTTCCAAGTTGATCCTTTGTTTGAACAAAATCATAGATCGATACATCCACCGAATCTAGCATCCCATACCATGATTCACTACCATCCGTATGCTGAATCACTACTGTTTGGCCAATTCCTTCTTTCTCACCTGCATATGTCACTACTCCTGCATCGATTGCTTCAACATCGGAGCTTAAAACCGTTTCAACCATGATTCCTTTGCCCGTCGATTCAAAGCTTTCAAGTACTTTTCCGCTCGCAGGAAGGGCATAGCTTGGTGCTTCCCCTACTGAATCAGTTTCAGGCGCTGTCGGGAACAATGCCACAGGATTCCCAAACTTTCCTTCATACCAACTTTTCACAGTGGCAAACTGAAATTCTTCTACCATCATGTCTGACACATACTCCTGAACAGGCGCAACCTTATCGCTCTCTGCTTTAAATAGTATTCCTGCAGCAAGAAACAAGCATGCCGCAACCATCGAGCGCATTAAAAAACTTTGCCTGTTAAAGAGAGGATGGATTTTGACCTCCGTGTTTTGAAAAGAAGATGAAGGGATAGCATCATGACGTCTTTCCATTTGGGGAACTGCTCGCCGCTGTCTTTTTCTTGAATGAAGTCGTTTCCTTACATCATCTAGGTCTCTCCGCATTCTTCACCCAACCTTCCTATAAGTAGTACTCAGTTTATGACTTGTCCTGTGGGGATATGTCATTGAGAATACTTTCTTTCACAAGGAATTGAATGAAATGAAGATCACACAACCGATCAAAAGCCGTCTTACTTTGATAAGGAAGAAGGAATAGCAAGAAACAAAAAAATCCCGGCCGCAGCCGAGATTTAGGAACGCATTCCAAAGAATTTCTTCACTTTACTAAACATCCCTCGTTCTTCCTGGAGAGAAAGAAGCGGAACAGATTCACCTAAAATTCGTCTCGCGATATTGCGATAGGCAATGGATGCTTTTGAACTAGGGTCGAGCGCAATGGGCTCTCCTTTGTTAGATGCTGTAATAACTGTATCGTCATCGCCAACAATGCCAAGTAGATCGATAGCAAGAATAGAAACGATTTCATCTACATCTAGCATTTCTCCACTTTCCATCATATGGTTTCGGATACGATTAACAACAAGTTTTGGTGCTTCAATACCTTCTTCTTTTTCAAGAAGGCCTATAATACGATCAGCATCTCGAACAGCCGACGTTTCGGGAGTTGTGACTACAACCGATTTATCCGCGCCTGCAATCGCATTCTTAAAGCCCTGCTCAATGCCAGCAGGACAGTCAATGAGAACATAGTCATAATCCTGCTTTAACTCACCAATAATCTTCTTCATTTGCTCTGGCTGCACAGCAGATTTATCTTTCGTTTGAGCTGCAGGTAGCATATAAAGCGCTTCAAAACGCTTATCTTTTATTAACGCTTGATGTAGTCGACATCGCTCTTCAGCAACATCGACAAGATCGTAAATAATACGATTTTCAAGTCCCATGACTACATCAAGATTTCGAAGACCTATATCTGTATCTACCAGACATACTTTTTTCCCCGATAGTGCAAGAGCTGTCCCAATGTTTGCTGTCGTTGTGGTCTTACCCACACCACCTTTTCCGGAAGTAATGACGATAGCGTCTCCCACACAACATTCCCCTTTCTGTCTACAACCTAGTCAAATTCGGTCGAACTTTAGTCAGTATTTGAACGCGATCAACGCTAATTTCAGATTGCCCGTCCTTAACAAAAGCACATTCTGCTTCATGAATACTTACTCCTGCTTGATCAGGTGGCCTGCTTATTAGTTCAGCGATTTTCAACTGAGATGGCTTCATAACAGATGCCGTAATCACGGCATTTATATCGCCATAAGCCCCTGCATGTGCGATGCCTCTAAGCGAACCCATTACGAATATATTCCCTGCAGCCATTACGGTGCCACCAGGATTAACGTCGCCAATCAAAAGAAGGTCTCCTTCTACTTCAAGTACCTGTCCGGAACGAACGGTTCTCGAAACAGATGTTACAGTTGTTCTTTTTCGCTCTGCTTCCGCTTCACTCCGAGAGATGACATTTGAATCAATCCGATCAACTTCAAGGTTTTGCTTAGATTGAATCATGGCACGAAGCTCTTCTTCTTGTTTGTCTGTTAAATATCGATTACCCAATTTAAGGGTAACAGTAATCGTATGACCTTCCGTCTGCTGTATATGACGAGCGGAAAGTTTTTCATCAAGTTCATTTATAACATCACGAAAAGCGCAAGAATCATCTAGAATCAGATTCAAGCCATCTTTCGTTCCTTTAATCGTGACAAAATGCTGTGTTTGCTTTTGTACCATAGACAATTTCATTCACCTCAACATAGAATAATTCAACGTTGCTAAAGGAAACTCCTTCTTTTGGCCTGATTTTCTTGTCTACGGTTTTCCGATAAATCATCCAGCAACCGTTTAACAGGATAGTAAACAATAAGCAAAAAGATTCCATTTAAAAGTAATGAAGGAAGATAGCGTTTGTAGAAAAAGGAAGAGAAAGAAAGATCCGTTACATTAATAAGTGAAAATAGTTCATACACATAGAATTCCACCAATGATACGCCCAGTAAACCGAGGATAAGCGTTGTAAACCAATTCAGGTGAAATACTTTCGATAAATAACCGATTATGTAGGCTGCAACAGACATTCCAAACATATAGACACCAACAAGATCCGTGTAGATCAAATCGTGCAATAGACCAAATACGACACCGTACACTACACCATAAGCAGGGGAGAGAATCATTCCAATCATAATCACAATCACCGTAACAAAACGTGGGATTAATTGAAATTCAAATCCAAATTGCTCAGGGGCAAACACCTGAAAAACGGTACCTTCAAGAAGAAAAAGAACAAATAGCGTTCCAATTAGAAGAAAACGCCTCATTCCTCTTCACCTTCTCCGTCATCAGGCGTAACATCCTGCGCTCCACGATCGATTACCATAACATTGTTAATATCATATAAATCGGCCGCTGGTTTCACATAAGCCGTCTGAGTCGTTCCAACGTTGTCTGTTTCAACATCTACAATTTCCCCGATGACAATACCTCGTGGAAAAATGCCTCCATTACCTGCCGTAATAACAGTTTGACCTTTTTCAACCTTTGTATCTACTGGAATTTTCGAGAACATAAGCACTTCTTTTTCAGTATCATAACCTTCTATTGTACCGAAAACGTTCTTATCTTCTTGAGTCATAGCAGCGATTCGATTCGTCCGGTCTACATCACTCACTAGCTGGACAGTCGATGAAAAAGGCTGAACGTTTTTCACTTTACCGATTAATCCATCCGGTGTGGCAACAGCCATATCCGCTTCTACCCCGTCCTGTTTACCTTTATCAATCGTTAATAAATCATTCCACCGATCTGGAGATCTTGCAATCATATTTGCGTGAAATGTTTGATAGCTAGCTAACCCAGTTGATGAATCGATGTTTAATTCGCTTTTTAAGTCTTCATTTTCCTTCTTCACTGTTTTGAGCTCTTCTGAGACAGCAACAAATTCATTAAGTCTCGATTTCAATAGCTCATTTTCTTCGTACATGTCCTTCATATCACCAATACTCTCAAATAAACCCGCTACTGAATTAGCGGGTTTATAGAAGATTGATTGAAGCCAGCCAACGGAATCTTTGAAAAATTGCTCCGGCATCGTGAGAGCATCACGTTCTTTCATAGACGTCCCAATTAACGCTACAAGAATAATGATACTGACAAGTAATACAATGAGTCGTTTATTCGAAAAAAATTGTGGCATGCCTTACACCTTCCAACTACTTCTGTTTTGAGCGGGAAGTAATACCAGCTCTAGATTTGAACAGATGAATATTTTCTAGCGCACGCCCAGTACCAATCGCTACGCACTCAAGCGGATTCTCAGCTACAATAACAGGCATTTTTGTTTCATCGCTAATCACCTGATCCAAGTTACGAAGCAATGCACCACCGCCTGTAAGAACAATTCCACGATCCATAATATCTGCTGCAAGTTCTGGCGGTGTTTTCTCAAGTGTTACTTTAACAGCTTCCATAATGCTATTAACCGTATCACGAAGAGCGCCCGACACTTCATCAGCGGATACGCTGATCGTCTTTGGAAGACCCGTTACAAGGTCACGTCCACGAATATCCATCGCTTCAATACCTTCTGTCGTTCCAGCAGATCCGATTTCAAGCTTAAGCTGTTCAGCTGTACGCTCACCAATCATTAAATTGTATGTTTTCTTCACATATTGAATGATAGACTCGTCCATCTCATCACCAGCAATGCGAATCGATTCACTTGTAACGATTCCACCTAATGAGATGATCGCAACTTCTGTTGTTCCTCCACCAATATCGACAACCATACTACCAGTTGGTTCCCAAACTGGTAGATCAGCTCCGATTGCGGCTGCAAACGGCTCTTCAATTGTATAAGGTTCACGTGCTCCAGCTTGACGAGTTGCATCTTCTACTGCTCTTTTTTCGACAGCCGTGATCCCTGAAGGTACACAAACCATCACGTTTGGCTTACGTGCGAACACAGAACGGTTTTTCTGTGCCTGTTGAATAAAATATTTTAGCATTGTAGCCGTTGTTTCAAAATCAGCAATAACGCCATCTTTCATTGGACGAAGTGCAACGATATTACCCGGTGTACGTCCAATCATGTTCTTTGCGTCGTTTCCGACTGCTTCAATAGAACCTGTATCTGTACGAAGTGCCACAACTGATGGCTCTCGAACAACAACGCCTTTTCCTTTTACATATGCCAGCGTATTAGCTGTACCTAAATCTATTCCCATATCTCTTGAAAATCCACCAAACATTTATGTTAAATCTCCCTTCAATTCAAGCAAAACTCATAAATATGATTATACTGCATCAGTATTGAAAACGGTAGTGGGAATACGTGCTATCCCACGTCCGATTTATACATACCCTTTTTCTTTTAAACTAATAAACTTCTGATCTCCGATAATAATATGATCTAGCATATCAATACCAAGCATTTTACCACATTCTGCAAGACGTTTTGTCACTTCAATATCTTCTCTGCTCGGTGTTGGATCACCGCTCGGATGATTATGAAAACAAATTAATGAAGCTGCCGACCGCCTAAATGCTTCACGAAAGACCTCACGCGGATGAACAATCGATGCGTTTAGACTTCCAACAAAGACAGTTTGACGATGCAGTACCTGATTCTTCGTATTTAAGTATAAGCAAACAAAATGTTCTTGTGATAGGAAGCGCATGTCTTCCATCACATAATTCGCACCATCTTCAGGAGAACGAATCGTATAGCGCTCTTCTAATTGAAGGCGGCTAACTCTTCTACCGAGCTCCATCGCTGCGATTAGCTGAACCGCTTTAGCAGTTCCAACGCCGTTTAGAGACGTTAACTCTTCAATACTTGCATCTTTCAGAAGTCGAAGTCCTTCAAAGTTCTGGATAATGCGATAAGAAAGCTGAAGTACTGACTCCTGCTTTGTTCCTGTCCTGAGGATAATAGCTAATAATTCTTGATTGGATAAGGTCTCAGGACCATCCTTCATCAGACGCTCTCTCGGGCGCTCTTCTTCAGGATAATCTCGAATCATTAAAGGTGTTTTCAACAACACGCTTCCTCCCTGGATTCATCTTCATGACTGACTACCGCTGAATCTCCGGAACAATTCCAAACGCACGAAGCTCTCGTAGCGTTTTCGAAATAGGAAGCCCTACCACACTATAATAATCACCATGAATTCGCTTCACAAAGGCGGCACCGAAACCCTGTATGCCATAACCTCCCGCTTTATCAAAAGGCTCTCCTGTATCCAGATAATTCTCAATCTCCTGATCTGTTAACTCCCAGAATTCTACTTCAGTTGCTTCAAAGAATTGAGAACTTCGTTCACTGGATAGAATGGCCACACCTGAATAAACGACGTGAGATCGTCCTGATAAGGCTTTAAGCATCTGCCTCGCATGCTCGCGGCTATCAGGTTTTCCAAGGACCTCATGGTCGAGTGTAACAACCGTATCTGCACCTAGCACGACAGCATCTGAAGTATTTGTATACACTTCATTTGCTTTCCCTAAGGCAAGCTGTTTCACAAGTTCTGAAGGTGGGACAGATTGAGAGAGATGCTCTTCAAAGCGGCTAACGATAATCTCAAATTGGAGATTCATTTGATCTAGAAGTTCTTTTCTTCGTGGAGACCCTGAGGCTAAGACGAGGCGCTTCATTTTACCACCCTTTTTGTAAATGATTCATAAGTGGGAAAAGGGCTTGATAACAGCTTATCAAATCCCTTTTCTTTCCACAATTTAATTTTCTAACGTTCCTCTACATTTTTCGTTTTCTTTCGTTTCTGTATGTGCATACAGTTTAAATTTGTTTAATCTTATTTTAATTCGTTAAGAAAAAGTCGTTAGGGAGGGTCGCTCCCAATACTCATATCGTACCGTTAATTGAGAATCTCCGCAAATAACTGATTATTTCAACCTTTCCACTACATTTTGAAATGCTACCATCCCGTCTAATAAATGCTGCTGAGCAACCCATAAAGACGGTACTGTTTCGTCAGAAGCGTACATTTCAAGTTCCTCCAAAGCACTGTTCAGACTTTGTTCAAGCTCTTTCCCGCCGATTTTATCCCACTCTTTTCTCCCCGAGCCACTCTCATTCCAGGCTTCAACTTCTTTTTTTATGTCACTCATTTCAGCTTCTTTCAGCTTTCCATCAGATAATGCGACAAGATCTAGCGTCGTTAATTTTTCGAGCAACGCTTTGCCTTCCTTCATCTGACCCGCCATTTCGTCACTCACAGATGCTTTCTGACCATCAATCGACCACACCTTCTTATAGACATCCTGTCCTTTTCCTTCATAATAAGCTCCAAGTGCATCCTGTCCTTCAGCAGAAGGAGATACACCTATAAACAAATAGTATTTCTCTCCTTTAAAAATAGCTGCCGGAAATCCATTCTCTTTTAACTTGTCTTGAAACTCCTTCGCAGACTCCTCTGTTTCATAAGCTCCAGATTGAACTACGTGAAAATCTAATGATAAGTCCAAATCCGTGGTCGTTGTAGCTGCTTCTTCATATCCATCATCTATCGTCGCCACGCTATCCCCACTGAATACCATTAATAAACCAAATCCAAATAAAATCCCAAGAATAATAGCAAAAGCAGCGGAAGCCACCACTTTCTTTTGTAGTGTAATAATAGGTTTCTTATTAACTAAGTGTTTTTTCTTTTTGCGTCCAACTGGGAGCCTTGGACTTTTCTTTTCATAAAAAGCTCCAGCTTTTTTTTGAATGTGCCTCTTTTTAAGTTCTACTATTTTCCTCGAATCACGCCGTTCGGGTAAAATCCACTCAAATTCCTTCTCCTCAGCTGCTGCGCTTTCTTCTTTATGTGTTTCGGGAGGCTCGCTTTTCTCCTCATCATTTAATCGGATTGAAATCGTCCGTCTCTCCTTATCCATAATCATCCTCCTCGGTACCGGCTTGTACTACAGTCTATGAATTCTGACGAAATACTAGAACTGAAAATACTAGAGTAGATCAGGATAATTCAGACGATAAAAAGAAGCCTCCGTTAACCGACAAAGGCTTCCTCCACTTGCTATATCACTTGTGATTATAAAAACATCATTACTCCGAAGCTTCTTCTTTATCAACCTTTTCATACAATGGATTGTCTTTATCTGCAGGTTCTGGATAATCAATCGATGGCGTTTGCTCTGCTAGATCCGTTAAGGTGGGATGTGAAAAGTAGCTACATTCGCCGTATATGTTAACTCATTTTTCTCAGCTTCATCTAGCAACACAGCATCCGTTTCACTAATCTACTCATAATCAAAACGAAATTCAGAAAAAGAAACGTGATGCTCGCCCCAAATTCAAGGTACAAGTAGCCTTTAATGTCATCGTTAGAAATGGCTCGCGGGATCTTCTCATAACGGAAAACAAGATAGGCATTAGGCACAAGAAAAACGACCCGCTTCCCTTTAATTCCCCACTCTTCTAAAATCACGAAGAGCGTATCACACTCCATAATTTTCCGTCCTTAACAAACCCTTCAGGTATAAATCGTTCCTGATAAGAACGAATCCCCATCGTAGAAGGCGCGAGCTCTACCACCCGAATCACATGATCATGCAGAATCAAACTAATCTGCTTTTTTTGGCTTGAAATTAAAAAGTCCTATCGTTTATTCCCTCCATCATGAAAGAAAACTAAAATACCAGCGCAAAATTTGTTCGCCATAAAAATACGTTAAGATCGCGCCTAGCGCTATCGATGGCCCAAACGGAATGTGCTGCTTTCGCTTTACTCTTCCAGTCGATAGCGCTGTTACGCCAATGATCGTGCCACATAAAGTAGAAAAGAAAAACACAAGAAGTAATTCCTGATAACCAAATACGAAGCCTAGTACCGCAAATAATTTAATGTCACCGCCCCCCATTCCCCCTTTACTAATAACAGCAATGAGAAGGAGTAATAAAAATCCTCCAGCCGCTCCAATAAAAGGGCTATACCACGGATCCATTGGAACAAGGATTCGACCAACAATAAAGTAAGCAGCAAAAAAGAGAAGAATACGATCTGGAATAAGCATATAGGTGATATCTGAAACAAAAATAATCACAAGAAGCGAAATCAATCCATAAGAAATGATCAATTCTTTTGACCATCCCACTAAAAACGGTGCAATCGTAAAAAGAAGTGCCGTAGCGAATTCAACACTGGCGTAAATAGGTGAAATGCGTGACGCACAGCCTTTGCATTTCCCGCGCTGGAATAAATATGAGAAAACCGGCACAAGCTCAAGCAGTGAAAGCTCTCGTTCACATGTTGGACAGGATGAGCGAGGGGCCACAATCGATCGTTTGACAGGCACCCGCAGACCTACGACATTATAAAAAGACCCAAGCGCAAGCCCAACTAGAAATAAATAACTATGTAAAATGCCCCCCATATGTTCCCCCCCCCCCTCTTCGAAAGAGTTTAGTAGGTTAAGAAAAACGGTATGTATATAAAGTGATTTCAGGATTAATAGTTGTTTTAATGCTATTAAAGTGAAACGAAAATCACCTTACCCATATATCAACAAATATTAGAAATGCGGTTATGGCTATTTCCAACAAAGAAATTTTCAAGAAAATGTACCCCCACCGACTACAAATCACTTACCAACCAACGATACTCAGAACATCTTCCTACTTCAAGACCGTACAACCCTGTGTTTTAAGTAAATTGTTGAACCCGTTCCAATTGAACGTTCCAAAAGGAATTCTTATAAAATCCCCGTTCTTCACAATTCGTGAAGAACGGGGATTTTCTTATTTATCCAACATAGCTCGCAACGCGGTTTCGCCCCTGCTGCTTTGCTCCAGTGTACATCGCTCGATCCGCGTTTCGTATCAACGTTTGCGCATCCTCTCCCTGATCAGGAGCCGTGGCCACACCAATACTAGCCGTTACGTAAATAACCTGGCGATTGCCGTTATCGAGATCATTATAAATTTCAAATGGACGATCCGCGATGGAACATCGTAAATCTTCTGCTACTTGAACACTCTTCTTATGAGAATGATTTTCTAGCAAAACGACAAACTCTTCTCCACCAAATCTTGCAACGGTGCCTCTGCCTCCAATTTCTTCTTCAAGTCGATTTGCTACCCCACAAAGCACTTCATTTCCACTATGATGACCAAACGTGTCATTCACTTTCTTGAAATGATCCAGGTCGAGCAGAATGATAGAGAACGGATCAGGCGTTTTGTCAAAACGCTTGTATTTCTCATCCAATAACTCCCCAAAAAACCTGAAGTTGTATAAATTCGTTAATGGACATCGTTCACTTCGCCTTTTCGTCTCTTCATAATGCCTAGCATTATCAACAGCAACGGCTAAATAGTTAGCTAGTATTTGCAGGACAAGAATGTGATGTTTCTCATAAGAACGGACGCGGTCTGAAGCAAGAGTAATGATGCCTACAACATTTTTATTCCGCTTCATTGGGACGGAAATTACTGAGTTGGCAGCATCAGAAAGCACACCTTCCGTAAGATTCTTCCACTGAGACCTCTTCGTATACAAGCGGCTTCGTCCGCTTCGCCACACCCTTGAACTGATACCTTCCTGGTATAGGTTACTTTCTTCTTTTGAAACGATGCCACGCTCATTCTCATATCGTTTAATAACCGTTAGTCGCTTCACATGTTCGGCATCCATAATATAAGCATAATCCACAAGAAACATATCTTTCACTTCATTTAAGAAGACATTTAATATTTCATCAGTATCGAGAGATTGTGTGATTTGCTGTCCTATTTCACTTGTCTGCTGAAGAAGATTATTTACTTTTTGGCTGGAATAATAGAGCCTGAGCATAAGAGAAGCCAGTATAAATGGTACGCCTACAAAGAAAATAGCGACTGTACCTAGATATGTATGTAGCATATATAGTAAGAAGCCAACAGGAAGAGTCACCCCAGTTGATATCGCTTCCCAGAGCATATCTTTACCAAAAAATTTAGTATCAGCTTCTTTGTAAATATAAATTTTTAAAAAATGTAGGAGAATTTGATTTACAACTATAAGCGATAAGATGTATGCAATTGAAGGAACGAGCTGCGTAATCGCATCACCAGAGAATTCACCTACTGAACCACCGAGTAAATAGAAAAGTCCTCCGGAAACGAGTGAAACAAGCATAAACATCAGCATGTTAACAGGATAACGATGACTATCTTTTTTTGTGACACGTAAGTTTAAAAGAAAAACGAGTATCGCTAACTGAGTTAAGATCATTTCGACAAATAGACCATACCTTAAGAACACAGCAAGCGAGATCCCCTGGATAAAAAAAAGGTCAGTCCCCTTTACATTAATTGGCATCATAGCAACAACAGCAAGAAGCACAAACAATGCAAGAACATCTGCCCAATTTCCTGATAATACAGGAGGAAAGAAATAGAACGTTGCAAAAATGAGTAGTGGCCAGAACAAAAGCCATACCAACCAAACTTTACGTTTCATTAATGCAGTCAATTGTTTCCCCCTCCATCTTCCAAACTCAGGAAGAATATTTTTCCATATTAATGTGGTTAAGTTCTATTTTAGCAAAAAATGGCGAAAAAGTCCTAGCTTTTTCTATAAAATTCTAATTTTTTAGAAAACGGCGAACTTCAGAGACAAAGTAAAGAGAGCCCGTTATCAGAAGCAGGTCATTTTCAATCATCTCATCCATCATCACCTGGATGGCTTTCCGCCAGTTTTCCTCATATCTCTTATTAGCAAAAGTCGCTTTATTCGACAACTCCTCACCTGATATAGCTCTTGGAAATTCAAAGGTAGTAAACGAAATAGTCTCAATTAGAAGATAAAGTGGTTTTAGCATCGATTCAATATCTTTATCACCAAGAGCACTAAAGATAACATGTATGCGTGTCTCAGGGTAATGCTGCTTAAGCGTGTTAGCAAGACTTTCGACACCTTCCGGATTGTGCGCACCGTCCACAACAATAGTCGGATTTGAACGAAGCTGTTCAAATCGACCTGGCCACGTTGCTCTCTCCAGTCCGCGCTGAATCATATCCTGTTCAATATGTAGACCATAGAAAACACGTAAATATTCAAGTGTCATAAGCGCTGCGCCTGCATTTTTTACCTGGTGCTCACCCTTCATCTGAATGTGTAGATTTTCTAGTTTACGGTAAGGTGATTGAAAAGAAAAACGCTCCCCTTCCTTATCACTCATTTGCTCCTTAATAGAAAACTCTTCATTCAATCGATAAATTTTCGTCTTTTTCGATTTGGTCGTTTCATGTAAAAGAGTGAGTACCTCTTCTTTTTCAGCAGTTGTCACAAGAGGAACCCCTGACTTAATGATCCCCGCTTTTTCATAAGCAATTTGCTTAATATCACTCCCAAGGATGTGCGTATGATCGTATCCGACATTTGTAATCACACTTACAAGCGGGTGAATAATATTGGTTGAATCAAATCGTCCGCCAAGACCAACTTCCATCAAAACAAGGTCTGGATAGGCAATTGTCCCAAAATATAAGAGAGCGATAACCGTAATCACTTCAAATTCAGTTGGTGACCCAAGCGGAGAGACAGCAGCCATCTCAACAAGAGGCTGAACACGATTGCATAGAGCAACTAAGTCTTCTTCATTAATCGGTTGTCCATTAATAGCGATTCGTTCGCTAAACGATTCAATATAAGGAGAAGTAAAGCTTCCTACTTCATATCCTGACTCTTCGAGCACCGTCCGCAAGTACGTAACGGTTGATCCTTTTCCGTTCGTTCCGCCAACGTGTACCGTTTTTAACCGTCTTTCTGGATGATCGAGCTGATCCAGCATCCATTCCATACGCTCTAAACCTGGTTTTATGCCATGATTTAATAAACTATGAATCCAACTCACCGCTTCGTCATATGAGTGAAACATGCGTCCCGCTCCTTCCTTAAAAGAAGACGAATCTCTAAAAGAGATTCGTCATTTTCTTATTTTTTTAGTTCGTTTATACGAGCTTCTACGTTGCTTCGTCTCTCAAGATAATCCTTTTCTTTCGCTCGTTCTTCTTCGACGACTTTCTCAGGAGCTTTGCTAATAAAGCGTTCATTAGCGAGCTTCTTCTGAACACGATCAACTTCAGAATCTAGCTTCTTCATTTCTCCTTTTAGACGCTCGATTTCTTCATCAATATTGATTAACCCTTCAAGCGGCAAGAATAATTCAGCTCCAGATACAACAGCCGTCATCGATTTTTCCGGTGCCTGAAGTTCCGCTGAAATAGTCAAGGTTTCTGGGTTACAGAAGCGTTCGATGTATTGACTATTTTGCTCAAGCTGTTTCTGAGTATCAGCTGATTTCGGCTTAATACGAAGTTCAATCGGCTTGCTTGGTGCCACATTCATTTCAGCTCGAATGTTACGTACTGAACGAATAACTTCCGTTAGAAGCGCCATATCAGCAGCAGCTTCTTGGAAGTGAAGTTCTTCGTTCTTTACTGGCCAGCTTGCAACGGTGATCGATTCACCTTCATGAGGAAGGTGTTGCCAGATTTCTTCAGTAAGATAAGGCATGAATGGATGCAGAAGACGCATCGTTTGATCAAGTACATAAGCTAGAACAGAACGAGTTGTTTTCTTAGCTACTTCGTCTTCACCATAGAGCGGTAGTTTAGCCATTTCAATATACCAATCACAGAAGTCATCCCAGATAAAGTTGTAAAGGTAGCGACCCACTTCACCAAACTCATAGTTATTAATCAGGCGCGTCACTTGTTCAATCGTATCGTTTAAGCGAGTTAAAATCCATTTATCAGCTGTCGATTTTTCACCTGTTAAATCAAGTTCTTCATACGTCATGCCATCCATATTCATTAAAGCAAAACGAGAAGCGTTCCAAATTTTATTAGCAAAGTTCCACGTAGACTCTACCTTTTCCCAATAGAAACGGAGATCCTGACCTGGTGATGAGCCAGTGGATAGGAAGAAACGAAGGGAATCAGCACCGTACTTCTCAATGACATCCATTGGATCGACACCGTTACCGAGCGATTTACTCATCTTACGTCCTTCAGAATCACGTACAAGTCCATGAATGAGGACGTCGTTAAACGGGCGCTGCTCTGTAAATTCAATACCCTGGAAGATCATACGAGCTACCCAGAAATAAATAATGTCATAACCCGTTACTAGAACGTTTGTTGGGTAGAAACGGTTAAAGTCTTCAGCGTCTTCGTTTGGCCATCCCATTGTAGAAAAAGGCCAAAGCGCTGAACTAAACCACGTATCTAGAACATCAACGTCTTGCTCCCAGTTTTCAATATCAGCTGGCTCTTCCAGTCCAACGTGGATCTCTCCAGTTTCTTTATGATGCCACGCCGGAATACGATGCCCCCACCAAAGCTGTCTTGAAATACACCAGTCACGAATGTTCTCAATCCAATTTAAATACGTTTTTTCAAAACGCTCAGGTACAAAGTTCACTTTGTCGTCTGACTTCTGAAGAGCAATCGCCTGATCAGCAAGAGGCCCCATTTTAACAAACCACTGTGTTGAAAGATAAGGTTCGACAACAGCACCGCTTCGCTCAGAATGACCTACGGAATGAACGTGCTCTTCAATGTTGAATAAGATTCCTTTATCCTGTAAATCTTTCACAAGTTTCTTACGGCATTCAAATCGGTCCATGCCCTTGTACTCTCCGGCATTCTCATTCATTGACCCATCTTCATTCATTACGAGAATGCGCTCAAGGTTATGACGGTTACCAATTTCGAAGTCATTCGGATCGTGAGCTGGAGTGATTTTCACAGCGCCTGAACCAAATTCCATATCAACGTAATCATCCGCAACAATTTCAATTTCACGACCTACAATTGGCAAAATCGCTTTCTTGCCAACTAGGTGCTTGTAGCGCTCATCTTTTGGATGAACCGCAATACCTGAGTCACCTAGCATTGTTTCAGGACGCGTTGTTGCAATTTCGATATGTCCTGAGCCATCTGCAAGAGGATAGCGCATATGATAGAAGTGACCAGTTACTTCCTGGTGAATAACTTCAATATCTGAAAGGGCCGTTTTTGTTTGTGGGTCCCAGTTGATAATATATTCACCGCGATAAATTAAGCCCTTCTCATATAGCTTCACAAATACTTCACGTACTGCATCAGAAAGACCGTTATCAAGTGTAAAACGCTCTCTTGAATAATCTAGAGAAAGACCAAGCTTCGCCCACTGGCTACGAATAAAATCCGCATACTCTTCTTTCCATTCCCACGACTTCTCTAGGAACTTCTCTCGGCCAAGGTCATAGCGCGAGGTACCTTCTTCGCGGAGCTTCCCTTCAACTTTTGCCTGTGTCGCAATCCCAGCATGGTCCATTCCTGGAAGCCAGAGAACATCATATCCCTGCATACGCTTTACACGCGATAGAATATCTTGAAGCGTTGTATCCCAAGCATGCCCGAGGTGTAGTTTACCTGTAACGTTCGGCGGGGGGATTACAATTGTATAAGGTTCTTTATCTTTATCACCTGTTGCCTCAAAAAATTTGCCATCTACCCAATACGGGTACCATTTCTGCTCTGTTGCCTTCGGGTCGTACTTCGTCGGCATCGTTAGCTCTTTATTCGCCATTGTCACTCTTCCTTTCCATTCAATAAGTCTCAGGACATTTCTTCGGCTTTCCTTGTTCTCTTTCCACGAAGGTGTAAGCTTTTTAGACAACAAAAAAACTTCCTCCATCCTTAGGAAAAGGACGAAAGAAGTATTTTCGCGGTACCACCTTTATTTACAGCTAAATAAACGTTAGCTGTACGCTTCATTCGAATAACGGGATTACCGGATTCTCCTACTACTCGTTCAGAGAAACAGCTCAAGGGCGACTTCGAATGCTACGATCCTGAGAAATCTTTCAGCAAATGACTTCTCTCTCTGAAGGGTTCACATTCTACTACTCCCTATCTTTGCCTGTCGACTATTTGTATCACTAAGTTTACCTTTTTGATTCGAGATCGTCAAGATCATAAGAGCCCTTTTTCTTAGCTTAGCCAGTTCGCTCCCGCCTTAATCACCCAATTCCAACTTCCCACATAGTCTATTTGTAACAATAACTGAAAACAAAGGGGAATACCTGATATGAAAAAACGGTTTGGTGGAATGAATCGCTTTCAGATCCCACCCTCGTTATATAAGTTCAGAGATATTTGCGCTCAGTTCGTACCTCCGTTTATTGTGTTTCAAACGATCCGAACAATCCTTTTTCCAACATCTATAGATGTACTCATATTAATAATCCTTGTTGCCTTAGAAGTGTGCTTTTACTTTGAATGGATCTAGAAGCTTTCTAGAACGTTATTTATCCCATTCATCACTTCTATTTTTTTCGTAAATAGGCGGACATGCTTAATATGTGGCCATTGTTGTCGGTTTTCATTAAATAATGACACGCTATTAAAAACCGACTCTGGAAAATATAAATAGCTTGCAAGAAGCTCCTTTTCCTCATCATTAAGAGAAAATTGGGCTTCATATCTGGCAAGATGAGCAGTTGTGGCAGCAGGGTTGAATTGAAAAGGTTGAATAGATGAGCGAATAAAATAAGCAACATCCCTTATAGGAGTATCGCTAACTGACTTTTCGAAATTAATGAAATACCCTCTCCCCCCGCTTGATACATAATGAGAAGGAGAGCATTTTCCGTGACAGAGAACACTTCGATACCGTTTTGTTTCCAGAATTTGCTCATACCAGTCATCTAATCTTCTTTTCGCGAGCTCACAATACCTCATCAGCATGTGAAAATGTGATACAAAGGTAAGCTCAAATGGCGAAAGATAAATGCGTTTTTCAATTTGACTTACGTATTTCTCCATTTCAAATTGTCTACTTTCTCTTAATAAAACCATTTTCTGATACGACTGTTTGATCACTTCTTCAGAAAAAGCTTGCTCTTTAGCAGTATAGCCATGTAATTCAGCTAGGTTATGAACGAGAAGCTCATTTTTCTGAGCCGGACTTGTTTCCCTTTCATCTACCCATGGCGTTAAATAAACGATGTTGTTCCCTTGATAAACGAAGGAATCCCCATACTTTGTTCGAACAAGCGGTACATAACCTTCGAATTTCAGCTGTTTAAACCGCTCCTCTAGATAAAGCATACGATCCATCTGTTCTTTACTAAGCTTCGTTTTTTTTAAAGCAAACGCGCCTCTCTCTGTTTCGATCTTTGTGATTTTCCCCATTTGTACAACCCGTTCAGGATATAAATCATATTGAAATAAGAGTGCTGGATCGCTCATTAGAAGGTAACCCTCCTATCTGAAAGGGAGAGCTCAAGTTCCCTTAACATATCTCTATTTGCTTCCCACTTATCAATAAACTCTTTCATGACCTGATCAGGGTCATTCATATTCGATTGCAATGCCTGAATACACTCCTGCCACTCCCATGGAGCAAAAATAGCCTGAATAAGTCTGTGTTTCATATCGTCTTCCACGCCATTCACTAACGCTTCAAAGCATTTTACAAAATGATGGGAGTTTTTAAGAGCATACCAGGATTGAACTTCTTTCCTAATAACTTCGGAAGCAGAAACAGGTGATTCGTCGCTACTTTCAAAGTAGATTTGGCCTAAAACCTCTTTTAAAACTTGGTGAGTAAATGGAATGAATGGAAGCGAATAACACACCTCAAAATTCAGACGCTTTTTCACTTCTGGAATAAGGTTAACAAGTAACAAGTATTGTTCCTTATACGTTAATTTTATAGATGATAACTCTTCTAACGTCTTACGATAAGGGAAATCTAATGTAAGAGTAGCCTTCTCATCTCCGGTACTTAGTAGTGTCGCAAGTAAATATCCTTTCATTTCAGGAACGACGTCCAATGGGTAAACTTCTTCTACATGATCATGTATAGTCAAATAATCGTTTTCTATTCGGATAAATCCTTTCCCTTCACTTGTTCGAATCATTCGATTACAAAGAAGTCCATGTTGAGAAAAAAGACGGTCACGGAAGTTGAGATGATACTCAAGCAAATCCCGATCCCGCCAGTATGATAGTTTTCTTTTACCTAAATGGGTCATGATCAATTGTGGTTTCTCTAACCATTGGACAACTTTTAGATCATACTTCTCTTCAATGATCGCTACGAGATCCATTTCAATTACCCCTTTATCCCCTACCTTATTTGCAACATTCCAAAAGGTAGGGGCAGCAAACAATTTAAGTTAACGATTGACAGGAATATATAAGATCTGTCCTTCCTTCACTTCATCTTCCTCAAGTCGATTAACGCGCGCAAGATGACTTGGTAGGACTCGATAGCGTTCCGCTATTTCGGTTAACGAATCCCCAGGCTGGATAATACACATCTTCATTCTCGAAAATTGTTCTTCTTCTTTTGTCAGCATACTTGTAAGATAGAGCGCATTTTCTTCGCGCGGTGCTTGATTCCGGTTTTCCTGACGCTCTTGTTCCTCCTCTTCATAGTTATAATGATCGTCTTGATATGACCTCGTTTCTTCTACGATTGGCTGGTTATTATATTCATTGGAACCATCCATTTGCCTAGCCATTCTCGTGAGAAAGTCATACGTGGGTTCCGGCTGCTCTTGATCATCGTTCTCTAGTTCATTTACTTCATATGAGTCTGACTTAGCTCTCATACCTACTTGTGGAGCGCGTAAATGATAGGCCTGTTCCAATGATTCTTCCTCATTGTCATCAACGTATTTAATATCATTCTCCCAGATTGCATCTTCCTCTGTTGTATAATCCTCTGTCCCTTCGTCCTCTTCTACAACGTATAGTTCAGCTTCGTCCTCTTCCACACGATTTTGATCCCCCTGAATGCCACTAATGGAAATATCTGCTTTCAACTGAAGGCAATTCTCTTCCACTAGAGAGTAATCAAACGTGTCAACCGTAACGAAAATTTCCTCGAGACTCCTTATACGGCTTGCTGGAATCGTAATATCAACAGGGAAACGATGCCCCATTGACGCTGTACCATCTTCTCTAACGTTCACCTCATGAATGGAACGATAAGGGGAAGCTTCGTTAATAACTTCCTCATCTGTTTGGTCACGCTGCAAATATTCACCCGTTAAATATAAACAGCCTTTCACAGCTACATAATCCTCATACTCTTCAATCGAAATTTCAGGGTCAAGTGAGATAGATAGAACCTCTTCAACTTCCTGTCCTTTCTTTAACCAGACCTGCTCCTCCACGGAGAAATGCAAATATGAGCCTTCAGGCATGCCTTCTCCTCCTTTCAAACATTATCCATACATTACACATGTATGAGTGATTCACAGGATTATGTCTAAATTGAAAAAGAATGAAGAAGTTTTCAATTTCTTATCATAGAAAAAGCTACCGGCAAATGCCGGTAGCTTTAGGTTAGACTAGTTTAGAGAAAGCCGCTTCTGCAGCCGCAATCGTTTCATCAATATCGTGATCTGTATGGGCGGTTGACAAGAACATTCCTTCAAATTGAGAAGGGGGAAGTGAAATCCCTTGTTCAAGCATTTCTTTAAAATAGTTTGTAAAATGTTCAAGATTTGAAGAGGATGCTGTTTCAAAATTAATCACATCTTCATTAGTAAAGAAGAAACCAACCATCGATCCTGCACGATTTACTGTATGAGGGATATTGTATTTTGCAGCAGCTTTTGAAAGTCCTTCTCCAAGTCGCTCTGCTTTCCGTTCAAATTCCTCATAACTTTCTGGTGTGAGTTGCGATAAGGTTTCATACCCAGCCGTCATAGCTAGCGGATTTCCACTTAACGTTCCCGCTTGATAAATCGGACCGCTTGGTGCGATTTGGTCCATGATTTCTTTCTTACCGCCGTAAGCGCCAACAGGGAGCCCACCGCCAATAACTTTACCTAGACACGTAAGATCGGGTGTAACATTGTAATATCCTTGAGCGCAATTATACCCAACGCGGAAGCCTGTCATAACTTCATCAAAAATAAGAAGTGTGCCATTCTCTTCCGTTATCTTACGAATTTCTTCAAGATAGCCCTGCTGTGGTGGGACGACCCCCATGTTACCTGCTACAGGTTCAATAATGACGCCGGCAATGTCATCTCCAAATTCTTTGAATGCGTAACGTAAGCTTTCAAGATCATTATATGGAACCGTAATCGTGTTTTTCGCAATTCCCTCAGGTACGCCAGGACTGTCAGGTAGCCCAAGCGTTGCAACACCTGAACCTGCTTTTATTAATAACGAATCCCCATGACCATGATAGCAGCCTTCAAACTTAAGGATTTTATTACGGCCAGTATATCCTCTAGCTAAACGTAAAGCACTCATAGTGGCTTCCGTTCCTGAATTCACCATACGAACAATTTCAATAGATGGGACTCGATCAATCACTAGTTCAGCTAGTTTCGTTTCATACTTACTTGGTGCACCAAAGCTCGTTCCAAGCTCTGTCACAGCTTTAAGGCGATCAACAACCTGTTCATCAGCATGACCGAGAATAAGTGGTCCGTACGAAAGGACGTAATCAATATACTCATTTTGGTCGATATCATAAATTTTAGATCCTTTTCCTTTTTCCATAAAAATAGGATCCATACCAACTGATTTAAACGCCCTAACTGGACTGTTCACACCACCTGGCATTACTTTAGATGCTTCTTGAAAAGCTTCCTTAGAACGATCAAAATTACCCATTTTTACAACCCCTCTCTTTCAGTTCTATTGATCTAGCCAGCGAGCAGCATCTTTCGCAAAATATGTGATAATTAAATCTGCTCCTGCGCGCTTCATGCTTGTTAATTTCTCAAGGACAACCTCTTGTTCATTTAGCCACCCGTTCTGACTCGCAGCCTTTATCATGGAATATTCCCCACTTACATTATAGGCAACCATCGGTAGAGGATAACGATCTTTCAGTTCACGAATGATATCAAGATAAGAAAGAGCCGGTTTAACCATTAAGAAATCTGCCCCTTCTGCGATATCGCTCTCTGCTTCTCGAATAGCTTCGAGTCGATTAGCAGGATCCATTTGATACGTTTTACGATCTCCGAACTGCGGAGTACTATGAGCCGCATCGCGGAAAGGACCATAGAAAGCAGATGAGAATTTCACAGCATAGCTCATCACCGGGACGTCAACAAAGCCCGCTTCATCAAGACCCTTGCGAATAGCTGATACAAACCCATCCATCATATTCGACGGTGCAATCATATCTGCTCCAGCTTTCGCTTGAGAAACCGCTGTTTTAGTAAGTAACTCTAGAGACTGGTCATTTTGTACATACCCGTTTTCGATCACACCACAATGGCCATGATCCGTATATTGACAAAGACATGTATCTGCAATAACAGTTAATTCAGGAAACGCTTCTTTAATTTGTGCAATAGCTCTTTGCACGATTCCAGTATCACAGTATGCTTCTGATCCAACCGCATCCTTGTGATTTGGTACACCAAACATCATAATTGACTTAATGCCAAGGTCAACAACTTCCTGTACCTCTTCATTCAAACGGTCTAATGAATAGTGATAAACACCAGGCATAGAAGGAATTTCGCGTTTTACATTCTCTTCTTCAACTGCAAATATGGGATAGATGAAATCCTCTTTATGTAAATAGGTTTCTCTCACGAGTGATCTCATTGATTCAGATCGTCTTAAACGACGATGACGATGAAAGTTTCCTGTTTCCATTATACTTTCCTCCTATTTTTCAAAGAAATGCTCAAGGCTATCAAGCATTCCTTCAATTGTATATTGATCAGGGACTACCTGAGGTACGATCCCATAAGACAGTAGCGTCTTTTCAGTAATAGGTCCGATTACCACTATTGTGATCCCTTTAAGCTTATCTTTCAAATTCTCGGCTTGAAGAAGTTGATTAAAATGGTGGACCGTTGACGAAGAAGTGAACGTAATCACATCACACTCCCGCTCTTCAATCACTCTTTTCAATGCTGCCCTGGACTCGTAAGGAATGACTGTGTCATAGATAGGTAAGTCAGTTACGTTAAATCCAAGATCCCTTAATTGCCCCGGCAATACTGCTCGACCAAGATTCCCTCTTGGTAATAGCATCTTCTCATTTGGGTCAGCCTTGCGAGACAAAGCAGCTACAAGCCCTTCTGCTATAAAATCCTTTGGCATAAGATTGATTTCAATCCCATATCGCTTTAGGGCCTTAGCTGTTTTACTTCCAACCGCTGCAACCTTTACACCTATTGGAACCTTCGCTTGCTTCAAGAAAAACCGCACACCATTCGCACTTGTAAACACAATCCAGCTATATTCACTCAACGTGATCGAATTCAACAATTGATTCCGAGATTCGAATGAAATAAGAGGGATTTCAATAGAAATCCCCTCTTTTTCTTCAATTAATTTCGTAAATGATGTTGCCTGCTCCCGAGCTCTCGTGACCAATACACGCTTTCCTGAGAGCGGCGAGATCATTGGTCTAATTCTTCTTTCACACGGTCGAGGATATCCTTAGCTCCCTGTTCTTTCATTCTATTTGCAAGTGTGTTCCCTACCTGGATAGGATCATCACCAATTTCCATTTCTTTAATAATGATCGAACCATCAGGTTCTCCCACTAATCCAGTAACCGTAAGCGTCTCATCCTTAAGCGTCGCATGACCGGCAATCGGCACCTGACATCCACCTTCGAGGGTATGAAGAAAAGCTCGCTCCGCTAATACTGTTTTCGTCGTTTCATAATCACTGAATTGATTTAAAATAGCTCGTAGCTCATCATCACTTTCTCGACATTCAATCGATAAAGCACCTTGTCCAACAGCCGGTACACACAAATCAGGATCAAGGTATTCTGTAACAATCTCCTTTGACCACCCCATACGGTGTAGACCCGCTGCAGCTAGTACAATGGCGTCAAAATCTTCATCTGTAAGCTTACGTATACGCGTGTCAATATTTCCGCGAATCCACTTAATCTCCACATCCGGACGAATGGCTTTCAACTGTGCACCACGTCTCAAACTGCTAGTTCCTATTACGGCACCTTCTGGAAGCTCTCTGAACGTCTTCTTCGATTCAGAAATAATCACATCTCGATGATCTTCACGTTCAGGTATACACCCAATCATTAATCCTTCAGGCAAAATAGAAGGCATATCCTTCATACTATGAACCGCCATATCAATATCTCCTCTTAACATGGCGTCTTCAATTTCCTTCACAAATAGTCCTTTTCCCCCAACTTTTGAGAGCGTAACATCAAGAATTTTATCACCACGAGTGACAATCTCTTTGATTTCAAAATCAACATCCGGATTTAATTCCTTTAGTTTACTGATCACCCATTTTGTTTGAGTGATCGCTAATTTACTTCTTCTTGAACCAACTACGATTTTACGCATTATTTATCCTCCAAACTTTCAGTGCTCCCCTTATACATACCAGAAATGGAATTCTGAAAATGTTCCAGAAAGGAAGACATTAATTAAAACGATAAGAAACGCCGCTACGTTCCATAAAGCAAGGGATTTCCCTTCCATATCTCTAGCTACCTTTTGATATAAATACGTACTATATGCGCCAAGAACAAAGAAAGAGATAATAACCTTTGCATCCAGTAAGCTGAATGTATCTACTTTCAAGATCGCCCATACGATTCCTAAAATCAGGCTCAGTAACAAAAGCGGCACACCCAGAACGCTACATAAATAAGACAATTTCTCAAGCTGTGACAAATCCCCAAATCTTCTCAGTCGTTTGCTCCACTTCTTGCCTTTTAACATTTGATAGAGAGTTAAATACATAATCGAGAAAATAAAGGAAAGTGAAAATGCTCCA
Organism: Anaerobacillus sp. 63XJN7_4_ISO-PGPR-S23-413; assembly: GCF_056173725.1. NCBI lineage: Bacteria > Bacillati > Bacillota > Bacilli > Caryophanales > Bacillaceae > Anaerobacillus > Anaerobacillus sp. 63XJN7_4_ISO-PGPR-S23-413. The sequence continues at coordinate 2,934,224 of NZ_CM149688.1, forward strand.
TATGATAAGAAAGCCATCGTAATATGAATAATCGAAAGCTCAGACATAAGCTGTTCTGTGAGTAAACTCGATGCCTGCTCTCGAGTAGCAAATAAGTTGATGGCCATGATACTGAAACCGAGTACATTTGCAAAAAAGACAAAGAAATCGACTCGAAAAAACCAATTAATTAAGAGTGATAGTGAGACAATCACCCACGCATAAAAAAATAACCCCTCAAAAGGTGTTAAAATCGGGAAGCCGCCAATTTCAATAATCTGCGTTACAAGAAACGCACTTTGCAGGATCCAGACAATAGAAAGCAACCAGAAAGCAAACTGATTTACTTTCCGGTTGTTCTGCAAGAAATCAATAAAATACCCAAGTACACTAAGTGCATAAAGTAATATCGTTATATCATAAAGCCAGCTGGCGTTCGTCACAAATCATGTCTCCTCTCCTAGGAGCGCAACTGCGATACCTGTAATAAAGGGGAGTAGTCAACGGATTCATGCTGTCTTTTTTCTTCGTTTTCTTTCACTCTTTGCTTATGGAGTTCTCTCTCAATCTCTTCTTCAATCGCAAATATTTTAGTGAAGATCTCAAGCGACTCTTCTGCATTTGGCTCTGCAGCCATCTCCTTCACTCGCACTATAGGATCACGTAGCAGCTGGTTCACTATACTTTTCGTATGCTTACTCAATACTTTTCGTTCCCGATCTGTTAAATTAGGCAGTTTGCGTTCAATACTATTCATTGTTTCTGCTTGAATCGCAAGTGCCTTCGTACGTAATGCTGTAATCATCGGTACAACTCCAAGTGTATTGAGCCAATCTCTAAATTGAACTAGATCTTCTTCAATCATAAGTTCAATTTTCTCTGCTTCCTTCTTACGCTCTGCAATGTTTGTTTCGACAATCCCTTCTAGATCGTCAATATCGTATAAGAAAACAGAGTCCATATTATTAAGTGATGGATCTAGATCTCTTGGAACAGCAATATCTACCATAAACAATGGACGACCTCTTCGCTTTTTAAGTAGAGGTTTGACATTTTGTTCTGTTAGAACATAACTTGTTGAGCCTGTTGAACTGATTAGAATGTCTGCATCAGCAAGCGCAGTTTCTACTTCATCCATAGAACGAGCCTGTCCTTTAAAACGCGAAGCAAGCTCTGTCGCTTTCTCAAGCGTTCGATTTACGACCGTCACTTGGTCTACACCGTTGCTTTGCAAATTCTTAGCAGTGAGTTCCCCCATTTTGCCTGCGCCAAGAATGACAACGTGTTTATTTTGAAGTCCACCAAAGATCTTCTTGGCTAATTCGACCGCAGCATAGCTCACCGAAACGGCATTTTCTCCAATTTCGGTTTCGGAATGTGATCGTTTAGCAAGAGTAATCGCTTGTTTAAAAAGCTGGTTAAAAATCGTTCCAGTTGTCTCTGAATCCTGAGCAAGCAAGAAAGCATCACGAACTTGTCCAAGGATTTGCGTCTCCCCGATGACAAGCGAATCAAGTCCAGCGGCTACACGATAAAGATGTTCTGTTGCCGCATCGTTTTCGCGAATCACTAGATATGGTGAAAATTCTTCTTTCTCAATTCCAAACCATTCAGATAGAAAAGCTTTTGAATAATATCTCCCTGTATGAAGCTGATCAGCAACAACATATAACTCTGTACGGTTACATGTTGATAAGATCACCGCTTCTAGAATACTTTTAGAGTGACGCAACTTATCTAGCGCTTCAGGCAATTCGTTCTCCTGAAAGGAAAGTTTCTCTCGTATTTCAACAGGGGCTGTTTTGTGGTTCAACCCTACGACCAGGATGTGCATCGTTCCACCCCCAAAAAATTGTTAGCTAAAACTAATCTTTTGCTATCATACCGTCTCTAATTATTGTAACATGTGACAAAACTCACAGAGTTATGAAATGTGAACAGACTATGAAAGCAATTATGATATGATGAAGAAAGTATTATCTCTGCATATTATTAGTAGTCATACAACTATTAATGTACCAGAAAATCAATTGTATAGCAAAAAATGCGTATTTCTGACAATAGGAGGATTTTCATTGAAACGTCAAAGTATTTTTCCGGGTGTTTTATTTATTGGAATCGGCCTTTATTATCTCTCACAAACGTTAAATCTGCCTTTTTCTGAACAACTAATGAATTGGCAAATAATCCTAATCGTTATCGGTGTAGCGATGATGATTCAAGGCTTCATTGCGAGAGAAGGAAACATGCTTTTTCCTGGAGTACTCCTACTTGGCCTTGGTGTCCATTTCTACTTCGTCAATAAACTCACTATCTGGCCAGACAGCTGGGGCATGTATACCCTTATATTAAGTGCTGCCTATCTCGTTACATATTATAAGACCAAGAAAACAGGCCTCATTCCAGGTTTAATTCTACTTGCCATATCCATTATTGAACTTCTATACACCGGGTTAGAAATTTGGCTTACGACTACTTTTTCTTTCGTAGGAAAATTCTGGCCTCTTGCTTTAATTGCAATCGGTATCTATCTTGTAACAAAAAAAAAGTAAGGAGCAGCAGCTCCTTACTTTTTTATAGAATTGAACTTAAAAAGTCTTGTGTTCTCTGTTCTTTTGGATCGTTGAACAGTTCGTTCGGGGGACCCTTCTCTACAATTTTACCGTCGTGCATGTATACGACCCAGTCTCCCACTTCTCGTGCAAAGCCCATTTCATGTGTGACCACCACCATGGTCATTCCCTCTTTCGCTAATTCCTTCATAGTTGAAAGAACCTCTCCTACAAGTTCAGGATCTAGCGCCGAAGTCGGCTCATCAAAAAGCATAATGTCTGGCTTCATCGCGAGTGAACGTGCTATTGCAACTCGCTGCTTTTGCCCACCTGAAAGTTTGTTCGGATACACATTTGCTTTATCAGCTAGCCCTACTTTCGCAAGAAGTTCTTTGCCTTCTTTCTCAGCCTCAGCACGCTTCAATTTCTTAACCATTAACGGTGCTTCGATAACGTTTTCTAAAACGGATTTATGGGGGAATAAGTTGAAATGTTGAAATACCATTCCAACACGCTGCCTTACTTTATTTAGATCATTTCTTTTAGGATCGATTGTTTCACCCTCAATGATGACATTCCCGCTATTCTTGATTTCAAGAAAATTCATACAGCGTAGCAATGTGCTTTTACCTGAACCACTAGCTCCAATCAGAACAACAACGTCACTTTCATTAACTTCAAGATCAATATCCTTAAGGACATGGAGGTCACCAAAGGATTTGTTCAATTTCTCTACTCGAATCATTTCAGCTTTTTCGGCCATTTCTAACACCTCTCTGGTTTCTTAATCACTAGCTGATAGTCGTTTCTCAAGAAGGTTAACTAAGAACGTAAAGATTAGAACCAACACAAGATAATATACAGCAACTATAAGTAAATACGTCATTTCATCAAACGTTCTTGCTCCCTGCGTAGTCGCAACGCTAAACAATTCTGGTAGAGCAATAAAGGCTGCTAGAGAGGAATCTTTCAAACCAATGATAAATTGGTTACCCAGTGGCGGAAGTGCTCGTCTGAATGCTTGTGGAAGGATAATCCGTCTCATAGCAAGAGTATGACTCATTCCAAGAGAGCGTCCTGCTTCCATCTGACCTTTGTCGATTGATTGAATCGAACCTCGAAAGATCTCTGCAATATAAGCCCCATTATGGAGAGCAAGTCCGATCGAAGCAGCCCAGAATTTCGGAATGTTGAATTCAGTTAAACCAAAATAGAAAATAAAGATTTGCACAATAAGTGGTGTACCTCGAATGACAGCGATATACACATTCGCAATCCAATTAAGTATTTTTGATTGAGATATTTTAAAAAGTGCAAAAAACAGTCCAATAAAAACAGCTATCAAAACAGATACAAATGTAACTCGAATCGTTAGCCATAAACCTTCAAAGAAAACAGGGTAGCTTTCTAATAATGTTTCAAAAAAATGAGCAAAAGTTGGCAAGTGCGATCAGCTCCTTAGAATTCGGTAACGTAACAGGTTAAAAAAAGGAATGTGCGCACATCGCACACATTCCTTTTCCTTACTCACTGTCAGGACTCTGGGTGATGTCTACTCCGATGTATTCCTCACTTAGCTTTGTTAGTGTTCCATCTTCTTTTAACTCTTCTAAAGCTTTGTTAACGGCTTCAAGAAGATTTGAGTTCTCTTTCTTAATGGCAACAGCTTGTTCACTTGTATCAAGTTGCTCAACCTTCTCAATCTTGAAACCTTCTTCGATTGCTTGTTTACCTGTAATGTCATCTGTAATAACTGCATCATGCTTTCCTTCACTTAATGCACGCAGTGCAGTTTGATCACTATCGTAATTTGAAATCTTATCAGTGTACTCTTCGGCTGATTTTTCGTAAGTGGAACCTTTAGATACAGCGACATCTTTGCCACTTAGATCTTCTACACTCTTAATATCGCTCCCAGGCTGAACATAAAGTACAGGTCCCGAATAGTAGTATGGTTCACTAAAATTAACTGCTTCTTTACGCTCATCCGTAATCGTATGACTAGCTACTGCCGCATCATAACGACCTGACTGAATGGCCGATACCATACCGCTAAATTTAAATTTCTCTACAGCGGGTTCAAGATCTAACTTTTCTGCGATGGCTTTACCAACTGCTACGTCAAAGCCATCAAGATCTCCATTCTTATCTACTGTACTAAACGGTGGGAATTCACCCGAAACGACGTAGCTGAATTTACCGTCTTCTGTTAATTCTAGACCGTCGTCTCCTTCAGAACCAGATGATCCACTTTCTTCTTCGTTCCCTCCACAAGCGGCTAAAACAAGCACAAACAATAACATTATTGCGGTTAGAAAACTCCATTTCCTTTTCATCATCACGTGTCCCCCTTGAACGACTTTTCAAACTTGCAGTTATGATTATGTAAACTGCGATACTTTTATAATACCAATTTTTAGACATTTCTATCAATTCTGACTTGTGGCTTGTACACCTCCTAATTCCTCCTAAGAGTGGATAACAGAAAACCAGCCTCTATATCCTTCTGTTTGCTTCATTTTATTTCCATTCCCTTTCTATTTGAATTAAAAACCTTAAATTGCTAATTATCTGAAAAATAATCATAAAGAAAAACCCGATCTATTGACCGGGCTTGATAACTACAAATAAGATTTAATTGCCCCCCATACATTTTCTTTACCTTGTCCAGTATGAGAAGAAAACGTGACGAGCTTGTCGGATGGTTCAATTTTCAGCGTCTGGTTAACAACTTTTAAATGTTTATCCCATTTTCCTTTAGGGATTTTATCCGATTTCGTCGCTACAACAATTACTGGTATTTCATAGTGCTTTAACCAGTCGTACATCACGACATCATCATTAGATGGAGAGTGACGTAAATCAACAATTTGAATGACCGCTTTAAGCTGATCTCGATCAGTTAAATAAGTCTCAATCATACGCCCCCAGGCATCTCTTTCTTTCTTGGATACTTTAGCAAAGCCATAACCAGGAACATCCACAAAATACAAAAGCTCATTAATCAAATAAAAATTAAGCGTTTGGGTTTTACCAGGTCTTTGTGATGTTCTAGCAAGATTCTTTCGATTAATTAGCGTGTTAATAAGAGAAGATTTCCCTACGTTAGATCGGCCAGCTAAGCCAATCTCAGGTAAACCATCTACAGGATATTGCTCTGGCTTAACAGCACTAATTATAAAATCTGATTTCGTTACTTTCATTTATTCTCCCCCACAAGTGCGGTTTTTAACACTTCATCCAAATGTGAGACTGGAAGGAATGTTAAATCTTTGCGAATGCTTTCTGGAATATCATCCAGATCTTTTTCATTTTCCTTTGGCATGATGATAGTGGTTAAACCAGCTCGATGCGCACTAAGCGATTTTTCTTTAAGTCCACCAATCGGCAGAACACGTCCACGTAACGTAATCTCACCGGTCATCCCTACATCTCTTCGAACAGCCTTGCCTGTTAATGCGGATACAAGAGCCGTGGCAATTGTAATCCCTGCTGATGGACCATCTTTTGGAGTAGCCCCTTCTGGTACGTGAATATGAATGTCGTTCGACTCATGGAACGACGGGTCAATGGATAGCTCTTCTGACTTAGAGCGAATATAACTAAACGCAGCTTGAGCTGATTCTTTCATCACATCGCCAAGTTTCCCTGTTAAAATGAGCTTACCTTTACCAGGTGATAGGGAAACTTCAATAGCAAGGGTGTCTCCACCAGCCGTCGTATAAGCTAGACCCGTGGCCGTTCCAATTTGATCTTCCTTCTCAGCTTCACCATAACGAAATTTCGGATGTCCAAGCAGCTCTTCAAGCATAGTTTCAGTAACAATAACGCGTTTTTTCTTACCTGAAACAATTAATTTCGTTGCTTTTCGACAAACCGTAGCAATTTGGCGCTCAAGATTACGAACACCAGCTTCTCTCGTATAGTGACGCACAAGCTTATAAAGACTCTCTTCTCTGAGCTGAAGATTTCCTTTTTTCAATCCGTGCTCTTTAAGCTGTCTTGGTACAAGATAATTCTTAGCAATATTCACTTTTTCAATTTCAGTGTACCCTGCAATTTGAATGACTTCCATACGATCAAGAAGTGGTTCCGGTATCGTTGCAAGATTATTAGCTGTTGTTACGAACATCACTTTCGACAGATCATACGGCTCTTCAATATAGTGATCACTAAATGTGTTGTTTTGTTGCGGATCAAGCACTTCCAATAAGGCAGATGATGGATCACCACGGAAGTCATTAGACATTTTATCGATTTCATCTAATAGAAAAACAGGGTTAACAGTGCCTGCTTTTTTCATCCCTCTGATGATTCGACCTGGCATAGCTCCAACATAGGTTCTACGATGACCTCGTATTTCAGCCTCGTCACGCACACCACCAAGAGAAATTCGCACAAACTCTCGTCCAATGGAACGAGCGACAGATCTTGCAAGTGATGTTTTACCTACACCAGGTGGTCCAACAAGACAAAGAATTGGTCCTTTGAGCGATTTGGTGAGTTGCTGAACAGCAAGATATTCTAGCACACGTTCTTTTACTTTCTCAAGACCGTAATGATCTTCATCAAGAATCTTTTCTGCATGATTAATATCTAGGTTATCCGTCGTTTCTTTTGACCAGGGTACTTGAATTAACCAATCAATATAATTACGAATAACAGAACTTTCAGCAGAGCTTTGCGGAATTTTCTCATACCGATCAAGCTCTTTATACGCCATTTCTTGAACGGATTCGGGCATATCCGCTTCTTCAATTTTCTCTTTCAGTGTTGCGATCTCACCAGTTTTACCTTCTTTTTCACCCAGTTCGTTTTGAATCGCCTTCATTTGTTCGCGAAGATAATACTCTTTTTGTGTTTTCTCCATCGACCGTTTTACACGCTGACCAATTTTCTTTTCAAGATCGATTACATCTTTTTCATTTTGAAGAATTTCAATCAGCTTATTTAATCGTTCTTGTGAACTATAGGTTTCTAGAATTTCTTGCTTTTGGCGAATCTTTAATGAAAGATGAGAAGCAATAATATCAGCAAGCCGTCCGGGCTGCTCGATATCACTTACAGAAGCAAATGTTTCCGCGGTCACTTTCTTCGAAACTTTAATGTATTGTTCAAATAAATCAAGAACTGTTCGCATTAATGCCTCTTCTTCAACATTCTTATCTGCGCTTTCATTAATTTGCTCTACTTCAACCTCATAAAACTCTTCTGTATCTTTAAATTCTACAATTTTTCCTCGTTGGAGCCCTTCAACAAGCACTCTTATTGTGCCATTTGGCAATTTCAGCATTTGCTTAACCGTTGCAAGTGTTCCAATTTCGTAGATATCTTTTACTTCAGGTGTTTCAATTTCCACCTCTTTTTGTGTAGATAGAAAAATTTTCTGGTCATCCATCATAACCTTCTCAAGTGCTTGTACAGACTTCTCACGTCCTACATCAAGATGTAAAACCATTGATGGGTAAACAAGCAAACCTCTTAAAGGCAGCAATGGCAATGTTTTATGTTCATTCTTCAATCACGGCACCTCCAGACAACAAACTAAAAAACGTTATGATTCGCAATTATCCGAGCTTATTCTATTGATAAGTTGTACTTCATTGTATCCTAAGTTTCTTCTACTTGTCTAATCATCCCTGCTCAAACTCCAAAAAAACTTACTTACAATAGAAAAACGCGCCTGGCAGTCTTTTTTAGCTATGTTAGCTGATCTAATTTATTTCACCTTTTTCTTTGACTTTTCTTCAATGCACAAAGAAAATCCCCGCCCCCTAACTTCCGGGCTGGGATTTTCCTATTACAATGGAAGGAAATTCTTGCGCTTTTTCAATCATAAAGGCTGCGTCAAATACTTCTGACAGATGTTTTACCGGTACTACAGTAATACCTTTTATGACTTTCAGCATTTCTTCATTATTCTCATATGGGATGAGGACTAATTCAGCACCAGCATCCCGTGCAGCTGTTACTTTGGCAAAAACGCCCCCGACAGGTTTAACAAACCCATGAATGCTAATTTCGCCAGTCATTGCAACTTTATGATTAACAGGACTTCCCTTAACAGCAGAGTATATACCTGTCGCAATAGCAACCCCTGCTGAAGGACCATCTACAGGAACACCTCCAGGAAAGTTAATATGTAGATGATAAGCCCCCACTGGTATCCCCATCGATTTTAATACGGTCATAACGTTTTCAACAGAAGATTTCGCAAGGCTCTTTCTTCGAATCGACTTTGACTGATTCCCGATGCTTTCTTCCTCAACAATACCTGTAATAGTAACAGAGCCTTCTTTTTCTAGTTTCCCTTTAACGGCTGTCACTTCAATTTCAAGTAAAGCTCCCATGTTTGGTCCATAAACTGCGAGCCCATTAACAACACCTGTTGCTGGGGAAAGAGGGATTTTTCTTTCTGGTCTTGGCGTAAGTCGACTGGCATGGATGACCCATTCCATATCTGCCGAAGTAATGCTTCCTCTATTTTCTGTAATCGCCAGTCCTGCCGCAATTTGCATTAAGTTAACCGCTTCACGACCATTTCTAGCATAGCGACTAACCCGCTCAATACCATCGTTATCGAGCGTAAGGTTTAATTTCTTCGCTGCTCTAGTCGCTATACGAGCGATTTCTTCCTGGCTCAACTCACGGAAATAAACTTCCATACATCTAGAACGAATGGCCGGCGGAATATCTTCTGGAGTTCTCGTAGTCGCTCCAATCATTCTAAAATCTGCTGGTAATCCATTTTGGAAAATGTCGTGTATATGGTTAGGAATATTTGTATTTTCTTCATTATAATAAGCACTCTCAAGATACACTTTTCGATCCTCTAGAACTTTTAGCAGCTTGTTCATTTGAATGGGATGAAGCTCTCCAATTTCATCAATAAAGAGGATCCCTCCATGCGCATTCGTAACAGCTCCTTGCTTTGGCTGAGGAATGCCTGCCTGCCCCATAGCTCCCGCACCTTGATAAATAGGGTCGTGAACAGAACCAATTAAAGGATCAGCAATTCCTCTTTCATCAAAGCGTGCCGTAGTAGCATCTAGTTCTACAAAAACGGCTGAATTTTTGAAAGGCGTTCCACGGTTTCGCTTAGCTTCCTCTAGAACGAGGCGGGCGGCCGCTGTCTTGCCTACCCCAGGCGGTCCATATATAATCACGTGCTGCGGATTAGGTCCACAGATGGCGGCTCTTAACGTACGAATCCCTTCTTCTTGACCAACAATTTCAGAAAACCCAGTTGGCCGAATACGTTCTGATAGCGGTTCGCTTAGCGAAATACTTCTTAATCGACGTAAATGCTCCATTTCTTTTCGCGATTCTTTATCTATTGAAACTTTCTGGGTTCGCTGATTTCGAAGCAAATTCCAGAAATACAATCCGATCACTATTCCAAAAAATAATTGTATCGCAAGTGCTATCCCTGTCCAATTCATACTCCTACCTCCTGAAGATTGATCAATAGAACTAGTATCTCCTGAGGTTTCGTTCCATAAACCGGCAATCCACAAATTGGATAGGGCATCTCACAAAAAAGCCAATCACCCGCAGGCGATTGGCTTTGAAATTATGCACTTTCTTTAGGTGATTTCTTATCTTCGTCGATAACAGAACCATCTTCAAGAATCAATTTAGGCGTAGTCTTCTCACTTACTGTAGAAGCTGACAAAACGCACTTCTTAATCTCTTCACGAGCAGGAAGGTCATACATAACATCAAGCATAATTCCTTCAATAATCGATCGAAGTCCACGTGCACCAGTTTTTCTTTCAATTGCTTGTTTCGCAATTTCTACTAGTGCATCATCTTCAAACTCCAGTTCAACATCGTCAAGTTCAAGAAGTTTTTGATATTGCTTCACTAATGCATTTTTAGGTTTTGTAAGAATTTCTACTAGTGCTTCTTCGTCTAGAGGCTCAAGGCTTCCAATAACCGGAAGACGGCCAATAAATTCAGGAATCAGTCCAAAACGAAGGAGGTCTTCAGGAAGAACCTTACCTAGGTATTCACCTGGTTTAAGATCTTCTTGTTTTGCTTCGCCACTAAATCCAATAATTTTCTTACCAAGACGACGTTTGATAATTTGTTCAATTCCATCAAACGCTCCCCCGCAAATGAAGAGAATGTTTGTTGTATCAATTTGAATAAATTCTTGATGAGGATGCTTACGTCCACCTTGCGGAGGCACACTAGCAGTTGTACCTTCAAGAATTTTGAGTAGCGCTTGCTGAACACCTTCACCAGAAACATCACGTGTAATAGAAGGATTCTCAGATTTACGAGCTACCTTATCAATTTCATCAATGTAGATGATCCCTTTTTCAGCTTTTTCTACATCGTAATCTGCAGCTTGAATGAGTTTAAGAAGAATATTCTCAACATCTTCCCCAACATACCCAGCTTCAGTTAATGAAGTAGCATCCGCAATAGCAAAAGGCACATTCAGAATTCTAGCTAGCGTTTGTGCGAGAAGCGTTTTACCGCTCCCTGTTGGTCCAATTAGTGCAATATTACTTTTCGCAAGCTCAACATCATCAGGTTTAGATGATGCATTAATACGCTTATAGTGATTATAAACGGCTACTGAAAGTGATTTTTTCGCCTTTTCCTGCCCAATGACATAGTCATCAAGAATTTGGCAAATTTCATGAGGTTTCGGTACTTCTTTGAAGTCCACCTCTTCTTCAGTTCCAAGTTCTTCTTCAACGATCTCAGTGCATAATTCAATACACTCATCACAGATATAAACACCTGGTCCTGCTACTAACTTACGGACTTGATCCTGCGTTTTACCACAGAAAGAACATTTAAGTTGTCCTTTTTCATCGTTAAATTTAAACATGAATTCACCCCTAACCTTTGATCTCGATGAAATCCGAGTAGGTCTATCTGCAAAGGAACTCCGTCAGTCCAATTGAACTTTAATTACTCATGAAGTAATCTTAACGGGCATCCACCACTGGTTTCTCATCCTATTTATGTAATGAAATTGTATCATATAACGCAAAAGGATACGAAATAAAACGACTCTTTAAAGCTTATTATGTATCAAGTTCTTTGTCTTACTACTATGTTTAGCAAATTTGTTACATTTCATTACTACTTCTTTTTGTAAAAACAAGGCGCGATTAAGCGCCTTGTTTTAAATAAGCCAATCTAATAGCTTGTATTAAGCTTTTTTACTGTTGTCTACAAGAACATCGATTGCTTTACGGATGCGTAGGTCACCTTTAAGTGCATCAGTGCCACCCTGCATAGTAAGCATTGAACGAATTTGTTCTTCTTCCATGTTGTACATTGCAGCCATTTTAGAAAGTTCTTCATTCACTTCTTCTTCAGAAACTTCCACATTTTCAGCTTCAGCAATTGCTTCAAGAGTTAGGTTAGTACGCACGCGCTTTTCACCGTCTTCTTGCATTTGCTCACGAAGTGCTTTTTCATCCTGACCAGAGAACTGGTAGTACATTTCAAGGTTCATACCTTGTTGTTGAAGACGCTGTTCAAATTCTTGAAGCATGCGGTCAACTTCTGCATCTACCATAGCGGATGGAAGGTCAATCTCGCTGTTTTCAGTAGCTTTTTCAATCAACGTGTCTTTCTTTTGAACATCAGCATCTTCTGCTTTTTGTTTCTCAAGATTTTCTTTCGTTGTTTTCTTAAGCTCATCAAGTGATTCTACTTCTTCGTTTACATCTTTAGCGAACTCATCATCAAGCTCAGGAAGTTCTTTACGCTTAATGTCGTGAATTTTAACTTTGAATGTCGCTTCTTGACCAGCAAGATTCTCAGCATGATACTCTTCAGGGAAAGTAACTGTTACTTCCTTCTCAGCACCAGCTTTCTCACCAATTAGTTGCTCTTCAAAGCCAGGAATGAAAGTGTTTGAACCAATTTCTAATGAATAGTTGTCGCCTTGTCCACCTTCAAATGGTTCTTCACCAAGGAAACCTTCGAAGTCGATTACTGCTGTATCGCCTTCTTGAAGTTCTCCATCTTCAACAACAACAAGCTCAGCTTGCTTTTCTTGAAGTGACTTAAGCTCTGCTTCCACTTCTTCATCTGTAACGCTTGTCTCTTGTTCTTCAACTTCAAGACCTTTGTATTCGCCAAGTTTTACTTCAGGCTTAACAGTTACTGTTGCTTTGAAGATCAAGTTTTGACCTTTTTCCATTTGCTCCACGTCTACTTCCGGACGATCAACTGGCTCGATACCAGATTCATCGATAGCTTCTGAATAAGCTTTAGGAAGAATAATATCAAGAGCATCTTGATAAAGAGATTCTACACCAAAACGCTTTTCGAAAAGAGAGCGTGGCATTTTACCTTTACGGAATCCAGGTACATTAACCTGTTTTACGACTTTTTTGAACGCTTCGTCCAGCGCACTATTAACCTCAGTAGCGTCTACTTCTACTGTAAGAACGCCCTGATTACCTTCAAGCTTTTCCCAATTTGCAGTCATTTACACATTACCTCCAACAATAAATATATTTCCACTAATCGAGCGTTTAAAAAAGATGACGCCTTTTGGAGTATAAAAGCGTCTGCTGTCTTTTAAACGGTCTCTTTTACTAGTAAATATGGGTTTGCAACCATTTTATTATAACATAGAACAGTTACTTTTCAACACATACGGTATGATTGTAAACCGCGTAACCATAGTACAGCTTACCTATGTTCCCGAATGATCGCAAGGCAAAACATTCTATTTCCATGTATTTCTACTCAAACGGGCGATAAAATGGCTGATTTTCAATGTTCATGATCCGATTTGCAGCCACCTCAAATTCAGAAGACTTAACTTCATAATAATCGCTAAGCTCCTCATTTAACAAGTCTTCACCATTCATTTCAGAAGCCACTTTATGAACAGCTGCCGCCCAAACAGCACTGTTCGATGGTTCGGCTTCAAATGGCGAAATGGCGAACAAATAATGCCACCAAATTTGCATACACATCTCAAAAAGAGCTGGGTTTTTCTGTTCCACCACATGAGAAAGTTTCGATTTAACGCTTAAAGAAAAGTCCTGCAGAAAAATATCCTTCAATTCGGAAGGATTAACAGTAATCTCTCTTCCAAACTTATGTACGATAACTTCTTGATTCAACTCTTTTTCTCTTAAAACCTGTAACACCAGGCTTTTAAGGAGGGGATCCTTATCTGTTGCATTTAAATATGTAAGATAAACTGGAATAGACTTTTTCTCATTAACAGCGCTCAGTTTCTGTATAGCCAACCACTGTTTTTCCGTCTTATTGCTTTCTAAATAAGCAATTAGCTTGTCTGCATCTTCCTCTTGGACAGTTTCAAACTCATCGTCAGAATCGATATCATAACTCGTCATTTGCCTGCTGAAATGCAATAGCTGATAGAGCGATTCCGCTATATTTGACGGAAGTTGATTTTCTTGCAATACCGCTTCGATCATCGTAACTACATTCTGATACTTTCCAAGCTGAACTAAAATTGATATGTATACTTGAAAAATGTCGTAATAGTCCCCGATACCCTGCTGCATCATTGTTTCACAGCGTTCAGATGCTTCTTTTAAATCGCCCATTTCAACCAGGCTTAGGACCATTCCAAAATTCCCTTGAGGATGATCTGGTTCGATTTCAAGTAGCTGACTAAAATGTTTATGTGCCTCTTTAATTTCTTTAGCTTTAAGTGCTGCCATTCCTTTTTCGACAAGCTTGCCTGCCACGTTTGGAAAATAAACTATTTTCCTCTCATGCTTTTCTTTATCCATGACGTAATCGCTCCACTCTCTTATATTCTCTATTAAAAGAGTTTACAGCAGGAAAGGCGCAGCTACGATTAGGTATCAGTTTATCAGTATCCACCTGTAAACTCAAGTTGAAGCACGTTACAGGTTCTATTCCCGCTTGTTTATTGTTTCACACGCTCTATTAGTAAAGCGCTACGATAAGTGATTGTTCCCCTGAAAGCAAGTCACAGTACAGCACCGTTTCTGAACGTACTCATTAATGTGTAAGCTATGTTAGGTTATATTGATGAAATGTCGTTTTGGGCTCATTCAAGTGAAACCTTATTTTCACATGGTGAAAATAAGCCAAAAATCAACAACGTTCATTCACACTGCTCAAAGTATAAAAAAAAAGCCATCTTATCACAATGATAAATGCCTTTACGTTATAAATATGGTGTCCCAGGAGAGATTCGAACTCCCGACCCACAGCTTAGAAGGCTGTTGCTCTATCCTACTGAGCTACTGGGACATTGTTTAGTTTGTAGCGACATTTATTAATATAACGAATATCAAAAATAATGTCAATAGAAAAACTAGAAAAACACAGCCTTCGCTGTGTTTTTTCCTAAGTGAGAGAAAATATTTTTGAAAGATCTTCTACTATTTCCCCATTTTCATCACGATACGTCACGCTAACATCATTTTCAGACCATTCTACAATCGCATAAGTTTGAATCGGCGGTTTTCTCGGAAGTTTGACACTACCAGGATTAAGAAACAGTGTTCCTTCCTCATATACAGATAGGACCTCATGAGAATGACCAAAACAAACAAGATCCGCTTGTACTTCTTCAGCTTTATACTGTAATTTCATTAACGTCATTTTCACATTATATAAATGTCCATGGGTCGTAAAAACAGTTTTGTCCCCTACTTTATCGACCGATTCATCTGGATAACGATGGTCGTAATCACAGTTTCCACTCACTCTCACCTGAAAAGGTAGCATTTCAGATGCATCATAATCAAATTCTGAATCTCCACAGTGGATCATACATTCGACTTCATTTTGATGTCTCTCTACAAGATTCTGCAATTCTTCCTTAGAACTATGATTATCACTTACAACTAGAACTTTCATCTCACGTCACCTCTTCAATTTAGAGTCGAGTCATGAATGCTATTAATGTTAACTCAGGCAAAGAAGCCGTATATTCAACGAGTTCAAATCATTAGTTATCCATATGTTTTAAAATAAATCCTTAAATCCCTTTTCTAAACGATCAAGAGCTTGTCCTCTATGTGAGATAGCATTTTTTTCTTCAGGAGAAAGTTCAGCCATCGTTTTACCGTATGAAGGCAGGTAGAAAATCGGATCATATCCGAACCCGTAGTTTCCAGAACGTTCAAAAGCAATTGTCCCCTTGCATGAACCCGAAAAAACTTCCGTGTTTTGACCAGGGATGGCGACCGCTAGAATACATTGAAAAGAAGCTCCACGATCTTCTTCAGGTACATTCTTCATTTCTTCGAGAACTTTGTCCATGTTTGCTTCATCATTTTTATCGAGTCCTGCATATCTAGCCGAATAAACCCCGGGATCACCATCAAGTGCATCTATGACAAGCCCAGAATCATCCGCAATAACCGGTTGGTTTGTTAATTTCATAATGGCTTCGGCTTTTAGTACGGCATTCTCCGCAAAAGTATGACCAGTTTCTGCCACGTCAGGCGCTTCTTCGAGATCCAATAAAGAAATTACAGTAAGCTCTTCTGACTCGAATCTTCTCTTAAATTCTCTTACTTTACCTTCATTCTTTGTTGCAATAAGAAGTTTACGCATCGTCCGTAGATTCCTCCTTTATTTTTGAAGCAAACTCACCGATCACTTCTGTTTGCTTCTGAATCAATTTCTCAACACCATCTTTACCTAGCGCAAGCATTTCATTTAATTGATTCATATTAAACGTTGCTTCTTCACCTGTTCCCTGTAGTTCCACGAATTCCCCACTACCAGTCATAACAATATTCATATCCACATGAGCAGAGGAATCTTCCTTATAACAAAGGTCCAATAAAGCCGTTCCACCTTGATCAATTCCTACCGAAGTGGCTGCAAGAAAATCAGTTAATGGCATTTTCTTAATTTGCTTTCGATTCATACCTTTTTCTACAGCCAGTGCAAGTGCTACAAATGCGCCAGTAATAGAAGCAGTTCGAGTGCCGCCATCTGCCTGAATTACATCACAATCAATCCAAATCGTGCGTTCTCCAAGTGCTTCAAGGTCAACTACCGTCCGAAGTGCTCTTCCAATTAGTCGCTGAATCTCCATTGTTCGACCAGCAACTTTTCCTTTACTTGATTCACGAATGTTTCTTTGTTCAGTAGCTCTTGGCAACATAGCATACTCGGCTGCAATCCACCCTTTCCCCTGTCCTCGCATAAAAGGTGGTACGCGATCCTCTATTGATGCAGAGCAAATCACTTTTGTATCTCCTACAGTAATTAATACAGAACCTTCCGGATGCTTTATATAATCTCTTTCAATATGTATCACTCTAAGCTCATCTTCCTTACGTCCATCAATTCTCATACTCTTCCTCCTGTTCCCCATCTCTTTCATTACTAAATCGTAACCATTTAATGAAACTACCTTTTATCTTTTCTAGACTATGTTAATAAACGTTACTGAATTCTAGATGACCCATGAATTTAAACGTAATAAGCCTAACTAACCTTCATTTAAATAGAAAAAGAGGCAGTACACCTGCCTCTTAATCGTATCATATTCTATTTTAAAAACCCACTTTGTTAACGTCTTCTGGCCTTGAAACTGGTTCTGACAAAGCATTACCAGCTTCATCAATGACTTCTGGGTGACCATCAACAGTAATAGCTACTTCACTAATGCTTTCCTTCTCGGTTAACGAAAGAACCAGACTATTTATAATATCTTTCTGAATAACCATCTCTTCTGATCCAGTTAAGATCGCTTCATTAAAATCTAGCGTTAATAAACCATCTTCCTCTTTAGCCTTCAATAATTTTACGTCTTTAGATAGTTGACTAAATAAGCCGGAATGAACTGCCGGTCCTTCCATTAGTCCTTTCAATACGCCTCGCACATCATCCGAGACGCCTTCCATCCGTTTTGTAACTGGGACGTAGTATGCATAGTCTTCACTTTGAGCCATGAAATAGACGGTTACATCTTCGCTATTGGAAACATCAACCACATTACCCATCTCATGGTTAATCCCATTTGCCCTGCTAACACTCTCACCGATTGGCGTCCCATTCACAGGCATTTCCTGTTGATCATAGCCATTGATTTGAATTTTCACCTTCTCAATTCCGTCAAATTGAGTTAATGTCCAAGTGACAGCCTCAAGAATTTGTTTCTCATTTTCTGCAGCATAATCTTTAAACTCATTTGAGAAATCCACAACCACCGTTTCATCAACTTGATCAACGCCCTGGATAACAGTTCCAGCAGGCAACACAGCTTTAAAACCGTTAGGAAGCATTTCTGTCACTGGACCATCAACAACAAGGTATTCTAACGCTTGCTTTGCAGCACCTTCTACGGCAGGAAGTTGAACGCTCTGTGGCACAACCATTCCATTGGCATCAAGTAAATAGAGTTGACGAGTCGTCATTCCATTAGCTTCATCAGCCGCCTCTTCACCCGTCGCTTCTTCTACTTCACCTTCTTTTGTAGCACCTGTCTCATTATCCTCCATCTGTTCTCCATCTTTTACATAATCGACTTTAGGAGGATCGATTTCCTTTAATGATTTTTCAAAACCGAAACCGCAACCAGATATTGTTAATATACATGAAAGCAACAATAGCGCGAACCCAATTCCGCGTAAACGCATAGCTATCCCTCCCCGGATGGTTTGTACTACCATTTATACGAGTTATATTTCAATTTATACCTGAGTAATTTGAATAACTTGTTTTATCATTTATTAGGAGAGATACGAGCTTCAAAAATTGGCTACGATATTGAACCTTGGTGATTTCTAGAAATTTTTTGAGAAAGACTAATTTTTTGATAACTAAAAAACTCTAATCTTTGATAGATTAGAGTTCGATACGTTCAACATTAGCTACAGGATAATCGAGCCAATGGCTCGCAATCCTAGCGAAGTTGTCAATTGATCCAGTTGTAAGAAATGTATGCGATGGACGTTCATCACCTGTATATAAAAGTGAACTGTACTCTAGAATACCACTCACTTCATATGCTGTTTCATCGCCTGAACAAATAATGGCTGTATCGTCTCCCATGACTGATTGAATCACTGATTCTAATAATGGATAATGTGTACATCCTAATATCAGGGTATCGATTCCTTTATTCATCAATGGGGCAAGCGTGCTTCTGACAGTCTGATACGTTTCTTCACTGTTCAGATTTCCGGTTTCGACCAGCGGCACAAAGGGAGGGCACGCAAGACTTTCCACTTTAATATCATTATCAATAGCTTTAAGGGAGTACTCGTAAGCTCGACTTTTTACAGTACCAGTCGTTCCAATTACTCCAACATACTTATTTGTCGTTTCTTTCAAAGCACTTCTTGCTCCAGGATGAATAACACCTCTTACGGGGATAGATAGTTCATCTTGAATCTCTTTAAGAACGACAGCGGTCGCAGTATTACAAGCAATAATGAGCATTTTAATATGGTATTGCTCTAATAGGTAATTCGTCATTTCCCAGGTGAACTGCCTCACCTCAGAAACCGTTCTTGGCCCATAAGGACATCTTGCTGTATCACCTAAATAAACAATTTCTTCTTTTGGTAGCTGTCGCATAATCTCTCTTGCTACCGTTAGTCCGCCAACACCTGAATCAATAACCCCGATTGGTTTCTTCAAAATATTTCGCCTCTCTACTTACCGGTCCAGTTAGTTCTTTTTCATTTCGTCATAAAGTAAATGCAAACTTTCTTCAAGTGCTTTTACTTGATCCCCCGAGAATTTCTGGGTAATGTTTTCCAAATAGACCTGTCTTTTATGAATCACTTTTTTAATTATTTCATTTCCCTTATCTAATATATGAATTCGTACGACTCGTCGATCGTGTGGGTCTTTCACTCGTTTTACTAGCTCCGTTTTTTCCATACGATCCACGAGATCCGTCGTCGTACTACAGGCAAGATACATTTTATTAGACAGTTCTCCAATAGTTAAATCACCGTATTCAGAAAGCCATTGGAGCGCAAGAAATTGAGGAGGTGTAATGGAAAATTCACTCAAAAGTTCCCGTCCATGTTGTTTAATAATACCAGCAACCATACGAAGTGATTTCTCTATATCAACAATTGACGCTGGTTCTCTTGTTAATTCTTCAGACATCTAGTCTCCCCCTTATAATATCTTACATTCTATTTTGATTGTAACCGATATGAATTGCAAGAGATGACTCCTCCTAACTTCTTATTCATATGCCCATGTATAAGAAGTAGCGTAAAAGACTTACCGAATTCATCATTGCCCAAAAACGAATCATGAACATATGTAAATAAAAAAAGAAGAGCTATAGTTTCCTATAGCTCTTCCGTTGCGAAATGTTCTTGTACATAGGCAACCACTTCTTCATTTGTTGCAAGTGAAAGAATGTGATCGATATGAGAAGAAATCTCTTCTTTAGATAGCTTCGTCATTTGACTTCTAGCAGGCAAAATCGAAGTAGCACTCATGCTGAATTCATCGAGTCCAAGACCAAGAAGGATCGGGATCGCAATCTGATCTCCCGCCATTTCACCACACATACCAGCCCACTTGCCTTCTTTATGAGCTGCATCAATGACCATTTTAATAAGTCTAAGAATTGCAGGATTATATGGTTGGTAAAGGTAAGATACCTTTTGATTCATACGATCAGCAGCCATCGTATATTGAATAAGATCGTTAGTTCCAACACTAAAGAAATCAACTTCTTTAGCAAAAACGTCAGCCATTGCCGCCGTTGCTGGAATTTCAACCATCATACCAATTTCAATATCTTCTGATACCTGAATACCTTCCCCTATTAGCTCCTCTTTAACAGAAAGAAGCATATCTTTAGCCTGACGGAATTCACCGACAGTTGCAATCATAGGAAACATTACTTTTAAGTTACCGAATACGCTAGCGCGAAGAAGTGCACGCAGTTGAGTACGGAAAATTTCCGTCTCTTCAAGGCAAAGGCGAATCGCACGGAACCCAAGGAACGGATTCATTTCTTTCGGAAGATTTAAGTAAGGTAGCTCTTTATCTCCACCGATATCAAGTGTACGGATTACGACAGGCTTACCATCCATTTTTTCAAGTACTTCTTTGTAAGCCTTGAACTGCTCTTCTTCTGAAGGCAATTCGTTACGGCCCATATATAGAAATTCAGTACGGTATAGGCCGACGCCTTCTCCACCGTTTTCAAGGACACCTTTTACGTCTTCAGGAGTACCGATGTTTGCTGCAAGCTCAACATGTTTCTCATCTTTCGTTGTTGTTGGCTCATTTACAAGCTTCGCCCACTCTTGTTTTTTAGCTTCAAAGTGTTCCTTTTTCTTTGTATATTCCGCAATTTCTTCTTCAGAAGGATCAACAATCACATTACCATCGATACCATCAATGATAACTAATTTACCTTCCACATCTTCAGAAGTAATAGTTTTCGTTCCAACGACAGCTGGAATTTCCATTGAACGAGCCATGATAGCAGAGTGAGATGTTCTACCACCAATATCCGTCGCAAACCCTTTAACAAACTGCTTATTTAATTGAGCAGTGTCAGAAGGAGTGAGATCTTCAGCTAGAACAATAACTTCATCGGTGATTGCACCTGGAGATGTAAACGTAACGCCAAGTAAATGAGCCAGTACACGTTTAGATACGTCTCGAATATCAGCAGCACGTTCTTTCATGTACTCATTATCCATGTTCTCAAACATGCTAATAAACATATTCGAAACTTCACTCATTGCACTTTCAGCATTTACTTTTTCATTATTAACTTTATCTTTCACTGCATTCAACAACTCTGGATCAGATAAAACGAGAAGATGAGCAGCAAAAATCGCTGCTTTATCTTCTCCGAGCTGTTCATTGGCGTGATTCTTAATGACTTCTAGTTCTTCTTTAGCACGATGAACGGCCGCTTCAAAACGTTCGATTTCAGCACCAGCATCAGTAATTGACTTTTGTTCAATTTCAAGTGCCGGATTTTCAAGTACGAACGCTTTAGCGATAGCAATTCCCGCAGAAGCGCCAATTCCAGTCAGTTGGTTAGACATTACTTGCCTAGACCTTCGTTTTCCATAACTTCAGTTAGTCCTGCAATCGCATCGTCAGCATCTGATCCTTCTGCTTTGATAGTGATTTCAGAATTTTGTTGGATACCAAGACTCATAACACCCATGATGGATTTCAAGTTTACAGACTTCCCGTTGTAATCAAGCGTTACGTCAGAGCTATATTGACCTGCTTTGTTTACTAGTGCTGTCGCTGGGCGTGCGTGGATTCCTGATTCGCTTGTTACTGTGAAATTTTTCTCTGCCATTTTCAATTCCCTCTTTCAAATGTTATATTTTTTATTTTGATATTGTAATAATATCTTTGTCTTCCCGAGAAACAGTTCCTTCTTTCGAAAGATCAATTGTTTCTCCCTCTTCAAGGTTAGTAAATACAATAGGCGTAATAGTTGATGTTGCATTCTCTTTAATAAATGAGAGATCAACCTTCATAAGCTTCTGTCCTTGCTTAATCTCATCGCCTTCGCTAATGAATACTTCAAAACCTTCACCTTTGAGGTTAACCGTATCAATTCCAACGTGAATTAGAATCTCACGTCCATTAACAGACTCAATACCAATTGCATGCTTCGTTGGGAACACATTCATTATTTTGCCATCAACCGGTGCGACAATCAAGCCATCAGTTGGTTCAATCGCAAAACCGTCTCCCATCATCTTACCAGAAAAGACCTGATCAGGCACTTCCGTGATTGGCATAATCTTACCCTCTAGAGGAGAAATAAGATGATCAGCACCCTTCACTCCAGAAATTTGCTCACTCTTTTCTTCTTTTTTCTCATCTTGAAGTGGCTTTGGTGTCTTTCCACTCATGATATCTCTGATTTGTCCTTTCAAACCATCGGACTGCGTTCCAAAAATAGCCTGAATGTTATTTCCTACTTCCATAACACCTGATGCACCAAGACGTTTCAAACGCTTCTTATCCACTTCGCCTTTATCTGAAACAGAAACACGAAGTCGTGTAATACAAGCATCAAGACTTGTAATATTGCTTTCACCGCCAAGAGCTTGAAGCACATTGTAAGCAAGCGCTGTATTGTCTTGACCATCGTCAGCAATTTCATCCTCTTCATCTTCTTCTCGTCCAGGAGTCATTAAGTTAAACTTACGAATCGCAAAACGGAAGCCGAAGTAATAGATTAATGCGAATACTAACCCTACTGGAATAACAAGCCACCAGGCAGTTCTACCTTGAAGTACTCCGAATAGAAGGAAATCAATGACACCACCAGAGAAAGTCATACCAATTTTAACATCAAGTAAAGCCATTGTCATAAAAGAAAGACCTGCAAAAATCGCATGAATTCCAAAAAGGACTGGAGCTACGAATAAGAAAGAAAATTCAAGCGGCTCAGTTATCCCTGTTAAGAAAGAAGTAAGTGCAGCAGAGCCCATGATTCCTGCTACAACCGCTTTCTTTTCTGGTCTAGCTTCATGATACATAGCAAGCGCTGCTGCAGGAAGACCAAACATCATAAACGGGAATTTACCAGTCATGAATGTACCAGCAGTTAACTCAGCACCATCTTTCAACTGTTCGAAGAAAATCTTTTGATCTCCTCGAATGATTTCACCTGCAGCATTTGTATATTGTCCAAACTCAAACCAGAATGGTGAGTAGAAAATATGGTGCAGTCCGAATGGAATTAACGAACGTTCAATAACACCGAATACAAATGCAGCAAGTGCTGGATTAGCATCAAGCATGTTGTGTGAAAAAGCATTTAGGCCAGATTGTACAGGTGGCCAAACGAAAATCATAATTACACCAAGAATCAAAGCTGAAACCGCCGTAGCGATTGGAACAAATCGTTTCCCAGCAAAGAAACCAAGATATTGAGGAAGTTGAATATTATAATACCGTTTATACATATAGGAGGCAAGAATACCGACTATAATTCCTCCGAAAACCCCTGTTTGTAATGTAGGTATACCCAGCACATTAGCATATGATGCGCTTTCAGCAACTTGATCAGCTGATACGCCTTCAAGTACACCCATTGTAATATTCATAACAAGGAAACCTACAATTGCAGCAATACCCGCAACGCCGTCTCCATCAGATAAACCAATTGCTACCCCAACCGCAAATAGTAGTGCAAGGTTAGCAAATACTATCCCACCAGACTCCTCCATGACAGTAGCAAGAAGCTGGAACCATTCAGCTGACAAGAACGGTAGTTTTTCAAGTAAAGTTGGATTTTGAAATGCATTACCAAAACCTAGCAATAGTCCAGCAGCAGGTAAAATTGCAACTGGAAGCATTAGCGCTTTACCAACGCGCTGTAAAACCCCGAAAGCCTGTTTAAACATGTGTTTTCCTCCTTTTATTTTTCCCCCAAAAAATTTGAATATAAAAAAGGCATGAGTGGACGGTATGACAACTCAATCAGGATATACTATACCCCAATCAGTTTTTGTCATTCCGGCTTCACTCATGCCTGATCGTATCAGTAACACGTTACCGTTAAGTATGAAATTATTTAGGAGAAAGCCTTTGCAAGTGCATCGTTAAGTAGACCGCTTCTGCATCAGGAAAATTCGTACGAAGTTCCTTCTGCATAATTTTAATCAACTTCCATGACAGATTATAGCACACTGGATATTCTTCTTTCAACACTTTTTCTAATCGTTCATGCGCTTCCACGGGTTGATTTAACTCACTACGTTCAATCGCATGTCTCAGATGACGTACAAGACGCAAATAATCAATTCCTGTCCGACTAATTTCAATTCGAAGAGATTCTTCAATGACTTTAACGAGTTGACTAATTAAAGCCGAATATTTGTTAAGCTTACCTACGCTTCTATTTGTAATAGCACTGTGAATGTGTAACGCAACAAACCCAATCTCTCCATCAGGAAGAGCCACATCAAGCTTATGATTAATTAACTGTATCACTTCTTCAGCAATTGTATACTCTTTTGGATACATTGTTTGCGTTTCGACTAGAAAAGGATTCTTTACATCCAATCCTTGACGAAGGCGTTTAATCGCAAAGGAAAGGTGATCCGTTAAGGAAACGTGGATATGCTCGTCTAACTCCGCATCCAGCTTATCTCCGATCAGCGAAATCGTATCATTCATCATGCCGATAAAAGATTCTGGTACATGTGGAACTAATAACTTATATTGTTCCTGCTCATGCTTATCTATAAGAACAAAATACTTGTCTACTTTGGATTCATCGAGTCTTTCGCCTTGTTTCTGATTGAAGCCAATCCCTTTTCCAGTTAAAACGACTTCATTATTATTCTCCGAAACGGCAATTACGACATTATTATTTAGAATTTTCTTTATTTCAAATTCACCATTCATGTTCAATTTCCCCTCATTAAACCGGTTTCATTTGTGATTATGAACGTACTAATAATAGTAAATAACAGATCGAACGTCAATGAGAAAACGTTCCATTAGGTTGCCCCTTACTCATGTAATATAGTTGATATCATAATCTATTGCTTTATTTATAACAACCCGAAGATAATTTTCTATCTTCCATTCATTTCATTTGCCGATATTTTATGTCATTATCATACAAAAGAAAATCTACTAATAAGCTACGCTTGTTTGTATAAGTGTCTCTCCTTCGCATGGAACCATCTTGTTATAAGCCTTTTTGTTATCTTAACATACTATTCATTCTTTTTTATTTTAACCTACTCACTTCATAGACTGATCTCTATAAATTTCTCTTCCTTACCCTTTATCATGAAGTTTAAGTTCCTATGTATCTCATTGATTCTTTTTCACAGAATGACATTTAACTCGAATGAGGAAATAATCTAGAATTAACAGTATAAGCAAACAAGACGTTTCACAAAAGAAAAAACCGGCTTTTAAGCCGGCACAGTTTTATATTTCTAATTCTCCCAGTCGAAGCAATTCGACAACAGCCTGAGAACGCCCCTTTACCCCCAGCTTTTGCATCGTGTTCGAAATATGGTTTCGAACTGTTTTTTCGCTAATAAACAATTCTTCTGCTATTTCTCTTGTCGTTTTGTCTTGAACAAGCAATTCGAAAACTTCTCTTTCTCTTTTGGTTAATAGTGGCTTTGGTCGGTAGTGGTTCCCTTTCAACATTCCACCCTCCTCGATAGGGCAACAAAGCAACTTCGATTGAAATTATATAGTCCATACAATATATGAATTTCTATCTTACGTGTTACATTAATTCACACATTGCATAAAAACAGTTTAGAGAATTTATTATGACAACCTTCGTTCTTCTTCATCATTTCCTGAGAAATATCGTAATAAGGTTTTATTCTTTTCTTAAGACTTGGCTCTTTTAAAGAAGCTGTAGATCTTAGAATCAATTAAGTTCTGTCATGATCAATCGCTTCGCAGAAAAAATCGAGAACCCACGTTATAAGCTAACATAGCTTAAGAATTATCTGAAACTAAAAAAGACCCCCTTGTAGGGGATCTTTTCCTAGTGATCACTTCCAAAAAAGTTTTTGAACGTTT
Source organism: Anaerobacillus sp. 63XJN7_4_ISO-PGPR-S23-413 (assembly GCF_056173725.1). Classification (NCBI taxonomy): domain Bacteria; kingdom Bacillati; phylum Bacillota; class Bacilli; order Caryophanales; family Bacillaceae; genus Anaerobacillus; species Anaerobacillus sp. 63XJN7_4_ISO-PGPR-S23-413. The sequence continues at coordinate 2,960,251 of NZ_CM149688.1, forward strand.
GAAGTGACGTTGCTCTATTCATTGCAGCAATAGAAGTTGTTAGTGGAATTCCTTTCGGACAAGATTGCACACAGTTCTGTGAGTTACCACAGTTCCCAAGTCCACCCTCTCCCATTAAGCCTTCCAGACGCTCCTCTTTGTTCATCTCACCTGTTGGATGTGAGTTGAATAATCGAACCTGTGAAATAGCAGCTGGTCCAATAAACTCCGAGCGACTATTTACATTCGGACACGCTTCAAGACAAACACCACATGTCATACATTTTGATAGTTCATATGCCCACTGTCGCTTATTCTCAGGCATTCTCGGACCAGGTCCAAGATCATAGGTACCATCGATCGGAATCCATGCTTTCACTTTCTTAAGTGCATCAAACATTCTGCTTCGATCTACAGCAAGATCTCGCACAACCGGGAATGTGGTCATTGGCTCTAAGCGAATTGGTTGCTCAAGTTGATCTAGTAAAGCAGTACAAGATTGACGTGGTTTTCCATTAATGACCATCGAACAAGCTCCGCATACTTCTTCTAGACAACCCATTTCCCAAATAACAGGTGTAGTTTTCTCACCGTTTGCATTAACTGGATTACGACGAATTTCCATTAAAGCAGAAATAACGTTCATATTTTGACGATATGGAATCGTAAACGTTTCTTCATATGAATTAGATTCAGGTCCATCCTGCCTTTTTATCTTAAGTGTGACAGTTTTATTCTCACTCATCATTTATCCCCCGCTTTCTTCTTAGAATAATCGCGTTTACGAGGTGGAATTAATGATGTATCTACTTCTTCATAGTAGAATTCTGGTTTGTTGTTGACTGCATCGTATTTAGCCATTGTTGTTTTAAGAAATTCTTCATCATTACGCTCAGGGAATTCAGGCTTGTAGTGAGCACCGCGACTTTCGTTACGGTTTAAGGCCCCGATTGTAATTACCCGTGCCAACTGAAGCATGTTAGATAATTGTCGAGTAAATGAAGCCCCCTGATTACTCCACTTGGATGTATCATTAATATTGATGTTCTCGTAACGCTCCATCAACTCTTGAATTTTCTCATCTGTTTCCTTTAACTTGTCGTTGTTTCTTACAACCGTTACGTTAGCTGTCATCCATTCGCCAAGCTCTTTATGAATTTGATAAGCATTCTCTGTTCCATTCATCTTCATGATTTCGTCCTGCTTTGCCTGCTCTTCTTGTTGATGCTTTTCAAATAATGAAGAAGAGAGATCCTCAACCGTTGCTTCTAATCCATTAATATAGTCAACCGCATTTGGACCAGCAACCATGCCACCATAAATAGAAGATAATAGCGAGTTTGCTCCAAGACGATTGCCACCGTGTTGAGAATAATCACATTCACCAGCAGCAAATAGCCCAGGAATATTAGTCTGCTGGTTAAAATCAACCCATAAACCACCCATTGAATAGTGTACAGCAGGGAAAATTTTCATAGGGACTTTACGAGGATCGTCACCCATGAATTTCTCGTAAATTTCAATAATACCGCCAAGCTTAACATCAAGCTCTTTTGAATCTTTATGTGAGAGGTCAAGGTAAACCATGTTCTCTCCATTAATACCAAGCTTTTGACTAACACACACATCAAAAATTTCTCTCGTAGCAATATCACGCGGTACAAGGTTTCCATATGCTGGGTATTTTTCCTCAAGGAAATACCATGGTTTACCGTCTTTATACGTCCAAACGCGGCCACCTTCGCCACGTGCAGATTCACTCATAAGACGAAGCTTGTCATCACCAGGGATTGCTGTTGGATGAATTTGAATAAATTCCCCATTAGAATAAATAGCCCCTTGCTGATAAAGCGCACCAGCAGCAGAACCTGTATTAATAACAGAGTTTGTACTCTTACCGAAGATAATACCAGGTCCACCAGTCGCCATAATAACCGCATCTGCTTCAAAACTTCTTATTTCAGAAGTTGTTAAGTTTTCACCAACAACTCCTCGGCATACACCTTCATCATCTAAAATAGCGGAGAGAAATTCCCATCCTTCATATTTTGTAACGAGGCCTGCTACTTCATGGCGACGAACTTGCTCATCAAGCGCATATAGAAGCTGTTGCCCGGTTGTTGCACCGGCAAAAGCAGTGCGATGATGTTGTGTTCCACCAAAGCGTCTAAAATCTAGTAGACCTTCTGGTGTTCTGTTAAACATTACGCCCATACGATCCATTAAGTGAATGATACCAGGCGCTGCATCACACATTGCTTTTACTGGAGGTTGATTTGCAAGGAAATCTCCTCCATAAACTGTATCATCAAAGTGCTCCCAAGGAGAATCTCCTTCTCCTTTTGTATTAACAGCCCCGTTAATTCCCCCCTGCGCACATACAGAGTGAGAACGTTTTACCGGAACGATGGAAAGAAGATCTACTTGCATTCCAGCTTCCGCAGCTTTGATGGTAGCCATCAAACCTGCAAGGCCGCCTCCAACTATCACTAATTTACCTTTACTCATAAGAACAGTTCCCCCTTAAATGCTGGCTCTGTCTGAAAGTTATGTATCAGACGTGGTGAAGACAGTTCACTTTCTTAAACGAATGCAAATAATGCGCGCATGCCAACAACTGAAAGTGCAACGAAAATGACCATTGTTACGTATGTCATCGTACGCTGTGATTTTGGTGTTACTGTGAAGCCCCAGCTTACAAAGAAAGACCATAAGCCATTTGCGAAGTGGAAGACAGTACCAAGTACACCAACGATGTAAAAGATCATCATTCCTGGATTAGACAAGATATCAGCCATCATTTGGAAGTTTACTTCTGCTCCCATCGCAGCTTGTATTCTCGTTTGCCAGACGTGCCAAGTTACAAATATTAATACGATAACGCCAGAAATCCGCTGCAAATAAAACATCCAGTTACGTAAATAGCCATATCGACTTACGTTGTTTTTGGATTGAAATGCGATATAAACACCGTAAATCGCATGGAATAAGAGCGGTAAGAAAATGACGAAAATTTCAAGCAAATACCTGTAAGGAAGGCTCTCCATAAAATGAGCTGCGTCATTAAACGCCTCGGGCCCTCTTGTTGCAAAATAGTTAACAGTGAGATGCTGAGTAACATAAAGTCCGAGCGGAATTACTCCTAGAAGCGAATGCAATTTTCGGCTTACAAAGTCTCGACTTGCGGCCATGTTTTGTGTGTCCCCCTTTTAAGTTGTTAAGCTACCATCTGCCAGTGCATTTTTTTCTAATAAAGAAGTCTTTGCATGCACAGAAATCATCGCTTTCTGTCGATTATATTGTGACATACCCATTGTACTCCCATCATTTAGGACCGTCAAGAAAACGTGTACATTTAGATTTTTCAAAATTCCCTTGCAACACCTGCGTATATCTCAATTGAATACGCTTTCTATATATATAAATTCTATCTATGGTGCTATGGAGGATTTGTCGATAAAACGTTATAATTATTTTGTAGAAAAGCTGGGAGGAATTTATGTTTAAGAAGCGCACAAACTCGATTGATTATAGTCATGAAATAGAAACAACTGCTTTTGGATATGAATTTTATAGAGAAGTTCTTATTCCTGAACTTCTTGGTAGTGAACAGCCGGCTGTTTTATATTGGACTGGAAAAGAAATGGCTAGGCAATTCCCGCTCTCCACTCGAGAAGAGATCGAGGATTTTTTTCAGCGTGCTGGATGGGGTAAATTATCAATTGCACAAGAAAAAAAGAATGAAGTAACGTTTGATCTTCAGTCAGCTCTTATCACTGAGCGAAGAAATACTAGTCGAAATGCTTGTTATCAACTAGAAGCAGGTTTTCTTGCTGAACAATATCAAAATATGCTTCGTTGCATCGCTGAAGCCTATGAAACTGATAAAAAGAATGAAATTCAATTCACAGTAAAATGGGACCCAAAAGATCAGATTGAATAGAAAGGAGACCACATGTGGTCTCCTTTTTGATTACATTTGTTTAACAGGGGTTCTTTCATCTAGTTGAAATTTATCGTGTAGCGACTCAATAGCATAAATCATTTTATCTTCTGGAACGATCGTTGACACTTTGATTTCTGATGTACTCACCATCTTCATTTCTACCCCGTGTTCAGCAAGTACTTCAAACATTTGTGCCGCAACACCAGGGTTAGAAATCATACCTGATCCTACTATGGATACCTTAGCAAGTTCTGATTCGTGATAAATATGTTCGTAGGGAAGTTTCACTTTAATGCGACGGAGCACATCAAGAGTTAATTCAAGAGAGGCTGTTTCAATTGAGAATGAGATACTCGTTGTATTTTTCTCTCCTGTACTTTGAATGATCACATCTACATTAATACCATTTGCCGCAAGAGATGAGAACAAGGAAGGAAGTGTTGTAATCTCATTCGGCAAACCTGAAATTGTTATTTTTGTTACATTACTTTCAAAAGCCAGACCTCTAACCACCAAATTTTGTTCCATTGATACGACCTCCTCAATTAGCGTTCCAGGTTCATTCGTAAAGCTCGAGCGGACCTCAAGCAAGATGTTATAGTTTTTTGCAAACTCAACCGCTCTAGGATGTAAGACACCAGCCCCAAGGTTAGCAAGTTCAAGCATTTCATCATAAGAAATCGTAGAAAGCTTTCTTGCACCTTTCACATATCGAGGATCTGTCGTATACACGCCATCCACATCTGTATATATCTCACAACGATCCGCTTTAAGAGCTGCTGCAATCGCCACAGCTGTTGTATCGGAACCACCACGCCCTAGCGTCGCGATGTCAGACGTATCAGTTAGCCCCTGGAATCCTGCTACTATCACAATTTTCCCTTCAGCAAGGTGTTGATTCATACGTGATGCATCAATATCGAGGATTCTGGCATTGCCGTGAAGCGACTCTGTTTTAATTCCTGCTTGCCAGCCAGTTAATGAAATAGCATCGTACCCTTCTTCATTTAATGCCATCGAAAGAAGCGCTGTTGTTACTTGTTCTCCAGTCGTTAGAAGCATATCAAGCTCTCTTGCAGACGGTGTAGCTGTTATCCCTTTTGATAATCCTAAAAGCTCATCCGTTGTTTTGCCCATCGCTGAAACAACCGCAACAACCTCATCTCCATTATTTACAGCTTCCATAAGCCTTTTGGAAACATTTTTGATTTTCTCTACATCTCCAACAGACGTACCTCCGAATTTCAATACGCGTAGTCCCACTCTCTCCATCCTTTCTTTCATGCAGCTCGTTATCCCTCATAGTGCGTAATCATCGCACGTTACAAACACTCACTAACTAAGAGTCGAAATGGATATTAAAAAACTCGGCCACTCACCAGATTGAAATAGCGATAGCCTTCATTTTTTATACTTTAAACTTGTAAAGCGTTTATTAAAGTATAAAAAAACAACAATGAGAAAAACCTCACTGTTGTTTTCATAACAAATCCAAGAAAACGTCCCTTTGTGAGATAGTTCTCCATCCAATTCCCGGGTAGGTATTGGATGACAGCTCTGCACTTATTCAATACAGATCCAGCTTCAGACGGATAAGCGTCTTTCCACTTCGGCAAATCCCCCTTTCAGCTCCTATCACTGAGTCTTAACACTCTTCAGTAAGCTTACTATTGGTTTTTGCGCCTCTACCATCACTTCAACTTTCGAAGTGTGGAACTATTAAATTTCACTCATTATAACGAACTTACGTGAATGCCGCAACATGTTCTTACAAATTAATTTGATTGACTTTCAAATCGAGCGACTACTTCCTCTGCAACATTCATTGGTAGTCCTGCGTTGTGTAAGTCTTCAACGCTTGCTTCTTTCATCTTTTTGATCGATCCAAAATGATTTAGCAGCTTCTTTTTTCTCTTCTCTCCGATACCGGGAATATCATCAAGACTTGACTTAAGCATCGATTTTCCTCGAAGCTGTCGATGAAACGTAATCGCAAATCGGTGTACTTCATCTTGAATCCTTTGCAACAGGTAGAATTCCTGACTATTTCTTGGTAGATAAACAGCTTCAGGAGGATCACCAATAAGAAGATGAGACGTTTTATGTTTCTCATCTTTCGTCAGCGAGCAAACCGGTATGTCCAGACCAAGCTCATTCTCGAGCACATCCTGTGACGCCTGTATTTGAGCTATTCCGCCGTCAATAATAATTAAGTCAGGAAGCGGACCATTTTCCTTAAGCATTCTTGAATATCTTCTTCTCACAACCTCTTTCATAGAACCTACATCGTTTGGTCCTTCCACTGTTTTGATTTTGTACTTGCGATACTCATTTTTCTTTGGCTTTCCATCAAGAAAAACAACCATAGCGGATACAGGGTTCGTGCCCTGAATGTTCGAGTTATCAAAAGCTTCAATTCTGAGCGGAGCTTCTATATTAAGCTTTTCTCCCAAGTTGTCAACAGCATCAATCGTTCTTTTCTCGTCGCGTTCAATTAATGAAAATTTCTCATTAATGGCAATGGTCGCATTCTTCATTGTAAGCTCGACAAGCTCTTTTTTCTTGCCTCTTTTTGGCTGGTGAACTGGAATTTGTAGAAGTTCTTCTACCATTTGAGCATTAACCTGCTGAGGAAGCAATACTTCTTTTGGCTTAGGATGATTTTGTTGAAGATAGAACTGACCGATATAAGTTAAGAAATCTTCTTCAGCATCATTATAGAAAGGGAAAAGTGAAACATCTCTCTCAATTAACTTCCCTTGTCGTACAAAGAAAACTTGAACACACATCCATCCTTTGTCGAAACTATATCCAAAAATATCCCGATCAATACCATCGTTAGATTGGATCTTTTGCACTTCCATAACTTTATCAATATGAAACATTAAATCACGAAACTCTTTTGCTCGCTCGAAATCCATATTCTCAGATGCTGTGGTCATCTTTCTTTCTATGTCTTCTTTAACTTCCTGGTGACCTCCGTTTAGAAAACGCGTAATCCCGTCAATCATCTCTTTATTTTGCTCTTTAGAGACGTCGTTGACACATGGAGCCAAACACTGGCCTATATGATAATAAAGACAGACGCGATCAGGCATTTTACGACATTTACGTAAAGGATATAGTCGGTCCAAAAGCTTCTTTGTTGCACTAGCTGCATAAGCATTCGGATATGGACCAAAATACTTACCTTTATCTTTTTTTATTTTACGTGTCGTAATTAAGCGGGGCTGTTCTTCTGCCGTTATTTTTATATAAGGATAGCTTTTATCATCTTTAAGCATCACATTATATTTCGGATCATGTTTTTTGATTAAATTAAGTTCAAGAATAAGAGCTTCAAGATTTGTGGAGGTTACGATATACTCAAAATCACGTATTTCACTTACAAGCCGCTGCGTTTTTCCATCGTGTGATCCACTAAAATAAGATCTGACTCTATTTTTTAGCACCTTTGCCTTCCCAACATAAATAATCGTTCCCTGGCGATCTTTCATTAAATAACACCCGGGCTGGTCAGGAAGGATTGCTAGCTTATTTTTAAGATGTTGTTCCATGCTGCCTCACCTCACTACTCCTTTTCAAGGCGTATCTATGTTCCCCTCTCATTGTAACACATTACCTCAATTTTCTATCATCTTAAGAACTCATATAAAACAATGTCATGATAGACAGGATCATACAATGTGGAGGATTGGAATTCTTTGACCTTTTTGATCTGACCATCCATCGATATATTCTGTTTCTTAAATCCATCGAGAACCTGTCCTGTTAAAAATACGCGATGCTCATCATAATATTGAAGATCAGATAGAAAGGTTGAATACGTATAAATTTGTTCGTGTTCAAATGACACCTTGTTATAGGACATTACCCTAGTTTCTTCCCAAGTATACACAATGACCGGCTCGTTAATTTGCTCTACATAATCCATCAATTGATAAACAGCTGCTGGATCGTTTGCTTCTTTCATTGTTGAATAGGAAACAAGTGATTGTATGCTAATCATTACGGCTAAACCAAGCATTATTTTCGTTGAGTTATTACCCTGTCTTCCTAACCCTATCCAGACAAATCCTAACATTATTATCCCAGGTAGAGGCAGGATATGTCTTGGCTTATCAATGTTTTGTGCCAAAAGGGCCCATAGAAAATAGCTAAATGCCATAGCGACAAATGCCCATCCAAACCATGAAATTTCTCGCAATGTTCTCCCACTATTTTTCACCCCTTGGAAGATCATGAACGTAAAAAAGGTTAGATATAGTAGTAAAATCATTAGCGATTGACCGCTAAGACCTGTCCAAACTATATTATTCAATATCAGATGTGATATTCGTTCCAAAAGTGGGGCTGAGGCTGAAACCGCAGTTCCACCCCACTCTTCAAAGTGACCTTCAGAGAACCCAAAGGCTAGCTGTAAAAATGCAGCTACGCCACCTTCAGAAGCAGCAAGACCCCCTACCCAAATTAATTGAAAGATGACGGCTATACCGACCTGGGTGAGTAAAAATAAACTGTAGGATTTAATGGACTTATGCTGCTTTTTTCTCTGTATTAATAGTAGTAGAAGGCCGACACCAAAAGGTAAATAAGATAAACGAACTCCTAAAAGTAAACTAAACAACAAAGAAGCGACAACGATGCTCGTGAATGAATGTTCGCGATGAAATGCTTTTTGCAAACTCCATAAGTACCACCATAGAATAGCCACCGCTGCCGCCTCGCTCATCGGTTGAATGGTTAACACGTTGACAAATACCATTGATTGAATAAGAGCTACTGATGCCATACTAAGTGTTTTTGAAAGAAAAGAGCGACTAACTGCATATGCTGGATACATAGAAAGCGACATTAATAGTCCATTCCATAACGTTAAAGCCTCAACGGGATTTCCTATCCATTTATTTAACAACATCCCACCTAGAATAAAATAGGGATATCCGGGAAAGTGAGGTTGCATGGCAAATAAATCAAATCGATTTAAAGCTAGTGAGAAATCGACTTGATCCCAAGAACGTGGTAACTCAGTTGCATAGGCGGTTCTCCACCAAATAATCAACAAGATACTGCTCATTGAAATCAGCCAGATGAGTATTTTAATGTTTCTAGCTCGTATAAGGTATCTACCTGATCGATCCAATCCTAATCATCCTTTATAATTCTTGGTATGGGTCATACGTTAATCTATCCTTTTTAAATACCTCCGATGAAAAAAAGTACAAGACGAAGAATTTCGCCTTGCACTTTGGAAATTTATTTAACTGTCGATTGCTTCATTTCGTTTGTCGCTTTAAAAATCGCTTTACTCGGTTCTTTCACTTCTGATTTTACAGGTTCATTCTTTGAGTTCACAAGAAGATAAATCACTGCAAAATAACCAACGTACGCGATGATTTCTTCAATGGAAGGCATTGAAGAGTAACCGAACAACGCTTTAAAGAAAATTCCAATGTCTCCTGAGAGAAGAGGTGCCACACCATGATCACGAACATAATGCGCGTAGTCAATCGGATGTTCTGGCAAGAACCATGTAAGATCGTATACATGAGGCATTACGCTACCAATTAGTTTAATATCCTGCATCATCGAAATTCCCTGTACAAATAAGCCACCGGCAATAAGTACAATAAAGATTCCAGTAATCTTAAAGAACGATTTAAGCGGAATGCGCATCGTGCCCTTAAAGAAAAAGTACGATACAGCGGAAGCAATCAAGATTCCAGTAATCGCTCCCCATCCTTCAAATCCTTTACCAATATCGCCACCAGTAATTGCAGCAAAGAAAAATACGGTTTCTACACCTTCACGAAGGACAACGAGAAAAGAATGAATGACCATGCCTACCACGTTACCCGTTGTAATGTATTCCGTCATTTTCCCTTCTGTCTTTCCTTTAAGATTGCGACTATGTGAAGCCATCCAAAATACCATTTGAGTTAATAATACGGCGGAGATTAGCATAATGGAAATTTTCAGGTAAATCTCGCTTCCCATCGCTGCGAACCCGGTGAAAACAACCTGGAACAACATGGCTACGCCTACACTTGCAACTACAGCAAGCCCAGCACCTAACCAGACATATTTATTATACTGGCACTGTCCCATTCGTTTCATATAGGTAGTTATGATTCCAATTATGAGAAGCGCTTCAAGTACTTCTCTGAACATGATCAGTAATGCCTGAATTTCCATTAAACTTTCCCCTTTCCGTAAACAAAGATTTTAGGAGCGTCGCCGTTTTCTTGTTGTGTAAATTACTACTCCTGCAATCACAACGATGAGAATAACGATTGGCACCCAATTCGATAGCTGACCGAGATCAGTCCAATCCGTTTTTTCACTACCAGCGCTTTCATCCTCTGTTGCACTTTCTCCAAAGTGACCAATTTCAACTGATTTCATATCAAAATGATTTTTTAGTCCATCAAGTATAACTTTCTTACTTTCAGCGTATTTCTCTTCATCTGAATCTTTCTCCCCCACTCCAAAAAGGCCAGGGTTACCAAGCGAATCAAGCAATACCTCAAATTCATTCTTTATCTTTTCATCAAGTTCGGGATTCGTTTGTTTTACCACGGGAGAGAGCGTTTTATATGTGGCATCTGCTTTGCCAACTAGCTTTCTTGTTGTATCATATTCTTCAAAATCTGTTTCAGCGTTTTCAAGTCGACGTGAAATATTTAAGACCAGGACTTGCTGCATATTCGTTATAACAGCTTCCTTGTCTTCGTTGTCTAGCTCCTTTTGAACAGCTTGAACCGCATCTTCACCCATATGTAATTGAATTTCGTCTTTAACGGAAGCAAAAATTTTATTCGCTTCTGCAAAATTCGGAGGAGATTCATTAAGTTTTGCAGACATCTCACTGTATGCTTCAGCTACTTTCTCTTCGGTTGGGTCACCATAAGAGTATGCACTGGCAAGATCAGGAACTGCTAGTATACAAATTAGTGTCATTATTAATGCTGATGACAGAATACGTTTTATCATTTGAAATATCCTCCTCATTGATAATGATAATGATTATCATCATTGAAGTCAATAACAGATCTGCAATTAGTGTGACTTTTCTGCCACCATACTTGTCATGTGTCCAGGCAAGATTTTATGCGCACTATAGTCAATCGACACCTTTTGAACTGGTTGCATCATTTCTTTCAAAATAGCCGGTAAAACAGATGTTAAATACGCTTTAAACTTAATATATGATTCACCAGTAGATCGAACCTGGTACGTAATTGGAACTTCTTTAACTCTAAATCCTTTTCGAACAAGGTTCAATGTAATGACTTGTGCATAGTTGTAGTCATGAATGATTTCTCCATGCTCCATAGCTTGTCTAGAGAAAACTCTCATCCCAGACTGACCATCATAAATCCACCTTTGTAAAAGAAGGGACTGAATAAATGTAAAACAATAATTGCCTAAACGACGATGAAGTCGCATCCCATCAATCGTACCTTTAAAACGAGAACCCATCACATAGTCTGCCTCCCCTTTGAATAGAGGTTCGAGAAGGTCAGCTAATTGCCAGGCAGGGTATTCATTATCCGCGTCAAGCATCACACCTATGTCAGCACCTAATTCTACTGAATAGGAAAGCCCCTTTCGAACTGCGGCACCAAGACCCTGATTGTTATCAAAAGAATAAATATAGTTAGCTCCAGCCTTTTTAGCTACTTCTACTGTCCGATCTGTTGAGCCATCATCGATCACGAGAACGCTCACCTGAACAGAAGGATGAATACTTCTGGGAATTTGCTTAATCACTTCTCCAATGGCATGCTCTTCATTATGCGCGGGTAAAAAAACAATCACATGCTGTTTCATTTGATAATGTCTTCCTTCCTATCCTGAAGCGCTTCTTCTAGTATCGCTCCTCTACTATGTGAAGGGATAGGGGCACCTAGTAAATGAGCAACGGTTGGCGCTACTGAAGTAAGACTATGCCTTTCTTCTACAATTTTCCCCTTTTCGATAAATGGCCCATTCATAAAGAATGGAACAAATCGTTCTCCTTCATCTAGATGACCATGTCCCCCAATGCCATCTGCTTGTCCATGATCGGCACAAACAATGAGTGTTGTATTTTCCATAAACCCATTCACTTCAAGAAAACCAACGTAATCTTCCACTAATTTATCAGCTTCTTCAATTTTTTGAATGTAATCATCATACAAGACTCCTCTCGCATGACCAGTTTGGTCGGTCCCAATAAGCTGTACAGTGAAAAAGTCAGGGTTTTTATCTAACATAATCTGACGAGCGCCCTCCATAATTTTCGTATCAGCCACATCGTTATTCATAACTGCCGTTACAGTATCTACGTCATCTCCCATAGCGTCAACAAGGTGGGCAATACCGAGTAACCTTCCTGTTTTCCCAACTTTTCTTAACGAATCAAAGATCGTCTCTACTTTCACGCCAAGATTCCAAACCATATTGGACTTAATACCATGCTCAAGAGGATATGTACCTGTCATCATCGAGGAGAAGCAAACAACTGTACGCGCAGGGTATACCGTCTCCATTTGACTGTATTCTGTCCCATTTTTCTTTAATGAATCAAGAAAAGGCGTATTGGCTTCCTGGAATCGTTCTTTTCGCATTCCATCGATTACAATCATAATGACACGCTCATTAGTCGACGTAGGTGGCACAGCTTTCGTATAATCTGATTTAATTGCGGGCTTCCAGTCAAATAAGTAATGGTGAAGAATAAAACTAAATAACCAAATTCCTGCATAAAAGAAAACAAGAGTCGTCCATTCAAAAGTCATTTCATTCTTTACTGAAGAGTCAATAACCATCACCCATAATGGTAGAATTAATAAAAACTTCGGAAGTTGTTCTTGCGCGTTACCACTAGTAGAATCACTATTCTTAAGCACTAACTTCCAAAAACGAGTGAAGTTAAGCCAGCTCGTTCCAATTCGAAGATGGTAATAGAATGTTCCCCAGAAAAAGACAGTAAAGAAAAAATAGAGACCTATACCTAGCATGGCTACTTGAAGTGAAAATGAATCAAAAATCAGCAGGTACCCAATTAGAGGCATCCATAAATAATTTCGTAAAAATAATGGGTAATCATAAACGTAGTAGAGTACTAAAAGAGGCAATACGACGCCTAGTCCAACAAAGAAAGCCCCCCAGAACTCTATAGAAGTCCATTGTGAAATGTAAAATAACAAAATTGTCCCTGTAACAAAGATTGGTGTAAATGGCTTACCTTCATTTAACAGATTCCAGCATCTTGCTGCTATCTTTTCAAAGCCTGACGCTTGTTTCATGATGTTTCTCCTTTCTTATTCATAAACGACTTCAACTCCTGTAATCGAAGAGGATAAAGATAAAACGCCACTAATCCAGCGCCAAAAGAATAAATATACTTAAATGCATGCGTGACAATCGCAATTGAAAGGGCTTCTTCCCATCCGAAACCTACCCGATTAAGTGAAAAGCTCATCACACTTTCGTAAGTCGCAAAGCCACCTGGAGCTAATTGAAAGACACCAGATCCGACTGATAATGATGTAACCCACATGGCATCTGAATATGTAAACAGATGTCCAATAAGACTCGCTACGCTAAATACGACGATTCCTTCAGCTACCCAGCTTATACAAGATAGCGTTAGAACAAGCACCATATGTGGTGAACTTACAAGAGTCTGCATGGTAGTTATCTGCTTATTAAAAAAAGAAGCAGCGTGATGTTTTTTTAGATAGATAATCAACCCACTCACGGTAACACCAAAAATAACAAGCGCTGTTATGAAAAAAGTCAGGTTGATATCAATCCCAATAAGGTCCGCCCCAATAACTGAAAAAACCCCCAACCAGAAGAGATCAATTAACCTGAGAACGAGCACGGATTGAATAGCCATTCCCCATCGCCCTTTTTGTTTCTGCGCAAGCACTCCCATACGCACAGCCTCTCCGCCCTTGAAAGGAAGTAGATGGTTAAAAAAGAGACTATAAAAAACCCCTGCTAAATAAACCCTAATTGATATATTCTTATCAACAAGTAATCGCCAGCACCAACTACGCAGTAAAAAAGAACATGTGTATCCAGTTATCATAGCGATTAACCACCATGGTTCACTTAGCAATTCAGAGGTAAGAGCTAAAAGACTCGACAGATTAAACTCTTGAAAAAGAAGAAATCCAAATGAAATGAATAGGCCAATTCCAAATGACCACTTTAATAAGCGTGATATTTTTTTGCCCATTCGATTGTCCTTCTTAATCCTTCCTCAAACTTCACCTTCGGAGTATATCCCAATTCTTCCCTAGCCTTACTAATACCGCTCCAAGTATGCCTTACATCCCCTGGACGAAATGTTCCATCAAGTATTTTCGCATCAGGAAAATAGACACCAAGCGAAGTAATAAGTTCATTAAGCTGAATCGGCGTACCCGAACCGAGATTATAAATCTCTGATATTCCTTTTTGTTCGAATGCTAATGTTATACCTGTAACAATGTCATCAATATACGTAAAGTCCCTAGACTGGTCACGATCATAAACAATGATTTCCTCCCCCTTTATTAACTTATTAATAAATAGAGGAATCGCCATATCGGGACGGCCCCATGGCCCATACACTGTAAAAAATCGTAAAACCGTTAACTTAAAGTCGTAAAGCGATTGATACGCATGGCAAAAAGATTCTGCTCCAGCTTTAGCAGCTGCATACGGAGACTTCACTTTGCCATTTGCCTCATCTTCTAACACCGGGCCATTCTCACGATTACCGTATACTGATGAAGAAGAACCAAATAAAACATGGGGGACTCCCGCATCACCCGCAGCTTTTAATACATTTACCACTACTTTGATATCTTGATCAATATAGTCATGTGGATGTGTTAATGAATATTGAACTCCTGGAAGTGCAGCAAGATGAACCACCTTATCGTAAGAATGCTCTTTGAAGTGAGCATCCGTTTTTTCATGATCTAATAAATCAAAAACGTGAACTTTAATTGACCCAGCTTTTTTCACTTCTTCTAGATGTTCTTCTTTTCGATTAATATCATAATAGGAAGAGAAATGGTCAATGATTGAGACATCGTGACCATCTGTTAAAAGCGACTTTGCAAGGCTACTTCCTATAAAACCTGCCCCGCCAGTAATGAGTATTTTCATCTCAGGCACTCCTATATTTTTCAGTGTTTCAAATTAATCCGTCCTACAAGAGAAATGGCCGCATTTAGCGGCCATTTCAATCTAAAGCTATTCTACTACACTTTCTAGTTCGGTCAAAATGCGATCACTTAGCTTTTGCACTTCATCTGCATTCTCACTAGCAACTGCATCAAACCAGTTTTGTGCGTCTTCATAGACTGCATCCGTTTCCTCTTCACCGATTGCCTCCATTAATGGCATTTCAATCGCTTTTAAGAATACATTGGCTTCCATTGCAGCTTCTTTACCTTCAGAAAGCTTGTCTTCTTTAGCTAGCTCAGCTACTTTCTCGTGATATCCTTTGATTTTTCCTGTAAACGCTTTTGCGAACAAATCGTTTACTTCATCAGCTTTGATAGCCTCTGGATCGTTACTTATATCGAATAATTCACTTAACTTCTCAGCCGCTTCTTCATCGCCGCCTGAGAGTGATCCTTTTATTGCTTGATAAAAACCGAGAGCTTCTGTTTGCATCACTTGTAACTCATCTGTTTCACCAGTCTTTACCGCTTCTTCAATCTTTTCTGCATAGGAATTAGAAGCTAAGTAGTAGCTCTTATAAATGGACTTATCCGTTACTTGCTTCGTCACAGCAAAATCTTCCATATTCCCTTCAGAAAGCGCCTGTTCCTGCGCTGATAGGCCATTTTTAATATTCTCAACAATACTTGAATCTCCATCAAGTTCATAGTAGGAGTCGCGTTTTTCGGCTGTAGGAACAAATACTTTTTCTGCTAGTAACTGTATTTCTTCAAAATGAAGCATAGCCTCATCTTCTTTTTTAGCATCCTTCGCATCAATCACTGCCTGTTGAAGGGATTTTTGCTTTTGATAAAAGTATGACTGTGTCCCTTTATCAATGATCTGACGAGCTACATTCTTATCAAGCTCTTCAGATTTTCCAGCTTGAATTCCAGTAGAGATAAATGTATCAAACTCATTATCAATTTCATTCACAGCGCTCTTTAAGTCACTAGTGTAGGTAGTTTCAACTAACTCCCAATCTACTTCTTGATCTTCCTTCATTTTGTTTAGTTCATTAGTAATCGTCTGATAAGCTTCTACTTGTTTCGTAGTAGCAGCGCTTTCAATTGACATCTCACTAGACTTATCATCAGAATTCGTTTGTTCTTGCTTAGAACTGTTATTTTCTGTGTTTGTAGCATTTTCAGAATCATTACCACAAGCAGCAAGAACCGTAGCTGCAAGCGTAATAGAAGTGAATAGCATAGCCGATTTCTTCATTATGTAAAACTCCTTTTCGTCAGGTCTTATATCCATGATGATTATATCGAGAACGATTATCAGTGTCAATACCGTTTCATTTGAAGATAACAAAAAAAACACCCTGATCCTAAAACAGATCAGGGTGTTTGAAACTTAACTAATTATTGATGCTTAGAAAGCGTCTGTGCAAGTGCTTCTTTTGGTTGGAAGCCGACAACCTGGTCAACTACCTCACCATTTTTGAATACAAGTAGTGTTGGGATACTCATTACCCCAAATTTACTTGCTGTTTCCTGATTTTCGTCAACGTCAAGCTTTACAACTTTTACGTCGCTCATCTCAGAGTCAAGCTCTTCTAGTACTGGAGCAATCATTTTACAAGGACCACACCATGGTGCCCAGAAGTCTGCAAGAACGAGACCTTCACTTGTTTCTTGTGCGAAACTTTGATCTGTTGCGTGTACGATAGCCATACTGTATCTTCCTCCTTAAACATTATCACTTGAGTTTACCAGGTTAAGGCCGGTTGCCTCAGTGTGCTCTGCCAATTTGATTTCATATCAATAGGCACAAAATGAGTATATCATTAATACTCTTTCTGATTCCATTCTTTTGACTTAATTTCATTGTTCCCTATCTCTTCATTAATAAAACGAGCCTGAAATAATGAAATAAGATCGTAATGATCTCTATACAAAAAGCGAGCTAGATAAGCTCGCTTTTTTTCTTAGCTTGTTTGCAATACTTTCTTAAACTCCTGTGTAAGTAATGGTACAACCTCAAAGAGATCACCAACAATACCATAATCTGCAACATTAAAAATGCTTGCTTCAGGGTCTTTATTAATTGCTACTATCACTTTCGAGTTAGACATTCCTGCTAAGTGTTGAATAGCACCAGAAATACCGCAAGCAATATAGAGGTCAGGTGTAACTACTTTCCCTGTTTGCCCAATCTGAAGGGAGTAATCACAATAGTCAGCGTCACAAGCACCGCGGGACGCGCCTACAGCAGCACCGAGAAGATCCGCAAGTTCTTGAAGTGGTTCAAATCCTTCTTCACTTTTAACGCCTCGGCCGCCGGCTACAATCACTTTTGCTTCTGAAAGGTCAACACCTGATGTAGATTTACGGACCACTTCTTTCACGATCGTACGAAGGTCCTTTATTTCTACGGTTTCTTCAAAGACTTCACCAGAGCGTGATTCATCGATTTCAAGAGCAGAAATATTATTTGGACGAATCGTTGCAAGAACAACGCCTTCTTTTACTTTTTTCTTCTCAAAAGCTTTACCAGAGTAAATTGGACGTGTAAATACGACATCTTCACCATCAAGTTCAATACCCGTAGCATCGGAGACAAGTCCAGCGTCAAGCTTACTTGCAAGACGTGGTGCTAAATCTTTGCCCATTGACGTATGGGGCATTAAAATAGCATCCGGATCGACGCTCTGAACGATTTGCAAAAATGCCTGACCATATCCATCACTTGTATAGTTTTTAAGCTTTTCATCTTCTACTTTAATCACACGGTCTGCTCCGTAGTGAAATAGTTGGTCTGTTAAAGAACTAATACTTTCACCAGCAATTGCTGCAATCACTTCACCACCGGCTGCGATTTCTTTCCCAGCACCAATTGCTTCAAATGATACATTTCGTAATTCATTGTCACGAGCTTCTGCGAATACAAGTACTTTTTTGGCCATGTTGATTCCCTCCTATATAACTTTCGCTTCCTGGCGAAGTAATTTCACTAATTCTTCCACTTGATCTCCAATTTCACCTTCAAGTACTTTGCCAGCTTCTTTCTTTGGTGGCAAATAAACTTCAATTGTTTCCGTTTTAGCTTCGATCTCGTCTTCATCTATATCAAGATCGTCGTAGTCTATTTCTTCAAGTGGCTTTTTCTTAGCCTTCATAATCCCTGGAAGTGATGGATAACGAGGTTCGTTAAGTCCCTGCTGTGCTGTTACAAGTAACGGAAGCTGTGCTTCAACAACTTCCATATCACCTTCAACATCACGTTCCATTGTCGCTGTTGTTCCATCAATATCAAGCTTCGTAATCGTTGTTACGTAAGCGATTCCAAGTTTTTCAGCAAGACGCGGTCCAATCTGACCAGTGCTGTTATCATTAGAAACATTCCCGCCAAGGATAATGTCATATTCCTTATCTTCAAAATAAGCAGCAAGAAGGGCAGTCGTCGTATACTGATCACTCTCATCAATGTCTTCATTGTTAATGAGAACTGCCTTGTCTGCGCCCATCGCTAGAGCTGTTCTTAACTCTTTTTCAACTTCTTCGTCACCAATGCTTACAACCGTTACTTCTCCGCCATGATCGTCGCGAAGTTGGATCGCTTCTTCAATGGCATACTCATCGTATGGATTAATAATAAATTCAACGCCTTCTTCACTAATTCTCCCATTTTCAATTACGATTTTTTCTTCAGTATCAAACGTTCTTTTCATAATGACATAAATGTTCATATCTTTATCCCTCCCTGAAATAGTTCACCTTATTTATCTTGAAAGTTTGGCTGACGCTTCTCGATGAAGGCTCGAATGCCTTCTTGACCATCTTCTGAAGCAAATGCCTTTCCAAAATACTCTTTTTCTTTTTGAACGCCTTCATCAAACTTTTCTGATTTAGAATAAGTAAGAAGTTTAAGTGCATAACCAACTGCCACAGAGCTCTTCATAGCAATCTTCTCAGCAAGGTCTTTCGCTTTCGGAAGAAGCTCTTCTTCGCTATACATCTGATTCGCTAAACCAGTTGCAACAGCTTCACGTCCTGAGATTGGCTCGCTCGTTAGCAGCATCTCTGTTGCTTTTGCTTTTCCCACTAATGCTGGCAACCTTTGAGTACCTGCAAATCCCGGTACTAAACCCAGCTGTAGTTCGGGAAGACCTAGCTTTGCATCTTCAGTTACAAGACGAATATGACATGCCATTGCAAGTTCTAGTCCACCACCAAGCGCAGCACCATGAATAGCAGCGATGATCGGTTTTGGGAACGCTTCCATTTTGTCGAATAATTGTTGACCGAAGCTCCCCAAATCAGCAAATCCCTCTTCAGTGCTAACCGTTGTAAACTCTTTAATATCAGCTCCTGCTGAGAAAAACCTTCCTTCTCCAGAGAGCAATATAACCTTTGTTGCTGGATCGTTTTCAATTTGAGTGAATGCTTCTGACAATTCTCGCAATACGTCCGATGCCACTGCATTAGCTGGTGGACGGTTCAGCGTAATTTGTGCCACTTTGTTTTCAGTTGAAATGTTAATGAATTCCACTTCTCCACTCCTCTCAAAACTTTGTGACCCCAGTCAAAGCCGGGGTCTCTATTTATTTGCTTAAGCCATTGATCAAAAGATTATGAAGTGGCTTAGCAAGTGGTTCTAATTCAAATTTGTGGTCTTTCATAACCCAATTCGTTACGGTTTCATCGAGTGTCCCAAAGATCATTTGTCTTGCGAGACGAATATCTAGTTCCTCAATAAACAATCCTGATTTAATTCCCTCATGCAATATGTGATCAACGAGCGTAAGGTATTTCTTAAGTACTTCGCCAATTTGTGCTCGAAGGGCTTTATTTGTTTGTCTTAGTTCCAATTGCGTGACGATAGCAAGCTCATGATCAGAACCTAGATGTTTAAAGTGCATATCAATAAGCGTGAACAATTTATCCATTGCATTATCTTTCTTTACAATTTGTTCCTCTGTCTTATCGATAAAACTCCCCATTTTTTTCTGAAACAACGAAATTAACAAATCCTCTTTATTCTTAAAATAAAGGTAGATCGTACCGTCTGCCACGCCTGCTTCACGCGCAATTTTGGATACTTGCGCTTGATGATAACCATTTTGAGCAATGACAACAACAGCCGCATCAATGATTTTGTCGTATTTCGGACCCCTTTTTTTCCCCTTTTCAACCATATGAAGCTCTCCCTTATACTTTATCCGGCACTCATTCAAAATGAATGAGCATTCATTCATAATCTTATTGTAGCGATACGACTATGCTATTGTCAACATAAGATTTCTGAACGAGCGCTCGGTTGGAATCGAGAGTTATTTTGCAAATTCATCATATCATAATAAGCAGAAATGTGCGAATCTTTACGGAATTTTAATTGGAATTTTTTATTTAATACGTATTGATTTAACTGAAACCAAAAAACAAAACCAATCGCTACATCGATTGGTTTTGTTTAACTTTCTCTTCGTCGACTAGAACACGACGTAGAATTTTACCAACGGTTGTTTTAGGAAGTTCCTCCCGAAATTCATATAATCGAGGTACCTTATAAGCAGCAAGGTAACGTCGACAATGTTGATCTAAATCATCTTCTGTTATTTCAACGTTACTTTTTAGCACAACGAATGCTTTCACTGTTTCTCCTCTATAAGCATCAGGTACACCAATAATAACGGCTTCTTGAACTGCTGGGTGTTCATATAAAACTTCTTCAACTTCGCGTGGATAAATGTTATATCCGCCTGCTATAATCATATCCTTTTTCCGATCAACGACATAAAAGTAGCCCTTCTCATCTCGGTAAGCCATGTCACCAGTATAAAGCCAGTCATCCTTCAATACGGCAGCGGTTTCATCTGGTAGATTCCAATACCCCTTCATCACCTGAGGACCTTTTACAATTAATTCGCCGATTTCCTTCACTTCAGCTTCTTCATTTGCAGCGTTCACAATTTTTGCATCTGTGTCTGGCCAAGGTAAACCGATACTACCAACGACAGTACCATCTGATAAAGGATTGGAATGGGTTACAGGAGATGACTCAGTTAAACCATAACCTTCCACTAAACGACCGCTAATCTTCTCTTGAAATTTTTGTTGGATTTCAATTGGAAGTGGAGCTGAACCGCTAATACAAGCCTTAATAGACGAGAGATCATAGCGATCGATATTCGGATCATTCAATAAAGAGATATAAATAGTTGGTGCACCTGGAAATAAGGTTGGCTTTTGTTTTTGAATCGTTTTCAATGTATCTTTAGGTTCAAACTTTGGAAGTATGATCATTTTGGCAGCATACATAATCGATAAGTTCATCACACAAGTCATTCCGTAAACATGGAAAAAAGGGAGAATTCCCATCACACTCTCTTCGCCATATTTAGCATCACGAATCCAGTTCTTACATTGCATCGTATTAACAACGAGGTTATAGTGTGTCAGCATAACTCCTTTTGCGAGACCTGTAGTTCCCCCAGTGTATTGAAGAAGAGCCAAATCTTCTTTGGAATCCACATTAACATGTATATCATCGTTACTACCGTTTGCCACCCATTGCAAAAAGCTATGAATTTGGTCTGTTGAAGGCATTTCAACAAGTAATCCCTGCTTCTTTTGCTTTTGCACGAGTGGATACAGAACATTTTTAGGAAAAGGTAAATACTCCTGAATCTTCGTTACAACAATGTGCTTTAGTACTGTTTTATCTTTTACTTTTAATACTTTCGGTAAAACAAGATCAAGACAGATCATCATATCCGCCTTAGAATCTCTTAATTGATGTTCTAGTTCCCTCTCCATGTATAGTGGATTCGTCTGAACGACCACTCCCCCAGCCATCAATACAGCGTAATAACTAATCACAGCTTGAGGGCAATTAGGAAGCATGATTGATACTCTTCCGCCCTTGCTCAGACCGTGATCCCGCAATGAATTCGCAAGTCGTCTTGAGCGATGAAATAATTCCTGAAAT
The DNA here is from genome assembly GCF_056173725.1 of Anaerobacillus sp. 63XJN7_4_ISO-PGPR-S23-413. NCBI lineage: Bacteria > Bacillati > Bacillota > Bacilli > Caryophanales > Bacillaceae > Anaerobacillus > Anaerobacillus sp. 63XJN7_4_ISO-PGPR-S23-413. The sequence continues at coordinate 2,982,326 of NZ_CM149688.1, forward strand.
GTAAGTTCTTTTCCCAGAAAGTGAACTGCCTTTTTGTTAGGATGTTTTGTAGCTGCATCAACAAGATACGCATGAAGGGGCTTTTCCTCATACTCTATTGAAGTCGGTACTCCTTCTTGATAATAATCAAACCATTCTTTTGCGCCATTGTTTGTCAATTTTCATCAACCTCCCTTTCACGACTCCTTCCAAACCAAAACTCTCTCTATATGATAATTATAATGAAAACGCTTCAAATATCCTATCTTTTTTTAATTTTTTGAATACATTGGCATTTTAGGTCGTAAAAAACAGACGAGCATACGACATTATTCTATCCATATTTAGGTTAAGTTGTGATAAGAGCGCACAGAATTTTGAAGAAAAAAAAGAACAGGTAAAGTACCTGCTCTTCTTGAACCATCATACAAAATAAAATAAATAAACAATGCCCGCAATAAAGAATATCCCTGATACAACCATAAGAACTTTCCATAAAGTCTCCATATGTGCTCCCCTTACGAAATTCCTGCCCCTATAACAAAGGACAAACCAATCGAAATAACCATAGAAATGAATCCTACCGCTCGATTGTCTGCTGTAATTTCTTTATCAATCCTAAATTTAGGTGTTAAAAACTCAAAGGTGAAGTAACCAATTAATAGAAGGACAAATCCAAAGACTCCCCACCCCATCATGGTCACTAGTGAATCATTATGCTCAATTGAAAAACGAAAGATATTCGCAATACCAAATATTTTACCTCCAGTAGCCATCGCTACTGCAAGATTACCTTTTTGGATTTCTTCCCAGTTACGATAGGACGTTACAAATTCAAATGCTGAAAGAAACACAATCATACAAACAATCACTACGCTATAATTCGCTGCAGTTTGAAATGCGATACTCTCCCATAATTGATCCATTGTGTAAATTCCTTTCTCTACTTCAATTCAACGACAGTTACACCACCGCCGCCTTCATTCATTCCACCCATGCGAAGATTTTTCACTCGGGAATGACGTTTCAACCATTCATGGACACCTTTTCTAAGTGCACCCGTTCCTTTACCATGAATGATTGAGACCTGGTTATACCCTGCAAGTAAGGCATCGTCGATATAGCGTTCAACTTCCATTTGAGCATCTTCATACCTCTTACCTCGTAAATCAAGTTCAGTTTTCACTCGACTATCACTTCCACGAACTGTCACAAACGGCTTTCGCTCAACGACCGGTTTTGATTTAATCGCTTCAAGATCGTTTGCCTTCACATTCATTTTCATTATCCCAAGTTGAACCTGGTATTCGTTCTTCCCGACTTGCTCAACAATGTGCCCCTTTTGGTTAAAGCTAATCACTTTCACTTCATCACCTGGTTGATATGATTTAGTTTGGGCTTTTTTAGGTTTTGGTTTTGAAGATTTTAATTCGGGTTTGGCATCTTCAAGCTGCTTTTGAGCATCAATCAATTGGTGTTCTTTAACAGATCCGTTTTGGAATGTACGCAGTTCCTGAATGATTTTTTTGGCTTGTTCTTGTGCTTTTTCTACTTCTTCAGCAGCTTTCTGTTCCGCTTCCTCAAAAAGTCGCTCTCGCTGTTTTTCAAATTTCTCAAGTTGCTTTTCCAGGTCATTCTTAAGTGACTCTGCTTCTTTTCTAAGTTCAGACGCTCCTTCTCGATCTAATTCGGCTTGCTTCTGGCTATCTTCAAGCGATGAAATCATCCGATCAACTTTGTTACTTTCGCTTGATATTTGAGATCGTGCATCCTCAATAATATCATCCATCAGCCCGAGGCGTCTTGAAATCTCAAATGCATTACTGCGGCCTGGCACTCCAATTAATAGGCGATACGTTGGGCGTAGTGTCTCAACATCAAATTCTACACTAGCATTCATCACGCCTTCTCGATTATACGCATAGGCTTTTAATTCACTGTAATGTGTCGTCGCAATAACTCTTGATCCACGTTTATATACATAATCAAGTATGGATATGGCAAGTGCAGCACCTTCCTGAGGGTCGGTCCCAGCGCCAAGCTCATCAAAAAGCACAAGACTATTGTGGTCAATGTTCTTGAGAATATGAACGATATTCGTCATATGCGATGAAAAAGTACTTAAGCTTTGCTCGATAGACTGCTCGTCCCCGATGTCTGCAAAGATATTTTGAAAGACCGCCATAGTAGATCCTTCATCAGCTGGTATATGAAGTCCAGATTGAGCCATTAGAGTAAGAAGTCCTGCCGTTTTTAATGTAACTGTTTTCCCGCCTGTGTTTGGTCCAGTAATAACAAGTGACGAATAGTCTTTCCCGAGAAATAGGGAAGAAGGGACGACCTCATCTTGAGGTAGAAGGGGATGTCTCCCCTGTCTTATTTCTAATTCCCCCTCATCATTCATGGAAGGATTCGTTGCTTTTAATTCGTTAGCATATAGGGCACGAGCAAAAATAAAATCAATATCCGCAAGTACATCAACATTATGTCTAAGCGTTTCAGAAGCTTCCGCAACATGTCCAGTCAATTCTGTTAGGATCCGCTCAATCTCAAGTTTTTCCTTAACTTTTACTTCTTTTAGCTGGTTGTTAATTGATACGACCGATTGTGGTTCAATAAACAACGTCGCACCAGAAGAGGATTGGTCGTGGACCATTCCACCAAATGAACCTCTATATTCCTGCTTAACGGGGATAACGTACCGTTCATTCCGAATGGTAATGAGCGCATCTGAAAGCATTTTCCTTGTGCTTGAAGATCGAATGAGACTTTCTAATTTCTCACGAACGCGAGATTCAAAGCTACGAAGCTGGGTTCTAAGTCGACGAAGTGCATCACTTGCAGAATCAAGCAAATCCCCGTCCTCATCTATGCAGGCGTTAATCTCATTCTCCAGCTCATTTTCAGGCATAATTTGACTAACTAAATCTCCGAGAAGAGGAAGCTCTACACCATCTTCAATCATATTATCAAGAAATGTTTTAAATCGACGACCGCCATAAATTGTACTCGAGATGTCGAGTAATTCAGATGGGTTTAGCATCCCTCCAATCTCTGCTCGCTTCACGCTTTGTCTAATATCTCGAATGCCACCAAGCGGAGCTTGACCACGAAGACGGATCACTTTTCTTCCTTCTTCTGTTCCTGCTAACTGTTGGTTAACATCTACTAAAGAATACAAAGGGGTTAACTGTTCTACTTTTTGTTTTCCTAATGAGGATGAAACGTGTTTTCCTAATCGTTCTTTCACTTTATTATATTCGAGTAGCCGTAACACTCTTTTTTGCAATGGTCGTTCCTCCTAATAAAACGGGATTTGTTTATGAGTGACGGTTAAAGAATGCTTCAAGATCTTTAGCCGTAAATGTGTTTAAGACAGTCTCTTTTCGCAGCCAGCCTCTTCTCCCAGCTGCTACGCCGATTTCCATATGCTCAAGCATGTCCATATGGTGAGCATCTGTATTAATCATTATTTTAACATGATTTTCTTGTGCTTTTTGAAGCCATTCCGCTGCAAGATCTAATCGGTTTGGATTTGCATTTAATTCAAGAGCCGTATCCGTTTCTTTCGCAAGCTTTATTAACTTATCATGGCTTAAAGCATACCCTTTCCTTTTTCCAAGTAACCTTCCTGATGGATGAGCAATGAGGTCAACATGGTGACTCCGAAGTGCTGTTTCAAGACGTGCCATTATCGTATCCTCATCTTGGGAAAAGGATGAATGAATTGAAGCAATAACAAAATCCATTTCCGACAGCATCTTATCGTCACAATCAAGTGTTCCATCAGGTAAAATATCCATTTCTACCCCTGCAAATATTCTAAAATCAATCCATTTTTGATTGAGACGATCAATCTCTTCTCTTTGATCTCGTAGCCTTTCTGGTGTCAAGCCATTCGCCACTTTAAGGTACTGAGAGTGATCTGTTATCGCGATATACGAATATCCTTTTGCTCTTGCTCGTTCGGCCATTTCTTCAATCGTATAAGCACCATCACTCCAGGTGGAGTGCATATGTAGATCTCCTTTTATATCGTTCAACTGGACTAATTCAATCTCATCTTTCTCAGCTTCTTCAATTTCACCTTTATCTTCGCGAATTTCTGGCGGAATATAGGCTAAACCAAAATGCTGGTAGAAATCCTTTTCATCTTCAAATGTGAGAACTTCCCCCGTTTCTAAAGACTCTACACCGTACTCACTAATTTTTTCGCCTTTCTTTTTTGCGATTTGCCTCATTTTCACATTATGAGCCTGTGAACCAGTAAAATGATGGAGTGTAGAAGCAAATTCTTCAGGCATTACAATTCTAAAATCTACTGAAACGCCATATTCATCGTCAAGTTCAAGTGTAATCTTCGTCTCTCCCTTTACGACTACTTTAGAAACACCTTCTAATTCAAGTAAGCTCGCTGACACATCAGCAGCAGAAGTTGTCGCTATAATAAAGTCAAGGTCTTTAATCGTTTCCCTTACCCTTCGCAAGCTCCCCGCTCTTGCAAATTTGTCAATGCTCTGGATTTCTTTTAATTGGCTTTCAATGTTTTCAGCAAGTGGTAGCATGTAGGCAATGGATAAGCGTTCAGGTCTTTTACCTGCTTCCTCAATCGCTTCAAGAATTTTATCCTCACTCTTCTTCCCAAAACCAGGGAGTTCTTGAATCTGATGATCTTCACAAGCTGTTTGTAATGTCGCCATATCAATAACATCAAGTTCCTTGTATAGCTTAGCAAGCTTTTTACCACCAAGTCCCGGTAATTTAAGTAACGGCACAAGCCCAGATGGGACTTCCTTCTTTAATGATTCAAGCGTTTCTGATTCTCCTTTTTCGAGGATTTCATTTATTACCGCTGCCGTCCCTTTTCCGATGCCATTTAGCTCAGCAGGATCTTCAATTTGCTCCATACTCCGATCATCTGTTTCGAGTGCTCGGGCAGCTTTACGAAAAGCGGATATTTTAAAAGGGTTTTCCCCTTTCAACTCCATATAAACTGCTATCTCTTCAAGGAAATGAATAACCTGTTTTTTATTCATCTTTTTCTCACCCTTCTTCATAAGATCATTACTACTATCCTATCCATATTCAAACCCAAATCCAATTAATTTATCTTAAAAAAAGCGGGAGCGCTCGATTAGGTCCGACAAGCGCTACCAATTTAACCAATCGTACTTATGCTAATACAAATAAATAACCCTTCTAATTGAAGGGTTATGCTACGTGTGTACTCCAGAGGTCTTTAATTTGTTCTGTCAACACAGGGGTATGCTTGACGATGCTTTCCGCAAGAAACGAATTTGATATGGCTGTTTGAACGGTTTCATTTGGAAGAAGCGCTGCAATAAATAGAAATAAAAACACGATAATGTATACTTCTACAAATCCAAGCACTCCGCCAAGCCATCCATTTACAGTTCTCAATATAGGTAAATCTGCAAGAAAGTCGAGCATAGAACCAACTATTTGCATGATAATTTTGGTACCAAAGAACAATAGCGCAAACGCAATTCCACTATAGTATGTGGCCTCTAAGTTTATAGCGTCAAACACCATTGCCGTTGAAGATGCCTCGTTGCCGAAGGACGGGTATGGAATCCATAGCTTCAAATGTGGAGCGAGATCCTTAAAATACATGTACGCAACAACAAATGAAACGATAAATCCTGCTAAATGAACAACTTGAAGGATCAAGCCTCTTCGAAGTCCAATTAGGAACCCTCCAACTAATATAATAAAAAGAATTAGATCAACCATCTTACGTTATTCCTCTTCTCTCAGTTTTTTCTTTAACTCTTCAAGTTCTTTCTTAATCATCACATAATCATTTACAATATTAACTGCTGTTAGAACAGCAAGTCGCTTCGTATCTAAATAGGTATTCATTCCTTTAATCTCATTCATCTTCTCGTCCACTAAAGTTGAGACTTCACGAATATGTTGATGACTTTTATCACCGATTATTGTATATTGTTCACCATAGATTTCCACGGTTGTACGTATTTTTCCATGACTGTCTGTCACCCCATAAGCCTCCTATCAAGAGAGAGAATCCTATTTTACATCATAGCATGAAAATTGGTATTTTTGAAACACAGCACTCCTGAACCATTCTTGTTCATCTTCAGATTCTGCTATAATAGGATGCAAGCCTAGTTCACAAAAGGAGTTTTGTTATGTCACAGGTTGTTTTAACTGTATCACCTTCCATTATGAATGAAATTAAAAAGAAATACAACAGCCACTTAAGCGATAAACAGCCACCGGGGAGCGTTTTTGTAGCGAAAACTTCTACCTGTACTATTACAGGCTATAAATCTGGAAAAATAATGTTCCAGGGCCCAGGGGCAGAAGGAGAAGCAAGACCATGGCAATCTAGCGGAACAGCGAGTTCTAAAAAGGCAACGAAATCTAAAAAGAAAACAGTGGGCGATCATCAATACTCTCCACCTGGTAATATCTCAACTCTTTCCGCCATCGGAAGTGATGAAGTTGGGACAGGAGATTTCTTTGGTCCAATGACAGTTGTTGCTGCATATGTCGACCAGAAGCAAATTCCACTCTTAAAGGAACTCGGTGTAAGAGATTCTAAAGGAATGAAGGATCCAGAAATTATTGAAATAGCTAGAAATTTGATTAAAACCATTCCTTATAGCCTGCTTATCCTACCAAATGAAAAATACAATACTATGCAGAAAAAGGGAACGAATCAGGGGAAAATGAAGGCTCTACTACATAATCAGGCCATCCAGAATGTGATGCGCAAAGTCCAGGGATATGATGCCATACTCATTGATCAATTCGCTAAACCTGAAGTTTATTTCAACTACCTAAAAGGTCAATCAACAATCGTAAAAGAAAATGTATATTTCGCAACTAAAGCCGAAGAAATTCACCTTGCTGTAGCAGCAGCATCCATTATTGCGAGGTACTCTTTTGTAATGGAAATGGATCGACTTGGAAAAGAATATAATGTAAAGCTTCCAAAAGGGGCTGGACCAGCTGTAGATATAGCAGCTGCAAAGCTTATTCAAAAACATGGAGATCAGATTCTTGGGAATTTAGCTAAGCTACATTTTGCTAATAGCTTAAAAGCTCAAAAAATAGCTGATCAATCACGTCGTTAAAGAAACTCTACGAAAAAAGCTGACTCGAGTGAGTCAGCTTTTTTGATGTTCATTTTATTAATAAAGGTGAGAAGCTTCTAATTGATCTTCTGCTTTCAGCATGACGGAAGTGAAATAGTTAAAGAACATGTCACGATCCACGTCATCTACTACAATCACTTCACGACCTGTTTCATCAAGAACGGTTCTCCCTTGACTTACTCCATCTACTTCAACACGACATTTTACTTTTCTTGAATGGATAAAGGATTTTGGTGTCACAGAAACTGTAGTCAGAACATCCCATAAATAGTAAGTCGAATTGGTCTCAACGTGTACAAGTGGAGGACACATGGCGTAGCATTGTCCAATAAAGTCTACACCAATTTCCTTTCGTTTAGCTGCCCACATGTTTCTTACATCATTGGTTAACGGGACTTGATTCGTGCTTTCAAGTGCGACCATTTCGATCTTAATAGAAGTTTTGAAAACAGTAGATACTGCTTCGGGATCCCAAAAAGCATTCCATTCTGCTGTACCATCATGTTCTGGTTCTTCCACATTTCCTACTTCTAGGAAAGTGCCACCCATCCATACTAACTTTTCAATACTCTGTTCAATATGTGGAGCTGTTTCTAACGCTCTAGCAAGATCTGTTAATGGTCCAGTAAAAAGAAGAGTTAACGGTTCAGAGCTTCGTTCAAGAGTATCAATCAGATGCAAATGAGCAGGTAGTTCTGACATAGGTGTATTCACTTTATTTGATTCATTTAGAATAGGTAAAGCATCGACATAAAAAGCATGCATGCGCCAGTCTTTAGGGAATGGATTAATCCCTCTTGAATTAGAAGCTGCAACATTTAATCCAGTGGCTTTTCCAAATCGATCTATTATTTTTCTGCTTGCAGAAACAGCTGGTTCTAGATAACAATCTGCCGGAATAACCGATACGCCAGCAAGCTCGATCTCTTCCATGTTTAATAATAGAAACAGTGATGCTAAATCATCAACGCCACCATCATGATTGAAATATACCTTCTTTTTTTCCATCCTATATCCCCCTGGTGGATAACTCGCATGTCGCTAACCATCGTTTCCTGAAAGTGAACCTTTTCTATTTATAGCGTTGAGGTACGTTTAAGGTCTTCTCAACTTTTTATTCACTCATAGTCCTGTCATTTCAGGTAACAGGGTAGAAACGTTCAGGCCAATTCCCGACATATATGAGCTTCCATTATTCTAATCACTTTGTACTCTATCAGAGCGTGAATAAGGAAGCAATAAGCAAAAAAATGTCGTACGTTTACATTTTTCATTCGAATATTCCAAACATTCCTACTTTCTTAATAGGTCTTGCTACCTATTCTATCTTCTGCTAGATTGATGAATACAACTTCACATTTATCTCTATATAATTTTGGAAATAGGGTCCAAAGAGTTTCTACCCGGCAACCGAGAATTGCTGGACTATAGGGAAGGCATGGCATCGTCACTTAGACAGGCATATTCTGTTTATTTGTGTGCCACTTTTCTTCCTGTAAACTCGGACTTTTTTCTACAAAGTACGGGTTTTTTTGTATTCATCCGATTTAGATTTGTGAAGAAACAACTAGTTTTCAGGGGGAATTGACATCATGAATATTTTCACAGGACTACTCTCGATTATTGGCGTACTTGCTATCGCCTGGTTAATGAGCAACAAGAAAAAATCAGTCAAATGGAGAACGATCGGGGTTGGCGTTTTAATTGAAGGGCTATTTGTTTTATTTGTTCTAAAAGTAAATGCAGGAAAGGTTATGCTCGAAAAAGCTTCTGCAGCTGTACAAAACGTTATTAACTATAGTAACGAAGGCATTCAATTCGTATTTGGCGGCCTCTATGAAGAAACAGGCTTAACATTTGTATTTGCTATAAATGTTTTAGCTGTCATCATCTTCATTTCTGCTCTTGTCTCAGCACTTTATTACATGCGCATTATCCCACTTATCGTTCAAGTGATTGGCATTACGATTGGTAAGCTAATGGGAACGACGAAAGTTGAAACATTTAACGCTGTCGGAAACTCCTTTTTAGGTCTAGCCGAAGCGCCTTTACTCGTAAAACCATATTTGAAATTGCTCACCAGATCTGAGATATTTGCCATCATGGTAGGAGGTACTGCTTCTGCTAGTGGAGCCATCCTCGTCGGTTATTCACTTATGGGTATTGAACTTAAATATTTATTGATATCTGTCTTTAGCGTTCCTTTCGTTTCACTTGTTATTGCAAAAGTGATGGAACCAGAAACTGAAGTTTCACAAACTAATGATAAAGTAAAAATGAAAAAAACGGATCATGCCAATATTTTTGAGGCAATCGCCGACGGAACAGTCAGCGGTGTGATGCTTGCGTTAAATATTGGAGGTCTTTTGATAGCATTCATCAGTATTCTAGCAGTTGTAAACGGCATGTTAGGTTTCGTCGGAACTGACCTGAGCTCAATTCTAGGATATATCTTCTATCCATTTGCCCTATTAGTAGGTATTCCAACGGATGAAGCATTTCGAGCAGCATCCATCATTGGTACGAAAATGTCAATTAATGAATTTGTGGCTTTCCAAAACTTAACCGCCATTCAAGCACAGCTTTCTGACAAAACCGTTGCCATTCTTTCTGTCGCACTATGTAACTTTGCTAACTTCTCATCCATCGGGCAGCTTATTATTGGACTAGGGTCACTCGAGCCCACTAAACGTTCTCAAGTTTCTAAATTAGGATTAAAGGCCATTATCGGTGGTACACTAGCCTCCTTTATTACGGCTATATTTGTAGGAATGTTTATGTAAAAAATAGTATAAATAAAAATCCTCCCTATACACGTAGGGAGGATTTTCTGTAGTTATCGACGAAGGGCAGCTCCAAATTGTTCTTCTACTGCTGTAAGAACACGGTCATGTGCCTTCTTCACTTCTTCTTCTGTTAAAGTTTGTTCTGGATTGTAATATCTAAGAGAAAAGGCTAGTGATTTTTGACCTTCATCAAGATGTTCACCCTGGTAAACATCAAATAGTTGAATGTCCACAAGCTTAGATCCACCAGCTTCTTTAATGACTTTCTTCACTTCTCCAGCTTCAAGCGACTCACTGACAACAAGAGCCACATCTCTAGTAACAGACGGGAATCGTGGAAGCTTTTTGTATTGAAGGTGAGCAACATCTGCATTCAGTAACTTCTCTAGATTGATTTCAAAAACGTATGTTTCACTCAAATCAAGATCTTTCTCAACTTCTGGATGAAGTTGACCGATATATCCGATGAGCTCATCATCGAGATAAACCGATGCTGTACGACCTGGGTGAAGCTTTGGCTCTTCTGCACGAGCGAACGAAAGACGATCCTCTAAACCAAATTCAACCGCTATTTCTTCGAGGATTCCTTTTACAACAAAGAAATCAGCGACTTTCTTTTCTTTTTGCCATAGGTGCTCTTGCCATAATCCTGACACTACGCCAGCAAGGTGTTCCTGTTCTACCGGAAGCTCATCACCTGGTAAGAACACAGAAGCCGTTTCATAGAAAGCAACATTATCTAGCTGACGGTTGCGGTTATACTGCGCTACCTCTAGAAGATGCGGAATCAGGCTCGTTCTAAGTTCACTTCTTTCTTCACTCATTGGCATCGCAAGACGAACAGCTTCGGCTGATTCATCAGAGAAGAAAAGACGTTTAGAAGGCGACGTAAGAGAATACGTTACTGTTTGGAAAAGACCTGCGCCTTCAAGCGTACGGCGAACATGGCGACGCTTCACTTGATATTCTGACAGCTGTCCTGGTGTACTTTCTGTAAGAGGTAGCGTTGCAGGAACATTATCATATCCGTAGAGGCGTCCTACTTCTTCAATTAAATCTTCAGAAATCGTTATATCCGGGCGGCGCGGCGGTACCTGAACGGTAAATGTGCCACCAAAGTTCTGATAAGAGAATTGCAGACGCTCAAAAATAGCAGCAACTTCTGTTTCAGAAATTTCTGTTCCAAGAACTTGATTAATTCGATTCACTTCAATACTAACGTCAAGAGCTTCGATGGTTCGAGCTCCCTGTTCAGCAATACCTTTTAACACTGTTCCACCGGCAATTTCTTGAATGAGCTGAGCAGCGCGTTCGCTTGCACCAACAACGCGGTTTCGATCAATTCCTTTTTCAAAACGCGCACTTGAGTCACTACGTAACCCTAGATCTTTCGATGCTTTCCGAACAAGCTTGCTGTTAAAGTAAGCTGCTTCAAGCAAAATCGTTGTTGTGTCTTCTTGTACTTCAGAATCAGCACCACCCATAACACCAGCCACGGCAACGGGTTTTGAACCATTCGTGATGACAAGATGCTCATTCGAAAGCGTGCGTTCAGCATCATCGAGAGTGACAATTTTTTCTCCTTCAGTTGCGCGACGTATCACGACTTCCTTCGATCCAAATCGATTATAATCAAAAGCATGAAGCGGCTGTCCGTATTCCAAAAGAACATAGTTCGTAATATCGACTACGTTGTTAATTGGACGAATACCAGCAGAAACGAGGCGATTTACAAGCCACTGCGGTGATGATTTGATCGTTACGTCTTTAATAATGGAAGCTCCATAATAAGGATTATCTTCTTCATTCTCTACACGAACTGACACATACTCTTCAACGTCTTCATCCGAGCGAACAAGCTCTGGAGACGGAAGCTCAATTGAGCGATTCAATACTGCCCCAACTTCATAAGCGACGCCGATCATGTTCATCGCATCAGCTCTGTTTGGAGTAAGACCTAGCTCAAGAACTTCATCATTTAGATTCAAGTATTCAAGCGCATCTTCACCAGGTGTCACGTCTTCACTAAATACAAAGATTCCGTCTGCATACTCTTTCGATACAAGTTTACTTTCAATTCCAAGCTCCTGAAGTGAGCAGATCATACCATGAGAAGCTTCACCGCGAAGTTTTGCTTTCTTAATCTTAAAATTGCCTGGAAGTACAGCCCCAACTTTTGCTACAGCTACGTACTGTCCTTGAGCAATATTTGGTGCTCCACAAATAATTTGGACCGGCTCTTCTTCACCAACATTCACCTGACAAATATTCAACTTATCAGCATCAGGGTGTTGCTGACATTCAAGAACGTGACCAATAACCACGCCGGTAATTCCTTTATTAAGCTTTTCGACTGTTTCAACCTCAATACCACCCTTAGTAATCAGGTCTGCTAGTTCATCAGCTGAGTAACTATCTAAATCTACATACTGCTGTAGCCAATTCATTGATACGAGCATGTTTTCTCCTCCTAACTTCCAATCATATTATAGTGAATTAAATTGTTTAATAAATCTGCTGTCATTCGTGTAGAAATGACGTATGTCATCAATACCATATTTCAGCATAGCGATCCGTTCTGGTCCCATACCAAATGCAAACCCAGTGACTTTCTCAGGATCGAAGCCGGACATGCGAAGTACATTCGGATGTACCATACCGCCTCCAAGAATTTCTATCCATCCGGTTCCTTTACATACAGAGCAGCCATTCCCGCCACAATTAAAGCAAGAAATATCCATCTCCACAGAAGGCTCAGTAAATGGGAAGAAGCTTGGGCGAAGACGGATTTCACGTTCTTCTCCAAACATTTTCTTCGCAAATGATTGGAGCACACCTTTTAGATCACTCATGCGAACATTCTCACCAACCATTAGTCCTTCAATTTGCATAAACTGATGGGAGTGTGTTGCATCATCTGTATCACGGCGATAAACTTTACCGGGCACGATGATTTTAACAGGACCTTCTCCATTTAACTTCTCCATCGTTCTAGCTTGCATTGGAGAGGTATGCGTTCTTAATAGCGTTTCTTCAGTTATATAGAATGAATCCTGCATATCTCGAGCCGGATGATCCTTAGGAAGATTTAACGCTTCGAAATTATAATAATCGGTTTCAACTTCTGGTCCTTCCGCAATCGAGAATCCCATACCAAGAAATAGGTCTTCAATTTCTTCGATTACCCTCGTTAGTGGGTGATGATTTCCTCTCTTAATTGGCCGACCCGGCAGAGAAATATCGATCGTTTCTTTCTTTAATCGTTCTTCTACGGCTGCTTTTTCTAAGCGAGTCACTTTCTCCTCTAATTGATCCGAAATCGCTGAGCGAATTTCATTAACGAGCTGCCCCATTTTCGGACGTTCTTCTTTAGACAATTTCCCCATACCTTTAGAAATTTCTGTAATTGGACCTTTTTTTCCAAGGTATTTCACTTTGATATCCTGCACTTCTTTCATTGAAGAAGCTTGCTGAATTTCTGATAGTGCTTCTTCTTTCAACGTTTGTAAACGCTCTTGCATCTTTTCAACCTCCACTTCATTTTCGTGTTTGCTTCTTTTTGCAATAAAAAAATCCTCGCTCCCCAGAAAGGGGCGAAGATTTGATTTCGCGGTACCACCCTAATTCACCGATAGAGTACACCTATCAGCCTTAAGCAAAGAATAACGGCTTGTAAACCGATCCGCTTTCGAACGAACAAAGCGGCAACTCCAGAGCGAATTCGGCAGCGTCCCAATAGAAATGCTTTCAGTCTCGGCATTTCCTCCCTGCAAAGGCAGCGGCAGCTTACTACTCTCCATCATTGTTTTTAACATATATAAGTTGCTTTTAATTATAGAAAAAAATCGCTATATCCGCAAGCCTTATTATGAAGGTAACAATCCATACATCAGAATTCCTGCTGCAACGGCGACATTTAACGACTCTGCTTTACCATATATCGGAATATACACGTTCTCGTCTGCTAAACGTTGAAGCTCGTCTGATACACCGTTTGCTTCGTTTCCAAGAATGACAGCAAACTGAGAAGATGAATCAAGCTCTTGATATGGCGTTCCTCCACTCACTTCTGTTGCGTATATAAGCATGCCAGCTTCTTTTAATTTCTGAACTTCTGTCACCAAGTCCCCTTTTATTACAGGAAGATGAAAAATAGATCCCTGGGTGGATCGAAGCACCTTACTGTTATAAGCATCAACGGTTCCATGTCCAAGTAGAAGGCCGTCGTATCCAGCACTATCTGCAGTTCGAATAATCGTTCCCAAATTACCGGGATCCTGAATAGCGTCCAGTAATAATAGTTTGCCATGACGAGGTAGTTCAGGCTCAACCATTTTACAAACGGCCATAATCCCCTGTGGTGTTTCTGTATCCGTTAGTTCTTGCATCACTTTCTCCGTAACAGTATAGACAACAGGAAGCTCTTTAAACGGATAAGCAGATAAGTCAGTGCCTTCTGTCACAATCAATTCTGTGATTGAAGCTTCAGCCTTTGCAGCTTCTTCTACAATATGTGGACCTTCAATGATATAAGAGAAAGCTTTCTCTCTACCCTTTCGCGTCTGAAGTTTTTTCCAATCTTTCACTTTTTGATTTTTAGCGGATTCGATAATCATTATGCTCTCCTTCAGTTTTCAATGTTTCCATTATAAAGGGTTGAAAGGGAAGATTCCAATAAAACTCATGAAATTTCTTCAATTCGCTCATACTAATGAGGCTTGAACCAACAAGCGAATGAGAAAGGTGAGGTGGAAAGTATGGACCTTAACTTACGCAAAGCGATTCTCGCTAATATTAATGGCAACAACGAGGAGCAACTCGAAGCGACAATCCTCGACGCCATGCAAAGCGGAGAAGAGAAAATGCTCCCTGGGCTTGGTGTTCTTTTCGAAATTCTTTGGAAAGAAGCACCAGAAAATGAGCGAGAGCAAATGCTCTCTTATATGGCACAGGGTGTAAATTAACAAGCAAAATCCGGTGGCAAGAGCCACCGGATTTTGTGTTCTAGTTAAAGATAATTTCTTTCACAGTATCAGCATCAAGCTTTTTAATCACTTCAACAATCAAATTAACTGCATTCTCAAAATCGTCACGATGAAGAATCGCTGCGTGAGTATGAATATAGCGTGTGGCAATTGTGATGGAAAGTGCAGGTACTCCATTTGCTGTTAAATGAATTTTACCTGAATCTGTCCCACCGCCTGCAATAGAGTCAAACTGATAAGGAATATTGTTCTCATCAGCTGTATCTGTTACAAAGTCACGAAGACCTTTGTGACCGACCATTGAAGCATCATACATAATAATTTGAGGACCTTTCCCCATTTTGGATTGAGCGTCCTTATCACTTACTCCAGGAGTATCACCAGCGATACCAACGTCAACCGCAAAGCCGATATCAGGCTTAATCATGTTTGTAGCCGTAGTCGCTCCGCGAAGACCTACTTCCTCTTGTACCGTACCAACGCCGTAGACAGTATTAGGATGCTCTTCTCCTTTTAGCTTACGAAGTACTTCGATCGCAATAGCACAGCCAATACGGTTATCCCATGCTTTCGCCATAAGCATTTTTTCGTTATTCATAACAGTAAATTCACAAACTGGAACAACAGAATCTCCCGGCTTAACGCCCCATTCCATAGCCTCTTCTCGGCTTGAAGCACCAATATCAATGAACATATCCTTCTTGTCGACCGATTTCTTACGCTGTTCAGGAGGAAGAATATGTGGTGGTTTAGAACCGATGACGCCCATAATGTTACCATTACGAGTCATGACGTTAACACGCTGTGCAAGCATAACCTGCTCCCACCAGCCGCCAACTGTTTGGAAATAAAGAAAGCCTTTATCATCAATACGCGTTACCATAAAGCCAATCTCATCGAGGTGACCTGCAACCATAATTTTTGGGCCTTCTGCTTTACCTTTTTTAACCGCAATTAAGCTGCCTAGATTATCATACATGATTTCATCTGAAAGAGATTCAATGTGCTTCTTCATCACTTCACGAGGTTCACGTTCGTTACCTGGTACGCCATTCGCATCAGTGAGTTCTTTCAGCATCTGCAACGTTTCGTCTAGCTTAGCCATATGTATTGCCTCCTTGATATGTATTCTCTGTTCATTATAACGGTTTCCGAAATATTTCACAATTCAGAGGACTCTTGAATCTAATATCCCTGATCCTGTCGAGTATGATTCACTTTATTTTTTTTCAAATACGCTTCATTCATTTCTTCAAACCGTAGCCCGATAAGTTGTCCAAGTAAAAGATAACTTTCCATTAAATCGTTAAATGCTTCCTCATTTTTTTCACTTGCCACTTGATCAATCGCTTTGTAGACACGATGGAAAGCATGTACTTCAGATCCAGCGGGATCGCCTTTTGACACTGCTTCATACGTTGTAATGCCCAATTCAATCCCTAATGAGAGAATAAAATGAATACCATCCACATACTCCTCTAGAATCGTTTCTTTAGGGGAAGGAGCTTTTTTACTCCAATATTTAAAACAACGTGTTTCATTCGCTAGTTCTCCAATCTCGACTTTAAGAGCAAGTAGTTTATTCTCGAATAAATCTTCATGCTCCAAATTGTGTTCCTTTACAATCCGAGTATCAAGTTGTCTTTGTAATGTAAATAATTGTTCGAATTTCAATGAACTCTTCCTTTCTTAAATCTTTTCTTTTTATGAAACCTTTCTTTATCATATACGTATAGAGAATAGAAGCATAGTGAAAATGAGGTGCTGACTAATGATTATTATTCTTTTTCGTCTTGTCATTCTCGTAGCCATGGTATTGATCGCTTATTCTGTCATCCGCTTTTTTATGGATCCAAAACGAAAGCTGGAAAAAGCTCACGATCATAAAGAATACTATTTTTTCGATGACTCGTCCAATGTAAGAAAGAATTTTCTCGTCACCTACAAAGGTGCCTTATTCGAAGGTGAAAAGTACCTTGGCACTACTGAAAATTCGTTCGATATTATTACCCTTTCAGTAGGGGTGAAAAATGCATCAGAACTATATTTACTTGAGAAAGAAGATTTCTATTTTCTTGAAAAGGAAATGGACATCCGCTATCCTAGTGCAAAAATTGAATGGAAGAGCCCAGTCAAAGAATTTTTACGCCATCGCGAAAATACTTAACAAACAAACCCCCTCCGATCTGGAGGGGTTTTGTTTGTTTACGATCAAATTAAAAAGCTTTTTTATCTCACAGGCTGAAAGAAATCCTCCCACTTCATAATCCACTCTCTTCTTCTTAGTAAATAGAAAAGGATGACAAGTCCACACAACATGAGTACGATGACGACCGGATCGAACCTACTAATTGCCGTTCCAAAGAAAGAATACAACAAAGCGAGAGGTACATTTGAAATGAGGGATGACCGCAAATAATCTCTAAAGTCTTTAGACACCTCAATTAAACAAAGGGAAATGAAATGAAAATGAACGAAAGGTACTAATCGAAGGATGGCAATTTGCCCAACTGACATTGGCATATGTTTACGTGTCCATCGTTCTTTCATTCGAATAATCTTCTTAAACAAACCCGGCGTCCGCTTAACAACTAAATAAAAAACCGTACTTACAACAGTAATCCCAATCAATGAGTAAATCGTGCCATATATTGCGCCAAACATCACTCCACCAGCAACACAAACAACACTAACTGGAACAAATACAAACTGACGAATAAAATGAAAAATAATGAAATAGAACGGGGCGTAAATTCCGCTATTAGATACAACCTCCACAAGCGGTAGGACGAGCTCATTCATGATGTTCCCCCCTTCCTTTAACCTTTATGACAAGAGACGAGCTGTTATGTCAAAAAGCGAAGGATCTCGATTAGAATATTATTTGGAAATACGTGGACAATAAGGGGAGATTTAATCAGTTCGGTAATTGGAGGGGATAAATTATGGATGAACTCGTTATTGCTCGTTCATTATTTGGAATGACAATGGGCGTACATATTATTTATGCAACACTCGGTGTAGGCTTACCTTTAATGGTTCTTGTAGCTGAGCTCATGTATCAAAAAACAAAAGATAGAGATTATGCGATAATGGCCAATCGATGGACGAAAGGGTTTGCTGTTTTACTAGGGGTGGCGATTCCTACCGGAACCATTGCAGGTGTACAGCTTTCTCTCTTATGGCCAGGATTTATGGAAGTCGTTGGACGAGTGATTGCATTGCCCTTTCAAATTGAAATATATGCTTTCTTCCTAGAAGCTCTCTTTATGTCAATCTATGTTTATGCTGCAGATCGCCTTTCTCCAATCATGCGAATTGTGAGCGTAACGCTTGTTGCATTCGGTGCGAGCGCATCAGCTATCTTAATTACAAATGTCCACGCTTTTGAAGGTACACCAGCTGGATTTGAGATAGTAGACGGAAAGTTCGTTAACGTTGATCCATGGGAGGCATTCTTCAATCCTTCCTTCCTAGTTACAGCTGGACACGTAACTGTTTCTGCTTTAATGACAGGGGCATTTGTTATCGCATCGATTGCGGCATATAAAATGATTCGTCAACGAGGTAATACGAGAGAATATAAATTTCATCATAAAGCATTAATGATGGGGCTCGTTATCGGAGGGGTTTTTTCAATCTTGACCGCCTTAAATGGACATGAATCCGCTCAACAACTGTATCAATATCAACCTGAGAAACTCGCGGCGGCGGAAGGTTTGTTTGAAACACAAACTTATGCACCACTTGCTATTGGCGGCTACACCGATAAAGAAGAACGTGAGGTAAAGTGGGCAATTGAAGTTCCGTGGGCACTTAGTTTTCTATCCGACGACGCATTTGATACTGAAGTACTCGGTCTTGAAGAATGGCCTGAAGAAGAGTGGCCACCACTATTTGTCCATACCTTGTTCAATTCAATGGTCGGGATTGGTTCCCTACTCATGCTATTGTCTATTGTTGGATTTACTTGGTACAAAATCCTTAAACGAAAAGAATTTCCACGCTGGCTTATGTGGGCATTTATTGCTGCAGGTCCGCTCGCCATTACAGCAATTGAATTCGGATGGATATTCGCCTGTACCGGCAGACAGCCCTGGATTATCTATCACGTTATGAAAACAGAAGAAGCGGTCACTACTTCAGGAAATATCGGGCTGCTCTTTGTTCTCTTTCTCATTGTGTATATCATTTTAATGATCTCAACAGTCCTCGTCCTTCGCTACTATTTCAATCGTAACCCAATTAGCGAGGAACTCGATCAGTAGGCACCTGTCTATACCGTTAAAAAAGAATAAGAGGTGAACCACATGTCAGAAGCATTTTACGCTATCACATTAATATGGGGTCTTGTTTTTATTTATGCGGTGATGGCCACAATCGATTTCGGTGCTGGGTTTTGGTCCATGATCTATTTAAATAAAAACAACACGAAAGCGACAAATATTGCGAATCGCTATTTATCTCCATCTTGGGAAGTAACAAATGTATTTATCGTTGCCATTGTCGTAGCTCTTTTCAGCTTTTTCCCTGGAGCAACGTTTACCCTTGGTACTGTCCTTCTCATTCCAGGGAGTTTGATTATACTATTACTTGCCCTTAGGAGTGCGTTTCTTGTATTTTCTCATTCCGCTTCTTCAAATTACAAACGCCTCTTAACCTTGATATCAGGAATAACTGGTTTTCTTATTCCAGCTCTCTTGATTTGCGTGTTGCCTATTACGCATGGCGGATTTATACAAACATCAAACGGGATAGAACGTCTTTTATTGGGTGAATTATTTACAAGTCCAAGTGTTTATGCTTTCATGGCCTTCGCCATCTCAAGCACGCTCTTTCTATCATCTCTGCTGCTTTCTGATTACTCTAACGTATCAGGAGATGAAGAAGCTTATCAAACTTATAGAAGGGATGCTATTCTTGTCGGTCCAATCTCACTAGCGATGGCGGGTTTACTCGTTCTCACTATTCGAACGGAAGCTCCATGGCTTTATGACAATTTAATGGACTATGTACCGTGGTTAATTGGTTCTATCACAACCTTTGCAATCGGATATCTCGCTCTCTTTATTCCTAGAAAAACAGGTGTCGGTATTCCGAGGCTTGCTATGGTTAGTATCGTTACACAATATTTACTTGCTAGTTATGCTTATGGTTCAGCTCATTTACCTTATATCGTATATCCAAATGTAACGATTGAAACTGGATTCACAGACCCCGCTACATTTAGAGCATTAATCGTCACCTACATTGTAGCCTTCTTTATTTTAACCCCAGGATTCATCTACTTCTGGCGCCTATTTCTGAAAGACAAAAGGTACCTTAAGCAAAATGAATCCTAATTGAAAACAAGTTCGTCTTATGAAAAAAAGAACAATACACTAAATAAAAAAAACGCCCATTCGGCGTTTTTTCTACATATAGATGTATGCATAGATAACAAAGAGCACGAGATGAAGAGCTAATAGAGCGGGGATGCCATACAAAAATTGCTTGTGTTTTGTTTTATGCCTAAAATTCTTCATTCCAGTTAAACCACCGAAGCTTCCTCCAAAGATAAATAAAAACCATAGCGTCTTTTCAGGAATTCTTCGCTTTCGATTTTGCGCTCTACGCTTATCGATCCCCATAGCTATGAAACTCCAACTATTGATGATCGCCAAATATATTCCTAATACAATTAAACCATCCAACACTTACTCTCTCCTCTATTATAACTTTTTTCAAAAAGGCTATGTTAATGAACGCTGTTGATTTTGACTCATTTACGCTCTGTGAGACAAAATTGAGAATCAACGATATAAGTAACATAGCTTACAAAAAAACCACCCTCAACATGTGAGGATGGTTTTAAAGAACTTATTTCAAGTTTTCTTTTGCTTTTGAAGCTAGTTCAGCAAATGCTTTTTCGTCATTTACTGCTAGTTCTGCAAGCATTTTACGGTTGATGTCGATACCAGCTGTTTTAAGACCAAACATCAAACGGCTGTAAGAAAGTCCGTTCAAACGAGCTGCCGCGTTGATACGAGTGATCCAAAGCTTACGGAAGTCGCGTTTTTTCTGACGACGGTCACGGTAAGCGTACATGTTTGATTTCATAACTTGCTGATTAGCAACTTTGAAAAGCAAAGACTTAGATCCGTAATATCCTTTTGCGAGTTTTAACGTTCTTTTACGTCTACGACGTGTTACGTAGCCACCTTTTACTCTTGGCATACTAAACCCCTCCTAATTTCTGTGTCTCAATAATATAATAACCGATTACTTCTTGTTGTAGATTAAAGTCTTAATGCGCTTGAAGTCACCTGCGGAAACAAGAGAAGCTTTACGAAGCTTACGCTTCTGCTTTTGAGACTTGTTACCGAACATATGGCTAGTGTAAGCACGGCTGCGCTTAAGTTTACCTGATCCAGTTTTCTTAAACCGTTTTGAAGCTCCACGGTGAGATTTCATTTTTGGCATGAGTGAGTTCCTCCTTCAAGAATTACTTTTCTGCGATAGGTGCCAAGATTAGGAACATGCTGCGTCCTTCCATTTTTGGTTTGGACTCAACAGTTGCAATATCTTTGCAATCTTCTGCTAGGTGCTCAAGCACCTTTTTACCGATATCAGAGTGTGTAATCATACGTCCGCGGAAACGGATCGATGCTTTCACTTTGTCGCCTTTTTCAAGAAACTTACGTGCATTACGAAGCTTCGTATTGAAGTCGTGTTCTTCAATGTTCGGGCTCAAGCGAACTTCTTTAACGGTAATGATCTTTTGTTTCTTACGCGCTTCTTTCTCTTTCTTCTGCTGCTCATAGCGGAACTTTCCGTAGTCCATAATGCGACAAACAGGAGGTTTCGCGTTTGGAGCAACCATTACAAGATCAAGATTTGCATTACGAGCCATATCTAATGCCTCAGTTTTGGATTTCACACCAATTTGGTTTCCGTCTGCACCAACTAGACGTACTTCCCGAGCACGAATGCCCTCATTGACGTTCATATCTCTACTAATAATCAGCCACCTCCATGGTTATTGTTCGATGATGATCATCTAACATGATGTCATTAAATGGTTTATATCCGGTTCAAAGCATAAAAAAAGCGTCGGCGCATACGGCACCCACACATTACACAATTATAAGAACAGTGTACCTGCAAACTACCAGTTACGGCGTCAATCAGGTGAGAAGCGGGCGCTTCTGCTTGCTTTGTTTCCGATATTTAATTACCTAAGACAGTATACCATGCTGACCAAATGTATGTCAAGGTGATAAGATTCGTTCGAAGTGCACTTGATTATCATAACGAATCTTTCCCTTTGTGACAAGTGTTTTTTGTAAATTTCTTTTCTATATTAATAAAAGACCGGCAATTATGCCGGTCTTACATTACTTCTTCTGTTTAATTTCTTCTTCAATTCTAGCTGTGAAATCATTCAATGAAACAGTCTCAGAATCCTGCTGGCTGTAGCGGCGTACGTTAACCGCTTCACCTTCAACCTCTTTATCACCTACTACGAGCATGTAAGGAATTTTCTGCATTTGAGCTTCACGAATTTTGTAACCAATCTTTTCATTGCGTTCGTCAACCTCGACACGAATTCCTGCACGCTGAAGTTTTTTCTGAACGTTCTTTGCATATTCTAAGTGAACTTCTGATACCGGAATAATCTCCGCCTGGATAGGTGAAAGCCAAGTTGGAAATGCTCCTTTGTATTCTTCAATTAAGAATGCTACGAAGCGTTCCATTGTAGAAACAACGCCGCGATGAATAACAACTGGACGATGGTGGTTGCCATCTTCACCAATATAAGATAGATCAAATCGCTCTGGAAGTAGGAAGTCAAGTTGAACAGTCGAAAGAGTTTCCTCTTTACCTAGAGCTGTTTTCACCTGAACATCCAATTTCGGACCATAAAACGCAGCTTCGCCTTCAGCTTCCACATATTCGACGTTTAGGTCATCCATTGCTTCTTTAAGCATTCTTTGTGCTTTTTCCCACATTTCATCATTGTCGATATATTTTTTCTTATCTGCTGGATCGCGATAAGAAAGACGGAATGAGTAGTCACTGATGTTAAAGTCTTTATAAACTTCCTGGATAAGCTCGACAACTTCAATAAATTCTTGCTTGATTTGATCAGGACGACAGAAGATGTGAGCGTCATTTAGCGTCATCGAACGTACGCGCTGAAGACCTGCTAGCGCTCCAGACATTTCATATCGATGCATTGTTCCAAGCTCCGCAACGCGGTATGGAAGACTACGATAGCTTTTCAGATCGTTTTTATAAATCATCATATGATGCGGGCAATTCATTGGACGAAGAACAAGTTCTTCTGTTTCATCCATTTTCATCGGAGGGTACATATCATCCTGATAGTGATCCCAGTGACCACTTGTTTTATATAGATCAACATTTGCAAGGTGAGGTGTATATACATGGTTATACCCAAGACGTTCCTCAAGATCTACAATATATCGTTCAATCGTCCGACGAATAGTCGCCCCTCTTGGCAACCAAATCGGAAGTCCCTGTCCTACCTCTTGGGAAATAGTAAATAGCTTAAGTTCTTTACCGAGTTTGCGGTGATCACGTTCTTTAGCTTCTTCTAAAAGATGAAGGTATTCTTCAACTTGAGATTGCTTTGGAAAAGCTGTTCCATAAATGCGTTGAAGCATCTGGTTTTCGCTATCTCCACGCCAATAAGCGCCTGCAATCGAAAGTAATTTAAAGGCTTTTATCTTACTAGTAGATGGAACGTGTGGTCCACGACAAAGGTCAAAGAATTCACCCTGTTCATAAATTGTCACTTGTTCGTCAGCAGGAATAGCTTCTAATAGCTCTAATTTGAGCTCATCGCCAATCTCTTTAAACATTTTCTCTGCTTCACTGCGACTTACAACGATACGCTTCACTTCAAGATTTTCATTAATGATTTTCTTCATTTCTTTCTCAATCTTAGGCAGGTCCTCAGGCGTAATAGATACAGGGCAGTCAATATCATAGTAGAAACCACTATCAATAACCGGCCCTACTCCTAGTTTTACATCACTGTAGAGGCGTTTAATTGCCTGTGCCATAAGGTGCGCTGTACTATGACGAAGCACTTCAAGACCGTCCTCACTTTCAGGTGTTACAATTTCAATAGAAGCATCTTCTTCAATTTCGCGTCTCAAATCAAAAAGAACACCATTCACTTTTCCTGCAAGAGCCTTTTTCTTTAGGCCCGGGCTGATTGAGCTTGCAATCTCTTCCGTTGTTGTCCCTTTATTAAATTCCTTTACAGAACCGTCAGGAAACGTTATTTTTACCATTTCAGCCATGCTTCTTCACTCCTTTTTTTGCATATAAAAAACACCCATCCCAAAAGGGACGAGTGTTGATCTCGTGGTTCCACCCTGCTTCCCGCATAAGATAATAACCTATACGGCTCAGACTGCTGTAACGTAGCAGAAACGCCACCCCATTTCCAGGGCAGAGTTCAAAGGTGGTAAGTATGCTCGTCTCGCTAGGAAGTTCGCACCAATCCTTCCCTCTCTGAAAGCTAACAACACATCTCATGTCCTTATCGTAACAATTACGTATATGCGTGTATGTAGGTATTATAAGTAGTGTACATATGAAAATCAAGCTTATTTTAAGGATTGCCTGAAAAAAATAGTTTAGACATACGATACGGAAAAAAACTTAACCTTTCTTCAAACACATTTCGGATTGTTTGAACGAGCCCCTCATCGGAATCATCCGTGTAAATACAAACTTCTTCTGGAGCAAGCAGCAGAAGGGGAAATAGAATTTCAGAATCTATCTCATCTATGGTTAGCCCAACAGGAAGATCTTCCAACTTCCCCTCTATACCAGTTAATAGTGACCCATTCATATCAAATAATTGATATGTTTTATCATAAACAAGAACTACTTTTTTCTGAAGAGATTGCCTGGATCGCAATAGAATTCTTAAACCTTCAACGAAGTTTTGATATTCTTGTTCAAGTTTATATTCGTCAATCGCTTCTCCAATCAATTCATTTAGCAAAGCACGATAAGGACCCGTTCGAAATCTTAAAAAAGAATCAAACAAAATGGTTCCACCCTGTTCAATACACGATAATGTTGACTGAAGCAGTACGTCCCTTCGATTAGCATAGCGATGAGCACCTGGATAGTCTTCTTTATCCCCATCTCCAATACTTCGAGCAATGGATGTAATTTCACCAATTTCATCTTTATCTTGATAATAATACGTTGAAGTTAATAGCTGTTCCATCCAACGCTTCTCATAGAAGGTACTCACACAGTTAGCAATGCATTGAGAAATCTGATAACACAGTTTTGTATCATATGGGCCTATCGCAACAGAAAGACTTAACTCTTCTTCATTTACAATGACTGAGTCACCGATTTTAATGAACTTGTTCAATTGATCGAATACAAATTGGAAGTCATCTATATCAGTAAATGTTATCGAAACCAACGCATTCCCTCCTGTCCACTACCTTCTCATTAGAATCTATATGGCAGAATATGCGAAATGATGTATAGAACCAAAAAAAAAGCCTTCCGTAATGGAAGACTTTAAACTCGTCTATTTTTACCCTCTAAAAATACAGGCGTGGTAAAGTGCTTAATTCGCTCCATAATCCGCTTAGCTTTCGTTTCTTCAATTCCACTTTTATGGGAATAAGCTAAATGATCTTCAAGCAAAGCATAGTCCAGGTTAGATGAATACAGAGTTGGTAACCCCTCAGTCATACGATATTGTAATAAAGCTCCAAGAATATCATCTCGTACCCAACTTGAGATATTTTCCGCTCCAATATCATCAAGTATCAAGAGCGGTGTTTCTTTTAAATAATCAAGCTTTTCATCAATAGATTGATCTTGAATGGCGCTTTTCATTTGACGGAAGAAATCCGGAGTATAAATAAACTGAGAACGAACCCCTTTTTCTTTCGCCAGCTGGTTTGCAATAGCCCCGAGAATAAACGTTTTCCCTACCCCAAAACCTCCATGAATATAAAGCCCTTTAGTGGTTTCACCAGGAACGAAATCTTCTACATATTGAATCGCCGTCCCAATCGCTTCAATTCTAACAGGATCTTCATCATCCAAATCCGCGAAGGTAGCCTGAAGAATTTCTTTCGGAATATAGTAGCTTTGAATCATCTGATTACGCTTTTTGTTCTTATCATCTTCAATTCTTGTTGGACAACGGTTGTAGCGAATATCAATCACCGAACGATTAATAAATAGCTCAGGCTCGTACCCCTCCATCATATTAATGCAGTTCGAGAGACCAGGGCATCCTTCACATCGCTTTGCTTGTGTTGTATATTCATATAGTCTTGCAAGACTTCTATCAATTATTTTGTCATCGACCTCGTCATGCTCTTCAATAAATGCACGAATATCTTCATCGGCCATAATAGCCTTCTTCATCTCTTGGTACTGTTCCTGGAATTTCTTATTGCCTGGCATCTTGTTAAATGATTCCTGGATTGATTCCATTCTTGTTCACCCCGCTTATTTCTTATATTTACTTAGCATCTTTTTAAGCTGATCCTGTTTCTCAGATCGCTCCTCATGAGACATATCCGGTTCTTTTTGATCTGAAATCCATTCAGGCACTTTGTCTTTTCTAGCGGCAGGTTTCCCACGATTGGAAGAGCCTGTTTTTTTCTTGGCCGGTTGCTGAAGCTCTTTAATGGCAAGGTTCATTGCTTCTCTTACTGTCTTTACCCTTGCCCTTGCCCAGTGACTCGCAAACTTTTCTACATAATTCTTCGATAACTTCTTATCCTGCGTTTCTAGAATGAAATCAAGTAAGACATTCATAACACCAGGAGTCAGCTTTTGTTCATCCATTATTCGCTCCACAAGCTTCATATCTGCTTCAGAAGGTTTTCCCCCTTCAGCTGCCCGCTGAAGAATATCATATGGCGTCATCTGTTCATATCTCTGCGCCGCTTTCTCTTCTTCTGTCTCAGGTTCTTTCTTATGAAACTCTTGTAAAGAAACAGGTTGACTTCTATATTGGAGAGCAGGCACTTTGCCACGATTTTCAAGCGCGAACCAACTGCTTACTTCCTTGCGCAGTAGATCATCAGAAAGTTCGTCATGGTGAATTGCAGCTTGTTCCACAATCCGGCCCATTTCATATGGTTCAATTTTATACACAAAAGCAAGTCGCTCAATCGTTTTCTTAACAGACTCTGTAAACATTTTCTCAGTGACAATCATATCAGAAATGTGCTGCTTCATCATATCGAAGTCGAATTGCGAAGAAGTAAAAACAAGGCCTTTATTTTCATCACGTTTCTCTATCGTTACTTCCTCTTCTACTTCGCTCATACCAGTCATTTCAGACGGGTGAAGAGAATCGTATACTTCATTAAATGATGCAGTCACGTCACTATACTCAGCTAGATCTGCCTTTTCCACTGTGAAGTGCTTTTTTAGATCATTGTATCGATTACGTCCTAATCGATTGAATAAATAAATATTCAGTACGCCATCATTGAAGAAGCGTTCCGGTGTGAGAGGAGCTTGCAATTCATAAGTAAAATGTCTAGGATCTCCACTGTCTTTTACATATGTTTTCAACAGGCCAATTCCTTCTAATTTACGTCTCTCTTCAAGTACTCTCTTCAAATCCCATCTCATCATAAGTAGCAAATTATGATGAGTCATTGTTGTAACAAAATGATTCTGCTGCTCATGAGCACTCCAGAGAGTCATATAAAGACTGTAGGCCGGAGCCCCGATTAAAGGTTGATATAACAATGTTAGTACTCTTCGATCATACTCGTGCAAAAGTCCGGATGCTTCAATCTGAAGCGTATCAACAGGAAGAAGTTCTTTCCAATGCATATGCTTCACCTTTGTATTCCTCATAATTTTTGAAACCGTACAAAAAAAGAGCTTACGCGAAGCTCCCCCTTTGTTATTCTGCTCTGTTAATTAATTCTTTTAATTCGCGGATAAAGACATTAATATCTTTAAATTGACGATAGACAGAAGCAAATCGAACATAAGCAACTTCATCAACCTTTGCCAGCTGATCCATAACAAGCTCTCCCACAACATCACTACTGATCTCGGAAGCTCCCTGATTACGAAGATCACGTTCGATTTCATTAACAATTGTTTCTAGAGTTTCAAGTGGAACAGGCCTTTTTTCACAGGCTTTAATTAAACCTCTAAGAATTTTATCCCTGCTAAACTCTTCTCTAGTTCCTTCTTTTTTCACTACAATAAGCGGTATTTCTTCAACTGTTTCAAATGTCGTAAATCGATACGTACACGATTCACACTCACGGCGCCTACGAATCGAACGGCCCTCGTGAACCGGCCGAGAATCAAGCACCCTTGTACCATTGTGATTGCAGTTGGGACAACGCATAAGATCATCTCCACTAAACGAACAAGATTTCTACTACTATTTTAGCATAAAATGTGTCATGACACACCTACCCTTAAAACTGCTCAGAAATCCCTGTTCCGATTAACGTAAGTTTCTTTTTTAAATCATTATAAATGGTTGCAATGACTTTCTTACTGTATCCGAAATCAACTGGAAGTGGCGTCTCTGTTGAAACAGAGAAATCAACGGCAGTTCTATAAGCACGAACCGTGACAACTGTTACAACAATAAGGGCCTTTTTAGGACCTTTCACTTGAAAAACAAATTCTCCACGCTCCGGAGAATTCGTAACGATTTCACCTTTATAGTGTTGTTGAAGGACGGCTTTCGCTTCTGTAAAAGCCTGTTCCTTTGTCGCTTTAAAATAATGGGTTTTAAGAGCATCATTCGGATGTCTTTCCCCAGTTTCAGAACGGTTGCTAAAAAATTCTTTTATTCCCACCCCAGGTCCTCCTCTATTTTTTTTAAGAATAGCAATAAATGACTGATAAATCAATCACATTGAAAGGAATAGGACCGATAGGAAAAGCGAGATGTCTTCTTAGTGAATATAAAAAAAGAGTGCACTGAGCACCCTTTTCAATCATTGTATTATTATGAAGTAAACGCTGACTGTTCTTCTCTAACTTTAGGTTTGACCGGACCCATGCCTCGAGGAAGTTCAATGTTTTCTCGTGAATCTGCACCGAGAGCATCAGCAATATAGTTAGCCGCAACGTTCGGATCAAGATCTCCACAAGTATATACATCAATACTTGCATAACCATGTTCAGGAAAACTGTGAATCGTTAAGTGTGATTCAGAAATAATAACAACACCACTAACGCCTTGTGGAGCGAATTTATGAAATGCAACTTCACGAACCTCAGCACCGGACTTAAGAG
Organism: Anaerobacillus sp. 63XJN7_4_ISO-PGPR-S23-413; assembly: GCF_056173725.1. Lineage (NCBI taxonomy): Bacteria > Bacillati > Bacillota > Bacilli > Caryophanales > Bacillaceae > Anaerobacillus > Anaerobacillus sp. 63XJN7_4_ISO-PGPR-S23-413. The sequence continues at coordinate 3,011,519 of NZ_CM149688.1, forward strand.
CAGCTTCAACAAATGTTTCTTCAATAAATTTCATGTTGTTTAATTTTTCAATGTCACAGCCCCATAGTTCAGCAATGACGTGACGACCCATTGTATCCATAGCAAAATTCCCCCTTTAAATTTACTCATGCATTGATTAGCATGCGGTATCGAAAATCCACCACGGGGGAAAGTTAGTCCGATGAGGTCCTAACCCTTTAAGTAGTTTTCAATGCCAAATTGCTATAAAAGAAGTTCACGAAAAATAGTATAAGGCTTTTAAAATAGATTTGCAAGAATAAATTAAAGAACCTTTTTGTTAGTTCGTCGTTATTGAGCATTAAAGCTCATTATATTCTTATATGACTAATTTTATCCTATTAACTGTAGTATGATTCAATCATTCAAATATATTTGGTTTATCGTTAACTGCTCCTTTAACTAAGATGTGAATTTCACGAGTACTATCATTACGTTATTTTACATACCGACTATATTAACGAGCCTTGTTGATTTTTGTAGTATTTACGCGCTGTGTCAACCCATTGATTCGAACAAAAATCGAGCTATCAATAACACAAGCTTATAAAAAAAGAAGCGGTGATATACCGCCTCTTCTCCCACTTTCTATACGATTGCTTTCAATCTCTCGGGTATTCTTTCTCCCACATACTTCGCCATATCAACAACTCGGCATGAGTAACCCCACTCATTATCGTACCAGGCAAGGACCTTTACTTTCTTATTCTCAACGACCATTGTAGAAAGTCCATCGACAATCGATGAATGATCATTTCCGTTGTAATCAATGGAAACGAGAGGTTCATCAGAGTAGCCAAGAATTCCTCGAAGCGGTCCCTCGGAAGCAGCCTTTAAAGCATCATTAACCTGATCAATTGTCACATCCTTCTCAAGATCTACTACAAGATCTACAAGTGAGACATTTGGTGTAGGTACACGAAGTGACATGCCGTTAAGTTTCCCCTCAAGGTGTGGTAAAACTTTAGAAATTGCTTTTGCCGCTCCTGTCGAAGTCGGTATGATTGACTGACCACAAGCGCGAGCTCTTCTCAAATCTTTATGGGGGTTGTCGATATTTTTTTGGTCATTCGTATACGCATGCACAGTTGTCATCATTCCCGAGACAACACCAAAGGATTTATCAAGCACCTGTACTACAGGAGCAAGACAGTTGGTTGTACAAGAAGCGTTTGAAAGAACGTGATGTTTTTCATTTTTGTATTCGCTTTCATTTATGCCCATCACAATTGTAAGATCTTCATTTTTACCAGGAGCTGTTATGATTACCTTGGTAGCACCCGCATCAATATGATAGGCTGCTTCTTCTCTTGTACGGAATTTACCAGTGGCTTCAATCACAATATCGATCCCCATATCCTTCCAAGGAAGACTTTTCGGATCACGGTTGTTTAAAACAACAACTTTTTTACCATTAATTTTTATCCCGTTTTCAACAGGGACTACTTCTCCATCAAATGTACCGTGAATGCTATCATATTTAATTAAATGGCTGAGCGTTTCCGGCGGATAGCTAGCGTTAATTGCCACAACTTCTAAACTATCTTCCATAATTGCCTTTCTAAATACCATACGCCCAATTCTTCCAAAGCCATTAATCGCTACTCTTGATTTCATCCAGCGTTCCTCCTGCCATATATGTGTTATACTTATTTCCCCTATCACAAAATTAGTATAACATATAATATGCAATTAAAAAGATTAATTTACACTATTTTTGTAAATCGTCATATATCTGAGCAATCGTCTAAATAAATACAAAAAAACACGCCAGAAAGGCGTATTTTTTTAAATGATTTTCCATTTAGTTAGAATGTTCCTAAGCTGCTTATCTGTTTCTTCACGTGTTCCCATATTATCAATCACTTCATCAGCAAGCTTTTTCTTCTGTTCGATAGGCAATTGAGAGTGTATGCGATCAGTTGCCTCTTCTTCTGTACTACCGTCTCGCTCCACTAATCGTTTCAACTGGACGTCAGCATTAACATAGACAAGAAGTGTTTGATCTACCATATGAGTCAGTTTACTTTCAAATAACAGCGGAATATCGAATACCACGTGAGCGTTTCCTTGTTCTTTATAAGCTGCAGCTTCGTCAAGCATTCCTTTTCGAATAGCAGGATGAAGAACACGATTTAATTGCTTACGCTTGTCATCGTCCTTAAAGATAACAGAGCCAAGCTTCTTCCGATCAAGCCCACCATTATCATCCTTCATTTCCTCTCCAAACAAACGAAAAATCTCTTCTAGAGCTGGCTCACCAGGTTCAACCACTTTTCTTGCCATCACATCTGCATCAATTATTGGTATGTTATATCGGCGAATCATTTCTGCCACAGTACTTTTTCCACTAGCAATTCCACCGGTAAGTCCTATATCCATCGTATCTTCTCCTTTCCTACATTCTCATAAAGCCCAGAATGATGAGTAAACACCCTGGTAAAAAAGAAAGTTTATCCATCCATTTAATATTTGAAGTGAAGTTACCAAACTTAAGACCTAAAAGCAGGAATAACGAACTCATACATGCGATTAAAAGAGAAGTTTCAATTGGTGGAAACCCAACCATTGACGCACCAATCCCTGCTCCAAAGGCATCAAGCGACAATGCTGCACCGAGCATGATAGCTTCAATACCTGTAATCGTACCGGAGTCATCAAAATCGGCTGTTGTCGGCTTTCTTAATATACTGATGACCACTCCAAGCGAGCGAATTTCATAATGAAGAAGGATTCGCTCTGAAACAGTTTTTTCTGCTTCTTTATTGTTACGAAACATTTGATACAGCACCCAGCCACCAAGCGCAATAAGGATGCCGCCTCCAATACGCTGGGCTAATATATCTGATATCCATAATTGTAAAAGGGACCCGAACCCCATAGCGACCAACATGGAGACCGCCGAAAAGATTGAAATAATGAGAATTGACTTAAAAGGAATCCTCATTCTTCGCAAGCCATAAGTTAAGCCGACCCCAAATCCATCTACACTTACTGCAAGTGCTAAGAAACAAAGAGAAACCCAGTACATAGGCGAGCTCCTTCCATACTAAAATCTTAAATAGTATATGAAAGCAGCCCATCCAACGCTACGAATCACTCATTTATCTGACAGTCAGGACAAAATGTCGTACCGCGCCCACCGACTACGATTTTGGAAAGTTCTCCATTGCACCTCTTACACTCTTGACCTGCTCTACCATAGACAAATAAACTGTCCTGATAAGTTCCAACTTTTCCCTGACTATTTACATAGGAACGTATTGTACTTCCACCTTTGTTTACAGCATCTTTTAACGTATTCACAATCTCAGCATGAAGCTCTTCAATTTCGTTTTCTTTTAACGTTGAAGCCACTCGCTCAGGATGAATACCAGCTTTAAACAATGCCTCATCCACATAAATATTTCCTAACCCCACAACGATTGTTTGATCTAATAATACCGTTTTTACTTTCCTAGAAGTCTTTTTAAACCCCTGTTGTAAAACTTCTGGGGTAAACTGATCAGAAAATGGTTCATAACCTAGCTGAGCAAGCGGCAACTCATTTTCTTCTATTCCAATCGGAAACAAGTGCATCGTGCCAAATTTACGTACATCATGGTATCGAAGTTCTGTCCCATCATCAAAAGTGAAGAATACGTGAGTATGATGATCAAACTCTTCTTCTATAGATGTTAACTTATATTTCCCTTCCATTCGAAGATGCGAAACGATCACATCATCCTCGAGTATAAGCTTTAGAAACTTCCCTCTTCTTCTTACACCCTTAAATGTCTGTCCAATCACCTTCATTTTAAATGCTTCGACATCATCAGGTTTCTTGATGATTTTTGGCCATTTTACTAATACATTTGTAATTCGTTTCCCTACGATTAATTCTTCGAGCGTGCGTTTAACTGTTTCTACTTCTGGTAATTCAGGCATTATTCCCTCTCCTTTGATGCCTACTTCGCATCATACCAGGTGGAGCCATATTCATAATCAACTTTCAGCGGTACATCCAGTTTGATTGCAGATTCCATCACTTCAGGTACGATCCGTTTTAACGTTTCAATTTCTTCTTCTGGTGCCTCAAAAATTAATTCATCGTGTACTTGAAGTAGCATACGCGTTTTTAGATTTTCTTCTTTTAATCGCGTATCCATTTGAACCATCGCAAGCTTAATAATATCAGCAGCCGTTCCTTGAATCGGTGTGTTCATTGCCGTTCTTTCAGCAAACCCTCTTTGATTAAAGTTCCTTGAGTTAATTTCGGGCAGATATCTTCTTCGCTGGAGCATTGTTGATACATACCCCTCTTCTTTCGCCTTAACAACTACATCTTCCATGTAATTTTTCACCCCTGGGAAACTCTCTAAGTACCGATCGATGAATTCGCCAGCTTCCTTTCTCGAAACGTCAATACTTTGAGAAAGACCATAATCACTAATACCATAAACAATTCCGAAATTAACAGCTTTCGCGTGTCTTCTCATATTCGACGTAACGTCATCCTTGTTAACGTTGAACACATTCATCGCTGTTTTCGTATGAATATCCTCATCCTGTTGGAAAGCTTGGATTAAATTTTGATCCTGAGCGATGTGTGCAAGGACTCTTAGTTCAATTTGCGAATAGTCTGCCGCAAACATAACCCAGTTTTCATTAGATGGAATGAAAGCTTTTCTAATCTTACGGCCTTCTTCTAAACGAATCGGGATGTTCTGTAAGTTAGGGTCTGTAGAACTAAGTCGACCTGTTTGCGTGAGAGCCTGGTTAAACCTTGTATGAATTTTCCCAGTATCAGAATAGATCACTTTTAGTAAACCTTCTACATATGTTGAATTCAACTTCCCTAATTGACGGTAAAGAAGAATTTCTGGAATAACATCGTGTTTACTTTCAAGCTTTTCGAGTACATCAGCTGAAGTTGAATATCCAGTTTTTGTTTTCTTAATCACCGGAAGCTCTAGCTTATCAAATAGAACCTCACCGAGTTGCTTAGGCGAATTGATGTTAAACTCTGTACCTGCAAGTTCAAAAATCCTTGCTTCGATTTTGCTTAATTTCTCATTTAACTCTGCACCCATTTTCTCAAGGAATTTCGTATCAACGGATACACCTTTTGTTTCCATTTCACCAAGAACAAGGGTTAACGGCATTTCAAGATCGTGAAATAGCTCATATTGTTCATTCTTTTTTAACTGTTCTTCAAGTGTCTCTTTTAATTGGAAAACAGCGAAAGCTTTTCGAACAAGGTGGTCTGCAAGCTCGTCTTGTTCTGGAAGTTTGCGTTTTGCCCCTTTACCATAAACCGATTCATCAGAGGAAACGATTGAAAAGCCTTCTCGACGAGAAATAGCAGATATATCATGCGTTGACTCAGAGGGATTCAGTAAATAAGAAGCAATTACTAAATCAAACGTAATGCCTTCTAGCGCAACCCCTTTCCACCCTAGAGCAACAACTGCTCGCTTCGCATCAAACACCCACTTCTTCTGAGATCGATCTTCAAGGAAGTTTTTTAATAGCTTAGAAGACATTGCGACTTCGGTTGGTATGAAATAATTCCCATTTTCATTCACAATAGAAATACCTTGTATTTCCGCATTGTGATAATTTTCTTCCATTACCTCAACGATCATGGCAGAAGGACTGATTAAATGATGCTCTTCAATTTCTTTAACCAAATCAAAAGACAATTCATCTATTTCTTGTTCTTCATTTTGCTCTCCACCAATTCGATTAAGAAGGTTTTTAAAGCCGAGCTCATTAAATAATGAAACTACAGCATCATGTTCATATCCGCTGTATGACAGATCATTTATTCCAAGCTCAAGAGGCGTCTCCTTAAATATTGTTACGAGTTCCTTACTCATCATGGCCTGATCACGGTTCTCTTCAAGTTTTTCCTTAAGCTTTTTGCCCGACACTTTATCAAGCGACTCATAAACCGCATCAACTGTGCCAAATTGCTTCAATAATTTAAGAGCCGTTTTTTCTCCAACCCCTGGTACCCCAGGGATATTATCCGAGTTATCACCCATTAGCGCCTTCATATCGATAATTTGATCTGGAGAAAGTCCATATTTTTCATTAAGAAATGCAGGGTCATATGTATCAATATCTGTAATCCCTTTACGAGTTAAAGCAACATGAACGTTATCTGAAACTAGCTGAAGAAGATCCTTATCACCGGAGTATATTTTAACTTCCCAATCTTCCTTACTCGCAATGGTTGATACCGTTCCAATAATGTCATCTGCTTCATAGTTCTTAATTTCATATCTCTTAATATTAAAGGCATCTAGCACCTCACGAATGACAGGAAACTGTTCACTCAATTCAGAAGGAGTCTTTTGTCTACCACCTTTGTATTCTGTATATGTCTTATGACGGAACGTGGTTTTTCCTGCATCAAACGCTACGAGCATATGAGTTGGTGATTCATTTTCAATAATCTTCAGCAACATCGTTGTAAAACCTAACACCGCATTCGTATATACACCCTTATCATTGTTTAGCAATGGCAATGCGAAAAATGCACGATAAGCAATACTATTTCCATCAATTAATACTAATTTGTTTTTCAATCGAAATCCTCCCGTTTCATTCATATAGACGTTTTATTATCGCTAAAATTATAAAAAGCGACGCCTGCTCCTTTCATTTTACCACGATGGCAAAAAGAAAGAAAAACAAGCGCCAATAAACAAATAAAGCATAATAAAATCACGACTTAACATTTTCAATAAAGTTTTGATTTTGTATAGAAGGCATTCCATAATATGATCTAAAAAAAAGGAGACGAGTTATACTCGTCTCAAAAATATGCTCTCGTCATGATGAAGGGGTCAATTGTTACTTTACAGAAATAGTTTAAAGGACATATAAATAGAGTGTAAAGAAATCGTAAAGTTTAGAAATGTCTCTCTTTGTTAAGTGTAATCACGAATGTTGTCCCATCTCCAAGTTCGCTCTTCACATCAATACGACCATGATGTGCTTCAACAAGGTGTTTCACTATAGCAAGCCCAAGACCCGTTCCGCCTGAATTTCTACTTCTAGCCCGGTCCACTCGATAGAAACGTTCAAATATCCTAGGAAGTTCTTCTTTACGAATGCCAATTCCGTTATCCGAAATAATGAACTGAACAATGTCACTTGACTCTTTAACAGAAATCGTAACTTTGCCTTCTTCCGGTGTATACGTAATGCTATTGGCAATTAAATTCAGAAACACTTGTTTTAAACGATTTGTATCTCCTTTAATATGAAGATTCCCCTCATATTGGACATTCACTTCAATGCCCTTTTTTTCTGCTTTGCTTTGAGTCATTAACAAACAATCATCAATAACCTCTTTTAAGTCCACAACTTGCCAGTTTAATGAGAAATGCTTTTGTTCCATTTTAGATAAATCGAGAAGATCCTGAATTAAACTTTGAAGTCGATCACTTTCATTTAGAATAATGGTAAGAAAACGAGTTCTAAAAGCTTTATTTTCCATAGCGCCATCTAATAATGTTTCAGCAAACCCTTTGAGCGAAGTCACCGGCGTTTTCAATTCATGAGAAACGTTTGCTACGAAGTCTTTGCGCATTTGTTCGAGCTTCTTCAATTCTGTAATATCGTGAAAAACAAGGACAACACCTTTCAGCTTATTGTCCTGATCAAGAATTGGTGCACCAGACACATCAAAATGCCTTATTTCAATTCCCACTTCTAACTCAACCTGCTTACGCACTGTTTGTTCTACAAGAAGTGTCTCCTCAACAATACGAATAATATCTCGATAAGGAATAGCCTCATAATAAAGCAGGTCCATATAATCATTTACTTGGATTTGAAAAGTGTCTTTATAAAAGCGGTTTACTAAATTAATATGACCTTTTGAATCAATAAGAATTAAGCCGCTATCCATGTTTTCAATGAGTGTCATTAAGCGATTTTGCTGAATTTCATAAGATGTGGTCATGGTTTGCAAATTTCTAGCAAGTATATTTAAAGCATGACTAAGTTGTCCCGTCTCGTCTAGTTTATACTCATATGTTCTTGCCTTGAAATTTCCAGAAGCTAGTTCATTCGCAACCTTTAATGCTCCCTCCAAGGGCTTCGTTAACTGATTGGAGATACGAAGACTAATATATATAATGATAAAAAAAGCAGCTGCAAAAGAAAAAATCAATATCAGCCACATATTCGATAGAGCTTCCTGACTAGCACTCTCGAATAGAATTCCTTCAAATAAATTGCCAAGGAAAACGATCATCATAGAAAATACGATAAAGAGGATAACAAATTGAGCATTAAGAAAGCGTGAACGAAATCTTTTCATTAAATTGAGGGCTCCTCTAACTTATACCCAAGACCCCTGATTGTTTTAATGTATTCAGGTTTGCGCGTATTCTGTTCGATCTTTTCACGTAAGTGACTAACATGCACATCAACAATTCTCGTATCTCCTACAAAATCATAATTCCATACAGCGCTTAACAGCTGCTCTCTTGTAAGTACACGTCCTTTATGACGTAAAAGATAAACGAGTAACTCAAATTCTTTCGGGGTTACCTCCATAATTTCTTCTTGGAAGAATGCTTCATAATTATTAGGGTATACTTCCAATTCTCCAACTTGGATTTTTTCGGATTCTTCCATTTGGCTAGCAGCCTTTGATTCCTCAAGTTGTTTCACTCGTCTGAGAATAGCTTTGATTCTGGCCACTACTTCCCTTGGACTAAATGGCTTCGTCATATAATCATCAGCACCTAGTTCAAGACCAAGCACTTTATCAAATTCATCATCCTTTGCAGTTAACATCAGCACCGGTGTGTGAATATGACGTTGTCTCAATTCTTTACATACTTCTAATCCATCCATTTCAGGTAACATGAGATCAAGGATAATGCAATTCGGCTTTTCCTCAATCACGACTTCTAAAGCTTCAGCACCGTTTTCAGCAGTGACGACTTCGTATCCTGCCTGTTCAAGATTAAATTGAAGCAATGTTAAAATTGATATTTCATCATCAACAACTAGTATTTTTTGAGCCATTGTCAAATCCCCCTAACGAATTTCCCCATTCATCAATACCGATTCTTATACCAGGCGGTTTTCTTTATTTTAGCCTGAATACTTTCATCATACTATTTTTTTCACAAAGGCAAAAGAAAAACTTAAGCTATCCACGATATTAACCGTTTTCCATACGTATGAAATTTCGTTACAAAAAAAGAGCCCAAAATGGGCTCTAAAAATTATCAAATGAAGTTGACTTTGTTAGTGGTTTAGCAGGATATGGAGGGCTGACAGTGAAAGTTCCGTCTAAAATGGAATCCTCCGATTCGTTTACACCCTTAACAGCTATGACGACTTCATGTGCTTCTTTAGACACGTTTATGACTTCAAACTTGAAGTGAAGCGTCTCATAATGATGAACCGGGTTTTCATATTTCACTTCATGTTTCTTAAGACTACTTCCAGGTCCTGGCAAATATTTAGAAATAGCACCTGTTACGATAGCAAGGAGCATAATTTGCGGAACAATCGGCTTTTTAAAAGGCGTCATAGAGGCATAATCATGCTGAATGAATAGGGGATTGTTATCGTTGGAAATTCCAAGGTAGAGAAGAAGATCTCGATCCTCTATTTTTTCTGATACTTCAAGCTTTTCACCAACAGAAATCTCTTCAATCATTCGTCCAATTTTTCGTTTTTTCCCTAAAAGCACAGCTACTCCCCCTTATATAAGAAAGCGCTTTCTTATAATGTTGTAAAAGAGATCCGGTTAACACCGGATCTACTTTAATGGCATTATTAACCTAATACCGTCATAACTTTGCGAACAGACTCGGCTGATTTATCCAGCTCTTTCTTTTCTTCGTCAGTTAAATCTAATTCGATGATGTCTTCAATCCCGTCGCCACCAAGTATTGTTGGCACACCAAGGTATAGACCATCATAGCCATATTCACCCTCAAGATAAGCAATTGTAGGAAGCACACGACGTTGATCTTTTAAAATGGCTTCAACCATCTCAACAAGAGATGCAGCAGGAGCATAATAAGCACTACCATTTCCAAGCAGACTTACAATTTCCCCGCCACCTTTACGTGTACGTTCTACAATTTCATTAAGCCGGTCTTCAGAAATAAGGCTTTGAAGAGGAATGCCTCCAGCAAATGAATAGCGAACAAGTGGTACCATATCATCACCATGACCACCAAGTACGAAACCGGTAATATCTTTCACAGAAAGATTTAATTCTTCAGCAATAAATGAACGGAATCGTGCAGAATCAAGAATGCCTGATTGCCCGATGACACGGTTTTTAGGGAGACCTGACTCCTTAAATACCGTATACGTCATGGCATCTACAGGATTTGTTAGAACAACTATTGTCGTTTCAGGAGAATATTTTACGATTTCTTGAGTAACGCTCTTCATGATTTTGGCATTAGTATTCACAAGATCATCGCGACTCATCCCTGGTTTCCTTGCAATTCCAGCAGTAATAACAACAATATCTGAATCAGCTGTATCTTCATAGCTTGAAGTCCCTGTGATTTTAGAGTCAAATCCTTGAACTGGGCTTGCTTCAAACATATCAAGAGCTTTTCCTTTTGTCGGACCTTCTTGATTTGGGATATCTACAAGTACTACATCAGCAAGTTCTTTTTGAGCTAGTAGAAAAGCCGTCGTTGCCCCTGTAAATCCTGCACCAATTACGGAAACTTTCTTACGTTTCATTGTCATTTAATAGCCACTCCTTTAATCCAGTTCAAAATTGGTGGTCTGTTGAATTAGTCCATATTGTTGATTAGTTCATCACCAAATTCAGATGTTTTCACTTCTGTTGCGCCGTCCATTAGTCGCGCAAAATCATATGTTACAACTTTATTCGCAATTGATTTTTCCATGGCATCAAGAACTAGCTTAGCTGCTTCATTCCATCCAATGTGCTCAAGCATAAGAACGCCTGACAAAATAACAGATGATGGATTTACTTTATCAAGACCAGCATATTTTGGAGCTGTACCATGCGTTGCTTCAAAAATAGCATGACCAGTTTCATAGTTGATATTTGCTCCTGGAGCAATACCAATTCCACCAACTTGCGCTGCAAGAGCATCCGATACATAATCACCATTAAGGTTCATTGTAGCGACAACGTCGAACTCAGCTGGACGAGTAAGAATTTGTTGCAAGAAAATGTCCGCAATCGCATCTTTCACGATGAGTTTGCCTTCACCTTCTGCTTTAGATTGAGCTTCGTTCGCAGCATCTTTACCTTTTTCTTCAACGATACGATCGTATTCAGCCCAAGTAAAGACTTTATCTCCAAATTCTTGTTCAGCCACTTCATAGCCCCAGTTTTTAAATGCGCCTTCTGTGAACTTCATGATGTTCCCTTTATGAACAAGGGTTACATTTCTACGACCTTCGTCAAGAGCGTATTGAATCGCTGCGCGAACAAGACGCTTCGTTCCTTCTTCAGAAACTGGCTTAATACCAATGCCTGAAGTTTCAGGGAAACGAATGTTTTTTGCACCCATTTCATCTTGAAGGAATGAAATCACTTTTTTCACTTCATCTGATCCTTTTTGGAACTCGATTCCAGCATAGATATCTTCTGTATTTTCTCGGAAAATAACCATATCTGTATCTTCAGGGCGTTTTACTGGAGAAGGAACTCCTTTAAAATAACGAACTGGACGAAGGCAAGTAAATAAATCAAGCTCTTGACGAAGTGCAACGTTAAGAGAACGAATGCCTCCTCCTACAGGTGTTGTAAGTGGCCCTTTAATTGCAATTATGTATTCACGAATTGCATCAAGAGTAGCTGCTGGTAGCCATTCACCTGTTTTATCGTAGGCTTTTTGACCTGCATATACTTCTTTCCATACAATTTTCTTCTTTCCTCCGTAAGCTTTGTCTACGGCACCTTCGATAACTTTAGAGGCAGCTGCCCAAATATCTGGACCAGTCCCATCTCCTTCAATATACGGAATAATTGCGTGATCTGGAACATTTAGTACACCATTATTTACGGTAATCTTCTCTCCATTTGCCATTCTGTATTCCTCCTATTGAAATAACTTTTATGTTAGCTAAGCAGGGAAGAAATGATCCTCCCTGAGTTTTCTTCTATCTGTCTTCTACTTTTACATATGTCTGATTCGTTGAACCAATATATTCTGCACGTGGACGAATGAGGCGATTGTTACTATATTGCTCTAGAATATGAGCAATCCAACCAGAAACTCTACTCACTGCAAAAAGTGGCGTGAACAGGTCATGGTCAATGCCAAGACTATGGTAAACAGAAGCTGAATAGAAATCTACGTTAGGTGGAAGACCTTTCTCACTTGTAACGATTTCTTCCATCTTCGTTGACATCTCATACCATTTTGTTTCACCTGTAAGGTCAGTTAACTGACGTGACATCTCTCGTAAATGCTTCGCACGCGGGTCACCTGTCTTGTAAACGCGATGTCCAAAGCCCATGATCTTTTCTTTGTTATCAAATGCATTTTGCAAATAAGGTTCGACATTATCAACGCTGCCGATTTCACTTAACATAGCCATCACGCGTTCATTTGCCCCACCGTGAAGAGGTCCCTTAAGAGCACCAATCGCTGCTGTGACACCTGAATACATATCAGATAAAGTAGCTACACATACGCGAGCGGTAAAAGTGGAAGCGTTCAGTTCATGGTCTGCATGAAGGACTAGGGCTTTATTGATAGCTGTCACAGCCACATCTTCCGGAAGCTCACCAGTTAATGTGTATAAAAAGTTAGCTGCAAAGCTTAGATCTTTCTTAGGTTCTACTGGAGCCTTTCCTTCACGAACCCGGGAAAAAGCGGTTACAACAGTAGGTATTTTAGCTTGAAGACGAATCGCCTTACGATAATTCGCTTCTTCACTCATATCATCTGCTTCTTCGTCATATAAAGCAAGTGTAGAAACAGCAGTACGAAGAGCTGCCATCGGATGTACTTTATCACTTGGATAAGACTTCATTTGAGCAACGATTTCTTCAGGAATAGCTGCATTTTTGGCAAAATCAGCTGTAAATTCCTCAAGTTCTGTCTTATTTGGAAGTTTATCATTCCATAAAAGATAAATTACTTCTTCAAAACTAGCATTCTCAGCGAGGTCATCGATGTTATATCCTCTGTATGTTAAGACATCATTAACGATAGAACTAATCGATGATGTTGTTGCAACTACGCCTTCTAATCCGCGTGTAGTCGTCATACGTCTCCCTCTCCTTTTCCATATTATTGGCTCTGATATTTTCTAAAAATTCTGCTTTGATAACGCTTTTAAAACGCTCCAAAAAAAATAAGAACCTATGTACAAGTTGGTGCGTCAGTTCTCATTATAAACAATTCTCTGATATTTGTGAATGAATATGCATAATTTCATCAATTCCTTTTTTTCTCACATGCCGAAAATCTGAATTGATAATCAAAGAAATACTGCACAACCGCCCCTTCCTGAACAGTCGTTCAGTTAAAAAGTTCGACAATCTTCATAGCCATGTAGGCAATTCCAGCTCCTATTAATGGACCTACAGCAATCCCTTGAAAAACAGCAACTGCAAGAATAGTACCAAATACAAGTGCTGTCGTAATATGCGGATCATTCTGAAGTAAGACGATGCCTTTTGAAGCTATGATGGCTACAAACACTCCTGCCCCCATCGCAATCCAGGCATAGGAAGATTTGACAGCTTCTCCAAGTTGCTTAAATCCTATTTCACCACTAGCAATTGGAACGAGTACGGCAATGGTTATAATCGTAACGCCCCATGAAATGCCTTTGGATTGGAATATCGGAAACACTTTATCACCTAATCCCACTGCTTTGATTAGTAACAAAACGACTACCGCAATGATCAGTGAGCTATTCTTCGCTACAAGTGCGATCCCAAGTAAGATAAGCAAAAAGATGGTAGGCTGTGAAATAATTGTCATATAACTCCCTCTTTCACACTAACAGAACTCTTATAGTATAACAAATTTTATGAATTTAAGCACGGATCACCTCAATCCCAATTGATTGTCACGAAGCAACCGGTGTAAAATATAGGAAAGACATAAGGGGGATTCAAATGAATTGGAAGTACATACATAGAATCTTACGCTTTCTACTTGTCATTCTTCTTATTATTGTTTCTCTGATCTCCTTTTATTATATCTGGCATCTTGCTTATCCATTTGTCATCGCTCTTTTGCTCGCTTTTCTAATTAACCCTCTCGTAGACTTATTAGAAAACCGAGCGAAAATACCGAGGCCGCTCGCTGTAGCCCTATCAATTCTATTCCTTATCGGAGTCCTTGCTGCCTTTATTGCTCTGCTAGTAAATGAAGTTGTACAAGGCGTTGTATACCTCGCAAATGTATTACCAGGAAATTTCCAAGAAATTGTCTTATTCATAGAAGATCTTTTCGTGTCTCACGTCATGCCACTTTATTATCAGCTTGAAGAATTATTTAAGGATTTGAACAAAGATCAACAAACCACAGTACTCGATAATATCCAGTCCATTGGAACAACCATTACAACTACCCTTACGAATATACTTCAATCTCTTGTTGAAGGAATCCGCTCGTTTATTGTCAGCTTACCTACGATCCTAACAGTTCTGATCTTTTCTATGCTTGCCACTTTTTTTATTAGTAAAGACTGGTATAAGTTCATAAATTGGATGAAACTAAAAGTAAAAACTGATATCCAAGAAAGTATTAGCACCGTTTATATTGACTTAAGACGCGCTCTTTTTGGTTTTTTGAAAGCACAGCTTACCCTTATTTCAATGACAGCAATTATCGTTTTAATTGGTCTTTTTATTTTACGAGTAGATTATGCGATTACCATAGCGATTATCATTGGGCTTGTCGATTTACTACCATACCTTGGTACAGGCGCAGTTTTCGTGCCATGGATGATTTATTCCTTTTTAATCGGAAACTACGGATTGACCATAGGACTTTCTATTCTTTATGGAATTGTCGTGATTCAGCGGCAAGTCATGGAGCCTAAAGTGCTATCATCGAATATTGGACTTGATCCTCTCGCAACATTGATTGCTCTCTTTGTAGGCTTCCAACTATTTGGATTCATTGGTCTAATCATCGGCCCAGTTCTTCTCGTGGTACTAAAAACTCTTTATCACGCAAATGTTTTTAAGGACATTTGGGTTTTTATCAAAGGAGTATAAGTTTAATTACACTGTTAACTTTAGTGGTTCTTACAACCTTTGCTCGCAACCAATTAGATGAATCTCTAATAGAAAAATCGGCCTGGGTGACTCTATCAAATCTCCTTTAATAATAAAAGCAAAAAAAGCATGGCAGCAACGTCTCATTTAGACGATACTGCCATGCTAGAGCCGAAAGGTTCTCGCTATCTACTAATTATTATTTTTGTATCTCAGTAGCGTCATAAACTTTAACATCTAAAGGTGCAACTAGATATTCTGGTGCTTTACCTACAAAAGCTTGAAAATGAGCACTTTGGTTATGCGCATCGACTGCAGCCATATCTTCATAAGCTTCAATCATTTTATAAGTGTTCTCTTTTTCAACTTCTTTTGAAAGTGTATAAGAAATGTTACCTTCTTCATTTCTAGCCGCTTCAATCAAAGTTGTCACTTCTTTAAGAAATTCTTCTTCTTTAGCCGGGTTAATTTGTAATCCTGCATGAATAATAATCATTGTTCATTTCCTCTTTTCAATTTTAAATTTTTTATTTCCACTCTGCAATCGATTCAATAGGTAAGCGTACAGATTTGTAGCCTTCATTTGCTGCTTTACCAATTGAAAGCAACATAACTGGGTAGTAACGCTCTTTATCCATACCGTAAGCTTCAGCGATTTGAGCTTTCTCATATCCTCCAATTGGATTGGTGTCATAACCGTGTGCACGTGCAGCAAGCATTAACTGCATGGATACCAAACCACCATCAATGATGTTCATTTCTCTAAACTGCTCTGTTGACATTCCTTCTAACAACCCTTTAATCGCTGGAAGCTGCTGATCTCTAACTTCTGCAGGCATATACCCTTTTTGTACAGCAGTGTCATAAATTTCATCAGCATAGTCCAGGCTGTTCATATCAACAAAAACGGCAATCATTGCTGAAGAAGTTTCAACTTGAGACTGGTTGAATTTAGCAAGTGGTGCTAATGTCGCCTTTCCTTCTTCGCTATCAATAACGACAAAACGCCATGGTTGAAGGTTCACTGAAGAGGGTGCGAGTGTTGCTTCAGTTAGTATTTCAGTCATCTCTTCTTTACTTATTTTCACGGATGGATCATAATGGCGGATTGAGCGGCGCCCTGTAATAATTTCGTTAAAGTCATTTATTTTCGTTGCATTCATCGTTAATTCTCCTTAGTACTTTTCTAGTTAGTATTGAATATCTTTAATGTTATTTTGAATACGGTTAAGCATATTCGATAATTCTGATTGTTCCTGCTCAGTAAAATCTTTTAGTACCTTTTGAATGAATTGCTCTTTCTCTTTCCGAAAAGATGCAATTCGATCTCTGCCTTCTTCTGTTAACCTCACGAAGGTAAACCGGTTATCATCTGGATTTTTACGACGAGCAACCATTTTTTTCACTTCCAACTGCTTTAAATGTCTCGTTACAGCAGCGCTATCAATATTCACTTCTTTCTGCAATGCTGTTTGGCTAATTTCATCAACCTCAAACAATTTATGCAGGAGCTCTAAGCGAGACTGACTGATGCCGGTGCATCGTTCGAATTTAGGGCTCATTTGCTTGTAAATATCATTTAACTGATATAAAATTTCGCCTTCATTTGAACAAGAATTCTTCAACGCATCCTCCTCCTTCAATCAGTTGACGGGTCAATCGTTGACTCATCAACTAATATACTAGATGAGTTCCTTGATGTCAACAATAAAACCTTAATTAATTGATAGGTCAACCATTGATCTATCAATTAATATAATTTACTTGTTTATACAATGTCAAATCACACTTTATTTCTTCCAATAGAAAAGGAGCTTGAATATGTATTCAAGCTCCTTAAGGACATTTCATTATACGTTTCTAAGGCAGAATTTTTACCTTCTAATAAACATAAACTGACCATTATTCATTCGACGTTCAAGGAATTTCTTAATCCATCTCTTAAAAGGTTTTCTCGTTGCCGGGATGAGAAGTAAAAATCCTGTTGCATCTGTGATGAAGCCTGGTGTGAGTAGAACGACACCACCTACGAGTATGCATAGACCATCTAGAATAGCCTCTCCAGGCATCTGGCCTGATTGCATTTGTCTGTTAACCTTTTGGATCGTTTCTGCCCCTTCTTTACGCGCAAGCCACGCCCCTAGAATCCCTGTACCAATAATCAATAATACTGTCGGAATAAGTCCCAGTGTTCTTCCTGACAGAAGTAACAAAGCGATCTCTAGAGCTGGAACGATAATAATAAAAAGCAACAAAATACGAAACATGACATAGCTCCCTCAATCATAATCGGGAAATTGTCCCGTTAACACTATTATACGTGATTTAAAATAATTTTCGAACTCAATTGCACCATTAACCTAATCCCCAGTGAAGAATACCCAAAATAAGTTAAATAATAAAGGCTGTCGATTTTCTCGACAGCCTTTTAAAAGTTTCAATCTTGCTTATAGAATGCTTGCTTTCCCGTTGTAAATAATTCCAGTCGTTGCATCAAGTGTTACTTGTTGACCTTCTTCGAATAGTTCTGTCGCATTTTCAAGACCAACTACGACAGGTAGTCCAAGACTAAGACCTACAACTGCAGCATGGCAAGTAAGTCCGCCTTCTTCTGTAATAAGTCCTGCTGCCTTCTCTAGAGCAGGAACCATATCTTTATCAGAGCCAATCGTAACTAGAATTGTGTTTCCATCTGCTTTATCAATCGCCTCTTGAGCATTTTTTGCGATAGCGATTCTTCCTGAAATAGATGTTTTCCCAATTCCTTGAGCTTTTGCAAGAATATCACCGATAACGTGAACTTTCATCAAGTTCGTTGTACCAGATTCTCCAACTGGAACACCAGCAGTAATAACAACTGTATCTCCGTGATTTACAATTCCAGACTGGATTGAAGCGTCAACTGCAACTTCTAGCATTTCGTCTGTTGTTGATACTTTGTGTCCTTCTTGTGCATGAACGCCCCATACAAGAGCAAGCTTGCGGCATACGCTAGCCGTATTTGTTACAGCTACAATCGGTGCCTTCGGACGGTATTTAGCAATCATACGCGCTGTATGTCCGCTCTCAGTAGCTGTAATAATTGCTGGGACGTTTAAGTTATAAGCTGTGTGAGCTACTGATTCACTAATCGCATTTGTTGTATTTGTTTCTGTTTCTTTACTTCTTACAGAAAGAAGCTCACGGAAGTTTAATGATTTTTCAGTATAAGAAGCAATGTTATGCATAGTTTGAACAGCTTCTACCGGATAAGATCCTGCAGCTGTTTCACCTGAAAGCATGATTGCATCTGTGCCATCAAGAATAGCATTGGCAACGTCACTCGCTTCCGCACGAGTTGGACGAGGATTACGCTGCATAGAATCAAGCATTTGTGTTGCAGTAATAACAGGCTTTCCAAGTGCATTACACTTTTTAATAAGCTGCTTTTGTACAAGAGGTACTTCTTCAGCAGGAATTTCAACACCTAGGTCACCACGAGCAACCATTAAACCATCTGAAATCTCAAGGATGGAATCGATGTTATCAACACCTTCACGGTTTTCAATCTTAGGGATAATTTGAATGTCAGTTGCTTTATGCTTCTCAAGAAGTTTACGGATATCAAGAACATCGGATACTCGACGAACGAATGACGCAGCAATAAAGTCTACACCCTGTTCAATGCCGAATTCAATATCTGCAGCATCCTTATCTGTAATACCAGGAAGGTTAACGCTCACGTTTGGTACGTTAACACCCTTTTTGTTTTTCAATGTTCCATTATTTAGAACCTCAGTATAAAGTTCATTCTTCTCAATTTGCTTTACTTCAAGTTCAATCAATCCATCATCAAGTAAAATCTTAGATCCAACATGAACATCATTAACAAGGTCAGGATATGTGACAGAGATTTTCTCTGTTGTACCAAGTACTTCTTCCATAGAAACGATAAGCTGTTGACCAGCCTCAAGATCGATCCCACCGTTCTCCATATTGTTCGTGCGGATTTCCGGGCCTTTTGTATCTAAAAGGATCGCAACGTTTTTTCCGAGCTTTTCAGCAACTGCACGGATTGATTTAATACGATTACCGTGTTCTTCAAAATCACCATGTGAGAAATTCAAACGAGCAACGTTCATCCCTGCATTAATCAATTTTTCTAGAGTTTGTTCATTTTCACTTGCTGGTCCAATCGTACAGACAATCTTAGTTTTGCGCATGGGTCTGTCTCCTCCTAAAAAGCTATGCTTCAATTAGTTTTCTTCATAACAACTATGTTATGTAACATTTTCAGACATTACGATACACCCCTTATGTTTAAAGGGGTGAACCACTTAAGGTCTTTTTAAATAGATAATTCCTTTGCAAGCTGACACATTTTTTGATTGACTTCATGTGGTAGAGCGAGTGCTTCGTTAATATCCATATCAACAATTTGGTTGTTCTGAATACCAACTGTTCGCCCTTCTGCTCCTTCAAGTAGAAGTTCAACAGCACGTGCTCCAAGACGGCTTGCTAGAACTCGGTCCGAAGCAGTTGGTGAACCACCACGTTGAACGTGACCAAGAACGGTTACACGTGTTTCCATGTTCATCTCTTCTTGGATTTGTTTCCCAATTTCAACACCACTTCCAACACCTTCAGCAACAACAATAATACTGTGACGTTTTCCGCGATCATGGCCGCGCTTCAGACGACTCAAGATATCGGACAACTCGAACTTCTCCTCAGGAATGAGGATTGATTCAGCACCGTCAGCCAGACCTGACCAAAGAGCGATATCTCCTGCGTCACGTCCCATTACCTCGATCACATATGTACGCTCATGAGATGTCGCCGTGTCACGAATTTTATCAATAGCTTGAATAACTGTATTTAGTGCTGTATCAAAACCAATCGTAAAGTCTGTTCCAGGGATGTCATTATCAATCGTTCCTGGAATTCCAATCGTCGGGAAGCCATGACCAGTTAATTTCTGAGCTCCACGGTAGGATCCATCTCCTCCGATTACGACTAGACCCTCAATACCAAATTTCTTTAAGTTCTCTACACCCTTCAGTTGACCTTCAAGTGTCTTAAATTCAGGGCAGCGAGCAGAATATAACATTGTACCGCCACGATGGATAATATCAGCTACAGAACCGATTTCCATTTTCTCTATATTTCCATTAATCAACCCGGTATATCCGTGGTAGATCCCATAAACTTCAATATCATGGTAGATTGCTTTTCGAACGACAGCTCGAATAGCAGCGTTCATTCCTGGTGAGTCTCCTCCGCTGGTTAGTACACCAATACGTTTCATAACTGTTCACCTCATTAATTCTTTGTGTTATTAAAATATCAAATACGGTCGTTGAATACAATAGCTAAGCTACATCGCAAAAAAGTGCTTTCTCTATAACGAGAAAGCACTTTCCTTATTTTAAGCCAATGGTATCGGTTACAAACGTATATTGTCCAATATTTCTGTATTTTTCATAGCGTTGATTCACAAGCTCCTGTTTGGAAAGTTGTGTCAGTTCTTCAAGTGATTTGACAAGTGCCGATTGAATCGCCTTCGCCTGTTCTTCCGTATTCCGATGAGCCCCTCCCTTTACTTCAGGGATAATCTCATCAATGACATTTAGTTCTTTCAAATCTGGCGCCGTGATTTTCATAGTATCAGCTGCCTGCTGAGCTAAACCAGAATCCTTCCACAACAAAGCCGCAGCTCCTTCAGGAGAAATAACGGAATACCATGAATTTTCAAGCATGTGCACGTGATTACCTACGCCAATCGCTAACGCACCTCCACTCGCACCTTCTCCAATAACAATGCAAATGATTGGAACGGTTAGCCCCGCCATTTCAATCAAGTTACGTGCAATCGCTTCACTTTGCCCTCTTTCTTCCGCTGCCTTACCAGGAAACGCTCCTTTAGTATCTAGGAGAAAAATAACGGGACGTTGAAATTTTTCGGCTTGTTTCATGAGACGAAGCGCTTTACGATAGCCTTCAGGATGTGGCATTCCAAAATTTCGTCTAAGATTCTCTTTTGTATCTTTACCACGCTGATGGCCGATAACCGTAACAGGTTTTCCTTCAAAGGTTGCAATACCACCTACAATCGCTTCGTCATCACCAAACAGTCGATCACCATGCAATTCAAGAAAGTTCTCAAAAATACGATCGATATAATCAGAAGTTGTGGGACGTTCAGGATGTCTAGCCAATTGGACACGGTTCCACGCTGTTAAATTCTCGTAAATTTCTTCTTCCATTTTTGAAAGTCTTTTTTGAAGACGAGAAACCTCATCATTAAGATCCACATTCTTTTCTTCCATGAAAGAATGTAATTCAGTAATTTTATCTTCTAACTCTTGGAGAGGTCGTTCAAAATCAAGTCTCTGTGCCATTATTCTTCACCTCCATTTCCATGAATCATTAGTACCTGACCGAGTATCTTCTTCATATCAGCTCGATGAATCACGCGATCCAACTGACCATGATGAAGGAGAAATTCAGCTGTCTGAAAATCTTCTGGAAGATCTTCACGAATCGTTTGCTCAATAATTCGCCTACCAGCGAAGCCAATCAAAGCCTTAGGTTCAGCGAAATTAAAATCGCCTACAGAAGCAAAACTCGCTGATACACCACCAGTTGTAGGATGTGTCATTATAGAAATGAATAGTCCACCGTCATCACTAAATCTTTTAAGCGCTACGCTGGATTTCGCCATTTGCATCAAACTCAAAACACCCTCTTGCATTCGAGCACCGCCCGATGCAGTAAAGACAATAAACGGGATTTTTTCTTTATGCGCATGCTCAATCGCTCTTGTGATTTTTTCTCCTACCACTGAACCCATGCTTCCCATTCGAAAACGTGCATCCATTACTGCAATAGCTGTTCGGTAGCCATCTATTGTTCCTTCACCCGTTACAACCGCTTCATTCAATGAGGATTTCTTTTGATCCTTCTCCAAACGCTCAACATAATCCGGAAAAGAGAGCGGGTTTTCTGAAATCATATCTGCATCCAGTTCTGTAAAAGAACCTGTATCAAGCGTATCCTTTAATCTTTCAGGGGCTGACATTTGATGGTGATACCCACATTTCACACAAACCTTATGCGATTTTTCCAGCTCTTTCGTATAAATAATACTTTTACACCCTGGACACTTTGTCATAATGCCTTCAGGTACATCTTGTTTTATTTTATCTGAGGGAACCGTCGCATACTTCTTCTTCTTGTTGAATAGATCCTTTAACAAAGTTGACCATCCCTTTCACAATATCAAACATATTTGCTATTCTTCCGCTTTTTTTATTTCATACGTGTCAAATAAACAAATGGCACTTTCCTTATTCCTAGAAGTCAATGCATCAATCATGGATTCATAATACTCTTTAGGGCGGAAAGTTAACTGGTGCCAAATTGTCTGATGGTAATCCGCAAGCTCTCCCCATAACCTCATGAGTAGATGATTATGAGTTGATGAAACAATAACTCGGAAGAAAGCTGTATCAAATTCAGTCGAAAAAATATTTCGACCGGAAGAGTTGTCCTTATATTCCATCATAGTTCTTAATCGATCAAGATATTCATCTGAGATTCGATCACACGCCACCCTTAGAATATCTTTTTCAATTAACCTTCTAGTTTCTAACAGATCTTCTTTAGACTTAGTATCTTTTAGAATAAAGGAGGCAATGACTTCTACAAGTCGATGATCTCTAGCATTTGCAATAAATGTCCCTTCTCCTCGACGAGTTTCAATTAGACCAAGCATTTCCATTGATCTTAACGCTTCTCTTACGGAAGATCTTCCGGCATTTAAGCGCTCAGAAAGCTCCCTTTCCGAAGGGAGCTTATCACCGGTTTGTAAACCATCGTTATAAATAATCGCTTTTATTTTCTGAAGGATATTCTGATAAACTTTCCCCTGACTCATCATGGGAAATCAACACCCTTTCCTGACTGAAAACAAATAGGAAAAGTAGACATTTGCGGTTTGGAACCGTGAATGCCTCTTAACCAAAATGAATGTTTAGAAGATAAGCTGTTTTTCATGTTCTCCATAAATAAAATGCAAGAAAAAAGTGAGAAAGTCAAGCTCTTCCCCACTTACTCGTTATCTTCTTCAATAATAGCGAGAGAACGTGTCTTTTCTTTAACTGATTCAGGATCTACGTTTATACGAGCCACACCCGTCTCCATCGCAGCTTTCGCTACACTAGCAGCAACAGCAGGTGCTACTCGTGGATCAAACGGTGCGGGAATAACGTAGTCGGCGCTCAAATCTTCTTCAGCAACAAGTTCTGCAATAGCATGTACAGCAGCAACCTTCATATCTTCGTTAATATGAGTTGCTCTAACATCAAGTGCGCCTCGGAAAATTCCAGGGAACGCTAGAACATTATTTATTTGATTTGGGAAATCTGATCGCCCAGTACCAATAACCTTAGCTCCTGCTTCTCTTGCATCATTTGGCATGATTTCAGGATTAGGGTTAGCCATTGCAAAAATAGTTGGATCGTCGTTCATAGATTCGACCATTTCTCTCGTCAGTGCTCCCTCAACTGAAACCCCAATGAAAACATCTGTGCCTGAAATAACTTCTTTCAATGACCCTTCTGCTTTGTCACGATTTGTATACTTCGCAACTTCTGCCTTCACGTCGTTCATTCCATAAGAACGGCCTTCGTAAATAGCACCTTTCGAATCACACATAATGATATCCTTTACACCAAAACGATTCAAAAGCTTAATAATGGCGATGCCTGCAGCTCCAGCACCATTGATAACGACTTTAATTTCACTCATTTTCTTACCTGATAGTTTCAAAGCATTGACAAGCCCTGCTACCGTAACAATGGCAGTGCCGTGTTGATCATCATGGAAAATAGGGATATTTGTTTCTTTTTTTAATCTTTCTTCGATTACAAAACAATTAGGGGCAGCAATATCTTCAAGGTTAATACCACCAAAAGTAGGTTCCATTAACTTTACTGTCTGCACAATTTGATCTACATCAGTCGTATTTAAGCAAATAGGAAATGCATCAACACCAGCAAAACTTTTGAAAAGCACTGCTTTCCCTTCCATTACAGGAAGTGCTGCTTCCGGCCCAATATTTCCAAGTCCAAGAACGGCTGTGCCATCGGATACGACGGCAACCATGTTTCCTTTCATCGTATATTCATATACTTTATTCTTGTCATCATAAATTTCTTTACAAGGCTCTGCAACACCTGGTGAATAAGCTAGACTTAAATCCGTAGCGTTTCGAACCGGCACCTTCGATTTAGATTCTAGTTTTCCTTGTCTCACTCTGTGAATATGTAGAGCTTCTTCTCTCGTAATGGACAATAAACCCACTCTCCTTTTTTCAGAAGCATTAGATGATGTTAACAATTTCCCTAGTACAATTGGGCAGTGGTCAGACCACTCTATTTTCACCATTATAACAAATCACCATTAGCTGTAAAGATTTTCATCGAGGCTTTTTCACAACATTGTTTTCACCAAGTAATTTTTTCAAGGCGTGAAGACAGTCAGTATCAGGGTTTACAAGCCATTCTTTACCGAGCTTTACGGTTTTATCTGTTTCACTATAATAAACTACGACCTCTGCATCACCCTCATAGTTTCGAAGCACTCCCTTCACTTCACTTAGCATACTTTTATGGTGAGGCTCAACTTTCAGAAATAAGGTTTTCTTCTCTTTCTTTGGTTGAACATCACTTAGCTTCATCGCTCTAGAAATAATAATATTCGTTTGATCATTTCGTTTCTGCCCTACACCATCAACGTAAAGAAATTGCCCTCTCGATAAAAGACTCTCCAATTGCTCCCAAACATCAGGAAAGGCGACTCCTTCTATTTCTCCCGTTTCATCACCCAACGTTAGAAAAGCCATCATTTGTCCTTTCTTCGTGCGAATACTTCTGACCTTCAATACCTCTACAGCTAACCTTAATGGAGCTCGATCTGAAGCATTGATGGCGTCCCTCGTAACATCTCTTACGTATCCCTTCAAATTTTCTAAATAGGGATCAAGAGGATGGGCTGTTAAATAAAACCCAATTGCTTCTTTCTCGAATGCAAGCATTTCTTTTTCATCAAAAGGGGGAACGCTCTCGTAAGCTGGTTCAGCCTCACCATCTTCAAAAAAACCTTTTTGTCCATTTTGTTCAGAGCCATAGTTCATGGCCCCTTCGAGTGAAGCGAGCATCGAAGAACGACTTACCCCGAACTCATCCATCGTACCAGCAAATATCAACGATTCAAGTGCGCGCTTATTTACTATTCTTAGTGAAATTCTTGCACATAAATCAAAAAGGCTTTTATAAAAGTGATTCCTCTTATCTAAGATTTCTTCTATAGCATTTTTACCGACATTTTTTACTGGAAGCAAACCGAATCTCAAGGCCTCATTTTCAACAGTGAAGGTTTCTTTGCTTTTGTTGATTGACGGCGGATGAACCGTCATGCCTTTCTGTCTCGCTTCTGATAAATACATAGCAAGTCTATCTTGGTTTCCGATTGCAGATGTTAATAGACTCGAAAAGAAGTAACGTGAATAGTTAGCTTTTAAATAAGCTAGTTGATAAGCAATCACGCTATAAGCTACTGCATGACTCCGATTAAATCCGTAATCCGCAAATCGGACAATGTACTCATATACTTTAACAGCAGTTTCTCTAGGATATCCCTTTGCAAGACAACCACTAACGAAATGCTCTCTTTCAGATTCAAGAACTTCACGCTTCTTCTTAGATACGGCCCTTCTTAATAAATCCGCTTCTCCAAGAGAAAAACCTGCTAATTTTGATGCAATTTGCATGATTTGCTCTTGATACACGATAACTCCATAAGTTGATTTTAGAATTGGTTCAAGATCTGGATGGAGATAATCAATTGAACGTTCTTTATGTTTACCTGAAATGAAGAGCGGAATGTTTTCCATTGGACCCGGCCTATATAAAGCATTAACAGCAACAATATCTTCAAATTCAGTTGGCTTCAGCCTCCTCAGCACTTGACGCATGCCATCAGATTCAAGTTGAAAAACACCTGTTGTATCAGCTTTTTGCAGCAGTGAGAAGGTAGGTTGATCATCCATTGGAATTGTAGAAAGCGAAGGGCGCACGCCTGTTTCACTTTCGATATCATTTAATATCCCTTCAATTAAAGTTAAATTTCGAAGTCCAAGAAAGTCCATTTTCAAAAGACCTACTTCTTCTAAATCGTTCATGGGAAACTGCGTCAAACTAATATGATGACCACCAAGTAAAGGTACATGTTTCGTAAGCGGCTCAGCTGAAATAACAATTCCTGCGGCATGTGTTGATGTATGACGTGGTAGCCCTTCAATCGTACTTGCTATGTCAAAAACCTGTTTTCCTTCAGAGGTAGATGATATGAGATCCATGAGTGCTTTTGACTCTTCTTTTGCCTGTTTCAACGTCATTCCAGGTCTTGAAGGAACTGCTTTAGACATCGCATCCAGAAGCTTCGTATCTACTTCTAATACTTTTCCAACGTCACGAATTGCAGCTTTTGCAGCAAGCGTACCGAATGTTACGATTTGGGCTACTCGGTCATGTCCGTATTTCTCGTAAACGTATTCAATGACCTCATCTCTTCTTACATCAGGAAAGTCGATGTCAATATCTGGCATCGTAACTCGTTCTGGATTCAAGAAGCGCTCAAATAGAAGGTTGTGTTCGATAGGATCCACATCTGTTATATGCAATAAGTAAGCAACGAGAGAGCCAGCCGCCGATCCTCTCCCCGGACCTGTAATCATATGATGATCATGAGCATATTTCATGAAATCCCAAACAATTAGGAAATAATCATTAAATCCCATCTCATTGATAATTGAAAGTTCGTAATCTAATCGGTCCGTCACATGTATACCTGGATCGTGATATCGCTCAGCTAAATGGTTTATACATATCTCCTTCAAGAACTCAAAAGCCGATTTTCCGTCAGGAACTGGATAAACGGGTAAGTGCGTTTGTTCGAAATTCAGTTCGACAGAACATCTTGCGGCGATCTTAATTGTGTTTGCAAGAGCTTCCTCATAACCCTTAAACCGCTCTCTCATTTCTTCCTCAGAGGTTAAATAATATTCATGATTAGGTAAGGCCACCTTGTCTTTCTCTTCATAACGTTGCCCTGTATCAATACACCTTAAGCAATCATGTGCTTCCCCATCTTCTTGATTAATATAGTGAACCGCATTTGAAACGGTTAATGGAATGTTCGCTTTATTGGCAAGCTTGGAAATTAACAAGTTAAGGTGTCTTTCTTCTCTAAGAGAATGATCCTGCATTTCGAGATAGAATCCCTCTTTGAAAACACGTTGATACTCCATTGCCATTTGTAAGGCGACCGTATCTTCTTCATAAAGAAGGGCTTTTCCAATTTCACTATGAAGGGTCCCAGATAAGGCAATGAGACCATCTGATCTTTCAAATAAATTTGTTTTATCTATGTATGGTTGTGGCCCCCCTGTACTTTGCATTTGCGTACTGATATTCAATAAGTTCTCATAACCTTCCGTATTAACAGCAAGTAGAACAAGGTTATCCAAATGTTGGTCCCGCTGATGGAGAGAAGACTCATCCCCAACGCTTACCTCTAGTCCGATTATTGGCTTTATTCCCTTTGCTTGACATGCTTTATAGAATGGAATTGTCCCATACATTGTTCCTTTATCTGTCAGAGCCATAGACTGAAATCCTTTTTGTATTGCAGATTCAACAAGTGATTCAATTCGACTTGGGCTATCTAGCAGACTATATTCACTGTAAACACGAAGATGCACAAATTCCATATATAATCCCACTCTCAATTTGCTATTACTTTCTATTATAAATACTTCCACCTTCTCAAACAAACATTATCAAGCATATCCCTCTCTCCTAATTGCATAGGCTGTACTAAAAGCGAAAAATAGGCTGATTTATAATCACACACTTTTTCTTCAACTTTTTATGTGCTGTGAAGACAGAAAAAGTTACTTCATGAAATTTGATACGAAAGAAGGAATCAAAATGGAGAGAGTAACTCTCGTAACATTAATTATCGCGTTTTTCGTTGCATTTGGTGTGATTGTTGGAGGGTCAATTATCGGAGGAATCGGGGCATTCCTTTCTGGTGAGCCACCACTACACTGGATCTATATCGTTGCACAAAGATTAAAAATCTGGGCGATTGCCGCAGCAATTGGCGGAACATTTGATACGATAAATAACATGGAAAGAAGTTTTCTCAGTGGTTCTCCAGATGAAATCATGCGCCAATTTTTATGGATTTTCTGTGCGCTTGGTGGGGCGCAGGCAGGTATGGAGATCATTAACTGGCTTACTCAGGAACGCTCTTCCTTATGAGAGTTCCGCAAATTTATTCTAGAAAAGGGTGGCAACGATTTCTTGCAGGTCTTTCTGTAGGGGTCATCTTTGGGTGGTTATTCTTTCTGATGCTATTCGGCATTATGTACGAAAAGCAGATCACAACGATTAAAGAACAAAAAATTGAAATCTCGGACTTAAAAACCCAAAATCAAACATTGCTCGATGATCAAGTAAATTATAATAATAAAGAAATCGAAAAAACTCTTCTCGTCAAAAAAATCGAAGTCACTTTCGAGAAAGATAATGATCTACCATTAAACTCATTAACGCGCCACGAGTTAAAGAAAGAAATTCAAACCGAATTAAATGATCTTCTCAACAAGGATCTCGGAGCGATTTCTAGAACCAGAAGCTTTATCATTCAATCCCTCGAAAACAAAACGCTCATGATTGACAATATTAAATATGGTTTTAAAGTGAAGCAATTTATTCTTTGGACAACAGTCGAGGTGGTGCTTACAATTGAACTCGTTCAATAGCGAAAATAAAACTATTTTGTGACCTTTTGTCAGACAAGTCGCAATTTTCTTAGGTGTAGTATATGATAAGAGTATAGAAAATTGGGAGGTGGCGCGATGGTTATTGATCGCAAACAAATCGCGAGAGCGAAAATTGCTGATTTAATGAATGGGCGATCCGCTTACGCAGAGTCACACGAAATGACTGCTCTAATTAAAAAGGAATTGCAATCACTTAACATCGACGTGCACGAAGACGTGACAAGCTTTGGTTCGTGGTTTATACCTAAATCGCATGATCAAGTGTAAATGTGGTAACAACAAAGACCGGCGCTCTCTCAATAAAGGAGACCCCGGTCTTTTAACTTGTTATTATACTTCTTCGCACACTTTGTCTAGCTCCGCAAGAACGTCATCAGCCTCTGCCCACGAATAAACAGTTGCCCCCGCAGCCATTGGATGTCCGCCACCATTAAATTGAGCAGCAATTGTATTCACAACAGGCCCTTTTGAACGAAGACGAACACGAATTTGATCTGGTTCCTCAATGAAGAAAACCCACGCCTTCAAACCCGCTACATTAGAGAAAGTATTCACTAGCTGTGATGCCTCACTAGCCGTTACGCCATATGAAGCAACTGTTTCTTTTGTGATTTTCATCCATCCAGCACCAGTTTCTGATGTTTCAAAATGCTGTAAGACATATCCGTTTAAGCGAGCGATATGCTGTTCCGTTTTGTATAGTTCCTTATATAAAGAGCCTGTATCTACACCAAACTTCAAGAGCTCACCTGCATACATAAAGGTACGCTGAGTCGTATTAGAAAACATAAAACGTCCGGTATCACCTACTATACCTGCATAAAGAAGAAAAGCTCCTTTTTCAGAAAGCTTGTACCCTCGTTCCTTAGCAGTAAGGTACAAATCGACAATCATTTCACTAACAGAGCTTGAAGAAGTGTCCACCCAGAGAAGATCACCATAAGGGTCTTCATTTGGATGATGATCGATTTTAATTAAGAGCTTGCCATTACGGTATCGGTTATCACTAACCCTAGGCTGATTCGCCGTATCACAAACAATGACAAGTGCGTTATGATATGTTTCATCCTGAACCTCATCCATTCGGTTCAGGAATGTAAGTGATGGTTCTTCTTCACCAACCGTAAACACACGCTTCTTTGGAAAAGAAGTTTGTATAAGCTCGGCAAGTCCTCCCTGCGAGCCAAGTGCATCAGGATCTGGGCGCACATGACGATGAATTATAATGGTCTCATATTGTTCGATAGCATCTAATATTTGTTCCTTCATCAACTTTCTCCTTTCGACCGCTTCCCAATTGTTACGTATATGTCATAGATTTTCAGTACTAAATTCTATACAATAGAAAAGAACCTTGAATTATGGAGGAAAACAGTCATGCCTATCTTTGTCATATTAATTGTCTTTTCAATCGTTTTCTATTTGTTTTATCGAGTAAAAGCTGTTCGACATAACGGTGTCGCAACAACTCAATGGCTTAATTCAAAAGCAAGCATTGCACTCGGACTTTTCCTTGTCTTTTTTGCCATTAATACGCTTACCGTTTCTTTATCAACGGTCACTGTGATTGTTGCCGCTGTCTTTATTTTACTTGGTCTTGTAAACGTTACAGTCGGCTATAAAAAGTATCGACACTATCTTCCATTTGCAATCGAAGAAGCAAAGGATATGAAACTAAACTAACAGCGCTATGTTTACTTGTAAAACCGCCACGGATTTATTTCTGGCGGTTTTTTTATCGATCAATCAATTGCGCCATCATAAGAGCCTTTCCTACGACCGCACCTTCATGATAAATTTCAACATCTACTTTACCAAATTTCCTTGATACCTCGAGAACTTTAGGCACAATTTCAATTGTATGATCAATTTGAACCGGTTTGATGAAATAAAGTGTAATGTTTTCTACTACTAAATCACCCTTTTTGTATTTCTTCAAAACTCGACTCCCAGCTTCAGTGACTAGGGTTGTTACAACACCATAAGATAACGTTCCAAGTAGGCTCGTCATTTGAGGTGTTACCTCACAGCTATAGCGACTTTCCGATCCAGTGGAAATATCTTTGATTTGACTCGTAATAAGGTCGTCAAAGGTTTCCCCTATCTGTGGTTGCTGCTGAATCATTTGAAGAGCCTTAAGTACATCCTGTCTACTAATAATACCGATAAGTCGCTGATATTGATCGAGAACAGGAAGCATCTCTATCCCTTCCCAGATCATTGTATGAGCTGCAGAAGCGACGGACGTTTGCTCATTAACAGTGAGCGGGTGTTTTGTCATCACCTTAGCTATTGACGTTTCATGCTGTTCACCTAAAATATCTTTAGATGTCACAATGCCTTGAACCTTCATATTTGGATCCACAACCGGATAGCGACTATGCAATGTTGATTCATTTAGCTCATGCCAGCGACCTACACTTTCTGTGGTCACTAGAAAGCTCGTTTTCGTAAGCGGCGTTAATATGTCACTTACTAGAGCTATTTCTTTCTTAATTAATCGATCATATATCGCACGATTAATCATTGTTGCCACTGTAAAGGAGTCATAGGAGGTAGATATAATTGGCAAATCATATGCATCCGCCATTTTCTTCACATCATCCTGCGCATCAAAACCACCAGTAATAAGGACAGCCGCCCCGGCTTCTAGTGCAATTTTATGCACGTTGTCGCGATTACCGACTATGAGCAAACTACCAGGATCGACGTAACGCATCATAGCCTCTAGCTTCATCGCACCGATAACAAACTTATGAAGGGTTTTATGTAAACCATTTCTTCCTCCAAGCACCTGCCCATCGACGACGTTCACTACTTCAGCATACGTGAGTTTTTCGATATTTTCTTTCTCTTTTTTTGTGATTCGGATCGTCCCAACCCGTTCAATCGTGCTGACCGTCCCTTTGTTTTCAGCATCCTTAATCGCTCTGTATGCTGTACCCTCACTAACTTTTAATTCTCTAGCAATTTGACGCACGGATATTTTACTTCCTACTTCTAGCGTTTCAATGTAAGAGAGGATCTGTTCATGTTTCGTTGTCAATTTCTTTCACCATACTTTCTACATGCACATCTGTATCAGTAGCTAAACTACTTCTGTTATAGTGGTGTTTGAATTGACTTCATTATACATAACACAGACCTATAACTTCAACGACCGTATTGTTTTTTTCTTAATTCTTCTACTGAATCATTAACTGTCATAGGTTTTCTCTCTTGCTTTCCAAAAAATAATCCAGAAAGATTTCCACCAAGTGCCATAATGGCAAATAAAAGCCAGAGACTAAAAAAAGCACCTTCTAGCGTTAAATCAATTTGAAAGCGCGGCATAGCATCATACATCAAAAACAGAATGCACAAGACGGATAAAAACAATCGTTGTTTCACAATGATTCCCCCTCATAGTCTTTCTAAAAGGGTATGTTCAAGTCCGCGTATTTAATACGCTTATCAAACACAAAACCGATGCAGGGCATCGGTTTTGTGTTTGATTACAATTCGATTGTTTCTCCTGTTTGAAGAACCTTACCTTTTGTACCTTCAAGGCTTTCAGTAAACGCCTCGCCATTTTGTTCAATAAGCGGGAAAGTATTGTAGTGAATTGGTACGGTTATTTCAGCTCCTATCCATTTTGCAGCGATAGCTGCATCTTCAGGACCCATAGTAAAATTATCACCAATTGGTAGAAACGCAAGATCAATTTGCTTATTAGATAATAGCTTCATATCAGAATAAAGCCCAGTATCACCCGCGTGGTAGACCGTCTTACCTTCTGCGCTAAAGAGAATACCCGCTGGCATCCCTGTGTAAATGATTTGCTGGTTTTCTTCCTCAGTGTAGCTCGAACCATGGAATGCCTGAGTTAGCTTCACATTACCAAACTCAAACTCATGCGCCCCACCGATTGCCATAGGATGCGTGTTAACACCTTTAAAACCAAGATATGTAGCAAGTTCGAATGGAGCTACGACTAATGCATCGTTTCGCTTTGCAATTTCAACTGTGTCACCAACGTGATCATTGTGTCCATGTGTTAGCAATATCACATCGCAAGTAACTTGATCCGCATCTAAATCACATTGACCATTACCGGAAATAAAAGGATCAATTAAAATTTTTGCTTTGTTCGTAACAACTTCTACAACTGAATGACCATGAAATGTAACTTTCATTTGTTATCGCTCCTTTAACAATTGGGTTTCATTACCTTCCCTAAAACGCTAGGAAGTGGGTTCTCTACTTATTACGTTCCCTTTGATAAACGATCTAAACTAATAATACAACCAGGCATTCTCATATTTTTCAATTAAATGAGGGCGAATTAGAGTATTAGGTTCAAAGCTGATTTTATTGCCATCTTTCACCATGTGACTGTCCTCATCTTTACCAAATACAGTAAGAGATGGAATCATCTCGTCTGAAAGATAATCGGTTTGAACTGAAATATCCAATTTCTCTTGAGCTACAGGATTCCTTGTTGCCATAACAAAACCCCAGTTCCCGAAACTTGGAATATCAACGTGATAATTTGACGTTCGTAGTCCAGTTTCTGAAATCGTTCGATCAATCGTCCAATAAGCTTCCCTCGCAAATAAAGGACTAGTCGCCTGCACCATTAGCGCCCCATCTACATCTAAATGATTGCGCAATAAAGAGTAGAACTCCCACGTGTAAAGCTTATTCAAAGACTCATTATTTGGATCTGGGAGATCAGATATGATGACATCAAACATTTTTTTCTGTTTTTCAATGTATTGAAAGGCATCTTCATTATGAATATCGACACGTTTATCCTCAAGTGAATGCTCATTTAATTCCATTAATAAATGATGATTCTTCGCTAGTTTTACCATTTCCGGATCTAGATCCACTACCGTAATGGATTTCAGATCGTCATATTTAAGTAGCTCTCTAACCGCAAGTCCATCTCCAC
The DNA here is from genome assembly GCF_056173725.1 of Anaerobacillus sp. 63XJN7_4_ISO-PGPR-S23-413. Taxonomy (NCBI): domain Bacteria; kingdom Bacillati; phylum Bacillota; class Bacilli; order Caryophanales; family Bacillaceae; genus Anaerobacillus; species Anaerobacillus sp. 63XJN7_4_ISO-PGPR-S23-413. The sequence continues at coordinate 3,045,581 of NZ_CM149688.1, forward strand.
CTCCAAGTATAAGAACATCCTCCGCTTCTTTAACAGCAGCCATAGGAATATGGACAAGTGTTTCATGGTACCTATGTTCATCACTTGAGCTAAACTGAAGCTGTCCATCCAAATAAAGTCTTAGATCTCCCTGCTCCTTCGTTAAGGTTATTTTCTGATAGGATGTTTCCTCAGAGTAAATGATGGGGTCTTTGTATAGGCGCTGCTCAAATGAGAACGCCATCTCCTCTCCAAATAAAGTCCCACCAATCATTAGTACAAACAGAAGAAAGGCTACTCCAATATAGATTCCTTGATAGACGATCTCTTTTCTAAATGAATAAATCATCCAAAATGCAACGAGAATGTTTACAATAGCTACAAGGAAGGCTGATTTTACTAGACCGAATTCCGGACGAAGGTAAAAAGCAAATAACATTCCTCCTACAAGTCCCCCAGCATAGTCAGAGAAGAGCACCCTGGCCGTGCTTTTGTTCATTTCCACGCCAATCTCATTCGCTTTCCGAATAAGAATGGGTAATTCAAGACCAGTTAGTCCACCAACAATGAGAATAATGGAATAGAGTACAATGGCTGTTGCTTCTTCTCCCGCAAAAGCTGTAATTCCAAACACAGCAAAACTTGAAAATCCTCCAATTAAGCCAATAAGAAGCTCAATTGCAATGAATCTCGTAATCAGGTTTTTAACTACCTTTTCACTCAATGATGCGCCAATACCCATACCTGTTAGAAAGAGCGAAATAGTTAACGTGTATTGCTTAACCCCGTCTCCGAGTATGTAAGAACCCAGTGCGCCGAACAGCACTTCAAAAATAATACCGCAAATGGATACAATTCCTGAAGCCCAGTACAATTGACTGCTTTTACTTAACGTCTTGCTCATGACTTCCACCTTCAGCTGATCATTTCTTTTTACGTAATTGATGCTCCTACTACTAAGCCCAGGCCTATTGAAACACACATCGATAGAATGCCTATTGATACGACACCTTCACTAAGCTTCTGTTCAACCGAAAATCGTCTAGTAAGAAAATCAAAAATATAATAGGCAACTAATTGAAGCACTACACCATACGCTCCCCAAATAATTGTTTCGAGAACATCCGAACTATGGTATATAGAGAATGCTAGTATTAAACAAATCCCGATTATCTTACCACCTATTGAAAGTGCAACGGCCGTGTTCCCGTTCTCAATCTGTTCCCAGTCCTTATATTTCGTCGTGATCAATTCAAACACAATCAATCCAACTACAACAACGACAATCGCCGCTATAAAATAAAAAAATGTTAATAGAAATGGCCCCATGTCATGATCCTCCTTTGTTTATTTTCCTGTTCCAGGTCCGCCCCCACGATTAGATCCTCGGAATGATGGAATCGTGGACGGTCCTTTATATGAACCTCCAGTAGATCCATAACCGCCATAACAATTTCCGCTAGCGCTCTGACAGCGGTTCTTCTGCTTCTTGCCCCAGTCGTCTACATCAAGTATTTCATCAAGAATGTAGTAAGCTAGCAACCCATCAAAGAAATCCGGCTGGTAATTATCTCTCACAAAGCCAACTGTCGCAACTTCAACTAGTGTGTTTGATGGCTCATCACTTTCTTCTAATGTAACGATATAGTCATCATAAACAAGAATTTGCTTACCTTCTTTTAATTCACTGACTTCATTCGGCTTTATTTGTTCCTTAAGATAGGTGGCAACAGAAGGAATATCTTCCTCAGCAAGATAGACCTTTGAGGTATCGTTTGAATCCACGCTACTCGCTACAACATCTTCAAGCTGATAGCGGTCTTCAACAATTTCGAGAATATCCTTCGTAATCCCACATGCCGATAAGAGCAGAATGAATGCTGTCAGCAATCCTATTAGCCATTTCATTCTTCCACCCCATTTAAGGGGAAAGGTTATTCTTTCCCCATTTTTTTCTTTAGCTCAGCTAATTCATCATCGATTCCATTATTTTTATCGAGGGCCTCAAGCTCATCATCAAGCGAACGATTTTTGGAACGCATATCTTCACTTGTTTCAGCTTCTGCCTCATATTGAAGGACCTTTTCTTCCATACGCTCAAATCCTCGTTTAGAATCATCACCACCAATATCAGACATGGCGCGATTCATTTTTGTTTTTGTTTTAGCTGACTCAGCTCGAGCCTTCAAACTATCTTTCTTCAGTTGCATTTGACGATATTCTTCTTTCATTTCATCTAATTTTGAGCGAAGAGAGTCGGCGTCAGCTTTTGCTCTTTCGTACGATACCTTTAATGTTTCCGCTTTGGCTTCATGATCTTTCTTATCCTGAAGCGCTCTTCTTGCAAGATCATCGTTATCAGTTTGGAGAGCTTTCTCAGCTTGCCCCTGACGCTTAGTCACCATAGAATTAGCATCGTCCCATTTTTTCTTTAACATCTTTTCATTAGAGATTTGTTTTGCAACAGCGGTTTCTGCTTCTCTTATATCCGCTTCCATATCCCTCATAAATTGCTCTAGCATTTTTACGGGATCCTCCGCTTTATCAAGTGCAGCGTTTAATTCAGAAGACATAATCGTTTTTACTCTTTTAAACATTTTAAACATTCGCTTTCATCCTCTCATTTGCTTCCAGCAAGAATTTTGATTTCATAATCTTCAATCGCGTAACCTTTACTCACTTCTACTTCGGAACCCCAGACTTCAATGGATAGATAACTTGATTCATCTTCATTGGAAAAATCATAATACTCGACTTCCTGTCCATCTAGATTACTTCCTCGTCCATTGCCCGTCACCTTTGCGTAACCATGTTCCTCTTTATAATAAGTAACGGAATCAATGCTTATTTCTTCAGGAATTGGTTTCGAGATTTTTTCTTTTACATTTCGATAAATGCCTAGCTCTAGTTCATCATCCATTTCAACACTAAGCCAGATCGAAGATGATCCTGAGATTAACTGGTATGCTTGCCATTCGTAACCTTTATTATGATATGTTAGCGTCCCCACAACCTCATAATCCTCAAGATCATATGTGATGATATCTCCTACCTGAATCGTAAAAACCGTTCTTTCTTCTACCTTCTTCTCTTCTTTCTTTCCAAAAAACTTTGATAAAAAACTCATACCGCGACCTCCCATCCTCTCTTTCATACGAATGATCGAGAAAAATGTTCCCGTTATTTTTCCCGTTTTCTATGTGTAACCATACTTTCCTGTTCTGTAAAATAGAAATCCAGTGGCGGTCGTTCTGTTAAAAGAGCTTTTTTCTCTAGCTTAAAAAAACTAATTTTTTTATACGGGTCTCCTTCAATAATTGGAGGTGCTTTTTCAGAACGAATGTATGCATCTACCGCTCTTTGCACTGCATCAATCCAAAAAGGAATGTGACGGTTTTCCTCTTCAAAGAGTTCGAATGTCTCTTTTGACATATAAAATGATTTAGAAGGAATGCCTCCAAGATGGGGAGCGAGGAGAGAAGAATCAAGTTCATTATTTTCTTTTACCAATACTTTCAACGAGATCCCATCTCTTTTCTTTTCAGCAAATGCTCCGACAGCCTGTCGTATCTCATGAAGGCTTGCATCTATTATCCCGATTGAATGTTGCGGATTGTTTTTAATGCTTTTTTTACTCCAAAAAGCCATTTGATGATTCACCTCCCTCTCTTATGATTCGTATAACTATATAAAAACCCTTCAACGCTGATGAAAATTTCTAAGCTTTTTAATACGATAAAAAAATAAAGCAGCTAACGGTTAGCTGCTTTATTTCTACTTCTATTTTTCAAGGAGTGAGCGAGCATTTTTATATGTGAGCTGATGGGCTTCAGCTACTGCTTCGTACGTTACAAATCCGTCCATCGTATTAATTCCTTTTAGCAAAGGTTCATTTTCAAGACAGGCTTTTTTATAACCTTTATTCGCAAGCTGAGCGGCATAAGGTACAGTCACATTCGTTAAGGCAATGGTTGATGTACGCGGAACAGCTCCAGGCATATTCGCTACCGCATAATGAACAACATCATATTTTGTGTATGTCGGGTTGTCATGAGTTGTGATACGATCGGTTGTTTCGAAAATACCTCCCTGATCAATTGCTACATCAACAATAACAGAGCCCGCCTTCATTTCTTTGATCATCTCTTCTGTTACAAGCTTCGGTGCTTTTGCCCCTGGAATAAGCACTGCACCAATCACTAAATCTGATTCTTTCACGGCTTCTGTTATATTAAGTGGATTGGACATCATCGTATTAATCTCAGTACCAAAAATGTCATCAAGCTGACGCATTCGTTCTGGACTTAAATCCATAATTGTCACATCGGCACCAAGCCCCATCGCAATTTTCGCTGCGTTCGTTCCGACGACTCCTCCACCAATAACCGTTACTTTACCTCTTTTAACCCCAGGGACACCGCCCAGAAGAATACCGAGTCCTCCTTTAGGTTTCTCAAGAAATTGAGCCCCTATTTGAGCCGCCATCCGACCAGCAACTTCACTCATGGGTGTCAAAAGAGGTAGCGAGCCATTTGGTAACTGAACGGTTTCATAGGCAATTCCGATAACTTTTTTTTCTACAAGAGCCCTGGTTAATTCTGATTCTGCAGCAAGATGAAGATATGTAAATAAAATCAAACCCTCACGAAAGTAGACATACTCCTCTCGAAGTGGTTCCTTTACTTTCATGACCATTTCCTTCGACCACGCTTCAGCGGCCGTCTCTACTAGATGAGCTCCAGCTTCAAGGTACTGATCATCCCCAAAACCAGATCCAACGCCCGCTCCTTTTTCGATATAAACTTCATGACCTAATCGCGTTAAGGTCAATACGCCAGCAGGGGTCATTGCTACACGGTTCTCATTGTTTTTAACCTCAACAGGCACTCCAATATGCATTGATACTCCTCCTTTATCTCTAACGAGCCATATACTGTTACCTCTATTGTATAACATTTAATACCATTAAATGAGGGAATGACTTAAGGGGTGAATCTATTTCATCAATAGATCGTATTAGTTATCGGAATATTTTTACACCATTATCATATACCCCACTGCCACCATTAACAACCCGCCAATTAAGCTAATTGATATATATGTAACAGAAAGCCAAAGCTTTATTGAGCCTAGTTCAAAAGCCTCGTACATAAAGGTGGAAAAAGTCGTTAGTGCTCCGAGAAATCCAGTCGATATCCCAGTCCCCCAATCGCCTGCTCCGAAAGCCATCCCTAGTATGAAACTTCCTATGAGGTTAACAAGTAGAGTGGCTAGCGGGAATTGAGAAGTGTTCCATCGGTTAACTATTAATGCCGTTATATATCGAAGCCATGCCCCTATACCTCCACCGATCGCAATCATTAACCACTCCATTACGTCACCTTCCTCGTTCTTTTAGCTAGTAAGACTCCAAGGAAGACACTTAGAATTCCACTTACAATAGTGCCGCCCCCATAAAGGCCCATCTTAATAAACTGACCATCTTTTATGTAGACCAAAAGATCAAGGGAGTAGGTTGAAAAAGTCGTAAATGATCCTATCATGCCAGTTGCAATCATTTTTTTCGCTGGCTCTGAAAAGCGATTGTTTGAATGATTGTATTGATAGAAAAACCCAAGGATAATGGAACCTACTATATTTACTATAAAAGTCGATAAGGGACTGCCATTCAATATGGTTCCCACCACCGCTCGTAGTGTAGCACCAATTGCACCACCTAAAACGACTGCAAAACTATTCTTCACTTGAATGCGGCTCCTTTCACGTCTTTCCTCATCTTAACGAAACCGCTATTCAAAGTCTACCGATCGTTTTGGTTCCAGACCCAAGTATATAATCTTCCACTTGCATCCATCCATTTCAACTCAAATCGCTCTGCATTTTTATAACCAAAGGTGTCCATTTTCTTTACTAATTCCTCTACGCGCGCGATTTCAGTTACTTCCAAATGCTGAAATAACGCCTCTACTTCGTCTTTTGCACGATCACCTTTCTCAACGACCGTTCCATTCTCTACCTCAAATTCGTTCGGACTGGAAAATTCCCATTCATGTTCAACTCCATTTGTTACTACCATACATTTAAACGAGAAGCTGTTTTCTAATGTAGAAGCCTCTGCTCGAATTGTAAATAGACACAAGTAAATAGCAAAGGTTATGACAACAAACTTTTTCATTATTAATCACCTCACCCTTATGCTGAGTGTAAACAGCAAATATTATTCCTAACCGAGCAATCAGGATTGCTTCATTCTTTTTTGCGAACTAAAATAAAGATAAGTCCGTAACTTTAAAGGAGATAATATGAGCAGTCTAAGCAAAACCTCTTCTACTATTCAAATTGAGCGTTATGGGCTTGAATCAGTCCCAGAAAAATTACGCACAACAAGATGGTATGAGTATGCCATGATTCAAATGACCGTTTCTGTCAATGCCGGTAACTTTCTCGTCCCAGCTCTCGCCGTCCTCGAAGGCGGCCTTAGTTTTGTATGGGCAGTTCTCGCCACTGTATTTGGAGCAAGTCTTGCATTCCTTTTCGTGTCTTACCTTTCTTTTCCAGGGGCACGTCGAGGTATCCCTTCACAGTATGCAGTAAGAGCTTTTGTTGGTCTGAAAGGAGCTCAATACTTCGCCTCTCCCGTAAGAACCATCACGTCGCTCTATTGGTTTTCTGTACAAACCATTGGAGGTACTTATATGGTTGTAGAGCTGATGAAACGTGCTTTTTCAATCGACCTTCTTTTTCTACCAACATCTCTATTTCTCGCTTCAGTAATGGCTTTACTTGCATTAATAGGATTCAATGCCGTCAAAAAAGCCACAAGGTACTTTCTCCCTCTTCTATTTGCCGGAGGAGTTGCCATGTTGTTTGTGTATTCTCAGACTCCTATTAACGGGAAGAGTTACTCAACCGTTCTATCAGTTAAACACGGTCCTGAACTAGGCTCTTTCTTTTTCTTTGCCAGCCTCGCTTTTGTGCAGTATGTATCAGGTGTTAGTAGTTCTTCAGACATGGCAAGGTACGCAAAATCCACTCAGCATGCATTCTGGGGAATCTTCTCAGGAAATACGATTGGTTTCACATTAACAGCACTACTCGGAGCCTACACCGCTTCAGTAGCTAGTACGTGGAACCCATTTTTAATCACGAGTCAACAAACACAGTCACCACTCCTATTGATACTCATTTTTGCTTCAGCCCTTTGCTCGATGATTATGATTAACATTAGCAATGCTTATACAGGAGGATATAGTCTGCTTAATACATTCCCCTCTCTTGGTCGAGTAAAAAGTGCGGTATTACTAGGTTGTGCCGCTGTTATATTAAGTGGATTCCCTACTTTTGTTAACCAGGCCGAGTCATTTATTTCACTTCTTGGAGCCTTCGTTATCCCGTTATCAGCTGTAATCGTGACTGATTTTATTATTGTGAAAAAAGGAAGGTTTACTTCAGCGATGCTCCAGGAATTATCTGAGAAGGCCAAGCTCTTGAATCGACCAGGGTTTGTCGCGATTTTAATTGGTCTTATCTTTTACATTATTCTTCCTGCATCCTATTCACCAGGTTTTCTCTCATTTTTCCTAACTGGTGGATGTTATCTCGCTTTTCGTTACTTCCCAGTTCGTTAATCATGGTGAAGTTCCATTAGAAACAGCAATTCAAAACGATCATAAATAAAAAAGTTCATGCGCTCAGCATGAACTTTTTGCTTTTTAATAATAACTTTTCCTGTCAGCTTTCCGTGGTAATTCTTTTGTTTTTTTAGTTTCTTCTTGATCAATGACACCACTCTGGTATGATTCACTCAACTGCTGATGCACGGCCATTTCGCCATTCTCATCGTAAATCAGTTCCTTTTTCTTATCAGCCATAAGACATCCTCCTATCATTTCGGACTTGCGCTTATATTGTTTCCAAAGCAAGGATGAAAAATGCTTCTAAAAATAGGATGATTGAATCTGAAATCGGAATGGATGGTCACATAAATTTCGTTACAAGACATTCTTTATTTATGGAGCTCACGGACAATATGCGGCAACTCCGGTAGCAGTAATCGCGACATTGCTAATTTGACTGCTCCTGAAGACCCAGGCATAGCAAATATTGCCGTTTCACCTGTCACCCCACCAATGGCTCTACTAAGCATCGCTGGAGTACCAATATCATCTGTATAGCTAATCATGCGGAATAGTTCTCCAAATCCCGCAAGCTCCTTTTCGAGTATAGCTTCAACAACTTCATACGTAACATCTCTTTTGGATATTCCAGTTCCACCATTTAATAGCACAACATCAACGTCTTTATCATCTATACCTTTTTGAATCGCCTGGCGGATCTCTTCTTGTTCATCTATTACGATTTTCATTTGCCCAACCATATGATTGTTTTCTTCAAGTAAGGAATAAATAACATCTCCGCTTTTATCCGTTTCAACTGTCCTTGTATCGCTCACGGTTACAATGAGAGCTCGAATCAATGGTGCATCTTTTTTGTGATCTTCTGCACTCATCCTACGTCCCCCTTTTCAAGCTCATTCAAGAAACGTTTCTGATAAAATTTATGTGCGGTTTCACTTACCGTTCGCGCAAATCTATAGTTCACTCCCGCTCCCATGGCAATTCCAAGAAGCGGTATTCCTTGAATTACTTTTTTCCTTAACATCATAAGAACAGTTCCCTTTATAATTTGCTTCATTGGTCCTTGTAGCCAATTTCCGTCTGCAATTTCTTCAGGCCCTTCATAAAAATAAGGATGCGTTTGCTCATGCTTTATCTCTTCCTCTAACGTTTTCCAGGCTTGTTCTTGTAGCACTTTCGGTAATGTTGCCATGTGAAATACTTTAAGAGCGATCATCATTTCGGAAGGATAGTTTACTGGATAGCCATATGTCATCGCTATTAGCTGAACAGTACGCAAGTTAATAGCAAGTACAGCAGGTATATCAAGACCCAGCAGTAGAAAACTCCCCGTTCCAGCAAGTCCTCCTTGAGCAAATGATACCATTCGCTGACGGGCAATTTGTTGATCTGCTATGTAAACAAGGTGATCAATCGAGAGGTTTTTCATATCCTGAATTTGTTCAATTTTAGGATCAAATAACCTTGCATCCGTTAACAATCGATGACTGGCATCCACTTGCGATTGTGAGTTTTGTATAAGCGAATGCATATGAAAAAGAGCTGAATCAATTACAGCATACAAACGGTTTTTCGTTGGTGACTCTAGCTGATTAAGCTGATAGTCATACCATTTCTGGAAAGTGCGCTCTACGTCCGTTGCATGATGCGTAAAGTGCTCTTCCTCCCATTGAATTATGCCGTTCATTCTTTTTTGTTCTCTATCTGTCCACACCATTCAAATTCACTCCCTTACAACTCTTTCCTATATTGTAGCTTTTCCAATCAAAAACTTCCAACAAAGGTGGAATAAGGAGTAAAAAAAGAACAGCGCATCTGTTAAGATACGCTGTTTCTCTAAAGTCTATTTTGAAAGCCTAACTGTATCACGCGCAATGACGACTTCCTCATTAGTAGGAATAATCATTACTTTGACAGGTGAGTGAGGGTAGTTAATGAAAGCTTCTTTCCCCTTCACCTTATTTAGAGCTGGATCCCAATATACGCCCATAAATTCAAGGCCACGAAGTACACGTGCACGAACAGCATCACTATTTTCACCGATACCTGCTGTGAAAATAATAGCGTCTAGTCCTGACATGCGCGCTGCATAAGACCCAATGTATTTATGAATACGAGAAGTAAATACTTCTAGTGCTAATTCAGCACGTTCATTTCCAGCTTCTGCTTTACTAGTGATATCGCGAAGATCACTTGAGAAACCAGACACTCCAAGAAGACCACTTTTCTTATTCAATGTATTCATTACTTCTTCTGCTGTTTGACCAGTCTTATCCATAATAAATGGAATCAAAGCAGGGTCAATGTTACCTGAACGAGTTCCCATTGTTACACCAGCTAGTGGAGTGAAGCCCATTGATGTATCAATTGACTTTCCGCCTTGAATAGCTGCAATACTCGCACCGTTACCAAGGTGGCAAGAAAGGAGACGCAATTGATCAAGCGGGCGACCAAGCATCTCTGCCGCTCTCTCTGAAACATACTGGTGAGAAGTTCCGTGGAAGCCGTACTTACGAATACCATAATCTTTATAATAATCGTAAGGGAGACTATATAGGAACGACTGCTCAGGCATAGACTGATGGAAAGCTGTATCAAATACGGCTACAGATGGAACATCTGGTAGAATTTCACGGAATGCACGAATCCCAACAAGGTGAGCGGGGTTATGCAATGGCGCAAGCTCTGATACTTCTTCAATGCTAGCTAGTACATCATCCGTAATCAATGCAGAGTCATCAAATTTCTCACCGCCGTGAACCACACGGTGTCCAACACCTTCAATTTCATTATAGGAAGAGATAATGGAGAAGCTAATCAGCTTATCTAATAGCATTTTAACCGCAACTCCATGATCAGGAATATCAGTAATTTCTTCTTTCTTTTCACCGTTCACTTCTATTGTAAAAATGGCGTCATCAAGGCCGATTCTCTCCACGAGTCCTTTAGTGATAACAGTTTCTTCCGGCATATTTAATAGTTGAAACTTCAACGAAGAACTACCGGCGTTGATTGCGATTATTTTCGCCATATGTGACAGCTCCTTTAATTCAATAAAATTAGAATACGACACGAAAATAGAAGGGTAAGACCCTTCTATCTTTAGCACTCTTATTATTTAAACATCGTCCATTACTTTATTCAAGGTGAAAACCGCTTACATTCAAGTATTCCGCCAATTCAGATTTGTAAACGTTTCATAACCTTTAAGAAAGCTGTGAAAACCACCCGTTAATCTGCTGCATCATGTTCAACATCGCTTCACGATTGGAGAAGGATGGAAGCTTTGCCATCATAACTTGTTTAGGCTTTAACGTATGTTCTCCTTTTTTCTGAGTAACAAGAATACTTTTAGCTTGCGACTCATTCGCAAATAAACTTGTAGGCAATTGAATAATGCCGTGGATAACAGAGCGATCATTTAGCAAATTCCTCACTTGCTTGGCTCCATCATCTCCAAAGAGAAAGTTTGGAATCATAAAGAAGAGCATGCCAGACTCTTCTGTCATATTTAAGCTTTGTTCGATAAGAAGATGGTGAACGTAAGACATCCCTTCTTCTGCTTTTAATTCGTATTTTGCAGATGCTTCCTCATGGGGATAGTAACCAACAGGTAAATCAGTTACGATCGTATTAACCTGGGGAATATAAAGTGGCTTTACGCTATCCTGGTGAAGAAATTCTACCTGGTGTTTTTGCAAATTCGCATTAACAAAACCTAAATGTAATAAAAGATCATCTGGTTCCGCCCCGAATGCTTCAACTTTCTCACCTTCTAATTGGTTTAGAACAGAAGTGAGTAAATTTCCTGTTCCTACTGCAGGATCAAGAATTTTCATTTCCTCTATATTTAATACATCTTTATATTTTTTCACAAGATAACCGATTAAATGCGCAACACTATCTGGAGTCATGGCATGATGAGGCTGAATTCCTTTCTTCATCCCTTTCAGAAGTGCAAGCTGGATCCCTTTACGCACTGTTTCTTTCTTAGCATCCTCAAGATCACATGAATCATAAAGAGCTTTAAGACGGACAACGGTATCCGTATCTAGTTCCTCTTGTAATACTTTATTTTCAAATATGTTTAAACCTGTCTCAACGAGAGCTTCAAGATACGACATTTCCAATTTATTTTGAATAACTAGCGTCGATTCATCAAGCACGTTATATAAATTTTCTACAGTTAGTTCGGTCATTGATTGGCCTCCTATCAGTTCGCCGTCTCTATTGTAAACAGTCTTGAGTTCTTTCGCAACATCGGAAGATCATCTGTTACGAGAGAGACTTTTTATACTTTGCAAAAGTTTATGGCTAATCGAGAGTTTTCTACACTAACGTCTATGAATTATAGATCACAATACAATTCCGTTAAAAAAGGACTCCGATCACGTCATCGAAGTCCTTGCCATGTTTGTTTACATTATTCAGCTTGCTTAGCGGCGTTAAGTGCAGCGTCATAATCTGGGTGATTTGTTGCTTCACTAACATATTCTGTGTATACAACTTCGTCCTTACTGTTTACTACAAAAACAGCTCTTGCTAATAAACGAAGCTCTTCCATCGCTACGCCAAAAGCTTTACCAAATGAAAGATCGCGATGATCAGATAAAGTAATAGCATCTTCAATTCCAGCAGCACCGCACCAGCGCTTCTGTGCAAATGGGAGGTCAGCGCTAATTGTTAACACTTTCACGTTATCAAGCTTAGCAGCTTCTTCGTTAAATTTACGTGTTTGAGCATCACAAACGCCTGTATCTAGTGATGGTACGACACTAATGAGACGAATACCTGCATAATCATCAAGCGTTTTTTCAGATAGATCATTAGCAAGAACAGTAAAATCAGGCGCTTTGTCCCCCGCTTTTACTTCTTCCCCTAAAAGTGTCATCGGCGTTTCTTTAAATGTAATATTAGCCATGTTCATACCTCCTTCATAATTGGTCGTATGTACGACTGTTTTCATCATATATGCCATCGCTTCTGATTTCAAGAAATCAGCTAAGGCTTTCTAGCTCAGTTTTTATGAATCAGAGGTATTTATGTTCGATTAATGCAACTTAGTTTTCTAGAATAACCCACAATGGCAGAAGAATCGAATCTAAAGACCATATAAAAAAGCTACTTTAATTAAAAGTAGCTTAAAAATCCAAATCCTGCTTATCGTCATCCTGCTGTCTCTTATGACCACGGAAGAGGTGTTTTCCTTGGGATGTATGTCGCGAAGATTGTGAATCGCTTTGGTGATCGTTTCCTCTTCTTCCCTTAGTCTCATGATTCATATTCTGAAGAATGCTTTGTACTTTTTCAATTGCCTGTGGGGCAAGATCGAGCAATCTCTCATAAAGATGTGTGGTGTTATCAAGGTGTATCATCTTTATATCGCCAGCACTTACAATTAAAAACGCAATTGGCGTTATGGAAACACCACCACCACTACCTCCACCAAAAGGATCGCCTTTGCTTTGCCCTTGCTGATCACGCTGATTGGACTGTTGCTTTAGCATAAATTCACTACCACCAGCAGCAAATCCAAATCCAACCTTTGACACCGTTAGAATGACGCTTCCATCAGGGGTTTCGACAGGATCACCTATAATCGTGTTGACATCAATCATGTCTTTCAGATTTTCCATTGCAGTCTGCATAAGTCCTTCAATTGGATGTTCAGGCATTTTGTGTTTTCCTCCTTCACTTACTAAACCGCTAAGCCTCCTGCACATTCTTTTGAGACTTCATTAATTTAATTGCCGCGATCATAGCATGCCCCAGTTTAAATGTAATCATGCATCGTATATAAGTTTGAATCGTTTTCACTTCATAAATTGGTGTTACGATGAGTTGAGGGACTGAATGAAGATTAGAGTAATGTGATAAAAGTGTGAAGATAGCGACTTTTGTATTCATAATAAGTTCAGCTACTACTGCAGTACTTGCAGCGTTTCCCATTCCAAAATTTGTTTCCCATTGAATCGTTCGAAATCGTGTCTTCCTAAGAAAAAACAAAACAGATGTTTTAGCCCCAAGCGTTTTTTTCAGTAACTGGATGACCTCTTTGAGGTCACCTTTCAGCCCCTCTTCTTCTTTGCTTGCTTTGACAGCCTCTTCCCCACCTTCTAATAACGTTTCAAGTGGTATGGTTGTCTCATAAATAACTAATCCGAAGAGGGCTTTCACAGCTATTTGAATTTCTTCAACTGAAGAAGAGTGTTCTATTGTGAACGTTACTCTTACTGTCGAAAAAACAATAAGGGGTAAGGAGGCGATCACTAATAAGCCAAATATAGCAACAAGAATAATAATCAATGAATAGCCTCCTCCCATATACCTTTCTATTTTGAGACAGTATTCATGAAAATAGAGTATAAAATAAACCTGCCCAATATGGACAGGTTTATTCATTCAGTATGTTCTTATTCTTCGTGCACAACAATTGTATCAGCGAACAAATCATGGATTCCTTGTTTCTTTTTCGTAAAAGCAACGACAAGGAAACCAACAAATAAGATTGTTTTACTAATAAATCGTCCAATGCCTTCTCTAAAAATAACCGTTCCCCATGTTAAAGTCGTGCTTTTAACAGAGGCTACCCTTAAACCAAAAAGCATTTTCCCTAGCGTTTGAGATAAGAACTTAGTCATCAGTATAAAATAAGCGTAATACACGATACCTGTTAATATCGCCTGTAGCGGCAGATAGGCAGGTTCATTAGCAGGAAGATCAAACCCCTTGATCATAGGAGTAATCAGAATTCCATTCAAACTTGCTACAACAATAATATCAACTAAATATGCCCAAAAGCGCATCCAGAAGCCAGCAAAACGCTCGTGCTTCACTTCTTTCTCTAAAGATGCGGGAGAGGCAGTCGTACTCATTGTTTCATCCATTCTGCCTGCCTCCTTATTCAGAATATAAATACATTAACTCAGGGGATTGTGGAGTGGATAATAACTGCTGGATGCCTAAGAGATCTTTATCAGGCCCCATGAGCTTAGCGGCCGTCATTTCAAAGAGAGAGTTTAATCCTAAGTTTTGCTTATATTGCACCACTTGTAACTTACGATCCCCCACGTCTTCTTTCATACCGGCAATTGTATCTTCAAGATTTCCCAGGTTATCAACAAGGTTAACTTCCTTCGCTTGCCTGCCATCATAAATTCTTCCGTCAGCAAGCTCCCTTACTTTGCTTTCATCCATTCCTCTACCTTCACTAACTACCCGAACGAATTCATCATATGAATTATCAATCATTGATTGGAGAATGTCCCGTTCTTCATCAGTCATTTCACGACTAGGAGACATAATATCTTTATGTGGACCGCTCTTAATTGTCTCCCATTTCACTCCTACCTTCTCAGCTAGTTCTGCATAGTTCATCGACTGCATAATAACACCGATGGAACCTGTAATCGTGGAAGGACTCGCAACGATTTTATCAGCTGGAGCTGAAATATAATAACCCGCAGAAGCCGTCATGCTTCCCATTGAAACATAAATGGGTTTATCCGTTTTCTCTTTAATCTCTAAGAGCTTATCATGAATCTCTTCACTTTCTACTACCCCGCCGCCCGGCGTATTAAGTCTTAAAATGATGCCTTTAACACTGTTGTCTTCCCCAGCATGCTCCAAACGTTTCATAAACACAGCATGATTGTATCCAGACTGTGGAAGAAAACTAGTGTTTGTTCCAGTATCTTGAATAACTCCTTCCACATTCAAAACCGCAATCTTATTCGAACTACTACCTTCCTCAATAACCGTCTCTGCAAATTGGTCCGTTGTGTTCATTTCTTCCTGCCATCCTCCAAATGCCAGACTAGAAACAAAATTAAACACGATTGATACGATAATCAGAACAACGGTAATGCCGAGGGCGATCCATCGTTTTCCATTCATAGTAAGCCTCCTCTATATCCTGATGCTATCTTATGTACGATGAAGCCAACTTATTGGTTTCATATTTTTGAGAATACCATACAAAATAAGGAATCGCACTCCTTAGAAGCGTTTGAACAAATTTAATGTGTCGAGAGAGGGAACCATAGAAAGTACACTTTACTCTTCTTTCCGCACTCGTTCATAGCCTTGAATAAATGAGCGAAATCATAATTTTTTCTTTTTTCTAAAAAGCGATAATGATAAAGTAAAGAAGACAAACAGATAGACAGGGAGGAATCTACATGCCAAATCGGCGTAATTTGTTTTTTTTCTATAAGCAGTCAAAAGAAATTCAGGAGAAAGTAGAACCGTTAAAGGCACTAGCAGAAAAAAACGATTTTCATATCGTAGAAAACCCTGAAGAAGCTAGCATTATTGCAAGTATTGGAGGAGATGGTGCTTTCCTTCAAGCCGTAAGAAAAACAGGTTTCAGAGAAGATTGCCTTTATGTAGGAATTTCTACTGGTGAGCTCGGATTTTATTGTGATTTCCACATCGACAACATCCAAAATATGGTGGGAGACATTTTGTCAGAAGGCATTGAAGTTCGTCGTTACCCGACGATTGAAGTAAAAGTGAACAATGAATCATCCTTCTATTGCTTGAACGAGTGCACCATTCGTTCGTCAATTATTAAGACACTTGCCATGGAAGTTTATGTGGAAGATTTTCACTTTGAAACATTTCGTGGAGATGGTCTCATTGTTTCCACACCAACAGGAAGCACGGCGTATAATAAGTCCGTAAACGGTGCAGTGGTAGATCCTAAGCTTGCTTGTATGCAAGTAAGTGAACTCGCTTCACTAAACAATAATCATTACCGCACGCTCGGCTCTCCTTTTATATTAAGTGATGAGAGAACGCTTTCTCTTCAAGTTATTCAGGATGGTAATGATTATCCTGTTATTGGTATTGACAATGAAGCAATGAGCATTCAGCATGCTCAAGAAATTCAAATTCATATCCCAGAAAAACGCATTAAAACTGTTAAGCTTAAAAACAATTCTTTCTGGCATAAAGTTCAAAGAAGCTTCCTCTAAACGAAAGAAGCGCCACAAAAATGTGCGGCGCTTCTTTTTTTATTGACTATGTTAACGAACATCGTTGAACTTCGGCTCATTTACGATCTGTTATAACCAATCGTTTTGAGCTAAAAAAAACGAGTTATCAACAATATAAATTCACATAGGTTTTTATTAGTAAAGAATTTTTTCTATGAGAGAGAACCACGCTCTTTTTGATAAACGATTGTTTCATCAATGACTGTCATAACAGCATCTGTTTGAATAATAAGGTCTGGATCACAATTAAAAATATCGCGATTTAATACAGTGAAATCCGCTGCAAAGTTCTCTTTAATCATACCTCTTTCACGTTCTCTTCCAATTGCAAACGCACTTCCTTTAGTAAAAAGAGAGACGCTCTCAAACACAGATAATTTCTGTTCAGGATAATATCCACCATGTGTTTCCTCAGGACGCTTTCGCGTAACTGCTGCATGAATACCTAACAATGGATTCACAGGTTCAATCGGTGCATCTGATCCACCTGCAATTGGAACGCCACTATCAAGCAGCGTTTTCCACGCAAATGACCATGTCATTCTTGCTTCGCCGAGACGCTCCATTACCCATGGAAAATCCGAAGCGACAAACCTTGGCTGAATATCAAGAATAACTGAAAGTTCTTTTAATCGTTTTAACAAATCATCACGCATGACCTGCGTATGGATAAGGCGATCTCTAAGCCCATGTGGAGCAGGATACTGTTCAATCGCTTCAATTGCATACTCGAGTGCCAAATCACCAATCACATGAATAGCCACAGGCATATCATGAACCCTTGCTTTCTTCACAAGTTCGGTAAGTCCTTCAATGCTATGAATCGCAACTCCTGACGTATCAGGAGAATCATTGTATGGATCGCTCAATAGAGCAGTACGACCACCAAGTGCGCCATCAGCAAAAATCTTCATCGCACCTAGCTCTACATAATTTGTTCCATCACCGAAACCTAACCCTTGCTTGCGCATCTGCTCGATTACTTCATGATGGACTAATAAATTAGCTCTAAATTTACGTTGTCCGTTGATGACATTTACGAAGGTCTCATAAGTACGTTTAAAACCACCATAGTAATTTAGATCTTCACTATGGCCACCTGTAACGCCTTTCGCTACAAGGTCATCGACTGAGCAAGATAGAGCTTTTTCAAGGTATTCAACACTTACTTCAGGCATAGCATCCTTTACTAGTTCCTGGGCACGATCCAATAAATAACCAGTTGCTCTGCCTTCATTATCCCTCATGATTACGCCACCTTCAGGATCTGGTGTATCATCCGTTATACCTGCAAGATCAAGGGCTATCGAATTCGCAAGTATGGCATGTCTACACACTCTTGTTAACATCATTGGATTATTTGGAGCAATATCATCTAATTCATCACGGTGGAAGATTTTGCGATCCTGAAAGTTGTTTTCATTCCAACCTTCCCCAATCACCCAGTCAAATGAGGCTGTATCATTCACTTTGTTAATCAGATGTCTTTTCATCTCTTCCGCTGACGTAGCCTCCGATAAATCGAGACGCAGAAGTTTTTCTCCATGTCCAATCATGTGGAGATGACTATCCACAAAACCAGGAATCATGACATTCCCTTTTAAATCATGTTTTTCTGTCATTTCTTTTTCGAACATAGAGGTTAGTTCTGATTTAGACCCGACCTTTTTGATACGGCCATTTTCTGTATAGACGGCTTCTACCGTTTCATTTTCATGTTCAAGCGTATAGATCTTACCACCAAACCAAAGCGTTCCCACTGATGTTCTCTCCTTTATGTAAATGTAAATTGTGAGCTAATTGTATCATTCCTCATATAAACTGTGAATCTTCTGGTTTTTCATCAAACTCTTGGTTGATTTTTCAATCATGATACAATAAGAATAACAAAGAGTATATGCAAGACAATTGTTGAAGGTGAGGAAATCTCGTTGAAAAAGAAAATCTTATTTACAGGTGGCGGCTCTGCCGGGCACGTTACAGTTAATTTAGCACTAATTCCTCGTTTTTTAAAAGACGACTGGGATATCCATTATATCGGTTCTGAGAACGGCATTGAACGTCAGTTAATTGAACCTGTCAAAGGGGTTACTTATCATCATGTTGCTACCGGAAAGCTAAGAAGATATTTTGACTGGAATAACTTCAAAGATCCTTTTAAAGTAATTAAAGGCGTAGGAGAGGCTTTTTCCATTATTAAACGTGAAAAGCCTTCTGTCATTTTCTCTAAAGGGGGATTTGTATCTGTACCTGTCGTAATCGCCGGAAAGATGAATGGAGTTCCTGTCATTATTCATGAATCTGATTTAACACCGGGACTCGCTAACAAAGTAGCCATCCCTTTCGCCTCAAAGGTATGTACAACTTTCCCTGAAACGGTAAACCATTTACCTGAAAGCAAAGCGGAATATATCGGCGCAGTTGTTCGTGATGAACTGAAAAGTGGCAAACGCTCCACTGGCCTTTCTTTTGCCGGATTCACTGGGACAAAGCCTGTTATGTTAATTATGGGCGGAAGTCTTGGTGCAAAACGAATCAATGAAGCTGTTCGCAATCAGTTAGATGAGCTTTTACAAACATATGATATTCTCCACCTTACCGGTAAAGGGCAAGTGGTTGAAAATTTGCAAATGCAGGGGTATAAGCAATTCGAGTATGTAACAGATGAACTTCCTCACTTATTAGCCATGGCTGATTTAATTGTCTCAAGAGCTGGTTCAAATTCTATTTTTGAGTTCCTTGCATTGAAAAAACCAATGTTACTCATCCCATTATCAAGAGCTGCAAGTAGAGGGGACCAAATTTTGAACGCCCAATCGTTCCAGAAATCAGGCTATGCGAATGTTCTATTGGAGGAAGATTTATCAGACGCTTCTTTCATAAAATCCGTACGTGAAACATTTGAGAACCGCTCGACATATATAAAAGCAATGGAACAGGATAATGCAGGTGATCAGGCAAATAAGATTGAAGCTTTAATTAAAAATAAAGCAAAAAAATAAGAAGAAGACCTCAAAGGTCTTCTTCTTATTTTTTACTGTATCCTCTATTCTAAGACGCCCCAAGAGTTTCTTTTTGACGAAGCTCAATTCTTCTAATTTTACCTGAAGTTGTTTTCGGAAGTTCTTCAATAAATTCAACTTTTCTTGGATATTTATAAGGCGCAGTTAGCTCTTTTACATGATCTTGTAGTGTACGAACTAAAGCATCTCCCGCTTGATTGGGATCTTTCAGTACAATATACGCTTTTACTATATTACCGCGAACTTCATCAGGACTTGCAACGACCGCACACTCCTGTACAGCCGGGTGTTTCACAAGAGCATCCTCTACTTCAAATGGTCCAATTGTATATCCGGAGCTAATGATAATATCATCACCTCTACCTTCAAACCAAAAGTAACCATCCTCATCTTTGGAAGCTTTATCCCCCGTTAAGTAATAGTCACCTCTGTACGCCATTTGCGTACGTTCCTGATCCTTATAGTACCGTTTGAACAGAGCAGGTACATCCTTATGGACGGCAATGTCTCCCACTTCTCCAACCTGAACAGGTTGACCATCTTCATTAATAATATCCACTTGATTACCAGGTGTTGGTTTCCCCATTGAACCTGGCTTTACTTCCATGCCTTTTAGAATGCCAACAAGTAATGTATTCTCAGTTTGACCATAGCCGTCTCTAACATCAATCTGAAAATATTTTCTAAACGTATCAATTACTTCACGATTAAGCGGCTCACCAGCTGAAACGGCGCTTCTGAGAGCAGGCAATTTGTACCTAGTTAAATCATCTACCTTTGCCATTAAGCGATACTCTGTTGGTGTACAACATAAAACATTAATATCATATTCTGAAAGAAAACCAAGGTACGCTTCTGGATCAAATTTACCACTATAAACAAAACCAGTTGCGCCACTACATAATGTGGCAACAAAAGGGCTCCAAATCCATTTTTGCCACCCTGGTCCTGCAGTTGCCCAAACGTTATCTCCCTCATGAATATCGAGCCATGAGGCTGAAGAAGTTCTTAAATGAGCATATGCCCAACCATGACTATGAACAACGCCTTTAGGATTTCCCGTTGTTCCAGACGTATAGGAAAGGAATGCCATGTCTTCTCTTGATGTGGCCACGCCAGCGAAAGAAGCGCTTTCATTTTTAGCTTCATCCAGTAAAGATATCCATCCATTAGCACGATTGCCTACAATGAATCTATGTTCCAAAGAAGGCGCTTCGTCTTCTACACCTTCAAATGATTCAATAAGTTCTGCTTCACAGATAACCGCTTTTGCTTCGGCATGATTAATTCGATAGATCAAATCTTTTTTTCTCAACATTTCTGAAGAAGGAATAACGACTAGACCCGCTTTCAAACAGGCAATGTATACGGCATATGTATCAATTAACCTGGGCATCATGATCAAAACACGATCTTGACTTGTTAATCCCTGGGCAGTTAGCGCGCCAGCGATGCGATTCGCCTTTTCAAATAAATGTTTATATGTAATTTCTTGAACTTCGCCTTGATCACTTCGCCATTTTAAGGCCACTTTATCTTCTTTAGAAGTAAAGCGCTCCATCTCGATTGTTAGATTGTAATGTTCAGGTGCAATTAAGTCCTGCATTCTTATCCCCCTTTATTCTGCAATAATTACATTATACATAAAAGTATGAAAGTTTTGAACATTATTGCCGATAAAAAAGGAGAAGGTGTCTAATTCACCTTCTCCAAGCCATTATATTAAATTATTTGGAGTATCCTCCGAATTGCTGTTCAGATTGTTGAACAAGACGCTTCGTGATCTCGCCGCCAACTGAACCGTTTGAACGTGAAGTTGAGTCTGGACCAAGATTCACACCAAATTCAGAAGCAATTTCGTATTTCATTTGATCTAAAGCTTGTTGTACACCTGGTACAACAAGGTTGTTTGAGCTGTTATTAGCCATGAGTTGTTCACCTCCTTGACACTATCATTTGATAGAGAAGGGAGGGTTATTCTCATTAACTATTGGTAGTATGGTTAAATGTTGGAAGATTAAAGTAAGTCATCAAATGAATCATCTTTTTCCTTAATAACAATCGTTTCAACACCACTTACAGCCTCTTCTACTAATTCATCAATTGGTAAGTATTGTTCAAATTTATTTGCATGTTCCCGTTTTGGTTTTGTCTTAGGTGCATCTGGCAAGAACACCGTGCAACAGTCCTCATATGGCCGAATCGAGATATCATACAGGTCAATAGCTCTTGAAATCCTCATAATCTCAATTTTGTCCATAGAAATAAGAGGCCTTAGAACAGGATAATTTGTCACTTCGTTAATTGTATTCATACTTTGAATCGTTTGACTTGCTACTTGTCCAAGACTTTCCCCTGTTGCAATGGCAAGTGCTCCACTTTTTTCTGCTAACTTTTCCGTGATTCGCATCATCATTCTTCTCATAATTGTCATGCTGTAATTATCAGGCATTTCTTTTTGAATTGATTTCTGTGTATTTGTAAACGGGACAATATGAAGGCGAATGTCTCCACCGTATCGAGAGAGAACTTTTACAAGATCCTCTACTTTCTGGCGTGAACGCTCACTTGTAAAAGGAGGGCTGTGAAAATGAACTGCTTCTACTTTTACTCCCCTTTTCATCGTTAAATAACCCGCGACTGGACTATCGATACCACCTGATAACATCAACATTACCTTATTATCTTGAGCAGTTGGAAGACCTCCAGCACCTTCTGAATTATCGCAACTAAGATAAGCACCATCTTGCTTCACTTCTACCTTCAATTCCATGTCAGGATTGTGGACATCCACCGTTAATTTTTCTGTATTAGTAAGAACATAACCGCCTATATCGCGATTCATATCTTGTGAGCGATGTGGAAATTGCTTGAAAGGTCTCCTAACTGTTACTTTGAAAGTCATACTTTCATTACCCATTTGATCCTTAACAAGCTGTAATGCCTTTTCTTTAATAAGATCGAGATCGTGTTCTGTCTTGATGGCGACACTAAGGGAGTGAATGCCAAAAATCGTTTTTAGTTTCATAATTATCGGATCTGGATCCTCTCCATTCAATTTCACAATCATTCGGTCAAAAGATTGATGAACCTCAATGGATGGATAGTCAGACAATACCTGCTTCACTCTTTTTTTCAAAGCAGTGATAAATCCTTTTCTGTTTTTACCTTTAAGTGAAATTTCCCCGTAGCGAAGAATGATATGATCATACATAGCTATTACCTCATTACATGTTTTAGTTTGGGTATTACTTTTTGAAGCTCTTCAAGAAAAAATTCTACTTCCTCTATCGTTGTATCAAAAGAAAGGCTTATTCTAATAGCCGACTTTGCCCCTTGATCTGATAAACCAACAGATGTTAATACGTGGCTTGCTGCTGCTGTTTTGGAAGAACACGCCGAACGAGTTGACACATAAATTTCTTTTTCCTCAAGCGTATGAATCAATACTTCCGGCTTAATACCAGGGACTGAGAAATTAACAATATGCGGAGAACCTAATCGAGTACTATTTAACTTCACGCCTTCAATATCGGAGAGTTCTTTTAGCAACAGCGTTTGTAATGTTTTTAACTTCTCCTTTTGAGCATCCGCTTTACCTAAAAATATTCGAAGAGCCTTTGCCATCGCGACGATTCCAGGACCATTTTCTGTACCTGAGCGAATGTCGCTTTCCTGCCCCCCTCCTGAAAGCAGTGGAAATAAAGACAGTTTATCTCGTTTTATTAATATCCCATTACCTTTTAGCCCATGAAATTTATGCGCCGAATAAGAGACTAAATCCGCTTGTACTTCATTAAAGTTGAGTGGCACCTTACCAATTCCCTGAACATCATCAATATGAAAGAAGGCACGTGATTTTTGTTTAATCAACTTTCCCGCTTCTTTTATTGGTTGAATGGCACCCATCTCATTATTCACGTGCATAATAGAAACAAGAATGGTTTCAGGAGTGAGCGCCTCTTCAAGATCATCTAGAGAGATTTCTCCTTCTCTGTTAACAGGTAAATACGTCACTTCAAATCCCATGGATTCAAGCTGCCGGAAGGACTCCAAAACGGAAGCATGTTCTATACTCGTAGTAATGAGGTGCTTACCTCGATTCATATATTGAAGTGCTGAACCTTTAATAGCCAAATTATTACTCTCAGTTCCACCAGAAGTAAAAATAATTTCATTCATTTTAACTTGTAACAAATCTGAAATACTCATTCTCGCTTGTCGAAACAATCGCTCTGCTTCTCCACCTTTTCGATGGAGAGAAGATGGATTAGCGAAAAAATTTTCAGCTGCTTTTCGATATGCATCAAGTACTTCTTTATAGGGCTGCGTTGTAGCACTATTATCCAAATAAATCATATTATGACACCTTCAGTCATCTTATATTTCCAACTAATAATCCTACCATAGGTCAAACAAATCACCAAATCAAATATTCTAGATAATGAGATAGATTCATCATTTTGTTCGTTACGCTAAGAATGGTTATGATTACCAAGGTCGAACGAACGCTGCTAGAATGGCAGATAAATTATTTGAATTATTAATCATTTTGGTTTTGTTATGATTTGTCGATCAATTGTGTTAATATAAAGTCCGAAAATTAGGACATGTTAAACAGTTTAATCAGGAGGCCCTTATGAAGTTGAAATTATCAAATAAAGACATTTTGACAATAGGATTAATGCTTTTTGCTCTTTTTCTTGGAGCAGGAAACATGATTTTCCCACCCGCGCTCGGTCATTCTGCTGGGAGTAATATTTGGGTAGCAACAGCTGGTTTTCTCATCACAGGGGTTGGACTTCCTCTTTTAGGCGTGACGGCGATTGGGTTAACGGGGGGAAACTTAAAAGATATTGCTTCTAAAGTTCACCCCACTTTCGGATTTGTATTCACTGCGATCCTCTATCTTGCGATTGGGCCATTCTTTGGAATCCCACGTACCGGGACGGTAGCATTTGAAATTGGTGTCGTGCCATTTTTGAATGAATCAACGAATGTTACCGGGATGCCATTATTTATCTATACCCTTATTTTCTTCGGTATTACGTTTTGGTTATCACTGAATCCTTCAAGATTAGTGGATCGAGTGGGAAAGATCTTGACACCTTTATTACTTCTAGTTCTTGGAAGTTTAATCGTAGGAGCTTTTATCCATCCACCAGGTCCACTTTCAGCCCCTTCAGCGAAGTATGAGGACGGCGTTTTCTTTAAAGGGTTCATTGAAGGTTATCTTACGATGGATGCAATTGCAGCTCTTGTATTTGGAATTGTGGTGATTCAAGCCGTCAAGGATAAAGGCATCACAGATCGAAAAACCATTTCCATCGCTGTATTGAAAGCTGGAATCCTAGCAGCAATAGGGTTAACGGGTATTTATTTATCACTTGCCTATATAGGAGCTACAAGTGTTAACCTTCTTGGTTCAGTCAATAACGGAGGAGAAATCCTCTCTAGTGTTGCGAGTTACCTGTTCGGCTCATTTGGCACATTTCTTCTTGGAGCCGCGATTACATTTGCTTGTTTAACAACATCTGTAGGACTAGTAACGGCATGTGGCGAGTATTTCTCAAAAACGTATCCAAAGCTTTCTTATAAGTTTGTTATTCTGATCATTACAATTTTCAGTGCTTTTGTGGCAAACCTTGGACTGACTCAATTGATTACATTTACATTACCTGTTTTAATTGCGATTTATCCTGTAGCAATTGTATTGATCTTCTTAACATTCATGAGCTACCTATTTTCTATCCATCACTACGTTTATAGGGGGGCTATCATTTTGACAATCCTTATAAGTGTCCCCAATGCCCTTGAGGGCGCCGGGATTATAATGCCTGGGATTACCATTCTACATAAGCTCCCACTCTATAGTGATGGCGTAGGATGGATTGTACCCGCTATCATAGGTGGAATAGTAGGATGGATAATATCTAAGAAAGATAGAACATCATAATTTTTTCTAACGCAGACAAATTGTCTGCGTTTTTTTAAAAAGAAAAATACTGATTACAACAAAAAACTCTCCTCAATGAGGAGAGTTATGATTTAACAGGTTCTCTTACATCATCTTTCAACGATTGAAGCACCTGTGGATCAACCTTTTCAATGGCAGCTTCAGCTGTTGATAATGCTTCATCGTACTCATATTGTCTGAAGTGATCTTCTGCTTTTTGAAGCAGTTCATCTACACTTCTGTGCTTCCCTCGATATCGATTCCCAAACTGAATCAAGCGTTCGGTCAGAATGGCGTCTTCGACAAGCTTTTTTGTTATTTCAGTACTATGTTCAACCGCACGTTCAGCATCAGAAAGCACTTCATTAATTTGATAAATATCAAGCGGTACGTCTGAAAGACGATCACTTAATTCTACAATGATATCCTCTGCCAGTTCATAACCATCTAAATATGATTCTGGAATGCCTGGTAGATTACTTAACTTCATCATTCTTCTTGATTCAATTAATCTTCTCTTCAAATCTTTAATCGTCTCAAGCGCTTTAAGCTCATCTTTTCTTAACATATGCAAATTCTCTTTTTGAATTTGCATTTCATGATCAATTGAAGCAAGATCTTCTTTTAAGGAAAGCACCGTTTCAGCAAGTGTGGTAAATGCCTGCTTATTGCCTTCAACTGCTTCAATAACAGCATTAAATCGAATATGCATATCAGAAATCTTTTTCTCAATTTCCTTAATCATTTTCAATTCCTGTTCCTCTAAACGGTAACTGAGCTGCACAACATTCGTTTCTTCTTGCAAGTCTTGAAAGTGATTATTAGTTTTAAGCAGCTCATGTTCAAGCTCCTCTACTTTCTCCGTAACAAGATGCCTTGCATCTACTTCAGATTCCAATTGATCATATAGTCCTTCAATATTTCTTCGCACTGTATCAATTTCTATCTTGATCTCTTCGACTTCCGTCTTCTCAATAGCCGAATCCCATCTGACTAAATCCGATTCGACGTGTTCAATATGATCTTGAATTTCCAAATGATCAAGTACATAGCCTTCAGACTCCATCACGGAAGTTCCATCTTCAAGTTCTTTTAGTTGAGAAGGTATCTGCGTATGCACAAGCGCTATTAATTCTGGTGTAACAGAAATTTTTTCTTGAACAGCTGTTAACCGCTCTTGGATTTCTTTCAACACACTTCTAGCTTCAAGATAGTTACCTTCTTCGGTTAGTTGTTCATAGCGCTTAAGATCTTGTTTAAGTTCTTCGAGTTCAGCTTCTAGGGTAGGATAAGCCTTACCAAGTGAACGATTTTGTGAAAGAAGTCGCTGTTTGGCTTCCCTGAACACCTCTTGAACGGAAACAATTTCTGTTCTATTCTGCTCTTCACTCGAAACGAGCTCATTAATATCTTCTAACATCAGTTCAATACGCTTTTCAATCTGTTCTAATCGTTCACGAGTTTCAACTAATGTTGCTTTCGCTTTACTAAAGCGATACCTCTCAGCAGCTTCCTCGGTATCCATAAGCTGCTCTTCCAAGTTGGGAAGCTTAACTGCTACGATCTCATCCCACTCTTCACGCCATTTTTCAAATTTTTCTTCCGTTTGACCTGACATTGTTAGACCTTTCACCTTCGAAATCTCATCTGTCACAGGTCTGTTTAATATATCAATCTTCCATTCTTCTAGACGATCGATTTCATTGTATATTTTTCTTCTAGCAAAAGTGCCGTATAAAATGACGGCAACAAGTAAAATAATCGCAATGACAATATACTCCAACGGAAGCACCCCTTCTTCCACATCATCAATTTATGTATACATGCTAAAACAGCAGTCTAAATCATCAGATATAGATCTTTTATAAACGAATATGTACGAATTTCATCAATGTTTTTATGATACCATGTAATTACCTCTTTGACTAAATAAATTCAATATTCGACAACTAAAATCCTTGATTTTATTATAAACTTTTTCATTTATTGAAAGAAGGTGCTTTTGGATGATTATTTCATATGATGGACACATACACTCTCCTTTTTGTCCACATGGATCAACAGATTTATTTGAGGATTACGTAGAAGCTGCTATTCAGTTCGGTTACAAAGGCATGACATTTACTGAACACGCTCCTCTCCCACAAAATTTCCATGACCCTGTTCCAAATCAAGATAGCGGAATGAAATGGGAAGTACTAGAAAACTATTTTAAAAATATTCAGCAGCTAAAACATAGATTTAAGGGAAAAATTGAAATTAACTGTGGACTAGAGGTTGATTTTATTGAAGGCTATGAAGAAGAGACAAGGCAGTTTCTTAATACAGTAGGACCACAATTAGATGATGCGATTCTTTCTGTTCATTTTTTGAAAGAAGGAACTAACTATACTTGCCTTGACTATAGTCCAGAAGCTTTTGAACAACTAATTGCTTCATTGGGTTCCGTTGATATGGTTCACCAAAAGTATTACGAAACGCTATTGAAGTCAGTCCATGCTGATCTAGGAAAGTATAAACCTACTCGAATTGGACATATAACTTTAGCAAATAAATTCCAGAAAAAACACCCGTCTAAAAGTTCCTTTTTCTCGGAAATCTCTACATTACTTGATGCGATTAAAGAAAGCGGCTTTTCATTAGATTATAATGGAGCCGGAACAGTGAAACCTTTATGTGGAGAGCCATATCCAACTGACTGGGTTATACGTGAAGCAATAAAACGAGAAATCCCTCTCGTCTATGGCTCAGATGCTCATAGCGCAAAAGGGATTGGTCAAGGAGCAGAACGACTTCTTACACACTCTCTACAATCACCAACCTTGCTTAGCCGTTCATAACGAACGGCCTTGCTTCCCAAATTCCAGTCTTACAAATATATCGTTCTATCCATTCATTTAATTGTTTCGTATATCGTTCAATAAAGTAATGTTCATTTGGCTGAATATGATGCACTTCTAGTATATATTGAGGTTGCAAAAATGGCATAGAAAGCATGCCTCTCATTTGCATGATGATATAATCAATGGATTGTGGACGAAATTCCTCCCTTGCAAACCCCACCTCAAATATTTTGCTAAAGTAGTACTTTTCTTTTGCTAGATAAGTGGTCATGATTTCCCGAACAAGCACTGAATCAAAAGTGATCTCCCGAAGTACAAACCTGGCGAGTTGCCTATTCTGATACTGATACTCCATAATCCTTTCAATAGCTTCAGCGAGACAGCTTCTGGCAGATCGCGCGTCAAGCTGCTGATATACTTTTTCGAGTTCCTTTACATACCCTTCTAGAAATGACGTCATTAGAAACTCAGCTAACCCCTTTTTGCCGTTAAAATAATACGAAATTAAGGCAACATTCACATCCGCTTTACCCGCTATATCTCGCACTGAAGTACCGTTAAAACCCTTTGTATTGAAAAGTTGAATGGCGGCCTGTATGACACTTCGCTTCGATGCTGTATCTCGCTCCTGTTTCACTAGGAACCACCTCCAAATAATACGATCTAAATTATTGATTCGGTAATAACATAGGCAATCCTTTATTAATCGTACGACAAAATATGTGTATTAATCTGCAAGATTTGATATGATGTTCATAATTTCGATGTAAGGAAGAGGTGTTTTGACATGTTTGAAGTCGAATCCTATTCAGGCAAAAGAGAAAAAGATTATCAAATGGTAATTAAACAACTAAGAGCACTGCTAGATGGTGAAACAAATCAGCTCGCTAATCTTGCAAATGCCTCTGCTTTATTAAATCAGTTTCTAACAGATGTCAATTGGGTTGGGTTCTATTTATACGAAAAAGAGACCGATCAACTTGTGCTCGGGCCTTTCCAGGGACTTCCAGCATGCGTTCGTATTCAGAACGGTAAAGGAGTCTGTGGCACAGCATCTAAAGAAGGCAAGACGATGCGAATTGACAATGTTCATGATTTCCCCGGACATATTGCATGTGACGCTGCTTCACAATCTGAAATTGTAGTGCCAATGTACATTTCAGATAAGCTCCTCGGAGTACTTGATATCGATAGCCCTAAAGTTGGCCGTTTCGATGAATTGGATCAGGAGTATTTAGAGAAATTTACTGAAGCATTGCAAGATTTTCTTTAGAGTTAAAGTAAAGTATTTTGTACCTATACTACTTAAAAAGCCATTAGAGAATTTCTCTAATGGCTTTTTTTAGTTCTCTAACGCTTGAAGAATATCTTCCCAAATATCCTCCCATGCTTCAAGACCAACAGAAAGGCGAATAAGAGTTTCACTAATCCCCATTCTTAATCTCTCATCTTCCGGGACAACGGCATGTGTCATTGTAGCGGGATGTTGAATCAGGGTTTCAGCATCCCCGAGACTAACAGCTATTTTAATCATATTAAGTCTATTCATGAAGGCTTGGGAGTCTTTCTTTTCCCCCGCAATTTCAAAACTAATTAAACCGCCTGGGCTCTTCATTTGTTTTTGAGCAATAGCATACGATGAAGATTCTTCCATACCTGGATACATCACGTTCGTTATGGCAGGATGCTCAGCTAATTTCTGCATAATTTGTCTAGCATTTGAAGAGTGACGATCCATTCGAATAGGGAGGGTCTTTAAGCCTCTTAACAATAGCCATGCATCGAATGGTGAAAGAATTCCACCTATATCCTTTTGCGTACTTTTAGCAATTGAAGAGATGGTCTCTTGGTCACCCACAACTAAACCAGCTACCACGTCTCCATGGCCACTGATATATTTCGTTGCACTATGCAAAACAATGTCACAGCCAAATTCTAACGGGCGCTGTAAATAAGGAGTCGAAAATGTATTATCCACCACAACCTTAATTCCTTTTTCTTTTGCGACCGCAGAAACCATTTCAAGATCAATTAATTTCAATGTTGGATTAATCGGAGTTTCAATATAAATAACTGTAGTATTTGGACGAATTGCTTTTTGTAATTGCTCAACTGAGTCTAGCGGAAGCAAGTCATGTTCAATCGAAAATTTCTCTTCTAACATTTTAAGTAATCCGAAAGTACATCCGTAGACCCCTTCTGAACAAAGAATGTGGTCGCCTGTCTTCACTAGGTTCAAAAGAACAGCAGACACGGCAGCCATTCCCGAACCAAACGCTAAGCCTGCCTCAGCATTTTCAAGAGAGGCAATCCGCTCTTCCAACATTCGAACAGTAGGGTTTCCAAGCCTTGAATAAATATAGCCAGGTTCCTCACCTGCAAACCTTCGTTCACCAGCCTCAGCCGTTTCAAATGTAAAAGTTGATGTTTGATAAATAGGAGATGCCAGGCTGTTGTGATGCGATTTAGATTCATATCCATCATGAATTGTTTTTGTCTCAAAGCGATGCTTCCCTGTCAAAGTTATAACCCCCTGTTATAAAAATAGCTAGATACACTTCCATTGTAAGCGCTTTCTATTATAAGGTGAAGAGGTATTTATCTTTCTTATATCCTAAAAATGATGTCGACGTGCTATCTATCCATCTCATTTCTACTAAAGTTGACATCTAATACTGAAAGAGTTACAATAGCATTTGTGTAAAATAAGAATGGGCAGCAGCGTGACGGGCTGTGATTTCATTGTGTTCCTTTTAATAGGTACGCCGCGTAACCTCCGGCTGTCGAGGTGAAGGCGTGTGAAAACACAATGTGCACAAACCGGAATCACGACACTGTTTTTATTTTATACCAATAATAATGGTATAAAGGAGGAGCTAATTATGGCTCGTTATACAGGACCAAGTTGGAAAATTTCTCGTCGTCTTGGTATTTCTCTAAGTGGAACAGGTAAAGAATTGGAAAAGCGCCCTTACGCTCCAGGTCAACACGGACCTAACCAGCGTAGAAAGCTTTCTGAATATGGTCTTCAACTTCAAGAGAAGCAAAAGCTTCGTCACATGTACGGCATGACTGAGCGTCAATTCCGACGTCTTTTCGATGATGCTGGCAAAATGAAAGGTGTTCATGGTGAAAACTTCATGATTCTTCTTGAAGCTCGTCTTGATAACCTTGTTTATCGTCTAGGTCTAGCTCGCACTCGCCGTCAGGCTCGTCAGCTAGTTAACCACGGCCACATCACAGTTGATGGCAAACGCGTTGACATTCCTTCTTATCGTGTAGCGACTGGTCAAGTGATCAGCGTTCGTGAGAAGTCTAACAACCTTGACATCATCAAAGAAGCTATCGAAGTAAACAATTTCGTTCCAGAATACCTTACTTTCGATGCAGATAAGCTTGAAGGTACGTTCTCTCGTCTCCCTGAGCGTTCTGAACTTCCTGCTGAAATCACTGAAGCTCTTATCGTTGAGTACTACTCTCGTTAAGCTGTTTCAAAAACCCCGGAACTTATTCCGGGGTTTTTTTATGTCCAAATTTACTTAGTACAAAAAATATAAAAAAATGAGGAAGATCCTCCTCTTTTCAATGGGAGGGTCTTCCTCTTAATGATTGGCTGTTCATAACCGCTGGTGATTTTTTACTCATTTACTCTCTGTGATAACCAACCGTTATTGGGAATCACCAGTATTAGTTAAAATAGCTAAATGATTAATACGTAAGAAGGAAATATTTCTTCTTCCCTCTACGAATAATCACGTATTGATTTTCGATTTGGTCGCTTTCTGAAATAACTTTATCCATTTCCTGACACCGTTCACCGTTGATATACACCGCTCCATTTTTAACATCTTCTCTTGCCTGGCGCTTAGATGAAGAAATACCAGCTTCTACAAGAAGATCGATAAGTCCCTTTTCATTATCTTCTACATGGAAAGAAGGAACATCCTTAAATCCTAAACGGATTTCATCAGCTGTTAGCTGTTTAATGTCACCACTGAACAGCGCTTCCGAGATGTTGATTGCCTGCTGAAGCTTTTCTTCTCCGTGAACAAGCTTTGTCACTTCTTCAGCAAGAGTACGATGAGCTTCTCTCTTTTCCGGTGCTTCGATATGTTTTGATTCAATCTCTTTAATTTCTTCAATACTTAAAAATGTAAAGTAATGAAGAAATTTCACAACATCACGATCATCTGTGTTAATCCAGAACTGATAGAATTCGTAAGGAGAGGTTTTATCGGCATCAAGCCAAATCGCTCCACCTTCAGATTTACCGAACTTAGAACCATCACTCTTCGTAACAAGTGGGAATGTTGCTCCATAGGCTTTTGAAGACTCTTCGCTGCCTTCTTCTTTACGAATCAGTTCAAGACCTGCTGTAATGTTCCCCCATTGGTCACTTCCTCCAATTTGAAGACGACAGTTTTCTTTCCGGTAAAGCTGAAGAAAATCATATGATTGAAGAATCATATACGTAAATTCTGTAAAAGAAATTCCCGCTTCAAGACGTGAAGTAACAGAATCTTTCGCAAGCATATAGTTCAAACCAAAGTTCTTTCCAACATCACGCAGGAATGGAATAACATTTAACTCCCCAATCCAGTCGTAGTTGTTTACAGCTTTTGCAGAGTTCGCATCTGTTCCAAAATCCAAAAAGCGAGCAAGCTGTCCCTGTAACTTATTCGTCCAATCTTTTACAATGTCTTCTGAATTCAACGTACGTTCATTTGAACGGCCACTAGGGTCACCAATCAGCCCAGTAGCTCCACCAACAAGCGCAATCGGCGTGTGGCCAGCTAACTGAAATCTACGTAGGGCTAGAATAGGCAAAAGATGCCCAATATGAAGGCTATCAGCTGTAGGATCAAAGCCAGAATAAAGAGCAATGCGGTTTTCTGAAAGTTCCTTTTCAAGGCCCTCTCTATCTGTAACTTGATTTAAAAGTCCTCTTGCTTCTAATTCTTCTAATATGTGCATGTAATCGACTTCCTTTCGTTAATAATATCTTTTGGCAAACCACTAAAATAATCCAAATGGGCAAAAAAACAAAAAAAACCCGCCCCAGAAAAGGGACGAGTTTCATCGCGGTACCACCCTTGTTGAAGAAAGTAACCTTTCTCCCACTCAGTCAGAATAACGGTCTGAACCGTCTAATGCTACACAGACACTGTCTTTCCCATTAGATGCTCATGGAGGTAATTCACATTTTCCTTTATGCTGATTCTCACCGCACATCAGCTCTCTGAAAAAGGGAGAAAAATGCTACTTCGTCCAATCAAGGCATGTCGTTCATTAAAAAACACTAATTAAATTAATATCACAAAGGTAAAATCATGTCAATTCTAAGCCTACAGAAATCCCTACCAGTTTATACAAATCTCGACGACATATGCTATAATAAACAGGATTAATTTGAGGGGGTATAGGAATGCGAGAGCTTTTTTCTTCTATCAGGCAGAAGTGGAACGCGTTCATTGATAGATTACAAGAATATAACATCTTAACCGGGTCCAGGATCGCCTACAAAGTGACTTGGAATTTATTTCTTATTTTTATCGTGCTAGGTCTAATGGGCACTATTTTCGCCGGTGGTGTTGGTGCAGGATATTTCGCATCACTTGTTAAAGATGAACCGATTCGCTCTTACGATGAGATGAAGAGAGACGTTTATAACTATGAAGAAACCAGTGAGGTATATTTTGCAGGTGATGTTCTTCTTGGTAACTTTCGTTCTGATATTGAGCGAAAAGAGGTTGAGTTAAAAAACGTTTCTCCTCTTCTACAAAAAGCAGTTATTTCCACAGAAGATGAATATTTCTTCGATCACGATGGTATTGTTCCAAAAGCAATTGGACGTGCCGTTCTTCAAGAAGTCACCAATTCAGATGATCGAAGCGGTGGTAGTACATTAACACAACAGTTAGTTAAGAACCAGATTCTAACAAGAGAAGTTTCTTTCGAACGAAAAGCAAAAGAAATGCTACTCGCTCTTCGACTCGAAAATTTCTTTAATAAAGAAGAAGTTCTAGAAGCATACCTTAATATCGTTCCTTATGGACGAAATGCTTCCGGTAATAATATTGCGGGCGTACAAGCAGCCTCACAGGGCATATTTGGTGTAAATGCTAGTGATTTAAATTTGCCTCAAGCTGCATTCATTGCAGGTATTCCCAAAAACCCTTATACATACACCCCTTTTACAAATTCGGGTGAGGTAAAGAAGGATCTTTCAGCTGGAATCGATCGGATGGAATTTGTTCTATATCGTATGTATGAAGAAGAAACAATCACTGAAGAAGAGTATAACAAAGCGCTAGAATACGATATTGAAAAAAATCTAGCTGAGTCTTCGCCTTCGCCAGTAGAAAAATACCCTTACCTTACATTTGAGATTGAAGATCGTGCGAAGCGAGTTCTTGCCGAGCAGATCGCGAATGAAGAAGGATATGACGGGAAGGAACTTTCGAAGAGTGTAGACTATTACAATCAAATCACTTATGATGCTAACGTTACTGGTAGATCTGCAACGGAAATAGCCAAGAAAATGGATTTGAAATGGGAAGAAGTTCAAGAAAATTCAGATGTATTCCTTGAATTTATGAGTAATGCAGAGAAAGAGCTTCGCAAAAATGGATATAAAATTTATACTACAATTGACAAAGATATTTATGAATCTATGAATGCTGCAAGAGATAAAGTGCTAGAAAACGGAAGCTATTTCCAAAGTGCTAAAACCCTCTCCGTGCAAAATCCTGAAACTGGAGAGCTTGAAAATAAAGAATTTCCTATGCAAGTAGGTAGTATCCTCATCGAAAATGAATCTGGAAAAATTCTTTCATTTGTTGGTGGAAGGGATTTCGCGCAAGAAGAACTTAACCATGCTACAGACGCCTATCGATCAAACGGTTCTACAATGAAACCATTGCTTGACTATGCCCCGGCAATGGAAATGGGAAAAGTTCAGCCTGGCTATATTGTGCCAGACTTACCAATTCAAGATGGATACAATCCTGGTAACTATTCATCAAACTACCATGGTCTTGTAACTGCACGTAAAGCGTTGGAAAGGTCTTATAACGTTCCAGCTGTTCGAGTTTATAATAAAATGAACCCAGTGGACGC
Organism: Anaerobacillus sp. 63XJN7_4_ISO-PGPR-S23-413; assembly: GCF_056173725.1. Lineage (NCBI taxonomy): Bacteria > Bacillati > Bacillota > Bacilli > Caryophanales > Bacillaceae > Anaerobacillus > Anaerobacillus sp. 63XJN7_4_ISO-PGPR-S23-413. Next base: position 3,081,137 of record NZ_CM149688.1, read on the forward strand.
AACCGACTATTTGGTGAAGATGGGCTTTAGTACAATGACTCTTGATGATCGAACCAATCCTTCAATGGCAATTGGTGCGCTACAACGGGGAGTAAGTGTCGAAGAGAATACCAACGCATTTGGCACGTTTGCTAATGGAGGAAAGTTTGTTGATGCTTATTTAATTGATAAAATAGTTGACCGCGATGGAAACACCATTTTCGAACAAAAACCAGAACCAGTGGATGTTTTCAGTCCTCAAACTGCCTATCTATCAATCGATATGATGCGTGATGTAGTTAACCAGGGTACTGCCCAAGACATTCCAGGGAAATTAAAATTCGCTTCTGATTGGGCAGGAAAAACAGGAACTGGACAAAATTATTATGATTCATGGTTTGTAGCAGTCAATCCTAATGTTTCACTAGGTGTATGGACTGGATATGACAAACAAATTAGCATGGATAGTCAATATGCCAACAGAAACAAAAACTTATGGGCACTATTTGCTAATGCCGCTTATGATAAAAAACCAGAAATAATGGATCCAGAAGAATCATTCAAAATGCCAACGGGTATTGTGCGACGTTCGTTCTGTGGTATATCTGGAAAGCTCGCCTCTGATCTCTGTCAGAAAGCCGGACTTGTCAAAACTGATCTATTCAACGCAAAGTATGTACCAACTGAAGTGGATGACAGTCTCACTCAAGGACGTTATGTCATCATGAATGGTAAGACCTATCAAGCACTTAGTTCCACTCCAGAAGAGTTTGTATCCAGCGGAGTCATGATTAAAGAGGATTACTTCTCAGGAGTTGATATTTCAAAGCTTCTCCCTTCTGGATTTAGTGATTTAAATATCGTTTCAGAAGGAAAAACTGCTTCAGAAAATGGGAAAAAACCTGGCGCAGTTGGTGGCGTTTCAATAAGTGGCTCTTCACTAAATTGGGGTGCTTCAGGTGAGAGTGATATTGTTGGTTATCGTATTTATCGCGCTTCGAACGGTAGTAGTTCATTTACGAAGCTTGGAAGCGTAAAAGCATCTGATGGTAGCTCATTCAACATCCCTTCTGGTGCATATGCCTATTACGTAACAGCAGTTGATGTAGCTGGGAATGAATCGGGACCATCGGCTAAAGTAACAAATGGAGATTGGTCTGATAAACCAGAGCCAAAACCTGAGAAAAAACAAGAAGCAGAACCTTCAACAGATGAAGAAAATGATGAAGCTTCTGATAATGAAGAGAACGAAAATAATGCTCCCTCCGATAATGAGAGTGATGAATCCAGCAACTCAGAAGATTCATCTTCAAATGAAGGGAATACCAACACCGGTGAAAATGCAAATGATAACAACTCCGGTAATGGAAATAACAATGGAAATAGTAATCCTACAAATGGTGCTGACAGCGGAAATAATTCAAACAGCACCGACGGCAACACAAGCAATAACGACCAGTAAAAAAACAGCCTGCAGCATTATGCTGCAGGCTGTTTTCTATTACTTAATCTTCCATTGTAGACAAATCGCCAGTTGGTAAATCCAGCTCCCACGCCTTTAATACGCGACGCATGATCTTACCACTTCTCGTTTTCGGAAGCTTATCTCTAAATTCGATTTCTCGAGGTGCTGCATGAGCTGCAAGTCCTTTTTTAACGAAATTTCTTATCTCTTCCATCAACTCATCAGACGGTTCATGACCATCTCTAAGTGAAATAAAGGCTTTAATAATTTCACCTCGCACAGGATCCGGTTTCCCAATAACCCCAGCTTCAGCAACAGCACTATGTTCGACTAGTTTACTTTCAACTTCAAATGGACCAACTCTTTCACCCGAAGTCATAATAACATCATCGACTCGCCCCTGGAACCAGAAGTATCCGTCCTCATCTTTATAAGCTGAATCACCAGATACGTACCAGTCTCCTTTTAAGAAATAGCTTTCATATTTTTCAGGACGATTCCAAATCGCTCGCATCATTGATGGCCAGCCTTTTTTAATCGCAAGGTTCCCCATTCGATTTGCAGGAAGTTCATTTCCTTGATCATCTACGATTGCTGCGTGCACGCCTGGAATTGGTTTGCCCATTGATCCTGGCTTTATTTCCATTGATGGATAATTACTGATTAGCTGTGCTCCCGTTTCTGTCATCCACCAGTTATCATGAATTCTCCGTTCAAGAACTTTGTTACCCCATTTAATAACCTCAGGATTTAATGGCTCTCCTACGCTTAGTACATGACGTAAAGATGAAAGTTCAAATTTCTTAACGATCTCATCTCCCGCACCCATAAGCATACGAAATGCAGTAGGAGCACTATACCATACAGTTACTTCATATTTTTCAATCGTACCGTACCAATCTTCTGGACTAAAACGACCACCACGAATGACGTTCGACGTTCCAGCAAGCCATGGAGCAAATATGCCATATGACGTCCCCGTTACCCAACCTGGATCAGCTGTACACCAGTAGACATCATCTTCTTTTAAGTCAAGTACCCATTTCGCCGTTTGATAGTGTTGTATCATCGCATTATGAACATGAAGTACGCCTTTCGGCTTACCAGTTGAACCTGATGTGTAATGGAGAATCATACCATCTTCACGGTCAACCCATTCTATTTTAAGCTTCTTTTCTGCTGATTCAAAATGCTTATAAAAGTCTATATAAGGACCTTCTTCTTTAACGTTATTTCCTACTAGCACAACACTTTCGAGATTAGGAAGCTCATCAACCGGAACGCGCTCAAGTAGCTCAGGTGTTGTAACAAGTACCTTTGCTTCACTATCCTCAAGACGATCCCTTACTGCACCTTCCATAAAGGCTTCAAAAAGTGGGCCAGCAATCGCACCTAACTTAAGCGTTCCGAGTAGAATGAAGTATAGCTCAGGAGATCTTGGCATGAAAATAAAGACCCTATCTCCTTTTTCGACATTCACTTTTTTTAGAACGTTACCTGCTTTGTTACTCATTGATTTCATCTCACTGTACGTATACTTCTCATCTCGTGTTGGGTCATAAAAATAAAGAGCTACTTTGTTTTTACGATCGGACTCAGCGTGCCTATCGATTGCTTCGTAGGCCATATTGACATTACCTGTCTCACTCCAGGTAAATGTTTTCTCCACGTCTTTCCAATCAAAATTCTCATATGTAGCTTCATAATCCTGTAAATTATGATTACCCAATGTAGCAGAAAGCGGTTTCAATTCCATAAGTAATCTCCTCCTTCTCCTTCATGTCTTTCACTGATAGTATAACATAAATTCCTAATTTTTTAACAAATGACAAAACTTCAAAAAATAACATTGAAACCCCTTACATTTATCGCGTTTCATGTATAATAAGAACTGAGACCATTATTAAAAGGTGGTGACTAGATGGAACATCGTAAAACGTATAATGCAATCGAGAAGAACACCCCGCATGGAAAACTTATTATTGAAGGACCAATTACTCCAGATCGCCTGGCATCCTATCATTTACATAAGGACCTTGTCGCATTTCGCCCACCGGAACAACAGCATAAAGCACTGGTTGAAATAGCAGGTCTGCCTGAAGGCCGTATCATTGTGGCTAGGGAAAGAGAAACCATTGTAGGCTATGTCACATTTTTATATCCAGACCCACTTGAGCGTTGGTCAGAAGGCAATATGGAAGATTTAATTGAATTAGGAGCGATTGAAGTTATTCCAAAGTACCGTAATGCTAAAGTCGGCAAAAGCCTTCTCAAAACGTCATTTATGGACGATGCAATGAATGATTACATCGTCATAACTACCGAGTATTATTGGCATTGGGACCTTAAAGGAACAGGTTTATCAGTTTGGGATTATCGTAAAGTGATGGAGAAAATGATGAATGCAGGAGGTCTTGAGTGGTATGCAACGGATGATCCTGAAATAAGCTCTCATCCTGCAAATTGCTTAATGGCTAGAATTGGGACAAGAATTAACCAGGACTCTGTTCAAGCGTTTGATCGCCTGCGATTCCATAATCGCTTCATGTATTAAGATTGCAAAGGAGTGAGCCAAGTTGGTCATTGAAGAAATTATGAATCAAAATGTATTTTCACTTGAAGAGAACCAAACCATTGCGGATGCCATTAAAATGATGAGAGAAAAAAACATTCGCCATCTCCCTATCGTAAATAGCGAAGGAGAGCTCACTGGCATTATATCAGATCGAGATATTAAAGATGCTAGTCCATCAATTCTTGACTCAAATCCAAACAAGGAAGTGTTACAGTCTCCTCTTTCCTCTATTATGAAGAAAGACGTCATTACAGCTCACCCATTGGATTTTGTAGAAGAAATTTCTACGATCTTTTATGAGCAGCGCATTAGTTCGATTCCGATTGTTGAAAACCGAAAAGTAATCGGAATGGTTACTGAAACGGATATGTTACATACGTTAATCCTTTTGACAGGGGCACACCAGCCGAGTTCACATATTGAAGTACAGGTGGAAAATGTGTCAGGACAATTGGCCGATATTACCCAAATCATTAAAAAGCGCAATGTTAACATTATTAGCGTTCTAGTCTACCCGTGTAGTCACAATGAAAAATTCAAAAATATCGTTTTTCGAATACAAACGATGAATCCCACTTCCGTTGTAAACGATATTAAAAATGAAGGTTATGAGGTTCTCTGGCCAAATATGCCGGGTGTTCAAAAATGAAGTGCGACTCCCTTTTTGTATATTCCTCAGACTATTTAAATTATAAATTCAGTGACGATCATCCTTTCAATCATATACGTGTTAAGCTCACACAGGACTTGCTTACCGAAATAAATGCTTTAAATGATCAAGAAGTGGTCCCTCCTCGGATTGCAACCGATAGTGAGATTGCTCTTATTCATGACCCAGCCTACATAGAAGCTGTAAAAAAAGCTAGTAAAGGAAACCTTGCATCCTCTGTTGCAGCTAACTACGGTCTTGGAACAGAAGATACGCCAATCTTTCCGAACATGCATGAAGCTAGTGCTCTTATTGTTGGGGGAACGCTGACTGCAGTTGATGCAGTTATGACAGGAAAGTCTGATCATGCCCTTAACATAGGCGGAGGACTCCATCACGGTTTCCGAGGTAAAGCATCAGGCTTTTGCATCTATAATGACAGTTCAATCGCCATTGAATACATGAAACAAAAATACGGTGCAAAGGTCCTTTATGTTGATACTGACGCCCATCACGGAGACGGTGTGCAGTGGGCTTTTTACGACGATCCTGATGTTTGCACACTATCTATCCATGAAACGGGACGCTATTTATTTCCTGGAACAGGAAATATTAATGAGAAAGGTCAAGGAAAAGGATATGGGTTTTCATTTAATATTCCGATTGACGCTTTTACAGAGGACGAATCATTTCAGGAAGTGTACGAGGATTCGTTTCGAAAAGTAATCGATTTTTTCAAGCCTGATGTAATCCTAACTCAAAATGGTGCAGATGCTCATTATTATGATCCGTTAACACATCTCTCTGTTTCCATGAAAAGCTATGAGTTCATTCCAAAACTAGCACACCAATTAGCTCATGAGTATTGTGATGGAAAATGGATTGCCGTTGGCGGGGGTGGTTACGATATCTGGCGTGTTGTACCACGCGCTTGGTCAAGAATTTGGTTAGAAATGAAAGGGCTATCAGTAGCCGGTGCCCTACCAAAACAATGGATTGAAAGGTGGGCCCCACTCTCACCACTTTCTCTTCCAGAGAATTGGCATGATAAAGCTGATTTGTATGAGCCCATTCCAAGGAAACAGGAAATCACAGAAAAAAACAAACTAACTTGCGAACGAGCGCTTTATCAAATAGTAAATTAATAAAAAAACGAGCCTAGGCTCGTTTTTTTAATCTTGATTATGAGTAGTTGAATTACGATGTTGCAAACGGTGTGGTAAAACAACCGTTTGTTCTTCTACTGTTTCTTTATTCATTAATTTTGTAAGAAGACGCATGGCAACAGCACCAATATCGTACATAGGTTGAACAACGGTTGAAAGCGTTGGTCGAACCATCGTTGCTAGTCTTGTGTTATCAAATCCAACGACCTCGAAATCTTCCGGAACGTTATAACCGTTGTCCTGTGCAGCGTGAATAACGCCTAGTGCCATTTCATCCGTACCTGCAAAGATAGCTGTTGGCTTCTCATCTAGTTCAAGAAACCCTTCCATTGCTTCAATACCTGAGTCATACGTATAGTCGCCAATTGCAACGCAATCTTCATCAACTTTCATACCTGCATCCTCTAAAGCTGTTCGGTAACCAAGAAACTTTTCTTCACCGTTAATTGGATCTTCTAATGGACCACTAACAAGTCCAATTTTTTTATGATCTTTTTCAATAAAGCTAGTCACAAGCTCATATGCAGCTTTTTGATAATCAATGTTAACTGACGGAATCTCCTGGCCCTTTTCTAGGGTTGCTGCTAGAACAATCGGAACAGGTGAGCGCTTAAATTCTTCAACATGTTCTTCTGTAATTTTACCGCCCATAAACACAATTCCATCTACCTGTTTTCCAAGCATCGTATTTAGAAGATGAATTTCTTTTTCTTTATTTTGATCTGAGTTACTCAAGATAATATTATATTTGTACATTGTAGCAATATCCTCAATACCGCGAGCAAGCTCAGCAAAGAAAATACTCGAAATATCAGGGATGATAACTCCGACAGTCGTCGTTTTTTTACTAGCAAGACCTCTTGCTACAGCATTGGGACGGTATCCAAGTCTTTCAATCGCCTCTAATACCTTTTTTCTTGTTGCAGGCTTAACATTAGGGTTGCCATTCACAACCCTTGATACAGTTGCCATTGATACTCCTGCTTCTTTCGCTACGTCATAAATCGTTGTATTCACGATGATCCTCCTTCATGCTCTTACGGACTTTAATTTATTTAATGATACGATACTATCCGTTTGACTGCAAACCAAAACCTATATCGACTCACACTAATAAACCACTATTAGCTGTGAAACACCTGCTATTATGATTATGTAGGTTATTTCACAATTAGATACTGTATTAAAGATAGCATATTTAGTCGCTTTTTGCTTTATATAAGCGTAAATTTTCAAAGACTAAATCATAAATCTGTCGTATTTGCTTCCATCTTTATATATGATAACACTCTTACGTTCTTTTATTCCAATAGAACCCAAGCCACTTAGGAACATCAGGTTGAGGATTCATACATCATACACAGAAAAAAACCTTCTACTTATAAAGTAGAAGGCGCAGCTTTCGCTGGATTGAATAAACCACTTGCTTTTAGATCTTTAACAAATTGTTCGTATTGTGGAATATCTAACTGCTGAGCCGCATCGGAAAGAGCTACAGCTGGGTCTGGATGAACTTCCACCATGATACCGTCTGCTCCAATAGCTAGACCTGCTTTTGCTGCAGGGAATAGAAGATCTTTGCGTCCAGTTGAATGCGTTACGTCAACTAGAACTGGCAAATGAGTTTCCTGTTTAAGAATTGGAACTGCTGTAATATCCAACGTGTTTCTCGTTGCTTTTTCGTAAGTTCTAATTCCTCGTTCACAAAGCATTACTTGTGTATTACCGTTCGATACGATGTATTCTGCCGCATTAATGAATTCTTGAATTGTCGCAGATAAACCTCTTTTTAGAAGAACCGGCTTATCAACGGATCCTGCCGCTTTAAGTAACTCAAAGTTCTGCATGTTACGTGCTCCGATTTGAATTACATCAACGTACTTAACTGCTGTTTCAATATCTGCAGGGTTTACAATTTCACTGACTACAGCTAGATCGTACTCATCAGCAACTTGTTTAAGAATCTTTAATCCTTCTTCTCCAAGACCCTGGAAGTCGTATGGCGATGTACGTGGTTTGAAAGCTCCACCACGAAGCATTTTAAATCCTTGCTTCTTAACAGCCCTCGCTACTTCAGCAACTTGCTCATAGCTTTCAACAGCACAAGGTCCTGAAATAAGAACTTGCCCGCCATCTCCAACTTTTTCGCCTTTAATATCAATAACCGTATTATCGGGTTGGCGTTTTCTTGAAACTAAAAGCGCCTTACGATGATCGTCTTCCTGTAACTCAAGGCTTGCCTTAAAAATTTCCTTGAATATATGTTGAAGAGTGGAATTATCAAAAGGCCCACCATTTTTCTCTGTAAGCAAATCAAGCATCTTACGTTCCCGAACAGGGTCAAAACGATTAATCCCCTGTGCTTTCTTTACTCTACCTATCTCTTTCGCCACTTCAGCACGCTCATTAATTAAATCAAGCAGCTGCAGGTTAATCTCGTCTAATTTCTCTCTCAACTCATCAATTTGGATATTAGCCATAATATCTCCACTCCTATCTGTTTAAGTGATTAGGGTTATTATATACGATGAAAAATAAAATGTCACTACTTTTCTTTTAATTCTTAAACGCTTTTAAGCATTAAACCATGTCAGTAAAAGAAAAACGGCTTTATAAAGCCGTTTACTTTAAATATTTTTTCGCAGCATCCGATAACGAGGTATTAGTGATTCTCCAATGTGAATCATTCCATACAACCTCATTTTCATTAAACACTAGCGCTTGTGGCGACTGATGCTTTACTCCATATGAGTCAGCAATTTCAGTTGATAAAGGACGTGATTCCTGCACGTTCAAATAATACACGTCTTCTGACACGCCCTCGGAAAACTTCTGAAATTCTTCAAAAGCTTGAGCACTTATTGGGCAAGTTGTACTATTTTTAAATAATAGAAATTGATTATTAGATTCCTTGATGCGTTTGAAATCTTCTGATGTAGTTATTTTTGTAATGGCCATAAGTTTATCCCCCTTCAAATTGCTATAAATTCATTATAAAGAAGTTTACAGGAAATGAAAAAGAAGAAGCATTATGCTTCTTCTTTTTCATTTCTATATAACAAATTAGGACTTAGTAGGATTCTCCATTGAAGCTGGTTCTTCTTCAGAGAAATGATCGCTAAGATCCTGTTGGAAGCTCTCAACGTCAGCATCTGCCTGAGTATGCAGATCACTATTTTCTTCTGTTTCAAGATTACGATCTTTAATCTTTGAAACAATGTTATTCGATTGATCCGATACTTGCTTGTAAATTGTTGAAGATTTTTCTTTAGCACGGTTAGCAAAATCTGTGCTACGTTCTACTGCAGAATCACGGAATTGAGAAGTCTTTTCCTTCACTGCTCCAGCTTGTTGATTTAGATCACTTCTAAGTTCTTTACCTGATTTAGGTGCTGAAAGTAGTGCAGCCGCTGCTCCAACGATACCACCAATAAGTGAACCAATGATAAAATCTTTTGTGTTAATGTTGTTATCCGACATATAAATACCTCCTATTATTTTGAATCAACGTACTGATCTGTGGCTTTCTTCTTAACTTGCCATTTTTGCCATATTTGCATGGCAGCATTTCCCCACTGAACGACTTTTGTAACTTGTTCAGATTGACGCTCTGCCTCATCTGTTACTTTTCCAGAAATATTTCTTAATGAATGATTCATCTTTCCAAGTGATGTTCCAACTTCTTTTACTTGTACAAAAACAGTATCCAGAGCTTCAGATTTCCCCTGAATGTCTTCTGCAAGCAAATTAGTCTTATGTAACAGTGCAGTAGTTTCAGTTGTTAAACCATTCATTTGTTTTTCAAGGCTATCAAGTGTTTTCGCCGTATTACTCAGCGTATCCTTCAAGGATTTGAGAGTTTGGGCTACGAAATAAACAAGAACTGCAAATGCAATCGCAATAATAGCTACACTTAAATACAAAATAATCTCCATGTGCTGGCACCTCCCTTTTCTGAATCTCTTCCCTTCATTCCTCTTTCGTAAACACAAGTTTGTCATTTCACATACGAACGAAAAATGAGTCTACTTTACTACCCTACACCATAATTAATTCGTTACAAGTTTCATTATTCCTTTTTTAATTTTTTTTATAACACATTCTCATTCTTCTCTATCAGGAGAATAGTAAAAAAAAGAAGGCTCAAGGAGCCTTCTCGCTTAAATAGACGCTTTTTCGGTCTCATATGCTTCTTGATATTTCTGAATATCACCGGCTCCCATGAAAAGAAGTACTCCTTTATCATGGTCATTAAGCTGCTGAATGGAATCTTCAGAGATCATGTGAGCATTAGGGATTTTTTCAATCAGTTGATCAATCGATAACTGACCTGCATCTTCCCGTGCCGATCCAAAGATGTCGCATAAGTAAACAACATCTGCTTCTTTTAACACATCTGCAAATTCATTTAGGAACGTCTTTGTTCTTGTAAACGTGTGAGGTTGGAAAATGGCCACAACTTCACGATTTGGATACTTCTGATGTGCTGATTCTATAGTTGCTTTAATTTCAGTTGGATGATGCGCATAATCGTCAATTAGTACCTGGTTATCAACGACTTTTTCTGTAAATCTACGCTTAACTCCTTTGAAGTTTGCAAGTTGAGCAGCTACTGCATCTCCTGAAAGATTTTCATAGTGACAAAGAGCAACGACAGATAAAGCATTCAGCACATTGTGTTTCCCGTACATCGGAATCTGGAATGTACGATAGTAATCATCACGAACATGAACATCAAATGTTGTCCCATGTTCATCAATTTTAATATTGGTTGCCTGAAAATCGTTTTGATCATCAAAGCCGTAGAATACGACTGGTACTTTTGTTTGGATTTGCTGAAGGTAAGAATCATCACCATAAGCAATAATACCCTTCTTCACAAGCATTGCCATTTCCTGAAATGCCGAAAAGACATCATCAACATCTGAAAAATAATCTGGGTGATCAAAATCGATGTTTGTCATAATCGCATAATCAGGCTGGTAAGATAAAAAGTGACGACGGTATTCACATGCTTCAAACACAAAATACTGACTGTCCTTTACGCCTTTACCAGTACCATCTCCGATAAGATACGATGTCGGTTCTGCTGCCCCAACAACATGAGACAACAAACCAGTTGTTGATGTTTTACCATGAGAGCCTGTTACAGCAATACTAGTGAATTTTTGAATAAAATCTCCAAGGAATTTATGGTAGCGATAAACAGGAAGGTTCATTTCTCTTGCTCGCACTAACTCTTCATGCTGATCATCAAATGCATTGCCGGCGATAATAATCATATTTTCTTTAATATTTTCTTCTCCAAATGGAAGAATAGTAATACCTTTTTGTTCAAGAGCCTCCTGTGTAAAGAAACGTTTCTCTACGTCTGAACCCTGTACACTGTATCCTATATCGCTAAGGATTTGTGCTAGAGCGCTCATCCCGGATCCCTTAATGCCAACAAAGTGATATATAGTCATTTCAGAACCTCCACACTTTCATTTCTTCTCCGCGTAACCTTTTTTAGTATATGATGCCATTACAAGTATGCGCTGCTTTTCTTTTCAATACTACATTATAGCAGAAAAAGAGACAGGTCTCCAATATAATTCATCAAAGTAATTTGGCACTACGGGCGCAAAAAAGACAGGATTTTGTTCCTGTCTTTTTTGCTTATTCAACACGCTCTAAACGCGGGTTGTGTCGATATTTTCTGCCTGCTTTAGCTTCTGCTTTATCATCAAGAATGACATTATCTCCTGTAAATCCAATGTCTACTTTAAGCAAACTACTTCCAACACCATAAATATCAACAGGAACGTTTTGAGATTCAAACGTTCGAATTCTTTCTTCCGTAAAACCGCCGCTTACTACAATTTTCACATGCTCGAAGCCTTCTTTATCAAGGGCATCTCTAAGTGCAAAAATCAGTTCTGCATTAACCCCTCTTGGATCGAACGTCCCTAGAACATCAGGATTACGCCAAAAATACTGATCAACCATCGTACGAGAGGTATCAACTCGAACACCCTTCAACGTCTTGCCAAATTCCCTTGCTACACGTAACGAATCCGTAATAACATCATTATTGTAATCAACAAGAGAAATCAATTCATCTTCAGGGTATTTCGCATAATAAGCTTTTGATGCTTCAACAACATCACCTTTAAAAAGTTGAATTAAGGCATGAGGCATAGTTCCCATTCCTCTTTTTCCCCACCATTCATTCATCGCATGGGTTGCCTGTGCAGTAGACCCCCCAATATGAGAAGCATACCCGTCACCCGCTTGTTGAGTATAATGATCATCACGATCGCCCATGAAAATAACCGGTTTTTGGATACCTGATGATCGTGCTGCTTTCACTACATGATAAACATTCGTCGCGACGGATGTTCTTCTGCCCAGAATACCATCAATAATTCCTTCGAGAAAACCGAAGTTTTGATATGGCCCTTTAATTTTCAAAACCGTTTCAAATGGAGAGATTTTATCCCCATCCTTTAGCGACTCTATTTCAAGCGATTCAGGGTCCTTCGCAAAGGTTTTTATGAGTGCAATTGCTTCATCTGAACCACAAAGAACGGCATCATGTTTTTGAAAGAACTGCATTGTCACAATATTGTCCGGCTTGAACTCTTCCACAATTTCGCATGTCTTTAGGAAGTAAACAGCTGAAAACCAGCCTTCGCCTACACGCTCATCAAATTTAAAGGTTCGGTTCGTAAGCCTTTTTATTTTGCCTTGCATTTTAAGTTCAATTTCCTTCATAATGGGGCTCCTTCAAGTAGTTTCGTCATTCGAATGTGAGCTCTCTATGTTCAACCATTCACTTATCTGACTATAATTTAACATTAGCTTAACACTACTTATCATATAGAACCTGGCTCTATAAAACAAGTAGAAAAGATATGCACTATACGTGCATATCTTTTAGGAATGTTTCTTCAAAATCAGCTTTCGTCATTAAAATACTTCTAGGCTTGCTTCCCATAGCTTCAGATACTAATCCACGTTCTTCCATCATTTCAATTAGTCTTGCCGCTCGATTGAATCCTATTCGGAAACGACGTTGCAGTGCAGAAGAAGAAGCCTGACCTTGTTCAAGTGCCCACATGCACGCTTCCTCAAACAATTCATCTTCCTGATCATCGTACTGCTGCTTCTTCATTAAATCTTCTTTTTTGATCAAATAATTCGGCTTCCGCTGCTTACGTACGTAGGATGTCACTCGCTCAATTTCTTCGTCCGAAACAAAATTACCTTGCAATCGAACTGGTTTCGAGGATCCATTCTCCAAACAAAGCATATCGCCTTTTCCTAGAAGCTTCTCAGCGCCACTTGTATCAAGGATTGTTCTAGAATCAATTTGCGAAGATACAGAGAAAGCAATACGTGTAGGGATGTTCGCTTTAATAAGCCCTGTAATTACATCAACTGACGGTCTTTGCGTTGCCACTAGTAGATGAATCCCACAAGCTCTTGCTTTCTGTGCAATTCGACAAATCGCATCCTCAACGTCCTGTGGTGAAACCATCATTAGATCAGCGAGTTCATCAATCACAATGACAATGTATGGTAGTTTGTGCTGAGGTTCTCCGTGGTTTATCGCTCGCTCGTTATATCGCTTGATATCTCGAACACCAGCTGCCGCAAATTTCTCATAACGCTCTTCCATTTCATCCACTGCCCACTTTAAAGCAGTAGTAGCTTCTTTCACATCATTAATAACTGGTGTGACTAGATGTGGCAGGCCATTATATGGTGCAAGTTCTACCATTTTAGGATCAATTAACATCATCTTTACATCATTAGGATTTGCTTTAAGCAATAAGCTCACTAAGATCGAATTGATACATACACTCTTACCAGACCCTGTAGCACCCGCAATAAGACCATGAGGCATTTTTTGAATATCAGTTATTTTTGCTTCCCCAGCAATGTCAAAACCGAGCGCCGCATTTAATAGTGAACCTTCAGATTGGAATGCTCCACTTCGAACAATCTCCCGAATAAATACAGGCTTACTCGTAGGGTTTGGCACTTCAATTCCTATTGCATTCTTTCCAGGTATCGGTGCTTCCATTCTTATGTCTCTAGCTGCTAGACTTAATTTAATGTCATCACTTAAATTCGTAATCTTATTCACCTTAACTCCTGGACTTGGCTGCACTTCGAAACGGGTAACCGTCGGCCCCATTGTTGCCCCTACTACCTTAGCCTGTACATTAAAGTTTGAAAGGGTTAGCTCCAATAGTTCCCTTTGCTCTTCAAGCCACTGCTCGTCATTACCTTCATTGCGAGGAGGGATATCAAGAAGTGAAATAGGAGGAAGTTTATATTCTGCTCCACTGCCTGGTTTTTTTGTTAAATGACGTCGGTCATTCGCAAGCATCATTACATTGTAAGGAACCTGCGGCTTTGGTCGAGCGGAATCCCGTCCGGATTGTTCTTGAACATTTTTCTCCTTATGTTCAAGATGTTGAGACGACTCCTCAATTGATTCTTCTATTTGTTCTCGCTGAAACTGCTGTTCTACTTCGAGTTGATTAGATGGTTCTGGTTCTGGTTCTGGTTCTGGTTCTGGTTCTGGTTCTGGTTCTGGTTCTGGTTCTGGTTCTGGTTCTGGTTCTGGTTCTGGTTCTGGTTCTGGTTCTGGTGATTCTTCAATAGCTGTCTGTTCCTCATTTTGATGCTCAACAATAAAATCTTCATCTGAAATGATAAAGTCCTCTTCTATATCATCTGTCACTTCATAATCAGCAGTCCACTCAGATTTCTCTTCGCTTTCCTCTTCTAACATATCGTTCTTTTGAAGGTCGGTTGTTTCTTCTAATGTTACATCTTCAGTGAAAGTTTCTATTTGCTCCCACTGTTTCTCAGGCTGACTGATTTCCAATTCGGCTTCAGTAGGTTGCTCACTCTCTTTTTCTGTCTCAAGAGGTAAGGAAGCATCGCTGTTAACTTCAAAGTTGTTCTTATCAGAAATGAAGACCTCTCTATTGTCTTCTCTTTCTTCTTCATTAACAATTGCCTTGCTTGTCGTTTCTTCTTCCACGCTAAAGGCCTCAGTCTCTTGCTGATCGACACCTTGAGTAACTTGATCTGAATCCGTCAGTATGCCGTTCCCTTCGCTTAGTGAATAAGGCTCAGGTTCCTGGATAAGTTTTTCAATTACGTCACTTTTATCGAGTGATGTATATCGATTGTTTGGATGCGATTTTTTTACTTCTTCTTCCATTTTTTCAGTAACAGGACGTTTGCTAAAACCATAAATAGGTGATGGGATTTGAGATGGTTTGAAATTCACACCTGAGAACTTTTTATTTGTTACTGAACCGTTGTTTTCTGAAAGCCCATCCCTCGTCGTTTTGCTGGAGGCGCCATCTTTCTTCGGAGAAGTGATGCTCTGATTACGATTCTCAGCCTTAGGTTTTTTCGTAGGAATCTGTTCACTTTGATGGCGTTGGACTTCTTTTCTCCCTTCTTTATTCTTTTGGTTATTTGAATGATCCGGAATAAGAGGGAATCGAAAGTTCCCTTCTCTTGGGTATTGGTGAACAATCCTTGCTTCATTCTTCCGATTCGCATTTTCCATCCGCCCAATGGAGTGTTTTCGATCAGGTCGGTCTTTTAACGATTTTGTTTCTTTAACATCTGTTTCCTTTCTTTGAGGTTCTTCTTCCTCATCAAGGTCAAATAATTTATTCCACGCTTTTTTTATCCAATTATTATCCAACTACTATCACCTTTTCTAATTAAGCCCTTTTAGGTCGATTTATTCTTCTATTTTATCGGAAACTCCCCTATCATTGTAAGGCTGTTTCTAAAATCTTTCGTAAAAAAAACAGGTTCTTCGTCTAAAACCGCAAAAATAGGTTCAATATTCCTTATTCCCAATTTTATAGAAAGAAAAAACCTACTAGAAAAATTTCTAGTAGGCCTTAAATTCCGTACCAATTTCATGATCCTCTGGAAGGACCAGAATCCCTTTCTCCTGAGGAGCATCTGGTAGTGCAAGTTCTTTTGCTGAGCAAATCATTCCAGTTGATTCAATTCCTCGCAAGCTCGCATCCTTTATGATCATACCAGAAGGCATGACGGCTCCAACCTTCGCAACGACCACCTTTTGCCCCTTGTCGACGTTTGGAGCACCACAAACGATTTGGAGCTTTTCTTGTCCTACGTTCACCTGACAAATATTTAATTTATCAGCATTCGGATGCTTTTCCATTTCCTCGACATAACCCACAACAAACTTAGGGGAACCATCGTACACAAGCTCATCATCAAATCCGTTAGCTTGGATGGCCCGATTGACAGCATTAACAAGCTCTTCGCTTTCCTCAACGACACCTGAGCTTGTTAACTCCTGGATTTGTGAAAAATGAAATAGATTATAGCCAATAGTTTTATTCGTTTCTTTACTATAAATACGTGCAATATTCTCTTTGCGCTGAACTGCTTTATCTTCTCGTTCAGTACTTCCTAAAGTAACGATTAGAGTATCTCCAACGCCTTCTTTATTGTAAAACATGTTCATTGTCCATGTACTCCTTTTATCAAACAGTTATTTTTTCGGTTTGTTTTTCGCCATAATAAATACCGGCTCTAATTTTCCATCTTCATACATAAAGGGAAGTCCAGTTACTGGTACGAGTCCACTAGAAAAGAAATGCATGGTCAACTGTGCAAGTGCATCATAACCTTGCTCATTCTCAATATCAGCAAAAATCAGGACATCTTGATGAGGAACAGCTACCGCTAATTCACCCTTCGCACTCTTCGCCATGCGTTCCAATAATGAATCGTTAAGAATTCTACTTGCGTCATAGCCGTCGTTTGTATTCAAGAAATAAAATGTATTTCCTGCAACCGTATCTGCTTTCACTTCAGTAGATAACCCTCTTAAATTGAACAATGACACTTCATGCAAGGCTTCTTTCGTCCACTTTTCCTTCTTTAACCATTCCTCATCAATCAAGCGATAAGAATGACCAAGATCAAGTGCATAGTAGATTCTTGTCTCCGCCGTATGTTCTTCGAAAACAAATGGAACGCCAGCTTCCGTTTCTGAAGCAAACGACCCCGAGCGAATGACTGGAAAGATGCGATTTTCTTTACCATTAAGTTCTTGCTTCTCTCTCATTACTTTTAACGTTTCTTCTACATGATGAACGACTTCATCTAGTATCTTTTCGCCTCGCTCTTCATACTTAGCAGACAATCCCTTTAATCCAAGACTGATTCCTTTACCTGTTGCACTATCCTCTACCCTAAGTTTTTCTTCCTTTTGATTGTATGTAAGCTCACGGTCTTCTTGTTGAAGACGTTTTTCGAGCAATTTCTTCAATTCTTTTGGTTCCATATTTTCACCACCTATAATTGAGATGCTCTTTTATCATACCATGAAATAAACCAATACAAAAACAAAGCTATGCCACGCATAGCTTTGTACGAAATTACTTAACTTCTGTAAGAAATTCCTCAATTTCTTCTTTGCTTTTTCTCATCTTACTTACAAATCTTCCTGTCTCTTCACCTTCATTAAAGGCTACAAAACTTGGGATGCCAAAAACATCCATTTCTTGGCAAAGTTCAATATGATCATCACGATCAACGTAATAGAAATCTAGCTCAGAGTACTTCTCTTCTAAATCTGGAAGAAACGGATCGATAACGCGACAATCAGGGCACCAATCTGCGGAAAATAACAAAACCGATTTCCCTTCTTTAATTGCTTGTAAATATTCTTCATGAGTGGCAAATTTCTTCATGATAAACCTCCTAGTACTAATCGGTATTAATTTTCATATCTCCTGGACGAATGAGTCCTTTTTTTCTCATTACCTCGGATATTAGCAGACTTATAATAGCTGGTCCAATAAAATGCAATAGAAGAATAGCTGTCCAAATATTTCCTCCGGCGCCCATAACGTTCAATGTCATGATTTGTCCAACAAAGCCGCTCGTCCCCATACCGGCACCTGATGGGTTGTTTAACATCGTCAGCCAACCGCTGCCAATCGGGGCAAGAATAGCGCCAGCTAGCGTAGGTGGAAGAAGAATCCATGGATTTCGAACAATATTCGCAACTTGTAACATAGAAGTACCAATTCCTTGAGCAATAACGCCTCCTACCCCATTCTCTCGGTAGCTACTTACAGCAAAACCAACCATTTGAGCTGCACAACCAACTGTAGCTGCTCCTGCAGCAATGCCTTCTAATCCTAGCATGATTGCAATGGCCGCACTAGAAATCGGAGCCGTAAGAGCTAGTCCCATAAGAACAGCTACTATGATTCCCATAATTATCGGGCGTTGCTCTGTCGCCCACATAATGAGTGAACCAAAATTAGTCAGTAATGTTTGAATGCCAGGTCCGATAAGAGCTGCCGTTCCATAACCTGCAAAAATAGTGATTAGTGGCGTCACGATAATATCTAACTTAGTTGACTTGGAAACAAGTTTGCCTGCTTCCGCCGCGATAATCGCTGCAGCGTAACTACCTGCTGGACCGCCAAGCTCAGCACCCGCTGCACCCGCTAGAAGCGATGCAAATAAGACAAGAGGAGGAGCTTGTAGACCATACGCTACGGCGACACCAATCGCTGGTCCCATTAAACTCATCGCAAGCTCACCAATAGGAACAAGAAATGATAACGATGAGATTTGCCCTCCAATCGTTTTCAGTATCAAGCCAATAATTAACGACGAAAATAGACCAAGAGCCATGTAGCTTAGAGCTGTAATAAAATAGACTCGTGGTGATAGAGTTACGCCTTTCCTTTGCAAAAATCCGTTCATTACTTTCTCCTTCCAGACTGATGATCCTTACTTAGTATACACAAATTTCTTATTTACCACGTTTGATTAAGGTT
This sequence comes from Anaerobacillus sp. 63XJN7_4_ISO-PGPR-S23-413, assembly GCF_056173725.1. NCBI lineage: Bacteria > Bacillati > Bacillota > Bacilli > Caryophanales > Bacillaceae > Anaerobacillus > Anaerobacillus sp. 63XJN7_4_ISO-PGPR-S23-413. The sequence continues at coordinate 3,099,837 of NZ_CM149688.1, forward strand.
TCAGAACTAACAGGCATTTTCATTTTGCCTTATTCAAACAGAAATTGTAATTTAACCTTCTATTATCGAGAAAGGCTTTACTCGTTCTCTTTACTGGGAATATATGAAAAAGCCATGCTACAATAATACCGGTATCAAATTAAAGGAGGACTACAAATGGACTTAACTGTTTATCTTGCTGGACAAATTCACGATAACTGGAGAAATGAATTAAAAGAAAAAGCAATCAAACTGGAATTACCTATTCACTTCGTAGGACCCATGGAAAATCATGAGCGTTCTGACGCCATTGGTGAAGAAATTAAAGGCAATCAGCCTAATGCTATTATGAAGGATGAAGCAGCTTCAGAGATCAATAATCTCAGAACTCAGGTTCTTCTTGAAAAATCAGATGTTGTCCTCGCATTATTTGGTGAAAGTTACAAACAATGGAACAGTGCAATGGATGCTGCTACAGCTATCACCCTTGGCAAACCACTTATTCTAGTTCGCCCTGAATCATTGCACCATCCTTTAAAGGAGCTATCGAACAAAGCTCAAGTTACAGTAGAAAATACTGATCAGGCACTAAAAGCCCTGTCCTATATTTTAGAAACAAATTAACGAATCATCAGCTGATATTGACCGACCAGTAAAGAAACTAGTTGTTCATACATGTCAGTTCTTGTAACGGCGCCATTGGTAAAAACACCAATGGCGCCTTCTTTTTTGCTAACATCGACTTGTCTCGCATAATCTGAAATGACAGGACCTAATTCCTCCCCTTGTTCTAACTTCTTCTTAATTTCTTCAGGAAGTGGAAATCTTGCACCACCGGCTACTACTTCATTCCCATTCCCATCTACAAGTGCTCCCCAATTACAAACATATAAGTGGTCCCCTACCATCTGTACTCCGCCTTCAAGACCTATACCAATTATCGCATGCCCTTTTTCCATTGAAGCTATTGCTCTTTGTTTAGCACCAAGAAGTGTTTCTTCATCACCCCAAGGCTGCTCAGCGACACCTGACTCAACGCTCACCCCCACTACTTCACCTTTAAATTGAGCTTTGACTGCATTAACTTTCACAGGATTTGTCGACCCGATTGCAACTTTATCCATACATCTTCCCTCCACCATTTTTTAAAAGATCTCATAAGAAAAGGAGCCGTTTTGGCCCCTCCTCACTTACACGTTGCTTTTAATGCTATCTACTGTAGCTTGATCTGTTGACTTCACTAATTTAATCAATAGTTCTTTTGCCGCTGCGTAATCATCTACGTGGATCATTGATGAAGACGTATGAATGTATCTTGAACAGATTCCTACTACTGCAGATGGTACTCCGTTATTAGATAAATGCACTCGTCCAGCATCAGTTCCACCTTGAGAGATGAAATACTGATAAGGAATTTCGTTGCTCTCCGCTGTATCAAGCACAAAATCCCTTAGCCCCTGATGAGTAACCATTGATCGATCATAAATACGCAGGAGAGCCCCTTTACCAAGCTGGCCAAATTCATTTTTATCTCCAGTCATATCGTTGGCAGGACTAGCATCAAGAGCATAGAAAAGATCAGGATCAATCATGTTTGCCGCTGTTTGTGCCCCACGTAAACCTACTTCCTCCTGAACTGTAGCACCAGAATAAAGCTCATTTGGATGCTCTTCATTCTGAAGCTCCTTCAACAGCTCAATGGCAAGACCTACACCATAGCGGTTATCCCACGCTTTTGCCATGATTTTCTTTTCGTTTGCCATAGGCGTAAATGGACATACCGGTACGATCTGTTGTCCAGGCATGACACCAATTTTTTCTGCGTCTTCTTTGTTATCCGCACCAATATCAATGAGCATATTTTTAATAGCCATTGGCTTGTTTCGTGTAGCATCATCAAGCAAATGTGGAGGGATCGAACCAATAACTCCAGGAATGGGACCATTTTTGGTCATAACCTGAACACGCTGAGCAAGAAGCACCTGGCTCCACCAGCCACCAAGTGTTTGAAAACGAAGCATCCCATTTTCAGTAATTGATGTAACCATAAACCCAACTTCATCCATGTGGCCAGCTACCATAATGCGTGGGCCATTGTTTCGTTTAACTCCAAAAACGCTTCCAAGATTATCTTGAATAATTTCATCCGTGTACTTGCCAATCTCACTTTTCACGAATTTTCTAACATCATGTTCAAAACCAGGAGCACCTTGTAATTCGGTTAATGTTTTAAATAACGAGAGAGTTTCTTTTTCCATATGTATCCCCTTCCATCGTTCCTCTATTCCTTTCCTATTGTATCGAATCTAGATAATTGTTGCTAGTGTCACGGATTTTCTATAGAAATATTTGGTCAGAGAGCTAACTTCAGATATACTAAAGATGGAAAATAAATCGTCCATTAAAGGAAGGGAGAATCATAGTAATGAGAACAAGAGATCTATTAATTGGAGCGCTTATTGGAGCTGGGGCAGCAGCTATTACTACTTCAACGATTGCTTCTAAAAAAACGTATATATCACCTGAAAAGGCACTAAAAGCTGTGAAGGGAGCTGTCAAACCTACTTATACTGTCAAAGGTTCATGGATTCACATGAAAACGGATTCAGTAGAAAAGTTCCACCTCCCGTTCACAGTATATGCTGGTGGACTAACCTGTGAAAAAGAAGGACAGCTCCAACAGCTTGAATTTATGGTTGATGCTGAAACAGGCACACTAGTAGAACTACAAGCTCAATAAGAGGACTAACTCTTTAGGCTTCTTGGGACTCCCCTTTGGAGTCTTGAATCATTAAAACCCCCTTGCGGAAGAATCGCAAGGGGGTTACATACATTAATTAATTAGAAAGTAGTATTCGTATCGTATACGTTATTTTGTAATTTAAAACGAAGAGTTGAATACTTATTTTTTGACCATAGATAAGCAAGAAGTGCTGGACCAACAAGCATTATCGCACTTAGAATTAGAATAACACTCATATGAAGATGCTCACCCGTTACGTCTGCATGACTGTCTTTGTATTCTTTTGCTTTTTCAATGTCTAATACTTTTGAGTCTGGAATAATAGCATTAGCTTCAGTGTCATAGAAAAGGACCTGTGTATGATCTTCAAAGAAGATATTGTCACGAACTGTCGTGAATTCTACAAGCATCATAGAAACCTTACTAAAGTCCTTATCTGCCGAGCTATCAACTTCAATGTTTTCAGCATCTACAACTTTAAGAGAACCTTTATCATAGTCATAATGCTCTTCCCCAAGGTAACCCGCAACACCCTTCTCTACATCACCACTAACATCAGCTTCAGCTTGTGCTGCAGTATTCGCGAAAGGTAATGCGATCAAAAACGCAGCAATAAGTGCAAAAATCCCTTTTTTCATCATTTTTTCCTCCTCTATCAAACAAATTATCCAATTCTTATCATATCATATTCCATCTATTATTCTACTAACATTTTATAGAAAAAAACATCCAATACGAGGAAGTAGAGGATAGATTCTGGTTCTACCTTTATAGCCCCATATCCTTTTTCACGATTTCATAACGGCTATATAAGTTTCTTTTAATCTCATATGATTTGGTATAAAAATGGGATACGAACGAGCACAGCAAAAAAAAAGAACCGGTATGCACCGATTCTTATTGAATAACAGGTTTTTTATTAAACTCGTTGCTAATTTCTTTTGAGCGTGTTGCAGCATTATCAACAGCGGCTTCAAAAGCTTCTCCTCCACCATTTTCATACAATGCCTCAAGACCCGCTTGAGTTGTTCCATTTGGTGAAGTAACTTTCTTTCTAAGATCAGCTGGAGAGTCTTCTGACTGCTCTGCCATCATTCCAGCACCAAGTACAGTTTGAACAGCCATTTTCCTTGCTGTTTCCGTTTCAATACCGCCTTCAATTGCTGCTTTTTCTAAACTTTCAATAACATAATAAATGTAAGCCGGTCCGCTTCCAGCAACACCTGTAAATACGTCCATTTGTTTTTCTTCGATCACGACTGTTTCGCCAATAGAACGAATAAGTGCGCGGGCAATTGATACCTGCTCATCATTTACATGTTTTCCTGCTGCTAGGGCAGAAATGGATTTACCAATCATACTTGAAGTGTTCGGCATAACGCGGATCACTGGTTGCTCTCCATCGAGCTGATCCTCAATATAAGATGATGGTACGCCAGCAAGAACTGATAAGAGAAGTTGATCATCTGAAATGAAATCTTCAATTCCTTCAAGTGCACGTTCAACATCTTTTGGCTTCATTGCTAGGATAACAACATTAGCCTCACGAACTGCGAATTCTATACTTTGAGTCGCCAATACGCCGTGGTTCTCCATAAGTTCCTGACGACGTTGTTCATTACTTCTGTTTGTCATAATAATACGTTCAGGTTCAATAGTACCTGACTCAATCATTCCTGCAGCCATTGCTTCTGCCATTGAACCCGCTCCGATAAACGTTACGGTTTTATTTTCTAGCATGATTGCCTCCTTTGGATTTCCGAAAAATCATCTACGGTCATTTATACTAACACTGCATCCACCACGCTTCAACCTTTATGAAGCAAGAAATAAGCATACGTGCAAGATACATAGTGAAAACGCTATCATTCGAATCTCAACGTAAACTACGTGATTGAGATCGACTTATATCGCTTCTCACGCCATCTCACAAGCTCTCATCAAGACTGTGTCATTAACATATTGTGGTAAAAAAGGTTCGCTTCAGTTTTTTTAAACGATGGATTCTATTCATTACTTATATGAATTTCGATTTGCTTATCCATAAATATAGCAAAAAAGAGGTCCCCTTTTGGGACCTCTCATTATTATGCTTGTACTTGTGGTCTAGATTTCTTCAATATTCCTACCATCAATGCCGTAATAACTGTACCAATGACAATGGCAAGGATATAGAGAAGAATATGAGTTAATGAGATGTTGTTTACAGACCAGATCACAAACGCTCCGCCATGCGGTGCTGGTAAAGCTATATTAAACAACATTGTTAATGCACCTGCAACAGATGAACCAACAATAATGGAAGGAATCACTCGGCCTGGATCTGCTGCTGCAAATGGAATTGCGCCTTCTGTGATGAATGAAGCCCCCATTACATACGCTACTTTTCCTGCTTCACGCTCAGTTTTGTTAAATCGATTTTTAAATAGTGTTGTTGCAAGAGCGAGTCCAAGTGGTGGTGTCATACCGCCTGCCATAATCGCTGCATGATACGTCAGATTACCTGCATCAATCATCGCAATACCAAACGTAAAGGCCGCTTTATTAATTGGACCACCCATATCTACCGCCATCATTCCTCCTAGAATTAAGCCAAGAAGGAGTTTATTCGTAGTGCCCATACCACTCAACCAGTTCTCAAGCCCTGTATTCAGAGCCCCAACTGGCTCGATTACAACGTACATCATAATAATCCCTGTAATAAAAATACCAAACAGTGGATAAAGCAAGACTGGCTTTAACCCTTCTAGAGACTGTGGTAGTCCAGAGAAAAGCTTTTTCAAAAGAAGAACAGCGTAACCAGCAAGGAAACCAGCAATGAGTCCACCTAGGAACCCTGCACCGTTCGTAGAAGCCATCAAGCCACCAACAAGACCAGGAGCAAGACCAGGACGATCGGCAATACTCATTGCAATAAATCCTGCAAGAACTGGAATCATAAGGGCAAAGGCATTTCCACCACCAATTGTGCTAAGCGCTGCTGCAAATGCATTGTAACTTGGGTCATCTGGATCTGCAGCATTGATACCAAAGATAAATGAAAGGGCTATCAAAATACCGCCACCAACTACGAGCGGAAGCATATTCGAAACACCGTTCATTAAGTGCTTGTAGAAAGCTGATTGCTTTCCTTTTCTTTCGTTTTTCTTCTCACTGATTTGATCTTCGTATGATCCTGAAGATTTATAGACTGGCGCATCGCCATTTGCTGCCTGCTTCAACAAGTCAGCTGGCTTCCGGATTGCTTCTGCCACTGGAACTTCAATTACTTTTTTTCCTTTGAAACGTTCCATTTCTACCTTCGTATCAGCAGCAACAATAATACCAGGTGCCTTTTCAATTTCTTCATCAGTTAGACGATTTTTCACGCCTCCAGATCCATTTGTTTCAACTTTGACACTATAACCCATTTCAGATGCTTTCGCTTTCAGCGCATCCGCAGCCATATACGTGTGAGCAATTCCTGTAGGGCATGCTGTAACAGCTAATATTTTCCCAGTAACTTCAGTTGTTTCTTCTACTTCTTCTTCATCAGCATTTTCTTCTTCTTTCTGATCAAATGCTTGCAAAACTTCTTCTTCCGTTCTTGCTTCAAGAAGCCCTTTACGGAATTCGTTATCCATTAAGAATGAAGATAGTCTTGATAGCGCTTCTAGATGCGTTTGGTTTGCACCTTCAGTCGCAGCAATCATAAAGAACAGGTGCGCCGGCTGACCGTCAAGAGACTGATAATCGATACCCGCATTAGAACGTCCAAACACAATCGCTGGCGCCTTTACTGCTGCTGTTTTGGCATGAGGAATGGCTATACCTTCTCCAATACCAGTCGTACTCTCTTTCTCACGCGCATGTATCGCTTTTTTGAACGCGTTAAGGTCCTGTAATTTGCCTGCTCTCTCTAGTTTTTCAGATAGCTCATTAATAACACGATCTTTTGAATCCGCTTCAAGATTCAGAATCATTGTCTCTTTTGTTAATAATTCTGTAATTCTCATATACCTCGACCTCCCATTTCTTCATAAGTCTGAATCTTAATTTGCTTTCGTAATTCTTGTACTTCTTCTGCTGTACAAAAGCCTGTTGAAAATGCGCTTGCACTGCCTGCTGCAATTCCAGATTGGAATGCTTCCTTCAAATTCTCAGTTTCAATATATTTACTTAGAAAACCAGCTACGACTGAATCCCCTGCTCCAACTGAATTCTGTACTTTACCGACCGGGACATTTCCGAAAAGAATCTCATTAGATGTAATCAGCACAGCCCCATCACCGGCCATTGAGACAATCACGTTCATTGCTCCCATTTGTTGCACTTTCTTCCCGTATTCAACTGCATCTTCCACTGAAGTTATTTTAACTCCAAACAAATCGCCAAGTTCATGATGATTCGGCTTCACTAGGAATGGCTTTGCTTTCACGGTTTCTTCCAATGCTTTTCCCTTGGTGTCGACAATAGCCTGCACTCCGTCTGGTAAGGACTTCAAGATATTAGAGTAGATATTTTGATCAATACTAGTCGGCACGCTACCTGCCATTACGACGATATCACCCGCGACGGTTTGTGAAAGTTGTTGAAGTAATTTCTCAACATTTCCTTCAGAAATCATTGGGGATAGTCCATTAATTTCAGTTTCCTCACCATTTTTCAACTTAATGTTAATTCGCGTATCACCTTCAACATGGATGAAATGAGGATGTAGGCTTTCATCTTTTAGTGATTGTTCAATAAATTGACCTGTAAAACCGCCTACAAATCCTAACGCTGTAGAATCGTGTCCAAGTCGTTTTAATACTTTGGTAACATTAACGCCTTTACCACCGGCAATCTTTGTTTCTTCATCTACTGTATTAACAAGCCCCGTTTTAAGGTCATCAAGTCGAACAATATAGTCAACTGAAGGATTTAATGTAATTGTATAAATCATATTTTCACCACTTCTACTGTTGTTTGTTTACTAATATTATCTAAGAGCATTTCAGAATTTTCGTTCGTAATGATGGCACATGCTTCAAGATCAGCCACCTTACTGAATGCCGCTTCTCCGAATTTCGAGTAATCTGCAATAATGTATGGTTCGCGCGATAGTTTAATCGCTGCTCTTTTGATAATGGCTTCATCAGGGTCAGCTGTTGTATATCCTAACGTTTCATGAATACCGTTTATACCTATAAAACATTTATCAAACCGATATGTTTCAATACTTTCAAGCGCCTTTACTCCTGTCATAGCTCCTGTTCTTGATTTGAACTTCCCACCAATCACATAGGTGGTTATTCTATCTCCTTGAAGACTCTCAATTACAGGATATCCGTTAGTCACAACCATCACCTGTTTGTCAGATAAAAACTCAGCAATTTTCTGAGTCGTTGTCCCTGCATCAAGAAAAATACAGTCACCATCTTTAACTAATCCAGCGGCGTAAGAAGCGATTTTTTCCTTTTCGGTCAAATTCTGTGTTGATTTCTCACCAAGGGACGGTTCTGTCCACTTCGAGTGAAAAAGAGATGCTCCGCCATGTACTCGCTTTAGCTTATTCTCTTCTTCGAGTTGGACAAGGTCACGACGAATAGTTGAAACTGAAGCTCCAGTTGCATCGCTCAAATCATGCACCGTAACCGTTTCTTTTTCTTTAAGAACTTGTAAAATGATGAAATGACGTTCAGCATTTAACAATTCATCACCTACTTTCTAATCTCATTATAATGAAAGCACTTTCAATAGTCAATCATTTTCGTTCAAATTTATTCAAAAACAATCAAAAACAATCACAAATGATCATACGAGACTTTCTATCAACCACAATTGCTTATCATTACACTTTGAACAAAGCTTTATTTGAACAAAAAAAGAAGACTGCCATTTAGCAGTCCCCTTACTATCACACATTTCGTTTTACTTCATCCGTCACGTTGTACTCCTTATCCCACTTTAAAGCACGATAAATCGCATCATGGTAAAAAATAAACCACGAATTTTGATCAACAGCATCTTTTATCCATTTCTCTTTCTCATAAATCGATGTCATCGGATAATCATCGTATGCAAGAACCCATAAAGGATTGTGATGGGCATGAGTTGGCATAAGATCTGCCATATGAATCAGGCGCTCTTCGCCCTCATTCATAAAAATGATCGCATGTCCATCACTATGTCCTCCTGTATGGTACATATTCAAGCCTGGAATGACTTCATAAGATTCCTTAAATGTTTGAACTTGGTTTTGAATCGCTTCCCAGTTTTCTTTCCAATATGTATTTTTCGAACGAATATTTGGCTCCTTCATTTCGTTCCACTCTACCTCTGAAGCATAAATAACAGCATTCGGAAACGCTGGTTTATATCCATCTCCATCTGGCTCTGTTAATCCACTCGCGTGATCAAAATGAAGATGTGTCATTAAGACAATATCAATTTCCTCAGCAGATAGTCCAAGTTTTTCAAGGGATCCATGAATATCTGACTCTTCTTCAACTCCATAATTTCTTTTTTGTTTTTCACTTAATTTGTCTTTTCCAATCCCTGATTCAATTAAGATGTTCTTGCCCTGCCATTGTAAAAGGAGAGGATCTGTTCTAAGCTCAATTTGGTTTTTTTCATTTACTGGGTACCGCTTACTCCACAATGGTTTTGGTACAACTCCAAACATTGCGCCCCCATCCATATGAGTCACGCCACCTCTAAGCCATGTAATCGATAAACTCCCAACTTGTAACTGCTCCATCGAAATCCCACCTTTATAAGATTATTTTCATTTTCTCACTAAAAGAAACCGCTTTCAATAATATTCAAAAAAAGAGCCGCATTTAAACGACTCAACTTCTAAACTGTGCTTCACATCGATAGATCCGACTACCTTTTGATGAGAACTTTTCTTCATATTCCGTCATCACGTTATCTTCCATATTACTCTGATGCAAGTTAAGGCTAACGTGATTAAGTATCATCCCATATAAGGAGAAGCTATGAAGGGAATATTCAAAAAGCCCTTGATTATCTGTCTTAAAATGAACTTCTCCATTTGGTTTCATAACATCCCGATAAAGATCAAGGAATGTCTTATTGGTAAGTCTTCTTTTCTCATGACGATTTTTTGGCCAAGGATCAGAGAAATTCAAATATACTCGACTGACTTCATTTTCTTCAAAAATGGTGCTTAAATCTTGTGCGTTCTCATTCAACAAACGAACATTTGGAACATCTTCTTCAATTAATTTCTCTAATGCTGACACCATTACGCTTGATGAAAGCTCTAAACCAACATAATTCACATCGGGATTCTGTTTGGCCATACCGATTATAAATTGACCTTTACCAGTTCCAACCTCTAAATGTATCGGATTACTATTATCGAAAACATCTTTCCAATTTCCTTTACGATCAGTAGGGTTCGTCGGAACGAATTGAGGATTCTTTGTAAACATATCTTCTGCCCATGGCTTATTGCGTTGACGCATACTTTCACTTCCTTATTATCTAATCACCGTTTTTACACAACCGACATTTTACCATGAATTCTTAAGAATAGAAAGGCGAGGAAAAGGGTATGTAAAAGTAACAAGATTGTTGAAAAGCAAACCAGAATCATTTAATAATATCGGTTATGCTAGAGACAGAGAGGAGGGTGAATAAATGGAGCACTTTCTCATGATGTGGGCACCCTGGATTGTCATCGTCGTTTCCGTGGTTGCACTTTTTGGCTGGGGAGCAAAAGGGGACACTAAATAACATATCCAAAAGCAGATAAAAGAAACTTTTCATTTCAGAACACGGAGTAATTCGTGTTTTTTCATTATTCAACCGGCATAATTCCTGCACACATGTACACGCTATCTAATAGTACAAATAAGGAGGAACAATTATGCCACTATCACATCGCGACCAGCTTTTTATACTCGCTGATATTCTCAAAAATCATCAAACCGATTGCTCTGGAACAACTTCAGAATGTGAGCAAATTCAGCGCCTTGCCAATTCCCTGCAACAAAATAATGGCATTGCACCAGAAATCAAACAAATCCTCAATCAAATTGAGCAATATAGTGTAACAGGTGCGACAGAAACAAATTTATTAAACCACATAGAAACCCACCAGCCTCATATTAGCCAGTGGGTCGATACTATTGATCGGTATCAATAAGTCGATAATGATTCAAATTTTCTAAATCCCTTTTCCAGAATTCAACTTCCCCGTCTAAGCCTTTAAGATCATACCAGTAAATGGACAGTAAGGTCTGCGCTACCACATACCAATACATGCGGTGGCGAAGGCTTTCTGTATTCTCTAGCCCATAATGACCGAGCCATTCTCCCCATTCTTCTTTTGGAACATACCAGTATAGAAGCATCCCAATATCCAAAGCTGGATCTGCCACTACCGCTCCATCCCAATCGATCAAATAGAGATTCCCTTCTTCGCTAAACATCCAGTTGTTATGATTGACATCGCAATGACACACAACTTTTTCGACATGTTCAAGGTCATTCTTATTTGCAGCTAAATACGAAAGGGCTCTTATCACTTCCACGTCTCTCCGATGATGATTCTCAAACTTCTGCAATAGATCAAGATAAATCACATCGGGTGAGAGGGGCTTTTTCCCAAGCCGATTGAGCATCCTTCGAAGTTCTGAAGACCGATGTATTTTATAAAGCATTTGCGCCACTCGCGGCTGCTTCATTTCATAGGACTTCAGTTCTCTCCCCGGCAACCACTTTTGGGCTGTAATAACATCTCCATTCTCAAGTCGCTTGGTCCAGAGAAGTTTCGGTACAATTCCTTCCGCCGACAAAACAGCCAGAAAAGGCGAGGAGTTCCGTTTTAGGAATAATTTCTCGTCTCCATATTGAGCTAAGTATGCTTCGCCTGTCGCTCCGCCAGCAGGGGTCACCTGCCAGCCTTCGCCTAAAATGTTATCCAACAAATTCACCTTCGATTTCCGTTAGTTTGTAGATTCTGGAAGTTTTGCGTTTTTAGCGAGATCTTCTCCGGACTTAGCTAAAAACCGTCTACGAATAAAAAATTATAACACACGTTGAAGAAATCTTCATGTGTTAATCACTCGTTATTAGAACAATTGTGCTAAACGGTGCAATAGATATGACTTTTTCAGATGTTTTTCTTAGCGGTTCAACACTTGCATGTTCACCTTCAACAAGGACCCATTTGTCTCCATCTCCAATATCGATCACATCAGGATGATATCCTCCGTTATGAATCACAATAATCGATTCGCTAGTATGGTGCTGGTTGATTCGATATGCGAGAATAGGCCCTGGAGAATCGATAAAGTTAATTCGATTCATGTCATGACCTTCAGTCATTTTAAATGCTTCAAAATGTTTTCTAATCGAGATTAGTCCTCTAATATACTTGACATTTTCTTGGACAGCTCTCATTCTCTGCCAATCAAATCGGTTAATTTTATCTGGAGATTTATAGCTATCTTCTACCCCATTCTTTGTTCGGAAAAATTCCTGACCTGCATGAATAAATGGAATTCCCTGACAAAGTATTGTAATGGCAGTAGCCAATCTATGCATGCCTTGTTTCACTTCTTCGCTCACACTAGGATGACTGCGATTTAAGCGGTCCCATAGCGTATGGTTATCGTGACACTCCACATAATTAATGGATTGAGATGCTGTAATAAATTTTTCTCCAACACTCCCCATTATACACTTCTTTACATCTTCTTTAACTGAAAAATTTCCATTAGCGAAGCCTGTAGAGCCTGTATCAAACAATTTCCCTTTAACTGAATCTCTAAAGTGATCATTGAAATAACCGATTCTAGGCGTTTCCCGCGCATTTGAGCTCATCGCTTTCCGATGATCCGGTAGGATGGTGTTCATATGCCACCCTTCACCAAAAATCAATATCGATGGATCAATGCAATCTAACGCATAACGTACATCATTCATCGTTTCCTTATCGTGGATACCCATCAAATCGAAGCGAAATCCATCAACACCATATTCTTTTGCCCAGTAAACGACGGAATCTACAATTAACTTTCTCATCATTCTTCTTTCTGACGCCGTATCATTCCCAACGCCAGTTCCATTTGAAGGTTTTCCACCATGATCAAACCGGAAGTAGTAACCTGGCACAATTTTTTCCAAAGGGGATGCATGAAGTTGATAGACATGATTATAAACAACGTCCATAATCACTCTCAATCCCTTCTCATGAAGCTTCCCAATCATTTCTTTTACTTCTCTAATTCGCGTATAAGGTTCATGAGAATTTAATGAATAGCTTCCTTCTGGCACAAAATAATGGATAGGGTCGTAGCCCCAATTATATCCCGGAGGAGCTTTCATTTCATCCACACTACCAAAATCCTGAATTGGAAGAAGTTCAACATGCGTAACACCGAGCCACTTTATATAATTAATCCCAGAAGGAAGACCATCTTTAGGCGGTGGCTCTTCTGTAAATGCCTTATATTTCCCTCTATTTTTAAGACCACTTTTTGCTTGTGAGCTAAAATCTCTGACGTGAAGTTCATAAATAACTGCATCAGAAGGTTTTGCAAAAGTAGGTTTTTCCATAGGATTCCAGCCATCGGGGTTCGTATTTGAAGCGTTCATTACCATCCCAAACTTGCAGTTAGACGTAGCGGCTTTCGCATAAGGATCGATTGTTTCTCGCATTTCTCCATTCACATATACTGTGTAAGTGTACAGCGTTCCTTCTCCATCTTCAGGAGCTATCCCCTCGAATACACCTTGTTCTTGTTTTAGCATCGGTAATTCTTTTACCTTTTGGAATTCCTCATTATAAATATTGACGATTACTTCTGTAGCAGTCGGTGCCCATACTCGAAATATGGTTCCATTCTCAGTTAGAATTGCCCCTAGTTCACCATCATAATAATAGCGTTCATCAAATAAATCAGTTCTGACAACTTTCCCAGTAAAAACAAGACTTGTTTCACCACTCGAATGAACTAGAAAATAATTGTTTCCTGGACTATATTCATGATCAACATGCAACGAAACTAGCCTCTTTTTTCCCATTTTAGAGGTTTCTTTTACTTCAATTGAAAGATCTATATGTCCATCAGTAAGGGTGTAGGCATCTTGAACATCTAACGAGACATCAGCCATTACCGTAATCGTCTGAAAGTCATCCCAATAGGCTGTAAAAGCCTGGCTCACTTTTTTATATGCGGAATAATCTCGTATCATATGAATCCCATCCTTTGCTGAGATGCTTACAACCGTTTGTCACTACCTATCTTATTTTGAAAATCTTTTTTTGACATTTGTTCGATTTAGATTTTCATGAAAACCAACTTAATAATATCGGTCCAAGTATAGAGACACTTAGGGCACATAAACTTAACCCAATAGAACTAATAGCTGCTTCTCTCTCTCCATATTCAAGGGCTTTTGAAGTGCCAATGGCGTGTGATGCCCCACCAAATGCCATTCCCACTCCAAGAAAATTGGATATACCAAGTAGCTGAAATAACCATGGCCCTGTGACAGCACCGCCAATCCCAGCGATCATGACGAAAATAACCGCAAAAGCTGGCTCTCCACCAGTCATACTGGCTACTTCCATTGCAACAGGGGTTGTCACGTTTTTGGAAATAATTGTGGAGACAATCATTTCATTATACCCACTTATGACCGCAAGCCAATATCCTGACAAAATGCCTACTATACTTGCTATTAGTACCGTTACAAGTATTTCTAATTTGTATTTACTTAATAATTCCCTTTGTTGATATAGCGGAAAGGCAAGTGCCACAATGGCAGGTCCTAATAAAGCATCAATCCATTTCCCCCCGCTGAAATATGTGTCATATGACACATCCAAGGACGTTAAGATGATAACGAGAATAACAGTGCACGTTAGCACTGGTATCATAAATGGATAAGGAAATATCTGATAAAGACGCCGGAAAACAACATATAACAATAAAGTAATCATAAACCATAGAATCATTTGCATGATCATCATTTTTCTCTACTCCTTTCGATTAGCAAGAAACTGGCCAAGCAATCCTGTCGTTCCCATTACAACCCATGTGCTTATCAGAACGATTGGAACTAACCAGAGACTTTTTCCACTAAAGAAGTCGAGATGTTGCACAATACCGACAGTAACCGGTATAAAAAGCAACGGTAAATGATTCAATAATGTAGCTGCTCCTTGAGAAATCCAACTGACGGGAAGCCACTTTAAATAAAGTCCCAACAAGAGAAGGAGCATTCCAACAACGCTTCCTGGAATTGGAAGTGATAAGACCTTTTGGAGATAACCTCCTACAATGTAAAACCCGAACAGAAGGCCAATCTGCAAGGTGATCATAAGGAACTTATTAATTAGTGAATTCATAAGAGGCCACACATTTGTATCTCGGTTTATCATTAGGTTCAACTCGATATAGATGAATGCTTGAGACGTCCTGACTTTCACATGATAGTGACGGCCAATCAGGATGTATTTCTTTACTAGAGTCGCGCCATTTTTTTGCAAGCGTAACGTGAGGAGAATATTCCCCTTCACTAACAGGAAAACCTGCCAATTCACTCACCCGGAGTATTTCTTGATGAATTATATCCAATGGTTCTGTTCGATGGACGGAAGCGTAAAGTACTCTTGGGCGTCTATCATGACCGAAATGATCTAACCCTTCAAGCATAACCTCAAAGGGTTTACTATTCCTAACCACCCTCTCCAACCCTTGATGAAGTACAGATAACTGTTCTTCTTCTGCTCCACCTAAAAAAGCTAGTGTAATATGAAAATCTTCAGGATACACCACATGTTTAAACAATTCTAAAGGAGAGCTTTCTTGAATTTCTTGAAGCGTTCTTCTAAGTTGTGGTTGGATGGGGAGTGCTATAAAATAATGTGTATTCAACTTACTCACTCTTTCTATCCTAATTCTATTCTATCAAAAAAACTGAATAATCTTTTATCTTTTTGCTTTTAAGCTAGTTCTTATTACTTAAGATTTATCTTTTGCTATAATGGGGAACAGTAATAGGAATCATTATCTGTTGGGCTCCACCGATATTATTACTCTCTATACTCTTACCTATTAAATAAGGTAAATAACCTTAACTTGTCTGAAAAGGATGTGCTTATATGATCTATGAAAATATGGCTGATCTTATTGGTGATACACCATTACTTAAATTAAACCGTGTTCCAAACCCAGACGGAGCAAAAATTTACGCCAAACTAGAGTATTTCAACCCCAGTCGAAGCGTAAAAGACCGCGCAGCGTTCAATATGATTGAAAAAGCTGAGCAAGATGGGTTACTCAAAGAAGGTTCAACAATCATCGAGCCTACTTCTGGAAATACAGGTATTGGTCTTGCCATGAATGCAGCGGCTAAAGGATATCCAGCTATTATTGTTATGCCCGATAATGCTACACAAGAGCGAATCAAGCTTCTTAAAGCTTACGGATCAAAAGTCGTATTAACTCCATCTTCTGAGAAAATGCCTGGCGCAATTAAAAAGGCCAAAGAAATTGCCGAAACAATTAAAAATAGCTTTATCCCAATGCAATTCGAAAATGCAGCTAATCCGGATGCTCATAGGACATCAACGGCTCTTGAGATTATTGAAGGAATGAAGCAGATCGGCGTTACACCGGCAGCCTTTATCTCAACAGCTGGTACCGGCGGAACTGTAACAGGAACAGGAGAAGTACTGAAAGAACACTACCCTGACTTAACCGTTCATGTTGTGGAACCTGAAGGCTCACCAGTGTTGTCTGGTGGAAAGCCCGGAAAACACAAGCTTGTTGGAACAAGCCCAGGCTTTATTCCAGATATTCTTAATACGTCTGTCTATGATGAAGTTATTAAAATTTCAGATGAACAGGCATACGAAGTAACCAGGAAACTTGCTCGAGAAGAAGGGCTTCTTGTGGGACCCTCATCAGGTGCAGCCGTATATGCTGCTATGCAAGTTGCTGAACGTTTATCACCTGACCAAGTTGTTGTCACAATGACCTGCGATTCCGGTGAACGATACCTTTCAAGTGATTTATTCAGCTCTAAATAAAAGAAGTGATCTTTGATTTATCATTAATTAGTCAGCGCCATGCCAATGTTGGCATGGCGCTCATTCTATTATTTTGCAAGTTCATAAATAGCTTCAGCATAAATGGCTGTTGCTTTTAATAAATCTTCTATATCAACATACTCATCTTTTTGATGAGCGAGTTGTGGCTTCCCTTCAAATAAAGCACCGAACGCAACCCCCGCTTTTAGTGAACGAGCATAAGTCCCTCCACCAATCGATAAAAGTCTTGCTTGCTCACCAGTCTGCTTTTCATACACCTTTTGAAGCTTTTGAATCAATTCATGATCCTCAGGTACGTGATGGGGTGTCATATGATCAACTACATTCATTTGCACTTCCAGTGGTTCAGTTACTTTATTGAACGTTCTCTTAACATCATCGAACGAGCATGTAACAGGGTAGCGCAGATTAATGCCAATTCGCCCTTCATGATTAGCTTTATATGAAAATGTACCTGCGTTCATCGTTAGAGAACCTGTTACCTTATCTTCGTAAGCTACACCAAACCGCTCCCCATTAAAATCATTCAGGAGCCACTTAGTAATAAATCCAATATAGTTGGCGCCATTTTGATCGAGAGCTTGTTCATCTAGAAATTCAGCTAATTTGAAGGCTGCATTTAATCCTTCATGGGGAGCAGATCCGTGGACAGATACACCGTGCACTTCAAGTGATAGTTCCTGATCTAGTGTTACACGACCTTCTAAACCTTTCTTTTCTAAAAATAGCTCGAATGCTTTCTTTGCGTCAAGTAACTCAGCTTCATCCCCCTCACATTTAGCACTAGCAAAATCGGGAACCATGTTCAAACGCTGACCGGAAATAAATGATTGAAGAATCATTCCTTCTTTCTGAGTGTCATTAACAGGAAAAACCCATTCGAAATCAGCAATCCCCTTCTCCGCATGTATAATAGGGAAAACTGCATCAGGTGCAAAACCCATGTCTGGCATTTCTTCATATTTAAAATATGTGTCTACACAGCGCCATGAACTTTCTTCATCTGTCCCGATAATCATTCGCACTCGCTTTGAGACTGAAGGCAAAAGCTCTTTCACTATATTCATCGCCCAATAAGCAGCAATAGTTGGTCCTTTATCATCAATAGCTCCTCTAGCAAACAACTTTCCATCGCGTAGATCAGGATCAAATGCTGGAGTCGTCCAACCATTTCCCGCTGGAACAACGTCCACATGACACAGCACACCTACAATGTCTTCTCCTTCACCAAATTCTAAATGTCCTGCCACATGTTTAACATCCTTCGTTTGATAGCCATCTCGCTCACCTAAAGCAAGCATGTAATCAAGAGCTTCTTTTACGCCGGGACCAAACGGTGCTCCTTCATTTCCTAGCTCTTCTTCTAGCACACTTTCGATTTTCAAAAGTCCTTTTAAATCAGCTAACAAATCTTCTTTTCGATTGATCACTTCTTTTTTCCAATTTATACTCTCCATATTATTTACACCTGCCTACTTATTTTTTCATATACGCTTTTATCACAAATCACAAATAATTTTGCGTCACGTGAAATTGGTTCATCAAGACGGCGATTTATATCCATGCGGTTACCATCTGCAACCAATGTGGCACCCTGCTGTAATAAGTCCTGAAAGGCTTCCCTATATGTATTCCAATCTGGATGAACAGCTATTTCATATAAATTATCACCATGTCCTCGACTTAATAGCTGAGAATAGACGCCTGATATTCCTTTCGTAAATGCTGATCTAACCGCCATGCGAGATACAGCTTCATGCGAAAGTACAAATTCATCTACCTGGACATGAGTGAAATTCTTTATGTGCTCTTCTTTCATCACTTCAACCGTTGTGTGAATATCAGTTGACATGCGTTCGATCGAACTAGCAATAATCAACGATTTCCCATCAGCAAGAAGAGAATCGTGGATAGCATCATCCGAAAACACCAGAACCGCCTTCGCTTTCATTATATCCGCTTTTTTGAGAGTGGCTTCTTCAGCCGCATCCCCCTGTATATAATGAATGTTATCTTCTGTTAGCGGGGTTTTTGGTAGTTTATCAATGATGACAATCTCACATTTATCAGAATCCCTAATCTCTGATACGGCATATGCCGCCTTTTGTGACCACCCTATTATAACAATATGATTATCTCCCTGATACGGCATTTTCCCTTCCTCCTTTCGCTTTTTAATTTCTGCAAATCCGTCCACAAACTTACCGATAACCACACCAATTAATCCAATTCCTGCGATATAGAGAAACATTGCATAGATTCTTCCTCCAACTGTGACAGGGAAGTAGTCTCCATATCCTACTGTCGTAACGGTCGTCATAACCCACCAAAATGAATCAAAGAGTGAAGGAAATGTCTCAGGTTCGAGTAAACGCATAACAAAAGCACTTATGATCACTAATGCTATAGCGACAATGATCATAAACCGGTTGTTTAATTTAATCGCATTTTTAATAAATATTCGAAATAACACCAGCACACGCCTCCTCTCAATATTAGTCCTTTAAGAATAGCAAAGGTAAGTTCGATAAGGAAGTTTGACTCAAAAGAAATGAAATTTTTTGCCGAAATAACAGAATTATTGTAAAATAAACTTTAAAGAGGGGGTGTAAGTTCGCCCAAAAGAGGGAAATGGGAGTAGGAGTGGAATTAAATAATAATACCAATCAATCGCTTATCTTATGAAAGTGGTCATACCTATTCGTCAATACACCAAGTTGGGGAACCCAACACATCCAGAAATCACTTCCAGTCATAATCGGAGCACTCAACCAAACTTTCATGAAAAAATCGAAGGAACAATTAGAAAATTAAGTATATCTTTACGTTTCCTTCATATGGTTTTAATAGTCACTATTTATGCTAAGGATAAGGCATTGATTACATGTTAGGGAGTGGTTCTTTGAGTATTACTTCAACTGATCGTATGATGACCCGTATCAAGTCTATCTATTTATTTATTAGCAAGCATGGTACTGTCAGCACTAATGAGTTAGTTGAAGAGTTTGGGATTACCCAGCGCACTGTTCAAAGAGATTTAAACGTGCTGGCCTACAATGAACTAGTCAAAAGCCCAAACCGAGGATTCTGGACAACCACAAGCAAGAGAGTAAAAGTTGGATAACAAAATAAATTCACTCGTAAAACCTGGCTTTTCGTCAATGTCATTCTGACGAAGGCCTTTATTTTTGGTCTCTTTCACTTTTAATTTTGGATATGTTAGCTTCTATTGTTGATTTTCGATTTTTGAATCATTGAAGTGAGTATTCGCTTTAAATGCCTAAATGAGCTAAAATTCAACAACGCTTATTAACACAGCCCTCTAATTAAGGAGACCACGATAAAAGCCCTGCTACTAGAGCAGGGCTTTCATCATTTATTTTTTCAATAATGAGTGATGATAATTCGCTGGAACCATGATTTTATCATGACGATAACTTACAGATTGATCCGCACTTAGAAAAGGGTGATCACTTGAAAGAAAATCAGATAAGAAACCCTCTGAAAGATAAAATCCTTCAATCTGTCCATCCTTATGAATCACGATATCTTTCACCTTCCCTAACTCTTCACCATCCTCCGTTAGAACCTGACATTTATCCAACGATTTATATGAACATTGATCAATTAAAACGGAGGATTGCACTTCTTCTTGTTGATTATGAAGAAGGTAATCATCACCTTCCCAATTGATCTGATTATATGAAATAATCATCGTTTCATCGGCTTCCTTTTCTTTTCGGTCATCGTCTGTAACAGGATAGTTATCAGGAGTAAACTGCCCCCCAGAGGCTTGAATAGAATGAAGCATTTCATCTGAATGATGATCTGGTATTGCATTCTGCTTATTCGTTGCTTCTTTTTTCTGAACCTCAACAAACGTTGCTTTAGAAAGTGATCGATCGAAATAAACCTGCTTTACAACAAATTCAGCTGTTGAATCATTCTTAAGCTTTTGATTCAGCACTTCTTTTCCAACCTTAATCATGAACATCCTCTCCTTCGCGACTGACTAGTAAGGGTATTCCCCAGCTACACGAAAAGAAAACGGTAAAGTAAACCTTCCTTCATCAGAGGAGGACTTACTTATGCAGAATGTCTACTTCTTCAGCTGTTAATTCGCGGTACTCCCCCGGTTCTAAATCGCGATCAAGGTGAATATCCCCCATTTGAATCCGCTGCAAATAAACGACTTGCTTTCCGACTGCTTCAAACATCCGCTTTACTTGATGAAACTTCCCTTCATGTATCGTTAATTCAATCTCCGAGACCTCATCCGATGATAGAATGGTCAATTCACCTGGTTTTGTTTCGTAACCATCATCAAGAGTGACACCTTTTTCAAAAGCATGAACATCTTCTTCTGTAACAACACCATTAATATTAGCGAAGTATGTTTTAGGAACATGATGTTTTGGTGACGTTAAATGATGCGCGAGCTTTCCATCATTCGTAATGATAAGCAATCCTTCTGTATCTTTATCAAGACGACCGACAGGAAATGGTTCAAAAACTTGATCATCAGGAATGAGAATGTCAATGACGGTCTCATCGTCTTCATCTTCCGTTGCTGAAATCACACCTGCTGGCTTATTCATCATCAAATAAATAAATTCACGATATTCAACTATTTCTTCATGAACCGTTACTTGGTTCTGTTCAGTGTTAACGTGTTGCTTTGGATCTTTAATAATCTCTTCATCAACACGGACAACGCCTGTCTTAAGAAGTTTTTTTACTTCCTTTCTAGTTCCATAGCCCATATTTGCCAATAGTTTATCTAAACGCATAAAATCAATCCTTTTCCATATTTTTTCCACGATTTATTTACTTTTTTAGCATACTTTCTAGTTCTGAAGGGTATGTAAACGTTAAATGCCAATATGCACGTTTGGAGTGAATCGAATGACTGTGAAAGTTGGACTTTTAGCAACGGCTCGTAAGAAAAGTAATAAATCAGCACCTGTTACAGAATTTTACCAGAGTCCTTTATTTCAAAAAACGCTTGAGTATGCATCACACCACTATGATCGCATGTATTTTTATAATGCCAAAGACGGCCTCTTATTACCAGACGATATCATGGATCCATATGATGTATCTATCAAAACATTTACACATCATCAACGTGAGGAATGGGCTCAAAAAGTAATTGAGCAATTCTCTCAGTATGAAACGTCTACAGATATTGTTGTGTGTTTGCACGGAGGATCTGTCTATCGCAAACACCTTGAACCGCAGCTAAATCATTTCAATTACAAATATGAGGTTCCTCTCAAAGGTCTTGGAATTGGAGAACAATTAAGCTGGTATCAGAAAAACTCAGTATAACACGGGACATATGCCCAGCAACACTGCCCAGCATTCACATACACTATCAGGTACCTATTTAAGGAGGGATCTTTATGTATGATCGTCAGCAAGGGCAAGGGTATCAAATGTATCCCGGATTCCCAGGATATCCTGGTCAGCCCGGTTACCCTGGCCAACCAGGATACCCAGGAAACATCGAACAGCAATTAAGAGAAATTGAGCGTCAATTAAGACGACAAGATCGTCGAATTACAAGGATTGAAAGACAAATTGGAATAAGAGATGAGGACTACGGATATTAATATCATCTCTCAAAAAAATGAAGGCCATTTTGGCCTTCATTTTTTAACGTCTTTTTAAGAATGAGAATCGCTCTCCTAAAATTAAGCCTGCAAGGTTTGATCGGTAGGCTAGCCATAGAAATACAATTCCTCCAACTGTTACTCCAATCACCAGGTTAATGATTGAATACAGCATGCTACCACCTTCACTTGTTGAACGATACAAATCAGGCATGAGAAATTCCAATGGTAGTATTGAAAGTTTAGAAGCCACGGCCATCACGACCACAAAGATACCGATAAGCAGCAATCTTCTTGAAAGAAAACCGAATTCGTATTCAGTATATTTCTTAATAATAATGATTGTGATTAACACCGATGTAAACAATCCAAGATTTGTAGCTAGGATAGAACCTTTCCCTTCAAAAATTGTGACGAATGGGTAAGTTAATCCTGCTTTAAGGGCTAATCCTGCAAGTAAGCTATAAACCGCAAATTTTTGTTTATTTATTCCCTGTAGGATAGCAGCCGTTACAGAGAAAAGAGCAAACAATATAGCAGTTGGCGCATACCACATTAACAACGAACTTCCGAGTTCCTGATTCACTGTAGGATATAGCACTCTAAATATCGGTTCAGATAGAACCGCTAGTCCAATTGCGGCTGGAGTAGTCAAAAACAATAAAATCTGGAAGGTTTGTGTTAACTGAGTTTGCAAAGCACCTTCACGATTTGCTGTAAATGATTTCGTAATGGCCGGTATAATCGTCATTGAAAGAGCTGTTGCAAGAGAAACTGGGATCATAATCAATTTATGAGCAAGGCCTGTAATAATCGCAAAAACTTCTTCATAAGCGGGTTTATCATAACCAATACTCTTTAGCGCCGGATTAATTAATAAAGTATCAATTTGCAAATACAATGGAATTGCTAGACCAACAACGACAAACGGAAGAGCGTACGTAATAATTTCTTTATACATATCCTTTAACGACACATTATGATCAACCGTACTTTCAGCCAAATGTTGATCTAAAGCAGGTTTACGTTTTCTGTAATACCAGAAGACGACCATCAGTCCACCTACTGCACCAACGAAAGCGCCAAACGTAGCGTACGTAGCAGCAGTTGCCTCATCTCCGTCCATAAATTTCATAATAATAACACTTGATACTAGAATAAAAACAATACGAAAGATTTGTTCAACGACTTGCGAAACGGCCGTTGGCCCCATTGATTGAAGCCCCTGGAAAAAACCTCGAGTTAAACTCATAATCGGTACGATCAATAACGCCATACTCACAACACGGATAACCAATGTTACATCAGCAATCGTGTTTCCTTCATTACCTTCATCAATGACGATATGAGCAATTGGTTCTGCCATTAAAAAGAGAGCTAAAAACGCAACGAATCCAGTAAGAGACATTAAAAGAAGTCCTGATTTAAACAGCCTCCGACCAGTTCGATAATCCCCGAGAGTATGATATTTAGATACAAATTTAGAAACAGCCAATGGAATCCCAACCGTAGACAGGCTAAGCATAATGGTATAAGGAGTATAAGCATACGTATAAAGCGCTACCCCCTGTGTACCAACTAGTGCTGTAAAAGGAAACATATAAATCATACCAATAATCCTAGAAAAAAGGGTGGCTGCAGATAACAGCATCGTCCCTCTAATCACATTTGAATCAGACATTTCTCCATCTCCTACTTCTAACCATTCAACTATATCTATTCGTCATCTATCAACAATTTTCAACAGTTATGAAATACACTTCTCCATTTTAAGCTATTTACCTAGTAACAACAAATATAAATTTTTGTGAAACTTTTATAATCAGTACAAATTGTGGTATGTTTGTGTGTAGCAAAATGAGAGAGGTGTAAGTATGAACTATGATGTCATTGTGATTGGCGGTGGCCCGTCTGGACTCATGGCGTCTGTATCAGCGGCTGAACATGGAGCAAAAGTACTTCTCGTTGATAAAGGTAATAAGCTTGGGCGAAAACTAGCCATTTCTGGGGGAGGACGGTGTAATGTCACTAACCGCCTTCCACTAGATGAACTAATTAAATTCATTCCAGGTAATGGGAAGTTTTTATTCAGTGCATTTAACATATTTGATAATGAGGATATCATCACATTCTTTGAAGATCTAGGCATTAAATTAAAAGAAGAAGATCACGGTAGAATGTTTCCCGTAACTGATGATGCAAAATCTGTTGTAAATGCGCTCCTAAACAAAGTACGCCAGTTGAATGTGACTATCCAAGTAAACACCCCAGTTGAGAAAGTTCTATATAGGGATGGAGAAGTAGCTGGAGTGAAGCTACAAACAAAAGAAGAGATCCACTCTTCAAATGTAATTATTGCAGTAGGAGGAAAATCTGTTCCACATACTGGTTCAACAGGTGATGGATATGCATGGGCAAAAGAAGGTGGTCATACCATCACAGATCTTTATCCTACTGAAGTGCCTCTTACATCTAGTGAACCTTTTATCAAAAATAAAGAACTGCAGGGCTTATCGTTAAGAGATGTCGCCCTATCCGTTCTCAATCCAAAAGGAAAGATAATAAAGACACATCGATGGGATATGATCTTCACTCATATCGGACTATCTGGCCCCGCTGTTCTTCGCTGCAGTCAATATGTCGTTAAAGCAATGAAAAAATTTAATGCTCAGTATATTCCCTTACAAATTGATGCCGTACCAGATCAAAACGAAGAAGAATTATTTCGCGAGCATATGAAACTCGCAAAAGAAGAGCCAAAAAAAGCTATTAAGAACATTTGGAAAAGTAAAGTTCCAGAGCGATATATGCTCTTTCTACTTAACAAAGCAGAAATTTCTCCAGATACAACTTACGCTCACTTATCGAAAGAAAAAGTGCGCGAATACGTGCGGCTATTAAAGCAGTTCCAGGTGGCCATAGACGGTACGCTTCCAATCGATAAAGCATTCGTAACAGGTGGCGGAGTATCTCTAAAAGAAATTAACCCAAAAGAAATGGCGTCAAAATTCACAACTGGTCTTTACTTTTGTGGTGAAGTACTCGATATTCATGGGTATACCGGCGGATACAATATTACATCAGCCTTCGTCACAGGCTATACAGCAGGAAAAAGCGCAGCCGAAAGGAAAGCGGAATCCGCCGTTTAGTTCAACCACTAGATATTTTTAAGGTGAATACATGCAAAGAAAGAGGGACCAGTCCATAGACAGGTCCCTCTTTCTTTCGTTTAACTTATCGTTTGTTTCGATTTCTTCCGTTATTTCGATTGTTCGATGCCCCTGGCTTCCGTGAAGATCGATGATTTCTTCCTCTTTGATCATTCTCTCTACGATCGTTACGCTCTTCATGCGAAGGTAATGCACCCTCAACGCTCTTTCTGGCAAGTTTTTTACCGATTCCCTTTTCAATCATTTGAATAAAGGCCTGATCTTTTGCAGCAATAAACGTATACGAAGCTCCATCGCCACCAGCTCGTCCCGTTCGACCAATTCGGTGGATATAGCTCTCTGTATCTTGAGGAATATCATAATTAAAGACATGGGTAACACCTTCGATATCAAGACCACGCGCTGCCACATCTGTTGCTACTAGAAGCTGGATTTTAGCATCACGGAATCGCTTGATGACACCTTCTCGTTTCGACTGTGATAAATCACCATGAAGCTCGTCAGTTAAATAGCCTCTTGCTTTTAAATCTCCATTTAGTTTACTTACTCTACGCTTTGTACGGCAGAAAATAATCCCGAGGAACGGTCTGACCTCATCGATGGTTTCGGTAAGCGATGCGAACTTCCTCCGATCGGTCGTTTCAATTACAAACTGCTCGATTTCTTCGACAGTTTTCCCTTTTTCCTTCCCTCTAATTTTCTCAGGGGAACGCATAAATCTCTTTGCAAGCTGTTTAATATCACTTGATAACGTTGCAGAAAAAAGAGCTGTAAGACGACTTTCAGGCGTTTCACTAATAATATCTTCCACTTCTCTTAGGAAACCGATATGAAGCATTTGATCAGCTTCATCTAATACAAGATAAGAAGTATGGGATAAGTCAATGGTCTCTCTCCGAACGTGATCAAGCAGACGTCCAGGCGTTGCTACAACAATGTGTACTTGTTTATTAAGGCGCTTAATCTGTCTCTCTACATCCTGACCACCATAGACAGCTAGTACATTAATGTCATCGCGATGTTCTACTAACTTCATTAGTTCCGATGAGATTTGGATGGCTAGCTCTCGTGTCGGGGTTACAATAAGAGCCTGCACTTCAGGTGCTTCTGTATCCATTTTTTCAAGTATCGGTAGTAAAAACGCAAAAGTTTTACCCGTTCCTGTCTGGGCCTGAGCAATCACGTCTTTTCCTTGTAACATAACAGGGATTGTTTCTTTTTGAATATCGGTCGGGGTACTAATCCCCTGAACTTCTAGTTGTTTAACGAGACGTTCATCAAGTCCCATTTCTTTAAATTCGTTCAAATTATTCACCTCGTGTTTAGTATAACAATTATCTTTATTATCTTTAAGGCCATAAGAAACCATGACCCATCTTGGTCAAGATTGGAACGGTTCTAAGTCCCGTTCCATATAAAAAACTGCCTCCTTTACGACTGCTGAAGAGCGGTCGACGAGACAGCCTTTACTTATTATGTCTGGTAATGACCCATTACTTTTGAAACATAATTTTGCGTTTCTTCGAATGGAGGAATCCCACCGTAACGATCAACATTCCCAGGTCCAGCGTTATAAGCTGCTAATGCAAGCTTAATATTGCCATTATATTTATCCATCATTTGCTTAATGTATTTCACGCCACCTTCAATGTTTTGTCCAGGATCAAAAGGGTCCTTAACACCAAGTGAAGTGGCAGTTGCGGGCATTAATTGCATTAATCCCATAGCTCCTGCTCCGCTAACACTATCGGATTTATAGCTAGATTCCTGTTTAATAATCGAATGAACAAGTTTTGGATCAACACTATATTTAGCCGATAATTCTTCAATATATCCATCAATTTCAAGCGATGAAGATGTGTACGAAGAATTAGTCGACGGTACTATTTGGGAATTGTATGTGCCATAGGAATTCACCGAGGTTGAGTTTACAGGGACTTCTGCTTTCATTTGCTGTCCTGTACTTTGAGTTGAGAGAGCTTGCTCAAGCATGTCTGTAAAGGAAAAAGTAGACGGCTGTTGCTTGCCTAATGCGTTAGGCTGTAGCTGTCGCAAAGCCTGTAAATCCATCATTGCACGTATAAGATCTGCTTTCATTTCAACACCTCGGTGTAGTCTTTTCCATCATTATACCAGATCATGAGCAAGAACGATTATTTTTCTCATATTTTGATCCACTTACGAACCGAGCGATATACCTAGGAATCAACAAAATGAATAGAGAGCTTTAAGGCAATTTACTTGGACAATGGAGAAAAAAGTGCTATGATTTATTAATCTTATCAACTTACTAGGATTAAAGATTCAGTAAAACGCCTTTTAGAGACCAGCTCCAAAAGACGTCGTACTTAAGAAACTGTCATGTAATAAATAGGTTGCTTGCGTTGTTTCATCAAAATTTTAACAGCAAGACGTGCTGCTTTTCGATCTTCCGCAAGAACAATAATCTCTTTATCACACACTTCGTTTTCTTTCGTTTGTCTGCCTAGATAAGAAAGCGGGATGTTCTTTGCTTTTTCAAAAGGTGTCCGGTGTGAAAGAATGTAATCTCTCACATCGATTAGACAATATTTATCATCATCAAACCGCTCCATATTAATTGGCTTCATATAAGAATAAGGATAAATGACTCTCCATAATCCTAAAGTAAATGCAACAGCTGCTAAAGCCGTTCCCCATATCGCCATTCAATCTCTCTCCTTTTTAGCAGGGCTATTTCACTTTACCCTCCCATTTCATCATACCGCCAACCATGTTCTTCACTTCATAACCAGCTTCTTGCAAGTACTCACATGCGCGCTCACTACGACGTCCTGAACGGCAAATCATAATATGTTCTTCTTCTTTATTGATCTCATCAAGTCGTTCCGGAAGTGTGCCAAGACGAATATGCTTTGCTTCAGGGATCATGCCTTCTTCTACTTCTTCATCCTCACGAACATCGATTAATGAAACATTTTTGCCCTCATTAAGTAACTCTTGAACCTCTTGAGGTGTTACCGTCTTAATTTCGTTACTCATAAAAACATACCCCTCTCGTACAGTTTTAATATGGATTTTTCAGTTATAATCACTTCAACAAATTCAATCGTACATGATTTGCACCTTCAATACAAGAAATCTATCTTCCACTCATCTTAGTAGTATTCTCAGCTTTAGGAAAAGGTTATTCGAGTTGTTTAAAAATTTCCCATCCGTAGTTTACATTCAAAAACCCTCTCCTTAGTCGTTAGGAGAGGGTTCAACCTTAATTAGCTACAATATTAACTAGCTTTCCTGGTACTGCAATCACTTTTCGAAGTGTTTTGCCATCAAGTTGACCTTTAATCTTCTCATGCTCTAAAGCAATTTCTTGCATTTCATCACGAGATGCTTCAGTCGGAATAGAAATTTTGGCACGAAGTTTTCCATTGATTTGCACTACAATTTCTACTTCATCTACAGTAAGCTTGCTTTCGTCAAACATTGGCCAGTTTGCATAAGCGAGTGTATCCTCATGTCCAAGCGCACTCCACAGCTCTTCAGCAAGGTGCGGTGCGATTGGAGATAGCAACTTCACAAAGCCCTCCATTAATGTAACGGAAACTGACTCTTGCTTATATGCTTCATTCACAAATACCATCATTTGTGAAATAGCTGTATTAAAGCGTAAGCCTTCCATGTCCTCAGTTACTTTTTTAACTGTTTCGTGGTAGACGCGCTCCATGTCTTCTCCTGAATTTTCTTCAGAAATAGAAGACTTAGTTAGATCCCCTTCACCAAATAAACGCCACACACGATCAAGGAAACGGCGCGCGCCATCTAAACCATTGTTAGACCATGCAATAGAACCCTCGAACGGACCCATAAACATTTCATATAGACGAAGCGTGTCAGCACCGTGGCTTTCGACAATTTCATCTGGGTTAACAACATTTCCTTTTGATTTACTCATTTTCTCGTTGTTCTCACCAAGGATCATCCCTTGATTTCGGAGACGTTGGAATGGTTCTTTTGTTGGCACAACACCGATATCATAAAGAACTTTATGCCAGAAACGAGCATATAACAAGTGAAGAACCGCATGTTCCGCACCGCCGATATACATATCAACAGGCAACCACTCATCGAGTTTTTTCGGGTCAGCTAGCATTTCATCGTTATCCGGATCAATGTAGCGAAGGTAATACCAACAGCTTCCAGCCCATTGCGGCATTGTGTTTGTTTCACGTCGGCCCTTCATGCCCGTTTTAGGATCAACTACGTTCAACCAATCCTCAATATTAGCTAAAGGAGATTCGCCAGTTCCTGACGGTTTAATTTCCGTTGTTTCAGGAAGAACGACAGGAAGCTCTTCTTTCGGGACAGCAGACATTGTGCCATCCTCCCAATGGATAATTGGAATTGGCTCGCCCCAATAACGCTGACGACTAAATAACCAGTCGCGAAGACGATACGTCGTTTTTTTCGTTCCCTTTCCTTTTTCCTCTAGCCATTCAATGCTTTTCGTAATTGCTTCTACTTTCTCAAGGTCGTTTAAGAAATCAGAGTTCACATGCTTTCCGTCTTCTGTATAAGCTTCCTTGGATACATCTCCTCCAGCAACGACTTCTTTAATAGGAAGATTAAATGTAGTAGCGAACTCATAATCGCGCTCATCGTGAGCTGGAACTGCCATAATAGCTCCTGTTCCATAGCTCATTAGAACGTAATCTGCTACCCAAATTGGAAGCTTCTCATTATTGATTGGATTAATGGCATACGCGCCAGTAAACTCGCCAGTCTTCT
Source organism: Anaerobacillus sp. 63XJN7_4_ISO-PGPR-S23-413 (assembly GCF_056173725.1). Classification (NCBI taxonomy): domain Bacteria; kingdom Bacillati; phylum Bacillota; class Bacilli; order Caryophanales; family Bacillaceae; genus Anaerobacillus; species Anaerobacillus sp. 63XJN7_4_ISO-PGPR-S23-413. The sequence goes on from NZ_CM149688.1 coordinate 3,130,170, forward strand.
CTTTTGATAACTCTGTACGCTCAAGGTCACTCTTTGTTTGTACTTTTGATCGGTAGCTTTCAACTTTTGAGATTTGTTCACTAGTAGAAATTTTGTCAACGAAAGGATGCTCAGGTGCAAGGACCATATACGTAGCTCCAAAAAGTGTATCAGGACGCGTCGTAAACACATCGATCGATTCATCATGACCGTCAATCGTGAATGTTACTTCAGCACCCTCAGATTTCCCAATCCAGTTACGCTGCATTTCTTTAATGCTGTCAGACCAGTCAAGCTCTTCAAGGTCTTCAAGTAGACGATCGGCATACTCTGTAATTTTAAGAACCCATTGCTTCATTGGTTTACGAACTACCGGGTGGCCTCCACGTTCACTTTTACCGTCGATCACTTCTTCATTCGCAAGAACCGTTCCAAGTGCTGGACACCAGTTAACAGCCACTTCATCTACGTACGCAAGTCCTTTTTCGTAAAGCTTTGTGAAAATCCACTGTGTCCATTTATAGTATTGTGGATCTGTTGTATTAACTTCTCTATCCCAATCATAAGAAAAACCTAACTCTTTAATTTGACGACGGAATGTGTCAATGTTCTTTTGAGTAAAATCTCGTGGATTATTTCCTGTATCAAGAGCATATTGCTCTGCCGGAAGTCCAAATGCGTCCCATCCGATTGGGTGAAGAACATTATATCCCTGCATTCGCTTCATACGTGAAAGGATATCCGTAGCTGTATATCCTTCAGGGTGCCCAACATGTAGCCCAGCCCCTGAGGGGTATGGGAACATATCAAGAATATAAATTTTTTCACCATTAGCATCGTTTTCTGTCTTAAAAGTCTTGTTTGTTTCCCAGAAGTGTTGCCACTTCTTCTCAATTGTTTTGTGATCAAATGCCATTGTCACTCTCTCCTTCCAGTCCTTGCAAAAAAATAAAAAAACCTCCCGTCCCCGTTGTTCATCAACAGGGACGAGAGGTTGAGAATCTAATATTCACAATCACCCGCGGTACCACCCGGCTTAGTGCTAGAAACAGCACTCACTTAAGGCCTTTAACGCAGGCATACGGGCAACCTTACTCTATTCAGGCTTCCGATTCAAAGGTGAGTTCACAAATCTCCTATGTTAACTTCCACCAGCCGTTAACTCTCTAGTAATAGAATTTTTGTTACTATTCCTTATCATTATCTTTGGTTTCACTAGTTACGTATATAATTTGTATTGTATGAATACTTGTGAGAAATGTCAAGAACATTATCAGAATAGACGTTTTTTTCGTAATCTATACATCCGCTGTCCTTATATTCGATGAATTAGCATGTGTGCCAAAAGAACAATTCCAATTAATACAGTAAGCGGATATCTCAAAAAAAGAAACGCACCCTGATTGGGTACGTTATCCTTTACGATGCTTTTTTTGACTAGCCGAATCATCTTTGGAATGTGGCTTATCTTTTTCTTCTTTTTGTTCTTCTTTTAAATCTTCTAATGGAATCGCATCGACATTCATTTCTGAAGCATCCTCGTCGAGCTGATTTTTTTCCTTATCTGGTAATTGCTCGGGATTATTAGTTTCGCCTTGTTTATGTGATTTTTCATGCTCTGCCATATGATCACCTCATTTTTTTGTATAGTACTCTGTACCACGAGCCAGATATTCCCAAACACATAAAGATGTTAGTTGGAGTAAAAGGTCGATCATGGTAAAGTCATACTTAGTTAGAAGCAAACAAGAAGCCACTCTAAACCTCGACGTCCTAATAAATTGATAGGATAAGTTTCAGAAGACTCATTTAAGAAAATTTTAATTGTTAGAAAGGATTACAGATCATGCAACGAATATTACCTTTTACAAGAACGCTACTGAATTCAGTATTAAAAGAAGGAGGCATTGCTATTGATGGCACTTGTGGAAACGGACATGACACTCTCTTCCTAGCTGAATCAGTTGGGAATTCAGGAAAAGTGTATGGCTTTGATATCCAACCTGAGGCGATTGAAGCTACAGAAAAAAGGCTGACAGAAGCTAAGCAATCTGCCCAGGTGGCATTATTCCACGAGAGTCACGCTTCAATCAATAGCAAAATTGAGACGAAAGATGTAGGAAACGTTTCTGCCGCAATCTTTAACCTTGGCTACCTCCCAGGTGGAGATAAAACTATTGTGACGAAACCTGAAGAAACGATCCAAGCAGTAACAGACATCCTACATTTGCTTCGTTCAGAAGGGCTCCTTATTCTAGTCGTCTACCCAGGACATCCAGAAGGTAAAATTGAAAGTGAAAAGGTGTCAGATTTCGCTTCAGATCTCGATCAGTCACAGTATCAAGTTCTAAAATACCAATTTATTAACCAAATCAATGAACCACCCTATATTCTTGCCATCAGCAAAAAATAAGAGGCTGTGCATCTGCACAGCCCCTATTCTCTATAGAATTCCCATCGTTTCGATATGTTCTCTTGTTTTCTTATTCCCTAATTTGTGTAAAAGACCATAGATCTCTTTCATATGATTATCATAATCATCATTGTTCTTATCTTCATGATAACTCATAGCTGGAACATGTGAACGATATAACGATAGGCGACTATCCTTATCTGTCAGATCAAATAGCTCACTGAGCTTGAAGATATCTTCCTCATCCGCATCGATTTCAAAATTATAGCTCGATGCCCCTTGATCTTCGAGTATCTCGCCCGAACTTACAGCCACATAGTAACGCTTTTTCATTTTAAGAGCCCCTTTCAAAATCCTATAGGCTTCTTTTCTCACGAAAGAGCGTTTTTTATACGCTTTTACTGAGACGCTTTGTGAAGTCTTCTATAAACCCAACCATTAAAGTAGAAGAAAAGGCTCGATCTTCCTCCAATTCGAATAATTTTACGAGCAAGAGAGCGCACGTCTTTCTGTTCCATTACTTTACGATCCGCAAGGTAAATACCAAGTAAACCGCGATTAATTAATCGATGAAAGGAAGAATGTGGAAGACTTTCAACGCTTTTATCCGCTTCTTTAATGAAGTGAGCAACACGCTGAGCGAGCTCATCATTGTCTTTATAATAAAAACAAAAATTCAAATCGCCACCTGCTCGATCTTCTTCCTGATCTATAAAGTAATCCAGCATTATGTGAAGACCCTGAACCCAGGGGAAATAACCTTCCTTAATCATAGCTGTACCGCCCTTAGGGATCATGTCTCCTAATGAGTAAGATACAAGACAGAAAATCCCTAAGGTTGATCCAGCACACGCTGAGAATTCATTCCATGTCATTTCTGGAAGCTGTTGCTTATGCTGGTCAAACCAGCTTTTCAACCTTGGAACACGGTCTTCCTCTGTAACATGCTTATGTACCTGGAGATCACAATAGTAATGGCAGAGTTCAAGTAAGGCAGGCTGCACTTCCCTTTGATTCGGCAATTCACGAATGACTTTTTGACACGTTTGAACCAGTTCTAATAGATAGCCTCCATCATCTTTTTCTTCACGATACCGATAATAGTTATTTGAAGCTTCAACTTCAGGGGAAAGAGCCTCCGCCATTGCCTCATGTAATGCACTAAAGTCTTCTGGATCAAGCGAAGTACTTCGATCACACAAGTTATCCAGATAGTCACTTATCGTCTGGTAAGCTGCGATAAATGAAATAGAACGATCAATTTCTTTCCCGGCAAGCAATCCATAAATCCCTCCACCTTCACAGTGAAACGTTTTTGAATCAATGCTATCTAACGCCTGCTTTCTCAATTCAGGATTAGGGATTTCTTCAGCCCGCTTCCTCCAATATTCTAATTCATGATGAACCCTCGGTAAGACGCGTCTATAAATACTATACATTAGCGTCCACGGTTGACTTGGTACTTTCAAGTGATCCCACTCCTGTATTAATTATTTATCTTATTTTCCTTACGCTCTAATAATTCAAGTTTTAACTCAACAAATGATTTTGCCGTTTGAAATACATCTTCACGATCTGGTTCATTAAACACCTCATGATAAAATCCATCCCACTCTTTAAATGCTTTCTCTGTTAATGGAATGCGATTGAACCATGAAATAACAGCATGCTTATCTACAATTCGATCGTCGCCACCCTGTAATACAAGCAATGGTAAATTATGAAATGATCTCGCTCCTTCATTGGCTATTTTCATCGCTTTTAGAAGTTCACGGTACCATCTAACAGATACTTTTTGAACCATTAATGGATCTTCTTGATCTCGTTTGTGGAACTCTGGATTCCTTGTCCCAATGTTCGGTTCTAGCTTTGAATTTAACCTTAGAGAAGGGACAATTGGATTTAGTACTTTTGAGAGCAAGTCTACACCTTTGTTAGGGGGATTAACTAGTCCAATACACGGAGAAGATAAAATGACTCCAGTTAGAGAAGGACGTTTTTCCATAATCGTACGGATGGATGCAAGTCCTCCCATACTATGCCCAAGTAAGAACACAGGTAGCTTATACTCATGAGCTCTCTTGATCCACTTATCAATCGTTTCAATATATTGGTTAAATGAATCAATATGGCCCCGTCTTCTAGTACTTTCACCTTGTCCAGGTAAATCGCCAAGCACTACATGATAGCCTGCTTCAATCCACTTAGAAACGAGCCAATCATACCTTCGATGATGTTCGTTTGCTCCATGAACTAACACAATAACCGCTTTTGGATATTCAGTTTCTTTTATACGCATGGACATTAGCCCCCTTATGTAGGTTCCTTCTTTTTGATACACTACTTTTGGAAAGGATTTCATCTATAATAAATGAAAGTTGGGATTGGAATGCTTTATGCTTATCATGACAAAAAACCAGTGATTCATGAAACGGTCTATATTGCGGATTATACTACCATTACAGGTGATGTGACAATCGGGGAACATAGCAGCGTCTGGTTTAACACGACCATACGTGGAGATGTGGCCCCAACTGAAATTGGAAATAAGGTCAATATTCAAGACAATTGTGTACTTCATCAGAGTCCAAATAAAAAACTCATTCTGGAAGATGGTGTGACGATCGGCCACCAGGTAATCCTTCATAGTAGTATTATTCGCAAAGAGGCACTTATTGGAATGGGTTCCATTATTCTTGATGGAGCTGAGATCGGGGAAGGTTCCTTTATTGGCGCAGGAAGCCTTGTTCCACCAGGTAAGAAAATCCCCCCTCATTCCCTTGCTTTCGGGAGACCTGCAAAGGTTGTTAGAACATTAACAGAGGATGATCGAAAGGATATGAACCGCATTCGAAGAGAATATGTTGAAAAAGCTGCCTATTACAAAGAGCAAAAGCCGCTCTAGAAAGCACGCATATTTATCGCTAGTTTGAGGAAGGTTACCAATACAATCCTAATGGATCGAGGTGGCCTCCGTGTACAAAATGACCATGGTCTTGATCGTGCTCGTCGTCATCACCTTGCTTATAGGGGCATATATGACGTACAGACTCGGACAAAATCAAAAAGGCGAATATGATAATCAAGGGAACGCCAGGGTGAAATCTTCTTTCTTTAGCAATCCGATTTTTCTTGTTTATATCGTCGCAACAGCACTTGCAATCGGTTATGTTATTTACTTCACATTAATTTGAAGAAAAAGATCAGGATGGTATTCCTGGTCTTTTTTCATGGTATTTTGTGTGGTTTTTGAAAACGTTTGGAGCGTTAGAGTGTGGACGATCTTATGTATTTTCTTGAAAGCCATCTATATATTCCAGATCCTGGGTCGCTTCACCTTTCAATTCAAACAAAAGGGGCTTGTTCTAGTTCAAGAGCTCCAATATCTCCGTTTCTAAACGCTCGTCTCCGCTTTTCTTGGCTAGCTGCGACTCGCAGAAACTGCGATATTTCACTCTTTCACCAGAACACAAAGGACGTGTTCTAGTTCAAGAGCTCCAATATCTCCGTTTCTAAACGCTCGTCTCCGCTTTTCATTATACTCTTAACAATTCTTTAAGATTTCTTTAATAGTAGCATTAAATTTCTCGTATAGGATAGAAGTAACACATAGGATGAAGGGGGATTCTTTTTGAGTAAAGTGGTTGGGTGGCTTTATGAGCGTGAGTGTACGATGTTTCGGTTTGTGAATTTAACGTGTCATTCAAGGTATCTTACTTCTATTTTTGGATTTGTTACGCATGCGGGTGGTGCTCGGGCAACGATTTTAAGTACACTTTTGTTGATGTTCCTGTTACCTGCTCCTTTAAAGATATGGGCGTTTCAAGCTGCGCTTGCCCTTGCTGTCAGTCATATACCTGTTCAATTTATTAAAAAGCATTATCCAAGACACAGGCCATATCTCGCTCTACCTGAAACAAAGATACTCGTATACCCTCTAAAAGATCATTCTTTTCCATCAGGACATACAACGGCTATTTTTTCTGTGCTTACACCGTTTATCTTTCATATTCCTTCACTAGCTATTCCCTTAATGGCTCTTGGGAGTCTAGTTGCCATATCGCGGATTTACTTAGGTCATCATTATCCTTCTGACGTTCTTGTTGGTTTTATACTTGGTGGCGGATCCGGTATTCTTTCAACTTTCATCCTAAGCTGAAAAAGGGAGGGCTATTCATGAAACTTGCACTTTTTACTGACACTTACTATCCACAGGTTAACGGAGTATCTCGCACTCTTGGTAAACTAACCAGGTATATGGACCGTCAGCAGGTTGATTATATGCTTTTTGCTCCTAACTGTCAGAAAGATGATGACCTTTTCTCAAGTAATATCCACCGCTTTACCAGTATGAAGTTTTTCCTTTATCCCGAATGTCGCATTGCCCTTCCTAACGTAAGTCTTATCCGCAACCAACTTAAAGATTTTCAACCGGACCTTCTTCATGTCGCGACACCTTTTAATATTGGCATGTGCGGACTACATTACGGAAAGAAAAATAACATACCTATGGTTGCTTCATACCACACTAATTTTGATGACTATTTAAAGCATTACCACCTTGAATGGTTCTCTCCTTTTATGTGGAAATACTTAACCTGGTTTCATCAACCATTTTCCACTACCTTTATTCCTTCCAATGAAACGCGCAATCGATTAAAAGGAAGAGGTTTTAAGAACCTCAAGCTTTGGAGAAGAGGCGTCGATTGCGAACAATATTCTCCGATTAGAAAAAATCACTCGCTACGTGAACGATATAATATTCAGGAGAAGTATATTCTTTTATTTGTTAGTCGACTCGCTCCAGAAAAAAATCTTGAAACGTTACAAAAAATCATGTGGAAGTTACCAGAACAGCTGAAACAACAAACAAGATGGCTGATTGTTGGTGATGGACCAGCCCTCCCTCATATTCAAGAAAACGTCCCTAACAACGTCACTTTCACTGGTTATAGAGAAGGGAAAGAATTAGCAGAGCTATACGCTACTTCAGATCTTTTCATCTTTCCATCAGCTACTGAAACATTTGGAAATGTCGCATTGGAGTCACTTGCCTCCGGGACCCCTGTTATCGCTGCAAATGCTGGAGGGTTATCCGACGTTGTCACTGGAGAAAGAAACGGTCTTTTCTGCTCTCCGTATAAAGAAGACGAATATATCCACGCTATCAATCGTCTCTTATCAGATGATACCGAACGGAGAATGATGGGTTATGAAGGACGTCGTTATGCACTTACTCAATCATGGGATGCGATCTTCGGACGATTAGTAGAGGATTATGAGAAAACAATTGGAATTAAAAGATTAGCTCGATATGCTTAGAAAGGAGAAAAAAATGATTCTTACTGTATTTGGGATTAACGAAATCGGCTTAACTGCACCTTCTATCTTCGCAACACATGGTCACAACTTGTACGCGCTAGATGAAATGCAAAAAATAGCAAATACGTATGATCTCATTTACTGCTCCATTGTTCAACCAAACATACACAAAGGTTTGGGCTCGATTTCTGTTCAATAAAGACGTTTAGTGTAACTTTCTTTCAACGATTCAATCACTTTTTCTTCGCCTATTTTTGCATGATCAGATAGCATTCTGGCAGCTGGGGCGAGCCCCTCAGTACTCGGCCATCGTTCAGGTTCAAAAAGATATGATCGTTTAAAGGCTTTGGCACAATGAATGTAGCATTCCTTTACTTCTACTCCAATACCTAACAAAGGCGTTTTCCCCTTATATTCACACTGCTCTAGCAGCGTTTTATCTTTTACAATCAAGGCCTTCCCATTAATACGCAACGCTTCTTCTCGGCCGGGAATCATCAGCAGCAAACCGATATTTGGGTTTTCTAATAAATTGATCAATGAGTCCATTCGTTTATTTCCCGGTCTTTCCGGTATCAATAAATGATGATCATCTAGAACCTGAATAAACCCCGGTGCATCGCCTCTTGGCGAAACATCACCACCCGTACTTGATTGGGTGGCAATCGTAATAAATGGTGTACGGCATATGAACTCTTTACAGTGTTTATCAAGAAAAGATATGACTTTGTTTGCAGCCAATTTACTCGGTATTCCTGCCATGTCTTTTAGTTCATTCACATCGGTCACGGTTTCTCCGAATATACTAGTATTCACACATTACACTCCTCCATTTTTTCTTCCATTTTATCACAACACCCATCTATTTTATGATAATTCAATACAATATAACGGATGTCAAAAAGGATGATAGAGCAAAAAAAAGAAGCCAAAATATTTTTGGCTTCTTAGAAATTAATTAAATTCCGGCACCCTGTTTAAGGGATTCTGCACGATCTGTTTGTTCCCATGGAAGGTCAATATCAGTACGTCCAAAATGTCCATACGCAGCTGTTTGCTTATAAATGGGACGTCTAAGATCAAGCATCTTTATAATGCCTGCTGGACGAAGATCGAAGTTCTCTCTTACTAGCTCTACAAGACTTTCCTCAGACACTTTTCCTGTGCCAAATGTATCAATAGCAATTGATACTGGCTGAGCAACCCCAATAGCGTAAGCAAGTTGAACTTCACAACGATCTGTTAGACCCGCTGCCACAAGGTTCTTAGCAACATAACGAGCAGCATATGCCGCAGAACGGTCTACTTTCGTAGCATCCTTACCTGAGAAAGCACCGCCACCGTGACGCGCATAACCGCCGTAAGTATCAACAATGATTTTTCTTCCTGTTAAACCTGCGTCACCCTGCGGTCCACCGATAACAAAGCGTCCTGTTGGGTTGATGAAGTATTTTGTTTCTTCATCAATTAATTCAGCAGGAACAACCGGCTTCACAACGTGTTCTTTGATGTTACGTTGAATTTGTTCAAGTGAAATTTCAGGATGATGCTGTGTAGAAACAACAATGGTATCAACGCGAACCGGCTTACCAGCTTCATCGTATTCCACTGTTACTTGTGTTTTACCATCAGGACGAAGATAAGGAAGAATTTCTTCTTTTCTTACTTCACTCAAACGACGCGCTAGTTTATGCGCAAGAGAAATCGGAAGCGGCATTAATTCCGCTGTTTCATTACAAGCGTAACCAAACATAAGCCCCTGGTCACCTGCACCAATTGCATCGATTTCATCATCTGACATCGTACCTTCACGTGCTTCAAGAGCAACGTTTACACCTGCAGCGATGTCTGCAGACTGTTCATCAATAGATGAAAGAACAGCACATGTTTCAGCATCAAATCCGTATTTCGCACGTGTATAGCCGATCGTTTGAATCGTCTCACGAACCACTTTCGGAATATCAACATAGTGTGATGTTGTAATTTCACCGGAAACTAGAACAAGACCAGTTGTTACTGTAGTTTCACAGGCAACGCGCGCATTTGGATCATGCGCAAGAATATCATCCAGAATGGCATCGGAAATCTGATCTGAAATTTTATCAGGATGCCCCTCTGTTACTGACTCAGAAGTAAACAAACGACGATTACTCACTCAAGTACCTCCTTAAGGATTGGATCCTATCTAATTATGTTGTAATGGATACGGTACTCATTTCCCTATTACCCTGTGCCGAAACGAGAGAACGAATTCAATTTCTTATCGTCTTACCTTTTTTTATAGCGTCATCAATCTCAACGACATTAAAAAAGCCCTTCCCTACAATCAGAGGGAAAAGGAGCTGATATCTCATGCCTTTCGCCTCTTATCTTCCAAGACTATCGTCTTGCAGGTTAGCACCTTAATCCTGTTGTATAGGAGTTGGTTGCTGAGCTTCATCGGGCCTGTCCCTCCGCCTGCTCGGGATAAGAGTATCCATTCTCGACATATAATAACGCACATGAAAGGATGTGTCAATGAAGAAAAGCGGAAGCGCCCGTTTAGCTTCGACAAGCGCTGGAGCCCTCCGAAAAGAACACGGGCTTTGTGTTCGAATTCAAGGGCGAAGCGACCGAACCACTACCCTAATCCTTTAGCCATAAAATAATCACTTCCTATATAATGGCGACAGGATTTCAACCTAAAGAAATAGTCATTCACCCATTTTTCACTTTTTATGCAAAAAATACATAGATTAGTATAGAATAATTGAATGAATGTGTTATACTATTTTTGAGTTAAACAAGTCAATCAACGAAATCTTTAAAAAAGGATGGGTTTAACGTATGAAAACAGCTTCCTTCTCCTCACCGTTATTGGATGCGATATTAAATAAGAATAATCCACATGTGAATTTATCAGTGTCTGAACTGGTTGAACATTCACTATTTAAAAACGAAGGGCAACTATCAGCTACAGGAGCTCTTCGCGTAGAAACCGGAAAATATACAGGACGTTCTCCTGGGGACAAGTTCATTGTAAAGGAAGATTCCGTAAAGAACAAAGTGAACTGGGAAACAAACCAACCTATTTCCGAAAAAAGTTTTGAAAACCTTTACACAAAGGTGTTGAACTATCTCGGTGAGAAAAAGGGACTTTATGTGTTTAAAGGATTTGCTGGTGCTGACCAGTCATCAAGACTACCCATTCAGGTTATTAATGAATATGCCTGGCATAACCTTTTCGCCCACCAGCTGTTCATCCGTCCGAATGAATCAGAGTTAAAAGAACATGACGCTGAATTCACTGTCATTTCTGCACCTGGTTTTCAAGCTGATCCAGAAGTGGATGGCACAAATTCAGAAACATTTATTATTATCTCCTTTGAGAAACGAACCGTCTTAATTGGTGGAACAGAATATGCTGGAGAAATTAAAAAGTCTATTTTCACCGTTATGAACTACTTATTACCAGAGCGAAATATTCTTTCAATGCACTGCTCTGCTAACGTAGGTAAAGAGGGGGATGTTGCTCTATTTTTCGGTTTATCTGGAACTGGAAAGACAACGCTCTCAGCAGATGCTCATCGATCTCTTATCGGTGATGATGAACACGGATGGTCTATGAATGGTGTCTTTAATATTGAAGGTGGATGCTACGCTAAGTGCATCAACTTATCAAAAGAAAAAGAACCTGAAATCTGGGATGCAATTCGCTTTGGAACGGTTCTTGAGAACGTTATGATGGATAACGGCTCGCGTGAACCAGACTACGATAACACTAGTCTAACTGAAAATACTCGCGCTGCCTATCCGATTGACGCCATACCTAATATTGCAATTCCTAGCGTTGCCGGACATCCCAACACGATTATTTTCTTAACGGCAGATGCATTTGGCGTCCTTCCTCCAATTAGCAAACTGACCAAGGAACAAGCCATGTTTCATTTCCTATCAGGTTACACGAGCAAGTTAGCCGGAACAGAAAGAGGCGTCACTTCACCAGAAGCCACTTTCTCTACATGCTTTGGTGCACCGTTCTTGCCATTACCTGCCCATCGCTATGCAGAAATGCTCGGCGAGAAAATTATGGAGCATGATGTTCAAGTCTTCCTCGTAAATACCGGATGGTCTGGGGGCGGTTATGGTGTCGGAGAGCGCATGAAGCTTTCATATACTAGAGCGATGATCCAGGCGGCTTTAAATGGAGAACTTGATCGTATCGAAACAGTAACAGACCCTATTTTCGGATTGCATATTCCTTCTCATTGTCCAGGTGTTCCAGCAGAAGTATTGCAGCCAAAACAAACATGGGAAGATCAAGAGAAATATGATGAGAAAGCAAAAGATCTCGCTACTAAGTTTGTGAAGAACTTCGACAAATTCTCAAATGTAGCTGACGAAATCAAACAAGCAGGCCCAAATGTTTAGTCTCATTGCAAAAAGCACCTTAACGGGTGCTTTTTTTATTTGAAGACTCATTCACCTCAACTTCGCGCATCCTCCTCTTTCTATCTACCTCCATTAATTTACCTATTCAAAACACCAATTGTTTTAAAATACATAGGCTATAGTATCTAAAACATGAGCCTACCTCATGTGACAAATGTGGAGGATAGATAATGAAAAGAAACTGGTTTATAACGTTTTGTATATACACAAGTGTATTTCTTCTTATTCTTTCGGCGTGTGGTACAAATAGTGGAAACGATCAGGTAAGAGTAGCTGAGGTTACACGCTCGATTTTCTATGCACCACAATACGTGGCACTCTCAGAGGGTATTTTTGAGAAGCATGGCATTGATGTCGAATTAACGACTACTTGGGGCGGAGATAAAACAATGACCACTCTACTATCTAACGGAGCTGATGTCGCCCTTGTAGGATCAGAGACGTCCATTTATGTCTATGCACAAGGCACTGATGACCCTGTCATAAACTTTGCTCAACTTACACAAACAGACGGTACGTTCCTTGTATCAAGAGAAAAAGTCGATCATTTTGAATGGGAAGATTTGAAGGGAAGTACATTCCTTGGCCAACGTAAAGGTGGTATGCCACAAATGGCTGGTGAATACGTGCTGAAACAGAAAGGAATTGATCCACAAAACGATTTGGACCTCATTCAAAATATTGATTTCGCAAACATTTCAAGCGCATTCGCTTCTGGAACTGGCGATTACGTTCAGTTATTCGAGCCAACAGCAAGTGTCTTTGAAGAACAAGGGGTTGGACACATTGTAGCTTCATTTGGAAAAGAATCAGGGAAAATTCCATATACAGGATTTATGGCAAAAGAAAGTTATTTGAGTAAAAATGCTGATGTAGCAGAGCGTTTTACAAAAGCACTTTATGAGGCTCAACTGTGGGTAGATACTCATTCTTCTGCAGAAATTGCAAAGTCAATTGAACCCTTCTTTCAGGATACCGATCTTGAACTCATTACAACTGTAGTAGATCGTTACAAAAGCCAGCATTCATTCGCTACAAACCCATCACTGGATCAAGAAGAATGGGATAACTTACAAAATATTATGGATGAAGCAGGAGAACTCCCAAAACGCGTTGATCATAGCAAATTAGTAGATAATAGCTATGCCGAAAAAGCGCAAAAATAGGAGGGAAAATAATGTCTTTCCTTCAACTCAACGCTATTTCACATGTGTATTTAACGAAAAACGCTGCCAAAGAAGCGATTTCCAACCTCTCTTTCGCTATTGAAGAAGGAGAATTCGTTTCCCTCCTTGGGCCTAGTGGATGCGGGAAATCTACTCTGTTGTCGATCATTTCAGGATTAGTAAAACCTACTGAAGGGAGCGTTTCTCTACAAAATAAAATTATAAAATCTCCCGGCGAACGAATGGGCTATATGCTTCAACAGGATTACTTGTTTCCTTGGAAAACAATTGAAGAAAATTGTTTTATAGGATTAAAGCTTCTAAACAAGTTGACAGCGGATAAAAAAGAACAAACATTGGAATTATTGGATAGCATGGGGTTAAGCGATGTCCGCTCGGCCTATCCTGATCAGCTTTCAGGTGGAATGCGTCAACGCGTAGCTCTCGTTCGCACACTTGCAACAGATCCTGATCTACTGTTATTAGATGAGCCTTTCTCTGCACTTGATTATCAAACAAAATTAAAACTCGAAGACCTCGTGTTTAAAACATTAAAGAAGCATCGAAAAACCGCCTTGCTGGTGACTCATGATATTGGAGAAGCGATTGCGATGTCAGACCGCATCATCCTCTTATCGCCTCGTCCCGGGAAAATCGCGAGAACTTTTCAAGTCCCAGCTTCCCTTAAAGAATTACTTCCTTTTGAAGCTAGGAATGATTCTGCTTTCCCTGAGAATTTCCAGCTGATATGGAAGGAGCTTGATTCTCTTGAACCATCTCCAACTTAAACAAAAGCATCAACATTATCTAAGAGAATTGAAAAGGGAAAGAAATGAAATATTGGGTTTTCAAGTGTGTATTCTCTTTGCATTTCTTACTTTATGGGAAATAGCAGGAAGGTTCACATGGATCGATCCATTATTATTTAGCTACCCCTCTAAAATTGCTTCTCTCTTTATAACTAAAGTAACAGATGGGTCATTACTGTTACACACTGGTGTAACGTTGCTTGAAACAATTGCAGGATTTCTTCTTGGAACAGTACTTGGGACCGTGTTCGCGGCAATTCTATGGTGGTCACGCAAGGCTTCTAGAATCTCAGATCCGTATCTTGTTGTATTGAATTCCATGCCTAAAGTAGCTCTTGGCCCGATCATCATAGTTGCGCTTGGTCCAGGTTATATCTCCATTATTACGATGGGTGCTTCTATTTCCGTTATTATTACTACTCTTGTGATCTACCACGCATTTCATACTGTTGAACCAAACTTCATCAAAGTTATTCGCTCATTTGGTGGTAATAAGCGCCAGATCTTCTTTGAAGTAATCCTGCCATCTTCCTTTCCAGCGATTATCTCTACCTTGAAAGTAAATGTGGGTTTATCGTGGGTCGGCGTTATTGTTGGGGAATTTCTCGTTTCAAAGCAAGGTCTTGGTTATATGATTATTTATGGCTTCCAAGTATTTAATTTCACATTGGTTTTACTGAGCTTATTTATGATTGCGATTCTCTCATCAATCATGTATTTAGGAGTCGAATGGTTAGAACGGAAATTAATTAAACACTAGCTCCTCATAAGAGGGGCTTATTTTGTTGTGATTGGGCAAACTAGTTAGCCACCACTCACAAATATGATGGGTTCCTACACGTCTTACCACTTGCAAAATGATTGCTATAGACCCAACCAAATACCATCTGCTAGCATATAGAAGAACATATTCTTATATAAGACAGGTGAAAACAATGAGCGCACTAAGAGGTGTATGGCTTAGCATAACAGCTTACTTACTACTTTCAATGATCAAATTAGCCGCAGGGTATCTCTTTGGTTCAGAAGCCCTCTTAGCAGACGGATGGAATAACGCATCAGATATCGTGGCATCCATTGCTGTTTTAATTGGCATGAAAATCTCTCTTAAGCCACCAGACTTGAACCATCCATATGGCCATTCTCGAGCAGAAACCGTTTCTTCTCTATTCGCCTCATTTGTTATGTTTGCGATTGGAATACAAGTCCTCTTCCATACAGCTACTGTCTTACTCAGTGGTAAAGTCTCCTCTCCTCCACTTAGCTCTGCCTGGGTTGCCTTTTTTGGAATGATCGTTATGGGAGGCGTTTATCTTTTTAACTACCGCCTCGCTAAAAAAACGAATAGCCTCGGACTAATGGCTGCAGCTAAAGACAATTTATCAGATGCTCTCGTTAGTCTAGGTGCTTTTATTGGAATTATTGGTGCTCACTTTAACATGCATTGGCTAGATCCTCTTACAGGCTTTATTGTAGGTCTTATCATATGCAAAACGGCTTATGATATCTTTAAAGATTCATCACTCATGTTAACGGATGGATTTGATAAAGAGAAATTGAATGATATAGAGGCGACGATCCAAAACATTGAAGGGGTAGAAACATTAGTGGATATTAAAGCACGGATGGCCGGAAATGATATTATTGTCGATGCCGTTGTAGAGGTAGCACCTCATTTAAATATTAAAGAAGGGCATACGATTACGGACAAAATAGAAGCCCAGTTAGAGAAGGATCATGACGTTCGAAATGCCACCATTCATGTTGAACCTGGCAGGGAAATTACTGAAAGAGGCTCTGCCAATGAATAGTGCATTCTCCATCTGTTATTTGTTTGAAGAAAGTGACTTATTGGATTTTGTATAATTACGAGCAAAAAAGTCCAGTACAATGAACTGGACTTTTTTCTCATTACAAATAATTAAGATGTTTTAGACTATAAGTAAGTACTTGATCCTTCATCATAAAGCTATAACGCTCATTTAAGTGAATATCTTTCGGAAGTGTTGTTAGCTTCACCGGTCCCTTTGTTTCCATATAATCTTCTTTGTCTACGAGACGATCAATATCAGCATAATAGACATTCTTAATAATTGTCCCGCCTTTTCCTTCAACACGATACTGACCTACATATTGAAGATGCTTAACAACTCCACCTGTTTCTTCATATACCTCACGCACCGCGGCTTCTTCGGCATTCTCTCCTACTTCCACTTTCCCACCTGGAAATTCAATGCCTCTTCGAGAGTGCTCGGTTAACAGCCACTGTTTTTCGAGGCGACAAATAACCCAAACATGTTTTGGTGCGGGAGAGTAAGGATGATCCTCGAAAGAAAATGTTACCTGATTATGATAGTAATCTGTAAACATAAATTCGCTCATTTGATAACCTCGTCCTTTAGTTTCTTACTTTATTGTAAAAGAGTAGCCTGTGCTTGTCCAATCTACCTGTACAAAAAATAAAACGCACGGACCAAAAGTTCCGTGCGTTTGAATTATTTAATCTCAAAATCATTAATGATCCAATGGTTGTTTTCATAAAGAAAATGGATGTTTATTGTGTAAGAGCCATAAAGGTCAGACTCATTCGATTGTGTCAGTTCATATTCATATTCATTAAGTTTCTCCAGTTCATATGACTCATCAGTATTCACCCACGGGAATAGCTCTGTTGGTACTAAGTAAAGATCACCTTCACGCTCTGCAAAATAAACATCCGCAATTTCAGAAGCGAGTTCTTTTGAGGTTATCTTTTGTAAGTCCTGCTCAACCTCTGCTATTGTTTGAAACTGTTTAACTTTACCCTCTTCATCTGTATCCTGAATAATATGATTGATAAGTTCGTTAGATAAATTCTCAACTTCTGGTTTTTCAACTGAATCCGTCTTTGCTTCTGCTTTATTCTCAAGAGTAGAAACCACGATTTCTGAATGATCAGCAGCAACTTTTGATAATTCTCCGCCACAACCCGAAGTGAAAGTTAGTGCACCTACAAACATTAATAAACCTATGTATTTTTTCATGTCACTCATCCTTTAAGTATAGTAGAATTTCTTTATATTGATTTCATACCTCATCCTATTAGGTGTCAAACAAACTAGAGATATATTAAGTCTTTTTTACCATAGCAATGAAAGGATTTTTGCTATTTTCTTTCGGATACACTACTTATACGAAAAGACATAGCAGAATGTTTCGATTTTTCTTAATTTATTTCGGGAGAGGGGTGATTTATTGGGAGAATTATGGAAGATTCGATTTAATAATTATCTGCGGCATCGACTTAAGTATTTGTCTTACATCATGCAAGGCGGATTTTTGATCGCTTTATTGCTAAGCGGAGCAATAGGAATTGTTTATTATCAACGTTTAATCGATGTTATACCTGAGCCATTTCCACTCCTATTTGCGATCGCCCTCATCATGAGCGTAGTACTAAGTATTCTTGAAGGAAAGTTCTTTCTCTTTCAAGCGGATCGCGTCTTTTTAATCGCATGTGAAGATCGTATGAGGCAATACATTAAATATACTTTCTTCTATTCTTTGATTCGTTCACTGCCGATAATTTTAATCGTTAGTTTAGTAAGTGCTCCTGCCCTCATTCATTTAGAAATTCCTTTGGAATTACTAACATGGATTTATGTCATGATACTCTTGCTCTTTATATTGTCTTTTTTTACGATCATACGATCTTACTTCACGAAGAAAAAATGGCTGCGTCTTTACCTTTTCATTAGCAATTTCACTATTCTTTCCTTCACCATGAAAGGATATGTTTTTATTGGTGCCTTATTCCTTATGTTTCCCATTACATACCTTTACTTACTATTTCGTCAAAACTCGATGCTTCAGTGGGAAAGATTGATTGAACTTGAATCATCACAAACTGCTCGGTTTGAGCAATTCGCAAACCAATTCGTCGATGTGCCTTCTTTACAGAATAAAGTGAAGGCAAGAAAGTATTTGAACTGGATTATTCAATTGATACCAGTGTCTAACGCACAGACCTTTCTATTGATTAGGATTTTCTTTCGTAAAGGAAACTACACATGGGTGTATATCAGATTAATTGGACTCGGAGCATTGATTCTCTATTATCTAAGAGGAGAGTACACATCGTACATAATGGTCCCAATCCTTTTATGGGTCACTCAAAACCAGCTTTTAGCAATCAAAAAAGAACAAATGAGAGACTCGTTTCTTGTTATTCTCCGTAACGATTATCCACTGAGAAACATGATTTTATCGTTATTAGTTATACAATCCATTTTATTTAGTATTGTTCAGCTTCCTTCTTTACAGCATAGTTTTTGTGTTTTAATAGAAGGACTTTTGATTTCATTTTTTTTAGAACATAAAAAACAGAGAAATACATAAAGAAAAGCCGGCTAATATTAGCCGGCTTCTCTTTATGATTTAGCAACAATAAGGATTGTAGTTTGCTCCGCCTACATAACCTGGTCCAGGACCACAACCGCCGCCCATTGCGCCAGCTCCAACAATAATTAGTAAAATAAACAGAACAACAATTAACGCAAAACCTTTACCATATCCTCCGCTCATCTTTATCCCCCTCGTTAAAATTCATTCACTACACTATTACTTTATGTAGTTGATTCCATTTAGGAAGGGCATGAGCGGAGTTCATGGAGAAAAACTAGTTGTTCATCCTCAATTTCTTGTATTGTGGTTTAGAGCTGATAATACGCCCATTTGATCAATTTGTTGCTTTGTATGAGGTGTGCCTAGTCGATGGATCATCTTATATAATTCATAAATTGCTTCATCCGTCCAATCTCGATGACGGTCTACTTCACTTTCATCATAATGATTCAGTGAAAAGAAATCATTTTGTTGCACATATTTCTGAGAGCGCAACTTCTCAATTACACGTTCCATTTCCATTTTCTCTTCTTGACTTGCTCTAATTTCAAAGGCATTCATTTGAGTGCCAACATTTGTCTCATGAAGCTCACCTTTAGGTGTTACAAAATACGTCTCACGTACCATTGCTTCTCACCTCCATGAAAATTTAAACAGGACTTTCTTCTAAATGACGATACCCTTTGTATTCATGTTGAGCAGCATCAATGGTTTTCTCAACAGTATCAAGCCTAGAGCGAAATGATCCAACGTCACGTCCCTGTTTCTTTGCTTCTTCAACTCGCGCATCATAGTTGGTTGCTTCGGTCGCTTCTGACTCCACATGAAATTGTTTTTTATCATGATCCACTACAACTTGAATAAATTTTTCCATTGATTTTTCCTCCTCTTTATCCTATCCTGCTTGTCACTTTACCCTTTTCGGATAAATATTAATCTTTTCCTTAAAAACGAAAACACTTAAATTTATGTTAAAATGAAGGGATGAATCCATAAGAATAGTTCAGGTGATGATCATGAATTTTACTACAACACCGCATCAAGCAGTGACTGAATTGGACCTATCTGCTCCTTTAACACCCCACTCGTCTCTCAGACCATTGGAAGATAAAGCAGAGCAGGCTTTTTTTCATGCTTTAGAGGAAAAAGGTATACGTCTGAATGAACCTCAAACAAAAGCAGTAAAGCATACTGAAGGCCCTCTTTTGACAATTGCCGGAGCCGGAAGTGGAAAAACATCTGTTTTAACAGCACGAACAGCTTTTCTAATGACAGTAAAGGAAAAAGATCCTTCTAGTATTCTACTCATTACTTTCACTCGAAAGGCATCTGAAGAAATGCGACAGCGTATCAGTCACTTACCAGGTGTCTCTTCTCAAGACTCCGGAAGATTAACAGCAGGAACATTTCATTCTATCTTCTTGAAATTATTAAGGAGTCTCGGTTATAACCAAAAAATATTGAATAGTGATCGTCACAAACAAATTATAATGAAGAATATTCTAAAAAAAATGAAGAGTCCTGAAGCATCTTTACCAGAGATTATGCTTTCATCAATATCTGCCTGCAAAGTTAAAATGATGGAGCCTGCAGATATCCCTGACAGTAAAGAAACAGAAGAATTAAAGAAAGCCTACTCTGAATATGAAGAGTGGAAAACGGCTAATGGCTATATTGACTTTGATGACATTCTTGTCTATATGTATCGAGAATTCAATCAAAATCTCGCTCTACTTCAAAAAATGCAAAATCGATTTCAATATATTTTAGTAGATGAATTCCAGGATACGAATCCAATTCAATATGAATTAATTAAACAAATTGCAGCTCCTCAAAACAACTTATTTGTAGTGGGTGACGATGATCAAGTTATCTATTCTTTTAATGGTGCAAATAGCTCAATTATTTTAGAGTTCGATCGTGCTTATCCCGAGGCATCCGTCGTAACGCTGGATACAAACTATAGATCAGCTCCACCCATTGTTGGACTCGGAAACCATGTAATTAAGCACAATACGTATCGAAGAACGAAAACGATGAACGCTACAGACAAAGACGGAAAGCAACCATACTATCTTCGCCCTGCTACAACAGAAGACGAAGCAGGTTATGTCCTCCGTCATATTCGAGAAAAGAAGCGAGAGTGGAAAGACATTGCCATTCTTACAAGAACTTATACGAATGCTAGAGCCATTTTCGAGCAGTTGATTGAACAGGACATCCCTTTCAACGCACAGGGAATGAAACAGGTCTTTTACGAGCAATCAATTATTAAAGGAATGATGGAGCACCTTCGCCTCGCATACGAGCACCAAAATCTTGATGCGACAGCCGCCATACTCCCATCCCTTTTTATTAATCAAGAATCAGGTATGCGCCACATTGAGATGGAAAATTTTGTTGATCCAGTTGAATTTCCTTTGTTACATTTAAAATCATGGAAAACACTACGTGATTTTCAAAAAAAATCGATAGATCGACGTGTCCGCCTTGTTCAAGAAGCTAAACGTCATCGACCCCAGAAAGCCATTCAATTGTTACGAGATGACTATATGAAACATCTGGACAGCGCAAATGACGAAGCATTAACTGTGCATAAGACTACTCTTAAAGAAATGATGGACGAGCTTGAGTTCTCGAGCTCACGATTTGAAACCATCCCAGAGTTCCTTGCCTACGTCGATCGAATCATACAACGATTCAATGAGCATAAACAAAAAGCTAGCGCCTCTAACGCGCTTTCACTACTATCCATTCACCAGGCTAAAGGGCTTGAATTCCCTGTGGTTTACGTCATTGGTGCTTCAGAAACGATTCTACCGCACGTTTCTGCGCTCAATACGATGAAAGACAAAGAAGCCTCTCATAAGCAGCTCTATATGAAAAATCCGACTGCTGACCTTGAGGAAGAACGTCGCCTTTGTTACGTTGCCATTACACGTGCAAAGGAAGAGCTCTATATTTGCTCCCCTGAGAAACACCTTGGTAAACAAACACCCGTCTCTCGTTTCTTAACGGATGCCTTCAAGAAGAAAATTCAACAAGAAGGTAAAACGGTGAAAGCATGGGTTTGCAGTAGTGAATTTTGCAAAGGATGGATGAAAATAGAGGATAAGAAACAACCTGATCAAAAGCAATGCCCCTTATGTGATAAGCCAATGATCATTTCGCAAAAGCCTGTTCAAAAAGACTGAACTATGTCACTGTGTTAAGCTTTGTTGCGCTTTGATTACAAATTATTTAAGAGAAGTTTAACTTCAATAATTCGCTCTCCAAACGTGCTATAGTAGAAAAAAACGCGCAACAGGAGGGCTCCGATGAGCAGCATTCGTTACGAAACCATCTTTCAGAAGCAGCTTGGAAACGGTACGATTATCGGTATTATGGATTACCTTGAAGGCAAGCTGATCAGACTGAACTTAAATGATGAGGAGCCGGACTTACTTAACCCGGAGCTAAAAGAATTTTTCCAGCAAGAGCGGATGAAGGTACATCCTAAACAATAGTTACCCACTCAGAAACAAATGTTTAAATAAACGAAGAAGCCTCCAAATAAAGGAAGGCTTCTTTTTATTTTTCAAGCATAAAAACCCAGATAACTGGAACGCTATTCATAAATCGCTTTGTAACTTGAAGTATTTTCTTCTGAAAGTAGTCATTTATAACTATTTATTTCAAAAAAAGGTTTGATATAAAAAATGAATAGGGTATATCAATAGTAGCAAAGGACATTGCTATATTAGAGGAGGAAGTCATTATGTTAAAACAAGTTCTCGTTATTATCGGTATTGTTGTTGTAGTAGCATTTGTTGTCAGCGCATTATTCTAGAAGGCAGCAAAAATATAGTTATATATGAACTAAATTGACTTTATCAAGGAGGAATAGCAATGGTACGTACAATCCTTATGATCATTGGCGCGGTTGCTGTGATTGCAGCTATCATTTCATTTATTTAATATTGTAAAATTGAGCAATTGAAATTTATTAATTCATCATAAATAAAACAGTCGAGCCATTACGGTTCGACTGTTTTTTATCGTCTATTAATCATTCTTCTTCATGTTTTTTTTGGCTTCATCAACTTTGGACTTTGGAATGTATATAAAGATTGCCTTTTTGTTATTATTCATACAAATCTCCTTCAGAGTTGATTTATTGTTACCCTCATTCATTCTACTCGATAAAGGCACGTATAAGCAATCATCACTTACAAAACATTTGAAAACAATGCCTTAGTACTAAATTTTCTGTGAATAAAAAATTGATTAGGAGTATTTGCATTCAAACTGTCAAGAAATCGATAAAACTTCAACTTCTATTGTAGGACTAGTATTGATATACTATTTGTAAACTGCCTGTAACTGTTTATGTGAAGCAGATCACATCAGCTAATGATGAAGGAGTGAAATACATTGTTGAAACAACCATTGAAACTATTCCGAGGCGTCGGCTACGCAGAAGGAATATCATTTTTATTATTATTAGGAATCGCGATGCCCCTTAAATATATGATGGATATCCCTATGGCCGTAACGATTGTTGGAGCGTTACATGGCGGACTGTTTGTTCTCTATCTTGCCGTAATTCTATATGTCACAATCGTTAAGCGCTGGTCTTTTATTAAAGCGGCGCTCGCAGTTGTCTCCTCCGTTATCCCATTCGGACCGTTTATATTCGATGCGCGAATCGCAAAAAATTCTGAAGTATAAAGACAAGGCAGGACCTTTAGAAGGTTCTGCCTTTTGTTATCTTTTCCCTAGCTATGTTAATAAACTTCTTTAGAAACCGTCACTCTCTCAAGTTCTTTCCAGTTTATTTCGTATCCGATCCCATTCTCTTTAGAAACAGTAATCAAACCGTTCTCCACTTCCACTTCAGGTTCAATAATATCTTTTTCCCAGTACCGTGCTGATGCAGAGACATCTCCTGGTATTGTGAAATTAGCCAAACTAGAAAGCGCGATATTATGCGCCCTTCCTATTCCGGACTCTAACATGCCACCACACCAAACAGGTATCCCCCTTTCACTACATAAATCATGGATCCTCTTACTAACGGATAACCCTCCAACACGTCCGGGTTTAATATTAATAATCTTACAGCTATTTAAATCGAGTGCTCGACGGGCATCATCATAAGAATGTATACTTTCATCCAAACAGACCGGTGTTTCAATCTCTTTTTGTAAAATCGCATGATCTACGATATCGTCAGCTGCTAGAGGTTGTTCAATCATCAGCAAATGAAATGGATCAAGTGCTTTTAAACGATCGATGTCTTGCAGAGAATAAGCTGAGTTCGCATCTGCCATTAACGATAAGTTTGGATAAGAATGACGTATTGCTTCTAGAATCGAAATATCCTGCGAAGGTTTGATCTTCACTTTAATTCGTTCATATCCCTCATCAACTCTTCTATGGATTTCTTCTAGCATAACTGAAGGATCCGAAGCGCCTACGGCAACTCCTGCCTTAATCTTCTGTGAAGAACCACCTAATGCTCTTGAGAGGCTAATTCCTTCTCTTTTAGCATATAAGTCCCAGATCGCACCCTCAATCGCAGATTTAGCCATTGGATTTCTTCGAATGCCCGCTAGTATTCCTTCCACATCGGACGGATGAGCAATCAGTTGGTTTTTGAGTTTAGGAATGATGAAGTCTCTTAGCATATGCCAGGAAGTTTGAAGCGTCTCTTCTGTATACCAGGGCGACGTAAAGGCAACTCCTTCTCCAAAACCTACTTCCCCTTCAGAATCTCTTACTTCGACGATAATTAAATCTCGAGCAGTGACTGTTTCCAAACTGTTACTAAAAGGGGATTTTAGGTTCATTCGAATATGACGTAGAGTAACACTCTCTAGTTGCATCATTTCGTATCACTCATATCTACTAATAAATTTCGCTGTAGCTTATTTGCCCCATTCCTAGGAAGGCTATCCACATAAGTAATCGTTCTAGGTAGCTTGTAACGCGCAAGACGTTCTGAAAGATAATCGAGCAGCTGCTGTTCCGTCAAAGAGCGATTCTTACTAACAACAAATGCTGCAGGTACTTCTCCCCATTGCTCATCTTTAACCCCAGTTACTCCTGCATCCTCCACATCTACATGCTCAAGGATCGCCGCTTCAATTTCTGCGGGATACACATTTTCACCACCAGATATAATAAGGTCTTTCCTTCGATCCAATACAAAGAGAAAGCCATCTTCATCCAGATAACCAATATCGCCTGTATGAAGCCACCCGTCTTCAAATGCAGCTCTTGTTGCATCATCCCTTCGCCAATACCCCTTTGTAATCGTAGGTCCTTTCACGAGAATCTCTCCATGCTCTAAAGCAGAAAGGGATTTATGATCAAGACTAATCATAATCTCTGATGGGAAAAGCGCCTTTCCAGCTGACCCCTGTTTATCTAGCATATATTCAGGTGAAAGCGTCACAATTTGAGAGGCAGTTTCCGTCATACCAAATGTCTGGAAGACAGGAATATGCTTCTCCTCGCAAGTAGAAAGAAGCGGGTATGGAGCTGGACCACCTCCAAGAAGCATGCAGCGAAATGTTTCGGGGTAATGATCGGTTCCAAGGTCATCGAGCATTTTTTTCAGCATAGCGCTTACTACCGATACAATTGTAATCCGTTCTTTTTGAATCGATTGATTAACGACACGCGGTTCAAACCGTTGTTGAATAACCATTGTGATTCCGTAAATAACACTTCGCAATAGAATAGAAAGTCCACTCATATGGAACATTGGAACCGCACACAGCCAGCGATCATTCATATCTAAACCAAGATTAAGACTGGAACCGATCGCACTCCACCAATGGTTACCATATGAAAGCATAACACCCTTAGGTTTTCCAGTTGTGCCAGAAGTGTACATAATCGTATGAAGCTGATGTAACTCAATAGTTGTTTGTAACTCTTCTAACTGATAAGCACCTGGGTGAACATCTTCCCAGATGATTATATTTACCGGACTTTGTATTGCATCACTAGCTTTCTTCTCAAGTGAATTGTCAGTGATCACATAGGAAATCTCAGCATCGTTCATTTGGAAAGATAGCTCTGGTCCTGTTAATCGATGATTCAATGGAACAATGACAGCCCCAATGTACATCAGAGTATGTAAACAAACGGCAGCGTCTAATCCATTCTCCATATAAAAACCAACATGCTTTCCTTTTTCGATCCCTTTTGCTTTTAGAGCATTTGCCATCTTAACTGCCTTTTCTTGTAACTGTTTATAAGTTAACTGTTTGCCATTATCGATAAGCGCCACTCGCTCAGGCGTCATAGAAGCACGTTTATGTAGCCAATTTGGCATCGTATCCATCTTTAACATCCTTTCTTTCATTACCATAGACTATTTGAAAAAAACAGCTTGATGGGAATCCATCAAGCTGTTTCAAGCAATCGATTTAAGGAAAACGTGGGAACTGTTTAAAGTCCGGTTTGCGTTTTTCTTTAAATGAATCGCGTCCTTCTTTTGCTTCGTCAGTTGTGTAATAAAGAAGCGTTGCGTCTCCACCCATTTGCTGTAGTCCTGCAAGACCGTCTGTATCGGCGTTAAGAGAAGCTTTAAGGAAGCGTAGGGCTGTTGGTGACTTATCAAGCATTTCCTGTGCCCACTGTACTGTTTCAGCTTCAAGCTGATCAAGTGGAACAACCGTATTAACAAGTCCCATATCAAGTGCTTCTTGTGCATTGTATTGACGACATAGGTACCAGATTTCACGAGCTTTCTTATGACCTACGATACGAGCAAGGTATCCTGCACCGTATCCAGCATCAAAGCTACCAACTTTAGGGCCAGTCTGACCAAAAATAGCATTATCTGCAGCAATTGTCAGGTCACATACCACGTGAAGGACGTGTCCTCCTCCAATCGCATAACCTGATACCATTGCAACAACCGGCTTAGGGATAACACGAATGAGGCGTTGAAGATCCAAGACATTTAGACGAGGAATCTCATCATCACCTACATAACCACCATGACCACGAACACTTTGGTCACCGCCAGAACAGAAAGCTTTGTCTCCAGCTCCTGCTAGAACAATAACACCAATATCTGAATTGTCTCTCGCAAATGAAAAAGCGGTAATTAATTCGTTAACCGTTCTTGGCGTAAATGCATTGCGCACCTCTGGACGGTTGATTGTAATCTTAGCAATACCATCATACGTTTCGTAAAGAATATCTTCAAATTCTCGTTCAGTCTTCCATTGAATCATTTAGAAATTCTCCTTCCTTATGTAACAAAATTTACAGATTAGAATCTGCATGCTTTTTTAGAAAAGCTACTACCATTTTATCAAAGATTTCAGGTTCTTCTACATGAATTGTATGCCCTGCGCCAATAATTTGCACAAAATCAGCCTGAGGAATCTTTTTTTTCATCTGTTTCCCAATTGAAATGAACTTCTGATCGTACTCCCCAACTATTAGAAGGACTGGAAAGGTTATCTTCTCTAACACACTCCAATAGGAAGCCTGTGCCCCCGTTCCCATTCCAATTAGACTATTTGCTAGTCCTATTTCAGTATTGCTCAAACGCTGCTTTCTTATTTCACTTTGAATACTTGGTGAAAGTTTCTTCTGCGAAGAAAATAACGGAAGAGATTCCCAGAAGGTTACGAAATCTTCAATACCTTCCTTCTGAATTCGCCTGGCAAGTGCATGGTCTTTCTGCACTCGTTCTCTTCTTTGATCTTCCGTAGAAAGCCCAGGTGAACTGCTTTCCAGAATAAGCGTTTTAATGAGCGGAGGGTACTGGACAGCAAATGACAAAGCAAAACGTCCACCCATGGAATAGCCAAGCAAATGGAGTTGATCGATCCCAAGTGAATTTAATAGTTGTTTCAAGTAACTCCCCATAGATTCCATAGTATATTGAGAAACATCATTCGGTTTCGCACTTTCGCCGTGACCGATAAGATCGATTGCAATCACTTTATATAGCCTGGACCATCTTTTCATAAAAGAAGACCAGTTCTCACTCGATCCTGTGAATCCATGCAATAATAGAAGAGGTTCTCCTTCTCCTGCGATTTCGACATGAAAAGGTTGTCCACCAACGGTATAAATCATGATTTAAAACTCTCCTGCAGGACTATTGCTGTTTCCTTCGAAACCTTCGCGAACATCTCTCGATGAAGCCTAAGATTGGCATCACGATCAGTTGGAACTTCAATTATGCTTAGCCCATGGTGATTCTGACTTTTCTCATACGCATAACTAAACTCTTCCCAATTCCATACGCGTTCAAAACTTGCCTCATATAATGCGGCAGCATGTTCATAATTTAGTCCATGTGGTGTGCCAAAGAGTTTCTCAAAGTGCTTCTCCTGCTTGCGCTGAGGTAGAAATGAGAAAATCCCTCCGCCATCATTGTTAACCACAATAACCGTCATATTGATCTCATATAGCTTAGCTAGAAGCAGACCATTCATATCATGGTAGAAAGAAAGGTCACCAATCACCAGCACGCTAGAAGAATAGGCTGTACTTGCTCCAAGAGCTGTTGAAATAATACCGTCAATACCATTCGCTCCTCGATTCCCCATTACAGTAGGTCGAGAATTCTCTGGCAAGAAAAAGTTCTCCATATCGCGAATAGGCATGCTATTCCCTACAAACAGGAGATCATTCGCACTCATCAGTTTCCCTAATTCTCTAAACACATGGCCCTCAAATAGCTCGTCAGTTCCTAAATCTTCATGAAGTAAGGTGAGAGTCGTTTGGTTAATGGCCTTCCATTTGTGTAACCACCGCTTCTCAGTAGAGTTGTTGCTTTGCACAGCAGGAAGAAGACTGTTTACAAACGATACAGAGGAAACTGTAAGCATGTCAGAACTATAAAGAGTAGGGTCTCTCCATCCTCTCTCATCCACAACTATATGAATAGGGCTTGCTACACTCTTCATAAAGAGCATATAAGCTTTTGAAACTGGCATCGCCCCAAACCTAATCACTACTTCAGGGT
This sequence comes from Anaerobacillus sp. 63XJN7_4_ISO-PGPR-S23-413, assembly GCF_056173725.1. Lineage (NCBI taxonomy): Bacteria > Bacillati > Bacillota > Bacilli > Caryophanales > Bacillaceae > Anaerobacillus > Anaerobacillus sp. 63XJN7_4_ISO-PGPR-S23-413. The sequence goes on from NZ_CM149688.1 coordinate 3,158,661, forward strand.
ATAGCTCTGAATCCACCTCGCCCCTAAGAAAGGCGTCATACCCTTCTACAAGATTAGGAGAATCAATATGCCGACATTTTGAAAGTGGATCTGCTAAAACCGGATAACCTAATTCCTCAGCAAGAGCAAATAGCGGTTCAGCTAATTCGTCGTTATCCTGAGGTCCGACCACAATAATACCTTTCTTGCCAGCTAATTTGTTTGCATAATCTGTGACTGCATCTTCGTTTAAAACACGTATGTGATCTGCCGCATTTACCCACGGCTCATAATTCTCCCTACCATCTGAAAAAAGACCTGAATAGGATAGATCTGGTATCAAGGGATCTCTAAATGGGAAATTAAGATGCACAGGTCCAGCAGGGAGACCGGAAGAAACGGCTGTCGCTCTAGAAGCCGCAGTTCTGATATACCGATTTAAATCTGAAGAGGAAGAAGGCATCGCCATTTCCATAAACCACTTCACATAGTCCCCATATAGCTTGATTTGATCAATCGCCTGTGGAGCTCCATTATCACGAAGCTCATGCGGGCGATCGCCAGTCAAAACAATCAACGGTATATTGGATTGTGCAGCCTCAATAACAGCAGGATAGTAATTAGCGCCAGCCGTACCTGAAGAACATAGAAGTGCGACAGGTTCCTTATGCGATTTGGCCATGCCAAGCGCAAAAAAACCAGCAGATCGCTCATCGATGTGCACCCAGACGTTTAGTAACGGGTGTTCAGCCATGACCATTGCGAGCGGGGTAGAACGCGATCCTGGACTAATAACAGCATGTTTAACACCTGAACGTACAAGCTCATCAACAAATGACCCTACGTAACTTGCTAGTATTTCCTGGTCAGTCATATTTCTTACCTCCAAGAGCTGTTAGCATTGGTTTAAACTTCATTTTGGTTTCTTCATATTCACTATCAGGGTCAGAATCTCCAACTATACCGCACCCAGCGTATAGCGTTGCTTCTTCTCCTTTAAGTAAACCAGAGCGTATAGCTACAGCAAATTCTCCATTTCCCTGATAATCAACCCAACCAACAGGTCCTGCATACCAACCTCGATCAAGCTTCTCTATTCGCTTAATTTCATTTACGGCTTCCTTTTGAGGATAACCGCCAAGCGCAGGGGTAGGATGAAGCCGTTCAACCATACGAAAAAGGCTTGTCTCTCTACCAGCCCTTGCTACAACAGGAGTAAATAAATGTTGAATATGAGGCGTTTTAAGAATTTCCGGCCTTGACGGTACCTGAACAAATTCACACTCCTCTTCCATAGCTGATCGAATCATTTGAACGACAAGATCATGCTCAATTCGATTCTTTTGATCATGAAGAAGTGCTTGTCCAAGTTCATCATCCATTTCCTTCGATTCACCTCGTTGAATAGAGCCCGCAAGACAAGTCGAATACACTTGTTGTCCATCTCTTTTGACTAACCGTTCAGGTGAAGCTCCAAGAAAGCATTTGTCTCCATATTCAAACGCGAAAACATAGCTATCACTTTGTTGTTTTTTTAAATTTGTCAGTGTTTGGGTTGATGAAAAGTTTTGAGTCGACTGGAGCTTAATTTCTCTCGCTAAAACGACTTTATCAAGATGGCCATTTCTAATATTAGCAGCAGCACTTCTGACCGTTTCTTTCCATTCCTGAGGTCGTATTTCTTCTATTGAAATAGCATCGACATCTGCATAGGCATGAGACGTAAGCTTCTCAAAAAGACGATCATGCTTATCTAAAAGCGCTTCAGATATAACTTCCACATTATCTCCTGCGCTAACAATTGCGTTGAGTGTGAGCCAAGCATGGTTTCCAGCTGAAGTCAACATTAATTCTGGAAGAACCATCCCGCCTTTAGGAAAGGAATCCCATTCACCGCTATCTGGGGCAGTTGGATCGAATGAAAACCCACCTAACAGAACCGGTCCAACACCTGGCCTTGAAGGAGCCCCCTCTATGATCGCTTGTTCTAAAAAAGTTTGCCAATCACTTTCAATTGAACGAAAACGATCGATTTGAGCCTCAAATTGCTTCACACAACCCTGGCCCACTATTGTCGTGTCATTCTCAGGGTCCGACCAGAATGTTCGATCATTCTCGTTAGTAAACGAACCTGCAGCATAAAAGGAGAGGGGATCGACAGCAGCTACTGATAGCACCTGACTAACAAGCACGGACGTTCCCCGCTTTTCTGCCTTACTTACACCTTGATGAAGCAGGCTAAATAATTCTTGATGTTGTATTGTAGACACCGTCTTCTCCCCCCAACTTTCTGTCCATGCAAAAGCAGACCGAGTTAGCCTCGGCCACAGTTAATTAAAGGATACACCTGTCTGGCTAAGACTGTCAACGAAGCTGTTTAACCGTATGAATGGTTCTTATGTATAGATTCCCCATCTCATAGAAAAAAACCATTTTAATGTTCCGCAAGTGCCCTTAGCAAAAAAAATAGTGAGCATACACTGATAAAAGTAGACGCTGCTTTGCAGTCGTTTATAAACTAATGCATAAGGGAGGGTCTATATTGTCCAGACACTATTACCATGGGGTTTGTCGTCAACACATAGGACAATGTGTTGAAATCAAGTGTCATGACGGTCAATTGCATAGAGGTCACGTTGAAGAAGTTGATAATGAATTTGTTTATATCCGCCCTTTAAATCGCAATTGTGACGGACCACAACATCCCGAAGGACCAGGCATGTTTTTCTTCGGAGCACTTGCAGGAGGTTTTCTTGGCGGTCTTTTAGGAGTAGGACTAGGAAGTATTGCGTTCTTCAGACCATACCCATATCCTTACCCATATTATTAATCATTCAAAAACGATCCTTCGAACGAAGGATCGTTTTTGAATGGAAGAATAACTACTTTTACCCACCTCAAACTTAGAATAACCTTCATTTCTCTTTCGTTTGAAGGGAAATTCGCTACTTTCCTCTATTGACAGAGACTTCTTGATATTGACAAAAGGATTGACACCCCTTATCCATTTTTTTAAACTATAATGGTCACAAGGGGAATTTATAAGAAGTTTATTACTAAAGGGAGAGACACAATTATATGGAAGAGCGTATGAATAACAGCAACGATAAGCTGAACAAAGTCACGCCTTCAAAACCAACATGGCAGGTATGGTGGCGTTTACTCAGGCCGCATACATTAACTGCTTCCTTCGTCCCGGTTTTTCTGGGCACAATGCTTGCCCTTCAAAGTCATACATTACATTTTGGATTGTTTATGGCGATGATGATCGCATCTATTCTTATTCAATCTGCAACAAACATGTTTAATGAATACTATGATTTCAAAAGGGGTCTCGATCACGCTGGGAGTGTAGGAATTGGGGGCGCTATCGTACGAGATGGTGTTAGTGCAAGAACAGTATTAAACCTTGCTTTTATTTTCTTCGGCATTGCGATTCTTTTAGGTGTTTATATCTGTGTCCTTACAACATGGTGGATTGCGGTTATTGGAACAATCTGCATGGCAGCAGGGTACTTTTACACTGGCGGTCCGTATCCAATCGCCTACACACCATTTGGTGAAATTGCTGCTGGTGTATTTATGGGACTAATACTTGTATTACTTTCTTTCTTTATTCAAACAGGTGTGATTACGTTTGAAAGCATTCTCGTTTCGATTCCTATATCCATTCTAGTTGGCGGTATCCTCATGGCGAATAATATTCGTGACTTAGAAGGCGACAAGGAAAAAGGACGTAAAACACTTGCGATTCTTCTCGGACATGATAAGGCTGTAACATTTTTAGAAGGTATGTTTATCGTATCCTACCTCTGGGTGGTTGGACTTATTATTACAATTGATTCATCTTTATGGCTTTTGTTGATAATATTAAGCATCCCTAAAGCATTTAAAGCCATCCGCTTATTTGAAGGAAAAACAAAAGCAGCTCACATGATGCCTGCTATGCAAGCAACTGCTCAAATGCATACACAATTCGGACTGTTAATGGCCATTGGTTTATTATTAGCCTATTTCATTTAACACGATGAGAAAGTCAGAGATCCATTTGGTCTCTGACTTTTTTATATTTATGAACCACTCCCTCACCTTTGCATAAATTCGTGAAAATAATCCTCTATTCTCTGAATGAAAGTAAAAAGGAGTTTATTTAGAAATGCTACAGCCTATCGATCGCTAACTTTTCTCTTTTTCTCACGTTAGCCTCGTGTATACTGTAAATAAGTACATAAAAATGGGGGTAATACGATGGAATTTGCAAATACAATGTTAGAGGCACTCGGCATTAAAGCCATTACATTAACACCTGAAAAAGTTGTTCTCGAAATGCCAGTTGGACCAAGCACTCATCAACCACTTGGCTTTCTTCACGGTGGCGCATCAGTAGCCCTAGCAGAATCAGCAGCCAGCATAGGCGGCACACTTAATCTAGATTCAGAAAACGAAGCAACTTTTGGGATGGAGATCAACGCTAATCACCTCCGAAGCAAAAAAGACGGCGTCGTCCGAGCCATCGCCGAACCAATCCACATCGGCAAAAGAACAATGGTGTGGGAAATCAACATCGTAGACGAACAAGAAGAACTAATCTGCATATCCCGCTGCACCCTAGCCGTTAAAAGGTATTAAGAAAAGCGAAGACGAGCGTTTAGAAACGGAGATATTGGAACGCTTGAACTAGAACACTCAAAGAAAAGCCCGTCATTAATGACGGGCTTTCTGTTCTATTTTTCTTTCACCAATTTCTCTATAATCTTCATGATAGGTGTCTGATATTGCATAATGACATTCATCGCAAACCAATCTTCGTCGTTCCCACGGGAAGAGCAATTCTTTCTCACAGTAAATACATCCGTGATTCAATTGGATCACCCCCCTTTTAGATTATGCCTAATATGGGCGTCTAAGACCTAAGTGGAACGGAAAGGAGAGTAACAAATGATACGAATAAGACTGCCTTTTCTTTTTATCATCGTATTTTTATCTGCATGCGCTACACTCACATCTGATACAGAAATAAAAGAAAACACAATTCCGGCAACAGTGGATCGAGTTGTTGATGGCGATACATTGAAAGTAACTCTTGAAGATCGAGAAGAAACAATTAGACTCCTTCTCGTTGACACTCCGGAAACAAAGCATCCGAGTAAACCTGTACAACCCTATGGACCTGAAGCCTCCCAGTTTGCTAAGAATCAACTAGAAGGAAAAGAAATTGGTGTCGAGATAGATGTTTCAGAACGCGACAAATACGGTCGACTGCTTGCTTACGTATGGATTGGCGATCAGATGTTTAATGAGATGCTCCTTGAAGAAGGACTAGCAAGAGTTGCTTATATTTATCAGCCAAACGTAAAGTACGTTGATACATTCCAAGAAATTCAGCGTAAGGCTCAAGAAGAAGGCAAAGGCATTTGGAGTATTGAAGATTACGTTCGCGAAGAAGGATTTAACGAATCCTTTGAAGCATCTGACTCCACATCTACTGACAAGGGATCTCAACAAGGTTGTGACATTAAAGGGAACATTAATTCTAAAGGAGATAAAATTTACCACGTTCCTGAAGGATCATATTACGAGATTACGAAAGCAGAAGAAATGTTTTGTAACACAGATGAAGCCGAACAAGCTGGATTCCGCCCCTCTCAACGATAGATGCAACTACTTATTACTCTCTTCAGACTGAAAGACGAGTGAGATAAAGAGTTCACTAAAATAAGCCAAAGATCGAGAATCAACAGTATACCTAACATATCTAATAGAAAAAGAATGGGGTTTGCACCCTCCAACATCAAAGCCGTAGCTTAAGCTACGGCTTTGATTCATTTCATCTACTGATATCTACTAAACAGCCTGCTCAACCTTTTTCCCTTGTTGAAGCTGATACATTTGGAAGTACCTTCCCTTTTGCTTCATCAATTGATCATGATCGCCTCGTTCAACGATTTCACCTTGGTGAAGAACAAGGATTTGGTCAGCCTCTCGAATTGTTGAGAGTCTGTGAGCAATGATAAATGTGGTACGACCCTTTTTTAAAATATCCAGCGCATTTTGAATAATCATTTCTGTTTCGGTATCAACATTCGAAGTCGCCTCATCAAGAATTAAGACAGCAGGGTCAAACGCTAGTGCCCTTGCAAAAGAGATCAGCTGTCTTTGCCCCGAAGAAAGCGTGCTTCCTTTTTCGATCACTGCCTCATCATACCCGTTAGGAAGAGATCGAAGCAGCTGCTCTGCTCCCACATCTTTTAAAGCCTTTTCAACTTTTTCTCTTGAGATCGAGGAATCATTAAGACTTACATTCGAAGCAATCGTTCCAGTGAACAAGAATGGATCCTGGAGCACGATCGCCATATGCTGTCTTAACTGCTGTTTTGGAATATCTTGAATATTTTGACCGTCGATAGAGATCGTTCCTTTTTGGTTATCGTAAAATCGGAATAATAAATTCATAATTGAACTTTTCCCTGAACCAGTATGCCCCACTAGGGCAACCGTCTGACCTTTTTTCGCTTCAAATGATAGTTCCTTTAACACATATTCTTCTGCTTTGTATGCAAACGAAACATGATCGAAAGTGACATTCCCATCATAACGAGGAAATTCACCATCTGATACATCTTCCCCCTTTTCATCAAGAAGCTCAAAAACTCTGTCCGCCGCTACTAAAGCCTGTTCTAAATTAGCTAGCTGGTTCACCATATTTGTAACGGGTTGAAATAAGCGATTCAAATAATCCACAAAAGCATAAAGAACACCGAGACTCACAATAGACCCAGCCGTTAATGAAGCTCCCCCAAAGTACCAAATCAATACTACAAATGAAATATTCCGTAGAATGTTCACAAGGTTATGTGACATTAAGGAATTCAAATTCAATAGCTTATTTTGATAAGTAAAATGGCTGTCATTCAGCTCTTCAAATTCCGCTTCAGTCTTCTCTTGACGTTTGAAAGCTCTTATTATCGACATGCCCTGAATGGATTCATTGATCATTCCGTTAATATCACTAATCCTTGTTCGAATGACCTTATTGAATTTCGACGCATATTTACGATAAACGAAGATCCAAATCAGAAGGAGTGGCACAATCGTTAATGTAATCAACGCAAGCTTTACATCAAGCAAGAATAAGGCAATAAATATCCCTGTCATATAAAAGATGCTTGTGAAGAACGTTGCGAGCACCGTCACATAAAGCTCTCTTATTGCCTCCGTATCATTCGTAATTCTTGCCACAACTTTACCGGCTGGTAAATTATCAAAATAGTTGATATGCAAACGCTGAATCTGGGAGTAAACATCCGTTCTCATTTTTTGAATAATACGGTTAGCAGAGGTTTGCAATAGAAGTCCCTGCCCATATTCAAAAAAGGATGCGAACAATAGAAGCCCAAAGTAGAGCGCTATTAACCAGACCATCGGTTCTATTTGCGGTTGATAAAAGGCAAGCAGTTCTTCATTGCTTATTTCTTTAGCTTGATAGGATTGTTGTTCCCCCTCCTTTTGAATCGTGATAAGGTTGTCGTCAACCGACCGTTCTCCATCGTATGCGATCGCTTCATCAACGAAATAGTAGTCGCGACCTACCTGAAGAATCCTTACTTCCTCTCCTTTAAATTCATCGCTCCCAAAATGATCACTTCGTTTATACCAGTCCCCATCATATTTAACAGCTTCTTCTCCCTGATCTGTTTCATACCAGGGATACTCAATCCCCATAATATGGACATCAATCATACGTTTCGCAATGAAAGGCCCAGAGAGCTCTGCTGTAACAGCTACCATTAATAAGAGTAAAGCAATAAGAATATTTTTCTTAAAACCCAGTGCATACTTAACTAATCGCTTTCCTACCTGTCGATTCATTTACAGCACCTCCTTCAATGAATCCTCAAGCTGCTGTCTGTCAAATTGGTCACGATACCATCCCTTTTTAGAAAGAAGCTCTTTATGAGTTCCTTCCTCAATCACCTTGCCCTCATCAAGAACGATAATCCAATCAGCATGCTGAACACCCGACAAACGATGCGTGGCTATAAACGTCGTTTTCCCAGAACGTTCATTGCGAATATTGGATATAATTTGTGCTTCAGTTTTTCCATCAACGGCAGACATTGCATCGTCTAAAATTAATATTTCAGGATTAATCATTAGAGCTCGCGCAATGGATACCCTTTGTTTCTGTCCACCTGATAAAGCGACGCCTTTTTCTCCAACAAGCGTCTCAAGCCCTTCAGGGAGCACATGTATATCTTTTTTAAAGTCGGATAGCCGCAGCACTCGATCAATGTCTTGATCTGTTCCATTATTTTTACCAAACAGAAGATTTTCTCTCACCGACCTTGAGAAAAGCATCTGATCCTGAGGAACATAACCAATCCAGTTTTGCAGAGTTTCGAGAGAAATTTCTTCGATCGGCACATCAGAAATTTTGATTTTCCCTTTACCGACTGGATATTCTCTTAAAAGTTGCTTCAGTAATGTCGTTTTCCCACTACCTGTTCTCCCTACAACGCCTAATGTTTGGCCTTTCTTCAGAGTAAATGAAACATTTTGTAAATTCGTAACAGATGAAGAGGGATACGTAAAAGTAACATCTTCAAAAACGATCGTACCTGGTGTATCCAGATATTGAGGAGAATGGTGTTCTTTCACATCCTCTTCATGAGACAGCGTCTCTAAGACACGGTTCAACGATGCATTTCCTCGCTGCATGACGTTGATCAACTCTCCAACCGCAATCATCGGCCATATGAGCATCCCCAGGTACACATTGAATGACACCAGTTCTCCGAGTGTTAGGACTTTATGAAAAACGAGATACGCTCCATACCCTAACCCAATTAAATAACTAATCCCGACAAGAACTTTAATAGTTGGCTCAAATAAAACATCTACTTTTGCTACTTCAATATTTTTCTTATATACATCTTCCGTTAAGTTCTGAAACTTCTGCTGATCTGCCCTTTCTTGTACATAAGCACGCGTTACTCGAACTCCTGCAATCGATTCTAGTACTTGATCATTCATATCTCCGAACGAATCTTGGGCAGCTGTAAAGCGCTTATGAATGATTTTTCCGTAACGATTCATGGCAAGAGCCATAAGGGGTAGAGGAAGAATAGCCGCAAGCGTTAATTTCCAGCTAATAAGAACGCCCATTGTAATCAAAATAAGAAACATAAAGATCGTTGAATCTACTAATGTTAAAATACCAAATCCTGCGGTAAGGGAGACAGCTTTTAGATCATTTGTGGCCCTTGCCATCAGGTCTCCAGTTCGGTTTTTCTCATAAAAGGATGGCGTCATTTTAAGGAGGTGCTTCATCAATTTAGATCGGAGCGCCCTCTCAACTAGAAAGGCACCACCAAATAATTGGTACATCCAAATATATGTGACGATATAGACGACGAGCAATAACCCTCCATAAAAAAATAAATAATTTTGTAAGCTTTCCCAGGTTAAGCTTCCTACGTTTATTTCATCAATGGCCATTCCGATTAATTTTGGTGGAATGACCTCGAGAATACCCCCAAAAATCAATAAAGCAATAGCAATGCTATACCGTTTCCAATGCTGTTTAAAAAACCAGCTCAATTTCCGTAAAATAGAGAACAACTTAATCCCTCCTAACTTTTTCCTACAGTTATGCTTTCTGATTGACTATTTCACCATCCTCCTTACATGGATCACTTCATTTCCCCACTGTCACTTTTCTCAGAAACCAAAAAAGACATAACCGCATGCGGTTATGTCTAATGACTTCTTAAGACATAGAAAAGGGCACACGTCTATGACGCGCGCCGATTCCTTTACTGTGACAAAGGGGTTACATCCCTGGCAAAGTGCGTCTATGAGTACATGAAGTTAGTTGTTGGATATCTTTCAAAATATGTCTCATCACACACACTCTCCTTTACCGTTATTTTTCACTCTGTCATCTTAGCACTATTGTCACAATTTTGTCAATATTATTATTTAAGTTAGTGGATTCACACTTTCTTCGCCTGTTAAATCCGCTATCATTTCCACGAGCAAATCAATTTCTTCCTGCATATCTTTTAAACTTACTGTTTCTACCGGTGCATGCATATAGCGAAGCGGAAGGGACACAAGTGATACAGGAACACCGTATCCTGTTAAACGAAGCTTATCTGCATCCGTCCCTGTCATTCTTGGTGTTAACTCATACTGAAGTTTCAAATCAAGCTTTTTAGCAGCCTTTTCAAGGAGCTGATTGATTTTTATATTGATTGGAGCGCCTTTCGCAAGAACAGGTCCACCTCCAAGATCAACCTCTGTGTGCTTTCTTGCATCAATTCCAGGATAGTCTGAAGAAAATGTAACATCACAAGCAATGGCCATTGTTGGTTGGATTCCTGCACCAGCGAAATAAGCACCACCCATGTTTGTTTCTTCATTCACTGTACTAACAGCATAAACACCTACTTTAGGGTTACGCTTGGCTACTTCACGAAGAACTTCTGCTACGATAAATGAACCAGTCCGGTTGTCTAATCCTCTTCCACTAATTCGGTCATTTAAGAGGTGCTCAACTTCTCGTTTATAGACTGCGAGGTCCCCAATTTGGACGTACTTCTCGATTTCTTCTTTTGTAGCTGCACCACAGTCAATATAGAGGTCTTCGAAATGAAACTCTTTCGCCCCTCCGTGATGTTCTGCATTGACACCAAATACACCTGTTAACTTTCCATGTGTGCCTAGAATTGTTACTTTCATGCCAATAGCAGGCTTATGACTAATTCCACCTAATTTCTCTACGCGAATAAATCCATTTTGATCAATTTGCTTCACCATAAATCCAATTTCGTCACAGTGTCCTGCAAGAAGCACTTTAAATTCTGCTTCTGGATTAAGAATTCCGATCGCATTACCTGCGTTATCCGTTTTAATGTCATCTGCAAACTCTCTTACATAGTCCATCCATTTATGCTGGATTTCCATTTCAGCTCCTGATGGAGAAGCGGTTGATAACAATTCTAATAAAAAATCACGGTTCATACGATGCACCTCCGAATAGTTTATAAGTTCCTTTTTCATTGTATCTTACAGCAAGACTTCATTCTAGTTTTGTGCAATGGCGAGCTTGTACACAAAAACACCCCGCACATTAGCGGGGGTGCTTCATTATTTCGACTCTTTTAATAATATTTCTTCCACTTCTGTTTTCGTTGGAAGAGCGGTCATTGCACCCTTCGTTGCAGCTGCTAAAGCACCAGACACGCTAGCAAATTGCGTCATACGTTCAAGCTCTTCACGCGATAGATCACTAAGAGAGCCTTCATATTCATTGAAGCCGTTTAAAATGCCAGAAACAAATGCATCTCCTGCGCCTGTTGTATCAACGGCTTTAACTTTCATAGCAGGTACTCTAAGTGAGTAGTCTGGTGTGAAAACGAGACTACCTTCACCACCCATAGTAATAAAGATCACTGGAATACGATAATGAGCGAGCTTCTTAATTCCATCTTCGATCGCTTCTTCACCTGTAATGAATGTGAGCTCTTCTTCAGAAAGTTTTAGTATATCTGCCTCTGATAACATTGAAACAATCGTTTCTTTAGCTCTTTCTTCACTTTCCCATAGGCCTAGTCGTAAGTTCGGATCATAAGAAATGATTAATCCATTTTCTTTTGCTTTTTCAACCGCTACCTTAGTTGCACTTCTAGAAGGTTCACTAATCATTGAAATTGATCCAAAATGAAGGATACGGTGACGCTCGAATAAATCGTCACTTATTTCTTCTGCATGCAAAAAGCGATCGGCACTTGGGTTTATGTAAAAGTCAAAACTACGCTCTCCGTTTTCTGCATTTGTAACAAAGACAACTCCGGTTCGGGCTGACTCAGTTAGGATCATCGTTGATACATCAACACCATAATTTTTTAGCGTTTCTTGGAGAAATCGTCCGAGGACATCATCCCCAACTTTCCCTAGAAACGTGGAGTTAACACCGAGACGTGCAAGTCCAACGGATACGTTTGCAGGAGCACCACCAGGACTTTTTTGATACGTGAGATTGTCCTTGTCCAGAGGAATAAAGTCAATTAATGCTTCACCAAGACTAATAACACCTTTACTCATATCTACTTCCCCCTAAGTTAATCGAGAATAGAGCAGTGCTCAGAATGATTCGAGTACTGCTTTTCGTAATCATATCACGACACGGTAGATCACTAAAGAAAAAACCTTGTTATCCCATGATCCTTTTTATCATTTTTAGCCCGTTTTTAGCAGAGGGATAACGAAATGCAAAATCGAATTTCGTTGTTTGTTTCACAATGCTTTTCTGATGAGAGAATGCTTCAAAGCTCGCTTGACCATGATAGCTTCCAGTACCGCTTGAACCAACACCACCAAATGGTAGATAAGGTGAGACGATATGCATTAACGTGTCGTTCATACATCCGCCTCCAAAAGAAATAGAAGAAGTGATCAAATCTTGCATTTTTTCAGATTCTGAGAAAAAATAAAGAGCAAGTGGCTTTGGGCGTCTGCGTACATCATCAATCACAGTATGAATATCTGTGAATTCAAGAACAGGAAGGATCGGACCAAAGATTTCTTCTTGCATGACAGGATCTTCCCAAGACACATTATCCATAATTGTTGGGGCAATGACACGTTCCTTTTCTTTATGTTGCCCACCTATTAATACGTCACCATCATTTAGGAATTCTTTTAATCTTTGGAAATGACGATCACTTACGATGTGACCGTATTTCTGATCAGACAATGGATCTTCTCCGTAGAATTCAACCAGGACTTGAGCCATTTGTTCTAACAATGCTTTCTTTACATCACGATGAACGTATAAATAGTCTGGAGCGATACACGTTTGTCCAGCATTTGTGAATTTACCCCACATGATTCGTTTAGCAGCTAAGTTTAAATTAGCATCTTTATTTACTATGGCCGGACTCTTTCCGCCAAGTTCAAGCGTTACCGGTATAAGTTGTTTAGCCGCAGCTTCCATCACAATTTTTCCGACAGGAACACTTCCTGTGAAGAAAATATGATCAAACGATTGCTTTAATAACTCCGTACTCGTATCTACGCCACCTTCAACGACAGCAATATACTTTCGCGGAAAGACTTCTCGAATCATTTTGGCAATCACAGCAGACACTGCGGGTGTTAGTTCCGATGGCTTTAAAACGGCACAGTTCCCCGCTGCAATGGCACCAACAAGAGGGGCAATCTGCAGCTGGAATGGATAATTCCAAGGAGCAATAATTAATGTAACGCCATATGGCTCTCGATGAACATAACTTTTAGAACCAAGATGAGTGACAGGCGACTTCGCTCTCTCAGGGCTCATCCACTCCTTTAAATGCTTTAGCGTAAACTTTATTTCTTCAAGCAGAAAACCAATTTCAGTTGTATAAGCTTCCCACTCTGATTTATGAAGATCTTCCTTAAGGGCTTTTAATACTTCAGGTTCATATTCTTTAATGACTTTTCTTAATGTCTCTAGCTTTTGTTTTCTGAAAGCATACGATTTCGTTTCTCCATTATAATAATACTCTCTTTGTGTTCTTACTATTTCTTCTATCACTTCCATCGTATCATCTCCTCAGGCAAGTCTCTTTATTGTTCTTAAGTTTAAACTTTTGAACATAAGGTGTCAAATCAAGACACTCCTAATGTTTAAATATCTCATTCATAGGGGGAGAAAACTGTATAAAACGATTTACTAAAATCAAAACTATAGGATGCAACCAATAAGGAGGCTATTACCATCGAAACATTAGGTCACCATATTATCGCTGAAATGTGGAACTGTAACAAAGAGAAATTAAACGATTTAGTCTATATAGAAGAAACCTTTGCTAGTGCAGCACTTGAAGCTGGAGCCGAAATTAGAGACGTAGTCTTCCACCCGTTCGAGCCCCAGGGAATTAGTGGCGCCGTTATTATTGCTGAATCCCACCTTACCATTCATAGTTTCCCTGAACACGGATATGCTTCAGTAGATGTCTATACTTGCGGGGACAAAATTGACCCTTCAGACGCAACCAATGCTATTGCAAGAGCACTTGAAGCGAAGAAGATACACACAGTAAAAATTCCTCGTGGAACTGGAGAAATCACTGTGAATGAAGTTGAAAAAAGCGGCGTCGAAGCAAAGTAGAACGATCAAGAGCGGATGCATATCGTGCATCCGCTCTTTCTTTCACTCCTGATTCAACAATTGTCTGTAATGGGCAAGGGCAAGGAGCGGCCAGATCATTTTATAACTGTGATAGTGAACGTAAAAGCCACCTGGTAATCCTGCTCCTGTTGGATAAGTGAGTTCTTTATTTTCAAAAGCGCCTTTCGTAAGATACTCTACTCCTTTATGAAGTGCATCACATTTATCTCCACAAATTGTTAAAGCATCAACTGCCCAAGCGGTTTGGGAAGGTGTACTATAGCTAAGAGAAATATACTTTTTTTGTTCATCACTTTTACATGATTCTCCCCATCCACCATCTTCCTGCTGAATCTTTTTAAGAAATTCTAAACCCTTACTGATTGCAGGAAAAGACGCACTATACCCCGCTGCCTTCAGTCCAGTTACAGCTGCCCATGTACCGTAAACATAGCAAATCCCCCACCTTCCGCACCATGAACCATCACTCTCCTGGTTGCTAACAAGCCACTTTACTCCTCTTACTACTGATGGATGATTATGTTGTAACCCAGCGAAGTTACATAGAAATTCGACAGTTCTTCCGGTAAGATCGGCTGACGAATCATCAGGAAAAGAAGATTGCGCTCCATCGATCGGTAGATCTTTCAATAGAAGAGCTTTACGGTCTGTTTCAAATGCGGGCCATCCCCCATCCTTATTTTGCATCGCAAGTATCCAGTTCACTCCTCGCTGCCAGCTGTTTGAGGAAGAAGCATGTTTCATTGCTCTCAGGGCAGCTGTCGTATCATCTACATCTGGATGAATACTGTTTCCTTCACTAAATCCCCATCCCCCAGGTATAATATTCTGTTTTGCCATCGCCCAGTCTCCAAACTTTGTTTGTTGATTTCTTCCTAAATATTTACTTGCCTTCATAATGATAGGATCAACACTTGAAAGTCCTGCTTCTTGGAGCGTATGCGTTATTAGAGCAGTATCCCAAATCGTAGAGGGAGAGTTTTGAATATGATTCTCTGACAAACACAACATCCCCTTCAAACCATCTATAGCACGTAGAATAACCGGAGACTGTTTTTCATAACCAAGGGCGAGCATGGCATAAATCATGAAAAATGTGGCAGTAGCATAATTTAATAACGTTCCATCACTTTCAATTCGCTGTAACATATATTGTTCAGCTCTCTTTCTTGCTTTGAACAACTGATTATCTGGAAATTGAACTATGGAATCCCATAATGATTTGATAGCGTCTGAAAAAACGCGTTCTTCATTTAATAAATGAGCGAGATCAGGTGTCCAGCTCGTCTTAATCGAATAGCGTAGATCCTGACATAAGATGATTGGCGCAAAATGGAGGCGGGCATATGAGCTTAAATCAAAGAAAGAAACCGGGAAGGAACCAGGAATAAGCATAAATAACATCGGAAAATGGAAAAGCTGTGGCCATTCCAGATGACCATTTAATGCTAGAAAAACTTTAGTCATTGAATCCGTTCTCTCTATCCCTCCCCACTTTCGGATATACAACTCAGCTTTCTTCATCTGAGGATGCTCCCGCTTTATTTTCCCCGAATAAAGGAGGCTATGATACGCCTGAACTGTAGCCGAAAGATTCCCTTCATCATCTTCAAATAGCTTCCAATACCCGCCCCTTGACTGATTCATCAGCAAACGATGGACAAGCTGATCCACTAATGTTTCTTCTTTCAACCCAAGTGTTCTTATGAGCACAATCATAACTGCATCAGTTAGAAGACTATTCTCAAAACAGTAATGAAATGAGCCATTCTTCTCCTGGTGACTTACTGCTTCTTTTACTAACTCATCTATTCTCTCATTCACCCTCTTCATATCCATAACGGTACCCCCTGAATTTAGCTACCGTATTGTATTCACGAAATCTTTTGGCGATTCAAACTAAAACTTATTGTAAATTTTTTGAAACTTGTGTAAAATTCAAACGTATGTAAGGAATAAGGAGTGATTGAATGAAAAAATTTGGGCTTCCCATACTAACTGGCCTCGTTATTTTGTTATTAATTTTTCTCCATCAGCTGTCAATTCTTCAAGAAAAACCCGACGAAGAATGGAGTAGAACAATTGCTTTAGACGTAGCAGCTGAGGATAGTGAAATGTTTGTGGAACATGAAGAAGAAGTAAGTACGCTATATTTCAGCGGCGATCCTGTGCGAAAAGTCGTCGTAAACGAACAGCTTGAAACATCCTCAGAAAATCTCGAGTATGTTATTCCTGAAGGGTACTCTTTCTATGTTGATGATAAACAAGCCATTTACAAAAAAAAGGATGAAATTATCTATGCTCGAAATGGAGAAGAGCAATCCATCCTGAATAAGATTGAAGGTATAAATGCATCAAATGATGGGGTTATAGCCTGGTCACGCCACACGGTTTACGCCATTTCTCCAGAAGGAACAATTGATTCAGAAACGAAGTTACCTCAATACATAAAAGGTGGAACCTTTGCAGAAAATGGACAGTTATTTCTTTATGTTCAATCAGAAGATACAAATCAATTTCTAACATTTGACCCGGGCAAAGAACCAGTTATTATTCACGAAACCCCTCTCTCGTCAGGAGAATTATACAGCAATCTCCAGATGATCCAGGTAGATGAAACCTTGACGTTTACATATACAGTTAGTGCAACAAGACAGGGAACAAGAGTGATTAACACTTACTTCGGCGAAAGTATTAGTGGAGAAGAGGCTAAAGTTAACCTCTTGAAAATCACTAATGTTGAAACAGGAGATAGCTTCCCAAGGCCTAACTATTTCTCTTTAACTAAAGTAGATGGAAAACCTCATCTGTTGTTTAGTGCAGACGGCGAAATATCTCCGAAACGTTCTGTTATAAGTATTTATGAAGCATCTCGCCAGGATGGAGAATGGGTGGCTTCTAGAAGAAGTACAAGTGAGGAACTTTCGATACGACCTGTTTCGATTACAGATCAATCGCTAGTTTGGATGGACCAAGAAGACAATGGCCTGGTTTTACATGGGGCATCTACTGATTCAACCGTAATTGAGAGCAGTAATGAAACGTCAAAAGATGATCTGAAATTCGCTCTTTATTATACATTCACAGCAATTGTAGGTATGTTCGCAATGCTAGCTTTTTCCTTTGGTTTTCTGATTCTACCGGCAGTTGCTTTAATGTACTTATATTTTGCAAATACAACTGCAGTTGAGCAGGATAAGAGCTGGGTAGAATGGACAATTGTCCTCCTTTGCGTTGGGTCCCAGATGATTTTCTTACCTTCGATTCTTGACGGCCCCTTTCAAAACCTTGCCCCTACCTATCTTACGTTTGAAGGAGCTCCATACGTCTGGCCAGTGATTATCTTCCTTGTCTCTTTCATCATCAGTCGAATAGGACAGGACCAAGAATGGACCATTCTTCAGCGTACTTCTTATCAGCTAGGATTAAATCTTGGAATACTCATTTTCTTGTTAGGACCTTATATTTTATAATAATCAAAAAGAGGATGCCCGCTTTAATGGGCATCCTCTTTTTATTTCGCCTGTTCAGCCGCTTTGTCGTTTACAGCGAGAATCGCCTCATGCAGAAGCTGACTGAAATCTCCTTTCCTCAGAACATCTAGTCCTGCAGCAGTAGCCCCACCTGGTGTTGTCACTTGATCACGCAATTCTCCTGCGTCTCGCCCATCTTTAAGCATTGAAGCAGATCCATAGATCATATGCACAACAAGCTTCCTCGCTACATCAGCAGTTAATCCATAAGACGCAGCCGTTTTTTCAAGTGACTCTGCTAAGTGATAAACAAATGCTGGAGCACTTCCCGTAATTGCAGTAAGATCATGAATTTGCTTCTCAGACAACTCTTCAGACTCTCCGATAGCATCCAGAATGACCTGAAGTGCTTCACGATGATCCTCTGTAACGTGATTTCCACACGTGAATAATGAAATTGACTCACCGATATCAGCCGCTGTATTCGGCATGATCCAGGCTGTTGGACGTCCTGGAAGTGATGCTTCTAAAATAGAAGGACCTATGCCTGCAGCAACTGTAATGATAAATTGATTTGTTACTCGATCAGCTAGCTCTTTAAGAACAGCTGGATGTGCTGCTGGGGGCATTGCTAGTATGACAATATCATGTTCGGTAATGACATCCTGCCATACTCCTGTTTCAACATCATACGTTTTTCTCAAATCATCCAATTTCTTCTGATCAGATTGATTCGTTACCGTAATTGTCCCCATATTTCCAGACTGTTTAAGTCCTGAGAAAATAGCCTCAGCCATGCGCCCAGCACCAATAAACAAGATATTAGACTTTTTCAATTATACCCCTCCTCTTTTCCAACTTAACTATACCAAACTGATGTACAATAGAAAAACGCCGGATTATAACCGGCGCTTTGATTACCAAAATTTAAACCCAGGAGACCCGGGTGGTGCATGTTCAATCATATGAACGACCGGTACTGTATAAGCCACAAGTATGAGTATTGTCGCAATACTAAGCCATAGTCGCCAGTTTTCCAAAATAGCAGGCGTTTTCTCTGCATCTTCTGCCACTTCTCCAATCGGAAAATCTTCTTTTCCTTTTGGTGCAAAAAACGTGAGGTTCACAATAATGTAAACTAACAGCAAAATGGCAAGAAACAGGATTGATCCACCAACGGCCATCGTCACTTCATATGGAATCCACCCTAATGCATCAGGGTTATCCCGATAAGTCGTATAAGCTGTTCTCCTCGGTGCACCAAGTAAACCCACTGTATGCATGGCTCCTGACATAAAAAACATGCCAATCGCCCACAAAATTGTTTGCAAATTCGCAATGCTGTGCATTTTCCCCGTCAATACTCTTCCAGTAAGATGAGGAATTAGCCAGTAAGCAATGCCAAAGAAAGTAAGAGCCACACTTGAGGCAACGGTAAGGTGGAAATGCCCAGTTACCCAAAGCGTGTTATGCACAATCTGGTTCATTTGGTTACTTGCATTAATGATCCCACCAGCACCAGCTGGAATGAAAATCAACATTCCGACCATGGGCGCAAAGAACCGCGCATCTCTCCATGGTAATACTCTGAACCATCCAAAGAGGCCCTTTGCCCCTTTGCGACGACCAGCGATTTCAAAAGAAGCGAATAGTGAGAAGGCCGTCATGAGTGAAGGAACAATAACCATAAACGTTAACACAACCTGTAGAAATTTCCAAAAAGGAGAAATGCCAGATTCGAGTAACTGATGATGAAATCCTACCGGTATCGAAAATAGCAAGAAAAGGACGAAAGACAAACGTGCTAAAGAATCACTGAAAATTTTACCACCTATAATTTCGGGTATAATAACGTACCAACAGACGTAGGCAGGTAATAACCAAAAATAAACGAGTGGATGACCAAAATACCAGAAAAGCGTACGACTTAGAAGAATATTAATTTCATCCACCCAACCGAATGACCAGGGAATAAACTGAAAGATAACTGAAACAGCAACACCAATCGTAGCGACAAACCACAGTACCATCGTCATCACAGCCATGAAGCTAAATAATGGAGATAGCTTCTCATGAGAAACTTTTTTCCAAATGTAGTACTGATGACACATCGCACCGCCCGCTAACCATGTTCCGATAATAAACAACGTTAATCCAATATAAAACCATGGAGACGCTTTTAACGGGGCATAGAAAGTATACAGAACCGTTCCCTCATTTAATAAAACCATAACAGTTGTAAGAACTGTTCCAATCGTCATTATGATATATCCCAGCCACGCCATACGGTATGGTTGGTCATAGAACTTCCCCATTGTTCTGCTCATGCCGGCATAAAAGAACCCAATAATAAAATAAGTTGTAAAAATAAGTGCGAGTAAGATCCCGTGTGCAGTTAAAAGCTGATAATATCCTATTCCTGCTGGTAACTGAATTGTTCCACTTCTTACTAACGTTTGTAGTAATCCTGCAATACCACCTAATAGAACAGCTAGAAAGGCAATTAACAAATGAGCCATACTGAGCTTTGCATCATTTCGATCTACTATAGAATGACTCATTTCGTCACCTCCAGAGGTACACCCATTGCCTGATGTCCTACCCCGCAATATTCATTACATAAAATCAGGAATTGTCCTGCCTCATCAAACGTATGTGTAATGGTATTCACGTGCCCAGGAGTAATCATCATATTGACATTCGTCTTTGGGATTTGAAATCCATGAACAACGTCTTTACTAGTAACTTTAAAATGAACGGTAGCCCCTTCAGGTATTTTCAGCTCATCATTTGATTGGAAGGTGAAGGCTTGAGCAACTAAAACCGCTTCATATTCATTCTCACCTATTTTCTTTAAACCAGGTTGATCAAAGGGCGCAGTTACATCTACTTTTGTTGGATCAAGAATTTCGTTATCACTCGGTGGCGTATGCCCCATTGCGAAAGCGTTCACACCAATGACTAAAAGAAAAAGAATAAGTGTCCCGCTTCCAATCATAAGCCAAAGTCTTTCTAATTTGTGCATGTGCATCTCTTTTCCCCCTTTCTAAAGACGAACCATATATAGCCAGTAAACCCCAAACCAGGATAATAGAATAAAGCCACCAAGTAACATTACTGCGACCATCGTCCCTTTCAGGTTTGGTCCTCCCTTATTTATTACAACTTTTCTCGCTGTTTCTTTCTTCTCCTCAAGAGCCCCCATCACTCATCCCCCTTTATACTTCACTATAGGTTTATTGTATGAGAATACACATTCCTAATCTGTGACTAAACTCACTAAACAAGAGAACATTCACGAGTTAGCCAATATATCTGAATTTAGCCAATATTTATCGATTTTGGCGAGTATCCTCTTCCACAACCTCCGCACGCCATCACGATCAAGACAAAAAAAGAGTTCAGGATTAAAACTCCTGAACTCTCACGCCTTATAACCTGCATATGTTTTTTGGACAGCCTTCGCAATGACATATGGCTTTCAATTTATCGAGATCTTCAATCAGGATTGCTCCCCCATCATAGGCTATAATCTCATCTTTCTTAAGCTGGTTGAGCATTCGATTAACCGTTTCTCGAGTTGCTCCAATCAAGTCTGCAAGCTCCGCATTTGTAAACTTCGTAGTCATGCGAATACTTGGTCCTTCTTCAACCCCATAAGTATTGGCGATTCTAATCAAAGTTGAAGCGAGTGCTCCATGCTTTCCGAAAAACATCAAATCGCGTAATTTTGTTTGGGTAAAACGCTGCATATAGCCCATCCATTTCATAAATTCAATGGCAAGATCCCCATTTTGCCATAAAATTGTTTCAAGATCTTTCTGCTGGATGATACCTAGACTACAATCCGTCATGGCTTCTGCACTAAAGCTATTCTGCACATGACTATCATCATGGAATTCTCCGAACAGATCTCCTGCTTGAAAATGATAGAGTACAAGATCTTTACCCTCATCAGAACTCTTCGTAAGTTTTACTGCTCCGCTTTTCAAATAATATATATGATTCGATTCATTGCCTTCCCAATAAATCGTTTCTCCACGCTTAACCTGTTGTTCATACATTAATTCTGCTAATTTAATAAAATTACCCTTTGAAAATGACTGTGTATTGTATCCGCCTTTATTCATAGTGGAGATGGGACAAGTAACTTTCATGATTTTCGCCTCCTATAATGTTTCTCTTAGCATCATTATAAGAGTTCCACTCCATTCTAAGTGTGATATACATCACACCTCAATCATTTTTCTCTTGAAAATGTGACATTGTTTACAGCCTAGTTTTCCTCAACCATATTACATTTAAGGTAACAAAAAATTGGAAGGTGATGAGCATGCTAACAGGAATCATTTTAGCCGGAGGACGTAATGATTATGTAAACGGTCACCATAGATCCCTTCTACTACATCATAATGAGCCAATCATCTTATGTCAGATCAAAAAAATGAGTCAAATTGCAGATGAGATCATTATCGTTACAAATACTCCTAGAGAGTTACTACCACACGTCCCAACAAATATTCGCATCATTACGGACTTTTATCCAAATAGGGGACCTATAGGAGGATTGCATGCCGGACTATCTCTCGCTAGAACAGAAATAGCATGGGTTATTGAAGTAGACACACTTTCCATTTCAACATCTATAACAAGTAAACTAATTAAAAACGTATTGCGTTATCATGCAGATGGCGCAATTCCATTGGTAGATGGGACACTTAAACCTCTACAGGGCGTCTATAGGACAAGTACAAAAGCAACCTTAACGAAGTTACTTCAACAAGAAAATACCACTCTGTCTACTTTTCTAGAAAACATTCACACCGTTTCAGTGAGCTCTAATTCAGACTATAAAATCCAACCACATCATACGCCCCAATAGACATGGTGAATTCACCATGTCTATCCTTTTGATAGGAACATGCTTTTCTCATCAAAAGGTGATAATATAACGGTGATGCAAACTAATTTCATATTAATAATATACATATGGATATGGGTGAACTTAATGAAAAAAACATCCGTTATTGTTGGAATACTTTTCTTTATTGTAGCTGGTCTCATAGTTGTGCTTTCTACACAAAATGAAACTGAACCTCAGCAGCCGTCTGAGCTGCTCACGACCTATCGGAACATCTCTCAACAAACTGAGGAGAATACAGCTATTCAGAATGCTTCCTTAACGCTTTCGGCGGTGGGAGATATACTCATTCACGACCGAGTTTATGAAAAGGCAGTAGTAGGCAATGGATTTAACTTTAATCCAATGCTTGAAGATGTTCAAAACCAATTAAAGAAAGCTGATATTACGATCGCCAATCAAGAAACCGTCATCGGCGGGACATCAATCGGCCTTTCATCTTATCCTTCTTTTAATAGTCCAACAGAAGTTGGGGACGCACTTAAAAATTCCGGAGTAGATATTGTATCGATGGCGAATAACCATACTTTAGACCGAGGAGAAAAAGCCATCCAAAATGCGATTAAACATTGGAACAAAATCGGCGTACTTTATACAGGAAGTTATGTTTCAAAAAAAGATCGCACTATCATTAGAACGATTGAACATAATGGGATAACGCTGGCTTTTCTCTCCTATACTTACGGAACTAATGGCCTCCGCCCTCCTAGAAATAAACCTTATCTTGTGAACTACATTGATAAGCAACTCATAACTCAAGATATTCAAGAAGCCAAAAAGGTAGCTGATGGGGTAGTTGTAAGCTTACACTTTGGAAATGAATATGAACGCTATCCAAACAATAACCAGCTAGAACTCAGTTCTTATGTAGCTGAAGCGGGAGCAAACCTGATTTTAGGTCATCACCCCCACGTTCTCCAGCCGTTAGAATGGATTGAAACAAACGACAAGCGCAATGTATTGGTTGCCTATTCACTAGGTAATTTTTGGTCAGGTCAAAAAGGGGATTACAAAGATATCGGAGGCATTCTTGAGGTTCAATTCGTCAAAAAGAATTTCCGAGGAAACTCTATGCTCTCAATCACTTCCCCAGCATTTACTCCGACTTATGTAGATAATGAGTATAAAGTCCACCCGCTAAGTGAAGTAAAACCTGATTTATTAAATGAAATGAATCTTCATATGAAGCAGTGGATGCCAGATTTACAGGTTCCAAAACCATAAGAAAAAAGCCCGTTATCAACGATAACGGGCTTTTTTCTACAATAGGATATATCAACCATCAACAACAAGATTATGACCATTAATATAACTTGCGTCCTCACTTGATAGAAAGTAAACCACTTTTGCGATTTCAAGAGGCGTTCCAAATGACCCTCTAGGATGTTGTTTATAGGCTTTCTGAAACCCATCCTCTGTGCCATATAACTTCCGAGCAAGAGGGGTATCAATTGGTACTGGCGAAATAACGTTCACACGTATTTTCCGCTTCGCATAACGACTTGCCAATGATTTCGATAGTGAGACGATACCTGCCTCTGTTGCATTGTAAGCTGGAAGAGCTGCGTTGGAGGTTCTCAATGCGCTACTTAAAAAAGCATATTCCATGTATCTGGACCAACAATCCCATCTACTGATAATCCCTTTCTTTTCTGATAAGCCCTTACAGCCTTTTCAGTTGCGGGTCCAAAGATACCATCGGGGTTCACATTAACCGCTCGTTGAACGGCCTCTACATCTTTGCCACGATCGCCATTCATCACATATCGACCAGGATAAGGTCTTACTGGAGCATTCATAGCGAATCCACCTTTTGGAGCTCGCTTCAAAGCAGCAAGTGTTTTCGGACCAACAATCCCATCTTCCACTAGACCTGTTAATCGCTGAAATTTCTCAACTGCTTCCTGCGTCTCTCTTCCAAAAATGCCGTCCGCCCCAAATTCACGCAGGTCCATTCCTACACGAATGAGAAGGTCTTGAATTCTCTCAACTTCTTTCCCACGATCACCTGCACTAACAATAAGTGTGCTAGTAGTAGATTTCACCTTCCCAGGGCTACTTATTTCTTTAAAGTTTTTCCAAACGCCTGTTACATCTTCAATAAAAGTTGACCATGTAATTCCATAGCGATTTAATGCATTCTCAGGGTCTGTTCTACGTGTTGGATCAAGTGTTGAGTGGGCAACTATATCTGATTCAGGATCGAGTTTATATTTATCACATAAATAAGCATGGTACCAAACATAGCGGTCATATGCCTCTATAAAGGATATACCTCCTCCCCAACAAAGTTCCACACCGATCGCTTTATCGTTCGCATCTCCGTTATAAAGGAGATTGTCCTTTTCCGTTACATAACGTACATGCCATGCTTTTTCAGTTAATGGAATGATTTCAAGAATAATCGAATCATCAATAAACGTATGAGCAGACGCTGAGATAATATTTTTAGCAAAATAGGCTCGATTTACGTATGCCGTTGAACCTGGATTACCTGTATCATGAGCGACAATAAAGCTAATTCCATCATTTTTTTCTTTTGGTCTGGACTTACCTTTATCGATATAATCTCTAGTAATTGTATATTTTGAATTACTTGCCATTATTTCACTCTCCCTTTCTTTGCTTCCCCCCTCCTCTCTAATATCCATCATATGTAAACAATTCTTATCTGGCTCGCTTCTTTGTGTCTTATCAAATAAAATTAGTCAGGTGCTGAGTAGCCCTGACTAATTAATTGATTCTTCGTTATCAACTAGACAATCATTCATAAACCCTTCCCAATCACTAAATTGATAAAGAGTCGGAGTGAGCACCAATTTTTCTAATATCCCTGCATATGTTTCTTTGTTGTTATCATCTATTAACGGTGATAGAGCTGTTCGAATCATTTCTGCTTCTCTACGCGTTATGTTCATATGAAGTCCTCCTTTCGCCTTTTTACATAATTTCTCCGATAGACGTCATAATCATGTGCTTTTTTTGCCAGAATAACGATGAGGTGAACACGAAATGAACCAGGGAATGAATACAGCTTTATCAGCGATCATGCTAGCACAAGGATTAAAAATAGTAACACATAAAGCGAAATCGGGAAATTGGGATTGGCGCCCTTTCTTTCAAACGGGAGGAATGCCAAGTTCTCATTCTGCAGGTGTATCTGCTTTAGCTACTTACACAGCATTAAAAACAGGAAAAAGCTCTGTCGAAACAGCACTGGCTGTCGTATTTGGAGTGATCGTCATGTATGATGCACAGGGCATTCGACGACATACGGGCGAGATCGCTCGATTGGTCAATGACCTAGATGAAGACATCGAACTATTATCGGGGCACTATCCTGATTTATTTCACGCGAGACGAGATGTTGAACTAAATGAACTTCTAGGTCATCAGCCTGCTGAAGTGGCCGGTGGTGCTTTGCTAGGGATTGCCCTTGGCTTAATAGGTTATTTCTCGAGGAAATAATTAACAAATAAAAAGTTGACAATCCTTCTCAAGCGTGTATAATGTGTAGTTGGGGTAACAAAAACCCGATATTAACAACTAGCTCCTTTAAAATAAGGAGAACTAAAATTCATAACTGGAAAGGTATGAACAGCATGATTCTAATTGGCTTGTATCAAGTTAATGGCCATACTACAATTGCTGTTGATCCTCCTCACTCACACTGGCGCGGCTTCGGAGCCGTAAGGATGGAAGAGAGGTAGGGCTTTCGTTGTTTGAGAGATCAACAGATCTCTATGGTATGTTTACCGCGGCAATGAAGGAGTTACTGTTAATAAATAACGATCGTTATATAAAACGTAGAAAGAGCGCATCTAAGCGATGCGCTCTTTATCAATTTATAGAGAGTTGCCTTCATCTTTTCTAACAATGATGTCGGCAATCACGCCTCCAGTATAGAGGATGGATGAAATAATTCCACTAACACCAAATGCACCTAATGCGATAATCCAGCGCATTGGATAAGGTTCTTCAATAGTTGAATAATTTGGTAAGTTTTCTCCAAGGGTAATACCAATGAATATAGCGGCCACAATACCTGCTAGTAATGTGTATACTGACATCTTTCTAAGTAAATATCCGTTCACGTTCATTACCTCCTTCTCTCCTAATCATTCCCTCTAAATAAGCAACAAAACATGAAAGGAACCTGATCAATAGTGAATTAGTGGACTAGTCATTATTTATTTCCTGGTGTTTATTGTGGTAAAACCAAAGAGCTAGGTAAAGAGAGAAAGTATTGAACAACGGCTACTATGTTAAAATAAGATGAAACACTACAAAAGCGCACCAATCATGAAAGTGTTAAAGACATAAAGTACTGATACGACATTTAACAGAAGCCCCCTGTGGCCAACTGTATACGAAAATAAAGGAGCAACGATATGACAATGTTTGATCAACACCCTTTTCTTTCTGAAAACTGGCAAGCTGCCGGCTTTAGTAATTTCTCAATGGTTCAAGAACAAGCCATTCCTCGGATCTTGAACGGAGAAGACTTACTAGTTGAAGCTCCAACCGGCACTGGAAAAACACTTGCTTACCTTTTACCGATTATGCAAATGCTTGATCCAAATAAAAAAAATACACAGGCCATTATTCTTGCTCCTACGCGAGAACTCGCCATGCAGGTTTTTGAAGTTTCTCAACAATTCCTAAAGGGCAGTAACATGACAGCTGCTTCAATGATTGGGGGAGCTGCTATTAAACGACAGTTAGACAAGCTTAAGAAGCACCCCCAGCTTATCGTTGGTACACCCAATAGAATTGCCGAGCTAATTGATATGAAGAAATTGAAAATGAACGAAGTAAGAACCCTTGTAGCTGATGAAGCCGATCAAGTGTTACATCCGTCTACCTTTGAAGATGTCTCCTATATTTGTCAATCTGCGCTTAGAGATTGTCAGCTCCTTTTCTTCTCTGCCACGCTCAGTGATAAAGTGCTTTTGCAGGCAAAGAAACTATCTGATAATCCATCCGTCTTAAGCATCAAAGCTACAGCAGAAGACAAAAAAGCGATTGACCACAGTTACTATGTGACAAATCGACGAGAGAAGCCAGAATTACTGCGGAAGCTAGCTCGTAAAGACGGTGTAAAAGCGCTAGCCTTTGTTAACAACAGTAACTACCTCTCTCGATTGAAAGACATTCTTGCAACTAAGAAAATTTCATTCGATGTATTAGATAGTTCGACAAATAAAACGGAAAGAAAGAATGTATTAAATCGTTTCCGTAATGACCAAATCCAATTGCTTTTAACAACTGACCTTGCTGCAAGAGGACTAGACATCGATAATATTACTCATGTTTTCCACTATGATTTATCTGAAGATGCAAGAACATACCTGCATCGCTCAGGACGGACAGGACGCATGGGGAAAGAGGGTTCAGTTGTCACGCTATTACTCCCTGGTGAAGAAAAGTATCTTGAGAAAATCACCCAAAAGCTAGATCTTGAACTCACTAGAAAGAACGTACCAAGACCATCTACTACTAAATCTCGTAAGCGTCATTAAGTAAAATACAAAAAGCTGCCTTTCATCGATAATCATTGATGAAAGGCAGCTTTTTGGTTCTATTAATCCCCATTAAACATATCGAAAAGACCTCTTGCCATACTTCCCTCGCCCTTACTTCCACCTGGCGTTTGAGGCATAGCTGCAAATACTCTGCTTGCAAGACGACTAAACGGAAGTGACTGCACCCATACAGTTCCAGGCCCTTTAAGCGTTACAAAAAACAGCCCTTCTCCACCAAATAAAGCTGTCTTTACTCCTTTAACAAACTCGATATTGTAATCCACCTCTCCAGTCATCGCCACTAAACAACCCGTATCTAGACGAAGCGTTTCCCCAATTTGAAGCTCCTTTTTGTGGATCGTTCCTCCAGCATGGACAAAAGCCATACCATCTCCCTCTAGCTTCTGCATGATGAACCCTTCTCCTCCGAAGAAACCAGTGCCTAATTTCTTCTGAAGCTCGATACCTACTGATACGCCTTTTGCTGCAGCTAGAAAAGCATCCTTTTGACAAATAATCTTCTTATCCCATTCACTTAAATCCATAGGGATAATTTTCCCAGGATAAGGTGAAGCAAAAGATACATGCTTTTTCTCTTTTCCTTCATTTGTAAAAGCCGTCATAAACAAACTCTCGCCAGTTAAAACACGCTTACCTGCACTAAATAATTTCCCCATTATCCCGCTTTGTTGACCACTTCCATCGCCAAAAATAGTCTCCATTTCAATATGATCTTCCATCATCATAAGGCTCCCTGCTTCAGCAATAACAGTTTCCCCTGGATCTAGTTCAACTTCTACAAACTGCATATCATCCCCATATAGTTTAAAATCTATTTCGTGGTTGTTCATTCACAGCTCTCCCTTTTATCATTGTGATAGCTATACGTTCTAACATAATGAAAGGTTTCGACTTCCTTACAGTAAAAAACCTGCTCCATATGGAGACAGGCTTTTCACTCTTTACTTCGTACGGGCCATTTCTTTTTCATCCAGCGGGGATACGCGTTTTACTGTTCGGCAAACTTCTTCTATATCAAATGGTTTAGCAAAATGAGTGATTGCTCCTAGTTTCATAAATTCTTGCACGAGCTGTAATTCACCGTATGCAGTCATAAAAATAACCTGAACTTTTTCATCAAACTTCTTTAACGATTTAAATACTTCTAATCCATCCATACCGGGCATTTTCAAATCGAGGATTACGAGATCAGGACATTCCTGCTTAAAAAGCTCAATTGCCGTCAAACCGTTCGCAGCTTGAAGTGTTTGATACCCTTCTTTCTTAAATAGCTCACCTAATAACACTCGAATGCCATACTGGTCGTCCACAATTAATATCTTCTTCATCGTATGCCCACCTTTTTTGCGATATAGTCTCAGATCATGTGACTTCCTATCATTATTGTGCACCATCTAAAGCCGATTGAAAATAACTTCGTCGAAACTAGTCACGAGATTACAAATCTCGCACATTTTCGCCCTATTGAACGTTCATTATTAAGAAATGTAAGCGCATTATAGAAGACGCACGTTCTTTTTTACCATTTTACAACTTTTTACTGAATTTTCGTTTTATTTTATGAGACAGGGGAAGAGTTTACTAGAACAAATTTAGGAGGGTATATTAAACCATGACTGGTCCTACAATCCAGACGATTAAAGAAATTGAGAACAAAGCTATGAAAGATCAGCGAGAGGCTTCAGAAGCAAGAAATGTGGTAAGAGAAGCAACGAAAGTGAATTCAATCCATCCCTCATAGACCATAAGTTAACTATAAAGCCAGAAAAGCAGATAGGCGCATAGGCGCCTATCTGCTTTTCTACATCAATGAAACAACCGCCGTTTGGCGGTTGTTCATTATTTATTTTATTTACGCTTGCGATAAGTTCTCTTCAGTTCCATTTCGGCTGCTTCGTCTAACGTTTCAGGGTTGTCTGGATCTCTTTCAAGAGTTCTTTCTACATCACGTTCAATCACATCATCAAACGTTTCAGCACCTTCTGTTTCGACGATTATCTTTTCGACATCGCGATTAACAACTGTAGACATTGGAACTTCCGACTCGTCTAACTCTGCTGCTCGCTTGATTGAATAACCGCTTACTAATGCTTCTTCCTCTGCAGCAGGTGTTTCTTTCTCACCTTTGCGATTCTTCACTTTGTCCACAATGTCATTTGATTTAGTTTTGACGGATTGAGCAAAAGCGCTCGATTTATTTTTCATGTTACCTGATACTTCTACACTTTTATCTTTTGCCTTTGTCACACTATCACTAATATCATTTCTAAGCTCTTTTCCAGCCTTTGGTGCAAGCAGAACACCAGCTGCTGCTCCTACCATACTACCTGCTATGGCCGCTATTGCCGGACCTTTAAACTGACTTTCTGACTTCACTGGATCTGTTCGATCAATACGAATCACTTCTCTAGTTGAGGATGAATATCCTTCTGGTGCTGGCTCACGTTCAACCTTCACCTCATGGTTTGGTTTTGAATCTTTCATCGTTATCCTTCCTCCTTAACAGATTGAATGTTTGATTTCTTAAATCGATACTTTTCCCACATTGTCAGAGCAGTACTTCCCCAATTCGCCGCCTCCGCAGCTTTTCCCTGCTTCGACTCAACACCTTTTTCAACAGAGTGGCTTAGCTTAGAAAAAGAACGTGATAAATTTTGAAGAGAAGCTCCTGTTTCTTTAACTGACTCAAACACTGGTGAGAATTGACCAACCTTTGATTGAACCTCATCAGCAAGTACATTTGTTTTATGCAACATCATTGTGGTTTCTTTCGACAATCCATTGATCTGCCCTTGTAAAGAATCGATCATTTCTGCTGTGTTAGAAAGAGTTTTTTCAGTAGACTTTAACACTTTAATTAAAAATACACTTAATACTGCGAACACGATTGCGATAATAGCTACTGCTACATAAAGAATAATTTCCATTACGATGCCTCCTACTTCTATTTGAATATAATTACCAATACCCTAGAGTAGGAAATATAATCATAAAATTAACGAGCCATAAAATAGCTCAATACTAAAACACTTCTTCAATCGTTATTTTTAGCCTACTAAACAAAGGAAAGTGAGCCTCTTGAGGTGAGAGGCCTTCTAGTAAACTATTGTAAATCGACTCATAATACCACTTTTGCTTTTCTCGACCACGGTTAAACCTCTGCCAAATTTGTTCTCCTACTTGATCATAATCTTGTTTGATTGTCGTTAAGTTGTGAAGTTTATCAGCACAAGTAATTTGTTTTACTGAAAATGGCGCCTGCTTCATCTTTTCAATCGTATGTTCTTTTCTTTTTTCCCATTCTAAATGCTTATCAGGTTCAGAACACGCTGCTACTAAATTCGCCACAACTTGACCAAACTCTTCATTCAACATCTCATACGTCATTGATGTATCCTCTATCACATCGTGAAGAATTCCTGCTGCAATCGTTTCTTCAGAAGCTCCTGATTCCATTAAATAGAATCCAACTGTTATTGGGTGAGAAAGGTAAGGGAGCGTTGATTCTTTCCTATATTGGCCATCATGAGCCAACGCTGCTATTTCGACTGCTTTCTCAATGATTCTCATATACAATTCCTTCTTTCTGATCACGTTTTAACGGGAATCGCCTTTGATAAGTCACCATTCTCCAAATCCATTCGATTGGTCCATACTTAAATTTAGATAGCCAGACTCTACTGAATCCGATTTGTATAAGGAAAATACAAATTAATAAAAGAACCCCGGTGCTTACTTCTGTTTCTCCATAAAAACCCAATCCATAATTGTAGAAAATAAGCGTACTAACAATAGATTGCATTAAATAATTCGTAAGAGCCATTTTCCCTACCCATTCAAGCGCTTTAAGACTTCTTCCTGAATAATAAATTAACGAGATAGCCGCCATATAAAAGAGTGAAACAAGTGGTCCACCGAGACTATCCTGAAGATGGGAAAAGGCGTAAGATTCAAAAACAAAAGGCGTTAACTTCACCAAGAATCCTAGTGAGCCGATAACTAGTAACTTTTTCACTAATGATAGCTGATTGCGATGCCCATTGAGCCATCCTTCTTTTGCAAAAGCTGCCCCTATTAGAAAATAAGGAAAAATAGAAAATAAAAGAAAAACGCCACTTACTCCTCCATTTACATAATACCAATCGCTTACTCGTTCATTTAAAATCTCAATATAGCTTCCCGAACCATACACCAGAATCGAATTTCTTATCGCTTCTGGGTCATGCGATGTTAAGTCAGCCGTACTAAACGGTAGCAACAAGAGAAAGAATATGACGGCATAAAACAACCATAATCCCAGACCTATTTGCAATAGTCGTTTCCCTTCCATACGGATAAAGAAAAGTAGCAATAATCCACATAGACTATACGTAAATAGAATATCTCCATGCCAAATGGCAACAAAATGAAAGATTCCAATGATTAATAGGAATAGCAAGCGTCTTAGCATTATAGGAAGAAATCTAGAGCCACGTGATGTTACTCGGTTTTGTAGAATAATAAAACCATACCCAAACAAGAAAGAAAACAACGGGTAGAAACTGGCTTGTGCAAAAAAATCAATGAGGTTCATGAAAAGCTGATTCCATTGATCACCCCAGTAGTTTATTTTATCAACGTACATCCATGGAGAATGAAAATCGACCATGTTAACAAAAAAAATACCAAGCAAAGCAAAACCACGCATGGCATCAATTGATTGAATTCGATCACTTGCACTTGTAGGAATTAGGGCTGCATTCTTCATTTCATTCATCCTTTACTTGAGTCTTTTTCCTCTCAGAAATCGTTCCACATCATCACAGCGTTCTCCTTCTTTTGACTCATCTTATCAGATATTAGAAGGATGACCAGCATGAATTCCTATTCTCAAATAAGACATTTTGAATATAATTCAAGGAAAATCTACCCAGTTTACATCAAACTATTCTATAATAAACACACACACAAATTATGGAAAACTTACTATATGAAACCCTTCGCGCATGCAGATCGTCTTTTGTTTGAAGGGCCGAAGGAGGAAGGCGCAACCTTGGGGAACAAAGAACCAACAGAATATCTTGACCTTACCAATAAGGAAGCGGTCCTTGAAATGATAATGGATGAATACGGTGAAAGTGTTGTTTGGCTTGCTTTCAGTTATTTAAAAGACAAAGAAAAAGCGGAAGATGTTGCACAAGAAGTCTTTATTGCCTGCTATACAAAATTAGATACCTTTAATATGGAAGCCTCACTCAAATCCTGGGTATTAACTATAACTGCGAATAAATGTAAAGACGTACTCAAAAGCTGGTCTTATCGAAATATTGTGTTTGCCCAATCCTTATTAAATACATTTAAACATAGCAACTCTGAACCTGACATGGCCTTAATTGGGTCAGAAGAAAATAAAGAACTTACTACAAATGTCCTTAAACTTCCAGCCAAATATCGAGAAGTCATTTTTCTTCATTACTTTGAGGATTTAAAGGTTCAAGAAATCAGTGATTTGTTATCAATTAAAGAAAATTCGGTTAAAACAAGATTACGTCGTGCCAGGATGCTACTTAAAGAAATGTACTAAGGAGGGTGACAATGGACAAACGATTGAAAGACCTTCGTTCGCGAATGATCGATACAAAAGCTGTCACCTTCGATCATACTCATAAAGATCATATTCGAAGAAGAATTAAGGAAACATCCATTTCTAGATTCAATCTGATAAAATCTCTACAAAACCTTTTTCCTATTGCGCTAACCTACCTTACTCTTCTTTTCCTAGTAGTTAGTACTGGACTATTTGCAGCATCTGAAGTTGGTCTTTTACCTAAGAATAGTTCTGTTAGTGTTAGTGAACATTCTCTTACAAAAGAAATGTTATATGAAAATGTCCTAGCCTCTACAGAAATGATTGATATACAAAAGGATCAGGAAAAAGTTCGCTCTATTGCCCATTCGTACTTAGAAAATCAGCGTAACTGGAAAATCACCAATCATAGCGCTACCTATGGAACTCATTCCACTGTTCTTGTTCAAGGTAAAATCACAGAAGGACATTTTGACAAGATGACTTTTAGTATCTGGATTGAACCAGAAACCGGTCTTCCATTAAACTTTGTGATTCGCAATCAAGAAAGTAGTGTTCTTGAACAATTTAAACTACCTGACGAAACACTCGCCCATGCTGAGCGGCAAAATTAAAGGCTCCCGTTTTAGAACGGGAGCCTTTATTAACTATTTGCATGTGTCATCTAATACTCGGGAAGTATTTAATAGAAACTCTCGATCAAGATCAGGAAGTTCATCGAGATCAATACTTGTTAGTAAGTAGTGATGGAATCGCTGAACATCTGCTTTAATTTCTTTCCGTTGACCATCCGCGGTTAAAATAAGTGCATCAAGTATACCATTTAACATGGATACATCGTCTTTACCGTAGTGTCTAATCTGATAAAAGGCCTTATAAAGATATTGAAAGAAAGGCTTAGGCGTAGTTAATACACGTAAATTTCTCTTATCATCAAAAAACGCTTCCTTAGGTTCATACGTATTGCCAATTTTGGCGAGAATGGTACCAATTCGATTCGTGCAGTTCACAGCCGTGTGAGGATCATTAACAGAGGGAGAAATAGCCCTAAGAGCAATATCAACTAGTTTTTGAATTGAAAATTCTAAGTCTTGGTCATTTATTCTCTCTGTTCCAATTGCAATGATATTTAATATATCACTGGATGAAACCGAAGAAGCATCTTTGGCCCAAATCGTGGCAATCCTAGATCCGTTTTGTACATAGTTTCCTACATCTGCATCTAGTCTTAGTACACTTTCATATTTAGTAGCCAAGTTAACTAGTTTAGCGTAAGGTATTCGCTGAATATAGCCCATTTTCTCACTGTATATCGGTATTCCAGCCTCTTCTTTTAGCTCTTCTTCTTCCCATCTATCCCACTTTTCAAAAGTTTCACCTTCATGTAATTCACTTTTACTTTCTACAAGGTATAGCGATCTGCGGGTGATTTTTTCAATCAGATTGTTGACCTGAACAAAAGTAGCCGAATGATGAATAAACAATACAAAGAACAATAAACACGCAATCGCAAGGATCACTGTTAAGAGAGGCGATAAGATAATCCGACTATCCTTACCAGTTAATAGAAGCATGTTCACAAGGGCAAAGATAAATCCTGCCACAAAAACACCTAGCACGTGCTGTGTAAAGCGGTCAGAAATAAAATCTTGTAACACCCTCGGTGAGAACTGTGAAGAATAAGTTGTCAGCACAACCATAATAGACGAGAATGAAATGGTTGTCATGGTTAATATAGCCGTAATTAACGGAGCATATAGTGCCTGAGCGATTTTCTCCGTAGCTAGAAATAGCTTTGGAATTGTTCCATCCAATTGCGCAATGTACATAATGTCAATCCAAGTACTTAGAGCGACAACTACGATAGATATGATGCCATATACGACTGGAAGAAACCAGAAGCTGTTGCGTAAATTAATCGATGTCTTAGAATAATTCATGTGTTAAATCCTCTTTCACTATTGTGTCATCTCTTTCTTGTTCCCTCATTCACTTGAGCTAATCCCAATATTTGATGATGGATTAATATCCCAAGCGATAGCCGTGCTTTGTAA
The DNA here is from genome assembly GCF_056173725.1 of Anaerobacillus sp. 63XJN7_4_ISO-PGPR-S23-413. Lineage (NCBI taxonomy): Bacteria > Bacillati > Bacillota > Bacilli > Caryophanales > Bacillaceae > Anaerobacillus > Anaerobacillus sp. 63XJN7_4_ISO-PGPR-S23-413. Next base: position 3,194,379 of record NZ_CM149688.1, read on the forward strand.
TATGCCTCAAGCTCTTCTGATGACCCGAATGGTCGCAAAATGAACGCAAACCATGAAGATAACTTTTAATAAATGAACGGTAGAATCCTATATCTATCTTTTCCCCATTCGTGATAAGTTTCTCCAACTGACATATAGAGCATTCTTTCCTCAATCCGGATACGGTATAAGAGAGCCGGGACAATGAGTAGAATGGATAGTAAAATGCCGCCCCACGTGCCTATGTATAATGGAAATCCTATCATGATTAGTAGTAGTCCAGTATATAGAGGATGGCGTAATAAACGATAGGGACCAGAACTAACAAGATCTACTTTGCTTTCTACTACTACATTTCTAGAAAAAAAGCGTCCTAGTTCTTGAATACCCCAATATCTTAATACAATCCCACTTCCATAAAGAAAGAGCCCTAAAACTTGATTAAATATGTTGTTTTGAAATGTGAAAAGATCAACCCCACTAAAATAGAGCGTTCCTATAATCACACCAGAGATCGCTAACAAAATAAAAACAAAGGACCGCTTTTCAGAAGAAGAGGTTTCTGTGTTTTTCTTTCCTCGTTTCATGATAAATTCACTTACCCATAAAACCGAAAGCAGAATGAATAATACATCAATTACACTCATGGCGCTCCCCCTTTATTATACCTTAATCAGCAGTATACCAGACTTCAATCCTTATTGTCTGACATCGATAGTGGCTTTGTATAAAACAGTCACTTTATACAATCCCACAAATGAAAACCCTTACATTAAGCTAAAGTTCTTCACTAGACTTATACAGCTTCGCGAATAAAATGGATATTTTTGTAAACAATTCATGTTTTTCACTTCTTATATGGAGTGGTGAGCAAGCCTCTCATCTTCTAAGCGTATGTTAAACGAGTTTAGAGCAAACATCGTCCATATTCTTAGTTATTCTCCACTTATTCGGACTATTTGGGCAAGTCTTGTTGTCAGCACATAAGCGTTTGTTATACTCATAGAGTCAATTGATTAAAGCAATCACACATTTAACGGCAAGTTATATAGGAGTGAAATAATGAATCTAAACGACGAAAAGAAACGAATCGTAATTAAAATCGGAAGCAGCTCTTTAACGAGCAGACTCGGAGACATTAGCCGAAGAAAACTTGAACGACTAGTAGATGACATTGTAATGCTTAAAGATGAAGGACATGAAGTACTTCTTGTATCTTCTGGCGCAGTAGCTGCTGGATATCGCAGACTAGGATGCTTAGAACGTCCAACATCACTTTCAGAAAAACAGGCCGCTGCATCAATCGGTCAGGGACTGTTAATGGAAGCTTACTCAGAACGTTTCATATCTCACGGCTACACTGCTTCACAAATTCTGATTACGCGCAGTGACTTTTCTGATCGCAAAAGATACAACAACGCAAGAAACACTATTAATGTACTTTTAGAACGTGGAATCGTTCCAATTGTTAATGAGAATGATACTGTAACAGTTGAACGTCTAAAATTCGGAGATAATGATACCCTTTCAGCTAAAGTCGCTGCACTTGTGAGTGCCGACCAGCTTATTATTCTTTCTGATATAGATGGACTGTATAGTGAAGATCCGAGAAAGAACCCAGATGCTAAACTGTTAGAGCACGTAACTGAAATTACTCCAGAAATCGAAGAATCTGCCGGAGAACCTGGTAGCTCTGTCGGTACTGGTGGCATGATATCGAAAATTGATGCAGTCAAGATTGCTATGGCATCAGGTACACCTTCTTTCCTTGGAAACGCAACAACTAAAGGAATTATTTATAATGCTGTTCATCAAACAGCAACTGGAACTTACTTTACCCCAGAAGGTCAAACCGAGCTTGATAACAAGAAACAATGGATAGCCTTCAATTCAGGTCCTGAAGGTGAAGTCATCGTGACTGATAAAGCAAGCTCTGAGATTTCTGAACATGAACGCAGTCTTCAACCTGTAGGCGTTCATTATGTACATGGGCACTTTAAGCCAGGGGCAGTTGTGAAACTGACAGACATGGATGGTGAAGAAATAGGTCTGGGTGTTACAAACTATTCTTCCAAGCATTTGAAAATGATTAAAGGACTTCCAACTGAAGAAATTTCTGAGCTTATTGATATTTCAGTGAAAGAAGCCGTTCATATCAATGATTTTGTTTATCACGATCAGCTAGCTATTCCACTCGGTTCATAATAAAAAGAACGAAGATTGTGAGGGGTTTTCCCCTTCATCAATCGTTCATTACAGCATTAGGGACAGTTAGTTCTAATCTTTTCATTTAGATGAACCTATATTTTAAGATTAGCCTTTTACTGCCCTATACGTCTGAGATAAAATAGAAGAAAAAAATATAGGAGGCGTTTGATGACTACTCTAGATCCGATTAAAGTAAATGTAAAAGAACAAGCAAAACAAGCACAGGTGGCTTCCAAAGCCCTATCCTTGCTTACAACTGAGGAAAAAAATCAGGCACTACTGATTATTGCTGATGAGCTCGAAAAAGAAACAGATTATATCCTAAATGAAAACAAGAAAGACCTTGAGCGCGGTAAAGAAAATGGCTTTACAGAAGCGTTTATGGATCGTTTAAGCTTATCTAAAGAACGCGTAAAAGACTTTGCTAATGGTCTTCGCGAAGTGGCAGAGCTAGAAGATCCGGTTGGAGAAGTCATTTCTGATTGGTCACTTGATAACGGCATGCAAGTCGAACAAGTCCGCGTCCCGCTCGGCGTTATTGGTATGATTTATGAAGCACGTCCAAACGTAACCGTTGATGCGACGGGTCTTGCACTTAAATCAGGAAACGCTATCGTCCTCAAAGGTGGTTCTAACGCTCTTAATTCCAACAAAGGGATTGTTCGCGTAATTCATGAAGCACTTCCAAAAACCAAAATCCCTGTAGACGCGGTTCAACTAATCGCTACAACTGATCGCGAAGCAACGAGTCAACTCTTTACGATGAAAGAACACATTGATGTTCTAATTCCTCGTGGAGGCGGCGCTCTAATTAATACAGTCGTGAACAATGCAACTGTCCCAGTACTAGAGACAGGCGTAGGTAACTGTCATATTTATTTTGATCAGTCAGCTGAAGCTGAGAAGGCAATAAACATCTTGATTAATGCCAAAACAGATCGGCCAGCTGTATGTAATGCAGTTGAAACACTAATCGTACACAAGAAATGGCTAGAAGAAAATCTGGACGTTCTTGAAAAATCACTAGCTGATCATAACATTAAAGTTCATGGTGATGAGCATATCGTAAACACGTTTAAAGATGCTGTACTTGCTGATGAAGATGACTGGAGTAACGAATACCTTGGTCTTGAAATTGCAATCAAAACAGTCGAAAACACTGAAGAGGCAATTGATCATATTGAAAAGTATGGCACGAAGCATTCTGAAGCGATTATTACAGAAGATGCTAAATCTGCATCCCTATTCCGCAGTCTTGTAGATGCGGCTGCAGTCTATCACAATGCATCCACTCGCTTTACAGACGGCTCTGCTCTAGGCTTTGGGGCAGAAATCGGTATTTCTACCCAAAAACTACATGCTAGAGGACCTATGGGTCTCCCTGCTTTAACAACGATTAAATATTGCATGACAGGTACTGGACAAATCAGATAAACGTACTCTAAACCACCCTTTTCTTTAAAGGGTGGTTTTTCTATGAAGTAGTAGCCATTGAGGATTCTACTATACTGAGCATAACTTTCGTGTAATCTAAGGCTCCCCCCTTATAATTACTCCATACACACGATAAAAGAGAGGATGATAATCATGACATATGAAAACTTATATACTTCAGAAGTGCTAGGAAAGATTTCATTAAAAAATCGCTTTATCGTCGCTCCAATGACTAGAATAACGGCAACAGATGACGGTAGCGCAACAACAACAATGCGCAATTATTATGAGCGTTTTGCGAAAGGAGGATTTGGTGCTATCATCACTGAAGGCATCTATACGGATGAAAGATATAGCCAGGGATATTTAAACCAGCCCGGGTTAACAAATAAAAACCACGTTGAGACGTGGAGAAATATCACGTCTTCCGTTCACGAGTTCGGAACTCCAATAATTGCCCAACTGATGCATGCAGGTGGACAAAGTCAAGGGAATGCATATTCAGATGTAACTGTAGCACCTTCTAATATTCCTCCCAAAGGAGAACAGCTTGGCTTTTATGGAGGATCAGGTCACTTTGATAAACCAACACCCCTTTCGATCGACGATATTAAGGAAGTGAGACACTCCTTTATCAGTGCTGCCCGGCATGCAAAAGAAGCTGGATTTGATGGTGTTGAAATTCATGGGGCCAACGGATATCTTCTTGACCAATTCTTAACAGACTATTTAAACCATCGAAACGATGAATATGGTGGATCACTTGAAAACAGGCTGAGACTTCTAGTTGAAGTGATTGAAGATGTTCGAAATGAAGTAGGAGAGGACTTTACAGTTGGCATTCGTATATCTCAAATCAAAGTTGCTGACCCGGCTTATAAATGGCCTGAAGGCGAAAAATCTGCCAAAACCATTTTCTCCATTCTAGAAAAAGAGCTTGATTACATCCACGTCACAGATCCTGATGCAACTCAACCTGCATTTGGAGAGGGAACGAAAACGTTAGCTGCGGCAGCGAAAGCCTTCAGTTCCATTCCAGTGATCGCAAATGGACAGCTAGGTGATCCAGATAAAGCAACTAACCTTATCGGAAGCAAAGAAGGTGATTTTGTTAGCCTTGGTACTAGCGCTCTCGCAAACCCTGACTATCCAAATCGTCTTTCAACCGGAAAAGAGTTAAAACCATTCGATTTCGAAAGTTCTCTTCTTCCGCTTGCTTATATTAAAGAACATGAATTGAAAGAAGAGATCATCAGAAATTAACTCTATAGTCCTCCCTCTCCAAATTGGTGGAAAAGAATAGTATCTACGAGAAAAATGAATAGAAAAAAGCCTACCAAATATTATTGGTAGGCTTTTTTGTTATGATTATTGTTCTTTGATCTTTTTGAATCATTGATCAGCTCAATAAGAGGATTCATTAGATGACACAGGATGTTGATAATGCAATATGGCTGTTAGTAACGCTTTACACTGAGGTAGCGCAAATTGAATGATCTTACCTAGCATAAAAGCAATAATAATACTGCCAATACCAACTGGTCCTCCCAGCATCCAACCGAGGAGTAACACAGTAATTTCGATACCATTTCTAACCCAATCAATGCGCCAACCTGTTTTTTCAACAATGAGTAACATAATACCATCGCGAGGTCCAGCACCGAGACCAGACGTTACATATAAACCAATACCGTAACCTAGCACAACAACACCGACAATGAATATGACGGCTTGTGCCAGCAATGTTTCAGGATCTGGTAAAACATATAAGAAGAAATCAATAAATAATCCCAGTAGCAGCATATTTAGAAAGGCCCCCACTTTCGGAAGTGACCTTGTATAAAGTGAAGTGAAGCTTAGTATAATAAACCCAGTTAGAATAGACCAGCTTCCGATCGTTAATCCAAACTGCTTAAATAAGCCATAGTGAAAAACATCCCAGGGACCAATTCCAAATGTTTTCCCCTTAATGGTCATTGCAATCCCTAGACCAAGAACAGCGAGACCTACGAAAAAGAAACTCCACCGAATGATTTTATTTCGCATTGAAAAGCCCCTCTCAAACAATACAATTTCAAACCTTTGAAACTATATCATAAGAAAGAAAACATAAAAACCACCCGGGAAACTAGGTAATGGAGTTGGAAATCACCTTCTATATTATGTAGCTTTCATTAAGGATAAAAAAAACTGCCTGATTTCTTAATCAGGCAGTTATCTTTTATTTAATTAGTCCATTACCGTTACAGTAACTGTTTTACGACCAAAGTCTAGTGCATCTTGTTGGTCGGCCATGAATAGATCAACTCGATTACCTTGGATTGCGCCACCAGTATCACCAGCAACGGCTTCTCCGTAACCTTCTACATATACTTTAGAACCTAGTGGGATTACATCAGGGTCAACAGCGATTACTTTTTGATTTGGATTAGCTCTCAAATCAATACCAGTTGCTGTTACACCAGAGCATCCTGTACAGAAAGCAGTGTAAGCTGTTGCTTCCATCTGAATTTCTTGTCCACTTGCCTGTGAAGACTTACTTTCAGTGTTTGATTCTTTTGCAGGCGTGGAATTAGAAGTAGTAGATGTTTGAACTGCTTCCTTATTAGCTGTTTCTTTCGGTGCTGGAGCACTACCACCGTTTAGTACAGACCACGTGTTCTTACCTGCAATACCATCTACCGATAGACCATTGTCAGCTTGGAACGCACGAACTGCTTGTTCAGTGATAGGACCATAAATTCCGTCTACTGTATAGTTATAATAACCGCCAAGCTCTTCTTGTAGTGCTTGTACTTGGTGACCGTGATCACCTTGAACGAGCGTACGCATAGCTTGTCCATTATTTACGCTTTGCATTGCTGAAAATGTATTTGGACCTGCGATACCATCAACTGAAAGACCGTGCTCTTTTTGGAATTGCTTTACAGCACCTTCAGTAATAGATCCGTAGTATCCTGTAGATTCATCATAGTTGAAATACCCCTTGGCAGACAGTACATCCTGTAACTCGACAACGTCGCCGTGTTTTTCACCATAAGAAAGTGTTTGATCACCTAGTGCCGCCTCTGAAACTACTGGACTAGCAAACATCATTCCAGCTAGTGCTGTGGATGTAACCACGTTTCTTACAATGTTTTTACGAGCTACCATGTATACATTCCTCCTGAGAGTTTTTAATATTGGTGTTGGTTTGTTTATCTCTCAATCACCCATGTTCCACATGATAACAGGCAAATATAACACAGTGATTTTAGTCCAATAACAAGTCGGTTACATAAATATGACAGATTAATACGGTTTTTATAAACTTTGCACAATATAGTACCTAATACCTATTTACGTCATGTGTTTATTACAATTATGTCAACAAACTAGTAAAAATCCTTATTTTAGGTTCTTCAAAAAGAACAAAATTAAATGAATTCTTTTCAATCATGCTCTTGCATTCCCTTTACAAGGTCTTTTATCCTATCATTTTCATTTCATCATTAACTTTCTTTAATTGAAATGGCGTGTCTAATTCATAAAGCCTTCTGTAGCGGTCACTCGACACGAGCAGCTCATCATGCTTTCCTTCCATTACAATTTCACCTTCATCCATAAACAGAATTTGGTCCATTCTTTTCATTCCAACAAGGTGGTGTGTAACCCAAACAACGGTTTTACCATCAAGAACGTGAAAAATTGTAGAGAGTAATTCCTGTTCCGTTCGAGGATCAAGAGCAACAGTAGGTTCATCCAGAAGGACGATCGGTGCATCTTGCAACAAAATACGAGCTAGTGCAATTCGTTGACGCTCTCCTCCCGAGAATCTCATTCCCGCTTCTTCCATAGAAGTTTGATAGCCTTCAGGTAATGCAACAATAAAGTCATGAAGTTGGACGCTTTTCGCCGCTTCATATACCTCTTCATCTGTAGCAGATGGCTTCCCGAGTCGAAGGTTATTCAATACCGATGTATCAAAAAGATAAGGCTGTTGATTAAGTACACTTAACTGTTGTTTATTCCCATTAGTCAGAGCTGTCTCTAAACCGTTTATAGACACACTACCTTCAGAAGGAGAATAGATTCCTTTCATAAGATTAAGAAGACTCGTTTTACCAGAACCACTCGGACCAAGAATAGCAAGCTTTGTTCCCTGAGGTATTTCTAGATTGATATTTTTAAGTATCAATTGCCCTTCTTTCGTTTGATAACTAACCTTATTAAAGTTAAGATGACTGTTCTTCCAAACGCTCATATCATCATATTCTTCCTCAGAAGACTTCTCCAATGACAATCCTTTCAATCGATTAATCGAATCTTCATATCCTGGAAGTTCACTCACAGCATCAGAGAGTGGAAGAAAGGCCTCTGTTAATGGAAAGAGAATAAGAACAAATGCGGCAATTAGCGTATGGGAAATCTGTCCATCCATACTCTGATTACCTGTCCAAACAAGCATAGATAAAACAATGATTGCAACAACAAACTGAGCAGCAAAATTTCGATAAGAAACGAAAGCAGACCGACGTCTCTCTTCCCTATAAATCTCCGCATCATCCTTTTCAACATTTTCAATAAACGTTTTCTGATGACCGCTAAAGACCCAGTCTCCAATTCCAACCACACCGTCTGTTACCAAGCTGTATTGAGAGCTACGACGACTTTTTAGCTTTGCTACATTTTTACGGGTAACTAATAAGGACACTAAAGGAAAGAGAAAGACGAGAATAAAGCCATAGATGGCCATTAACCCCGTAAATACCCAGGAGAAAGTCCCAAGCATTCCTATTGCGACTGCATATAAAAAGATACCGATCACAGAAGGGAAGATCGTCTTTACGTAAACATCTTGTAAATATGCAATGTCCTCGGCCATCACACCAAGAAGATCTCCTGTTGTTATACTGGCTCCTTCTTTTAAAACTCTCGGTTCAATGGTTTCATATAATCGAGAGCGCATATGTGAAAGAACCTTTAGAATAATATGGTGACCCAGCAACTTCTCACTATATCTTGAAACAGCACGTAATATGCCAAATGTCCTTACCGCAACAATTGGCACATAGATTAATAGAAGATTTTCCGGTCTAGTGGCAGCTTTAGAAATTAGAAATCCGGATGTAAACATAAGAAAGGCTGCTGAAAATGCTGTCACTAAACCAAGCAGGATGACAAGCGAGAAGAGCTTTGCATTCCCTTTTAAATAGGGAAGAATCCATCCTTTCTTCTCCATTATGAGACCCCCTCCATTTGCAAATACACCATTTGATAGTAGCTACCTCTTCTAGACATGAGATCTTCATGAGTACCAAACTCAACCACTTTACCCTTTTCAAGCATAAGAATCAGATCCATCTCTCTCATCCAATGCAGACGGTGCGTGGCCATGAAAACAAGTTTATCTTCTAATAAGGGAAGGATCTTTTTCTTTATCTCGTATTCTGTTTCAACATCAAGCTGGGCTGTTGGCTCATCTAGAAGTAGAATGGAGCGATCTTCAAGAAATGCGCGAGCTAACGCGATTCTCTGTACCTGACCACCACTTAATTCTCTTCCGCCCTCCCCGATCTTTTCGTTTAAACCATTAGGAAGATGATCAAGGACTTTCCTCAAACCAGCTGCCTCTGCTGCGCGTTCGACCGCTTCTAATGAAGCATCTTGATTATAGAAACGGATATTATTTGCTAAAGTATCATGAAAAAGATGAGGGTGCTGCGGGATATAAAATAACTGCTTCTGCCATTCCTCATGCTTTAGATGGTCCAATTCCTGACCATTTATCTCAATGGTCCCTTCACTTCCTTCAAGAAACCCTCCCAATATGTCAATCAAAGTCGATTTACCAGAACCACTTTCTCCAATGATCCCTATTTTCTGCTTTCCTTTTACTGAAAAAGAGACGTTTTGAAGAGCATTTCTTTCATTTCCATGATCTACGGAAAAATTTTGAATCGTTAAAAGGTCTTTATCAGACCAATGAGGAATCGCTCCATTTTCTTCTTTAAAATCTTGTGTTTGAATCATATCCAATAACCTTCTTCCTGCATCTTGTCCATCCAACGTTGCATGATAATCATTTCCTAGCTCACGAACTGGAAGAAAAAATTCAGGAGAAAGAATTAAAATCGTAAGAGCTGGCATTAAAGATATCTCTCCTTCTACAAGTCGCAATCCAAGAAATACAGCGACTGTAGCGATTCCTAACATTGTAAAAAAGTCGAGAGCAAATGAAGAAAGAAAAGCTACTCGAAGCGTACTCATCGTCGATTTCCGATACTTCTCACTCACTTCTTGAATGCTTCTGGCGTGTTTTCCACTTAATCCAAGATACTTCAGAGTTTCAAGTCCACGAAGGGAATCAACAAAATGATTAGATAAAATGCGATGTGTGCTCCACTGCTTATCCGCCTTCTTCTTCGCAGCTAATCCAAGTAAGATCAGAAAGCCAATCAATATTGGTAGAGTGAGACTTAAAATAATAGCTGACGTCACATCAAGAGTCCAAACATAGATAAGGACAAGCGGAGCAACAATAAGCATGGCCGTTAATTTAGGAATAAATAACTCTAAATAAAGACGGAATTGTTTTGCCCCGTCAATTAATAACGTAACAAGATTGCCAGTTCCCCATTTCGCTGCATAGCGTGGACCTAACGCAAACAATTTTGCAATGGCATCTTTCTTTAAAGAAGCAGCCGTTTGAGCAGCATAACGATCGATTACTTTGGTCATAATCAGCTTAACAAGATGCCTGATGATAAAAGCAGCGAGGAAGAGCGACACAACGAATAAAATTCGTTGCAGTGCTTCTCCATCAAAGAGACTTGTAACTGCTTCTGCAAGCCATTTCGCCTGCAGGATAATCATGGTCCCTTGAATAACGGTTAATAGCGTTAGGATAAACAACACCTTTTTGACGTTTTTTAATTGAAATAGAATTTTCCCCATTAGTAAACCATATCCTTACCGTCTACACGCTTTCTGAAAATATAATAGCTCCAGATTTGATAACCAAGGACAAAAGGAAGAAGCGTGAGCGCCACGATGGTCATCACCTTTAATGAATAGTTTCCAGAAGAAGCATTATAAACGGTTAAATTATAAGCGGCATCGATTGAGCTAATCATTACGCGTGGGAATAACGCTGTAAATATGGTGGAAATCGTTAATGCGATCCCTGCGCCAGTCATTCCAAATGCCCACCCATCACGCTGCTTTTTCAAAAATACGATCGCCAAAGAATAACTGAGTACTATCAGTGCAATAAGCGTTACACTTACAACACCGCGATTGCTGAATAAATCCGTTTCGAAATAAGAAAGTCCAACAAAAGCAACTAATGAAGCCAGAACACCATAAATCACTTTGCTCGCTAATTCTCTCGCACGCTTCTGAAGATCTCCAACAGTTTTCAGAGTGAGAAATACAAGTCCATGTAAGAAACAAAGCATGGTCACTGTTACCCCACCTAATACCGTGTATACATTGACATAATCACTAAAACCCGCATGGATATTCATTTGTTCATCAATTGGCATTCCTCTTAAAATACTTATAAAAAGAACCCCAAATAGAAATGGCGGCATAATACTTCCAACGAATACAACCCAGTCCCACGACTTGATCCACTTAGGGGTATCCACCTTTCCACGAAATTCAAAGGCAACTCCACGAGCGATAAGCGCAAGAAGGACAAACACAAACGGTATATAATAACCGCTGAACATCGTTGCATACCAGTGTGGAAACGCCGCAAATATTGCGCCTCCTCCTGTTAATAACCACACTTCATTCGCATCCCAGAATGGTCCAATCGTGTTAACCATTATTCGCCGCTCTAGCTCATTTCTTCCGAGGAAACGACTGGCCATACCCACACCGAAATCAAACCCTTCGAGAAAGAAAAACCCAACAAACAAAACAGCAACGAGTATAAACCACAGTTCATTAAGTGCGATCATAAATAGGCCCCCTGATCAAACGGATCAACTGCCACTTCTTTGTCCTCATGAGCAGTATGTTCTGATCCCTTTTTAATTTCACGAACGAATAAGTAAACGAGTAAGATAGCGAGAATCGTATAAATCAATGTAAACGATAGAAAAGAGAATAATAATGAGGCCTTTGATACGTTTGGAGAGACAGATGCGGAAGTTGTCATCAATCCAAATACTGTCCACGGCTGCCTTCCGATTTCCGTCATAATCCATCCGGCTGAATTCGCTATAAAAGGAAACGAAATGAGCCACACCATTCCTTTTAAATAAACTTTACTACTCTCAAGCTTTTTGTAGAAATTTAGTAAAAGCCCGAGGAAGGAAGTGAATATCATCAGCATTCCAGCACCAACCATAATGCGAAAGCTCCAGAAAGTAGTTTTAACTGGAGGAATATAATTCCCCTCTCCGTATTTTTCTTCATACTCTTTTTGCAAGGTCTTCATACCCGGTACTTCACCACTGAATTCTTCATAAGCAAGGTAACTAAGTGCATATGGTATGTTAATTTCAAATGAGTTTTCTTGATTTTTGGAGTCAACCAGTGCGAAAGCTGTCCAGGCTGCTGGATCACCACTGTCTTCCCATAACGCTTCACTAGCCGCCATCTTCATTGGCTGTGATTCCATCAAATGCTTCGCCTGGGCATGACCACTAAACGCAACGCCCATACCTGAAATAAATGCCACAATCATGGCAATGTTAAATGACTTTTTAAAAAACGCAACTTCCTGTTTACGGAGAATTTTATAAGCACTCACACCTCCGATAAAGAAAGCACCAGTTGCAAGTGCGCCAAAGATCACGTGGGGAAATTCGACAAATAGCTGAGGGTTCGTAAGAAGCGCGAAGAAATCATTCATCTCTGCTCTTCCGTTTCGCATCACAAAACCTACTGGTTCCTGCATAAATGAATTCGCTGCTAAAATCCACAATGCTGACATCAACGTTCCGAGTGAGACGAGCCAAATACACATTAAATGAAGTTTCTTCGATAACCGCTCCCACCCAAAAATCCATAGACCAATAAACGTTGATTCCATAAAGAAGGCAAGCAACGCTTCAATCGCAAGCGGAGCCCCAAACACATCTCCAACAAATCGAGAATACTCAGACCAGTTCATCCCAAACTGAAATTCCTGGATAATTCCCGTCACAACCCCAACAGCAAAGTTAATGAGAAACAAGTGCCCCCAGAATTTCGCCATTCGTTTATACACTTCTTCTCCTTTCACAACGTATAGCGTCTCCATGACTGCTACTAGAAAGACAAGCCCAATAGACAACGGAACAAACAAAAAGTGAAAAATCGTTGTTGATCCGAATTGTAGTCTTGCTAAAAATAGTTCACTCATACTAAATCCCCCTCAATCCTCTCTAATGACTATTCACACATGCACAAAGTAACAAATACGTAAATAATCACTATTTAGATAAATTCTCCTATGACAAAAGTCTCTTTTAACTTCTTCCTTAGATTACCTCAGACGCTAAAATGAGTGAGCAGATGAATTTGAACGGTTTTTGTCTGTCTTGTGTGCGAATTTCGACAGTTGAATCAGAAAGGAAAAGAAAAGTGAGGGATGTCACAGACTGATGAGAAAAAAGTTTCCATTCGACAAAAAAGAACATTATTCGGGTGGTGACAGGCACTTTTCCTCAATTAACCATTGCTTTAAGCATCGCAAATACGATATATTTGATTTTGTGTTTTTAAAATCAAAAGCGCTTTCAAAGATCACTTAAAGAAGTGAGATCCACGCCACGGTGGATACGATGAAGCTAGAGTTTAACTGGAGGCAAATGTTCAATGAAAATGTACTTATATCCATTGCTTGTTATTATCGGTGCAAGCAGTTACGGAGTTGTTTCAACTATTATTAAATTAGCGATGGGAAGCGGATTTACAGCATCTGAAGCCGTTACGAGCCAATTCTTTATCGGCTTTGTAATTGCAGTACTCATCTTTCTCATCACAAACCGACAAAAGCTAAGTTTCGCTGGAGTTAAAATTCTAATTTTCGCAGGGGTTTTTACAGGCTTAACTAATATTCTCTATGGGCAATCATTAAATTATTTACCAGCCTCTCTGGCTGTCGTACTGCTCTTTCAATTCACATGGATCGGCATGCTGATTTCAAGCATTACGAAACGTCAGCTTCCAACAAGGATGGAAATGCTATCACTTGTTATTTTAATCGGTGGAACGATACCTGCTGCAGGACTTATTGATGCAGATTTATCTAACATCCCTTTTCAAGGCTGGTTATGGGGACTTGGAGCTGCACTTTGTTATTCACTCTTCCTTTATTTTAATGGGAAAGCGAACGCCAAAATGAATACGTCAAATCGATTAGTCATTGTCTCGTTTTTCGCATTCCTGATGTCAGCAGTTTTTCAATCTCCAGAAATCGTTTGGAACGGTACACTGTTCACAGAAGGGCTATGGCTATACGGAATCGCACTAGGCTTATTTGGAATGATCATCCCGGTGTTCCTATTTTCGATTGCCATTCCCAAGGTGGGCTTAGGTAAGTCCTCGATTCTTAGTGCAATTGAACTACCAATCGCTGTCATGGTTTCCGTCATCTTATTAAGTGAAACAGTATCTGTCCTGCAAATAGCGGGTATTGTGATCATTATCATCGGAATGACGCTGCCCACTATATTCAGCGAAAATATAAATCTTACTCGCAGAAAAATAGTCGAACAACATTAGCAAAAACACCTCGTCCAAAAGGATGAGGTGTTTTCGTATAGTAGCTTAGTAATCTATTTAAACTCCATTGGTCCAACATTCATTTCAAACGAACCATCTTGGTACAAAAGCGGTGATCGCTCCGTACCGCTTTTCGAATATTTCTCAACATGACTAACGCTCATATCAAGCGGATCAGTAAAATCAATCTTAGCAATAGCTACCCAATAAGCAAAGTTATTCTTTTCAAATAGAGGAGAGGTCACTTTTTGCCCCATTTGATTATCAACAACTGCCTTTGCCTTCATAGACTTAAAACTTCCAATTCCATTTGATATCGCACTATACGCTGAAAACAGCACGTATTTTAGCTCAGACGGTTTATGTACAACCACCGTTTCCTTCCCTGCTCCCTGTGCATCACCATCTAACGTAATATACGGTTCTTTATGAGCATGTCCTGGTGTTCGATAATATACTTTTCCTTCTGTTCCGTCTTTAAGGACGTAAAAACAATAAAGATCCAGATCTTTTTTACTTTTCCATTCTAGCGTAGCGACTACTTTCTCGGACTTACGAATGGAGATCGCTTCTTTTTTCTTCAAAGTGACTGTTAGAGGGACAACCGCTTCTTGTGAAGACTGAACGGGCTGGCTTTGAATAGGATCTGGCTGCTTACGATTATCTTTGTTACTTTCAACCTCAATGCCAAAATTCTCACACAGCGCTGCGAGTCCGCCGAAGAAACCACTACCTACCGCATTAAACTTCCAATCTCCGTTATGTAAATATAACTCGCCTACAACGATGGCCGTCTCTTTCGTTAATTTTTCACCAAATGTAAATGAAACGAGGTTCTCTCCAGTAGATTTGTCTGCAATACGAAGTGATAATGAGGAAACTTGACCAAAATTCTGGCCTCTTTCTTCCCCCTCGTGGATCGTGAGTGTAAAAGCAACTTTCTGAATACCAGGCGACATCTTCTGTAAAGAAATGTGTGTTTCATTCTGATTATCCCCCTGCTTTAACTGTTTCACACTTTGGTCAATACTTACCGGCTGCCCATAAAATATGAAACTCTCATCGCCACTACATTTGCCTGTTTCATTTAATAGGTATGCAGCGGCGTCTACTTCAATTGTTTGATAATCGTTTTGCCATTCTATTATTATATTAAGATCCGATACGCTTCTCCCTTTTGTAATAGGTACTTTTTGACCTCTACTTATGTTCATTCATTCTCCCCCTGCTCGATTAACTGTTTAGTTACATCAATTTAAAATCTTTTTCATAATAAATGTCTAACTCTAAATACAACTTACCATTTACCGGTTCAATTTAATTCCAATCCGCTAATTTATTCAAAAATGAGTATTTAGTCTGTATAGCAACTTGTGAAAGTCATAGCAATCAGGGGTTACAACACATCCCTACATTTTTAAATTCATAGGATTCACACTCGAAAATTCCATATCTTATATTATTCATCCATATTTTACATTTTAATGTTTATTAAATGGAAATTAAGGGGTATTATGTCATAGTATATAAGTTACATTTTTTGCCGATGTGTGTATTAAACCTATCAAGTTATTACAAATTATGCTAATTATATATAAGAAAGACTGATGCAGTTCTGTAGGAATAATGCACACATTACTAATTTAAGAGGAGTGATTTTGAATGGCAGGTCAAATTCGCGTAACACCGGAAGAACTTATTACGATGTCTCAACGCTATCAAACAGAAGAAAGTAAAGTAGAAGAACAAATTGGTAATTTAGACAAAATGATTGCTGAGTTAGAAGGTATGTGGGAAGGTGCTGCAAGCCAAGCTTTTAGTGATCAATATCAGTCTCTTCGTCCATCTTTCGTAGACATGCAACGTCTCCTCGCTGATATCTCAACACAACTAGCAAGCACTGCGAAATCTCTTGAAGATGCTGACGCACAAATTGCTAATCAAATTCGCGGATAAGCGATAAAGAATTGATCGGGAGCGCTTAGGCGCTCCTTCCTTATGAGGTGAACTATATGTACATTGAAGTAACAGTCGATCTCCATCATTACAAAAAAGGTCGCTTTATTGACCTCAGACTATCAAACTATCATTCAGTCAAGAAACTCATTGAAATAGTGTGCCAAACGGAACAAATTCAAACTCCTCCAGATCAAACGGGGTGGGTTAGGCTAGTGAATAAGCATAAGGTAGTAGCCGCTAATGAGAGATTAATTGATGCTGGGATTATGACTGGAGATCGAATTGAAATACTTTGAAGGAGATCACAACCATGTCGAATCAAGTGAAACCCTATCTTGAAACACAAATAGATGCAAAAATTATTAGCGAAAAAGATGTCATTACCTTTCTGTTTCAGAAAGAGAAAATCAAATTCGATGAATTGTCAGAAGTTCATTTCCTAAGCGAGATCCATACCGGAATCCCGAAAACAATTGATATGAATGAGGATGAGGTAAGCATCAAGCACAAACTTTCACCTTCTATTATCGCTCTTCCAGCGAAGCTTAAGGAAATGACTGAAAGCGATCGCCTCACAAGTGCCTATCAACTGGTGCAAAAAGTAAAGGACCACCGCTACAAGCGTCTTAACTTAATTATTTGTCCAGATAATCTTGTGCTGGATCAGGGATTGACGCCACATTTTTTACATTTCGGCGTAAAGGAAAGTCTTCCCCCTTATGAGGAAGATCCTGAACGTATTCTTGATGAAACACGAGCAACAGTTGCAGCTATGATGAATCCAGAGCAATCATTTGAACAATACCTACATTATTCTGACACGCTCACACTGTCATCTGAACTAAAACAAGTGCTTCAAGCCAAAACACTTCATGAGCTTCAGCCAATCATTCATTCACAAATTGAACACTTACATAAGAAAGAATCTGAATTCATTAAAGTGAATAAAAAGAAGTGGAAAACAAGTCGTTATTTCCTTCTTGGCGTATCTATTTGCTTACTACCAGCTTTACTCTACTCTCTTTACTCTTTGTTTCTTCTCCAACCAAAGCAGGAGAATATCGTCCAGGCACAGGAGAACTTTTTAACGAATGAGTATAGTGAGGTTGTGAACTCGCTTCAATCTTATGACATTGACGACATTCCAAAAGTGACGCAATATCAGCTAGCCCTCTCCTATATCATCAATGAATCTCTAACAGATGAACAAAAAGAAAGTGTGCGTAATACGATCTCCCTTCAATCTGACCCAAGGTATTATGAGTATTGGATTCATATTGGACGCGGAGAAGCGGAACAAGCACTTGAAATCGCACGTTATTTAGAAGATCGCGACTTATTAATGTATGGCATTTTGAAGCGCAAGGAACAGGTTAAAGCTGATTCAGATCTGGAGAGCGAGAAGAAGCAGCAGATGATCAATGAGTTAGAGCAAGAATTTGAAGAATACGAAAGAGAAATAGAAGAGCAGCAGCAAGAAGAGGAAGAAGCCCAGCAGGAAACAACAAATGAAGAGAAACAACAAGGTGACCAGAAAAAAGAAGAGAAATAGATCGGAGGTGAAATAATGGAGCAATTATGGGTGTTCTTTCGTGGTACTTATCAAATGATTGAACTTGATAAGCAGTCAAACCACCCTATCACAATTGGCACTAGTATCAATCACACTTTTACTATACCCTCGTCCAATTCAGACGAGCATGTCTACTCGGTACAGCTTCATAACGAGAACTTTCATTTGCAAAAAGATGATGAAGAGAGTATTCCATTGTCTCTCAATAAGCGCTCTACTTTTGAATTAGGTTCTGAAGAAGTTGCCATCATGATAACTCCTAAAGCGAAGAAGCACGTTTACTACATTGATGATCAGCAGGAAGTAACCATTTCGAGGTCCTCATCAGAGATTCAAATGAGGGCTCTTCCTGAAAAAGTTAGGCTTGTTTTAACCCGTGAGAAGAAACATTGGACAATTACAGCTACTAGTCAAACAACCGTTTATCATAATGGTTCGCTCTTACATAGTAAATCACCACTTCAAATCGGTGACATGGTTTTCCTGCCGATGATGACATTGACACTAATAGCTGAGGATATGCTTGAGGTAACAAGTCCAGAGACGTTTGAAACCTCTCTCCCAGAGGCCACGATTCCGTCATCTGAAATGAAGAAAAAATACCCAAACTATCGTCGTACGCCGAGGATGATGTATGAATTACCTGAGGATAAGATTGATCTATCCTTCCCTACTCAAGAATCTGATCGGAATAATCGAAGCCTTTGGATTATTATCCTTCCTCCATTAATGATGCTTATCGTTATGGGGTTAGTAGCGATTCTTATTCCAAGAGGCATTTTCATTCTTATTTCTGTTGTTATGTTTACGACAACACTCGTTACATCGACAGTGCAATATTTTAAAGATAAAAGTCATCAAAAGAAATCAAAAGCACGTAAGAAACGGATATATAAAAGATACCTTGAGGATAAGCGACACGAACTTCATGAATTGGCTCAAAAGCAGAGAAAAGTTCTTACGTTCCACTACCCTAGCTTTGAGCGAATGAAATACTTTACCGAGCAGGTTTCTGACCGTTTATGGGAACGTAGCCTAGAGAGTCCTGACTTCCTTCAATTTCGCTTAGGAACGGGAACGGTACCAGCAAGCTATAAAATATCCGTTAATTCAGCTGACATGTCGACACGAGAAATGGATGAACTATTAGAAGAATCCCAGAACCTGAAGCGAGTATACAATGAACTGCACTCCCTTCCTATTACCGCAGACTTATTCCAGGGAGCAATTGGCCTTATCGGAAAAGAAGCAGTTGTTAAAAATGAACTGCATCAAATCATTGGACAGCTGGCCTTCTTCCATAGCTATCATGACATCCGATTTGTCTTCATCTTTAATGAAGAGGAATACGCCGAATGGGAATGGATGAAATGGTTACCGCACTTGCAAATGCCGGGGTCATTTGCAAAAGGGTTTATTTATAATGAGCAAACGCGAGATCAGCTCCTCTCTTCGATCTATGAAATGATTCGAGAACGGGATCTAGAAGAAGATAAAGAAAAGCTACGATTCGCACCACATTATGTGTTTATTATTTCGAATCACAACTTAATCTCGGACCATGTCATTTTGGAGTACTTAGAAAGTGAACATACACATCTTGGTCTTTCAACTATTTTCGTTGCAGAGGCTAAAGAGAGCCTATCAGACAATATCCATACGCTGATTCGCTATATTAACAAGAGCGAAGGCGATATTCTCATTCAAGAGAAAAAAGCAGCCGAAATTTCATTCGAACTTGATCAGCACAAGCAAAGTGGTAATGAACAGTTTTCCCGAATGCTCCGCACGCTGAATCACCAGCGCGGCATAACGAATTCCATTCCTGAGAAAGTATCCTTCCTGCAAATGTTGAATATGGAAGATATTGATGAATTACCGGTTTCACATAATTGGGTGACGAATCAATCATCGAAATCACTTGCAGCACCAGTGGGACTTAAAGGGCGCCAGGATGTTGTGGAATTAAATCTTCATGAGAAAGCTCATGGTCCCCACGGATTACTTGCTGGTACAACTGGATCCGGGAAGAGTGAATTTTTACAAACATATATTCTTTCGCTAGCCGTCCACTACCATCCACATGAAGTGGCATTTCTGTTAATTGACTATAAAGGTGGAGGTATGGCACAGCCATTTAAACAAATCCCTCACTTGTTAGGGACAATTACCAATATAGAAGGTAGCGAAAATTTCAGTACGCGAGCACTCGCTTCCATAAAAAGTGAGTTAAAGAAACGACAAACCATCTTTGATCAGTATGAAGTGAGTCATATTAATGACTATACGGTTCTTTATAAAAATGGCGTAGCGGCTGAACCTATGCCTCATCTCTTTTTAATTTCTGATGAATTTGCTGAGTTAAAAACAGAAGAGCCAGAATTTATTAAAGAGCTTGTCAGTGCTGCACGAATTGGTCGAAGTCTAGGTGTGCATCTCATTCTTGCCACGCAAAAACCTGGTGGCGTAATTGATAATCAGATCTGGAGTAACGCTCGTTTCCGCGTCGCTCTAAAAGTACAAAACGTAGAGGATAGTCGCGAAATTTTAAAGAACGGTGATGCTGCATCACTAACCGTGACAGGTCGGGCATACTTACAGGTTGGGAATAATGAGGTGTACGATTTATTTCAATCGGCCTATAGCCGAGCGACATATATGGAAGACACCTCCGATATGGAAGATGAGGTTGCCTTAGTTACTGATCTTGGTCTCGTTCCTCTGTCAGAGCTATCATCATCAAAAGAAAGTAAGAAAAAGAAGCAAAGTGAAATCGAAGTAATTGTAGATAAAATCGTAGATGTCCAGCAGGAACTTGGACTCAGTAGATTGCCGAGTCCATGGCTTCCACCACTCGAAAAGCGATTGTATCGTCATGATTTTGAATCAGATAAGAAGAAAATCGCCTTTGCCCTGCTGGATGAACCTGAAAAACAAGCACAATCTCCATACGATTATGAATTAATTAAGGATGGCAATGTTGGCATATTTGGCTCATCAGGTTTTGGGAAGACGCAAACCATCTTAACGTTACTTATGAGCATCGCATCAACAAACACGCCGGAAGAAGCGCAATTTTATATACTTGATTTCGGTAACGGTGGTTTATTATCCATTAAGAACTTGCCTCATACGGGAGATTATTTCTTAATAGATGAGGAACGCAAACTAAACAAATTGTTGAAGTTCATTCAGGAAGAATTTACGAAGCGTAAACGACTCTTTCAGCGTGAAGAAGTGAGCTCCATTACGATGTACAATCGTCTAAATGACAAACCTCTTCCTCTACTCTTTATTACGATCGATAACTATGATCTCGTAAAAGAAGAACTGATGGACCTTGATCCGATCTTCACTCAGTTTGCGCGAGACGGACAGTCGCTCGGTATTTATATGATCTTGAGCGCTACGCGTTTGAACTCAGTTCGTCAGGCACTGATGAATAACCTTAAAACAAAAATTGTCCATTATTTATTAGATAACTCAGAAGCTTACACCGTTCTTGGAAGAATCCCCTTTGCTCCAGAAGCAGTACCGGGTAGAGCCATTATGAAGAAGGAGAAAACACACTTCGGTCAAATAGTGCTACCAACTAGAGGGGAAGATGACTATGAACAGCTAGCTTCATTGAAAGAAGAAGTCCAAATGCTACAAGACAAATACCGTGATGTGAGCAAGCCTGAAGCTATTCCAATGCTACCGACTGATCTTACGTTAAAGACCTTCCATACGTACATTCCAGCTTCGGAATCAAAGAACACTTATCCGATTGGATTGCATGAAGAAACAGTTAAGCCTGTTTCCCTTTCCTTTGCGCAGACTTCACATTGTCTTGTACTTGGACAGGCCCAGAAAGGTAAAACCAATATCATGCGTCTTCTTACGCAGCAAGCGTTACTGCAAGAAGGTGATCATATTGCCATATTTGATTCAATCGATCGCGGACTTTTTCATCTAAAAGACGAGGAAAACACGACTTATTTAGAAACAAAAGAACAAATCGAAGAATGGATTGAACAAGTGACAACTGAATTCAAGTCACGTGCAATCACCTATCATGAGAGTATGAATAATGGCCAAACACTTCCTGAATTCTCAAGAGTTTTCCTCTTTATTGATGGATATGGACGATTTTCCCAAACTCTCGGAAACCTCCTTCAGGATCGAATGACCGCATTAATGAAAAACTATAGCCACCTCGGCTTAAGTATTATCGCATCTGGCAGTAGCAATGAACTAACGAAAGGATACGATCCGCTTACGGTCGAATTAAAGCAAATTCGTCAAATTATACTATTAATGAAGAAATCCGATCAAACGCTCATTAATCTACCTTTTGACCGGAAAGAACCCGATATTAAAGCCGGATTTGCTTATTATGTTCAAAGCGAAAAAGCGCAAAAAATCCAGGTTCCACTTGTCCAAATAGAAAGGAAGGTACATGCGTGAAAGAGAAGAAAAGCATCCTTAAACTCATTCTCGTAACAGCGATCATTTTAGTTCTTCCACTCATATACTTTACTTCCATTGGAGAAAATCCAATGAAGAAGAAAGAGAGCGCAACGAAAACCATCGCTGTTATTAATGAAGATACGGGAACAGAAGAAGACGAGGAAGTCGTGAAATTCGGAAATGACGTCCCTCCCATTCTTAAATCAGAATCACAATACAATTGGGAAGTCGTTGGACGTAGTGCCGGAGAAAATGGACTAAACAATCAAAAGTATGATGCCATAGTGTACATCCCGTCAACATTCTCTGAGAAGATTCTAACTTATGATGAAAACCAACCTGAACAAACAAAACTAGAATACACGGTTCAGAATCAACTAAATGCCATCAATAAAGAGAAAGTTTTGCTTGAACTTGAGCAAGCAACAAATCGCGTTAATACGAAGATGTCTTCTCTTTACTGGAACTATGTTTCAAACGATCTCGTCAACATCCAACAAGAGTTTGATCAAATTGTAGAGAAAGAGAAAGCATTCCAGCAAACAATGCTCTCCTTCTATACACCAAGCTCCAAAGACCTTGCTGAGCAAATGGAGCAGCAGGTGTCGATGCTTGCCAATCTTCAATCAACGTCAGAAAATGCTGAGGAACGAGCAGCAGATCAAACAAATACGATGGAAGATTTTCAAGAAAATCTAGCAAACTTTGTTACTTATACGAATGACTATCGTGAGTATCAGCAGAAACAACAAGAAGTTCTTGAACAAATTCAAGCTGATTCAGTCGATTCGATTTCACAGGCAACTGAAATGCCTCAACCGATGTTTATGAACAACAAAGAATTGTTCGAAGGTAAATCTGAGAGCGTTCTTGAAAACATGTCTCAGGTAGAAAATCAGATGATGCAGCAGCAAGAAATGTTTGCTGGTTTAAAAGAACTTCGGTATGACCAGGTTGAGCGCCAGGTTAACGATTTCTATACGCTACAAGAGCGAATTCTTAATTACTATCAGCAGCTAAAAGACTCCATGGTTTTAAATGAACTAGAAGGAGATATCGCCACGCTTAGTAATAAGCTCGGTGATGGAGATGAGATTGTCATTCCCGATGACCCTGAACTACCTGAGGTCCCTGAAGATCCAGAAGAACCCGTTGATCCGGAAGAGCCAGGTGAAGAAGAAGATCCAATGGAAGACCTTACGAAACTTCTAAAGAGCTTACAGGATGAAGAGCCTCCTGTGATCGATGAAGATGGAGAAACAAATGGTCCAACTCCAGTTGATTTAAGTGCAGAACGCAATGAGTTGTTAGCCATCGCACAGGAAATTGTGACGCTACAGGAAACGTTGATTGCGCTCGAGGAACCAAAAGTAGAAGATCTTCAAACCGCATCGACAAAGTTATTAACGCTCAACGATCGGATAAAGCAAACCGAGCAGCAACTTCTAGCCAAAGAAGGCGGCGACAACCCACTTGACGGCGAATTGGAAGAGCTAAAGAAGCTTATCGATACGCTAACTGAAGAGAATAAAAGTTTACTTGTACAAATTGAAGAGTTAACAAAGGAAGTTGAAAAGCTAACAAAAGAAAACGAAACGCTCTCTTCTCAAAAAGAAACGTTAATGGAACAGGTTGATGTATTAAAAGAATCAAATACCGAGTTAAAAGACTTGCTAGTAATGGTATCTGATAAGATTTATCGTATTTCATCCGGCATTAATGAAAAAGAAAATGCGATTCTAGCATCACCTGCTCTATCACAAGCTAGAAAAGATACGCTATCCGTCTATTTCCAACGTCCGATCAAAGGGGCGAATTTGACGGATGTTCTTCAGTACTATGCATCCCTGGATCGATATGAAGCAACGCTAAATAGTATGCTTTCTAAAAACAACGTGAAAGACACCGTTCTACAGGACAATGACCTTCGTGAAGAAGTAAATAGCATGTTAGAACTAACCAACAAAGAAGAAGGCCAATGGGACGCGGTTGGAACTCAAGTACCGAAAACGAGCGACGCCCTGACGACGTTACAAGATGATTTCACTGTCTTTTTAGCGGACTACAAAAACGTTCTCGACACACAGCAAGCGAAGTTACTCGAAAGCTTGAATGGAATTGAAGAAGAAGCAGATAACGTTCTAAACCAGATGCAACAAGCTCAGCAACAAACCCCTGATGAAACTACGCAGGGTACGCAAGTTATAAGTAATCATGATCAAGTTAAAAGTCAGATGGGTTCTCTGTATGATTGGGTGGATTCAATTGAAGATAGCCAATCCGAAATTCTTACCTACACAGATGAACTCCAGTCTCGAGTGGCTGAAGTGCAAACAGACGCTAACACACTGAATAATAAGTGGGACACGAATGTCGCTTCAACCCTTATGATTCGTGATGATGTCTTTAACGTCATGGGGAATGCCTTTGTAGATGGTCGATCAAATGATTACGTCTATGATTTCCTAGCTACTCCAATTGACGTCACCGGTAGCGTCTTTACAGATAAGAAAGATACGAATCTTCCACCTGTTGTGATTTTATTCATTATTCTCTTAAGCAGCTTGTTGATTGGTTATGCAAGCTACTACTTCCAACATGGTCCGTGGTGGTTACAAAGTATCTTATTCTTAATGCTGACAAGTATCGTTGGTCTCGTTATAAGTCTCTACAGCTTATCGATTTACCCTTTAGGAAACGATCGTTCAATGGAATGGACAATCTTTACGATCTTACTTTTATTAAGCTGTGCAGCGTTAATTCGCGTTGCCTTTATGGGACATCATTTATTAGGATGGCTAGTCACAGTTGGCCTCGTTGCCCTGTTTGTGACACCTTTACTTGCACTTTCGACACCGAACTTTAGCTTTACTGATCCAATGTCTCGCGTGTATATGTCTATACAGAACAGTACACAAACGCTCTTTACAGAAGGTGCGATGATTTTAACCGCTATTTTAATTGTCCTGATTATTATTCAATATGCTTTAAACAAACGGTCATGGACACAAACTAAAGAGGATGAGGCTCATGAAGCCTAAAATTATCTGTCTTATTACAATGATCTTTCTTTGCTGTCACCTTGTTCCAGTTGCAGTAGAAGCAAGTACGGACATAAACGAGTTATTACCGAATGAATATCAAAAAAACAAGTTCAAGAAAAACACTGACTTGATCCATGATTCTTCAAACTCGAAGGAAATGGAAGAGATTTCTGAAAATCAGAAGACGATTTCATTTAACGGGAAAAAAGTTTTTAACCCTGAGAATACCCTAAGTGAATTATTTCTTTCTATGAGTAAAGAAAATAGTACGATTAAAGATAAAGCGGAGAATTTAAACCTTTTCTCTGAGACGGAGACAGCAGCTTTTAAATCGATTAACGAAGAAGATACAGAAACAACGTCGTCCTCTTTTCAACTACTGATTGGTATTTTAATTGGTGTGTGCCTCATCGTTCTAATCATGGTGTTAGTGATCTATAATCGATTGTCGTCTTCGAAAAGCTAATCGCTCATCAAAAAAGCTACGGTCCATTTTCTGGACCGTAGCTTTTTAATTTCAAGTATCTAATAGATGGAACCGCCATAGAACCAGAAAAATCATTGTCACTTTTTAGTGGTCAATAACATTTTCTTGAGAAAACAACAGCCACTCACACCCTTTCTACTTTTCACCAATTTTTAACCTTCTACTTAAACTTCTCCATTCCCGTTTCACTTTAAAAATTGAGATTAATGAAGTTGTTAAACGATTATTAATAGTTCTATATAACCACATTTTCTAATTATTCTATATTTTAAGATAATTACATGGACTCATGAGAGAAGTTCAATTCCACCTTATAATTGTAAATAGATTACATATTAGGAGGAATTTATTTGAGAAAAAAGTTTATTGCCCCACTTGTTGTGACGACTGCCTTAATAACCGCATCGCTCCCTTATAATAATGTTCTAGCCGTCCAGCCTGATCATCAAGTGGAGAACCAGATGGTTAAGCAATGGAACGAAAAAGCGAACGTTCCGCTATTCGTGAAAGAGAAGCAAGCAGTTAAACGTTCTTCTACTTCTGCTGAAGATGCCCTAAACTACTTGCAACAAAATAAAGAAAAAGTTAAGATCAAAAATCCAAAAGCAGACCTAAAAAAGAACAATTCCGCCAAGGATGAACTTGGAATGACTCACGTCAGGTTTAATCAAACAAAGAACGGCGTCCCGGTTGAAGGGGCTGAGATTATTGTTCACTACAATGTGGATAATGAAATCACTGTCGTAAACGGAGCTTATAATGAAGATATCGAAGCAAGTAAGCTCGATACTAAACCTACCCTTTCTTCAGAAGAAGCATTGCAAGTCGCAAAATCTTCTACTCATGCTCCTTCTACATTAGATCAAGTTCCAACATCCGAGTTAGTTGTTTATCCATTTGAAGGAAAAAATCACCTCACCTACAAAGTGAATGTGAACTTCTTAGGTAATGAGCCTGGTAACTGGTATGTTTTTGTTGATGCTACGTCTGGTAAAGTTGTGGATCAATATAACGCCATCATGGACGCAGGTCATTTTAAAACCCAAACCGGGACTGGTACCGGGGTACTCGGCGATCATCGTCTTCTCCACGTGACAAAAAGCAAAGGTGAAAAAGAAGGCACCGTTTTTCAACTAGCTGATTACAGTCACGAAGGATTAGATGGGATCATCACCTATGATTACTCAAAAAATTATCTTGAATTGTTTTCAAACAAAAGCGCGGCGTTTAAATCTGAATTTGCAGAACCTGCTGTTGATGCTCACTATAATTCGGAACAAGTGTATGACTATTACTTAAGTGAGCATGGACGGAACTCTCTCGATGATAACGGCATGCCGATCCAATCAGTCGTTCATTACGGAGATAATTACAACAATGCTTTCTGGAATGGGACTTACATGGTATATGGAGATGGCGATGGTGAATTCTTCATCCCTCTTGCTGCTAGCCTGGATGTAGCAGCACATGAAATGACTCACGGGGTCACATCTAATTCAGCTAACCTCATCTATCGTTTTCAATCCGGCGCTTTGAATGAATCCTTCTCGGATATTTTCGGCGCATTAATTGATGACTCAGACTGGGAGATCGGGGAAGACATTATGGCACCCGCTGCCGTTGCAGATGGACGCACTTCTCTTAGAAGCTTAAGTAATCCTAGTAAATACCCTGTTGGTGCTGCTTATGTTGCTTATGGAAACGGCGAAGGAATGTATCCATCCCATATGGATGAATTTTACGACCTTCCAGCTAACTTAGATAACGGCGGTGTTCACATCAACTCTTCGATTATTAATCACGCCGCTTACCTAACCGCTCAAGACATTGGCCGTGAGAAGCTTGGGCAAATCTATTATCGTGCTCTGACTCAATACCTTACAGCTAACTCTGACTTTAGTGATGCACGACAAGCTATCGTGCAATCTGCTATTGACCTTTACGGTGAAGGTAGCGCTGAAGTGGTGGTGGCTGCAGGTGGATTTGATTCGGTAGGGATTATGGAGTAAAACAGATCAATAGAAATAAGCATGAAGCGAACTGGCTTCATGCTTTTTCTATTTCTTTCATCTTATTTAGAGACTATTAATGAATTATCCAATAAAAAATAGTTACATAAGCTTCCTTGCTATATATAGGTTGGCTGCTTTCTTAATAATGGAGACGGAACTACACTCACCGACAGAAATTATTTCACACTTGTAAGTTAACTAGTATTTATGGAATAATTTTAAAGATAAGAAAACAAAAAGGAATAATTAAACCTCGTTAGTTGCTAGCTTATGTCTTGAAAACAATCTTTGGGAGAGTTCCACTAATGACCTTTATCTTTAGGATTTTATCATCCTTTCTTTCAGCCTTTACTGTGTCACTTATCATAAACACTTTATTGTATCTATTTGACAGTACTAGTGAGAGTGCGTTCCATTTCTCAGATGCGATGCTTAATGCCTATCTAATGCTTCCATTTTTCCTTTTGATTGGTGTACCGATCTCTATCTTCATTGATTGGTATTTAACTAGAAAGGAACGGAGCCTTTATCGGTATCATTTTCTCGCTTATACACTCGCAGGAATAGTACTTTCTTCTATTTTCCCTATTATTTTCGATAGTGGCAGAGTTGTTGAGTGGCTTGCTACCTTTAGTATTCTCACTGGATGTTCGCTGATTTATTTTCATTACCTGTTACTGTTAAAGAAATGGCTTAAGTTCTATAAGAGTATACCGCTCAAATCCTAA
This sequence comes from Anaerobacillus sp. 63XJN7_4_ISO-PGPR-S23-413, assembly GCF_056173725.1. NCBI lineage: Bacteria > Bacillati > Bacillota > Bacilli > Caryophanales > Bacillaceae > Anaerobacillus > Anaerobacillus sp. 63XJN7_4_ISO-PGPR-S23-413. The sequence continues at coordinate 3,222,959 of NZ_CM149688.1, forward strand.
CTCAATTTCTGAAGTCAGAACTTGAGTTTTTTATTTTAATCTAATTTGGTATTTCACCTTTGTTTTATTGAATCTAACCATATTACTAACTTTAAACAAACACACTAGCCTTTCAACGCATTAAAATGCTATAATGAAAATATTTTAAATATTAAAACAAAGGAAGGCGTTTTGGTCATGAGGTACGGATTTGCTAAGAGAGTGCAGCATCTTCAATCATCTGCAGTACGCGATATTTTAAAAATCACGAATAAAGGTGATGTCATTTCGTTTGCGGGAGGGTTACCAGACGACGAACTTTTCCCTGTAGAGGCAGTACAAGATGCATTTTCGAAAACATTTCAATCAGGAGGAAAGGCTTTTCAATACGATGCCACGGAGGGATATGCTCCACTTCGGGAGGTTCTTGTTGATCGCATGAACAAGAAGGGCATCGCTTCACGCGTGGATGATATTATGCTCACCACTGGTTCGCAACAAGCAATCGATTTATTTGCGCGGGTAATGTTTAACCCCGGAGATATTGTTCTAACAGAAAATCCAACTTATCTTGCAGCCGTACAGGTTTTTCAATCGTATGAAGTGAAAATTATCCCTGTTGATTCGGATGAGCATGGAATGGTACCAGAGGATCTTGATTACAAAATGAAAAAGTATATGCCGAAGTGTGTGTACGTTGTCCCAACCTTCTCAAATCCGATGGGAAAAGTTTGGTCACTTGAACGACGACAACACCTACTTGATAAAGCAATAAAAAAGAAAGTGATTATTTTTGAAGATGATCCGTACGGAGAAATCAAGTTCGATGGAACAAAAACATATACCCCTATATCTGCTTTAGACGATGGATCGCACACAGTCTATACGAGTACCTTTTCTAAAACCGTTGTTCCTGCGTTACGAACAGGTTGGATCAGAGGACCTCATCAAATCATCCGCATTATGGCACAAGCAAAGCAAGCGGCTGATTTGCATTCAAACTCTCTTGCTCACCAAGCACTCTATCACCTTTGCTCCGACTTTGATTTGAACGGTCACATTCAAAACCTCAGGAGTACATATTTTGAACGAATGAAGGTCATGCAACGATTGCTTGATCAAGCTGATCTACCTGGACTTTCTTATACGGTTCCTAAAGGCGGCATGTTCTTTTGGGTAGAACTACCAGAAGGCATTGATACGACGCTTTTATTAAATACGGCTGTAAAAAAAGGTGCGGCTTATGTACCAGGAGCTCCTTTCTATGTTTCAGATCCGAAGAAAAATACAATGCGTCTCAATTTCACTCATTCCACTCAGGATAAAATAGAGAAAGGAATGGAAATTCTAGTAGACGTCTTTCAAGAGGCTGCTCCTATAGAGTACGAAAATATTTAGGGTTAATTCATATGCTAAACGATTGATGAACTCTTTAAATAGTTGAAAACAAGCCTTACCCGAAAACAGTTAAGCGGAAAATCTCCTTTATATTTGAAGTATGTGAAAGGAAATTTATTTCTAAGTTGAAGGTAAATAGTATTTACCTCATCTCTATCTACATAAATAATCCAAAAAGAAGTGAACCTGGAGCCTCCCTCCCAGCTCACTTCTTTTTGGCCTAATCATTAATAAGCACCCTCTGAATAAGTCAGTTCATAGCTATGAGAATAGATCTCGAAAATATTGCCGAACGGATCTTCCACATACACCATTCTAAATGGCTTTTCATTTGGATAGTATTCGCGGATCGGCATACGCTGTTTCCCGCCGTGCTGCTTAATTTTCTCAACGATTCCTTCAATATCAGGGTCCTGGATACAGAAGTGGAAAATACCTGTTTTCCAGTATTCGAAGTTATTTTCTGGCGTTTCGTTTTCCGGGAACTCAAACATTTCGACGCCAATTTTATCTCCGGTTGATAAGTGAGCAATTCGGAATGTATCCCAATCATCTCCAAAGACGTCACGGCACATTTGTCCGATCGGAGAATCATCATTGTGCACATCAGATGGCTCCATCAAAATATACCATCCGAATACTTCCTTATAAAATTTAATAGCTTCTTCAAGATTTGGAACAGATAGTCCGATATGAGAAAAACTTCTTGGATATGGTAACATAGTTTTGAACTCCTCCTTAGTGATTATGTTCTGTCAACACACGTTTATTATACTGAGAATTAAAAGATCATGTAAGAACGCACTTTTTTGTGCGATACTAACCAAAAGGTAAGAAAGGAGTCGATCCAACATGAATTCTCCAGTGGATCAAAACGGAAAACTAAAATGCTCGATTGAATATACATTAAAGAAAATCGGCGGTAAATGGAAAACGGTGATTTTGTGGCACCTTTGTGTGGATGGGAGTTTTCGCTACAATGAATTACGCCAGTTACTACCAGGCGTCACACATAAAGTGATGAGTCATCAGTTAAAAGAACTAGAAGAAGAAGGTTTCATCGATCGAAAACAACAAAATACCGTCCCACCAAAAGTGGAATATTCGATTACGGAAAAAGGCAAAACGTTGATGCCGATTTTAGAGCAGATGCACTTGTGGGGGACTGAGAATCAAAAATAATAAGTGCCTGTCATGACAGGCACCAGCAATAGATCATCTTATTTTGAAATCTCGTAAATACCTTCTCCACTTGCCACTAATGCTTTTGTAACAACACTCGCAAAAAGGGAGACGTCAATTACACCAGGTATTTCTTTCAGGCGTTTTTCAAGTTGAACACTCTCCTGCCCTTTCTCAAACCAAACATCAATTAAAAAGTTTCCATAATCGGTAACTGTATATCCATCCTTCGCAGAACTTGAACGCACTTCTGCCTTTCCATCCATCTCTCCTACTTTCTTTAGTACAAATGCAAGTGAATCTTGCAAAATCTCCAGTACGACTGGATGCTGATAACTTAATTCCGGAACAACTTTAGAATCATCAACAAGCAAGATATAGTCCTTCGCCATTTGAGCAATGAGCTTTTCTTGCGTGTGAATACCACCGCCGCTCTTTAGTGCATGTAACTTTTCATCAACCTCATCACAACCATCAAATGCAACATCTACTTCCTCAACGGTACTTGTTGGTAGCACTTCCAGGCCCTGATTTACGCATAGATGCTTTGTTTTTAGAGATGGAGTTACGACTTTCACATTTAACTTTTCTTCCTTAATAAAGTCAATTAAATATCCAATTGTACTTCCGCCACCAAGACCGATGATAGTTTCATCTGTTATGTATTCTAGAGCTGCTTTGGCACATTTCTGTTTCATGTTCATTTTGACACCTTACCTTTTTTCAGAGTTTATCTTCTTGTAAGAAAGCTAGCATTGGTTGGTTTTATTGTAACAAAATGAGAAGTGAAAAAGTTTAGATGGCCAATGATATTCACAAATAATTGACGGATAAGGTCTTCACTATTGGAACAAACACTTATATTCGGCATAATCCTCCTTCTAGCGATATATATTTAAACAGGCAATCAAACATGTATAGGAGGGATGTAATGAGAATGGGGATATGTTTTTTAAAATTGGCAGCACTTTATTTCCTAATTGGAGTTAGTATGGGGTTATTGATGGAGATTATGGAGGATCACAGTTTGGCAGGCGCACACGCTCATATTAATCTATTAGGTTGGGCTTCCATGGGCTTATTCGGTTTTATCTATATTCTATTCCCCAAAGCCAGTGAAACGCTCTTAGCAAAACTGCATTTCTGGCTTTATAACGTGTCATTCCCTTTATTTATGCTTGGACTATCTTTTTTCCTTGCAGGCAATACTTCACTAAACGTTCTCCTCATGATCTTTCCTAACCTTCTTGTATTAAGTGTCATCCTGTTCGTTATTAACATGTTTATAAATTTGAAAGCAGAAGACGTTGCTCACTTGCTTAAAAAAAGCGAAACTACGTCACTTTAATTCTATTAAGTCGTTCAATAGTAAAACATAGTTAAAAGGTCGAGTTTCCAATTGGAAACTCGACCTTTTAACCTTATAAGTAGGTACATGTTTTCCTACCATTTCCCAAAACAAATTATGGATTAGTCCACACTGATTTCAATCGATTTATCTCCATCGAATGAATAAAAATCCCATCGCTACTGTATAACTCCAGACCATTACTTTCCTCTTTAGGAAACACCAAATTTGTAACGACCGTTTCCCCACTATTCCCAAAAATCTCAATGGAGGATCGATCAATTAATACGGTCAATTGCAAACGCTCATGAGGAGAGTCCATCTTTACTGTCTGCTTACAGGCAAAAGAGGCATGAAAAGAAGAATCTCCAGATCGAGTGCGATCAAAAATTAGCATTTCTTTTTTTGCATTATATTCGATGACTGTCTCTTCATTATCAGACTTTAAGACCTTTAAGCCTACTACTTCTGATGAACCAGGATTAAGATCCATGGTTATTTCAAGTGTGTTTTCATGAATACCGCTTAGCACATTTTCACCTGATGTTATCTTTTGTTCTTTCAGCAGTAAAAGAGGCTCTTTAATATTCTTAAGTTCTGTAACTGGTAGTTGGGTAAGTTGGACACCAGCTAATGTGGATTTCAAGACTAGCTCTCTAGGGATTGTCATCGCGCTTCGCCAACCTTCTGTAGGCGTTTCATTCGCGTAACGCCAGTTACTCATCCATCCAATTAAAATCCTTCTCCCATCATGATCTGGTAAATCTGACCACGTTACCCCTGCGTAGTTATCTCTCCCGTGATCAAGCCAGCACACATGATCTGGATGGTGATCATTTCGAAACGTTTTACCATCAAATTCACCAATGAAATATTGTGTTTTTGAACCGCTATCGACATCTGGATGGTCGCCAAGGCTAACGAGTAATACCCACTTTTGTTTGGATGGATCGTTGTCGACTGGTAGTTTAAATAAGTCAGGGCATTCCCATACCCCCTGATGCGATCCTTCTTTCTCTCCAAACGTGCTGGCAAACTCCCAGTCGATTAAATTTAATGACGTATAGATACTAATGGATTGCCCTGAAGCGATAACCATCACCCAACGATTCGTTTCTTTGTGCCAAAAAACTTTAGGATCTCGAAAATCTAGAATTCGAGGTTCTGATAAGACCGGATTCCCTTTATACAACGTCCAGCTCCTCCCATTATCGCTGCTGTAAGCTAGACTCTGCCGCTGCCGTGGTTTATCGGATCCAGGGTATGTATCCGCATGAGTGAAGATGGCTACGAGTCCACTTTGCCCGTTAAAGAAACCTGTTGTATCATCCCAGTCGACAACGGCACTGCCCGAGAAAATAGCCCCGTTTTGATCTGGTTTTAACGCAATAGGGAGATGCTCCCAGTGAATTAAATCTTTACTCACCGCGTGTCCCCAATGCATCGGTCCCCATACGCTACTATAAGGATGGTATTGATAGAATAAATGATATTCTCCATTAAAATAAACCATCCCATTTGGGTCGTTCATCCAATTTGATTCTGGAGTGAAATGAAACTGAGGTCTATGCTTCTCTGAATAGTTGCTTCGAGGAACGACTTGTTCAACATCCAATATTCAGCACCCTTTCCGTCAACAAAGTTTTTAACTAAACCATTAATTGATTTGTAGTTTACTAATTGCTTTAAGAAACCAATAACTAATAAAGTAAGCTAACATACTTGTGATAAAAAATAGGCCTGCTGGATTATCTAACAAGAAATAGACTGTCCCAAGGGTAACAACACCAATTATGATCGTTGAATATGGACTTGCTACAACAAGAAAAAACGAATTTCGCACCAGTTCGTACCACTTTGCTTTTACATGAACCATCATAGGAAATAAGTAGATGGTCATAAGTAGATATATGACGCTTAGAAAGACACTTACGATAAAAATCACGACTTCCATTACTGATCCAGATAGAGATACAATTTGAAAATTAAGATATAAAGAGAGTCCAACTAAGCTCCAAATAAGGGATAAACCAAAGCTTTGTTTGAAATTCTCCTTAAACAACTTAAAGAACGTAATGAAAACACCTGCATCTCCTTTTTTAAGTTGCCATGTTCGTACCACGCCGAACAAAGCTGCTGTTGAAGGAAAAATCGTGATAATCGGAACACACATGATCGCCCAGATGAAACTGAGAAAGAGGAAATCTACTGCTTTTTCTAAAAAAGAAAATACTCTATATTTATGATTTCCCAACTCACTCTCCTCCCGTCGTTTTCATACTCCCTTACTACTTTTAACATGAATTTCGTATTTCTAAGCTTGATGGCAAGCTCACACAGGAAGATTCTTTCTGTGGATTATCTAAACGAGCGAGCAACAATTCTGCTGCCCTTTCCCCTATTTCATGAATAGGCTGTTTTATAATGGTTAACGGTGGATTCGTTGCTTCTGTCCATTCATAATTATCATAACCAATAACCGCCATCTGTTCAGGCACTTGAATCTTGCTTTTATTTAACGTAACAACGGAACCTAATGTGAGAATGTTGTTCCCAATCATAACCGCCGTGCATTTGGATTGCTCAAGTAAAAATGCCATCGCATTTTTGCCAGCTTCCAATGAAGCTTCGTCAATCACAATCATTGATTCATCGACCTGAAGATTGTTTTCTACTAACGCATGTTTATATCCTCTAAGTCGTTCATCACTCGTCGTTAGGCCAAGTGGACCGGAAATATATCCGATTCTTTGATGTCCCTTATGAATTAAATGATTCATTGCCTCATAAGTGCCTTTAAAGTTATCGACCAGCACACAGTCACAATCAATTCCTTCTGGCTTTCGGTCAATAAATACAATGGGTAATTGATCTTCAAATTCTTTTAAATAGCTATGATCCCCGTAAGTTGGAGCCATGATTAATCCATCAATCATTTGGTTTTTAAACATATTGATTTGTTGAATCTCATTTTCAATTTCTTCATTTGAATTACTTAAAATTAACTGATAGCCAATTTCCTTCAGCTTTTTCTCAATGCTGTGAGCAATCGACATAAAGAAAAAGCCCGAGGTATCCATTTCTTTAGCAGGAATGATCAAACCGATCGTTTTTGAACTGCTGCTTCGAAGACTTCTCGCTACGAAGTTCGGACTGTAGTTAAGATCCCGCATAGCCTGATAGACCTTTTTCTTCGTATTTTCAGAAACATACCTCGTTCCGTTAATCACGTGAGAAACGGTGGCAGTAGAGACACCTGCTTTTTGAGCAACATCTTTCATTTTTGAACGCATATTATTTCCATCTTTAACGGTGCCCATATCCTTTTCACCTACTTATCAGATTACTCGCCCTTTTAAACTGCGAACCACGTGACGCGTAATCGATTACGTTACTTTTTATAAAAGGAGCTCTTACGAAGAGCCCAAGTAAACGATTACGTATATTATAACTTTAATTATAGTTTTTGAAGTAAGCGCTGTCAATTAACTTTCTACGTTAAATAAAGAGAATATATTTCTTTAAGAACGTGCTTAATTCGCATTAATCATACTGGCTCTATTTAACTGATAGATAGCTAAAGAGTTTAAAGTTACTTCACCATCGATCGCATATAGTTCTAGCTGATCACTCGTTAGTTCAGGAAAGATTTGATCAGATAACACAACCTCACCATCATTCCCAAACACTTCGATAGAAGAACGATCAACAAGTAAGTGAATTGTAACTGACTTATTAGAAGGCACCATGACTACTTCGTGCTTAGCACCAAAAGAACTACTAAAACTCGTATCACCAGACTTAGAACGATCTAAAGATAACGTAGCATTTGCTATGTCGTAACTAACTTTTGTAAATTCGTCATGACCTACCCGAACGTTAAAACCAAATTCTTTCGCCGTTGAATGATCTGTTTGAAATTCAGCAACAATTTCTAACGTATCTCCTTTCATATCAGATAATAGATTCTCACCCGGTACCACTACTTCATTCGTCCAATAACTTCCTTCCCCTCTTAAACTCTGAAGCTCACTGACAGGATTTTGAACGAGGCGAACACCTAAATTCGAAATGCTGTTCAAATTTAGTTCCTTTGGTATCGTCATTTTACTTCGCCAAATAGAAGTTGGGATCGCTTGACCGTACTCCCAATTATTCATCCATCCCATCGCAATTCGACGACCATCTGGAATATGATTAAAGGTTAGCGGTGCATAATAGTCAGCGCCATGATCAGAATATAGTACGGTACTTGCTAGATTGTCATTACGAAAGGTCGTTCCATCAAAATCACCAATAAAATATTGTACACCTGACCCACCAGCAGGAGCACCTTTACTAAGACTTACCTGCATCACCCATTTGGTGTTGTTAGAATCACCATCCACAGGTAATTGGAAAAGATCCGGAACTTCCCAAACCCCTTCATGTGATCCTTGATTTTCACCAAAGTCGCTCGCAAATGTCCAATCCTTCATGTCTTCCGAATGATAGATTCGAACAAATTGCTTTTGAAATTGATCTTCCACTGCAAGCAGCATCACCCATTGATTGGATGCTTCATGCCAGAATACTTTCGGATCTCTGAACACTGAAAATTGGTCGATGTTTGTGAGGACTGGATTTCCAGCATACTTCTGCCATGAACGGCCATTATCATTGCTGTAAGCAAGACTTTGACTTTGATTCCCTCCTTTTTCATGCGTAAACATCGCCACCATGGCATCCTTCCCAAACCCGGCCGTATTGTTTTCATCCACGACAACGCTACCTGACCATATAAATCCGTTCTCATCTTCTTCTAGCGCAGTCGGCAGTCGTTCCCAATTTACTAAATCTGTACTAACCGCATGCCCCCAATTCATTGGTCCCCATGTGACGCCAGTTGGATTATACTGATAAAACACATGGTATTCTCCGTTATGATAAACAAGCCCATTAGGGTCATTCATCCAATTTTTTTCGGGAGTATAGTGAAACTGTGAACGGTATTTTTCATACCGCTCACTCGTTAGAATATCTTCTTCTGAATTGAATACATGAAAATCATCAACATTGATATGACCCCATCCGCCGGTAGCCTTATCCACCACTTTGATGAATACGTCTTCCCCTATATAGGAAGAAGCGTCCCAGTAGACCCTCTTATACTTTTCATTCTCTGTACCGGTCGATTTCAAAAGCTCCTTTCCATCAGCTTCCCGTACGAGAGAAACATATAGGTGATCATTATCCTTCCCTCCGCCAATCAAGAAGTCAATCCACCCACTTCCATAGAGAGTAAAGGGCTCAGATTGTATTTCACCTCTGTCGGCGTCTCCCCCATCTTTGAAGTTCCAAAGGTGATAGGCGTCTTGGTGATTGAAACAACAGTCCCACTCCCACTCTTCCTCCTGTGTTACATCCTGGTCACTAAAGGCCTCCCCGGTAACCGTCCACCCGCTCAAGTCTCCCGTTTCAAAACCGGGGTTCGCTATCGTTACTTTATTCGGAGGCTCTACGGGAGCATTCACATCATCAATACTAATGTGCCCCCATGAACCTTTGGAACGATCAACAACCTTTAGATAAACATCCTCTCCAATGTAATGAGAAGCATCCCACTTAACTCGGGTATAGCCTTCCTGGTTCCCCCCACTTACTTTCATTAGCTCTTTCCCATTTGAGCTTCTTACTAGTGCAACGTAAAGGTTATAAATATCGTTCCCACCTGATACGAGGAAATCAATTTGTCCATTTCCTCCAAGCGTGAATTTCTGTGAACGTATCGTTCCAATCTCCGCATCCTCACCATTATGAACACTATATAGATGATAACCTCCGTTTTGATTAAATGGACCTCCCCACCCCCAATCGTCAGCAGACGTAACATCAAGATCGCTAAAGGCATCGCCTTCCATGACAGTCCAACCCGTTAAGTTACCAGCTTCAAAATCATGATTTACTAACTCATCATGAGGGGGCTCTTCAACGACAGTAACCGCACTCGTTGCCATATGACCTCCATCCCTTGTTTCAGCTTTAATCGTAGCAGCACCTTCTGAATGAGCCGTAACTTTTCCATTCACAACAGTCGCAACGCTTGGATTACTTGAAGTCCAGATCACCTCTTTATTCGTTGCTTGAGCCGGCTTCACTTCAGGTGTTAATCGTTCTGTATCTCCAGCAATTAATTCTAGCGAATCTGGATTGAGTGACACCCCAGTAGCGTTCACCTTTTCGTACGCAGAATTCATCTCCCAAACCTGTAATGACTTTACGGTGACGGATTCACTTTGCTCATTTGCCCAGAGCTGAACACCTTTCGCATCGTCTCTTGTCGGATAGGTTCTTGTGGTTAATCCTTTTTGTTCATTTAAATAAGCATTGATCTCAGAACGATCCACGTATACATGGAGATTGATCGTCTCTGAATCAGTATCTACCTCTCCACCCTGGTACCATTTTTCGACATCGGGATCGAGACTTGATTTGGTTCGGTTCACCCAAAACTCCTTGCTACTTTCTTTGTAATACACAATGGTTTCTTCTTCCCCATTCGGTGAACGTCTTAAGCTAATTCCCGCTTCATTAGCAGATCCATTGTCTAGTTCTAACTGGATCTCAAGCATATCTCCTTCTATGTTGGAAAGAAGTTGATTCGCTTCTTCCATAGACGTGTCAGAAGTAATATTAAGAAGCTGTTCGCCACGTAATTCGTTCAACTCTTGGATCGGCTTCATCCCTAACTTTCCGTCATCTCGATAAAAAACCTCTGTTGGCAAACCATAATTGTGGGCATAGCCAGCATCATAATCGTCGTTTGCTGGACGCCTGCCCTGCGTAATACTATGAATAACGGTTCTTCCATCAGGCGTTACCATTCCAGCTGGTCCAGTAAAATGGTCTCCAACATCGAGTAATTGAGGGGTTTCATTATCTGGCGTGAACTTAGCGGTATCCGGATTCCACGTTCCAATCCAATAGTACGTATACCTCGACTGATACTCCTCCCTTTGCATTTTGGCAGGGTTGATCAAGAAAATATGTTTTCCGCTATCTCCTAATGGCAGCAAAATCGGCAGCTCCCAAACGCGTCCTGTTTCTGGATAGGTTCCATAATCTCCAACGAATAAGTCTCCTTCGAAGGTCCAATCTTCAAAACTGGCATCCTTTGTAGAATACACTAGAGCGGTACCTCCAACGGCTTTGCCATCAGATCCTTCTTTACCAGAAGTCACTAGCATGTACCAGGTATCACCATCTTTAAAAACGTAAGGATCTCGAAATTCACCCATGATCCCCTGTCCTTCTTCTTGATCTAGAATCACTTCTGAATTCTTTTCCCAACGGTTAAGATCGTTATCCCCATCTTGCAAAAACGTACTTCTTGCTAAATTAATGCGCTGATTAGGCTGATCACGATCATCACCCGCTGTGTAAAAGATAACAGGCACACCGTTATCATCGACAACAGCACCACCCGCCCACGCCCCCTCGGGATCCACATCATATCGCCCAGGGATAACGGCATCGTCAACATCTCTCCAATGAACCATATCATCACTTACAAGATGCCCCCAGCGAATATGATTCCAGTATGGACCTCTAGGATTACTCTGATAGAACACATGATATTGACCATTAAAGTAAATAGGACCACCTGGTTCATTTCCCCAATGGTTCGGAGGAGACATATGAAACTGTGGCCGATGTTGGTCGTCCGCTAAAAGACTGCGATCGGTTTTTACATCAGCGGTTGGCAGATTACCATTTAAAGCGCTTACATAAGATTCGTAGGAATCTTTCACATTCCCAGCACCCAAGGCCTGATTGTAGATTTTCACTTCATCCATAAGCCCACTAAACATATTTAAATCAAAGCCATACAACCACATGCCATCATTGTTCTTTCCAATTAACAAATCTCTTACACTCGGTTTAATCGCAGCTCCTGCATCAAATTTTCGTGATGTTACCTTTTCACCATTCTGGTAGAGAACTGCTTCTCCAGTTGTGCTATCGTACGTTGCGACGACGTATGACCACTCATTTAAAGGGAGTAGTGTATCTGACATCACTTCATGCCACTCGTCTCCAGTACCAAACTGTAACCCCCACGTACCGTGGCGAAAATTTCCGAGTATGAATCCTTCTTTCTTCTCCCAGTTATGCTGATTCACGATTGCAGATAAGCGGCCTTCGTCTCCATGTTCAAAATTTCTTGGCGCGACCCACGCTTCAACTGTTATAGCTTCTTTAGGCGCAGGTAGTTTCGTAGGGCTCTGTTTAATCCAGGTAGAGTACCCATCAAATAATAAGGAACCGTTTGAAATGCCGTCCTTCCACAGTGGATCCTGTGCTTCCTGAAAGACTCCCTTACTAAGATGGTAATCAATTAAATTGGTTTCACCTGTTACTTGCTCTACAGTATCCTGACCAGTACCTTCATCTAAACTCCAGTGAGCCATTAATCCGTCAGCAAAAGGAGAACTGTTCGTTCGAAAGTCATCAACATTGATATGTCCAAACGCCCCTTTAGCATGATCGACGATTTTAATAACCACTTCTTCACCAATGTATTCTGAAACATCCCAGTAAACACGCTGGTACTTTTCCGTATCTCGTCCGGTTTCTTTTCGCAACTCTTTTCCATCTGACGTTCTTACGAGAGCAACATAGAGATTCTCTTCGTCATCCCCTCCTCCAATAAGAAAATCGATTCCGCCATTTTGATCGATCGTAAATGGCTCTGAGTGCAATTCGCCTACTTGATCGTCTCCACCATCGTTAAAACTCCATAAATGGTAGCGCCCCTCATGTGAAAATTCATCGCCTTCACTCCACTCTTCTTCATGAACAAGGCTCTCTGGGCCAAACGCATCTCCGCTCACAATTTCCCAACCTCTTATTTCATAAGGAGTTAGCGCTGTATATTCAAAATCATGATTATAGATGGAAGGTTCCACATGGTCATGTAAGGAAGGTGTCGCTGGGACATTCACATCATCAATATTGATATGCCCGTTTGTCGTTGAATCAACAACTTTCATTCTGACGACTGTACCTACATGAGCGGAGGCATCCCAACTCTTTTTGGAGTATGTATCTGTTCCAGTTCCTGTTTCCTTCATTAACTCTACTCCATCTGATTCTCTAACGAGAGAGATCGATAAGTGATCCGGATCAGAATCTCCCCCAGTAAGAAAATCAATCTGACCATCTCCTCCAAGAGTAAAGGTTTCAGACTGCATGACTCCAACTTTAGTGTCGTCTCCTCGCCCTCCCCATATATGCCAGAAGTTCTTTTGATCAAACGTTTGCTTATCCCAAAAGCTAGTTTCATCTGTCACATCTTTCTCATTGAACGCATTACCGCTTACAATCTTCCAACCAGATAAATCCCCTGTTTCGAAGCTTGGGTTTGCAATAGTCGTTTGGGCATGAACAGGGTTCGACATACTCATTGGCAACAAGCTACTTATGACGAATAAGACAGTCAGAGAGACCAATTTGAACCTACTGGGATTGAGCATGAGTTTATAAAGCTCCCTTCAAAATAAGTGACATATCCATTCCGGCAACTTTGGTTATCAGCTTTTATCCATGTGACGCCAAGGTAGATTGTGTTAAAATGCTGGACCCATCTCCCAAACTTCCATCGACTTCACTGTTACCGAATCATTCGCCCATATTTCTAATCCTAATGCTTCGATATCAGGGTATACTCTCGTCGTTATACTTTTTAACTTATTGGCATAACACTCGACGATCGAACAGTCGACGTAAATATGGAGCTTTAACTGCTCTCCATTTAGTAGAAGCTTTCCACCTTGAGCTTGAGCAGGGCTTGAATCATTTGTTTTCTTTATAACATTCAACGTCTCTTCTCGACTGTTATAAGAAAGCAGTGTTTCGACATTCCCACAATCAGACTTTAAAACCTTTACACCATATTCACTTGCAACGTCACCTTGAAATTCAACACAGATCTCAAGCATATTCCCTTTCACATGAGCTAAGATGCGATTGGTTTCTTCAACGGATAGATTTTCTAACGAAACGAGTTTTTCCTTACGGAGCTTTTTTAATTCTTCGATCGGCTTCACACCTAATCTTCCATCGTCTCGTAACCAAAGTTGAACAGGAAGACCGCCATTATGTGCCCATCCAGCTTCATATTCATCTTTAAGCGAACGCCTTCCCTGGGCGATTGTAAACAAAAGCAACCGACCGGTTTTGGGATCAATCATGGCACTTGGTCCTGTAAAGTGAAAATCCCCTACATCAATGAGCTGTGGTTCCTTCTGATCTGGTACAAATCGACAATGTTGTTTATCCCATCTCCCAATCCAATAGAACACTTCTACATCCGCGTCTTTTCCAACAGGACTAATGATAAAAAGATGCTTTCCTTTCCCAATGGGAAGTAAAATCGGCAGTTCCCACACTTCACCTAGGAAAGGAAACTCTTGATCCTTATCATCATATAGAAGGCCTTTACATTCCCAATCTACTAAGTTATCAGAAGTAAATATAATGGCTGCTCCACACACCCCCTCTATACCAGTCCCAACAATTTGGTACCAAAGGTCTTCTTCTTTCCATACAAAAGGATCTCGAAACCCATCATGATGCAAGCCTAATCCTTTAGGCTGAACCGTTACGGGAACGGGATGCTTTCTCCATTTCTTTAAATCGATATCTTGATCTTCCCTAAACGTACTTCTTGCAAGACCTGTCATCTGATTTGGCTTCTTTGATGAATGACCTGCTGTAAAGTACAAAACGGGTAATCCATCTTCATCATAAGCGGCGTTTCCTGACCAAATCCCGTCCGGAGCTAAATCATCCGCTTCCGTTTCAATGGCAATAGGTAAATCGCGCCAATACACGAGATCATCACTCACCCAATGTCCCCACTGGATGTTACCCCAATAAGGGCCCTGTGGATTATGCTGATAAAACAAATGGTATTTCCCTTTGAAATAAAGTGGCGCATGTGGTTCATTCATCCAGTGACCCGGTGGTGTTAAATGAAACTTAGGTCGGAATGGGTCATGATCATAAATGCTTCGATCAATCGCAATTTCTTCATAAGGTAGGTGTGGAATCTCTCCTTTATAAGGTAATAGATAGTTAGTGAAGCTCGCTTTTATTTCCGAGTCATTTAATGCTCGATTATAGATCTTAATATCATCGATTAAACCACTGAACATATTCAATGAAAACACGCTTTCAATCGTAAGCGCATCATTGCTTTTACCTATCAAGAGCGCAACATGACTCACCGTCATAGAAACGTTTTGAGCGATTGTTTTCTCAGCGACTTTTTCACCATTAAGATACAATTGAATACGCCCTTCTTTACCGTTAAAGCTTGCTGCAAGATGAGACCACTTCAACTTCGGTAATGGACAATTATCTGCCCAAACTTCGATCCACTCATCTTCTACACCAAGTTGTAATGACCATTTCCCATGGCGATGAACACCAAGGATAAACCCTCGATTCATCTTTCTGTTATGTTGATTAACAATACCGGTTAACCGCTCATCCTCAATCCCGCCGAATGAACGTGGGGCTAGCCATGCCTCAATGGTAAACGCTTGTTCAATTGTAGGGACCCCTTCTTTACTTTCAACCCATGTTGAATAGCCATCAAATAAAAGTGCGTGGTTGTTGATTCCTTTTCGCCACTGAGGTTCATGAACAGGTGAATCGGAACGATCATTAAACACATAGTGAATAGGATTTGTACGAGAGCCGTCATGGACGTGCTTCCCTTCTCCTTCAGAGAATCCCCAATAAGCTATCAGTGATTTTTCCAATTCAACATTCAACATATTTAACACTCCCAGTTTGTAAAGAAAGTTAGAACATCTCAATCATGTTCTAACTTTCTTCATCATGCCTATTCTATTTTCTACTGATTCTTTTTAAAGCGATCCAATCCATCTTGGTAGATTTCCATTAAGCGACTTAGTCCCATGTCTTCAAGCTGCTTATTGTAGCTATCCCACTCCTCGTTTACGCCGCCTTCCATTAGCCACTGAGCTTTCTTCTGATTCGTAAATTCTTTAATATCTACTTCTAGACGATTAATTTCATCTAGTTCATCAGGACTAAAGAAGATTTGCGGGTAATTCTCTTCTTCAAGAAAAGGCGCATAGATCGAATTCAAATCTTCCAAACGCTGTTTTGCACGCGGTTCCATTTCAACAGATTCCTCAAAGTCTTCTTTCAAAATGGCTACTGGTCCATTTGGTGCTACCTTTTGTCTTAATTCACCCATCACCACATCATCGGGTTGTTCTTTCAATACGAGTTTTCCATCCTTTTCTTCAAAAATGGTACCAATTGGCCCCCAGTTAATTTGAGCTGACATTTGTGTTTCATATAACTGATCTACCCAACGCATCGTGATTTCTGGATTTGCATTTGCGGAAGTGATCGCAAACTCTCCACGAGAGTAGTCTGAGTAGTTGGATCGCCCAACAACTTGATCTCCATTCGGACCTTCAAACGGTGGTAAGAGGACATAATCATCTTTCAATTCTGGACCGACTACTTCTTCCGATTCCCACCAAATATAAGAACCATATTTTTCGTTTTTCCCTTTAGCAAAGTACTGAGAGACATCTTGAGTAAATGATTCTTTATCAATCAAGCCTTCTTCCATCCACTGATGATAATAGTCTATGGCTTCTTTATATTCCGGTTGAACAGCTGTATAGATCACTTCTCCATCTCTTACAATGCGATGATCAACGTTATCTGGCATATTAAATGCTGCAAACATATCGCCGAAGTTTCCAGTCCAGAAGTTGAACATAAAACTTAAAGGAACTTCATCCTGCTTACCATTTCCATTTGGATCTTTCTCTTTGAAAGCAACTAGAACATCGTGATACTCGTCAAGAGTCGTTGGCATTTCCAATCCTAACTCGTCTAACCAGGATTTATTAATCGTCATAAAGTTTGGTACAGCTCCAAGTCCAGCTTCCTCAGCACGAGGCAGCGTATAAATATGTCCATCAGGAGCAGTTACCATGCTCTTAAGTTCTGGCCTCTTCTCAAACAACTTTTGAATATTAGGCGCATGCTCTTCAATTAAATCCTCTAGTGGAATGAGCGTGCCATTCTGTCCATACTTCACAATGTCCAAATCCGTAAATTTCGCTGAATAAAAAGCGTCAGGCAAGTCACCACTTGCGAGCATCAAGTTTTTCTTTTCTTCATAACCATCATCCGGAATATTACTCCATTCAATTTTTACATTCGTCATATCTTCTAACGTATTGAAAATTTCCATCTTGTCGTATTTCGGTGCGAGCGGTGCTTTTGGTGATACAAATTCCAGGGTGACTTGATCATCTACAATTGGAAGCCCTTCTTTATTGAAATCAGCCGATTCGGCTTTCCCATCAGAACTACTATCTTTAGAAGAGCAAGCACTTAATACAAGAATGAAACAGAGTAACAAACATATGAAAGGAAAAGACCAACTTTTTCGTTTACCCATCACTAAATTCCCCCCGAATGGTTTTAATTTACGGCAATCACAAGCAATTTCAGTAAAGCCATTTGATCGGCGATCCACCTCCTAATAATGAAGTAAAGCAAATGGTTAACCTTTAATACTTCCAATTAAAGCTCCCTTTACGAAATACTTCTGTATGAAAGGATATAGAATTAACAGCGGTATAGCAGCAACAATAATGACACCATATTTGATTAAATCAGCAATTCTTTGCTGAGCAGCAAACGATTCAACATCGCCAACCATACTGGCAGAAGCTTCATTTTGAATAAGGATTGATCTTAAGATTAGCTGTAACGGATATTTGTCTTCATTATTTAGATAAATTAAAGCATCAAAGAACGAGTTCCAATGTGTAACGGCATAAAACAATACCATTACAGCGATAATCGGTTTCGACAGTGGTAACACGATCTTTAAGAAGAATTTCGTATTTGAGCACCCATCCATTTTGGCTGATTCTAACAATTCGTCTGGAATCGTCGACTGAAAGAACGTTCTTGCCACAATCAGGTTCCAAACCGCAACCGCCTTTGGAATAATGAGGGCCCACATCGTATCTACCATACCAAGGTTTTTAACGACTAAATAAGTTGGGATTAATCCCCCTGAGAAAAACATGGTGAAAACAAACAGAATCATGAAGAAATTTCTACCTACTAAATCTTTTCTCGAGAGCGCATAAGCTGCCATGAGGGTTAACGTAACATTCACTAATGTTCCAACGACGGTGTACAGCACCGTATTTTTATAACCTGTCCAAATCCGATTATCTTGAAAGATTCGTTCATATCCTTCAAAGGTGATTCCCTGAGGCCAAAACCATACATCGCCATTGTAGACGCTATCAGGGTTACTAATCGAAGCGATGATAATAAAATACAGCGGGTACAAAACGACGAGTGAGAGTGTCGTAAGAAAGAGGAAGTTGATGAGATCAAATATCTTATCCTCTTTCGATTTTCTTGACCATAATTTCGAACGATTCATCACAAATTGAGTCATAACTTACTCCCCCTTACCATAGCCCTGAACCGGATAATTTCTTGGCAGCCCTATTAACTGCCCACAATAAGATAAAGTTAATCACTGCGTTAAACAATCCAACCGCTGCCGCAAAACTGTACTGAGCACTCTGTAAACCTACTTTATACACATAAGTTGGGATAATCTCTCCTGCTGAGACATTCAACGGAGTTTGCATTAAATACGCTTTCTCAAATCCGATGTTCATTAGATTTCCTACCGATAGAACTAATAAAATCATCGCGGTAGGCAAAATCGCTGGAATATCGACATGAAGGATCCTCTGCCATTTATTTGCTCCATCCATAATTGCTGCTTCATGAACTTCTGGACTAACACCAGCTAACGCTGCAAGATAAATGATCGCTGCCCACCCTGTCTCCTGCCACAAGCCTGAAGAAATGTAGAGTGGTTTAAACCAACCTGCCTGTGACATAAAATGAACAGGTTCGGCACCAAAAATCATGAGGAAATTGTTTATTAAACCGTTCGGTGAGAAGAAAACATACACCATACCTACAAGAACAACGACCGAAATAAAGTGAGGAGCATAGATAACAGTTTGAACGAATTTTTTGTAACGCTGATTTCTTAACTGATTTAAAAGAAGAGCAACCATGATCGGTAACGGAAAGCCAAATAATAATTGCAGCACACTGAGCTCGAGGGTGTTCTCTAACAGAGTCCAGAACTGAAAGGAATTGAAGAAACGTTCAAAGTGCTCAAAACCAACCCAGGGACTTCCTGAAACCCCCAATGTGGGCATATAATCTTGAAACGCAATGAGGACACCGTACATAGGGACATAGTGGAAGACAATGAAGTAAATTAACGTAGGAAGTAGAAATAAGTACAATTCATAGTTATGTAAAACCTTTTTCCAGGAGCTGTTGACCTTTGGGACACTACGGACATTTCTTCTAGGTAACGCTCTAAGTTTCGTCTCCATAATCTCTCCTCACCTATAATTAATCGTTTACGTAATCGATTACTTTTTCTAGTAAAAAAAATGAATGTTCCTTGATTATTCACTTAATTGGTTCATTATCGAAGAAGAACGACTCATTTAATCGTTTACGTAGATGTTTTGATTAATATTATTGTAAGCGGTTTCTCAAATAGTGTCAACTGATTTTAGAAAATTAAAATAAATGGTTTTTCGGTATTTGGATTTGAGGTGAGTAGAGTCCCACGCTCTGTTTTACTGTCTGTAATTAATGATCTTTAATATCGAAAAATGTTTTTAAATACTAATTCGTTTATTTGGTTTCATTAATTTAGTAGAGTAGAAAAGAAGGCTGCCCCTTATCAGGGACAGCCTTCTACATCATTTCTTACCTTTTAAAAAGTCGCGCATATAGTGGTTAACCACTTCCGGTTTTTCGTGATGCGGGGCATGGCTTACGCCTTCCATTCGGTGAATTGTAAGATCACTAACATACTCTTCTAACCCGTCCAGATTGCTGTTTTCAAAAGCGGGATCTGCATCGCCCCAAATGATTAACGTTGGCGAATCAAACATTTGATACGGAAGTTCCAATGGTTTTTGTACGTGCTCTTCGAACGGATAGAAAGAAATAGCCCGGTAATAATTAAGCATTGACTCCATCGCATCTGGCTGTGTCCACGCCTCTATGTATTTCTCCTCATCCTGTTCGGTTAAATAACCTTTTTTCTTTCCAGGAATCGTCATCATCTTTCTTAAGCGCTCTGCATTATTTTCAATCAGCGCCTCATGAGAATCAGGTCGCTGGAAAAATGCCATATAACTACTATCTTCTCTTTGCCCTGGGTTCTCTGCTAGCTCTCGTCTAAATGTATACGGGTGAGGCGCATCGAACATGATTAGTTTGTTCACATATTCAGGTGCGGTGTAAGCCAACGTCCATGCGACCGCTCCGCCCCAGTCATGAGCGACTACAACGCAGTCCTTCTCCCCAAACGATTCAATCAACTGTTTTACATCCTCGACTAGAATGGACATATCATATGAAGAAACCCCTTCAGGTTTGTCAGATACGTTGTACCCTCTCATATCAACAGCTACGACACGGTAATCCTTCGAAAACTCTTCCATTTGATGATGCCAGTTGTACCAGAAATAAGGGAAGCCATGGAGAAACAGCATTAGTTCGCCTTCTCCTTCTGTTACGTAATGAAGGTTGACATCATTCACTTTCACAAAGCCATCTTTCATCATTTGATCCACCCTTTCTTATAAAGACTTCTAACATCGAGACACTTTACTCCTCTTCTATTTGATGCGCAATTAGGAGGTCTCGTTTTCTGGATAAATAGGAAATATAACCTAATAAGAGTGGAGTAAAAGTGTGATGAAATTCCTACTAAACTGAGTGAGTACAAATTCAAATGATCGTCTGTTCTCTTTCACTGTTTCTACATTACTTCCTATATATTCTATTTTTGACCCCTCTCATACTTTTAATTAAGGTATAATAATCAACAAAGAATATGAAGGAGGAGATGATTATGTTTTGTCCAAAGTGCGGGACGAAAAACATAGAAAATGCTCGGTTTTGCAGCCAGTGTGGCCACTCTTATACGAGATATCAGCAGAGAAACCGATGGTGGTTGACTGGTATCATCCTTACCTTTTTATTAATGAGCGGTGTCTTTATTTACGCTTTCGTTCTTGATAAAGAACGAACGAAAGAAACGATTCAAACCCCAGTCGAAAAAATCGCTGAGTCTACGAAACTAGTAGAAGATGAAAAAGAAGCAAGTGCAACCACATCACCAAACGTTACTCAGAAAAAAAGCACGACAGAACAGAAAGTTCCTTCCCCTCAAACATCCACAGAAAAAGATAAGAAAGAAATCATACGTGAAGCACAAACAAGAGTGTATACCATTTTAACGGAGGATAGTCTCGGGTCTGGCTTCTTGTTTCAGGATAATGGAACAGTTGTAACCAATGCTCATGTGGTGGCTGGCTATATTGATGTCATCTTGCGCGATCAGAATGGCCAAGAAATGAGTGGCAAGGTGATTGGCATCTCTAATCAGTATGATGTCGCTTTAATTGAAGTACAGAATTTAAAAGGTACTTCTCCTTTGGAGATGGAAATGAAAGAATCAGAAGTTGGAACAGAAGTAATCGCACTTGGAAGCCCCCAAGGGTTAGAAAACACAGCATCAATCGGATATCTCACCGGGCTTGACCGTTCATTTGCATCCGAATTTCAATACGAAAACGTCTACCAAATCGATGCCCAAGTTTCACCCGGGAGCAGCGGAGGTCCATTGTTAGATGGAAAGACAGGAAAAGTGATTGGCATCAACTCCGCCCTTTTAACGAGCGATGAGTCGATTGCCTTCTCAATCCCAATATACACAATGACGGATCTCTTAACAAACTGGTCGCAATCGCCAATGGATGAAAATGAAGTCGCCAGCACCTTTAACTTCTACAATGAGGTTTCAGCGTATGATGAATATGCAGAAGAGGAAGAAGACACGTACGATGTTCCATATGATGAAGCAAGGCTCGCTAACTTTATCATCAATTTTAGAGGGAACTATGAAACGGCATTGCGAGACGAAAACTTTGGTTATATTGAAGACCAGCTTTTGTATGACAGTCAGGCCTATCATGAAATGGCTAACTATCTAGACGAGATAAGCGGTCAGGGAATGATCTTTAAATTCACGTTAAATGATGTAACCCATATTGACATGCAGACTGATCAAGCGATCGTGAGCACCTATGAAGTTTTTGATTTTATGAATGCGGCTGGGGAATGGAGCATGTATGAACGAACTAAGGACTATTATGTTGTGACAGATGAATATGGGGATTATAAGATTAAGCATATTGAGATATATCAATGAATTGATGAGGGGTGAGTTGCGCCACACTTCTACTCTTTTCTCGTCTTGCTTACCCCTCCATTAATCGCCCGAGAAATGCAAACCTGACAGGGAATAGAGAAACCGATCAGACTAATTTATAGACCGATCGGTTTCATAAGACCATTTTTAATTCGTCGGCTATTTATTATTATTTACTTAGTCATTAAACCAGCAAATGTTAAAGTTTCTTTTCTCTCTAAGCATATAGAGACAAGCAACCTCTTAATTGATTTTGAACCGTTCTCCTAGTAAATAATTTCTAACACCCTTGAATTCCTCTCCAGAAAATTCGCCAGGCGTTTTGAAGACGCTCCTCATGTTCCACTTTCGAATAATAAAAAAGCTGTTCAAACGTGCCATCAAGGAGGCATATATAAGCATCGATTACCTCATCTTGTTCCGCCTGAATGTCTCCTTTTTGCTTCCCTTCTTTTACGATAGCAATCAATACATCCCTTAGTGCTTCCTCTGATTTAATAAATTGTTCATTAAGTGTATCTTTTAATACTAGTGGTGGGAAAAGCATGAACCTCTTAAATAGAAGTCCAAGATCTTCACTTTCAAGATAAGTTGAATGGTCTTTCAACAAGCAATATAACTGCCGATCCGTGGTCATGTTGCGATAATTATGTACTTGCAGTTCTAGAAAATCCCGATAATCTCGATTCACTTTTTGGAGGATAGCAAGAAATAGATCTTCCTTACTATCAAAATGAGCATATAATGAAGGTTTTTTAATCCCGACACTTTTAGCAATTTTGCTCAATGATGTTCCTTCAAAACCTTTTCTCGCAAACATGGGCAGAGCTGCTCGTTCTATACGTTCACTCATAGGCGACTTGGTAGATGGCATTTACGATCCCTCCTTACATATTTCAGACTTATAAGCTCATTTGTAGCATCATTTACCCCTATTATCTTCTCTTTCATATATGATGTAACTTTCATGAATTGCTTCATCACTAGCCCTATTTCCACTACTCACTGTGCTCTCGAGCCAACAGAAAAAAATTCCTTATCAGAATTAAAATTTACTTTGTTAAATATTTTCTTAACAATTCCAACAACCTTAAATGCTATCATTTAAGGTTTTATCTGTCAAAAGGGTTCAAATGCTTCTTCTAAAACTAGGTTTTCAGTATGGAGAATAAGAATGAATAAGATGGTCAGGAAGGTGAATCCGTCGAGGAAATCAAACGCATAAATCCACTAAGCTGGTTGACCATTCTATTAGGAAAATGAAGTGAAATTAGCCACCCTCTATATTTGTGTACATTTGACAAAGAAATCTAATCATGTAATATTTATTATTAAATACGTTAAGAAAATATTTAACATAATTAATTTTGAATGGAAGGGGAAACTGGAAAGTGAAGGAAGTAAATGATAAAGCAACGGAACAACTCCCTTAAGTTTGAGAAGTAAAAAATCAATAATAAAGAAGAAAGTAAAAAGAAAGCGGGGAGCGAATACGATTTGAATCGAAGCTTAAAAAAGGTTTTAACTTAAAATTTTCTTGAGGTGAAGGTATTTGAGTGAAAAAAAAGGAAATCTACTAAAAATCGGTACATTTGTAGCAGCCATATTGGTGATGTTTATTTATTTAGGAACGACTAGTTCTAATATTAACTGGGGATCATTTATTGCTATGTTAGTATTTTACGGAGTAATCTATTATATTGGGGCATTCATGGCTAGTGGTAAATCTGAATCTGCATCAGATATGATGGTAGCGAAACGCTCTTTACCACTATGGATTTCAATGTTTACAATGGCCGCAACCTGGGTTGGCGGCGGTTACATATCTGGTACAGCAGAATCAACATATTCACTTGGTTTAGCATGGGCTCAGGCCCCGTGGGGTTATGCGCTAAGTTTAATTATCGGTGGTATCTTCTATGCTAGAAAAATGCGTCGATACGAATTTATGACAATGATTGATCCACTTGAACAGCGATTCGGAAAAAAAGTGGCTGGTGTCTTATATCTCCCCGCTCTATTAGGTGAAGTTTTTTGGAGTGGTGCGATCTTAACAGCTTTAGGAACAACTTTTGGAACGATTCTAGGATTAGACTTTCAAACATCTATTATTCTATCAGCTATTATTGCAGTTGCGTATACTGTCGTAGGAGGCATGTGGTCAGTAGCATTTACAGATGTTTTTCAAATGCTCGCTGTCATGATAGGACTGTTCTTAGTACTTCCATTTGCCCTGTCAGAAGTAGGCGGATTAAGTTCGGTTTGGAACCACTATCAATCAGATATGGGGAGCTATGCAAGTCTCTTCCCTCCATTAGACGGGTGGAAAGATCCTGAGTGGGGGAACTATTATTGGAATTGGTGGGACTTTGCTTTGCTACTTATATTCGGTGGTATACCATGGCAGGTCTATTTCCAACGCGTTCTTTCAGCTAAATCGGAGAACACTGCCATGTGGCTTTCAATCATAGCAGGGTTTATCTGTATTATTGCAGCGATACCGGCCGTTATTATCGGTGCTATCGGATTGGATACAGATTGGGCAAGTCTCGGTGTAAACGCACCTGATAATCCATCTATGATCCTTCCTTTTGTCTTGCAATATTTAACGCCTGATATTATCGGCGCAATTGGATTGGGAGCTCTTGCCGCAGCCGTAATGTCATCAATGGATTCTTCCATTCTTTCAGCATCTTCAATGGCTGCTTGGAATGTGTATCGACCACTTTTCAAACCTAATGCATCAAGCGATCAACTTAAGAAAATGATTAAGCGCTCGATCATCCTGGTTGGAATTGCAGCCACCATCATTGCACTAAATGTTCAAAGTGTTTACGCTTTATGGTATCTTGCTGCAGACCTTGTTTATGTTATTTTATTCCCTCAGTTAACAACCGCTTTATTCTTTAAAGATGCGAATAAATATGGTTCGATTGCAGGTTTAATCGTTTCTTTCATACTTCGAATAGGTGGCGGAGAACCAATCATTGGACTCCCAGTCTTCCTGCCATATCCTATGATCGAAGATGGTGTGGTACTGTTCCCATTTCGAACACTTGCAATGGTTGCAGGCTTAGTAACGATTATCGTTGTATCTAAAATGACCAAGAAAATGTGTCCACCTAAACCTCTCTTGATGCCAGAAGAGAGAGAGAACGGTAATGAGAAGATTGCTTCATAGGTCTAAGAGTGAGATGACGGTTATGATTTATATCGACTCAATCGTCATTCATAACCTTGATTTAGGATAGTACATTAAGTAGCAAACGGCTTACTTCATTAACTTTAATGAAGTAAGCCGTTTTTTTGTTATTATTCTTCCATTAGTTATTAAATTAGCGATATAAGAGAAGAGTGAATCATCAATAAGGATTAGCACTGGACTTCTAAACAACACATGGTGGCATACAAGATACTTAGCCACTAATTAGGGATAATTCTTCTACTTACAATATTGTTTCTTGAGAGGACCGCTGAAGTGTTGTTGCACCTTAAGAGTTACAGACATTTGATTAACTAGAATTGCTAAGTATTCTTCAGATGAGCACATCTCAATCAATAGGTGTCTGCTACTACCCACATAACTGGATGACTATCCCTCTCTTTATAGCGTTATTCTGCTTAAAGAATACCTCGCACTCCCAACTTAATGCTTCTTAAATTTAGAGGCATTTCTTTCTAGATGAACGAATTTCAAAAAAACCTTTACTCCTCTTTACTTTTAACTTTTCAAATCATCTACATCCGCCTATTAACCACTTAAAATTGCGGACGCGGTTTTAGGAAAACGAAAAAATCTTAAACCTTTCTAGCTGAATCGGATTTATAACTGACCTATTTTCTTGAAAACTTGTGTTTATTTAAAAAGATAAAAAAGAAGGCACTCTCTCATAAATGTATGCTTCACGAGCACATACACTTTGAAAGAGGCCTTCTCATAGAAAGCGTTATTTAGTTACTGTTCCAGCATCTGCCGGATGAACGCCATGACGATAGAAATCAGCATCAATAGGATCAAGCGGTTTACGACCAAGGATGAGGTCTGCTGCCTTTTCCGCTAACATCAATACAGGTGCATGGATGTTGCCGTTTGTAACGTAAGGCATGGCAGATGCATCGACCACTCGTAGATTTTCCACTCCGTGAACTTTCATCGTTTCTGGGTCCACAACAGCCATAGGATCTGACTTTGGCCCCATTTTGCATGTACATGATGGGTGAAGTGCCGTCTCAGCATCTTCTTTCACCCATTCAAGGATTTCCTCGTCTGTTTTAACAGAAGGTCCAGGGGAAATTTCGCCGCCATTATATTTCTTTAAGGCTGGTTGAGACATAATATTACGAGTAACTCTTATCGCTTCCACCCACTCGCGTTTGTCCTGTTCAGTAGAAAGGTAGTTGTAAACCATGCTCGGATGCTCTTTAGGATCTTTCGAGCGAATCTTTAATGATCCGCGTGCATCAGAGTACATAGGTCCGATGTGTACTTGGAAGCCATGTTTTGTAGCTGCTTTTTGACCATCGTAACGTACCGCTACAGGAAGGAAGTGGAACATCAAGTTCGGATAGTCAACATCCTCGTTAGAACGAACGAATCCCCCACCTTCAAAGTGGTTTGTCGCCGCAGGGCCCGTACGGTTTAGCATCCACTGCAAGCCAATCCAAGGCATACGCGCTTTACTTAGGTTAGGCTGTTCAGAAACAGGCTCTGGACATGTGTGTTGCACATAGACTTCGAGGTGATCCTGAAGGTTTTCGCCTACACCAGGAAGGTCTACGATCGGTTCGATGTCAAGAGAGCGAAGATGTTTAGCATCCCCAATACCTGCTAGTTGAAGCATTTGCGGCGTTGCTATCGCACCGCCTGAAAGAATTACTTCACCTGCTTCAACTTGATGGGTTTTTCCGTTTCGACGATACGTCAATCCTTTGGCACGGGTACCATCGAAGTCGATGCTCGAAACAAAAGCACGCGTTCTAACCGTTAAGTTCTCACGATCCATAAATGGATGTAGGTAGGCACGTGAAGCGGACAGACGTTGACCTTTGTACACATGCTTATCAAATGGGCCGAAGCCTTCCTGACGAAAGCCGTTCACATCTGGAGTGCGTGAATAACCAGCTTCTACACCTGCATTGAAGAATGCCTGGAATAATGGATTTTTGGCAGGTCCGCGTTCTAATTTGATCGGACCGTCGTGACCGCGAAGATCATCATCCGGTGATGCCAGAGCATTTTCCAAACGCTTGAAATATGGAAGGCAGTGCGCAAAATTCCACGCTTCCATGCCAGTGTCAGCTCCCCATCGTTCATAGTCCATCGGATTTCCGCGTTGATAGATCATACCGTTAATAGAACTAGAACCGCCGAGCACCTTTCCTCTAGCATGTGGGATATTCCGTCCCTTCATGTATGGCTCAGGGTCCGTCTCGTATTGCCAATCGTAGAGATCTTTACCAGATGGAAAAGGTAGAGCAGCTGGCATTTGAATCAGGAGATCCCATGAATAATCACTTCGTCCCGCCTCTAATATAAGCACACTTTTCTTTCCATCTTCACTTAGACGGTTGCCGAGTACAGAACCCGCACTACCGCCACCAACGATTACATAATCATATGATTCAGTCATACTCTGTTCCTCCTTGATGTTGATATAGGAAAAAAGGTATTCAGACAATAAACGCAATGCCCGGTATCTTTTCATCCCTATTACATGTATTTTCTAGTTTGCTATTCTTTATGTTTAGCTGATTTCTCAGCTTGATTTCATCTTATAGAATGGTAAGAAGAGATCGTTCTCTTAGAACCAGTTCAACGTTTCAGGCTTAAGGTTTTGGAAGATATGCTTTGTTTCTGTATATTCTTCCATCCCTAATTTACCTAGTTCGCGCCCAATACCAGATTGCTTATATCCACCCCACGGTGCGTGTGGGAAATAAAGGTTGAATTCATTGATCCACACAGTACCCATGCGCATTTTCGCTGCACAGCGTTCAGCTTTTGCAATATCGTTTGTAAAGACGCCGCCAGCAAGTCCGTAGATCGAGTCATTCGATAGGTTGACCGCTTCTTCTTCTGTACGGAATTTCTCAACCGTAATAATCGGACCAAAGCCTTCATCTTGTACAACACTCATGTCTGTTGTGCAATCTGTGAAGATCGTAGGCAAGTAGAAGAAGCCTTTTTGCAATTCAGGATCTTCTGGGCGTTTGCCGCCGACTGCTACTGTAGCACCTTCTTGAACCCCTGCTTCTACATACTTTTCTACTTTCGCAAGGTGTTCTGCTGAAATAAGAGGACCCATTTGAGTATCTTCATTAAATCCGCTTCCTAGTTTGAATTTCTTCACTCGCTCAACAAGCGCGTTAACGAACTTATCGTGAATGCTTTCTTCTACAATCAGTCTTGTACCAGCGGAACAAATTTGTCCTGCGTGGAAGAATACTCCGTTTAACGCTTGATCCACTGCAATATCAAAATCAGCATCAGCGAAAATAACATTCGGGTTTTTCCCGCCAAGCTCAAGTGCAAGTTTCTTCACATTCACGCTTGCAGCTTGCATAATTTTCTTTCCGGTCACAATGCCGCCTGTGAATGAAATAAGGTCTACATCCGTGTTACTGGACAGCTCTGCGCCAATTGTATCGCCAGCTCCAAGAACCAGGTTTGCAACACCGGCAGGCACTCCCGCCTCTTCCATCAGTTCAAATACTTTTATATGAGTAAGCGGTGTAATTTCACTTGGCTTTATGATCAACGTATTACCAGTCGCAAGCGCAGGAGCTAGTTTCCAGGACGCTTGAAGGAGAGGATAATTCCAAGGAGTAATTTGGCCACAAACACCAACTGGTTCACGGACCACTTTACTGATCGAGTTAGGTACTGGAGAATCGATTAGCTCTCCGCCATCTTTATCTGCTAGTTCAGCAAAATAACGAAATACTCCAGCGATATCATCCATGTCTCCACGGCTTTCTTCTACTGTTTTACCTGTATCCAACGATTCTAAGTGAGCTAGTTCTTCTTTGTCTCTTTCAATAAATTCAGCAATTTTCCTTACGATAGCCCCTCGCTCAGTTGCTGGTGTAGAAGCCCATTCTCCGTTATCAAACGCTTCTCTTGCTGCAGCGATCGCTGCTTTTGCATCTGATTCATCGCCTTCCGGAACAGTAGCAATCACTTCCTGATTAAATGGATTAATAATTGTACGTGTATTCCCCGAGTTCGCTTCTACCCATTTACCATTTATGTATTGTTGTAGTTTTAGATTCATATCTATCAACTCCAATTTTTGAATTAGGTTAAGTTTGTTAAGAATTTATTTAACACACTTAACGTTAACACGTCATTTTAAGGCTGTCAAAATAAATTAACATGTAAAGTTTAGAAAGAATAAGGCTGAAATGGAAAGGCTATAATTAATAATGTAGTAATCATTTATAATAGATAAAGTGAGAATCTTATATTTGACATTTCATCTGAACAAGTTAACATTAAGTTCGTAAAGAAAATTTGATAAATACTTAACACGATTTACTTTATATCGAAGGAGCGACCTAATGAGTGAATCTACTGAAAGACCCAAAGTGAAAATAGAAGAAGCCAAAGATAAAGTAATTGGCGCGATTGCGGAAACGATGGATTTATATGGGGTAACACCAGCTGCCGCTAATTTATACGCGACGATGTACTTTAAAGATCAAATGACACTTGATGAAATGCGTACGGAACTCGGTATGAGTAAACCAAGTATGAGTACGAGCGTCCGCAAGCTTCAAGAAATCGAAATGGTTAAAAAAACATTTACGCGAGGTTCTCGAAAACATACTTATGTAGCTGAGAAAAATTTTTTTCGTTCCTTTATGGCGTTCTATTGTCAAATGTGGGAACGCGAAGTGAAAATGAATTTGGAAGCAATTGAAGAAGCACAAGAAGATTTCATAGACGTTATAAAAGATTCCACCAGCACACCAGAAATCGTGGCAACAGCAAAAAAACACTATGATCAATTAGAAGAATCTAAAAAATACTATCACTGGTTGGATGACTTAGTTGAAAGTATAAAAAGCGGAAAGATATTCGAATTCTTACCAAAAGATCAACAAAGCTAATAATAAGTGATCAGGTAGCCTATAACTGAGCTACTATAGACTACCTGGTAATATCACTTTTCCACAATTACATATAAAAGTAGGCTTTGGTTTGTATTTTAGTTAAATAAATTCTTAACACATTTAACATAAAGGGTGTTGGAGTTAATAGACATAATAAATAGAGGAGTTTTCAACATGATTAAGGGGAAAAAGGGACTTAGTTTTATACTAGCCATTCTAATGGTTGCTGCACTGACTGCATGCGGAAATAGTAGCCAGGGTAAAGAATCTGAGGAAAAAGATAAAGATATAACAATTGGTCAAATTAGCTGGGCTGAAAACATCGCCGTAACGAATATGTGGAAAGTCATCTTAGAAGATAAAGGGTATAATGTGAAGTTTAACTACCTGAACATGGGTTCTACGATGACGGCTTTAGAAATGGGCGATCTCGATGCTAGTTTAGAAGTATGGTTACCTGTTCAAGATGCGAATTATTTGGAGGAATATCAAGATACGGTTAACTTCTCAGACGAGACTTGGTTTGACGAAGCAAAAGTAGGACTTGTTGTTCCAACCTATTTAGAAGACATTAATAGCGTGGAAGATTTAAATGAATATAAAGAACTGTTCAATAGCAAAATTGTTGGTTTTGACCCTGGCGCCGGTACAATGGAAGTTACCGAACAATTAATTAAGGATTATGATCTCGATTTTGAACTAGTACCTAGCTCTGAATCCGCCATGTTAGCCGAAATAAAAAAAGCAGTAAACGATAAAGAACCTATCGTAGCACCACTTTGGAGCCCACACTGGGTATTCTCCAAATATGACTTGAAATTTCTTGAAGATCCACAAAATACATTCGGTGGTGTTGAAAAAATTCATCATGCAACAAGACAAGGTTTTGAAGAAGATTATCCAGAAGTAAGCAAGTGGTTCAAAAATTGGAAGATGAATAATCAACAAATCAGCGAGCTTATTGACTACGTAGAAAGTAGCGAAGAACCTGCTGATGGGGCTCGGAAATGGGTTGAAGAGAATCAAGATTTGATTGATGAATGGGTAAACTAAAGTTATAAATAAAAGAAATAAAGAAGCTGCTCTCTCGTTTTTTTGGAGATCGGCTTTTTTTCTTTGAAATATTGTCGCAGGAAGGAAAGTTCTTATCAGTTCTTGCGAATCATAGCTCGGTTATTTTTCATTAATGAATTCAGCATGTTAAATGCTCCAGGTTCATTTTTTCTAGACTAATATAAAAGCAGGAGAGCTATCCCCGTGACTCAAAGATGAGAATAAAAGTATTGAAATATGAGTAAAAAGGTGTCGTCTTAAATAAAATTTCATCCTAACCGTTGAATATATTAATGCCAAATCTGCAAAACGCTTCTGACTGGTTCTGAATCTGAGATTAAGAATCACCTTAATAAACTGTGCTCTCTATTAAAGCCTCTTTTGGTAAACATAGTTTCTATAAGAGTGTAGGGATTTACTATCGAGGATGCTCGCTTTCCGTGGGGCGGGCGCTGAGCCTCCTCGGCGCACAAAAGCATTGCTCCAAGGAGGCCTCTCACCTGTCTTGCTAGTCCCGCAGGAGTCTAGCACATTCAGCTCCAATCAGCTAAGTGTGGTTTTCACACGAAAATTCTTTCAAAAGCAACGATCTTTGAGAAAAGAAACAAATTAAAAGTTTAGAAGTGGCGTCATAACGAAGTACGTCGCTCTCATTTTGGAGTAAAGCTCTAACTGCCCTTGATTGTATCCATAGACTCTAAGTATGGAGAATATCAATCAACGTGAAAAGCCCCCACTAATTTAATAATTCTTTTTCTACCACAGAAAAAAGCCCCTTTTAGGAGCTTATCAAACCCATTATATGAAATATTGGTAGAGAGTATATTTTAAAATGATTATTCAATTCCACATGATTCCTTTTTAACTAATGCCCAATCTTTTCCACGTTTTTCTCCCACAGTTTCTCTGGTAAATAGTAACGTTAATAAAAATGCTATAATCATGCAGCTTGCTAAGAAATATAAACCTGTTATATACCCCGAATATGAACTCCAACCTCCACCTTGATTAATCAAATACCCAAGAACTAATGGAGAAGCTGCCCCCAAGTACATTCCAGTCATTGCAATTCCCATTGCTGTTCCGGTGGAACCACTTTTTGCAGAATCAGTTATTAAAGAAAACACAACAGGGAAGATAGCATTTGTGCACATTCCAGCAAACAGCTGTATACCTATCAACCACATTAAATTTTCAGCGCTAAATTGAAATAATACTAAAGCCACTGACAACCATGCAAATGCAATTAGTAACGTTTTCTTTCGACCAATTTTATCAGAAATATTCCCCCAAAAAATTTGACCAATTCCTCCTGTAATCGTAAAAATCACTGACCATCCAGCTGCAGCTGCATAATCAAACTCACCAACAAATGCCAGGTATGGTGCTAACCAAAAATTTAATCCAGTAAACGCTGCTTGACCTAGAAGTACGCATAGCGTTCCTATTAAGATATTTGGATTTTTTAACAGCAATAATATATCACCTTTTTTGTTTTTTTTAACCTCTTTTTCATCTAGTGTAGGAGTAAAGTTCATATTTATTGCTGATTTTTCATACTTTTTAAAATTATCCGCTGTTGAAAACACCCAATAGGCTATATATATTGGGATCATTATTAAAGGTATTAATAGAAACGGCATTCTCCAATTCCCCTCAAAAACTACGAGAACAGCAGAGATTAACAAACCACTCAATAATGTACCCCAAGGGTATGCAGAATGATGTGCTCCAAGAGCAAACCCTCTTCTTTCTCTTGGCCACCATTCAGCAACGGTGCTTACTTCAATAGATTCACCAATTCCGCCAAACATATTTTTAATCATTTGAAGAACCACAAAACCTACTACTACAGAAGTAAGAGCAGAAATTCCTGTTAAAATAGAAAAAAGTGTATATCCTATAGCTATCCAAACTCCACTATACTTCCGAGCCCATCCCAATCCTTTTTTATCAGACCACGAAGCACCAAAAATAGATAAAATTCCTGTAGATACCATAATTAAGGAAACCATTTGTCCAACAACATCTGCTGATAGATTAAAGTCATCCACAATAGCAGGCATGACACGAAACATTATTTCTCTACTGGTAGCATTCATGGCAAAAATAAGCCACAAAAATCCTAAAGCGATCCAAGATAATGAGGGTGCAAATGCCGAAGGTTTTGAATCCGAGTAGCGATTTCCCTCAACCTTCTCAGCTGTATTTTTCATTACTTCCTCCTTTTAACATCCACATGGTGTTTGCCCTTTAAGTAAAGCATTTATTTCTCTAAACGTTTAAGTCAACATGTATAAATGCATTCTGAATTGGTGTTAGGTATAAGAGAAATGGTTTCGACATCACTCTATTTGTTAATAATCGGAAAGTTATTATTCTGATATTTTTTTATAGTATAATCGTGTCCAGGGATAATGAATTTCCCTCTTTTCCGAACCTCTTCCATTCCCTCATACATTTCCTTCGTACTCGTCACAATCCCAGCTGGTATATTCTCTTGAATATTGCAGAGTAAATTAGCGATATCTCCCGCTACACACACAGAACCTTCTTCCGTATCAACAATTACAGATTGATGACCTTCTGAGTGTCCTGTAGTTAAAAACACCTTTACACCAGGGGCTATTTCTTCTTCACCATCAACAAACCGCCAGTTAAGATAATTAACTGCACTAGAATCAAATAATTCCTTAAAATAAATCGATTCTTGACACGGAATTGGGTTATGGGAAGCTGCCCATTCTTTCTTCTGTACAACAAAGCGTGCATTTTTAAATAGGTTATTGTTTCCGCAATGATCATAATGGAGATGAGTATTTATAACAATGTCAACATCCTCCGGTCCCCAACCCACCCCTTCTTCTAAAGCCTTAATAATTGTTTCATCTTCCAGTTGACGACAAACCCCAATATGTTTATTCACCCACTCCAAATCATGGATGCCAGTATCTATTAGAATATTAACTCCGTTCCCTTCAAGAGCGGTAGACCATATCGGAATCCATAAATACTCCCCTACATCTTTTTGATAAGTTAAAGAGGATTTTTCTACATATAACTCTCCCATTTTCAAAGTAGTGATTTTCCATTTACTATCAATCATTTTTTTCCTCCTTTTAACTAGTTAGAGTAATTTCACATATAAATTCAGGTTATCAGTTGATAGCAGATACAAATATTTTCAGTAAATCAAAAGATAGTAACAGTCGAAGAGTATGGGGAATCGAATACTTTACTTTAGAGATTTATAGCGATTTATTAAGTACATTTCAATTCGGTTAACTGCTTGTAGAAAAAAGAGCGGACTATTTGCTCCGTGCTTGCTTCTAATAATTCTTTAACGCCCTCCACCGCTTCATTTAAGGTCATTGGTTTATTAACGATGCTGTTTATACTTACAACACCAAACTTATACAACTCTTCAATTCCAGCTCCCAAGGACCCTGCTATAATAATAGTTGGTACACCTTTTACGGAAGCAGTTTGTGCAACTCCCATCGGCGTTTTGCCGGAAGTTGTCTGTTCATCCACCTGACCTTCTCCCGTTAATACTAAATCAGAATCGATTAATGCATCACTAAATCGTATTTGTTCAAGAACCACGTCAATTCCTCGCTTCATGGTTGCTGGAAAAAAGGCTTGGAATGCTCCACCGATGCCTCCAGCAGCTCCTGCCCCAGAACGATTATGTAGATGAATGCCTGTTACTTTCTCTATTTCGTCAGCCCAATGAGTCATATTCTGATCCAACATTTCTACCATGTTATTGTCTGCACCTTTTTGAGGTCCAAATACCCGAGAGGCTCCCATTTCCCCCACCAATGGATTTTGCACATCAGAAGCAATGATGAAATCACAATCTTTTATCCTACTATCAAATGAGCTCACATCGATCCTATGAACCTTTCCTATTTCTCCACCCCCATATGAAATATCTTCACCTTTTTCATCTTGAACTTTCATACCTAGAGCTTGTAGCATCCCCACTCCACCATCATTCGTAGCAGATCCTCCTAATGCTAAAATAAAAGAAGTGAAACCATCATCTAATGCTTGCCTTATAAGTTGTCCTGTACCATATGTAGTTGTTTTCGAAGCAGAAAGTTCACCTTCAGAAACATATGAAAGTCCAGATGCTAGCGCCATCTCTATTACACATGTTACTCCATCACCTAAAACACCATACGAACCTGCAACCATTTTCCCCAGTGGGCCAACCACCGATACATCTACTACTCTTCCATTCGTTGAGGCGACAAGTGTGTCTAATGTGCCTTCTCCACCATCAGCAACTGGTAATAAAACTGTTTTAGCATTTGGGAATACCTTTAACACGCCATTATTAATAGCCTTTGCTGCTTGAACAGCATCCAGACTACCTTTAAAAGAATCCGGAGAAATGATAATTTTCATTATATACACCTCTATTTTATTTTTATTTCAACTGAGCTTTTAGTAGTTTCCCGCCAGGGTTTCTGGGTAATTCTTTGACAAACTCAACCTGTGCAGGTACTTTATAATCAGCCAGGCGTTCATTTACAAAACGTTTTATTTCTTGTTCCGTGAGGGGAGAGTGTTTTGGAACTATGACCGCCTTCACTATCTCTCCGAACGTAACATCAGGTATTCCTACAACAGCTACTTCTTTAACATTCGGATGATCATATAATAAATTCTCGATTTCTAAAGAATAAATATTTTCACCGCCGCGGTTGATCATATCTTTCTTCCTATCCAAAATGTATAAAAAGCCATCTTGATCTATTCGCGCTATATCTCCCGAGCACCAATATCCATCTTTAAAAGAATCTCTATTTCCGACTACATTATTCCAATATCCCTCAACGACATGGGAACCTTTGATGTAAAGTTCGCCAATCTCCTCCATTCCACACTCTCTGCCATCTTGATCTATTAACTTAATGTCTGCCCCGAGGATTGGAAGTCCCACGGACTTTTGTTTAGAGTGAGGATAATATAAAGGCATGATGCTCGTGGGCGAGGATGTTTCAGTAGCACCATATGTATTATGAAAATTCGCCTCTGGAAAATGACTTTGAAGCTTACTTATAACTTCATAAGGCATAGCTGCCCCACCATA
The DNA here is from genome assembly GCF_056173725.1 of Anaerobacillus sp. 63XJN7_4_ISO-PGPR-S23-413. Classification (NCBI taxonomy): domain Bacteria; kingdom Bacillati; phylum Bacillota; class Bacilli; order Caryophanales; family Bacillaceae; genus Anaerobacillus; species Anaerobacillus sp. 63XJN7_4_ISO-PGPR-S23-413. Next base: position 3,259,538 of record NZ_CM149688.1, read on the forward strand.
TGCAACTGTTCTTACACTCTCATATCGATCATTGGAAAATTTCTTTTCAGATAATAATTTCACATAGATCGTAGGCACATTGAACAAGAAAGTTATTTTCTCTTTTTTGAGTAATTCTAAAAATGGTTCTGTCTTGAACCTTCTCATTAACACACATGTTCCGCCTACACTTAATACATGTAGCAACTGTCCAATAAGGCCTGTTACATGAAACAGCGGTACTGCAATAAGTGTCCTGGTTTTTTCATCTGTTTTCATACGGATTCTATAATTCATAGCTGCGTGAATAAACCCTAAATGACTTCCAATCGCCCCTTTTGGTACTCCGGTTGTTCCTGAAGTATAGATAAGGGTAATAGGATCTGATTCAAACACAACTGTCTGATCGTATTCATCTTCTCCCATCAGGAGGTCGTTAAAAGGTATGTAATCCTTATGAGGTTCAGATGACACTAAAATGGCGTGCATCTGCGAATGATCAACGAGAATCTCACGAAGTTTTTCCGCTTTAGGCAGAAACTCTTCATCAGTTACAATTACCTTCGATCTTGATTGTGAGATCATATAATGTATTTCTTTTTCTTTTAACCTTGTATTCAATGGTACTAATATCGCTCCTATATGAGCACAAGCAAAAAATAATAGAGAGAATTCAATTCCATTACCTACTAAAATGGAAATTCGCTCTCCTTTTTTTACCCCTAACTTCTTAACGAGGTATGTAGCGACCTGGCGAGATTGCCTCCAGAGTTCAAGATAAGTTATACACTGACCGTTACTTATGATGGCTTTTTTATCAGGATATTTTTGTACACTTAGATAAAGCATCTTAGAAATGGTTTGGGGTCTATCTTTAAAAACCTGTAGTCTTCTATTGAAAAAATTTGCGGATTGTAATTCCATACTTTCACCCCCTGACTCTCTAAATAATTAAATCGATGGCAACCACGTTGATAAGAATGGAAATACACTTAAGATCAAAACATCTGCAAATAAAATCAATACAAATGGGATAATCGCTTTTGAAAGGACATTAATCTTTATTTTTGATATTTGCGATGCGACAAATAAGTTTATACCTACTGGAGGTGTGATCATACCAATCGCTAAATTTACGACCATAATGATTCCGAAATGAACAGGGTCCATCCCGAGCTGAATCGCAATCGGTAAAAGAATTGGTACGAAGATCAGAATAGCAGCGGCTGCTTCGATAAACATCCCTACTACTAATAACAATAGATTCACTAGTATTATAAAAATGATCGTATTTGTAGTTACACTTAAGAAAGCCTGGGAGATCAGAGTCGGTACGTTCAACCGATTCAATAGAAAACCAAATAATCCAGCAGTTCCGATAATGATCAAGACGATAGAAGTTGTCACAGCAGATTGTCTAAAAATATTGACTAGATCCTTTATTTTAATTTCTCGATAAATAATAAACCCAACGATAAATGAATACGCTACAGCAATTACTGCTGCTTCAGTAGGTGTGAAAACCCCGCCATATATTCCACCCAATACAATAACTGGCATCATGATTGATAGAATTGCACGTTTAAAGGAGAGTAAGGTTTCACTTAGACTAGATTTTTCAACTCCCATATATCCTCTTTTTTTTGCCACAAAATAAGCAGCTAAGAGCAACGTCATAGTCACGAAGACACCTGGAAGAATTCCGGCAAGAAACATATCTCCTACTGATTGTTTTGCTGCTATGCCATATAGGATCAACGGAATGCTCGGTGGGATTATTATTCCAAGTGCTCCTGAAACGGATTGGTTTGCACTTGCATAAGAGTCCGAATAGCCATGGGCGATCATCGCTGGAATCAAAATCGAACCTATTGCAGCCGTAGTTGCAGCTCCTGAGCCTGATATCGCGGCAAAAAACATCGACGTAACAATCGCTACCATTGCTAATCCGCCAGTAATATGACCAACTATATTTCCTGCGAAATCAATCAATCTCTTTGATATGCCACCGTGCTGCATTAAATATCCAGATAGTATAAAAAACGGAATCGCCATCAAAGGAAATGAGTTAATCGAGTTGAATGTTTGCTGAACAACTAGCTTTAATGAAGTAATATCTCCCCACCAAATTACTACCGAGGCAGATAAACCAAGAGAAACGGCTATCGGCACAGCAAGTGCAAAAAATGCTATTAAAGAAACGAAAAGTAACAAAATCATTGTTATTCCCCCCCTTTCTCAATTAAAAATTGTTTACTGATTACTCCGAGGCTGTTAAGTAACATAAATATCCCCCCAACTGGCAATGCGAGCATTGGCCAGAACATCGAGATACGCGTACTTGGAGCAGTCTGCATTTGAACCGCTTCAGCCATCTGCCATCCGTAAATAATGAGAACAATATAAAAGATGGTTGCTACGACTTCACTTATCACTCTCAGAATGCGTTTCCCTTTTCCTTTTAACACTTCTGGAAGCATCTCGATCGCGATAAGTGAACCTTCACGGATGGCGTAAGCCGTCCCGAGCATCGTCATCCAGATCATCAGGAATCGGGAAATTTCTTCTGAAAAGGTTAATGATTCACCGACTACAAACCTAGCGAACACTTGCCAAAATATTAAAATACTCATAACTGCTAACATAATGCCGATCGCATAACCCACCAAACGATTCAAATACGTAAGCATGGTAGAGTAACCCCGTAAGATCGACTGCATAATAACCACCTCCTATATATGAAGGCAGCAATAAAGTTTTCTTAATCACTGCCTAACCCTTTTTAATATTCTGTGTTACGAGCTTTTTTGATCAATTCCTCTCCAATTTCAGGAGCCCACTTTTCATATACTGGTTCTACTGCCTTTTTGAACTTCTCTAAATTCGGTTCAGTCACGGTCATTCCTTTTTCCTCTAGTTGTTTTTTAACATCTTCTTCCATATCCTGACTTGCTTTTCTTTGATGTTTAGTCGCTACTTCAGCAGCTTGCATAATCGCCTCTTGTTCTTCATCTGTAAAAGAATCAAAGAGTTGTTTACTCATCAATAAAGGGGCCGGTGAATATACATGCTTCGTTAAATTCAAGTAATCTTGAACTTCATAGAAACGAACATCTAATATAGTGGCTAAAGGATTTTCTTGACTTTCCATCACTTTTTGTTGAAGAGCAGTATATACTTCTGGCCAAGCCATCGGTGTTGCATTTGTACCGAACGCTTCCCAAGTATCGATTTGAACTTTACTTTCTTGCGTACGATGTTTTATTCCTTTTAAATCTTCAGGAGTTTCTACCGGACGAACTGAATTCGTTTCATTTCGAAATCCGTTTTCCATCCAACCCAATACAACGACATTTGCCTGTTTTTCAATCTTTTCAGCTAGCTCATCACCAATGTCTCCGTCTAAGATCGCATATGCTTGCTCTGCTTCGTCAACTAAATAGGGCATGTCCCACATCATGACTTCTTGGACAAATCCACCAATAGGTCCGGTAGAAGAAATCCCTGCATCTATCGTACCAATTCCCATACCTTCAACGACTTCTCTCTCTCCACCTAATTCGTTATTATAATGTGGAACAACCGTTAAGCTACCGTCCGTATTCTTTTCTAATTCCTCTTTGAATTTTTGAACTCCAGCATCATGATGTGATTCTGGACCAAGTGGCAAGCTGACATTGATCGTTTTTGCGCCTTCCCCTGCTGATGCATTTCCCCCTGTATTATCAGCAGAACACCCAGTAACTAGGACACCAATACTCAATAACATCGTTAATGTTAACCACTTTAGAATTTTGTTCATAATCCGCCTCCTTACAATATGTAATTAATCACAAACGCGTACTTGTTTGTTATTTTCAAACAACTTTTAACTGCTCTGTTCCTTGCATGAATTCATTTTTAAAAACCATTTTTTCTTCCTTGAAAATTTCTTGATCCATTTCTTTTAATTCCTCAGAAATGATTGGAGTAAAATCCATTTGCTCTAGAATATCTCTTCCGACATTGATTCCAGGAGCATATTCAATTAAGACAACTCCAGCTTCTGATAGTTCAAAAACGGCCCGTTCAGTTACAATGAGAACTTTCTGATTTTTACTTCTTGCAAGTGGACCGCTAAAGGTAATTTGTTGAACTTGATTTACGAATTTCTTGATTTTTCCTTCCTTTACGATTTCTAACTTTCCGTTACTAATTTTTGTTTCTAATCCACCCGCCGTAAATGTTGAGCAGAAAACCACCTTTTTTGCATTTTGTGTAATGTCAATAAACCCACCACACCCAACGGTTTTAGGACCGAATTTACTAACATTAATGTCACCTTTAGAATCAACTTCTGCAGCACCCATATACGTAATATCTACGCCCTGTCCATTGTAATAATCAAATTGATAGGGATGCTCAATGATAGCATCAGCATTGATCCCAACCCCGAAATCTGTGCCTCCTAATGGGATTCCTCCGATCACGCCTGACTCAACAGTAAGAGTGATATCTTCTAAAATCCCCTCTTCACTGGCAACAGGTCCTATAGTATCTCCTGGTATTCCAGTGCCTAGGTTCACCACTGCTTCATGATAAAGTTCTTTTACACCTCGTCTACCTATTACCTTACGAATCGTTAATGGTAATCTCGATAACTCTTCCACTGGGCTCTGGTATTTACCAGATAATGCTGGATTGGAAAAATAACCCGCTGTTTGTCTATGTGTTTGATCCACTTCATCGGCTACAATGATATGATCCACGAAGATGCCAGGCAATTCGACCGAACGAGGATTTAGCTGACCTCGTTTTACATAATTTTTCACTTGGACAATAACTTTTCCACCATACCGTTTAGTCGCTTGCGCTAATGATAGCGCTTCAAGTTTTATCGCTTCATCTTCCATCGTAACGTTGCCAAATTCGTCTGCTGTCGTTCCTCTGATCACGCATAAATCGATCGGAATCTGCTTATAAAACAAATACTTCTCCCCATAAAAGTCCACTACATCTACGAAACTATCTTTTTCCCTTGCAAGGTCATTGATTTTTCCACCTTCTACCCTCGGATCAACAAATGTACCCAAGCCAACTTTTGAAAGGTTTCCAGGTTTACCTGAAGCCATCGCTCGCATCAAATGTGTGATTTGACCTTGAGGGAGGCAATGAGCTTCAATCGTATTATGATTGATCAACTCTCCCCATTTAGGGGCAAGACCCCAGTGAGATCCAATAATACGTTTTACTAATCCTAGATGAGCTAAGTGTTCGATTCCATTCACCCGATCACTGTGCCCTGCAGCATGAAGGAGTGTTAAATTTTTTGGCTCACCAGTCTTTAGAAACGTTTCTTCTAATTGGCTTAGAAATGCTTCACAAGCTCCCATCATAGTAAACCCACAAACGGCAACTGTATTTTCACTATTCAGAAAATTGATCGCATTTTTAGGACTTATCAATTTTTCAGTCATACCATAACCACCTTTCTATTTCTTATTCAATGACAGACATATGAGTACGATTCGTATAATCATAGAAACCCCGTCCTGTTTTCCTGCCTAACTTACCTGTCTCTACCATTTTTTTCAATAAAGGACAAGGACGATATTTTGAATCATCAAATCCTTCACATAACCCTTCCATCGTAGCAAGAAGGACATCTAGACCCACAAAATCCGCTAGAGTTATTGGGCCCATCTTATGATTGGCACCTAATTTCATCGCGCTATCGACATCTTCTGGAGAAGCACCCTCCATTACACAATAAATCGCTTCGTTTACCATTGGTATCAATATTCGATTAACTAAAAAGCCTGGATAATCAGGACATTTTACAGGTTCCTTCCCTAAAGTCCCAACAAATTCAAGCATCGTGTTCAAGGTTTGTTCGGAAGTCATCAATGACGGGATAACTTCTACTAGGTCCATTAACGGAACTGGATAAAAAAAGTGAAGGCCAATGACATTAGATGGTTTCGAAGTGGCTGCTCCGATAGCTGCAATAGAAAGACCTGAAGTATTAGAAGCAAGAATTTGCTTACTAGCTGTTACTTCACTGATCTCCTCGAACACTTTTTTCTTCAGTTCGAGATCTTCTGTAACAGCTTCGATAACCAAATCCGCATCTTTACAGCAATGAACCGTGATTTCTCCAGAAATTTGTGCCAATGACTCCTGCATATCTAAGCTTGAAATCCTGCCTTCTTTGAATGAACGGTCAAAATTTTTCTGGATGAGCGCCATGCTTTTTTCGAGTTGATTCTCATTTGCCTCGATCAACACAACTTCACATCCTGATTTTGCTACTACTTGAGCAATGCCAGCCCCCATTAGACCTCCACCAACGATCGCTACTTTTTTTATGACCAAGGTACCGCCCCCTTCACTTTTAAAGAACCATTCCTCCACCAACATTGATAACCTCACCATTAATATATGATGCCTGATCGGATGCAAGGAAGGAAATACAATTGGCCACATCCTCCGGTTTACCAGCTCTTCCTGCTGGGATTTTCGACACCATCATATCCCATACTTTCTCCGGTACGCCTCTCGTCATGTCTGTATCAATAAACCCTGGACATATCGCATTCGCTGTCACATCATACTTAGCAAGTTCACGAGCGGCAGTTTTTGTTAGGCCCACTACACCCGCTTTTGCAGCTGCATAGTTGGCTTGTCCAACGTTCCCAAGCCAACTAGCAGAAGAAATATTTATAATTCTTCCTCCATTTTGTTCTCTCATAATTTTCGAAATAGGTTGTGTCATATGGAATACTCCTGTGAGGTTTACGTCTAATACAGTCTTCCACTGTTCGCTCGTCATTTTGTGAAGCATACCATCGCGATTGATACCCGCGTTATTTACCAGGATATCAATCCGCTCATTTTCAGTAAGAACCTGATCAACGAATTCATTCACCTGTTGTTCATTCGCCACATTACAGACGTAACCAAACACTTTTCCGTCGTTTTGTTCGAGTGTCTTTACGGCCGCATCTACTCCTGCTTTGTCAATGTCATTGATAATAACCGTCGCGTTTAAGTTCACTAACTTCTCTGCGATCCCAAACCCTAATCCTCTTGCTGCACCTGTTACTATTGCTACTTTTCCTGTAAGATTAATCATTTTTTCTCCTCCAATTATTCGATTTCAAAAATTGTTGCGATTCCTTGCCCACCACCGATACACATTGTAGAAATGCCTCTTTTAAGTCCTCTTCTCTTCAACTCATGTATTAGCTTGACGGTGATGATTCCTCCGGATGCTCCGATTGGATGACCAAGTGCGATGGCTCCTCCATTGACATTTACTTTGTCAGGATCGATATCAAGTTCTTTAATGACAGCAAGCGATTGTGCCGCGAATGCTTCATTCAGTTCCATTAGATCGATCTCTTCCAAAGTCAGCCCACTTTTGTTTAGCAATTGCTTTACTGCTGGCGCGGGTGCTATCCCCATTACCTCAGGATCAACACCTGCTACCGCTTGTTCTTTAATAGAAGCAATAGGCTTAAGTCCTAGGGAATTCGCTTTATCGCGAGACATTAGTACTAGTGCTGCAGCCCCATTATTGATACCTGAAGAATTTCCTGGTGTAACTGTTCCATTTTCTTTGAATGCGGGTCTTAATGAAGAGAGTTTCTCGAGAGTGGTATTTCTTCTCGGGTGTTCATCCACATTAAAAACGCTTACATTTCCTTTCCTATCTTTTCTTTCGATAGGTGAAATTTGACTTTCAAAATACCCGTTATCGATCGCATTCAACGCTTTCTTGGTGCTTTGGTAAGCGAATTCATCCTGCTCTTCACGACTTACGTTATATCTGTTCGCTACATTTTCGGCAGTTACTCCCATCTGATAATTGCCGAAAGGATCCGTAAGCGCTGTCAAAAGACCGTCCTCTAATTGATCGTGGCCAAATTTATTTCCGTATCTACCTTTCCTTACGTAATAAGGAAAGGCGTCCATGCTTTCTGTTCCGCCAGCAATAATTACTTCGGCATTGTTTGTTTGAATCTGTTGAACTGCATTGTTTATTGCTTGTAATCCTGATCCACACAGTCGATTAACTGTATATGCGCCGCTACCATTAGCAGGGATCCCAGCACGCAGAGCACACATTCTAGCAATAAACGCATTCTCAGCATATTGTCCTACACTCCCCATGACTACCTCATCGACTACTTCTTTATCGATTCCACTTTGTTCTAATACTCCCTTAATCGCTGTTGCGCCAAGATCCGCAGGGTGTACGTCTTTTATCTCTCCTCCAAACGTACCGACTGCAGTTCTAGTTAACCCAACAATTACTACATCTTTCATGAATAACCATCCTTTCTATTTTAGGAAAACTACAATTCTCTCGATTGTCCTGTGCTATCTCTGACTATTAATTCTGGTTTAAGCATCAGTTGTTCATGCTTGAAATTGTCTTTCTCTTCTATTTGCTTCAAAATCGATTCGCAACCGAATTTACCAATATTCAACTTCTGAACATCTACAGTTGTAAGAGGTATACGGAAATCTTCGGAAAAAGGAATATTATCAGAACCTATAATCGACACATCATCAGGAATTCGATAGCCTTCTTCAAGGAAGGCTTTAGCAATTCCAAACGCCATCGTATCATTCGCTGCAAACAATGCTGTTGGTAATTCACCATTACGGATTAGTTCGAGCGTACGCAATCTAGCGTCCTCAGAGTTATAGCCCCCTTGTAGAAGCCAACCACTTTCGATAGGAAGACCATTTGCAGTCATTCGATCTTTAAAACCTCTTTCTCGTTCGAGACTATTTTGTCTTTCACCACCCATAAAAGCTATCTTCTTATGTCCTAACTGGATGAGATGATCTGTTGCTACACAGCCTACTTCGTAACTGTTTGCACAGACCAAACTACCATTGAACTCTCTTGGAGCACGGTTTATCAATACATATTTAATTTCTTCTTTCTCCAATAAATCTAAGACTTTCGAATCCACATTATCTACAGTAGCTAAAATCAGACCATCTATCCCTTGCTCGATCATCGATTCGATGACTTGATATTCTCTATCTTCATTATCTTCAGTTGTAGACAATAAAACGTTGTATCCAGCATTAATCGCTGTCTGTTCTAGCCCTCTAAGCATCAAAGGATAAAACGGGTTGGTGATTTCTGTTACTGTAACGCCTATTAGTTTACTTTGTTTCCGCTTCAAACTCCTCGCAATCCGATTCGGGCGATAATGTAAATCATCAATCGCCTTCACAACCTTGCGTTCTAAATCTTCACTTACGAACTTTGTCTTGTTCACAACAGCTGAAACAGTTGCAGTGGAAACACCTGCTTTTTTTGCTACATCCTTAATCGTAACCATTGGTTTACTAATTTGAATCACCTCGAGGTGGATTAATTAAATTACCAGCTAAACGTTTAGCTAAACGATTAACTGAAGTATAACGGATATATTTTCACATGTCTAGGGTCAATTGAAAGAAAATTCTCGCACTTTTTCGTGATTTGAAATGGATATTTTTTCAAGGTAACATAATAATCGATTAAAGAAAATTTTCCCGCAAGATTTTCCATCAATGGAATGATCATAGAAACGATTATCATTATGCACCATAAATAAGTTTAATTTCTTTTACCCAACATTTAATCAGGTTAATGTTCCAGACCTTCTCTATTCTCTATACTAATATAGAGTTACAAGGACAGCTCTAGCTGATTCTAATAAGAAATAAAACCTAATAGGTAGGTATATAAAGAATTCCCTAATTTACTATAAGTAGTACTAAGATGCCTTAGAAAGAGTTCATCAATTTTCAATTCATTTATATAATCTTTCAATCGATAACTACTTAAGATTTGTTCTTTTTCTATACTAATGTAGATTCAACATCCCATCTAGAAAAATCACACTTAAAGTATCCAACGTAAATATACATTAAGAAAAGCCACCAAAAATGGCGACTTTTCTTCTCTTTTTAATCTAATCCTATGAGTAATGCATCCCCATTTTCACTAACTTTAATGATTGCCATCGTTTTATCTTCGAATATTCCCCCCGCTCCTTCCGAAATGAAGAAACTCTCTATACCATATTGGACATCATGATCAGAATAGGTGGTGCCATTCACGATAATATCGTCATCAGAAGGTTCATATGGTTTATTCCAATCACCTTCGATTTTGTAATACCCTCCATACTCATAACTTCCATCCGAAGTAGAAGCGAGAACAACTTTTATTTTCTTGTTAGCTGAAAGAACGGCACCTGGCAACGTTGAAATATCGTAGCGAAGCGTCACATAATCCCCTTGTAACATCGAGCGGGGATCAACAGGTGCAAGAGCAAGACGAATCTCTTTCCCAGATTGAAGCGCTACCTCATTTTTGACGCCATTATAGGTGACGAACGAAATCATCAGAATGACAACCAACCAGATTAATTTCCATCTACTTGCGACGAAAGTGGGTTTTTCATCAGTCGTTTGTGTGTACTTTCGTGATACCGTTCGCGTAATGACTAATACAAGAAGACCAGCTACCAATAGCGTGATCGATTTATGAACGAGCGACCATGCGATGTCATAGTACTTGTAGAACAGAAACGCATACCATAACACGAGCCCTATCCAATAGCGAAATGGGTTCGACTGCCAAGGTTTGTAAAAGACAAGCAGCGTGGATAGAAGAAGAAACACACTATTTAAAAGCCAATATAACCACTGTCCTTCAAAGAAGAACGTTAAGATAAACAGTGGCACGATACTATAAACGAGCGCGTTGCGATTGAACCATCCATCACGTCCGAGAATATGAATCAATCCGTTACCAACGATAAGAACGAGCAACAGTAGCGGTTCGTAGGAATCCAACGAAATAAGTGATTCTTCCATTTTAAAGAGAAATAAAAGAAGTACTCCGTTTGCGAGCAGATAGGCATACGAACCAATCCAGGGGTTCGAAATGAGTTTAAGTACGACTCCAATCATACCGAAAGAGATGAACATAACAATGATCGTTTCAGTCTGAAAACGATTGGAAAAGGCATCTATTAAGTTAGCTAATGCTAAGATTGATAACCCAGACAGCAGGAGGATATTTGATAAAAACGTGATTTTCTCTTTTAATGCGAGACCTGGTAGTAACAATAAAAAAAGAGATGAGAACATGATTGCAAGTGCATTGTCCCAGCTGAAAATAAGAAACATGATTCCTGAAAAAGCGGAAATTAACATTACTGTACTCACGACGGTCACCACAAAGAGTAAGGATGATTTAAACACGCGCTTCCGAGTTTCGGAACCCTTTTCACTTCGTTCTAATCTAGGAAGATACTTAACAGTCAGAAATACAATTAAGCCAACAACAATTAGTAAGAAAAACGGCAGAAGATCACCCAACGCATCGCCTAACCCTTCTAACATTTTCCCGAATAGAAATAATCCTAGTGCAATCCCCGATAAAATAAACAGTTCCTTTTCTTCACGATGTTTCCAAAGAAATACGCTGATCAATCCGTAGCCGACATAAAGCCATGCTATTACCGTGCTGTATTCCCAATAGCCAAAACTAGAAGCGATAAAGACATAATGAATGAAACAAAAACTACCGAACATGATCCAATTAGATCGAAGCCATGAGGAGCGGGAGAGAAAGAACCACGCATGAGTGAAGAGTAAATAGATGAGTACTAGAATCAGTGCTGTCTCAGGCTTCCAATCTGGAAAATAGGACGATGGAGACACATAGAAATAAAAAGCGAGCTGACTTAATAAAAAACCCAAGACATAAAACGCTTTATATCCCGTAAGAGCACCAAAAACGATAGCTGGAACCAGCCAGATCAGATACAGGAGATACGAATCGGCATGCGAATTATACGTTTGACCAATAAGCGCCACGCTAACTCCAAACGCAATCGTTCCAGTCAGCCAGAGCCACCTTTCTAGAAATCGGTGTGAATGCTGAAGACGACTAAGGATTGTCGCTACGACAAAGAACAACAACATCAGTCCAATCGCGAGCCCGATCTTTTCCACCCGCTCGATTCCTTGCCAATTCGATGCAAAGAAATAGATGACGCTACTGATAAGCAGTGATAATCCAAGTAAATATCCTGTATGAATCCGCTTTATATTCATGAGCTCCTCCCCCTTTAACTTACGTTGTGTCAGTAAGACCACGTTATATGGAGTATATGTTATCTAATTTGTTACTAACTCAAGTATACTAAAAATCTCACAGACTTTATCCTTATATTAAGAAAGAGGCAAAGTGGATCCTCTGGCTTTCTCTATTAGTAGTGGAATCGCTTCTATTATCTGTATGAAAAACCCTCTTGCTTCTGCAAGAGGGTTTCCGTCAATTTCATTTACTTAGTCGTTCACTGAGCCTGGATCTATCTCGTTCAATTTTTAAAATGAACAGTATCTTTTAAATCATTACCTTCCTCTACTGAATGACTATTGGTCACCTTTTTCACAAACTCCTTAACCGTCTTAACGTTCACTCCCGACTCCCAATATTCGGCGATTTCAGGGGTCACTTTAACCAGTACAACATCCTGATCATCAGCAGAAGTGTTCAACAGCTTTTCAACAATCTTATTCATGTAGTCATTCTTCTTCTCGTTGTCCTGAACCAATTCAGCAGTACCGCTAATCGATACATAAGATGAACCTGCGTATGCTAAGTTTACGGCAGGATTAAACTTGATATCATCATATTTATCTGTATCTTTTTTCGTAATAAACCAGATCTCTTCCCTATCCAATTCCACTTCCTGCGTTTGCATTGGACGGGACATTAGCTTGCCACCTGAAGATATAGTGGTCAACATGGCCACCTTCTCATCTTTAATCAAATCTTTTATATTCTTAATAGTTTCCTGATTTTCTGAATTTTGGTTAGTCATTTGTGATTCCTCCTTCGGATACTCCTCAGCTACAGAACTCTTTCTCAAAAGAATAAAATAGCCAATTACATATACTCTCTTTTCCCGCTTAGCCATGAAATTACACTTTTCTCAAACAGTGGTATTCTGAATACTGCCTCTGCACTAAAAAAGCCCTTGTTTCCAAGGACTTCGTTACAATTACTTAGCTATTATTTATCATGTACTCAGGATTAGCAGTAAATGCTCCAGACCGTTTCATTCACTTACAATTTTATTAAATCATCTTTAATGGAATCGATCTGTGCAGCATACTTTTCTACCTTCTCATCCAACTCTTCCCAACGCACTTCACGATCCCGTACCATCCGCTCAACAACTTGTGGGTTCGGTCCCCCTGTGACGTTTCTTCTCTCAATAAATTTAGATGGGTCACATATGTCCTTCCAATCTTTTTCTGAAAGCTGTACAACGCCGATCCACTCATTTACTTCAGAAAGGCTTACTTCATATAATTCCTTCTTTGCATCACTTGCTTTCTTACTAACGAAGCTGGAAATCTGGTGAGCCCTCCGAAAAGGTATATCATAATCTCTAGCAAGAACGTCAGCTAACTCAGTAATCGTAATCATGTTCGTTTTAGCTTGCTGGAGTGCTCGTTCCTTGTTGAATTTCATGGTCGTAATGACAGCTGTTAATAGCTTTGTGACACGATTCGCTTTATGAAATCCGTTATATAGGTGCGGTTGCAAATCATCTTCTGTATCCACAATATCTCCATATGGCGTGTTGTGAATCATTTGGATGACGCTTAGTCCTTCGCCAACTGCGCTGCTAGCGAGTGCTCTTGAATGTTCCAATGATACCGGATTTCTTTTCTGCGGCATAATGCTACTTACCTGGACATAAGCATCAGAAACTTTAAGTAATCCTACTTCATTAGACGCCATACGGAGAAGCTCCTGAATCCACCTGCCCATGTTTGTCATCAAACTAACTAATGTAAGAGCTGTTTCTAGTAAATAGTCTCCTGTCCCAATCGCATCATAGGAATTTTCCATCACGTCATCAAACCCTAGTAGCTCGACCATTCGTTCTCGACTGATTGGAAAACCAGTCGTTGTAATAGCCGCCGCTCCCATCGGGGAACGATTGACTGTATGATACGCTTGCCATAAGCGGTCCACGTCTCTTGATAAATTATCAGATATGGCGAGTAGATAGTGACCAAATGTGGTTGGCTGAGCAGGCTGCGTGTGCGTATGCGCCGGCATGACCGTATGAATATGGTCTTCCGCTTGCATAACAAGTGATTGTCCTAGCTTTTTTACGTTCTCCAACAGATCAAGCATATAATCTCGTATCACGATCCGATACATTGCTTCACCCATATCATTCCGACTCTTTGCAATATGCATCTTGCCTGCTAAATCGTCACCAATTAATTTTGACACTTCGGCTTCAACAAGGAAAAAGAAATCTTCGTATTCTGGGACATAGTTTAGTAATGTCTTCTCCATCTTCGCTACTTCATTGACGCCATCCAATATCGTCTTTGCCTCAACATCAGTGATAATTTTTTGTTCTTTCAGCATCGTCGTATGCGCGCGATGAATCATAAACATCGCATCAAATAAGTAGTCACGCTGATCTTTAAAAACCGGTTTAAGGAGTTCGTCGACGTAGGTTTTCCCGGGGAAACAAGCGCCATCTTCTAGCTCAAAATCTTCCTTTCTTTTATTCATGGTTTCACCTCATTGTACTAGAGCGTATTTTCTGATTTAACTCCGAAGAAAGGTATCATTCTTTATCAATGGCAAAATATTAAAAAGAGCATAACCCAGTGTGGTTATACTCATTAATAATTATATGTTATTGCAGCTGAATAGCAGCTTGAACAAGGTCGACCTCACTTAAACCATTGAGCTCACTAAGAATCGTCCCCCGTTTATTCTAGCCCGTACTATTCCTCTAATCCTGCTATCCCGAAGCCACCGGCTCCAGAATGAGTCGAAATCATACCGCCCGCTTGGATCCACCTTATGTTTTGATAACCGTTTTCTTTAGCAACCTCATCCACCCGCTGCTTGATCTTTTCATCGAGACCGATCGAATAGATAAAATAAAGCTGCTCTCGATCGATGTTGAATTCATTTAAGTAATCTCGCAAAAGTTTTTCACTAGCTCCACTCATTTTTCCGCGGTACTTCTTTGTAGACATCAGCTTTCCATCCTTCAACTCGATGCATGGCTTTATTTTTAACAGTGCTCCAATCAGAGAAGCCATATTGCTTACCCGTCCTCCCGCTTTAAGAAAATCAAGGCTGCCTGGGATGAAAGCCAGTCTTGATTTCGGAACGGTTGCCTCTATTTTTTCAACTAAGCGCTCCGGCTCAATGCCGGGTTCTTTTTCTAATAACTTAGCAGCATACAATACAATCGCAGCTAATCCTCCAGTAACGTTCAGAGCATCAATGAGAAAAATGTCTTCAAATTCTTCCGCAGCAATGACGGCATTTTGAAAAGAAGAAGAAGCTTTTGATGTATACCCAATATGTACAATGATGCAATCTGGGGAATTCTCTCTTATCGTCGAAAAAAACTCTTGATACTCATGAGCATTTGTAGAGGTAGTAGAAGGGATTTTTTTCGTGTGTTCGTAATAGTCATAAATATCCTGGACCGGCAATGAACCGTCTAAATAATCCTTACCATCCATAATGATGTGCATGGGAACGACTTGAATATCGTACTTTTCAGCTAAATCCTCCGGTATGTCGGCACCGCTTTCAGTGGATAAGATAATCCTTCGCATTCGATTTCCCCCTTGGTTATATTTAGGTCCGTCTACACTCTTTCTACATTATGCTTTAACTATACAGGAGAAAACCTTATTAGCGTTGTGATTAATATTATCCTTCTTACTTTTAGTACATTTAGGAGCATTAATCAGCACTTCAGGAGAGAGACAAAACGGCTTCTTTCCTCTCTCGCATACACATTTCTGCCAAAAACTTACCACTATTCCCCCCCGAAGTTTCATCACAATACTATTTTTCTTAAGTAAAATGGTTCAATTCCCAAAATAGGATCAAAGAATCGTGGAATATTTAGTTCGATTCATCGTCAAGATGTATTGAAAAAGGTAAAAAACCCCTCTTGCATCCGCAAGAGGGGTTTTACATCGATGGAGCATAGCGGGCTCGAACCGCTGACCTCTACACTGCCAGTGTAGCGCTCTCCCAGCTGAGCTAATGCCCCGTATTATGACAGCGATTTCCTGTCGACAAGATTCATTTTATCATAGCTTTTATAGTGAGGGCAACTTATTTTTTGAAATATGCGAAAGTACATAAATCTCATTTCGAAATGGCAGCCTCCATATCAAAAGCCCCTCAACATAATACCAATGTATATAAAGTATAATGTACACAAAATATTTTGAGGGGCTTTTACTCATTCTAAAACTTTTCTTCTTCTTCCCCTGCTTCTTCTTTTAATTCCAACTTCCTTTTTTCCAACTCCAGTTTCTTTTCCTCTACCTCTAACTTCTTCTTTTTCAAGTCAAAATTCATTACAAAATATAAAAAGATAAACGTCATCCCAACGATTACGGATATAAATAAAAATAGGTCCAAACAAATCTCCTCCAATATTTAGCTTCGTTCATTAAGTATACTTATAAATATAAACATCATGTTCATTTTTCTTTATTCAACCTGCAATGTTGGTTGAATAAGCTGTTTTAAACCGCCTTACCTCTACCTGTTTAGTGATGCTATACTAAAAGATATATACAATTTTGATAAGGGAGATGAATTCATGAAAGATATCCTTATCCAATATATGAAACGGTTTTCGGATCTCAGTGAATCCGAATTAAGAAAGCTGACAATCGATATTCCTGTTGCTACGTTTAAGAAAGGAACGGTCCTTTTACATCAAGGTGAAGTTCCTGACAAATGCTATTTTGTTTTAAAGGGATGTGTACGGCTTTACGGTGTCGATAAAAATGGAATTGAGAATACGTTCAATTTCTATACGGAAGAACAGAGTGTCACGATCTTTAATCAGCATACTACTGACAAAATTTCTCCATACTCTCTTAGCTGCTTGGAAGACTGTACGCTTATTGTAGGTGATTTATCTACTGAGCAGGAAGCTTACGACATGCATCCGGTATTAGAAGAACTGACTCGCAAAATGATTGAAGAAGATATGGGTACTATGAGGGATAATTTCTCCTCCTTCATTTCTTCGACGCCAGAAGAGCGCTACCACAATTTGATGGAAAAAAGACCCGATTTAATTGACCGGGTTCCCCAGTACCAACTAGCAAGCTACCTGGGAATTAAGCCAGAATCTTTAAGTCGTATTAAGAAGAGGTCCTTATCTAATCTCAGGATTGTAGATTAGTCCATTGTTATTTTTCTTCCTTTTACGAATAACCAGATCCCAAAACCTAATTCACCGATGACCATGGGAGCCATCAGAATTAATTCTAGTAGTCCAATAACGTTTTCAATTTGTGGGATGAAATTGTACATGAAATGAACTAGCGAGTAGCTGAAGCCTGCTAAAACAACTAGAATACTAATCACTTTTGGTATCATTATTGTTTTCATTGCGATCAACCCGACTACGATCAGATGAAGGCCAAAAATGATTAATCCAAATGACCAAATGGCTTCAAAAGCTGTGATGGAATCCATCGCTTGCTGTGCCACGCGCGATGACGTACCTAACTCTGAATTTTGAACAACACTATTGGTTATTACAAGGTTTGTAACCGCATTGGCTAGAATGGCTGTGTAAAGGAAACGAAGCCAGCCGGCTAATAATGCGTAACCAGGATGAAACGGCTTCAAGAAAACATAAAAGCCCCACGAAATAATTAAATCCATAATGATAATGATGAGCCATCCAAGTACCTCAAGACGAAACAAGACTTGAGATGCTTGGATGTTTTTTAATGTTGTTACTGCATCTCCCTCAATGACTAATGAGCTATGAACATATCCTTGAGCAAAAAATGCAGCAAATGTCATGATAAGTAATGCAATTACTGAAAAGACTGCTGCTTTTTGCTGCATGTTTTGATTAGTTGTTGTCTTTAATTCCATATAAGAGCCTCCTCGACTTTGAAGTTAAATCTATTGTATTTCGTCTGAGGAAGACTTTCATTGACTTAAATCAAGAATATACTATTTTTTAAAATTTGGGCAGGTAAATAGCTTAGTAGTTCGATTCTATTTTACTTCAAAATAAAACCCTCTTACGGTTGCAAGAGGGTTTCTTCTTGTTCTATTACATAATAAAAGTCGTATAACCAATAAAAGAAACGCTGTCCCAGCGTTTCTCATCTCTTATCTTCTCTCCCGACTCGTTAATCCCATTGCCACAAACCGTACAATGAGTGATGCCACGATACTATACACAATCAGTGCAAACACTGCAGAGAATTCAACGACATATTGTCCAGCGAATTCCGTCGTTGGAAAGATGTTTCGAAATGGATATAATAATGGCGCTGAAAAGTCATAGATCCACTGCACGAATGGAGCTGTTGGATTTGCGCTGAATAGTTTCAGCAATATGCGAATTCCAAGAATCGCTTCGATAATGCCAAAAATCAGGCGTACGAGCGATACGAGGAATGATGATAGTGCTCTCATGTTTCTTCACCCTTTTTGTCCTGTCATATCCTTTCTTTACCCTGTTGCGATTGATCACACACGTGTCGTTTTTTTCCAGTGATTGATGGGCATAATGGATGTGGAGAAAGGAGCGTTTTACTTTGAGATTACGTGACTTAGTTTATTATATATCCCGCTATCCGCCTGTATTACAACTAGGTGCACTGATTGTGCTGATTCTTATAACGATGGGCTTTATCATGCATCTGGTGGAGCCGGAAATGTTTCCGACCGTTTTCGATGGGGTGTGGTTTGCGATCGTGACGGCTTCCACGATTGGGTACGGTGATACATCACCTGAGACGGTGAGAGGGAAAGCTTTTGCGATGGTGTTTATCATGTTTGGCGCTGGCTTTATGACGTTTTATATGGCGAAGCTTGCTTCTTCCTTTGTGATGACGCAGGGGGCGCTTGGCCGTGGAGAGCGAAGTTACGAGCGAGCCAATCATGTAGTTGTGGTTGGTTGGAATTCGCGCAGCAGACATACGATCAAAGCACTGTTATCCAATCAGCCTGAACGATCCATCGTGCTCATTGATCATTCGCTTACGGAAAACCCACTTCAAAAAGAAGGTATTCATTTCATTCGTGGAAACCCTGGTGAGGACAGCACATTACGAAAGGCGAAGATTAGCGATGCGCATACCGTTCTTATCACAGCGGATCAGTATAAAAGTGAAATTGAAGTGGATATGCAAACGATTCTTACCCTTTTAACTGTAAAAGGGATCAACCCTTCGGTGTATACGATTGTGGAAATTCTTTCGCCTGAGCAAATTGTGAATGCTGAGCGAGCTGGTGCGAATGAGGTAATCGAAAGTGCCCACCTACTCAGTACAGTTATGACGAATAGCGTCTTTTCTCATGGGATTTCGACCACTTTACTTGAAATGCTAACGCATTTAAAGCCTAATCAGCTTGATTTCATGAGTGCTGAGTCGTTTAGTGAAGAGTCCTTTTGTGATGTAGCACAGCAACTAAATGAAAAAGATATCCTGATAATCGGTGTAAAAAGAGGGAGTGAGCTCGTCATGAACCCCTCCCCTTCATTTCTTATTGCATCTGATGATCTCTTACTTGTGATTCACACATAAGATGAGAGCGCGGCGTCTAGTTCTTTCACGTATCGCTCTCCGTATTTCAGCCATTCTTCATCAATTTCAGCATCTTTATTTGTGGGCTCTTGGAACTGATTAAACGACGCTGAGATATTCCCGATATTGCCTTCAGGATCAACACCTGCCTGATACATATGAGAGAGCATGAAAGGCTGTCCAATTTCAACAATTGCCCCATCCGCATCAAGCTCTTTTTTCACAGCTTTGATTGGTACTCTTAGAAAAAGATATCCGTCTTCATCATCGATTTTATAGTCGAAATAGCCGTGATCGTATTCCCAGCCGCCTCCATAGCTATAGCCTAATTGGCGGAGCTTGTCTTCCATAATACTAAGTTCGATCGTTTTCCCTTCAAGCACGGAATTCATTGTAATCATGTGCGCTTCCTCCCTGTTTACGTAGTCTACGCTTATCGTGTCCAATGAGGGAGATTTCATGAATAAAAAAGCGCAAGCGCTCGATTAGTTCCGACAAGTGCTGGAGCTAGACTTCACTGAATTTTATTCTTACTTATCTTTGAATAAAAAAAGAGAGCGCCGAGGCACTCTCTCTTGTTCGTTCTATTCGTTTGTCTTAAGGCGATCCTCAAGCTCAGCTTTTTCTTTTTCGAATCCTGGTTTACCAAGAAGCGCAAACATGTTTGTTTTGTATGCTTCTACTCCTGGCTGATCGAATGGATTCACGCCAAGTAGGTAACCGGAAACGGCACATGCTTTTTCAAAGAAATAAGCAAGGTAACCGAAGTGGTAAGGCGTCATTTCAGGGATGTTCACGATCAAGTTCGGAACGTCACCATCTGTATGAGCAAGCATTGTACCTTCGAATGCTTTCTGGTTAACAAAGTCCATTGTTTCACCAGCAAGGTAGTTCAGCTTGTCTAGGTTCTTGTCATCTTCTTCGATTGTGATCTCATGACGCGCTTTCCCAACGTTCAATACTGTTTCAAACAGGCTACGACGGCCGTCTTGAACGTATTGTCCCATAGAGTGAAGATCTGTTGAGAAATCAACGGATGCTGGATAAAGACCTTTGTTGTCTTTACCTTCACTTTCTCCAAAGAGCTGTTTCCACCACTCAGAGAAATAGTGTAGAGATGGCTCATAGTTCACTAGAAGCTCGATGTTCTTGCCTTTGTTGTAAAGGGCGTTACGAACCGCTGCATACTGATAAGCCTGGTTAGATTCAATGTCAGATGTGTTCAAGTCATCTTGTGCATCTTGAGCACCTTTCATCATCTCTTCAATGGATATTCCGCTTGCTGCGATTGGAAGAAGTCCAACAGCTGTAAGAACAGAATAACGTCCACCAACATCATCAGGAATCACGAAGCTTTCGTATCCTTCTTCGTCAGCTAGTGTCTTAAGAGCACCTTTTGACTTGTCAGTAGTCGCATAGATGCGACGACGAGCTTCTTCTACGCCGTATTTTTCTTCAAGGAATTTACGGAAAATACGGAACGCAATTGCAGGCTCTGTCGTTGTACCAGATTTTGAAATGACGTTCACGGAAACGTCTTTGCCTTCAAGTACGCTGAAGAGGTCCTGTACATAAGTTGAGCTAATGTTGTTACCTACGAAGAAAACTTGTGGTGTTTTGCGCTCTTCTTTTGTTAGAACGTTATAGAAAGAATGGTTCAGCATTTCGATTGCTGCACGAGCACCTAAATAAGAACCACCGATACCAACAACAAGAAGCACGTCAGAATCTGATTTGATTTTCTCAGCAGATTTCTGAATGCGTGAGAATTCTTCTTTATCATAATCATGTGGAAGCGTTAGCCAGCCAAGAAAATCGTTGCCAGCCCCTGTTCCATTATGTAGCGCATCGTGTGCAGCCTTCACTGCATCCGCCATGTATGTTACTTCATGTTCGCCAACAAACGACAATGCTTTTGAATAATCAAAACTTACTTTTGAAGTCATAATTAGCCTCCAATTATCATTTTTTGTTCTTCACTCACGTTTTACTTTAGCCCAAGACCCATTCGAAATCAAGAACACCGACCCATGTAAGCGATTACCTAAGAAGATTTCTTTTTAAAGTTACTTGAGCTCTTTAGAACTTGAACTATATTTCTCTTGGAGCAACAATGTGAGATGCTCGATTTTTAGCTCATTCGATTGAAACCAGAGTTGCAATCGCCTTTAAGCGGAGCTTAAAGGTCGCAATGTGTGAGGGAGGCGGTGGACAAATTCATTTGTACTAACCGCCTCCCTCACACATTGCGAAAATGAGCTAAAAATCATCCCCAGCTAAACAACACAACAAAAAGAACCGCTCCAAAACGGAACGGTCCTATCATTTCACCTTATAGAGAAGCCTTCAAAATCGCCATCACGTCGTCGCGCTCAAGGGATTTGAAATTACCAAACGCCCCATTAGCCATCGCACGGTCAGCGATAAGATCAAGCTGGCTATCGTCAATGTCGTAATCAGCAAGACGGTTTGGTGCACCAAGGCTGCTCCAGAACGCACTTAGCTTGTCGATACCTTCAAGCGCAACATCGCGATCTGATTTACCTTCTTCGCTTACGCCAAGAACTTTGACAGCAAGACGCTTGAACTTATCAACGTTCACGTCAAGGTTGTGTTTCATTAAGTTCGGGAAGAGAATTGCAAGGCCACCAGCGTGTGGAATATCATAAACAGCTGATACCGCGTGTTCAATGTTGTGAGAAGCCCAGTCGCCGCGAACACCCATCTGTAGAGATTGGTTGAGCGCTACTGTACCACTCAACATGATTGTTGCACGGTGGTCGTAGTTTTGCATATCTTCAAGAAGTTTTGGAGCTGTGTTCATCACTGTTTCAAGAACAGAGAACTGCATATTTTCTTGTAGCTCTGTATTTGATTCAGGGTGAAGGTACTGTTCAAGTACGTGAGACATCATGTCCACCATGCCGTAAACTGTATGGTTTTTTGGCACTGTGTACGTATTCTCAGGATCTAGAATAGAAAATTTCGGGTGTACAAGTGGATGTCCCCAACCGTATTTCTCTTGTGTATCCCAGTTTGTGATAACAGAACCTGGGTTCATTTCTGAACCAGTTGCTGCTAGCGTTAGAACTGTACCGAATGGAAGAGCTGCTTCAGGGAATGCTTTTTTCGTTACGAAGTCCCAAGCGTCTCCATCATATTTAGCACCTGCAGAAATAGCTTTTGTGCAGTCAATAACACTACCGCCACCTACTGCTAGGATGAAATCAATGTTGTTTTCTTTACAAATATCGACACCTTTATGAACAGTTGTTAGGCGTGGGTTTGGTTCAACGCCGCTAAGTTCAAATACTTCAGCACCGATTTCGTTTAATGTGTTCATTACGCTATCGTAAACACCATTTTTCTTGATGCTTCCTCCGCCATAAACAACGAGGACTCTTTTTCCGTATTGTGGCACTTCAGTTTTGAGCGCTTCTAGCTGCCCTTTACCGAAGATCAATTTTGTTGGATTTTGGAAAGTAAAATTATTCAATGTTATGTCCTCCTTTAATTCAAATCACGTTTAACTTCGCTTTTAGGCGCAATAAAAACTCACCCTTTATCTTTAGTAATGCAAGAAATTTAGGTGAGAGTAAATGACCACCAAAAGGATTGATTCGTGCAACTAACCATCAGAAATAAATAGCTTTGATGGAAGTTCCATTTTATTATGCCTCAATCAATTATTAAAATAAAGCAATCTGCTTATAGGAATTAAGTGGAGCCGCTATGTATAATTTGGTGAAGTTTTAATCATCTTATAGAAGAATCATTATGTTTCCTAATAAAAGGAGGTATTCTTATGAGCACATTACAACGATTTGCTCTTGCGTTAGTGATCATCGGAGCGGTCAACTGGGGCCTCATTGGATTTTTCCAATTTGACCTTGTCGCGGCAATTTTCGGTGGACAAAATGCTGCACTTGCTCGAATTGTCTATGGCCTAGTTGGGCTAAGTGGGCTATATTGCCTAACATTACTTTTCAAACCTACAGAAGAGCTTTCACATGATCCCGATCGCGCAACAACATAAAAAAAAGAAGGCAGCCGCGGCTGCCTTCTTTCGTCATTACTTACTTCTTCAGACGCTTGTTCAATTGAGCTTGACGGTCGTTAGATTCTTTCAACCAGTCTTTAAGCTTATCTTCAAGCGTGTTGAAGCCTTGTGGAGAAGAAGTTTGTTGTGGTTTCTTGTTTCCGCCGCTCGGTGCTGCCGGGCGAGGCTTTCTTTCCGGACGCTCAGGTTTAGGCTGAGTAGCACGGATTGAAAGAGAGATTTTACCGGAACCTTCTTCAATGTTAAGGATTTTAACCTTAACTTCGTCTCCTACAGTAAGTTGATCTTCGATATTTTTTACGTACCCGTGAGAGATTTCAGAAATGTGAACTAGTCCTTGCTTTTGGTCGTCAATTGCAACGAAAGCACCAAAAGGCTTAATACCAGTTACCTTCCCTTCAACGATATCACCGACGTTATATTGCTCTGCCATGAAAACACTCCTAACAAATTTTTTCAACTTTACTAGTATAACATAGATTTCTAATCTAGACAAAACATCATACTAGCCTTTTCTAAGAATCATACCTTTCTATTGAAGGAATAGCAAGACAAGAATGTATTATAAAGCATTTACTTTCAAATTAAAATAAACAGAGGGAATGGCTGGTACTTCAGTAATATCAAGGTTTATAGCGTGTGGTAAATAAATACATGAATATTTGATATTGACTGAATTCTTTCCGCTCGCTATAGTGATAAAATGCCATTCAATTGGACTTACTATATTGTATGAGGTGACAAGATGAAATCAAATGATCAATGGTCGTCAAGATTCGGATTTATTTTGGCTTCAGCTGGATCAGCTATCGGGCTTGGTGCACTGTGGAAATTTCCATATATGGCGGGTACAAATGGTGGAGCAGCATTTTTCCTTATTTTTCTTCTTTTCACTGTTTTAGTCGGTGCGCCAATGCTTCTTGCGGAATTTGTTGTTGGGAGACACTCACAGCAAAATGCCGTTTCTTCTTATGAATCAATTTCCGGGAAAGCAAGCTGGAAATGGCTTGGTTATCTAGGCGTTATCGCCTCCTTCATTATTCTTTCCTTCTATAGTGTCATTGGAGGATGGGTGATTACGTACTTAACAAGAAGCTTCTCGGGGTCACTTACAGGACTTCAAAATAGCCGTTACGAAGAGTTGTTTGGGGAAGTCATTGGAAGTCCTTCAACCGCTCTTCTCACACAGGCTCTTTTCCTAGCGATAACAGTAGCCATTGTGCAATTCGGTATTCAAAAAGGGATCGAAACAGCAAGCCGTTATATGATGCCAGCTCTCTTTATTCTTTTTCTTGTGCTTGTTGCGCGTTCGCTTTCTCTTGATGGCGCAATGGAAGGGGTCTCCTTCTTTTTAAAGCCTGATTTCTCTATGTTATCAGCAGAAGGTGTTCTTGATGCCCTTGGCCAATCGTTCTTTGCGCTCAGCGTCGGGATCTCCTTAATGGTTACGTACAGCTCTTACCTTGATAGAAAAGCTGATTTAACTGGATCTGTAGTATCAGTCGTTAGCCTGAACGTGTTAATCTCATTTCTAGCTGGACTTGCCATCTTCCCTGCTGTTTTTGCATTTGGATTTGAACCGACAGAAGGACCTGGACTTATTTTCACTGTTCTTCCTGCTGTTTTTAATCAAATGGCATTTGGCGGTTTGTTTTTCACAGTTTTTCTAGCGCTTTTGCTATTTGCAACGTTAACATCAGCTTTTTCCTTGATGGAAATCATTGTTTCTACAGTAACGCGCGGTAAAGGAAATCGTAAGAAAGTTTCCTGGATCGCAGGATTCTGCGTATTCTTACTAGGGATCCCTTCCGCTTTGTCATTTGGTGTCCTTGGAGACATATCCATATTTGGCAGAACAATTTTTGATACGATGGACTTTCTGGCAAGTAACTTATTAATGCCTATCGGTGCCCTTCTTATCTCTATTTTCGTTTCTCGGAAGATGAAGAAAGAAATATTAGCGGACGAAGTGATGATGTCTTCTAAAATAGGGCGGGTCATTTTCCCACTCTGGTATGGTTTAATTCGTTACTTTGTCCCAGCTGCCATCACAATTGTCCTCGTTACATCTTTACTTTCATATTAATTTCATTTATATGTATATTCTTTTTCTAAAGTGGGAATAACAGGAGTAGTAAGCTATCTATATTCCCCCTTTTGAAGACGAGGCCAACGCCTCGTCTCTTTTTTTGTCTTCTCATTCGGCCCTTCAACTTTATAAGAGTAGGATAAAGTATGACTAAGTAAGCCAAACTTTAAATAGCGAATGGAGGAGAGGTGATGAAACCATGTCTATCCCAAGTAAGGAACGGATACAAATCGACAACGTGACGTTGGCATATGAGTATTACAAACATACTAACCCTCATGTCCATACACTTGTCTTCATTCATGGCTTCCTTTCTTCTTCCTTTAGTTTTCGTAAGCTTCTTCCCCTTCTTAAAAAGAACTATCACTTATTGTGCTTTGATTTACCAGGCTTCGGCGAGAGCGAAAAGAACTGTGATATCCATTATTCGCTTCATGAGTATGCTG
The DNA here is from genome assembly GCF_056173725.1 of Anaerobacillus sp. 63XJN7_4_ISO-PGPR-S23-413. Lineage (NCBI taxonomy): Bacteria > Bacillati > Bacillota > Bacilli > Caryophanales > Bacillaceae > Anaerobacillus > Anaerobacillus sp. 63XJN7_4_ISO-PGPR-S23-413. Next base: position 3,285,777 of record NZ_CM149688.1, read on the forward strand.
CTCTTACAAACCGACTTCTTGAACGGATGCAAATTTCAAAAGCTATCTTGATTGGACATTCAATGGGAGGACAAATTGCCCTTCGCGCGTGTATTCAACACCCAGAACGGATTGAAAAGCTCATTCTCCTATGTAGCTCAAGCTATATTAAATCTTCTTCATTAGGTATTCGATTATGCTCTTATCTCCCTTTTTTTCCGTTTTGTCTTAGCTTCTCAATGAGTGCCATCAATTTAAGAAAGAATTTCGAACATCTCGTTTATGACCATAAGCTTCTCACGCAGGAAGTCATCGATGGCTACACATCGAGTTTTAATGAAAAAGGTTTCTTTCTTGCACTTTCTCGCCTCATACGAGATCGAGAAGAGGATTTATCTACGAGCACATTAAATAAAATTAATTTCCCTATCCTCTTAATTTGGGGAACCGACGACCGTCTTGTGCCTATACGCGTAGGTGAACGCATGAAAAAAGACCTGCCAGATGCAGATCTTCTTATCCTCTCTCATACCGGACACCTTATCCCAGAAGAAAGGCCTGTGGAAGTGTCACAAGCCATTCACCAATTCCTACAAACATAACAAAAACCGCACCTTGGAGAGCGGTTATTTGTTTGCGACTAATTGTGGTTCTTCTTTTAATAAAATACTTAAAAATCCTGATGTTACGAGAAAAGCTGCTGGGATAATATAAAAAACCGATAGAAAAATAATTCCTCCTGCTGCTGAAACGAGGAGACTAAACCCTCCTACAATAGGTCTTGTTTTCACAAAATAACAACCTAGTACAGCAAACGCTGGAAAAATAAAAGCAGTTAAAAACGAAATATCTTTGACTTGAATTAGAGGTATCACATTAAACCTTGAGAGCACTGCTGCGATAATGCCTAGAACACATCCAGCAACGGCCAGTTTAAACATGCGCTTTTGTTTCATTTTATTCCCTCTCTCATTTTGAACCATACTCTTCTTACATCTATTCGAGTTCGAAACGCTTCATCCTTCTCTTCTTTCATACTTTCCACTAAACGATTCCATTTTAACATGAAAATTCAGCCTTAAGACTGAGAAAAGTTCAATCGTAAGAAACTCCAATTCCCTCACATATTCCTATACACTCTAGATAGAGACGAATTGATAACAATTATTAATATTTCACTATTGTAACCGCGATCGTATTTGGAAACTAGTATCAAAACAAACCATTACACCACACTATTTCCCTAAAAGGAAATATATTCTTCCAGATTCAAGTTACTTCAAGTGACGATCCAGTGTTATTGCAGGAAACAAGCTATCAACTGTCAAATATGTTCATGTATAGGAGACAGAATGAATTGAGGAGATTAGATGAAACGTATACAAACTGGACGATTCCTCGCCGCGATTTTTTTCGTTGCTCTCGGAATCTTTCTTCTTCTTATAAATATCGGCATTATTTCCATGGAAATGACGGAGGCAATTGTCTTTTTTTATCCCTTCTTGTTGTTTCTGCTCGGTGGAAAGTACCTTTTTGATGCCCTCTTACCTTCAACGAGAAGGAAGAAATGGACAACCGGTGTGCTACTACTCACCTTTGGACTACTTCTGATCCTTGATCGTTTGGAGGTAATTGACTTTAGTTTCTGGAGTATTTGGAAACTATGGCCGCTTATATTCGTAATGATTGGTTTTAAGTTCCTGGGGAAATTTCGAAAAGGCCAGGGATTCAGTCTCGTGAAAGACCATTCCTATAATAAGCCAAATTGGCAGGTGCATACGATGAATGATTGGAGTTTTGTGTGCGATTATAACTTCGATTTTTCAACAACTCTTATCCCAGAGGAAGAAACCGTCATTACGCTATCAGGATTTGTTGGTGATATTAATATTATTTTCCCAGATGATATCCCATTTAAGATTGACGGCACAGCCCATGTACTTTCGGCTACAATTGATCAGCATAATCAGGACAACGTCGGAAAAGGTCACGGCTTAACTTACAAAACAGACGATTTCGATGACGCTCTCCAACGAATCGTATTCTATCTTGACTTCTCCGTACTTGATTTACGAGTTGATCGGATTTAGAGAAAGGTGCCATAGATGTGAATAAATCAACGCTCAGATGGAAATTACTCAAGTCGCTTCTTTATACTGCTTTATTTACCGGGGTTCTTTATTTCCTAGTTATCCAAATTGCACTGTTTTTCCAGCCTAATGCCGTATCTGTGCTATTCAGTTTACTATCACCGCTTTTAGTCATGCTTCTTGTGGTTCTGTTAGGAAGCTATTTCAGCTATAAAGATACACTCTCCATCAGAAATCGACTTGAAGATATCTCCACCCAAATCATCATTCTTTCGAGAGGCAAGTTCACTGAAAAAATGGAAATGACAGACAAAGATGAAATTGGTCGGATTAGTAATGAATTAAACGAACTGGCTGATAAGCTTCAGAAGCAAGTAACCTCTCTACAGAATTTAGTTAACCAAAAAGCGGATTTAGCTGAGAAAGCAAGAGGAGCAGCCATTATCGAGGAACGTCAACGACTTGCAAGAGACCTTCATGATGCTGTCAGTCAACAGCTTTTCGCGCTAAATATGATGTCTTCTGCTTCCATAAAGATGATGGATCGAGATATTGAAACCGCTAAATCACAAATGTTGGATGTCGCAGATCTCGCAAGTAAAGCACAAGTTGAAATGAGAGCACTTCTACTCCACCTCCGTCCGATTCACCTATCTGAAGATTCATTATGCGAAGGGGTGAGAAAGCTTGTCGATGAGTTAGAAAAAAAATCCGGGGTTACCTTTCACTTCACACTAAATGATCTTCCCGACCTTTCTAACGGAATTGAAGAGAATTTATTCCGAATCGTTCAAGAAAGCCTCGGGAATGCACTCCGGCATGCTGAAGCATCTGTAATTCGAATTACTGTTAAGCTTAAGAAAAACCAGTTTTTATTACATATAAAAGATAATGGAAAAGGGTTTGAAATGAATGAAAACAAAAAAGGAGCATACGGACTAGGTTCTATGCAAGAGCGATGCGATGAAATCGGCGGACAGTTCCGCATCTCTTCTCGCGCTGGTGAAGGAACCCTGGTTGAAGTACGTGTGCCGTTGGAGGGTTTGAACGATGCCAGAGATTAAGATGATGATTGTTGATGACCACGATATGGTCCGAAAAGGATTGAAAGCTTACCTTCTGACAGAACCAGATTTTCAAATCGTAGGCGAAGCTTCTAATGGTAAGGAAGCTGTCACTCTAGTGAATGAAATGGATCCTGATGTGATCTTAATGGATCTTATTATGCCAGAGATGACGGGCATTGAGGCAACAAAAGAAATCATGACCCTGAGGCCAAATGCAAAGATCATTATCATAACAAGTTTCTATGATGATGAGCAGGTGTTTCCTGCGATTGAAGCAGGTGCCTTTAGCTACCTTCTAAAAACAGCTTCTGCTGATGAAATTATCTCGACCATTCGTAAGGCTGTTCAGGATGAAAGCGTAATCGAACAGAAGGTCGCTCAAAAAATGATGAACCAATTACGCTCAAATCAAAAGAAGTCTTTGCATGATGATCTAACAAAACGCGAAAAAGAAGTTCTGCTATTAATAGGCGAAGGAAAAACAAATAATCAAATTGCCGAAGAACTATACATTGGATTAAAAACAGTGAAAACACATGTAAGTAATATTTTGGGGAAACTCGGTGTTAATGATCGAACTCAGGCTGCAGTTTATGCGATAAGAAACGGCATGGTTCGTTAACACGTAACCTTCTAGAATATGCCTTTTAGTTTAGCACCCCTCTTAACTGCCTCGCATTTACTATAGGGAGTAGTGATTGAAGGAGGAACTAGCTATGGCAGAGAATTATAAAAAATGGTCAGAGCTTCCGTATGCAGGTGAAAACGAGCCGCCTCATAATCCAGAAGAACCTTACGCTGGATCATGGCCGGATTATTATATCCGTAATAAACCACCAGGGCGTTTTACCACATTAAGCGGAAGACCCTTTCGACTGGACATCAAGCCACCAGCATCGATCGATTGGGACAGTGAGTTAAAAAAGGTCAAACATGCACAGAAAGACCTTAATCCGAAGCAAGCCACTTTAGCTGAATATTGGGGGACTGGTGTAGCCAGTAAACAATGGACTCCGATTATTGATAAGTTAATTGATACGTACAACGTAACAGCACCTCGAGCAGCAAGAATTCTTGCAGGCGTAGCAACCGGCATGAATGATGCTTTTACAACGGCCTGGTATTTAAAATACCGTTGGAATGTTGCAAGACCAAATCAACTGGATCACGATTTCAAATCCCTGCTCTGTACCCCAAGACATCCCACCTATCCATCAGGACATGCAACGGTAGGAGCAGCTACAGCAGAAATTCTTTCTTATTTCTTTCCTGCAGAGCAAGAACGATTAAGAGAACTCGCGAAAGAGTGCGCTGACTCACGACTCTATGCTGGAGTGCACTTCCCAGTTGATAATGAAGAAGGACTTCGCCTCGGAAAACAAATAGGTTCTATCGTCGCCGCTGAGTTAGAAAGTCAAGATAATGTTCGTGGGCAAACAATTGATGTGCCATACCGAGAAAGTCATCACGCTAAATTAGCACCTCCGCCATACAAGCAGGCAATTGAGTATCCATTCGATTCGAAATGTGATTCTTCAACTAAAAATCCTTTTGTGCGAAGTAATACAAAACAACCTAAACCAAAACTCTTTTTCTAACGATTCTATCCCACATTTGAATTGGATCACTTTGCGATAAATCATAAAGTGATTCAATTTTTCTATGTCTTCTTACCGTACAAATAGAGGAAGTTTCGTTATAATAGATGGAAGATTAGCAGATGAAAGGATCTTACATATGAAGCATTTACTACTTCTTATCCTTATGGTGTTCTCCATTGCAGGATGTCAATCAAGCAAAGAAGAAACAGCCAATATAACGGTTGCCGCGGCGGCTAGTTTAAGTGATGCGATGAAAGAGTTAAATTCTCTTTACGAACAAGAACACCCTGATACAGAAATCACTCTAAATCTTGCATCATCCGGTGTTCTAGCCAATCAGATCAAGCAAGGCGCACCTATAGATGTCTACTTCTCTGCATCAGAGTCTTATTTCGATGATATTAAAAAGGAAGACCTGCTTGAAATCGAAACAAATTTACTGCGAAATAAACTCGTTCTAATTAAAAGCCAATCTTCTAAATTGAGTAGCTTTGACCAATTAGATGAAAGTCATGAAGGTCGTTTTGCTATCGGAACGCCTGAAACGGTCCCAGCTGGAGCCTATGCAAAAGAAGCGCTGCAATACGCAAACAAGTGGGATAAGCTAGAAGATCAGCTAATCTTCAGTAAAGATGTGCGACAGGTTCTGACTTACGTTGAAACAGGTAATGCCGATGCAGGTATTGTTTATGAAACCGACTATCGCTCTTCTAGCAAAGTAATATTGGTAGAAGATGTACCTACCCAATCGTATTCACCGATCATTTATCCTGCTGGGATCGTCAAAGGAGCTAACGAAGAGGCCAGGGACTATTTCACATTCTTACAAAGCGATGAAGCATTAGCGATTTTTGAATCCTATGGTTTCCAAAGTGACGTGACCGCAAATGACTGAATTCCTTGATCCCATATTAATTTCAATTAAGATCTCTCTCGTCGCAAGTATCATCGTGACTCTCCTCGGTATTATCATTAGTCACCTAATGGCAGGAAAGAATTTTCGCGGAAAAAGTTTGATCGATACCGTTATTATGCTCCCGCTTGTGCTTCCTCCTTCGGTTGTTGGCTTTATTCTACTCGTCCTCTTTGGCGCATCAAGTCCAATTGGTCAGTGGATTGAGACAATCTTCGAGCACTCACTCGTTTTCACGTGGCAAGCAGGTGTTGTCGCGGCAAGTGTCGTTGCATTCCCGCTCATGTATCAATCAGCTAAAGTCGGTTTTGAATCAATAGATCGTGATATTGAGGATGCGGCACGGGTAGATGGAGCAGGAAAATGGACGGTTCTAAGAGTCATCTCAATTCCACTTGCTTCAAACGCTCTTATCTCTGGGATTATCTTAAGCTTTGCTCGTGCACTTGGGGAATTTGGAGCGACTTTAATGTTCGCCGGAAACCTACCTGGAAAAACACAGACCATGCCCACGGCTATTTATGTTGCCATTGACTCTGGTCAAATGACACTTGCTTGGTCCTGGGTAATCGTAACTATTACCATCTCAACGATCATGCTTTTTTTATCTTACCGAGTAGCGGTTAAAATATAAAAAACTCGCTTACGCGAGTTTTTTACTCTTCTGTATTCCTTTCTTCTTCCTCAGGCTCTAACGATGCTGGATAAAATTCTTTCCGCAAATGAATTTTCTCAATGGAAGGGGCTTCACTCTTACCTTCCGTTCCATAAATCGTCACATCAGTAAAACCTTCTATAAGATAGATCGTTACAGGCTTCTCAAATGGATTCGACCCTATTCTAACCTCTTCCACTTCAAAACCTAAACTCGCGAGGAGAAGGCGATTATCCTCAAGGTAACGCAACCCTTCTGGAAAATAATTCATCTCAACGGCAACATTATCTTTGAAAATAACTTCACCATTTTCAAATGTCATTTTCATTGGATCCTTGCGATCTGGCTCAACGCTCTTAGGGAAGTTCGATAAAAATTCCTCACGTGATAAACCTAGTAACTCCGGAGCATTTACAATCAATTCAATCGATGAAGGTTCAAAATCAATCTCTTCTTCAATCTGAGCTTCTTCTTCCTTCACATCATTCGGGACTTCATCCTCATTTTGCTGACTGTTTCCTGATGATTCATTTCCATTCCCGATCGCTTCATCAGTTGGCACACCGCCAAAGGTCGGAACGCCCCAGACGACTATGTATAGCAATAGCCAAAAGCCGGCAAACATTGCTGCTCTTTTTCTAGAAGATGTTACAAAGGGTTTAATGATATTAGCCGTCATCAGAAGAAATGCGATAACCACCACTGCTTTTAAGAAATCCATCCTCATTCACCTCACAATTAACTATAGGATTATTTGTTCAGCAAATACAACCATTTTCTTCACTATTATCTCGAAACTGTTTTGGTCCTACCGTTCCAATGGTAAAAAGAAGGAGAAATGGTTTATGTATCTAACTACAAGAGTAAGCTCATTTATAGGAGGTTCATCATGTCAGCAAACCGCTACGTTAACTTAACCGTCAAAAACTACCGATCTGCTCGAAATGACATTCAAACAGGCGACCTTCTCCTTTGTAGTGGCTCGTACCCAGTTAGTAAAATCATTCAGAACGTATCCAAATCCCAATTCAGTCACGTTGCCCTTCTATTTCGGTGGATGGATCGCATTATGATGCTAGAAAGCGTGGAAAGTTACGGTGTACGCATCGTACCGCTATCTCATTATTTCCAAGACTATCGCAATTCAGGTCATCCATACAAAGGAAAACTTTATCTTGCAAGGCATTCTCTCACAAAGAACTTAGACGAAAGTAAGCGTAATGCAATGCTAAGAAGAGGCGCTGATCTAACAGGTAAGCTTTATGACATAGAAGAAATCCTTAAAATCCTGGCAAGCGTCGTGATTGGCGACCTTGAATCGATACCAAATGACAAATACATCTGTTCAGAGTTTATTCAGGAGTGTTTCCAAAAAGCAGGCATCTCTTTCTCAGACGATGGCCGAGGCTTCATTTATCCAGAACATATTGCAAGTGATCCAGCTGTTCAACCACTATATAAACTCACTCCGTAACATGAACCACTATGCTTTTTTATTGAACAGTTACACTATTTACTGTGGTAAAAAGCCTATTTTCAAGAAACTCCTCCTAATTGTACGGTTTGTCCAGACAGATTGAATTGGTATAAATATACTAATAGTATCCGACAATGATGGAGGGAGTCACTTGACGTTAATCATAATTGATCCAGGGCACGGTGGTACAGACCCTGGTGCAACGTATAAAAATTATCAAGAGAAAAATTTCAACCTTGCTATTGCTCGTATGGTAAGAGATCGTTTATTTTCAAAATACGAAGTAGAAGTGGCATTAACACGCGAATCCGATAAAACCATTGACTTAAAACCTAGAACAAATTTTGCAAATGCGATCAAAGCTGATTTCTACCTTAGCATTCACCATAATGCTGCAGGTGGGAGCGGGTTTGAAACATATATCTTTAATGGCACTGTTCCAAATGAAACCGTCCAACTACAATCGACTATCCACAACAAAATTTCAACCGACATATTAAAGAAATACAACATCTTGGATCGCGGAAAAAAACGCGCCAACTTTCATGTCTTACGCGAAACGAAAATGAATGCATTGCTTATTGAAGTGTTATTTGTTGATAGTGAAAAAGACCTTAAACTCCTCACCAACCCTGCATTTATGACAGACATATCGACTGTCATTGCTGATGCAACTGCAAGCGCCATGAAACTTCCGTTAAAACCTAAGCCGGTCGATGGCACTTTATATAAAGTGATTGCGGGAGCTTTTAGCAAGCGAGAAAATGCAGAAACCTATCTGAACATGTTAATTCAAAAAGGCTTTGGGGGTTTTATAGCCACCACTGTCGTCAACAAGGAAACAATCTACCGCATTCAAGTAGGCGCATTTAAGGAAAAAGAAAATGCAGAAGTCTTAGCAGAAAAATTAAACAAAGCAGGTATAGAAACATTTATACTAGTTGAAAAAGGAAACCCTCCCGTGGTGGAACCGGACCCGGTGCCGGTTCCAGACAAAGGTTATAAAATACAGGGCAATGCGGTCTTATCAGCTGAGCAAATGGATGCTTATACAAGAACCATTAATCCTGGAGCACCAGATCTTGCTGCCCTATATTTGGCCCATAGTAAGAAATATTCCATTCGCGGTGATATTGCTTATGCTCAAGCACTTCACGAAACAAATTTCTTTCGTTTTACTGGCGATGTGAAACCAGAGCAAAATAATTTCGCGGGAATTGGAGCGACCGGAGGCGGAGCAGCAGGTGCCACCTTTCCAAATGCTTCGACTGGCGTTCTTGCTCATATCCAACACCTCTATGCATATGCTTCCACATCTCCTCTTCCGGCATGGGACGAAAAAGTTGATCCAAGATTCGATCTTGTGACACGTGGCTCTGCCACAACATGGCAGGCATTGAATGGAAAGTGGGCTGTTCCTGGTTCCAATTACGGTGAGCTCATTCTCTCTTTGTACAAAAAAATGCTCGAATCGGCATTAGTCAAACTTGAAAAAGAACAGGCAACATTGCAAACAACACTCAAAAACCTTGAAATTTAACATTTAGATGAAAGAGCGTTCCCCGCTTTAGGAGAACGCTCTTTTTCTATAACCGGCTATTCTTATACTTTGAAATAGCAGCCTGTACGTGTGGATGATAGGTTGTTTTTATGTAATCCGTTCCTGATGAAATCCACTTTATCGCCGTTTCTGCACGTACCCCAGTAATCATGATATCCACCCCAAGGAGGTTCAATGAGCCGCATAACTTTAACATCATTTCAGAAAACTCTTGATTGAGAGAGGTAACAGACGATAAATCGATAATAAGTGTATTCACTTTCATATCAGCTACTTTTTGAAGTCCTATATCAAGAAGGAATTGAAAACCTACTTCTTCCACAACAGGTTGAAGAGGTAATAATCCCAGTTGATCCATAAGAGGGATTACGTTCACTGCCATGTTCTCCATGCGATCAATCAGTTCTTCTTGTTTTTCATACAAATGAGTCATATCCCGGAATTCTACCATTGCTCCATACATTTTATCAGATTCTCGTAAAACCCTTGTTTGAATGGTTAAATACAGGTTATAAACTCCCCAGCTATACGGCATAGCTTCAATGAAAAACTCTTCTCCCGTTTCAATCGTCCGCTCCACATGGCGCACTTCTTCTGGCGCTAACGGGAAAACTTCGTATACATTTTCCCCTAACACATCTTCACGCTTAACTTTTAGAATCTTTTCCGCTACTTCGTTAATGTGTATGATGCGAAAATCTAAGTCGATCGCTAAAATACCACATGATATATGATTCAATATATGATCCTGTACTATACTCACTATATCACTCCTATTAGATCAGACTCATAAAACAAAAGGAGAAGATCGGCTACTCAATTCGTCCATTACATCTCTGTCAGTCTATTATGGGGCTCCAAGCTTTCCCATTCCTATTTATTATAACTATCTAAATTCTACATCCATCTTTATTTCCCTGTTTTTGTAAACGAATCGTTTTGTCTACTACAAAACTCTCACCATATCTAGTTACTTTCTGAACAAAAAAAACTGCCAAAAAGGCAGTTTTCAATCCCAAGCAAATCGCTGTTCTTTCCACGGGTTACCATACATATGATAACCATTCCGTTCCCAAAAGCCCTGCTGATTTTCTGACCGAAATTTAATTGCGCGAATCCATTTCGCACTTTTCCAGAAATACAGATGGGGCACTACCATTCTGATCGGATAGCCGTGTTCTGGGGTTAACAATTTCCCGTTATGTTTGTAAGCAAGAAGGCTCGATTCTGCAAGAAAATCTTCAAGCGGAAGATTCGTAGTCCATCCTTCTTCTGCCTCTAACATAACAAACCTAGCTTCCTTTCGAATGCCCACATGATCTGCTATCGTCCGTGTTGCAATGCCTTCCCATTCATTATCAAACTTTGACCAGCCTGTCACACAGTGAATATCATTTGTTTGTGACGTCTCAGGTAGAGCCATTAGCTGTTCAAAGGTTAGAACCGTAGGGCGCTCAACAAGGCCTCCTATTCTTAAATCCCAATTTGAAAGATGTTTTTCATAATATGGCACGTCACCAACGTGTAGAACTGGCCATCCCTTCGTTACGCGTTGATTAGGAGGAACACGATCGCTGTTTTGCTCCTTTACTTTACCAAAGTACATACGCCACCTCATTTCATAGCTGTTTTATTTAGTGTAACAGAATACACCGAACCTTCTTTTATAGAATGCTCTATAATAAGCAAAAAGAAAAACACGGAGAGCACTCTCCGTGTTTTTCTTAGTTAAAAGATCATAGCTGCAATCCAGCCAAATAAGATAAGCGGAATATTATAGTGTAAGAACGTTGGAACAACCGTATCCCAAATGTGATTATGCTGACCATCTGCATTTAGTCCTGATGTAGGGCCTAATGTACTATCTGATGCAGGGGAACCCGCATCTCCGAGGGCGGCGGCAGTTCCGACAAGCGCAATTGTTGCCATTGGGCTAAATCCTAATTCCATAGCAAGTGGAACATAAATCGCTGCAATAATTGGAATGGTTGAGAATGATGATCCGATTCCCATCGTAATAAACAATCCGACGATTAACATCAAAAGAGCCGCTAGCGCTTTATTATCGCCTATTAATCCGGATGCTTGTGTTACAAGCGATTGAACTTCACCCGTTTGTCTTAGAACTTCAGCGAACCCATTCGCTGCAAGCATCACAAAACCAATGAATGCCATCATTTTCATACCGTCTGTTAAAATCGCTTCAGATTCAGCCAATCGAATGCTCCCCGTAATATAAAGGACGATAATACCTGAAAGTGCGCCTAGAATCATTGATTCAGTTGGAATCTGAACAGCAAGGGTAACGACAACAGATAAAATGGCAAATAGGATGGAGCGATTTGAATAACTATATGTCTCAGATGTATCTTCCTGAGCAATAGATAGCTGTTTATATGTCCTTGGCTTGCGGTATGAAAAGAAGACCGCAATAAGGAGACCAACCACGAGACCTGCTGTTGGCAATAGCATAGCTGTCGGTATAGAGGAAAGTTCAATTTCCATGCCACTATCAGCCATATTCGACTGAAGAATTTCGTGAAATATTTTACCGAAACCAGCCGGTAACAGAATGTATGGTGCGGTTAGTCCAAAAGTAAGAACAGCTACTACCGCTCTACGATCCATTCCAAGTTCATTTAACACCTGAAGAATAGGTGGGATAAGAATAGGAATGAACGCAATGTGAACAGGGACTAGGTTCTGAGAGAAACATGAGATGAGAAGAATGACAAAGAGAATAAGAACTTTAGCAAGTCCCTTCTTCCGATCTCCTCCACGACGATTAACCATCTTTAGAGCACGCTCAACAATTAATTCAGGAAGTCCAGTGCGAGTAAGACCTACAGCAAAGCTACCAAGCAACGCATAGCTCAATGCAACAGTCGCTCCTCCTCCAAGCCCTGAACTAAACGCTTCGATTGTATCATTAAGAGAAAGTCCTCCTAATAAACCACCGGCGATCGCTCCAATAACAAGTGCAATGACAACATGTATACGAAAAAGGCTTAGCCCTAGCATGATGAGAACTGCAAGAATAACGGCATTCATAACGTAACAACCTTTCAATTGATCCTTTAGTTTGGTAAATCACTAATAAGTTAACACGAAAGAGAAATCGTGTCAATGGAAGACGCTGGTGCTTCCCCATCTTACCATGTGTCAAATCACAACTTCACAGGGATATGGTATAATAGACTGACAATTTCATGTATTATATTCCTTGTTTTAAATGGAAGTTAGGTAAGGATTTCATCCCCTAAGATTGAATTGAACCACCAAATGAGCAAAGACTTGAAAGTTTATCCTCAACCGATCTCCATTACTTCAATCATTCACTCGATTGAAAGTAAATTTCTTCGGGTACACCATTCAGTAGGAACAGTTTAGAAAGGAAGATGTTGTCACTCATGGATATTTTGCTAAATTTCCCCCTTTGGGCAGCGCTATTTGGCGTTGTATTTGCCCAGTTTCTGAAAGTACCGATTTATTTTATTGCAACGAAACAAATTAATTGGTCCCTCTTCAACGCAACAGGCGGCATGCCAAGCTCTCATTCCGCCGCTACGACAGCTTTAGCGACTGGAGTTGCACTTGAGACTGGCCTTGATTCTCCTATATTTGCCGTAGCAGCGATGTTCAGCATTATTGTGATGTTTGATTCAACCGGTGTTCGCAGACAAACAGGAGAGCAAGCCATTGTACTAAACCAGCTTGTTCTTAATTTCAATAGATTCGTTTCTGAAGCGAAAAATTGGCAGCAAAAGCAAGAACGAGAGAAAATTGAAGAATTAAAAGAGCTATTAGGGCATAAGCCAATCGAAGTTCTCGTTGGTGGCTTGCTTGGAATTATTTCAACTTTAATTTTATACTATGCTTTTCAAATCGCTTAAATATAGGAGGACTTAAATGCGAATTGTTTCATTGTGTCCTAGTAATACTGAGCTATGCGCCTACCTTGGTTTAACAGATCAGCTTGTCGGTGTTGATGACTTTTCCGACTGGCCAGAACAAATCAGGAGTCTTCCACGTCTTGGTCCCGATCTTTCAATTGATTTGAAGCAAGTTGAAGCGTTGAAACCAGACCTTATTCTCGCATCACTGAGCGTTCCAGGAATGGAGAAAAATATTGAAGGCATGGACGAACTTGGTCTATCTTATACAGTATTAAATCCCAATTCCCTTGAGGATATTTGTAACGATCTCGTTACTCTTGGAGAGCTTACAAATAAAAAGCAGGAAGCCCTCTCCCTTTCCAATCGTTTCAGAAAATTGATTCAGGAGTACAAGAAAATCAGTGATCAAATCCCAGAGAAGCCGGATATCTATTGGGAATGGTGGCCAAAGCCCATTTTCACACCTGGTAAAACAAACTGGCTGACTGAAATTAGTGAACTGGCAGGAGCGAGAAATTCTTTTCGTGATGTGGAACTCGCTTCTGTTCAAACAGATTGGGCAGATGTCGTAAAGCGAAGACCAGACCATATTTGTCTTGCCTGGGTTGGCGTTCGACAGAATAAAGTAAATCCAAAAATCGTTCAAAAACGTCAGGACTGGGACAAGCTTCAAGAAAGTCCCATTCATGTACTTGAAGAATGGCTTTATTGTCGCCCTTCACCACGTCTAATGACCGGCCTCGTCAAACTTGCAGCCATTCTTCATCCTGATCGCTATCCCTCTTTTGAAGGGGAAGATGCTTTCTTAGAAAATGAGAGGTAAACGCAAAACGTCGGAGAGTATACTCTCCGACGTTTTGTAGCTTCTGTTATTCTTTCTCACTCATAAACTCTTGTCTGAAAACTTGCATCGACTCTTCTTCATTCAAAGTTAACAACATTTCTTCCGTTAAGGTTCCATCACCTTTTTCGATCAGATATACGTCGAGTGTCTTTTTCCCCCACTCATTATAAACATCATTAACTGTGTCGTAATAGAGATCAATTCTCTTCCCAGTTATCGCACTTCCTGTATCTGCTACAACACCAAAGCCATACTCAGGAATAAAGAGTACACTACCAATTGGAAAGACGGACGTATCGGCAGCGATCGTAGAGTAGAGATCCCGCTTTACCTTTACGCCAGAATAGGTGATGCCATATGCAGGATGCTCAGGTGTTTTCCCTGTTGATTCCTCACCTGCCGTATAACCTGTAGCCGTTACGGTATGCGTTGGATACTGTGACCAATCCTGAGAGGTCGCTAGGCTTGTCCTATCCTCTTCACTGAGTACAGTCTGCTGAGGAAAAATCCACTTCGTTACATCTTGCATTGATAAACCCGATAATAATAAATAAGTTGATAGCAACGCTGCTGCAAAAAGACCTGTAAAGATCATCCCTTTTGCGATCAGCATGATAAATCGCACATTTTCCACTCCTCTCATGATCTATTCATTTCCAGAGAAGTGAAAACCTATTCATCAAGATAACGTGCTTTTACACATATAAAAAGCTTCTGCCAACAATTGGCGAAGCTTTTAAAACATCTGATATCCTCTTACACGAAGCATTCTGATCGCAACACCAGCGAACACAGCTCCAACAAGTCCAGCAGTTAAAATAATCGCATCGGCACTTCCTAGTGAAAGAAGATCAGTACCTAACGCTTTAAATGAAGAACCTGGTGAGGAAAAATATTGAAAAAACGTAACGTTATCAATAATCATGATAACGATTACAGGATAGACAACTGCCATAATCCATGTCGAGCGTAGAAGCATGTTAAGCAGGAATCCAATTCCAAAGAAAAGCACAATAAACAGCAGCATCGAAATAATCAGCTGTGGAATCGCCATCGTTTCACCCCCGAGTAATCATTGTTAGTTTACTGGATTGTCCCATTTTAGTCAATGAACAGAGGGTGAACAAAAGAAAAGCGCAAGCGCCCGGTAGGTCCGACAAGCGCTGGAAGCCTTTCAATTGAACACGGTCTTTGTGTTCAACTGAAAGGCTGAAGCGACTCGAGGACCTGGGCGCTGGAGCTAGACCTCAATCCACACATTATTATTTTTGAACCAAAAGAAAAACTAAGCGCTCTCAAACGCTTAGTTAGTTGGATTTTGTTTTGCTCCACTTCCTCCACAGTTATCACATGTTTCCGATCCACCAAGAAGTAGTTGAAAGTACCCCTTTCCCTGGCAATAAGGGCAATCGGTTGCTTTCGCCTTATTTTGTTGTCTTCTCACATCAACCACTCCTTTGTTGTAATTTTCTGATAATATACCAAGAATCGTTGAAAAAGAAAAACACCAAATTTTACACTGACAGCCCGTGTAAGCGAATACATCGTTAGTTATCAGATTATTTCGTCATTTATCAAATCATTTCAACCATTAGGAGGTGATGTGAGCGAATCGGACTTTTCCATCTATAACCGAAGTGTCTCCATTCGCCTTAAAGTTTTTACTTTTTATTGAGGCTCGAGTATAACAATTTGTAAGACGTGTACTGAAATTGATTTCCAGGATTCATCTCCGTTATAAACTGATCCATTTCATTCAGAAAAGAAGGAATCATAGACGACGTACGTGGATCAGTAAGCAGTTCCTCCTTTGTTAAAAATCGGGACTCTCCAATTTCATTCGTTTCGGACGTTAGCGTGCCTCCGGTTCTTCTCATATAAAAAACCACTAAGTTATCACTTACATCTTTGTTAATGACACCTGAACGAATTCCTGCTATTCCAGTCGTTTCTGCAACAATACCCGTTTCTTCAAAAATTTCTCGGACAGCTGCTTCATCAACCGTTTCACCCGGATCCACAAATCCGGCAGGAAAAGACCATTTCCCTTTTAAACCACCATACTTCTTCATCACGACGAGATACTTCCCCTCAAATTCCACAATGCCTGCTGCTGCCAACCATACTTTTCCTCTTTCGGTCAAATCGAAATCCTCCCCTGGAATAAATAAAGTAGTACGTTCATAGACTTTACTATAGCCCCTATTCTATTGAATAGATTAGAAAAACTTGGCTGATCGTCATCTCCTTTATGACGATCGCCTTCGTTTTTCTTATTGCGCTGATCACAAATGAATCATTTCATAAGAGCAAAAAAAGGCAAAGACATGACGTCTTTGCCCTCTTTATCGAATGATCTTAAAATAGCTTAAGCTTACCTTTTTTCCAGACAAGCCCTGGCCCACCAAGCATGAAGAGATAGCGATTATCAATCACTTTTTTCATAGCAGACGCTGTGCTACCATAGAGCTTTTTATTCCCAACCTTACCAATCGCTTCGCCTTTACCAAGTGAAGCAACCGTACCTTTGATGTCAGGAGTAAAGCTCTCAAGCTCTTTCCCACGCACAAGGCTCAATAAGTTCTTAGATACAGCTCCAGCAGCTTGAATCGCAACCTGAGCCGTTGGAGGGAATGGACGATTGATTTCTTCGTTAATAAGAAGAGCACAATCTCCAACAACGAAAACATTATCGTAATCCGGTGTACGCTGATCTTTACGAACAGGAACACGGCCGCGGTTTGTTTCGAAGCCAGAATTTGCAACGATGGAGTTGCCTTGCACGCCACCAGTCCAAACAACTGTCGCTGCCTTCACTTCTTCATCCTCACCCAAGATAACGCCGTCTTCTGTTACTTCTTTGATCATTGTGCTCGTACGGAATTCCACACCTTTACGCTCAAGTAGATTCATTCCGTATTCTACAAGCTCCTCATCAAAACCAGGAAGAACAGTTGGGGACGCTTCCACATTAATGATTTTAACGCGATCACGAGGGATATCGAACTCTTTGCACAGTTCAGGAACACGTTCAGCAAGTTCACCAACAAATTCAATTCCAGTGAATCCTGCGCCACCCACAATGATGGTTAGAAGATCATCGCGACGCTTAGACTCATTATTGTAGCTTGCGAACTGGTATTCAATGTGTTCACGAATTTTACGAACGGAGTTTACGCTACGAATACTGAAGGCATTTTCTTTAAGACCCTTAATACCAAACGTAGCTGGTTCAAAACCAAGTGCTAGCACAAGGTAATCGTATTCAAGTTCACTGTTAGAAAGAATGACGCGCTTTTCATCCGGCTTTACTTCTACGACTGTGTCTTTAATAAATTTGATTTTGTTCATATCAATGACATCTTTGATCATAATTCTTGTTTTGTCATGGTGCATTGTTCCTGCAGCTGGTTCATGAAGCCATGTTGTTTGGTAATGATAGTCATGCTTATTCACAAGCGTAACTTCCACTTCATTTGTTCCCATCTCTTTTTGAAGACGAGCTGCTGTCATAATACCGCCGTACCCTGCACCTAAAATTGCGATTTTTGGCCTACTCACTTGAATCACATCCACCTTTTATCGGTATTTTTTTAGGACATATTGTAGATTTCCCTGCATTGTCCCATCGTGAAACGTCAATAAACGCTAAATATAAAAAATCTCTTTCTCAAAAATGAACAATATTGAATAGGATCAAGAGACATTGTTAAGTATTTCACGTTCTAGACCGAAAAAAATGGTGATCTAGCCCGCACTTTGTCATAAAATTTTCAAATCTGACGCTCCATTCTAATCATATTCTTTTTTTTTTCTTTTTCAACCTTTATAATGAAAGTTCTAGAGGTGTTTTCACCTTAGGGGTTTAGTTCCGTTTTTATTATGATTATAATAATGAAAGCACATTGAATAAATTATAGGGGGACTGACTTATGACTGACCAACATGAACTTTATGATATAACGATTATTGGTGGAGGTCCTGTTGGCTTATTTACCGCATTCTACGGTGGTATGCGCCAACTTAAAGTAAAGATTATTGAAAGTATGCCACAGCTTGGAGGGCAGCTCTCTGCACTCTATCCTGAAAAATACATTTATGACGTCGCTGGCTTTCCTAAAGTTCTCGCACAAGATCTTGTCGATAATCTTGTCGAACAGGCGAATCAATTTCAACCAGAGGTTGCTTTGGAGCAGTCTGTGGAAGAAGTAACAAAACAAGAAGACGGCACTCTTTACCTCCGTTCAAACACAGGAGAAGAGCATTATACGCGAGCGGTTATTATTACTGCTGGTGTTGGGGCCTTCCAACCTCGTCGCTTGAAAGTAGAAAGTGCTGATCTTTATGAAGGAAAGAACCTTCACTATTTCGTAAATGATCTCACAGCATTTGCAGGACAAAAAGTTCTTATTGCTGGTGGAGGAGATTCCGCAGTAGATTGGGCTAATATGCTTGAGCCAATTGCTGAGGAAGTAACACTTATTCACCGTCGCGATAAGTTCAGAGCTCACGAACACAGCGTTGAACAGCTTATGAACTCTTCTGTAAACATTCAAACGCCGTATAACATTACTGAATTCATTGGTGACGGAGAACGCATTAACCAGGTTGTTCTCGAGCAAGTTAAAGGTGAAGAGAAAATAACGAAAGACGTGGATGCAGTTATTGTGAACTACGGCTTCATTTCTTCTCTTGGACCAATTAAAGAATGGGGCCTTGATATTGAAAAGAACTCCATTGTTGTTAATACCAAAATGGAAACAAACATTCCTGGTATTTATGCAGCTGGTGATGTTGCTACATATGACGGCAAAGTAAAGCTTATCGCCTCTGGATTTGGTGAAGCACCAACAGCTGTTAATAATGCCAAATCCTATATGGATCCTGATGCAAAGGTACAGCCGCTTCACAGCACTAGTCTTTTCGATAAAAAAAAGTAAGTTCAAGGAAAGTGAGGCGTAAACATGGATGAGATTCTCTTTATCATCGTGATGGTAGCAGGTCTTGGCTTCTCTCTTTATAAAAGTCTTAAAGATACGCCAAAACCGAACTGGAAAACCGTTAAACAAAACCTTTTCCATTCTTCTCACTAAGACGTTAAAAACCCCGTACACTTGTACGGGGTTTTTAATATGTATGTTTTCACCAACCAAGACCTACTTTGGTTGCTAGAATTTCTTCACCTGAACCATTCAACGTAATTTCATAACGCCCTGAACGATTCGAGTATGTGAGCGTTTTTTCTTTAAATGCGACATTAGCTTGATAGCGCACTTCAAAATTCTCCACCTCTAAATCTTCAGATCCCTCTTCATGTATCTTTACAGTAAACAACAGAATCCCCTCCTTATACAGTCATTTTATCACCGACAGAATTCATGAGATATGACAAATAGTTTACACTAGCACCTTATTTTTCCATGAAAAATATTTTCTTAACAGAACATTCCTTGTGATTATTTTCTTCTTGAAGCGGGTAAACCCAAAATAGACTTAAATAATCTGTTTACAGGAGGACTTACCAATGAGTAGATTACAAAATAAAACAGCGGTAATTACTGGTGCTGCAACTGGTATTGGACAAGCCACTGTTGAGCTTTTCGCAAAAGAAGGAGCTACGGTTTTATGTGCTGATGTTAATACAGAAGAGATGAGTAAAACAGCCGAGAAGCTGAATAACAATGGAGGGAATGTAAAAACATTCCACGTTGATGTATCAAGTGAGGAAAGCGTAACGAGTTTTGCTAACAAAGTAAAAGAGGAATATGGCACGATTGATGTTCTCTTTAATAACGCAGGGGTTGACCAGGAAGGTGGAAAAGTCCACGAATACCCAGTCGAATTGTTCGATCGCATTATTTCAGTTGACTTGCGCGGTACTTTCTTAACAAGCAAATACTTACTTCCCCTTATGATGGATAACGGCGGATCAATTATTAATACGTCTTCGATGTCAGGTCGAGCAGCTGATCTTGATCGTTCAGGCTACAACGCAGCAAAAGGCGGTATTACTAACTTTACGAAAGCTATGGCAATCGACTATGCAAGACAGGGAATACGAGTAAACTCTCTCTCTCCTGGTACGATTGAAACGCCACTTATTGATGAGCTTGCCGGTTCAAAAGAAGAAGAAATGGGTCAGAAATTTAGAGATGCGAATAAGTGGGTTACACCACTTGGTAGACTTGGTCGCCCAGATGAAATGGCGAAGGTCGCTCTTTTCTTAGCATCTGATGATAGCTCTTATGTGACAGGTGAAGATATTACAGCTGATGGTGGGATTATGGCGTATACATGGCCTGGTAAGATGTTAATCGATGAACAATGGAAAAAGGAAACAGAGTAAGATAAAAAAGCAAAACCCCGATGCAACTGGCATCGGGGTTTCTTTATAAATAAACTTAAGCCCACCACATTTCAGTCGGCTGGTCAACAATTAAAACAGATTGAAGGTTCTTAACAGCCGTTTGGAAGCCTTCATTAATAGACATAAGTGGATCTTCGTGTTCAATGCTTACAACATGGTCATACCCATATGTACGAAGTGCGCTCATCATGTGAGACCATTCTTGATTACTATGTCCACAACCAACAGAACGGAACGTCCATGCTCGTGTCTTCACTTCTCCATAGGGCTGCATGTCTGTTAATCCATGCATGTTCACATTATCCTGATCGATATACGTGTCCTTCGCATGGAAATGATGAATCGCATGATCTTTTCCAAGAATTTTAATGGCTGCGACAGGGTCAATTCCTTGCCACCACATGTGACTTGGATCGAGGTTTGCACCGATTGCGTCACAAGTTAGCTCACGAAGCTTAAGCATCGTGTAAGGTGTATGGACAAGAAAACCGCCATGAAGCTCAAGACCTATTTTCACATTATGATCCTTAGCAAATTGCCCCCACTCTTTCCAATAAGGAACTAGCTTCTCTTCCCATTGCCACTTCAAAATATCTGAGTACTCCGCCGGCCATGGCGTTACTGGCCAATTTGGGTTTTTCGCGTCTTCGCTATCACCGGGCGTTCCTGAGAATGTATTCACTACCGGAACATTCATTGCCGATGCTAATTTCACAGTCTTAACGAAAGTGTCGTGGCACTCCTCAGCAAATTTCTTATCAGGAGAAATCGGATTTCCGTGACAACTAAAAGCACTAATTTCGAGTCCTCTTGAATGAACTTTATCAAGATATTCCAAGCGCTTCTCTTCACTTTCGAGCAATTCATCCAGATTGCAATGAGCATTACCTGGATAACCTCCCGTTCCGATTTCCACCGCTTTAAGTCCAGATGCTTTCGCATGATCGAGCATCTCTTCGAATGACTTATCTGAGAATAGTACAGTAAATACACCTAGTTTCATAGGACCACTCCTCTTATGTTTTTAATCAAGTCGAATGCTTCTCCCAGTTGTACAGCTTTCATAAATTGCTTCAATTACTTGTGACACACGTCTCGCCTCTTCCGATTTTACGATCGGTTCCTCTAGTCCAAGACAGCTGTTCACAAAATTCGCAGCTTGAGGCAATCCTGGGTCCTCATCTCCTGGTACCCATTGACTGCTCGTATTTAAAAGCATGCCGTGCTGAGCTTTATTTAATTGAAATGGAAAAACATCGAGACCCCCATCACTACCGGAGATACTAACAGACTCTTTGTCCTCTGCAATATTGGCTGACCAGGATGTTTCAAAGAGCATAGAAATATTATTATCAAAACGGATATATGCCGTGACATGATCATCCACATTAAACGTCTCGTGATCAAATTCTCCCCACTGGTTCACTTGTTCAGGCGTTTTGCTTAAACGATTGTATGTTGTTCCTGACACTTCAACAGGCTTCGCGTTGCCCATTAGCCACATACTTAAATCAAGAAAGTGGCATCCATAATCTATTAAGCTACCGCCGCCTTGAAGCTGTTTATTCGTAAACACGCCCCAGCCCGGAACCTTTCGGCGACGAAGGGCTTGAACTCTTGCAACCATTGGATCACCGATTTCATTCTCTTGAATAAGTTGACGTGCCACACGCGGTTCCTTCATGAAGCGATAATGATAAGCGATGGATAAGATTTTGCCAGACTTTTTCTCTGCTGCAATCATCCGATCACATTCGGCAACTGTCATCGCCATTGGCTTTTCACAGAGAACATGAACACCTGCGAGTAGAGCTTGCTCAGCTAGATCCGCATGAAATTTATTCGGTGTGCAAATCGTAACGGCATCTACTTCATTTAGCATATCCTGTACATGCTCGTACACATTAGGAATATGACAATAAATCCCTACCTGCTGCGCTTTTTCATAATCGACATCATAAACACCAAACAACTCTACTTGTTCAGAGAGCTGCTGGTATGCTGGGATATGCCGGGACTGGGCGATGCCGCCAGACCCGATAATCCCCATACGTAATTTATTCACTTGATCACCTCAGGTTAACGATTTTCTTCGTTTCATTTGATTCTAGTGCTGCGAGAACCACTTGAAGAGAATTCATCCCTTCCATACCGCTTACAGGAACGTCTTTATCCGACACAATGCTATCTACGAACTTGTCGATAACCTGTGAACTCGATTGGCCGGCGCTATCATTTGTTTGAATACCACCAAGCTCATATTTCACCACTTCACCTGTCTGATACTGAACAACAAGCGAATTCACTGGATCGTCTTCAAGTCTAAGAATCGCTTTTTCGCCATAGATAATCGTTGAATTATCTTCACTCGCTGTATAAGCCCAGCTTGCAGCTAGCGTTCCAATAATACCGCTTTCAGATTTTAAAATACACACTGCATTATCATCAACTGTAGCAAACTCCTTCGCACTTGTTTCAACAAACGAGCCTACCTCTACGATCTCTTCATTTAATAAATAGCGGATAAGATCGGTCTTATGCACACCAAGATCTCCCATTGCTCCAATAAATGCTTTCTCTTTCTCGAAGAACCAGCTATCTTTCCCATCCACACTCCAACCTTCAGGTCCAGGATGTCCAAAAGCTGTTCTAAAGCTATATACTTTGCCAATTTCACCGCTTGCTAGAATGTCTCTCGCCTTTGCGTGGGAAGGAACGAAGCGTTGATTGTGAGCAATCATTAATTTCTTCCCAATTGTGCGAGCCGCTTCAATCATTTCTTCTGCATCTGCACGTGACGTTGCCATTGGCTTTTCGCAAAGAACATGCTTTCCTGCTTTTAATGCAGCAATAGAAATCGGGGCATGAAGGTAGTTTGGCGTACAAACACTTACAGCATCAATCTCACTATTTTGCAGTAGCTCCTCATAGCTTTCATAGGACTTTGCTCCGTAAAGAACCGCTGTTTCATCTGCTCTTGTTTTCACAATATCGCACACAGCAGCAATTTTTATTTGTGTGTTTGCCGCGTATTCTGGTAAATGACGGTGTTTCGCAATACTCCCACATCCGATAACACCAATTTTTAATTCATTCATGGTTTCTCCTCCTCATTCAATCTCTTATTTAGACGCAATGGTTTCTAGCGGTTTTGCATTTCCATAGACTGGCTTTGGTATCGTCGTAGGTTTAGCCCAGGCTACAGCATTTTTCATAACCTGCTGGATCTCTTTATTGTAATAAGTTGGATATGTCTCATGACCAGGTCTGAAATAGAAAACCTTTCCTTGTCCTCTCTTATATGTACAACCGCTTCTGAAGACTTCTCCGCCTTCAAACCAGCTTACAAACACAAGTTCATCTGGTGCTGGGATATCAAAATGCTCACCATACATTTCTTCTCTCTCAAGCTCAATTTTCTCACCAAGTCCCTCCGCAATCGGATGGGTTGGATCGACAATCCACATTCTCTCTTTCTCATCCGCTTCACGCCATTTCAAATCACAGCCTGTCCCCATTAGCTTCTTGAAAATTTTAGAGAAGTGACCAGAATGAAGGACGATAAGCCCCATTCCATCAAGAACTCGTTGATGAACGCGATTCACAATTTCATCAGATACTTCTTCATGCGCGATATGTCCCCACCAGAGAAGAACGTCCGTGTTGTTCAGCACCTCTTCAGATAAGCCATGTTCAGGCTCGTCCAAAGTGGCCGTTTTCACTTCAAAATCCTCTTTTAGAAATTCAGCAATGGCACCGTGAATTCCGTTTGGATACACGCTTCTTACTTCTTCACTACTCTGTTCATGACGATTTTCATTCCATACGGTTACGTTTAGCATTAAAATCCACTCCTATTTTTATCTATTCTTTAACTGAACCTGATGTTAATCCTGACACGATTCTTCTTTGGAAAATCAAAACCATAATGACAAGAGGAACGGTTACAACAACGGTCGCTGCTGAAATTTCTCCCCAAGGGATCGTATACTGACCCTGAAACAGGGCAATTCCGACCGGGACCGTTTTAAACTTATCAGCCGTGTTAATCGTAAGGGCAAACAAGAATTCATTCCAGGCTGCAATAAATACGAGAATGGCTGTTGTAAAAATACCTGGTACAGCAAGTGGCATAATCACTTTCCAATACGTTTGCCATAGTGATGCTCCATCGATTTTCGCTGCTTCTTCAAGATCGAACGGAATTTTACGGAAGAACGTAACGAGAAGCCAGATCGATAATGGCAGCGTGATCGTTGTGTACGGGATGATTAAGCCAAGATAGCTATTTGTAAGACCTAAGTTTTTTAGAAAAATATAGATTGGTGAAATCGTCGCTACTTGTGGGAACATGGATACAGATAAGACAATCCCCAATATAATCGGTTTTCCTTTAAAATTCAGACGCGCGATGGAATAAGCAGCGAATGAAGCGACCAGTACGGTGTACACAGTCGTAATTGTCGCTACAACGGTACTGTTCCAAAGATAGCGAGGGAAAGGATAATCTACGAAAACGGATACATAGTTTTGTAGAGTTGGGTTATTCGTAAAAGGATTGAACGCTTTTTCACCAAAGAGCTCTGTTAGTGGTTTAATCGAACTTGCAAGCATCCATAAGAACGGAAACATGACAACAAAAACAAACACAACTAGGAAAACGTAAAACATCGGTCCCGCTTTCTTATTCATCTGGCTGTCCCTCCTTCTTCATGATAAAATACATTCTCATTTCTTTCCAGTTCCGTCGTTTATTAGTTCTGCACCGAGTAATTTAATAAAGATTCCAGAAATTATGGCAACACAGATGAATACAACTACTGAAATAGCTGAACCTTCACCAAAGTTTGTCTGAGTAAACATCAATGTATAAGCGAGCATCGAGATCGTTTCGGTTGAATTCGCTGGACCTCCGCCAGTTAATACATAAATTAAGTCAAACACTCGGAATGCATCTAGAGTACGGAATAAGAGAGCAACGAGAAGACTTGTTTTCAAAAGTGGTAATGTAATCGTTACAAACTGCTTCCACTTATTCGCTCCATCAATTGATGCGGCTTCATAGAGGGAAGATGGGATCGTTTGCAGTCCTGCTAGAAGAAGTAAAGCCATATATGGTGTCGTTTTCCACACATCAGCGAAGATAACAGAGAACATTGCACCTGTATCCGTAGTGAGAAGCATCGACATTCGATCGATCAATCCAACATCTTCAAAGAGCTTCGCTACAATACCGTTTTGACCATCATAAAGGAACTTCCACATGAGGGCTGCTACCGCTGTTGGAATCGCCCACGGAATTAGGATACTTGCACGAATTAATCCTCGCCCTAAGAAAGCTTTGTTAATAAGGAGAGCAATCGCTAGACCAAGTATGAGCTCAGCTAGAACAGAAATAAATGTAAATACACTCGTGTTCCAAAGAGACTTCCACATCCGCTGATCAGTTAAATTTTCTTTGTAATGCTCAAGTCCAATGAAGTTCGGTTCAACAACAATTTCAGTTAGTGCGGATGATAAACCAACAATCTTATCGCCTTTTTCCAAACTTCCATTTTCATTGATCGACATTAAATCATTATTGATTGTTTTAACGGAAGACGTAAAATCCTCTGCTACGCTTTCATCAATTTCAACGTACTTCATATCGTCAGGAATATTTTCAAACTTGTCTAGCTTTTCATTAATCACGTCATAATTTTCTGCTGCTTGCGGGTTTTCTTTAATACTGGCATCGAGATTTTCTAATGTTGTTTTCATCTCGGTCAGCTCTTCACTTGAATTTCCATTATCAATTTCAGAATTAATTGCCCCGACTAGGAAGGGATAGTTTTGCAAATAGCGGTCCAGGTCAATTTGATAATCGAGATGGACTTCTGATTTAGTTGGTTCATTGAGACGAAGGTCGAAAAGACTAAAATAAAATGACTGGAAAACTGGCCAAATAGAAATTGCTAGAATTAGAATCAGTGCTGGGGCAAGAAGTAAATAACCGACAACCGCATCGTTTTTTTTCTTCTTTTTGGGCTGTTTCTCCACTTTAATAGGCTCTTTTGGATCGATATCTGTCTGCATACCAACGCTCCTCTCTTTAGGAAAAAGTGTCTTGTTGCTCACTCAGTTAAGATCGCAACTAAACACCGCTTTTTGATACTATGAAATTTCTTTCAAAGAATATGTAGGAAAGACATTAGCCTTCGTATTGAAGGCTAATGACCTTCTCTATTATTTTTCTAGCTTTTCATTCATTTCTTTTTCCATTGCAGCCGCTGCTTCTTCAGGAGTTTCTTCTCCTGCGATCGCTTTAGAAATGTGAATTTGAATGATTTCAGAGATTTCAGGGTAGTTTGGTGCTACCGGACGTGAAACCGCTGCTTCAAGAGCTGTTTGGAATCCTTCTTCTCCAAAGAATGGGTTCGCTTCGATAATTTCTTCATCTTCGAACAGAGCAGGAATTGTTGGAGCGTGTGAACCTTTAATTGCATCAATTTTTTGTCCTTCTTTACCAGTCATAAACTTCAAGAACTCCCATGCTTCTTGAGGATGTTCAGAGAAATTATTGATGGCTGCCATCCAACCGCCAAGGGCTGAAGCAGAACCAGCGTCACCTTCAGGAAGTGGAGCTACTTCTACGTTTCCAACAATCTTAGACTGTTCTTCATCATTCGCAAGTGCGAATTGATATGGCCAGTTACGGATAAATGGAGATTGACCTTCAATAAATGCAGTATGAGATTCTACTTCAGTAAACGTATTGATGTTACCTGGAACGAAATCAGAGTTTGCGATTTCAACCATTTTTGAAATACCTTTGATCGCTTCAGGGCTATTGATAACAACTTCTCCATTCTCATCAATAAACGCACCGCCGTAAGAACCGACAAATTCAACTGCGTTTGTTACAAGACCTTCATATTGCTTCGCTTGCATGAGGTAACCAAACTTCGTACCGTCTTCACCTTTTAGCTCAGAAGCTTGAGTCATCAAGTCATCCCACGTTTTTGGAGCTTCAGATACTAAGTCAGAGCGATAGAAAAGCATACCAGTATCAATAAATTTAGGCATCGCCCACTGCTTTCCGTTAAATGTTGCTGCCGTAACTGGTCCCTGGTTGTAATCGTCCATGTTAATACCGTCTTTTTCAATAAAACGGTCTAATGGAAGCACATATCCTGCTTGAGCGAATTCAGCTGGCCAGATTACATCGATATCGAATACATCAATTTCTGATGATTCAGCGTTCAACATTGTGACATAAGCATCGTGCTGTGCTCCTGTGTCGGTCGGCATCTCGCGGAATTCGATTTCGATATTCGGGTTTTGCTTCATAAATTCCTCAACCATTACATCGGTTGCACCTGTTGCATCTTTACCACGCGCATAAACGAGTGTTACTTTCTCTTCGTCACCTGAACTTGCATTTTCATCACCAGAACTGTTGTTATTACTTGAAGAATTGTTTGAAGAACTACATGCCGATAGAACTAGGATAAGAGCCAAAACGATAAAAAGTAGTTTACTATTCTTCATAATTCGCATAATACTAAATCCCCCTTAGATTTGGTTGAAATCGATTTCAAAATTGTAATCGATTTCAATAAACAAGTTAACGCTTACATTTATCGCAAGTTATGTAGAGTTACGAATAACAAGCGATAGTGGTAATTCTTTAACACTTTGAGTTGTACGCTCACACTGCCCTTTTAAACAATCAATAAAAATAGACATAGCTTGTCCGCCAATTTCTGCACCGGGTTGATAAATGGTTGTTAGCTCTGGTTCAATTAAGCTGGCAATTGGCTGATCGTCAAATCCGAGTATCGCTATATCTTTCGGAACATCTAATCCATTTCGCTTTGCTTCCTTCACCATTGCAGCTGCCACTTCATCTCCTCCGGTAAAGATAGCCGTTGGTCGTTCAGTTAATTCAAGAATTTTGTTAAACGTTCTTACGCCGTCTTCCATTGTGTATGTATCTTGGAAGATCCATTCTGGCTTTATTTCTAGGCCAGCTTCTTCAATCGCTTGAAAGACTCCTTTACGGCGATCATTAGACAACCCGCTTGTTGAGCCCATACAATAAGCAATCCGCTTATGTCCTCGCTCAATTAAATGCTTTGTTCCTAAATAACTCCCCTGAACTTGATTCAATCGAACCATTGGTACCGTCGCATCGTGATGATATTCATTACAAAGTATAATCGGTCCATGTGCCGTGTAGGACTGAATTTCTTCCCAATTATTTTCAATCGAAGTGAAAATAACACCATCAACTTGCTTCGTCTGTAACAAATTCAAGTATTCGAGTTCCTTCTTTTTACTAGATTTCGTCTGACAAATGATCAATTGAAATCCATTCGCTTCAGCCACGCTTTCAATTCCATTAAGAACCAGTGTAAAAAACGGATTCGTTAATCTTGGAATTAACACAGCTACTAGATTTGTTCTTCGATTTCGCAAGTTTCTAGCTGATGTATTAGGAAAGTAACCTAGTTCCCTCATTGCCTTATGAACTAATTCACGCTTGTCTTTAGTTACGTGTGGATAATCATTGATGACACGTGACACAGTCGCTCGTGATAGACCTGTATAGTGTGCGACATCAGCAATTGTTGCCATGTTTCATCCTCCTCAGAAAGTACAAAAGAACCTCCCTTCGTTTGTAACCGATTTCATGAAATCGATTACAAACAGCATAACGTAAGTTCACAGAATCTTCAACATTATTTTTTGAATATTTTAACCATTTTATTTTTTAGCTGTATTTCTCTTAAATATTTATAACTCTGAGTCACACTTTCAATCGGATCAACATCACATTCATCCTGCTCAACAACCCACCATTTTACGCCGCATGCCTGCCCCTGCTCCACTACTTCCTGAATCGCAATGTTACCAGTGCCAAGAATAGCCGTTGCTTCTCTCTCATCATCCAAGCGGTCCTTTAAATGAATGATTGGTGTTCTACCTGAGAACTTTTGCATCCACTCAACTGGATCATGACCAACCTGGTTAAGCCAATAAATATCAAATTCAGCCTGAATGGAAGAATGCGCCTCTAAAATTCCGAACAGCTCACTACCTTCAATACTTCGACCAAGTTCAAAATCATGATGGTGATATCCTAATTCCATTTGATGCTCAGTACAAATTTCCGCTGCATTCTTCATGATCTTAGCTACCTTTAAAAAGTCCTCATGACTTCTTCTTTCAGGTGGAAGCCACGGGCAAATAATTCGGCTGTTTCCAAGTACTTTTTGTTCCTCTATAACAGTTTCCAAATCGTTTTCAATCCGCTCAATCGGGATATGATGTCCAATGACGCTTAACCCAAGTTCATCTAATTTGTTTTTTACTTCTGATGGTTCATATCCATGCAATCCTGCAAGTTCAACACCTTCGTAGCCTATGGCCTCTACTCTTATTAACGTTTCGAAGAAATCCTTGTCACATTCGTTTCTCAACGTGTAAAGTTGTAACCCAACTCCAATTTCAATCATGTGTGACACTCCTTTTCATAATTAGAATAGACATTCCATTCTTCCTGGCAAAGTCGATCAATTTGTAAATTTACAAATTGATCGTTTGAATGTTAACTCTCATAGAAGATAAATTTTCTTCACCATCACTGTGTTCGATGGAACGACTAAAATCCCTTTTTTTAGACATAAAAAAAGAAATTTTTCATTATTGAATCTGGATTAAGGTTACATTTAAAAAGCTCATAAATTGTTCAGAGAGCTTAAGGCAAAACCTATAATGGAAAGAGAGTAATAAAAAAACTCCCCCACACGTTCAATAAACAATTGAACGTTGGAGAAGCTTTAAGATACGGGTCATGACTCACCCTATCCGATATTTAATTTCTTAACAATTCTCCGGCGTACCAGCGTTGGTCGCTGTTTTAAACGAAGAACCACAGCCGCATGATGCGATCGCGTTCGGATTATCGATGGTGAATCCGCCGCCCATCATGTTTTGTTTATAATCAATATTCACACCGTTTAAAACGGGTGCGCTTTCGTTATCCATAATAATCGTTACGCCATGCTGAGCGTCGAGAGCTTGATCATCTTCCTTCATTTCTGTATCAAAGCCCATGCCGTAGCTTAAACCAGTACAGCCGCCACCTTTAACACCTACGCGTAAATAAAGATTGTCGCCTTCTTCTTGCTTCATCATTTCTTTTACCTGTGCTGCTGCAGCTTCAGATAAATGGATCATTTAAATCCCTCCAATCACCGTAATGCTACTATTAGTATATCGTGCTATAGAACTAAGCTCAACAATTGAACACTATCAAACAGAAATACTCACTTCGCTAGCCTGATGATTGTATTTCAACTGTAATATCAGATTATGCTTCTTATCAAGTTTTTGACCATATGCCAATAGTTCCGGGTAATTCAAGCCAAGTACTATATCGGCTTGAGTCATTTTTGCGCATAGAATTTCACGCCGTATCTTTTCACAGTCGGAGTCTTGAATGATCCTTCTATTCATAACCACTTATTATTCTAAATCAATATCCTATCATTTACAAATATCCAGTTATTTCCCTGTATAATAAACTCCAGTTGATATCGTCACTGCTGGACCTGTCATCCAGATGTGATCATCTTCATCCCACGTAATTTCCAGATCGCCGCCTGCGAGATGAACTGTCACCTCTGTACCCTTTAATGTTTTGTTATTTAATACGCCTGCTACTACTGCTGCACATGCGCCTGTTCCACAAGCTTGAGTAATACCAGAGCCTCTCTCCCATACTCGAAAATGGTATTCACTGCTAGAGACTACTTCAACAAATTCAACATTAATACTTTCTGGGAATAGCTGATGATCTGTAAAATAAGGTCCTGCTGTTGTGAGAGGAGCCTTTTCTATATTATCGACAAACATCACCATGTGAGGATTCCCCATCGATACTCCCGTCATTTGAAGCGGTTCTTCTTCAAAAAACACCGTTTCATCAATAACTTCGTCTTCTGAATTTCCGATCATTGGAAGACTTCCTCTTGTCCACTCCGGTCTCCCCATATCAATCGTAACAGTCTCCACACGATCACCCGCTAAATGAACTTCTGCCTGTACAAGTCCTGCTAGCGTTTCAATGGCAAATTTCGTTGAAGAAACCAGCTGGTTTTCATATGCATACTTAGCTACGCAGCGGAGGCCATTGCCACAGTTTTTCCCTTCAGAACCATCTTTATTAAAAATTCTCATCTTCACTTCTGCTTGATCGGATGGGCAAATCAAGATCATTCCATCCGATCCTATACCCGTGTAAACATCCGATACTTCTCTTGCGTATTGAGGAAGGTTCTTTTCTTCTAACTTTTGCTCAAATAAGTTGATGTAAATGTAATTGTTACCAAGACCATGCATTTTTGTATATGTTATCTCTTGCAATGCTTTCACTCTTTCTATATTTTAATGGCTCTTTCGAACAGCTTCTGTCGTCCAGAAATAATCACTATCAATTTTCTCAATCATGAGCTTGCCGTTACAGCAAGGCATCACGAGTCTTGTTTTGATTTCTTCACAACCTTGTTGGTAATCTCGTTCTGTCATAGGCGTTAAAACATTCTCACTATGACAAAATGGACAATGCGGAACATAGACGTCCCCCATCATACGATCATATGGCAATGTATGTTCAAAGCTACTCACGAGTGATCCCCCCTGTCTATTATTTAGACAAGTATACCGTAAAACAGGCAAAAAACAACACCGCTTCGCCTTCCGTTTTCAATACAACCAATCAAAACGATATAAAAAAAAGCCTCTATAAAAGAGGCTTTCAAAATTAGAAAATTAGCATACCTGCGATTGCAGCATTTAAAAGGTTTGCAAGCGTACCTGCAAGGATTGCGCGCATTCCAAGCTTTGCAATTTCAGGACGACGTTTAGGCGCTAGACCTCCAAGGCCTCCAAGTAGAATAGCAAGAGAAGAGAAGTTCGCAAATCCACAAAGAGCAAAACTGATAATCGCAACTGATTTGTCAGTTAGGTTCCCAGCACTAATTTCTGGACCGAAAGAAGAGAAAGCTACAAATTCATTAAGAATTAACTTCTGTCCAATGTAGTTACCTGCTTGAACAGCATCTTGCCACGGAACACCAATAACAAAGGCAAGTGGTGAGAAGATATACCCAAGAATTTGCTGAATCGTTATGCTTCCTGCGCCAAACCATCCACCTACTGCTCCAAGTAAACCGTTTAGCAGGGCAATCAATGCGATAAACGCAAGAAGCATCGCTCCAACGTTTAAAGCAAGTTTCAGACCGTCTGATGCACCATGTGCAGCAGCGTCAATCACGTTTACGTGATCTTCGTTTCTTTCCATCTTAATTTCTTTCGCTGTTTCTGGTGTTTCAGTCTCTGGCATGATGAGCTTAGCCATTAACAATCCACCTGGTGCTGCCATGAAACTTGCCGCTAGTAAATACTCAAGCGGTACACCTAATAAAGAATAACCAATTAGGACCGAACCAGCTACCGAAGCAAGTCCTCCTGTCATAACTGCAAAAAGTTCTGATTTCGTCATTTTATCTAAATAAGGTTTGATGACAAGTGGCGCTTCTGTTTGACCAACAAAGATATTTGCAGTAGCTGAGAGTGACTCCGCTTTACTTGTTCCAAGCGCCCATGAAATTGCTCCACCAAGAATACGGATAACCCACTGCATAATTCCAAGGTAATAGAGCACAGAAATAAGAGAAGAGAAGAAAATAATGATCGTTAGTACTTGAAATGCAAAGATCATTCCAATGTCTTCATTTCCAATTAAGCCACCGAAAAGGAAGCCAATTCCTTCATTTGCATATCCAATAATATCCTGAACGAATAGTGATAGTTGTTTTAAAGCAGCTTTACCCGCTTCCCATTTTAATACTACAAATGCAAATGCAACCTGAATGGCAAGTGCACCCAGTACCGTACGTAGGTTAATCGCTTTGCGATTTGTAGAAAAGATTAGTGCGATGGCAAATAACACAGCCATACCACCGAATCCCCATAAAATTTGCATATTTTACACCCCTTGTTAATTATTGAACCCGTTTATAAGCATAGCCTACCCCATTACCAGATTTTAAATAGAAATATTATAGCAATTAGCTAAATACAGCGCTTACAAACAGTGTTTTGTTATCTGAATATTCGACATTTTTCGCGTGTACGCGGAAAATAAAAAGTCCGTTCTCTCTCTATTAGACTTCAATGGACCTTTGTCATTATAACACAGAAACTGAGCAATGAAAGCCCTTAATTTTCATCGATTAATTTTCGCATTATTTTCTCTATTAAAGCTTCAGATGTATCCGCATTTACTAAACGTCCATCTACGATAGCAAAAGACTCAGAGTAGCAGTTCCCACAATAACCAAGACAGCCGTAGTCAATTAATTCAATATCGTGGATCTTCTCCAGGGCCTCCCATACGAGCTTATTCTCTCTCAAGTTTCCCGCACAAAATTCGATTGTCTTCAAAGTAAAGCCACTCCTCAGTTAAGCATTTAAGAAATGTTATTGTACATAAGTCACAGTTTCGCTATACTTTTAACTGTCATAACATAATGAATCGTATAACTATATTATAGCGCGTGTCGCTTCCTTTTTTCTTCCTAATTCATCATTTCTTCTTCATCTTTTCTACTTATTATAGGGAGACAGCGTTATGCAATTTTATTAAAGGGGACCTCTTATCATGAAAAGGCTAGTGCTATTAGGCGGCGGATACGGTGGTATGCGTATCCTACAGAAATTATTTGCATCTGATCTACCAGAAGACCTCACAATTACGCTTGTTGACCGCAACCCTTATCACAGTATGAAAACCGAATATTATGCCCTTGCCGCTGGAACAGCAAGTGATCATCACATACGTGTTCAATTCCCAGTTCATAAGAAGCTAGAAATCAAATACGGCGAAATCACTAGTATAAATCTAGATTCAAATGTCATTCACCTAAATGACGATGATGACCTTGCATATGACACGCTCGTCATTGGACTAGGATGCGAAGATAAGTATCATAACGTACCAGGTGCAGATGTTCATACTCTAAGCATTCAAACGATTGATTCATCTCGAAGAACGTATGAAGTATTGAACAACCTCGGCGCTAAATCTGTCGTTGGTATTGTTGGTGCAGGACTTAGTGGAGTGGAGCTAGCAAGTGAACTTCATGAAAGTAGGCCAGATCTTCAAATTAAGCTATTTGATCGAGGACACACTATTCTTTCTGCCTTCCCAGAACGACTTGGAAAATACGTTCAATCCTGGTTTGAGGAGCGTAATGTAGAAGTTGTTAGTGAATCAAATATTACAAAGGTCGAACCCAATACGCTCTTTAATCATGGAGAGCCTGTCCACTGTGATTCAATTGTATGGACAGCTGGCATCCAGCCTAACAAAATCGTAAGAGATCTTGACGTTGAAAAAGATGCCCAGAAGCGTATTGTATTAAATGACTATCATTCTGTTCCAAGTCATGAGAATGTTTTTGTTGTAGGAGACTGTGCAAGCTTGCCACATGCACCAAGTGCTCAGCTTGCTGAGGAACAAGCAGAACAAATTGCTCTCGTATTGCAGAAGCAATGGAAAAAAGAAACGCCACCTGCGCTTCCACCAATTAAAATCAAAGGAACGCTTGGCTCACTCGGAAGCAAGCATGGCTTTGGTGTCATGGCGAATCGTCCACTTACTGGCCGAGTTCCTCGTCTACTCAAGTCAGGTATATTATGGATGTATAAGAATCATAACGGTTAATAAGGTTGACCTTTATAAGAAGTAAATATACTTTTTCGTAAGATAAAACCCGTGAACAAATTTGTTCACGGGTTTTATCATTTAAGCCGTTGCAGAACGGTCTTCTAGAACAGCATATAAGTCTTTTAATTTAGGGTTACCTTCTGACACAATTTCATTTCGGACGACAACAACTGGATAGAACAGATCTTCATCAATCACTTTTGAAGCAAAAGCCGCCTCATAACCGGAGAGTTTACTATGAATGTCAATATATCGAACGACTATTTGGCGATCAGGATACTTGCGGTCGAGGGCCGCTTTAAGCCATTCAGCCGTTTCTTCTGAAGAAGGCAAGTTTACACAGCTTGCACAGCGCTCACCTGCTCCATAGACGAGTACTTCTTCCATGGTGAAAACGTCCTTTCTATTCAATCAATTTACCTTCATTGTACCCTATTCCTATCATGTAGAAAAGAAGCATTCGCCTTTTTCATGTTCCAATCTTGAATATGGATTCATACCATGATAAAGTTAGGATGAGAATTATAATCATTCTACATTAGCACATAGATTTTTAACTTAATCATTAGTATAATGGAAGTATGAAGGGAGTCGATGAATGATGCAAGAGCAAGTACAAGATGTATTGAATAAACTACG
Source organism: Anaerobacillus sp. 63XJN7_4_ISO-PGPR-S23-413 (assembly GCF_056173725.1). NCBI lineage: Bacteria > Bacillati > Bacillota > Bacilli > Caryophanales > Bacillaceae > Anaerobacillus > Anaerobacillus sp. 63XJN7_4_ISO-PGPR-S23-413. Next base: position 3,321,645 of record NZ_CM149688.1, read on the forward strand.
TCCATTCCTTCTGCGTGACGGTGGAGACGTAGAGCTTGTAGACATCGAAGAAGGCGTAGTTAAAGTACGTTTAATGGGAGCATGCGGCAGTTGCCCTAGTTCCACTATCACACTTAAAGCAGGTATTGAACGCGCACTTCTTGAAGAAGTTCCTGGCGTAACTGAACTCGAGCAAGTATTTTAAACCAAACACATCCACCCCCTCTGTCATGGAGGGGGTTTTTATTTTTAACTTAACCAATCTACTCTTCTCATTTGCTTGCCATATTCACCCATCAATTCCTGAAACAACAAACGGTACATTTCCTCCCTTTCTCCTTCTCTTCTCACAAGTTGCTTTAAATTCACAAAACTTTTTTCTTTCTCCTTTAAATTGCCATCACTATAGTAATGCTCCACTGTCTCTACATATGGAAGAGGGAATAACAAACGAGCATACAGTAGATTCCAGTCCATTTGAGTTAACGTACGCCTCTCATGATAATTCCACATAAATTGCCTGATGCCTTCAAAATTCCCCTCGCCCTCAACTAGCTCATATCTAATCCACTCAGCAAGATCTCTCGCTGGATGGTCAAGGATGAGATCATTCGGAAATAGCCCTTCAGATGTACGGTGATAATTGGCTGTATACCGATTAAACGCAAGAGTTCTAATCTGAAATGGATTCATTCCCATGTCAATACCACAGTCCACAATGTACTGAATCGCATTCTCTGATAAGCCAGAATAATAGGGGAATGTTTCTATAAACCATTCATCAAATTCTCTGAGAGGCTGAGTCTGATTCTTCAATTCCTCACGAAAAGATTCAAGTTGGTCTATCCTGTACTGCCACCGCATCTGCCAAGGTTGAATTTCTGGTAATTCACTATAAGCTGCTAGGAGATTACCTGCTTTCCTATGAAATAGCGCTAGCCGACTCCCATCATTGTGATGAATGCGAATATTTCGATCATACGGTTTTTGATAAAGAACATACGCCTCATTCTGAATTGTCTCTATATACTTCCCTCTTCTTGAAGAAATCGGTAACATTGTAGGTTCATTCTGTTGATTAAGAAAGTTTGCTACCATTACATACCAGGGAAATTCACTCTCTTGTTCACTTAGTGCACGCCTTAAAATAAATTCAGATTGATCAGATGTACGAAGCAAATATCCACTATTTTTAACATTATGTTGATCTATAACGATGCCATATTGATGAAAAACCTCTCGTTCAAGCATATTAACCCTCCGGCAATTCGTCTTAATACCGTACTATATGCCCCGCGCGCCCAATCGGTGTAAAGTAGTCACAGAAGTTTAGTGTCATATTTCTTCCTGACTTACCATATACTAATATAATCAATAACATCCAATACCAATTTACTATAAAGTTAGGTGGGACAAGAATGGGCCAAGAACCTATGGACCTTGTAGAACAAGCAGCGAGAAGTAAATTAAAAGAACGTGGTGTCGAGATCAAAGATATCGCAGACCTTGTTTTCTATCTCCAAGAAAAATATCACCCTAACCTTGAAATGGAAACTTGCATACAAAATGTAGAACGTGTACTTTCAAAAAGAGAAGTGCAAAATGCAGTGCTCACGGGAATTCAGCTTGACGAACTTACGGAAAGAAAACTGCTTGATCAGCCTCTACAAGATATATTAATGAAAGATGAAGGTCTATATGGCGTAGACGAAATCATCGCTCTTTCAATTGTAAATGTATACGGATCGATTGGCCTTACGAACTATGGTTTTATCGATAAACAAAAGCCTGGTATTCTCGAAAAGTTAAATGATAAATCCAGTGGTGCATGCCATACCTACCTTGACGATATTGTGGGAGCTATTGCGGCAGCTGCATCTAGTCGACTTGCCCATAGAGCCCAAAAAACAGAATAACGGCAAATATAAAAACGCCCAATGGGCGTTTTTATATTTGCCATTCATCTAGCGTAAGAGCCGTAAACTCGGGTTGCTTTTCGACTGATAACAAGTGCTCTTTCGTTGTTACGCCTGTATGAACAAGCAATGTATCCAAACCGGCATTGATACCTGCAAGAATATCGGTGCGATAATTGTCCCCAACCATCAACGTCTCTTCTTTCGGTGTACCAAGTTGAGCAAGAGCTTGTTCCATAATAATAGGTTCAGGCTTCCCAATAAAAATAGGGTCTACTTCCGTTGAAACAGTCACGACTGCCGTCAATGAACCATTACCGGGTAACAATCCTCGTTCAGTTGGAATCGCAATATCTCCATTTGTCGATATAAAAGTAGCTCCGTTTCGAACGGCAATGCACGCCTTCGCAAATTTTTCGTATGTGATTGAACGGTCAATCCCAACGACAACATAGTCTGGATTGTCGTCTTGAATCATTAAACCTTCATCCGTTAAGGCATCGCGAATGCCTTCTTCTCCAATCACATAAACCGAAGCATCTTGCTTCTTATTAGAGATATAACTTGCTGTTGCCATGCTTGTTGTAAACACGTGATCTGGCGTACATGGTACACCAAACGCCTCAAGCTTATCAGAAACTTGTTCTTTCCGTTTTGATGAATTGTTCGTCACAAATAAATAGGGAATATTTGCTTCCTTTAAACGCTTCACGAACTCGACTGCTTCGTGAATTCTTTCAGTGCCCCGATACATCGTACCATCTAGATCAATTAAATAGCCTTTATAGTTTTTCATGTACTTATTATCCTCCTTCTACTTATCCAATCCATAAGAAAACCGCTTTCATTAATGAAAGCGGTTCATATATTCGGGTTTTTGAATAAAAAATGTCAGCTGATCGTTTCTTACTCTTTTCATCAAAAACACCTTACTTTCTTTACAATGTGTGTTTACCTTAACATCAATCTTCATTATCTGGAAGAAAAGCTGAAACAGCCCCTAATTCTTGATTTAAGTATGTTCTTATATCAGTAGGAAACTGCTCTAGTGCACTGAGGTTTTTCCGAAGATTTTGCTCCAATGCTTCATGATCAAGCATAACATATTGCTGCATTAGTGGTTTTCTCATGCCCACGACTTCTTTTAACATAATAGTATTTTCAGTTGATATTACTTTTTCATCAGCTAGGATTTCAATAATATCTTCATAGCTCCCGGGATCTCGCATAATGAATCCATCAATGATGCTGTTCCCTACGTCAATCATGCTCTCAATGACAACGTGATGAATTCGCTCTAATCCGAGAAAATGAAGTTCTGTTTGAAAAGAACTTTCCTTCATGAGAACAATCATTTTATCGAAATAAACCAGCTGTTCTTCTATTTTCTTACGATCCACAAAATACATACTCATGCACCTGCCTCTAACACTTATGATTCAATCACCATTTTCTGAAACGGTATTAAATACTTCTCTACATTTTATCATATCTTAAAATGCAACGGCTTACATTTTCTAATGAAAGCTTGTATGAGAACGCCTCATAAGATGGTATGATAGCGTTAACTAGAAAAGGAGGGTGCTATGATGGAAGATGAACGACTCATCTACGACGAACAGGAGGCCACTGAAGCCAGGTTCGTCTGCTTTATGGGAAGCAATCATCGGTTTGACCTTTGTATTGTAAAATCAGATCGCTTTTATGGAAAATCGTTAGTCCTCGATATTCAAGGAGGCAAATTTGCAATTATCGGCCACGATGATCTAAATGAGCCTGGAAATCTCGAGCATGCCTACTCTCTCAATGAAGAAGATGCTGAAGAACTTCGCAACTTCTTGAGAGAAGTCTTAAGTCACTAATATTTTATCAGACAATGAATACACTACCTCCTAAAGGTGGTGTTTATTCATGTTTGATGAAGAAGATTATCAAGACTTCGCTAACGTAGAGAAAGGGCGAAATTACGTCCTCCCTGAAGATACGCCAGAAGGTCCATACGGTTCACCGGTGAATAAAAAGCTCGGTAAAACCTCACCTTGGCGAGAAGGGCAGCGTTCCTATAGTGCATTTAATTACGAAAATAAAAATCTTCACCAACATTTACCTCGTCAGGACCCTGGCTCACATCCACCACACGATGATCCAGAAAAAGACTCCGAAAAACCATACAAAGCATAAGCCCATAGGGCTTATGCTTCTTGTTGTTGTTTCTTCGGTTTTTCCTTCTTCTGCTTCTTTAATACAAAATAAGGGCAGCCGAAGTTGCAGTATTCATATAAATAATCAAGCACCGTGCTGAATTTTGTATCGAAAGTTGCTTTTTGGTTACGGTCCTCAAAGAATCCTTTTAATCTAAGCTGACCATAGCCCCAATCCCCAACAATGTAATCATATTTATCCAAAATCTCACTATATCGAGCAAGAAAAGCTTCTTCGTTCCAACCTTCTCTTTCATCCTTCATCAACTCAAACGTATGTTGATTTACTTTTATCATTCTTTATCCCTCATTTCAAAATGGGCTCATTAGTCTTATGATACCTTTTTTATTCGATTTGTCCAAGTAATACCAGTAAAAAAGGAACAGAGTTCGGTCATGATAACAGTATGGAGGTGAATGTTATTGAAAAAACAAATTCTGCTCATACTGCCACTCGTATTAGGACTTGGGGCATGCCAGGGAGAAAATGCGACAGATTCCTTTGACCACGCAGATTTAACACCTGTTAAAACGGATCCCGATGAATACGGTATGAACACCGCTAATTCTCAGGAAAAGTCCAAAAAGGGTGGCTTTGGATATGTGCGTCATACACGAAATACTAACAACATGAATTCTCAAAAACAACCCGAGAACATAGCCTACCTTGATCGTGATCGTATGTCGGATATGATCGGTTCAATGGCAATTGTTTTACCTTATGTCAGTGATGTCGCAACGCTAGTAACAGATGAAGAAGTTCTCATTGGCTATAAAACAACAACAAAAGATCGTGATGCCACTGCAGATCAAGTAAAGAAAACGGCTCTTTCTGTCATTCCAAGATATTATCATGTCTATGTTTCTGACGAAGAAGGAATGATTGCTGAGGTCGAGCGATATCAAAATGCCTCCACTGCAAATGGAGAACTCGAGAAGAGCATAGAAGAAACGATTGCCAAAATGAAGAAAGCGCCACAAGGGAAAAAGGTAAGTGATGGAGAGAACGAGAACGGTGAGATGAAGGGCGAAATGAATGAAGACTTAAATGATACAGATGGAAAAGAAATGATGTCGAAGTAAAAAAATCGGCCCGATAAAGGCCGATTTTTTATCTTTATTATTACTTATCCATTACTTCGAAGCTTGCTTGGCTGCATTGACTTGCTCATCAGCATGATAAGACGAACGAACCATTGGACCAGATTCACAGTGTTTAAAGCCTTTTTCTAACGCAATATCTTTGAGCTCAAGAAACTCTTGAGGCGTCCAGTATTTTTCTACTTTTAAATGCTTTTTCGATGGTTGTAAATATTGCCCAAGTGTAACAATATCAACATCATGTGCACGAAGATCATCAAGTGTTTGAATGATTTCCTCTTTTGTTTCACCTAATCCTAGCATGATGCTGGATTTAGTCGGAATCTCAGGATTCATTTCTTTTGCACGCTGAAGAAACTCTAGTGTACGACGATATTTCGCGCGTGCTCTCACTCTTGGCGTTAGGCGCTCCACTGTTTCAATATTGTGGTTCATAATATCCGGTTTCGCATCCATGAGTGTTTCAAGCGCTTCATATTGGCCACCCATGTCTGATGGAAGAACTTCGATCGAACAGAACGGATTTTTACGACGAATAGCACGTACGGTTTCAGCAAAAACAGCCGCGCCACCATCTTTTAAATCATCTCGCGCTACAGCGGTAATGACCACGTGTTTTAGTCCCATCTGTTCAACGGAATCCGCAACGCGTTCAGGCTCTGCCCAATCAAGCTCAGTTGGAAGACCAGTTTTTACTGCACAGAAACGGCATGCACGAGTACAAACATCACCAAGAATCATAAAGGTTGCCGTCTTACGAACAGCCCAACATTCATGAATATTCGGACAACGCGCTTCCTCACAGACCGTATGTAACTTTTTCTCGCGCATCATCTTTTTTAAGCCTTTATAATTTTCGTTTGTATTTAGTTTTATTTTCAACCACTCTGGTTTTCTTAAATATTCTTCTTTCTTACTCACTACACTCACCTCACCTATTACTTTTCTGTAATAAAGAATACCATAGGTAACTCATTCATTTCTATAAAAAGTGTGAATCTATTGAGGATTAAGACTTTAGACCTTCCATTATTTAGTTCTAATGATTTACGCACGGAAAACCAAACTAAGGGTAATGACAAATTACGAAAGGAGAAGAAACACTTGAGAAAATATAGTTTTCTTATCCTTATTCTTTTCTTCCTCATCCCTATAAACGTTCGAGCTGCTGATATAGACGAAGATAAACTAAGAAGCGAACGGAAGATGTTATTTCATAAGATGGAAGCCGTCACACAAGTCCCCTGGTACATCTATGCTGGTATTGATCAATATGAACGAAGCATTAGGCGCTCACAAAAAGATATTCCTCGTGAAAAAGGTGCAATAGCTATCTATATTACGCCTGAGAAATGGTCTGGGAGTACGAATCCAAATAAAGAAGATCACGACCCTATCTCGATATCGTTCTTTAATGGAATTGGCCTCGATGGCAATGGAGATGGCAAAGCCGAGCGTACTAATGACGAAGATCTACTTTATACAATTGGGTCTTTCATACAACAGTATGGAAGTTCTTTAGAAGATATTCAAATTGGTCTTTGGGACTATTATCATCGTGACCAGGCAGTAAGGACGATTACAAGTAATAGTGCTGTTTATCATACATTCAAAACGCTTAAACTCGATAAGCATGCTTTTCCCGTACCACTTCACGCAAACTATAGTTACCGAAGCACTTGGGGCGATCGACGTGGCTGGGGCGGACTTCGAATTCACGAAGGAACGGATATTTTCGCTTCTTATGGTGTTGGAGTGAAAGCGACAAGTTACGGAACTGTCGAAACGAAGGGATGGAATGAATACGGTGGATGGCGGATCGGGATTCGGGATATCGATGGCAATTACCACTACTATGCTCACCTAAATGGGTTTGAAAAAGGCATTGAGAAAGGTCATGTTGTACAGCCAGGTGAAATCATTGGGTATGTTGGTAGCTCTGGATATGGACCAAAAGGAACGGCTGGAAAGTTCCCGCCACATCTTCACTATGGCATCTATAAAGACAACGGAAGAACAGAATGGTCGTATGATCCCTATCCTTCGTTGAGGCTCTGGGAACGACAGGAACGAATACGCAACAAAAAGTAAGCAAAAAAGAAGAACTAGCTCGCTAGTTCTTCTTTTTATGTTCTATTGTTTTTTTGATACTCTTACAGCATTCAAAATGCTAGCCGCAAGACCACCCCATATAATAACCATTCCAACTACCATCATGAAAATCGCGCTACCACCCATATTAGCTTACCTCCTTATACTTTTGCTGTTCAGCTTTCGCATCCCATTTCTTTAGGCTGAATAGAATTCCAACCAGAAGGGCGAATCCTGCGACAGCCCAGCCACTATAAAGAATAAAGCCGTTTGAGTAGCCTTCATAGTTCCCAGTCGGTGTATCAAACTGACGAAGAAGATTTGTCTTAAAGAGATCGAACATCATATAACCAAGTACGAGAGGAGTAATGACTCCAAGACAAGCTTTCCACCAGTACTTCAGTGAAATGTCTGAAATGCCGTTTGCATGTGACTCAAGCGTATTAAGCTCACGAAGTACCCATGCTACAACAACCACCTCCACTAGTCCTACAAAGGCAATTCCGAACTGGTTAATAAAGTAATCAGCTGCGTCAAGGAAGAACAATCCGCCTTGCGTTGCAAACAGAATCGAGATAATAGAGGAAATCCCTCCACCAATTAGAACAGCTTTCGTACGAGAAATTCCGAACTTCTCAGAAACACCTGCAACATATGTTTCGGAAATAGAAATCAGTGAAGACAAACCTGCAAGTACAAGTGAAGCAAAGAATAAGAATCCGAACAACCCGTTCAAAGCTGGAAACTCATTGATTATTTGCGGGAAGACAACGAAGGCTAGTCCTACGCCACCGCTCACTACTTCGCCAACGCTAAGCCCCTGCTGCTGAGCCATAAATCCAAGCGCTGAGAATACCCCGATACCTGCTAGAAGCTCAAACGCCGAGTTACCAAAACCAGTAATAAACGCGTTATTCGTAATATCTGATTTCTTAGGTAAGTAACTAGAATAAGTAATCATAATAGCAAAAGCAATGGATAAACTGAAGAAAATTTGTCCGTATGCAGCAACCCAAACACTTCCTGAAGTAATACTGTCAAAATTCGGTGTAAAGAATGCATTTAGACCTTCAGCAGCACCAGGCAGTGTCACTGCTCGAATCACAATGATTAAGAAAAGAACAATTAATGTAGGAATGAAAATTTTATTAGCACGCTCAATTCCCTTTTTAACACCTGCAAGAAGTACGCCAAGTGTAATGATCCATACTGCAATTAATGGGAGAAATACGCCTGGTACGATACTACCTGTTTGTCCAGGATCAACCGTTAATTTCAGATAATCATTGAAGAGGAATGCTTCTGTATCAGAACCCCAACTTTGATTAAATGCAAAATAGCTATAAGAGATGGCCCACGCAATAATTACCGCGTAGTATGTGGAGATGACGAATGCAACGATAACGCCCCACCACCCAAGCCATTCCATCTTCTTATTCATTCGAAAGAACGAAAGTGGTGCGGATCCACGGAATTTATGACCCAATGTAAATTCAAGAATAAGAATTGGGATTCCGGCTGTTAATAATGCAAATAAATAAGGAATAAAAAATGCTCCACCACCGTTGTCATAGGCTACGGCCGGAAATCTCCAAATGTTCCCTAGACCTATTGCTGAACCAACTGCGGCTAATATAAAACCAGCCCTTGTCCCCCATTGCGCACGATTTTCCAAATAAATTACCCCCTTAGACAAATGTTAACCTTTTTCACCATAAGCCCCCTTCCAGAAAAAGGTTAAGACTTTTAAGTAAATTCAGATTATTTTGTTTATAGTATATCTAGTACGTATGTCCTTGTCAAAACAATCTTTTTACATTTTTCGTATGAATCGTTCAATTTTCTATATAAATCTCTCTATTTTTGTGAAAATACATAAAAAAACAGGAGGAATATCCTCCTGTTTGATTAATGATTTGCCATTTCAACTGGTCTGTTGGCATATTTTCCTTTTAGCATGAAAATTAATAATCCGAATAGAATCGCTGTTGCCACAAGACCAAGAATGGAACTACCAGTAAAGCCAAGAACCAGATATCCTAGTAACGAAATACCTGCAACGAGCAATGCATAAGGCAACTGTGTCATCACATGATCGATATGGTGACTACCCGCGCCTGTTGAAGAAAGAATTGTTGTATCCGAAATTGGTGAGCAGTGATCTCCAAATACAGCTCCTGCAAGAACAGCGGCAAGTACAGGAAGCATGTAGGTAGGATCCGTAGCAGCAGCAATCTCTCCTGCGATCGGAAGCATAATGCCAAATGTTCCCCACGAAGTTCCCGTTGCAAACGCCATAACACCTGCAAGTAGGAACAAAATAGCTGGTAAGAAGCCAATCACAATGTGGTCATTAACAAGTCCTGCAAGATACTTACCAGTCCCTAGTGAGCCGATAATTTCAATCAATGTCCATGCAAAGAAAAGAATGTATACGGCTGGAAGCATTGATTTAATGCCTTCCCAAATTCCTTTTCCAAGAACCGCTCCACCCATTCGTTTTGGAAAGAAGAAGAGGAGAGAAGTTATAAGTCCAATGATTCCACCATAAAGGAGAGAAGCAGCAACGTCTGTATTTTCAAAGACAGACAAAGCTGTCACGGCTGTATCCGTTCCGCTAACAGCCTGAATTCCTGTGATGACCATAAACGTCACAGTACCAGCAATTAGCATAATAATAGGCCATGCAAGATCAGCTACTTTCCCCTTCTCACTTTCAGGTAGTCCTGATGTTTGACCAGGTACGGCACCTTGATTCGGATCAAGCACTTCTCCTGTTTTCTGTGCACGGTCTTCATGTACTCTCATTGCCTTAAGATTAATGTCAAAATAACTAACAAAGAACACCATCGCAAGTGCAAAGAGAGCATACAAATTCATTGGAATCATTCTTATAAAAGCTTCTAACGCGCCAACACCTGTAATGCTATGCGTTGCTAATACACCACCAATTAACGCGATGATATAAGCGCCCCAGCTTGAAATAGGTGAAATAATACACATTGGTGCTGCAGTTGAATCAATGATATAGGCAAGCTTTGCCCTTGAAACATTGTGCCTGTCCGTAATCGGTCTACTTACGTTCCCAACTGCGAGCGAATTAAAGTAATCATCAATAAAAATAATAATACCAAATACCGCTGTGACAATCTGTGCGCCTACTCTTGTTTTCACGCGTTTCATGGCCCACTCGCCAAATGCGCGACTTCCACCTGATATCGAAATAAAGGCCGTCATCATCCCTAATAAAAGCAGGAAGAAAATAATGTACATGTTCCAAGTATTTAAACCACCGCTCTCGGAATCAATGAAGATCCCTTTTACGATTGTATAAATTTCTTCTAATGAATTTGGTACACTCCAATTGTTGATCATTAGCGCACCAAGAATAATGCCTACTCCTAAAGAAGGAAGCACTTTTCTAGTCACCACTACCATTAGCAAAGCTACGAGTGGTGGAATAATGGATAGAACTGAATTCTCCATGAATATCCTCCTAATAAATGATTGGTCATCATAACCGGAATGGACGCCTATCCCTCAGCCTTCTCGTCGTGTTTGAACGCAAAAAAGCGAGCAATGATAGGATTGGTCCTATCATTGCTCGCTTCACCGAGTCAATGTTAAGTGTCCACCCCGATCAGTAGTTCTCCATTACAAGTTAGACTCATAATGACAGTTCGACACTTCTTCAATGTCGCCCCAACACAAATAATGTGACCGTTATTTATGCTTCGGCAGATCTCCCTTTCGATGCTGATCATTGGTGTCATTCTCCCAACACGTACTCATGAGGATCTGCTCCTCTACCTCATCGTATAAGATAAGGAACAATATTAAGTTCAGTTTTAAAGTATACCTTACTTTCGTTGTTTGTGCAATTGTAGATTATTCCAGAGATATTTCTATTAGAAGGGAACCATTTTTTTAGCTATCGACATTGAACATTGAAGCTGGTTAATGGCCTCCTTTTCTTAATCTGGCTTCGGCAAAACGATCGATGGATTTCCACCATTTCCATTATCACCATTATAATAATAAGGAACGTCTCCCTGAATAAATAAATCTCCAATTTTTACAGAGTTCGAAACTTCAGTATTCTTTGTAGAGAAAGGAATAATTACGTTCATCTCAACTTTAATATTGATATACACTTCAAGATACGTGTTGTTAATTCCCGTTTCTTTCACCTTTGTATCAATATTAGAGACCACATCTCCAATCATTTCAAACCGTACTGGAATCCTCGGCCCAAAATTTGAAAGAAGAACATTATTTGTAGCCATCCCTAAAGGTATGGAGTATACGATTCCTTGTTGATTTTCGGTACCTTCGTAATCGATATCTATATCATTCTTAAAGGTTTCCAGCTTATCTAAATCACCAGCTTCAACATAATCTAAGTAAGTTTGAACTCGTTCTGTGGCCTCTGAGATCAATCGATTATAAACTTGCGAGTTAAAGCTATAACTTGGTACTTTTTCGGAATCATTACCATGAACGATAATTAAATTCTCAACGTCAATACCGTCTGCGATCTTCTTTGAAATGGCATCATTTATTGCTTGCGCAGCAACTTGACGTGTTTTTGTTTCAGCAATACTGATTAAGCTTGGTTCAATTCCTTTATTAACAATCCATAATCCTTGAACAGTAGTAAAGATAAAAATAATAAAGGAGATGACAAAAACATATCGAAAGGGAAGCGGTCCCTTTCTAAAGAATTTTCTACGAGTTCGAAACAACATGAACCCTCCCTTCTCTTCTTCATGTATATGCCATGGAGAAGAGAAGTATGGACAATTTCCTAGAAAGAGCCAAAATCAAGCTATTAAATGTTTCATAATCGAAAAGAAAGCCGTAGCAAGTGCTACGGCTTTCTTCACATCATCTTAAGCATCGCGTCTCTACCCTTAGTTCCAATCGTAATGCCTCGCGCTTCTGCTTCAAGCGTAACAGATTCGAGCGGTGCATCAAGCAGTTGTTCAATAGACCGTACACCAACAGCTCTTCCTGCGATAATCTTTCGGTCACTTAACTTTTCATTAAGTAAGGCTACATCGAGTGCGCCGCACATGATATACCCATTGTCATTCATGACCGCTAGAAAATTCGTTTTCGGAAGCTGCATACTGACAGCTGTAAAAGGATGACCGTCAATCATGATTGGTGACATAGTGATCACGTCATTCCCGCCTCCTGACCTGAATGAATATCACTATATCTATATGAGACAAAGAGCATGTTTGACAATCAAACACTGAAAGTTTTAATGTCTATTTTCTAAACGCCATGCAAGGAGATCTCGAAGCATTTCAGGTAAAAAGTATTTCTTTTTAGCATGCTTCATTTGAGGATAGAATTTCCCAAATGTGAACATATCAGCCGTGGCAACGGCATATTCTTCATCAGAAACAAGCTTATTTCCGTTGTGAAAAACATCTGTTACATGATAGAGGCCGTCGTCCATTTTGACAGAGGTAACCTCAAGCCCATCGAATGCCATGATCCCCATTACCTCTCCTCGGAAACCGAGACCTTTAAAACTTAAATTCACTATTTCATCTGACATAGAATAAGAAATGATTTCTCGTAACTCGCTTCCTTTTAGCACCACTTTGCAAGGATTAACAGGATGAGGGCAAATGCGATGAAGGTCTTCTCTTGATACATTTCCTTCTGGTAACCCATCAAGCAACATACCAGCGTTAATCATGCCAATATCCGCTCCACACCACTCTCTAAGAGCGGCAGCTAACTCATCAGCTAGAACCGAGCGTTGAAACCATTCAGATTCAAGAGGCTGTTCAAGACGACAGACGACCTCTTCAAGCATCTTATGTGCATCAATACTTAGTTGTTGAATCATGGCCTTCGCTTCCTCGTCTTCTTTACGATTCCGGACGGTTATCGCATATGCTTCCTTCTCATTCACTTTCTTTGTTTCCATATCAAAACAAATCGAAACTTCTCCAACGTAATTCCCGTTTTTACCAGACTGAGTAATAAGCGTATCCTCTACAAGCATGCCATGCTTCAGCACATGATGCGTATGGGCTCCAATAATAACATCAAGCCCATTCATTTCCCTTGCTAGCTGTTCATCATTACCTAAGCCCATATGTGACATCAATACGACAACATCTGATTGACTGCGTACTTCATCAATGAGGGACTGTAAGAAATGGAATGGAGAATCAATCTGCCATCCAAGTAGTGAGTAGAATTGTTCATAAGGGATGGTAACACCTATAATTCCTACTTTAATGCCATTTAACTCATGGATCTTGTAAGGTACAGCCCAGGAAGGCCTTGTACCATCTTGATGATAGAGGTTGGCGACAATCACCTCGAACTTAGCGTCTGAATAAAGCTCTTCTAGTTCTTTTTTTGAAAACGTAATACCCTCATTGTTCCCGATAGTGGCATAATCATATTCCAGCTCATTTAGTAACTGAACGTTACCTTTGCCGACAGTTCCTTCTGTCATTGGATGCACCTTATCAGAGTGATCTCCTAAATCAAGAAGGAGATAAGGTGTCCCTTGAAGCTCATGCATTCGCTTCTTCTCTTTCAAATATGAAGAGACTTTTGACCAATTTGCGAAATGACTGTGAAGATCGTTTGTATAATAAAATTGTAATGTTCTAGAAGTCAAGACACTCTTCCTTTCTTATCCCATCGTTCCCTGCCAGATTAATCGGACACCTACAATAATTAACATCCATCGTAAAATAACAACCACTGATTTGTCCGAAAGTTTCTGATTAATAAATGAACCGCATTTTGCTCCAATCCATGCACCTGGAATGAGACCGATTAGTAAAAACCACTGAATGTTACCAAGTGCTAAATGCGTCAGGGTACCCGTTATACTTGAAAGAAAAATCATAAACATGGAGGTTGCAACAGCAACCGATGTTGGAAAACCAAATAGTAGAATCATGGCAGGAACCATAAGTGAGCCGCCACCAATTCCGAATAGACCTGAAATGACCCCAACGATAAATGAAACAATAACAGCTGCTACGGCAGAAAAGTTATAGTTCATCTCTGTCCCATTCGGATCCGTATACGTTCGTTCAAATTGACCATTTAGTTTCATAGGGCGTAAACGGTTCCTTACCATTAATAATATGGAAACAAGCACCATAAATACCCCAAAATAAATGGAAAAATAATCAACCTGAATAAATTTATTTAGCCACGCCCCTAGAATAGCCCCTGGTCCACTTCCTAGAAAAAAAAGCGCTCCGCTTTTATAATCAACGCTTTTCTTTTTCATGTAAGCAAGTGTAGAGGAAAGACCGATCACGACGAGGACAACGATCGAGCTACCTACAATTTTCTGAGGCGTTAAATCAGAAAGCCAGTTCGTATATTGATCGATAATGAGAAGAACAGGAACGATAATAATGCCTCCCCCAAGACCGACAAGGCTTCCAATCGTACCTGCTAATAGACCAATGATAAATAATAAGAACCACGTCACCATAGGTATACTCCTTATAAATCAAAGAGATCAAGTTGCTTCGGATTTAAATTCGTGTACTCAATATCGAGCATTTGAATCATTTCCTTAGCATTATTAGCAGCATGACCTCCTGAATTATTATTAAATAAAATAAATACATTTTTACATTGTCGTTCTAATTCTAATATTTGTTCCTTCCATTGTAAGAGTTCTTCTTGATTATAATCATATAAATACCGAACTTCCCTCCAGTTATGGCGATTACCTGGATTCGTCCATCCATTTGTATTTCGACCATGTAACCTGACAAGGACCTGATCCTGGTTTAGGGTTTCCATCACTAAAGGAACCGATCCCTCGCCAGCTTGTGGCTCATCGCAAATCGTATGGATAAAACCCTGTTCCTCTAGAAATGAGAGCGTCTTATCACGAAAAGCTTCATGATACCAGGACTGATGTCGAAATTCTACCGCACATGGAATATCTCCCATCCGCTGTTTACAGTCCCTCAAGATGTTAACATTATCTTTATTCACATCAAACCAGGGAGGAAATTGAAAAAGCACCATCGCAAGCTTTCCTGCATTTCGCAGGGGACGAACCGATTCCTTGAAAGCTTGAAACATTTCATCTCTTGTTTCAAAGGGAATATCCCCACGTTGATGGCCAGTCATACCCTGGTAAGCCTTAACGACAAACCGAAACCCTTCTGGTGTCTCATCTACCCATTTCTGAAAATTACGTTCTGGTTGCACAGCATAGAAGGACGAATCAACTTCAACAGTAGGAAAGTGCGAACCATATATCGAAAGTTTTTCATTGCTTTTTACACCTGGTGGGTAAAGATCATCATGGTCTCCCCACCCTGTTACGCCTATGTAAATCATGCAATTCTTCCTCTCATCTCGATTCTCTTTCTCTATTCTCATATCATTACCCGAAAATAGCAAGTGAAAATCCCTCATACTATTTTGAAATAACAATTAGGATTTAGCCCTTTACACTTTCACATATAAAAAACGAACCGGAAGATCCGGTTCGTTTAAAATGGAAGCTTAACCGATTGAACCTTCCATCTCAAATTTAATGAGACGGTTCATTTCAACCGCATATTCCATAGGAAGTTCTTTCGTAAATGGCTCGATGAAGCCCATTACGATCATTTCAGTTGCTTCTTCTTCAGATACGCCACGGCTCATCAGATAGAAGAGCTGCTCTTCAGAAACCTTCGATACTTTCGCTTCGTGTTCAAGTGAAATGTTATCGTTTAGGATTTCATTGTAAGGAATTGTATCAGAAGTAGACTCGTTATCCATGATAAGCGTATCACACTCAACGTTTGAGCGAGCACCTTCCGCTTTACGGCCAAAGTGAACGATACCACGATATGTTACTTTACCGCCTTGTTTTGAAATAGATTTCGAAACAATTGTCGAAGAAGTGTTAGGTGCTAAATGAATCATCTTAGCGCCAGCATCCTGGTGCTGTCCTTTACCAGCAAGAGCGATGGAAAGCGTCATACCACGAGCGCCTTCACCCTTTAAGATAACAGCTGGATACTTCATTGTAAGTTTGGAACCAATGTTACCATCGATCCATTCCATCGTAGCATTTTCTTCCGCAACTGCACGCTTCGTAACAAGGTTAAACACGTTGTTAGCCCAGTTCTGAATCGTCGTATAACGGCAGTATGCATCCTTCTTAACAATGATCTCAACTACAGCACTGTGTAGAGAGTTAGTTGTATAAACCGGTGCAGTACAACCTTCAACGTAATGTACAGAAGAACCTTCATCAGCGATGATAAGCGTACGCTCGAACTGACCCATGTTCTCAGAGTTAATTCGGAAGTATGCTTGTAGAGGCGTATCGACTTTCACACCTTTAGGAACGTAGATGAATGAACCACCTGACCATACAGCAGAGTTAAGAGCTGAGAACTTGTTATCCGTTGGAGGAATTGTTTTCGCAAAATACTCTTTAAAAAGATCTTCGTTCTCTTTAAGTGCAGTATCTGTATCTTTAAACACAATCCCCATGTTCTCAAGGTCTTCTTGCATGTTATGGTAAACTACTTCAGATTCGTACTGTGCAGAAACACCCGCAAGGTATTTTTGCTCAGCTTCAGGGATACCTAATTTATCAAATGTCGCTTTGATTTCTTCTGGTACTTCATCCCATGATCTTTCAGACTTCTCGGAAGGCTTTACGTAGTACGTAATTTCATCAAAATCTAGATCAGCAAGGTTTCCGCCCCATTGAGGCATTGGCATGCTGTAGAAATGTTCAAGCGATTTCAAGCGGAAGTCAAGCATCCACTGTGGTTCATCCTTCATGCGAGAAATTTCTTTTACAATTTCAGGAGTTAATCCACGCTCTGAACGGAAGATCGAAACGTCTTTATCACTAAAACCATATTGGTATTCGCCAACTTCAGGCATTTTTTTAGCCATTTTATTTCCCTCCTTGACATTACACATGTCAGTGTTTGGCTGATGTTCTCTTTCCATCATTCTAGTATGAAAAAGAAGCGGTGACAACACCTGGAAGCGGGTTAAGCTTCATCCTGTTCCTTGAAACCCTTCTCCATTGCCTTCCAGGAGAGTGTTGCACATTTAATACGAGCAGGAAACTTCGAAACGCCTTGAAGTGCTTCAATGTCGCCTAGATCGAAATCTTCTTCTTCATATTCTTTCCCCTGCATCATATCAGAGAAAATACCGGATAGCTTCAAGGCCTGATCAACTTCAAGTCCTTTAACTGACTGTGTCATCATCGACGCTGATGCCAGGCTTATAGAGCAACCTTCTCCAATAAACTTCGCATCCGAAATCTTCCCATCATCTACTTTCAGCTGAAGCTGAATTGTATCTCCACATGTAGGGTTATTCATGTTTATTTTAAGGGCGCCTTCTTCAAGCTCCCCTTTATTTCTTGGATTTTTATAATGATCCATAATGACCTGTCGATACAACTGGTCTAGATTATTAAAAGACATTACCGAAAAACTCCTTTGCTTTTCGTAATCCGGCTACAAACGTATCCACGTCTTCTTCAGTATTGTATAAATAGAAGCTAGCACGCGCAGTAGCCGATACCTCTAGCCACTTCATTAGTGGCTGAGCACAATGGTGTCCAGCGCGGACAGCGATGCCTTCTGTGTCAAGTACGGTTGCCACATCATGTGGGTGAACGTCATCACTATTAAAAGTGACAACCCCAGCACGTTTTTCAGGTCCGTAAATGGATACGCCTTCGATAGTTGATAACTGCTGCATAGCATATTTAGCAAGATGAGTTTCATGCTGTTGGATGTTGTCCATGCCAATTTCATTTAAGAAATCAATCGCAGCTCCAAGACCAACCGCACCTGCAATGATTGGTGTGCCCCCTTCAAATTTCCAAGGGAGCTCTTTCCATGTCGAATCATACAGACCAACAAAATCGATCATTTCTCCACCGAATTCAAATGGCTCCATGTTTTCAAGGAGCTTTTTCTTCCCGTAGAGGACGCCTATCCCAGTAGGTCCGCACATTTTATGTCCAGAAAATGCAAAGAAATCGCAGTCAAGATCCTGAACATCAATCTTCATATGAGGGGTGCTTTGAGCCCCATCAACAACCATAACAGCGCCATTTCGGTGCGCAATCGCGGCAATTTCTTTAATCGGGTTAATTGTCCCAAGCACATTCGAAACTTGCATAACAGAAACAATTTTTGTGTTTGCTGTTACCGTTTTCTCAACGTCTTCCAGCGCAATTGTTCCGTCTGGTTGAAGAGGAATATATTTTAGAGTGGCTCCAGTTGCTTTTACAACCTGTTGCCATGGAATAATGTTGCTGTGATGCTCCATCGGTGTGATGACAACTTCATCACCTTCTTGAAGATTTGCACGTCCATAGCTTGAAGCGACCATATTAAGGGCTGTGGTTGTTCCGCGAGTAAAGATCACTTCTTCTGTTGAAGAAGCATGAATAAATTCACGAACCTTTTCACGTGCGCCTTCATAGGCATCTGTCGCATGTGTTCCAAGCGTATGAACACCACGGTGAACGTTTGAGTTAATTTCCTTGTAGTAACGCTCTACTGCGTCAATTACTTGAGTAGGTTTCTGAGACGTTGCTGCACTATCAAGGTAAACAAGAGGTTTCCCATTTACCTCTTGATGTAAAATGGGAAACTGCTTGCGAATGTCCTGGACATTCATCATTTAATTAACTTTCCCTTCAGTTACCTCAACCGCACGTTTACGAACACCTTCGATCGGAAGTTCGTTAATAACTGGAGCGAGGAAACCGTGGATGATCAAACGTTCAGCCTCTTGACGGGAAATCCCGCGACTTTGCAAATAATAAAGCTGAATTGGATCAACTTTACCAACAGATGCAGCGTGGCCTGCCATAACATCATCTTCGTCAATAAGAAGGATCGGATTTGCATCCCCACGCGCTTTCTCATTCATCATTAGAACGCGCTGTGTTTGCTCACCGTTTGATTTCTTAGCACCGTGTTCAATCTTCGTAACACCGTTAAAGATGGCGCTAGCACTATCTTTTTGGACACCGTGCACAAGAAGAACACCCTCAGAGTTTTGACCGTGATGGAAAATCTGATTAGTGAAGTTCTGACTCTGGCTTCCACGACCGATTGTTACAGTCTTAGAATCAGCATAAGAACCATCACCAATAAGGTGCGTTGTATTTGTAGAAACCGTGTTGCCATCGTTCATTTGAGCAAGAGCCCAATCAACTTTACCGTCTCGTGCCACATTTGCACGGCGATTTACGTAAGTAGTGACACCTTTTGCAAGGTTATCAACAGAACCAAACGTAACGCGAGCATTCTGTCCTACATGAACTTCAGCAATAATGTTCGCAACGGATTCAACATCGTGACCATAAGATAAGAAGTTCTCAACATATGTCACAGAACTATTATCCTCTGCTACGATAATCACGTGGTTGAATATCCCAGCTTCAGGGTCTTCTTGCCAATTTAGTGCTTGGATTGGCACTTCAACTTCTACATTGCGAGGTACATACAAGAAAGTACCGCTATTAAGAAGTGCTGCATGAACGGCAGTTAAACGGTTCTCATCAACCTTCATAACGTCTTTCATGAAATACTTCTCAACTAGATCACCATGATTTTGAAGAGCTGTTTGAATATCTGTGAAAATCACACCTTGTTCTTTCAGCTCATTCGATAGCTGATTGAAAACAGGTGTAGAGTTACGGTGCACAAGAAGATTTCCTGACTGTTGATCTTTAGCAACAAGATCGCGCACATCTTCAGGAAGATCATCAAGTGATGAAATCGCTTCTCCAGCTACATCGTGTTTAAATGAAGTGAAATTCCACTTATCGATTTTTGTTTTATCAGGTCTTGGCATTGGAAGACTTTCTGACTTCTCTAAAGCCTTTAAACGAAGAGAGGCCATCCATTGCGGCTCCTGACGTTTTTCTGAATAAGATTTAATGTATTCTTGATCGAATGCAATTTTCGTATCCACTGACATTGTCATCCTCCTTACTGCTTACGCTTCTTGACCAACTGTTTCGTCTTTAATTCCAAGTTCTTCTTTAATCCACTCATAACCTTCTTCTTCAAGACGCTGTGCTAGTTCCGCACCGCCTGATTTCACAATGCGACCTTGCATCATAACGTGTACTTTATCAGGAGTAATGTAGTTCAATAGACGCTGATAGTGAGTAATGATCAAGCAACCGAAGCTCTCATTGCGCATAGCATTAACACCTTTAGAAACAACTTTAAGCGCATCGATATCTAGACCGGAGTCAATTTCATCCAGAACAGCGATTTTTGGTTCAAGCATCATAAGCTGAAGAATTTCGTTACGTTTCTTTTCACCACCAGAGAAACCTTCGTTAAGGTAACGCTGTGCAAATTCTTCACCCATATCAAGTTCAGCCATTTTACCGTCTAGCTTTTTGATGAATTTCATTAGAGAAATTTCATCGCCTTCTTCACGACGAGCATTAATTGCAGAACGAAGGAAATCAGCGTTTGTTACGCCACTTACTTCACTTGGATATTGCATTGCAAGGAAGAGTCCAGCTTTTGCACGCTCATCAACTTCCATTTCAAGTACATCTTCATTATCAAGGAAGACACTGCCTTCAGTGATTTCGTATTTCGGATGGCCCATAATTGCAGAAGCAAGGGTAGATTTCCCTGTACCGTTCGGCCCCATTACTGCGTGAATTTCTCCACCATTTATTTCAAGGTTCAATCCTTTGATAATCTCTTTTCCCTCAATGGAAACATGAAGATTCTCAATCTTTAGAGTTGATGCTGCCATTTGTGAATACCTCCAATAACGTTTATACTATTCCTTCCTTATTGTAGTACCTATAAGGTGTATGTCAAGGAATGTGTGCTGAGTCATTCTCAATCTATTTTCATTCTTATTTTATAACAAATCCAAACTAATATCAAGGAACGCAAGACTCATACTTTCTAGCGTTAGCCAAGGTATAGCTTGCTATTCAAATTGAGAATGAATCGTTTATATTTTCGTTGCATACCTTTCTAAGCCTACCATTTAATCACCAGAGCTACAACGAAATACACGTGATTATCTTCATACAAAAAAACCAGTCGTAAGACTGGTTTTTCGTATATCATAGTTATTTTGGATGCTGATTCATCTAGATAGTTTACGGTCGAATTCACTAACCATTTTGAGACTCCGACGGTGATCCAGCTCACGCTCTCGCTCGACTTGCATTCGCTTGTTGAAATTACGACTATACTCCGCATAGCCAACTCCGTGAGACTGGTACATCGCCTTTTCCATTTCAGGTGTGTGGTTTAACCGCATGGGGCTAATAATGAATCAATCCTTTCAATATCGTTTTACTTACAAAAATTACTTTACCACGTTACATTAGTAGCTACAAACAGCATTTTAAGGGCTGAGGGGGGTTCCGGAGTGGTGAAAGAAGTTCTGAATAGTTAAAAAACATCCATTCTTACTTTTCCTCCCATATCCACCCTATTTCAGTCCTTCGACACAATACACTATTTAAATAGTAGAAACACGAATTCATTAATGCTTCGGTTGGTTCAAATCTTTCATACATTCCTGTACGAGAGTAACGGCCTGGCTCATCGCTGCGCCACCACCAAATGCAGCTGTCACTCCTACCGTTTCAAGTATTTCTTGTTCAGAACATCCTTGATCAAGACAACCTTTCGTATGGTAGATAATGCAATATTCATCTTGTGAAAAAATAGATATACCGAGCGCAATCATTTGTTTCTCCTTTTGACTCACTTCCCCATCTTTAAAACACGCTTCAGTAAATGCCGAATACTTCTTAGCTAACTGCGGCATCTTCTCTGTAAACATTCCTAATCCTTCTTTATAATCATGTAGCGCCGCTTCTGCAAAGTTGTTAAATTCCTGTTCCTGTTTCAAGACACAGGCCTCCTTTATTCAATATCATCCGTACTAGTATGAGAATTGGGTAACAAAGCTATCCATCATTTTCTTTAAATTGTTTTTGGATGAGTGCGTTTACATGTGATGTATGTCACACTAATAAGTAAACGGATACGTTATGATGCTTATGAAGACAATATCTACTAGCAGAGGTGAAGATGATGTATGAAGGAAAAACAACGCGCGTAGCATTAATTGGCACTGGATTTGTAGGGACAAGCTATGCCTTCTCGTTATTGAATCAAGAACTAGTAAACGAACTTGTACTAATCGACGTAAATAAAGAAAAAGCCGAAGGGGAAGCAAGAGACTTAAATCACGGCCTTCCTTTTGGCGCTCCAATGAAAATTTGGGCTGGCGACTATCCCGATTGCAAAGGCGCAGATATTGTCGTGATCGCAGCGGGCGCAAATCAGGCACCAGGTGAAACACGCTTAGACCTTATTGATAAAAACACTGCGATCTTTAAAACAATCGTTTCAAGCGTTATGGAAAGTGGATTTGATGGTATTTTTATCGTTGCAACGAATCCTGTAGATGTGCTTACTTATGCGACTTGGAAGTTCTCAGGCTTGCCTAAAGAACGGGTTATCGGCTCAGGTACGATTCTCGATACGGCTCGATTCCGTTATTTACTGAGCGACTATTTTAATGTAGATTCTAGAAATGTACATGGCTATATTCTCGGGGAACATGGTGATACTGAACTTCCTGTCTGGAGTCATGCTACAATCGGTAGTCGACCAATCATGTCTCTTATTAAAGATAAACCAGAGGCTAAAGAAGATCTTGATGCGCTTTTCGTCAATGTTCGCGATGCGGCTTATCATATCATTAATCGTAAGGGAGCAACATACTACGGTATCGCAATGGGCCTCGTACGGTTAACAAGAGCAATTATTCGAAATGAAAACTCTATTCTTACCATCTCTACGTTACTTGAAGGCGAATATGGTTTAGATGATTTGTATATTGGCGTACCCGCGATTGTAAATAACAACGGCATTCGTGAAATTATTGAACTTGACCTTGATCAAACCGAGCTAGACCAATTGCACCATTCTGCAAAAACGTTAAAAGAAGCGATGAAGCCAGTTTTCCAACATTAAAATAATTAAAAAAAGGTCCTCCGTCGTTTTGGCGGAGAACCTTTTTTTCTTTCTTATTCGTCTACTGGTACAACAGCGCCATCGTATTCTTCTTCAATAAAACTCTGAATTTCATCAGAATGAAGAACTTCTACTAACGCCTTGATCGCTTCATTGTCTTCGTCACCTTTGTTTACTGTAATCACATTCACATATGGTGAGTCTGAATCTTCAAGTGCGATGGCATCTTCTTGAGGATTAAGCCCTGCATCAATCGCATAGTTTGTATTGATCATCACTGCATCACCTTCACCTTGCTGGTAAATCTGCGGAAGCAGTGAAGCCTCAACATCTGTTTTGAAATCAATATTCTTAGGGTTTTCAGCAATATCTTCAACCGTTGCATCTGAAGCCTTTACGCCTTCTTTTAATGTGATAAGACCCTGTGCTTCAAGTAATGAGAGCATACGTCCATGGTCAGAAACAGAGTTACTCATTATGATCTGAGCACCATCAGGAAGCTCATCTAAGCTCTTGTAATCCTGAGAGTAAACACCGATTGGCTCGATATGAATGCCTCCAGCATTCACGAAGTCATAATTATCGTTTTCTTCCATTTGCAAGTCCATATAAGGAATTGTTTGGAAATAGTTTGCATCTAATTCACCATTTGCAAGCGTCTTATTAGGTAGAATATAATCCTGGAATGTTTTAATTTCAAGCTCTATTCCTTTTTCCTCTAACATCGGCTTAGCTTCTTCAAGAATTTCAGCATGGGGGATGTTTGAGGCACCTACTACGATTTTCTTCGAATCTTCACTGTCACCAGAACCTTCGCTGCTTCCGCCATTATTCCCACACGCAGCAAGCACTGCAAGAGCAAGAACTACGATTAGCGATAAAAACTTTTTCATCATAATCTCTCCTTTTCTCCTCATTATCTTTTGTCTATTACTCGTGTTGCAATGTCTCCACAAACCTGAAGAATCGCAACAATTACTAATATCAATACTGTTGCAACAAGTGTCACATCAGGATTATTCCTTTGGAAACCTTCAAGATAAGCTAGGTTTCCGAGACCCCCTGCGCCTACAACACCAGCCATAGCGGTGTAGCTTACAAGAGCTATCGCCGTCACAGTAATCCCTGAAATAAGGGCTGGCATTGCTTCTGGTAGAAGCACTTTAAAAATAATCGAACCATTGGATGCTCCCATTGACTGAGAAGCTTCAATGACCCCTTTATCTACTTCACGTAAAGCAATTTCAACCATTCTCGCATAAAATGGCGCCGCTCCTGCAATAAGGGCTGGAAGGGCAGCATTAGCACCTAGCATCGTCCCTATAATGTAAACCGAAAGAGGGATCAGCAAGATAATCAAAATGATAAATGGTATGGAGCGAAATAAGTTCACGACTCCGGCAATAATACTATTCACAAATTTGTTTTCCCATATGTTCCCTCTACCTGTTAGAAACAACAATAAACCAAGGAGGATTCCGAGAATAAACGTTGCCAGAACCGAAATTGCCGTCATGTACGCTGTTTGTAGAGTGGCTTCCCACATAGATTCCCACCTGACGTTAGGAAATAACGATTCAGTCATTCGTAATCACCTCCGCTTTAACACCTTGGGCCTGCACATAATTCAAGGCCTTTTCTACCACAGCTGGTTCCCCTTTAAGGAACACAGAAAGTTTTCCATAAGGACCATCCTGTGTATGAGAAATCTTCCCTTGAATAATGTTGACTTCCACATCAAATTCACGAATCAACTCTGTCACAAGTGGTGAACCTGTTTTTCCTTTCACAAAAGTAAACTGAACAAGTTCTCCATCCTGACTCGTTGCCAGATGTGCAATCGATTCCTTCATTTCTTCAGGCTCGCTTAGCTGATTAACAAAGTCTTTCGTAATCTCTTCCTGCGGATGGTGGAAAACTTCAAGGACAGAACCATTCTCCACTACTCGTCCATTCTCCATAACGGCTACACGATGGCAAATTTTGCGTATGACGTGCATTTCATGCGTGATGAGGACAATCGTTAGGCCAAGTTTCTGATTAATTTCAGTCAGAAGTTCTAGAATGCTATCCGTCGTTTTAGGATCTAAAGCAGAAGTAGCTTCATCACAAAGCAAAACCTTTGGATTGTTAGCAAGTGCTCTCGCAATTCCCACTCGCTGCTTTTGTCCACCACTTAGCTGTGAAGGATAAGCTCCTTCCCTACCTTCGAGTCCAACAAGGTTAATTAATTCATCAACACGCTTCATTCTCTTTTCTTTCGGAACACCTGATATTTCAAGAGGAAAGGCGATGTTATCACGTACCGTTCTTGACCAGAGAATATTAAAATGCTGGAAAATCATACCGATTTCCTGTCTTGCTGCACGAAGATCTTTCCCATTAAGAGAAGATAGATTATTACCAGCCACTGTGACTGTCCCATCAGTAGGTCTCTCAAGAAGGTTAAGCATTCGAATTAGCGTACTTTTCCCAGCACCACTGTAGCCAATAACACCAAATATTTCGCCTTTTTTGACTTCAAGGTTAACATCCTTAACGGCTTCCACCTTCCCGGATTTCGAAAAGAAGGTCTTATTAATGCCTTTAAGCTCAATCACATGTCTCACATCCTTTATGCATTTGCATGATCAGCTACCTGAAAAAGGACTTCAGTCCCATGCCTTTGTTCTTTATTTCTGTGCACTTAGAAGCCTAATTCGCTTATCACTTTGTATAGTAAAGTAAAAAAATGCCCTTCTGCTTTGAGCAGAAAGGCATTTGATAAATCGATGTCTTCCTCTCATTTCTCAAAGCAGTCGCTTTGCAGGAATTGGCACCTTTTCAAACGAGTCGTTTGACGGTTGCCGGGCTTCATAGGGCCAGTCCCTCCACCTCTCTGAATAAGAGATATATAGTTGTAATTACTTTACTGTGGTTAAGTGCTAAATGAATTCTAGCATGGTACTTTATGAGTGTCAATTACTGAGCAAAAAGTCGGAATAATCTAAAATATATACTTTGAATCCCATTAGAAAACCATCAGCTTATTCGCCTGATGGTTTTCGCTCGTTGAGAAAGTTGTTTATAAAGGGATATTTTCGCAAGATCCGCATTCCCTCCACTAACAACAACACCAATTCTCTTACCTTCTAAACGATTTGACTTGCATAAGACAGCAGCTATCGATGCAGCACCCGCACCTTCTACAAGCGTTTTGTGTCTCTCAAGCATAAAGACAATCGCTGCAGCAATTTCTTCTTCTGACACGGTTAGCATATCATCAACAAGCTCTTCAATAATTGGAAAAGTTAATTTTCCAGCTTCTTTCACAGAAATACCGTCTGCAATCGATTTGACAGATTGAAGGACAAGAGGACCAGTACCTTTAAATCGATTCCATGTCGCAGATGCTTCAGAAGCCTGGACTCCGATGATTTTCACGTGAGGAAAGAACGACTTAATCGCCATCGCCATTCCAGCTAACAATCCTCCACCTCCAACAGGTACGAGAATCGTATCTAAGTCAGGACATTGTTGCATCATTTCGAGTGCAACCGTTCCCTGTCCTGCCATTACTTCAGGATCATCGAAAGCATGAACGAATGTGGCCCCTTTCTCAACACGCTCACGATCCGCTCCACTAAACGCTTCGTTATACGATTCTCCTTCAAGAACAACCTCTGCTCCATAAGATCGCGTCGCATCAATTTTGCTTGTCGGTGTATGGACGGGCATATAAATCTTAGCTTTAATTCCACGCTCTCTAGCAGAAAGCGCCACTCCCTGAGCATGGTTTCCAGCCGATGCAGCAACAATCCCTCGCGCTGCCTCAATATCCGTTAGCGACGCAACTTTGTTATAGGCACCTCGAAGTTTGAAGGAACCCGTTCGTTGAAGGTTTTCCATCTTCATGAAGACATCTTTATTTGTATAATCATTAAGCGTTGTCGACTGCTGAAGCGGGGTCCTGTGGACGGCTTCCAGCAAATTCTCCATTGCTTTTACGACATGAACGTTATATTTCTCCTGGTAATTCCCAACGTCATTCACTCTCCTACAAGTTGTTTTTCTTCATATAATTTAATTTTATCTTCGAGAGATAAAGTTCGAGACACTTCATCCCATCCATTTAACAGCATTTCTTTCCAATAAGGATCGATCTCGAACGACGCATTTAGTCCTTCTCCATCAATTACTTGCTGTTTACTTAGGTCTACGCTAAGTTCGTATCCATCCTTTGCTTTTTGAAAAAGCTCCGAGATCGTTTCTTGATCAAGAGCGATAGGAAGTATACCGTTTTTTACACAGTTGTTATAAAAGATATCAGCAAAGCTTGTCGCAATGACAATTCGAAACCCATAATCTAGAAGGGCCCATGGAGCATGTTCTCTTGATGAACCACACCCAAAGTTTTTACCCGACACTAGAATAGAAGCATGCTGGTATTGTTGTTCGTTCAAATTAAAATCTTCACGCGGTTGACCATCATCATCAAACCGCCAATTGTAAAAAAGAAACTGACCAAAGCCTTGCCGTTCAATTCTCTTTAAAAACTGCTTCGGAATAATTTGATCTGTATCTACGTTAACCTGCTCAAGGGGATAAACGATCCCTTTGTATTTATTAATCGGTTCCAGGACGTCTCACTCCTTTTACACTACAAGAGGTTTTATTTTTCTAGCGTCTGTAAATCGGCCTTCAATGGCAGCAGCTGCAGCCATAGCTGGGCTGACAAGATGTGTTCTAGCGCCATTCCCCTGACGCCCTTCAAAATTACGGTTAGATGTAGACGCGCAGCGCTCGCCTGGTGGAACAATGTCATCATTCATCGCAAGACACATGCTACATCCTGCTTCTCGCCACTCAAACCCAGCTTCTTTAAAGATCGTATCTAACCCTTCTGCTTCAGCTGCATCCTTCACTGATTTAGATCCAGGTACTACGAGAGCTGTCACACCTTCATGAACTTTTCGACCACGAACAATATCAGCAGCTGAGCGCAGATCACTTAATCGTGAATTCGTACACGATCCGATGAAAACATATTGAATATCTATATTCTGAATAGGCGTTCCCGGTTTAAGATCCATATAGGCAAGTGCTTGCTTAATTGCTTTTTGGTCACCTGGATCTGCATAATCCTCAGGGAAAGGAACGCGAGCATAAACAGAAGATCCCATTGAAGGGTTCGTCCCCCATGTTACTTGTGGCTCGATTTCGTCAGCTCCAATTTCGAGCACTTCATCATACGTTGCCCCTGGATCAGATGCGAGCTCTTTCCACTCAGCAACAGCTCGATCAAAATCTTCTGGAACATGTCTTTTTCCTTTTAAATAGGAAAAGGTAGTCTCATCTGGGCTAATAAGCCCTGCTTTTGCGCCAGCTTCAATTGACATGTTACAAACAGTCATACGTTCTTCCATTGTCATATTTCGAATCGCTTCGCCTGTGTACTCCACAACCGCGCCAGTACCTGCATTAACACCAAATTTAGCAATAACAGCAAGAATTAAATCTTTAGCGGTCACCCCAGAACCAAGGCGTCCGTTCACACGTATTTCAATTGTTTTGGGTCTTGATTGCCATAGCGTTTGAGTAGAAAGAACATGCTCTACTTCACTCGTTCCAATCCCAAAGGCAAGGGCACCAAACGCCCCATGTGTTGAGGTATGACTGTCACCACAAACGATCGTTTTTCCTGGCTGCGTTAAGCCCAGCTCAGGACCAATGACGTGAACAATCCCTTGATCTGGATGATTAATATCGGCGATTTCCACTCCAAATTCATGACAGTTCTCTTCAAGCTTCTCCATTTGAACTTTTGATACAGGGTCATTAATAATATGACGTGCAATGGTTGGAACGTTGTGGTCCATAGTAGCAAAGGTTAAATCTGGTCTTCTTACACTTCTATTATTCATCCGCAGACCCTCAAAGGCCTGCGGAGAAGTCACTTCATGAACAAGATGCAAGTCTATATATAGGAGATCCGGGCTACCTTCTTCTTCATGCACAACGTGTTTATCCCAAATCTTTTCAATAATCGTTTTCGGCTCCACACCCATCCTCCTCTTACCTGTTTGTCATTAAGCGTATGCTTCCATGATGCCTGCTGTAGCATCCGCTTCTTCTAATTGATAAATCACTTTCTTGATCATAGCGTCTGTCCCAAGAGCTTTCGGCGAGCCATTTGCAAGATCATTCGTATAATATCCGGCATCAAGTACTTCTTTCACAGCCTTTTCGATTGACTCCGCTTCTTCATTCATATCGAATGAATACTTCAGCATCATTGCACTTGATAAAATCATCGCCAGTGGATTCGCAAGATTTTTCCCTGCGATGTCTGGCGCTGAACCGTGTACTGGTTCATACATTCCAAAACCGTCGCTACGAAGACTTGCGGAAGGCAACATTCCAAGTGATCCTGTGATCATCGAGGCTTCATCGCTCAAAATATCTCCAAATAGATTCTCAGTTACAATAACATCAAAGTGAGCCGGGTTTTGAACCAGTTTCATTGCTGCCGCATCGACAAGCATATGCTCCACTTCTACTTCAGGATAATTCTTCGCTTTTTCTTCAACGATTTCTCTCCACATTCGGCTTGATTCTAGAACGTTCGCTTTATCTACGCTTGTTAATTTCTTGTTTCGCTTACTTGCAGCTTCAAATCCCTGATCCACAATACGTTCGATTTCTTCTCTTGTGTAACGAAGCGTATCAACAACTTCTTTCCCATTTTGACGACGCTCACTCGGAGTACCGAAGTACAAACCACCCGTTAATTCGCGAACAATTAACATATCCACACCTTTAATCCGATCCGGTTTAAGTGGAGATGCATCTAATAGACTTTCAAATGCCGTCACAGGACGAAGGTTCGCAAACAAGCCTAGTTCTTTTCGAATACCAAGAAGACCTCGTTCAGGACGAAGATGGCCAGGAAGAGTTTCCCACTTAGGACCACCGACAGCACCTAGTAGAACAGCATCGCTTTCCCTACAGATGCGCAGTGTTTCATCTGGTAGTGGCGAGCCATCCTCATCAATAGCAGCCCCTCCAATTCTTCCCTGTTGAAATTCAAACGTATGGCCAAATCGATCTGCCACGGCATTTAGAACTTTCATCGTTCCTTCCATTACTTCTTTACCAATTCCATCACCGGGTAATACCGCAACTTTTCTCTTCATCCTTCTAACCTCCCTGTTAGACGTGCGCTTTTTTATTAACTTGATAGCTTTCACGAGCAAGAACGCGATTCACTGCATTCAAGTAAGCAATAGCGGAAGATTCAAGAACATCCTGCGCTGTGCCGCGACCATTCGACTCAACCCCGTTATACATGACTCGCACATGAACTTCAGCAAGAGCATCTCTTCCACCACCGACGGAATTAATTCGATAGTCCTGAAGCTGAAGTGTGCCAGGAATCATTGCTTCAAGCGTGTTATAGATCGCTTCTACACTACCCGATCCTGTTCCAGCTTGTTGAATCATGGTTCCATCAGGCTTCTCAATTGAAATAGTAGCCGTCGGAATGTTTGCAGTTCCATACTGTACTTGAATACTATGAATCTCATATTTATCAACAAATTCATCTGTTTGAATATCAGTTAACAATGCGAAAAGGTCATCTTCCGTAACCTGCTTCTTCTTATCAGCAAGATCTTTAAAGTCTGCAAATGCCTCATTAATCTTCGCTTCGTCAAGTTCAAAGCCTAAATCCTTCACTTTATCTCTAAAGGCGTGACGGCCAGAGTGTTTTCCAAGAACAAGACTATTCGACTGAACACCGATAAGCTGTGGACTAATAATTTCATAGGTTGTTTTTTCTTTTAATACTCCATCCTGGTGAATGCCTGATTCATGAGCAAAAGCATTCGCCCCAACAACTGCTTTATTACCAGGAACCGCCATGCCAGTAAGCTTGCTGACAAGGTTGCTTGTTCGTTTAATTTCATCAAGTTTCAATCCTGTTTCTGCTTGGTAGAAATCATTGCGAATTCGAAGCGCAACGGCAACTTCCTCAATTGCTGCGTTACCAGCGCGTTCTCCAATACCATTAATCGTTCCTTCTATTTGAGTCGCGCCACATTCAATCGCAGCTAGGGAATTCGCTACCGCCATCCCTAGGTCATTATGGCAATGGGCAGAAAGATCAACGCCCTCAATATTCGGAACATTGTTTCGCAAATAATTGAACAGTTCTCCGTATTCCTGTGGACTTCTGTATCCAACTGTATCTGGAATGTTAATGACAGATGCTCCTGCATCAATCACTTCTTTAATAATCTTTGCAAGAAAGGAGCGGTCGGAGCGGCAAGCATCTTCTGCTGACCACTGCACTTTCGGGAAAAATTTCTTGGCATACTTCACTGCTTCAACTGCTGTTTCAACTACTTCATCAGGAGTCTTCTTTAGCTTGTGAGTCATATGAATGGGAGACGTTGCAAGAAAAACATGAAGTCTTGGATCAGCGCCACCTTTTAAAGCATCCCATGCTGCATCAATGTCTTTCATATTCGCTCTCGCAAGACCAGTAACGGATACATCCCTTACAGTATCAGCAATGTTCTTCACACCCTGGAAGTCACCTTTGGAAGCAGCAGGAAAGCCTGCTTCCATAATGTCGACTCCAAGTCTCTCAAGCTGCTTCGCGATTTCCAGCTTCTCTAATGCATTCAGATTGACTCCGGCTGACTGTTCTCCGTCACGAAGCGTTGTATCGAATACATTAATCTTTCGCACTGGCAACCACTTCCTTCTTTGATTTTGGTTTCACGAATGGCATCATCGCACGAAGCTCTTTTCCTACTTGCTCGATTGGATGATTCTTCTCTTTCTCGTTGATCGCGTGGAATTCTGGACGATTTAGTTTATTTTCTAGGATCCAGCCCTTCGCAAATTTACCTGTTTGGATATCTTCAAGAATATCTTTCATACGCGCTTTTGTATCAGCATCAACAACACGTGGTCCAGATACGAAGTCCCCCCACTGAGCTGTGTCAGAGATCGAATAACGCATACCAGCAATACCATCTTCATACATCAAGTCAACAATAAGCTTTAGCTCGTGCAAACATTCGAAGTAAGCGACTTCTGGTTGATATCCCGCTTCCGTGAGCGTTTCAAATCCAGCTTTTACTAGTGAGGATAATCCGCCACATAGGACCGCCTGTTCACCAAAAAGATCTGTTTCAGTTTCTTCTTTGAAGGATGTTTCAAGTACCCCAGCACGAGCACCGCCGATTCCTTTTGCATAAGCTAGTGCAAGCTCTTTTGCGTTACCAGATACGTCCTGATAAACACCGAATAGTGCTGGAACCCCTGCACCATCTTCAAATGTTCTTCTTACAAGGTGTCCAGGTCCTTTTGGAGCAACAAGGAAAACATCCACATCTGATGGGGGTACAACTTGATTGAAGTGAACGTTAAACCCGTGAGCAAAGACTAGCGCATTTCCAGCACGAAGACCTGGTTCGATTTCCTCTTTGTACACTTCAGGCTGATACTCATCTGGAAGAAGAATCATGATAACATCTGCTTCATCACTTGCTTCCTTTACTGTTTTTACATCAAAACCATCTTCCTCTGCTTGATTCCATGAACGCCCTTTACGTAAGCCGACTGTTACATCAAAACCACTCTCGCGAAGATTTAGTGCATGCGCATGACCTTGAGATCCGTAACCAACTACTGCGATTTTCTTTGCTTTTAGCATTCCCTCGTTGATATCACCGTTATAGTATACTTTTGCCATTTTCATTCATCCCTTCATATTTAGGTTTATTAGTTAATTTAAAATGGAATACTGTTTCAAATCTGTTACTGACTTTTGACTTCCTCTTGGAAAAGCCGTTATACCTGTTCGAACCATTTCCTTAATGCCATATGGCCTGAGAAGGTCTAAAATCGCTTCAATTTTGTCGGAGTTACCCGTTACTTGTACGGTAATGCTCTCTCGACTGACATCGATGATAGAAGCCCTAAACGGCTCAATAATTCCTGAAATCTCACTTCTAATTTGGGCGTTACTTATAACCTTAATTAACGCTAATTCTCGGACAACGATAGCTTGATCCGTTATATCAGTTACTTTCAAAACATCAATCTGCTTATTGAGCTGTTTGATCAGCTGCTCAATCTTCGCATCACCGTCGACATTAACGACAAAGGTCATTTTGGATACCCCTTCTGTCTCGGTATGACCAACCGTTATGCTTTCAATGTTAAATTGCCGCTTGGTCATCAACCCCGTAATGCGGTTTAGAACACCACTTTGGTTAATCACTGTTGCAGTTACGATTCGTTTCATGGTTTCACCCCAATCATCTGATGAAGCCCTTTACCAGGCGCAATCATTGGATATACATTTTCCTTTCCAGCTACTCTACAGTCGATCAAAACTGGATCTCGGTGAGAAAAGGCTTCTTCAAAAACAACTTTTGCTTCTTCTTCATTGGTTACTTTAAAAGATTGGATACCGTAAGCTTCACCAAGCTTCACAAAATCTGGCTGTACAGGTATAAGGGATTGAGAATAGCGTTCTTCATAAAAAGCTTCCTGCCACTGCCTCACCATTCCAAGCGTCTGATTGTTCATGATGACTACTTTCACAGGAAGGTTTAACTCTTGGAGAGTCGATAGCTCCTGTAATGTCATCTGAAATCCCCCGTCTCCTGTAAGAGCCACAACCGTTTGTTCAGGGAATGCGAGCTGTGCTCCAATCGCGGAAGGGAAACCAAAGCCCATCGTGCCAAGTCCACCAGATGTTACCCATCGGTTGGCATCTGCAAATGCGTAGTACTGAGCCGCCCACATTTGATGTTGACCAACGTCCGTCGTAACAATAGCGTCTCCCTTCGTGTATTCATGCACGAGTTCAACTACTCGCTGTGGAAGAAATTCCGTTGAAGATGTTTTCTTCCAAAGTGGGAAATCTTCACTATTTTGAGTTAGCACCTTACGCCAATCCTCTGTATCTGGAACTGGTGAATCAATATCTAGAAGCTTCTTCAATGCCTCTCTTGCATCAGATACGATTGGAATCTGAGTAGGAACGTTTTTCCCAATTTCTGCAGGATCAACGTCGATGTGAGCAACCGTTGCATGAATGGCAAAATGGTCAAGGTTACCTGTTAATCGATCATCAAATCGTGCTCCAATGCTAATTAACAAGTCACATTCATAAAGTGCCATATTCGCTGTGTACGTTCCGTGCATTCCTCCCATTCCAAGGAATAGAGGATGATTGCCAGGATAGCTTCCTAAACCAAGTAATGTATTGATGACTGGAATGCGATGCTTCTCAGAAAAAGCGACGAGTTCTTTTCCTGCATTCGCATGGAGAACACCAGCTCCAGCTAAAATCACCGGTTTCTTTGCTGCACCAACCGCATCCGCGAGCTTCTTGATCTGCAAAATGTTTGGCGAGAAAGTTGGCTGATAGCCGGGTAGATGAATAGTAGAATCATAGCCGGGTGAAATGGTTTTGTTCGCCACATCCTTAGGGATATCAACTAGAACTGGACCGGGACGTCCTGTTGTTGCAATATGGAACGCTTCTTTAATAATTCTTGGTAGATCCTGAACGTCACGCACCTGATAATTATGTTTTGTAATTGGTGCTGTAATTCCCATAATGTCTGCTTCTTGAAAGGCATCTGTACCAATCACCGTACTTGCAACCTGCCCAGTGAAGATAACCAGTGGTAATGAATCCATCATGGCATCTGTAATCCCCGTTACGAGGTTTGTTGCTCCTGGACCTGATGTTGCAATAACTACACCTGGTTTCCCACTAACCCTCGCATATCCTTCAGCCGCATGAATGGAACCTTGTTCATGCTTTGAGAGAATGTGTTTAATTGGCGATCGATAAAGTGCATCATAGATCGGAAGAACTGCTCCTCCCGGATATCCGAAGAGAACTTCAACATTTTCTTTTTTTAAAGAGTCAATCAATACGTCTGCCCCGGTCATTTCCGCTGTTACCGCTTCGGCTTCTGGTTTAGCCTTCGCCCGCATATTCATACCCTCCAATGCTTTATTGTGTTGCACGCCTCCGTTCGATAACGGGTTTGCGTATTTCACTGTTTATTACTAATAAAAAAAAGCCTTCTCATCCCTACGCCGCTTTTTTTACGGTCCATAGGGGCGAAAAGACTTCACGGTACCACCCTACTTTGCGACAAAAAGATGCCGCCTCATGAGCAAACTGCTCGTTTTGATAACAAGTGTTTTTAGAACACTTGGCTGATCCTATGTTACTTGATTCAGATCAGCACTCGGAGGGGATGTCGATACAGGGGGTAATACCGGCTTCCACCACTACCGGCTCTCTGGTTAATACCAATTCCTGTTTCTTTTGCCTCGTCATCGATTATTGATATTTATTTTGTAAGAATTATCCTGCTTGAACGTCTCGTTTTGAAGGGTAAACACTGACACCATCGACAGTGACGATATCTCGAAATGCTCCAAGCAACTCGTTCGTCGTTTTACCCGGCTTTGCTTCACCAATTTCTCGACCATCTACTTTTACGACCGCAATAACTTCAGCAGCTGTTCCAGTTAGGAACACTTCATCTGCAACATAGACATCATGACGTGTGAAAGTCTCTTCCCTCATGTCATATCCCTTTTGTCTTGCTAATTCCATAATGGCATTTCGCGTAATTCCTTCTAATGCACCAACATATCCAGGTGGTGTTTTGATCACATTTCCTTTTACGATGAATATATTATCAGCTGATCCTTCAGCGACATATCCCTGATCATTTAACATTAGAGCTTCGCTGACACCAGCTAAATTCGCTTCGATTTTTACAAGAATGTTATTTAAATAGTTGAGCGATTTAACCTTCGGACT
The DNA here is from genome assembly GCF_056173725.1 of Anaerobacillus sp. 63XJN7_4_ISO-PGPR-S23-413. NCBI lineage: Bacteria > Bacillati > Bacillota > Bacilli > Caryophanales > Bacillaceae > Anaerobacillus > Anaerobacillus sp. 63XJN7_4_ISO-PGPR-S23-413. The sequence continues at coordinate 3,357,841 of NZ_CM149688.1, forward strand.
TAAGACATCCGATCGGTTTCTTCTACTTGCTACCGTTACAATATCAATTCCTGTTTCATATAATCGCTTAGGGAACAAGGCTAGTGATTCTGCAATAACGATCACTTGAGGTTCCTTACATGTGAAAGGATCAAGTCCCAGGTTCCCAACTCCGCGTGATACAACAATGCGGATATAGGCATCCTGAAGGTTGTTTTTCTTCAGCGTTTCCACAATAATGGCGGTCATTTCCTCCATAGTGTGCGTTATTTTAAGCATAATTGAATGAGCTGAATCATACAGCCGTTGTAAATGATGTTCTAATCGAAAAACATTTCCGTCATACATGCGAATTCCTTCGAACACCCCATCGCCATAGAGAAAACCATGATCGTATACAGATACTTTGGCATCTTCTTTCTTCACAAATTCTCCGTTAAGGTAGATCCACTGTTCACTCACCTTGTTCACTCCTTTCTGTTTGTTAAGTAGACGCAGTAAAGCGTTAGTGTTTAATGATAGGACCAACGTAATCCGGGGTCCTAATTGTGTGTTTGAGTTATTTGAATACTTTGTTTAATTGAGGATTATATTACGCCGGTTTGGACTTAAGGTCAACACCTAAAATATAAGTTTTTTGATAATTTCGATATATCAATCTATTTGGAAACGCTTACAACGTTGGTATGCGTGAGATTTAATCACACGAAAAATTTTTAATTATAAATTCAATAAAACGCTTACAGTTTTAGTTGTTTTATGACAAGGAAATTTAAAAGAAAGATCTGGATCCATCTGTACCTTTTCTTGGCCAAGCCCTCTCCTGATCTTTAAACCATTCCCAAAAAATTTTAAATATATCTTATATACTTTACACCTGCCAACGCCATACGCAGTGCTATCTTCTGTGAGAATTCCTATACTGAGCTATAACTCTTTCAAGTATATACCTGGATTTTTCTAATTATTTTAGCCAATTTGATAAAAACTGAATTAAACAACAAACCTATCTCAATGAGTAGCATCATAGCGAAGCTCTCGTTTTTATGAAAAAGCATAGTAGAAAAAATCACGACTCGATTTACTTATTGAAAAGAAAAAGATTAAACTAGGAACGACCAAACGGCTTAGTCCTCTTTCGTAATTGACCATTGCATCACCAAAAAGGTAAGCTTTCTTTCTGTATGTTTATTTACAGTTGTCATGTGTATATATGATGAGCTTTGAAGACTAGCCATCTTAGTCTCTCATTCAACATTAGACTTAATGAAGTAAAAAACTGCTAAACTAAAAAAAGCTCTCTTCAAATGGAAGAGAGCTTTAGTGCTGAATTATACGTTAGCTTCAACTTTTGCTTTTGCAATGGCCTGATCCAGGTCAGCAATTAAATCATCAATATGTTCAATTCCAACAGATAAACGAATGAGGTCATCTCGCACACCGGAAGCTGTTAGCTCTTCCGCACTTAGCTGCTGGTGGGTCGTGCTAGCAGGATGAATAATTAAACTTTTCGCGTCTCCCACGTTCGCTACATGAGACCAAAGTTCAACTGAATTAATGATTCCTGCTCCGGTTTCGCGTCCTCCCTTTATTCCGAATACGACGACAGCTCCAGCGCCTTTAGGTAGATACTTTGGCACCAATTGATTCGATACGTGATCCTCATCTTCAGGATAGCTCACCCACTCAACTGCCGGATGATCTTTTAAGTAAGAAACGATTTTTCGAGTATTTGCAATGTGCTCTTTCATACGAACATGGAGTGTTTCTACACCTAGGGCAATTTGAAAAGCGTTAAATGGACTAAGCGCAGCACCTGTATCTCTTAGGAGCTGGACCCTTGCTTTCACGATATACGCGGCTTCGGGTAGCGCTTCTGCGAATACTATGCCATGGTACGTGTGATCGGGTTCGGTGAAGCCCGGGAACTTAGGTGAATTCCAATCAAATTTACCACCATCGACAATAATCCCTCCCATTGTGGACCCGTTTCCGCCAAGCCATTTTGTGGCGGAATGAACGACGATATCTGCTCCATGCTCAATTGGTCTACAAAGATACGGAGTAGCAAATGTATTGTCTATAATAAGTGGGATTCCAGCTTCATGTGCAATATCTGCTACTTTTTCAATATCTAATACATGTAGACCCGGGTTGCCTATCGTTTCTGCAAAAATAGCTTTCGTATTTGGAGTAATGGCTGATTTAAATGATTCCAGATCTTCAGGATCAACAAAATTGGTCTTTATTCCGTATTTCGGAAGTGTAGCAGAAAAGAGGTTATACGTTCCACCGTATAAAGTCGAAGCAGATACAATTTCGTCTCCGCTATTGGCTACATTTAGAATGGCAGTTGTAATGGCAGCCATACCACTTGCAAGAGCTAGTGCTCCAACACCACCTTCTAGTTGAGCAATACGTTCTTCAAGTGTACCGACTGTAGGGTTGCCGATGCGCGAATAGATAAACCCTTCTTCCTTTAAGGCAAATAAATCGGCTGCGTGATCAGTATTATTAAATCGATAAGCATTCGATTGATAAATCGGTAGAGCCCTTGCGCCTGTAGCTGGATCAGCTTGTAAACCTCCATGAATTCCAATTGTCTCCAAATTATATTTTTTCTCTGCCATTTCACTTCACTCCTTCGATATTTTTAGTTAATGTTACTTGTTCCTTTATAAGCGGTCCCCATTTATCAAACTCAACGAGAAATCCATCATGACCAAATTTCGTGTTGATTAAATAAAACGGAGAAGAATGAGCTTGAGCAAACAATTTTTCTAAATCTTCTGGAGGATAGATTAAATCCCCTTTAAATCCAATAGCAAGAATGCTCGCTTTAATGTTCTTGATGATGGATATAAGATTACCTCGCCCTTTACTAATATCATGTGTGTCCATTGCCCTTAATAAATACAAATAGCTATTTGCATCAAATCGGCTTACAAGCTTATTTCCTTGATAGTGTAAATAAGATTCCACTTCGTACTGTGCTTCTTTATGATTTTCTTCTGAAGTTTCGATCGCCGCTCGACCGAATTTTTTTTGAAACATTTCATCTGTCCGATAAGAAATCATACCGATCATTCTTGCAGTTGCAAGCCCCGATGTTGGCTGGTGATGAGGATCGTAGTATCCATCCTTCCAATCAGGATCGTTTGTAATAGCAAATCTAGAAATCGCGTTATAAGCTATTCCATACGTATTTAAGCTTGGAGTTACTGCAAGTGGAATCAGATGCTCCATTCCATCTGGGTAAAGGGCACCCCATTCAAGAACCTGCATTCCTCCAAGTGATCCACCAATCACAGCATGAAGGTGATCGATACCTAACACTTCAAGTGCCTTTTTCTGTGAGTGCACCATATCTCTCACTGAAACAAATGGGAAGTCCGCTTTATACTGTTCTCTGGTGACTGGATTAATCGATAGCGGTCCTGTAGAACCGTTACATCCTCCAAGAACGTTAAACGTTATAACTTGAAATTCGGAAGTATCGATATAGCCATCCTTTCCTATTAATCCTTTCCACCAGCCGGGCTCCGAATCACCAATTGTATATTGATTTCCTGTTAATGCATGACAGACAAGAATAACGGGAGCGTCTTCTGGTCCAACGCGTTCATAAGCGAGTTCTACTTCATGTAGCGTCTCGCCCGACTCAAGTGTGAACGATCCAATCAATACGTTCTGAGCTTCGTATCTCGTCTCACTTTCCAAACCCCTATCACCCCTTTCGAGCAATCCATCTTTATTCATTAAGGCTATAATAATGAGCCATAAATCTAGAACCAATGCTATAAGAAAACGTCGCTTCAATATAAAAAAACCTCTCCGAAAGACAGAGAGGCTTGATTTATTCATCAGCTCCGCTTATCTTTCAGGATTTCTCCTGCAGGATTTGGCACCTTTTCAAACCACAATTGGTTTGACGGTTGCCGGGCTTCATAGGGCCAGTCCCTCCGCCTCTCTAGATAAGTAAGAATATTTTGTTTTTGTTTAATTGAGTTTATTTTAGCAAGGTGGCGCATTAGTGTCAAACACTTTTTCGGAATTATCATTCTTTTCATTTTTTTAAAGAATGTCTAAGTTAATCCAAATTATCGTGAAACAGAGCCTACAGTGTATTAAGTTTGATTAGAATCGAATTTTTGATAAAGTAGCCTTAGAATAATTTTGAAGAGGTGATTGATAGTGCAAGCGCCGTCCTTTGCGTTAGAAGAAGTACAAAGCGGAGAAATCATCAGCTTAACGGACTTCAGGGGGAAACCAGTTATGATTACATTCTGGGCTTCCTGGTGCCCCGATTGTATGAAAGATTTACCGATGAAAGAACAGTTCTACCAGCATGCAGATACTGATACATTAGCATTCTTAACAATTAACGTGACAGGTCGTGAACGGTCAGAAGAAGCCGGTAAAGATTTCACGATCAAAAACAATCTTCCTTTCCTCGTTTTACAAGACAGTGGACGAGAAACTTACGACAAATTTGGTTGTACAGGTGTCCCAACAACTGTATTGCTTAATCAAGATCATCAAATCGCACATGTGTTCGATGACAAATCATCATTTCTTGATATCGCAAAGGCATTGCCCGACATCATGACATCAAAATAAACACACCAATCGAGTAGGAGGGGGTGACTAACCCCCGACCTCTCACACCACCGTACGTACGGGTCCGTATACGGCGGTTTCATGAAAATCTAACGTTCTTCTAACGACTTCAATCCTAACTTGCGCCAATAGTCGTCATTTAGGGGTCGATGGAGGATTGGGCTACTGGCAACTCGCCAGTAGCCTTTTCTTGTGTTTGCCCATTCAAAAGCTTTCGCTTTTCTTACACCTAAAGAAAGAAGATGTTTTCTCCTTGTCTTTGGGGTTTTCCATTCTTTCCATCGAATCATCCGTAATCTTCTTCTCAACCATGCCATTAATTCTCTGAAGATTGAAGGTGTCTCAGCGAGCTGAAAATAGTTACGCCACCCCACGATGAATCGGTTGAGCTTCCTGATTCGTTCTTCTATTGCTATACTCCACTTTCGTGACGTTAGGCGTCGGAATTCCTGTTTCGCACGGTGAATCGCCTGCTTTGCGACCCTGATCTTCGCTCTTCGGTGTGGGGTGAAACTAAAACCTAGAAACGTTCGTTTCCACGGTCGGTCAATCGCACTCTTTTCTTTATTAACCTTCAGTTTTAATGTCTTCTCGATGAACTGGCTGATATTTCTAAGAGTGCGCTCGGCTGCCCTTTTTGAGCCTACGTAAATCTGACAATCGTCAGCGTATCGGACGAACCGAATGCCTCTCGACTCTAGCTCTTTATCCAATTCATCTAACACGATATTTGAGAGAAGGGGACTTAAAGGACTACCTTGTGGTGTTCCTGTTTGGTTCGTCTGTGTTAAGCCGTTCTCCATAACTCCAGCTTGTAGGTATCTCCGAATGATTCGAAGGACACGACTGTCCTTGACACGATAACTTAATGTACGCATGAGTCGGTCGTGGTGAACGCGATCAAAGAATTTCTCCAAATCGATATCCACCACCCACCGAAATCCGTCATTGATATATTCTTGCGCTTTTCGAACCGCGTCGTGCGCTCGTTTTCCTGGTCGGAATCCAAAGCTTGAGTTGGAAAACGACGGATCGTAGATCCGTTGAAGATAAAGGTTGATAGCTTGTTGGATCAAGCGATCCATGGCGGTTGGAATTCCTAGCTTCCGTTTGCCTCCGTTTGGTTTCGGGATTTCGACACGACGGACGGGTGACGGTTGATAGGTTCCATCCAGGAGTTGGGGTTCGATGTCGTTCCAGGACTCCGAGATCTGGGATTTCAGTTCGGACGTGGGAATGTGATCGACCCCGTGACTTCCTTTGTTTCGCACCACTCGTCGATAGGCTCCATTTAAATTGTTTCGATGAAGTATCTTTTCCAACATGCTTTCTTCCTCCACGTGACAGGTTTCGTTCCTTGTGTGACATCGATTCTCCACGCTCCGTATGCCCTCCGAGACTTCACTCTTCCCTCATAAGTTGAGCTGATATGTTCTGTGTCATCGAATGATGCGTACATCGGAGAAACCTGTTCTCTTTTCATGATTCGGTCCTTCCCGTCCCAACTCGAGTTTGGGGTGGTACTACGACCTCGGCTGACTTCTGATGACTCAGTGGCTTCTTGAAAGTCAGTTACCGCAAGTGTGCGGCTCGTCATCAGATCTCCCCGGGTAAGTGCACAAACTTCCTCTCCATATACCCGCCTTATTTACTACCATTCCCTTTGGTTGTATGGATTTTAATGTGTTTAGCCATTTCGTCCAAGAATGATAGCCTTCTATAAGGTTCGTGTTCCTCAGGTCGGAGATTTGCCTCCAGCTTCCTTCAGATTCCAAGTCGCCCTGGACACCCTTGCCTTTGGCTAACGGTTACTACAACCTTCACCGTTCGGGACTTGAACCCTAAAGCGTGTGCACATGCCGGGCACACTAAAAAAAGCCAGAGGGATCCCTCTGGCTTAAAATAATGAAAATAAAATAAATAATAGCATGTTGCGTTATTTGTCTTTTTTATCTTTCTTGTCTTTCTTGTCTTTCTTGTCTTTCTTGTCTTTCTTGTCTTTATCCTGCTTTTCGTCTTTCTTTTTGTCCTTTTTATCCTCTTTTTCTTGAGCTTTTTCTATTTTTTTATCCGATTTTTCCTGAGATTTCTCTATTTTCTCGTTTGCTTTTTCAGCTTTCTTTTTTTCTTTGTCTTGTTCTTTAGCTATTATAGAATTAGATTTGTCTTCGTTTTTCTCTATTTTATCTTTTTGCACTTTGTTGTTATCTTTAGAGTCTTCAGTTTGATCTGACGGGCTGGTTTCTTGTTCTGAAGGCGTGTCCTTTTGTTCTTTCTCCACCTTTTCAACCTTATCAGAAGAGCTTTGCTCAGGCTCCTGAAGAACTAAATCACTATCTTCTCGATTCTGATTAGGTACCGTCTTATCGTTCAACTGGACGACAGAATCTTCTAGCTCCAAAGAACGATCTTTCGACTTTGATTCCACTGCGGTCATGCTTTCGGTCTCTAATTCATCCATGTTTTTGACAGACAAATTCCGTACATCCTCTATTGATAACGTAGCTCCCCGATCAACAGCAGCAAGATAAGTCATATATTTTCCTGGTGTTATCCCATTTTCTATAGCTTTTGCTCGAGTACTATAGTCAGTATCAAGTATGGTTGTAATAGCAACTGCTTGATTGACTAATGCTTCATTCTGTTCTATTCCTTGAATCGTATTCTCAAGCTGATCCTTAATCGCCTGATAACGCTCTTTCTTCTCCACATTTGAGGCGACAATAAGCAGTTTTCTATCTTCTGTTAGATACCCCTCTTTGTCGAGTTTCGAGACTAGGAGCCCTCCAAATTCGCTTAGAGGCATGTTCGTTACCTCTTGATCTAAGTTTAACCCTTCACCGTCCGAATTCCACGCTTGATATTGAACAACTTCAAGGTCGGAGTTGACTCCAACCTCAATACTTGGATTGATATCAAAGCTTACATAGGCCGCAACTGCGTCATTTTGTCTAACAGGAATCACACCTGTCACGATTACAACTAATAACAAAATTGCTGCCATACCGGCCAGGGTGGGCATAGAGGGGGTAAAATAACCTTTTTTCTTGTTTAATGGTTTTGGTGTAAGTTTAATTTCAGAGCCGATTGTTAACGTATGATTTCGCTTCAAATTGATCGTAGTAAACTCCCCATCGGGTGTTAATACAACCGCTTTACGTCCACGAATGTCCATTATGACCCCATTTTTCATCCCCTGGCCCCCTTAATTCAACTACTGTATATATGATTTCAGCGCATTAAATCCACCCAGATGAATTAACGCCACTGCTATTATATACTTTCGATTACGTTCAATCGTTTTTCGACTGCATGTAACGAGCGCTAGCAAATCTTTTATAGGGAGCTGCTTTTTTTCTAGCAAATAACTTGAAAGAATGTCATCTTGAGCAATCAATTGCGCAATCATCTTTGCATTTTCTCTTGCATCAATATGTTTAGGACAGTTTTTGCTCAGAACTTTAAACGTAATGCTAAATTTCTTCAACAATTGTTCGTATTCCTCAATTTCATACATTCTTACTTCACGCTGTCTGTCCATTTCGTATACATCAAGTGCAGCTTTCTGTTCTGCAAAACTATCTTCTAGTCGGCCTTCCTCATCAAGTTCCTCAGGCTCAAGATAAATATACTTATTTTGTCTTGCTTCTTTACGGATATGGTCGATGACTCTTCTTCTAATCACCATATCAGCAAAGGTTAAAAATCTACTTCCTTGTCCTTTTCGAAACTGATCCATCGCTTCGTTAAAAGCTGAAAGTCCGATACTGAACTCATCCATCGAATGATTGATATAACGATTACAAACTTTGGACGTGATTTTCTTAATAAACGGTTGGTAATCTTCTAATAGCTGGTTTCTTAATAACTGGTTTCCGTTTTGTATACTATCAATTTTATCTTCTAATGTAATATTATCTTTTTTATTTTCTTTATGATTTGCGAAATTTCCCATTGTGCTGATTGAAATGGTTGTCATGTTATACACCTCTCATCTTGCAGTCAATTTCTAATTGATTGCTTCTCGGGTTGGATTCTTAGATGTTTTTAGTTTGAGAATTCTAAATTAGTAATTAAAATAAAAATGCGTCACCATTCGTATCAAACATCGGAAAGGTGACTCTATTCAGTTATACCATTCAATCAGCATGAACGAAAATACAATTTTATGACAATGTTACTGTTTCTTTACTTCCTGTTATATTAATTTATCATTATTAATCTTGCTTAATTTTCAGCGAATTGCGTATTCATTCAAGCCCGTCTTGAAGCGATTTTCTAAAACCAGAAAATAACGATAAATTGGTCAAATTTCATCAAACGAATTTGTGTTCACTAAGAAATGCATCCACAGTTACGACTGATTCGAAGGCAAAAAGGGTGTTATTTCCGCCCTTCTCCCTAATAACTGTTAATGCAGGTACACTTTGTATTTTAAGTGTTTCCGCTACCCAAGGAAAATAATTTAAATTACATGAGTAGATATGTGATTCAACCCCTTTAGAGCTCGAAACAATTTGTAACATTCGCTCTGCAATTTTACACGTCTGACAAAAAGGCGTGTAAAAGAAAAAAACAGTGCCTTCCTTTTGTAAAAGTTCACTAACCATGGATTCATCGGTTATGTCTTGCATGTTAATACCCCATTCTATGTAAGAGCGAAAAGGAAGCTTCGTTAAGCTTCCTTTTCGCTCATTTCTTGATTATTGGACGGTCACTACTTTAAATTTCGCCGCCCTTAAAATCCTATTTAAATAATTTAGAGGTGTTTCTGCTACTTCACGATGAAGCATTGTAATGTAGAGATGTTCGGCATGTGGAATTTCTTGTGTAAGCTGCCGTCTTAATTTCTCACCGGCATCATCAGCATCTACAAGAACATATACATCCTTCTCCTCAAGCTCTTCACTAAGTTCTTCTAACCTGTCAAAACTAATCGTTCCATAAGTGCAGATAATCTCCACTTGCTCATCTAACACTCTCATTAACTGTTCTTTATCTGTCTTTCCTTCTACAATAATTACTTTATCAGTCATGGCACAACGCTCCATTTCAAGCTGTCGTATCAATTCATTTACTATAGCATATGGTAGTTGAAGCATTTCGTTTCAAGGCATATGATTTAATTTATTCATTTTGAAGTGTTAGATACAACAGCTACTCATTGAGCCAGATGAATGACAGCTTTGTTAATCATTGTCTTGATCAGGATCGTCCTCTTCTAAATATGTTTCAGATGTTGAATTACCGTGTTCATTCTGAAGATCATCTACTGTGCGAAGGCGATCATCGACTCTATTGCCTGACGTTTCAAATGTAGCCTCATCATCCGGTCTATTGCTGTCTTTGGCCTCTTCCAATTGATCTTGTGCTTCTTTGGTACGTATTGCATAAGGAATGGCTTCAAGACGTTCTTTATCAATTTCTTCACCAGTATCCACACATATTCCGTAATTACCTTCTCGAATACGATCAAGTGCTGTATTAATTAAGCTTAGTCGTTCTCTAGCTGCATCTTCTAGTGTAATATCTTTCTCGCGTTGATCCAATTCAGAAGCCATATCAGCAAAATGATTGTCGTACGATGTTAATTCTCCTGTTTCCTCAGATAGTGCGGCATTTTCATCTCGGTGACTTGCACCACCATCTAAAAGATCTTTCTTTTGATCTAATAATTGTTTTTTAAAATGCTGTAATTCTTGTTTCGACAAAGCCATAGTAATTCCCTCCATAGGTCATTTTCTTTTCCAGTACCTATTTTCCCTTTACCCTACTCACACTAAACCACACAATTATGTTTTATCATGCTCAACTGGTGGAAATAAATCAATAAGATTAAAGATTGGAGTGGTCATAATGGCAAAGTTAAAACTTGGACAGGAAGTACCATCCTTTTCGTTAATTAATACAGAAGGTGAACTGTTTCAATTTGAACAGCACCAAAAGGAAGACAAGCGTTGGCATATGCTCGTATTTTTCAGAGGAGAATGGTGCCCTGTATGTAATGAGCAATTAGAAGAGCTTCAAGAGCATCTAGGTGCTTTTAGAAAGTTAGACGTCCATCCAATTGCAATTGCAAAAGATAGCTTAGAATCTCTTAGAAAAATGAAAGAAAAGCATAACCTCGAGTTCCCAGTACTAAGTGACAAAGAGAATGCGGCAATTGACTCCTTTGGCGTTATGATGCATCGAGAAGACGACCCTTATGAAGATCACGGTGAGCATGGAGAGCCTGCCATCTTTCTTATCGATGAGAACGGCAAATTAATGGCGCAATATTTACAGTCAAGCCCATTTGGAAGACCGTCAGCTGATGGTCTAATCACAACGATTAAATATATTCGCAAAAACAAAGCATAAAAAAGACCGGCCAAATGGCCGGTTTTTTTGCAGTAATAAAGTCGTTGGCGTTAGAAGAGAAGTGCTTGTCGGGCCTTAACGAGCGTATTCGCTTTTCTTGTCCAGCTACTACGCTCAGTCCCTCGATCACTTCTCCTTATGATTTGAACACAAAGAGCGTGTTCGAATCATAAGGTTCCAGTGCTTGTCGGGCCTTAACGAGCGTATTCGCTTTTCTTATTAACACCAGCCGAGGTCGCAGTCTTCTACATACCTTCCATTTTGCTCGATTACTTGTTCGTAATGATAAATTTTGTTCTGCTCCATCTCAAATCCTTCAAGAAACTCATATTGATTTCCTTGATCTGAGAATAAGATACGGCCAATTCTTTCCTTGTCCATAAACAAGTTCATCGCTTGTTGATCAAATTTACCATATACCTTTCGAGTAACGTCGATTCTTTGCATTGGGCGAGGTGTCTCAATCATTGGTATCATCCCCTCTTTATTGTGTCATTCCGTAAAGCCATCATGTATTCATTCTATGACTGAAATTAGGAAACACATTCATTTATAAGAGTTTACGATGATGAGTGGACTTTTACGCTCATAATTCGACTAGCAATGGAGAGCTATAAAATGAATGACTGATTTATTCGTCTTCGCTTACCATTTTTTCGTATGCTTCAGCTGTCATTAGTTCTTCTACTTGAGAAGGCTCAGAAGGTTCTACAACGACCATCCATGCTTTTTCGTATGGTGAATCATTAACGAATTCAGGGCTGTCTTCTAAATCCTCATTGACAGAAAGAACTTTGCCTGAGATTGGTGCGTATAGCTCAGAAACAGTTTTTACAGATTCCACGCTACCGAACGGCTCGTCAGATTCAATCGTGTCGCCTTCTTCTGGAAGCTCAACAAAAACGATATCTCCAAGTTCTGATTGTGCGAAGTCTGTAATACCGATGCGGATGTTTCCGTCTTCTTGTACTTGCACCCATTCGTGTTCTTCTGAGTAGCGAAAATCTTTTGGTAAGTTCATTAGTAATTCCTCCCTGAAATAATTCCTCTTAATAAAGGTTAGTAGTCAATATTATTTACAATAACTATCGTATAATAGTTATTATTAATTAAGCAACTATTTTATCGTTTCCATGTTTCCTCAAATACATCCTCTTTAAACCCAACAGTAACTTTTTCTCCGTCAGTTACGATTGGACGTTTGATTAACATCCCATCAGAAGCAAGGATTTCAAGCAATCCGTCTTGAGTCGATGTAGCGACCTTATCTTTTAATCCAAGCTCTCGATATTTCTGCCCACTCGTATTAAAGAATTTCTTAATTGGTAAGCCGCTATAATTAAGCAGGACAGCTAACTCATCTTTTGAGGGCGGATTTTCGACAATGTGTACTTCATTTACTTCAATATCGTTTTGCTCGAACCATTTCTTCGCTTTACGGCATGTACCACATTTGGGATATGCATAGAATGTAATGGGCAAATCTGTTCCTCCTTAAAGACACTCAAGTGATTATAACGTTAGTTTACCACATGAGAGGAGTTGGACAAATACAGATGCACCTAAAAGTAAATTTCGTCATCTATTAACAAAATCCTTTCATTATTCCACTCACTATTTTTCCTAATTAAGAGAAAAAAATCCCCCCATTTCTGGAGGGACAATAGAGAACATGGTTTGGAAGTTAGTTTTGATCCTACCGGTTATGACCAATTCAAATTGTTATTTTACATTAGTATAGCGATGATAGCTTATTAAACCGTAAAACGCTGTTGTTCAAGAATGCTTGCAGCGATTTCACGTTTCTTCGCAATAACATTAATTGGCGTGTAACGTGATAGTTTACGAAGAGCAGATATCATCATGCGAAGTGAATCGCCTGTTTCGACGGCAACCAAAGTCTCTTTAGCATGAGCTTCAATACGGTTGAAAGCTTCCTGACAGAAAACTTGTGTTAGAAGAAGTTTATTTTGTTGCTTTTCTGCACCAGTTTTATTAATCGCTTTCTCTGTGCGAAGTACGGCTGATTCCATAGAGTAAATTTCGCTTACGATATCTGCCATGTTTGATAAAACTTCTTGTTCTTTATCAAGAGCCTTGCCATATTTTTGAACAGCTGTACCTGCAGTCATAAGCATAATCTTCTTTGCCATCTTAACGAGATGCTTTTCCTGTTCAAGAGGTGCATCACCAATTTCTTGTGGCGTTAACATCATGAGCTCTTCTTGAAGTGCAGTAGCCTTTTCAAGGAATGGAAGCTCGCCTTTCATTGTTTTACGGACAAGCGTGCCTGGAACTAGAAGGCGGTTGATTTCATTCGTTCCTTCAAAAATACGATTGATACGAGAATCACGGTACATTTTCTCAACTTCATATTCAGACATAAAGCCGTATCCACCGTGAATTTGTACTGCCTCATCTACAACATAATCTAGCGCCTCTGAAGCAAACACTTTATTTAGTGAACACTCAATTGCATACTCCGCAATTGCTTCTGCGACTTTCGCTCCGTCTTTTTGTTCTTCATCCGAAAGCTTTCCTAACTTCTGCTCAAAAAGACCTCCTGTGCGGTAAGTAGAACTTTCTGTCGCGTATGTTGCTACTGCCATATTCGCCAGTTTCTCTTGTATGAGAGAGAACTTTGCAATTGGCGTGTTAAACTGCTTACGCTCTAAAGCATACTTAGCGGAAAGTTCGATCGAACGCTTCATTCCACCAATAGTACCTACTGCTAGCTTATAGCGACCAACGTTCAAGATGTTAAACGCAATGATGTGCCCTTTACCTGCTTCTCCTAGTAAATTTTCTTTTGGCACGGCTACATCTTCAAGAATCAATGTTCTTGTAGAAGAGCCTTTGATGCCCATTTTCTTTTCTTCGGGACCAGTTGAAAGACCTTTGGAATCCCGCTCAACAATGAAAGCAGAGAAATGTTCGCCATCAATTTTTGCATAGACAATGAATACATCTGCGAAAGCGGAGTTCGTGATCCACTGCTTTTCACCGCTTAGAAGATAGTGTGTTCCTTCAGCATTGAGCTTAGCTGTGGTTTTAGCCCCAAGAGCATCAGAACCTGAACCAGGCTCAGTCAAAGCATAAGCAGCAATTGTAGCTCCTGACGCAAGACCTGGAAGATACTTTTTCTTCTGCTCTTCGTTTCCGAAAAAGACGATAGGTAGAGAACCGATTCCAACATGGGCGCCATAACTTAGGGAAAACGAACGAGCACGAGCGAATTTCTCAGTAATAACAGATGAACTGATTTTATCAAGGCCAAGACCGCCGTATTCTTCTGGGACGTCCGCTCCAAGAAGTCCGAGATCACCAGCTTTTTCGAGAAGCTTCCGTGAAATTTCAAATTCATGATTCTCAATTTTATCAAGCGCTGGAACGACTTCCTTTACTACAAAGTCTTCCGTTGTTTTCCCCATCATGACATGCTCATCTGAAAAATCCTCCGGTGTGAAAATATCTTCTGCCTTTTGATCTTCAATCAAGAAGCTTGCACCTTTAACCGTTTTGTTCATTGTATTAGACATGCTTGTTTTCCTCCCTTGTTTTCGTTGCTCTTAAAGAATTTCAAACACTCCAGCAGCGCCCATTCCTCCGCCAATACACATCGTCACAACGCCAAATTGTTCTCCGCGGCGTTTCATCTCATGAATTAAGCTTAAGGTTAACTTCGTCCCTGTACATCCAAGTGGATGACCAAGTGCAATCGCTCCACCATTTACATTCACTTTGTCTTCATCAAGTCCAAGCTTTCTAATGACGCGAAGAGATTGTGATGCAAAAGCTTCATTTAATTCGAATAACCCAATATCAGATAGCTCAAGTCCAGCGAGTCGAAGAGCTTTAGGAATCGCTTCAACCGGTCCGACTCCCATTATTTCGGGTGCTACACCAGCAACAGCAAATGATCTGAACTTAGCCATAGGCGCTAAGCCTTCACTTTCAGCTTTTTCTCGATCCATGACGAGAACACTTGCTGCTCCGTCACTTGTTTGTGATGAATTTCCGGCGGTCACAGAGCCTCTAACATTAAATACTGGACGTAACTTACCGAGAACATCAAGTGACGTATCTGCCCGAACACCTTCATCCTGTGAGAAAAGAACTTTCTTTTCCTGTAATTTGTTTTTCTCATCAATCCATCTTTTCGTTACTTCGATCGGAACAATTTCATCCTGAAACTTCCCATCTTTGATTGCCTGAGCTGCACGCTGATGACTCCTTAGTGCAAAAGCATCCTGATCTGCTCTGCTAATCTCAAAGCGACGTGCGACTTCTTCCGCTGTGTGTCCCATTCCCATAATATATTCAGGTTTTTCTTCTACAAGAGCAGGATTGGGCTTTATTACATGACCGCCCATCGGCACAAGACTCATCGATTCCACTCCACCAGCCAATATGGCACCGGATTGGCCAAGCATTATGCGTTCTGAAGCATAAGCGATACTCTGTAAACCTGAAGAACAATATCGGTTGATTGTAATGGCTGGAACCGTCTCAGCAAGACCTGCTCTAGCTCCAATCATTCTAGCTACATTCAGCCCTTGTTCAGCTTCAGGAATAGCGCATCCCATAATCACATCATCTATTTCACCATCATAACCGCCGGCACGCTTTAACGTTTCCTTAACGGTAAGTGCTCCAAGATCATCTGGACGCATATTGGCAAGCGTTCCACGGTTTGCTTTTCCAACAGGTGTTCTAGCACCGGATACAATAACTGCTTCTTTCATCAAACTTCCCTCCTCCATACTAGTTACGCAGCGGTTTTCCTTTAAGTAACATATGCTGCATTCTTGCTTGCGTTTTTGGCTCTCCTAGCAGGCTGAGGAACGCTTCACGCTCAAGATCCAGAAGATACTGCTCATCGACTAATGTTCCTTCTTTTACTTTTCCGCCCGCAATGACGTGAGCAAGTTTGGTCGCAATCGTTAAATCGTGATCGGACAGGTAACCGCTCCATTTCATCGTTTTCGCTCCCATTAGCATTGCAGCATAACCTGCTTCTCCAGCAACTGGGATCTTTTTAGCAACAGGTGGCTGATAGCCTTGTTCAGCAAGGAAAAGTACTTTTTCCTTTGCATCATGAAGAACGTGATCCGCGTTAG
Source organism: Anaerobacillus sp. 63XJN7_4_ISO-PGPR-S23-413 (assembly GCF_056173725.1). NCBI lineage: Bacteria > Bacillati > Bacillota > Bacilli > Caryophanales > Bacillaceae > Anaerobacillus > Anaerobacillus sp. 63XJN7_4_ISO-PGPR-S23-413. The sequence goes on from NZ_CM149688.1 coordinate 3,373,920, forward strand.
CACTAATACCATCCTGAGGTCGAATGAATCCTCGTTCCATTGCTTCATGAGCTGATGTTGAAACTTTCGCCATCGCAATCGTTTCAAAAACGTTGGCTGCAATATCAGTTAAGTTAACATTAACTCCTGGAGGCGTTTGCTCTAGCTGACGCATATAAAGTTCTTTATTTCCGCCTCCACCTGGAATCAAGCCAACACCTACTTCTACGAGGCCCATATATGTTTCTGAAGAAGCTTGAATGGAAGCTGCTGGCATACACACTTCTGCCCCACCGCCAAGCGTCATCTGAAACGGCGCTGCTACGACTGGTTTTTGAGAGTAGCGAATACGTGCCATGGACTGTTGGAACTTCCTTGCAACCATTTCGATTTCAAAGAAATTATCATCTTGAGCTTCCATTAACATATACGCGACGTTGGCACCAACACAGAAATTTTTGCCCTGGTTTCCAATCACAAGTCCTTCGAAGTTTTTCTCCGTTTCATCAACGGCTTCATTAATCATCTGGAGAATATCCATTCCAATTGCATTGTTTGGGGAATGGAATTCAAGGCCTGCAACCCCATCTCCAAGATCAAGAAGCGTTGCTCCAGTATTTTTCTTAATCACGCGATTTTGCGCTTTTAATCCTTTAAGGTGGATAATTTTCTTGCTTTCCTCCACTACTCTTTGCTCACCATTATGGTAGAAAGATTGAGTGGCACCTTCCTGCTTATAGAAAGACGTTTGCCCTGAGGCAAGCATTTGATCAACCCATTCAGGAATCGTTTCACCTTCTTCCTTCATTCGAGCCACTGATTTCTCAACTCCAAGAGCATCCCACGTTTCAAAAGGACCCATTTCCCATCCAAAGCCCCATTTCATGGCACGATCGACGGCGTCGATATCATCAGCAATTTCATAGGTTTTCTCAGCAGAGTAAAGCAAAACAGGCTTCATGATGTTCCAAATTAATTCACCTGCGCGGTCATTCGCGTAAGCAAGCGCTTTCAGTTTATCCGCTTTTGACTTCGCTTGTTTACTTGCCTCAACAGAAGCTGTTTTTAATTTCTGTCGTGGTTCATATTCAAGCGTAGATGGATTTAACTCTAGAATTTCGCTTCCTTTTGCCCCTTTTTGTTTTATGAAAAAGCCCTGACCTGCCTTTGCTCCAATCCAGCCTTTTTCTTTCATCTGTTGCATAAATTCAGGAATCCGGAATACTTCTTTCTCATCACCTTCAACCTGTTCAAAAACGTTGTTCGCTACGTGAATAAACGTATCAAGTCCAACTACATCAAGTGTTCGAAACGTTGCACTTTTTGGACGGCCGATTGCTGGGCCAGTTACAGAATCTACTTCTCCAACTGAAAAGCCGCGATTCATCATTTCTCTAACTGTGACAAGCAGGCCATAAGTTCCAATTCGATTGGCAATGAAGTTTGGCGTGTCTTTCGTTTCTACGACACCTTTGCCGAGAGTATCTTCACCAAATGTTTTCATATAGGAAAGGACGTCTCGATCCGTGTCTTTCGTTGGAATCACTTCAAGAAGCTTTAAATATCTTGGTGGGTTAAAAAAGTGCGTACCAAGGAAGTGCTTCCTAAAATCTTCTGATCTACCTTCAGCCATTGCTTCTACGGAAATACCGGAAGTATTCGAACTAACAATGGTTCCAGGTCGTCTATATTCATCTACTTTTTCATATACTTTTTTCTTGATCTCCAGGTTTTCGACAACAACTTCAATGATCCAGTCAACTTCTTGCAAGCGCTCCATATCGTCTTCCATATTTCCCGCTTCAATTAATTGAATGTGATCTTTCTTAGAAAGCGGTGCCGGTTTTTGTTTCTTAAGTTTCTCAATCGCTTCTGCCGCAAGTCTATTTCTGACAGAACGGTCAGCGAGTGTAAGTCCTTTGACTTTTTCCTTTTCATTCGGTTCCTTTGGTGCAATATCCAATAGCAAACTTGGAATTCCTACATTCGCCAGGTGGGCGGCAATGCCTGATCCCATTACTCCTGCTCCTAATACAGCTACTTTATGAATGCTACGTGTCATAGCGAACCTCCCCTGTTGAATGAATGCTCATTCATTTTTAATTTAAAAAAAAGAGCGAGATCATTTCCTCTGTCTATACTATAAAATATATTCTGAAATTTAGCAATATATCACACGGATTTTTTTGACAAAATTTTATAAATTTAAACAAAGCTTATTTTAAAGCGGACATTCGTCCGCTTTTCACTATTTCATCATTTTTTTAAGGACGAAAGCTACGTTTGCAGGCCTCTCAGCAAGTCTTCTCATAAAATATCCATACCAGTCTTTTCCATAGGGTACGTAGACACGCATTTTGAAACCTTCTTTAAGGAGCTCATCTTGTTTATCTACACAAATACCATATAGCATTTGAAATTCAAATTGAGAACGGGGGATATTGTATTCCTCTACGAGCTTCTTTGTGTATTCAATGATGCGATCATCATGGGTCGCAATGGCTGTGTAATTTCCATTCAATAAGTGCATTTTAATGATTTTTTTGAAATTCTCGTCGACATCCTTTTTATCCGGAAATGCGACTTTTGGTGACTCTTTATAAGCACCTTTAACAAGTCTAAGATTTGGAGATAGATCGTTCAGCTTTTCTACATCTTCAGCTACGCGGTATAAGTAGGCTTGAAGAACTGTACCAATGTTCGTATACTCCCTCTTTAGGTTAGTAAAAATCTCTATTGTTTTTCCGCACCTCTCGAAATCTTCCATATCAATCGTAACAAAGACATTGTGCTGATCAGCAGCTTCAAGAATTCGGCGCATATTTTTCATCGTCATATCGTAATCAATGTCTAACCCCATTGATGTGAGTTTAAGAGAAAGCTGAGAATCAAGATTTTCTGCTGCAATTCGCTCAATTGCTTCAATACAGTGGTTTGTCATTTCATCAGCCTCAGCGGCGTTATCTACAAACTCACCAAGATGATCGATTGTAACAGAAAGTCCCTTTTCATTTAGTTTCTTAATAGCATTTACAGAGCTATTAAGAGACGCACCGGCTACAAACCGGCTAGCTCCAAAGCGCATACCATACCGTTTCGCTACTTTTGTAGCTACTTTATTCTTCCCCATGTATAAAAAGAAATTACGCATTACTTGTTCCATCATAACCCCTCCATGTAAACGCATACAAAACGTCTAAAAAAATATATAGTAGAGAAAATCGGCATATAGTATCAAATACCGCCATATTTCGCCTTTAATGCTATTCTACCATGATATGCTGTCGTTTAGTCTATTTTTGATAGATTTTCTCCGTAATAAATTTTGTTAAATATTTACTTGAATTAGTATTCTATACCCCGCTTTTCACGAAAAAAACTGGAACTTAAAATAGTATATTTAAATGTTTCAAAATCGGATACTTCTCTTCTCATCTATTTTCATAACCTTTTTTCTTAACAACCACCTCATTTCTCAAGGGATGAGCTTCTGAAATGAAACAAAATCCTATATTAGCTTAAATGGTTGATTCTCGAATAAGCTAAAATCAAAAACGTTCGAAAATGTAGCCAAAAAAAAAGAAACCAGGGAAGTCCTGGTTTCACTTATCTGATTCTTTCTGGTTATCCTGTTGGTCTTTACGATGCTCTTCGTTCATAGTTTTGATTTCGGTCACTAGCTCTTTCATGGCATCCTTCGCATCAGGATACGTTTGATTCCAATGTTTCGCAAGAGGAGGCATCGTTTTTGAAAGATGCGTGTACATCGCCCATAGCTTCACTTTTTCCTTCAGCTCAGGGCTCGTATCTCCAAGGAGAAGCTCGGTGTATTTATCCATCAATCCATCGACTTGTTCCTGAAGTGTTTCAAGACTCATTTCATTCACTCCAATCACTAGCAGAATATCCTGATTATAGCATAATTAATGGGATACTCGACCGTTCACCTGAACTTCTCTTAACCTTCCATAATCAATGCGTTCTTGATTTTCTTTAATTGCCTTTATCAACTCTTCTATAAGTACCTTTTCATCCGTCACAATAAAGAAACGGCATGATATCATCGCGAAGTCGCCAAAAAATGCTCTGCAACCAGCATATCGTTTTGCATCACGGACTGGCTGATAAGGAAAAATAAAATTTCCACTTTGTTCAAATGCAGGATCAAGAGGATGTTCTTCAAGTTTCTTAATCAGCTCTCGAATCGTCAGCTCTCTTCCATGCTCATTTGTTCCTATTTCGATAATTTCAAGCAAGGTTGATTCCCCCTTCTTTACAAGATTCGAAAGCAAACTGCTCTGATAGAGGGCCGAAAGTGGAATGCACTCATTTCATGCGCTTTGATCCGAATCAATAGGCTATTATACATGCATTATCTAACATAGCCAAAAAAAAGAGTCAGAATAAATTCTGACTCTACAATGGGTCACAAAGAGTGAGTATATACAGAGGGGGGACCTGACCTCACTCTTTAATTTATCTTATGTTTCTTTTAACTTTGTGGCTGGACAAGTACCCCGGTACAAACATGGAAATTTCTCATTCATTAAGCTTCTTCTCGACACACTCATACATGATTTGCAACATCATACCTATTATAATAGAAGGATATCAAGCTCGGACCATCTTGGAGGGATCATTATGGATATTGTTGTTATTGGTGGTGGCATTGGCGGACTGACTGCTGGAGCATTACTGGCGAAAGAAGGCTACAACGTAACAATACTTGAAGCATCGAATGAATGGGGTGGATCAGCAGGAAAATTTACACGAGGGCATTTTCTCTTCCCTGTTGGAGCGACGATGGGGATGGGGTTCGAAGAAGGTGGATTACACTATCGCATTTTCCAAGAACTCGGTTTGTCCTTCCCTGTTTTTTCGTTGGATGAAATTATGAGAATATACGATGGCAATCGCGTCATGCCTTATTATACAGATCGAAATCGCCATTTATCAGAATGCGCTACCCAGTTTCCAGAACACTCCAAACAAATTGTTTCTTTCTATCGAGAAATATGGAAAATTGGAGCCGAAGTACGTAAGTTAATTGGACCTCTCCCTGTTGTACCTCCAGTCACCCTATCAGAATGGAAAGGGCTTCTACTATCTCTCAAACCAGGAACTCCCGGACTGGTTCCCTACCTTCGGAAAACAATGGGAGATCTTCTAAAAAAACATAATCTTAATGATGCACTAGACTTTCACCATTTTATTGATGGACAATTAATTGATAGCATGCAAACAACTAGTGAAGAGTTCTCAGCACTTATGGGTGCTCTTGCTCTCGATATTTATCACGAAGGGGCATATTACTCTGAAGGTGGATTGTATCGCATCGCTGAAACACTACAGCAATATATTGAACAGAACGGTGGTCGAACTTACCAGAGAAAGCAAATTCAATCGATTCGGCGTGAAAACAACCGTTGGGTAGCTGTCGATCAAAAAGGGGAGAGTTGGAGAGCTGATCACCTTATTAATAACTTACCTGTACAGGGCTTTGTTCCACTTCTTCCAGAACCACTTCAAGAACAACTCCCCACTAAGTTAAGAAAACGAAGTCAAATGACTCAGTGGGGAGCTTTTACGATGTATCTTGCTTTAGATGAAAAAATCATCCCTGAATATACGTCCCTCTTTAGTCAAGTCTTTTCGGATAATGGAAAAATGACCGAAGGAAATCACCTCTTCTTGTCACTTTCAAAATCCAATGATCTCTTTCGTGCGCCAGAGGGCTTTCGCACATTAACAGTCAGTACACATACAGAGCTTCACCATTGGGATACGAAAGAGAAATACGATCAATATAAAAAGGAGCTAACTGAGAAAATGCTCACAGGTATTGAAAGAGTGATACCTAATGTAAGAAGTGGAATCGAATTACAAATGACAGGTGCACCACGAGCATGGGAAAGATTTACGAAAAGACCTAAAGGCATGGTTGGAGGTTTCCCACAAACGAATGAATTTAGTTTGTTCAACAGTCTTTCTCACCGTACTGGTCTCAAGGGATTGTGGCTTTGTGGCGACAGCGTTTTCCCTGGAGCAGGTACTATTGGGGTTTCTACTAGTGGATATCATGTCTATCGCTCTATCACTAAGGAAATGATGAAAATAAAATAAGTCATTTTAGAATAAAATCGCTTCCTTAAGGCACAATGAGACTATCATTTAATGTTGAAGGAGCGAACCAACCGTGGATCAAAAGAATAATTTAGTTACTACTGACAGTGAAAAGTTACTTACTTCAATGCGAGAAGAAATTGCGGAAGAGTTTCTCGTTATGGCAGCTGCCACAGAACAAGTAGAAGAAAAAGATTTTTACACTTATCATCTCTTAAAAGAAGCAGAAAAACTACGTAATCTTAAAAAATAAGGTTCGATCAGAAATGACGTTCGGGAAATCATGTAGTATACTTCTAGTAATTGATCTAAAGGAATGATGCGAATCATGACAACTCATACGTTTACAGTTGGCGAGGAGCGAGCAAATTATATTACTCACGGAATTGGAGCTATCATAAGCGTTGCCGCTCTAGTCATCTTAATTGTGTTTGCGTCTCTCTATGGAACTGCCTGGCATATTGTAAGTTTTACACTTTTCGGTACAACGATGCTGATGCTTTATACGGCCTCTACACTCGTTCACAGCTTTCCACCTGGGAAAGCGAAAGACTTTTTCGAAATACTAGATCACTCTTCTATCTATTTCTTTATCGCTGGTACTTACACCCCCTTCTTGTTTATTGTAATTGAAGGTTGGCTAGGTTGGACACTATTTGGCATCGTGTGGGGACTCGCGATTATTGGAACAGTATTTAAAGCTTATTTTGTAAAAAAGTTTCTATTTGTCTCAACCATTCTCTACGTTTTAATGGGCTGGCTGATCGTTCTTGCCTGGAATCCACTCACGCAGAACTTGGCTCCAAACGGAATGATGCTTCTCATTGTTGGGGGTGTTCTCTACACAATTGGAGCGGTATTCTATGTCTGGAGAGCTTTTAAATACCATCATGCAGTTTGGCATCTTTTCGTGGTAGCTGGAACACTTGCTCATTTCTTCTGTGTTCTCTTCTATGTATTACCTCTTTAAAACCAATCCTCTGCACGCATCGTGCAGAGGATTTTTGTTTTCCATAACAAAACCTTTTATCGACTATAATCGTCTTAGCCATAGAATACTAGTAAAAGGATGAACGATTTTGATTGAAGTATCTCATCTAACTAAACAGTTCAAAAAAGAGAAGATTCTACATAACCTCACTTTGTCCATCGAAGGAGGCATGGTAGGGCTTATTGGTCCAAATGGTGCTGGAAAAACGACATTTATGAGAATGCTAGCTGCGGTCTCAAAGCCTTCTTCCGGAGAAATCTATCTTAAAGGTTATTCACTTAACCGAGAAGCTTCAAGTGTTCGGAAAGAAATCGGTTACCTCCCTCAACATTTCAAGCTGTATCCGCAGCTTACTGCATCTCAGTTTTTGGACTATGTTGGGAAGTTGAAACGAGACCACCATTATGATCATGAGCGAGAAAAAAAACGATTGCTTCATGCCCTTAATTTAGAAAAGCAACAGAATCAAAAAATTAAGACGTTCTCAAATGGAATGCAGCAACGTCTCGGCATTGCCCAGGCGCTTTATGGAGAACCCGCTGTGATGATATTCGACGAACCTTCTGCTGGACTTGATCCTGAAGAACGCTTACGCTTTCGCAACTTACTAGCTGATGTTTCTAGCCGAAAAACCGTCATTCTTTCTACGCATATTGTAGAAGACATTGAAGGAAGCTGTGATACGCTGATCGTTCTAAATAAAGGGCGCATTCTTTTTCAAGGCACACCAGATGAGCTTCAACGTAAGGGGAATGGACTTGTTTGGGAGTTCGACCTCTTTGATAATAACTGGGACCAATTAAATGGATTACAAATGACACTTACAAAACGAAAAGCAACAGGATTAAGGTGTCGAGCAATATCTCCAGTAGCACCATTTGAATTTGCCGAAGCCGTGGATCCTACCCTTGAAGAAGGGTACATGGCACTGATTGGGCGTGATGGACTATGAGAAAATGGCTTATCCAGTTTAAGCTTGAATTTTCTTTTTTGTATAAAAACTGGTTTTTCGCACCTCTTCCTTTCTTATATTTGATCTGGTTACTTTTTAGCATGAGTGCAGATCAAGAAGGAGGACATGGCAACCTCTACAGAACAACCTATGAAACAACGCACTCTCTTATATTCATTCTCGTTATTGGCTTAAGTATTCTGATTGGCGTTTATTTAATACGACGAGACGTTGGGAATGAATCATTTGAGTGGCACCAATCATTTCCCGTGTCCAATTTCGTATTCATATCAGCAAAATTGATGTCCGCGCTCATCTATATGACGATATATACGGTCCTAATGAGTGGAACCTACTTTATCTTTGCTATGAGAGATAACATTCCGGTGGAAGAAACGTTCACAATTCTGCGTTTCTATGGGACTCAATACGAAGTAGCGTTCTTTATTAGTTTAACTCTTGGCATGCTTTTATCGGTACTTATTAAAAATCGCTTTGTTTACTTAATCGCCTTCTGCGCCTGGATGTTTGGTACGCTATTCATGGAAATTTTCATTATTGATCAAGGCGGACACTTTTATCTTAAAGCGTTCCATCTAACCTACTTATTTGTCGATTCTGTTCTTGTTAATGGCACCTGGGGAATTGAATTAATGAAAGAAGAACTACAGTTACAGCGCATTTTTGTTTTAACGGTTTCTTCCTTTCTCCTGGTACTCATCATTTTCATTCTCAATAAACGCAGACCTCATCCATATACGTGGCTGTGGAAGGTTGCACTCATGATCAGTATAGGAATTGTCGTGATTTCGTATCTTCCATATGCTTCTTTCTGGAAGGAGCGAACTGATGAATTTAGTAAGATTAAACAAGAATCTCCATTGATAACAGACGAACAAAACGGTCAAGCTAGTTACATGTCTTTCCCTTCCCTTTCTTCTCCTAATACTCTTATGAAAGAGGAAGAAGAGCTCTATCAACCAGAACGTTTTGAAATAAAACAATTTGACTTATCCATTCAGCATGAAGATCAATCACTTTTCATTGATGCATCTCTCACTCTACCATCAGCAGAATTTCAAACAAAGGAGTTCATGAAATTCACATTGAATCAGACATTTTCAGTTAACCAAGTCACGATTGATCAACATCCAATTCCATTTACTCAAGAGAATGATTTTCTGACCGTTACTTTACCTGAAAATATGAAAGAACCTGTTATTCGTATTCAATATGAAGGACCATACAAACTATGGGCATCTAATAATGGTCAGGAATACTATCCGGGCCATGTTGGAAATGATCAAATGATTATGCCTTCTCAAACAGCCTGGTATCCATTGCCAGGGCATCAATATTTATATGACATGAACGGAGAATCACAAACGAATATTGGGATTTCGAATAGAGCCACTTTTAATGTTGAAGTTTCAAGTATAGCACTACCCTTATATGGCACAATCGATGAACTTAAAACAAATGTTGGAACCTATAAACTTCAAGGGAAAACTTCTAAATTAGACCTTTATGCTGGAGATCTGACTGAAGTTGATTCTACTTATTATCCAATGTCAATCGTAACGGACAGTTACAATCGTGATCGTGCTGTTGAGCTCATGAAGGAATTGGACAAACGCCTTCTATACACCAACCACTATTTAACGAAAAAAATAGAGCCTATGCGTCATTTTTTTATCGTTCCTGTAGAGAATATTCGCTGGGCCAATTACGTGAGACAACAAGGTTTTATTGATCAAAACTATATCCTAAGCGAATCCACTTTCTATCAAATGGATGAAACTTATCTTATGAAATTGCTCTTTCAAGTGAGTCTATTCCATGATGGTACTGAGATTTATGGGTATGAGGACGGCGAGCTAGTAACAAGTGCCATCCAAAGTGCTTATACGTACATTTATGAATTAGAAAATGGAAATAAAAAAAAGGCCAGTCAAATCCGCGACCTTGTTATCAAGATTCAAGATGATATCCCACTGGAAGACTACAGTGAGGAAGAAATCAAAGCTAACCAGATTTTCACAATGATCAACGAAGCCATTGCTGATGAAGATAGTAAGCAAGTGAAAGAAGTCCTAGATCGAATATATAGCGAACGCTGGGTAGACCCGGGATTCGCAGCAGATTTCACCTTGTTTCGAGAACCTTCTACTCTCATTCCTTACGAAGAATGGCAGAAAATATGGGATGAAGTGATGCAAGGTCATCAGACTAGAAAGGAGGATGGTTCATGACAGATGAGGAACTAGTAGTCGCTATGGCACGTGGAAATCAGGCTGCTTTCGAAGCCCTTGTTCATCGTTATCATGCTCCGCTTCTTGGTTATCTAGAACGGATGTTACGTGATAGAAGAAAGGCCGAAGATGTTGTTCAAGAAACCTTCCTGAAATTAATTAAACAACTAAAAACAAAGAAAACCCCAGAAAAGATCAAGCCCTGGCTTTACCAGGTGGCCACAAATCAATGCCGAGATTATTGGAAAAGCGCGGGATTTAGGTCAGAAAAGCAAATTCTCGACTTCATTCCAGATCAAGCTGACCGAGAACCATCAGTAGTGGAACTATTTGAAAGGCAAGAATCACGCGTGGAGTTTCTCAAGCAGCTCGATACGCTTTCTGAGACGCAAAGAGAAATTGTGTATTTACGGTTTTACCAGGAATTAAAGTATCAAGAAATTGCAGAAGCTTTGGAACTTCCACTCGGTACAGTAAAGTCGAACTTATTTCATGCCTTGAAGAAACTAAAAGCTTCAATAGAACGAAAGGAGGAAGTTAGCCATGCAAGACATCGATCTTGAATTAGAAAAGTTAGAAGAAGATCTAGAGCAGCCGATCAAGTCATATCTGGCAACGTCACCCCGTTCAGAGGATACACAGAAGCTGCTTCTTTCGTTACAGGATCCTTTCGATGAACTTAAACCTTCTCAAATCGAATTTGATTTCGATGAAAAACCTGAGCCTGCAAAACCGTCACTAACAAAGCAATGCCTTAATCAATTCCGTTCTTATCACTGGGCTTACTGGCTGATTAGCGTATTGATTTTTGCAATGTTAACGATGATTTCGGCTGGAAGCATGGAATCAGACAGTTTATTTCCTATCGTTGTTCCCATTTATCTATTATTTGGTGTGCTTTATAGTTATAAAACCTGGAACAAAGAAATGCGGATGGTCGAATCGATTACACCTTTTCCTCCAGCACTTCTTCTCTTAAGTAAATTGCTTGTTGTCTTAGTCGTAAACATTGGTTTGGCCCTGTTATCTACCTTATATATTGTGAAAGATAATACGATGGTTAACCCCGCTACGTTTCTTTTGCATTGGTTCGCGCCGCTTCTCTTTCTGACAGGTTTGCTTGCCTTTGTCATGTTCCATAAAGGGGTAATTGCCGGATTTATCGCCTCACTTGCTGGATGGGCGCTTACTTTTCTTGTATTACCTTATACTGTTTTCGAACTATCTGGTGAAGCACTTCAACAAGACTTACTCTTTGTTGTCTCCTACCTTATTATCCTTGGACTTGGAGTTGCCATGCTCTTCTTATCGTATCGGAAGAGTTTGCATCTTCAATATTTGTGAGATTAGGGTATGATTCAACTACAAAACATCAAATATACTCGAAAACAATTCTCACTTGCTATTCCCGAACTAACACTTGGTTCCGGAATCACCATTCTAGTTGGTAAGAACGGCGCTGGTAAATCTACCTTACTACAACTTCTAGCAACAGCAATAAGACCACATAGAGGCATCATTGAATATGGTGGGAGAACAGTTGATACCTCCCTCCCCTTTATTCGTAAGAATATCGGCTTTCTTCCAACAGGTATCGAATTATATGAAGAAATGAGAATGAAGAGGTTCCTTAGGTATATGTGTGAATTAAAAGGGGTCCTTCACCAGGATGCCGTTGATCAAACGATGGAAGCCCTACATATTCAAACATGTAAAAGGAAGAAAATTAAAGCTCTCTCTCAAGGAGTGAAACAGCGTGTTGGTATTGCACAAGCCATTCTTGACTGTCCTCCTATTTTGCTACTTGATGAACCGTTAAACTACCTCGATAGTCGTGAACGAAAGAACGTCGTCTCCCTTCTATCAAGATATGCCGAAAAAAGGCTTGTTCTTATCGCGACACATGAGTTAAATGAATGGGAAGATATTGCTGACGATTTAATATGGCTTCATGAAGGGGAAATTCTTTTTCATGGGTCCATTTCTCTTTGGAAAAGAGAGCTTCCTTTACGTGTGTGGGAAGGGAAAATCCTTCTTAACGAAATCGCTCAACTAGAGCAGGAGCGGATTATTCACATGAAACGATTAAATAAACAGTACTTGATTAAATACATTGATATCACAAAACCCTTCGATCATTTTCGTGAAGCGGAAACAACCATTGAAGATGCCTACTTCATTCGCAAGAAATCATGGGATGGAGACATCATCCCAATCTAAAGTTCTTTTGCTTTTATCAAAAAAGCTTAACTTCAGTCCCCCAATTTATGGAGGACTTCTTTTTTTGCAGGGAGATTCTTCTTGATAGCGAAATAGTGATAAATAGACAAAAGAAGGTGATCCATTGCAAAAGCAGTCTCTAGGATTGATTTATGAATTTGTGCTCGCCCTTCTCCTTATTTTTTCACTCGTCATTGATTTACCCGATCCCGAAGGCGCAGCGCTCGATTTTTTTATTTGGATTTTATTCTTACTTGATTATGCGACGCGGCTTTTTTTAAGTGATCACAAATGGACTTTTATCAAACAACATCCGCTGGATTTGATTGCTATTATTCCGCTCGATCAATTGTTTCGGACCGCAAGACTCGTCCGCTTTATACGGGTGATTCGATTAGTCGCACTTATTAATCACCGCACGTCTGTTTTTGAACTCTTTCTAACCAAATATAAAATTGATCGTGCGTTTGTCTATGTTATCTCACTCCTCTTCATTTCAGCGCTTTCGATGAAATGGATTGAACCAGAATTTGAGACATATGGTGATGCCCTCTGGTGGGCAGTTGTGACTACTACTACGGTGGGGTATGGAGACCTCTATCCTGAAACAACTGCAGGCAAACTGGTTGCTGCGGTATTAATGATGGTCGGAATTGGAACGATCGGTGTTATTACAGGAACCGTTGCGGCTATGTTTTCAAATAACAGTCGAAATAAACTCCCTACTGAGTTAGATGACATTAAAAGAAAAATCAATCATTACCCTAATATTAGCCAGCTAGACTACAAGCATATGATCGAACAACTTGAAAAAATAAAGATACAAGAAGCAAATAGAACGGATGACCCACAAAACACGAAAGAAAGTGATGACTCCTTTTGAAGTTAAACTTCCAATTAGCACAAATATGGTTTCACCTCAGAAGAGCTAATCCTTTTTAAGCTCTTCTGGGGTGAAAAATTTCTGTTAAACAATTCGAACCCTGATCAATCTACGACCGTAGAGCATCTTGTTCATTTTCTTAAGCTATTTTCTACATGTTCTTACTTTGTTGAAGAAGTTTGGACTGTCCAGTTCGCTCCCAATCTTCCACTATTTCATAGGCTTTTTCAGGAGAGTAACCCTTTCCAACCAGCACTCCCATTAGAATAAACTCTTGAAGAATGTGTGTTGCATTTATACCTCTTTCGACATCTTCCAACCCTTCATTTACTAAGAATTCCGTGTATTTCACCCATTCATCTGGCGTTTTGCCAAACACAGCTGAGTTTCGATTACGCTCGCCTTCTTCCGCCGCTATAGCATCTTCTTTTGTCTCATGAACCGTTCCAAAAGGATGATTAGGTGGAGCATAGATCGAGTAAAGCTTAATCGGAACATCTCCAGTATTTGTGAGATTGTGCCATGTGCCAGCGGGTATAAATACAGCATAATCATCATAAACCTCTCGTTCATAATTCAAAGAATCTTTACGTTTCCCCATTTGCACCTTTCCCTGCCCTTGTTCAATTCGCAAAAATTGGTCAAGGTTCGGGTGCATTTCCAAACCAATGTCTTCACCAACATCGATACTCATTAACGTTAATTGTAAATGTTCACCTGTCCATAAAGCTGTGCGAAAGGTATCGTTTTGCTTCGTTGCTTCATTAATATTAGCGACAAATGGTTTCGGTCCATAATCTTTGAATTCCCTACTTCCAGCATTGTTAGAAGATGGAGATGCAAGACCTTGCTTTGTCAATTGAGGCAAAGGTTCGTAACCAGGCTGTCTCTCCTCGTTATAAGTTGGCGGACGTTGATAGTGATGATAAGGATGCACAGAAGGATCATAGTACATAGTTTCTCAATCCCTTCACAATGTATAAATTATCCTATGCATCTATCATGGGTGTGTACCTAATAAGAACTAGGAAAATATCATTAACCTTATGAAGATCCTCCTAGCTCACATCAAAAATGAATGCTTTGTTGCATAGTGAATCCTTTTACATACTTTTTCTCAAGTCCACTTCTTTTGAACCTGATTCACCACCTTAGATTGGAAATATCATGCACCAACATATTTATATAACACACAAATCGTAGTGCGAATCTTAATTCGCACTACGATTTGTGATGTAAATGATAATATTGATTTCACTTTACTTGTGAAGTTATTTCGTTACTTTTTCTGATTTCACTTCAGTTTGATCCCACGCGGTTGTATAAATATTAAAGAGCGATTCGAGCTGATTCATAAAATTTAAAGCGAGAAGGCCATTTCCTTCAGCTTGCTTTGTACAACCGATAGGCACGGTTCTCTTGATAAGCTGTGAATAAATTTCAGCTTCACTAAGCGTGCGCTTAAATTCCTTCTCAGAAACATTCATGAGAAGTGCCAGTGCCCCTGATACGTGCGGAGCAGCCATTGAGGTTCCAGAAAGAACAGCATATTCACTACCAGGATAAGTTGAAAGAATATCTACACCTGGTGCAATTAAGTCAATCTCATTATTCGTATTGGAAAATGGAGCGAGCGTGCGTTGGAAAGAGGCCGCTCCTACTTCAATTACTTCATTATAGGCACCTGGATAAGCAAATTCAGATGTGTCTTCTCTATCGTCTCCTTCATTACCAGCGGCGCACACAACTGAAATATTTTGATTCACGGCATCTTTAATAACATCGTGAAGTTCTGGTACATCAGATGGTCCACCGAGCGACATCGAGATCACATTTACCCGTTCACCTTCTGTCCCCTTCCAATCGATGGCATACCGAATCCCATTAATGATAGATTGATATGAACCACTTCCTGCTTCATTCAGTACTTTAACGATCAAGAGCTTTGAATCTGGGGCAACACCTTGAACCCCTTTTTCTCCGTTCGTTGCTGCAATCGTTCCGGCGACATGCGTACCGTGACCATTATTATCATCATAACGATCTGCATCTCCACCGAAATCTTGCGTAAAGTTCTTACCTCCAATAATACGTGATTGAAGATCAGGATGATCAATTTGACAACCTGTGTCTACTACCGCAATGATTCGTCCTTTTCCTTTTTCAGATTCTTCCCATACCGCTGGTGCTTGAATCATTTCAATCCCATCTGGAAGAATTCCTGCTTCTTGAACGACTGCATTAACCTCGAATGGTATTAATCTAACATCACTCATGTTTAGCGCCCCTCTCTTTTAACTGAATTATCTGATAGAAAAGATCGGTTTGTCTAGTTCCATATGGTCTAATTTCCCATTTTATTTTTTGAGGATATCATCCCTTCGTACTACTTAAAGAAGTCGAGCAGCTATTTCAGCAAGCTTACTTCGCTCTGTACTCGTTAAGTGGACAATTCCTACCTCATCTTCCTGCTTTAGCCGTTCAACAGCATACGTTAAACCATTGTTCACTGAATCGAGGTAAGGATGATCAATCTGTTCGGGGTCCCCAATTAGAACAATCTTCGTTCCCTCGCCTACTCTTGTTAAAATCGTTTTCACTTCATGTGGAGATAAGTTTTGAGCTTCATCAATAATCACAAATTGATGAGGGATGCTCCTCCCTCTTATGTACGTTAACGCTTCGACTTTTAGCGTCCTCAAGCCAGTTAAAATGTTTGTTAACTCTTCTTCATTACTGGCATCAAATAAAAATTCTAGATTATCATAGATTGGTTGAATCCAGGGTCTAAGCTTCTCTTCTTTCTCACCAGGTAAAAAGCCGATATCATTTCCAACTGGTACCACGGGCTTTGAAACAAGTAGCTTTTGATAATGCTGCTCGTCTTCCGTCTGACTAAGTCCTGCAGCAAGTGCAAGAAGCGTTTTCCCCGTTCCCGCCTTTCCAGTTGCACAAACAAGTGAAACACTTTTATCCATCAACTGTTCCATTAACATACGCTGCTGCACGTTTTTTGGGAGGATTCCCCAAATATGTTCACTTTCTCGGTTTAGGCCTTGAATTACTACTTTCTGATTTCGAATTAATACTCTTCCAATCCCAGAATGACTACTTCCAAAAATATCTTTTAAAAGGATAAAATCTTGACTATAAACTTCTGTGTTCATATACTCACGCAGAATATTCATAGAGAGTTCGCCGCTCTTATAAAGAGAGTCAATGATTTCAGGAGGCACTAGAATTTCATGATAGCCTCTATGAAGACGATCGACGTGCTCAATAAGACGATCATTTTCATATAGTTCAGGAAAAAAAGATGGTAACTCAAGTGATTTTTTTAAGGCATCTGCTTTCGCGATCATTAACATATCATTTGAAACAAGAACGACATCTCCTATATCATCCGCGCTTAAGTTAATCGATACTGCAATAATGCGATTATCATTGGAATCTTCACTAAACTCATTTCGTAGTTTATCAAAAGAGCGATGATTTAACTCAATTCGAAATGTTCCTCCAGATTCAAATGGAATCGGTTCATCGAGCTTGCCTTTGTTTTTATCTCGCAGTTTTTTGTACATTCTGCTAAATTCTCGTGCATTACGACCTACCTCATTCATCAACCGCTTCTTAGAATCGATTTCTTCAATCACAATCGCTGGAACCACAACGTGATTGTCACCAAATCGAAATAGGGAATGAGCATCATGCAAAAGAATATTGGTGTCTAGAACAAAGGTTTTCAACAACAGAACAGCTCCTTTTTAACGGAAGTTTAAGAAGGCGAAGGATTAATTCTTCACGTTGAGTATTCCAGATTCTCTCTTCGCAATCCTACCTTTTTACAGAAACACAATGAGATTTACAGCATCTTCACAAAAGGTTGGCTACTGTTTGCGCTTCTATTCTCGGATATATTGCTTATACTCCGCATACTCCCTAAACCCCAGCTTTCGTAGAATAGGTTCAGAAGTACCGACTCTCGCTTGCGTCACCGCTATCTCGCATCCTCTTTGACTCGCTTTATATAAACGTGCCTTCAGCATGTTTTTGTAAATCCCTTTCCCTCTATATTCAGGCAGAACCGCTGCTCCATTTAAATAAAGAGCTTTCCCATCCTTACTATAGCGATAATTTGAATAACCGATTGGATACTTTCCGTCTAGTAAGAGCGTATAGCCTCCTCTTCGCTCAGCGAACTGAAGATAAGAAGCTCTTTCATTAATAGCAGCTTGCATCGCCTGATTGTCATAACCCCAAACCTTCCCTGCGGTCTCTACATGCCCAAGAACGTCTTCTTTCGTTGTCACTTCCTTATGGATATATTCTGATGATGACGGAATTTCTTCTGTTAGTTCCTTTGCTAAACCAACGTATGTATCTGCGTGCTTCATCCCCAATTTAATAAGCTTTTTTTCGAGTTCACTAGACTCAGAACTTGTTTGGATCTACCAGGAGAAGGGACTGTTCTGAAAATACGCTATCGCTTCTTCAACCTCGTTAAGAGTTCGACTGAAGCGAACAACCTTATTCGCATAGACGCTTGCTGATTTATCATTTTTGATCATCACTAGGTCATCTTTTTGAATATAGTGAATAGATTCAGGTACAAGAGCTTCTTCGTAATCCCATTGAATGGCTTCAATTGCACAAATAATTTGCTCCTCATTCATTGCTCATCATCTCATTTCTATAAAAAGCTTCAATTATGTATAAGGCGCTCTAAGAATCCTACATGTCCTTTGTCCAATCTGTCACATCTAATTTTGATTAAAATGCATAGCCCCAGGACATACTGGGAATAAAAAATCGTTAAGGAGGATGTGCTCATGGAAACCAATCAGCTCAGAAAAGCACTAGAGCAACGTAGAAATTACTACATTTCGAAGCTTATTGAGGCAGGAGCCTATTCCACCGCTGACCACCATCTGTATCAATGTACACTGACGGACCTTCAAAAAGAGTACAAACAACTATCCAACTATTAATATCCTATAATCACTGGAGATTCGTTAAGAGTCTCTTTTTTATATTCTTTTATTCACGATGTATAAATCACTGATGTACTGGCGAAAATAGTGCCATAGCATTGAAACTAGCAAATTTAGAAAGGATGAAACTCAGTGAATAAAGCGGAACTTCTAACGACAGTTGCGGAAAGATCGGAAATGTCAAAGAAAGATACTGCAAGAGTGGTAGACACGTTAATGGATACGATTGCTGAGGCACTTGCGAAAGGGGAAAAAGTGCAGCTTGTAGGATTTGGTAATTTTGAAGTAAGGGAACGTTCTGCCCGAAAAGGACGCAACCCGCAAACTGGTGAAGAAATTCTCATTCAAGCTTCAAAGACACCTGCTTTTAAACCTGGGAAAGCATTAAAAGAAAAAGTTGTTTAACTTACAGATAAGCTGGATCCACTCGGTTCCAGCTTTTATTTGAGGAGAAATCAATGGAACTGATGCAGATTGTTAAATACACCGTTACTTTCGTTACGATTATTATGCTGATCGTCTTTTATTATAGAATGGCTAAAAAATAATGGCGCGCAACTTAAAGCGCGCTCAACTGTTTACTTAGCTTGTTATACCAGTTTTCATTCAGTTCTTTTGCAAGTAATACCTTTTCGAGCCCAGCGCGATCTTTTCGATCATTGTACGTAACGCGATTGACTAAAGCAACAGTTACATCATGATCTGGACGACTCTCAAGGGTTATTTCATCCCCGGCTTTAACTTCACCTTCTTCTAACACTCGGAGATAATAACCACTGTATCCATTTTCCATCACAAATAAGTGCATGTTATCATCTTCAAACTTCTTCGCGAGTTTAAAGCATGGCTGCCTCGGTAAGCTAACCTGTACTTGAATCTCACCAATTCGATAAATATCACCGATACGAGCTTCTGTCTCATCCATTCCAACTACTGTAAAATTCTCACCAAATGCACCAGCCTTCAGTTCACATCTTAAACGTTCTTCCCAATAGGCATAATGCTCCAAGGGATAAACACAAATGGCTTTCTCTGATCCTCCGTGATGAACAAGATCCGCTTGCCCATCTCCTTCTACTTGTAATTTAGATACATAAACTGATTCACTCACTGGTTGTTTGTATATGCCTGTAGAGATCAACTTCCCTTTGTAGCGCGTTTCAATAGGTTTCCCTACATTCAAACTTACTAATTTCGCCATCCGACCGCCTCCTTTCTATAGTTTAGCACAGGGAGAAGCAACAAATATGATTCTAATTCATGCAAAAAAACAGCCGATTGACGACTGTTTCCTTTGAATTAAACGTGTCTATTATCAATACGTTTTTCTATTTCAGCTAATTCTTTTTCATTTTTAAGAAGTTCTGCTTTATTTTGATCAACGAGCTGTTTAAAGGTTAACTTTTTCAGCTTTTTCAACAAAATTCACCAACTTTCCCTCTGTATGGTTTCATTATACAACAGGTGTGTGTTAGATAAATTAACAAACTATTAAAATTTTGTGAAAATTTACACACATTTCAGTTTATGAATGATTATTCAGATTCATTCCTACTTGAAACTGGACCACCACTTAAACCATAAAAGAATAGTTGAAGAACATCGTCGAGAAAGTCCTTTCGCTCTGACCATGTTTCGGCTGGAATGCGCTGCACCTCTGTCTTTAAGGCATTGAGATATAGCATAATCGACTCCATCGAAAGCGAAGCATTAATTTCTCCTCGTTCACGTGCCTTTTCTAAGAGTTGCACAAATAACGGAAGTGTCTGTGTCCGATAAAAATAATCCACGTAATCCTTCAGCTCTTCATCTGTCGTTAACATTTCTGCTAGAAGCGATGGATTAAGGCTTTGGACTGCCTTATGCTTTTCAAAAATAATCAATTCAATCACTTCAGCGAAAGAATGCTCCTGCTGAACTACTTCTTTAAAAGCTTTAAATTGATTGTTCATATAGTCTTTTAGCACCGCTCTTACAAGCTCTTCCTTACTCGTAAAATGATTATAAATCGTGACCTGAGAGACATTAGCAAAACGAGCAATGTCACTAATCTTTACCTTTTTTATACCTTCTTCGTTAAATAACGTAAAAGCTGACGCCACTATATCTTTGCGCTTCTGTTGTTTACGTAATTCAAATCCATTCATTCTCATCACCATTATTAGTATATCACTTATTGAACTTTATATTAAATATGAGTTCAATAAATGTTGCTTATTATTATAGAGTCATTTATGATAAAAATGAAATATATAATATAATATAGTTCAAAAATCAGCCGAGGGGGCACCTCAATGATCGAATTAAACGGGTTAACAAAGCAATTTCCAAACGGAAAAGGAATTTTCGATGTTACGTTCTCTATTCCTAGAGGCGAAGTATTTGGATTTCTCGGCCCAAACGGTGCTGGTAAATCGACAACGATACGTCACTTAATGGGATTCATGAAGCCTTCAAAAGGCACGGCTACGATAGATGGAGTGAATACGTGGAAAGATGCTGCCAAAATCCAGAGGAAGATCGGATACCTCCCTGGTGAAATAGCCTTTCTAGATGGAATGGATGGCATCGGTTTCCTTCAATTAGTTGGCGGAATGAGAGATCTAAAAAACACCACATACCGTGATCAGCTAATTGATAGACTTCAATTCGATGTAAAAACTCCTATTCGTAAAATGTCCAAAGGAATGAAACAAAAAGTGGGGATCGTAGCTGCTTTTATGCATGAACCTGAAGTTATTATATTAGACGAACCAACCTCTGGTCTTGACCCGCTCATGCAGCGAATTTTCATTGAAATTGTAATGGAGCAGAAAGAGAAAGGCACTACATTCCTAATGTCTTCTCATAGCTTCTCCGAAATTGAACGAACGTGTGACAGAGCTGCGATCATTAAAGATGGAAAAATTGTTGTCGTCGAGAATATTCATGATCTGCAGCAAAAGCAGCGTCGTCTTTTTGATGTTACGTTTGCTACTGAAGCAGAAGCAAAGCGTATCAAAGAAAGTAACCTCGAGGTCATATCAGTCATAGATAACCGCGCAGAAATAGCGGTTCAAGGTGACTACAATCAATTTATTACTGCTTTAGGAGATTATCAGATTCGGAACATTGATATTCATGAACAAAACCTTGAAGAAGTCTTTCTTACTTATTACGACAGGGAGGCAGAGAAATCATGAATATGACACTCTATGCTAGGATGCTAAAAGTCCATGCCAAGTCCATCTCTAGCTATGCAATTGGCTCTGCACTTTACCTGCTTCTTATCATCGGCATCTACCCTTCGATTGCAGATGCACCTGGTTTGAATGAATTAATGGAGTCTATGCCCGAAAGCTTTCTAGCTGCATTTGGAATGGAAGGTGGATTTCAGCATGTAAGTGACTTTATTGCAGGGGAATATTATGGATTACTGTATATAGTCATTTTATCGATTTTTTGCTTAATGACAGCTTCACAGCTAATGGCTCGTCACATTGAAAGAGGATCAATGGCTTACATTCTCGCAACACCAAACTCACGAAAGAAAATTGCGTTCACTCAATCTCTTGTGCTGCTCACCGGACTTCTTATTATCGGATTAACAACTGCTCTTGCAGGAGTCATTGGAACAGAAATATTAATTGATGATAAGCCGTTTGAAGCCATGACGTTTATGAAGGTTAATCTCGTCGGTATTCTTTTGTTCTACGTCATCTCAGCCTACTCGTTTCTATTCTCTTCCTTATTAAATGATGAGCGACAGGCACTAGGACTTTCTGGATTACTCACCATCGTCTTCTATGGAATGGATTTAATCGGGAAAATGAGCGATCAACTCGATTGGATGGTGAATCTCTCACTCTTTTCAACATTTCGGCCAGTTGAGATTGCCAGAGGTTCTGTTGAAATCTGGCCATCAATGACGTTCCTATTCTTACTAGGTACCGTCCTTTATGCCCTTGCCATCATGATCTTTGCGAAAAGAGATCTTCCTTTATAATAGGAAGAAAAGGAGCGATAGGCATGAATTATGTGAAGGAATTGCGTGACGTTGTTGGTCATCGGCCACTGATCTTAGTCGGGGCCGTCGCAATAATCTTAAACGAAAATGGAGAAATTCTACTCCAACAGCGTAACGAAAAACAAAAACGCTGGGGGTTACCGGGTGGATTGATGGAACCAGGAGAATCAACGGAAGAAACAGCCGTAAGAGAGTCTTTTGAAGAAACGGGTTTAACAATCCAAAAGCTCACTCTTTTTAAACTCTATTCTGGTGAAGAATTTTTCACGAAAGCAGATAACGGTGATGAATTCTACTCTGTCACTACGGCTTATGTTACAAATGAGTATGCTGGAGATCTCACCCACACTGAAGAAAGTATAGCTTTAGGATACTTCTCTTCAGACCATCTTCCAGAGCTGATGGTTGGAAGCCACAGACGAATGATACGAGATTATATTAGAAATAAAACACAATAAATACCCAAAAAGCAGTGGAACTCGTTCCACTGCTTTTTGGCATTTCAACGCATTTTCCAAAACAGCACTGACTTTTCAATCAATTGTTAATAAAGGATTTACATAAAATGAAGGTTTCCTTATACTAGAACACCTTCTCAGTTTGATGTTCCAACGCTACTTGGCGTCTTTGCAACAGCGCCTTATTTACACGATGGAAGTGCTAAAACCATCGACGACGCTATTGAACGCCATGAATATGAAACAAAACCTCAATTCGAAGAAGGCGAAGTTGCCGCAATCGCTGAGTACGTGCGTTCCATTGACTAAACTGAATGAACCTCTACATGTAAAATTGTTTCACCTGTCAACATCTTTAAAGCTGCCATCCATTTAAAAGGACGGCAGCTTTTCTTTGTAAATGATCGCTTTCGATATGAAATATAGTACTGATTACCTCATTTCACCTTATTACCTGTCTATTCGTTCGGTTTTACTCGGGATGTGTTAGAATGAGAAGGTCGTTTTGACAAAACTATGAATCTCATTAACTTACATAAGGAAGTGAATATCATGAGGAAGCTATTCCTTTTCCTTCTCGTTGCTTTAGTAGCTTTAGTTACCGCATGTTCGAACACCGCCTCAACAAACGAGCAAACTGACGAACAAGCTGATCAGCAAGCAACGAATGAAGATGAAAACAAAGAAAACGAAGAAAAGACGGAAAAAAAAGAAGAGACTCCTCAACCTTTCAAAGCCATGGAGCCTTCTGAGGACGCTAAACCGCTTGATGAAACCATGACCGAAGAAGAATTAGCGAAAATGCCTGTCGTTGAAGCCCACGGTGAAGACCGCACAAGAAAAACACCCGTTGGCGAAACGCTAATGGAAGGCACAACTGAT
Organism: Anaerobacillus sp. 63XJN7_4_ISO-PGPR-S23-413; assembly: GCF_056173725.1. Taxonomy (NCBI): domain Bacteria; kingdom Bacillati; phylum Bacillota; class Bacilli; order Caryophanales; family Bacillaceae; genus Anaerobacillus; species Anaerobacillus sp. 63XJN7_4_ISO-PGPR-S23-413. Next base: position 3,397,657 of record NZ_CM149688.1, read on the forward strand.
GAAACGGATGGTATTCTAAAAGATTACCGCCTTGTTGCTTACTATGGTCAACCGAACTCCACTCAAATGGGCATTCTCGGTGAGATGGAACCTGAAGCCCTGATGACGAAATTAAAAGAACAAACACAAGCTTATTCCGATGCTGATCCAAACCGGCCAGCGATTCCAACAATTGAGTTAATCACAACGATTGCTCAGCGCGATCCAGGACCGAATGGAAAATATTATCATATGACCTCAGAAGAGGATATTGACGAATACGCAGAGCTTGCTAAGAAACATAATGCCATTTTAATGCTAGATGTTCAGCTTGGTCGTGACACTGCTCTTCATCAAGTGAAGCTTCTTGAAAAATGGCTTAAGCTTCCTTACGTTCATGTTGCCATCGATACGGAGTTCCACGTAGAAGAAGGTCAAACACCAGGTATCGATCTAGGTAGTGTGGATGGCTCAGAAGTACAGGAAGTTGTCGACTATGTATCTAAATTTGTTGAAGATAATGATCTACCTGATAAGATTGTTCTCGTCCACCAGTTCACTGATCACGCTGTGACGAACAAACAGGCAATCAAGCCAACAGATAACGTAGAGGTTGCTCTAAACTTTGACGGATACGGCGACTATGGAACGAAAATGTCGCTTTACCGTAAATTTGTTCGAAATGAGCCTGTTCAATACGGCGGATTTAAAATTTTCTATAACAAAGATAAACCGGTTCTAACCCCATCCGAAGTGTTGCAACTTGATCCAAATCCAGCGATCATTAATTATCAATAATGGATGTCGCCCAAAAGCGCCTCACCCTTTTCTATAAGGGCGAGGCGCTTTTTTTAATCTTAGTTGTTTTTAAAACAAGTCTCACAAATGAACGTACCTTCGTTTTTCAGAAATGCTTTGATTTCCGTCATACCTTTATGTGAAGGATATCGCATCTTAACATAGACAACATCATTTCCTTTGATTTCTTTTTTACAAATACTACAAGTTGATTTTTCTCCGAACACTCCTACCACCTCCATAAAATGGTTATTTCTTTCATACGGACAAGTGTGTGAAATGTTTCAGAAATAGTGGTTATCCGGCTCATTTAATAGGTATACTTTTTCCATGATTAGCCAACCTATTCAGTGGAGGTGAATATCATGGACAAAAAGACACCAAGCAAAAGCGAAATAAATCAAAACAATAGAAACAAATTTACGAATGAATATGGTGCGGATTTAGATGAACAGGCGATGAATGGTGATTACGGCATGCTCGAAACTGAGGAAGAAGATCGAGCGAACAAAAAAGCGAAGAACTGATTAGATGGGGTCACCTTATCACATAAGAAGGTGAGCCCTTTCTCTTTAAAAAGAATTGTGTCTTTATGTCCGTTTCTATTCACCTTTAAATCGGCCCATCACAAGCAATTTTTATAACTCCTCCATCAAAAAACAGGCTAATGTTGCAACCCTATAAACGTATTCAATATAAATCCGGTTGTTTCCCATATTTCAAAGTAATCATATATGGAAAGAGGAAGATCAATAATAGCAAGAAAACGACAACACCTCCAATAAACAAAGACACTGTGAATTTCTCGCTATAAAAAAGAAAGAACATCAAATAAATATGAAAAAGAATAAAGAAAGGAATATAGCGAGATCTTCTTAATTGAGAATAATGAGGTGCCTGACAGTTTGGACATGTTATCCCTGAAATAAACTGCTTCATTCCAATTGTATTCTTTGTCATCTCCATCCACTTAAATTGATAACCACAATTCTTACATTTCGGCATGCACCATACCCTCTCTCTTTAACATTCATTTATAGCATCATCTACCCTTTTTCAGCTAAAAATGAACTACTCAAGATAAGATTAATATCTGCTAATCTACTTCTTTTATTTTTTTAAAATCTCTCTTAATTACTCGTTTTGTACTTGAAGTTGATCCGTTATTTCCACCCACTCTATTTAGCTTATTCACATCATTTTTATTGTTCCTTAACTTACTCGCCCTGATCGTACGTTTGCAGAAAATTTTTTCTAACATATATGGTATAAACTATTACAACCACTGAAAAAAGCATATTCCCGAAAAAGGGTTGCTGAGATTGATTCGAAACAAGGATTGAACTAATGAATCCGAAAACAATGGAATAAGTAATCATCATCCAGAATCCCCACTTTTTCAACCTCATATATCCATAAATCATCCCTAAAGAAAGAAAAGCGATACCTACTCTCACTAACCTTTCCGGTGCATACGGTAATCCAACTCGATCTGCCATTCCGATAGAATTCGCATTCGGATCATAAAAGACTGACGTTACTAGTAAAACAACAGCTCCAAATAAATAGAAATAACTTATGAGTGAAACACCTATAGGTCTTTTCAACGATCTCCTCCTTGCTCGTTAACTATAAAACGGTTAAAATTCTTCATCAACTTCTTCTTCCTTTTCTCGCTTTTGATGGTAGGTTCTCTTCTTTTCATCTTCTCTTATGAAAATAACTAGGTGCAAAGCGATACCAAATACAATAATGCTAATACCAAGCTCATCAAACCAAGTCACATAAAACCCATCAAAATAAGCAAACGAAAATAATAAAAAACCTAACGTTACATAAATCGCTGCTACAATATGTCCCATCTTGATTAACCTCCGCACTTTATTTCCTCACTCCCAATTATTTCAAAACAGTATCTTACTGGCAATCATTTCTTTTAGCAGCTTAAATTGTTCTTAGCAACCTCCGTCATTGCAACGTAAGAGAAACGTCGCCAGATGCATCTGATCCGCAAGTAATGACCCCTTACCTTCATTCTAATGACATCCACCTTTTCCAGATCTATACTAACCATAAGAAGGACGCAAAAGGAAGGACGTGAACAAGTGAAAATTTCACTCGACGTTGACGGGAAGTATCGAGAAACTAGCGTTACGATTCACTGCAAAGAAGTGGATGATTCAATAAAAGAGATACTCGATTATCTTAATACACAAAAAACAGAGTTCATTGTAGGAAAAAAAGGCGAGCAGCAGCACATTATAAAACCAAATCATGTGCACTACTTCCATTCAGAGGGGGATCAGGTCATGGCGACAACTTCCGAAGGTGTTTTTAAAGTGAAGGAGAAATTATATGAGCTAGAAGAGAGTCTTCCATTTAGTACATTTATACGCCTCTCCAAATCCGTTATTGCTAATCTGCACGAAATCAATCATTTTGAGCCATCTTTTAACGGAACACTTGCTGTACACTTCCACTCTGGCAAAAAAGAATATGCTTCAAGACACTATGTAGGAAAATTGAAAGACGTTCTAAAAATGAATAGGAGGAACAAATAAATGAAAACATTTCTATTTAGAAGTATGATAGGACTATTTTTCGGGGGATTCCTGGCTGTTTTGCTGACGTACGCTGTGATCTTTTTCGGAGAACAAACGACACTTGATTCAAGCCTTTTTGTGACAAACTCCTTAGGTGCCATTTTCTGTGGATGGCTATTTACCGTGACACCACTATACTTTGAAATTCGTTCACTAAAACTTCCACAGCAAACGGCTTTACATTTTTTCACAGTAACAATCGTTTACTTTATCCTAGCGTATGGAATCGGTTGGATTGAAGGTGGAGCAATAAACATTCTTATATTCCTCATTATATCAACCATTTTTTATAGCGTGATGTGGATAGCTTTCTATCTATACTTCAAGCATGAATCAAAGAAATTAAATGATGACCTTCAACATATTAAATAATTGAGAACTTTCTTTATATAAAATCTTAATAGTATCAACTAAACTCTCGCCTTAATATGGTGAGAGTTTAATTTTTTATCAATTTATTTGATGATAACAGGAATTTACAGTCCTTTCTTCAAATATCATTTAATTATTTTTTCAATTAGATAAAATACAAATGAAAAGCGAATGCAAGTAGCATCCGCTTTCAAGAAGGCTTTCATATCTTAATTTCTGAATAGAAAAGACTCACCCACCAATATAGACACTGCCACATGTTCCAGGTGCTGGTTCATAATAACAATGATTTTTATATTGACCAGCGAAAGGCTGACCGTACCATGTAGGAGGACAAGGACCATATGGATTGAAATACCATAGAGAATATTTCCCTGGGTGTTCTCTCCAATAATCCAAATTCTTTTTCGCTAACCTTTTCTCAGCCGATCTTGCTCTGTTGTAGAAGACATTACCCTTTTGAACTGCTTCAAAAGAATAATTCCCTCCCTGGACTTGATAAATAACTTGAGGAATAGTTCTCACATCTTGGAAATCTAAACAATTCGCTTTTGCACGATTCACAATGACATTCCCTACATATAGCATGCCTTGCTTTCCTTCACCCTCGGCTTCTGCTCTCATCATCCTTGCCATTAAGTCGATGTCTTTACTTGTGTATTTCACTCTTGGCATTTTTCCCACCCCAACAGTATTGTATGAAAGAAGGCTGGTTTGATGTCATTATATTTATATATTGCTGAAGAAAAAAAGAAATGAATAGGTGCTTTTAAGATTAACTTGCTGACTTGAAGAATCATTATAATGGCACGTGTGCCCGTCAGCTCAATACTAAGTATGGTCGTTTAAATGAGCTTCTTAGAAATACTTCGTATAGAAATCGTATCTTAATTTTCCACTAAGCTGGGCGTACAATTTGGTTGTTTCGCTTTTCTCGTGCCCCATCAAACTTTGGATTACCTCAAGAGGCGCACCGTTGTTAATCATATGCGTCGCGTAGCTATGTCTTAATTGATGAGGGTGAATCTCTTTTTTTAGCCCTGCATTTCTAGAAATTCGTTTAATGATATAGCGAATAAGGTCAATACTCATCCGTCTTTTTGGCCTTCTCTCAGTTATAAATAAGCAAGGATCAAGATCACCACGCTCATCAAGATAGCGTTTCAACCAGATTGAGCAGCGTGTGTTAAAATACACTTCTCTTTCTTTGTCCCCTTTTCCATGAACAATGACTGAATTTGTATGGAAATTAATATCTTCACGATTGAGCTTCACAACTTCACCAATACGACAACCAGTTGAGTAAAAGAATTCAAACAAAGCTTTTTCCATCGTGTTCTGACAACCCTCTCTCAAGAGTTCAATTTCTATTTCAGTAAGAAACTTTGGTATCCTTTTACCAAGCTTAGGTTCTTTCAATTTAGCAGCTGGATTTTTCTGAATAAACCCTTCATCATAAGTCCATTTAAACAACGATCGTATACACCGGATACGATGCCCTAAGCTAGAAGGCTTTAAATGACTCCCCATTTTCAATAAATATGATTTAAGCTGATTTGTCGTAATCACATTCATATCAACATTACCAAAGTGACATAAGAGCTGATTGTACTGAAAATAGTAAGTCTTGAGCGTTAATGGAGAATATCCTTCAATTTTCTTATCAAGATTATACTTTTCCCAAAACAAGCGATAACAACATCCAATCCACTCCCCCAAGTTACGAATCTAGTAATCTTGATTTTATTATGTCCAGGAAGTGGGAAGTTTATGCTAGAGTTATTCAACAATCGCATTCTTAGCTTAATTACTTTACTTCAAATTCTCTGGGAGTTGTAAAGATAGTATTGTTTGATGTATCACCACTAAAAGCAGTTCCTACGTATAGTTGATAATGATCTTTTTGAAGTTTAAGTCCCTTAATTGTTTGAGAAAATTCATCTTCTTTTTTTTCCTGTTCGTTTTAACAATTAAAAATTTAAGGACGTCGATCCACTCATTTGATGAATTCTTCCACAAGGCATTCCTGGGAAAAGGTGTTTAAAAGGAGTTAGTCGTGGGAAGATTCTATCCATTGGTAAAATATTCTTTTCTAATCTTGGAGGTACAGAATATGCAGAAAAAAACAGCTTTGGTTGCCGGAGCCACAGGAGTCATCGGAAGCTATATTGCCAAACACTTGAGTAAACTAGAAGACTGGAATGTCATTGGCATATCCCGTCATATTCCGGAAGATGAATCGGACATCACCTACATATCAGCGGATATGATGAATGCTCAAAATGTCCGAAAGAAATTGGAGTCGTTCTCAAAAGTGACCCATTTTATTTATGCGGCTTATCAGGACTATGAATCTGATCCGCAGAAGCAAGTGGAAGTCAACCAGACGATGTTTGAAAATACATTAAATGCCGTGGAAGAAACCGCCGACAACCTGGATCGTCTCATATTGATGCAGGGAGCAAAAGCCTACGGCGTGCATCTTGGGCCGATTAAAACACCGGCGAAGGAAACGGATGCTCGTTATATGCCGCCGAACTTCTATTTTAACCAGGAAGACTATATGCGCCGCGCTCAGGAAGGGAAAAGCTGGAGCTGGACCATTCTTCGCCCGGATGTCGTTTGCGGCTTTTCTGTTGGAAAGCCTATGAACCTTGCGATGGTCATCGGTGCGTACGCTTCGATCTCCAAGGAGCTTGGTCTACCACTTCGTTTTCCGGGAAAAGCACTCCCCTATCTTGCTCAAGTAACGGATGCAACCCTTCTCGCTAAATGTGTCGAGTGGGCAGCGGTGGAGGAAGCGTGCGCATTTGAAATTTTCAACGTGACGAACGGGGATTTCTTCCGCTGGGAGCACATTTGGAAAACAATCGCTGACTACTTTGATATGGAAGCCACCGGAGCTGAGCCGCCGATTCAACTCTCTGAGATGATGGCCGATAAGCAGGAGTTATGGGATCAAATGAAACAGAAATATCAGCTTCAGGACATTCCTTATGACAAGCTTGCCTTATGGGCTTTCGGAGATTTCATTTTCAACTGTGACTATGATGTAATGTCTGCTACAACGAAATTGAGGGAATTCGGATTCTATGAATTCGTAGACAGCGTAGAAATGTTTACTCGTCTATTTCATGAGTTTCAGGAGGAAGCCATTCTTCCCGATTTTTCGAAGCATTAAAAGGATGAAGATCCACTTGAATGACGGGTGGATCTCAATCTGTATGAAAAGTATGTTGTTCCGTGGAGTTATTCGAAAGTGGTTCGATGGCCACGTGCGGCTAACCGGTGGATGCTTACCACAGGTACAACCTCAGCTAACTTTGGCAGAAAGACCACCTGCCTCAAGTGAATCTTCGTCTCGTGTTGTTCCTGTAAGGGGTACCACCGAACGCCCTTCGTGACTACACTAAATGAAGTACGGAATAAGGAAAAGTCCTATTGCTAAACAACAGAACATCCTTTATTTTACGGCTAAAATCACAGGTGAAAGAACTATGGTTATACAGCCATCCGGTCTAAGAGAAGCACAGCCTTTATCTATGGTTGTTTACGACCTTCTTTTTCTAAGGCTTTGTTAAAGTTTCTTGTTGATATTACTAACAAATATTGGGCTTATTTAACTAAAGCTCCGAGTTTGTTGAAGACTTTAAATCAAGATGATTTGTATGGCTTTAATCTACTTTTCTTCCAGCCACTCCTTCTCTAAAATACTCATTTCCCATAAACTCCAGTATTCTTCACCAATTTTCCATGATTCTCTCAGTAAACCTTCCTTTTTAAATCCAGCCTTTTCATAACAAGCAATTGCTGAAGAATTAAAGTCAAACACACCAAGACTGACTCTATGTAAATGTAGTTCATCAAATGCTACTTTAAGAATTTCGGTCATCATTTGTTTGCCGATCCCTTTTCCTCTTACACTCTTATCGCCAACTAATACTTTTCCTACTCTTGCAGAGTTATTTCCTCTATCGATTTTACCTAACGAAATATGTCCTATTACTGTTTCAGTTTCTCTATCAAAAACACTATAAATTAATACTTCAGAATCATCATTGTTGGCATCCTTCAAATAAACCCCAAGCTGATCTTCATCTAATGGAAAAGTGAAATTAGGACCTCCCCATTGTAGTAGGAACTCAGGAGTTTCAATCCAATTTATAAGTTTATCAAAGTCAGCACGTTCAAAAGGTTTCAATTCAATCATTATAAATGTCTCCTCATTTCATTTCGAATCGCTTTAATCACATTTAAAACGATAACTGTTTATTTTATTCCTGTTTTGCTTCGAGTTTGTTGAATGAGAATTCCCTTCGAATCGAGACGGATTGGCATATAACGTTTTCGCGTGAATCTGCTTCCCTACTTCTTCGAATTACTTTCACACTGCTTGTCTGTTTTAATTTTCACTTCAGTAATTTATATTTCAGTAAAGACTCTTTATAATACCTCACTTACTTATTTGTTACCGAGTTGTTCTGCCAAACCGATTAGAAGTCCTTCGATTCCACGAATGTAGCAGAGCCGATACGAGTCCTCGTATTGAACCATTTCGCCAACGAGCTGAGCACCATACTTAGTGAGTCTTGATACCATTTCGTCAATGTCTTCAACGGTGAACATGACGCGTTGATAACCGAGGGCATTTACAGGAGCAGTCCGGTGATCTGATATAGTAGGTGGGGTGAGAAATCGCGAAAGTTCAAGTCGGCTATAACCATCTGGGGTAACCATCATAGCAATCTCTACGCGCTGAGAACCCAATCCTGTTACGCGACCAGCCCACTCACCTTCGACAGTGGCTCGCCCTTCGAGGCTCAAGCCAATCTCCTCGAAGAATGAGATTGCGGCATCAAGGGATTCTACAACGATGCCGACATTGTCCATTCTGAGTAACCTGCTTTTTGCCATAGTTAGATCACTCCTTTTAAATTTTGATCAAGACTATAGACTAATAGCACCGAACTCAGGTAAATTTATATTAAGTAATAACGTTCCTGGTCTTCTAGATAAGCTCCGAGCTTGTTGAAGACTCGATCTCAAATTAATCTATCTTGTAATGATCGAAGTTTTACGTTCGATCAGATTTCTCTTCTAATAACCTATCTATCTTCGCTTCCACTCGCCCTAGTCTAGACGCTCTCTTATTTAATAAAATGATGAGCATCACAATCCCTACAGGTATAGCTACTAAAAGAAGAAATGCAATAACCTGGAATATAACATCCCCAGTATTAAATCCAGCTGCTAATAACATAAAAAACCTCCAATTAAAATAAAAGTACATTCATAAAAAAATTGCTAACTTATCACTTAATTCCAATTATTTCAAAGCACACCCACATACTCAACCTTATTCTAAAAAAAGACGTAATTCCTCAGTTGGGGATTACGTCTGATAAATGAAGATTGATATTCCACGTTTACAAAGCTATGATATTAAAGAATTGCTCCGAGATTCTTGAAGACTCGAAATCAAGATACCTATTCTAAGTTTCATTAATTAGACCAAACACATAATGGTCTACATATTCGTCGTAGAGCAATTCTGATTTTTGGAGACAGCCCTCTTTTTTGAATCCTAATCTGTGTGGAATGGCTAAACTTTTTTCATTCTCAGTTGCCACTCTTATTTCTATACGCTTGAGATTAAGTTCATTAAAGCAATAATTTATGACTTCTTGACAAGACTTTGTCATTAATCCTTTTCCTTGAAAAGAATCTCCAAGCCAGTAACCTAAGGAAGTAGATTTGTGTGACCAATTAATAGTATGTAATCCAACAATCCCTGCTAATTCACCTTTATACCAGATTCCCGCCTGGAACCCATCATTGTTACAGAATTGCTTTAATGTTCCCTCAATAAATCCCTTTGAATTATCTTCTGTCTTTGTACTGTCAATCCAAGGTAACCATTTACGCAAACTATTTCTTGAAGCATCAATGAGTTGAAATAATTCTTCAGAGTGCCTTAATTCTAGTAAACGAAGTTCAGTATCTTCGTTAATTTTACATTTAAACATTCATTATTCCCCTTTCGTTCTGCACCGTAGAAGACGATTCTCTTAATGGATAATCGCTCCGAGTTTGTGGAAGATTGTCATATTACTTCCAATACTCGATTACTGTAACCATTAGTGAAAATACCTAGTAGGAGATTACTCATATATCTATACCAAAAAAATTTAATAGTTCTGAAACGATTTCATCACTTCCTGGTGTAAACATAAATATTGAGAACGCAATACTTATGACACCTATCAATACCAAGCCATTTCTTTTATTCCCAAGTAGCCCCTTAACAACTAAAAATATTCCTACAAATAATATTAAGAAATACCAAAACCCCATAACCTCACCCCTTAATAGAATAACGTTTCGTCAAATCTTGCACCAGATTGCTAAGGGATAACCACTGTGTAGCTATCGCTCTGAGATACTTTAATAAAGGGAAATTCAATTATTCATTAGTCCACTTGATCGTTGGGATGGTGTCATAGCCTTACTCAATTTAGCAAATATCATTTTATAAACAAGGAAACCCAAAACAGTCCCTAGTACATTACAAATAACATCGTCAATATCGACTACGCGTCCCAATCCAATTCCTAAAAGAAGTTCAACAAATTGTAGGCATTCTATAGATAAAGAGGCAAGAAGTCCAAGTAAAAGTGTATTCTTTAGCCTCTTGTACATATCTAATAACATCGGAGCAAAGAATCCCAACGGCATCAGCAATAGTATGTTACCACCAACATTTTTCACTATCAGCTTGAGCATAAACAGTGTATCTCCATTATAAGCTGTACCTATTTGTTCAATGTCTCTGAATATAGAGGTAAGAGGAGTGTAATTTAATGACCTAAAAGAATTCATTCCGTACGTGTTATCACCTAATACCAATGGGAATAGCGTTACTGAAATAACCACAAATATGTATATTACAGCTAGCATTCTTAATAATTCTTTCAACCATATAAAAGACTTTTTGTATTTAAGTTTTAATGCGAATATTCCCCTCACCGCTATGTAACATATTATTCCAAAAACAATAACCACTTCTCCATCAACTAACAAACTTATCAACCATCCTTAATACAGTGAGAATAATGTATTCTAAAAGTGAGCTTCCCTTTGTTATTCAAACATCGCTCCGATTTAACAGAAGACTCGGTATCAAGATGATTAATTATTTTCAAGACATATTTTTGTAAAATATACCAATAAGTGGTGGTATAATATTCTAAAGTGAGGTGAGAAAACTTTGAATATTGGTGACATTATTTTTCAGGTATTTGCATTTTTAATTCCTATTGCTATTGTAGTGGCTATTGTATTTTTTGTTCGATCTTCAAAAAAGAGAAAGGAACAATTAAATAGAATCGAAGAGAAACTAGACACAACATCTGTACAATCCCCCAAAAAATAGATTATAGAGCTCGGTTTAAAAAATCGAGCTTATATTTAACCTTCTCCAATTTGATGAAAAGCAAAACCACCGCACTAACCGATCGTTATATGAGGAATTTTATTTAATTCAAAAACCCTGAAAAAGTTATCAATATTCTTTTTAATTATTTCACTTAATTTATCTATTAAATCAATCTCCGATAAAAGCAAATGATCAAGTGTATCAGAGCGTTTATACAATTCGTATATATAACGTTTAGAATTATTTTTTATGTACCCTACATAACCGTATGATCTTGGAAGACAGAGTGTTAGTGGGAATGTAATCTTGTTTACGATTACCAAATCATCGGAAAGCTCATCTAAAAGGTCATCTTCCCATTCAGGGATAATAATATAAATAATCACTTCTCGTTTATAGAGATTATCAAGCATAGAAATAAAACTTTGTTCATTAATATCCTCATCGATCGATAGTTCTCTTATCTTCGGAACGCTTTCCAATAACATCACTCCCTTTCTAACAGCAGCAATAACAAAGTGCACTCACTTTTATGAAACAAACGCTCCGATTTAACGGAAGATTGAATTATTATCTACTAGCCATCGTAACAAAGTCTATATTCAAGTCACATTTATTCAAGTGCCAAATATCAGAGTGCCAAAGAAGAGATAAATAAAGGGGAACATTATTAAGACGCCGTTTCCTACTATAGCAGCTATTGAAAAAACACTCTTTTTATAACCCAAAGCCTTCGCCGCGAAAAGGAGCCCTATTGTGCAAAATAGTAATGGAAAGAATATAGGCAATCCTTGCAGCTTGTTGAGCGTAATAAAATCCAAGAAAAAATTAGCGATGAATAAAACGGGAATCAAGAATAATAAATAAGAAATTACTAATAGTAGTCTATACAATTTAAAGCCTCCACCCAATATTTTTAAAAAAATTTGATTCCATCAGTTGACTATCCCTCTTCCAGATATGCTCCGATTTAACGAAACAATAAACTCAATTCAAAATTACTTTACTGCTATTTTATATCTTTGTTTTCACCATGTTTGAAAATAACTACACTACACTCTTCACACCTTAACGCTGGAACTTTTTTGACTTTTAACCATGCATCACCTATTAATATTTCACTTCCAAAATCCGCAAAGATGGAATCAGGTGAGTCTGACCAGCAAATTCTTCGAGGAGAGAAAATATATCCTTGCTTCAATTGGTTACCACATTCAGGACACATTACAACATCGTCCATTGTTAATTACACCACCTTCATCGTAGCGTTCTTAATGGAATAACTGGTTAGCCTGCACCTTCAATTTTAAATTAACTTTTATTTTGCCCGATGATTATGTAATAAGGACGAGTACTTTATAAAGTATTAGCTCCGAGATTGTTTAAGATGAAAAGTTGCAAACTATCGAAGTTCAAAGTCTTTTTTTAATTGACTTTCGGATTATACTTTTCAACTAAATCTTTTCATTTACTGTTCTTGAATATTTCTAACATTTCACCTTTACCTGATATAAATTCAATGGTTTTATCATTGTCTTTGTATGTAGTTATAGGAATTTTAATTTTTATAGACTTGATTTGCTTGTTCGCCGCTAAATACCTTTCGTAATCTGATGCCTCATCAATACCTTTTCTTACCTCATCGCCGATCAAAGAATATTTTGTAGAGTTTTTTAACTCCTCTTCCAATTCTCTTTGTTGAGTCAAAATATCGAATATTTCCTTGAATGTTACAACTTTTGTCTCAGTTTCAACTTTCTTGTTATTTTCGTATGAATACAATTTAGCATGAGCCAATATATTCGGTATATTTGCCAATATGACGATTAGAATGACAGCACCTAGTATGATACTAATTTTTTTAATAGGTTTGTTCATCCCCTCTTTGTATAATTGTTGGATCCCTTATCCTAATTCAACTCTACTGTCCTAAATTTTAAAAAGGAAATTCTCTTATAAGAGAATCGCTCCGAGATTATGGAACAAAGGTTTTATCTTACTAACTTATTATTTTCATCATAAAAAAACAATTCCGCTGGAAAGGTTTGTTTTAAATTGCTTGGCAATTTTTTATACCTTAAAAACGTTTCATCTTTAGATACATCAGAAGTAAAACTATAATTCTCGGACAATAATTCCGCTTTAATTTTACTAATCTCCAAATTGGAATTTCTGCCTATCAAGACTCCATACATGCCAATGTTGGTTTTAATGCTTCTGTATGAAACTTCATTTGTGCCATGCCCGGATTGTAGAATTTTAAATCTTCCATTCCATCCTTTAATAAATTGAGCATAACCTACGTCACCATTCTTCAATTCAAAAAATGCGATGTAAGAATTAGAACTATCCAGTTGTGAAAAACTTATTATAGTTGGTTCTACCTTTTCACCATGACCTCTATCAAACCAACGTATCAGGTTTGACTGTATTGCTGCTTGATCGTTTTGAATATGGTAGTTCTTATAATAAGATGAGAAATATATACCCCCACTAATAGCTATGATTAAAATAACAAATGAAATTATAATCTTTACCTTTTTCTGAATAATTTCCCCCTCCCCTATAAATGAATGTTTTGTAAAAAGCTATATTTCTGTGTCTAAATAAACCTACTTCAATTCATTAATACCAATTATTTCAAAATGTTGAGAATAACTCACTTCTTTTTTCGTAAAGAGGTCTCTATGTTATTACAGGTAAGCTCCAAGATTATGGAACACCTCACAAACTATTTCATTTTTCAAATTCGATGTTTGGTAGAAGCGTAACATTATCTTGTTGGTTTAAAATATTTGTTACATCTTTTACCGAACCTTCATCCAATCGGTATGTTAGGCTATCTTCTGGTAAAAGACTTTGAATGAACCCTTCTCCATCTTCAGTAATCCATAATTGAAATGCTTTATTATTGCTTCCTTCAATAATAAGATTGTAGGTCAATACTGGAGGGGTTTTAATTACCTTTTGATCATCAAGTTCTTTTGCATTGTTGGTGGCACCAACGAATACATCTACCTCTTCCTTCTCTTTAAACGCTACTTCTTCTGATTGTTTTTCATTTCCAATCCAAAAGCTTGCTTCTACTTTTTCAACATTTTGTAATTCGTTAGTTGAACAGGCGCTTAGAGATATTGAAAGTATAATCATAATCAATAGGTTTCTTTTCATTATTCGTCCTCCCGGTTATTCTACCCTTCTCCCTAAAGCCTACTTAGCCTTACAATTTATTACGCAAACGCTCCGATTTTACGGAACTAGAATAAAAATGATATATTAGTTTTCGTTATTCAATCCTTTAGTTCGTTGATACATAAACACGAAAGTCAATATAGTAAGTAATGAAAATAAAGATATTCCTATGACCACGAAAGTGTCATTATATAAAAGTGCACACAGAGTTGTCCAAATTATTACACCTATTACAAAAGAAGCTCTTGGATAAAAAACTTTGATTGCAACTAAATTAAATATAGTCAAAAAAAGAACTAATGTGAAACCATTGTAATACCAAAACTCGATATCCTTTATATCATAAATAAAAAAAGAGAAAAAAAACGGAAATGCCAATATAACTAACAATTTACTTCTATTATCTTTGGTCATATTAATCCCTTCTGATTCCATATAGGTAAAAGTTTGGTTTTAGTTCCAAGACTCTCAATTATGTCGAATTCAATCCTTTCATTACACTGCCCAGTTACTAGCAAAAAATAGAGCATAATCGTTTTAGAGTAAAGCTCCGAGATTGCTTAAGACTCGTAGTATCTATTGTATGCACTAATAGTAACTCCACTGAAATTGAAAAAGCTGCTCTCAATTCTATTTTTCTTTCTTTCGGAAATATTTCCATTTGTATGCGGTACTTAATGCCAATAAAGCGATAATTAGAAAGGACTTAAGATAAGGGTTTGATACTGTGAAATATACGAAAAAAGTAGATATTACTATAAATAAGTAAACAAGTAATAAAGATAAAGGTAAAGGCTTATCTGACTTCAAAGTATCACCTCTTTAAATTAATTATTTATAGTCTCTTTCTAATACAGTAACAAAGGAGTAAGATGACTTAATTCTCCTACCAACATTCCAGAATCATCTCCTAAACCTACATTGAGAGCTTACTTTTTATTAAGTAAACGCTCCGATTTTATTGAATAACCCTACACTAATTAACTTAGAACATTAGATTTCGTACAAATAAAACACCATATAGTAGAGCTCCTCCAATAAAAACTAACAGTCCGACCATTACAAAACCATAGATATATCCTTTCCCCATTGCATATAAGTCTGAAATAATATTCTTAACCTTTTTGAGTAGTATTTGCATAGTATCCCCTCTAACATAACAGTTGTTACTCTAGCTATCTTAATTATCAATACGAAACATTCTGTTGAATGGTTTCATACATCTTCAACGGAAAACTTCCCTAAACTTACATAGGGAGTTCATTTTTTATTAAGCAAAAGCTCCGAGATAACGAAATACTCGCTTACTCTCCAATAATATCTTTAGATTTTACTATAATAAGTAACAAAAAGCTCAACCACGAGATACTTAGCATTATCACAAATAAAACATTCCAATTTGATATTACTTTGCCGTTTCTTCTTTCTCTTTCCAATGAAGGACAATAAGGCTTGCGGAGAAAATTAACAATAGCAACATAAAAATTGGGGAGATTAGTGATGTAATCCCAGCTTGATTGCTAAAGTTACTGAAAATCTCGAACAAAAAATAGGGCATTAACAGTATGCTTATTACAAATATAAGAACTTCAATTTTCACCTTTCTTACCTCCATTTCATATTTTTACTTTTAATGGTATCCAGTCTAAGGATGGGAAAGTAAATAGATTCACTAACCTGCTTCGTCAGTTTAATTAACTAAATTTGCTATGCTTATGTAATAAAGCTTCCTAATAAACATACGAAATCAATTCAATTTAGTTTCATACTGTCTATTATCTCGAAACTGAGTCTTCCACAATCCTGCCCTTTAACTGAACAACTACTTCTATTATCCTCATCACCAATATTAACATATTATTCCACAAAATCACTGAACTCCCCTATTCACAAAACATATTTTCTAATAAACTTCGGTTAGAAACATTCAAAAAAGAAAAGACTAGAAGCATTCTATTGTATTGGGAAGGAATTTGGTCATGACATTTCCTGTTATTCATACAAACTTCTGGGACGCTGTTCTTGCGGTGCCTGTAGTGATGATTCTGACACAATTAATCAAGATTCTCACACCTATACCTCGTACCTTTGTTCCAACACTAGCGATCATTCTAGGACTTGTGATCTCAGTCTTTTATAGCCATCCTCATCACCTTGTAGCTGGTATCTTTATGGGTTATTTTTACGGATATGCAGCGATTGGAAACTATGCATCTTTAAAGACATCGCTTCTAGCATTAAAAAAGAAAAGAAGAAATAAAGAACATTTTTCATAATCGAATGTCAATCCATATTAAAAGAGCGGACCTCCGAAATCCGGAAGCCCGCTCTTTTGTCTTTGTTTTATTCTTCGCCTAGTTCAACGTTATGATATACCTGTTGCACATCTTCTAATTCTTCAAGCGCATCGATCATTTTCAAGAACTGCTCCTGATCTTCTCCAGCAAGCTCAACGTCATTTTGGGCAAGCATCGTAAGTTCAGCTACGGTAAACTCAGTAATCCCCGCATTCTTAAATGCTTCCTGCACCGCATGGAACTGGTCAGGTTCAGCATAGACGATAACAACCTCATCTTCTTCCATAATGTCACGCACATCTAGATCTGCTTCCATTAACAACTCAAGTACTTCATCTGCTGATTTGCCTTCAATTCCGAATACGGCTGTTGAGTCGAACATGTAGGCAACTGAACCGTTCACGCCCATGTTTCCACCATTTTTCCCAAATGTTGAACGAACGTCAGATGCCGTGCGGTTTACGTTGTTTGTTAACGTATCAACGATCACCATGGATCCGCTTGGACCAAATCCTTCATAACGAAGTGTGTCGTAATTTTCATCTGCTCCGCCTTTCGCTTTTTCAATCGCCCGGTCAATGATTGCTTTTGGTACGTTATATGTTTTCGCACGTTCGAGAACTAAGCGAAGAGCCTGGTTAGCTACTGGATCCGGTTCACCCTGCTTTGCTGCTACATAAATTTCACGACCAAACTTTGCATAAATTCGACTTGTATTCGCATCTTTTGATGCTTTCTTTTCCTTAATGTTATTCCATTTACGGCCCATTCTATTTCACTCTTTTCTACTAGTTATCTGTTGCATGACAAATTCAAATTACTCTCTATACGTCTCGTCAATTATACCATATTTTACAGTTAACATTTGCTTTAGGGACTTGGATGAAATAGAAATAATAGTAAACTAATAGAAAAGAGGAGTGATCATTTGAGTCAGAAAAGATTGCGAGATTACGGAGTTACAATCGGGGAAATGGAGCCTGGCGAAAAAAATGCGATTACGGACGTGGAAGGAGTAACCGTCGGACATACCACTCTGAATAATGGGGAGGTTCAAACTGGCGTAACAGCGATCCTACCGCATCAAGGGAATCTGTATCAGCAGAAACTAATCGCATCCAGCTATGTTCTTAACGGGTTTGGTAAAACAATGGGAACCATTCAGCTGAATGAGCTTGGTACGCTTGAGACGCCAATTATCTTAACGAATACATTAAGTATCGGAACGGCTGCCGATGCGGTGTTTGATTATATGTTGGAACAAAATCCTGAGATTGGCAACACGACCGGGACGGTTAATCCTATTATCGGCGAATGTAATGATATGTTCTTAAATGATATTCGAGGGCGTCACGTTCGAAAGCATCACGTTCATGAAGCAATCGCAAATACTTCTAGTACATTAGAGGAAGGCTCTGTTGGAGCTGGGAGAGGCATGCTATGCTACTCGTTAAAAGGTGGAATTGGCACTGCTTCAAGAAAAATAAAACTCCAACATGGGAGCTATACCATTGGTGTCCTTGTTGTCACAAACTTTGGTATTCTTCGTGATCTGCACGTGAATGGAAAGAAAGTAGGCAAGAAGTTAAAAGAAGCTCTTCTTCATTCATGGGAAGAAAGGGATAAAGGGTCCATCATGGTGATTGTTGCAACAGATCTTCCCGTTTCTGAAAGACAGCTTCATCGCATTATTAAACGGGCTTCTACAGGTCTTGCAAGAACAGGATCGATTATCACAACAGGTAGTGGTGAAGTTATCATTGGGTTTTCCACCGCTAACACAGTCTCTCATCAATATAAACCGCAAACTCAATCACTAGAAACCATTCATGAAGAAGAAATCGACACCGCTTTTCGTGCCGTTGGGGAAGCGACGGAAGAAGCCGTTCTGAATTCGTTAGTAACCGCCACAAATGTGATTGGACGAAAAGGGAATGAGAGACCAACGTTAATGGATTTACTTCAGAAATTTAGTATGAAACTTACATAAAATAAAAATCCTCCCGTCATCACGACAGGAGGATTTTATTTTCTTAACGGTTGCGTGCTACATAAGGATAGATTGGGTTTTTCAATTGGAATTCATACGTATTGCCATCAACGATTCCAACGACCTTATTGCTATCGTAAAGATCTAGCATAAAGTCTGCCATTTCTTTTGCTGTATGGAACTTTGGCACAGTCCCTTCATATTCGAAATTATCTACATCCATTGAACGGTTTGCAAATTCTGTCTCCGTCGCTGCAGGTGCCAGAACTTTAGCCTGCATTTTTGCTCCCTGTCCTTGAAGCTCCTGAGCAAGTCCTTCTGTAAAGGCACTTACAAAGAATTTCGTTGCACAATACGTCACGGCATCGGCTACGATCGTATAGCCTCCACCAGATGAAACGTTAATCAATTGCGTTCCTTCTACATTCGCATAGTCACGAACATACAAGGACGAAAGAATCGTTAACGCCTCATTGTTCAAACGAAGCATTGTTTCAATTTTAGGAAGCTTCTGCTCACCAACTGGATCGAAATTACCGAATCCTGCATTGTTAATAAATGTTTCAATTTCAATATTTTCTAAGCTTTCATAAAATGCGTAAACATTATCATTCAAAGATAAATCTGCTTCACGAATAATCACATCAAGGTCAGAATTGATTTTGTGTACTTCGCTTTTCAACTCTTCTAATTTGGCTGTGCGACGCGCAGCAATGACAAGGTTCTTCCCTCTTGCCGCAAACGCTAGTGCAGCTTCATATCCAATACCTGAACTTGCTCCTGTAATAACGGTGTACTTCATGCCAATCCCTCCACTTATTCATTATGATACAATCTTATTGTAGACGTTTGAGTGCACTCTAAGTCAAACGATAACTAAAAAGTAAGAGGCGATTGAATGTACTCGATAAGTGAAATAGCCGAAAAGGTTGACATAAGTGCTCATACCCTTCGTTATTATGAAAAAGAAGGAATCATTAAGCCTGTTCGTAATGATAGTGGTGTTAGACAATTCGACGAAAAGCACTTGCAATGGTTGCAATTTGTTAAGAAATTAAGAGAAACCCAAATGCCCGTATCCCAGATCAAAGAATATACGCGGCTATTTCTAAAAGGAGAGCACACGGCGAATGCCCGTCTTAATCTTCTTGAAGAACACCAGCAGTATATTCGTGATCAAATTGAAACACTGCTCGCGACGGATGACATGTTAACAAAGAAGATTTCAACTTATAAAGAACTCATGAGGAAATCTTTAGTTAAATAATGGAGAGAAAAACCCGATTCCTTTCTTGCGTTAGAAAGGAATCGGGCTTTGATCACTATTCATCGTTTACTTGTCTCTTTCGCTACTCCAAATGCGCATTACTTGTTCAGCTGAAAAAGCAAGTTGTGCTTTCGCGATGTCTGGTTTAAGCGCATGTTGTAGTGAATGGCATCCCTGCTGTATCGAAACAACTCCAGTTAATTTCTCATATAAGTTATGCACTGGTTCAACGACCTGTCCTGCTAATGCAATGCAAGGAACACGATGCTTTTTGGCTAGTTCTCCAACACCAGCCGGTACTTTCCCATAAGCCGTTTGACGATCGATTTGCCCTTCACCAGTAAAAGCAATGTCCGCGACAGACAGCTTTTCCTCTACTTTTAAAAGTTGAAGCATCCACTTTATACCAGGTACATAAGTTGCGCCAAGAGAATAGAGAGCTCCGCCAATTCCACCGGCTGCACCAGCACCTTTTTGTCGTTCGGATATAGAAAGAAGGTCTGCCACTCTATGAAGGGCAGCATCGTAAGAGGGAATCTCTTCTTTCTTCATCCCTTTTTGTGGTCCAAAAACATAAGCCGCTCCACGTTTTCCTGCGTAAGAATTATCTACATCTGTCACCAAATAGAGGTTAGCGCTCAGCTTCGTGTTACTTTTACGGATCGTCATCGTATGTTGCAAAGGGTTATGGAGGAGTGGCAGTTCTTTACCGGAGTGATCTAAACACGTATATCCAAGTGCTTGTAACATTCCAAGTCCTCCATCCGTAGTACCAGTCCCCCCGAGAAAAACGTAAATGTCACTTGCGCCTTTGGCCTCTGCATCCTGAATTAATTCACCGACACCGTAGCTTGTTAACAGTGAAGGTTTAAGTTCTTCAGAAGAGATCAAGTGTAATCCAACTGCTTCAGCTGATTCAATATAAGCAGTTTGACCCGCTCGATAATACCGAGCATCCCTTAACTTCCCGTCTAGCTGATGAATCTCCGCCGTCTCGAACTGTCCGGGAATTGTCTGGATTGCCTCTAGTGACCCTTCTCCTCCATCTGCCACAGGAATAACTTCAACGAAACTATTTGGGAAGACTCTCTTAACACCTACCTTAACTGCTTCACCTGCGTCCTTCGAGGAAAGAGAACCTTTGAATGAGTCCATTGCAATCAATACATTCATTTCTCCACCTCCCTGGCTATTGAATCAAAAAGCTCTTCACCTGACTAGGTAAAAACAATATGTTGGATTCTTTGTGTTGATTATCAACCCTAACTTCATTTAAATTCGCTTCCCTCACTTTATAAATAGTGGGATGACCTAACCTAATCGTTTGATCTTGACGAGAAGGATTATAATATCGAATGATGAAAGCATCTTCAGATTCAGCCTTTTTCAACGTACTCATCACTAGCTCTGTTTCTTCAAAAGAAAACAAACTGAATTCAGAAGGAACTTGAACGTTTTCTTGATTCAACTTCATTGCATTATGCGGGATTTTGTTATACGAAAGAAAAGGGCTGACATATCTTTTCACACATTGGGCTACTTTAGCTGCATCTCGATTTCCTTCCACATATGCGAATCCAAAGTCAAAGGTATATTCGCCAAGCATTTGTGAATCAGGTGTTGGTAATTTGATTCCTGATGGACGCCCTGGACGTCGAACAAGCTCTTCCTTACCAAGAACACCAACGCTTCTAAAGAGCGTGAGCGCAATAGTGTCATAGGAGTCTCCGATAATCTCATATTCTCGAACGCTTTTCGTCATGACAAACGCGCTCTTCTCCTGATCCTCAAGTCCCACATAACTAAGGAAAGGATAAATCGCATCCGGTCGTTCATCCCAACCTTCTGACTCCCAAACCGCCATTCCATCATCGATAACGTTACGATCAATTGTACCAAATTGTTGATCTGCAAAAGAAAAAGAACTGGAAATATTTGTTGGAACTATGACGCGGATCCGGTGATCTTTCGCATTATTTTTAACTTTACATGAAACTTCGATCGCATTACTTTCAATTGGAATCGTAAGCTCAATATGGAAATCTATGGTTTCCATACGCCCATCATCTTGCTTTCTCGCTTCAAGATCCGCCGGTACAATCCATTGATAAGCGATCTTAACATGATGAGTATGTGGTGTTGACTGTAAACTGATTTGAGCATCCGTTATTTCCTCAGCACTAAAGCGTGGTATTTCTCCTTCTAAAGGAGAGAAATCATATTCATCTCCATCATCCCCAACATTCTCAAGTCCAAGAACGCCAACATGAGTTTGACCAGTCTGTTTATCAGTTAGTGATAACGTACCGTTTTGCTCAAACTGAATCGAGTAAGCAACCGTTTCAACGGAGCGATGGATTTCTCTTGGAAGTGCTAGCTGATGATCGTTTGTTTCAACTACATAGTAAGTGTGATATCCGATACCAGGAAGTTGGGTTTTCACTTCAATTGTAAATTCCACAAATGGATCATAGTTTCCGTAATGCACGATTTGTCGGTCAATTAAACCGGGATCAATCACTTTTGTAGAAAGAATTTCATATTCGAGTTCTTTTCCATGGTCGTCCATGAGTTTAAATGAACTAAACTTTGTCGTGACAGTCGTTGTTGTTACTTCTTCGCGCTCCTCAGGAAGAAGATTAAAGAAAACAAGACGATCCTCTTTGCGATCTGTATTGATATGGTCTGTGATTTTACGTTTATAGAAATCGACCAAGCGGTCTGTCCGTTCTTCAGCATTCTGGAAGCGCGCCATAATTTCCGCATGAACTTTATCAGAACAGCAACATCCGATACTATCATGTGCATGGTTTTTCATAATTTCTTTCCATATCGGCTCAATTAAACCGTGATGATACTCAAATCCTAGTTTGTAGGCGAGTGATGCTAAAGGTTCTAGATGATTCGTCAGTTTATTCTCAATCCGAGTATTTGCTGCTTTTATATCCGCTCTAGTTGAGTAAATACTTCTATGGACTCGCTGGTATTTACCGTGAAGAAACTCACCGTAAATCTCATCAAGACCTTCATTTTTCTCGATTCTCTCGAGCAAGTCTTCATAACGACTTAAGAAAAACTCTCTTTCTGGATAAAGTTTTTTCAATACCGAGATTATTTCATATATGTTTTGCTGGATAGGCATCTGGTCATGTCCATTTGGAAGGAGCACATCTTCGCCTGTAGCGCCTCGATCGAGCACAGTAAAATATTTATCCATTCTTTTTTGTAATGCAGCTTCTTCTTCAGGTAGATACTTCCCAATGGCATAACCAAGCGGCATAAGTTGTACAAGAACTTTTGACTCCCCAGGAGCAGTCCAATAAAATTCGGTTTTATCCGTACCGTGATTCTCAGAAGTTCCTCTCCAGAAAATCGAATATTTAATATCAAACCCATTTAGAATTTGCGGCATCTGAGCAGATTGTCCAAAAGAATCAGGGAGATAGCCAATTTTCATTGGCTCACCAAATTCTGCGCTATCTTTTATACCGTAATAAAGATTTCGTACAATGGACTCTCCCCCAACAACCATCTCGTCCGTCTGCGTGTACCACGGACCAATAATCAACTTACCTGCTTGAACAAGTTTCTTCACGCGTTCTCTTTGCTTCGGACGAATTTCAAAAAAATCCTCTAAAATCGCTGTTTGTCCATCTAATACATAGTAAGGATAATCAGGATCGTTTTCTAATCTTGTTAGAATCTCTTCCATATTATTTACGAGTAAAATCCGTGATTCTTCTGTTGAAAAATACCATTCTCGATCCCAATGCATGTGAGGGACGATGTGGACGTTTTTTGTCATAGCTGCTCACCTCATTTAAAAATTATGCTGCTTGTTGCTTTAATGCTTTTTCATATCCATATTTTTTGATCTTTTGTTTTCTCGTTAAGATAAGAAGGATCGTTGAAATGGCTGCACCAATTACTGCGGCACCAAACCAAATGACTGCATTCATAACCCCGCCCGTTCCTCCTTGAAGGAGAGCAAGTGAGAAAATACCTGCGCCAGGTACGTTTAACCCGATATTCGCTACAGAAATAATCGCTCCAGTCACCGCTGATCCCGCTACAAGTGAAGGAATAACGCGTAATGGGTCATTAATCATAAACGGAATGGCTCCCTCCGTGATTCCTGCTAAACCAAGAATCCACGTCTGTTTTCCAACAGCTTTTTCACTTTGACTAAACGATTTATTTGCAATGATGGTAGCTGCTGTAACGGAGAAAGCGGAAACCATTTTTACTGAAGCGAAAGTGGCATAAGGAATAAAGTTACCGCTCGCCATGGCTCCAATACAGAATGTGTATGCGGCTTTATTGACTGGACCGCCTAAATCAAAGGATACAAAACCTCCAATCAATGCTCCTAGAATAATCGCATTCGTTCCTGTCATACCATCAAGCCAGTTAAGTAGAGTTTCATTTAGCCACGTAACTGGCTCGCCAACGACAAATAACATAATTAAAATGGTGATAAGAGAACCGAGCACCGGATACACCCAAAAGCTTACAAATCCTGCAAAAGTACCACTAGGCTTAATTTTTTGCTTCATGTATTTCAGTAGATAACCAGCAAGGAAACCACCAAGCATCCCACCAAGGAATCCGCTTCCAATCATATTGGCCGCGACACCAGCTGCAAATCCAGGTCCGAGACCAGGTTTATCCGCGATAGAGTATGCCATGTAGGCAGCAAGGATCGGAACCATTAGTGTGCTTAATAACAGCCCACCTAACGTTTTAACCTGGAATAACCATGATCCCTCGGTTGCTAGTACATTCTCTAATCCGAACCCTTGCGCAATAAGCGTTGCAAATGCTGAAATCATCCCACCTGCAACGATGATTGGAATAATGTACGAGATTCCCGTTAGAATTGAATCTTTTATTTCGGTTTTAAAAGGTTTGTTGTCTTCATCTTCACTCATCTCATCTAGATGTTCCGTGTTTGAAGTGGAAGATTGTTTCTTCTGAAGGACTTTTTCAATTAATCCTTTGCCGTCTTTCATAGGGGAAGCGACATTCGTTTTCACAGTTGGTAAGTGTTTGAAGCGTCCCTGGTCCTTTACAGCTACGTCATTTGCAAAAATAACACCAACTGCTTCACTTAAGTCTTTCTTTGTATGACGACCTTCGATGCCATTGGCACCTTGCTTCTCTACTTTCATTCTTACATTCAATTCTTTTGCGGCCTTCATAAGTGCCTCTGCTGCCATATAAGTATGAGCAATCCCTGCTGGACAGGCCGTAACACCTAGCACAAGCGGTCGAGTCTCCTTACTTGTGACTTCTTCCTCTTGCGGTTTCTCTTCAGCGTCACCAAGAGCCTCATATAACTCATTTGCTGTTTTCATTTTGACTAATTGATCTTTATAAGTTGAATCAGATAGGCGTGTGACTAACTCTGCTAAGAGAGAGACATGTGTTGATCCTGCTTCCGCTTCAGGGATAGCCAGTAGAAAAACCAAATCAACCTGGTTTGTCGGATCCACACTTTCCCAATCTTCTATTGGTTTACTTACTGTCGCTACAGCGAAGGCTGCCTCTTTAACACCTTTCGATTTACCGTGCGGAATCGCAAGTCCACCTTCAAAACCTGTCGGTGAAAGCTTCTCTCGTTCTAACACAGCGTTGAAGTATTGATCTCTATCTGATAGCTTTCCTGCTACTTCCAGCGCTTCAGTTAATGATTCAATCGCTTCACGTTTTGTAGCGTAATTTTGATTTATCTTAATTAAATCGAGAGAAGTGACGTTTTGTAGATTCATTTTTTTACCTCCCCATCAAGTAATCGCTTACAAATTCATCATAATTGTTTTAAAGGTTCGAATCGCCATTTTGTTAGCGCATTCACAAAAACTAATAGAAATAGATAAGCTCTGTGTATTTATACACAGAGCTTACGGTAAGATTCAACTAATAACCGAGCAATCATGGCCATAGGAACGAAATTTGTGGTGTTATAGCCTTTTGTCTCTTCTTTTGGAGCGTAACAATATAGCATTAAATCAGCTAGCTCAGTTAAGCTACTTTCGCCAATATGACTCATTCCAATGATTCTAGCTCCTTGATTTTTCGCATATTTCCCAAGATCAAGAGTTTGCTCTGTTTCTCCTGATTGACTTAGCAGAATGACAACGTCTTTCTTAGTAAAACGTTGTAAGGATGCCATATTCTCATGACGGTGTTCAGAAAAAGTAACATCTTTATGAAATGGCTTAATGTTCATCACAATTAATTCACTTATATAAGAATGTGCTCCCGCCCCAAACACTAGGAGACGTTGAGAATGATGAATCCACTCACTAGCCAATTGAATCAATCGCTTATCTGTTAATTCCATCGTTCGTTCCATTTCATATTGAAAAAATGGACTTTTTGTTTCTTTCGTGGCCATTTCATCTTTCAATCTAAGTTTCAATTGCGTAAATCCTTCATACTCCAATTTCTTCATAAGTCTCATAACAGAATTCGGTACTGTATGAGTTTGCTGTGCAAGATGTTGTACCGACATTTTGACAACATCCGCTTTATTTTGAAGAATATATTGAATGATTTGATCTTCGAGATCCGTTAACTGAAATTCAAATTTACGATATCGATCTTCTAAAGATAACATGCTATACCAGTCCTTCAATTAGATTCATAGCTCTATTCTACCATCGTTTTCTTCTATGTTCTAAAACCACAGATTCTTCATATGGGGAGATTTTTCCTATAAGGAAAGAGATGCCCTCCGCTATCAGGTTCGGAGGCATCTCTTTTCTTGATTTATTATGACTTCATCATCTCTGCCACCCATTGATCTCTATGAATCACTTCAACTGTGGTGCTCTCATTCTCATGATCTCGAATCACGTTCTCCAAGAAAGAAGAGGAATATCGAACCTGTCCTTTTCCAAGCTTTCCATTTTTCCCGTGTACTTCTACGACATCTCCTACACTAAAGTCGCCTACGACTTGCTTAATTCCGCCATAAAGCAAACTCTTCCCTTTTAGAATAATCGCTTCTTCCGCCCCTTCATCAATATAAAGCTGACCTGATACGTGAGAGTGCATCGCAATCCACTGTTTTTTAATTGGGAAAGATGTGGCTTTCTCTCGACTGATATAAGTTCCGTCTCCGACACCAGAGAGAATTCGAAGTAACTTTTCACTACCAGTTTCATGACCGATAAAGACGCGAACGCTCAGGTTTAAAGCTGTCTTCGCTGCAATTAGCTTTGACTTCATGCCCCCTGTTCCAGCGCTCGATCCAGCGCCGCCGGCTTGAACAATCATCGTATCATCAATCTCTGTCAGAGAGTGATGTTTAACAGCCTCAGGGTTCGCTGCCGGATTCGAATCGTAGATACCGTTCACATCTGTTAAAATGATGAGCTCATCTGCATGAACCAGTCCGCTTACAAGAGCTGAAAGCATATCGTTGTCACCAAACTTTAACTCTTCCGTTGAGACCGTATCATTTTCATTAATAATCGGCATGACCCCTCTTGCCAGCAATTCAGAAAGCGTATCAAACGCATTTTTGTATCGTTCTTGATTCGAGAAATCGGGGCGTGTTAAAAGAATTTGAGCGACTGAAATGTTCCGCTGACTGAATTCCTCGATATAAGATTTAATAAGTAAACTTTGACCAAGAGCGGCTGCAGCCTGCTTTCCTTTTAACGTGACGGGTCTTGCTGGATATCCAAGTTCTTTAAAACCTGCCGCAACTGCGCCTGAAGAAACAAGAAGTACTTCATGTCCTTCCTGACGAATTAATGCGAGGGCGTTAACATGATCAATGAGCTTAACTAGATCAATTTCTCCCTTACCGTTTGTTAATGAACTGCTCCCAATCTTAACAACAATTCGTTTCTTTCTCATGTTACATCTCCTTATATGAATACGTTCTTTCACGTTAAAGTACAAAATGATTTTTAGTATCTTACCACAAAATTTCTTTTTTGTCGTACATTACTTTTACTCTTAATGTCTAAAAAAAGATCAACTCATTATTTGAGTTGACCTTTCTTTCATTTCTTTATAAATCATCAAATCCATTATCATCAGACACTTTTGTATACTGACGTGATTTCTGTTCGAAGAAATCACTTTTCCCAGCGTTCACATCCGCGTAGGCTTTGATCCACCGCATAGGGTTCTCTCGGTGACCTTCAAATGGGCGTTCGATACCAAGCTGATTGACGCGATTGTTTGCCATAAATTTAATGTAGTCATTGAGTTCGTTCATTGTAATACCAGGGAAACGATTACCAATAATGTATTCTCCCCATTTCATCTCAAGCTCAGCAGCTTCACGAAATGTATTCGTGATGAAATCATGATTTTCTTTCGTATTCAGTTCAGGATGCTCATTGAACAATTCTTTCACTATATTAACGAACAACGTCACATGCAGCTGCTCATCCCGATTAATATAGTTAATCATTGTTGAGGTAGACACCATCTTTTGATTTCGAGCAAGGTTATAAAAGAAAGCGAACCCGGCGTAGAAGAAAAGCCCTTCAAGAATAATGTCATAAACAATCGATTCAAAAAATGTTTGTGGAGTTGGATTTTTAACAAATGCTTCATAACCAGAAGCAATAAATTGGTTTCGTTCTAGGAGCACGTCATCATGCTTCCAATATTCAAAAATGCGGTCTTGCTCATTTTTATTTACAATGGAAGAAAGTACATAGCTATATGACTGATTATGCACAACTTCCTGGAACGAAAGCACCTGCATGAGCGCAGAAAGGCTTGAATCTGTTAAGTAATCCGCAACCTTACTTGAATAGTCGGTTTGAATCGAATCTAGGAAGGCAAGAAGACCAATAATTTTCTTAAACGTATCTTGCTCATCTTCGCTTAATGCTTCCCATTGCTTCACGTCGTTCGACATATTGATTTCAAACGGAGTCCAAAAGTTTCCTAGCATATTTTTGTACATAGGATATGCCCAGCTAAAGCGGACATCATCCCAGTTTAAAACGTTTGAGCTTTCTCCATTAATAATTCCAGTCGAGCTATTCGGTGCGGAGACATCGTATAGCTTTCTTTGTTGAATCGTAGCCATTTCCAATTCCTCCTTTAGCTTGCGCAGCTTTCACAGTCGTCAATATCTACAGATGTACTTCGTGTATAGTAGGTTGTTTTCAACCCTTTTTTCCAAGCTGTCATATGAATGTTCAATAAGTCCTTCGCTTTTACCGTACTTTGCACATAGATATTAAACGATATTGATTGGTCCACATGACGCTGTCTGGCTGCATTCTGCTCAATACTCCAAAGCTGATCAATGTGATAAGCCGATTTGTAATACCAGGTCGTTTCAGGTGAAAGATCAGGCGCTGTAACGGGAATTTTGTAGTTCTTCTTTTCTTCAGAGTATTCTTTTTGGAAAATCGGATCGATTGATGCTGTTGATCCAGCTATTAAACTTGTTGAACTGTTAGGGGCAACCGCTAAAAGATAGGCGTTTCTGACACCATTCGTTTGGACCCTTTCCTTAAGGGACTGCCATTTTTCACTAACGTAACCTCGTTGCTTAAAGTACTCCCCATTTTGCCAATCAGAGCCTTCAAAGAGAGAGTAGCTTCCTTTTTCAACGGCAAGCTCATGACTTGCCTGTATCGTTAAATAATTGATTGTTTCATATAGTTCGTCCGCATAGTCTGCCGCTTCCTGACTTTCCCAGACAATCTCTTTTTTCGCAAGGAGGTGATGCCAACCAAACGTTCCAAGACCAATGCTTCTATACTTCTCATTCGTTAACTGGGCTTGAGGCACTTCGATCGTATTAATATCGATCACGTTATCCAGCATTCTTACCTGAATTGGAATTAATCGCTCTAGTGCATTAGCTGCAACCGCACGCCCAAGATTAATACTTGATAGATTACAAACGACATAGTCACCAGGCGTTTTCGTAATGATAATTTTACCGTCTTTCGTGATTTCCTCTTCAACAGTCGTTGCACTCATATTTTGCATAATTTCCGTACAAAGATTGGAAGCATAGATCATACCAGCATGCTTATTCGGATTCGCTCGATTCACCGTATCTCGATAGAACATATAAGGCGTCCCAGTTTCCAATTGTGATTTCATAACTCGCTTCATAATCTCAATCGCCGGCACGGTTTTTCTTGAAAGTTCAGGATGGTTCACACATTTCCTATATTTCATACGAAACTCTCCTGATCCTTTTTCTTTGTCATAAGCATCTTCAAGAGAGAACCCCATCACCTGACGGACTTCATGCGGATCAAATAAATACCAGTCTCCACGGTCTTCCACTGCTTCCATAAAGATATCTGGAATACAAAGACCCGTGAAAAGATCATGTGTCCTCATTCGTTCGTCTCCGTTATTAAGCTTGGCATCAAGAAATTCGAAAACATCTTTATGCCAGACATCAAGATATACAGCAACAGCACCTTGACGCTGTCCTAGCTGGTCTACGCTCACAGCTGTATTGTTTAACTGCTTCATCCATGGTAAAACCCCAGATGAATTTCCTTTAAATCCTTTAATATCACTCCCACGAGAACGAATTTTCCCGAGATATGCTCCAATTCCTCCTCCATTTTTCGAAACGGTCGCTACATCTGTATTGCTGTCATAGATTCCTCTAAGACTGTCATCCACCGTATCGATAAAGCATGAGCTTAGTTGTCCATAGCTTTTCCCTGCATTTGAAAGAGTAGGAGTTGCTACTGTCATATATAAATTAGATAGCGCCCAATACGCTTCTTCAATCAGATTTAACCTCTTATCTTTTGGTTCATTTACCATGAGCGTCATAGCAATGACTAGAAAGCGCTCTTGAGGTAATTCATACACATTCTTATCATGATCTGTAGCTAGATAGCGGTCTGCGAGCGTTCGTAGTCCGATGTATGTAAACAAACGATCTCTTGATGGCTCGATTAATTTAGCAACATGCTCTACTTCATTCTTGGAATAAGACTGAAGGAGTGCCTTGTTATAAATCCCTTCATCTGTCAACTGTTGTAGAAGGCGATAGAAGCTTCCCCCACCATATACCTCTTTCTCAGTTCGATGTGAAAGAGACTTACGATAGAGCGAACGAAGATGAAAAGCTGCTGCCACATAAGTCCAGTCAGGTTCTGTTGCGCTAATTCGTTCAAGGGCATTTAAAACTAGAATATTACCAACCTCTTCTTGCGTTGATTCTTCTGAAATACCATCAATTGTTTTTTCAATAAAACTCTCACTAGCAAGTAACGGGTACTCATCTAAGAGCGTTCTTACTTCCTCTATCATTTTTGTTACTGTCATTTCTGCTACAGTACTCATATACCTCTCTCCTTTATCCATCCAAAATAAAAGGCTCACTCTCGGAAGAGTGAGCCTGGAGAAAACGACAACGTATAAATGAACGTACTCGTACATTTACCCTGCCATTTCTCACCCTCAACCCCCGAAGAATAGAAACGTTTTTGACTATACGGCAGGTCTACTGGCTTGTGCTTCTTCCTTGGCAAGCCTTCCCGGAATTAACTCCAGTGGCTTCTTGCCTCGTCCACACGACAGTTGCGGGGACAGCTCCGGATTCAGACCGGATTCCCTATTAAGTCGTTATACGACACCGCATACTCAATTATTTAATTACGTACAATTCACACCATATATAGTATCCGAAACACTTGATAGTTACTAAATATTGATAACCTCATCTTACATGATGCTTTAATTTAGCACAAGCTTTATTGTTACATTGACTTCGATTTATTTCAACTCTAAAGACACTCACCTATCACTTTCAACATGCTCATGCATATATTGTTGATACCTAAAAAAGTTTCCTAAAGGAAAGAAAGGTGAGTATGATGAAAAGATTATCTTCGGTTAATTTTAAGAAATTGGCTGGCTATACACAACTCTGTCAGAAATTTGGTATTTTGAGTGAACAAGAAAGCAAAGAAATTCTACAAAAGTTAAGTGAGCATAAAACATAAAGTTCTAACTACGATTGAAAAGGAAGCGAGATCACGATCCTTCCTCCCTTTTTATTGTCTTCGGCGTAAATGTTACCATTATGCTTTTCTACTATTGTTTTCGTAATCGATAGACCAATGCCAGAACCTGACTTGTCACCTGTATAGAATCGTTCAAAAACGCGCTGTGGATTCTCGCCAAAGCCTTTACCATCATCTTCAACCTCAATATAAACTTGACCATTATCTTGGTGGACATGTACTTCTATAACGGACGAAGCGAATCGAAGGGCATTACCGAATATATTCATAAAAGCTTGCTTCATTTTATCACTGTCCATCTTAACGTCTATGGCATGATCAGTGTCATACCTTACCTCTATTTGCCGTTGATGTGCAAGTGGTTTTACCGCAGTGATGACTTCCATCAACACGTGATGAAGATCGACTACTTCATAAGTAAAAGATTCATCTACTGTTTCTAACCTAGTTAAATAAGAAATGTCCTGCACGATCTTTTTTAAACGCTGCGTTTCTTTCACAATTACTTCAAGACTATACTCGACGTCCTCTCCTACGATTACTTCATCTAGAATCCCTTCCGCATTCCCTTGAATGGCCATTAGAGGTGTTTTTAATTCATGAGACGCATTTTGAAGGAATTCCTTCTGATCAAAATCATTTTTTCGAAGTTGCTCCGTTAGTTCTTGAAACGTCTTAGCAAGTTCATTGATTTCATCCTTTGTTTTAAGCGTCAACGGGGGTTGTTCCTTGCGCATCGTAAATTCCCTCATGTGGTTGGCAAGTAATCGAATTGGCCCCGCTATTCCTTTCTGCATAATAGCAGCAAGGAGCACGGCAACAGCAGCAGATACTAAAAGACTAACAGCCTGTGATTGCTGAATAATCCGATTGAAACCTTCAAGACTTTCTACCTTCGTAAATAGCACAATACTGCCAACTTGCTCTCGTGAAAGACTAATTGGCACTTCCTCTGTAACGTATAATTTTCCTTTGTTTTCTTCATAATCAATTCGAACTACTTCATCGACATTCGAATAAATTGCCTTCTCGTTTGCATTATAAATTATAAATTGAGATGAGATTAAATTGCCTGCCATTTCAATTCTTCTGCGATCAAGTAACCTATTTGGTGAATTTTCGCCCTTCCACTGTCGATCTTCGAGCATTTGACTAATTTGCAATCCCTCTTTTTGCAGCTGTTCTCTCGTTTCGCGCACAAGATATTCTTGAAACAAATATTGAAATGAAATAGTAGTAATAAGCAGAATAACAACAATAAGAACGATATAACTAAGAAACAATTTGGTACCGATATTAACCTTCTTCATCGATTTTATAGCCATACCCCCAGACTGTCGCAATCTTCGCTTGCGCATTTGCATCTGACATCTTTTTACGTAGCCTTTTCACAAGGTCATCAATAATCCTGCCATCACCTACATATTGATAACCCCAAATGGCTTCAATTAATCTCTCTCTTGTAAACGGTTGTCCTGAATGTTGGAGGAGATAGGCGAGCACATCGTACTCTTTCGGCGTTAAAGCCATTTCTTCCTCATTCACTAATAACAGTCTTTTTTTCTTATTTAAACGTACGTTCTGAACAGTGATTTCTTGTGAAGAATGGTTTTTCTCTAGGCGATTCATCCGTTTGAATAGATTCTTAATACGCACAACAAGTTCTCTAGGGCTAAAAGGTTTCGTTAAGTAATCATCAGCACCAAGTTCAAGGCCTAGTATCCGATCAAGCTCTTCATCTCTTGCGGAAACAACGATAACGGGAATGTAAGAATACTTTCTTAACCGTCGAAGGAGTTCAAGTCCATCAACATTTGGCATCATAATATCTAATACTAATAAATCGGGTTCAATTGTTTCTAGAGCACTTAACACTTCTGCCCCATCTGTAAAGGTTGAGACAATAAACCCTTCTTTTTTTAAATACTTCTCTAAAATATCACGTATATTTTGTTCATCATCTATCACAAAAACGTGCTGCATCTCTCTCAACTCCGTTCCCTTTTCACATCTTAGACGAAATGTGCTTTTCATACTCTTTATATTATCCTAGCCTTATCTGACAGTAAATCAGCCGCATGTCTTCAAAACATACGAAAGAGATAGGGGGCCCCTATCTCTCGCTAAGATTAGCTAAGTTTTTCAATCAGCTGATCAAGTATATCATTTTTTTGTTTCACAATTTCTTGAGCCTGCTCTCGCTTGGCTTCCATCTCTTCGCGCATTTCTTCTCTTGCGGCTTTCTCTTCGTCGGTTAACTCTGGACGCTCTCCACTTTCTTCAAGTTCCTGCTTCTTAGACTCTCTCTCTTCATGAGCAGCCTGTGCTTCATCATGCATCGCATCAAGCTGTGAGTTTAGATCAGCAAGCTCTTTCTGAAGCTCATCGACACCTTCAACACTAGAAGCATCCTGATCAAGCAAAAGGTCGATTAATTGATCTTTTTTCTCAGCAGTTGCCATTTTCAGTTCGCGATCTAGAGAGCGGTCTTCGAAGTGACCTCTTTTCCCATGATGTCCTCTAGTACCTGCCATCTCCTGGGTTTGCCCTACTGTTTGCTCTTCTATTTCAGTTGACTCGTCATCTGCCGCATTAACATTTGCTCCAGCTATCCCCCCAGCTAAAACCATAGAGGCAACACCAATCATCCATTTGTTCATCTTCATCAATCTCCCTTCATAGGTATGTTCTTACAATACCTATTATGGACAACAACTTACGAAGAAATTTGTAAGAATGATGTGAAAATGATGTGAGTTTGCTCTATCTCTTTTTTAATTGGTCGATCACTTTAGCATCCAAACTACGTACATGCAAATCACGCTGTGGAAACGGTATCTCAACGTTGTGATCTGCAAGAATTCGGTTAATGCGGAAGTTTAAATTACTCTTCGTTTCTACCGCTGCTTTTGGTGACGAGATCCAAATGAATAGTTGAAAATCAAGTGATGAATCACCAAAACCAAGGAAATTCACAAAAGGAGGAGGAGTCTCAAGCACATACATGGAATTCTCTTTTTCTTCCATAGCTACTTGAAGCAATAGCGATCTCACAAGTTCCACATCTGAACCGTATGCCACCCCTATTGGTAAAACGAGGCGCAATCTTGAGTCTCCATAAGAGTGGTTCACAACCTGCTCTTCGATAAAATACGAATTTGGCATAATAATCCGTTCATTGTCTAGTGTTCGAATAATCGTGGCACGCATGTTAATTTTTTCAATGTCTCCAATAACATCGTTTATGATCACTCGATCACCTACTTTAATTGGTCTTTCAAATAAAATAATTAAACCAGAAATAAAGTTATTTGCGATGTTCTGCATTCCAAAACCGATTCCAACCCCAAGTACTCCTGCAAAGACCGTTAAAGCACTTAGATCAATCCCGACTGTCGTTAAACTAATAACGACCGCTATCACCATCAATGTGTAATGAAAAACACGATTGAACGTAAATTGCAAGCCTGTATCCAGGCTGTATCGATCATAAAGCGGAGGCATAAGAAAGGAAGTTGCAATCTTTGAAAGTCGATTTGCAAGAGTAATGATAAATAGTGCAATTAATATAAGAAACAACGAGATTTCAACACTACCAATTGCAAATAATTGACTAAACATCCAACTGTTATCGGAAAAATAAAATAAAACAAATAGCAGGATGGCATACCCTGTTGTCCAATTTATAAATGAGAGGAAAGCTGGTCGAATACCGTTTGGGTAATTCTCCTCTTTGTCTCGTTTTGTCAGCCATAATTTGATCAGAAATCGAATCAGGAATAGACCTAGTATCACAGAAATTGTAATGACTATGTCCATAATGTTCGCATTGTCTAAAATTGAATGCACAAAAGGCAACCCCTTTTTTATTCAGTTATCCTTTATCATATCATGGAAATTGTAACCTCCGCAGGTCTTACACCGTCTAATTCTTTAAGAAACTTCTAATCGATTTACAAATAATCACGAAGCGGGGACAAACTTATGAGAAGATGGATCCTTCTTATCTGTACATCAATTCTTTTACTAGCAGGATGTAGTTCTAATAATGGAAACTTTTCAAATGAAAGTAGCGATATAGCTACTTCAACTGATCAATCCACAGATGAAAACCAGGGAGGAAATGAAAGAGAAAAAGAGAAAAATTCGTCTTCTATAGAAAAATCAGAAACGCCTGCCTTACAGCAAGATCGCAAGGTAATCTTCAATGCAAACCTTTCCTTAACAGTTGAAGGTTTACCTAAGGCTACTGCCAAAATCAAAGATCTAACTAGAACTTATAAAGGTTATGTTGTCGAAGAAAGTATTGCTTCAGAAGAAGATTCTCTCTTTGGATCAATGACCGTACGCATACCCCAACCTGAATTTGACTCTTATCTCAATGCAGTTGAAGGGCTTGGGAAAGGAGCTCCACAAAAATCGATATCCGGAACCGATGTCACCGAAAACTACGTTGATCTTACCTCAAGGCTGAAAGCAAAAGAAGCTGTTCAAAAACGACTGGAATCATTTCTTAACGAAGCAACTAAAACAGAAGATCTGTTAGCTATATCTAATGAGCTTTCCCGTGTACAGGAAGAGGTCGAACAGCTGAAAGGTCAACTAAATTACCTCAATAACCAAAGTGAATATTCGACTGTTACGATTTCACTCGAACAGCAGAAAATTATTGTTCCTTCTATTGATAAGAATGAATTTCAAACTCTAACAGAGGCAAAAAAACTGCTAATGACAACTGTAAATGGGCTCCTTTCCTTTTTCTCCACAGTGGCTGTACTTTTGATTGGTCTCTCACCTATTTTGGCCCCGCTCGTTCTTATAGGATTATTTTTCTTGTATAGAAAGCGAAAAAAGAAGAATCAAAAAGCCGATCAGCATACCTGATCGGCTTTTCCTTATGATGCTACATCACGTTTCGTGAATAGTAGCCATGACAATGACAAGAACAAAACAAAGTAGACGAGAAGCATGGTCAACGAGAAACCGAGCGTCATACTTTCAATTATAGGTGAACCATCGAAATAAACACTTAAGTCCGTATTGGCAAAGAGGATATACTTCACCCAATCGTATTGACTAAGAATAAAAGTAAGTTGGCTCCCTGTAAACATAAGGAATATAGCTAATCCAATCGCAAGAGAGGAACTTCTAAAGATACTCGATAGCATGAATGCAAATGTTACCATCATAAGCAAATTCACACTGGCAAGCGCATATTCAACAATATAATGAATGGCCATACTCGTTTCGGCCACTTCCCCACCTGAATAAGTTAGGTATGGTTGATCGACTGCACTAAAACCGAGGAATAACCCGCCGATAATAAAAGTAGAAATGTATAAGATGACGAGAGAAAATAGCGCAAATAATAGCGTTGAAATAAATTTAGAAGCAAGGATTTTCGTGCGTGAAGCAGGTCTGATCAACAATAACTTAATGGTTCCCCACGAATATTCACTCGCTATAACACCTGCGCCGATAATAATCGTAAAGATGGAAATTAAACTCACAATGCCAGTTGAACTATCCATAAAACTCCATATTGAATCACTTTCTAAAGGGGGAATATCATTCTCTAACCGATATTCATTTATCGCAATAGAACGTTCCTGACTGTCTTTAAAGGCTTTGGGCATTCCCTCTGAATCTTTTAGCGTTTGTTCTGCCTGTTGGATCGCATTTTCAGAATCAGTGCGCCAGTTCGTAGTCTCATCACTCGCATTCATATTAGTAAAAATGCCTGCTACAAGTACGGCTGCCACCACAAGTCCGATCATCACCCATGTTCCAACTCTTCTATAAATCTTCATGTTTTCATTTTGTATTAAATGTAGCATACTAGACAACTTGCTCACCCCCAGTTACTTCCAGAAACACATCTTCTAACGTTTTCACAGAGGATTGAATACCGTATACGCGGACGCCCTTTTCCACGAGAACAGCTGTTACCTCTGGAATAAGCTCATGTTCTATTTTAATCGTCAACTTACGCTCCGATTTTTCCATCTCACAATCAGGGAAATTTGCTTTAACAGCGTGAACCGCGTGTTCTACTGGATCGACTTCAAATGAAACCATAACGGCGTGATCATTTTGAACAAAGTCATTCACTCGCTGCACATCGACCATTTTTCCGGCCTGAATAATGCC
This sequence comes from Anaerobacillus sp. 63XJN7_4_ISO-PGPR-S23-413, assembly GCF_056173725.1. Taxonomy (NCBI): domain Bacteria; kingdom Bacillati; phylum Bacillota; class Bacilli; order Caryophanales; family Bacillaceae; genus Anaerobacillus; species Anaerobacillus sp. 63XJN7_4_ISO-PGPR-S23-413. Next base: position 3,435,736 of record NZ_CM149688.1, read on the forward strand.
AATTCGATCACACATGAGTTCGATTTCGGATAATAAATGACTAGAAACAACTACAGCAACATTTTCTTCTCTTGCAAGCGTTCGTAAATATTGTCTGATTTCTCGAATACCCGCGGGGTCTAGTCCGTTTGTTGGCTCGTCTAGAATGAGTAGCTTAGGTCGGTGTAGCAGTGCCTGGGCAAGTCCAAGACGCTGTCGCATTCCAAGTGAATATCCCTTCACTTTTTCATTGATACGACCTTGGAGTCCAACCAATTGAATGACTTCTTGAATGCGTTCTTTTGAAACACCTTTGACCATTCGAGCATAATGAACAAGGTTTTGGTACCCAGTCAAAAATTTGTACATTTCAGGATTTTCAACAATCGCTCCTACTTTTACAATCGCATTCTCGTAATCTGTTTTAATACTGCTTCCATCAATGAGAACTTCGCCTTCCGTCATTCTCATTAGCCCAACCATCATCCGAATTGTTGTTGTTTTTCCTGCTCCATTCGGCCCCAGAAAACCAAACACTTCACCTGGGTATACATCAAATGAAAGTTGATCAATGATTGTTTTCTTTCCAATTACTTTTGTTAAATCTCGAATCTGAACAACTGGTTTTACAGCCATTTTACCCCTCCTCTTGATACAACTTTTTCAACCACTCCACTATTCTCATACGATCTCGCTCGCGAATGGTTTCAACATCTTCGAGCGCGAGAACCTTACCATTTCGAATCGCAATAACCGTTTCAAGTAATGGTTCGATTTCCGTTACTTCATGTGTCGTGATGATTACCGTTTGTTTTTCTAAGTCGATAAAAGAAAGTAAACTTTTCACAATTGAATCTCGCACCATCGGATCAAGACCTGATAACGGCTCATCCATCAGAATAATAGGTACATCTCTCGCAAGGGTAAGAGCAATCTTCAACCTCCCACGATTTCCTTTAGATAAATGCTTCACCTTTTGATCCTGATCCACTTCCATAAATTTAACAATATCGTGGGCCTTTTCAAGATTAAAATCGCTAAATTGACTTGCAAAAAAGCGGATTGTCTCTTTCACTGTGAAGAATGAATAGTAAGCGTCTAACTCTGATAAATAAGCAACTTTATTTGCCGAACGCCTCGAAACTTGTTCTTCGTTAAGCATTACTTTGCCTTCACTAGGCACTACAAGACCTGCGATTATCTTCATGAAAGTAGATTTCCCACTACCATTGGAGCCAACAAGGCCAATGATTTTCCCTTCAGGAATTCTTACGTTCACATCTGATAGAGCTTGTTTTCTAAGATAACGTTTAGATACGTTCTCGAATGTAATCATGATTGATTCTCCTTTTCGTTCGTAACGTAAGTTCGAATACCTTCAATCATATCTTCTCGAGAAAATCCCATTTGCTTCATTTCATCAATGAAATTCTGGATGTGGTTAATCTTGAGCTGTTCTCGAAGTTCGGTCAGTCTTTCTTTTTGCTCCGTTACAAACGTCCCTTGCCCTCGTTTCGTCTCCACAATCTCCATCCTCTCCAGTTCATTGTAAGTTCTCGACACTGTATTTGGATTTACGCCTGATTGAATGGCCATATCCCTTACAGAAGGAAGCTTTTCACCAGTTTTTCGTTCCCCTTTAATAATCTCCCAGCTAATGCGGTCCACTAGCTGCAGGTAAATCGGCTTTGAGGGATTAAATTCTTCTCCCATCCCTTACACCTCCACTTTTCGATCAAGTACCCAGCATGTCATTATGAAAACAAGGATGATAGTAATGAGATCAAATATTACATTCCCAATTGCAAACGGAAATGTTGAAACGGTTAATTCAAATGCCTGCTGACTAACCTCCATATTTAACGGTGACGGTAGCTCCACATACCCCCACTCGATCATCACTTCATAAAGACGAGTCCCACTCAACCATGAACCAAACCAACTGATAAAACCAACAATTAAGAGAATAAGAAGAAGTGCCCACTTGCCGATATACGTTTTCAGAACTTGATACAAAGTCCAATAGAAGATTAGCCAAACCCCCATATAGACTGATCCTGTAATAATAACGGTGAGAAAATAAAATCCGAACAGCCACACATTATCAATTGGAAGTTGAATGAGGCTAGGTTCAAGGTTATAAGCTAGAAGAGATAAACTACTGACAATACCAATAGATAGCAGTAATGCTAATAACCCATTTAGCAATTTAGCTCCGAGTAAACGAGCTCCTGATTGTGGATTGTGTAGCCAGAGGTGTAAGTTCCTTCCTTCAGTGTTCAGACTAATTAATAAATAGAGTGGCAAAAAGAAGACGTGCATCGCCGTTAGTACGGCTCCAATAATAGCTGTTAAATAAGGGATTTCCCATCTTGCAGAGGCAAGAAAAAATCCAATCATTACTAGTAAATCAAACGCTGTAACGCCTAATAGAAGGGCTCTTGAAACACGAAATTCCTTTCGTAATAACCCACTCCAATTCTTCATGATATAGTTCCCCCTCAATGTGTTGGTGTATTAGTTACATAGTACACCAGTACTTTGGAATGGTCAATATTTTTATTTTCAATTTCACAAAAAAATGATCCATTTGAATATTGATTTCGTTAGCTATATAAGAGTATAGTCAATAAAAAATGCTAAGATATAACTTAAGTAAAAGAGGTGAAGAACGTGAAAAAAGTCTTATTGCTCGTAGTTGGTGCGATTATTTGGCTCGTACTCGCAGGGTACAATAACTACGCTGAACCCGTAACGAATACAGCCGTTGAAAAAGAACAAACGAATGCTGCGTTAGAGGTAGAAGAGATAGAGAAACCAGATGTGCTATCAGACGAATTTCTTCTTCTTGATGATCAGAAGAAGAAAATCGAAGAAGCCAAAGAATCCCAAAACGTTCAAGAGGGAATGGAGCCTGTACAAGTAGAGATTCCTGCAATCGATGTTAAAGCTCCCGTTGAAAATGTCGGTATATTAGAAAATGGACAAATGGGTGTTCCCGAGGACATCAACAAAGTTGGTTGGTTTGAACCTGGCTTTAAACCAGGAACAAAAGGAAATGCTGTCTTAGCTGGGCACGTAGATAGTAAAACAGGACCGGCTATTTTCTTTTATCTTGAGAAGCTTTCAAAAGGTGACGAAATTATTTTGACTGATAAAGAGGGGGAAAAAATGACATTCGTTGTCACTGGTAAAGAACGATATCCTTACAACGACTCTCCTATCGAAAAAATATTCGGAACAACTGATTCACGCACGTTGAATCTTATTACGTGTGTTGGAACATTTAATCGCTCAAAAGGAACACATGAGGAGAGACTTGTTGTTTCTACAGAGTTAAAGGAAGATCCGAGTAAAGAGAAAAAAGAAGTAGATCCTAACGAAGTTCCAGATGCTCCAACAAACCTTAGCGTTAGTGGGAATTTCTTATCATGGCATGCTGTTCGCGACGAAAATGTTGTAGGATACCGCATTTACAAAGCTGACGCATACGGTGTTTATAAGCAAATTGAGAGCATTTCTAACCTTGAACGTAAGAGCTTCTCAGATCCCGACGCTTCAACCTCCTCATACTATGTAACTTCTGTAAATATATTTGGAAACGAATCAGCTCCATCTAAAAAAATGACTCCTGAGAAATAACAAAAGCGCGGCTGGATTTTTTCCAGCTGCGCTTTAGTTTCATTAAATGAAGAAAATGTCTCTATACATCAAATGATTAACTCGCTTTTTTCATTTGAGATTCTACAAGATAACGATTAAAATAATCATCTGTTTCGCTTCGTATGACTTTATAAAGTAATAATAACGCAATTAAGTTTGGAATCATCATCAAAGCATTTGCCATATCCGCAAAAGCCCAAACAGTAGTCAGGTTCGCAACTGTACCAACAAAGCATGCCAATACATATACTGCTCCATAATAAATGGTTACTTTCGTACCAACTAGGTATTCAAAGCATTTATAACCATATACGTACCAACCAATAATGGTTGAGAACCCAAAGAAAATAACGGAGAAAGTTACAATATACTCTCCGATCAGACCGAGACTTGAACCAAATGCAGCCGTAGTCAAAGCACCTGCTTCTAGATTCGGATCATGCACGACTCCCGACAGGTCTCCTCCCGTTGGGTCCCAAAATCCAGAGATAAGGAGCACAAGGGCTGTCATTGTACAAACAATGATCGTTACGATAAACGTACCAGTCATGGCTACGAGAGCCTGTTTCACTGGATGATCGGCTTTCGCATTACCAGCAATAAGGGCAGCCGTACCAAGTCCTGCTTCGTTCGAGAAAATCCCTTTGGAAACTCCTGATTTTACAGCTTCCATTACAATAACACCTGAAAATCCTCCTACCGCCGATATAGGTGAAAAGGCATATGTAAAAATCAGCTTCATAGCTGGGATAACAGCATCTATGTTAATGACGATAATAATGAGTGCACCAACTACGTAGAGAACCGCCATAATCGGAACAAAGAAACCTGCAACAGAACTAATTCGCTTTACGCCACCGAAGATGATGAGCGAAGTAAGTGCAGCAAGGATAATCCCAGTTACCCATCCATCAATTTGGAAGCTTTCATCAACAACACTTGCGATTGTATTTGATTGTACGCTATTTCCGATTCCGAGTGAGGCAATCGCTCCAAATAAAGCGAACGAGATAGCGAGCCACTTCCATTTTGACCCTAGTCCCTTTTCGACATAATACATCGGCCCTCCGGCATATTCTCCGTTATCATTTTTCACACGATATTTCATCGCAAGTAAAGCTTCTCCATACTTCGTTGCCATTCCAACAAGACCTACAATCCACATCCAGAAAATCGCACCTGGACCCCCAATTGTAATCGCTGTAGCAACTCCTGCAATATTACCATTTCCTATCGTGGCAGCTAGTGCTGTCATCAGAGCTTTATAGTTACTAACGTCACCTTCAGCACTGCTATCCTCTTCTTTTTCTTTTGAGAATGCTAATTTGAAAGCATATCCCAGCTTTCGAAACTGCAGTCCTTTCAGAATAAATGTGAGAAAGACACCTGTCCCAAATAATAAAATTAGGCTTGGTGCTCCCCAAAGAACTCCATTAATTTTCTCTAGCCAATCTAAGATGTTCATTCTCTCTCTACTCCTTTGTGTTAACGCTTTCATGCACTGACCTTTACCACATTATCATTTGTAAGCTTGAAGCGCAATTCCCACCTTTAAATTTGGGGAAATAGTCACTATTCAATTTTTACTATAGCCCATTAAGAAATTCAATTAGTAACTTTCTCCAACGTAAAAGAGAGACTTAACATAAGTTAAGTCTCTCTAGATAACTGCTCTTACAATTGACCGATGGCATCACTTATCGATTGATCGCCATTTAAAACTTCAAATGTTCGGTTAAACGTATGCTTGTTCTCCAAGACTTCAGTAAGAACAGCAGCCACATCTTCACGTGGTATTTCACCAGATTTATCTTCAAGTGTTTCGGCTGCTCTAATTTGTCCTGTTCCAGGCTCATTTGAAAGACTACCTGGACGAAGAATAGTATAAGTTAAGTTTGTTGCTTTCAAGTGCTCATCGGCACGTTTTTTCGCATGTAAATAAGGCTTCATATTATCTGGACCTTTTTCAGGATAATCAGATCCAACAGTACTTAGCATGACAAAGCGTTTAATTCCTTGTTGCTTCGCTTCATCAACTGCTTTAATCGCACCTTCCTGGTCAATCATAATGGTTTTATCTGCGCCAGTGTGCGGTCCTGAACCTGCAGCGAAGATAACCGCTTCACATCCGTACAGCGCTTGTGAGAAATCTTTTTCAAGATCGCCAAGCACGGTTTTACCGCCTGCATCTTCAATCGCCTTAACTTGATCTGTATCGCGAATCATACCAACTGGCTCATGACCGCGTTCTGCTAATTTTGTAATTAAATGTGTTCCTACTTGTCCGTTTGCTCCAATAACGAGTACTTTCATGACAATTCGTCCTCCTTTAAAAACCTTAACACTTGTTATATTCCGCAAATTCATCTTTTTAAACCAACGAATGTGCAAAATGCTAAAAGCATACTTCGTTTCGCCCATTTTTCTTCGCTCTGTAAAGAGACTTGTCTGCTCGTTCAACGGATGCCATTAATGGTTTTTCAAGATCGAGTTCAGCTAATCCAATTGAAACAGAAACATCCTTTATTTCGTCTCCCATCTCGGTCATAAATCGCTGCTTACTTAAATTGTGCTGCAAATCCTTCATGCGATCATATGCCTCATCTTTCGTTGATGCTTCAAGCATGACAATAAACTCTTCTCCTCCGTATCGTGCAACGAGCCAATTATCGCTTTGATCTGAAAGGAACATGGCAAATTCAGCCAAAACGCGATCCCCGTTAAGATGACCATATTTATCATTAATTTGCTTAAAAAAATCAAGATCAAGCATGGCTACCATTTTTATCAAATGAGTCTCCTGAGCTTTCGCTTTCTTTAGAAAACTTCTCAGATTAAGTAATCCGGTCAGAGAGTCGTGTTCAGCATAAAAGCGAAGTTGCTGACTCATCTCAAGATTATTAGTGCTCATTTGAATAAAGAAATACATAATTAGGGCAGATAGCTGAAAGGAGATAAACCGTATTAAATAAGAATAGAGCGTGATGTCTTCTGAAATGATATAGCCAACGATCGCATCTGAAATAAACCAGATGCCAACAAAATAAAAAAACAGCTTCAAATATGTGAGGTTTCGAAAAAGCTTCTGTCGTACTAGCATTGTTACAACTGTTGGGATTAACAAGGTGAAAAAGATCTCTAAGTAAATAAAGTCACCTGGAAAAGCGAATCGAGCTAGTGTAATGATTATGAGCACGGGAATGCCATATTGATACCCATGGTACAGAATTAGTATTACCATAGGAATGGTTCGTAAATCATATAGATACCCGTCTAACGATACCGGCAACATATAAAGGAAAATAATACCGATTGCCACAATGAATATGTGCGCGACAGCGACAACCTGACTCGGCCACCGCTTCTGAAAGGCAAGATAGTATACGCTTTGGATGCATAGGTGCATAAATAATAAGATGGAAAAGTTCGCTAATAAAGATTGCATCTGCCGTGTCACTTCCATAATGGTTATTTTTTAATCATTCTTACTTATAGATTTTACACCTATCTTAGCATTTTTTGGAAAATAATAGAACATTATTATCCTATGTATTATGAATAAAACCAAGTATCCCTCTTTCTAGAGAAATACTTGGTTTTCATTATAAGCAGTCAGATAATGACCACTTCACATATTTAGTATAATTTTTGAAGAGCTTCTTTATCAAATGGTAATAAATCATCTGCGCGGCCATCACGTACTTTGCTTACCCATTCAGGGTCCATTAATAACGAGCGACCAATTGCTACAAGATCAAACTCTTCACTATCAAGCTTTTCAATCAAGCCATCAAGACTTGTCGTATTTGCTCCAGCAAAGCTTGTAAATTCTCCATCTAGTCCGACTGAGCCTACTGAAATAACTGGCTTACCAGTTAGTTTCTTCGTCCAACCAGCTAGATTCAATTCGGAACCTTCAAATTCAGGCTCCCAGAAACGACGTGTTGAGCAGTGGAAGATATCTACTCCAGCTTCAACGAGCGGCGTTAGGAACTGTTCTAATTCCTCAGATGTAGTCGCAAGCTTCGCTTTAAAATCGTTCATTTTCCATTGAGAAAAACGGAAAATAATCGGGAAGTCTGGCCCCACTTTACGACGGCAGGCTTCGATGATTTCTACAGCAAATTGAGTTCTCCCTACAAGATCGCCACCATAACGGTCAGTCCGTTTATTTGTCTGCTCATAGAAAAATTGGTCGATCAAATAACCATGTGCTCCGTGAAGTTCAATCGCATCAAATCCAAGTCGCTTCGCATCTGCTGCTGCATCTGCATACGCTTCAACTAGCTGTTCCACTTCTTCTGTTGTCAAAGGCTCGTTTACCTTCTCACCAGATAGTGCTAGACCTGAAGGACCAACTGGTTGTGCTTCTTCGTTTGGCAGTTCGCCCATTTTTCGGGTCATCCCAACATGCCAAAGCTGAGGTGCAATTTTACCGCCAGCTTCATGGACTTCTTTCACAACATTTTCCCAGCCTGCTAGTGCTTCTTCACCGTGAAAGACAGGAATGCTCGCACCTGAAACCGATGAAGGATGGTTAATCCCAGTTCCTTCTGTCACTATTAGCCCCACGCCATTTTCTGCTCTACGTCGATAATAAGCAGCTACATCTTCACCTGGTACATTTCCTGGTGAAAAGCCTCGAGTCATTGGCGCCATAACTGTGCGATTTTCTAAAGATAATTTTTCACTATTGAACGTTCTAAATAACGCTTCAGTTGTTTTCGTTGTATGTGTCAATTTATTTCCTCCTCTAACCTGTTTGCATTCATTATTATTTCAAAATCATTCTCCAAAAGAAAGAAATCTGTTTATGTAATGTGCTGGTGATCCGATGAATCCTCTAGAAAGCTATTAATTCCGCGATACTTAGGATATTTCCGCGAAAAGTCGATTTTTTCCGCGAAAACTGAAATATATCCGCGATTTTGCGATTATTTCCGCGATATGCCAATGTACGAAAAAAATCATAGGCGAAGCGCCTATGATTTCCTCTCTCTACTACTTATTCTCATATTTAGCTGAAAGAAAGCCTAAAGCTGCCCCTAATATGGCTCCACCTAGAACCTCAACAGGTTGATGTCCAAGAAGCTCTTTCAACTCTTTTTCCCTTTCCACAAATTCCATGCTAGGGTAATCTCCAGAGATCGTCGCTAGATTATCCTCTAGATCGTTTACTAGAGCAGCAATTTCTCCTGTATGACGCCTAACCCCCTGGGCATCGTACATAACAATCACACCGAAAATAGTAGCGAGAGCCGTTTCTGTATGACGAGATCCTTTATTTGAAGCAATGTAAGAAGTAAGGGCTGCAACACCAGCTGAATGCGAACTAGGCATTCCACCCGTTGTCGCAACTTGCTTCACATCCCATTCTCCTTTTAACACCTTATGAGTTAGGATCTTCAAACCCTGAGCAATCGCAATTGAGGAAACTGCTGTTAAAATTCCTCTGTTCATTTTTTGCATCTCTCTCATCCTCCACTTTGCCATCTTTTCTGCCTGAGCAGAATGTTCTATTAGATGCATTACCCTTTAGGAAGGAATTTTACGCAGAGAAATTGTTTTTCAGGAAATCTACCACGCTTACATTCAATTCACTTTTCACTGAATATAAAATGGTTTCCAATGTTTACATTCAAATTTCTTTCATGCAATCAAAGAAATCTTTAGTAGCTGATACAATCGATTCTCGATTTCATCTATGCTGATCAACAAGAATGGGATTGCCATCAGGGTCTTCTATTGTAAAACTCGTTGGCCCTTCACTTGATTCATCCGCTTCAGAAAGAATATTCACTCCGTTTTCTTTTAGCTGCTTTTGAAGTGTTCGAATATCTGTAAACACTTCAAGATTTTCAGCGTTCTCATCCCAACCTGGATTAAACGTTAGAATATTTTTGTCAAACATCCCTTGAAACAGGCCAATGACGGTACTGTCATTCTTCATAATGAGCCAATTTTGAGAAATATCTCCTCCAAACGATTGAAAACCTAATTTTTCGTAAAAATGCTTTGAGGCTTGGATATCCTTTACACTTAAACTTACAGAAAAAGCTCCGAAATTCATAATTATACCTCCTCATTATCGTTGCTATAAAAGATTCTTCTCTATTCCCTCCTTTCCTACCTTCTTTTAATTGGATTAAGATAAAGTTACTTATAGTGTGGTTCCAAACTAGAATTTTTTCTTTGCTTTTCAATACTCTTCATAATCAATTTTCACACCATCAATATGCTTGCGATTCATCAATTTCTTTTTCTTTCTGTTCTCAACAGTTTCAAATAGGATATCAAAATCATAATTCTCCGGATAAAGCTCGCTGGCAGGCAAGAGTAGTTTTACACGCTTCGCATGAATCGTTTCTTTTTGGCCATTTATCATTACAATCAAATTCCCAAAATCGTCCATTGGTTTATAAACGATTCCTTTCTCTTTCAACGAAGGGATCGCTACACTATCTCCAATCGAATAATTCTCAAAAATCTTCTCGACCTCCACTTTTTTCTGGCTTCGCGGTTTCTCTATTTTTTTACTTTTTAGCTGCTGCTCATAGTGCCAGTGATCTTTTTGGTTGAACCCTTCTCGATAGGATTGCTTTTCTTGATACGTGATTTCATGAGCTCGCTCAATAATATTCGGATGCATACCAAGACGTAATGCGATGGCAAATGCCTGACTTTCCCCTGGAACACCCATCCGTAGTTTAAACGTTGGACGCAATGTCTCTGGATCGAACTCCATTGATCCATTCTCAAAATCTGGATGAGCTGAAGCGAAATTTTTCATTTCACTATAGTGTGTTGTGGATAGAATAGTTGACCCCAGACGATTCAATTGTTCTAAAATAGAAACGGCAATACCCATCCCCTCACCGGGATCTGTACCCGAACCAAGTTCATCCAGAATAACAAGAGAATCCGGCGCTGCTGCTTGTAAAATGGAAATAATGTTCGATATTCGAGAAGAGAAAGTACTCAACGATTGTTCAATGCTCTGTCCGTCTCCAATATCAACTAATATTGATCCAAAAATCCCAAAAACAGAAGACTCATTAGCAGGTATGTGTAAACCACATTGCACCATCATTGAAAGAAGCCCGACTGTTTTAATTGATACGGTTTTTCCACCAGTATTGGGACCGGTTATCACAAGTCCTTTATATGCTTTCCCTAACTCAAGGGAAAGCGGTACAGCCTCATGAGAGAGTAAGGGATGACGACCATTTTGTAACTCAAGTATTGGCTCGCTTGATAGCTTTACTTGATTGCCATCAATCGCTACACTATATTTCGCCTTTGCAAAAATATAATCGTAGTGTGTCATTGTTTCAATGTTGATTGAGATCTCTTGCGCATATCGCTCCACTTCTCCAGTTAATCTGCTTAGAATTCGCTGTTCCTCCAAGTATTCATCTGCCTTTACTTCATTTAATTCCATTTGAACTTTACGAACTTCTTCAGGTTCAATATATACAGTCGAACCGCTTGAAGATTGGTCATGAACGATTCCTTTTATTTGTTTCCGATATTCTTTCTTCACAGCGACAACATAGTGGCCATTTCGATCGCTGATGATCGTATCCTGAAGTGCTTTCCTTTTCGAAGATGAACGCAGAAGATGATTCAGTTTTTCTTTCACTCGTTCTTCATAAACGGTTATTTTCTTTCTAATTCTCCCAAGCTCCTTACTCGCTGCATCATCAATCTCACCATTTCTGATCGCTCGTTTCAATTCTTCTTCAAGATCCATAATCTCATAAAGAGAATAGATATAAGTTGAAATTGTAGGCGCCAGCCATTCTTTCCCCGTCATAAACTGTTTCAGTTTCCGGCCGCTTTCGATTAAATCAAGCACAGTTATCAGCTGATCTGGCCGTAAAGGAACACCTTTGTTTAATTGTTTCATCACCTGGATAATGCCATGAAGACCATGAAGAGGGACGCTTGAACTTTTCTTAATAATTTCTTTCGCCTCTGTCGTTTCATTTAATCGATTTTGCACAACCTCTTTATCGTGCAACGGTCTCATTTTCTGGATCTCACTTTTTGCTTCTTCTGAAAGGGCATAGTGAGCTACTTCGCTTCGAATTTTATCAAATTCAAGTGTTACCATAGTTTGTTCGTTCAATGTTCTTCCTCCTCGATTCGTATATGTTCGCGCATCTTAAGAAAAACTTCCATTCAATTAACATACATGTCACTTCCTTTCCAACAAAAAAAGAGCTACGAATGAACACAGGTTCATTCGTAGCTCTTCTATAAAAGGGTAGACGACACCCATCCCCCCCCATGCTTAAAAAGCATACAAAAAGCTGCGCACAGAGCGCAGCTGGAATGGTTGTTGTCATTCTTGAGCTTTTCTGTGTTCTTAACTAAATTGACAGAAGGCATATTTAAATAAGCATAGAATACATGCTACTTTAAAAGCCAATCCATCTATAAAATTACGTTAGTTAAGAATCACCGATAACATAAAATTTGCCCCTTTTACTTTTCAGGTTACATTTATTATAAATGGGAATCGTTGTTCTTTCAAGTTGCTCTTTAGAAAGCGTGTGAAGTCGTTCCGCCATCAATAACAATATTTTGTCCGGTCGTATAGCTCGCATACGGTGATGCAAGAGATAAAAAGGCTGGAATCAATTCATCTAACCGACCAACTCGATGCATCGGATTACTTCCGTTGATTTTATTTAAAAGAATAGGATTCTCTAATGCTTTTTCGTTAAACGGCGTTTTAATAAAGCCAGGACTTATCGCATTAACAGTGATCCCAAGTGGGGAGAGTTCCTGTGATAACTGTTTTGTTAATTGCACTACAGCCGCTTTACTTGGGCCATACGGGGTGGAAAAAGGAAGTCCAACTTCACTTGCCATCGATGCAATGTTAATAACCCTAGATCCTTCGCCTTCTTTTAAATCAGGGAGAACTGCTCTAGTCATCATATAAACTGATTTCTCATTCGTTTCCATCACATCGTCCCATTCATCCGCTTCAAGATCTTCAATTGTTTTTCGAACAGTTTTCCCAGCATTATTAACGAGAATGTTAATTGTCCCTATGCTTTCATGAATGTCACTTATGATTTGCTGAATGCTTCCCTCATTCGTGACATCTCCTACAAATGCAACGACTGATCTATTTGTTTCCTTACTTATTTCTTTTGCTGCATCTTCAAGAACTTCTTTTGTTCTACCAACAATGGCGACAGTAGCTCCCGCTTCGGATAGAGCACGTGCAATTGTTTTGCCAATCCCTCTGCCTCCACCTGTAACGACGGCCACTTTATTTGTGAAATCAAAATACTTCATCTAGCATCCTCCTCTACTTTATCTACCATACAAAATATTCTTATTTCCATCCATTAGAGTGCTTCAATGATGATGTAAAAACCTTGTTTGTATCATTATTCGACAGCATCCTAAAAAAATTATTTTGTATTTGAAAGGTAATTGTGGTAATTTGTTAGAATATTTAGTATTAAGATACATAAAGGAGGAGTTCTTATTGGAAGCAGCATTAAATAACATTAGTGGATTTGTATGGGGGTGGCCTCTGCTCGTCCTACTTGTGGGAACGGGTATTTACCTCACTATTCGCCTTGGGTTTCTCCAGTTTACCATGCTTCCATATGCGTTGAAGCAAGCCTTCACGAAGAAACAAGATAAAAACGCAGAAGGGGATATCTCTCACTTCCAGGCTTTGATGACGGCACTTGCCGCTACGATCGGAACAGGAAACATTGCCGGTGTCGCAACGGCTGTTTTTGTTGGTGGACCTGGTGCCGTTCTCTGGATGTGGATCAGTGCTCTCTTTGGAATGGCAACGAAATATGCTGAGGCAATCCTTGCTGTTAAGTACCGTTCGGTGAATTCGAATGGTGAAATGTCCGGTGGGCCGATGTACTACCTTGATAAAGGACTTAATATGAAGTGGCTTGGGATGATTTTTGCCTTTTTTGGTGCTTTCGCAGCTTTTGGAATCGGAAATATGGTACAGTCCAACTCAGTAGCAGATGCTGTCGCTACTTTCGGGATCGCTCCGTGGATTACTGGACTTGTCCTAATGTTCTTTACTGGAATGGTTATTCTCGGTGGGATTAAAAGCATCGGTAAAGTGACGGCTTACTTTGTTCCAGTTATGGCCTTATTTTATGTTATTGGTGGATTAGTCGTGATCTTTATGAATCTTAGCCTTGTTCCTGCTGCTGTTTCCCTTATCTTCTCAGACGCTTTTACAGGTGAAGCTGCTGCTGGTGGTGCCATTGGTGCCGTAATTCGTTATGGTGTTGCACGTGGAGTATTTTCGAATGAAGCTGGTCTTGGCTCTGCGCCAATTGCGGCAGCTGCTGCTAAAACCGATTACCCAGGACGTCAGGCACTTGTCTCTATGACACAGGTGTTCATTGATACGATTGTTGTCTGTTCCATCACTGGAATCGCGCTCGTTATGGGTGATCTCTATGGTGGAGATTTGAACGGAGCAGCCTTAACGACAGCGACGTTCGAGAAATTCCTGGGTGTTCCTGGAGCACTTATCGTTACAATAGGTCTTATTTTATTTGCTTATTCAACTGTTCTCGGATGGTCTTACTATGGCGAAAAATGCTTCTCTTATCTTTTTGGAGACGCGTCGATTAAATATTATCGTCTCGTTTTCGTATTGGCCGTTTTTGTCGGAACAACATTAAAACTAAACGTTGTTTGGCTTCTAGCTGATATTTTCAATGGCTTAATGGCACTACCAAACTTGATTGGACTTCTCGGTCTTTCAGGAGTTGTTGTCGCTGAGACAAAACGCTTCCTGGAGAAAGTGAAGGAAGAAAAGAGAGAAGCGCATTCAACGGGTGTATCTAATTAATACTTAAAAAAGGAGTCGGGAGCTCCCGACACCTTTTCTTATAAACTTTCTTCAATTTGAAACTGTTGCTGAGCAAGCTCTTTATAAAGACGGCTTGTCATATATAGCTCTTCATGTGTGCCCTGATCTGATACAATACCGTTTTCCATAACTAAGATTTGATCGGCATGAACAACGGTCGAAAGACGATGAGCAATAACAATCGTCGTACGTCCCTTCATTAAATTGTTCAACGCACGTTGAACCTGAACTTCTGACGTACTATCAAGACTAGATGTAGCTTCATCCAACAAAAGAATGTATGGATTTCGAACAATCGCTCTTGCAATTGCAATCCGCTGTCGCTGCCCACCAGAAAGCTTGATTCCTCTTTCGCCAATTTCTGTCTCAAAACCGTTTGGAAGATCTTGAATGAAAGGTAGGGCATAAGCTTGCTTTGCTGCCTCTTCAATTTTCTCATCTGAAACATCTTCTTCTAGCCCATAGACAATATTCTCTTTAATGGTTCCTGCTATGAGCGGACTTTCCTGAGAGACATATCCAATTTGCTTCCGCCATGAAACAAGTGAAAATTCATGAATGTTTTTTCCGCCAAGTGCGATTTCACCTTTTTGAGGTTGATAAAATCGTTCAATTAATGAAAATGTAGTCGTTTTACCGCTACCACTTGGACCAACTATTGCAGTGATTTTACCTGGTGGTACTTCAAAGGAAGCCTTTTTCAACACAAGTTCTTTCCCATAGGAAAATTCAACGTTATGAAATGAAAGCATCTTTGCTGGATCTTCAACTTCATCTCCGCTAAGTCGTTCTTCACTATCATGATCAAGTAAAAATTGCAGACGTTCTGTTGCACCCATTGCTTTTTGGATTGCTGTTAAGAACCTTGCCATTGAGCTGAATGGAATAATAATTTGAAAAAGGTATAAAAGAAAAGCGACAAGCTCACCAGCTGATAGTTCTCCTGTTGATACGCGAACGCCACCGTAGCCAACAATGACGACGAGAACCCCCATTAACAATAACGTCATAAGAGGCATAAGAAGGGCATAGATTTTCGCTTCCTTCATGCTGTAAGAGAAGACATTTTTAATGCCATTTTTCCCATTCTCTTCTTCCACATTCTCTGCCATCGAGAATTTCACAAGACGAACTTCTGATAATACTTGTGTGATTGTTGCTGTAAACTTAGCCGTTTCTTCCTGCAATCCCTTTGATACTTTATACATTCGCTTTCCGATAAAACGAATCCCAATCATCATAATAGGGACAACCGCAAGTAAAATGGCTGTTAATTTCCAATCAAGGTATAGTAATATCCCAATAGAACCGACAATCGACAGCGTACTCGTTAACAAACTAATTAAATGATTCGAGACAAGATCTTTTATTACTCCAGTATCATTCACAATACGACTTGTCGTATCCCCAACCCTATTGCTGTCAAAATAAGATATTTGAAGAGAAAGGACTTTCTTCATTAATCGCTCTCTCAACCGAGCTACCACTGTCTCTCCTATATACAACAGGAGGTACATAGATAAACCAGAGAAGATCGCCTGAACAACAAAGGCAGCAATTAATAATGTAATAACTCCCGAAGATAGCGAGCTACCTGAGAGCTGATCAACTAGATTTTTCGTAAAAAATGGCACGATTAATCCAGCTACGGTTCCAATCATACTCAATGCAATAGCAAGTGCTACAAGAGACTTTGAAGGATTTGTATCACGAATTAATTTTGATAGTCCGCGCCAATTCATTTTTTTCTCCGTATTTGCTTTTTGTTCCATTATATTCCCCCTTACGATCTCTCCTTAGTATACCTTGTCTTATCGTTAAATCAGAAAACGGAATGGAAATCATTCCGACGTTTCATTATTTCTCAAATACACACTCGCTAGAAACACTATGAAAAATAAGTATAGTGAGGCTATTGCGTTTGGCTATCAAGACTTTGTTAAGACAGAAAAAAGGAAGGGACAGTGCCCTTCCTTTAACATGATTTAAGATTAGAAGCTTTCTTTCACGACAACACGCTCAAGTGGGAAGCGAGCTGTTCCATGCGCTTCAACAGCTGCTTTACCAACAGAAATAAGCATTGTTGGTACATAACGCGAAGGAATGTTAAACTCTTCTACAAGGGCAACTGGATTAAAACCACCCATTGCCACCGTGTCATAGTCTTTTGCTTTTGCAGCAAGCATCAATTGCATTGCAGCCAATGAGCTATTCTTGATTGCTTCGCTTAAAGCAAAGCCTTCTCTTTCGTAAGCGCCATTGATTTGGCTAACAAGCGTTTCTTTTATAGCATTTTCCATGAATCCTAATTCAACTGCCTGGCCATAAATTTCTTCAGCATGTAGATTTGCTTCAAGGTCTCCTAGAATAACAATAGTAGCAGAGCTATCTACGATTTGTTGCTGATTAAAAGCAATTGGAAGTAGCTTTTCTTTTTGCTCATCACTTTCAATAACAAGGAACTTCCAATGTTGAAGGTTCCAAGAAGACGGAGCTTCAATCGTAGCATTTAAAATCTCATTCATAACTTCCTCAGGAATTTCGATTCCTTTTTCAAATTTCCTTACAGAATGACGATCTTTCATAACATCTAGAACACGATTGTTCTCTTGTACACTAACAGACATCGTTTGTTTCTCTCCTTTTTCTATCCATAAAATTTCTCTCTATTGATGGTCTAATAACCTATCTCACCCACACTATAATGTAACATATATCATTACAGTTAGAAAACAAAAAATCATTAGCAATTGTGGCAGTATCTTCCCTTTTTGCTAGTATTTTTATTAATCAAATTCTGAAATCCGTTTTTAACCTGCTTCACAAAAGAAGTTGCTGTGCGTTCAGGAAAATCAATGATTAATTTTAATCTTGATAGCTCCGTTGTTAGTTTAATTGCTAATTCAGGGTAAGCCAGATACAAAGCACGATAGGACGTTTGATCAAGTTGAATGAGCTCAACATTAGTTATTGTTTTTGCATACAAGTTTTGATGTACAAAAATAGAGCGATTGCCCAAAACATCATTCGGCCCAAGAACTGCTAGAGACTCATTCATGTTATCCGCATGATAAATGGCAATACTACCACTTTTAATAATATATACATCGCGATTTGTATGTTCTGGCTTTATCAAAAATCTTCCGTTGTTTCTCTTAATTAGCTGACCGGATCTTTCTAATCGATTCCAATCTTTCATATTAAGCTTGCTTCCTTCATTTCTTACCATCAGACCTGTACTCATGTCTGCTCACCCCCAACGTTTTTATTGAAACTTTTTTTGTTACAGTTAAGATATAAAACAAAAACAATTACTTATAATTGTTTTTGTTTTAGGCTTTGAATAATATCACGAATCGTATATTGTTTCAAGAATGCTGTTAAATGATTCTCAGCATCTGTGAAAATATCGCCCAGTACATTTGATAAATTCGCTCCCACAAGACAATACTGATTCGAATCAGGACACCTTGGTTGGAGAGTACCTATAGAAGTAAGGTTATAGATCTTATCAAGCGTGACATCTTCTACACGACAAGATAAAGTAAACCCACCTCCAGCACCCTCTTTTGAAACGATATAACCGTTTTTCTTGAGTAAACTAAGAATTTTTCTCATACGAACGGGATGGACAGAAGCACTTCCGGCAAGATAATCACTAGTTGCCATCTGCCCTGGCTTAATTGCGAGCAAAGCCAGACTGTGTACGGCGAGAGTAAAATCACTATTCAATTGCAGCGCCTCCCAACACTTTCTTCCACTTCCATCCTATCGTACTTCTTTTGTAGCTGGCAAGAAAATTTTAACAGGGAACTGCTTCCTCCGACTCATGTCGAAGCTGCTTAAGTTGTGCAGAAAGTTCCATGAACCATTGTTTATCTTTCGTAATTAAAGAAACTTCAATAAGGTTTAACAAGAAGGATTCATCCTGTTCAAAATTTGGTTCCTCCAGCTGGGAAATACGATTCTGGAAAGTTTCGATTACTTTTCCTACAGTTTCAGGATTATCACATTCTAGAACAAATACTTTAATCGTTCCAAGATAGTTATTTACAGATTCAACATATCCATGAATTAGTTCATCATGGACTGACTTTCCTTTTACCCAATCACCTTTTTGATATTGAGTTTGTTGATGTAATTGATTCATCATCATTTACCTCCTTATTTGGAAGACTAGTTTGTGTTCCAACTGAGTCAAGGTATAGTGTAATTCTAATTATTACAGTTCATTTTGTCAAGAAGAGGGTTTCTCATCTATTTGAAATGCATCTGCAATGAGTTTATAAGACTTCAGTCGAGTTTGAAAATCGTGTGTAATCGTATTAATGATCACTTCATCTGTTTGATAAGCATTTGCTAATTCTTCAATTTGTTTTTTCACCTGGGTCGGACTACCTACGATCATTCTTTTTCTGTTTTCCCGAATCCGTTCTTTATCAAACACTGTATATGGAAAGCTACGCGCTTCATCAGGGGATGGAAATCCGTCACCTGACTTTCCTTGTTCGATTAATAAGATCGATAAATCCAAACTAGATGCCAAATATTCTGCTTCTTCTTCTGTTTCACCACAAATGACAAATATAGCTACATTTGTTTTCGGTGTCTCGTTAAATTCAGATGGTACAAAACGAGAACGATATTTGTCAACCACATTCGTTCCACCATATCCATTAATGAAATGTGCAAAGGTAAACGCAAGTCCGCGCTGCGCTGCCATCATTCCACTTGCCCCACTTGATCCTAACAACCACATCTCAGGTGCCGTACTTCCAAGCGGTGTTGCTCGTACGTTCATTCTCTCAGGGTCTTCCCCTTTTAAATAGGCAGCTAGTTCGTTCACCTGCTCTAAATAGTTATCAATCCCCATACTGTTTCCCCCAGCGAGAGCTTTTGTAACATTCGGCATCCCTCCTGGAGCGCGTCCAAGCCCAAGATCAATACGATTGGGATTTAACGTTTCAAGCATACGGAAGTTTTCCGCTACTTTGTATGGACTATAATGTGGTAACAGCACCCCACCAGAGCCAATCCTCATACGCTTTGTGTTCGCTGCCAGATGTGAGATCAGGACTTCAGGACTAGACCCAGCCAGACTCTTCGTACTATGGTGTTCTGAAACCCAGAATCGATGAAAGCCTAGCTTCTCAACTTCTTGTGCAAGTACTGTTGTTTCTCTAAGTGCTTCTGTTGGCGTATTGCCTCTTGATACAGGTGATTGATCAAGTACGCTTAACTTCATATTCTTTCCGCTCCTTTAATGTAAAAATCATCATTACAGTTTATCTTATCAGATGAAAAATTGTTGACCAATAAATATGCTTACTATTAGATGAACCTCTTCATACTAGTAGTTACCCTTTTAAGACACAAAAAAACGGACCGTCACGCCCAATTGGTTACGCCGGTCCATTCTTTAGAAAATCATAAGCTCTCTTTATATGACGTCATTCTAGAAACTTAAGTCTCTGCAACAACGAGCTTAACCTGATGTCGCCTTAGCATTTCCTGCACTTTCTCTTCAGGAATTTGATCCGTAATAATAAGATCAATATCTTCAAGATGAGCAAAAGTAAAAAACTCAGAACGATAGAACTTTGAATTATCAGCAAGTGCGATAACATACTGAGATTGTTGAATCATCTTTCTTTTCACCATTCCATCTTCTTCATGAGCAATGGTTAATCCCTGCTTTGAGATTCCTATAACTCCTATAAAAGCAATATCTGCATTGTAGGTCGCCACCTTTTCGACTACAGCCGAACCATATAGGAAACGATGATCTTTCTCGAGTTTGCCTCCAAGAAGATGAATATCAATATGACTTCCGCTCGATAGAATATCTGCTTGATGAATGGAATTTGTAATCACTGTTGCTTGTTTATCAATTAGAAATTCAGCGCATGACTGAACGGTTGTGGATGCATCAAGAATAACCACGTCACCAGCGTTAACATATCCTGCGGCCATTTTGCCTATTCGCTGTTTTTCCTTTGACACAACTTTTAAGCGGTCATGATACGACTGGATCTCATGACGAAGCTGAGGAAGTACGGCTCCACCTCTTGTCCTCGTAACGGCTTCTTCTTCTTCAAGCTTCACAAGATCACGTCTCGCCGTGTCTCTTGACACTTGAAATAACTCGCAAATTTGATCTACAGATATTCTTCCGTGTTTTTTTAGATGATCTAAAATCGCTAGCATTCTTTCTTCTTGATACACTGCCTACACCTCATTTCCATGCACTTACATTATAAGTTTTCGTAAGTAATAAATCAATATTTATTAAGTGTTTTCGATTTTATATAAGTTTTTATAAGTAATTCTGCTTATTCTTATTATTTCCTCTTATTGCCCCATGATGATTTTTCGCATCATTACAATGGTAAACAAGATAGAACTTAAACAGTCAGTTCACAGAAAAATCCTAGACCATAAAATCCTTTTGCGCTTTACCTTGAAATAATGTATTATTGAAAATATTTACTAGATAAATGGAGGCTAATGATGAAGGGAAATTTAGATAAAGGCATTTTATTAATATCTTGCCCAGATAGAGAAGGAATTGTTTCAGCTGTCTCAACGTTTTTATTCACAAATGGTGCAAATATTATTCACTCTGATCAGCATTCGACCGATCCTGTTTTGGGACACTTTTTTATGCGCATCGAATTTAGCCACCCTCAATTAAACGAACAATTAGGAGAACTTAAAAGGGCTTTTGAAGAAACGGCATCTCCATTTCAAATGGAATGGTCCATAACGGCTTCTTCTAAAAAAACTCGTCTCGCTATTTTTGCTACGAAAGAAGATCACTGTCTTCAAGAGTTGATATGGAGATGGCAATTGGGGGAGCTACATGCGGAAATTGGAATGGTTATTAGTAATCATCTAGACTTTAAAGAATTAACGGAAAGCGCTGGGATCCCCTTTTATCATGTTCCAGTGACAAAAGATTCGAAAGCACAAGCAACAGCTGAACATCTTCATTTACTTGAAGAGCAACAGTTCGATACGGTTATTCTTGCAAGGTACATGCAAATCATACCTGAAGAAATTATTAACCTTTATCACAACGACATCATTAATATTCATCATTCATTCCTACCAGCCTTTATCGGTGGTCACCCTTATCAACAGGCCTTTGATCGAGGCGTCAAGATTATCGGGGCAACAGCCCATTATGTGAATGCAAAGCTTGATGAAGGTCCAATCATCGAACAGGACATCACTCGTATTACTCACCGTTATAATGTGAACGATTTGAAAAGACATGGCAAAGACATCGAACGCATCGTCCTCTATCGCGCAGTGAAATGGCACCTTGAAAAGCGTGTTATTGTTCACGGCAACAAAACAATTGTTTTTCAATAATGTTCCATAAGAAAAAGCACCCGAATCGGGTGCTTTGCTTATTTTAGTAAGCCCATACTGCGCCAACGATAATCAAAAGAATGAACAATACAACGATTAGCGCGAAACCTTGACCATAACCGTAACTCATGCGTATCCCTCCCTTCATGCTAATTTAACAAGAAAGGTTTAGTAGCCATATCCTCCGCCGTAACCGCCGTAGCCACCTTTTCCGTAACCACCACACTGACCGCCGTAGTTAGCTCCACCAACTGCCGCAGCTCCAACGATAATCAAAAGAATAAACAATACTACGATCAACGCAAAGCCTTTACCGTAGCCTCCGCCATGCCCTTGCTCTTTTCCACCACTCATTAGAAAACCCCCTTTCCTGGAAGGTTACTAATACTATATGTCGTAAGAAAAAGAAGGATTAGGCTGGTGTCCATAGTTAGATAGAATTATCATTTCTACTTATTTGTCACGCTTAAATAATGCCTGCTACAGCAAGTAAAATAATGACAAGAAGAATGAAAAGAATCAGAAACAAAATCAGTTCATCCACTGAGATCCCCCCGTATTTGGTCGTTTAATAACATATGTGACTCTGGGCGCGCCGGTGAATTCGCGTTCTCGTTTTCCAATTCATAACCAGATCATCTTATTGAGATCTCGAGTGAGCCGTCATTCAATAATCATTACCATAGCCTAAAAAATGCCCCTTCCTATTGGAAGAGGCTTAGCTCATTGCATTATTCCATCGTGTTCCCTTTAGCAGGAATAGGATTTTCATTAAAGATTCGTGCAAAATGAATTAAGTTATACGCCATTGTTTTCGCATGACCGGTAGAAAAGTCATTCTTTTGACCGTTCGCTTCGATATAAGAAGCGCCTGGTCCGGCTTCTCCAACCCAGTAAGCATCTACGTTTGGAGGAACGGTAATGCCAATATGAGAAAACCCGTATAGCACAGAAGCCGCTGCATGCTTAGCACCATCTTCGTTTCCTGTAATCACGACGCCGCCTACTTTATTGTAGTATAACGACTGCCCTTTCTCATTTGTTAATCCGCTTCCTCCGTATAATCGCTCGATTGCAAGCGTAGCGACACTACTCTTTTCACCTAGCCAGAGAGGAGTACCTAGTATGATAATATCCGCTTCTTTTACTTTTTCAAAAATAACTGGCCATTCATCTCCATGACCTTCATCTTCCGAAACACCATAAGCGATTTTATAATCGCTTATGCGAATGCTTTCAGATTCAATTCCCTCTTTCTTAAAAATCGCTTCTGCTTCTTGATAAAGAGCATCCGTGTTAGAAGTCGTTTCACTCGTTTTAAGAGAACAATTTAGAAATAGTGCTTTCATATTAATAAACTCCTCCTTCACCTTTGGTTATTCCTACCAACTATTTACCTCCTAGAAAAAAACTTAAACAAAAGAGCACTTGAAATAAGATCCAAGTGCTCTTTCCTTTGCTATTCTGTTATAAGTAATAATGGAGCCTCATTTAAGAACTTCATCATGTTTTGTCCATCTTCTGATACTTTTGCCCATGCCGGTGACTGCATTGCTTCTTCTAATTGCTCTTTTGAACTAAATTCAATAGTAGCTGTTAAGAAATAGTTCTTGTCTGTATTCATTGCTGCCGTCACATAGTTAACTTCAGCATTCGTAACGTTCGGAACATCCTTTACAAGAGCCATATGATTGTTCTCATAATAGTTCTTAAACTCATCGACATCTTTCGGTTCTTGATAAATCACTATGATTTTTGCCACTTTTCATCGCTCCCATTGATTTAGTTATTCATCTACATCATAAGGTCAGTGAAGCTGATAAGAAAGTAATATGCACCGCTAAAGTTTATACTGATCCGCTTAGCTTTTTTCGATTCGACCTCATTTTCCCGAATAGAAGCAGAACAATGATGATCGCACTTGCCCATATAAACCGCGTTTGGTACTTTTCTAAGTTCGCTAAATCATGACCTACAATTGTGTATAAAATGGTTCCAGGAATTTGACCTAGCGCAGTAGCTAACGCAAACGATCGAAATGAAATGCGACTTAACCCTGCAAGAAAGCTAATAAAATCAAACGATACAATCGGGACTAATCTGGCAACGAGTATTAAGAAAAAACCATTTTTCCCGCTGTACCGATTGGCCTTTTCAAGAATGTCGCTCTTCTTTGTTACTTTTTCAACAAATGCGGCTCCAAACCATCTTGCTAGCCAAAACATCACGAGAGCAGCTGCCATTCCACCTGACCAAGAAACGAGGAAGCCAAGTGGAATTCCAAAAGCGAGACCGTTAGCTGCTGTAATGACAAAGGATGGGAGCGGCGCGAGAATTCCTTGCGCAATCATTAAAGCAATACTAATAACGGGCGCCCATATTCCTAAGGAGCGAAAGTAATCAGCGAGCAGAGGGAGTGAATCAAGCGAAATAAATGAACGCATTTGAGCCAACCATGGTGGATTGATTAAAAAGATGATTATAATAACGATTAGGAGACATACTCCTATCCCTATCAAGGGTTTGGTGGACTTTTTCATAATTAACCCCGATTCTGAAAAAACTATAACATAAACGCTCACGATATCATTATCAGGTTGGTAAGGTATGGTCACAAAAATGATCATAGCATCTTATGAATGATAAAATCTATTTCTTACAACCTTGAGCGTTCAAACATTCTCATTGAGGTAGATTTTTTTTGTTTTACGTTACCCCAAAAGAGGAAAACATCGTTATAATAACGTTACAATAACTATTACATAGGAGGTGAACCCTTACAACTCTGTAAGGGCCTTATTGGAACTAATCAAAGTAATTGCTGTTCTATTGTTAATTGTATTAACGGCATTTTTCGTAGCATCTGAATTTGCGATCGTAAAAATTCGAAGAACGAGAATAGATGCACTTGCCAGTGAAGGAAACAAGAAAGCCAAAGCCGTTCAAAAGGTACTTGGTAACTTAGATGGGTATCTTTCAGCATGTCAATTAGGTATTACCATTACAGCGCTAGCTCTTGGTTGGCTTGGTGAAGAAACCGTTGAACAGCTTCTGCATCCTTTATTTGAGCTTATTAACCTTCCTGACTCAATCGCTACACCAGTTACGATTGCGCTCGCCTTTGCGATTATAACCTTTCTACACGTTGTTCTTGGTGAGCTTGCTCCGAAGACATTTGCAATTCAAAAAGCGGAAGCTGTTAGTTTACTTCTAGCTGGTCCACTTATCTGGTTCTATCGTATAATGTATCCGTTTATTTGGGCATTAAATGGTTCAGCTAGAGGCGTGGTAAAGTTATTTGGTCTTAAATCAGCGAATGAACATGAACAAGCCCATTCTGAAGAAGAACTTCGACTCATTTTATCTGAAAGCTACAAAAGTGGGGAAATCAATAAATCCGAAATGGAATTTGTGAATAATATCTTTGAATTTGATGAAAGAATGGCCCGAGAAATCATGATTCCAAGAACGGAAATGACCTGTCTATTTTTGGACAACACTACTGAAGAAAATCTTGAAATCATGAAGAATGGTAAATATACACGTTATCCTGTCGCTGATGGGGATAAAGATAAAATCGTTGGGGTCGTTAACATTAAAGAAATTTTAACACAGTACAAATGGGGCGAAGAGCTTATACTTAATGAATACATCCACCCCATTAATCACGTTATTGAAACTGCCCATATTAAGACACTACTAGCGAAAATGCAAAAGAGTCACAATCATATCGCGATCGTCGTCGATGAGTATGGTGGAACGGCCGGACTCGTTACAGTTGAAGATATACTTGAAGAAATTGTTGGCGAAATTCAAGATGAATTTGATTTTGATGAAAAAGCGCCTATACGAGAAGATTCAAATGGACAAACAATCGTCGATGGAAAAGCTTTAATTAG
The DNA here is from genome assembly GCF_056173725.1 of Anaerobacillus sp. 63XJN7_4_ISO-PGPR-S23-413. NCBI lineage: Bacteria > Bacillati > Bacillota > Bacilli > Caryophanales > Bacillaceae > Anaerobacillus > Anaerobacillus sp. 63XJN7_4_ISO-PGPR-S23-413. Next base: position 3,461,539 of record NZ_CM149688.1, read on the forward strand.
TGATATCAATGAGCTACTCGGAACATCAATTGATCATAAAGAAGTGGATACAATTGGTGGCTGGATCCTAACTCATGATATAGAACCGGAACAAGGAACATCATTTACCGTAGAAGGCTATCAATTTACAGTTCGTGAAGTTGATGGACATCAGATTAAAGAATTAGAAATTAAGCAACAAGTATAAGAAAAGCTGTCTCCTCAAATTGCATGTAGCAATGAGAGAGACAGCTTTTTCCGATTATGAGAGAAGGTCAATCCAAATCTTAATAGACGTTCCAAGAATTAGGGCAGCAAGCACCCATTGAAGAATTTTTGTATTGATCTTCTTACCAGCATTCGCACCAAGTGGCGAAGCAATTAAGCTTGCGACAATCATTATCGCAGCAGGAAGTAAAAGAACCTGCCCTGTTGCGAGTTTTCCAACCGTCGAACCTATCGAAGAAATAAACGTGATCGCAAGAGAAGATGCAATCGTCATCCGCGTCGGAATCTTTAGCACGACGAGCATGATCGGAACGAGAAGGAATGCTCCTGCGGCGCCAACGATCCCAGCGCCAATACCTACAATAAAGGCAAGAGCTGATGAAAGTAGTTTATTGAATTTCACCTGATCAAGCGGTATATCATCAATGCCTTTTTTCGGTATAAACATCATGACAGCTGCAATCGCAGCAAGCAGTCCATAGACGACATTGATTCCCTGTTCGGACAAAATGGTCGAACCATATCCTCCAATAAAACTACCGATTAGAATACTAACCCCCATGTAGAGGATCAATTGCTTATTAAGATAACCACCTTTACGGTAAGCCCAAACACCACCAATGGTTGCGAAGAATACCTGAACTGCACTAATACCAGAAACTTCGTGGGCACTAAATGCCGCAAAACCGAGTAGTGGTGGGATATAAAGTAGCATCGGGTATTTAATAATCGAGCCACCGATTCCAACCATTCCTGAAATAAAAGATCCAATAAATCCAATTGCAAAAATCGTTATTATAAAACTCAAATCCATCCTGTTCACCCCTTACATTAAAACGGAGGTACTTATTCAGTACCTCCTATCATGTACTAAGCTTTTTTAATCCAGAAATAGAACACGCCGTCTGTTTCTTCAGACTTCATTAGTTCATGACCACCTGATTTCGCCCATGCAGTAAGGTCACTTTGAGCTCCTTTATCAGTCGCTTGAACTTCAAGAACTTCACCTGACTCCATGTCTTTCATTGCTTTTTTTGTTTTTACGATTGGCATTGGGCATGCTAGCCCTTTTGTATCTAATGTTTTTTGTGCATCCATTTGTAATTCCTCCTTATTAGTTAACCGCACAGCGGTTTGGTCCAATTTCCATTTCTCTTTTTGTTTCTTCATCAGGGGTAATTTTCCCCATATTTGTTTCACGAATTTCCTGATAAGCATTAGGCTGTGGAGGAAGATTTTCGGTTACCATTTTTCTGAAATCTTCTTCCTTCTCCACATTTAGACCATCATTCTTTTGGTAAAGATCCTGGAGTTTTGCAGACACGGCTCCATTTTCATCAAGCTCAGCCATTTTTGAGAAGTGAGCTGGAAGAACAACTAATTCCCCTGCCATCTCTTTATACCGGTTATAAAGTGTTGTGCGAAGGTCAAGAACCCAATCTTCAGCTTTGCCAGCTAAATCCGGGCGACCAATTGATTCAACAAATAGAATATCACCAGTTAAAAGGTAAGCATCATTGATCATAAGTGACGTACTTCCGATGGTGTGTCCTGGAGAGTAGATCGGTTCAACTGTTACGTTTCCAATAGACACTGAAGTTCCTTCTTTAAGTGCTGAATATTCGAATGTTACTTCACCAGCATCTTCTTCTGGAAGGTAATACGTTCCATTTACCTGGTCAGCTAACGACTTCCCCCCAGAAATGTGATCTGCGTGAAGATGTGTGTCAAATGTTGCTTTAATCGTAAGACCTTTGTTTTCTGCAAAGGTTGTGTAATTCTCAATCATTCGATTCGCATCCACAATAGCAGCCTCTCCATTTGATTCAATCAAATATGAAAGACACCCTTTACCAAGGCGAACAAATTGATAGAGTGCTCCTCCCGGAAGATCGCCTACTTTAACAGGCTCAAGGTATTCACTCCATGCCTTCATTCCGCCAGAAAGATAAGATACATTCTCCATTCCCGCTTCAACGAGTTCTTCACCTACAAAGATCGAAGAACCTTCTTTTGCACATACAACTAGAATTTCTTTATCCTTTGGAAGCTTTGGCAGGATCTCTTCAACGCCGTCAATTAAATCGAAGTAAGGAACATTCATAGACGTAACAGATTCACCTTCGATTTTCCAATCGCCATAAGCTTCTTCATTTCTTACATCGAGAATAAAAAGCTCTTGCTTATTAATCACTTTTTTTGCTACTTCACTTGCATGTTTTTGTTTCAAATCCACCTCATATACCCCCGTCCGTATTTATGTTTCCAAAAAAAATTAAGTTGTACGCGGGGAAAAAATCCCCGCCCTTTTATCTTTTAAAGATCAGATGTAGTAGGACCATCCCACTCGGACATTCCTGGCACAACATTGATCACATCATAGCCATTTTCAGCTAACTTTTGAGCCGCAAGATCGCTTCTTGTACCTGTACGACAAACTACATAAATCTTCTTCCCTTTATCTAACTCTGCCATACGGTTATCTAAATCGCCAAGTGGCAAAGAAATCGCATTTGGAAGGTGACTGAACGCATATTCTGCTGGCTCTCTTACGTCAACGATCGTCATTTCATCATCTGAGAGTTTAGCTGTAAGATCTGCATTTGAAATCACATGTGGATGACTCTGCTCAAGTGTCGTCTCACCATCTGAAGCCTTACGAAGATAATGTTTCAAAACGTCACCTTCTTCAATTGTTCCAAGATAGTGATGCCCTACTTTGTCAGCCCATGCCTTAAGATCTGCTTTTGATCCTTTATCTGTTGCTAGGATTTCAAGAACGACTCCTGATTCAAGATCCTTCATCATTTTCTTCGTTTTCACAATTGGCATCGGGCACGCTAGGCCCTTTGCATCGAGTACGTGATCAGTTTGTATCATTAGTCTACCTCCTGTAGTCGTTATTCTGTTTCTCCAGTCCATTCAAGCATGCCGCCTGTCATATTTAACACGGAATACCCGTTTGATTTTAGAACCATAGAAGCCATGCTGCTTCTGCCACCTGATCGGCAGACGATAATATGCTCCGTTTCCTTATCAAGCTCATTCATTCTTCCCTGTAATTCATTAACCGGTAGATTGTAGGCACCAGGAATCTTTCCTTCTGCCACCTCTTCTGGTCCGCGAACATCGACAATACTAATTGATTTATTTTCCTTCAACATGTTATTCACTTCAGTTGGCGTTACATCTTTTACATAACCAGACATTCTAATTCCCCCTATTTCCACATATTCATTCCGCCGCGAACATTCGATACAGACGTGAATCCTTGTCTCTTCAATTCTCCGCAAGCTTTTGAACTTCTCATTCCACTTTGACAAATCACGACGACTTCTTTATTAGGATCCAGTTCTTTTGTGCGTTTGCTAAGTTCGTTGAGCGGCATATTTTTAAATTGCTTCACTTTTTGACCTTTATATTCACCAGGTGTACGAACATCAATAAATTGAACATTGCGATCGCCAAACTTCCTTTTTGCTTCTTCAGAGGTGATCGTTGTTACACCTTTTCCTGGTCCTACCTTTTTATAAATGAACCATCCAGCTATCACAATGACAGCTATTAGCAAAAGTTCCATTCTTTTCGCTCCTTAAATGAAGAGATTGACGTTACCATCTTCAGCGTCGCCTAGATATGCAGCAACACCTGCATACTCGATTTCTTCTAGCAGCTCATCCTTTTGAAGACCTAAAAGATCCATTGTCATCGTACAAGCAACGAGCTTCACTTCCTGTTCTTGCGCAAGCTCAATCAGCTGCGGAAGTTCTGTTACATTGTGCTTCTTAATGACGTTCTTAATCATCTTCTTACCCATTCCACCATAGTTCATTTTTGAAAGACCCATTTTATCAGCACCGCGGGGCATCATTTTGCCAAACATTTTCTCTAGGAACCCTTTATTGACTTCAACTTGCTGATCTTTCCTAAGAGCGTTTAACCCCCAGAATGTATGGAAAATGGTTACCTCATGGTCATATGCGGCGGCACCATTCGCGATAATGTAGGCAGCCATTGCTTTGTCGTAATCTCCACTAAATAGGACAATCGTTGTTTTCTTTTGTTCACTCATTCTATTTCCTCCTCTTATACACCTTGGGGTATATAATGTGTTAAATTTTTTTATTATCGACTTCTTACTAAAAGATTAACAGCTTCCTTCACAACATCATCAGTAGATTCTCCCTGTTCAATCTGTTGGTGAAGACACTGTTCAAGATTTGAACTTACAATTAATCCAATCGAACGATCGATACCAGAACGAGTGGCAGAAAGCTGATTTACAATGTCTTCACAGCTTTTCTCTTGTTCCATCATCTGGATAACACCGCGAATTTGTCCTTCAATTCGCTTCAATCGATTCATAACTGCTTTATCATATTGCATTTCATTTCCTCCTCACCTTATACCCTACGGGGTATAAAATCAAGTAAAAAAATTTATCTGTAAATCGAATTCGTTTGTGTTTTTTAATACCTATAGGGGTATTATAACGCACCTGTATGAAATGTCAACACCCTGGTTTTAAGAAAGCCAATTGATTTGAATAATAAAATACGTGGCGATCAGTGCAATCATTAACAACACTACTATAAGAAGAAACACAACAATCCATGAAGAAGAAGGAACCTCAAATTTCATAATGCGTTTTTTCGTTCGGTAGAACTGCACCGCTCCTCCAGCGATCGTTAATAATCCAAAAAATAAAGATGAGAAACTAATGAACACGGCGACCTGATCATCAGCTCTCTCTCCAGCAGCTCTAGTAAAATGTAAGCTTGCTGTTAGAAAACCAATACCAATGATCGCAATAGAAGTTCGAACCCATGCTAGAAACGTGCGCTCATTCGCTAATAACTGTTGCACACGTCCATCTGCCTTTTTATTTTCCACCCTTATTCACCTCACATGATCTGTATTATATACCCCTTAGTGTATGTATTCAATGTAGAAATCTTATTCAACTACTCTTATTCTTCTATCATGAACAAAAAAAGCAGAATCCATTAGGATTCTGCCCCTTCTTCAAATTCATCCAAATATTCTCCGTAACCCTTTTCTTTCATTTCGTCTTTTGGAATAAAATCAAGCGCTGCAGAGTTTAAGCAATAGCGGAGACCTGTTGGTTCAGGGCCATCTTCAAACACGTGACCTAAATGAGAGTCAGCGTTCATACTTCTTACTTCCGTCCTAACCGTAAACCAGCTTTTATCCTCTTTCTCTACAATGTTCTCAGGTACAAGGGGCTTTGTGAAGCTAGGCCATCCTGTTCCTGATTTATATTTATCCGCTGAACTAAAAAGAGGTTCTCCTGAAACGATATCGACATAGATTCCTTCTTCTTTGTTATCCCAATACTCATTATCAAAAGCTTTCTCTGTGTCGTCCTCTTGCGTCACACTATATTGAATCGGTGTAAGCATCTCTTTTAGCTCTTCATCAGAATACGTGAGATTTGTCTTCGCTTCTGGTGCATCTACCTCAAGATCATCTCCCCATGCTTTCTCAAGAAACTGATCTCGTCCTGAATTATTTCGATAATATTTATAACGCAGTTCATTTTCTTTGTAATAATCTTGATGATACTCTTCCGCTACATAAAATGTTTCTGCTTGTTCGATAGGCGTGACAATAGGTTTATTAAATCTGTTTGAACTTTGAATTTCTTCCTTAGACGCTATAGCAGCTTTCTTTTGCTCTTCATTATGATAGAAAATTCCAGATAAATATTGGTCTCCCCTATCAACAAACTGTCCTTCATCATCAGTAGGATCGATTTGTCTCCAAAATACATCTAACAATGTTTCATAGCTCACAACGGAAGGGTCATAATATACTTGGACAGCTTCTACATGCCCGGTTCCACCAGAAGATACCTCTTCATAAGAAGGGTTTTCTGTATTCCCGCCAGTATAGCCTGAGACCGCTTCTCTTACGCCATCTAATTTCTCAAACGGCGGCTCCATACACCAGAAACATCCTCCTGCAAAAGTCGCCACCGCTTCATTATCCTGTACAGCTTGTGCTGGCTCGCTTCCATAAGAACGTTTAAAAATCACATCATAAAGTTTTGGAATAGCAAATACGAGCACTGCCGCAATCCCAATTAACAGAAACCATCTCGTTATCTTCATTCATTATTCCTCCTTCTTCTCAAGTGGAAGCATAAACCAAAATTCGCTGCCATGACCTACGTTACTTTTAACGCCTATCTTCCCTCCATGAAGCTCAATCAATTGTCTCGATATGGCTAGACCCAGTCCGGAACCCCCGTACCTTGTGTTACGCGATTTCTCAACACGGTAAAAACGATCAAAAATCCGTTCTTGTTCTTCTTTCGGAATTCCGTTTCCTTCATCTCTTATAAAAAAGAGAGCAGCTGTCTCAACCTTTTTCAGTGTAATATGGATCGTAGAATGATCATCTGAGAACGCGATTGCATTTTGAATTAAGTTCGTAAGCACGCGTTTGATATGGTCTGGCATCATAGGGATGACACCTAGCTCTTCATCAATTTCAACTGCAAGTTCAATCTCTCTCTCTTGTAGCTTGCGATCGAACTGCTGTAGCGTTTCAACTAAAACGACGTCAGGGTGAACGAATCTAGGTTCATATGGTAAAGTGCCACTTTCTAGTTGAGATAAATTCAACAGCTCTTCAATCAAGTGACTAAGCCGTTCTGTTTCTCTTTCGATCGTATCTAGATACTGTCTTTTTGTTTTCTCATCTGTAACGACGCCATCTTGAAGTGCTTCAGCAAAGGATCGAATCGAAGAAACAGGTGTCCTTAAATCATGAGAAACGTTCGCAATCAATTCTGTTTTGTATTGCTCCGAACGCTTCACTTCTGAAAACATTAGATTTAGCTTCTCGGACATCACATTGAAATGCTGTGCAAGCTCCTGTATTTCTGTTGGCCCTTGCTCTGCCACCTTGACATCGAACTTTCCTTCAGCGATTCTGCTCGTATCTTCCGTCATCTGATTCACTGACTTCAAAATTTGCGATGTGAATATAAAATGAGCCAACATCGATAGAGAACCAGCTCCAATCGTAATGAACGTAAGGGTGAGGATCAGTTCAGGTGAAAGGACCATTCTTACGTAACTAATAATGAGAAAGACTAGGATAAAAGCAATCGATATCCCATTGGCAAGCATTAGCATCGTTCGCAATTTCATGTTGATTCTCCTTCAAACTTATACCCGATGCCCCATACGGTTTTAATCCATTTAGGCTCTGCTGAATCTTTTTCAATTTTTTCACGTAGACGTCTTATATGAACATTTATCGTATTGCCATCACCGTCGAATTCATATCCCCATATCGCTTCAATCAATTGTGAGCGAGGAAAGACACGTGTAGGATGACTGGCTAACAAATAGAGAAGTTCAAATTCCTTAACAGTCAATTCCACTTCATTCCGATCGACTGTTACCTTTCTTCGAGATTCATCAATTGTAAGCTCACCGTACGTTAAGAAAGAGGCATTCTCCGCATGTTGTCGTTTCGTCCGACGCAATATATTTCGCACTCTAAGAACAAGCTCTCTTGGGCTAAACGGTTTAGTTAAATAATCATCCGCGCCGACCGTTAATCCTAAAAGACGATCTCGTTCCTGACCTAAAGCTGTCAGCATAATAATAGGAACATCATCGACCGCTCGAATCTCCTCCGCCGTTTCCATTCCATCTTTTAACGGCATCATCAAATCAAGTACAATGAGATCTGGCTTCTCTTTTTCCCACCTACTTATAGCCTCTTCTCCATCTGCTGCAGTAATCACGTGATACCCATCTCTCTCCAAATACCTCCTACTAACGTCAAGTATGGATTCTTCATCATCCACTAGTAGGATTTTTTCTGCCAATGCACTTCACCTCTATTCCTTATGAAACAGTTCCGCAAAGCCGAAATCAACTTCAAAAGCTTTGCACCAAACGACAATCCGATCGCCTTCTTCAAGTGAAGACGAATCAGGAATGCGATAGTTCTGACTGCCAACATTTCCTTTCAATTTCCCAAGTATCGTTCCTTCATCTGTTGACTGCCCTTCTTTTACGAGTACAGTATATAAGTCAGGACCATTCGTCACTTCGAAGTTCTCAAACCTAACCCATTGTTTCGAATCAGTGTAAAACGATGTGACGTTACCTGAAGCATGATGGGTATCATCACCATCGACAAACATCCCTGAGTGGGATACAGCTGGTGATTCTTCATTGGATGTCTCTTCAGCATTAGTTGTTGCTTCAATCGTTGTCGGGAGATCTTCATCAACCACTTCATCAAGAAAAAGAGGAGAAACCATCCACCATCCAACCACGATCAAAAGCACAAGAAAGATACTTCCAATCCATCCTTTCTTACTCATCAACATCGTTCCTTCCTCTTATAGGATATCCTCATCATAAGAAATAAAAATTAGTGATTCCTGAAGAAAGTATTACGATTTGATTAACTCTTCTCTAGTGTAACTCATTTTAAACGTTGCGTAGATGTTTGATCGGTTTTGAAAAGGGGTCCGGGTGTATCATCATTTTTCTGGTTAAACAAAGCTATAGGTGATAGGATATGAGTATAGAATTCAACCATATATTTATTGTAAGGAGTATATACGATGAAAAAATATAATATTCCTGTCGAAGCTGCCCTGGAAGTGATCGGAGGAAAGTGGAAAGTCGTCATACTCTGTCATTTAATAGAAGGCACAAAGCGTACAGGTGGACTTAAAAAGTTGATGCCTGGCATAACTCAGAAAATGCTGACCCAACAGCTACGTGAGTTAGAGACAGATGGTGTGATACTAAGAAAGGTCTATAACCAAATCCCCCCTAAGGTTGAATATTCTCTTACGGACTATGGATGGTCTTTAAAAGAAATTCTGGATTCACTTTGCGCTTGGGGAGAACAACATATTGAGAAAACCTATCCATGTAAAGAAGACGTTCTTCTTCAGCCTGAAGAGCGTGACACAATGAAAGCCTAATTGCCATTCTTTCCACATAGCTCATATCAGAATCAACCATCCCATATAAAAACGGTACGCCACTCAATAGTGACGTACCGTTTTTTTGTTATCTTCGTGCAGATGTCAATTTGTCAGGAGACGGTAGCCACCTGTCGAACGCCAAGAGTTTCGAAAAGAAAGGCATTGCGAACAAAGTGGAAATAAATAAAGTAAAGACTAAAATAAAAGGTACGCCCCATATCGTGGCGATAACTTCAGACGACTGCTGTTCTAAGAACCATTTAATAACAAATCCATGGAACAAGTAAATCGCAAAAGTTCTTGATCCGAGTGGTGTAAATACAATTGGTCCCTCTGGAATCATTGAAAAGAACAAGAACATCACAATTGCTGTACCAACATAATAAGTTAGTCGAATCAACAAGTCTGTGTTTGATTCATAAACATACGTACCATAAAGTAGATCAGCAAGTCCTTCTATTTTGTATAAATAAAACAGTAGGAACAATCCGCCGAGCACAACAGGGGCTATCCACTTCATATGTGGAAATCTGATCGGTTTTTTTCGACATCCCATGACCATCCCAAGTACGAAGAAAGGCAAGAAAACAAAAAGTCGATCTAATGATAAAAATCTCTCAACATCAAAATAACCCACAGCGAGCCCTGCACCAATACTTAATGGAAGCAAAATGCTTGCTTTCATTTTAAGCAAAAGCGGTGAAATCAGTTTATAAGCGGCTATACATAAAAGGAACCACATTGCCCATCGCGGCGTTAGAAACTCGATTGCAAATGACTTTTGATAAAGGTTTGTATAATAAATCGAATAAACAACTTGAAAAATCACATAAGGCAATAAAAACGTTGTAAATATTTTCCAGAAATACCTAGTTCCAGATGCTTTTCTAGTGAAATAACCAGCTAGGAAAATAAATGCAGGCATGTGAAAAATAAAAATAACGTGGTAGAGACTATACAAAAAACGTGAATCGTCAATAAACGGAGTCAGCATATGTCCGCCCACTACTAACAATATTAATATAGCTTTACTATTATCGAAATACGCAATACGTTCTGACACGAAAAACAACCTCCTCAAAGGATTGAAAGACGATCACACGTATCGTCTTTCTCTATATACCCACTTTTTCGTATTTTCACCCTATATCTTTGTAAGTTATTCGCACCTTACCTATATTAATCTGTCAATATCACCAAAAGAAAGAATATTCAGATGATGTTTTCGTGTAATTCACACCCTTTTTACTAGTTAACACCAGGTCAAACGAACCAATTTTTAGTGAAAACGTTTGAATTAATAGAAAAATGTATTTTTTCTGAATAATTCTATTGTTTTTTCTCCCGGTGGTGAGTAGAATGAATGTTATATTTTCATACATCGAAAAGGAGGCGGGAGACATGATCACATTTGTCGGAGCCATTTGTTTATTGATTGTTGGCTATTACGTTTATTCTAAGGTGGTTGAACGAATTTTCGGCATAGACGATGATCGTGAAACGCCTGCATATACAAAGCAAGACGGCATGGACTTTATGCCAATGAGCTGGTGGAAAGGAAGTTTGATTCAGCTACTTAATATTGCTGGACTAGGTCCTATTTTTGGAGCCGTTCTTGGTGCTCTTTATGGACCAGTTGCGTTTATTTGGATCGTCATTGGTTCCATCTTCGCAGGGGCTGTTCATGATTATTTCTCCGGTATGATGTCGCTTAGACATAACGGTGAACAATATCCATCTCTCGTAGGTCGTTACCTTGGGAAGGGCGCAAAAGGAACAATCAATATTATCTCGATCGTTCTGATGATTCTAGTAGCTGCTGCCTTTACAGCTGGACCTGCCCAGCTGATGGCGCAGGTTACACCGCTTAATTTTACAATGAGCTTAGTCTTAATCTTTGCTTATTTCGTTTTAGCAGCCATTCTTCCAGTTAATAAAATTATTGGGCGTATTTATCCGATTTTCGGCGTCATTCTTATTCTGATGGCCGTGTCAATCGCAATCGGCTTGTTCTTTATGGACAATCCTGTACCAAACTTAACACTAGCCAATCTTCATCCAGATAATTTGCCATTATGGCCACTCTTAATGATCACAGTATCTTGTGGAGCGATTTCAGGATTCCATTCGACTCAAAGCCCAATCATTGCAAGAACAATGAAACGTGAAAGCGATGGAAAAAAGGTTTTCTATGGAGCGATGATTGCAGAGGGAGTAATTGCTCTTATCTGGGCGGCTGCCGGAATGACTTTCTTTGGAAGTACAGGTGGACTTCAAGGTGCCCTTGCAGCAGGAGGACCGTCTGGGGTTGTAAATGAAATCAGTTCATCCTTACTTGGAACGTTTGGAGGCATCTTAGCAATCGTTGGCGTCATCATACTTCCAATCACAACGGGGGATACATCACTTCGATCGTCTCGAATGATGTTAGCTGATTTGTTTACTAAAAAAGGAAAGTCAGAAGCGGCAGATGGAAAAGGCAAAACGCTTTTGTTAACGGCAGCTGTTGCCACACCAACTTTTCTTTTAACCCAAATTGATTACACTTTCCTTTGGAGATACGTAGGATTCACGAATCAGCTTGTTGCCACTGTGATGCTTTGGACAGCGGCCATGTATCTAGTTAAAAAGCAAAAATTTCATTGGATTTGTAGCGTTCCAGCACTTTTCATGACTATGACCGTAGCTACCTATCTCTTTCTTGCACCAGAAGGATTTCAGCTACCTTATGCGACATCCATGTTCATGGGTGGAGGCATCACATGTTTAACTGCTGGATGGTTTGGTTATCAGCTGTGGAATGCACGCAAAAAAGAAAACGTACCAGTAGAAAAAGTAGCATAGAAAAAAGAACATTCCTCTTTACATATAAGAGGAATGTTCTTTTTTAGATTGGGGCGCCGTGTCGCAAATTGTGAGGCTGTTCTTAATGGATTTCCGCTCTTTAGGATTCGGAATAACAGCGGGCTTTCCAATATGAAGCATGCCAACAATAACATCATCAGCTTCTAGCCCGATTCCTTCTCGAAACACCGGATCAAAAATAAATCCATTTGTTTTCCACACGACCCCAAGTCCTTTTGACCAGGAAAGAAGCTGGACATTTTGTATGAACGCACATGTAGCTGCAAAATCTTCATGTCTTTCTTTAGCTGATTCAGAGGACTTCATATAAACAACTAAATGAATGGGGATTTCATTAATGAATTGATTGATTTTCTCCTTCTTCTTCTCGCTCTTCTCTTCATCCAACTCATTACGGACAATGCTTTCCTGCACTTGATCAATGAGTTGACCTTTCCCATCCCCTTTGTATAGGACAACTTCCCATGGTTCTCTAAATTTATGGTTTGGAGCCCATTTGGCATCTTCAAGTATCTCCACAATTGTATGTAGAGGAATATCGTCTGGATGAAATTTGCGAATCGTTCTTCTCGAAACAATTGTATCCTGAATCATCTCATACATGTCTAAAGCACCCTTTCTCTATATACCTGCTTATCTTTGTGGCAATTAGATCTATTCAGATAAACTATTCTAATACTTATTTTATTGATAATGATTATCAATGTCAAATGGAAAATGATCATATTATGAATTTTACCCATTAGATCACTTTTAACGAATTAAAAAAGAAGCCTACTTTATAGGCTTCCGCTTTTCTGATAATAATTTGCCACAAGCTGATCCATTACTTTACTTGTTCGTAAAGCTGTCTTACCAGTACTTGGTGAATGACTTTCTCCATTCAACTCATTTACGATCGTCTGAATTAAAGGTTGTTGAACATGCTCAGGGTAGACGACTTCGATTTCACGTTCGCCCTGTTCATCTTTCAGAATCATTGGACGCTCTTGGAGAGTGGAATAGAGGAGTGACCCTTTATCACCAACAATCTCATTCCAATCTTCATTCTTATAAGAATTAAAGCACCATTGCCCCGTACCGTGAACACCTGATTCAAAGACGTATGAACCAGAGACAATATCTTCAGCCTGATATAGCTCCGCCTGATTCGTTGCAAATCCATTTACACTTTCAATAGGTCCAAGTACATAATCAAGAAAATCTAACGTATGACTTGCAAGATCAAAGAAGTGACCACCGCCTGAAATTTCCGGCTGCACGCGCCATGGCAAGTTTCCGTTCTTTTCTTGTTCAGAAGCTTTCTTATGGTGCACCGTAGTAACAAATCGAATGTTACCAAGAGCTCCACTCTCGATTACTTCCTTCACTTGCAGTAAGGCAGGCATAGCACGGCGATAGAAGGCAACAAACAGTGGCACGTCGTTCTCTTCGCATGCCTTAATCATCTCCTCGCATTCCTCTGTATTTAGTGCCATTGGCTTTTCCACATAAACAGGCTTTGAGGCTCTAGCTGCAAGAATGGCGTATTCTTTATGTGTTGATGGTGGCGTAGCGATATAAATCGCATCTACTTCTTCATCATGAATGAGTGCTTCTGCATTTGTGTACCACTTTGGAACATTGTGTCTTCTAGCATAGTCTTCAGCAAGTGTTGCGTCTCGACGCATAACAGCAACGAGCTCTGAATTCTCGGCTTTCTGAAAACCCGGGCCGCTCTTCTTCTCTGTCACATTCCCACAACCGATGATTCCCCAGCGAATTTTCTTCACATGAACACCCCTAAATTAAGTTATTGTTTGCTTCTCTTCTTTTTCATGCTCTTTAAATTCATTTACTTCGTCTTTAATTCTCATCATTTTGGCATCAAGGTAATGCACAATCTCGGCTGCCTCTTTTAATTCATCACTAAGATTTCCAGGTATTTCACCTTCAAATTTATAATAAATTTTGTGCTCTAAGCTTGCCCAGAAATCCATTGCAATTGTACGCAGTTGAATTTCAACTCTTACTAACTCAGGACCCTTTGATAAAAAGACTGGAATTTCAACAATCAGATGCAAACTTTTATAGCCATTCGGCTTTGGATTCTTAACATAATCTTTTACATCGATTAAGCGAATGTCATCCTGACTTTCAATCATTTCATAGATTCGATAAATATCATTTGTAAAGGAACACGTCACACGAACTCCAGCAATATCGTTTATATGTTTTTTTACATTTTCAGTTGTTATTTCAAGACCTTTACGTTCAAGCTTCGCCATAATGCTTTCTGGTGACTTAATGCGAGACTTTACATGCTCAATAGGGTTATGTTGATGCACAAATTGAAATTCATCATTTAAGATAGTTAACTTTGTATTAATTTCATCCAGAGCAAATTTATAAATAAATAAAAAATTCTTCCATTCTTCTATTCGTTCTTGGAATTCCTTCTTCATACTGAAATCATCCTCTCACCACATACGGTACCACATTTTTGTGAATGGAGTATGAACGACCTTTGACGAACTCTAAACAATATTCTTTTACATGTCCTTGGATTGATAGAAATTTATTATGCCTGTCGATTTTATTTTGTCGCCTAATTCTTTTGAGAAATTATGTTAAACTGACATGAAAAGGAGGAGAATAATGGATAAACCAAAATTTCATCCTTTCACCCTGATCAATCTATTCATTAGCGCCGTGGCAATGGGGATGTTTGCCTATGATATGTATAGTGAGAGCAAATTAGCCTACACCCTTACTTTTGTTATACTTTGTCTCTTTTTCACTTCTTCTGCAATCTATGGAATCATACGAAACCAAAAGCTAGATCGCGCGAATTAAATCAATCCACTACCCTATTGCAAAGTGGAGGAAATCCCCTCCCTTAACTTATGAAAACAAGCCCTAACGAAATTGCCACTCCACTTACGATTAGAACAATAAAGCAGTATCCCATAATGTCTTTTGCTTTTAATCCCGCAATCGCAAGAGCAGGCAATGCCCAAAACGGTTGGATCATATTTGTCCAGGCGTCTCCCCATGCGACAGCCATTGCCGTTTTAGGAACGGAAACCTCAAGCGCTTTTGCTGCATCTAGCATAATAGGTGCCTGAACCGCCCATTGCCCCCCACCAGAAGGGACAAAGAAATTCACAATTCCTGCACTTAAAAAAGCAAAGAATGGAAAGGTAAATTCGTTTGAGATGGAAACAAACCCTTCTGAAAGCTGAGCAGCAAGACCAGAAGCCACCATCATCCCCATTATCCCTGCATAAAAAGGAAATTGAATAATAATCCCGCTAGCTCCTTTAACTGCATTACCTACAGATTCAAGAAACAGACGCGGTGTACCATGAAAAAGAATGCCCAGGAAGAGAAAGCCAAAATTCACGATATTTAAATTCAGTTCAAATCCGGCGTTTACGAAATAATAAACAAGATAAGCAAGCCCAACAAATGAAATGATCATCGAGATGACGCGACTATTCTCGAGACGCTCAGCAGGTGTTAAATCTCCCTCCACAGTTGTAGCATGAAGGTTCCCTTCTTCTAGCAAAGTGCGATCAATTTGGACACGCTCTTCTTCCGCTGGAGACATAAAGTAATTAATAAGGGGTAACAGAATAAATAATGACGCGACAATAACGAGATTAAATAGGGAAAAGATTGTTTCCTTCGTTGATATGGTTCCAATGAGATCGGCTGTAAAATGATCAGGTGTTGCAATAGTCAATGGTATCGATCCAGCTAACCCACCATGCCACACAAGAAATCCACTATAGGCACTTGCGATCAGCAATCGGTAATCTATTTTTTCTACTTTTTTAGCAAGCTCTTTCGCATATAATGCTCCGATCACAAGACCAAATCCCCAATTGATCCAGCTTGCTACTAACGATACGAGTGTGACATACACAATGGCTTGTCCAGGCGTTTTCGCTCTCGCCGCAAGAAAACGGAGGGCTTTCTTGAAAAGAGGACTACTCGCAAGAACATATCCTGTTACAAGAACGAGTACCATTTGCATAGAAAAAGCTAGTAAACTCCAAAACCCTTCTCCAAAGTATTGCACCATCTGAACCGGTGAACTTCCAGTAAAAACAAGTCCAAATGCAAATACCACGAAAGTGAGGATGATCACAAATAAAAACGGATCGGGTAAATAGCGTTGCATGATGCGATTCGAAAATGAAATAGATGCTTTTAGCATATCTTCAACTCCTTTATGTATTGTGCCCCCTTCACATCATTCGTTAATAACAATCCCGTCTCCTTCCACACTACAGAAAACGCTTACAAATTGAATCAAAAGCCGCACAGCGGCGACTTTATTCTCCTACTTTATTTAAGAATGCCTCAACCATATCGACATATGGCTGAGTATAATATCGGTTGTAATGAACAGCTGCAAGACGGACGGGATCCCCAAAGAAGAACCTTTCAAATTGTGTTTGACGAGAACCAAAGGCGCTCATACCAAGGTCCCAGGCCATTCGAAACAATCTGACTCGCTCTTTCGCTTCAATATTCGCTCCTTGCAAATATTGTGCTAAATCTTCTTGGATATCGGAATTGAAATCTTTTTCAGTTGGTATGGAAATTAATCCACTTGCGCCGAGCAACTGAATAATTTCAATTAACCTCGGGTAAACAGTTGGAAAGTATTGACTGGCAGCTTTCAACGGCTGACTATCAGGTACAAGCGTTCCATAGTGATTGAGCTGACTATTGACCTCCGATGCCAGTAACAGAGCTTTCATAATCTCAAGAGTTGTGATAATTTCACTCATTTTTTGCTTCACATGCTCATACTCTTGAATTTGAATGGCATCTCCCATTGATTCGCAAAGCCCAAGAATATACTCTAACTTCACAACCTGCCTGCACACTGATTGAAATTGCAGAAACGTGTACATACCAGTCGCATCTTCCATTGCAGCAACGGTCTGGATATTCTTATATATAAAAACACATTCCCATGGTACAAGCACTTGATCAAACACAACAATAGAGTCATTTTCCTCAAATTGTGAGCCTAATGGATGGTCGAACTTCGAATCGCTATAGCAAAATGATTCCCTACATAGAAATTTGAGCCCTTTTGTATTTGATGGAATCATAAAACCAAAGATATACGAATCATCTAACGTATGCCCACCTGCGGGCAAGACAAGCAGTTCATCCGTCAATCCCCCCTGTGTCGCTAACAATCTTGCACCATGAATGACAATGCCTTCCTTCTTTTCTTCTACAACTTTAGCAGCTGTGATCGTAGAGTCATCAAAATATTGACCAATGGACCGATTTACCTGGGGATTAATAAATGTATGCGTTATGGATAGATCTTCTGTTCTTGCTTTTTCATATAATCTTTTGATGTTGTCACCAAAGACTTCCCGGTCCTCAGCAAAATGTTTAGCCGCAACACCAAGTGTCATAAGTAATGTATTCATATAGTCAGGCGAGCGCCCCATTAACCCCGCATTCAACCTTGCCCACTCCTGTGTTGCTTTTCGACGATTGGATAAATCTTTTATTCGCTTTGGTTGATGATAGGAAAACCCATATTCTTTCTTTAAATGAGGTAACGCATAACGAAAAAGCTCTTCATTTTCCTCCTTACACTGATACTCGTATAGAGCAGCTTTGCTTTTCACTATTCCTTTAAATGGTGCTAACTCCGATATTTTGCCTGTGCATTTCTCTCCTGCAATCCATACTTCATTATTGAGCGCATCAATACGCTCAACATACTGCTTCCCATTAATCATGGAGTCTCACCTCTTAGTAATAAACTTCTTATTACTCTATGCGCTAGGCATCCTAGAAGTTAGTGCTTCCACCTGAATCACGAAAGAATGTAATAAGAATGTGGTATTTATCCCATACTTACTGTTAGGGGTTTTCAACTCTATCTTTTTGTGGAACAATAGACACAGCCTTTTGAAAGGAGCATGTGAATTGCGTAAATTAACTTACTTACTCATAACAGGTTTACTAATCGTTGTATTAGCTGCCTGTGGAGGAAATGAAGAAAGCAGTAATGACAAGAAAGAAGAAGATACAAATACAGAAGAACAAGCACAATCCGGAGAGCAGGAACAACCGGAAGTTGATAAAGTTGATGCAGATAAGGTAGTAGCAACCGTTAATGGTGAAGAAATTAAAGGGGAAGATTTCAATGCCCTTTATAGCCAGAGCCAAATGCAGTACGTACAAATGGGCCAGGAAGTGCCTAAAGATCAGCTAGACCAAATGAAAAAACAAGTCGCTGAAAGCATGGTTGGACAGGAATTAATTCTCCAAGCCGCTCAGAAAGAAGGCATTGAAGCTTCCGACGATAAGATCAAAGAAGAGCTTGCCGGTATTAAAGAGGGCTATGAAGATGAGAAGAAGTTCGAAGCAGCACTTGAACAAAGCGACATGACAATGGAAGATCTTGAAAAAGAAATTGCGAAGAACATCCAATATACAACTTACATCGACCAGGAAATCGAAGTGGATGAAGTGACTGAAGAAGAAATGAAAGAATACTATGATCAAGCAAAAGAACAGGGTACTTCAGAAGAAATGCCAGCTTATGAAGATGTGAAACCTCAGATCAAAAAAGGTCTAGAAGATGAACAAAAATCGAAGAAAACTCAAGAATTAGTTGAGAAATTAAAGAAAGATGCTGACGTTAAAATCAACATTTAACTTTTATGAAAAGCCACTAGCGAAGTTACTCGCTAGTGGCTTTTTGAGTTGTGTAAAGATGTGCTTCAAGCTGATTTCGTATGTCATCTGGTATTGGCATGCTTTTTTGTTGATCAAAATGATAGTTCACATACGTGGCCGATCCTGTTACACAAACTTTTTCTTTCTGATGAATTTCCTCATAAACCTCAAAACTCGTTCGCCCAATTCTCTTGATCCAAGTGTATACGGTTATCGGCGTTCCGTAATAGAGTTGGGAGAGGTATCTCGCATTCATTTTTAAAAGGACGCAGTGCCAATCATGAAAGGTTAAATCTGGATTAAACAGTCGAAAAATCGGATCTCGACCAGATTCAAACCACACTGGAATGACCGTATTATTAATATGCCCTGCTCCATCTGTTTCTGAGACTCTTGGATCGATTACTTTCTGATACATACAGCACCTCCTATTGTTTTACTAATTCGCTCTGAAAAGCCACTCTTCCTTTCTTTAAAATAGCGTGAGTTTCCTTTCATATGCCCTACGAAAAACCCTCGCTGAATTGTGACATTTCGTGACGAACGAATGTTCTTTAGTATTTCTAGTCATAACGTTATACTAGATGTAGATAGACAAGCGACCTCATTTAAAGGAGAGTGAAGGCTATGAAGCACCATCCGATTCCTTATTTCACATTTGAAGGCACAGCGCGAGAGGCTTTGGCATACTACGAAGAAGTCTTTGAAGGCGAGATAACCGATCTCCAAACGTTCGGAGAAGCAGACTTTGAAACACCACCAGAAATGGACAATTACATCGTGCACGCACGATTCAAAAAAGATGAGCTCTTTTTCATGGTATCGGATACTTTTTTGAACCAAAACGTAACTGTAGGTAATAACATCTCTCTTGCCCTCGAACTGGATAGCGCTGAAGAAATTGAGTCGCTCTATGTGCATTTGAAAGAAAAAGGCACCGTTTATATGGAGCTTCAGGATACCTTCTGGGGAGCGACATTTGCGAAGGTTAAGGATGCCTATGGAGTGATTTGGGATCTTAACTTTGAGAAATCCGGGTCGTCTAAATAGTAATGGGGGTCCTCCACGCGTGTGGGGGCTTTTTTTGTGGTTGCTTGGTGGAGGAAATCCAGTTAATTCCGCGATTTTCTGGATAATTCCGCGAAATTCGATTTTATTCCGCGAAAACACGTATTATTTCCGCGGAAATTCAATTAATTCCGCGAAACATCAAAAAACCGAAAATCTAACTTATAGCGTCTTCCTTTTGTGGATCCAGTTGACTCCATTTTTAAAGATTTTAATAAACGAGTAGCAGCATCTCCGGAATCCATCTTCAAAAACCGTCTCGCCTCCTGATTCGTAATCTCTCTAGACACAAGCAACGCATAATCTTGAAGCGCTCTAAAGTGGGCATCACGCGAATAGGCACCACACCTCTCGCAATACCACCTACCGTGCAGCCTCCTCATAGCCAGGCGAGCACACTCTGGACAAGCTACACCAACTAGCAAGTCATTCCGAGAAATTGAAAATCGCTTCAGTACATCTCGGTCAAGCGGCTCATGTAGCTTAACAAGAGTACGCCCCAGCTTTCTTACTTCCTTCATCGTTAACCATAATTCCCCATATCGTTGATCCAGTGACTTCACTTTTGTAGGCAGGTACTCACTTCGAATAACTTTTGAAGAAATGAATTGAACCGCCTCGGTCGCTTTTATAACTGCTCTTCGGTTAGCGATGACAATAAGCGTTTCAATAGGTACTTCAGGTATTTTCATTTTTTGAAGTAAAGCGCGAAGTTGGGAACGCTGACGTTCCACCTGAGTGAGGGGATTTGGGAAGGCTTCTTCTTTCGTGTCAGAAATGCGTATTAATTGATTGAATATAGGATCAAAATGAAGAATTCCTGAAATGTTTTTCACTTCAAGAACCAGAAGATAGTGCTGGCTGATTACAAGCGTATCTATTTGAAAATGATGAACACCGTCAGAAATACGCAAGTCATGATAGATTGAAAACCGCTTATCGTCTAAAAAACTTAGAGGGAAATCAATGGATTTCTCACCTGATATTCCTGCTTGGTACATGGAAAGTTGCTCTTTCACTTCTTCAAAGCGTAGATGATGAGAAGGGAGGCGATCCAATAAGGTACTTAATTTGTGGAGATGTAGCGGGGGATCGTGTTCTTTCATTATCAAATGGGTACTCACTCCTCTAGCTTTTATTTTACCTATACAAATTCATTCTCCGCCGCTCAATCATTTCCTTTGCTGAATAAAATGAAAAAGCCAGCTTCTTCATACAGAAGAAAGCTGGCTTTTGGACGAAAATTTATTCAATATCCAAATCCGTTACGGCACCTTTTGCGGATGAGGAAACAAGTCTTGCGTACTTACCTAGAATTCCTGTTTTGTATCTAAGCTCAGGTCGTACCCATTCTGCACGGCGACGCTGTAGTTCTTCATCTGTCACGTCAAAATTAATTTGTTGCTTATCACTATCGATGGTGATGGTGTCGCCTTCTTTTAAGAGGCCAATCGGTCCACCAACAAATGCCTCCGGAGATACGTGGCCGATAACGAAACCGTGCGATCCACCTGAGAAGCGACCGTCTGTCATAAGCGCTACCTTCCCATTCAATCCTTTCCCAACAATCATGGAAGTAATGGATAGCATTTCCGGCATTCCTGGTCCGCCTTTAGGACCTACATTACGAATAACGAGAACGTCACCTTCTTTAATATCATCCGCTTCGATTGCTGCAGTTGCTTCTGCTTCGTTATTATAAACGCGAGCTGGTCCTGCAAAATGGCTAATCTTTTGACCGGACATTTTTGCAACAGAACCTTCAGGAGCTAGATTACCTCGAAGAACAACAAGTGGTCCGCTTGCTTTAATCGGATCATTTAGAGAACGGATGATTTCTTGTCCTTCTGTTAGTGAAGGTGCTTCTGCTAGATTTTCTTCAACTGTTTTACCTGTTACTGTGAGGCAATCGCCATGAAGCAAGCCATGCTCATGAAGAAGCTTCATGACGGCAGGTACTCCGCCAATTTCATAAAGATCTTGCATCACATATTTACCGCTCGGCTTCATGTCTGCGATGTATGGAACACGTTCGCGAACGCGTTCGAAATCATCCAATGATAAGTCGACACCAGCTGAGTGAGCCATTGCCGTTAGATGCAAGAAGGCATTAGTTGAACCACCAAGGGCCATTACGACTGTGATCGCATTCTCAAATGCTTCTTTTGTCATAATGTCACGAGGGTAGATGTCTTTTTCAAGAAGAGAAACCACTAGTTCTCCAGCCTGACGACATTCAGATTCTTTATAATCATTCACTGCAGGTGTTGAGGATGATCCTGGGATACTCATCCCTAGAGCTTCAACCGCAGAGGCCATTGTGTTTGCGGTATACATTCCACCACACGCTCCTGCTCCAGGACATGCAGAGCATTCAACTTTGTGTAGCTCTTCTTCGTTAATTGTTCCAGCTTGATATTGTCCAACCGCTTCAAATGATGAAACAATGTCGATATCATTTCCATTCAGTTTACCTGGCTGAATCGTACCACCGTACACGTATACGGACGGAATGTTCATACGACCAATTGCGATTAAGCAACCTGGCGTTGTTTTGTCACAGCCGCCAATCGCTACAATGCCATCAAGACGTTCTGCATTTGTGACCGTTTCAATCGAGTCAGCGATAATCTCACGACTTGGGAGAGAATAAAACATTCCTTCATGACCCATCGCAATACCATCAGAAACGGTAATCGTATTAAAAATCATTGGCGCGCCGCCGTTATCCTTAGCGCCCGCTTTCGCCTCACGGGCAAGAGAATCAATATGTACGTTACACGGCGTAACTTCACTCCACGTACTCGCTACACCAATCATTGGTTTTTTGAAATCTTCATCGGTAAAACCGACTGCTCGAAGCATGGAGCGGTTAGGTACTCGATTTACACCTTCACTGATTACTTTACTTCTGATTCGAAGATCTTTTTTGCCTTCCATTCCAATCACCCTTCCACATCACCTATAAAATTAGATAATTGATTCAATTCCAAATTTATATTCTTTGATGATACTAGTTTTCATGCTTTAACGCAAACAAATATCAGAAATTTCTTATAAACATTTGATAGCCAAGTAAATATTCCATTCATTACCTGTCATTCTCACTTGTTGGTTTGGTTAGAATAGCTTACGATTGGGCCACTTATTATGTTACCTTATAGTCACATTTCGGAGTGATGAGATGAACAAAGAAGAAGAACTATCGATCACATTCAGAGCATTAACGCACCCCATTCGAAGAGAGATTTTGGACTTGCTAAATAACGGTCCAAAAACAACGGGTGAAATAAGTGAGGCTTTCGCGAATATAAGTCGCTATGCAGTTATGAAGCATCTCACAATCCTTGAAGAAGCCAACCTTATGCTTGTTCGCCGCAAAGGAAGACAGCGGCTGAATTTTTTAAACGCTGTCTCGCTACAAAAAATGGCTGATCGGTGGATGAGTCATGTTCAATCAAACGTTACTTCCTCTTTATTAACATTACAATCAACTATTGAAAGGGGCATTACTGTAATGGATAACAACTTTAAGCTCGATACGTTTCAAATTGAACAGGAAGTGCGCATTGAAGCACCGATCGAGAAAGTCTTTTCTACATTGACAGAAGACATTAACTCCTGGTGGGCTTATCGCTTATGTGGAGATGACTCAACACTTTCATTTGAAAATGAAATAGGTGGTCGATTTATAGAAAAGGGAAAAAACAGTCAGGCTCTTTGGGGTACCATCACTTATCTACATGCACCATATGAAATTCGCTTAAATGGCCTTCTTGGCATGACAGGGGCAGTTACGAGTGGCTACGCATATACACTAAAAGAAGATCGTGAAGCAACGATCCTCTCCCTTTCTCATCAAACATCAGGTCTACTTGATCCTAACTGGCATTCCGCTCATGAGGAAGGGTGGAAAGAGCTGTTTGGGACATTCCTTAAAAATTATGTAGAGCAAGGGAAAAGATACAATGCAAACTAAAAAAATCGAAGTGAGAACAAGTATTTTGATTGAGCGGCCACCTGAAGTTGTTTTTAACTACATCACAAATTTCGTAAACAATTCAGATTGGCAAAGCTGTATGGTTTCGGCTACGTTTACGAATGGGGAATTGAGAGAAGGGGCGACATACGATCAAGTAGCTAAATTTCTCGGAAAAGAAATCAAAACCACTTTTATTGTTCGCCAATACAATCCGTACCACAAAATTCAAATCGAAAGCGTTGATAGTACGTTTCCGATTAAAGTCACAAGAGAAGTACAAGTTGCAGGTGAAGGTTGTGTCGTTAAGGCTGTCGTTGAAGGAAATCCAGGAACACTCTTTTCACTTGCTCGTCCTGTTCTGAGTAAATTGGTGCAGCGCTCCATTGAGAAAGACTATGCTCATTTAAAACAACTATTGGAAGCGTAAACGAGAAGCCGCCCTCGCTTGAGGACGGCTTTTTTTAATGGTAACGCCTCAAAGAGTTTAAAGGGTACCAGGCTCAAATGTTTTACAATCCGTTTCTTCACTATTGCTTGCTTGATTTCCTTTATGACTGACAACGTAGATTTCGTCTGCTCCACACTGCTTACCATTTCGGTTGTGGACACAATTTGATACCTCGCATAATACATCCATAGCCATTCCCTTCACCTCCTTCTTTCTAGCATAAACAAAATAAGCTGAAGGCATACCGATCGGATTATATTAGGTCCTTTACCATTCGTTAGCATTAAAACTTTCTTCGAATTCCGTAATTTATGTTTACCGCTCATGGTATGATATTAGAAACTAAAGAAGATCGAGGTCAAAATGATGTGGCAGAACAAAAATGTCTGGATTTTATTAACCGGTGAATTTGTAGCTGGACTCGGCTTATGGCTCGGTATTATTGGTAACTTAGAATTTATGCAAGAGAAAGTGCCTTCTGATTTTATGAAAGCTGTCATACTTGCGATCGGACTTCTTGCTGGTGTAGCGATTGGCCCCTATGCAGGACGAGTGACCGATCAAGTGAAAAAGAAGACGGTGATGATCGTAGCTGGACTTGCACGAGCCATTAGCGTGATCTTTATGTTAGTGGCTCTTCAAACCGGATCCGTTCTCTGGATGGTTGTTTTTCTCATTCTTATTCAGACCGCTGCGGCTTTTTACTTTCCAGCTCTTCAGGCCGCCATTCCACTTGTCGTGAAAGAAAAAGAGCTTCTGCAAATGAACGGGATTCATATGAATGTCGCTACACTTTCAAGAGTTCTGGGTACAGCTATTGCCGGAATCTTTCTTGTGATTATTTCTTTATCGACTATGTATATTCTTTCTTTAGGAGCCTACCTTATACTTGTGATTTTTACGCTTTTTCTTGCGATCGATGAACCGACCGTCTCTGTTTCGCATCGATCAAAAGCAGAAAGTGGCTTCAAGCATTTGTTCCCTATTATCAAACAGCTGCCAATTGTGACAATGACACTAATTATGACGATGGTTCCTCTTTTGTTTATTGGTGGTTTCAATTTGCTTGTTATTAGTATTAGTGAGCTTCAAGATAATCCTCTCATTAAAAGTTGGATTTACACCGCTGAAGGTCTTTCCTTCATGATCGGCGCTTTCGCGGTCAAAAGGCTTTCTAGGAAACAATCACCATACACAATTTTATTTCTTTTTTCATTTATTATTGGCCTCTCTCAACTGCTGCTCTTTTTTGCAAACAGCCCGATTCTTTCCGTTGTAGCATTTGTGGTATTCGGTTTCTCAGTCGGCTGATTCTTTCCAACAGCTGCTACCATTTTCCAAACGAGGGTGCCTAAAGAATATCACGGTCGTTTTTTCTCCTTCAGGAACATGCTTGATCGCATCATTTTTCAAGTTGTACTCCTATTAACGGGATTGATGCTTGATTTGATCGGACTTCAAATGATGTCTGTCATCTTTGGAATAATGTCGATGGCAATCACAGCTATTTTCTTCATTAAATATCGACAGAACGTCTATGTCAAGCCTTTGAATGTTGATGTGAGTTAGCTTCCAATCAAATCCTCTCATTTGATTAACCGATTTTTCTATTTTGTATAGAATGCAATAGGGCGACTTTTGAAGAAGGCGATCACATCATGAACAATGAAGTAAAAGGTGTATTTGGATCATGGGTACAGGCAATTGGAACGATCTTAGCCGCTATTGGAAGTACACCTATAAAAGAAATCCCCTCCTCAATACTTGATAGTTTAAATCTTATTGGAAATGTGATGCAAGGAACAGGAAACGCTCTAATCGCTGATACGATTACTCCCCCTTCATTAGACAAGATTGGCAATCAGCTTCAGGCAATTGGGAATTCGACGGTTGTGACAGGGATTCTGATTGATTTTGATGATCAAGTGAAGCAAATACTGAATATTGACGGAAACTGGCTTCAAGCTCTTGGTGGAGGGGTATCTCTTGCAGATGCATTAGACGGAGAAGTCTCGGCTTCAGCGTTGTATAGCATTTATGGAAACTTCCTTCAGGCGGTCGGCAATTCGCTTCAAGCGATTTCAGGAATTAAAGAGCTTAACAATGAAGAAGCAACAAATATTAATGTCGTAGGAAGCTGGATTCAGGCGGTTGGCTCTGTCATTTCAGCTATTGGCCAAACGAAATATCCTTCCTCTTAAAGAACCCCCTGATCGATCAATCAGGGGGTTACGTGTATCATTATTTTAATAAACGGAGAAATTCTTTCATGAAGCCTGGTAAATCTGGCCATGCCTGCCCTGAGACGAGATTATCGCGCGTATGGACCTTTTCATCAATGTATGTAGCGCCACATGCGGTTACATCTGGTTTACAAGCTGGATACGCGGTATACTCGCGATCTTTCATAATATCAGGAACCACATTAAGAACCTGTGCCGCATGACAAATTGCACCTACTGGTTTATTTTCTTCAAAGAAATGTCTTACGATGCCAGGTACGCTCTCATCCATTCGAATGTATTCTGGTGCTCGTCCGCCTGGAATAATTAAACCATCGTACTCTGCCGGATTAATTTCTGCAAACGCTGCGTGTGATTCAATTCCATAGGCTTGCTTCTCAACAAACGTTTCCATTTCATCTGTAAAGTCGTGGCATACCGTTTGTAGTTTTTTAGCGGTAGGGGATGCAATCGTCACATCAAAACCTTCCTCTAGACAGCGATAGTAAGGGTAGAAAATCTCAAGTGCTTCAACAGCATCACCGGAAATGATTAATACTTTTTTACTCAAAACGAGCACCTCCATAAGATATTTGATTGCCTTCTTCATTACCCCTCTTTTTTACATATGTAACAGCTCTCGTATAAAATAGGTCTAGAATCCCCGTCTATGGTTGAATTCGCGTATGATTTGCTACTACAATAAACCATAATGCATTTCTCATTCTGATGGGAATAGAGACAGGAGCTTTCATATGGACATTAAGCAGTTAGCCTATTTCGTTGAAGTTGCGAAGCAAAAAAGCTTTACGAAAGCCTCACACTCGCTCTACATCTCACAGCCAACTTTAAGTAAAATGGTGAAAAGTTTAGAAGCCGAGTTAGATGTTGAACTACTCGATCGCTCGGCACGATCGAGCGAACTAACCGATGCAGGAAAAATCGTGTATCTTCAAGGTGAAAAAATACTGAATATGGTGGATGATCTTTCTTCTCACTTATATGACATGATGAATTTAAAGAAAGGGCACATTAAAGTTGGCCTCCCGCCACTCATCGGCGCCCTCTACTTCCCAGGTATTTTGAAAGGATTTCAAGAACTCTACCCCGACATTACGATTGAACTAATGGAGCACGGAGCTAACATTGCTCAACAAAAAATCCTTGATGGAGAACTAGATTTTGCAGTCGGCCTCTTACCTGTCAATGATACAAGATTTGAAACACTTCCGTTTACAAATGAAGAATTAATGCTTTTTGTGCACAGTTCGCATCCAATCGCCGAAAAAAGTGAGGTCTCAATCAGTGATTTACGAAATGAGCAGATCATTCTATTTAGTGAAGACTTCATGCTCCATGATCAGATGATTGAACAGTGTCGCCAAGCAGGTTTTGAGCCTCAAATATCGTATGTTAGTTCTCAATGGGATTTCATAAGCGATATGGTTAGTCACAATTTAGGAATTACGTTCTTTCCTAAATCTATTCTAAGAAAAATCAATCAAGATAATGTGGTCTCTGTCCCGATTGTAAATCCTTCAATCCCATGGGACCTGGGGATTATCCTCCGAAAAGAAAAATATATCTCTTACGCATCCCGTGCTTTTATAAACTACATTAAGTCTTCTATCTAGTTGTATATCTCATTCGAATAGACTCTAATCAAAAGAGGTATTTCACACAAAAGCTTCCGCGCGGTATAGTAGGACACCTGATCCTACTAAAGGATATATTATAGGATGCTTTTACAATGGAAAAAGATCTCCTGCAGCAAGTTCTAGATAAATTAATGGAATACACTATATCGTCAAATGACGACATATCAACTCATTTGAAAATCTCAGATGATCTGGAGGAAATTGCTCCTGATGTTGGTAAATATATTATCGAATTTGCTTACAGAGACATCTACTCTCGTGATGGGTTAACGAATCAGCAAAGAGCGCTCGTTACCCTTTCATCACTTGTGACTCAAGGAACAGAACCTCAGCTTGAACTTCACATCAATACCACACTCACCTCCGGGCTGATGGCATCAGAGGTTGTGGAAGCTATCATACAACTCATTCCCTATACAGGCTTTCCACGAGTTCTTAATGCGCTTACGCTTGCCAAAAAAGTGTTTACTCAACGCAACCTGGAAGTTTCAGTCCACGAAGAAACCAAAGTAGCATCTGAATAGAAAACCAAACTAGTCGTCCAAAAGGGCGGCTTGTTTTTTTAGATTGTATTTGAACAAGTTGATAAACAAAATGCCAACTGTAAATAAAAGCCATTATTCAATTTCCATATTTAAAAAAAACGTGCTATTATATATCTAATTGATACATATCTTTTAGATATAGGGTGAGAAATATGGAAAAACAGTCAAATACGAAATTTGCTATTTTAGGCTTACTAACTACCGGTTGTCGCACTGGCTATTCAATGAAACAAATGATGGATGGTAGCTTGAATCATTTTTGGAAAATCAGCTACGGTCAAATTTATCCGACGCTGAAAAGTCTTTTGGATGAAGAACTTATTACGGTCCAAAAACAAAGCGAATCCGGTAAGCCAGACAAAAAGGAATATGAATTAACACAACTGGGCTGGGATGCGCTCAAAAAGTGGATGGAAACGCCTGTTGAGGAAGTAGCTTTAGAGAAAAATGAGTTATTGCTTAAGCTATTTTTTAGTCAGCATCAAAGTGATGAAGCAGTTGAAAAGCAATTGGAAAGCTATCTCGCCAAACTACTCGATCGCTTCAAGACTTATGAAGCCATCGAGGAGATGATTGTACAAACGTATGGTGATCAAGGGGATGCAAAGTTCTGGCTTATGACTCTTGACTATGGGAAACGAACGACAAAAGCTGCTATTGAATGGGCAAAGGATGCGAAAATAAAGCTCTAGAGGAGAAAATTCAGATGGCAAATCAGGTCTTTAGCGGGCGCTACACGGTGGATAAAGGACAGGACGTTGTAGTATTTCTCATTGGCATGCGAATCAATCAGTGGTGGGCTGTGCATAAATGGCTTCCAGTCTTTCTTGCGATGCCTGGCATGATTCGTGAACTTAGCACCAATAAACAGTTAGGGTGCCTTTCTATGGAAAACTTCTTTAGTTTCCGTACAACGCTACTTCTTCAATACTGGCGCTCATCTGATGACCTACGCCATTACGCGCATGGTCAAGCTCACTTAAAAGCATGGAAAAACTTCAATCAAAAGATCGGAAATAACCGTGCTGTCGGTATTTATCACGAAACATACGTCCTTCCGAGCTCTCACTATGAAACCCTTTATGGAAATATGCCTTCTTTTGGATTAGGAAAAGCACTCGGCCATGTTGCGGTCACCCCTCAAGCTGATTCTTTCACTAAACGACTCCAGGGGAAACAAATTCGTCACTAAAAAAGCGGAGAACGTGAAAGTTCATGTTCTCCGCTTTTTTAGTGAAGTGATTTTTGTAAATAAAAAACCACCAAATATGTATTTGGTGGAGACGGTGGGAGTCGAACCCACGTCCAGAGATATCGGCACTTAAGCTTCTACGAGTGTAGTCGTTATATTAGTGTTTCACTACAATTCTGCCCAACGACAGGCGTCCTTGTAGCTAGTATGGTTAATCTCTTCCAACTTTCCTCAGACGGTGGATTGTTGGCGTATCCCACTTAAGTTGAGTCCCTTACCCTACCACATGGGCGATGGAGGGAGGAACCGCAAAACAGCTTACGCTGCTAGTGCGAAGTTGTTGTTTTCTTTGCCAGTTATAGGCATGGCGTTTTTAACGTAGCTCGCCAACTCGACTCGCGACTTAAGCTCGACCTATCCCTGTCGAATCCGTAACGTCCCCATATAAGAAATGAGAACCGAAAACGGGAAAGCACTTAAGCTTCATATGTTGTTTCGGTAATAGTTAGTATAACACAGATCAGCTTCCAATCAAATGGAAACTATATCCGCTGACGCTCTTTCAACGCTTTATCCACTTCACGCTTCATCGTTTTATCTTTCAGATCTTGGCGCTTATCGTACTTTTTCTTACCTTTGGCAAGACCTAGAAGTACTTTCGCATAACCATTCTTAATATATACTTTAAGTGGAATAATTGTATAGCCCTGTTCTTTCGTTAAGCCAAGGAGCTTATCAATCTCTTTCCTCTTCATCAATAGCTTACGAGTACGGGTTGGATCGTGATTAAAACGATTTCCCTGCTCATATTCATTGACGTGCATATTGATAAGAAAAATTTCGCCTTTACGAATAATGGCGTGAGAGTCTTTCAGGTTTACGCGTCTTGCCCTGATGGATTTAATTTCAGTTCCTTGTAGAACTAGACCTGCTTCATATGTTTCAATAACAGAATAATCGTGTCTTGCTTTCTTATTTTGTGCAATGAGTCCACCATCACCTTTTGGCATGACCGTCCCCCCTCTCAAACGTCGAATTCCAGTATATCAATTTGGTCAGAATAAGTCAAGATGACTTACTCCGACCGACATGATTGAAATATCCCTAGTTAAGCATTATTATTTCGACGTTTTTTCTTTTTGTTTTTTGCTTTCTTTTTCGTTCCCTGACCATCTTTAGGTGGAGAGAACTTTCTTTTTTTCTGTCCTGCATCAGTTGTTTTATTCGATGACTTCCCACGTTTTTTACGCTTTCCGCCTTCAATAACTTTAGGACTTTCTCTACGACGACGTTCTTTCGGTGGCTTCATGCCAACAATTTCGAAGTCGATCGCTCGTTCGTCAATGTTAACATTTAAGACGCGAATGGCGATTTCGTCACCGATGCGGTATACGTTACCGGTACGTTCGCCGATCATCGCATAAGCACCTTCGTCATAATGGTAATAGTCATCGGTTAAATAGCTAACGTGGACAAGCCCTTCGATCGTATTTGGCAATTCAACAAATAAGCCAAAGTTTGTTACGCCGCTAATCACGCCTTCGAACTCTTCCCCAATTTTATCTTTCATAAACTCAGCTTTTTTCAGATCATCGGTTTCACGTTCAGCGTCAACTGCACGTCGTTCCATCGCCGAAGCGTGCTGAGCGATTTCACCAAGCGCTTCGCCCCACTTAGAAGTTGTCTGATTGTCGACTTTTTTCTCAAACAGGTACGTACGAATTAAACGATGCACAATTAAGTCAGGATAACGACGAATTGGCGATGTGAAATGCGTATAGAAATCTGTCGATAAACCGAAGTGGCCGAGACTTTCAGGGAAGTATTTCGCCTGTTGCATAGAGCGAAGCATAACCTTACTGATGACCGCTTCTTCTGGCTCACCTTTCACTTCTTCTAAAAGCTTTTGAAGCGCACGCGGGTGCACCGTGTTAGCATTACCTCGTACGACATAACCGAAGTTTGTAATAAACTCAAAGAATGTATTGAGTTTGTCTGAATCCGGATCTTCGTGAATACGGTACATAAACGGAACTTCCATGAAGTGGAAATGTTGTGCAACTGTTTCGTTCGCTACAAGCATAAATTCTTCAATTAAGCGTTCAGCTACCGAGCGTTCTCGTTGAACAATCTCCTGTGGTGCCCCTTCTTCATCTACAAGAACTTTCGCTTCCGCAAAATCAAAATCAATAGCCCCTCGTTCAAAGCGACCTTTTCTTAAGATTTCAGCTAGTTCTCCCATGCCATCGAAGAATGGAACTAGAGA
The DNA here is from genome assembly GCF_056173725.1 of Anaerobacillus sp. 63XJN7_4_ISO-PGPR-S23-413. Classification (NCBI taxonomy): domain Bacteria; kingdom Bacillati; phylum Bacillota; class Bacilli; order Caryophanales; family Bacillaceae; genus Anaerobacillus; species Anaerobacillus sp. 63XJN7_4_ISO-PGPR-S23-413. Next base: position 3,493,695 of record NZ_CM149688.1, read on the forward strand.
TTTATAGCGCTCAAGTACTTCATCGTCTTCACGTTTAAGAATTTTACGTACATCCGTATATGTCATTCGCTCATTTGTACGAATAACGCTTGGGAAAATTTCATGATTCACAACTTCACCCTGCGTTGTAATTTCCATTTCACACGAAATCGTTAAACGATCCACTTGAGGATTTAAACTACAAATACCGTTTGATAATCGGTGGGGAATCATCGGGATTACACGATCGACAAGATAGACACTTGTACCACGATCAAGCGCTTCTTGATCGATTGGAGAGTTCTCAGTGACATAATACGTGACGTCTGCAATATGAACACCTAATTTATAGTTCCCGTTTGGAAGTTTAACAACGTTAACCGCATCATCAAGGTCTTTTGCATCAGCACCATCAATCGTGACAATCGTTTCTTCACGCAAATCACGTCTACCTTCAATTTCCTTCTCATCAATTTGATCAGGCGTGTCATTGGCCTGTTTCATCGTTGCATCCGGAAATTCACCTGGTAATTCATGTTTATAAATAATGGAAAGAATATCTACTCCAGGATCATTCTTGTGTCCTAGTATTTCTGTAATTCGTCCTTCAGCACTCATACGTCCTTCAGGATACTTCGTAATTTCAACAACGACTTTGTGGCCGTCAACCGCACCACCAGTAGACCCTTTTGGAATAAAAATGTCATGTGGGATTCTTTTATCATCCGCAATCACAAAACCAAAATGCTTGCTGTCAGAGTATGTACCAACTGTGCGCTTAACACCACGCTCAATGATACGAATAACGGTCCCCTCTGGACGTGTCCCTGATGATTTTTGATGTAGTCGTGCGATGACACGGTCTCCATTCATCGCTCCCTCAAGGTCACTCTGGTTAATATAAACATCCTTCTCGCCAGTGTCGCTATCTGAAATCAGGAATGCAAAGCCTTTTGCATGAACCTGTAGCTTTCCTCTTACAAGATTCATTTTCTCAGGAATGCCATAGCGGTTACTTCTTGTTCTTACAATTAAACCTTCTTCTTCCATCCCGTTTAGGGTTTTCACAAACTCCTTAAACTCACTGGAATCTTTCACTCCAAAAACTTCTTCAAGTTCTTGTACAGTTAGTGGTTTATATGCTTCCTCTTTCATGAAGCTCAATATTCTCTGTTCATGTTCTTCTGCCATTGTCTTCCACCTTCTTTCTAGTAAAATATATCCGTAGATTATTCAGACCAATCAAGTCCATCAAGAAATGCGTGCACGTCCTTATGAAGTTCCTCTTTCTCTTTTCCAAGCGTAATGGCGTGTGTTGAATTCTCATACCATTTTAAACTCTTCTCATCTGATTCTACATGATCATGAATAACATTCGCACTCTCCGTATTAATCATCTCATCGTGTCTTGCCTGAGCGACAAATGTCGGAGCATAAATCATATCAATGTTATCACGCACATCATAGATCAGGTCTCGAAGTTCTCCGAGCGTGTTCATTGGGGTTTCTTTGAACGCTTCCATTTCTTCTTCAATTTGTTCAGGAGACTTCCGTTCAAATTTCTTATATTCTCTTGCGTAAGAAAGAACACCCTGATACATCGTTTCTTCATCCTTCATATCCATTGGGGCGCACATGGGTACGATTCCCTTTACAGGAACAGTATAACCGAGCTTTAAAGAAAATACGCCTCCAAGCGATAATCCCACAACAGCTATTTCCTCATGCCCCATGCTTTCAAGCAATTCATACCCCTCTTTGACGTTTTTCCACCAGTCTTGAGGACCTGTATGTACTAACTCTTCTGGGGGAACGCCATGTCCTTCATATTGTGGGGCATGACACGTATACCCCTGTTCCTGCAAATAACGTCCCATCATTCGGACATCTGCTGTATTACCAGTAAAGCCATGCAACATTAGTACCGCGCGATTACCTCCTTCAAATGTAAATGGCTTGGGTGCTACTACTTTCATGATGTGATCCTCCTCTAAATAATCCAGTCCTACTCATTAGTTTGACCTTCAAAAAACGATTTATCCTGTCTATTGAAGTCCTTATATGCATTTTAACGGTTTCCGTCCTCAGTAAAAAGGAATGTGTTCTTCTAGCTTATTTCCCTGTTTCATTCGACAAAAAACTTGCTTTTCTTTCTTCTTTAAAAAAGCACAAGCGCCTATTTCACACGCGACATGCTTAATACGAGCCTCAATGTAGCGCTTTTTGCCACAATGGAGCTTGGCGGCGCCAGATTCCACTTCACTGAATTTGATACTTTCATTTCCTCCAATGAAAAAAGCAGCAAGTGGTTCAACACCTGCTGCTTCCTTTATCACATTACACGAGATACGCAACGAGAATTGAAAGAACAAAGAACAATACGGCAAGTACTACCGTTACTTTATTTAAAACCGCTTCAAAGCCGCGGGCCTTTTGCTTTCCGAATAATTGCTCAGCTCCACCTGTAATGGCTCCTGATAACCCGGCGCTTTTACCAGACTGAAGCAATACGACAGTAATAAGTAAGATTGAAACGATAACTAATGCAATTGTAGCTGCAAGATGCATGATTCCACCTCCCGGACTATAGCCTTTCCAATACTATCAATTTACCATAAATTTTTCAGTAAAAGCAATCTATTTCGGTAATACTGGACATTCTCATACCTTCTTAACATTGTGTTAACACTTCTTGAACGGTAACGACTGTTTTTGTAGACGTTGTTCCGATAAGAGTGGTGGCTGATTTGCGTGAAATCTCAACTTCACGCAAATCAGCCAGAAATCGACACTGTTCATTAACATAGGTTAAAAAAGAAAAGAACCCATCAAAAACCCCCGCGTTTTCACGCGGGGGTTTGTTCAACTTACTTCTTATCTAAGTTGTAGAAGCTTTTACGGCCACCGTAGATTGCAAGGTGTTCAAGCTCATCTTCGATACGAAGAAGCTGGTTGTATTTAGCTACGCGGTCCGTACGAGACGGTGCGCCTGTCTTAATTTGTCCAGCGTTAGTCGCAACAGCGATGTCAGCAATTGTTGTATCTTCTGTTTCACCAGAACGGTGAGAGATAACAGCTGTGTATCCAGCGCGCTTCGCCATTTCAACAGCATCAAACGTTTCAGTTAGTGTACCAATTTGGTTCACTTTGATTAGGATAGAGTTACCTACACTGCGCTCGATTCCTTCAGAAAGTTTGTTTGTATTTGTAACGAAAAGATCGTCACCAACAAGTTGAACTTTCTCACCAAGAGCTTGAGTAAGTTTCTCCCAGCCTTCCCAATCGTTTTCGTCAAGACCATCTTCAATTGAGATGATCGGATATTTTTCACATAGCTGGCTGTAGAATTCGATCATTTCTTCAGATGTCTTCACTACGCCTTCACCAGCAAGGTTGTATTTACCGTCGCTGTAAATTTCAGAAGATGCTACGTCTAGAGCGAGCATTACTTCTTCACCAGGCTTGTAGCCAGCTTTTTCGATTGCTTCGATAATTGTTTGGATCGCTTCTTCGTTTGAACCAAGGTTAGGAGCGAATCCGCCTTCGTCACCTACAGAAGTGTTAAGGCCTTTTTCTTTCAAAACACCTTTAAGGCTGTGGAAAATTTCAGCGCCAGTGCGAAGTGCTTCTTTGAAAGAAGGTGCTCCAACAGGCATAACCATAAATTCTTGAATGTCTACGTTGTTATCAGCGTGCTCTCCACCATTAAGAATGTTCATCATTGGTGTTGGAAGAGTTTTTGCATTGAAACCACCAAGGTAAACGTAAAGTGGAAGTTCAAGCTCTTCAGCAGCTGCACGTGCAACAGCCATAGATACGCCAAGAATAGCGTTAGCACCTAGCTTGCCTTTATTATCAGTACCATCAAGGTCAATCATCATGTGGTCGATTCCAAGTTGGTCATAAACGCTCATTCCTACTAGCTCTGGAGCGATTGTTTCGTTAATGTTAGCTACTGCTTTTTCTACGCCTTTACCAAGGTAGCGATCTTTGTCACCGTCACGAAGTTCAACTGCTTCGTATTCACCAGTGGATGCGCCAGATGGTACCATTGCGCGTGCTTTAACGCCTGCGTCTGTAAATACTTCTACTTCAACTGTTGGATTACCGCGGGAGTCAAGGACCTCGCGTGCATAAACGTCAGTAATGATTGGCATAACGTGTCATCTCCTTTAAATGTAAGTTATTTAATTAATGATTTTCCTGTCATTTCCTTCGGTTGCTTGCCGCCAAGCAAATCAAGAAGGGTTGGTGAAAGGTCCGCAAGAATTCCGTCTGTACGAAGCTCAGCACCGTCTTTAGTAACAATAACAGGTACAGGATTCGTTGTATGAGCAGTCATCGCATCGCCATCAAGCGTCGTGACTTCATCAGAGTTCCCGTGGTCAGCGGTAATAATCGCATTTCCGCCTTTTTCTAAAATTTTATCAACGATCTTACCAAGACATTCGTCAACAGCTTCAATCGCTTTGACTGTCGGTTCAAGCATTCCGGAATGCCCTACCATGTCAGGGTTAGCAAAGTTCAAGATAATCGCATCGTGCTTATCGGCATCGAGCTCTTTCAGTAACGCGTCCGTTACTTCGTAGGCACTCATCTCCGGCTTCAAGTCATAGGTTGCAACCTTCGGAGAGTCGATAAGAATGCGCTCTTCCCCAGGAAACTCTTCTTCGCGTCCACCGCTAAAGAAGAAAGTAACGTGTGGGTATTTCTCTGTCTCAGCAATACGCAGCTGCTTGTAGTCCTGCTGAGCTAGTACTTCACCAAGAGTGTTATCAAGGTTTGTTGGTTTGAAAGCAACGTCCCCTCCAACTGTTTCACTAAAACGAGTGAGTGAGACAAAGTGAAGATCTTTCGGACGTTCTTCCCCACGATCGAAACCGCGGAAATCATCATTCGTAAAGACTTGTGAAATCTGGATTGCTCGGTCAGGACGGAAGTTAAAGAAGATTACTGCATCCTCATCATCTACCGTCGCAATCGGTGAACCGTCTTCTTCTGTCATAACGGAAGGAAGAACGAATTCATCATAGATTTCATTCTTGTAATTATCATCAATTAACTCATTTGGATCTTTGTAAGAAGGGCCTTCACCGTATGCCAGGGCACGGTAAGACTTCTCTACGCGATCCCAACGCTTGTCGCGGTCCATGGAATAATAACGTCCTGAGAGAGTCGCAAGACGACCTACTCCGACTTCTTCCATTTTTTCCTCTAACTGCTGAATGTAGGTTTTCGCAGATTGTTGGCCAACATCACGACCATCAAGGAAACCGTGAACATAGACATCTTTTAAACCTTGCTTAGCAGCAAGTTCAAGAAGAGCGAAAAGATGTTTAATGTGACTATGAATACCACCGTCAGAAAGAAGTCCGAACAAGTGTAGGCTTGTCCCTTTTTTCTTTGCATGGTCAATAGCCTCTAGAAATGTTTCATTCTCGAAGAAGTCACCTTCTTCAATTGCAAGATTTACTCTAGTTAAGCTTTGATAAACAATGCGTCCTGCACCGATATTCAAGTGGCCAACTTCTGAGTTACCCATTTGTCCGTCTGGAAGTCCAACTGCTTTACCACTCGCTTGTAGGGTAGCGTGTGGGTATTGGTTCCAGTAACGGTCAAAATTCGGTTTTTTCGCATGAGCTACGGCATTTCCTTTTTCTTCATCTCTAAGGCCGAAACCATCTAAGATGATTAAAGCTTCTGGCTTTTTAGGCATTCTGACCAGCCTCCAAAAGCTGAAGGAAAGATTTCGCATCAAGACTCGCGCCGCCGACTAAAGCTCCATCAATGTCGGATTTACCCATAAGCTCGTCAATGTTACCAGGTTTCACACTGCCGCCATATTGGATACGGACCGCATTAGCTGTTTCGTCAGACGTTTCGTCTTTAAGGACGCCGCGGATAAATGCACATACATCATTTGCTTGATCGCTTGTTGCAGTTTTGCCAGTACCAATTGCCCAGATAGGCTCATATGCGATGACAGATTGAGCTACCTGTTCATTTGTAAGACCAGCGATTGCCTTTTGAACTTGTCCTTTAACGATTTCTTCTGTTACGTTGCTTTCACGCTGTTCAAGCGTTTCACCAACACAGATGATCGGTGTTAGGTTATGTTTAAACGCTGAATGAGTTTTCTGGTTAACGATTTCGTCCGTTTCACCAAATAGCTCACGGCGTTCAGAGTGACCAAGAATCACATAGCCTACTCCAAGATCGTTAAGTGCGACAGGGCTAATTTCACCAGTAAACGCGCCATTTTCTTCAAAGTGCATGTTTTGAGCACCTACTTGAAGTGCTGTTCCTTCTAGCTCATCCGTTAAATAATCAAGGAAAAGAGCAGGAGCACAGACAACGGAATCTACGCGATCGCCATTAGGAATAAGTCCTTTCACTTCGTCAACAAAGCTTTTTGTTTCCGTAAGTGTTTTGTTCATCTTCCAGTTACCTGCGATGATTGGTTTGCGCATGTTCACTCACCATCCCTTTATAAATTTAAGTCATAAGTATTTTATTTGTCGTTAAGTGCGACAACACCAGGAAGTTCTTTACCTTCCATAAACTCAAGAGAAGCACCGCCACCAGTAGAGATATGGCTCATTTGATCAGCATAGCCGAATTTCTCAACCGCTGCTGCAGAGTCACCGCCACCAATAACAGAATAGGTATCATTTGCATTAGCAAGTGCTTCTGCTACTGCTTTTGTTCCATTAGCGTAAACATCTAGTTCGAATACACCCATAGGGCCGTTCCAGATAACTAGCTTGGAATCAGCAACAACTTTGCTGTACGTTTCTCTTGTTTTTGGTCCAATATCAAGCGCTTCCCAGTCAGAAGGAATGTCTTCGATGCTTACAATTTTCGTGTTTGCATCATTTGAGAAATCGTCGCCAATAACAACGTCTTCTGGCATATAGAAATTAACGCCTTTTTCTTTCGCTTTATCCATGAATGTTTTCGCAAGCTCAATTTTGTCTTCTTCAAGAAGAGAAAGACCGATTTCATGGCCAAGCGCTTTTACGAATGTATAAGCAAGTCCACCACCGATGATCAAGTTGTCCACTTTATCTAGTAGATGATCAATCACACCGATTTTGTCTTTTACTTTCGCTCCACCGATAATTGCAGTAAATGGACGAGAAGGCTCAGTTAGCGCGCTTCCGAGAACTTCAAGTTCTTTTTCCATAAGAAAACCAGCTACAGCAGGAATATGATGAGCGATGCCTTCTGTTGAAGCGTGAGCACGGTGTGCAGCTCCAAAAGCATCATTTACGTAAAGATCTGCCATTGCAGCAAATTTCTTCGCAAGTTCTTCATCATTCTTCTCTTCTCCAGCTTCAAAACGAACATTCTCAATAAGAAGAAGGTCGCCATCTTCAAGACCTGCAATCGCACGGTCTACTTCTTCACCATAGACTGCATCAGTTTTTGTTACTGTTTTGCCAATGAGGTCGCTTAAACGGTCTGCAACCGGATCAAGACGTAACTCATCAACAGCTTCACCTTTAGGACGACCAAGATGGCTCGCAAGGATGACTTTTGCTCCTTGATCAGCCAAATGCTGAATCGTTGGAAGTGCTGCTTTAATGCGCGTTTCATCTGTTACCTTTCCGTTATCCATAGGTACATTGAAATCAACGCGACAAAATACCTTTTTGCCTTTTAACTCGACATCACGAATTGACTTTTTGTTCATCACGCATGTCCTCCTCTGCATAAAGTTTTAAAAGGTCGTTTATACCACCTTTTAAATATAGCTATATCGTTAGTAATGACAATGGAAAAGGAGGAAGGCTCAAGACTTCCTCCTCCTCTATTAACAATTCTTATTATAGCCCTTTTGCAGCGATGTAGTCGACTAGATCTACTACACGGTTAGAATAGCCCCACTCGTTGTCGTACCAAGAGATAACTTTAACCATGTTTCCATCGATACCCATTGTAGAAAGACCATCTACGATTGAAGAGTTCGGGTTACCGTTGTAGTCTTTTGATACTAGTGGCTCGTCGCTATAACCAAGGTATCCTTTAAGGTCGCCTTCAGCAGCTTCTTTAAGAGCAGCGTTTACTTCGTCAACTGAAACGTCTTGATCAAGTTCAGCTACAAGGTCAACGATTGATACGTTAGGTGTAGGTACGCGCATAGCCATACCATTCAACTTACCATCAAGCTCTGGAAGTACAAGAGATACTGCTTTAGCAGCGCCTGTAGATGTTGGGATGATATTTTCAGCTGCCGCACGAGCACGACGGTAGTCTTTATGTGGAAGATCAAGAATTTGCTGATCGTTTGTATAAGAGTGAGTTGTAGTCATTAGACCACGCTTAATACCGAACTTGTCGTTCAATACTTTAGCAACTGGTGCAAGACAGTTTGTCGTACAAGATGCGTTTGAGATTACGTGGTGGCTAGCTGCATCGTACTTGTCTTCGTTAACACCTAGAACAACTGTAATATCTTCGTCTTTAGCTGGTGCGGAGATGACAACTTTCTTAGCTCCTGCTTCAAGGTGCTTCGCAGCATCGTCACGGTTTGTGAAACGTCCAGTGGATTCGATTACCACTTCAACACCAAGATCTCCCCATCCAAGTTGTGCTGGGTCGCGCTCAGAAAGAACAGTGATTTCAGTTCCGTTAACTACAAGGTTCTCGCCGTTAACTTCTACTTCAACATTAAGTTCTCCATGTACGGAATCGTATTTTAGAAGGTGTGCAAGCATGTTTGCATCTGTAAGATCGTTTACAGCTACAATATCAACACCAGGGTTGTTTAATGCTGCACGGAATACGTTACGTCCAATACGTCCAAAACCGTTAATACCTACTTTTGTTGCCATTGTGTAGTTCCTCCTTGAATTTCCTCGTTTCCCGAGGTGTGGTTTATTTAATAAAGGGAATCTCCCTCTAATAACGCTTTAGCGGCGCCTTCATCAGTCACAAGGATACTTTGAATCCCCGTCTTAAGATAGGCTTCGATGGCTTTTGCTTTCGAACGGCCGCCGGCTACCGCAATGACTAGTTCACTTCGCTCTAAATCTTCGAGCTGCAGTCCGATTGTTTTCACTTTATGAACGACTTCACCAGACTGATTGAAGTAATACCCGAACGCTTCAGCGACAGCATCCTCACGCTCAATCTTATTAATAACATCAAGCGTAGATTTACGCCTTTGCGCCATCGTTCTAGCTTCCCCAATCCCATGAACCACAATACCGGCAGACTTGATAATCTCAAGGATATCTTTCACGCCAGGCTCTTCAATAAGGGATTGGTATGCTTCTTCGCTCAATTGATCTGGAACATGAAGCAAACGGTAGTCAGTATGGGCTTTTCTTGCCATTTTCGCACAAATTGTGTTGGCCTGATTTTCAACCTGTTCTCCTAGGCCCCCTCGAGCCGGAACAAACAGTGTTCCTTCCATATCTGAGGAAGGAATCATCATATCAGCCACACCTGCGAGCGTGGTACCGCCTGTTACAGCAATCACTCTATCTTTTAGCTGAAACTTTTTCAAGCGTCCCACAGCGGCTCTGCCCATTTCTTTCTTTACCCAGGGGGTCACATCACTATCACCAGGGACAATAAATACTTCCGGAATGCCAAGTTTATCTTTCAAGCGTTTCTCGAGATTATCGAGCCCGGAAACTTCATCCATAACCGGTTCAAGCTCAAGAAGTAGCTGTTCGCCTTCCTCCGTCAGTTGCATACCTTGTACAGACATATGTAGGAGCCCCTGATCTTTAAAGAAAGTGACTTCGCTTCTGAGAACTCGTTCGGTTATACCCAGACTGTTCGCAAGACTTCTACGGCCAATTGGCTGCATTAGCCTCAACTGTCTTAATACCCGATAGCGCTTATTCATAACATCTAACATGTCCGGCAATAATTTTTGTTGAAGTGACAATAATGAGCGCATAATTCGTCTCCCCTGCTGTTCTTCTTTTCCTCGAGACGTATTATGTCCCGCTTAGACATTTTTAGTCCCACCTGGATCAAAAAGAACTTCTTACAATTTTCATTGTAGCAGTTGCCAAAAGTATGGGCAACTATGTTATACTGAAATTTTTAAAGTAAGCGTTTTCTTATCGATTTTTTTGAAATTCGACCATAATCCACTACTTCCTCATCGATTTCAACGACGGGGATCATCAGCATAAACTTTTCTAACAGTGCCTCATCCTTATAAATATCAACTATCTGAAGAGAGAACATTTCCTCTTCCTGAAGCTCAAGAAGTAGTTCATATGCTTCATCACAAAGTGGGCATGTCTCTTTCGAATATAAAATAACCGATTTTTCCACACGTTAAACCTCCCTTCATTACTTTACTAGTTTACTCAGACAGCCTTTCGAACGCAAAAAAAAAAGCGACTAGTGTAGCCGCTACGAAAATCGTTTTCGTTTCGATGAGCTTAAGATCTTTAACTCATCTCGATACTTTGCAATCGTACGCCTCGATACTTCAATCCCTTTCTGGATATGAAGAGCTTCTACAATCTTTTGATCTGATAATGGTTTCATCTTATTCTCGTTCTCCACAAGTTCCTTAATGAATAGCTTTACACTAGAGGAAGAAGCAGCTTCTCCAGACTCACTAGACAGTTTGGAAGTAAATAAGTCCTTTAAGGCGAAAAGACCATGTGGCGTTTGAACGTATTTGCTTTTAATCGCTCGACTTACCGTGGACTCGTGGACATCTGCTTCCATCGCTACTTCCCTCAAGGTTATTGGAGAAAGCTCACTAATCCCATTTCTCAAAAAATTTTGTTGGTGAACAATAAAAACGCCCATTATTGCTCGAAGCGTTTGCTTTCTTTGCTCAATACTTTTTAATAACCAGCTGACTTGCTGATATTTATCCTTTAGATACTCTTCCGCTTCGTTATTTTTAAAAGAACGGTAGGCGTTGCTCACTTTCATTGCTGGTAAATCGTCATCAAGTAATGCAATAGAGAATCTACCATTTTTCTCTTCTATCATGACATCTGGAACAATGTAGGATGGTTTATCAATACCCCACTTTGATCCTGGACGAGGATCGAGATCAGCTACTATATCCGCAGCCCGCTGTATATGCTCCACCGGAACATGAAATTCTCTCGAGAGTTCACGATATTTCTTTTCTGCTAGCGCTTTCAAATGATAGGAAACAAGATCTCGAGCAAGCTCGAAAATTTCTCCCGACTCATTTAACTGTAAAAAGAGACATTCGGAAAGAGAGCGCGCCCCTATACCTGGTGGGTCAAGTAATTGAATCTCTCTAATGGCTTCAGTGATCTCAAAGTGCTCGACATCAAAGTAATTCATTACCTCCGTCTCATTTATTCTTAAGTAACCACTTTCATCAATATTATCAATTAAATAATGCACAACGGCTTCCCTTTTACGTGGAAAGTGTAGACACCTCGCCTGATCGTGTAACTCATCATGCAAACTTTTTCTTGTTTCAGCGTATTCGAGTGGATCTTTTTTAAGCCCCGTATCATAAGAGCGTTTTGAAGAACGAACGCCACCATCCCATGAAGGGGAGTGTAATTCAATTAATGGATTTTCAAGAGCCTGTTCTTTCACGTACTCCAGTAATTCGACCGTAGAATATTGGAGTATAGAAATCGCTTGATGCAACTGGGTTGTCATGACTAATTTCGTTGTCTGCTTTTGTATCAATCCTAATTCCATCGCAATCCCTCCACCTTCATCATACTATATCGCTTCATTTTATGGTATGAAAAAAATGAAAATGACCAGAATTTTCTGTTTTTTAAAAGGGGATTTTGACACCATTTTTAAAGAAAATGATGAAATAGCCCGTCCCTTAGTCAAATTTCTACATAAACTGTCTTATAGAGAGAGAAAAAGGAGGCAAATGCCATGGATTTAGCTGTATATGGAATTGCTTTGCTTCCAGTCATCATTGGAGTTGTACACCTTTTTAAGGTGTTTGGTTTTCCGGTAAGGTTCTTACCGATTCTTTCCATTGGAATCGGAATTGTAATGAGCCACATTTATGTTGAACCGGAAGACTTCAAAAAAGCCTTCTTTATAGGATTATGGCTTGGACTATGCGCTACTGGAATGCACTCAGGCTTCAAACACACGATGAGTGGAGCAATCAGCAAAGGACATGACGATGACAAAGATAAGCCCTGATAGAAGGTAAGACTGATCGCAAGAAGAGTGGACGAGTTCTACTCTTCTTTTTTTCTGTTCAAAATGAAGGATATTATTCATTCCCTGGATCTAAGCGAACAAAGATGACATTTATCATAAAAAAATCCCCTTCACACTAGCGAAAGGGATTGGAATTATGTAATTGGTGCGCCCGGAGGGATTCGAACCCCCGACTGACGCGGTACCGGAAACCACCGCTCTATCCGACTGAGCTACGGGCGCGCTTCATTAGCGCAAGGATTATTATACGATATGCCCCCTTTTTTTGCAAGGTGAATTTCATAGCTTCCAAGTGACGATCAATGAGTAATCAATAGTGTATAAGAGCATTTTATCTATACCATGTTAATGAACGCTGTTGCTTTTTTACTCTGGTGAACGGTGAGGTATTAACAATATTGGCCAAAGCTATTATCCAAACATTTCATTCATATCATAGAAAAGGTATCGCTTCAGTTCTTGACGTCTCACCTGTCTCATAGTAAAGTTATACCAAACATATGTTCTGTTAGGTGGAGATGATCATGTTCCAATTAAGTAAAGAAGAAACGAAGGCATTAAGAAACTACCTCTTACTTCCTTACCTGAAAAGAGTGCTGGAAATTGACACGAAATGGGTGAACCATTCGAAAATGAAACTTCCGCGCCCTTATCTGGAACTAATTCATGCCGCTATAACGTTAGCCTCCTCTGACTTAAAATGGGCAAAAGCAATGCTTCATGATAGAGGAATCCGCGTCTATATAGAAGATACGAAAGAAGATGTTGTGATTTGCAAAGTATATTGTCGAGGTTACAATCAAACATACCGCTATTCTTCCATTCAAATACGTAATCAGGTAGAAAGACGAATTTTAGCCTACTTTTTAGCAGACGATCGATTAAAAAAAAGGAACATTCGCTCTGTTTAAAATAAAGGGATGCGGGGAAAATGGGTGTATGTGGTTAAAGAAAAATCAAACCCTTTTCATCGATTAAAAAATAGGACAGCACTTCATTTGACCTATATTGACCTTTTAGGTATGATGAACATACAGCAACTACATATTCCACAAATATAAGGGAGGAATTTAAAATGGTTTTAATTCCAACGGTAATTGAACAAACAAACCGCGGTGAGAGAGCGTACGACATTTATTCTCGTCTTCTTAAGGACCGTATTATTATGCTAGGAACAGCAATTGACGACAACGTATCAAACGCAGTCGTTGCACAACTTCTTTTCCTTGCTGCTGAAGACCCAGATAAAGACATCTCACTTTATATCAACAGCCCTGGTGGTTCAATCACTGCAGGTATGGCGATTTACGATACTATGCAATTCATTAAGCCAAAAGTATCAACAATCTGCATCGGTATGGCTGCTTCAATGGGTGCCTTCCTACTTGCTGCTGGTGAACCTGGTAAGCGCTATGCTCTACCAAACAGTGAAGTAATGATTCACCAACCGCTCGGTGGTACTCAAGGTCAGGCTTCTGACATTGAAATTCACGCAAAACGCATCATCCAAATGCGCGAGAAGCTAAACAAAATTCTTTCTGAGCGCACAGGTCAACCACTTGAAACAATCGATCGCGACACAGATCGTGACCGTTTCATGGAAGCGACTGAAGCGAAAGAATACGGCTTGATTGATGAAGTAATGGAAAAGAAAGCATAAGATAGACCCTAAAAAGCCTTTCCCTACATTGTTGGGAAAGGCTTTTTCTTTCTTAGAATAGGCGTTGTTTTTGAACCATCTGCTATTTGAGCAGCCAATGAACCACAATGGATGATCCCACTCTCTATAACTCTATTCTCTTAAGAATGTTTCGCAACGTTAACAATTTAATGCAAAACAAAAACCTGGCACACAGCCAGGTTTTGCTAATCTTTTTGAATAAAATCAATTAATGAAGACATCGCATCTTCTTCATCATTACCATCAACAGTTAAAATAACAGAAGAACCAGTACCAACAGCAAGGCTCATGATGCCCATGATGCTTTTGGCATTAACTTTTTTACCGTCCTTCTCAAGGAAGATATCCGAGTTAAATCGGTTTGCTTCCTGTACAAACAGAGCTGCTGGACGTGCCTGTAATCCTGTATCCAAAGTAACCACAACTTCTTTTTGAATCACTTGTTCATTCCTCCCCTTATTTAAAACAGTCGATCAGAACACCAGAAGCGCTATACCAGTTTCCCTTGCACTCGCCACTTTCAAACTAAAGCTATGATAGCTCATTTTGTGGCCTCTCGATTTTAAATTTACTAAAGTGTTAAATTACCTAAAAAAGTAAGCGCTATCTCGAAAGGTGAAAAATTTAGAAAAACGCTATTTCCAATGCTTTCATTAAGAAAAATAGGGTTTTTCTTTGAAGATTCATGCTATCTATTGTACTGCTAGAAAACAACCTTCCACCATTATAGGTGGAAGCTTTTTTCTAACTTGTCCGAAAGGCTTAGGAGATCGGTTTACCATCACGAAGCTTATCAGCAATCTGGTCAATCTTTCGTAATCTATGATTGATTCCTGATTTACTAATAGCTCCTCCAGTAACCATCTCACCGAGTTCTTTCAGTGTAACATCTTGATGCTTCACGCGAAGTTCAGCGATCTCTCTTAACTTATCAGGAAGAATTTCTAAACCAACTTCCTTTTGGATGAAGCGAATATTCTCAACCTGTCGAAAAGCCGCGCCTACCGTTTTATTCAAATTAGCCGTTTCGCAATTCACGATTCGATTAACAGAATTCCGCATGTCTTTCATAATGCGTACATCCTCAAAATAGAGCAGCGCCTGATGGGCACCGACAACACTTAAGAACTCCGTAATCTTCTCGCCTTCTTTGATATAAACGATATACCCTTTCTTTCGCTCAAGCATTTTCGCATTTAATCCAAATTCATTCATTAAGTTACAAAGCGATTCCGTATGCTCTTCGTACATTGAGAAGATCTCAAGATGATAAGAGGTTTCAGGATGATTGATTGATCCCCCCGCAAGAAATGCTCCTCTTAGATAAGAACGTTTGCAACAAGACTTCTTGGTAAAATCCTTTGAGATTACTCTAGTGAACGTAAAGGCGTTATCCATTATACCGAGATCTTCAAGGAGATCTCTTGCTTTGGCTGAGACACGGACAATGTATACATTGTTTTTCTTCAGCCTCATTTTTTTACGGACAAGTAGTTCAACATCGAAGTTGTATATCCGCTTAATGAGCGTATAAATTCTTCTTGCAATGGCAGCATGTTCAGTCGGAATGTTTAGAATCAGCTGTCTGTTACCAAACGAGATCGATCCATTCATTCGAATAAGTGCTGCTAGTTCTGATCTTGCACAGCAAGGTTTACTTTCTAACTGCGTCAATTCTTTCTTTGTATCAGCAGCAAATGACATTGCCATCCCCCCTTTTTCATGCAGGGGCCCCACTGACCCATCATGATCTTTTATCGTCTAATAAGGATAAAAGAATCGATGATATTTCCTTCGCATCATGGCGTACATATTTCTCATCGTATTGAATAATTTTATCACTGATTACATGAAAACCAAAGCTCTTTAGACGATTTTCGTCATATTGCACAACCTCTGCTCGTTCTTGTGCATAACGTTTTGCATAGAAAGATGGAATCATTTCCTCATTTACAATAATCGTATCCATAAGTTTATAGCCGATGTGATCAATGAGTGCCTGCACGTGGTCACTCGCCGTATAGTTTTCCGTTTCACCTAGCTGAGTCATAACGTTACAAACATACACTTTCCTTGCCTTAGACTGCTGAATTTCCTCAGCAATGCCCGGAACAAGTAAATTCGGTAGAATACTTGTATATAGACTACCTGGCCCAAGAACAATCAAATCAGCTTCACGAATAGCTTGTAGAGATTCGGGGAGCGCTTTGATGCCTGGTGGTGAAAGAAATACCCTCTTAATTGCTTTATTTACCTTTGGAATTTGTGATTCACCTTGAACAAAAGTACCATCACGCATTTCAGCATGTAAAACAATACTTCGATTTGATGCAGGAAGAACTTCACCACGTACGTTAAGAACGCGGCACATTTCTCTAACTCCTGTTACAAAATCACCAGTAATGTCCGTCATGGCGGCTAACATTAGGTTGCCAAGGGAATGACCTGATAGTCCATTCCCATTTTTAAACCGATGTTGCATAAGTCCTTCTAACAGAGGTTCAACCTCCGATAACGCTGTAATAACATTTCGTACATCACCTGGAGGAGGTATATCAAACTCATCACGTAATCGACCTGAACTTCCTCCGTCGTCAGCTACAGTGACAATCGCAGTAATGTCGACAGGAAACTTTTTAAGTCCACGAAGAAGTACCGATAGGCCTGTTCCTCCACCAATGACAACAGCCTTTGGCAGATTAGTGTCATCCATATTATTTATGACCCTTCCCTTTTTCGATATCCCTGTGCGTAATATTCGTGCGATACTCTGTTTCGAAATGGTGACCAATGTGTTCTGCAAATGCAACAGATCGATGCTTTCCACCCGTACATCCAATCCCAATGACGAGCTGGCTCTTCCCTTCTCGTTTATATTGAGGAAGCATATACGCAAGCATATCAATTAATTTAGCTAGAAATGTTTGTGTTTCTTTCCACTTAAATACATAGTTCGCGACTTCTTCTTCCACACCTGTTTTTGGACGCAAATGCTCCACATAGTGTGGGTTTGGTAGAAAACGAATGTCAAAGACTAGATCGGCATCGATTGGAATACCGTATTTAAATCCAAACGACATCACATTGACACCAAAGTTCTCTTTCTCATTGTTCGAGAATCGGTCCATGATTTTTTCTCTTAGCTGAACTGGCTTAATGTCGCTCGTATCAATAATTTGCTGAGAGCGCCCTTTTAGCTCTTCAAGCATTTCTCTTTCTTTCTTAATGCCTTCTAGCGGCAAACCTTCTGGTGCAAGCGGATGAGAACGTCTTGTTTCTTTATAGCGCCTGACAAGTGTTGAGTCCTTTGAATCAAGGAAAAGAATCTCCGCATCAAGACGCTCATGTGAATCGAGGTGATCAACAGCTTCCACGAGATGGTCAAAGAAATCCCCACCACGCAAATCCATCACGAGTGCTACTTTATTTAATTTCCCTTCCGAACCGTCAACCATTTCAACGAACTTCGGTAAGAGCGCGGGTGGCAGATTATCAATACAGAAATAGCCGATATCTTCAAAACACTGCATTGCCACTGTCTTACCAGCACCACTCATTCCTGTAATAATGACCATATGAATGCGTTTATCAATCGAATCGGTCATTTTCCCCACTCCGTTTCTCAATTTCTCTTATTGTGACACTTCTATTTAAGACGGATCTAATCGATATGAAAGAAGTTTAAAGTCAGGTGTATAAGTAAATGTACCGTAAATAATGCCGTGACCCTTCATCATATAATCAAGTATATGATAATCACCTGGGGCCATTGGAAGCTCACTAACATCATTTGTATTTACCCAGGAGACTTTTCCTTCATCTGATTTCTCAACTGGCTCGCCATCGTACTCCGTTGCAAGAAACGTAAACATCATCCATTCTGATTTTGTTACTTCATTTTCTTTAATAATGAATGTGAAAATGCCTTTTAGTTTTGGGTTCTTTAAATAGACACCAGTCTCTTCTCGAAACTCTCGGATCACTGAGTCACGGATTGATTCTTCCGATTCCATTTTTCCACCTGGTGCAACCCACCATCCGCGTCTTGGCTTTTGTAGTAAAAGTACTCGATCATTTGCTTCGTCATTTAAAATACAGTTTGTTACACGTTGCACAATTGTCACCTCAATTCAATTATCCGATTTTTATATGAAAGCCTTATGTGCTCAGACTTCTAGATTTTCTATACATAGTATACTATGATTGCTTATCATGAACAATGAGATCGGTTTGGAGAAGCTGTTACGAACCGTCTCAACTCCACAAAAAAAAGAGCACGGAGCATATGCCCGTGCCAATGAATGAATCTATTTAAAGGGGGGGTTAAATCTATTTATAGTATACCCCATTTGTATTTCACCGCTGTTACAGCAAAATTAAAAGCGAATGACGCGGTGACAGGCACCACCCGATACCGCTCGAAAGCTGTCGAAATAAGGTTTATGGGTAAATGTAAAGCCGGGAATCATGAAATTCCCGGCTTCGTTTTGGTATTAAACTAACGCTTCTTTTCCAGCGTCTTCTAGTGATTCAATGTAGTGCTGAACAGATTGTGCAGCAATACTTCCATCACCAGTAGCTGTTACGATTTGACGAAGCATTTTGTCTCGAATGTCACCAGCTGCATAGATGCCTGGAACCTTCGTCGCCATGTTTTCATCTGTTACGATATAACCTTCTTCATTTGTAATCTCAAGTCCGCTAACGGCCTGATTTAATGGAAGCATACCGATGTAGATAAAGACGCCATCTGCACTGAATTCACGCTCTTCGCCCGTTACAGTGTTCACAAGAAGCGTTTTGCTCACTTTCCCATTTTCACCTAGAATTTCTTTGATTGTATGATTCCAGATAAAGTCGATTTTTTCATTATCAAACGCACGTTGCTGAAGAATCTTCTGTGCTCTTAGCTGATCACGTCTGTGTACAATCGTTACTTTAGATGCAAATCGAGTAAGATACACACCTTCCTCAACAGCAGAGTCTCCTCCACCTACAACAACGAGTTCTTTGTTTTTAAAGAAAGCCCCGTCACAAACTGCGCAATAAGATACGCCACGACCACTGTACTCAGCTTCACCAGGTACACCAATTTTCTTGTATTCAGCTCCGCTTGTTACAATAATGGCTTTCGCGTGGAATTCTTGATTTCCGGAGACAACTGTTTTGTAATCACCATTATCTCGAATTTCTTTTACATCACCATATTGATATTGAGCGCCAAATTTCTTCGCGTGCTCAAACATTTTTGTAGATAGATCTGGACCAAGAATACTATCAAATCCTGGATAGTTTTCTACATCTTCTGTATTTGCCATTTGTCCGCCCGGAATCCCGCGTTCAATCATAAGAACATCGAGATTAGCACGAGAAGTGTATACAGCTGCAGTCATACCTGCAGGACCGGCACCGACAATAATGACATCATAAATTTTTTCACTCATCTGTTTCACTTCCTTCACGTTTCTAATAGTAATTTAATTATATTCATTATTAAAAAGTAATGTTTCTTATTTAGAATCATATCCGATTAGTAGAAAAAAGTCTAATAGGATGCTCATCATACCTAGTGTTCTAAAGTAATCGAGTTAACTTTTTACGATAGGCATAAACTGTTGACCCAGATACACCGAACGCATTTGCTACGTCGATTTGAGTCACATCCGTTTGGTTAACTTTATGCCACATGTAGAGCATGGCTGCAGCAGTGGCTTTCTGATTCTGAAATGCTTTGCCACTTTCTGAAAGCTTAACATAACAAGGTAACCAGATCATCGCAATTAGCTCATGCAAATCTGAGTCACTGATGTCTGCCTGCTCGAGCTCAGCAATCACACGCATACCTGAAAGAACATGATCAGGGAAGTCTGTCTGTGTGTAAACCATATATTCATCTTTTTCATTTACAATTTGAACTGGTTCATCAGAAAGCGTAAGCGCAATATAAGCTGACAGTTCTTTTACAATAAGGGGCTCATCTTTACGTCTGCAATACGATTGCAGAATTGATGCGCCTTCAGGATCACGTCTTGTATAGAGCAGCATAAGATGCGTCATTCTCGAATAATAATCGTGTTTCGCTTCATGCTCCTCTGCGACCGACATCTGGGATCGATAGCTTAGCTGATTTTTATCAAGCTTCCCTTGCTCTAGTTCAGCAAGATAGCGGCTCGCCATTTCATTAGATGATTCCACTTGCTGCATTTTTTTCCAATTACGTCTCGCAAGATCAGGACGATCGAGGTGAAAAGCAGAGACAGCCAGCCAATGATAGAATGGTGCATCCCATGTGTGTCGTGTTACTTCTGCTTTACGTAGCCAGTGATATGCTAGCTCATGTTGACCTAGGAATCCAAATGTACTCCCTAGCTTATATGAATGATCAGGATGAATCGGATAAACATTCTTCAACCGTTCAAGCATGACATCACGTTTGACATGTTGCCCAAGGAAATCATAGAAAAGCGTGAGATTACAAACCGCATTCAAGTTTCCTTCATTTTTCGTCAGAACATCATCTAGTACTTGAATAGCTTCCTCATATTGCTCGCTATAAAAATAAGCTAGCGCAAGATTGTTATAGGCAGGCCAGAATTCAGAGTAAACCTCCGTCATCCGCTCCAGTAAATCTATGGCATCAAGAAATTGGCCGGATTCAATGGCTTTACGTGCAGCTTCATGTTCTTGAATCAGCTGCTCTTCTTCACCAATCTCCTGAGGTAAATCTTCCGACTGCTCGAATAAAATAAGATCTACGAGCTCTTCTGCGTCTTCAATAAATTCTCCGTCAGGTTCGTGTTCAAGGTAAGTTCGCGCATTCTCTTCCGTTTGTTTAAACAGACCCATATGTGCGTAATTGTTCGCAAGAAAAAAGTAGCAATCATAGTATTCAGGATCAAGATCGTCAAGTACAAATTTGAGCCATTCATTTGATGCTTCATATTCGCCTAATTCCGACAGGACCGCTGCAAGTTGACATATATAATCGACTTCTTCGGGGACAAGTTTAACCGCACGTTCAAGATGCTGTTTTGCTTTATCCAAATTCCGTTGCTGATAGGCTCTCATAGCCTTTTTATAAAAATAATCTCCGTCCTGAACGAACGGAATCAGTCGGCCTTTCATTTCCGAAGAAGCATGAAGTTCTTTCCTCATGTTTCCCCCCAATAATTTCGCTTCGAATAATTCTATTACCAGTCATATCCGTTCAAAAGTATAACATACATCAGGGTGAAGTCATAAAAGAAAATAAGTAGTAAAACCTGGCTAGCGGCACACTCAAGCTAACTAAATTGTTTCTTTCTGTCCCAATTGCCCAAAATAAAAACGAGCTCCGCGGCTCGCTTTTATTTCCACATATCTTTTTTGCGCTTTGAAATTTCTTGCGCAATAAAACCAATTCCCATTCCAAGCAGTACACCAGGTCCTGGCTGTCCGAGAAAAAGCCCAATAGCAAGTCCCACAAACATAAACCCTACAAACATACGACCTCTCTCCATTTCTCGTAATTGAATTTACTCTTATCTACGATCAAAAGAGAATAAAGTTTCATTACTTCGAAGCGTGTCGTTCCTCAAGTACTTGAAGGACGTCATCAAGCGAACATTCCTGCTCTCTTAACAGAACCATCCAGTGGAAAATGAGATCCGCTGATTCCCACGTAAGTTCTTCGTGGTCGCGGTTTTTCGCTGCAATAATAACTTCAGAAGCCTCTTCTCCTACCTTCTTCAGTATTTTATCGACACCTTCCTTAAAGAGATACGTAGTATACGCCCCTTCAGGACGCTCTGCTTCTCTTTTCGCAATCACTTCTTCAAGCGTATTGAGTATGGCGAAGCGATCAGCGTCCGGCTTTACTTCTTCTGAAAGTAAGGAATCATTGAAGCAAGAATAGGTTCCTTTATGACAGGCAGGTCCCGCAGGGTTCACAAGTACAAGGACGGCGTCTTGATCGCAGTCATAACGTAGATCCAATACCTGTTGCGTATTACCTGAAGTCTCTCCTTTATGCCAGAGTTCTTCACGAGAGCGACTGTAAAACCACGTTTCTTTTGTTTCAATCGTTTTCGTAAGGGACTCTTTGTTCATATAAGCAAGTGTGAGAACTTCTTTACTTGCTGCATCCTGTACAATCGCTGGCACTAGACCTTTTTCATCAAATTGGATCATTTCGGTATTCATCGAATCGCCACCCCGTTTTGTTTTAAGTAATCTTTCACATGTGATAGAGAGGTTTCTTTATAATGGAAGATGGACGCCGCAAGAGCAGCATCTGCTGAAGCATCATGGAAGACTTCAAGAAAATCTTCTGATGACCCTGCTCCTCCTGATGCAATCACTGGAATTGAGACGGCATCACCAACTGCTTTCGTTAAAGGAACATCAAAACCATCTTTACTGCCATCCGCATTCATACTAGTTAGTAATATTTCTCCTGCTCCCATTTCCTGTGCTTTGATTGCCCACTCAACTGCATCCCAATCCGTCGCAGTCCGACCACCGTGCGTATACACACGCCATGATTTCGTCTCATCTTCCCACTTCGCGTCAATCGCCACAACCATGCACTGCGTTCCAAAATAATCGGCGCCTTCACGGATCAATTCCGGACGAAGAACTGCTGCAGTATTCATGGATACTTTATCCGCTCCGGCACGAAGTACACGCTTCATATCCTCAAGCTTATTAATGCCTCCACCAACGGTGAAAGGAATGGCAAGCTCTGCTGCAACTTGTCTTACCACATCAACCATCGTTTCTCTTCCTTCATGAGAAGCTGATATATCTAGAAAAACGAGTTCATCAGCGCCTTCTTCATCATACACTCTTGCTAATTCAACTGGATCACCTGCGTCTCTCAGACCAACAAATTGGATACCTTTCACAACGCGGCCGTCTTTTACATCAAGACATGGAATAATTCGCTTTGTTAGCATGTCTAGACCTCCAACGCCTGTTTTAATGTAAATTGATTTGTATAAAGAGCTTTCCCGATGATCGCACCGCTAATCGAATCACTTCTTTGCTGAAGACTAATTACATCGTCAAGATTACTTATCCCACCTGAAGCGATCACTTCTTTCCCTGTAGCCTCACCAAGTTTAGCAATTGCCTCAACGTTTGGCCCAGACAGCGTGCCGTCCTTTGAAATATCAGTGAAAATGAAAACTTCCGCTCCGTGTTCAGCGAGTTCTTTGCCAAGATCCACCGCTTTGACTTCAGAGGTTTTCAACCATCCTTCGACAGCGACATACCCATCTCTTGCATCGATACCAATCGCGATTTTTTCTTTATAACGCTCAAGCATTCTTTTCACGAAGTCAGGATCTGAAATGGCGCTACTACCGAGAATAATACGATCAACACCGTTCTCAAGATAATAAGCGACATCTTCTTCAGTTCGAATCCCGCCGCCAACCTGGACTCGCGCCGATAACCCATTTGCGACTTCAAGAACGTGACGATCATTCACGCGCTTTCCTTCTCTCGCACCGTCAAGATCAACCATGTGAATCCACTCGGCCCCATCATCTGCAAATTGCTTTGCCATATCAAATGGTGAATCGCCGTAAACCGTTTCTTTGTTATAGTCACCTTGCAAAAGGCGTACACATTTGCCGCCTCTCATATCAATAGCAGGATAGATCGTAATTGGCATCTTATGCGTCATTCCCTTCTATGTATTGAGCATAATTCTTTAAGATCTCAAGGCCAGCATGGCTACTTTTCTCCGGGTGAAACTGGGTGCCAAACACCTTCCCCTTACCAACAACTGCTGGAACTTCCTCAGCGTAATCTGCCGTGGCAATAAGAACATCCCGATCGTTCGTATCAACATAATAGGAGTGAACAAAATACACGTGTTCCTCACCGACATCATTCATTAAAAACGATTCTGGCTGCTCGATCACTAGCTTGTTCCACCCCATATGTGGAACTTTATAAGCGTTACCTAAAGAATCTTGTCCGGGGAACTTCTTTACTTTTCCTGGCAAAAAAGAAAAGCCTTCCGCATACCCATTCTCATCGCTTTCTTCAAATAGAAGCTGCATGCCAAGACAAATCCCAAGAAGTGGCTTTCCTGCCTCCACTTCTTTTTCAATAAAAGCCTTTAATCCTGTTTCAGTCAAAATCGCCATTGCGTCTCGAAAGGAGCCGACTCCAGGAAGAAGGAGCCCCGTTGCTTTTGAAAGCTCCTGTTCATCTTCGGAAACGAAATAATCATAACCGAGACGTTCTAGTGCCTTACTAACGCTGTATAAATTCCCCATTCCATAATCAATAATTCCGATCATTTACAGCATTCCTTTCGTTGATGGCACGCCTTTTACACGAGGATCAATAAGTGTTGCTTCGTCTAACGCACGTCCTAGCGCTTTAAAAATGGCTTCAATGATGTGGTGCGTATTGTGGCCATAGTGAACAATTACGTGTAAGTTCATTCTTGCTTCAATAGCAAGCTTCCATAAAAACTCATGAACCAATTCGGTATCAAATGTCCCTACGCGATTCGATGGCAATTCAACACGGTATTCAAGATGAGGACGGTTGCTTAGATCAACTACTACCTGCGCAAGCGCGTCATCCATCGGCACAAACGCATTTCCATACCGCTTAATGCCTTCTTTCGTACCAAGTGCTTGTTTCAACGCTTCCCCTAGACAAATACCAATGTCTTCCGTTGTGTGGTGATCATCTACTTCGGTATCTCCGTTCGCAGCAATGGCTAAATCAAACTTTCCGTGCTTCGTGAACAGATCCAGCATATGAGTAAGAAAAGGAACGCCGGTTTGTAAATCTGTTTTCCCGCTTCCATCTACCCCAAACGAAAGGTTAATCGATGTTTCAGATGTTTCTCTTGAAATCGAACTTTTTCTCTCTTCACCCATTATAAATCCTCCAATCGAAGTTCAACGGCTCTTGCGTGTGCATCCAGACCTTCAAGCTTTGCGAGCGCTGCGATGCTGCTACCGTTTGTTCTCATTGCTTCTTTACTATAAGAAATAACGCTTGATTTTTTAATGAAATCGTCTACTGATAGCGGACTTGAAAAACGAGCTGTTCCGTTCGTAGGTAGTACGTGGTTCGGGCCGGCAAAATAATCACCAACAGGCTCTGAGCTATATGGACCAAGGAAAATAGCTCCTGCGTGACGAATTTTCCCAAGAAGCGTCATTGGTTCCTCTACCATAATTTCAAGGTGCTCAGGAGCGAGTTCATTGACGGCATCGACCGCTTCGGCAAGAAGATTCACGACATAAATCATTCCGTAATCATCAATTGACTTAGATGCAATTTCAGCTCGTGGAAGCTCGACAAGCTGTTGCTTCACCTCTTCTTGAACACGTTCAGCTAGTGTCTCTGAAGTTGTCACTAGAACAGCGCTAGCTCGCTCATCGTGTTCGGCCTGCGATAATAAGTCTGCTGCCACATAAGCTGGATTAGCCTTTTCATCGGCTAGAACAACGATTTCACTTGGACCAGCGATCATATCAATATCAACAATCCCAAATACTTCTCGTTTCGCAAGGGCCACAAAAATATTTCCTGGACCGACGATTTTATCTACGGGTGCGATCGATTCCGTCCCGTAAGCAAGCGCGCCAACAGCCTGCGCTCCACCTACTTTAAAGATTTCCGATACACCCACTTCATTCGCTGCAACAAGTACACCTGAAGGAACATTTCCGTCTGAGTCAGGTGGCGTTACCATCGCAATTCGCTTCACACCTGCAGCGACAGCAGGAATAACATTCATTAATACGGAAGAAGGATATGCAGCTTTGCCACCCGGAACATAAACACCGACAGAATCAAGCGGTGTTACTTTTTGTCCAAGCATTGTACCGTCTTCAGAAGTTGTAAACCATGATTGACGACGCTGGCGTTCGTGAAATGATTGAATATTGCCAGCCGCCTTTCTAATCGTCGTAATGAGTTCATCAGATAAATCGAGATATGCCCGTTCGATTTCTTCATTTGACACGCGAAGTTCTTTCAAATCTGCTCCATCAAACTTCTTTGTATTTTCCTTAACGGCTTCATCGCCAGTTGCTTTAACTTGCGAAAGAATAGAAAGAACAGCCTGACGCTGCTCTTCTGTTCCCTGCTCAATCGATCGTTTGATAGATACCCCTTCGCTCCTATTAACGATTTTCATCTGCGCTCTCTCCTTCCACAACCGCTGAAAGACGCTCGACCATATCGTCAATGATTGCATCCTTCGTTCGATAGCTAACTGGATTCACAATAAAGCGAGATGTGATTGGCTCAATAAACGCCGTTTCCATTAAACCGTTTTCCGTTAACGTTCTTCCTGTTGAAACAATATCGACGATACGATCAGCAAGGCCGATTAGCGGAGCAAGCTCAATCGATCCGTTTAACTTAATAATCTCAACCTGTTCACCCTGCTGACGAAAATAGTTAGAAGCTACGTTCGGATACTTTGTAGCAATCTTTGGTGCAACGCCTTTAATTGGTCCATCAGAAAGACCTGCAACAGCTAAATAGCAGCCACTAATTTTTAAATCTAGTACTTCGTATACATTGCGCTCTTCTTCTAGCATGACATCTTTCCCAGCAATTCCAACATCCGCTACACCGTGCTCCACGTATGTCGGAACATCCATTGGTTTTGCTAGAATGAAACGAAGATTTTCTTCTTCTATATCGAGAATTAATTTTCTTGAATCATCAAACTCAGGGGGAAGTTGATAACCCGCGTTTCGAAGCAATTCTACCGCCTCTTCAAAAATACGCCCTTTTGGCATTGCCATCGTCAGCATTACAACATCCCCTTTCCGTTCTTACCGATTAAATACGTGACGTCATCAAAACGTTCCGAGTAAGCATCAAGGTTTGTGACACCACTTAACTCCTGCACCACAACTTTTTCACCAGTAGCCCTTCGTTCTGACGCCTGTTGAATCGCTTCTTCTCTTCGTTCAGGACTAAAAATAATCGCATATGGGAGCTTTTCCTCACTCGTTACACCAAGTGCTTCAGCAAGATGATCTAAACGAATACCGAACCCTGTTGCCTGTGCCGGACGATCAAAACGCGACAGCAGTTCATCGTAGCGTCCTCCATTGCTTAACGGTACACCAAGGTTATTGGCATATCCCTCAAACACCACTCCCGTGTAATAACTCATATGACTTACAAGAGTGAAATCAAATTTCACCTGCTTAGCTACCCCATATGCTTCAAGCGTATGTAGAAGTGTACGAAGCTCATCAAGAACTCTTTCACCAGCGTCAGTCGGTAGCAAGTCAATGGCTTCTTCTAGTTTTGAACCATCTCCTCTGAGCGTTAAAAGAGCCATAAGTCTTTTTTGATCAATTGTAGAGAGCGGCATTTCTCTTACATGCTGGCGATACCCTACATAGTTTTTTTCATATAAATAGCGGCGTAGAACGGCAGCTCTGTCTTCGTTACCAACGATCGAAAGAAACAGCTCCTGAATAAATCCAACATGGCCAATCGCGATTTGGAAATCTTCAAGACCGGCTTCTTTTAAAACGGCTGCCATTAATGCGATCACTTCTGCATCGGCGCTCGTCGTGCGATCACCGATTAACTCAACACCTATTTGTTCAAATTCTGCCGGTTTTCCACCTTCGTCTTCCTGCGCTCGAAACACATTAGAATCATAAGCAAGGCGCAGTGGAAAAGGCTCATTCTTTAGACTAGACGCAGCGACACGAGCAATTGGGGCGGTCATATCAGGTCTTAAGACAAGCGTATTGCCACGCTGGTCAAGTAGTTTGAAAAGCTGCTGATCAAGGATAGCAGAAGCTTCTCCGACCGTTTCATAGTACTCTAGCGTAGGGGTGTTCATAAAACGATAGCCCCATCCCTCTGTTACACGCTGAATTTTTTCACGAATACTTGTTTTCAAGTCATATAGTACCGGTAGCGTATCGCGCATACCGAGCGGCTTCTCAAATACGAATGGTCTTGTCATTTTGTGCACCTCACATTTTCTTTAGTTCGCTAACATACTAACAAGATGAAGTTATTTGTAGTTTACACGCCTTTATTTTTTTCGTCAACCGATAAGGGGCATTATTCCCTTTACTTCTTTTCTGTACTTCAATATGAATCCCCTTTATTTTTTAGGTAATCTTAAGGAATGATGTCGATTTATGACTCATCCCGTCTTCATCAGGATCACTTATTGATAAATTAGGGTAATAGCTTTGAAAGAAACTTTCTTTTCCAATTAAGGAAATCTATAATGAGGAAAAGAGTAGATGATGAAAAGAGAGGATGTGTCATGTGGTCAATAAAATCTTCTTCTTCCTAGTTATTATTGGAGTACCATTGTCCGTTGCCGGAAGTCTTCTTCACTGGTCGCAAACACTAATGTTTATTGTCTATTGCTTAACAATCATTTCTCTTGCTGCTTTTATGGGAAGAGCGACGGAAAGCCTTGCTGTTATCTCTGGCCCTAGAATTGGCGGATTGTTAAACGCCACATTTGGCAATGCTGTTGAACTGATCATTTCTATCTTTGCATTAAGAGAAGGTTTAATTGAAATTGTGCTCGCTTCGCTAACAGGATCAGTACTGGGGAATCTACTCCTTGTTGCTGGATTATCCTTTTTCGTTGGGGGCTTAAAATTCAAAAGGCAAAAATTCAATGTATATGATGCAAGGCACAACTCAGGATTACTTATGTTTGGTGTCATCGTAGCGTTTGTTATTCCTGAAGTTTTTTCAATGGGCATGAGTGACGCTGAAGCCATTTCATTGAGTACAGGCATTTCCATTATCCTCATCATTCTTTACCTTGCCGCTCTCTTCTTCAAGCTCGTCACTCACCGCGGCGTATATCAGCACGTCTCAGACCAAGAAGGTGGCGATCATGCACATGAAGAGCCTGAATGGAGCAGAAAAAAAGCAATGCTCGTTCTAGCACTCTCCACAGCCGCCGTTGCATACGTGTCAGAAAGCCTTGTTCATACGTTTGAAACAGTTGGAGAAACGTTTGGATGGAGCGAGTTATTCATCGGGGTGATTATTGTAGCGATTGTAGGAAATGCCGCTGAACATGCTTCAGCTATTATTATGGCCTACAAAAACAAAATGGATGTTGCTGTGGAAATTGCAGTAGGATCAACGCTTCAAGTTGCGATGTTTGTTGCACCGCTACTCGTCCTAATCTCTCTTTTCTTCCCAGTACAAATGCCACTCGTCTTTACATTACCAGAGCTTGTCACTATGGTAACAGCTGTCTTACTTATGATTGTGATTAGTAATGATGGAGAAACAAATTGGTTTGAAGGAGCAACATTACTTGCTGCTTACTTAATCATGGGGATAGGATTTTATTTACTTTAATCAATAGCTATGTTGGCTTATATTGTTAATATCTTTATTTTTGGTTCATTAATATAAGCTAAACAATAAACCTGCAATTTGCGGGTTTTTTTGTTACAGTAACTGAGGGAAGTTCTTCCGCATAACGTGTTAGAAAATAAACGATAATAGCCAATAACAGGTGGAAGAAACACCTAATAGAACAAATGAATACGCAGAAAGTAGGCGAAAATATGATTCACCGTAAAACAAATCGAGAGATTCAATTAATGAAAGAAGCAGGCGAAGTACTTGCCGATTGTCACAAAGAATTACGAAGCATTATCAAGCCTGGTGTAACAACTAAACAAATCGATGACTTCGTTGAACTCTTTCTAGAAGAACGCGGCGCGACACCTGAGCAAAAGGGATACCAGGACTATCCTTACGCAACGTGTGCTTCAGTTAATGATGTCATTTGCCACGGATTCCCAGGTTCAAAAAAATTAAAAGAAGGCGACATCGTTACAATTGATATGGTTGTCAATTTGAATGGCGCACTCGCTGATTCTGCATGGACGTATGCAGTTGGAGAAATTGCAGAGGAAAAACAGCATTTGCTTGAAGCTACGAAAAAGTCCCTCTACCTTGGCATCGAGCAGGCAGTCATTGGCAATCGTATTGGCGATATTGGCCATGCAATTCAAAAATACGCAGAAGCAGAAGGCTTTGGCGTTGTCCGTGACTTCACAGGACACGGCATTGGACCAACGCTTCACGAAGAACCAATGATTCCACACTTTGGTCAACCTGGTACAGGAGCACGATTGAAAGAAGGTATGGTAATTACAATTGAACCGATGCTCAACATCGGTAAACCATATAGCACAATTGACGAAGACGGCTGGACAGCTCGCACAGTAGATGGTTCTACATCAGCTCAGTATGAGCATACGCTTGCGATTACAAAAGACGGTCCAGTAATTTTAACTGATCAAGGTGACGAATAACTAATAAAAATCCCGTAGCATATTGCTACGGGATTTTTATATATCATGCTTTGCTCGTTCTTCTTTCGTATAAATCACCTGCATCGGATTCCCACCAACAAAAGCCCCTGCTGGCACACTTTTATGAACAAGCGTTCCAGCTGAAACAATCGCTCCGTCACCAATCGTAATGCCAGGAAGCAAAGTACTATTCGCTCCGATCATTACGCGATCGCCAATCACAACATCTCCAAGTCGATACTCATCAATTAAATATTCATGAGCAAGAATGGTCGTATTGTAACCAACAATCGAATTCTTACCGACTGAAATTTTCTCCGGAAACATTATGTCGAGCATCACCATTAGGGCAAATGCGGTTTGGTCGCCGATTTTCACTCCAAGAAATGTCTTATATAACCAATTTTTAATCGGAATAAAAGGGGTGTACCGAGCAAGCTGAATAATAATAAAATTCTTAACTACCTTCCAAAAGGGAACTGTTTTATAAATTTGCCAGAGAGCGTTGCTACCAGTAACGGGGTACCGCTCCGTGTTTCTCACTTTTCGACTCCAGCAATCGCAAGAAGTTCTTCCATATGGTCAACAAGGTAATCTGGCTTAAACGACGCCAGGAAGTCGCTCCCTTTAATCGTCCACGAAACACCTACAGTCGTAACACCTGCATTTTGTCCAGCAAGAATATCGTATTGGCTATCTCCAACCATAATCGTTTCTTCTCGAACTGAACGAAGCTTCTTCATTGCTGTTTCAAGCTGTTCTGGATGCGGTTTAGGATTCTCAACTTCATCAACTGTGATGACAACTGGGAAGAACTGATCAAGCTCAGTTAGCTTTAACCCCATTTCAACTGTGTTTCTCATTTTCGACGTCACAATCGCAAGCTTATATCCGTTTTCAGATAGCGTCTTAACCGTTTCAAAAACACCATCGAATTCCGTTACAAGCTTATCGTGATTTGCGATATTATGTTCACGATAAAAAGCGACCATTTCTTCCGCTCGACTTTCATAATGCTTAGCAAATGTCAGATAAAGTGGCTCTCCAATAAACTGCTTCAAATCTTCATCCTCATAACGACCTGGATAAAAGTGTTCAAACGTATGTCTAAATGAAGCCATAATTAAATCATTCGTATTAATTAGTGTTCCGTCTAAATCAAATAAAATTGTGTTAATGCTCATACGATGGTTCCTTTCTTTCTGAAGCGTTCAATTCACGTCGCTTCCATATTACTGAGACGATAATCGTTAAAAGAATGGCTGTTACAAGTCTTACGAGAAGAAGCCAGATAACAGGAATTCCAAGAGGAATGAAAATAAGGGTATCCTCAATGACAGCATGACACGCCACAAGAAAAATAAACGCTAAGTAAAGGTCTTTCTTCTCCACGCCATCTTCTTTTACAGCTTGAATCATTACTCCTGCTCCATAAGCCAGCCCAAAAACAAGACCTGCAGCAAGCGTTGTCGATGTATTTTCTTTCATACCTAACCCCTTCGTCACTGGAGCCATCCAGCGTGAAAACGTCGAAAGCCAGGATAAATCTTTCATAACCTGTATGAAAATCATAAGTGGAATCACGATCAGAGCGAGCTGAAGAACACCTAACGATGCTTTTTCTAATCCTTGAAGAATAATAGAGCCCCAACCGGTAACCATTTCATTCGTTTGAGAAACAAAACCATACGCTGCCTCTTCGCTTCCTCCTTGCCAGACAATATTGATTATAAAAGCAGAGAGGACAGCAAGCCCCAGTCTAACGGCAAGAATAACCCATAACTTTACACCTACTCTTGCAGCTACGCCTGACTCAATTAGCAAATTGTGTGAGAAGGAAAGCATAACAGCCAAAATAAACACCTCTTTGACCGTTAAATCGAGTGTAAGAATGGCTCCGATCCCCGCATAAAGATTCAAGAAATTCCCTATCACAAGAGGAATAGCTGCGTCTCCAGACAAGCCAATCCATTTCATGACAGGAGCGATTAACGTAACGATCCATTCGAGAACAGGTGTATAACGAAGGAGGGTCATTACTAAGGTGATTGGAAAAATAATTTTCCCAAGGTCCCACGTTGTCATGAGCCCTGCTTTTAAGCCCCGTCGCAAAATGCCCACAATGACACTCCTCCTATCCTTTTTCGTTATAAGGCTTTACTTTCATTACTTTGCGTCGATAAATGATTAAGGCAATCGACACAATAATTAATACGACTGAAATCACCTGTGCTACCCTTAAAGATTCCGTTAACATTAGACTATCTGTACGGAGTCCCTCAATATAAAGGCGACCAATAGAATACCATGTTACATAAGCAAGGAAAACTTCTCCTCGCTTAACGGCCGTTCTTTGAAGAATTACAAGCAGCACGACTCCAGCTATGTTCCAAAGTGATTCGTAAAGAAATGTCGGGTGATAATAAGTCCCGTCAATATACATTTGATTAATAATAAAATCCGGAAGCATCAGATTCTCGAGAAATGCTCTTGTGACAGGTCCCCCATGCGCTTCCTGGTTCATAAAGTTACCCCAACGTCCGATCGCTTGCCCTAGTACAATACTCGGAGCAGCGATGTCAGCAATTTTCCAGAAAGATAGTCCACGCTTTCTAGTGAAAATAATAGCTGTAATAACAGAACCAATTAATGCACCGTGAATGGCGATACCACCTTCCCAAATGGCAAAGATGTCACCAGGATTATCCTTGTAGTAGCTCCACTGGAAAATAACATAGTAAATACGCGCTGAAATAATGGCTATGGGGACAGCCCATAAAATTAGATCAACAAAGGTTTCTTTTGGCAGGCCCTGGCGCTTTGTTTCTCTCATAGCTAGAAGCAAGCCAAGGTAAGCTCCAAAAGCAATGATAATGCCGTACCAGTAAATCGAGATCGGTCCCAGCTCTAGCGCGACGCGATCAAGAGGCTGTATTGAGGCTAGCATGTCGTTGTCTCTCCTTTATCCATATCTTGATTAAGATTAGATGCTGTCGTGCTCGTCTCCATCTTCAATCTCTCTTGTCAGTCTTTCTGAAAATTGCTTTGCTGCATTCATCCCCATATTTTTCAGACGGAAATTCATCGCTGCTACTTCTATAATGATCGCAAGGTTTCGTCCTGGACGAACAGGCACAACAAGTCTTGGCACATTCGAATCAATGATTTTCATATACTCCTCTTCAAGACCAAGACGATCATAAACCTTTTTCGAATCCCAAAGTTCTAGATTCATCACTAGGGAGATCTTTTTGTAGTTTCGAATCGCACCTGCACCAAACAATGTCATGACGTTAATGATGCCGAGGCCTCTTATTTCAAGTAAATGTTGAATTAATTCAGGAGCGCTACCGACTAGCGTATTTTCCGCTTCCTGACGGATTTCCACGGAATCATCTGCTACAAGACGATGACCACGCTTCACAAGCTCAAGAGCTGTTTCACTTTTCCCTACGCCACTCGAGCCTGTAATGAGTACACCTACGCCATAAATATCCACAAGAACACCGTGAATTGCAGTGTTCGGCGCAAGCTGACTCTCAAGATAATTCGTTAAGCGGCTGCTTAAGCGAGTCGTTGTCATATTCGATCGTAAAATAGGAACATCTTTTTCTTTAGATGACGCGATCAATTCCTCAGGAACTTCCATATCTCTAGAAAGAACTATCCCAGGTGTTTCGTCTGTACAGAGCTTCTGCATCCGCTCTACTTTCTGCTCATCTGTTAAACCATGAAAGAAGGACATCTCTGTCTTTCCGAGTAGCTGCAAACGTTCTGCTGGATAATATGTGAAAAAACCAGCCATTT
The DNA here is from genome assembly GCF_056173725.1 of Anaerobacillus sp. 63XJN7_4_ISO-PGPR-S23-413. Lineage (NCBI taxonomy): Bacteria > Bacillati > Bacillota > Bacilli > Caryophanales > Bacillaceae > Anaerobacillus > Anaerobacillus sp. 63XJN7_4_ISO-PGPR-S23-413. Next base: position 3,527,649 of record NZ_CM149688.1, read on the forward strand.
CTAGTCCCGGTCGTGAAATATCACTCGTTGTGATCGGACGATGAATCCCTTCCTCCCCACTCACAAGCTCAAGACTGAACTTCTCAATGACATCTTTCATACGAACTTTAACCATTCGTAAACCTCCTATGTAAGAACCAAAAAGACGGTTCCATTTCAACTTCCCCTATTGTACCATTTCCTATTTCAAAGCACATACAGATTTAAAGCCCTTTTTGTGAGTGGGGTCAGGTACGTACCTGACCCCACTCTCACTTGACCCCACTCTCACTCTCCAAAAGATTAACATTCCTTAAAATACAAAAAAACCGAAGCGAATGCTTCGGTTTGAAAAGCTTATTTTACTTTTAATGGCACAACAGCATCATGCATTTGCTTATCTAGCTCTTGAATGTGTGCTTGTTTCATGTCATTTGACCAGTTAAGTCGCTTAGCCATATACTCGATAACTGGCTCTTTCCAGCGACGAACCCAATCAATGTCAAAGTAAAGGGCACTTGTTCTACGATTGAAGTAATCAAGTGGAGTTGCCACCATTTCTTCTTCAATACCATAGATAAGGGTAGCGAATACTTCAAGACTTAAGTTATGGAAATTCGCTTCCGTTCCGACCGTTTCAATGATTTGATAAATTCGTTCAATGTTAGAACCATATCGCTGCACGAGGGTTTCTGCTTCATTAACACTAAGACCAAGTGTTGTACCTCTACGAACTTGTTCTGTTGCATATTCTTTAAAGCCTTTGCTTCCTCCTACATAGCCACCAGAGAGAACCATATTCTTTGTAGTAGAAGCAGGGAATTTCTTATATTTTTCTTCTTTAAATTGATCCGCAATCAGACTAACGACTTTTTCAGCCATTTTGCGATAGCCCGTTAATTTACCACCAGCAATGGTAATCAAACCGGAATCTGATAGAAAGATCTCATCTTTACGAGAAATTTCAGATGGGTCTTTTCCTTCTTCGTGAATCAACGGACGTACACCTGACCAGCTTGATTCCACATCTTCTTTTGTTACATTAATGCTTGGGAACATATAGTTCGCTGCATCAACAATATAATCTCTGTCTTCTACTGTCATCTGAGGATGTACAGGATTTTTCGTATAATGCGTATCCGTTGTACCGATATACGTTTTGCCGGCGCGTGGGATTGCAAACATCATTCGCCCGTCATTAAAAGGCGTGTCGAAATAAACGGCTTGTTGAAGTGGGAATTTAGATTGATCAAATACTAAGTGAACCCCTTTAGTCAGGAACATGTGCTTACCTTTTTTCGATTGATCAAGATCACGAATTTCATCGACCCATGGGCCAGCTGCATTCACAACTTTTTTCGCTCTAATTTCACGTGTTTCACCTGTTACTACGTCTTTAGCTCGTACACCAACAATCTTACCATCTTCATATAAAAGCTGTTCTGCTTTCACATAGTTTACAGCTTTTCCACCGCGATGAACGGCTTCTTTCATAATTTCAAGCGTGAGACGAGCGTCATCTGTGCGATATTCAACATAATATCCGCCGCCCTTTACATCACTTTTACGAAGAAGTGGCTCTTTGTCTAGCGCTTCCTTCTTAGAAAGCATGCTTCTTCTTTCTTTCCGTTTAACACCAGCCAGTCTGTCATAAAGTGCAAGACCAGCTCCAGTAGAAAATTTGCCGAATGTACCGCCTTTAATAATTGGTAGTAGCATCCATTCAGGTGTTGTAACGTGAGGAGCATTTTCATAAACGATCGCTCGCTCTTTCCCAACTTCAGCGACTAATCCAATTTCGAGATTTTTCAAATAACGCAATCCACCGTGAACAAGTTTCGTTGAACGACTTGACGTACCAGCAGCAAAATCCTGCATTTCGATAACAGCCGAGTTCATTCCACGAGATGCAGAATCAAGCAAGATACCTGCCCCTGTAATTCCGCCTCCAACAACGAGTACATCTAACTCCTCTGATACAATTTGATCAAGCACAACGCTTCTTTGTAATCCTGAAAATGGTTTAACCAAGATGAACACACTCCCTTTTGTTATATAAACACTTACATTTTTAAAATGATTAATTAATACCTCTTCAGTACTTTACCCCTAATGTAGGGCTTCTTAAGCATAAGATTGAACATTCCTACTAAGAAAACTGGTTTAAAGGACAAAAAAAGACCACAACACACCAGAGCATAACAAACTATGCTTGGGCGCTGTGGTCTTCTCCTATTCTCCGACCAGAACTATATTAACTTGTCTCCATTGTAGCACAGTTAGAAGACTGTGCCTACAAAAAAGGATTATTTAAAAGCCATTGTAGCATTTACAGCTTTCTTCCATCCTCCATAAAGCTCTTCTCTCTGATCTTCTTTCATTTCAGGATCAAATGTATGGTCAATCATCCACTGCTTTTTGATCTCTTCTTTATTCTTCCAATATCCTGTCGCAAGTCCTGCAAGATAAGCTGCACCAAGTGCAGTCGTCTCACTAACAGTCGGGCGCTCAACAGGTACACCAATGATATCGCTTTGGAATTGCATCAAGAAGCTATTGTTTACTACGCCTCCATCGACGCGAAGTGTTTTCAAGTCGATGCCAGAATCAGCTGTCATCGCATCAAGAACATCTCTTGTTTGATAAGCAAGTGATTCAAGAGTTGCACGAACAAAGTGCTCCTTACTCGTTCCTCTTGTTAATCCAAATACAGCACCTTTTACATCGCTATCCCAATAAGGTGTACCAAGACCAACGAAGGCAGGTACCATATACACACCGTCTGTCGACTCAACGCGTTCTGCATAACGCTCACTTTCTGGCGCTTCGTTAAACATGCGTAATCCGTCTCTTAACCATTGAATCGCTGATCCCGCGACGAAAATACTACCTTCAAGAGCATATTCCACTTTTCCATCAACGCCCCATGCGATTGTCGTGAGAAGTCCATTATCTGACTTAACCGCTTTTTCACCTGTATTCATAAGCATGAAACAACCTGTACCATATGTGTTCTTAGCCATTCCTTTTTCATAACATGCCTGGCCAAATAATGCTGCTTGCTGGTCTCCGGCCACCCCAGCAATTGGGACATTCTGACCGAAGAAGTGGTAATCAACTGTATTAGCATATACTTCAGAAGATGGGCGAACTTCAGGAAGCATTGACTTAGGAACATTCAGCATTTCAAGCAACTCATCGTCCCATTTCAAGTCATATATGTTATACATCATCGTACGAGAAGCATTTGTATAATCCGTCACGTGTGCTTTTCCGCCTGATAGTTTCCAGATCAACCAGGAATCGATTGTACCAAAGAGAAGATCCCCATTCTCAGCCTTCTCGCGTGCACCATCAACATTATCCAGAATCCATTTAACTTTCGTTCCAGAAAAGTAAGCATCGATTAGAAGACCAGTTTTATCTCGAACCATCTCTCCATAACCCTGTTCTTTTAATTCATTGACGATTCCGGCTGTTTGGCGAGACTGCCATACAACTGCATGATAAATTGGCTTACCAGTATTCTTATCCCAAACTACTGTTGTTTCACGTTGATTTGTAATCCCGATGGCTTCAATATCTTTCGCAGACAACTCAGAAGTGGACGAAAGTACTTGAGCCATTACCGAAAGAATTGAGCTCCAGATTTCTTGAGCATCGTGCTCAACCCAACCAGCCTTAGGAAAATACTGCTTAAATTCTTTTTGAGCAACGTTTACAATTTCACCTTTCTTATTAAACAAAATGGCACGTGAACTCGTAGTTCCTTGGTCTAATGATAGAATGAACTTCTCTGACATAATAATTCCTCCCTAAATATAGTTATGAAGATTAATTTTTAGCCTCTGAAGAAGAGTGAACAGAATCTTGAAGTTTATCACTAAGCTGATACAGCACAATAAATAAAATGGCTGTAATCACTGTAGCTATCCAGAAAATCATACCATAACTTGCTTCTGTTACCGCTTTAAAAAGAATGGCTCCATACATTCCCCCACACACTGGCCCTATAACTGGAATCCATGCATATTGCCAATTCGAATCACCTTTACCTGGAATAGGTAAGAAAAAGTGTGCGATTCTTGGACCAAGATCACGAGCAGGGTTAATGGCGTAACCAGTCGTACCGCCTAGTGATAGACCAATCGCTACAATGAGAAAACCAACGATGAATGGATTCAGTCCATCTGTAAATTCATTAGAACCAATCGCTAGTAACCCAATTAACAGCATAGCCGTCCCAATAAACTCACTTAAAAAGTTGCTGAACGTATGCGGTATAGCAGGGTCAGTAGAAAATACAGCTAATTTAAGCGCTTTATCATCTTCTCTACGAAAATGAGGTAGAAAATGAAAATACACAATACATCCACCGAGAAATGCACCAATCATTTGCGCCGCTATGTAGCTCGGTACATCGCTCCATGGAAAATCGCCAACGGAAGCTAGTCCTAATGTTACAGCTGGATTGAGGTGAGCCCCACTAACTTGTCCAACAGCATAAACACCCATCGCAACACCAAGTCCCCAACCGAGGGCTACAACGATCCATCCACCTCCCTGAGCTTTAGAATCTTTTAAGTTAACGTTTGCAACAACGCCACCACCAAAAATAATTAAAATCATAGTTCCTAATATTTCACCAATAAATGGGGTCAATTTAATCACCTTCCTTTGATTTTAGCTAAAACTCTTCTTTGAGTCTATTCCCTCTTTCTGTCGTTCTAAAAGGGAAATTAAAAAAAACCACAACAATCGATCTTATCAATTGATAAGATATGCGTGTGGTTCTCCTCATCTCAGGCACGAGCTATTAACTTATCTACTATTAAACCAAAACAATGTAAGCGATGTCAAGTTGTTTAATCAGGTTGAAAATGTTTCCATAAGTCTTTCTTCGAGGTCGTTACAGCAGCAGCACCACCACTTAACGCCGCTTCCACATCCTCTACTGAACGAATAAATCCTCCTGCGAAAATGGGTACTTTAATTTGTTCATGTAGCTCTTCAAAAACCTGTGGAATGATACCAGGCAATACCTCGACACAGTCTGGCTTCGTATTCCTAACCATACTGTAACTAGTATCAAGAGCCATTGAATCAAGCATAAATAAACGCTGTACAGAAAGAATACCTCTACGTTTAGCTACGGAAAGAACGCTCGATCTTGTAGAAATTAATCCAGCAGGCTTTACTTCCTGACAGAGAAATTCTGCACCGTGTTCATCATTCCTTAACCCTTGAACTAAATCAGCATGAAGAAGAATCTTTTTCCCTGCTCGATTCCCTTCCTTTATCACCGATTTCAACTGACCAATGTGCGTATCTAAAAGCACGATATATGTATACTTACTGTTCAATAATGTTTCAAAATCACGCATCTTCCTAACAGCAGGCAAAATGCTCTGGTTATGAAATGACATGCACACCCCTCCTTTTCTTATTATCTTACCAGAAAAAGCACTTCCGAATGCGACGAAAAACACGCCCTCACAAGAGGGCGTGCTTTTAGGCTTTATTACGAATAGGTTCGATAATCACTTTATCAATTAACAAGTTCAACAAACCTATAATAAGCGCAGCAAGAATGGCCATCATAAAACCATTAATTACGAAAGCTTCTCCCATTAAAAAGGCCGTTATCATAAGCGTAATAGCATTAATGACAATGAGAAACAGACCCAGAGTGACAATCGTAACGGGAAGCGTAAGTAAAATTAATATTGGCTTCACAAAAACATTCACAATTGCAAGGAGCACGCTTGCCAGTATAGCCGACCCGATTCCTTGAAGGTAAAAACCTTCAAAATATCCTGCTACGACCATTAATACTATACTGTTGACGAGTAAGCTTACAATCCAGTGGCGCATCACGATTCCTCCTTACAATTGACCTTAATAGTATAAACTGTTAATTACACCTTATTCGAGCCATTAAAGATACGACACTGAAATCGAACCAGCAGTCGAATTGGCTTCAATTCGATAGTTATGTTCTGATTCTTCTTCTGTTCTAAACTTCTTCAATCGGTGAGAAATTTCTTTCTTCTCGCGAATAATACTCATATGATCAAGGTCAGTCGTAATCGCTCCAATCGTCGATTTTAGATCACCTTTAATATTTATACCCTTTGGCACAACAATTTGAATCGTACCGTTTACTGTTTTAAGGTCTGCACTTCCGCTTACTGGATTGGTAAGAGTATGACGAATAGCTCCGTTCATGGATTGTGCATCCGCTTCAACAAATGTCCCATCAATTGTAATTGGGCCGTTTGCTGTCTCGAGCTCACAAACTTCTCCATTTGTATCTTCTACAGAAATTGCGCCGTTTCCGGTCTCAGCTTCAAGCACTTTCACCGTAGATTTTCGAATGCCAATTTTCCCATTCCCTGTTTTTAACTTCGCTTTCGCAGAGTTCATTCCTTCACCGGTAACGTCACCATTGAAGGTCGTTATCCATACACCTTGATATTCTTTTGCAGGAACATAAATAACTAAATTCACTTTCACATCGGCACGTTCTGATTTAAAAGTTACTTTATCATTATCAACGGAAAAGTACGTTTCACGGAGAAGCTTATCCATGGCATCTTTCTGATTAGACACTCTGTAAACATTAGCGCGACAATCAATTTTTACTTCGTTGCGGTCCCAAGTCTGAAATGTAATTTCCCCATTTCGAACATGAACATCAAGTGTATCCGTCGAAACCTCTGATTGTTCAAAAACATGGGAAACCTCTTCAGAAGAACCAAAGTTGAAATCAAGATCCATATCCTTTACTTTTTGAATGAGCGACTCAACGAATTGACCTACTCTATATGCTGGAGCCGACCGATCTGCGTTAGAATCTGAAGACTTCTCTTGCTTCGTTTCTTCGGATTTTTCGTTTGTGCCAAGAGCTTTTAACAGTTTCGCTCCCTCATCAGCTGATATTTTACCGTCTTCAATCATTTTCAAAATCATTCTACGTTCTTCATTCATTCAAAACATCTCCTTTTTTAAATTCGTGTGAACCCCTATACGATTACCAGCGGAGAACCTGAATACCTTTGACAATGTTCCAAACAAACACAATGACATTTAGTAAACTAAACAATAGAAAACCTAAAATGATCACAACTCCTATATCCATCATAAAAACAGCCACTAACGCAAGAAGGATAGTGAGGAATGGAAGGAGATGAGAAACAATCGAGCGCTTCGCATGGTAAGAAACTTCTTCGTCCTTCACCACAAAATAAACGATGATTGGGAAAAGAAACGGTGCGAAAAAAACGCTAAAATAACAAAGGGAGGACATCACTTTCTCAACAGACATAATTGCTTCCCCTTTCAATATTCTCTAACTATCTATACGATTCGTCAAAAAGAAAGTTTCAAAAATGAAAAAGAAAAACGAAAAGACAGCGATCGCTGTCTTTTCCAATTATACTGACTGTGTTTGTTCTAACCTTTTCTTCATCCGATTCTTATCACGCTCTAGAATTGGGGCAAGGTAACTTCCCGTATAGGAACGCTCTTCTTTTACAATTTTTTCCGGTGTGCCGGTTGCAATGATTTCACCACCACCGTCGCCACCTTCAGGTCCAAGATCAATGAGGTAATCAGCGGTTTTGATGACATCTAGATTATGCTCAATAATGAGGACAGAATCACCGTTTTCAACAAGTCTCTGTAAAACTTCCAGTAACCTTGAAATATCGTCTACATGTAATCCCGTAGTCGGTTCATCAAGAATATATAGGGTTTTACCCGTTGAACGTTTGTAAAGTTGTGAAGCTAGCTTCACACGCTGTGCTTCACCACCGGATACGGTTGTTGCAGGCTGACCTAATTTAATATAGCTTAACCCGACATCATAAAGCGTTTGTAGCTTACGATTAATCTTTGGAATGTTTTTAAAGAAATCTAGACCATCTTCTACCGTCATCTCAAGAATATCGGCAATATTCATACCCTTGTATTCAATTTCAAGCGTTTCACGATTATAGCGTTTGCCATGACATACTTCACACGGCACATAAACGTCTGGCAAGAAGTGCATTTCAATTTTAATAATCCCATCACCACGACAGGCTTCACAACGTCCACCTTTGACGTTAAAGCTGAATCGTCCCTTCTTATACCCGCGAACTTTCGCTTCATTTGTTTGTGCAAAAACATCACGAATGTCATCAAAAACTCCTGTATATGTTGCAGGATTTGAACGTGGCGTGCGGCCAATTGGAGACTGATCGATATCAATGACTTTATCCACATTCTCGAGTCCATTTATTTTCTTATGCTCACCTGGTTTATCCTTTGCTTTATGGAGTTTCTGAGCAAGTGCCTTATATAAAATTTCATTAATAAGTGTACTTTTACCAGAGCCAGATACACCCGTTACACAGGTGAATAATCCAATTGGAATCTTCGCCTTAGTGTTTTTTAGATTATTTTCTTTTGCCCCTACTATTTCAATATATCGACCGTCTGGTTTTCGACGCTCACTCGGAACAGGGATAAATTTCTTGCCTGATAAATATTCCCCTGTTAAAGAATCCTCGTCATCCATTATTTCAGCAGGCGAGCCTTCTGACGTAATGTATCCACCGTGGGCTCCTGCACCAGGTCCTATATCAATAATATGATCTGCCGCTAACATCGTATCTTCATCATGCTCCACAACGATAAGTGTATTTCCAAGATCCCGCATGTTCTGAAGGGTTGATATTAAACGATCGTTGTCACGCTGATGTAGTCCGATAGACGGTTCATCCAAAATATACAGTACACCCATTAATCTTGATCCTACCTGGGTTGCAAGTCTAATCCGCTGCGCTTCACCTCCGGATAATGTACCAGCTGATCGGTTAAGCGTTAAATAATCCAAACCAACATTGACAAGGAAGCCAAGTCGATCCTGGATTTCTCGTAAAATCATTTTTCCGATTGTAGCTTCTTTTGCAGTTAAATCCAACTGATCAAAAAAGCCAGCAGCATCTTTAATCGCATACTCCGTTGCTTCGCCAATATGTTTCCCATTAATTAAGACTGAGCGAGCTTCTTTCTTTAATCGATAACCTTTACAAGTTGGACAAGGTTTTTGTGCCATATAGGCTTCCATTTGCTCACGGATATAATCAGAACTAGTTTCACGATAGCGTCGTTCAACGTTTGGAATAACTCCTTCAAAAGGAACGTTATTTTCACGAACCTGCCCAAAATCATTTTCATAACGGAAGTAAACTTTTTCCCCATCGCTACCATAAAGCACTTTATCGAGCTGTGCTCTAGGAATTTTGTCTACTGGGGTATCCATATCAATTCCAAAATGATTACAAACACTTTGAAGTAGCTGCGGGTAGTAATTGGAACTTACCGGCTCCCAAGGTGCAATGGCATGTTCTCGAAGGGATTTGTCCCAATCCGGTATGACTAGGTCAAGATCCACTTCAAGTTTCAGTCCTAAGCCGTCACAAGAAGGGCAAGCACCAAATGGACTGTTAAAAGAAAATAATCTCGGCTCCAATTCCCCGATTGAAAAACCACAGTACGGACAGGAATGATGTTGATTGAAAAGAAGCTCTTCCTGCCCCATCACATCTACGATCACCTGGCCACCACCAAGATTAAGGGCGGTTTCAAGTGAATCTGCTAATCTTGATTGAACGCCTTCTTTCACTACAATACGATCAATCACAACTTCAATGGAATGTTTCTTGTTTTTTTCTAGCGAGATCTCATCCGCAACTTCCAACATCTCTCCATCTACTCGTACGCGAACATAGCCTTGCTTCTTAATATCTTCTAATACTTTCACATGCTCACCTTTACGACCTGAAACGACTGGGGATAGAATTTGGAGCTTAGTTCGCTCTTCATAAGTCAGTATCCGATCAACCATTTGCTCGATCGTCTGTGACGTAATTTCTACGCCATGACGTGGACAAACAGGACGTCCGATTCTTGCAAATAGAAGACGGAGGTAGTCATAAATCTCGGTTACCGTTCCAACCGTTGAACGAGGGTTACGACTTGTTGTCTTTTGATCAATGGAAATGGCGGGAGACAGACCTTCAATAGCATCTACATCCGGCTTATCCATCTGTCCAAGGAATTGTCTTGCATATGCTGATAACGATTCAACATACCGTCTCTGTCCTTCTGCATAAATCGTATCAAATGCTAGAGATGATTTCCCTGATCCTGACAAGCCTGTTACAACAACAAGCTTATCTCTTGGGATCGATACATCTATATTTTTTAAATTATGGGCTCTGGCCCCTTTGACGACGATCTCATCGTTTGCCATCTGTTCGTCATCCTTCCGCTTTAAGCTCTAATAGTAGGTCACGAAGTTCTGCAGCACGTTCGAAATTCAGTTCTCGTGCAGCTTCCTTCATTTCAGTTTCCACATTTTCAATCACTTTAGCACGCTCTTGCTTCGTCATCTTACCTTGCTTAGGAATCTTGTATTCTTCTCCATCTTCAGCTGCAACCGTTGCTCTTATACCTTCACGCACTTTCTTTTGAATTGTTGTAGGCGTAATGCCGTATTTTTCGTTGTATTCTTGTTGAATTTCTCTTCTACGACTCGTTTCATTCATTGCCACTTCCATTGAATTGGTGATTTTATCAGCATACAAGATAACATGGCCACCTGAATTTCGAGCAGCACGTCCTATTGTTTGAATTAAAGAACGCTCAGATCGTAAGAACCCTTCCTTATCTGCATCTAAAATTGTAACAAGAGATACTTCTGGGATATCGAGACCTTCCCTTAGAAGGTTAATACCAACAAGAACATCAAATACACCTAATCGGAGATCACGAATAATTTCAATTCTTTCGAGAGTCTTTATTTCAGAGTGAAGGTATCGTACCTTTACCCCCATTTCAAGCAAATAATCCGTTAAATCCTCTGACATCTTTTTCGTGAGCGTCGTCACAAGTACCCGTTCATTACGTGCAGACCGCTGATTGATTTCATCTAATAGGTCATCAATCTGACCTTCGATTGGACGAATTTCAATCGTCGGATCAAGAAGACCGGTTGGGCGAATAATTTGTTCGACGACTTTGGTTGAATGCTCTTCTTCATAGGTCCCTGGCGTTGCAGATACATAAACAAATTGATGAGCCTTCTCTTCAAATTCTTCAAAGCGAAGAGGGCGATTGTCTTTTGCTGATGGTAAGCGGAAGCCATGATCCACTAGCACACCTTTTCTTGCCTGGTCTCCATTGTACATTCCTCTTACTTGGGGAAGCGTAACGTGAGATTCATCAACCATAATTAAGAAATCATCTGGAAAGTAGTCCATTAATGTATATGGCGTTGCTCCTGCTTCTCTTAGTGTCAAATGTCTAGAATAGTTTTCAATTCCTGAACAAAAGCCCATTTCAGCCATCATTTCAATATCGTATCTCGTTCGCTGTTCAAGACGCTGAGCTTCAAGAAGTTTGCCTTCTTCATTTAAAATCTTCAGTCTCTCTTCAAGCTCAGCTTCAATTCGCTGTATCGCGATTTTTAACTTTTCTTCACGGGTAACGAAGTGTGAAGCCGGGAATATAGCCACGTGCTCTCTTTCTCCAAGAATTTCACCTGTTAGGGAATTCACTTCAGTAATTCGATCAATTTCATCTCCAAAAAATTCGACGCGAATACAGTGTTCATCTCGTGAGACAGGGAAAATTTCCACAACGTCTCCTCTAACGCGGAACGTACCACGTGTGAAATTAATATCATTCCGGGAATATTGAATATCGACCATATCGCGCAACAGTTGATCACGATCTTTTTCCATTCCTTTTCGAATTGAAAGTACTAGACTTCTGTATTCCTCTGGATTACCAAGACCATAAATACAAGAAACACTTGCTACAATAATGACGTCATTACGCTCAAACAAACTTGATGTTGCAGAATGTCGTAGTTTATCTATTTCGTCATTAATACTTGCATCTTTTTCGATGAATGTATCCGATTGAGGTATGTACGCTTCTGGTTGATAATAATCATAATAGCTTACAAAATATTCCACAGCGTTATGCGGAAAGTACTCCTTAAATTCACTATATAATTGACCAGCAAGCGTTTTATTGTGCGCAATAATGAGGGTCGGTTTATTCACCTCTTGTATCACGTTAGACATTGTGAACGTTTTACCAGTTCCTGTTGCGCCGAGCAACGTTTGATGGCGTTCATTATTATGAACACCTTGTACAAGTTTCTTAATGGCTTCAGGCTGGTCGCCTTGAGGCTCATAATCAGATACCAACTCGAACTTTTTTTCCACCATCTTCGCCTCCGTTCCTATCATCCATGTCACTTATTATATCACAGAATATGGTTTAAACTTCAATTAAAGCGAACTGATATTCGCATTTTATTTTCAAGGTTATCTTTCTCTTCATACAAAACTATTGTATGCTGTTAAAGGTTGATTCACAGTGTAGCGGAATTCACGCAGTACTAAGTTTTACTACAAAGGAGTTTTAACATTGCTGCTTTTATGGGCTTTACCACTTGGCCTCTCAATCGGTGCTGTCTCAGGATTTTTTGGCGTAGGCGGGGGATTTCTCCTCACACCTATTCTTTTGTTACTTGGTTATTCACCTGCAACAGCAATCACCATTAGCCTTCTTTATAGCATGAGCACTTCGATTTCTGGATCTTTGAAGTATATTCAAAGTAAAAGAATTCTATGGAAAGTGACTCTTTTTCTATCGATTAGTGGCATGATCGGAACACAGGTTGCTAAACCACTTGTCTTATATTTGGAAGAGAGCAAAATCGATGGTCCAGTTATCTCAATCTTATATATCGTTCTTCTCGCATACTTTTCCATATCCATGCTTTCCAAAGGACAAACTATAGATGAAGAAAATGTTTCTATTTCTGTTTCCCCTCTTCGAACAATTTTAATCGGCTTACTAGGCGGATTTATTTCTTCTACTCTTGGAGTGGGGGGCGGTTTTGTCATGGTACCACTATTAATTCATGTACTACGTCTTCCGCCACGACTTGCAGTGGGTACATCTTTAACTTCCATCTTCTTCATTGTATTGACCGGTTTCTTCTCATATATTCAAACGGTTACCATTCCGATCACCCTTGCCATTCTCTTAGTGATTGGAGCGATCATTGGAGCTAGAATCGGAGCAGGAATGACAGATTCTTTCACTGAAACCACATTAAAAAATCTTCTTGGCATTCTTTACTTTTTTACGTTAGTTAGTATTCTATTACAGCTATTCCATCAGTCGATTTCAGGCCTACTCATTCTATTTCTCTATATTATTTGCCTAATGTGTCTCTTCATTTACCAGTATTGGACGAAAAAGAAGCGCCTATTCTTTTTAAAATAGGCGCTACTTCATTTTTTTCTTATTTTGTTTTTGTGTTTTCATTGAAAAATAAAATCCAACAAGCGCTGACAAAATCGTTAAGACAATCAAATGTATCGGATGATCGATTCCACCAAACACAGCCCACATAAATAAAATCGTTAACCCGAAACTAACGTAAGTATTATATGTAACTCGCGTAAACACGACCATGATAATTGCCGGAACGAATAAAGCAATTAATATTCCTTGCATACTGGTAAGTTCCCCTCTCTAATCACAACTTCTCCCCCCCATCTTACAACAAGTTAGGGAGAGAATGCTATGATCAGAAAAGAAAACTCATCATTGTAAAGTCGTTTCTTATCACATAGGATAAGAAACGACTTTACAATGTAGTAAACTGAGCTGCATCCCAGGGCTTTGGAGTTCCAAATTCACGAGCTAGCTTTCTACTTTCACCTTTGCGACCTTTACGAATCTCTTTTCGTTCAACAGCTGTTTCATTCAAGAATTTCTCCTCTTCTGTTTCAGGGTAAACACCTGGTACCTCAACTGGATTTCCTTCTTCATCAAGGGCTACAAATGTTAACAGCGCAGTCGCACATACGTGACGTTCACCAGTGAACATTTTCTCTGCAATTGCTTTAACAAAAACCTCCATTGATGTTTTGTGTGTCCACGTCACCATGGATTCAAGACAAACAATGTCTCCTTGATTAATCGGATGAAGAAAATCCACTGAATCAGTTGATGCTGTTACACAGGGTCTTCTTGAATGACGAGTTGCTGAAATAAGAGCAACGTCATCAATGAAGGCCATCAGTTGACCCCCAAATAATGTTCCATGAATATTTGTATGAGTCGGATTGACTACGGTTGCTTTAGCCGTTCTTGACTCATTGGTAGACTTCATATTTGTATCTTCGAATACATTGTCCATTCTAATCACCTTTACTTTCTTAATGGCTCTGCTAATACACTGGGTTCTAGATTTATACCCTAATCGAGTAAATCTGTGTTGTTAGTAACAAATGACAAAATTCAACCCTTTATAGCTTATTTACTATATTTAAATCCTTTTTCACTAATCCGAGTAATAGGATAATCTTTTGACTCTGCGAGCATTTCAAGGATATTAAAAAGGGATGACTTTGAAATAGTGATTCTATAATGCTTCTCTAGTAGATCTGTCAGGTAAAGCGGCCCCATCGCCACTTGAGAACGTTCAAGGGTTTCTACGATTTCGGAAATTGGAGCTCTTGTAACGACAGACGCGCTACCGTGCATTTGATTCATAATTGTCTCACGCTCTATTTCAAACTTTTGAAGCAACTTCATTTCTCTTTCATTAAGATCCATTAATTGTTGCTGCAACTGCTTTTCTCCAGTCATTGCGACATGCTCCTTTACGTTAAGAATGATCAAAGTGTAGCAAGCGTTTTGCTAACATACAAGACATAGAAAAACACTGTAAACGCAATCATCCAAGGGATGAAACGGTTTTCTAACTTCCATATATTTCTTGAATAGAACCTATAACTAAATGGCATAGAAACAAGTACAACTTTATTGTTGAAATAGGTTTAATTCTATAAGTGACAAAGAGAAACATAACTTTTGCTATTTAACGAAAAATAGCATAACAAAAAAGAAGAAAGCCTCAGCCTTCTTCTAACGATTCGTTTATTATTGTGCTTCCTCTTGCTCCTCAAAACGATTTTCTTTTACAAATAGCAAACCAAGCTCATGATGAGTATTATTATAAAGCGCTTTTTGCTCAAACCTAACTTCTCCATTAACATCAAGCACTTCCATTTTACAAAAAGCGGCATTACGTTGAAGAGCCGTATAAAAATCCACACCTTTTCCTAAAGGTAGCCCATTCACCTTAGAAATGACTTCGCCAACTTGTAAGTTCATTTGATCTGCAGGTGAGCCAGGGAGAATTCCGAGAATAACAAGTCCTTTATTTCGTTCATTGAAATAGGCAGGCTTATTTTTACCTCGATGAAGAAGTAAAATACCAGCTCGTCCAAGAATCACTAGAATGATTGCAACTAATGCAATCCATTTATTACTCAAAAAGTAACTCATTAGACCAATTAAGACCGTCGCTCCCCCGAGAAGAGCAACCTGCCTACCATTACTCTTCATCTCTGGAAGGGGTAATGCATGGTGTATAAGCTTTCGAAAGCCAATTGGATATGGCAATAAGATAAAGGCATAGGTGCCAGCACCAAAATCAAGAAGAGGCCACCATGTAAATGATTCAACCTGACCGACTGGAAGGAAGAGGAATAGTGGTAAAAGCCATAGTCTTTGGACTTCATGGGCCCCCACTAACTTTCCACGTTTACTTTCTACGAGTCTTGGTGACGTCTGTTTCCCGGCATTCATCGTAATGAATAACCCTTCCATGAATACTAGAAAGCCAACTAAAATAGCGAGCGCAATCGGCGATGCATTCCCGATCCCCTCTTGCATCGTATTGAGAGTATCGTTACCGAGATCGATTGGAGTATAAAAAAACGTTGCTAGTGTAGGTAAGATGAACACAAAAGCAGGTGATAAAAAACGAATTTGTCCTGTTACTAAAAGCAAAAATGCTCCGAGACTCATTGCTACGGTGGTACTGAAAGGAATCGTTAAACCAAGCAAAAGATTAAGTATCAGAAAAGCGGCTCCAATCAATAATCCAGGTATGATAGCAAATGGAACATCGTCCAAAACATCATGTACTCTTGTGTGAAAATCTCTTCTATCACGTTTTACTCGTGAAAGGCCGAGCATAAATGCTCCAATAATCGTAATATACGTGAGGGGATGAAGGAAAAAACTAATAATTCCCTTAAGTATTGAAAGGCCAAAAGTGTCCATTTTATATTCCTCCATGCTTGTTAGCAGTTACTAAATGACTGGCTATGTTATATGAATGTTCCGCTCTGTCATGAGAGAATTATCGAAAATACCCTAACATTGCCAAATAATCATGAGACAACCAATCTAGTTTACCTCATTTTGAAAATGTCTTCTACTTGTTCAACGTGCTTATCATGGTCGAAAAAAATTCCGCAGGATTTCCTGCGGAATAGCTTCGACATCAACAGTTCATTTCCTTCTTGAAATTATTTAGCAAGGAGCTCCACCGCTGTCTTAAGCTGCACATCGTTATCAGGATTGCGAATGGAATCAATAATTTTTTCCTGAAGTTTCTGCGCAGTTTTTTCATCTATTTTCCCAGTAATATTTATAACATTCGAACGTTGGAAAGCTTTTACTGCTGTAACTGTTTTATCACTAAAATAACCGTCTTTGCGTCCCGGTTCAAAACCAAGGCCTTTGAGCATGATTTGCGCAGACTCTACTTGCTCGCTGTTCTGATCAAATTCTAACGTCTTTTCAGTAGATAATGGATTTACATAGAAGTAATCAGGCTGCTTTGCTTCAACCGTTGGCTCAATTCCTTCTTTATGAATCCAGTTGCCATCTGGTGTTAACCATTTAAACATTGTCAGTTTAATATTACTGCCATCTCCAAGGTCTAGCGTTGATTGAACCGTTCCTTTACCAAATGACGTTTCACCGACCAAATCATAATCGCCTGCTTCTTTAAGCGCTCCGGCAAGAATTTCTGCAGCAGAAGCACTCCCACGATCAATAAGTCCTACGACAGGATAATCTTTTTTCTCTTCAAGAGTAGAAACAGAACGCTGCTTCTCTCCTTCACGATCTTCAATTTGAACGTAAGGTTTGTCATTAGGAATCAGTTCTTCCGCCATATCCGAAACAACATTTAACAGGCCTCCTGGATTATTACGAACGTCAAGTACCAAACCATCAATGTCCTGTTTTTCTAATTTAGTCAACTCTTCTGAGAAGCTTTTAGCTGTATCCTCTGAGAATGAAGTGATTTGCAAGACACCGATTGTTTTTCCGTTTTCTTCTACCGTACTTGCACGGACCGTTTCGATAGGAATCTCATCACGAGTCACTTCTACCTTCATAGTCTCTGAAGCGCCTGGGCGTTGAACGCCGAGCGTGACAACCGTGCCTTTCTCCCCACGAATCTTTAATACGGCATCATACAAATCAAGTCCTTCTGTGCTTTCACCGTCGATCGTCATGATTTTATCATTCGGACGGAGGCCTGCTTTCTCAGCAGGTGAATCTTTATAAGGTGACACTATCGTTACTCTTCCCTCAGTCATATTCACTTCCGCCCCGATTCCCTCAAAGGAAGAACCAAGTGATTGGCTAAATTGCTCGGCTGTTTTAGGGTCCATATAGACTGAGTAGGGATCTTCAAGAGTATCTACCATTCCTTTAATAGCTCCATCTAACAACTCTTTTTGATCGACATCATTTACATAGCGATCCTGGATTAATTCATAAGCTTTGTTAATTTTCGTTAGCTCTTCTGTCTCTATTTCATTACCGGAACCAAGAGTTAAAGATTGAGTGCTCCCTTCAGGCTCGTCCTGTAATAAAGTGAAGGCCGCGTATGTACCACCTGAACCGATTACGAGGGCGATCACGACAAGTAAAGCGACAACTTTCCCCTGTATCTTCATTGTACTCACCTCTTCTAATTTGAAGGAAAAGGCACCCCATCATAACGATGCGATGCCTTTTCATCTTATTGTACTATATGATTCAGTTGTTTTCATTATGTTTCCATCTCAAATTGTGAGGGGGAAAGCCCATTGAAGCGAGGCTCATCTAATTATCGAATGTAATTCATTGGGTCAACAGCATTTGACTTACTAGAGTTCCATGAACCTTTGTGAATTTCAAAGTGTAAATGTTGTCCAGTTGAATGACCAGTATTCCCCATTGTACCAAGGTAAGTTCCCTGACTTACTGACTGACCTGTAGAAACTGCGCGATTTTGCAAATGAGCATACACTGTTGTGTACATTTGACCATTGATACTATGCGTCAAGAATACTACATTACCATATGAATCTGAATGATAAGATCTTAATACTGTTCCATCTGCAGCAGCTGATACTGGGTTTTGACCACCTTGAGCAATATCAATTCCTGCGTGGAACGTTCCCCAGCGGCGGCCTAATCCAGATGTAATTGGACCAGCAGCAGGCTTAATGAATGTTGCGTTACTAGAAGGCGCTGGTGCTGGCTCAGGAGTTGGCGCCGGTGCTGAATTTGAACTGCTTGAACTATTTGAACTGCTAGACTTGCTTGAGCTTGCCGCTGCTTCCTTTTTCGCTTGTGCTTCAGCTTCAGCTTTTTCTTTTGCCGCTTTAGCTGCGGCTTTACGCTCTTCTTCAGCTTTACGAGCTGCTTCTTCAGCACGCTTAATCTCTTGCTTTACTGCTTTTTCTTGAGCTGCTAGAAGTTCAGCAGTTTCATTTAAGTCCATCATATGATTATGAAGATCGCCTTCTTCTTCTTCAAGGGACTTCATTAGCTTATCTTTTTGAGCTTTTTTAGAATCAAGCTCTTTTTTAAGATCTTCAAGCTCTGCTTTATTCTCTTCAAGAGAGGCAAGTTTCTCTTCTACTTGAGTTTTCTTTTCTTCTACTGCCTGCTTGTCCGCTTTATGCTCTTCAAGAATCTTTTTGTCTTGATCAGCGATTGTATTAAGAGCAAGAACGCGTTCTACTAGATCACCAAAATCAGTAGCACCAAGTAAAACTTCCATGTAATCAACTGTTCCGCCACCGTTTTGTTGCATAGAGCGAATGCGATCTTTCAATAACTTATCACGCTCAGCAATACGGTCTTCTAAAGCGCTAATTTCTTCTTTCAACTGATCAATTTCAGCATTTGTATCTTTAATTTCCTTCTCTTTCACTGAAATCTTCTCATCCGTTTCAGCTACTTCTTTGTTTAACTGTTCAATTTCTGCTCGAACATCTTCTTGCTCTGCTTTCACGTCCGCAAGTTCAGATTCCTTTTGCTCAAGCTCTTCCTGGTTTGAAGACTGCTTTTCTTTGACATTATTAAGTTGATCATCAAGATTTGCGGCTTCAGTCGTTTGTGGAAGTGCTGCAGTTGTTAGTCCGCTTAAACCTAGAGTCAATGTTAGAGCCGTTGCTAATATTTTACGCTTCAATCTTTGTTCCTCCCCCAAAATAGATGAATCTATTTATCTCTTAATTTTCATTTTAAACTTTTAAGAATTTACGCATTGATGTAAGACTTCCCCATACTCCGATAATCACACCGAGGATAATTAACAACCCTGATAGCTGGTAAACAAACGGTGTTACCGGTAGTAAATCGATGAATAAAGTTGGGAAACGATTTGCTATTAATTCAATTAAATAGTAATAGCCGTAGATTAGAATTCCAATTGGGATAATCGAGCCGAAAATTCCAATTAGGATACCCTCTACTAGGAATGGCCATCGAATGAACCAGTTCGTTGCTCCCACTAGCTTCATAATTTCAATTTCATGACTTCTGGCAACAATTGTTAGTTTAATAGTATTAGAAATGAGGAACATGGCTGTAAATAGTAATCCAACCACAAGGGCCAGTCCAACATTTCGTGCGATCTCAAGAACTTTAAAAAGTCTGTTCACCGTATCTTCTGCAAACTCAACATCTTGTACATTTTCTAGCTGCTTAATCTCTTCAGCCACTGCCGTTACATTCTTAGGATCTTTGGTTTTGACCAGGAATGCGTCACTTAAAGGATTTTCTTCTCTTAATGACTCGAACACTTCACCTTCATCCCCAAGGTTATCAATTAAATTATCCAATCCTTCTTCTTTAGATTGATAAGTAACAGATTCCACTTCAGAAATGTTCTCGATCCTAGACTTAAGTTCATCTTGCTGTTCTTGCTGAGCCGTTAAATCAATAAATGCGCTGATTTCAACATCACTTTCAAGCTGATCACCAAAAGCATTTAAATTAAGAAGCAATGCGAGACAAACGCCGACTAAAAGTAGTGTAACGGTAACCGCAGAAATCGAAGCGAAGGTCATCCAGCCATTTCGACCAAGATTTTTGAAACCTTCTTTTCCGTGGCGACCAAACGTTTTAATTTTCATACCCGTACTCACCTCTTGCTTCATCACGGGTAACTATACCGCCATCAATTGCAATAACACGTTTTCTGAATGTATTCACAATATCCTTATTATGGGTTGCCATAATAACAGTTGTACCGCGATTGTTGATTTGATCTAGTAAATCCATAATGCCCCATGCAGTTTCTGGATCCAGATTCCCGGTAGGCTCATCTGTTAGCAGAATGTGAGGGTTATTGACGATCGCTCTTGCTATTGAAACCCTCTGCTGTTCCCCACCTGAAAGTTCGTCTGGTAAGAACCTTGCTTTGTTTTTCAAATTAACGAGACTTAGCGTTTCCATGACTCGCTTGCGCGTATTTGCTTTACTTTCCTCGATGACTTCAAGAGCAAAAGCGACGTTCTCATAAACGGTTAATCTTGGCAAAAGTTTAAAGTCCTGAAAAACAACGCCGATTTCGCGACGTAGCTTAGGGATGTACTTACTCTTCAATTTGCCAACATCTTTTCCATTAATTACGATTTTTCCACTTGTAGGCTTTTCTTCCCGATACATCATTCTCATAAATGTTGACTTACCGGCGCCACTTGGTCCTACTATGTAGACAAATTCACCTTTATCAATTGTAATATCGATACCGTTTATGGCTTTGATTCCATTGTCGTATGTTTTCCAAACATCTTTCATTTCGATCAAACTGTACCACTTCCTACTTGCTTAAATTCTCGATGCAAATTCTTAGGAGTTAGTTTTATTATTGGTGTTTTTATTTTTGATTAGTTCCTTTACATCTGAAGATATTATAACAAACAAATTCGCTATTTTAAGACAAATTTTTATTACATTTTTATTTCAAGACTCTCTTGATCTGACATCTTCTGCAATAATACATTAATAACTAATAGATTATTACACAATTATCTATGCTTAACTTTGTCAAGAAGGGAAATACAAGAGATCCCCTCTCTCCTTCGTAATATTACATCCTCCTTTTTCCAAGTTTATAATCAAAAATACGACAATAAAAAAAGAGGCTGGGACATAACTAGCTTGAAATAATGAAAAAAGGTTCCGTTCAGCGTTTTTGATGAACGGAACCTTTTTTGTTTGGTTATTCCTAAGATTATTGGATCACTCTGCACTCATGGCGGTGTACTTTCTCAAGTTCACCGCCATGAGCGCAAAGCCCATTTCATTTTTGACCTTCTCTTTGCCCCTTACGGACATCCGAGTGAAACCCAAAATAGCCTTCAGAAATCCAAAAACTGGCTCTACATCGATTTTCCGTTGACCGTAGATTTCACCTGTTTTTTCGTCCGAAAGCAGCTCTTTAACCTTATTCTTTTGTTGTTCCCACTTGGTATTGTAATAGACTCTCCGATTCGTGCCATCTTTGGTCTTTGTACATTGTTTACGTAAGGGACAACCGGTACAATCTTCGCATTCATAAACTTTAAATTCTCGTTTGAAGCCACTCCGGTCAGTGCGATGAGAGACGTAACGGAACGGCAACAATTTCCCATTTGGGCATGTGAATAAATCTTCTTCTTCATTGTAGTCCCAGTTGGATACGCGAAACGTATCCTTCGTAAAGCTCTTCTTTTTCTCTTTGCGATAGGTATTGTACGTGATGAGAGGGATTCGCTTGCGATTCTCCAGGACATCGATGTAGTTTTCTTCGCTTCCATAACCGGCATCCGCGACGATGTAAGGTGGGAGTTTAAAGAAATCATTCTCCACACGATCTAGAAAGGGACGAAATGTGCGTGTATCCGTTGGATTCGGGAAGATATCATAAGCGAGCGTATATTGTCCCTCCGTCGCAATCTGGAGATTGTAACCGGCTTTGAGTTGCCCATTTTTCATATAGTCATCTTTCATGCGCATGAACGTGGCATCATGATCGGTTTTGGAATAACTGTTCCGTTCTTTGAAGATAGCCATATCGTTTTCGTATTTTGTTTTGCGCAATACGAAATCCTTCATTTGTTTAAGGAACTGCTTCGGTCCTTTTCGCTCTGAACGAAGCTTTTTTCGTTCGGTTACATCGGCACTGGTTTCAATCTTCTCATTGTATTCTCCGACTTTTTCTTCTAGCTTTTCTTCTATTTTAGAAAGTTCTTTAATGGAAAGTTGTTCTGGACTTTCCCGTTCGATTTCGGGGATCACTTCTTTTTCAATCAACTCATCGTACATCGCATTCGACTTTTCAATCAGACTCTCGCTGTACCTTTCAACAGCCTTGCGCCACACAAATGTAAACTTATTGGCATTCGCTTCAATCTTCGTACCATCAATAAAGATCGCTTCATCATCAATGAGGTCTTTTTGAACGAGCTGACAACGAAACTGTACGAAGCCCTGACGAAGAAGTTCTTTGACTTCTGGGTGGACACGGAACCGATTGATTGTGCGATAGCTGGGTTCATACCCTTGCGCTAACCACATCATCCGTACACTATCCTTGAGGAGACCTTCAATCTTTCTTCCTGAAAAAGCCGATTGGGTGTACGCACATAAAATAACTTTCATCATCATACGTGGGTGATAAGCAGGGCATCCCGTATCACGTAGGAACGCAGAAAAAGCTTCATCCGGAATCTGTTCGACCAACTCATGGACGGCATAGGCGATATCATTTTCTTGTAATTTCATTTCTAAATCTAAGGGCAAAATCACTTGATTCATGTTATAATCTTTAAACATAAGGGCACCTCCGATGGTTATTGTGTGGTAACTATAATTTTATCAGAGGTTGTCCTTATTTTATTGTTAAATTAAGATGAAAATATAGAAAGAGTGGCCCTGCGAACAAATTCTTTGTCCGCAGGGCCACTCTTATTTTAATTTACTGGGTTTTGTCCCAGCCTCTTCTTCTCTACTTATTTCATATCCGCTAGCCAGCTTGCTACGTTTTCTTCCACTTCCGTATCTCCACGTAAAATATTCCCAGGCATTTGCCCTTTCCCGTTTTGAATGACAGAGAGAATCTCATCTTTCGATAACCGTGAGCCTACATTTGAAAGTTGTGGCCCTACTTTCCCCTCAAGGTTGTCTCCATGACAGCTTAAGCAATTCGTTTGATATGTAGCTTCTGCGGCATTAGCATCATATTCACCAGAAGCTTGGCCAGCATTCCCATTTTCTAAGTTACCTTCTTTTGAAGAGCCCTCATTCTTGCTATTTTCATTATTACTCGCACCACATGCAGCTAAACTAAAAATCAGAACAACTACAAACAGAAACCCCATCCACTTCTTCATTATCTTCACTCCTCATATATACTGCCACCCATTGGACAAAGTAAAAACCTCACCTCTAATGGAGCTCACTTTCATTTACAATAGCCGGCTTACTCTCTTTTAAAACCTTCTCCTAGCACTTCAGTGGCGTTGGATACAATCACAAATGCTGAAGGATCAACCCCCTTCACGAGCTCTTTTAGCTTTGTAACCTCATTTTGCGCAACAACAACCATTAAGATGGGACGCTTATCATTGGTGTATCCACCCTGACCTGAAATTCTTGTCACACCTCGATCTATTACAGTGATGATTCCTTCACGCAGCTCTTCTTCTTTATCTGAAATAATAAGAGCCATTTTCGAGTAGCCCAATCCTAGTTGAACAACATCAATTGTTTTACCTGTTAGATACATAGCAATAAGGGCATAAAGTGCTTCTTCTAGGCTGAACACAAACGCTGAAGCAACGACAATTAAGCCATCAATCATAAATACACACGTTCCGAGCGAAACTCCTGTATACTTGTTTACAATTTGTGCAGCAAGGTCCGTACCTCCAGTAGAGGCCTTTCCCCTGAATACAATTCCAAGGCCAATCCCAACTCCAAGACCACCGAAAAGGGCACCTAATAACGGATCTGTTGTCGCTGGTTCTACGTTCTCTGTCAATTTTACGACAAAAGGTAAGAAGAGAGTTCCGACCAAGGTTTTTGGACCATACTTTTTCCCCAGAAAGATTAAACCACTTATAAACAATGGAATATTAAAAGCCCACTGGACATATGCCGGTTTCCAATCAAAGACTCCTTTTGTAATGGTACTGATCCCGCTTACCCCACCAGAAGCTATGCTATTAGGGAGTAGGAAAAGGTTAAAGGCAATCGCCACAAGGGCGGATCCTACCATAACGCTTAAATATTCAAGTATCTTATGTGCTGGTGAAACCTTTCTTGCTGTAAATTTCGCTAACGTTGCTATCATAACTGCATTCACTCACTTACCTCTATGATTTAAGTCACTGCTCATTTCTAAGCAAAAGCCTTCAGTAGTATATCATCGGGCATATGGGGTGTAAACCGCATTGTAGCAGCGCGTTATCAAGTTGAAGCACTTCTTTCTCCCTTTATACTTTGCCCCATTTATGACAGAAACATGAAGAAGCGATTGGTGATCACAAAGGGTAAACGACCGAAAAGTAAACAACGTACACTAACATAGCCTTTAAATAAAAAAAGCCGACCTGATTCTACAGGTAGGCTTGAAGTTAGTTTCAATCATTTAAACGAGAACGGAGAAAAGCATCAATAAATGGATCGAGATCGCCATCCATGACAGATTGAGTGTTCCCAACTTCCATATTTGTACGATGATCTTTTACCATACTATATGGATGGAAAACATAAGATCGAATTTGACTACCCCAGCCAATTTCTTTCTGCTCGCCTCGGATCTCATCGAGCTCTGCTTCTTGTTCTTCAATTTTCAATTGATATAGCTTTGCTTTCAACATTTTCATGGCCTGTTCTCGGTTTTTAATCTGAGAACGTTCTCCCTGACAACTAACAACTACTTTAGTAGGAAGGTGAGTGATTCGAACGGCAGAGTCAGTCGTATTAATGTGCTGACCACCAGCACCACTCGCACGATACGTATCGATCTTCAAATCTTCTGTGCGAATGTCAATCTCAATTTCATCATTAAATTCAGGCATTACTTCGCAAGAAACAAAAGAAGTATGACGTCTGCCGCTTGAGTCAAATGGTGAGATACGAACAAGGCGGTGGACGCCTTTTTCTGCTTTTAAATACCCATAAGCATTATGACCTTTAAAGTTTAACGTAACACTTTTCACACCAGCTTCATCACCAGGGAGGTAATCAAGCGTTTCAACTTTAAATCCTTTTTTCTCACCATAACGCGTATACATTCTAAGAAGCATCGATGCCCAGTCTTGTGATTCTGTACCACCAGCACCCGGGTGAAGTTCAAGAATCGCATTATTTTTATCATGCTCTTCGCTTAGAAGAAGCGTAAGTTCAAATTGATTGACTGCTTTTTTTAGATCTTTAATTTCTACTTCAAGATCTTCAAATAACTCCTGATCGTTTTCTTCTTTCACAAGTTCATAAGAAACTTCCAAGTTCTCATATTCTTCTTGAAGAGAATCGAACTCATTAACAGCTTCTTTTAGAGAATTTGATTCATTGATCACTTTTTGAGCGGCATTTTGATCATTCCAGAAATCTGGATCAGTCATTTGAATGTCTAATTCATCGATACGGGCTCTTTTATTTTCGAGGTCAAAGAGACCCCCTAAAGTCGTTTAATCGTGTTTCAATTGTGTTTAGTTCGCTTCTAATTTCATGCATTTCCATCGTCTGCACCTCAAGTTTTTCGTTATTTTACATAGAATAAGCAGGTGTTCAGCTTTGAACACCTGCCCGGCATTATTCTGCTTTGCCGTGACAATTCTTATATTTCTTGCCACTACCACAAGGACAAGGATCATTTCGTCCAATATCCTGCTTTTTCTTAACAGGTTTTGGCTTCGAGCTTCCTTCTTCTTTTGGATTAACGGCTTTGCCTTCTGCTACTTTTTCTCGCTTTAGATTACTTTCAATCTGAGCTCTCATAATATAGGTAGAGACTTCTTCTTCTATCTCTGTAACCATGTCCTCGAACATTTCAAATCCTTCAAATTGATACTCGCGTAAAGGATCATTTTGTCCGTAAGCGCGCAAGTGAATTCCCTGACGGAGCTGATCCATTGCATCAATGTGATCCATCCATTTACGATCAACACTGCGCAGAAGAATAACTTTTTCGAATTCACGCATGCGTTCCGGTTCGAATGCAGCTTCTTTTTCATCGTAATTTACTTTCATTTTCTCAACAAGAAGTTCTACGATTTCTTCCTTATCAAGGCCTTTGATATCTTTCACTGTTACCTGGCCTTCTTGAAGGAAGATACCTTTCGCGTGATCAATAATTGCTTGATGATCCCACTCTTCTTGAATATCCTCATCACCTGTATGAGCATCAACGATACGTGTAATAACAGAAGTCAGCATCGTTTCGACAATTTCACGTAAATTATCTGATTCAAGTACTTCTGCACGTTGAGCATAAATGATCTCGCGCTGTTGTCTCATCACATCATCATATTGAAGAAGCTGCTTACGAGCATCATAGTTATTACCTTCGACGCGTTTTTGTGCTGACTCCACTGCTCTTGATACAAGCTTGGATTCAATCGGCTGATCCTCTTCCATCCCGAGACGGTTCATCATGTTCATCATATTATCCGAGCCAAACCTTCTCATTAGCTCATCTTCCATAGAAATATAGAACCTTGATTCACCTGGGTCCCCTTGACGTCCTGAACGTCCGCGAAGCTGGTTATCTATTCTTCGGCTTTCATGACGTTCCGTACCTAAGATAAAGAGGCCTCCAAGATCAAGTACACCTGTTCCTAATTTAATATCTGTACCACGTCCAGCCATGTTTGTCGCAATCGTTACCGCACCTTTTTGACCAGCAGATTCAATAATTTCCGCTTCACGAGCATGGTTTTTGGCGTTTAGTATATTGTGAGGAATTCCGCGTTTCTTTAGGAATTGCGAAATCAACTCAGATGTTTCTACCGCCACTGTACCAACAAGAATGGGTTGTCCATGCTTATGACGCTCTTCAATTTCTCTAGAGAGTGCCTGGAATTTACCGTTAGTGGATTTATAAACGAGATCAGGATAGTCCATACGAGCAATTGGCTTATTCGTAGGAATCGCAATAACGTTCATATTGTAGATATTCCGGAATTCTTCTTCCTCGGTTTTGGCTGTACCTGTCATACCAGAAAGCTTTTCATACATTCTAAAATAGTTTTGGAATGTAATCGTAGCTAGCGTCATACTTTCACGTTGGATTACAAGACCTTCCTTCGCTTCAATCGCTTGATGAAGTCCATCGCTATAGCGACGTCCCGCCATTAAACGTCCAGTAAATGAATCAACGATTACAACTTCCTCATCTTGAACAACATAGTCCATATCGAGTTGCATGATAAAATTAGCTTTCATCGCCTGATTAATATGGTGGTTTAGTTGTACATGTTTGTAATCATATAAATTCTCAATAGCGAAGAATTTTTCTGCTTTCGTAATCCCATCTTCCGTTAATTGAACGTTCTTTGTTTTGATATCAACATTATAGTCGTCTTCTTCTTTTAGTGTTCTAACAAATTGGTTCGCTTGAATGTATAAAGTAGTGGACTTCTCAGCACTCCCAGAAATAATAAGGGGTGTTCTTGCTTCATCAATTAACACGGAGTCAACTTCATCAATGATGGCATAATGAAGAGGGCGTTGAACCATTTCTTCTTTATATAAGACCATGTTGTCACGCAAATAATCGAAACCAAATTCATTGTTTGTTCCATACGTAATATCTGCAGCATAAGCTTCGGCTTTTTCTTCTTTTGACAGTCCGCTAATGTTTAGTCCAACTGTTAAACCAAGATAGTGGTAAAGTTCTCCCATTTCTTCAGCGTCACGCTTCGCAAGATATTCGTTGACCGTAATAACGTGTACACCTTTACCAGTTAAGGCATTAAGATAAACAGGCATTGTGGCACTAAGGGTTTTACCTTCACCTGTTTTCATTTCAGCAATATTTCCTTCATGAAGAGACGCCGCTCCCATAATTTGTACTGGAAATGGACGCATACCAAGAACACGTTCAGATGCTTCGCGAACGGTAGCGTACACTTCTGGTAACATTTTATCTAGATCTTCACCTTTTTGAATCCGTTCTTTGTATTCTTCCGTTTTGTTACGGAGCTGATCATCAGATAACTTCTTCATTTCATCTGAGAAAGTCTCTACTTGATCTGCAATCTTCTGTAAGCGACTAACCTGACGTTCATTGCCATTGGGTATGATTTTTCGTAATAAACCTTTCATCAAAACGCTCCTCTTTTGTTGTCAGTAGAGTGCTATCATATATCTAACTAAACTAAGAATTTTTTATACTATGTAGTTATTTTAACAATTAGTTGCTAGAGGCACAAGAAAGTAAAAAACCATGCCTTCTTACAACTATATTAATGTAGATAAAAAAACAAACTTCAGCACATATTTAAAGGGCAGGGGTGATCACCCCTGCCCTTGTTTATTTATTCGTTAATCTTGCTCAATCAATCCGTATTTACCATCTTTACGACGATAGACAACGCCTGTGCTTCCTGTAACAGCGTTTGAGAAAACGAAAAAGCTGTGTCCAAGCATGTCCATCTGAAGAATTGCTTCTTCAACGTCCATCGGCTTGAATGTAAAACGCTTTGTTTTCACTACTTGTAGATCGTCATCCTCATCCATATCAGCTTCAGCAACACTTGTTGTTGTAGGGTTTAATTCATCGCGGAACATATATTTAACGCTACCTTCCTGACGGAATTTGCGATTAACTTTTGTTTTATGCTTGCGAATTTGTCGTTCAAGCTTCTCAACAACTAAATCAATTGCTGCATACATATCCTGATGCTCTTCTTCTGCTCGAAGTAGAAGGTTTGGCATAGGGATGGTTACTTCAATCATTTGTTGATCGTTATAGACCTTCATGTTTACATGAACATCGGTATTAGGTGGAGTATCGAAATACCTTTCAAGTTTACTTACCTTCTTCTCAGTATATTCTCTCATTGCAGGTGTAACTTTAATGTTTTCACCACGGATGTTGAAATTCATCATGTGGCACTCCTCCTTCCATGCTATAACTATATTATTCGTTATACCCCCTCTATTACCCTCTATAAACTTTAAAAAATCACAAATATTTTTACGTTTTTTTCACAAAACACTCTAAATTCCGACATTTTTTAACAAATACATACATATAAGGGCTTATCCTCCTATTATATAACCCGATCGATAAGCTTAATCTAAAAAAACATCAGTATAAACTAAAATAGCTTTTAAAAATAAAAAGCCCCTATCAAATGATAGGAGCTTTAAGCGATTAATTTAATTTAAGATACTTTTTCTACGTTAGCAGCCTGTGGTCCACGAGCTCCATCAACAATCTCGAATTCAACTGTTTGGCCTTCTTCAAGGGATTTGAATCCTTCCCCACTGATTGCTGAAAAATGAACGAATACGTCGTCGCCATCTTCTCTTTCAATAAAGCCAAATCCTTTTTCATTGTTAAACCATTTTACTTTTCCCTGCATCTTGTTCAACATTCCCTTCAAAAATCTTCATGGCAGTGCCACATATTTATTATACGTTTATATTTACACACTGGCAAAGGGGTGTTTTTGTTGATATAACTCGAATGAAGGCGTTTTCTTGAATATTTTTCGACATTGCTTTATCCCCTGCTTAATGTAAGGGAATAAACTTCAGATGCACCTGCATTTCTTAGGGTGAGCGCTGCATAGTGAATGGTTGTTCCCGTTGTATAAAGATCGTCTAATAAAAGTATCTTTTTTCCATTTAGTGCAGATCCTTCTGTTACGCGAAACATGTCTTCTGTACGATTCATTCTTTTTTCTCGGGACAATTTACTTTGCTTTTCTTCGTTTTTGATTCGGATCAGTGGTGACTCTTGTTCAAATGATGTCCCTTCAATCCAAACCTCACATTGATTAAAACCTCTCTCATAGAGTCTTTCCTTACTAGTTGGCATTGGAATAACTTGATCGATAAAGGGATAAGATTTCTTTAACTCTTTTTGAATCAACTGTGAGAATACTCTTCCCACTTCAACATCCCCTCTAAATTTATAAAGAGCAAGCGTGTTTTTCAAAAAAGCATTGTATTCATAAAACGACTTATTATGGATAAGAACTTTTCCCCATCCTTTTTCCTCCCACTTTCTACAATCAGAACAGAATTGATTTTCTACAAATTTACTAGGAAGTTTATTTAGAGGCCGCCCACATTTCCGACATAAGTCTCCCTCAATTAGCACAAGTTGCTTACGGCACAGCTCACAACAATCCGGGTCACTTTGTATACCGACCAACCAGCTCCATGATACATTTCGACTTACATCTTCCCCGCACATAGTACAACGATTTAATTGAGCCAACCTTTCTCCCTCGCTTCAACATTCATTTTCTTAATTTGTTTTATAGCCTCTAACATGGCATTTGTTTTACCATAATGAAAAAAGCGAACATCTCCATCTGGGAATCTCTTACTTCTTCCAGCTCTTCCGGCAATTTGCACCAGGGCACTCTCTGTAAATACCTCATCCTCTGCTCCTAGCACGGCTACTGATATATTTTCAATCGTAATGCCTCTTTCGAGAATAGTCGATGAGAGGAGAATAGGGATTTCTTTTTTTCGAAAACGGAGAACTTTTTCGGCTCGATTTTCATCCTCAGAATGAACAGATTCACATCGGAAGTGATTTTTTTCAAATACAGCTTTTGTTTGATTAATGATTTTTATGGATGGAAGAAATAAGAGGACGGGCTTTCGCTCAGATACTTGTTTCTTTATCCATTCAATTAATATATGAGGAAGGTGACCTTTATTTATTTTCTTTCTCCAATTGCCACTCCAATGACAAGATGGAATAGGAAGTGGGAAACCATGGTACCTTGAGGGAATCCGTACGATTTGTAGATTTTCTTTTTTTAAAATCAACGGTGAAGGTGTTGCTGTTAAATAAATGAGGGAACCGCCTTGTTTTCTCGCTTTTTCAACATTGTATTGAAGAGAAGAATCCACACTATATGGAAACGCATCTACTTCATCAATGATCATGACATCAAAGTAATTCTTAAAACGCATCAATTGATGCGTCGTAGAAACAACAAAATGAGAATGAGGATCGGAATGACCTGCATATAAGGGAGAAATCACAAGACTAGGGAAGACCTTTTGTAGGCGTGGAGCTAATTCTAGTACAACATCTGTACGTGGCGTAGCAATACATACGGACTTTTGATTGGTGAGGGCATGAGCTAATCCATTAAATAACACTTCTGTTTTACCACTACCACAAACAGCCCATACAAGGAGAGTAAGATTATGTTGAATAGCCATGACAACAGAATTAGAAGCTTCCTTTTGACCATCCGACAATGTGCCAGACCACTCTAAAACAGCTTTATCTTCATTTTTTGGTATCCACTTGGATATGGAATATAGTGGAGAACAAAATGTTACCTTTCCCATTCTGATACACTTTCTACAATATTTACAGTTCTTACTATGGCAGCGCGAGCACGCGAAAAATGAAAATGAATCAGTACTTCCACACCTCATACAAGTTGCTTTTCCATCAATGCTTTGAATACCGGGTTCAAAATGAAGATAGCCATTTAAATAGTGTTCATGAAGTTCAAGAAATGAGTAAGGGATTTCATCGATTAATAAATGCCTTCCATATAAAAAATTCATAAGTTGAACATTCGGGTGAAAATCGGGATTTTGCGGTTGAGTGGGAATCGAGTTGAACATACCAATTGGAGCGAAATTGAGGGAGTAAGAAGGTTGATTAAGCAATTCAGGTATATATACTTGCTGGTTATTTAACACATAGGAAGCAAACCTCATGGGTTTGCTTCTTTTTCAATTTTAACGATCATACACGATACCAGCCGAGTCCAAGAGAACCTTCACCGAGGTGTGTAGCAATAACTGGTCCGAAATAACTTAAAATAATGCTTACGTTCGCGTATTTTTCTTCTAATTCAGCTTTCAAAAGCTCTGCTTCTTCTTTATTCGTTGCATAGATGACAGTTGCTTTAATGATATCTCCGCCTTTTGCAGCATCATCAAATAGCGTCATCAGTTTATTTAATGCTTTTTTACGAGTTCTAATTTTTTCATATGGAACAATTTTTTTATCTTCAAAAGTTAGTACGGGTTTTATTTGAAGAAGGTTTCCGACTACAAGCTGTGCAGCATTCAACCTACCCCCTCGATGTAAATGGCTAAGATCATCTACAAGGAAATAAGCATTTGTCCCTTGACTTTTTATCTTATGAAGACGATTTAATATTTCTTTACTTTTAAAGCCATCTTGCGCCATTTGTGCTGCTTCTAGAACATAAAAACCCTGCATCATGCAACTGATCTCTGAATCAAAAACATGAACGTCCGCGCCTTCAATCATTCCTCCAGCAGAATGAGCTGACTGATAGGTACCACTGATACCGCTGGAAAGAGTAATCGTAATAATTTCATCATGTGAACGAGCTAATGTTTCATATGCTTCGACAAAACTTCCTATAGAAGGCTGAGAAGTTTTAGGAAGCTCATCTTCTTTCTTTACTTTTTCAAAAAAATCCTCTGCCTGTATTTCTCTTTCTTCTAAATAGGATTCATTACCGAATATTACGCTAAGCGGAACCATCGTCACTTCGTATTCATTTAACATTGATTCAGGTATATAAGCCGTACTATCTGTTACAATAGCAACTGTCTTCATATTAACGCCTCTCTTCAATCTATTAAGTACTTCATACGATTTACGTTAAAAACCAGTCAAGTTAATGATAGAGCATTTTAGGCTTTGTGCCAACAAAAGCTTATAATATTTTTCACATAATTTGTCAACCATTTCTCACCATATTTTTTAATGTAAATGTCGTAAAATGAAACTTTTAGTAAATTAGGCAGGTATTCTGTTACATAATTGTAATGTTATATTCATCCTCCTGTTATCTCAATCATGTAAACTAGCAATCGTGATAGAGAAAATAAAAGGTTTTAACTTATAAATCAGGGGGAATTATATTATGTTTAAGAAAGTCGTGATCACTACTACACTCGCAGGTACTCTTTTATTAGCACCAAACGTAAGTGAAGCAGCACTAGGCGACCGTACCCTATACAATGGCATGAGCAACTCTGACGTAACTCAACTACAAAATGAACTTGATAATAAAGGCTATTTTGATTACCATAAAGCAACTGGATATTTCGGAAATATTACTGAAGATGGCGTTCGCGACTTCCAACGTAGCGCAGGCATTAGCGTAGACGGTGTTGTAGGGCCACAAACAGTTAGCGCACTAAAAGGTTCAACTTCATCTAAATCAAGCAGCTCTTCTAATACATACAGCAGCACACTTCGTCACGGTGATCGTGGACAAAGTGTAACAAATCTACAAAGTCAGCTTAAATCAAAAGGCTACTACAACTATTCCGTTGACGGCATTTATGGATCCATTACACAACAAGCAGTACGTAACTTCCAAAGTGCAAATGGTCTTAGCGTCGATGGCATTGCAGGATCAAACACATTTGCAGCACTTAATGGTTCTTCTGTAAGCTCATCTTCTTCATCACAGGTAAAAAGTGCATCAACATCTAACTCTTCTGTCGTATCTATTGCTAAGCAATACATCGGTGTACCATATGTTTGGGCTGGAACTACACCATCTGGTTTTGACTGCAGCGGCTACCTACAATACGTATTCAACAAAGCTGGTAAATCCATCCCACGTACTGTAGCTAGCATCTGGAACGCAACAGACAAAGTTTCTTCACCTTCTGTTGGGGATCTTGTATTCTTTGAAACTTATAAATCCGGCCCGTCTCACGCTGGTATTTATATCGGTAACGGTCAGTTCATTCACTCTTCTTCTTCATACGGAGTAACAATCAGTGACATGGATAACTCTTACTGGTCTCCACGTTACCTCGGTGCAAAGCGCGCATAATGGTACAAAAAATAGCCTCCAAAATTGGAGGCTATTTTTTTGTCTTCATTTTGTTTTCTCTTTACCTTTACCTTTACCTCTCATAACAAGTAGAATACCCCAAAGAAAAAAGGCACGCCTCAGCGCACCTTAACCCATCCTTTTTTAATTGCCTCTACTACCGCTTGAGTACGGTCGTTTACATTCATTTTTTGCAAAATATTGGAAACATGGTTTTTTACCGTTTTTTCACTAATATAAAGGTCTTCACCTATAGAGCGATTGCTTTTTCCGTCTGTTAGCAGTTGAAGAACTTCGCATTCTCGACGTGTTAAAATATGAAGTGGTTTACGATACTCAACTTCTTTGTAACCAATTTGAGTCGATGGTCTTTTACCTTCCGTAGCAAGACGACGATATTCATTCACAAGATTATGCGTTACTTTAGGATGAATATAAGCTCCACCAGATGCAACAACCTTAACAGCCTCAACAAGAGAGTTTGCATCCATTTCTTTCAATAGATACCCTGCTGCCCCTGTTTTCACTGCGTGCGTGACATATGTTTCATCATCATGAATTGATAAAATAATGACTTTTGTCTCCGGTACTTGTTCAATAAGCTGTCTTGTTGCTTCTACCCCATTCACATGCGGCATATTAATATCCATTAAGACCACGTCAGGTTTATTTTCTTCGACAAGACGAAGTGCTTCATCCCCATCATCACCTTCAGCGATCACTTCAAAATCATCTTCCATGTCTAAAATACGTTTAACTCCCTCGCGAAACAAGCGATGGTCATCTATTATTATAATTTTCGTTTTGGTTTTAGCTGCATACATCTCTTACACGCCCTCCTGTTCATGAATCGGGATTCTTATCAATATATATGTACCCTTGTTCGGCGTTGATTGAACCTGAATTGTCCCATTTAATAAACCGACACGCTCTTTCATTCCAATCAATCCAAAAGATTGATCTTTACGAACGTTCACATCAAAGCCAATTCCATTATCTTCAATGGTTACCACAATCTTATCACCATCAAGATTCAGGTCAACACTTATTTCAGTTGCATCAGCATGCTTCAGCGCATTTTGCACCGCTTCTTGTACAAGTCGAAAGATCGCTGCCTCAAGCCGAACGTGAAGTCGTTGGATCCCTTCAAAATAATCGAAATATATCGTTGCCTCTGAGCGATCATCCACTTTATTTAAATACTTTAATAACGTAGGCACTAGACCTAGGTCATCCAAAGCCATTGGACGAAGATCATAAATAAGTCGCCTAACTTCTTTTAAAGCATCCTCAATTAAGGATCTCATATCCTTTATTTCCTTGAACGCTTCATCTTTTCCCTTTTTCTCATAAATTCGTTCAATTAACTGTGACCTTAATAACACATTCGCAAGAACTTGGGCCGGGCCATCATGAATTTCTCTTGAGAGACGCTTTCTCTCTTCTTCCTGTGCTTCAATAATTTTAAGCCCATACTCTTGTTTTCTTCTAGCGTCTTCAATGACCTCACCATAGAGTCTTAGCTCTCCTCCAAGATAACTAAGAACTGTTGAGATTTGGCTCATAAAAGACTCGGCTTTTTCCGACGTATTTTGAAGTGAAGAAATCCGCTGTTCTAGATCTGCAATCTGGTCTTTAAGGCGCGATTCCTTCTCCATACTAACAGATAGCTTAATTTGGGCTTCTGAAGCCTTCTCATAAGCGTTTCTAATCTCCGGCTCTCCATAGTCTTGAAAGTTCTTACTAATCTTTACAAGCTCAGCTCGAGCGATTCTGTCCATATGAAGCCTTTCTTGCCTGAGACCCTGAACGGTCTCTAATTCTTCTTTTAATAATTGAAGTTGATTATTGATCTGCTGACATTCGTCATGAGACAGCTCTCCAATTTCGAACAATTTTGATTTACTTGTGTTAATACTCTCCATTGTCCTGTCAAGAATGACATCTAATGAATTTGGATCAAGCTTCTGAAAATCCAAGCTAACCCCTCCATTCCTTCAAGGGACGGACACTAAGAAAAGATAGTCCAAAAGTACTTCTTTTACAAAATTCGTATCTGACCGTCTTTTTATGACTTGAGGATATATATTTGATGGATTAATTTAAGAAACTTATAATAAGAAAGACACTAACCGAACTTATTACTTTCCCTCTTAAATCACAATCTTTAATTATGTACTATTCGATGGTAAGAAACAAATCCCTTTCATTCTAAAGAATGTTCAATGATTATCTGGAGGTTAACCAAATGCTTACTTCATATTATACAGTCAAAGGTGATGGAAAAAACGAAATCACTATACAAAAATCACGATTTATTGCACATGTAAAAAGGACGCCAACCGAAGAGGAAGCGCAAGAATTCATCCAATCGATCAAAAAAGAGCATGCAAGTGCTACGCACAATTGTTCAGCTTATTTAATTGGAGAGCAAGACCTTATCCAGAAAGCTAACGACGATGGAGAACCATCGGGCACAGCAGGTGTACCAATGCTTGAAGTGTTAAAAAAACGAAACCTAAAAGATACTACGGTAGTCGTTACCCGCTACTTTGGTGGAATTAAACTAGGCGCAGGCGGTTTAATTCGCGCTTACGGTCAATCGGTTTCAGAAGGGCTGAATGCGACTGGAATCGTAGAGCGAAGACTAATGGAAAAAATGACAACAGAAATTGATTATTCTTTATTAGGGAAAGTCGAAAATGAAATTCGTTCATCGAATTACTTATTAGATCAGATTGATTATATGGAGAATGTACAAGTTCAAACTCTTATCCAAAGCGGATTAGAAGAGCAGTTTACTGAATGGATGACGAATATTACAAGTGGACAGGCGAAAATCCTTTCAAATGGACAACTCTATAAAGAATATGATGTCTAAAAAGATTACTTATTAATTCTAAAGGGTATTGGTAATTAAATGTACCTCTATCATTCAACATGAAAGTCCCTTATTCGGGAAAGATAGTAATGCCATGAGTGATTTTGAAAGAATGCACGCTAAGAAACCTCTTGCAATACACACTTATTTTGATATGATATGAAAGGAATGAATTACTATTCCTCAGTTAGAGGGGGATTTTATTGTATTCGTTAACAGAGTATATCATAGCGTTTATCATCTCTATAACCGTCGCTATCATTGCTACACCAATTGTTAAATATGTATCACTTAAATTTAAAATAGCCGATAAACCAAATCAACGGAAAGTTCATAAAGGGCTTATGCCTTCAGCTGGCGGACTTGCTATTTTTGCAGGTACTGTCGCAGGCTTTTTATATCTTAGTCCTTATTCACCGTATATGCCAGAAATTATTATCGCTGGAACACTCATTATTGTTTTGGGCGTTTTTGATGATAAACTGGCTGTTTCACCGAAAGTTAAACTTGTTGGTCAAATTATTGCCGCTATTATTGTTGCCTCATCGGGACTTCAGGTTGAATTCGTTTCACTTCCATTCGTAGGTAGAATTGAGTTCGGATTTATGAGCTTTTTTATTACAGTATTGTGGATTGTTGGGGTAACGAATTCCATTAATTTAATCGACGGTCTTGATGGATTAGCTGCAGGTGTATCCACTATCGCCTTAGGTTCTATTTTAACAATGGCCATTCTTGACCATCAACTTGTAGTCATTGCACTAGCCGTGATTTTAATAGGTAGTACTCTTGGCTTCCTGATCTTCAACTTTCACCCTGCAAGTATTTTCATGGGAGATACCGGAGCTCTTTTTCTTGGGTTTGCCATCTCAGTAATGTCTATGCTAGGATTATTCAAAAGTGTGACGGTGTTTAGTTTGATCATCCCTGTTATCATTCTTGCAGTCCCCATTTTTGACACATTCTTTGCTATCATTAGACGAATATTAAGAAAGCAAAAAATCTCAACGCCTGATAAATTTCACATCCATCATTGTTTACTAGCTATTGGATTTTCTCACCAATCTACCGTGATCATTATTTACCTTCTCAGCTTTTTCTTTGGTATTACTGCCATTCTATTCTCAGCGTCTACGCTGTGGGGATCACTTTTCTTGCTTATCTTATTGCTTGTTGTGATTCAGTTTACGGCAGAACTCATTGGTTTAATTGGGAATCAGCGGAAACCTTTAATCAATACATTAAAAAAACTACTTGTTTTTACAAGTACAATGAAACGTTAAAAAGCATCCATAAGCGGATGCTTTTTTTCATTTATTTAGTTGAATTTAAAGTAGCATTTAGTTGCTGACTAAGTGAAGCTACACTTTCTTCATCTGGTTTAAAATAATACACATTGTTAATCCTTTCATCCGAACCATCAATTGTAAGGCTTTCGATATCAGATGAGCTTACACCAGAATAAGCTTTTTGAAGAGCAAATAATTCAGTTGGCTTCAAGTTCGTTTCGATGTTATTTCCAATGTGCTGAGCAATGTCGTCCAACTTTAGTAAACCTGATGCTGTTGAAACTTCGTCCATCGCAGCTTTTATAACCTGCTTCTGTCGATCACTTCGACCGAAATCACCGCGAGGATCATCCTTACGCATTCGTGCATAAGCTAGTGCCTCTGTTCCATCGAGGTTCATTGGGCCTTCTGTGAACGTTGCTCTACCACCTGGTACATCGGTATGCGCAATGAAATCGAATGGGACGTCCACCGTTATACCGCCGATTTCATCGATCACATCTTTAAATCCTTCAAAGTTCACTTTCACATAATAATCAATTGGAATATTCAAGAAATTCTCTACAGTGTTAATCGTCATTTCTGTTCCACCATAAGCGTGAGCGTGAGTAATTTTATCCTCAATCCCTTTACCAACAATCTCTACTCTCGAATCTCTAGGGATACTTAGTAATTTGACTTTTTTTGAATCTGGATCAATAGTCGCTACCATTAGCGTATCGGTCCGACCATTTTCGCCGCCTGTAGAATAATCCTCTATTCCCATGATTAATATCGAAATTGGATCCTTCGTTACTGCAACCTCCGCATCACGAAGGGCTGATTTTTCTCCTCGAGATAATCCCTGATAGGAGCCAGATGCTGCATCATAGGCATTATAGGCAAGATAAGCACCATAACCAATAAGGACAAGAACGATCAACAGTACAAACGTTAACAGTCTGCGAAATAAGCTTTTCTTCCGCCTTCTTTTTATTCTTGATTGCTTTTTCATTAAAATTCCCCGCTTCTTTCAAGCTTCTCCAATTTCACCGCTACCTTGTTAATAAAGCATGGTAAAATTCAAGCAGTTTTTTTTCCTCGCAAGACCAATTGTACGTGTTTTCAAAGGCTCTTCTGGCATTTTCACCGAGCTCTTTTGTTTTACTCGGGGAACTAAGAAGTTGAGTTAGTTTCATGGCTATATCTTTAGGATCTTCGGGATTAATAACTAAGCCACCCTGACTATTCTCGATTACTTTCGCATAGTGCGAGAAATTTGATGCGATAATAGCATTACTAGCAGCCATATATTCAAATAACTTGTTAGGAAGGGCAACAAGATGGTTGGGGTAAGGTAGATACGGAAGAACCCCAATGGCAGAACGTTCGACATATGCCGATATCTGTTCGTATGGTACCCTGCTGATGAACGTTACATTCAGATCAATACCCAACTTGTTTATAAGTTGATCTACTTCCTCTTTAAATGCAGTCGATTCAAAACTACCAAGAAAGAGCAATTTCGCATAAGGAGCTTTTTTCACAACTTCTCCAAAACCTTCAAGCAGCTGCAATACCCCCCTAATTTTCGTAATTCCCCCCAAATAGATAATTTGGTTTTTATCTTTTTCTTTAGCTGCTTCTGGAAACATTTGTTTGAGAGGGTAATTTTCAATCTTACACCCATTATAGTGGCGATAACGACGACCAATTTCTTCTGTGGTATAAATCACACCGCTCATTTTCATTAACGCCAATTTTTCAATGCCAACATAGGCATATTTCATAGGGACTTTCACTAAAGAAGGAATATATTCCCTCCCCATGATTGTATTCGGGTAATGCTCATGCACATCATAAATAACTGGCTTTTTAAGAAACACCTCGATCATAACCCCTACAATCATAAGCTCAGGGTCGTGAAAATGATAAAGATCCGCCTTTGTTTTTTTCGCAAGTTTATACAAATGAAAAGTTGACTTAAGACGCTCCTTTACACCTGAAGGACGTTTAAAGGTAATGAGAGGAATTTCTTCAGATTCAGCCACCTCAGGCTCTGGAGCAATTAACACAACGTCATAGCCTGCTCTTTTTAAGCTTTTGCATTGCTTATGATAAATACGTCCATCATATGGAGAATGAATAGACGTGATGACACACACTTTTTTCATTGCGACCAACCTTTTACATTGTCCTGAGTAGATTCTAATAAGTGAGCCAGGTTCTTGGATAGCTCCTGACGATTATATTTTAACAACATTTTACTTCGTACATCTTTCTCTAATAACTCCATAATTTTAGGATTAGAAGTCGCTTCTAACACAACGTTCGCAAGCGACTCAGCATTTTCTGGTTCAAAAAATAGTCCAGCATTTAAACTTTTGACAATTTCTTTTGACTCTCCACCAATTCCTAATAGAATCGGTTTATTCATAGCCAAACAATCAAATAGTTTTGAAGGAATCGTAATTTCAAACAGAGGATGATTCTTTAAAATAACAAGACATAAATCAGCAGCCGCATAAAAGCCGTTCAATTCCTGTTTGGCACGGCTGTCGAGGATCAGAACATTCTGAAGAGCTTTATCCTTTTGATACTGTTGCAAACGTTCTTTCTCAGCCCCTTCACCAATAAGAACAAAGGTAATCGAAGAGACATCTTTCAGAAAATTTGCCGCTTCAAGTACAGTTTTCAAGCCTTGAGCAATTCCCATGTTACCCGCATATAAAATAATGAACTGATTCTCCAGACCGTGCTCAGCACGAATCCTCATTCCCTCTTCAGGTACTAGAACTCCTGTCTCAGTTGGATTAACACCGTTAGTAATCACATCGATTTTATTTTCAGGGATCCCCTTTTCAATAAGGTATTGTTTGTACCCATGCGTAACTACAACAATATGATCAGCTTGCTTAAAAAGAAACCATTCTAATTTCCGAGCCAGCGTTAATAATTTTTTATTATTAATTTGATTTAAAACTTCTGCAAAATCCACCCATAAATCTCGAACTTCAATCACGAATTTGGCACGTTTCAGTTTACTTAATACATAACCGGAAAGCCCAACAAAAAGTTGAGGGGTAGTAGCAAAGACGACGTCAGGTTTTTTAGCAAATAATCCGGCTATGATAGAGGTTGTCATAAATGAAAAGTAATTCAGCATTCTTCTGAGCTTGCTCTTTTTTGTATCTTGTACGACAAAAGTACGAATAACATTTAAACCAAGATGCTTGCTCGATTGAAATATTTTTTTGGAAGAAACATGATTAGGAAATGATGTAACTACTGTTACATCGCAGCCTTCTTCTACCAAGTTCATTGACATATCATAGGCGCGCGCCTGAGCTGCACCTATCTCGGGCGGGAAATGTTGAGATATATATAAAATCTTCATAATGAATCCTTTCCCTCTTAACCAGAATACGACATAAAAACACTTCTTTCATTATACTTCGTTATGATTCGAAAGAAAAGTTGATTGAGGAATGGATCAGAAGTGTAAACAAAAATTTACACTCAGTTCATAATTCCTATTGTTAAATTTGTTCCATCCACTATTGTCGCTAACAACAATAGCTATTTACGAGTAGAAGTGGACGACATACAAAAAGCCCGGTATTTTACCAGACTTTTTGAACAGTAGATAATGTTTGAAGTAGCTCAAAGTATTGGGTGACGACTTGATTAATTGAATAGTGTTTTTGTACCTTTTGAATTCCCTTTTGAATTTGCTCATTTCGTTCCTTTTCATTATCAAGGAGACTATCCACAATAGACTCACACGCTACCAAATCGTGTAATTCATATGTTAGGCGCCCTAAATCCCCCAGATATATTTCAGGAATAGCTCCAACCCTCGGTGCTACTGCAGGGCATCCACAAGCCATCGCTTCAATCAAACTCATCCCAAACGATTCTCCTTTGGAAGTGCTCACTGTACAACCACCGCTTTTGGACACCATTGCATACAGCTTTGGCATTTCACTATACTCCATCCGGTCTATCCAGTGAATACTGAGCTCTCGCTTGTTTGCTTCCTGAAAAAGGTGCTTAGTTGCTTTTGACGAAGCAGTCTCTCCACCGACAATCCAAAAAACGCAGTCATCTCTCTTCTGAGAAATTCGTGCTGCGAGGTCCAAAAAACCTTGCCAATTTTTATGATCATTGAGTTTTCCAACCCAACAAATGATCTTTTTATTTGTAATCGGTTCTACTTCTTTGGGGGAAAACAATGTCGTATCTAGACAGTTTGGAATGACATATGTTCGCTCTTCGGGTGCAGAATAATCTTCTATAATTCTGTTTTTACTATAATTCGAAGGCACAATATACCCCTGGAAATGGCGTTGATCCTCTTCTACTAAATAATTTAGCTTATAAGATATACCATGTACTTCTTGAATAATGGGGGTCTTGCAATGAACTTCTATTAAGTAGTCCGTTATTTCCTTCGTGTCAATTGCAATAATTAAATCGAAATCATGTTCTTTTATATACTGATAGATGGTCAATGGTTCTGTCATAACATGGATTTTCTCGTAATCTCCAAAGGCAGTCTGTCCCCCATGATCGGATAGAAAGATAAAGTGGGGATCACTAATCGATTTTAGAAACCCAAGTCTATTCGCAAGTTGTGTCGTCACTCCACCTAGTAATAAATAGCGATAAATATAGAGGATTTTCAACGAGCGTTCCTCCCCTCTAAGTGTAAGACAGCTTCCTCTAACAAGACACTGACTTTCTCTCCACTACCATAAGAAATAACTTCCTGATCTTCTAGTGGAGCACTCCATTCTTTAATATGAAATATAGGAATGCCTAAGCTTTCCATCTTTACAAGCGCGGAGGTTGACGCCGAATATCGAAATGGAAGGATGCCACCTGTCCATCTTCCGACTCTTTTCATTAAATCAACATCGTTTGCATACTCTCTGATCGTAAGTCTTTTCGAGTTGATAGGCTTTGAATCTGGTAGATTGTACCCTATTAACTCTATACCTAGACCTTTGTTTTCCACGAGCAAATCTTTCATTGCTTGATAATCAATGCAGTCTTTTCCAAGATCACCAACAAAACCGATTACAATACGAGAAGATTCATTAGTTAATGTGTTCACTACAGGATTTTCTTCCCTTAATTTAATGGGATGCATGCGTCCCATTGACACTAGAAAGTGACTTGGATCAAGACTATTCATCAGAAATAAGTGAGCTTCACGATCTACTATCTTTTCTGGTAAATAGAAGATACTCCATTTCTTCCACTGCAATCGCCCCATTCTTTTGGCTATTTGGAGATCAGAATGAGTAATATACATTTCTGGCTCTTCAAATAAATGGAGGCTTCTCCAGAATTCAGAAGTTGAAATTTGTAAGAACCTCGATCCATCAAGGTGAATGGGATTTATCAATTCGTTTTCCTCTTCATAGACGTAAACGACATTTTTACCCCTATTCCTCAGTGTTTCCACTAACTGATGTGCAAGCTTAAGACTATTTTTTCTAAATACTTCGGAATCCCAATAGACAATTGTCATTTTTCCTAACGTTGAAAAATGAGCTAATTGCTCTTCAGGTCTCATTTTGTTAAGTTTCACTATCGTTTCTTCCGGCTCTTGAAGAATGCGCTTTTTCTCATCACTCGTTAACTGGATTTGATCAATTCGCGCTTCGTGCTTTTTCTTGATAATAGGGAGCAGCATAAGAAGTTTATTCTTTTCTTCAAGCCTAACTACTTCCTCATTTCTTTTCGTTTCTAGCTCTTTTTGTAACAAGGCAGCACGCTTAGCTTTCTTTTTCACTATGACTTTTCTTATTTCTTCAAGAAAAGCTTTCCCTGCCTCCCCATAATCTGTAGGGGGATTTACAACATTTCGTCCAACCCAACTCACGTAGTGTTCATCAATGCGCATATCAATTTCTTCAAAGTTATGAAATAGTGTTTCCCACTCATCTCTTAATTCTCCTGCATGTTCTAATGCTTCAGTTACAATTATTTTCCCATTCGGTTTAAGTAATCTCTGGACTTCTTTATTCTGCGAAGACATAACTTCGATTAACGTGTCTTCCGTAATAATGGCATCGAAGTAATTCATAGGAAAAGGAATCTCGCTCTTCAAATCCCCCGA
The DNA here is from genome assembly GCF_056173725.1 of Anaerobacillus sp. 63XJN7_4_ISO-PGPR-S23-413. Lineage (NCBI taxonomy): Bacteria > Bacillati > Bacillota > Bacilli > Caryophanales > Bacillaceae > Anaerobacillus > Anaerobacillus sp. 63XJN7_4_ISO-PGPR-S23-413. The sequence continues at coordinate 3,572,178 of NZ_CM149688.1, forward strand.
CCAAAAGGTACTTACACAATCTTTACTTAGTGGATGAGTAAGAACTACCGAGTCTTCACTAGCGAAAATATTTACAACATCTAGCTGAGGATCTTGATTAATGATCGAGAGAATACCTGGTTTTTGACTAATGTGAAGTATATGTTGCCCTGAAGCTCTAGACCCACACCACCTTAGTCTGGAGCGTTGAGATTCAGGAATGGTAAATGACTCATTTTGTAAATGTGTTAATTGATTTTTCAACATACCATTCTCCTGATTCTACTGCCAAAGCAGCTGATTAATTGAATACCATTTATTTGAATTATATATGATTCCACATGATCAAAAAAGGATTAAATGGTAAATTTCGAATGTTTTACATCTTTCCTTAAAGCTACTGTTAAAAAATGAGGTGGCATTCTTTATTATGAAATCAATCGCATGAAGGGTTCTTGCTTCTATTTACAAATAAGCTTCCACTTATTTTATCGCTATTTTCTAAGTCGCTTTCATTTAGCGCATAAACACCAAGAACTATTAGTAAAAAAAGCCGTCGGCACAACCCGACAGCTTTTCATACAAACGTTTATCCCCAGAAATTACGGAGAATTTGATTTTTTTCATTCTCATCTTCAACTAATCCATCGATGTAGCGATTTTCAAATGATGTAGACATATTATTCGAGTGAATAACTTGCACATAGTTTCTTGGCTTTAACAATTCATGTTTCAGGCTGTGCACCGATAAATGCCCTTTTACAGGGTGGCGCTTTCCTTCTAAATATTCAGCAACGTTATAAATAAGTGTATAAAAAGGTGGTGATTTGATTTTGGCAGTTGCTACTTTATCTGAATACTCGTCATAAAAATAGCCATACTGGTTGATAAGTGCCTCAGTACCTTCAACTGGCTGATGATCTTTTAGAAAATCAAAATAACCTTTGTGGTACATATCATCAGAATCAATGCGGGCGAAGTACACTTCATCATAGTCCTGAATTTCACGTTCTAATGTTTTGTTATAGGCATTCTTAGGCACGAATCTAATATTATCTGGAAGTGGATCGTGCTGTTTAAGAGCGTTCATCACATGCTCTTCTGAACGCTGATCATACTGAAGAATTGTAGTGAAATCCTGGTTCGTTTGGGCTTTAAGACTTTTGCATGTGTATTTCATGAAAATCTCCATACGATGGTCAATCCATTCTTTCGTTAAACGACTCTCATTCACATCTGTTAAAGCCCAGTTATTAAATGCGATTGGCACTAGAATTTTTCGTTTCATCATCTTCACTCTCCCAAATCCAATTCTATTTATTAGCTGCTACATTCTGAACAATCATTTCAGCCATTTGCTGTGCTCCATTCTCCTTCATAAGTGAAAGAGCACTTTTCCTCATATTTCGATTGTTCTCTTCATCAAGAGCTTCTTGAATCGCTTTTTCAAAATCAGTAGCGCCTGGATCTCTTAAGACGATTGCAGCCCCAGCGTCTCCAGCGATCATGGCTCTTGCCACCTGATCATCTGTTTTTGTATTCTCATTGGGAATTAAGATCGATGGCACTCCAAAATACATCACTTCGTGGAATGTATTATAGCCAGTAGCTGTAACGATGAGATCAAAAGCATTGAAGTAAATCGAATTCGGATAGTCTCTTAGTGTCAGAACACGATCCATTTTTAAATCCATTCGATTACCAATAATGGATTCCCCAATTACCACGAAAACATCATCTCTCTTTAGCAGTTCATTAAGAAGAATAGAAATCGTTGAATGAATGTCATTGATTTTACCTGCTCCAAGCTGAACATACACCATCTTCATACCTTCTGGGATATTCCATTGTCGACGAACACTCTCACGATCCTTTAGCTCTTCTCGATCAAGATATAACACTGGCTCACAGTACGTTTTCATTCCTTCTTTTCGCATACTGTTTTCCCCACCAGCTTCACCTGGAACATAAACCTCGTCGAATTCTGCTTCTTTCGATTCCACTAACTCTGCTTTACCTTCTTTATGCTGTCCTCGCTTCACCCAGATCTTTCTCAATCCGTCTTTTTTACGCATTGAGGCAACAAGACCCGCATAAGGAAACGCACCATCAAAAACAATCGTTTCTGGCTGGTGAATACTAATAACCGTTTCAAGATGATCACGTAGCATCGCATTCCACTGCTTTGCGCTCATTTCTTTAGGAAAGAGCATTTTGGAAGGTAAGTGGTAACCTAGAAACCCTTCTTGCAATATCAAGTGCATGGCTGAACTCGTCGTATGAAAAATAATTTTCTTAGATGGGTCAATACGCTTTACTCGTCTTGCAATAGCCAGTAATCTCGTGAGATGTCCAAGACCCGCCCCGTTAGTTGGTACAAAGAGAATGGCATTTCCATCATCGATCGGTTCAATCTCAAATGATCCAGAACCATTCTTAATTCGACCTAATTTACCATTTTTAGCGTCCCTGTAAATTTGAACAAGTCGCTTCGGAAGTCGAATGGCTCGACCGAATGATTTTGTTGATCCCATGACAGCATCACCAATTAAATATCTAGCCGACGCATTTGAATCCAAGTGGTTTACGATGTGCTGAGCACGGTTGTATTTCTTTGTGATCTGAGTAATCTGTTTTTCTTTCTTTTTTGAATCATTTTTAAGAACCTTAAGCTGTTCACTAAGCTCTCGAATTTGAAACTGTTGCTGAATCATTTGATCAAGATTCTGATTTGCCACCGCTTTTGCAATCTCATCATTTTCTTGATTGTCACTCTTTTCTTGGACCACAGGATGACTTTGATTCAACTTTTGGAGTGCTTTCTCAAGTTTCAAAATCGCAGCTAGTAGGCCACTTGTAACCTCTTGCTTGATCCGTTCTTCAGGAAGTGCAGTCCGGGGTTCTCCCAGGAAAAAGAAATAACCCTCTTCAAACCCCATAGAAGTTGCTATGAAAAATTGGTTTAAGCAAAGAACAACTTCTGAAATGTCCTCTGTAATTTCTTCATTCATTGGTAATTTGACTGCAATCGTACCATTGATGTCTTCGGAAACTAAACCATGTAACGTTCCAAGAAAAGTTTCTTCAAAGAACCTTTTTGTAAAGCTTCCTTCTAAAAGCACCATGTCTGTTTGGTATGAGCTTAACTCTTCTGAATGATAAAAATTCGCTTTTTGAATTATGATATTTTCCTGAAGCTCTCGTGGCAGTGATTGATATGACTCACTCTTTCGTTGCAGTTCCTCATCAAAACGAACAAGTTCCTTCACACGTTGATCAAGTCTCGCTAGTTCTAATGAAGCTTGTGTTTCCCCATTACCAGAAAGAATAAGAAGGGAATTTGCTTTTCTTCCGCTTGCGATCATTTTGTTGTTTAAGCAACCCTCATTAATAGAAACCTCGATATTTTCTGTATAAAATGGGCTAACATCAAATTTCATGTAGAATTCTCCTTTTACTTCAATTACTTAGGATTCACACTTGAGTTTTCTTCAACATTCGTCGGTAGATCAAAGTTCTGCTGTCCACCTAGTAGCGTCACTTTACCTTTCGAATCTTTGTAGTTCTTTGTTACATTCCGTGTGTCATAAATGAGCTTAGAACGATCAATGACATAATCATAATCTACTGTTGTGTGATCAGTCGCGATGACAACTAGATCAGCGTCATCAAGGTTCTGGTCGTTGAGCTCAACGGAATAAACAACTTCTTCTCCATTCTTAAAGCTTGAAACAAACGGATCATGATAGTACACGTGTGCTCCCTTATCTTCAAGAAGGCGATAAATTTCAAGTGCTGGAGATTCACGTAGGTCATCGATGTTTTTCTTATATGCCATACCTAAAATAAAGATTTTAGATCCTTTAATGGACTTCTCATTATCATTTAAAATATCTGCAGCTTGATTAAGCGCATAGCGTGGCATGTTTCCATTCACATCACTTGCAAGTTCAATGAAACGGTTATAGAAATTAAACATCTTTGCTTTCCACGAAAGATAAGCTGGATCAAGCGGAATACAGTGTCCACCAATTCCTGGACCAGGATAGAAAGGCATATAGCCAAATGGCTTCGTAGCTGCTGCATCAATAACTTCCCAAGCATTGATTCCCATTCGATCACACATCATCGTTAGCTCGTTCACAAGACCGATATTAACGCTACGGAAAGTGTTTTCAAGAAGCTTAACCATTTCAGCAACGCTTGTTGAGCTAACAGGAACGATGTTTTCAAGGAACGAGCTATAAAGAGAGACTCCGAGTTCAAGACATGGCTTTGTTGCACCACCGAGCACTTTAGGTGTGTTTTTTGTATTAAACTGCTGGTTACCTGGATCGACACGCTCAGGTGAGAAACAAAGGAAGAAATCTTCACCCGCACGGAAAGAAGTCTTTTCTTCAATGACAGCTTTAATCAATTCATCTGTTGTTCCTGGATAAGTTGTACTTTCAAGAACAACTAGCGTTCCTTCTGTCATAAACTCAACCAATTTTTCTACAACGGCATTGATGTAAGAAACGTCTGGCTCTTTTGTTTTAGCAAGAGGTGTTGGGACACAAATACTAACAGCATCCAATTTAGAGATAACTGAAAAATCATCTCCAGGGAAGAAGTTCTTACCAATAATGGCCTCTACTTGGTTATCAGAAATGTCCATTACATAACTCTTCCCGTTATTTAGAATGTCCATTTTTTCTTTAGATACATCGATTCCATATACTTCAAAACCCTTTTGTGCCATTTCAACCGCAAGGGGAAGTCCTACATAGCCAAGTCCAATAACTCCTACACGTGCATTACCTGTTTCAAACTTCGTTAACAATGCTTCCTTCATCTCATTCATCCTTTATAAATGTAATAAATTCGTGTTGATTTGGGATTCCCCTACTTTTTCATAACGGAAGCCAGCACTCTCTGCCTGCTCCTTATTTATTAAATTCTTCGTATCATAAAGCAACGTATGACGCATCAAAGGAGCTAGAGATTTAAGGTCTAACGCCTTATATTCATTATGATCTGTTAAAATAATGAGACAATCTGAATGGTGTACAGTTTCTTCTACTGTATCAAATTGGTTTTTGATCCGCTTATCGACTACGTATGGATCATGAACTGCACACTCAACTTCCATATCTTCAAGTTCCTGCAATATAGTCAGTGATGGACTTTCACGCGCATCACCAATATTTCCTTTATAAGCAAGTCCAAGTAAAGATACTTTTGGGTTTGCAACTCCTTCAGTTCGCTCCTTAATTTGATTAGCAATCCTTTTCGGAACATCATCATTGATTGCTCGCGCTGTTTGAATCAATTTAGCATCTCCTGGACTTGCTTCAACTAGAAACCAAGGATCAACCGCGATGCAGTGCCCCCCAACTCCAGGGCCAGGTGAGTGTACGTTAACCCGCGGATGGCAGTTAGCCAGCTCGACAGCTTTCCAAATATCGCACCCTACCTGTTCTGCAATACGCGCCAATTCGTTAGCTAACGCAATATTCACATCCCGATACGTATTCTCCATTAATTTTACCATTTCTGCCGTAGTTGCATCAGTCTGGTGAATCATTCCTTTTACAAAGATTTTGTAAATTCTCTCTGTCATGATACTCGAATCAGCATTCACGCCGCCTACTATTCGATTATTATGAACAAGTTCATCCAGTAATTTACCCGGCAATACCCGCTCTGGAGAATAAGCAACATACAAATCTTTTCCGACCTTTAAGCCCGATGACTCTAGAATAGGTGACAGCACCTTCAGCGTCGTGCCAGGAGGGCTTGTTGATTCAAGAATGACCAGGTTCCCTTCCTTTAGTAAAGGCTGAATCATTTTAGCCGCCGATCGCACATAATTTAAGTTCGCCGTTTTATCAGGATTAACTGGCGTTGGTACAGCAATAATAAAACCATCTGCTGACACCGGTTCTGTTCCAAAAGTTAAATGGCCTGAATCAATTGCTTCAACCAGCATCTCACCTAGACCAGGCTCTTCAATGTGAAGCGTCTTATTTTTTAACGTTTCGATCACGTGCTCATTAATATCCACGCCATGCACTTGAACGCCGTGCCTTGCAAACATGACAGCAGTCGGTAACCCGATGTATCCAAGGCCCATTACGACAAGATTCATAATTACAACTCCTCACTCACAGTAACTTCAGAAATTAAGATCTACGAATTCTCCTTACTTACTTCGAAAATAATTCACCATACATTTGAATTAACTTTCGGGATTCATTCGGCCAATTCAATACTTTACTCGCTTCATTACATTTTTGTACGTAATAATCGCTTCTTTGCTGAATAGCTTCAATACCTTTTACAATGGCTAGTTCATCTTCTGCAACAGGTAAACCAAAGTCATATTCTTCTAATAAATAGGCTTTCCCTGGATGGTTAGAAGATACTACTGGAAGCCCCATTAACATATATTCGAATATTTTATTCGGTGTAGAATAATAGTTATTTTCGCTTACATTTTCGTACATCACGAGTCCAATGTCTGCTTCCTTTGTTAGTGAAAGTATTTCTGAAGGCGGTACTTTAGGATGAAAATGCACTCTTGAGGTGAGCTTCTGTTCGTCCACTAAACGCTCAAGTGCTCCCTTTATATCGCCATCGCCAAGCAAAACAAGGTGATACGGATCAGGCAAATGATTCATGGCTCTGACACAAAGATCAATTCCGCGATTTTTCGAGAACCCTCCTTGATATAGAAGAATGATCTTATCAGTAGGTATCCCAAAAAGATGATGAAAATAATGATCATTTTTACGCTCTTGTTCCAAACGAAGGAGCGGTATATTCTGCAAATAAATTGAGGGTGGTAGTTCGCCATAGCGTTTATTGAATTTATCGATCAAAAACGGATTTACGGTAATAAAACGATCAACATGTTTCATTAACTTGCCTTCCAAATAATAACCAAAACGTCGATCAAGCGGATTGCGACCGGTCATTTCATTAAAAAGTTCATGGGAGTCGTAAATCAACTTGCTATGAAAATGTTCTGCTAAACGCTTACCGGTATCGAGCGTATTTAAATCGTGACAGTGAATCGCATGAATGGTTTCAGAAGCCATCGTTCCCTTTACTTTTTTGTAAAACTCGTAGCTGGCATATTGATCCTTCGCCAGCTTCACGGCTGGATTTCTAACCATTTTCGCTACAACAGATGGTTTTCGCGACGGTCCAGTAGCCATTCCCTTCTTTGCCTGTTTTGTTGAAATGGCTAGCTTATTAATCTTGATCAATTCATGCAAAAAAGGCGGATCAGTATCAAATTCATTTAAACAGCAAATGGTTACCTGATAGCCACTTTCGGCAAGCGCAATGGCTTCACGTTGAACCCGTGCATCGTAATCAATGTCTTTAAAAAGAACCATTAAGATGTGCTTCATTTTTTCTTAGCCTTCATAAATTCATCATACTGCTCGACAATTTCTTTCGTATCTCCAACCGCTTTTTGCTCACCGCGGTGAATCCAGACAACCCGATCACAGATCTGCTTCACAAGACCTGATGAATGCGTAACGAGAATAACGGTCCGATCCTGTTGGATTTTCTCTAATATGGCATCTTTACATTTTTTCTGGAACGCAGAGTCCCCTACCCCGAGAACTTCATCAATCAATAGAATTTCTGGGTCAAGCATAATAGCAGTAGAGAACGCAAGTCTTGCTCTCATACCGGATGAATACGTTCTTACCGGTTTATAAATAAAGTCGTCTAGCTCGGAAAATTCAATAATCGCTTCAAGGTTATCATCGATTTTCTTTTTGCGATTTCCTAACAGAAGGGCATTTAGGTAAATATTCTCGATTCCGGATAACTCAGGTTGAAACCCTGCACCAAGAGAGAGTAGCATCGGCCGCTTCCCTTCAACATGATAAGCTCCCTGATCTGGTTCAATTAAGCCACTCATTAGCTTTAAAAGGGTACTCTTTCCTGAGCCATTTCGACCAATAATACCAAGAACTTCACCTTTCTTTACAGTGAAATCTAGACCCTTTAATGCCCAAAACTGCTTTTTTTCTTTGCTAAGCAATTGTTTCAATGGATTATCTGAATGCTCAGGATAAGAAACCCAAATATCTTTAAGTTCAATAATGTCCTTTTTCAATTAAATCACCTTGGCATATTGTTTGTCGTATTTGTTCAAAATGCGTAGTCCAATAAACAATAGGACTAGTGAAATCGCTAATATGATGAAGAGATTATCCCACAGTGGCTGGCCTTTATAAAGTAAGATACTTCTATAGGAAACTAGAAAATCTGTAAAAGGATTTAAGTAAAGAAGACCTCTTATATTTTCAGGCACCGATTCCATTCGAAAGAGTACTGGAGATAGATAAAGCAATGTGCGCGAAATGTATTGCATCATGTTCTTAATATCTTTTAAGTACACGCCAATATGAGCCATAATAATCATGATTGGTAGCAATAAAAGAAGGTTCAATACGATTAATATAAAGAAATTCAATGCGTTAACTGTCAACTCCACTCCACTAAAGTAGAGGAACAAAATCATAATGACAGAGCTCACAAGAAACTTAAATGTGTTAACACCAAGTCTCACTAGAATAAAGGTTAGCTTCGGCACATAGACCTGCTGCAAAATTCGCGCTTTTGAAGAAATCGCCGTAGTCGCATCTACCATACAAGCGGTTGCCCATTTAAGCGGGATTAAACCTGTAAAAAGATAAACAGCGTAATCGTCTCCACCTCGATCTAACACAATCCCTACGAGAAAATAATAAATCGCCATATACAGAATCGGATCGACAATCCACCATAATGTTCCAAGATATGTTCTAGCTGTATTCGATTTCAGCTCGGATACGGTTAGGTGATAAAGCAAATCTTTGTTGTTTCGCCAATCATTAAGTAATTTTTTAATCATTCGCTTGTTAACTCCTAATCTAACTGCATTTATATTTCCAAACGTCATATTATATTTTATATAATTCCGCTCCTGTCGTCTACCAATATCAGAAGCGTGGCATCCTAGGTAATAACCCTTGCTATATCGACTTTTCTCTACACTTTTTCGCTCATCTCCCCCTTTATTCAACCGTAATTTACAAAATCTTAACGTTTCTCAAAAAGTAGAAACGATTAACTTATTCTTTCATAATTCAACCTGAATTGCCATCTTTTGTCGAATAACTTTTGGAGTTCTCCCACAATAAAAAAGCAGCCCAGTCGGCTGCTTTTTATTGTCTTATTCGATTTTGGTTAATTCCGCTATTTCTCTTTCAGCGTTTTCTTCTGTTGTTTCATATACTTGCTTAATCATTCCCACACTTTTTGCATAGAAAATCGTCATGATCATTTGATCTTGCCTTTTAGTAACTTGAATTACGTCATGAAAGCTGCCATAAGGAACTTCAACTTTATCCACCGTTGTTATTTCTATTCCATCTTGTTTTTCGGAACGATCGAACAGCGTCTCTACTTCCTCTAATGACTCGTATCCATTTAGTACACTTTCCTTACTACTTGATTGACTTTCTTCTACGATGGAAGCTCGATCTTTCGTCCATTGAACTACCTGAGTCGTTTCCATGTCACCAAGGGTAATAACTCTTTGAATATATTCTTCATTTTGATCAACAATGTATTCTGTAAAGAGCTGTTTCCCTTGTGACTTGAACGTTTTTGTTACACCTGTTTCAGGTCGATACATCATAAAATTCATTTCGCTACTTTCGCTCGTTTCTCCGCTGACCTTACTCGTTTCACTTGAGCCATTTTTCAATGACGCTGTCCCACACCCAGTCGTAAGAAGTATCACTAGAAGTAAACTTATTCCTATTTTTTTCATATCGGCCTCCATACTTAAAATAACTATAAAAGTCCTTAATTAGTACAATCGATTAGCCACCTGGTTTTTAGGCTTATCCTGAACTTTTCCACCTACAGTGAACAGTGATGTTACCCGATTCTTCATTCCAAATTCAAATAGAGCATCTTGAACAGATGAATTCAATTCATCGTGTACAAGTATTAGCGGCGAACCTTTTTGTGAAGCAATCGCGGAAGAAACCAGGGCATCCGGGAAGTCCTGACCTATTGAAAGGAGCACGGTGTCTGATGCCATTTCATCACTGAATTCATTTAAAATAGCAGAAAGCGTTTCATATCTTGTTTCGCCAGCCAAACGCTTCACAGTAGTGCCATTCAAGTTTCTCAACTGTTCTTCTAGATTTGAAGAAATTGCAGCTTCGCCACCAAGGATAGCTGTTCTCTTTCCTTTTACATACGAGAGAGCTTCCGCTGTTATTTTTTTCTTATCAGTTAGAATAATCGCCCAATCGGTTGATGAAGCGATTGGTGCGCTTGCCAGCGCATCTGCATAGCTCAAGCCATTCGCTACAAACACACCTTCAACATGATCAAGTTTCTCATTAATCATAGAGTTTGTTTCATACCGATCGATTCCACCAATTCGTTCTACTGATACCCCTAATTGTTTCACTTGCGTTTCAACCTTATCTGAAATCGCATTTTCTCCACCAACCAAAAGGGCTTTATTAGCACCCAATCGATTGATTTCTTTTTCGGAAAAGGGGTCAAGTGAAGAGCCTCTAGTTAACAGGATAGGCGCGTTTCCTAGTTGGGCAGCAAGAGGGCCAACAGAAAGGGCATCTGCATAACCTAATCCATTCGTAAGGACAACTGTCTTTTCTTCTTTACTACTTTTAAATCCATTAGGATAAATTTCTTTTGATATTTTTACAGCTGTTTCAAATCGGTCGCTTCCAAAGAGGGCTTTACTATTAAGAGTCTTTGTAACATTTTCTCCGGAAATGTTCGTCCAAAGAATATCAGAAGACGATCGATTGATCACTTTTACATTTTTCATTACTTTAGCCGCTGCAATGGCCTGACCCTTTTCATAATAATTACCGTGACTTGAGCCATCGTTGCTCTGGATTTGATAAGGGCGCGTTAAATAATTCGACCACTCGACCGTGCCTTGCTTCTTATCAATCACTTTCGTATTTTTTCGCTCTTTTGCATAAATAATGGCATCCGAAAGCTCAGTAAAAGACTCAGCTTCGGCTTTTCCTTTACTAAACACCTCATAGTTTACTTTAGTAGAATCATAGATCGTTTCCTGCTTATCTTTATCAAATACCGTGACATTCTTAAGCGTCTTAGCGAAGGTTATCGCATCATCTCGTGAAGTGAATTGCTTAATTTCATTTCCGCTACTGTCTTTCACTTCAAACACTTTAAAGAATTTAATTGCAGCCTGAGCAAGCGCATCAGCTGCATCATTTTGGAAACGGGTTGTTTTGATCAGATTTTCTTCTGAAGGATTCGACATATAGCCAAGTTCTACGAGCACAGACGGCATCTGTGCATTTCGAATAACAAAGAAAGCCTGATCATTTTGGATACCCTTATCGAGCAACCCGGTTTTACTCAGCACTTGCGGGTGAACGATACTCGCTAACCTGCGACTTTCGGATTCAAAGTTAACTTGAATGGGATCTGGTGGGTATTCCTCATCCCATGCTGCCGCTTTACTATAATAGTAGGTTTCATATCCTTTTACGAGCGTGCTAAAAGGGTAGGCATTGTGATGAATGGAGATAAAAAGTGAATTGTCATTATTCCCCTTTACGTAATTGTTTGCGATTTTCGTTCTTTCAATCAAATCTTCCTTTGAATCTTGCGCAAAATCTCGATCCGTTTGTCTTGTCATAAATACCTTGATATCGGTTCCTTGCAATTTTTCTTTTAGTTTTAAACCGATTTCAAGTGTCCCAACTTTTTCATAAAAGCCTGTTTGGTCCCCAGAATAACCAGACGTACCTGTAAAACGTCCCCCATGTCCAGGATCAATAACTATGTATTTTTCTGCTGCAGCAAATGACGGACTGAACAAAAACACGATCAACAAAAGAAAAAAATGAACAATTAACCTTTTCTTCATATCCCACTCTCCTATCATGGTAATCTATTACATTTTATTATAGTATGACTGGAACTTCTATGCTCCTTGACAAATTATTCTAAAATGTGTGATTTGGACGATATAACATTAGCATCAAAAAAGCCTTTCTGCACTCTAAGCAGAAAGGCTTTTCATCATTTATTCAACAAATGGGGCGGGCTTCGTTTCAGATACTCCATAATAATATAAAATCGCTTCAACGATTCGCTTAGATGCTTCACCGTCTCCATAAGGATTAGATGCTTGAGACATTTTGTAATACTCTTCCTTACTTGTGAGAAGAGTTGATGCCGTGGAATAGATCGTCTCTTCATCCGTTCCAACAAGTTTTAGTGTACCCGCTGATACGCCTTCAGGTCTTTCCGTATTTTCTCTTAATACAAGAACAGGTGAACCAAGAGATGGAGCTTCTTCTTGCACACCACCCGAATCCGTTAAGATCAACGTAGCTCTTGATGCAAAATTATGAAAATCAATCACATCAAGAGGTTCAGTTAAATGAACACGTGACTGTCCACCTAGCACTTCATCCGCTAACTGTCTAATAGCTGGATTTAAATGAACAGGAAATACCACATGCACATCATCATATTCATTTATAATGCGGCGAACTGCTTGAAAAATATTCCTCATTGGTTCTCCATGATTTTCACGTCGGTGTGAAGTAAGCAGGATCATTCTCTTGCCATCAATTTGTTCTAAAAGTGGATGAGAATAATCCTCTTTCACAGTATGCTTCAAAGCGTCAATTGCTGTATTTCCAGTAATATAAATACGTTCTGTTACTTTTCCTTCATTATATAAATTATCAAATGCTCGCATCGTCGGTGCAAAATGCAAATCAGCAAGTACACCGGTCATCATACGATTCATTTCTTCTGGATATGGCGACATCTTATTAAAAGACCTTAGACCAGCTTCCACGTGACCGACAGCTACTTGATTGTAAAAAGCAGCTAGGCTTGCAGCAAACGTCGTCGTGGTATCACCATGAACAAGTACGAGATCGGGCTTTTCTTCCTTCATGATTGAATCTAGACCATTTAAGGCTCTCGTTGTAATATCAGCAAGCGTCTGTTTGCTTTTCATGATATTGAGATCATAATCTGGCTCTATCTCAAAGATAGATAAAACTTGATCAAGCATTTCTCGATGTTGCGCTGTTACAGCAACAAGTGGCGTAATAAATTGTGGATGCTTTTTTAATTCGTTCACTAGCGGCGCCATTTTTATCGCTTCAGGTCTTGTCCCAAATACACTCATTACTTTAACAGGTGCCATGTTGACTCTCCTTTTGGTCGAATGATGGTGCATGTTCAGTACCATCTTATTAAAACACACATAAAAAAGCAAAAGCCTTCCTATTCATAAGGAAGGCTACCTATTTAGTGACCACTGAAATAATCCACGATAAATTCTCCCCAAACTTCAAAGCCTTTATCATTTGGCCTTGAGTCTACTAAATAGTCTTCTATTTCTGTACTATCAACAGCTGGCCAGACTGACCAGTGATCTAAATAAATGAGGTCATTCGCTTCAGCATAATTTCCTAACGCATTGATTTGAATATTATAATAGCCGGGGTCCGCAATTGGGTTAGAGGGCATTAGCATAATGCTCACACCAGGTAACGACTCGTTTAACTCTGACATAACAGTCGAAAGATTCTGGTGCCCTTCATCAATAATAACCTTCCCATTGTCATTTAACGTAAAGGCTTCTAATACAACAATATCTGGATTTTCGTCGATAACATCATCATATAACTCATCCTGAACAATCGTCTTTGTTGTGGCTTCTTCAAAGGTGAACGCCTTCACAGTAAAAGCCCCTTTCCAAAACGACTCTTCCAAACCTTTTTCAACGCTTTGCTTGAGTCCATTTTTCTTTGTTCCAATCGATTCAGACCCAACAATAGCGACTGAAATCGGATCAATAGAAGACATTATTTTTTCCTGTACCTGCTCTGGAAAATTGGAAACAAGTTTTTCTAAATCCTTATCACTTACCGGCTTTTCATTAAGTTCACTATTTCGAGTATCTAAATTCGAGTTTGAATCGACTTCTGCACTAACACTCTCACCTGTTTGAGCAATCTTATCGTCCCAATGAAATTTTCCTGATATTACAAGTGCTAGACACCCAATGATCGCAATCAATAATACTACATTCTTCATACATTCCCCCCCCTGAAATCTGTCGAATAATGGTATCTATTAATATTATTGTAATAAAGGGAAAATGATTGCAAGTATAAATTAAAAAAGCCGCTCTTTTTTAGGAGAGCGGCTTTTTGGGATAATTACTTATTTAACCATTTGTTTAGTTGATTCTTCACATCTTTGTTCACGGCATTTTCTCCACCAAGAACTTTAGCTCCAGATACATCCGTTGTTGTAAAGTACTTAACAAGATAAGATTCAATCTCTTTCGGGATTTCATCACTCTTCACAAGGAACATACTACCTTGATCTTTCACAACAAGTGGTGCAGCTGCAAGTGCATCCGGGAAGTTCATTCCATTAGCAACAAACAGTTGATCTGTATTTGTACCTAGTTCTTTATGAATTTCAACAAGCGTACCAAAACGGTTTGCTCCGGCAAGGCGTTTTGTCGTAAGCGATAGTTCATCAGTCATATCAACTACCTCATCTGAGATTACCGCGTCTCCACCAAGAACATATACTTGCTTACCTTTCATTAGCTTTTTCGCATCTTCAGTAAGCGTTTTTCCATCAGTCAGTACAATTGGCATATCGTTAGCACCAGCAATGGAAGCTGCACTTAGGGCGTCTGCGAAGTTTTTACCAGTAGCAAGGAAGACCGCTTTACTAGTTGAACCTTTTTCAGCAAGCTTATTAATAATTTGAACGTTCGTATCATAACGAGTGTCTCCGCTAAGGCGCTCGATATCAGCTGTACTTACGCCTATGTTTGCAAGCTGCGTGTTTACTTTCTTCGAGATTGCATTTTCGCCACCAAGAATCATCACATTTTTAGCTTTTAGGCGAGAAATTTCGTTTAGAACTTCATCTGAAAGCATACCATCTTTATTAGCAAGTAAAATTGGTGCATCGTAAGCACTTGCTAATGGTCCAGCAGATAGTGCATCCGGGAAATTAAATCCAGTTGCGATGAATACTGTATCAGCAGTAGTTCCTTCTGGGTACATTTGCTTTGATACTTCAATAGCCGTTTCAAAGCGATTGTCCCCTGCTACCACTTCTACCATATCGCCATCTGTTTCAACAGGCACGATTGAAAGAACTTCACCAGTCGCTTTATCTTTCAAGAATACTCCAGCTGTATATTTACCACTATTTTCTGGTGTCGTAATTTTCACATCCGTCGTTGCTTTCTTACCTACCCCTAAATCAAAGCTAGACTTACCAGTAACTTCAATCTTACCGGCACCTTTTTCACCAGCTTCAAGCACCTTCGCTTCTGTAACAGAGAGGTCGAAATCTGTAGTATCTCCAACCGTTGAATAACCTTCTACACGGATTGTATATTCACCATCTGGAAGATTTTTAACAGAGAACGATTCTTCAGAATCTCCGTCTGCATCAATGGCAATATAATCCCCAATCGTTTTACCATCTTTTGAACGATAAAGGTAAAGATCAAGATCATCGCCCGCATCACTCGTATTGCCGATTGCTACATCGAGAGAAATATTATTCTTCAAGGTCATTGTCTTATCATAGACGCCGCCCTCACCTTTGACTGTTTCACGGCTTTTCATTGTTTCAGGCTTACTAAATGCGCCGCCTACTACTTCTACTGAGCGTTTCGTAGATAAGTAGTTTTCAAATGTGACAGATTTAGATACTTCACTTCCCGGCATAGCGCTACCAAGCGCAATTCTTCCTGGGCTAGATACAATATCCTGAACGAATGCTTCTAGTTTAAATTTGTTCATATCAAGGTCGTCTTTTGGAGCTGCAGTACCATAGACCGCTACTTCCCAAACACCAGACTTAGGACTTTTCGCAACATAGTCTTCTACGCCAATACCATCATAACCAGCATACCCCTGGAATGCGTTAACCTGATCGCCATCAGGATTCATAACAAGCATGCGAACACGTCCCTGGAATTCATCGTTTTCTTTAAGAGCTTCCAAGGCAAATCGCACTTCTTGTGCGCCTTCTTCAACGTTAAAGAAATAACTCTTCGTCTTCGAAGACTGCACTTCATCTTCATGTGTTAAACGGAAACGATCTTCAGAAGTAAAGTCTTCTCCAAGTATGATGGTTTGGAAAGAACGTGCTTCTGCATAAGCGGTATCTGGATCATCGATCAAAAGTGTGCCTGCATTAACACCAATATTCATCTTGCTCTTATCATACTTCACAGTCATTTCCTTAAATTCACCTGGTGCAAGTTTGATGCTTTTCACAGAAGGAGTAAACCAATCAGAGTTTGATGAAATATTAAGGTTTTTCGTCTCATCTGTTGGGTTTTCTACCGTTACTTTAACTTCTTCAGGTACTTCTTTGTTTCGAACATAAAGTCCTGGTCCACCAGAAACTTTCTCACCGTGGTAAACCGTTACATTGACTTCTTTTACTTCATTAATAAAATGCTTGCGAATGTATTCATAGGCTGCGGGTACATCAATTAGACCAGCACCTTCTTGAACACGCGTGTAGCCGTCCACATGAACAGCTGTTTGAATAAGTGCTTCACGAGCAAGCTCGTAATCGAACGGAATGCGATCTTTAAGGGCAGCTTGCTTTAGTGTTGCTACCGCTCCAGCTACATATGGAGAAGACATACTTGTTCCTTGAAGAACTTCGTAATTACCTAAATGCTCTGGGAAAGAAGCATAAGCAGATCCTGGTGCTACGAAGTCTGGTTTTTGTTGACCGTCTTCAGTTGGACCGTTTGCTGAGAAGTACCATAGACCTTCACCTTGTACTGGAGATCCATCTGCATTTTTCCCATATGGGTAGTATCCATACTCAGTTGCCCACATCTTACTGTTAATGTATGCTCCAATCGAAAGAGCTTTCACTCCATCACCAGGAGCACCTACAGAATCCACGCCGGGTCCATCATTACCAGCAGAAGTGACATAAATCGTATCGAATAGCTCGCCCATATCTTCAATGATTTTCGCATAAGCACCGGATCCATCATTAAGGTCTGGTGAGGAGCCAAGACTCATGTTTACGACATCTGTACCAAATCCACCTAACTCTTCAGGTACAGCAGCAAGATACATTGCATTCGCAATACTCCAGCCGTAAGTTCTGCCGGCGGAGTCAAATACTTTTAGACCGTATAGATCTGCCCCAGGTGCTACACCTTCAGCTGCTACAGCGCCAGTTTCATTTTCTCGGTCTGGCCCATTTGCAGCCGTAATACCAGATACGTGTGTACCATGACCGTCACCATCAAAGAAAATTGTCGCAACTGGGAATGGATACAATGTTGAATCCGGGAATTGATGACCTTGATAAGTAGGACTAGGACTTGCAATTCTAAAGTTAGCACCAGCTACTTTGTCTTCGGGGTTAAGGTCCATGTTATCAACATCGCCCTCGCCATATGCTTTTTCGTCAGTGAAATCTTTGTCCTGATCGATATCGATATAGACTTTGTCATCTACGAGAAGAACATCGAAATTAGCATCTCCTGTTCCATCTCCATTTAAGTCTCTATACAACGGCTTGCCTTTTCCATCTACATCATAAGATGCTGGATTCAACGTACCGAAATAATATGTATCGTCTTCCGCATCAATACCTTCTGTTTTATATGTGTCTTCTTCTACAGTAATAGAGTCGCCTTCAGCTGCTTCCTGCTGAAACCACACGTCTCCTTCTCCTACTGTATCTACGACGCCTTTAATTTTAGAAGAAATAATTTCGCCTTTTTCATTATATTGAGTAAAGGCTTCGTGGCCTGGATCGACACCAGTGTCAATAATCCCTACTTTCACTCCTGATCCATCGTACTTGTCGTGGAATTCATCAACACCGGTTGCTGAGTGAGTTTCTTCGGTTGCAGGTTTAACAACATCTTCAGGGTTTTTCACTTTCGGTTTAAGATCAGTATCTTCTTTCGGACCTTCATCCAGCACGATTTCATTGTTCGCCCCGAGCATACCAACAGAGTCTAAACGATATACCTGTAGAACTTTATTTGTTGGAACTTCAGCAAGATACAAATAGTTGTTTGTATTCTTCTTTACTTTCACTCCAAGTTTTTCAAGCTCTTTTGTAAGATCAGCCCCACCGTGTTCTTTTGCAACAATAATTAATTCCTGTTTTGATTGTTCACTTGCAGCAAGTGAGGCAATCTCCTGTGTGACAGGAAGCTTAAATTTCTTCGTTTCTGTTAAAGCAGCCTCAGCTTTTTCTGGATTATACGTCATTCCCGCGAATGAAGAAGCAACAAGAGAAGCGCCCGCAACAATAGTCAGGACTTTTTTCTTAAACGTCATTTAATTAAATCCCCCTTAGTAATTTGTGAAGTTCCTGCAATCGACCCTCCTTATGAGTGGAATTATTATAATAATTCACTATTTTCAGTTTAATTATAAAGAGATTAAGAGTCAATCTTTAACTGTTAAAATTGTGAAATTTTTTGATAATTTGTAGATATTTTAGGACTTTTGTCCATAAAAGCTTAATAATGACGTAGTGAATAAATCCTCTCAAACGCTCAGTTAACTAGATAACATAAAAAGAAGCGTCAGTATTTTCACTGACGCTTCTTTTTTATTGAACAAGCATTTGATCAATATCCCAAGCTTTTGTTTGATTTATGGCTGCTGGACCACCTAGAATCCGATATTGATTTATTCCTTGATTATTCAAATAGAGAATGGACTTCTCTAAAGCATTATTCTCTCTAGTAGGGTGAACCAAAATAATAGAATGACCTGATAACGATGCAGCCGCCCCGCCAGTTAAAGCATCTGGAAACTTAAGACCAGTAGCAAAGTAAACTCCCTCACTATTTTCTGCTACTCCAAACCTTAGCAATACTTTGAAGTTTGTATCAAAGCGGTCTTCTCCCCCAATTCTCTCCGTATTGGAAGATGGGATTTGAGAGTAGACTCTCTTACCTATGATCGATTCTCCACCAATAACATAAGCTTTGTCTGGATCAAAATCGTTCAAAAAACCCTTCGTTTCAGCTGGTAAAAAATCACTTTTCGTAAAAAGAACAGGGGCTCCGAACCTTGATGCAAAAGATGAAATAGACAAAGCATCTGGGAACTTTTCACCAGAAACGATGAATGCTTCTTTTGTCTTTTCACTACCGACGATATTCGCAATTTTAGTCGCTGTTTCATAGCGGTTATCTCCTGCAATGCGTGTACTCGATATCCCTTCCGCTTTAAGCTGTTCTGTAATTGCTTCAGGAATTGCATTATTCCCACCTATAACTAAAACATGATTAGCAGATAACCTACTAAGTTCCCTCATTACATTGATAGATAGACTATTTTTTTTCGTGAGTAGAATCGGACTACCAAGCATAGAAGCAAGCGGAGAAGCGGCTAAGCTATCAGGAAATTCATCTGAGCGAGCAAGTACTACGAAGCGACCTTTCTTGTTATCGCCTCCAATGGATAGCGTTTGTTCCTCCAACGTAGTCCAATTATTTTTGGAAATTTCGATTGCTGTATCAATTGCAGTGTCACCATAGATACGGTTAAACTCTGTTACTCCGTTAATAGCTCCTTCCATATTTAACACGCCACTTCCAAGGTCGTATGAACTAGTCAGAGCACTAGCCGTTTGCTTTAATAATTTAAACGTTTGCTTATTCGTTAAATATGGAGCATATTCCTTTAGTAAAACACCTGATGAAGCGACAATTGGCGCAGACATACTTGTACCTTTGTCAAAAGCATATTCTCCATTCAATGAAGTACTATAAATGTCCGTGCCAGGAGCAGCAATATCAACTAATGATCCATAATTTGAAAAGGAAGCTTTTTCTTCAGTTCCTGTTTTAACAGAGGCTACGGCTAAAACGTCAGGATAAGCCGCTGGAAAAACCACTCCTGAATCATTATCATTACCGGCTGCACCTACGATAAGAATATTTTTTGAAATCGCTTCTTCAATTACAGTTCTTAGAGCAAACGAGTTATTATAGTTTCCTAAACTTAAATTAATTACATCTGCATCGTGATCAATTGCATAACGAATACCTTGAACAACGGTTGATAAATTGCCAGTACCATTTTCTGTAACTTTAATTGGCATAATCGAAGTTCCACGCGAAGGAGAAACTACCCCTAGTTGATTGTTCGTTACAGCTCCAATAAGTCCAGAAACTTTTGTACCATGACCATCAATATCCTGAACCGATTTAGACGGTTCCACTAGGTTAATCCCATCTACAAGATTTGGTTTTAAATCTGGATGAGTCAGATCAACTCCTGAATCAATTACCGCAACCTTTAATGAACTTGATTCAACATTAGCAAGCTCCCACCCTTTTATGAGATGAATCTGGTCGATCCATGGCTTTTGATATGATAAAAAAGTGTCATTGGGTTGTACTGAATCCATTAAATAAACTGGTTGGTCCATTTCGACATGCTGAACATCTTTATTTGCTTCAAACTGTTCAATCATTTTATCTACTTCATTGACAGGTACATTAATGACTTCTACTTTGGTAGAAAGTTTCGAATCTCTTGATGGACTTTTAGTCTGTTCATATGTAACAAGAATACGCTCTGTCTCATTATCAGATTCCGCTTCTGATAATTCAGGATTTACTGAAAAGAAGAAACTGCATAATAACAATAGAAAAATAGTTTTTGACTTCAGTTGTGACACCTCTCCCATGATTGAATAACTTCATTTCTGCTATCTCTAGTCTATAACGAATTTTTCGACAAATCACTAGAATAGTATCACAATAAGAGTTAGAAAAAAATGGTTTAGGGGGAGTAAAGTCGCATATATTTGGGAGTTTTATCGCTGAAAAAGGGGTTAAACACGTTCATGTAGAAGGTTTTGGTGTTGTTGCTGGATTGCCTGGAGTTTTTCTTCGAGGTTATGTTGTTCTTTCCGCATACTTCCAATAATTTGAATCAAACTCGTGATCATTGTTTCTACGCGTTCTAACCGATCTTCTTGCATTTTCGACACCTCCTTTTCATTTTCATCATTTTACCATATAATGGTCAGTATCGTTCGAAAATTCTTTCGACAAACTCATGTTGGGAAAACTACGTCGAAAATAGGCATTTAAACCCTATAAATTCGTTTATATTTCCCAACCTCAAAACTATTCTCTTTTCTGAGAATTTTTAGTAAACTGTAATCAAATAGTTCTAGGAGAAAGGGAGCAAAGAATGATTGGAGCAAAAATCCGATACTTCAGACAAATGAAAGGCATCACTCAAGAACAACTTGCTTCCGGTATCTGTTCTATTCCTTATCTAAGTAAAATTGAACACGGACTTGCCCAGCCAAGTGAAGAACTTGTCGAACATCTATGTAATGAGCTAGGTGTCTCTTTAGAACAGGTTGATGATGAAGATAAAATGAAAAAACTTCATCTTGATCTTGATGCCTGGTACAAAGAAATGCGTCTTCGTAATTTTGAAGAAGTGATAAATTTTAAAAACCGTATTGATGAAGAGATTGATGGTGTAGAAGATCCAGATATGCTCACAAAATATCTTCTTTTAACATTTAGATATTATATTTTGTTCAGAGAAACTGACAAAGCAAATGATATTCTTGAACGACTTTACCATGTTCAAGAACGACTATCTGAAAATCTCGAGTACTTTTACTTCTATTTTCTTGGACTATATTATTATCAAAATCGTAAGTTTCGTGAAGCTGGAGAAAAGTACAAAAAAGCTAATAAACTATTAATGTCTATGAAATCGAACAATGCTGAATGGGCAGAATTCTATTATCAACAAGCCCTCGTGCACAATCGACTTAGCCAAATTACCTTATCAAATAACCTATCAATTAAGTGTCTCGATTTATTTAATAAAGAATATAATTTCAAACGTGCTGCTGATACCGAAATTTTATTAGGAGTCAATAACCGAGTCATATTGAATTATGGGGAAGCGGAACATCACTTTCAAAATGCTTTAAAGTACGCCGAATCCTTTAACGATAAACGTCTCAAAAGCATTATATACCATGACCTTGGTTATGTATATTCCTGTCAGAATGAATCTGAAAAGGCACTGGAATATTATCATTCTGGTCTTCAGAATAATGAAGATCACGAAATAGAAGATCGAGCAAAAACAGTCTATCTTATAGCAACTGAGTATCTTAAAATAAATGATACTAAACTGGCAAAACACTGGATTGACGAAGGTATGAGAATTGTTAAAAAAACCGAATTTCTTGAGTATATATACCACTACAACGTTCTTGAGTTAAAACTCAATAATATTGAAGATGAATATACAGAATTAGCATTAAAAGATGCTGTAAACTATTTCGAGGACAAGAATTATTGGAATTATGTTTCTGAATATGGGGAAATGCTGGCAGATTACTATTTTAATAGTGGTCAATATAAAAATTCCAGCTTTTACTTTAAACTAGCCAATGATGCTAGAAAAAAAATTATGAATTAGAAAGGAAGAAGCTCCTATGAAGAAATTTCTTATTAATGTACTATTAGTTACTGGTTTAGTAGGGATGATCATCGTTCCAAATCATGACAAAGTACCTGATTCACACGACAAAGTACCTGACTCAAGCCCAGCAAAAGCTGAAGTACACATCTAATAACCAAAACCCGGCTCAGTTTGAGTCGGGTTTTTTATTTGCCCTTCCATCCTCCCCAACGCTATACTAGTCATAATTTAATTCGAATAGGAGAGTGCTAATATGGCTTTTTATATGTTTGATGTTGATGGCGTTCTAACAGATGAGAATGCTAGACCAGATAAAGAAGTTGTTAAGATGATTGAAAAGCTAGCTACAGAGGGACATATTCTTTCTTTCGTCACAGGGCGTTCTAGAGGCTGGCTTTCCGATCACCTCTTCCCTCTATTTGATGATGAAATTGATTGGTCTTCCCTATATTGTGTTTCTGAGCACGGGGCGATAAAAGGGCGCGGAACCGATATTTCTTCCTGGGAGCTAGATGAGGAATATGTGATCGCGGATGAGGTAAAAGATAAACTATATAAAGTTAGTCAAAAAGAACAATATGATGGTCTTATTCAATGGGATCAGACAAAAGAATCTATGGGTACGGTTGAAGCTGTTCATGGTGATCCTGGTAATAAAGAGCACTTAAAGAAAACACGAGAAGCTCTACAGGAATACGCAGATGATGTAGGTTCGATTTCTTCTAAATCTGGTAATAAAACAGTCGTTTCCACTTATGGGGTCGATGTGATTCATCCAGATTTGTCTAAAAAAATTGGAGCGACGTGGATTATTGATGAAATCCAATCTGCCGATAAAGTGTTTGTTTTTGGAGATAGCGGCGGCGATATGGTTATGGCTGTAACTGCTAGAGAGCATGAATTAGATAACATTACGTTTCATTGGGTTGGAGAAGGTGAAACACCAGAAGAAAAGAATATCACTTCTATTTCAAGCAAGAAGTCCTATTCAGAAGGAACGAAGGAACTTCTAGAAAAGCACATTGGCTAATCCAATGTGCTTTTTTTATTATACTAGCTCAACTGGTTGATTTTTATCAATAGATTCATAGCAAGCTTCTATCGTTTTCAAATTATTTACTGTCGCTTCGCCGGAATATGATGGTGTATGCTGGTTTTCAACACAACGCGTGAAATGTTCAACCATAAGTGTATACTGCTCACCTTCAGCCATTTCTTCTCTCACGTTGCCTTCGCTATTTTTAATTCGAATTAAACCACCAGCTCCAGGCGCGTCTGGACGGTATGCAAATGGAACATGAATACTTCCTTTTGTACCAAGAATTTCATAGGAATTGCTCATTTGTCGTTCAAAGCTACAATCAAATGAAGCTGTTACTCCATTTGCAAACGTAAAGATTCCTGCAGCCGAAAGATCTACGCCAACTTCCTTAGGAATGGAAGCCTGAGCGTAAACTTTTAATGGTTCGCTTCCAATAATGAACCTAGAGGAGTGAATACAGTAACATCCCACATCCCAGATGCTGCCACCACCTAGTTCACTGTTGAGACGGATGTTATTTGGTTTGTCACCGATATAAAATGAAAAATTAGTACGCATATGCTTGACGTCACCAATTTCACCTGAAGCAATCACTTCTCTTACAATTTCATGTTGGGGATGGAATTGATACATAAATGCTTCCATAAAAATAACACCGTTGTCTTCACAGGCTTGCACCATTTGCATGGCATCACGGGCTGTAATGGCAGCAGGCTTTTCGCATAGTACGTGCTTTCCTTTTTGAGCCGCTGCAATTGTCCATTTTTTGTGTAATGTATTGGGAAGTGGAATGTAAACCGCATCGATTGATTGATCATCTAGCATCGCTTCATAACTGTCATGATAATGCTCAATACCCATTTCTGCTGCAAATTCTCTTGCTCGACCACTACCGCTAGCAACACTTACCACTTCAGCACCTTGAGCATTTTGAATAGCTGGAATAACAGCTTTTCTAGCAATATTGGCTGTTCCCATAATACCAAATCTAATTCCCATATTTAGCACTCCCTTTCTAAGTATACTCGTATGATTTTACCATATTATCCCACGAAGAGAACTGTATCAAATTCTTTCATTCTTCCTACCATTCTACCCCCAGCGTAATAGCGTATAAACCGAAACATTAAGTAATCCCTTTAATCCCCCCTTTTGATTATAAGGAAAACAAGAGCCGTACTCGTTATGACGAGTACGGCTCTTTTAATTAGTGATTCTTACATAGTAAGTTTTCATTTATATTAGCAACTAATCTACGAGCTTCTCTAGCAGTAACAAAGCAATTGACTCAATCTACAAATCGCTTGATCACTTCCATAAGCTCAGGACGAATATGATGCTCTAAATCTTTAATTTGAGATTGGTTACGGTATTTTTTTTCAATAAGATCTCGCTGCTTACTATTTTCTAGCAACCAGTGCAACCAGTGCTTATCATCCGTTTCCGTAAACGCTTCTGTTTTTTCGTACTTGTTATGTAGATCTTTCAACAAATGACCGAGACTTTTCTCTGGATGTTCATTCCAATATGTTCGTAAAGCATCGCACAGTATTTCAATTTCTTTTTCCTGGTGCAAGACATCACATCCTTATCTGAGTTTATTTTGCTATATGTCTCTCGTTATGTCCACGTTCTTATAAAAATGAAATTACCCATTTTAATTATAATAACATAAAACACCTCTCTATTTTTAAGAGAGGTGTCCATTGCTAATTTGATAGTTTATCAACTGTTTCTTCAACAGGTTTACTAATAGCAGCTTCCCCGCCCAAGAAGTAGTATTCTCTACTCATTGATTTCTTAACATACTGTTCAGCTTCATTCGATAGTTTATTTTGCTTCGTTAAAATGACTGGTGCGCTCATAGCAGCAGCAAAGGGCGATCCAGGAAGTGCATCAATAAATACATCTCCATTTGCAAAGAAAACACTCTTATTTTCAAAATCAAATGTTTCTGCAATCTTCACGCTTGTTTCGTAACGATTATCGCCAGCAACTCGTTTGACCGTTGAAGTTGTAGCAAGTTTGTCCTCAACAACACTTGAAACCGCATTTTGCCCACCGATAATCGTAGCCGCAACAGGTTTCGTTGTATTCATATACGAACCAGTAGCTTCACTTAACTTTTCACTATTAGTCAATAAGATTGGAATTTGCTTTGAAGCTGCATAAGGAGCGATTGATAGAGCATCAGGGGAAGTGTCATCTCCTGTTGTCACGATCACTTGATTACTATTCCCTACTTCATTAGCAACTGCGATTGACGTTTCATATCGATTTTGACCGCTTATTCTTTCTACATCAGAAATATATCCTTTAGTAGAAAGTTGATCAATTACCTTCTCTGAAATGGCTGCTGGTCCACCTAGAATATAAATCTTTTCAGGTTGTAAACGATCTAATTCTTCCTCAACGACAGAAGGCAGTCCCTCACTTTTTGTTAAAAGTAATGGAGCATTGTACTTCTTAGCAAGAACGCTTCCCGTAAGAGCATCTACTGAAAGATCTCCTCTTCCAAGTACAACAACATCTGAGGAATGCTTCCACCCATCTTTTGATATAGCTACGCTAGTTTCATATCTATTATTTCCTGCAAGTCGTGTAATCAAGTTTGTTTCAAATGATTCTTTGACTAATTCTGTCCCAGGATAATAGAATGATAGAATTTGTTCGTAATTACGTCCATCTTTGGACTGTTGATAAGCTCCGTATTGGCTCATTCCAATACCATGCCCAAACCCACTACCTGAGACGACAAATGAATTACTCGTTTGTTTAATTTCTTTCACATAAGGACTTTTCATAATCGTTGTACCAATCATAAATCGGATATTATAAGAAGTATCCTCGATTTTCATCGTATGCTTTTTCAATTCCCCATTTGTATCCATAACAAATCCATCTTTGCTTTTTAAAAAATACTGAATCTCGACACTACCTCTTAATACTTCATCAGATTTAAATGGTGGAACTGTGAAATTAATATTCGAAATATCGGTGATTTTTATTTCATCTGTAGATTTAATTTTCCCTTTAGATAATAGCCATGACTTCATATTCTTTATTTCTGTTACGTTTGAACTTAGCTCAGTCACGTTAGACCACCAGGACTCAGGCTTTTTCAAATCTAGTTTTTTAGTGTCAATTTGTTGCTTTCCTAATGTATAGTCCCAATAATCAAAGCTTGTTATCATCTTCTCATCATATGGATCTACTTTCGTCTGCAAATATGGAATCCAACTACTTCCCCACGAGTTCGTATTGGACATAACCATTCCACCATTTGTGGAAGAATAAAAGGCACCTATGTACTTCCCGTTATACTTTAGTGCTTTTCCAGCAGTTGCATCTACCGCTTCGTTTGTCGTTTGATACCAGTCATAACCTTTATAAACTTGACTGGATTGACTATCCATTAGAGAATCTTTCTGTGGTAAAGCGAAAGTCCTAGCAGCGATTGCCTGGGCTTTTAATGCTTCCATTCCACCATTATTTCCCCAGTAGGCCGGCATTTCGCTTGGCACTACCCCTTTTAAATATTCCTCAATAGAGAGCGTATTTATCGGACGGATGTACTTTCCATCAATTGCAAATTTCATTTCTCCGAGATATTTTTTGTCACCTATTCCCACATAGCTGTCCATCGCTTTGGATATTGTTGGAACAATCGTCATAGAGTCCCCGAAATCTTCAAGCTGGGTATTGCCTCGATAAAGGACCACTTTACCCGCTTCAGCTTTTACACTGTATTCATCAGCCTGGGAACTGTCTATTTTAATGCTACTACTTTCAATCTGATAACTGCCTGTCACATTAAATTTGATTACGGTCGTATCCTTAATATAGTTTACTAGTTTAACCGTAACTGACTCTCCTGCAGCCTGAACACCATTCATGGATAAAGAAAATGCTAAAATGCCAATCAAAAATGACGTAAAAAGTTTCAAATCTTTTCCCCCTAAGATTTTTTAAGAAAATATTAGTTCTATTCTCCCTTTTTAACACTTTAGCATAAATTTTACATTAAAATATCATCCAAATGACGAATATTACAAAAATAACATAGAATACCCAGGTACATTGTCGAATCTATAGGTTATTTTTACTATAAAAATAATAGTAGTGATTTTTGAAAGAGTATATGTTAATGAGAAATGTTGCATTTTGCTTCTACGCTCTGTTCCAAAACTCAACAGTATAAGCTGAGCTTTCACATTAAAAAAGCTCCCGCTATGCGAGAGCTTTTAAGATGGAGTAATGCCATATTTTATAAAGGATAACGCTATGTAGGCATCCAGCAAGATCCACAATCACATCAGTGATTAACGCTGTCCTTTCTGGTAAAAAAGCTTGAATAAATTCATCCGTCACAGCAAAAATAGCTACAACAATAATGACAATGAATGTACGAAAAACAGATGATTCCCCTTTAAATAGCTGTAGTAAAACTAATGCTATGAAACTGTAAACAAAGAAGTGACCTAGCTTACGAACGACAAAATGTGCCAATCCTAGTTCTCCGTTTTTTTCTAAACTTAACGTCAAAGGTCCGTATTGGAACTCCCTAGACTGGATAATGGAGGATACACTATCCACAATGAAGGGAGATGGTTCATGCCCTATTAGTGTAAGCATTGCCATACATGAAATCAAAAAACCGATTCCTAACCAGCACTGAATACAAACCGAAACGATAGTCCGAGACACCGACATGATTGTCTCCTCCCTAAATAAGCTCTCTTAAGTATCGCCTAATGGGGAAAAGGTTATTCCGTTCGTTCAGCCATTTTCTTTAATTCAAGGGCTCTCTTTTCTAGCAGATTTTTCATATACTTTTTTAAAAACAAAAGGTTTGCGATGCTACCAATTAAACCAAACGGAGCTTCATAACTAAATTCATCGATCATTAACGTTACATCATCGATTTCCTCAAAACGATGAGAATGAACAAAAGATTTAAATGCTCCCTTTGTCATTTCATCAATAAACCAATCTGGTTCCTGCATCCCAGTGATTTTGGCAGTTAATTTTTGCTTAATGCCAAAGTGAGTCGCTTCCCATGTAACGGCATCACCATTGCCTAGCAATCCTTCCGTAACCCCGCTTACTGCTTTCTCATTTGTTTGCTCTGTGCTTTTCATATGTGCTTCAACACTTCTTGCGTAATTGAAGCAGATTTCAATAGGAGCTTCAATCAAAGTTTCCAGGTAAATAACAGGCATCTATCAACACCTCCATAATTCCTTAGACCTTATTATCTTCCATTATATTGAATAAAAACGGGCCATAAAGATTATTTCTTAAAATTCGACATTTAAGGCTAAATTATTTAAACAAATGAACCGATAATAAAAATAAACGAGATTTCACTTTCACACGCATTATACATTATTGGAAAGTGACGTTACTGGGCGGATTCATATGAGACGAAACTGGAAAACTCCTGAAGAAATTCAATTTCAAAAAAAACGCAGGGAAAAGATCCTTTTCCTTGCCATACCTATCCTATCCATCCTGTTAGGTGTTGTTATTGCGATAGCCGCTAATAGCGGATTTTAATTGTGTTATTCTGTTTTCTTTTTTCTGCTTCGTTTTCTGTTTTCAAAGGGTGGAAGGCTCTCTATAGGAGTTCGATTATTTGTTATTTTAGCGTTTGCTTTACGCTTTCTCAATAAAACCTGGCTTTACGAAATCTTCGAAAGAAAGCATTCACGCTTTAAATATGACATTGGGAAACCTGCTCTACAGAATCTTTATTTGATAAAACAAATTAAATGCACTTTCCCAATATACATCGTTTCCAGAATAAGCTATACTTGAAACTGTAGTCATTTTTCGACAATTTTTAATTTTTTATGACTTCGTTTTCTTATTTTTATATGCTACTAATCGTACGAGAATGGCAAAATCATTGAAAAATGATGACGCAAAGCTATAGGGACTTCGCGGACTGATTTCCGACAGTCAGCCAGCTGCCGAATACGGCCTCCACTGCGATTGTTGCAAGAACCAAGGGGGATATGAATGATGAGAGAATCATGGCTAACGCCAGAGGAAATCCAGTACAGACGACAACGTAAAGAGAAGATGGTTTATCTTCTTCTACCCGTTTCAGCTATTGTGATTGGAGCAGCTATTGCTTTCCTTACACAAATGACATATTAAAACCGGGGAAGGGGAGCGAATCGTAGCTCTCCTATTTTATTGATCTTTTTTGAACAAAATAAAAAAGACAACCCTCACTTCAGGTCATCTACTTCGCATCGCTCTTATTTGCTACTGATTTACGTAGCTTTTTTATACCAATTAAAATGAGGCGTATGACCACATATATTATGAATAACACAATAAAGCCCTGCAATCCAACAACAGCGTCTGCAAACTCCATATTTCCTCTTCCGGTGATTTTCTGTTGAATTTCAATGGCAAAAACGACTACAAGCAATACAGTTACCGTATAAATAAACGAAATCGCTGTGATACTCCAATTTGCAAGTATACGGAACAAGAATTGCACAACAATAAATCCTGCCATCCCTAGTAAGCCAATCACCCAAAAGTGTAGTTCTTTATCTGTGACCGAAAAGCCAAGGCTATACATTAATGTAATGACAATATCATGAAGCTCATTAACAATGGCAACGATTAACTTGATAAACTCTCCCATATCACACTATCCTTTTAAGTCGAATATTCATTATTCTAGGCGTCTTTCATTCAGGTGACAAGTACCACTAACCATCACCCAGAGCTTTTCACGCAAAGCTCGTCCTAAAGAAAATAAGTAGGTCCATTATAGGTTATTTCTTCTCTACTACTGCCTTATAAAGGTAGTCCTCATTGTTCACTTGAATTTCCGTTAAATCTTTTCCACAATATGGACAAATCCATTCTCCTTGATAATTACTGCTATAAGAAGGTTTTTGACATTTATCACACGTTTTCTCTACCATTTCACCACTCCATTCAATCTTTTTTATTTCATTCAGAAATCCTAGTTGTCTCCATAAAGTGTACTGACAAACATATTTTACCAAAGTGGATGGTTTTTTCAAGTAAAAATATTCTGAACTCGAGATATTTTTGATCTGTTATTAAAATTTCAAGCTATGTTATCTTACAAATTTAGATCTCGATTTTTGCTCATTTGAGTAAAATTTTTGTATAAAGAAGCTTCCTGGAGCGAGCCCCCCCCTCAGTAAGAATGTTTACGTAAATAGCTCAATATAAAAAGTTCAAAAAAAATTCGACGAACAGCTAAGGCTGCTTTGTCGAATTATTAAACCGTTGAAGAGACTTGTAATTGATTAATGGTGGGCCGACCTATAGAGATATAGTGTAGTGGATATTTCGCCGTATCTTCTAATGAATAACAATTCCTTCCGTCTATCACAATGGGAGAAGTCATTCGTTTCACATATACATCTAAATCTAGCTCTTTAATTTCTTTCCATTCTGTTATGATGAGTGCCGCATCTGCTCCAGTTAAAACCTCTATTAAGGATTCTTTAAAGATCACTTCTTTAGGCAAGTGGCCTTTAGCATTCGATATCGCAATGGGATCATAAGCAAGAACTTCTGCTCCTTCTTCTACTAAAGAGCGAGCAATTGGGATAGAGGCCGCCTCACGCATATCGTCTGTATTAGGTTTGAAAGCTAAACCGAGTAACGCTACTCTTTTCCCTTGAAGTGGTCCAACTACCTCTTTCGCTTTTTGAATAAGCTTATTTTGCTGAGTATTGTTGACCTCGATAACAGATTTCAACAACTGAAAGTTATGTTGGTTATTACCTGCAATTTGTACTAGAGCGTTTGTATCTTTTGGAAAACACGAGCCCCCATAGCCAATCCCAGCTTGTAGGAATTGATCCCCAATTCTCTTATCCTTTCCCATTCCAAGAGCCACATCATCTACATTTGCCCCAACTTTTTCACAAATAGCTGATATTTCATTTATAAAGCTTATCTTCGTTGCTAGAAATGCGTTAGACGCATATTTAATTAGTTCAGCGCTTTTCCGATCCGTATGATAAATTGGAATGCCAAAAGGCTGATTAATGTCTTCTAATACTGCGGCGGCTGTTTTATTCTCTGATCCAATAACAATTCGATCTCCATGAAACGTGTCATATACAGCTGAACCTTCTCGTAAGAATTCTGGATTTGAAACAACTTCTACTTTAATGTTCGACCTTAACGTTTGCTCAATCCACTTTTGTATCAGTTCATTTGTTCCTACGGGGACCGTACTTTTCGTTACAACGATACTATCCTGCTGAAGTGATGTCCCAATATGTCGGGCAGCTTGCTGGATGTATTGAAGGTCGGACGTTCCATCAGATCGTTGTGGTGTACCGACCGCAATATAGATCACCTCCACCGTTGCCAATGCTTCCTGATGAGCTGTTGTAAAGTGAAGCCGACCATCCAATAAATTTCTTTTCATTAACTTCTCTAAATCAGGTTCGAAAATAGGCGAATAGCCGTCAGTCATCATCGCAATTTTCTTGTGGTCGACGTCAACGCACGTTACTTGATGGCCGATTTCAGCTAGGCATACTCCTGTTACTAGACCGACATAACCGGTACCGATGACAGCAATCTTCATCTTATATCTCCTTTCTCTTTCATCTATTTTCTATTATAAGTGAGCAGAAATAATTTCAGATCCCCTTCACTCGATCAACACAAAATCTTAATATTTCTTTGGAAAACCACTCCCTATTATGCACGAAATTCGGTATGATAGGGACTAAACTGCTTAAGAAAGAAAGTGAAAAATGCATGAAATGGTTCGATAAGCGAAAATGGTTTAGCCTCGCACTCTTAATGATGATCATACTTTTCATCTCCTCTAATACCCCTTATCAAAAACAGGATATGAAACCGTTCTTTAAAGGAATGATTTCGATCCAAGAAGAGGATTTACCCCCAATTGAATTCACCTATGATGGTGCACTTGTTACACCTTCAGCGCCATATCAATATGTTGAATTTTTTCTTAGGAAAGGAGCCCATGTTGCCTCGTTCGGTTTACTAGCTTTTTTATGTATCATGGCATGGAAAGAAAGCAATCGAAAAGCATCCCTTATCCTAGGCTCATTAACAGCTTTTCTCTATGCATTATTTGATGAATACCATCAAAGTCACGTTGAGGGTAGAACGGGACATTTAATTGATGTGCTTGTACCAGATTCATTAGGTATAGTGCTTACGTTTATGGCCTTTGTCATCATCTCACAAAGAAAAAGTAAAGCTGCACGCTGAAAAGCCCCGCTCAATTTGCGGGGCTTTTCAGCGAAATTATAGAAAGTTAAAGATCCTGTCTCGCCTCAGAGGACTGTGATTTATCGGTCATTTGCTCTTCGTTCTCAATATCTTTCCCCATCCCTTTCAAAAAAGTGATTAGAATGGTTAAAGATCGATTAATCTCCGGATCTTTTAGTGCGCGAAGAAGACTCAGATAACTAGTCTTCTCGTTGTCTTCAGAATGCTCAGCAACATTCTCAATACCTGAGTTTACCTTTAAAAGCAATGGCTCAAGATCCTGAACATTAATCTTTCCTGCTGCTCCAAAGAGAAGCATCAGATTTTTTAACGCCGTTGTATTTTCCGGAACATTTAATAGATCGACGATGACCTTCAGAACGCGGTCGCCTTCTCCAAAAAGACCGTTTAAAAGCGTTAAGATGCCTCGATCTTTCATCCCACCTACAACGCTTAATGTTTCAAGAAGGGCATCTTTATTTTCAATCAAAGCATCTTCAATCTCTCTAAGATCACTCGCGCGTTTCTCTTCTTCAGAAACTTCAATACGTTTGATTTGCTTAATGGCTTTTGCCATAGTTAATGCCCTCCTTTTTCACCATATCTCCAGGGAAGAGATAATCTTTTCTAGCCCATTTCCGCTCAACCATGACCCCTTTTTGAGGCTGTGGATTTCCATAGCGATGATTGATCTTTGGAAGTGGTGAAGTCCCTTTGTCTTTCAAAATTTCCATCTTCGCTTTCACTTCTTTATAAACAGGTGTGTCAGTATCTTTATCCGCCTTGCTACTTGTAAGTAAGTTAATCGCCGCATCATCTTGATCATTTAGCGGAATGTATACTTCTTTTCCTTGCACACGGTCTGTTACAAGACATTTAATCTTAACAGCTCCATATGGTGACACAAGTCTAACTAACGTTCCGTCAGATAACCCTCTTTCTTCTGCTAATTCAGGAGAAACTTCAACGAACGTACTTGGTGTTTTCGATTTAATGCCTTCATTTCGATACGTCATATTTCCTTCATGAAAATGCTCTAGCAAACGCCCATTATTAACATGAAGATCGTACTGCTCATCGTACTCGAGTGGTTTTGTCCATTCGACTGGGAATAGTCTTGCTTTTCCATCCGGAAACGGAAATTCTTCTGTAAAGAGTAGTGGTGAATCCGTGCCATCTGCCGCAACTGGCCACTGCTGACTCTTATATCCTTCAAGACGTTCATAAGAAACCCCAGCAAACATGTCAGCAAGCTGAACAGCCTCAGCCATAATGTCACTCGGACTGTCATAATCCCAACCTGCTCCCATTTCGTTTGCGATTTCCATGATGATTTTCCAGTCGGGTTTCGAATCACCAAGTGGTTCTAATGCCTGATAGAGACGTTGAAAACGGCGTTCCGTGTTTGTAAACGTTCCTTCTTTTTCAAGGCTTGGACTCGCTGGAAGTACGACATCTGCAAACTGCGCTGTCTTCGTAAGGAAAAGATCTTGCACGACGAAGAAGTCTAGCTTCTCAAATGCAGCGTGAACATGGTTAATGTTAGAATCGACAATTCCCATGTCTTCTCCTTTTAAATACATCGCTTTTAATTTTCCTTCATGAATATGTTCGACCATTTCATGATTATTTAAGCCGACTTCTTCAGGAAGTGGCGTTCCCCATGCTTTTTCATACTTATCACGCACTTTTTGATCGGTCACATTTTCGTAACCAGGCATTTTATCAGGCATGCTTCCAAAGTCACTCGCACCCTGGACATTATTATGACCTCGAAGTGGATAGGCACCTGCTCCTGGTTTGCCATAATTTCCAGTAACAAGAAGTAAATTTGAGATGGCAGTACTCGTATCTGACCCGCCACTATGTTGTGTGACGCCCATTGCCCATAGCGCTACAGTTGTCTTTGCTTCATGGATCATTTCAGCGATTTGGATTAATTCCGCCTCTTTAATCCCTGTTACTTCAGATGCATAGCTCATAGTGTACTTCTCAAGACTGGCGATATAGTCATCAAGACCATTCACGCGATCCTTCAAGAAAGCCTCATCAGCCCACCCCTGATCAATAATATACTTCGTTACGGCAGAGAGCCAAACAAGATCAGAACCTGAAGAAGGACGAATAAATAAATCAGAGCGTTCAGCCATTTCATGTTTTCTCAAATCGGATACGATGAGTTTTTGACCGTTCAATTTATTCGAACGCTTTACCCTTGTTGATAAAACAGGATGAGATTCCGAAGTGTTCGATCCAATAACAATGACAAGCTCAGACATTTCGATATCTTTTATCGATCCAGCATCACCACCGTGGCCTACTGTACGGAATAACCCTACTGTTGCTGGAGTTTGGCAATAGCGAGAGCAGTTATCAATGTTATTTGTTCCAATGACACTTCTTCCTAGCTTCTGCATTAAATACGATTCTTCATTTGTACACTTGGAAGAACTAATAAAGGAAAGAGCATTTGCACCATAATCTTTTTTCACCTCAAAAAACTTTCGGCTAATGAGTTTAAGTGCCTCTTCCCATTCTGCTTCTCTAAATGAATCACCTTCTCGAATAAGTGGTTTTGTTAAACGTTCTTCACTATTTACGTAATCCCAGCCAAATTTCCCTTTTACACAAGTAGAAATCCCGTTCGCTGGAGCTTCTACTTGTGGCTCTACTTTTAAGATATCTCTCCCTTTTGTCCAAATGTCAAAACTACATCCTACACCGCAATACGTACATACGGTTTTTGTTTTTTTAATTTCATTTTCACGCATGGACGATTCCATATCAGATATCGCAAGAATAGAATTATACCCAGTTTCCACGTTTTTTGTTAATTCGATCATAGGGCGAAGCGTATCCTGTTGAATACCAGTTAAAAAGCCAGCCTCACCTTCCATGCCTTTCTCCATCATGGCATTACAAGGACACACGGTTGAGCAATGTCCACAAGAAACACAAGAAGATTCATTAATATCAACGTCATTATCCCAGATGACGCGCGGACGTTCTCTCTCCCAATCAATTGTTAACGTCTCTGTTACCTGCACATCCTGGCAAGCTTCGACGCAGCGTCCGCAAAGAATACACTGATCTGGATCGTATCGATAGAAAGGATTTGAATTATCAACAGGGTCTGGTTTTTGTTCAAAAGGAATCGCCTGATGATTCATCTTCATTTGTTTCACCGTATTATGTACTTCACACGTGCCGTTATTGTAATCACAGACAGTACAATAAAGCTCGTGATTATGAAGAATACGATCCATTGCAATATTCTGAGCTTCCTTTACGTGAGAAGCTGTTGTGTTAATGCTATCTCCATTTGAGAGAGTCGTTGAACAACCTCTTACAACTTCTCCGTTTACTTCCACCATACATGTGTCACAAGTTTCGATAGCTCCAAGACTTGGATGATAACATATGCTCGGCAAGTCTAGATTATGATCATTAAGTGCTTGAAGCACACTTTTCTCACTTGAAATCTGTTCACTTTTACCATTAATCGTTACATGGATGGAATCCGACAAATGACATCACCCTTTATCATAATTTTCAGTATTACTAATTATTTCTTTCCCTACTTATTATTGGTTTAGACAATATTTTCTAAAAAATATTTATTAACCTATTAAAATATTTAAATGCTCTTGCTTTTCGTAAGATATTAAGGCTTCTAGTGTTGATTATCACATTTAAGTAAAATCAAAAAAACACAGCTCATATCGAGCTGTGCTTCAGTTGATTTTTTAAATGATGGAGAAAAGAATCTTTCATTGGTAAATCAACTTTTCCAGTTACGCCATCCACCATATAAACTTCTCTTCTATTTCCTTTGATATAGCCTACCCAATAAGGCAAATACAGTTTGGATGGTTCCTCTAAAGAAATGTTGATCTGTTTTTTCTTTTTTTCTTTTCCAAACGCTTCCCAATATAACGCATGTTTTGCTTTATCTGGATCTGGAGAACAATGGGTAAACATTTCCCCAGGAACCTTCCCTTCTTTAAGAGGGTAGTCCACTGGTAGAATAGCTGCTTGTTCAGAGATTGACTCGATTGCAATTCTTCCGGTAATTCCTTCTTTTAATGAGGTTGTTTTTAGATGATACTCATACATCCAAAAAGGGAGATAAACGAGTTCACTCGATTCAATCCTTTTTTTATTTTCAACGATGCGCAGCAGCAGACTAGAGGTATATTGTTTCATCGCTTTCAAAGCTTTCTGCCGATCAATTGTTGGTTCAATATAATAAGTCATCTTCTATAACCTCCTTTAGATCAGGCCTATGAGATAGAGCACAATCATAACGACAACGAAATACCCAACTAAATAAATCGGCCATCTTGACGTACGGCGTTCTTCTTCAATTTCTTCATCACTTAGAGACGACGCTGCTTCAGAACGTGCTTTTAACACTTCTTGTATATCGTCATCTAAATCAAACAGCGTAAGCCCTGCTAGTTTCTCAGCTTTAGGTTTTGCTCCAATAAAGCTAACAACATATCCAACCCCTACTGAAACAATCGCCCCTACGAAATTATTGTATAACCATGATACTTCAGCAAACTGAGTAACGCCCCAAACAGAAAGCATCCCCGCTATAATACCAGTCACTGCACCTACGCCGTTTGTTCGCTTTGTAAAAATGGCGAGGATAAACACACCCAGAAGTGCACCATAGAAATAGGAGCCTATCTTATTTACAGCTTCAATAACCGGACCAAGATTAGCTGCAAAGAAAGCGAAAATTGTTGCGTAAATTCCCCAAAAAATTGTAGCCCATCGCGATGCTTTTAAATAATGCTGATCCGATGCATTCTTTTTAACGAATTGACCATAGAAATCTCGAATCGACACGGCTGACAATGAATTAAGAGCAGAGTCCAGGCTAGACATAGCGGCTGCAAACACCCCTGCAATAATAAGACCCGAAATTCCTGCTGGTAATTGGTTTACAACGAATAGTGGAAATAGTTCATTCAAGTTATCAACATTTGGGTCACCAAATGTTTGATAGAATGCAAACAAAAGTATACCGATAAAAAGGAAAAGCAGCATTTGCGGGATTAATAGAACTCCACTTAGAACGAGTGAAAGTTTACTTTCGCGTATTGACTTACTTGTTAAAACACGCTGAATTTGACTTTGGTCTGTTCCAAAGTAAGCAGCATGAAGGAAGA
Source organism: Anaerobacillus sp. 63XJN7_4_ISO-PGPR-S23-413 (assembly GCF_056173725.1). Taxonomy (NCBI): domain Bacteria; kingdom Bacillati; phylum Bacillota; class Bacilli; order Caryophanales; family Bacillaceae; genus Anaerobacillus; species Anaerobacillus sp. 63XJN7_4_ISO-PGPR-S23-413. The sequence goes on from NZ_CM149688.1 coordinate 3,610,217, forward strand.
AGCCGCCAATCACACCAGCCCATACGCTATATTCAATGGAAAGGTCAAAGGAGAAATTGAGCGATTGGAGCATACCTGCGTCTGAAGCGCTGGCAAGAATACTAGTCATTCCGCCCGGAACTTTCACTAAAATAACTACGATACTAATAGCCGCACCTAACCATAATACGAACATTTGGATTACGTCAGTCCAGATAACGGCACTGATCCCACCAAGCACGGTATATGATACCGCTATCACAGCCATTAAAATAATCGTTATCTTAATATCCCATCCAGTTACAACGGATAGTACTAATGCTGGGGCATAAAGAACGACACCTGTCGCAAGTCCTCGAGCCACTAAGAAGAGGGCGGCGGATAATGTTCGTGTTCCCGTTCCGAAGCGTCTCTCTAAATACTCATAAGCCGTATAAACTTCTGCTCGATAGAAAAAAGGGACAATTGTAGCGATAAGAAAAGCCATTGCAAGCGGCACATTAATAAACGTGTTAATGCGCTCTAGTCCACCTTCATATCCCCAACCAGGTGCACCTATAAATGTGATCGCACTCGCTTGTGTTGCCATAACTGAAAGCCCGATTGCCCACCACGGAATGCTTCTTCCGCCAAGAAAGTAATCCTTTGTCGTGTTTTGATTCTTTCCAAAACGCGCTCCAAACCAAGCAATCCCAAGAATATAAACAACAAGAACCACGTAATCTAGCATTGTGAATTGGCTCATTTTCTATTCTCCCTTCCCCTCATTAATCCATTGATAAAGCGTCATAAAGCGCTTGCTTGCACGGTACAATAACTCTGGTCCTCGAGTCATGGCTTCTTTCAATTCCATTGGCTCATCAATAATAGGTAGAACGGTCATAATGCCCATCTCCCTATCTTCTAGAATCGTAGAAGTACCAGCGAAAGCGATCGCAGGAACATTAACAGATTTAGCTAGCCGAGAAATACCCGAAGGCACTTTACCATATAACGTTTGGGCATCTAGCTTTCCTTCTCCCGTAATCACTAAGTGACTCGACTTCATTTGTTCTTTTAAACAGCTATGCTCAGCAAGTAAAGAGAAGCCGCTCATAAAAATTGGATCTAAGTAGGCTAGTAGGCTAAAACCAAACCCGCCAGCTGCTCCGCTTCCATCGCTGTTCTCCAGATTCATGCCAAATTTTTCACTCACTCTATTCGCATAGTTTTTCATTCCAGCTTCAAATCTACTAATATCGTTTACACCCTTTTGTGGACCGAACACAGAAATAGCGCCTTCCTTCCCAAGTAAAGGATTCGTTACATCAGACGCTACTACAACTTCTACGTCATTCAGACGAGAATCTAATGCTGTAAGGTCGATAGAAGAAATACGAGCAAGAGATGCTCCATCTGCCTTTATTCTTTCACCTTTCTGATCGAGAAACCGAACCCCGAGCGCTTCAAAACAACCAGTTCCTGCATCAACAGTTGCGCTACCACCTAAACCGAGTATGATTTTTCGTGCCTTCTTATTCAGAGCATGCTCAATTAACTGTCCTGTCCCATAAGTAGAGGCTTGATGCGGATCGAGTTCACTTTCTTTAAGAAGAGGGAGACCTGAAGCAGATGCTGTTTCAATAATCGCAGTAGATGTTGATTCTAACCAACTATATGTCGCCCTAATTGGCCGGCCAAGAGGATCACTGATGCCTTCAACGGCGATCTCTTGCCCATTAAGAATAGTAGCTAATGCATCTACTGTTCCTTCTCCACCATCTGCCATTGGTATGAGAATCGTTTCTGCATCAGGAATAACTTCCTTTATCCCACGATTAATGGCGTGGGCGGCATTAAGACTACTCATAGATCCTTTAAAAGAATCAGGAGCTATAACGATTCTCATTCACTCACCTCCGATGTTGCACACACCCAAAGAACTTCATAAGGAGATAACGTTATATTCGAAGAAATTTCACACTCGGAAATGAGATCGAAAGCAGTACCATCAAAATAAAGATCAAGTATTTCTCGTTTGAGCGTAACGGTGTCATCCGAAACATTTGTAATCGCTACAACTCTGTCTCCCGTCTGTTCATTCGTACGAACAACAGAGAAAATGCGCTGATCCATTTCCAACACTTCTTGAGAAGCATTGGGATGAAAAGCTTTAGTTGATTTGCGCGTTCTGATAAGCTTCTTAAGATCATTGAAAACTAGATTCCGTAAGCTTCCTTCCTTTTGAAGTTCATCTTCAAGCGTTGATCGTGTTAGCTTCTCTCGATTAATCGAGCGGTATCGTCCTGTTTCATCGACGCCACTTTGATCATTTTGAGAGCCTAGCAAACTATGAACGTAGATACCAGGTACGCCCATCAATGAAAGCAGGACTGATTGAGCTGCAATAAACCGCTTTGCCTTTTTCTCATTCGATTCTCCATTATTTGAAATCGCATCTAAATAATTAATGTTCAATTCATATGGACTCTTTGTTCCATCACCATTATTTTTATAAGATACGTAACCACCATTCTCTTGAACTTTATCCGCCATTCTCTGCACTTCAGATGCTGATAGGATACCTTCTACAGGTCGAACACCTACTCCATCATGGGAAGCTAAAAAGTTAAAATAAGTGGTTGTTTCCGTAGTAGCTTCAAGGGATTTGGCCCATTTCGTTAACTCCGATGCATCGCCAGTTTGAAAGGAATGGAGCGTCAATGGAGGTAAAGGGAATTGATAAACAAGATGGGCTTCGTTTGAACCGTCCCCAAAATAACTAATGTTATCTTTATGGGGAACGTTGGTTTCTGTAATTACGATCGTTCCCGGTGCTGCTTCTTCAAGTACTTCTCTCATAACCTGCACTAGCAAATGAGTTTCCTCCAGGTGAATCGATGTCGTACCTAGTTTTTTCCACATAAAGCCAATCGCATCTAATCTTAAAAAGCGTGCTCCTTTCTCAACATAAGTGAGAAGAATATCAAGGACTTCAAAGAGCACACGATCACTTTCGTAATTTAAATCAATTTGATCTTCACTAAACGTCGTCCAAATGTGCTTCTCTCCATTGTTCGTTTCAACTTTTGTTAAAAGAGGAAGTGCGCGAGGACGCGTCACTTTGCTATAATCCGCTTCAGGATCAGCTTCAATAAAGTAATCCTGATAAGCCTCGTTTCCTTTCAAATATTCTTTAAACCAATTACTTTCACTTGAAATATGATTTATAACAGCGTCAAACATTAGATCCGTTTGATTAGAAAGCGCTTGAATATCGTCCCAATTACCAAGCTCTTCATTTATTGTTTTATAATCCATTACTGAAAATCCGTCATCGCTCGTATAAGGATAGAAAGGAAGAATATGCACCGCATTGATTTCATTAGTAAGGTGATCAGATAAAAATTCTCGAAGCGTTCTAAGAGGAACTTCCCCCTCTTCTTTTATAGAATCACCATAAGTAATCATCATAATATCTTTTTCATCTACCCATTTTTTCTCAGGCTCTATTTGCTTTCGCTTATATGATTTAATTAGTTCCATTACTTCAGATGTCACAGAAAGCGCTCTTTGTTCTCCGTATAGTCGCTCTAACTTGTTGTATATGCTCCCTTGAATTGATGTTCTCATCTGTTATGCCTCCCGAATTATGTTCTACTATTAGTTTATTAAATCTCACGAAAGCTTTCTATGTTACAGAGAACTAAAAAAATGCGTATTACACATATGTTTTTAGTACACATAATAAAAGACACTTTTTTCAAAGTGTCTTTTACGTAGGGTTGGATTTATAAAAAGCAAGAGCTACTTGCAGAAGAACAGCATCCTCATAATTTCTAGGGTCATATCCAGTAAATTCACTAATTTTCTTTAAGCGGTACTGAAGAGTGTTCTTATGGATATATAAATCACTCGATGCTTTTTGAATGGAGCCATTTGCTTTATAGAAAGCTTCAAGCGTTTCAATCATTTGATCTTTTTTCTCTAATTGTTCTAAAGGGAGAACCCGTTCAACAAAATCTAATCTCACTTCTGGGGCGAGATCATACACAAAAGATTCAATGCCAAGTTGATCATAGAAAAACAAATTACTCTGCTTTCTGGAATGAAGCAAGGCTTTCTCTGCTTCTTGTACAGACCTTGATATTTCTCGTGGCGTTGTATACATCCTTCCAATACCCGCAGCCATTGTGAAGGGGTAAGAAGATTCGATAGCTTGCTGGATTTGTTCCAGTCGAAATTGAATCTTTCCTTTACGATTCACCTCGGCCACTTGATCATTAACGGATAATAAAAGAATATAACGTGTACTTCCTGTTGGTATGATCACATGCTGACTATTGGGTGGAAACCTCGATTGAATCTCTTGAAGAATATCTCGACGAAAACGCTGAATTTCAAGTTCTCCTTTAACATCAGCTTGGTAGCTTGATAATTTATTATAAATAAGATCATTCATCCCGATCATATCAAGAATGACAGCGACTCTCGGAATATGGACATTGATGCCAAGAATCCATCCTCTTGATGCAAATAATTTATCATTTTCCCACTTTCCATCGATCCATTCATCAATAAACGCTTCTTTCGCTCGATCTTCTAGTTCGAGCTGTTCATCAAAGTAAGCTTCCTTTACAAGAATTTCAGTCATTTTTTGGATTACCTCGCCCATCTGTTTGATTTCTTCAGGGGCTCCGGTAATACCGATCACACCAATAATCTGGTCATGCAAAAAAACGGGGAGGTTTATGCCTTTTCTCGTTCCTTCTAACTCATCATCCTCTTCGATCACTAAACTTTGTTGCCGTTGCAGAACATTATAGGCTCCTTCATGGAAGTGCCCGATACGATTTGGATCAGTACTAGCAATAATTTTTCCTTCACTATCCATAAAATTAATATTGCGACTAATGATCCTCTCTGTTTCTTCTACGATTGATTGAGCTAGCGGAGGTGAAATAATCAACCATTGTCGCCTCTTTTCTGTTTGATTAGCGGTAAAGGTATCGCTTAAGAAAAAAATATCTAATAAACAAAACCTTACATGAATGCTACTACTATTTCCATGCTTTCAAGCTGTTTTAGTGATGGAAGAATTTCTAATATAAAAAACGGGCAGCTTCTTACCCGCTGACCCGTTCTTCTAGATTCTTTACACCTACACTAACGTTAAGCGTGTGAGCTCCGCCGATATATACCCCTTTTAGAGGAGAAATATCACGATAGTCTCGGCCTACTGCAATCCGAATGTGCTGTTCGCGAGCTACGGCATTATTCGTTGGATCAAGGCCAATCCAGGCTAGGCCCGGCACTTTTACTTCAAGCCACGCATGAGTTGCCGCGTCCCCACGGTAAGCGGAATTCTCCCCAATATAAATATATCCACTAACATAGCGAGCTGGAATTCCTCGATGCCTACAGAGCGCAAGCATTAGATGAGTATAATCCTGACAAACGCCTGTACGATGAGTGAGAATTTTTTCAGCGGTCGTTTCAACATTTGTGGCTCCTGACACGTACTCCATCGTGTTATAAATATGTTCATTAAGCTTCACTGCGAAGTCAAGTTCATCTCTAGCATTTGCCCAAAGCTCTCGCGTTTCTTCTTCCATCACGTGCTTGGAGATTGTCGTATAATCCGTTTCGATCATATATTCGGCATGTGCTTGCTTAAAAGATTCTGAATGAAGTTCAGCTAGCTGGTTATCCGTAAGTGGTAAAGTAACATCCAGCGCAAGTGGATGAATTTCAATCGTTGAAATCGTTTCAATTTCAAGATCTTGATGTTCACCCCATAGATAGAACGTTTCAACATAGTTGCCCCAATAGTCGGTATGTCCGTAAGTCTTACTTTCAGGTTGGATGCGAACGCGATAGTCATGAAGCGTTTGTTGCACATCATGAAGTGGTCGCAATCTGAACTGATTAATACTCTGCCTTACTGGCAGCTCATAGTGATAAGTGTTCGTTTGGGTAACTTCATATTTCATGGTATCACAACTTCCCCCAGGTAGTAGGTTTTCGTAATGTGCATGCCGATCGTCATACATCTGTGTTGAAAACTCTGAAGAAACGCATGAGCTCCTTGATTCAAAATTTCTTCGATTGAAAAATCATAAAGATCATTGGCAAGGTGCTCGAGCTCTTGTGCAAGTGATTCTGAATAATGTTCGACATGACCATCTTCAAGCGCGACAAATGCATTTCGCACTTTTTGAATACAGTACATCATTGACCTCGGAAACTCAGCATTTAAAATGAAAAACTCAGCGACATTGCGACTTTTAATCAACGGTCGATACGTTTTAATGTAAGCTTCATGTCCACTCACAGATTGAAGAACTGACCACCAGTGATGATACTCCACAATTTCTGTATTCTGGTAGCTCTCTAAATTTTTGTGATAATAAACATCTAATATGCGAGCTGCCTTCTCAGCTCTTTCCAGGTGTTTACCCATCTCCATGAAAAGATAAGCATCTCCTCGCGGCATTGTTGCTTCAACAATCCCCTGAAATAGAAGAGATTCCTTCTTAACAAATTCACAAATATCGCTAACTTCTTCCATCGTCCATGGCGTGTGGCTTTGTTGCTTTAATTTTAAATAAAAAGAATTAATACTTTCCCATAGTTCATTGGGAATAATTTCTCGAACGGCGCGTGCATTTTCCCTAGCAATAGTTATTGTATTGAGTACTGAATTAGGATTTTTTCCTGAAAACAGTAGAAACTCCATCACATTTCGATCCATCGATCGATCATGTTCTTCATCAAAAACTTCTTGAAATCCGCTTATTTCAATCAGTTCATACCAGTTCTGATTCGTCTCTTCGATTGGATTGGCATTCTCAAGACGACTCGTTAACTTAACCGCGATCAATCGCGCATTATTCTCTGCTCGTTCGACATTTCGGGTTAACCAATAAAGCGAATCAGCTACTCTGCTTAGCATGGTTGTCACTCCCCCCCGTTACAATTGGATTCTCTTCTAGTACCCACGTATCTTTCGCTCCGCCTCCTTGTGAAGAATTGACAACAAGAGACCCTTCCTTGAGAGCGACACGTGTTAACCCACCAGGAAATACGTGAGTCTTCTCTCCACCAAATATAAACACGCGAAGATCAACGTGACATGCAGCAAAGCGGTCTTCTTTAAATGCTGGGAGGCGAGATAATTTAATTGTCGGTTGAGCAATAAATTCAGATGGATTTTTTAAAATTTGCGCTCGATAGGCTTCAATCTCCTCTTCCGTAGCATGAGGACCGATGAGCATGTTATAACCGCCTGAAGCGTTCGTGTGTTTGACGACTAACTCTGACAAATGATCAAGAACATATTCCAACTGATCGTCATATCTCAGAAGATATGTATCGACATTTTTCACTAGTGGCTCTTCCTTTAAATAATAGCGAATCATATCAGGAACAAAATGATAGATCGCTTTATCATCGGCAACTCCATTACCAATACCATTTAATATCGAAACATTTCCCGCACGATACACATCAATGAGCCCTGGAACCCCAAGAAGCGAATCTTCACGAAATTCCAGTGGGTCAAGAAACTCGTCGTCTATTCTACGATAGATCACATCTACCTTCTTCAATCCACGAGCAGTTTTCATAAACACCTGTCGCTCCCTCACAACAAGGTCTCTGCCTTCTACGAGTTCAATTCCTGTTCGCTGAGCAATAAAAGAGTGGTCGTAGTATGCTGAATTATGAACACCAGGTGTTAATAATACAATCGTCGGTGATGTGCTATCATCAGGAGCAAGCGAGGCCATTGCTGAGTGAAGATATGAAAATTGCTGTTCAAGAGATTGAACAGAATATTGATTGAAAAATTCAGGGTAAACTTTTCTCATTACATAACGGTTTTGAAAAACATAAGAGAGGCCAGAGGGATTACGAAGATTATCTTCTAGAACGCGATACTCCCCATTATCATCCCGAATTAAATCAATTCCTGCCATAAAAATATGCTGCCTTCTCGGAAGATCAATCCCTGCCACTTGTTCGAAAAAATGCTGGCAATTGACGATCAGATCCCGTGGAATAATGCCGTCTTTAAGAATGTTTTGTTCGTGATAGACGTCATCAAGAAAAGCATTGAGCGCATCAAATCGCTGCATGAGTCCTCGCTCAAGATGTTGCCATTCGTCTGGTGGAATTATTTTGGGAACAAAATCAAATGGCATTGTCCGTTCTGTACCCTCATTGTCACTATAAACGGTAAACGTAATGCCCTGGCGAAGAAAATCGCTTTGCGCTAGTTCATACCTCGACTGTAATTCTTCCGGAGCTACCTCGTTTAATTTCTCATGGAACGGTTTGCAATGTCCCCTTGGTTTCTTGCCTTCTTCAAGCATTTCATCAAAGTAACCATCTACTTTATACGAATGAAACATCAGCACTCCCCCTCCACTATTATAAGATCACTTATTAATTTTACCATTTTTCTAACTATTCTAACAAATTTCAAGATAAAGCATCGAAATCCCTCTATTTAAGACACTCATTCAAATAAAAATAGCAATGTTATCTCATGATGTTGTTTTCTCGATTTTTGAATCATCCATGTGAAAGGTCATCACAGAACGTAAATGAGTAAAAAAAAGAACAGCATGAGCTGCTCTTATCAAAAGTGGATTTCACCCTTTTACTGATCCCGCAAGTAATCCTTTTACAAAAAACTTACCTAAGAAAATATAAACGAGTAGAGTTGGCAGTGCAGCAAGGAGTGCACCTGCCATTTGTACATTCCATTGAACGATTTGACTGCCGGATAAATTCTGAAGAGCAACCATAACAGGTTGTTGATCAGATGTTGTGATCGTGACAGCAAATAAAAATTCATTCCAGATGTTCGTAAACTGCCAGATTGCGACTACAACAAACCCTGTAATTGATAAAGGCATCATGATGAAACGGTAAATTCCGATAAACCCTGCCCCATCTATTTTGGCAGATTCAATCATCGAATCAGGAATGCTAGCATAGAAATTGCGAAACATAAGTGTCGTAATCGGAATCCCATACACAACGTGAACAAAGATAAGCCCTGCAATAGAATTATATAATCCGATTTCTCTAAGAAACTGAATGAGCGGGATAAGGATACTTTGATAGGGTATAAACATTCCGAACAAAATAACCGTAAATAGCGTATTTGCGCCTTTAAACTTCCACTTTGAAAGTACGTAGCCGTTAAGTGATCCTAATAACGCTGATAGCAATGTAGCTGGGATAACAAGATAGAAACTATTTAATAAGTTTGGAGCAAGCTTCGTAAACGCTACTGAATAACTACTAAAATCAAGTGTTGAAGGTAACTGCCACATTTGACTTAAGGTCACTTCTTCAAGAGGCTTCAGGCTCGTTATGATCATGACGTAAACTGGCATTAAATAAAAGCATGATAAAGCAATAAGGAGAGCATAAAGAAGCGGACGGGTGATCGTTCTAATCGCCATCAAGTTTCCCCCTTTCGACTCGACCACAGATATGGAACGATAAAGATAGCAACAGCGAGAAGCATGACCACAGCAATGGCTGCTCCGTTTGCGTAATAATTACCACGGAACGTCGTTTCGTACATATATACACCTGGAACATCGGTTACAAAGTTCGCTCCAGGACCTGTCATTGCGTAAATCAAATCGAAAATTTTAAGTGAAATATGAGCCATAATAATAATGACACTAACCGTAATCGGGCGAAGGATCGGCATGATGATTTTCCAATATACTTGGAATTCATTCGCTCCATCCATTCTCGCTGCTTCTCGCACTTCTTCAGGCACCCCACGTAAACCGGCAAGATACATGGCAACAGAGAAGCCCGTCATTTGCCATACTGCAGCAATCACAACGGCAATCATCGCTACCGGAATCCCGAATTCAATCTTTCCCCATCCAATTGCAGGGAAAATGGTTGTATCCGTGTACCATTTTGAATCAAGACCAATCTTTTCAAGAAATAGGTTAACACCTGTCGAAGGGTTTAATAGCCATTGCCAAACTACACCCGTTACAACAAACGAAAGCGCCATCGGAAAGAAAAAGATATTTCGAAAGAGTGACTCCTGCTGGATTTTTTGATCAAGAAGAATGGCAAGAAACTGCCCCACCACAATCACGACTAGAATGAAGAGAATCGTAAAAAATAGTGTATTTCGTAAGTCAGCTTGAAAACGAAAATCACTAAACAAGTAGATGTAATTTTTCAATCCAACAAATGAAAAGTCTGGTACAAGTGAATTCCAATTACTCAAAGAGACATAGCCAGTCCATCCGATAAAACCATAAACAAAAACACCTACTAATAGGATGGATGGAATAAGGAATGCAATGGCGATTATGTGATCTTTCGTAAGTGAACGTCTTTTTCGAGTTGTTACAGCTTTAACAGATTGGTTTATCATTGTTTCAGTCTTCATCCTCATCCCCCTTACGATAGAAAAAGGGAGAAGAGCAATCCCTCTCCCCCCATCCTCTTTTACTTAAGATCGCCTGAAGCATCTTCTAGCGAACTAATAAATTGATCCACATCCTGCTGTGTAACAAAGATATTAATCGCCTGGTTCACTTTTGTGACAAAGCCTTCAGGTGCAGCCGATCCGTGGGCAAGACTTGGAGCAAGACTAGCATTTTTAAAGTCTTCAATTGTTTCTTTCCCATACTCATCATAGTTCGAGAGATCGGCATCAACACGAGCTGGAATAGAGCCTTTTAATGGGTTGAACGCATCCTGTCCTTCAACAGAACCAAGAACAGATAAGAATTTCTTAACGTCTTCAGGATTTGAAACTCCCTTTGGTAGACCAAATGTATCTGTAATGACCATAAACATACCGTCTGTTCCAGGTGTTGCCACCCAACCAAAGTCTTCTTTCACCTTTAAGTTAAGGTCGTTCACAAAATAACCCTTTGCCCAGTCTCCCATAACGTTCATCGCCGCTTCTCCATCTGCAACAAGCTGGGAAGCATCCTGCCAATTTCGTGAGCTATGGTCTTCATTCACATAGCTGAGCATCTTCTTAAAGTTCTCAGCGGCTTCCTTTACTTTCGGATCACTAAACGACATTTCTCCAGTGAAAAGCTTTTTGTAATCATCTGCTCCAAGCGTTCCTAAGAGCGCAGTCTCAAACAAATGAGTTGCTGTCCAGGGCTCTTTGTCTCCAAGAGCAAGCGGCGTAACACCAGCTTCTTGTAATTGGTCAGCAGCAGCGAAGAATTCATCAAACGTCGCTGGCGGCTCGACACCGTTCTCTTCAAAAATGCTCGTGTTATACCAAAGAACATTTCCGCGATGAATATTCACAGGAACCGAATAGATATCTCCATCTTTACTAACAAGATCAATTAAATCTTCAGGAAACTTATCTCCCCAACCTTCGGATTCATACAGGTCGTTAAGCGTTTCCATTTTGTCAGCCGCAACCCATCCATCGTTCAATTCAGAACCACCATGAACCTGGAACGTTGCTGGTGGATCATCACCCTGCATGCGACTTGCAAGCACGGCTTTCGCGTTCGTTCCTGCTCCGCCCGCAACTGCTGCGTTTTCTACTTCAATATCAGGGTATTCTTCTTTAAATAAGTCAATTAGCGCATTCAATCCATCCTCTTCACCAGCACCTGTCCACCAGCTAAAAATATCAAGCGTTTCTTCTTTACTAGCACTTCCTTCACTACTGCTATTCGTTTCCCCAGAGTTTGAACAAGCAGAAAGTGGTACAAGAGCGAGGACAAGAACGAGAATCCATCCCGTAAGTTTTTTCAACGTTCCCTTCATACAATCAATCCCCCCGTTTCTTTTATTATATTTACTTTATCAAATTGAATGGCTCCCAACCCATGTAAGCGCCTTCATATTTTTGTTGTTATCTTCACTTTTTTGTGGTCTTGCTCATAAGCTAGTACAGAACTACGAAAGAAAGGATCTCTTGATTAAAAGGAGAAGAGAGTTACTAAGAAATGTCCTAACGAGGTGAAAGAGAAATGATGTTTTCTGAAGTTAATCTGGACAATCTCTCAAGGCAACAAATTACTTCTTTCATGTTCGATAGCATTGTAGATGATGGAAAAGAGGGAGAGTGCATTCTCGTTTTTGGTGCAAAAACGATCCATCGCGTTCAAAAAGCAGCCAGACTATATCATAACGAGCGCGCTCCAAAAATTTTAGTTTCCGGATCTGCAGCAAGATGGGGTAAAGAAGAAGAGTCAGAAGCCATTTGGATGAAAAACCACTTACTTAACTTTGGCGTACCCGAGGAAGATATTCTTCTCGAACTCGAAGCAGCGAATACGACAGAAAACGTCATTGCTTCACTTATGGTACTTCAACGCTCATTTGGGCTGAATCACATCAATAGACTTCTAATTGTGAGCTCCCCCTATCACATGAAAAGGTGTCACTTAACTCTCACCACCTATATGCCGGACTGGATCTCCTATACTCTCTGCCCCGATGACAGAGAATCTGGACAGGGAGACAACTGGTGGAAGAATGATAGAGAAAACGCTAGAGTCATGAAAGAACTTCACTCCATGCAGAAGTATATACAGAAAGGCATTTTGAAGGATCTACCATTCCAATAACAAAAAACCGCTAGTCGGTTTCTTTTTTTGTCATACGTGCAATTGTTCACGGTACTGAGATGGTGAAAAACCTGCTTTTCGTTTAAACACTCGACTAAAATAATTTGGGTCCTTATAACCAACATTGAAACAAATTTCTTTCAAGCTCTTTGAAGGATCAAGCATTTCTCGTTTCGCTGCTGTAATTCTAACTTCTGTAACATAATCTATAAACGTCATACCACTTTTGTCTTTAAATAATTTACTTACATAATAAGGACTAAGATCAACATGCTCAGCTGCTTCTTCGAGTGTTAGCTGCTCATGATAATGTGTGTGAATGTATTGCTTCACCTGTTCAAGACGATCTCCTCCATGAAGCGAACGCCATGTTTGCACACTCTCATTCAATTTCCGAAGCTTTGCTCTGGCTAGATTTCTTGCCTCATTTTCGCTTTCCGCTTGAATGTACTTGTAGGAAGTTAAGAAAATTCCGTTATTTTGTAAAATTCGTTCTGCAACAAGAAAGAGCTCGTTCACCTTTTGAACAAATATAGCAGGCTGTTCACCTGAGATCATACCAAGATACACTTCAAGTTCTTGCATCGCTTTGGTGAAATCACCATTATTAATGGCGTTGATCACGATAGACTCCTGCTCCTGAGTTCCGCTCTGGCGCGGTACGTTAGGAATCTTGCTTTCTTGATAAAAGGCATATGTGACCTCTCGTTGAAAGTCTAGTGTGTTTACAGCATGAAGCGCTTCGCGATAAGATTCAACAAATTGATCAGCTTTCTGATAAGGTCTGCCAACGCCGATACATACGACCTCTCGGAAATCCTGATAAAATTCATGAAGAAGTTGTCTTAACGTAGGCTGTAACTTCGCTTTTAATCGTTTATCCTTCTCCAGAAGATCTTCACTAAAAAGAAAGCAGGGTAAATACGTATCATCCCTCACTCCAATCATCGCCTCACCAGGCACGTTGGATTTCATTTTTTCTTTTACCCACTGAACCATTTCATTGACGATCGCTTTTCTTTCCTCAGGAAATTTAAAGATAACCGCATACCCAACTGTCGTCTGAAAGCCTAACAGCTCACTCCACTCTGAAGGACTAAACTCTGTGACGTGATCCATTAGGATCGCGTTCATCCACTCTCCTTCTAGAAGATGAACAGCTTTTGTCAGCTGTGCTTGTACATGATCTTGCTTCTCAGCTTCTACTCGTTCATTTTCAATTTCGGCTGAGAGACGGGTAATGGCGGAAAAGATCTCTTGCTTTCCCCCTGGCTTTAGTAAATACTCTTTCACTCCCTGCTTCATCACTTCGCGGGCATAGTCAAACGTATCGAACGCGGATAGCATGATAAATTTTATTTCGGGTTGATTTCTCTTTATCGTTTTCACTGCTTCTACCCCATCGATACCTGGCATTTTAATATCCATAAAGACAATCTCGGGCTGAAACTTTTCGGCAAATTCAATGGCTTCTCGTCCATTTTTCGCTTTCTGAATGGTGACTTGATCTCCATATTCTCTTTTAATCATCAATTCGACCGCTTCACGCTCTAACTGCTCGTCATCTACAACCATAATCCTAAGCAAGCTGTTCATCTCCTCTCATCTTCGTATAAGGTAAATTCAGACGAACGGTCGTACCTGAACCTTTTGTGGATTCCACCGTCATCGTGCCTGTTTCCTGATAGTATAATTCAATTCTTTTTTTTACATTTTGCATGCCAAGCCCCGTCGAATGTCCTTGTCTCTTCTCAGAAACCGATCGGCCGTCATTGAAGAGAAGCTGTGTTAGTCTTGCTTTATCAATTCCAACACCATTGTCTGCCACCTCCACAACAACATCATTTTGATCAGAATAGACCCGAATGACGATTTCTCCCCCTTCTTCATACGACTCCACTCCATGTATAAACGCATTTTCCACGATCGGCTGAAGCGTTAAGACAGGGATCATGCAATCAAGAACCTCTTCATCTGCCACTACGTTAAACGTAACCCTTTCACCAAATCGTGACTGCTGGATAAAGAAATATTCTCGAACAATATTCAGTTCTTCTTTTAATGTGACATCCTTCGCTAAATTTCCTAGATTGTAACGAAGAAGTGCGGCAACAGATTCAATGAGCTCACTCGTTTGATCCGCGCCTTCGATATAGGCACGTCTCGAAATCGTATTTAGCGTATTAAAAAGAAAATGTGGGTTGATCTGACTTTGAAGACTTTTGAGCTCCATTTCTTTCAACAGCTGATCTAACTCTGATTTCTGTTTTATCTCTTTAATTAATCCTCGGATGTTCTCTTGCATGCGATAAAAAGTATCCGCTAGTAGCTGTAGCTCATTTCTAGATCTCACAACTACTCTATTCGCCGTAAAGTCCCCTTTCGATAGCTTCTTAGCTGCTGCTGCAAGCTCGTGTATGGGCCTTGTGATACCTCTTGAGAACCAAAATGCCATCAACAAACTAAATAAAATCATCGAAACGAATAATGATATGCCCATCCACTGCAAATACGTACTCTTTTCCTCCATCTGGTTGTAAAACATGCGATAATCCGTTAGCTCAGAATTAATTAATGTTAGCGTCGTTTCTTGGATAAATGCTGAGATTTGGGCTGCTTCATTTAAATGACCTGAATATTGATTAATATCCTGTCGTTGAAAAGCTTGCACTGTAATATCACATTCAAGCAGGAAGCTTTCGATCATCTTTTCATAATTCGTGACGGTTTGATCGTTCGCTTCATTTTTTACCGAGCTAAGAAGCTCGTCTTTTTCTTCAGAGAGAATCTTTCTCTCCATGGCGTATGCTTCTAATTCTTTCTGTGTCCGTTCTGTTAGAAAGGTATTCATCGCCTCATACACTTTATTTGTTTGCTGTGATATTTCGTTCAGCACGATAAAGCGTTCAAAGCTCGTATGGTAATCATCAATAGTTCGTTGACTGCTATGAAACAAATAGAAAGCGACACCATTCATTAAAATGACGAGCATGGTAAAAAAGAGAATAAATTTGCCCTGGATTTTCATGGTAGTTTAATCCCTCCCGGCGTCGTTCTTTCTAGTTGCTTTAAGTCTTTTTTTCTCAATACTTCTGTCATCGTATGATGATACGTTGAAACATCCTTTCCTTCGATAATTTGTATCATTAATTCCACCGCGTTATATCCCATCTCATATGGCTTTTGTTCAACTGTTGCTTCTAATTTTCCATCTTTAAGTAGCTGCATCGTCTCAGGAAGCACATCAAAACCAATAACATAAACCTGGTCGGTCATCCCGATGCTTTCAAGAACCTGCACGATACCGATCGCATCAAGAGCGCTCGTCCCATAAAAAGCATTGATTTCAGGATGTGCTTTTATCATTTCGTACGTTTTCTCCGCTGCTTGTATTCGCGTAATTTGTGAGGCATCGATGGCAACAACATCGACGCGATCGCTATTTTTAATAGCATCTTTAAACCCTTCTACACGAAGCTTTTGATTCGCTGAATCAAACCTTCCCGTAATAATCCCAACCTTTACTTCGTCATTTGTATCTTTAAGAAGCGCCTGACCTGCGAGAAATCCAGCGTAATAATTATCTGTGCCTACATATGCCACACGCTTACTATCAGGAGCATCTGTGTCCACTGTGAGAAAAGGAATTCCTTTCTCTGTGACACGATTGATAATTGTCGCGGATACGTCTTGATTTAATCCCTGTGCCATAATGCCATCAGGTTTAGATGCCGCTGCCATCTCAATCGTTTTGATATGTTCTTCAAGGTTCGCTTGTTTTGGCCCTGTGTATTCAAGTGAAACATTGTAGTTTGTAGCCGCTTCCCGCGCTCCTTCCTCCACAAGTCGCCAGTAATCGTTATCGATCTCCTCCGTTACAAGAACGAAACGATAATCCGGTGCTTTATAGGAGGCAGAAGGGCGATCAGGCGTAATATTGAAAGCCCTTACAGAATAGAAGATAAAAAAAGAAAATGACAAAATCACTAAAAAACCCCCAACAACGTAAATCCAGCGTGCCATCGCTCAACCTCCTTTTTTTGATGGGGGTCAGGTACGTACCTGACCCCCTCAAAAGACACCTGTCCTCGCTCACAAGACTCTCTTACCTTTACGTCATTATATATCGTAGTAGCTTCATAGAATCAACTTGTTTTTCATATAAGATTAGCAGCAAAACAAAAAACTGCCTCTATAAACGGTTCTAAAACACGTTGATAGAAACAGCTTTTGTTCTTTAACGCCATTGCTTCCACTTTTCCATAAACTGTTGTTTTTTTAACTGAAGTAGTGTATTTCCTTCTTTATCTTTATTTTGCTTCTGCCATTCGTAGAAACTTGCAACAGTAATGAGTGTAGCTCCTGCGATTAATAGGTAGGCCCACCATGGCATATTCCCCCAATAAGGTCGCGTTTGCAGAAGAAGGTTCAAAAGAAGAACGCTACATCCGATGACAAAGTATGATTTAATGCGATAGTAAAAACCTGCAAGCATGGAACCAAGGGATAGCCCACCAGCTATGATCGCATCATATATTGTATTACTCATCAAAGCATCACCTACAAGAACTGCTGCTACGATTGAAAGAATGCTCCATTCTATGAAACTCATGATTTGCTTGCTTTGATTCCACGTACGCTTTGATAAATAAATCGTTAACGCAATCCATGGCAATACATAAACTTCTGTCACAATATACTTATTGATTTCAATGTGATGAAGGAGCGTGTAATAAGGGACTAATAATGACAGGGCAGTAATGCTTTTCATTACTTTTGCAGCCAAACCAGTCGGCACTCTCCTTACTTGAAGTGCGAAAAAAACAAAGATAAACAGTGCTCGTAACTCATCAGCCCAGAAAGAGTCGAATGTAAGCTCTTGATAAAGATTAAGTACTGTTAAAAGAGCTGTTACGGAGTACCAATCAATATGCTTTTCCTTCAGTTGCTTTACTCTAAAGGAATAGAGCCTTTTATGAATAAGGAAGCCCGCAGTTAACATCCCTACTGCCACTCCTACAAAAAGAAGCGTTCGCATCTCCATTGTCTCAACGGGGAGAAGAAATACCAGCGTTTGAACGAATAGGAGAGGGATAATCGTGATGATCTGCCAATCAGATTGGTGAATCAAGTAAAGCAGCAGAATCGCATAGAGTAGACCAACACTAAAAGGCACAGAACTGATTTCACTGTATTCGGTTATAAAAGGAAGAAATCCTAAGATAGCAAATGGAACCGCATACCACTTAATCCTCTCTTTCCACCTTCCACCAAGGAAAAACCAAAGCGCAAACATAATGATACTTGATGCAAATCCTGTATACGTGTATGCCTCACCGTCTAAATCAAAAGTATCAACTAACGCCATGTAGAGAAAAGGAAGAACGGTAAAACCTGCATAAAGAAACGTTCGAACCTCCCATTCGATTTTCCTTGTTAGAACGGAATAAGCATAAACGAAAAGGCCAACGATATATAAGACTGGCTCATTCCCCTGCTCTAAAATGGTATAAATGAGAGCGATCGGCAAATAGACATGTCCTAAATAAAAATAACTACGCTGTATAACAACGTCTTTTTTTCCAAGCGTGTCAGCAATCAGGATCAGCAGAACCGCCCCGATGATCCACTGAAACATTCCTTGAATAGGAAATGCTTCCGCAACAGAAAGATAAGCACCCAAAGTAAATACACTGATCACTGGCCATAACGTCTCTTCCTCTGTGCGCTTAAAGATCAGATAGAGTACGCCAATAGCTCCTACCAACAGTCCCGAGCGAACAAATAATTCCTCTACCGTCGCGCCGAACAAGAGAAGCAATGCCAATCCATAGAAGCTGACACCGGTCCAAAAAGCCATTTCCTCCAGGTCTTTTACATTCCTTTTTTGCCAAATAAAATGAGTACCGATAATGAGTAGCGCTGCAATCGCCGTATGGAATGGCGCACCCAAGCTATCTTCATAGAAATCATTTTTCGCCAATAAAGGATAAAGCGCCAACAGCGCAGTTCCCCATGAAATAGAATGCAGTAACGCTCCCGTTTGACGAAGCCATTTCCACTTCCCTTTTCGATAGATCGATAGATGAACAATTCCTAACATGAATAATAGTATACTTTCTAGCCACCATAGCTCGCTAAGAAGACCAAGCAATAGGGAGAGCATCATAGGACCTAAAGAAACGAAGAGCGATCCAGTTTGAATTCTTTTTGTCGCGCTCCATGTATTCAAATAATAGCCACCCACATATATCGTTACGCCAGTAAAAAACAAATGAAGCATCACTGTTTCAACCGATGGATTCGTATAAAGTAAACTTATCGCATACAGTCCTGCAGCAGCTAGAAATAGTGGAGCCAAAAAACCAAAAATTCGATAGCGTGATAGATTAGCAAGGTATATATAATTAAGACTAATGAGCAAGTAACCAATCACAAGCAACCAGGACGGATCATCAAAGTGCAAAACCAAGCCTTTGTATGTGATAAAAAAGAATGCACATAGTGATACAGCACCACTTGTCAGTTGGAATGCTTTTCTCATATATGGATTTTGAAGACGATCCACCGACTGTAAGCCAATAAAAATAAAGCCGACAAGTGCGTATAACATAACGTCCGCAGCTTCAAGGAACGAGTGCTCAATAAGCTGATAAATGCCATACACAAGTAAGAACGTAAAGACAAAATGATATTCCTTTTGTTTTCCAATAAAAATCATAGAAAGATAAAGAAAAGCCGTCACGATCACATTAAAACTATAAAAAACGTCACTTTCATAAAAGAATAGTAGGAGCAGCGTTGAGAGAATAAGATTCCCCTGCGCATAGATAGGAAGTTCTTTCGTAAAAAGAGCGAAACTCTTTATATTTTTTGTTTGAGCATAGATTAGGAGCAACAGTCCATTAAAGATCACGATTCCAAGATAAAAGAGATCTACTTGCGGGTTGAATACCTGGATAAAAAAGGCCGCACCGATGCTTAACGTCACAAAAGAAAACCAAACAAATAAACGTGATTGTTGCCGATTTGCTTGCAGGAAATAGAGAGGCAAACAAACCAAAACACCAATAAGACCAAGCACTTCATTCCCATCGCCTCTCACAGATAACCAATCTCCAAAAAGTTGAAAATAACCTGCTGAAAATACGACGATAGGCAGAAATAGGCTTCCGAGAACTAAAAAGGAGAAGGCAGTCTTCTCAATGCGAAGCTTATGTCCACTGAGCCAGCTAATCCCAAAGAACACAGCCGCAATTCCGCCAATGAGCGCGGTCTTCATGATCGATGTCATCACATCCCACGTACTAGTGGCAAGTACCAGCGCACCAAGTAACAAGAACACCACACCAATAACCAAAATCCATGTTAAATTTCGATCTCTAAGCTCCTGTGTTGATTTCACTTTCTTTTCTTTTACAGGATTTGGCGCCTCTGACTTAGTTGGAACTATTTCTCGTGGGACAATTACTTCCTCATGCTTTTCCTCCGCTTCTATAGCCTCATCCATCATTTTTTGATACGCGTTCGAAACAGTACCGTATGTCTGCTCTGATATGTAATCTTTCACCCTGAGCTTTTGCAGCTCAGATTGAAATGCTTTTTCCCTCTCTTCCTCATTCATTTTTCACACCTCCAATGATTAACAACATTTTCCTAATTTGTTTCTTGCTCTTAGTTTACTCATACTCATTTCTTCCTTGCAATATGATTCCTTCCATTTTTCTGTTTATTCACAAAACAAAGCGATTATCCATGTATGGTGGACAATCGCTTTGTTTTGTCTTTGAGGGGGGTCAGGTACCGACCTGACCCCACAAATAACCTTTCTGCTCTAACAATTCTTCATGTGTGCCCTTTTCAATGATTTCACCATGATCGAGGGCGATAATTTGATCTGCTCGTTGAATGGTATTTAGGCGATGCGCGATAATAAAGCTCGTTCTACCTTCCATTAACGCCCAGAGCGCTTTTTGGATTTGAATTTCAGTTCGTGTGTCAATGCTACTCGTGGCTTCATCGAGAATTAAAATCGCTGGATCGGCAAGCACCGCTCTTGCGATGGAGAGAAGCTGTCTTTGACCATGACTAATTCCCCCTCCATCCTGGTTCAATACAGTATCATATCCTTCTGATAACCTGGAAATAAACGTATGAGCATTAGCGACCTGCGCTGCTTTTTCTACTTCTTCATCGCTTGCATCCAGTCTCCCGTAGCGGATGTTTTCCCGAACCGTTCCGTTGAAAAGAAACGTGTCCTGAAGAACGAATCCCATGTTTTGTCGCAAGCTTTCTCTTGTCACTTTCGTAACATCATGATTATCCACTTCAATCGTGCCACCATTCAGTTCATAGAAGCGCATCAACAAGTTTACGATGGTAGTTTTTCCTGCACCAGTTGGCCCAATAATCGCAATCGATTCACCTGGCTTCGCTTCAAAAGAAATATCCGTAAGCGTCGAACCTTCATTATCATAGCCAAATGAAACATTTCGAAACGCCACTTTTCCTTTCGCCTGCTTCAGTGCTACTGCATTTTCCTCATCCGGACGCTCTTCTTTCTCATCCAAAATAGTAAAAACACGCTCAGCACCTGCAACCGCGGATAGTATCGTATTAAACTGATTCGCAAGATCGTTTAGAGGTCTGGTGAAAAGTCGAGAGTATTGGATAAAGGCTACAATCACACCGATCGAAACCATTCCTTTAAGTGACAGCCACCCCCCTGCCGCTGCTATGAGTAAAAAGCTTAAGTTATTTAACACGTTCATCAATTTCGGTATAAAACCAGAATAGGTCATCGCCCAGAATCCCGACGTGCGTAGCGCTTCATTTTTTTGATCTAACTGCTTTAGCACGCGCTGTTCTTGAGAAAATGATTTGATAATTTGCTGCCCCGAGAGTGTCTCTTCAATAACACTGTTCATCTCACCAAGATTACGCTGCTGTTCTTTAAAATAATGACCAGTCCGGTTCGTGATCCACTTCATTCCGAGAAACATAAGAGGAATGATGGTGAACGTAATCAGCGTTAAAAGCGGACTTAACCACAACATCAGCCCTACCGTACCGACAAGAGTGAGCACACTTGAAAAGATCTGGATCACTGAACTATTTAACGTTCGACTGACATTTTCTATGTCATTTGTTAATCGGCTCATTAACTCTCCGTGCGTCTTCTTATCGAAGAATGGAATCGGTAAACGATGCAGGTGATGAAATAGATCTTTCCGCATTCGATAGACCGTTTCTTGTGCAATCCCAATCATCCAGTAGTTTTGGAGAAAAGTAGCGGCAGATTGTAATACGTACACACCGACTAATAGTCCGAGAATAAGCAGTAATCCATTTAAATCGGCTGGTACAAGATATTCATCAATTGCAATGCTCGTTAGATAAGGCCCAAGAAGACTAAATCCTGAACTAAAAAGAACCATCACAATGACGAGGAAAAGCAATCCTTTTTGCATCGATAAATAGCGCCAGATGCGCGCAACAGTTCCCTTCAAATCATCTGGTCGCTTTCTCGCTTTTTTCTTAGAGGGTTTGTTGTTTGAACTCATTGGACGCCTCCTCTCCGTACTGAGACACATAAATCTCACGATAAACGTCATTGTTCCGAAGAAGTTGCTCGTGAGTCCCTTCTCCAATAATTGCGCCATCTTCAAGCAAAATAATTTTATCCGCCTCTTTAATTGAACTGATTTTCTGAGCAATTAATAAAATCATGCTTTCACGATGCCTTAACGCTTTTTGTAACTCAGCTTCTGTTTTTAGATCAAGTGCACTTGTACTGTCGTCAAGAATAAGGATTTCCGGATTACGGATAAGGGCACGCGCAATCGATAAACGCTGTTTCTGCCCTCCAGAAAGGTTAATTCCTTTTTGTCCAAGTACCGTTTCATATTGATTAGGAAGCGTCTTAATAAACGAATGGATTTGGGCTGCTTTAGCCGCTTCTTCAACCTCTTTTGCGGTAGCATCTTCCTTTCCCCAGCGAATATTCTCAGCAATGGTGCCGCTGAATAACACAACTTCTTGAGGAACCACTCCCATACGGCTCCTTAATTCATCAATACCGATATCCGTCTCATCCTGTCCGTTGAACGTAATGTGACCTTCTACAGGTTCATACAATCTTGGAATAAGCTGAACCATGGATGACTTACCTGAACCTGTCGCACCCATGACACCAATGAATTGTCCTTTCTCTGCAGTGAAATTTATATCTCGCAGCACATCGTCCTCTGAATCGGGATAACGAAAGCTCACATGGTGAAACTGAAGTTTCTCTAACGCTAATGGCTGAACACCTGATGCTTCTTTGGAAGACGTATTTGTATCCAACACTTCCTCCATCCGATAGGCAGAAGCTCTTGCTCGTGAAAGAAGCATCAAAATAAACGAAAACATGGTTAGCGCTACTGTAATCCGTGTGCCATATGTAATGATGGCTGAAATTTCACCAACCTGAGCTGTTCCACCGACCACTTTCACTCCGCCAAACCAGATTACGGCAACAATTGCCACGTTCATAAGAATCAACAGTACCGGCGTAGCAAGTTCAATCAAACGAAGAGATGTTACCGTTTGATTCATTAAATTCTCGTTCACTTTTTTAAACCTTTGTTGCTCATGCTTACTTCGAAGATAAGCTTTAATGAGTCTAACGCCAACTAGATTTTCTCTCATCACTCCATTAACTCGATCAAGTTTTTCCTGTACTGAGCTGAAAAGCGGAACTCCCTTTTTCATCACAAAATAAAGAAAGACAATGACTAAAGGAATCGCTGCTGTTAAAAGAAGGGCGAGCTGTACATCGACAACAAAGGCCATGATTACCCCACCAACCACAAGCAGCGGGGCTCGAACCATAATACGGAGTCCCATAAATACTACGAGCTGCACCTGATTCACATCATTCGTTAGTCTTGTTAAAAGAGATGAAGTGGGGAAGCGGTTAAAGTCAGCAAAAGCGAAAGACTGTACCTTTTCAAAGAGAGCTTTTCTGAGGTCAAAGCCGAAATGTTGACTAACGTATGAAGCAAGGTAAGTATTAACGATCGAAGCAATAAATGAGACAACCGTTAAAACAAGCATCCAGATCCCCAGTTCAGTAATGACACTAAGGTTTTCCTTCGCAATACCGTTATCAATAATATCCGCCATAAATAGCGGTAGCCAAAGTTCAACGGCTAATTCAACAAGCATTAAAAGGGCCGCTACAATCGCCGCCACCTTGTATGGTTTAATAAAGGATAGTACTTTTTGCATGGCATCCTCCCTCATCCTACATCCTTTTTCTTAATTTTATATTATACAGGATATTTAGGGCCTCGAACAAAAATGAGCTTTTTCATAATCCCTACGAATATTCATCGGAAATAATAAAGGCCAGCTCACTTTCGAGCTGGCTTAGAACTATGCTTTATTACTTTTAGAAATAATCATTTCAAGATCGCCTTCTAGCTTACAATCTTTCATTGTGGCAGGGATGATTAGATGGTCTCCCTGCTTAACAGAGTGAGAGGTTTCTGAAGATATAATCATGCCTTCTCCACTCAGCACACTAACAAGTAAATAAGGATGATCTTGCGAAAGAGAATATTCTCCATCAAGTTCCCATTTATAAACCGTGAAATATTCCGATGATACAAGCTCAACCTGGTTTAATCCTTCTTCTTCCGTTACGACAGGTGAGAACGGCGGATCTTCATGCGGAATCGTGGATACATCAACCGAGCGTTCAATATGAAGCTCACGTGTGTTTCCATTTACGTCTGTACGATCATAGTCGTACACGCGATAAGTTGTGTCAGAGCTTTGCTGAGTCTCAAGAATCATCGTTCCGGCACCGATTGCGTGAATGGTTCCGCTTGGTACAAAATAAAATTCACCTGGCTCAATCGGAACACGACGTAGTAAACTGTCCCATTCACCCTTTGCAATCATTTCTTCAAAAGACTCTTTTGACTGTGCATGATGGCCAAAGATCAGTTCTGAACCTGGATCACAATCAATAATATACCAGCACTCGGTTTTCCCATAGGCTTCACCTTCTACTTCTCTTGCATATGTATCACCAGGGTGAACCTGAACAGAAAGATCACGATCGGCATCCAGAATTTTAATCAAAAGTGGAAAATGCTCTCCGTCTTCATTCCCGAACAATTCACGATGACTATCCCAAACTTCATTTAACTTCTTTCCTGCAAGCGGACCATTTCTTACCTCACTTGGCCCATTCTGATGAGCTGAAATTCCCCAGCATTCTCCAGTCGTTTCTGTTGGAATCGTATAGCCGAATACATCTCTCAGTTTTGTGCCGCCCCAAAGACGATCCTTAAATTCTGGCGTTAGAAAAAGTGGTTCATGTTGGTACATACTATGTGCCCCCTAATTTTCTTTATATTTTTCATTTTCAAAATTCTGCCGGCCATGCATAGCGGCACCAATTATCCCAGCCTTATCATGCAGATGTACTGGTTCAATCTCTATTTTCCCACGTAGTCCTTCGTATACATAAGAATCTACTTTTTCTTTAAGAAGTGGTAGAATCATATCCTTTGCCTGCATCACGCCACCGCCCAGTATAATAACAGATGGATCAATAGAATGAACGATGTTCGCAATGCCTATCGCTAGTGCATCCATAGCTTCGTCAATAATAGCAACAGCTTCCTCATTTTCTTGTTCCGCAAGCTCAAAAACTTCTTCAGCACCACCCGAAATTTCAAGTCGTGCCTTACCTTCTCTTGCAATCGACGTCCCAGAAGCAAGTGCTTCAAGAGATCCTGCGTTCATGTTGGCATGCTTTTGACCTCCAGGCTTAATGATCATATTACCGACCTCAGCACTGTAGCCATGCTCGCCTTGAATAAGGCGATTATTTTGAACGTAACCCCCACCGATCCCCGTACTTACAGTTATGTAAAATGAGCTTTCGCGACCCTTTCCTCCTCCATACAATGCTTCACCAAGAGCAGCAGCGTCAGCATCATTCACAAGATACGTAGGGATACCAATCGCTTCCTCTACCATTTCTGTAATCGGAACATCTTGCCAACCTGGAAGATTAGGCGGTGATACAACAACTCCATCAAAAGGATTAAGCGGCCCGGGTGAACCAATCCCAATAGATACAGCTGAATACGCTTTTTTTACTTCTTTTATTAGTTCAACCATTCTAGTTATAATCGATTCGTAACCTAAGCTTGCCTCTGTAGGTATTTGTTTTACTTGTAGTATTCGTCCGCTCTCGTCTACGAGACCGACGCGGAGATTTGTACCGCCAAGGTCAACTCCTATATATACATTTTCCAACATCCTACCTCCCAAACTTTCTTTTCTATATATTATCACGAATTTTCACTTTATAAGAAACGAAACAGCGATTACGATAGAATCTCCAATTTTAGATATGAAAGAACTAGAATGAAGACAAAGTTATAAGATGGCTATATCAATGATCCAAGCATTAAGAAATCAACAATATTAACGCACCTAGTCTAACAGATTGGAAATTAATATATTATTTCAGAAAATTCTTCCTAATCATCCAAACCTCTGCTAAACTATTAATAAAACTACACAAATCGGGTGACTCAATGGTTTTTGACGGCATTTTATTATCTATTCTTGTCGGGTACCTACGCAAAGGTAGCTTAAAAGGCTTTGCTTTTCTTTCCTTTAAAGCAGGTTGGATCTTCCCCCTGTTGCTTCTTATTGAAATTGGCATTTTCACATTCCAATCTTCCTATTCCTGGCTCGGCACGCTGAGCGCACCACTCTTTATGGTTATTTATATTGTAGGACTCATTTTTCTTTGGTTAAATCGTAAAATGAACATCGGCATTATGCTTCTTTTCATAGGAGTGCTCCTTAACTTTATCGTAATGGCGATCAATGGAGGGCGAATGCCGGTATCACTTGAAGCGGCAAATATACTTGATCCCGCATATGCAGAAGCCATCAAAAATGGTCTCTATGGAAAACATGCAGTCCTAACCGACAGTACTGCCTTTGGGTTTCTCGGTGACATCATTCCTATTACTGATCCTTATCCAAAAGATCAAGTCATTAGTATTGGCGACATCATTATGAACATTGGTATTTTTATTTTCATCCAGCGCGTTATGGTTAAGTCCAAACATCCAGAAGACCTCATCAAATCACCTGCGCCTCAAAAAGGAATATGAAGGGAGGTGACGTTCATGGAACGTAAAGAGGGCATTAAGCTAACAGGCATCCTTGTGAATATCGCTATCATTACTACTGCTGTTATCGCACTAACTTCTGGATTTAAATTGGTTTAATCAAGATGGAGAGGCATTGCTTCTCCTAAAAAACTAAATTTAAATGAGAGTGATCGAGACATGAAGGGCATATTTCAGAAATTCACTAATGTTGTAAGCGTGTATATTACACTGGCATCTATCACAGGGATTTCTTTATTTCTCACTCAGTACTTCTTGACATATACACCTCTTAACTGGAGTCTGGCCTTCACGTTTGTAGCGGCAATTTTACTATTGAATCACTATACAATTCTATTGCCACCAAGCGGCAATTCCCTATCAATGGATTCAGCGATCTATTTGGCAGTCCTATTTGTATTTGGTATTCATATGGCGCTAACCATCTTGTTACTAACCTCGATCATCTATGCTCTTTATAAAAAAAGCGTTGTTTGGTGGAAGCATTTATTTAATTTCTCTATTTATAGCATCATGATTATTGGAACGTATGAAGCTTTCTTTCTATTTGGTGGAACTATCGGAACACTATCATTTTTTAATGTAACTTCGTATATGCTTTCGCTTAGCGTTTATTTTCTGCTGAACGTGTTATTCATTGGGTTTTTCTTTGTTTTAACCGCCACCGAGAATCTTCTTCAAATTGTTAAAGGAATGTTAAAGGAAACCATCTCAAGTTATTTAATCACGTTAATTCTTTCCTTGAATCTTGTCCTACTCATGAAGCAGCAAATTATACTTGGCGTTCTATTATTTCTAACTGTAGCCGTGCTACTCTCCATTTCCTTCAAACAATATTTTGAGCTCTATCAAGAAGTATCCCAAAAAGCGGACATTGATCATCTAACAGAACTATACAATCATGGCTATTTCAAATCTCTTTTGGAAGAAGAAATCAAAACAGCAAAACTAGCAAATCAGCCTCTATCAATCGGTTTGATCGACCTTGATGACTTCAAGAAATACAATGATCAGCACGGGCACCTTCAAGGAGATAAGCTTCTTAAACACTTCGGAGCAGAATTGAAAAAGAGTGCGAGCGACGCGTTTACAGCTGCTCGCTATGGAGGAGAAGAGTTTGCACTGCTAATGCCTGGTAAGACGGAACTCGAAGCCTATCAATTCATCAATCATTTTCGAAAAGACATCAATGATCAATATTTCGAAGGAGTCGAAGTGCTTCCACACGGCTGTCTCTCGTTTTCTGCAGGAATCATCCAATACAACCAGGACATGTACGATTCCTCAGAAGTCCTTGAAAAAGCCGATCAAGCGATGTACTATGCCAAGACTAAAGGAAAGAACAACGTTTGTATTTTTGACGCTGATAATGTACCTGCTAAAACCTTTTATAATAACAAAGAAATGGAATTATTGGAGCAGCAGCTAAAAATCTTTCTTTATAAAGATGTGTACACGTACAAACATAGCAGAAGAGTTTATGAATATGCGATTGAGTTCAGCAACAAGCTTAACTTGAATAGCAATGATCAGAAAATACTTGTCATGGGAGCACTCATTCATGACATCGGAAAGCTTGAGATTCCTCGTGACGTTATCAACAAAAAAGGAAAGCTTACGAAGGATGAGTGGGAGATGGTTCAGAAACATGTCATTTGGGGGAGGGAAATTGTATCAACAAACCGCGAGCTAGCTGATCTTCTTCCACTCGTTGAACTTCATCACGAACGTTATGACGGGAAAGGCTATCCGTACGGATTAAGCGGAAAAGAAATCCCTCGACTTGTTCGCATGTTAACAATTATCGATTCCTTTGATGCCATGACGACTGAGCGCCCCTATCAAAAAACAAAGTCAATTAGTGAAGCGATAGACGAATTACAAAAATGTGCTGAAACGCAGTTTGATCCCGAACTTGTTCATGCGTTTATTGAGGTGATTCATTCAAGTCCACTGCACAAGCATTCAATTGAACAACCAAACAAAATCAGCATTTAAAAAAGCGAATGTGGCCGCATTCGCTTTTTTGTTTCCGTTAGAAACGCTTCACATTTTATTTTCGCTACCATAACGGCTCATTATGATCAGTTACTTCAAAAAAATATGGAAGAATGAAGACCGTACCAACCGCCATCACGACTTCGATTGGGATAATGACTGAAATGGGAACTTGGAATGCGATCATTGGTAACCATAGAAGCGCAACAATACTTGGAATAACAGATAAGTTATTCCTTGCCCGACGTGTTAAATACTGTTCCCTATCACAATAGGGACAGACAACAGCTTTTTTAAACGAAAACAACATAAGGAACGATTCTTTCCACGTCCACTCCGAATGACATTGCTGACAAGTTGTCATTTTTATGACCCCCATACTACTTATACGAACTCAACGTCATGAGAGTTTCAAAATTCTGTTAATCTCCTTCTAAATCCGATAAAGCATGAATCATAATCTTAATGGCGTCTCGTATGCTAGTGAACGGAAAACCAGTATGTGCTGAATGATGGAGCGTCATCTCGAATGTAGGTGGAACATGAACGAATCCTGCTGGGATATCGATGTCTTTTTGTTCAAGTGCATACAAAACGCTATACATCACGTTGTTACATAAATAAGTTCCAGCTGTATTGGATATTTCTGCAGGTATACCATTTTGTACAAGTGCCTCAGTCATCTTTTTAATAGGAAGAGTTGAGAAATAAGCTGCCGGTCCACCTTCCACGATTGGCTGATCTTCCGGCGCACGCCCCACATTATCTTCTACACTATCATTCACATTAATTGCAATTCGCTCAGGCGTTACTTTTGTTCGGTCAGCGGCAAGTCCAAGCATGATCACAGCAATCGGTTCACATTGTTCAACATACTCAATCAGCATTTCTGATGCTCGCTCATAATCAACAGGAAGAACACGTGAGATAATTTCATAGCCTCCTATCACTTCCTCATCCAATTCCTTGACGATTTGCTCAGTTGGATTATGACGATGTTCAAGAAAAGGCTCAAAACCAGTCAACAATAGCGGTCTCATTCTCTTCTCCCCTTTCGCTTAATAACAAATTACTCCAAATAATCTGAACACTTATCTTTCTATTACCTCTTTCAAACCGGTTTAACCTTCAAATTATAGTCATTTTTTACCACCTTTTCATTTTCTTCACAAGCGTTGAATGATCAATCCTTAATTCCTTAGCTGCAGAACGAAGAGATGGATGTTGTTGAATCGTATCTAATATGATTCTCTTTTCAAAACTTCCTACTCGCTCTTTCAATGAAAGTGGTTCGCTCCCTTTTATACGATAATCCGTAATATGGACTGGTAAATGATGCGGTTCAATAGAGATGGTAGGAACAGATACGACAAGGCTTTCAATCATATTTTTCAGTTCTCGAACGTTTCCAGGCCAGCGATAAGTAAGCAAGGCGCTACGTGTTTCCTTAGTCATCCGTTTTTCAATATGATATTTCGAACAGAAATAAGAAAAGAAATGATCTACCAATACTTCAATATCATGGACACGATCAGCTAACGGAGGAATAGAAATCTCAATAACTTGAAGCCTGTAATAAAAATCTTCGCGAAATGAACCTTTCTCGATTTCTTCTAACAACTGTTTATTTGTAGCAGAGATGATCCGAATATCAAGTTTAATCGGTTTATTTCCACCAATCCGATAAAACTCGCTCTCTTGTAAAACTCTGAGAAGTTTCACTTGGAGAGAAACAGGCATCTCCCCTACTTCATCAAGCATAACCGTCCCACCCTGGGCCAATTCGAGCAAACCGATTTTTCCTTCCTTACGCGCTCCAGTGAACGCGCCTGACTCATAACCAAATAACTCTGATTCTAATAAATGTTCAGGGATAGCTCCACAGTTCACTTTAATAAAAGGCTTGTCCTTCCGATCACTTTCATAGTGAATTAAATTAGCCACAACTTCTTTACCTACGCCTGATTCTCCAGTTAATAATATGCTTGTAGGGTATGGAGCTACCTGTTGTACTTTCTCGTAAATGAGGCCCATTTCTTTACTTCGAAAAACAACCTTGTCAGCTACCCCTTTCAATTGAAGGGAATACCTATTTTGATTCAACTCGGAGAAAGTTTTGGCACGATCAAGCTCAGAGCGCAAACCGTTTAATTGTGTGATATCTCTTACGCTTGTTACCACCAATTCGATCTCGTGATTCTCATCAAAAACCGGACTTCCCGTCACGATAACGTCCTTCTTACCCCCGATTTTTTGTAGAATGGACACCCGCTCTTTTTCTTTTAGTACAAGCAAAGAAACGGACTGATCGATATACCCTTCTTGCATTAAATCTTTCATATGTCGCCCAATTAATTCAGAGCGCGGAAAGCCGGTCATTTCTTCATATGCTGAGTTAACGTAAATCGTCGTTCCCTCTTTATCCACAACATATAATCCGTCTGTCGAAAACTCAATAATTGATTCAAACTGTCGCAGCAAATCGCGGTAGTGTTTCACTTCCGTAATATCCTGAATGATACTAATGACGCCAATAAGCTCTTCGTCCTGATATAGAGGCGTTCGATTGACAACACATTCACGATCAAACAGATGCAGACGTTCACCTATTAAACTATGCTCGTTTTCAAGTACTTCGCTGATTCTTGAATTTGGAACGAAAGCACGAATAGTTGCCCCTTTCCAATGCTGTACACGAAGAAGGTCTTCAGCTGATCCATTCATGTAAATAATTCGTTCTTCTCGATCTATCATAACAACCCCATTGTGTAAGGAAGAAAAGACCTCTTCCCAACCAGTTGTTTTGGCTACATTCAGCATAAAACCCACCTTTCAAATGGTGAAATTTATCAACTTATGGTGAACTACGTCACCACTTTATATTCAATCTATTCAGACAAATACCTGCCTACTGGTGAAAAAAATCACCTAACAATTGATGATTTGTCTAAAAAGGCTATGTTGTCAGCTTTTAAAAGTTGGCACCAAACTTGCATCACTAAAAGTCGTAAGGAAAGAGCTAACTGTGCTATCTGAACGCACCCACACCAGACCATTACTTAAGAAAGAAGTATTCCAAAGATCATCTGTATGGTCTCAATACCCTTAGCGTTAAAAAGCTAGCGTCTCAGCCCTTGAATGAAATTTTTCACAATTTATACCAACATAATAGGAGGAATATGAATGAACATTATTAACAAACACCCGAAATTGTACGTAATGGATAATGGGCGTATGAGTATGGATAAAAACTGGATGATTGCGATGCACAATCCCGCTACGATTACGAATCCCAATGCCCAAACTGAATTTGTTGAATTCCCTATTTACACAGTTCTAATCGATCACCCGGCCGGCAAGATCCTTTTTGATACAGCTTGTAATCCAAATTCGATGGGACCAGAAGGCCGTTGGACAGAAGCGACACAGCAAACTTTCCCCTATAAAGCTAGTGAGGAATGCTACCTTCATAACCGCCTGGAGCAGCTGAATGTACGTCCTGAAGACATTAAATTCGTTGTCGCTTCTCATCTCCACCTTGACCATGCAGGATGTCTTGAGATGTTTACGAACGCTACCATTATTGTTCATGAAGATGAATTGAACGGAACCCTTCAGTCCTATGCGCGTAATCAGAAAGAAGGCGCCTATATTTGGGGGGATATTGATGCATGGATTAAAAACAATCTTCAGTGGCAAACCATTAAGCGAAATGAAGACAATGTGCAACTTGCAGAAGGTATTAAAGTATTAAACTTTGGCAGTGGACACGCCTGGGGAATGATTGGTCTGCATATTCAGATGCCGGAAACCGGTGGAATCATTCTCGCCTCAGATGCCGTCTATACAGCCGAAAGTTTTGGGCCACCTATCAAACCACCTGGCATTATCTATGATTCTCTCGGCTACGCAGCATCAGTAGAAAAAATCCGACGACTCGCAAAGGAAACGAATAGTCAGGTATGGTTCGGTCATGACTCAAACCAGTTTAATAATTTCCGTAAATCAACAGAAGGCTACTACGAATAAAAGGAGGATTTGAATGACTTTTTCCAAACTCGTCTTCACCCCACTAAGCTACACTGGCTGGGGATCACTTGCACAGCTCTTACCTGAAGTTGAAAAGTATGCTGTAAAGCGAATTTTGGTCGTAACTGACCCTGTATTAAATGATATCGGTATCGTAGATCGCGTCAGCATTCCTTTAAAAGAGGCCGGATATTCAGTCGATATATATACTGATATACAGCCAGAGCCACCGCTTGCCATCGGCGAAAGACTCGTCAACTATACGAAAGAAAATGCATTTGACCTCGTTATAGGACTCGGAGGAGGAAGTGCGCTAGATCTCGCGAAATTAACAGCTGTTCTGTCAGTACATGAAGGTTCTGTTTCTGACTACCTCAACTTATCAGGAAGCAGACAGATAACCGATAAAGGTTTGCCAAAAATATTAATTCCAACAACTGCCGGTACCGGGTCAGAGGTTACAAATATATCTGTTCTTTCACTCGAAAGCACAAAAGATGTCGTCACACACGACTATCTTCTAGCTGATGCAGCCATCGTTGATCCCGAGTTAACCGTTTCCGTTCCAGCAAAAGTGACCGCAGCAACCGGTGTCGATGCGCTTACCCATGCGATTGAGGCTTATGTCTCGATTAACGCTAGCCCGACAACGGATGGCCTCGCTCTCCAAGCAATTAGGTTAATTAGTCGCTCGATCAGACGTGCTGTTTCGGATGGAGAAGACCGCGAAGCACGAATCGATATGAGTAACGGAAGTTATATCGCTGGCCTTGCCTTTTTTAATGCTGGCGTAGCAGGAGTTCATGCTCTTGCCTATCCTCTTGGCGGGCAATTTCATATCGCTCATGGTGATTCCAATGCCGTTCTTCTTCCTTACGTGATGGGATATATTCGAAAAAGTTGTACGAAACGAATGGGAGATATTCTGAATGCACTTGGCGGTAACTCACAATTCCTTTCAGAAGAAGAAGCCTCGTATGAGTGCGTACGAATGCTAGAAAGACTCGTTCAAGACGTTGGCATCCCCATTACTCTTGGTGGATTCGAAATTCCAGCTAACGCCCTGGAGTCCTTAACAGAAGATGGCCTGAAACAAAAAAGACTGCTTGCAAGAAGCCCTCTTCCTCTTCATAAGGATGATATTCGCGCAATCTATCAATCAGCATTTAAGGGAGAAATTGTTGAAGCATCCCCTACTACTATTCAACATCCATAAAGTCATTCAATTATAAAGCCCGCTTACGCAGCGGGCTTTATGATTGATTTCACCTTTCATAGGGAACAACAATTAAAAACGAATTAGGTGGTGTCACTCTTGGGTTACTTCTTACTTCTTATACTTTCGGTTACCATCATGATTTTTCTTATACGAGTACCGCTAACCGATCGCTTCCCTCCTGCTATTCGCAAAATGGGCGTGATCTTTCTTGGATTAATCTCGCTTATCTTTCTCGCATTATTGATTGCTTCATTTATTTGATGATCAAAAAGGCGAAAGTGTCCGCTGTGAGTGGACACTTTCGCCTTTTTTGTTTGTAGTGGGGGTCAGGCTCGCGCCTGACCCCCACTTTATACAAACGTCGTCGCTAAATAAATGACCACCGGCATCGTCGCTAAGCTCGACACGGTGGAAACAAGCGTTGCGCTTGAAACGTTTTGAGGTTCAGTATGAAACTGAATCGCGTACATTGTCGTGTTCGCGGCAGTTGGGGTAGCAGCCATTATTATCATAATTTGCTTTGTTAATGGATCAACAGGCATAAGAAGCACAATGCCAGCGGCAATCAGCGGAGCAACCATAAGCTTAAGTGATAATGCCGTTGATAGCTTGCGCCAGTCAATCGCCCGAATACGAATGTTCGCAAGCTGCATACCAAGCGTCACCATAATAACGGGAATAGCCGCATCCGCAATTAAATCCACGCCATCACTTATTGTACCCAAAGGAAGATGTAACCATTGAAACAACAGCCCGACAATGGCGCCGTAAACCATCGGCATTTTCCTAACAGCTTTTAAAGCTGCCTTTATCCCATCGTGGTCCGGACTTCCCTTTGCGGCATAATATACGCCAAGTGTGCTCATTAACAGTTGCTGCAACACCATTAAAACAATCGCTGTTTCCATCCCGACTGCCCCAAACAGAAAGAGAACAAGCGGAGTTCCGTAATTTCCGTTATTCATAAACGCGCTCGATAAAACCAATCCGCATCGTTCTGATTCGGTATAGCCATATAGTTTAGAGAGAATGCTCACGATCCCAATAAGCGCAAAGCAAAGTCCAAGCATGTAGATCGACAAATAACCATAGGAGGAATCAATTTCTTGCTCATAAAATGTTCGAAAAACGAGAAGCGGAACGAGGACATATAAAGCGAGGTTTGAAAGCACCTTTGTCTCCAAGTTAAGAAAACGTTGCGCAATATATCCGACTCCAAATACGAAGAAGATCGGCAGCAATATGGTTATGATCGACATCTTCATTCTCCTTCAGCTTCTTAAAAGGATAGCGTGCCCTGGAATACGAATAAAACAGGATGAAAGGGAACTGATAAAATCACCCCCCTTTCTTCACTTATCCGTTAAAAACGATAATTTTTTCTTCTGTCATTTCTTCAATCGCATAGCGTGGACCTTCTTTTCCCGTTCCGCTTTTCTTCACACCACCATATGGCATATGGTCAACGCGATAACCTGACGTATCGTTAATAATCAGTCCACCCACATGTACCTCATTGATCGCTTTTAACGTAAACGCTAGGTCGTTCGTGAATAGGCCAGCTTGAAGGCCATATTCTGAATCATTCACTCTCGCAATCACTTCATCTGTGGAACGGTACGTGCTTACTGCAACGACTGGGCCAAAAACTTCCTGACGACATACTTTCATATTATCATTTACATTTGAAAGAATAGTAGGTTGGTAGAAGACGCCATTTCTTTCTCCGCCTGTTTCAACAGTAGCTCCCTGCTCAACCGCTTCGTTCACCCAACTTTCTACACGAATGGCTTCACGCTCAGCAATCATCGGCCCAACATCGGTTGCCTGATCCATTGGATCTCCTAAAACAAGGCCTTCTGTTACTTCCTTCATTTTTGCAAGGAACGGCTCATAAACATCTTCATGAACATAAACGCGTTGAACAGAAATACAAACCTGGCCAGCGTTATTAAAACTTTTCTGTGCGGACTGAGTAGCAGCTGTTTCAACATCTGCATCGTGATGCACAATTGTTGCGGAGTTATTTCCTAACTCAAGCGCTACTTTACGTAAACCAGCTTTTTCGCGAATATGCTGACCAACGCGAGGGCTTCCCGTAAATGTAAACATGTTCACGTCCTGGTTAGATAGAAGCCATTCACCTACTGTAGCCCCGTCCCCAGTGAGAAGGTTCAGGCGGCCTGCCGGAAGACCTGCTTCTTCCATAATCTCTGTTAACAGAATCGCACAAACCGGCGTAACTTCAGCTGGTTTTAGTACAACGCTATTCCCGGCGGCTAGCGCTGGGCCAATTTTGTGGCAAACAAGATTTAGCGGCACGTTAAACGGCGTAATCGCTGCGACAACACCAATCGGAAACCGTCTCGTATAAGCTTGACGCTGTTCCGACCCTGGCGCTGACTCCACTGGGATTCCTTCGCCGTGGATCCGTTTGGCTTCCTCTGCTGAAACTTCCAAAGTTAAAGCAGCTCTTCCTACTTCACCCTTACACTCGGCTAATGGCTTACCAACTTCTTTCGCCAGCACTTCACCTAGTTCATCTTGACGAGCTCTGAGCACTGCAGCT
The DNA here is from genome assembly GCF_056173725.1 of Anaerobacillus sp. 63XJN7_4_ISO-PGPR-S23-413. NCBI lineage: Bacteria > Bacillati > Bacillota > Bacilli > Caryophanales > Bacillaceae > Anaerobacillus > Anaerobacillus sp. 63XJN7_4_ISO-PGPR-S23-413. The sequence goes on from NZ_CM149688.1 coordinate 3,646,814, forward strand.
GCTTTAATAAGTACCGTATATCGTTCATAAGGAGAAAAAGTGGTTTTCAAAGCTTCTTTGGCAGCTTGGACCGCATCTTTTACATCTTGTTCTTCAGCGGCAGCCGTTTTGGCCGTTATTTCTTGGGTATATTTATTTAGCACATCATCCGTTGTCGTTTTATCTCGCCATTCTCCGTTAATGTATAATCCGTACGTTCGTACTGAAGTTTGCGTTGTCACTTTAACATCATCCTCCCTTTTTATAACGTTACTACCTTTTTCTCTGACAAAAGTTCTTCTGCTTTTCCTTGACTTCCAAATACGCGAATTTTTTCTTGTACTTTTTCCTTCATTCGTAAACGGCCAAGACCAAGTGAGCTCGCGAGCACAATGTCATTTTGATTTTCGCCAAAAGCTTCTTGCACGCCTCTAGTGAAAGCTTGACGTAGCTCAGTATCAACATTGATTTTCGCAATACCTAGAGAGATCGCGCGCTGTACTTGCTCATCTGGCACATCTGAACCGCCGTGAAGAACGACAGGGCGCTCGACTGCCGCCACAATTTCTTTCAGTCGTTCGAACCGAAGATTTGGCGTTTCTTTATAAATACCGTGTGCTGTTCCAATTGATACAGCGAGATAATCAACATCTGTCGCTTCTACAAAAGCAACAGCTTCTTCAGTAGTTGTAATAAGGGCGTCCTTTTCATCAACGGTAATATCATCTTCCGTTCCACCGATTTTACCAATCTCACCTTCAGAACCAATGCCTAGTGCTCTTGCAATGTCGACCACTTTCCTCGTTGTCGCCGTATTTTCTTCAAACGATAAACCTGAACCATCGAACATAACGGATTGGAAGCCCATTTGAACAGCTTGCATCGTTTGTTCGAACTGACGACTATGATCAAGGTGAATCGCAACAGGAACATCAAATTCTTTTTCGTACGTATCAATTAGACCTTTTAATGCTTCCATACCTAGCGTTTGAATCACCTTTTGTCCAACTTGAATCATAATTGGTGCTTTTTCCTCAGCAGCTGCTTCAAAAATTGCTAGCACTGTTTCCGCATTATGGGCGCTAAAAGCACCTACCCCATATCCGTTTTGAAAAGCATGATCCAGCATTGTTTTTCCGTTAATAAATGGCATAACCATTTCTCCCTTCTATCGCTTCAATTCAATATTGTAGTGGTACTGATCACTTCGGTATTTCGTTTTGGTGTATTCTATTAGATGGTCATTCAGTCCATAGCTGAGACGTGTCATTTCCAGTAGCGCTTCACCCGGCCGTATCGCCAAAGAATCCGCTTCATCCAACGTCGCATTAATCGCTGCAATTCGCTCCTGTGCTTTGTTTAAATAAATTTGATAGTTTTCGAGTATTTCATAGTATTTCGCTTCATTTAAATCATGTTGAATTAGTAGCTTGCCAATCGATTCTGGCCAGCATGTGCGTTCAAGCGCAACTGGCGTCTCATCAGCAAATCGTATTCGTTCTACAAGTAGAATCGGTGACCCCTCTGCCACTTGAAGCATTTCACTTTCATGGAAAAGGTTATACTTGAATTCAGCTCGGATAACTTTTGACGAAGGAACTTGACCTTTTTCCATTACTTCTTCCGCAAAACCTTTCAGCTGCCCAAGATTCCCAACCAATTGATGAGGCTTGACTATGGTCCCATGGCCCTGCTTTTTCTCAAGCAGTCCATTCTGAACGAGAATCGTAATCGCCTGACGAATTGTTGTTCGACTCACACCGAATTCCTTAATGAGCGCTTGCTCTGTTGGAATGAGCGTATTCGATTTCCACGCACCAGTCTGAATGCGCTCAATAAGGACATCTTTGATTTGGAGGTAAAGAGCATCCCCATTTGGATCTATCTGATTAATCGACATAGATCTCATTCCCCTTTATAGGTGGTGGATACGTCGCAAGATCTTCTCCAATGAGCGGCTTCAACCATTCATAGTAAGCCTTCTTATTTTGAATGAACGCATCAGGCAACACCCGTTCACCAGCTGCGACAACTTTTTCAAGTTCAATCGGAAGCATTCTCACCGAATAACGATGATGAGCATTCCTTTGAATTGAAACCATAACGTTTGATAATCCTTCACGAATCCATTCAGCGCCAACTCTTCCAACCGTATAAGCTTCTTCTCGATCAACATCTGATATGACTGCGGAGAAGCTTCGCTGATTCATTCCTAGGAGTTCAGCCCTTGTCATAACGCTTAGCTCATTTTTTAAAAAGTGAGCCACTTGACTTGAAATGCCACCCAGTATTGTTCTGCCATCCACATTTCCTCTCTCAACCTGACCACTATTCCCAAATAAAACACCTTCACTTACAACGACTGTTGCGTAACCAAACCGGTTCAAAGCCGTATTTACATTCTCAAGAAGGACTTCTTTTTTTATAGGGCGCTCAGGTATAGCGATAAAATGAGGGCCTTCTTCTTCATATTCTTGTAATAACCCTGACGCTGCGGAAAGCCAGCCGGCATTTCTTCCCATCGTTTCAAGAACCCTGACCTTTTCAAAGTTCTGCATCGACGCGAGATCCCGGCTCATATCTCTTGTGGCCTGGGCGACATATCGTGCTGAGCTTCCAAAACCTGGCGCATGATCCGTCCCTCCAAGGTCATTATCAACCGTTTTAGGGAGTCCAAGAACCTGAAGCGAAACGTTTTGCCTTCTCGCTTCGGCTTCTACTTTGGCTAGCGCCTCCATCGTTCCATTACCACCGATAAAAACAAGCACATCGACACCCTGCGCCTGAAGCAAGCGCACACCATTTTCAATATGCTCATCTGTTAACGGAAAGCGTCCAGAACCAAGGCACGCACCCGGGACATCCTGATGTAGATGAACGCGACTAAGCATCGCACTATCTCCGTCAAGATACATTCCGTGCGCCAGTCCTTCATAACCATTTTGAATAAAAAGCAGGGCATGATCTCGTTCGATTTCCTTCACAAACCCTGCGAGGGTAGCATTAATGACGGCCGTAGGTCCCCCGGCCTGGCCAATGGCGACCTTTTTCATGCAACTGTCTCCCTTCAGTTCTTCGTATAGATCGTCGTCTCAAGCCCAAGCTGCTTACCAAGTTCAACAAGCTCATCCGCAACATCATCATAAATAATGGCGTAATGTGGTTCGAAGCCCTCTTCCATTAAGCCGTATAGCGTATCATTTATTTCCGTTTCCAGTTCCACTTCGACAGACGTACCATTGAAGCGCTGCGGCGTATCCAATGCGTTCCCCCTCATAACCAACAAGCGATAACCTTCTGGCGTATAACCAACTCGGAACATCGTTACGCGACCTGGCTTTAAACCGAATTCCATCGTAAAGCCGAGCTTACGGTTTGGATGAACGCCAGGTCGAGCGCCTTGATCAGGATGTGCAAGCGAATACGCGCCTGCGCCGCAATGCCAGAACACAACTGAATTACTCGCCTCGTTCACGTGAACCATATCACCAAGGTATGGGGCGCTTCCTGTTAGCTGCTGAAGAATAAACATCGAAACGGAACCATGAATATCCGATTCACACGATGAAACCACACCGTCTTCTGTAAATTGAGAAAGAGTTGAGCATGCTGCAGCGCCAAGTTCATTGAAAAAGTCAGGCCAACAACGTATCGCAAGCGCCGAAACATCTTCCGCATCAATTTGCTCCTGCACGTACGTTGTAAACTGAGCAAATCGCTGAACGGTTTCTTCGTTACGATTTAGGCCAATCACCTGCTGCTCCGCTCGTTCAATCGCGCCTTCCCATCTTTCCCGAGGGAGCTTCACACATTCCTCAAACGCTTTGTTTAAATCAAAGTTTTTCACTGTCACACCAAGCTGTTTTTGCAAGGCTTCTTCATCCGTTCCTGAAAAGAAAAAGCCTGGAGGATGCTCCCCGATCACACCAATGGTGAGACCTTTGAGATCTTCAATCACCTTTTGAACCTTTAGCTGAATCTTGATTCTCTTTTGCACCTGCGCTTCATCGCCATTCCCAAATACAAAGCTAAATGGATGATTCGCACATCGAAGCACATGACTTGTGCTATTGCCGCCGGTTAAGGAGTTTAAGCGAAGTCTCCCGCCAACACTTGGTTCACGAACGGACCAGACGATCACTGGCGCTTCTACTTTTTTAATGAGGGCCTCAATGAATTCACCGTCCGCAAACGTGACGCTTTGATAAATACTAGCAACAATGTCTTCGCTGTTAACGTTTTCAAGAAAAGCTTCTAGATCTTCAGGTGATGTGATGATCTCTTCAGGCTCAATCACATTTGCCGTCACACTATGAAGAAATTCTGAACTTTTCTTTCTTTGTAGTTCCCCCGCTTCAAGATCAAACGTTTTTCTACCAATTGGTACATATAGAATGCTTGTTTTAGCCACGATTGGTCACAACCTTTCTCCTCTGTTTGTTACAAATACTATATCATACATTATTATGTTTTAAAATAGGTAGTAACCTTTATATTTACTTTCTTATTTTAACTCAAGGGCTGCTTTTTGGAATACGTCTGCATAAGAAGAACCCTTTCGATAGAAAACAGGAGTTTCTCCGATTGGAGCCTTTACTTCAACTTGTCCTCCACCCATCTCTTTGCCACTCCATAAATGAACCCATTCATCTTCAGGTAAGTACACGGACCAGTTTTCTTTTCCTTCTTCATAAACCGGGGCGACAACCATATCTGATCCAAGCATATATTGATATTGAATGTCATAAGAGGCTAGATCATTCTCATATTCCATAAACAATGGACGTTGCATCGGTATTCCTTTTTCAGCATTTTCTTTGCTCAGCTCTTTAAGATAAGGCTTAAGTGCTGTATAAACGTTCGTCATTTTGACAAAATGCTCAAGCGTCTCTTCGTCTTGATCAAACTGGAAGCAATCGTCAGGACGGTTGCCTTCGTGCGTTCGCATGACGGGAGTGAATGCCGCCATATCAACCCAGCGAAGCAACAGTTCTTTGTTCCGCTTGTTCCCATGAAGACTTGTATATCCGCCGATATCACTATGGTGAACGCCATTCCCGCTCATTCCAGCAGATAAAGCGGCTGGAATAACAGATGCAAGACCATCGTCAAGGCTCCAATCGACACTTTGATCACCAGCCCATAGAAGTGGACAATACCCCTGACTTCCTGAGTATCCTGCGCGCATAAAGTAAACAACATCGCCCCATCGTCCAGCTTTCTTTACAGCATTGTGATTCACTTTTGCCCACATCACTGGCCACGCATTGTGCATTTTTGTAGCAGATTCACCATTGTGAAGTTTCAGATCAGTCGGCAAGTACTCACCAAAATCGGCCATCCATCCGTCCATACCAAAATCAATCATGTTCTTTTGAATGACATCTTCGTACCATTCACATGCTGCTTCGTTTGTAAAGTCGACCACGCCGCAATAAAACTCACCAAAGTCAACGATATAATCACCGCCATCTAACGCTGTAGCAAGATAGCCGTTGTCATAAGCTTCACGGTAAAGATCACCTTCCACAGCGACATAGGGGTTAATATAGCCCATAAAACGAATCCCTTTTTGCTTCCATTCTTTTACTTTTTGGTCAAGCTCCGGGTATTCCTCCGGATTCCATTTCCAATTCCACATCAACCGCTTACCGAATGACGTCACACGCTTTCCCTGCCAGTCCTGACACCAAACAGCACCGATTTTCAATCCTTTTTCAATAGCACGATCAAGCTTATTTTGTACTCGTTCTGTTCCTCCTTGCATTCCGAGCCAGATGCCATTATACGTCCACTCGGGAAGCTCGGGCTGTCTACCGAGACGAGAAGTTAGTTTTTCAACGAGATCCTTATATGTTTGTCCCGTTTCAAAAAGAATCGAGGCTGGCGCTTCCCAGATATGCAGCTCATGAAAATCGTCTCTTTGAAAATCAAAGTCTGCAAATGCTGTTGTCTCTACATGGCAATAATATTTATTCGTAGATACATAGGTTGGTTGCGGATAATTCGTATTGTAATAGTCACCACCAGCTTGATCTTTCACGTCGGCCTGCCAAGTTGTATACGTAGATTTATTCCGCCCCACACCAGGTTCAGATGTCCATAAAGGGAAATTCTTTCCCCTTAAATTAAAGTAGGAAAGCTGTTCCCCACAACCATAAATCTTCTCATCTGCATCGGCTACAACGCGAACCCAGAAGCGATTAAAGAGTGGATCGACGAGCTCGAAAGAAACGCGAAGTCCATCTTTGTCCTGCTTTAATACCATTGTTAGTAATTCATGATCATGAGAGAAGTGACGAAAGCCAATTCGACACGTCTCTCCTTCATACCGCACTGTGGCATAACGAAGAGCTACTCGTTCCACTACATAATCCTTTATTTTAAAATTCCCTCTATACATATCAATCGTTTCTTCACCGCTACCAATGAAAATAAACGGGCGGGCAGGTGAATGCCGAAACAATAAGCGACGGTCAAAATAAACTTCGAATTCTTCTCCATTTTGCTTCGCTTCAAAACCAGGTTTAGTCTTTAGTGTATTCAATGTAATTCCCCCTACGTACTTTTTGTTTAAGCACTTCTAAATTTTTTCTCAGCGTTTACCGCTTCTTCATGTTTTCTTGTTACAAAACCTGAGTATTTTTTATTCCAGGATTTTAATGCGAAAAGATAACAAAGCGTTCCGACTACAGCCGCACCTAGTATTGATGGCCAGAACCATGCTGAAACCATTCCACCCGCATAAGCAAGTCCAATAGGTGAGAATAGGATATAAACCATAACAACTAGACTAATCAGAACAACAGAGACTGGAATCGTAAACTTCCATGGAACCATATCAACCTTAGGGTTTGCTCTAAATTCATACGCTTCAGGAAGAGGACTAATGCGACCGACGACCATCATGATAGCGACTTCAATAAGGAAAAGAATCGCCGAGATATGAATAAAGTTCATCGTAATCTCAATGCTAAATAGCTGGTTTAATCCCCATACAAGCATGTAGTACGTAATCACATGGAAGATAATCGCGATTTTTGCACCAAGCGCAGGAATGCGTTTGGAAACTATCCCCACAAGAACAATCGCAATGATCGGTATGTTAAAGAATCCTGTAAAACGGCGAATCAAATCCCATAATCCATCAGGTGCGTTCATCAGCATTGGCGCAATGAAAAAAGAGACAAGTGCGAGAACGCTTCCAAAATACTTACTGACATTGATTAGTTGTCGATCTGTTGCATTTTTATTAATACCTGCTTTGTATACATCAAGCGCAAACATCGTAGCCGCACTATTTAATAGAGAGTTAAAACTTGAGAACACGGCACCAAGAAGCACAGCTAGAAAGAGTCCAGACATAAATGTAGGTAGCAAATTTGATACAACCGTTGGATAAGCTAGATCAACAGGATCCATTGAACTGCCATAAAGGTGAAAGGCAATAACACCTGGAATCATCATCATAAACGGAACAGTTAATTTATAGAATCCTGATAAAAGAACTCCTTTTTGTCCTTCAGCAAGGTTTTTCGCCCCAAGCGTTCGTTGAATCACGTACTGGTTTGTTCCCCAGTAGAACATATTCATAAAAATCATACCGGTAAAAATCGTTGAAAACGGAACAGAATCCGTACTTGAGCCAATTGCATTTAATTTCTCAGGGTTTTCTGTCGTAATGGTTTTTATCCCATCTAACATGTCGCCATTTCCAAGTGCTATAAAACCTAGTACTGGAACAATTAATCCAATAAAGAGAAGACCAATTCCGTTCAGGGTATCGGAGACTGCCACCGCTTTTAATCCTCCGAAGATCGCATAGATGGCACCGATAATACCAATAACCCAAATCACGAGCCAGACAGAGGATTGAAAGGAGATACCGAGTAGCTCTGGTACATCAAAAAGTCGAAGAATAGCAAGCGCTCCTGAATACAGTACTGATGGAATGGTTACAAACATATAACCAAGCATAAACAGAATAACTGTATACCTGCGAACGCTTTCATCGTATCGTTTACTTAAAAACTCAGGTAATGTTGAGAAGGCTCCGCCAAGATAGCGCGGCAGCAAAATTAATGCCATAATGACAATTGCAAAAGCCGCCGTTACTTCCCAGGCCATGTTGGAAAGATTTGTTCTATAGGCCTGTCCATTCAAACCAATTAACTGTTCTGCTGATAAGTTTGTGAGCAAAAGAGATCCTGCAATAAATCCTCCTGTTAACCCACGACCTGCGAGAAAGTAACCATCCGAGTCATTAACTGAATTTCTTGTTTTTAAGTATGAAACCCAAGCAACAAGTGCCATGAAAAAGACGCACGATACTAATGTGAATGTAATACCAGACATGAGCTTGTCCTCCTTTATAGCTTGCTGTAAGCAACTGTTATATTTTCACCGACTATTCCTTCGTGTGCGCCCTGTGCCATAAAACGTTCATGTTCACGATGAGCAAGAAGCCATTTATTTTTCATGAATAGAAGCGGATCGTGCCCTCTTTGCGATTGCGCTAATGGTAAATTTGTGCCTTCAGGTAAGATCACCGTACATTTAAATCCTTCATCACTTACTTTACAAGGAGCAAGGTGAAGCGTCGTTTGGTACATTTCAATCGCGGTGCCCTCTGGAACATAAAATACCTGGATGTTCTTCACATCGTATGTATGATCCACAACGTCATTCATATGTCCTAGTAGGAGCACAAAATCCGTCACTGCCACGTTTATCTCGCTGCCCTTATGAAACTCAAGTCCTCCAAGAGAAGAATTATTCCCGTTGCAGTACCCAATTTGGACCGGCATCCCTCCATAGTAGCTGTTCTCGATGAACTTTTTGATACGATCATCCTCAAGTTCTTCTTTTGAAGGAACGTACTGATTTCCTTGTTCAGGAATAACCGTTTCCCTCATTAACTCCGACATCTGTTCATATGGGAAATCATGAAGAATTCTGCCATACGTCTTAAAAGCTGCCGAGTCAACCGACTGCACATCCAGATTTGGATTCCGTTCCTTTACTATTTCAATCATAGCCGAACCTCCGATATAAGTAGTAATGTTTATTTAAACATCATAACCTTTTATAACATTATATTGTAAACGTATTCATGATTGCAATGGTTTTTTTGAAATTATCAGTAATTTATATCACAGAGGTGGTCAGGTACGCGCCTGACCCCCTCTGCGATACCACTTTAATATACCACAGCATTTGTTAAATCGATGTTATTCACTTCTTCTCGACTATCAATCAACCATTCCCCTCCGCTTTTTACAAGTTTATAATGAAACGCACTTGAGGTTACCTCTGTCTTCACATTGCTCTCGCCTCGGTCATGGTTCGCTGAATCCATCGTAATGAGAACGTCGATTTCTGCTTTCTTTCCGGAAGAATCGATGTAGAGGCTGTCGAGGTCAAAAGCTGCTTCTAACACTTCTCCCGTAAAGGCCGCATTATTTTCTTTCACAGAAATAAAGCGATCTTCAAAATACGAATTTAGCTCAGGTGTTAGATTTGAAAAGTAGCCCGTATCTAAATTCTCATAAGCCATTATCCAGTCATATAAATACGTGTTTACTGCCGCTATTACTGCATTCGACTCATCATGATCAGTCTCTGGAACATCGATTGCCACTTCCTTCTCGATCACTACAGGCTCTTGTTCACTATAATCAATAACGAAATAAACATCATCACCTTCAAATTGAACGGAAGGACTTTTAACTACGCCAGCTTCGAAGTTTTTTTCTGCATGCATCACAACCGAACCGTCTGTTGGATAGGGACCTATTTGACCGGTTTTGCTAATCGTTTCCCCGGTATCTTTCCCATTAATAAACAAGCGAGCATCCTCATAATTGGAATCAGGTGTTAGAAACGCACCGTTTACAGGAAGGTCCACTTCTAAATGTTTGCCCGGTTTAATCAATTCTACTTCCGCTTCTCCCCGCATCTTATAACCTTCATTTTCTAACTTTGTTTCAAAATGATAGTTCCCTGGAAGGAACGGACCCATTTTCTTCCCCTTTTCTCCAATTGTGCCGCTATCTTCTTCGTTAATAAATAGAGCTGTTTTAGAGAATTGTGTATGAAGCTGTACGTAAATAGGTACAGGTGAAATGACATAATCATTGAAAAGATAAAAAGTTTTCCCTTCCTCTACTAATTCCAATTGGATAAGCAAGTCTTCGTTCCGACTCAGGAGTGTATGGTCCTCTATCGCTCTTGCTTGTCGTTCTAAATCTTGAAGCAATAGCGTCCGTTGATCTGGATGATTCTTTAATAACGATACAAAACTCGCAATCTCAGCTTCATGCGAAAGGACAGGATTAACCTTTGGAATAGCTTCCCCGATCGCTTCATAATCCTCTTGCAACAGAGCCTCTCGAAATTGATCAACTGCACGTTCAGGAGAAGATATCCAACTTAATGTAAAAAAACTGCCTATTAGTACGATCATAATTCCTACAACGATTGCTCCCCATAACAGCCACCCATTTTTCTTTACCTGTGCAGGAGCTGTTCTTGTTACCTTTTGTCCACATTTTACACAAAATGCACCGGCCTCTTCCCTGTTGCAGTGATGACACCAATTCATCTTCCCACCTCCACCCATTATTCCAAATCATATGGGAGAGATTTCTAATTATGACCACTTTTCCCTACTATTTTCCTATGCATTTTTTAACATGATTAAGGACTTTGTACATAACTATGAAAAAGTACGTGAAAAGCACAAGCTCCCTGAAAATCCTGACAAGAAACTTTTATTTCACTTAATAAGGAGGAATGATAATGTCAGATTTGCAAACTAAAATAGGCGGAGGACTATCAAAACTTCAAGATGGTCTTCAGCAAGGAAAAAGCAAGCTTCAAACAGCTCAGGAAGTTTCACAACTTAAGAAAAACGCGAGCGATGCTGCCACAAACCGAACAAGAATCATTAGTCAGCTTGGCGAACTCACCTATCGTTTGATCCGTAAAGGGGAGATCCAACAACCCGAATTAAATGAACAAGCTGAGCGCCTTCTTCAATATGATCTAGAACTCTATCAAGCGAACAGAGCTTTAGAGAGTCAATTGCGAAAGGAACCGGGTGGTGACGTATGTGAGTGCGGAGCAGCCGTTAATGAAGAGGATACGTTTTGCGGCAGCTGTGGCAATCGAGTTCAATTATCAGAAGCACCAATACCAGTACCGACAGTTCAATGTACCACCTGCAAGGAAGAAATCCCTGAGACGGCTTTATTTTGTGGGTGTTGTGGTTCGAAAAACGGCTAGGAGGTGATCAAAGTCATGTACTGTACAACGTGTGGTAACGAAGTTCCGTTTGGTGATAATTATTGCCCCTTTGATGGGACATTTCAGCTTCACACAGAACATCACACCGTCACGACTGCATCACCAAAGTTTTGTTCAGATTGTGGTACATCGAATACTTGTGATCATCCCTACTGTATTCAGTGCGGTTCTTTTCAACTCACTCTCATTCCATTTAAAGTAGAACGCGTAAAAGAAAAAGTAGCAGCTCCCTCGCACGCGATACCAGATCTTAGCGCCATTAATAAAAAGCTTGCGATACTATGCGGTTTTCTCGCATTTCTAGTTGTTGGTATTATGTCGTTTATTGTATCGGAGGGATTTCAGCAACAAGCCGCTACTTTTCAGCAAACCCTTGAAGAATTCACTGAGTTAGGTCCAACGGAAGTAATCAATGATTTTTATTATTACTTTGGCAACGAAAATTCCCAGTTAACTGTAGAACCTTTTTATGGAATGACAGACTACTGGATGTCAGCTCACCTTCTCAATTCAACCCTTTCTTTCAACACGCAAGGGGCGGGAAATTTATTGAGCGGAGAGATCGAACTCCATTCAGGAATGCTCATTCTTTTATTACTACCTCTCGTTGCACTACTGCTTGCTGGATATATGTATGGACGAAAAACAACGTGTACCCTCCAGCAATACTGGCTTTCTTCACTTCTTATCGGAATGATTTACGGATTACTGACAGCGATGATCGCTCTTTTCGCTGGATTCAACTTTGAAGCTTCTGCACAAGAGGGTGGAATCGTTTCGAGTTTATCAATTGAAAATAACTATCCGCTTTTGAAAGCTTTATTTGGTGGTTTATTCCTTGGAACAATCTTTTCGTTTATTGGTAGTTTGTACGGCAGTCGTTCAATGAAAGAATTAACTTCTTCTCCCCTTAAAGAAGGAGTGCGCACACTCACACTAGGGGTCTCCATCTCAATCGTCTTGATGATTCTCTTCCTTTATCGCTTTATGTTCGAAGATAACTCACTTATTAGCTTTCAAGATATTCCGGCGAGTTATTTTCTTATCATCGTTTTTCAAGGAGGGTTTCTTCTATGGAACACACTGAACCTTTCTTCCCTTACCTTCGATATAAATATTCCAGGCGAGAAATTTCAAATGATCTATTCAGTACTTGGTGGGATGAAGATCGAAACAAATGAATCTATTTCTATTTTCACCTACTTATTTAGCGACCCAGGTAACACGAAGATCTACATGATGATTGGTTTGCTGATTCCACTATGTTTATTCATTTCGGCAGGTTATCGGATGCACCAGGAAGGAGCGATTCAGTTCCACCGCATGATTATCTTCGGCTTGCTATACGCCTTTATGATGTCGCTATTAGCAGCAGGCTTGAATACAGGATTCACCTTTAATTTGGAGAGCTTCGCCGGAGAAATTAGCGACATAACAGAAGTCCCGTTTCTATTCATTGGTTTCTCGGCAATTGCTACATTTTTTAAGTGCTTTATCTACTCAACTCTCCTAGCCATTTGTGGCGCCTATTGGAAGAGATACCGAACACAATAAAAAGGGACTTTCTTTCGTTCCTATTCAGTCCTCTGAGGGTGGACATTTCCTTCTTTTTGTCTTTTTAGGGGGTCAGGCTCGCGCCTGACCCCCTTACATTTTCCCCTCACTCATATCCATTCGGATTATTTTGATGCCAGCTCCAGGCATGAGATACAATCTGCGCGAGCTCTGGGTATACTGGCTTCCAGCCAAGTGCGCTCATTGCTTTCGACGAAGAGGCTATCAGTGTCGCTGGATCTCCGGCACGGCGTGGCGCTACTTCTGCTTCGATCGTTTTTTCTGTCACGATTCGACACGTATCAATCACTTCTTTAACCGTAAACCCTTTTCCATTTCCAAGATTGTATACGCCGCTCTCATTCGTTTCTTTCATCTTTTTCAAAGCAAGGTAGTGAGCCTGCGCAAGGTCAAGCACATGAATATAATCGCGCACACACGTGCCATCCTTCGTATCATAATCATTACCGAAAATAGATACCTTTTCTCTTTGACCAAGTGCAGCTTGTAGAACAATTGGTATAAGATGAGACTCGGGTTGATGATCTTCCCCAATTCTTCCTTCCGGATCAGCACCAGCAGCATTAAAGTAGCGAAGAGAGGTTGATTTAAGCCCATAAGCATCATCACACCAGCGAAGCATCTTCTCAATCGCTAGCTTTGTTTCGCCATATGGATTTGTTGGATTGGTAGCGTCACTCTCTTGAATCGGCGTACGTTCTGGATTCCCATAGGTGGCCGCTGTCGAAGAGAACACAATGTACTTTACATCGTGTTCAACTAACTTTGAAACAAGCGCCTGAGAACCCGCTACGTTATTTCGATAATATTCAAGCGGATTCGAAACACTTTCTCCAACTAGCGAGCTCGCAGCAAAGTGAATGACAGAATCGATCGAATGATCGGCGAAAATTTGATCAATCACTTTCCCATCTGTTAAGTCCCCTTTATACAAAGGAACGTCAAGCACAGCTTGCTCGTGACCTTTTGTTAGATTATCCAGCACGACTACGTCTTCTTTTTGCTCACGCAAGTACATAACCGTATGGCTACCAATATAACCGGCTCCACCAGTAACTAAAATCGCCATGTTATTCCCTCCATTTAGTAAAACTTCGTCGATATCCATCGTTATTTCCCGGAAAATACTAATTAAGCTTTAGTACAGACGATCCAAGCGGTTTAATAGACATTTCTCCACTAAATTCATCATGAGAAACGGCATCTACCCAGGTTCCTTTCGGCAATGTTAGCGAACCTTTTTCGTCCGTCGAATGATTCACAACACATAAGAATACCGCCCCGTCTTGTCCTGTACGTGTGACAGCTTCTACGTTTTCACTTGAACCGATCGTTGTTACGTCTGTTTCTTGGAAAACTTCTGCATAAAGAGCATCCATTATTTCCTCTTGGAGTGCAGAGCCAATGTAATAGACCGTGCCTTTTCCATATGTGTTTTTTGTAATCGCCGCCGTTTTTTCGTAGAAGCAAGAGCGATATTCAGCAAGTACTTCCGCAGTTGTCGGCTCAACAAGATCACACCAGATGGAAGCAACGGAGCTCATACCTTTCATTGCACCTTGAACGCCTTCAACCTCGTTGTTTTGTCCGAGCTGAAGTGATTCATATTCATTAATTTCTACTCCTGCAAGCTCACGTAATGCGCCTGGCAACGTATCTTCTACAACAAAGTTATTCTGTTCCTTCACACCGGCGCGATAGGATAAGATCACCGTTCCACCTTGCTCAGCAAAACGTGAAATTTTGTCGTTTACAACTGGGTCTGTAAGGAAATAAACCGGTACAACGAGCACTTTGTACCCATCCAGCTTGCTTTCTTTCGTCACAATGTCCGTCATGGCATTCATACGGTGCGCAGGGCTATAGAAGCGGAGGAATTCTCGCTTGTATTCAAATGCATTGCTTTGTGGCTGAATACCCCATGCCCAGGCGTTCTCTACATCATAATACACAGCGACATCCGCCTGGTACTTAGACGCAATCCAATCATCTCCAAACACGCTAAGAGAATCGATTACTTCTTTTACTTCATTATATTTACGCTTTGGCTTACCATCATGATCGAGCACACCATGGCAAAACTCTTCCGTCCCAAAGCGTGCCGCACGCCAGCGGAAATAAACAATTGCTTCCGCTCCACGAGCAATCGCCTGATACGTCCAAAGTTTAATATGACCTGGACGAGGTAAGTAACCGATGCGACTCCACCCTTGCGCTCCTGAAAGTTCTTCCATTACCCAGAAGCCTTTTCCACCCTTTGAAGAGCGACAAAGGTCGTGTTGATGTGCGATCGCAGCAGGCGCAATCGGTTCTGGTAAACCGCCCCATACCGGATAGTTATCAAATGAAATGAAGTCAAGATCCTTTGCCATATCCCATTGATTAATCGCTAAGTCTGTAAATACGAAGTTATGCGTAATCCACTGATCCGAGCGAATATGTTTACGAAGAATGTCAGTTTGAATCTTATTATAAGACGTATACGCATCCGCACAGAAACGATCAAAATCAAGAAGCAAGCTTGGATTATGTTCCTGTAATACTTTACGAGGCACAGGAATTTGTGACCACGCTGTATACGTTTGACTCCAGAAAACCGTACCCCAAGCTTCATTTAAAGCATCAAGCGTTTCGTATTTTTGCTGTAGCCAAATTTGGAATGCTTTTTGATCCACTTCTCCATAGCTTCGATCAGATTTTTCATGACCGTATTCATTGTCTACTTGCCAGCCAATAATTCCTTCGTGCTGACCATAGCGTTTCGCCATTTTCTCAACAATCTTTGCTGTCAATTCTTGATATACTTCACTGTTCACGGTATAGTGACGTCTCGCTCCGAATGAAATGACTGTCCCGTTAGGATCCACAGGTAAAATTTCTGGATACTTTTCAACCATCCACGCAGGCGGCGTGGCCGTTGGTGTCCCAAGAACTACCTCGATGCCGTTACTTGTCATTAGGTCGATCGCTTCATCATAAAGCGAGAAATCAAACGTTCCCTCCTCAGGCTCCATCAGCTGCCAGCCGAATTCAGCAATTCGAACGACATTCACACCGAGTTCTTTCATCAATCGTACATCTTCTGTCCAACGCTCTTTCGGCCATTGTTCCGGGTAATAATCAACACCTACATACATCATGTTAGCTCCTTTTACCGATCTATTTTTTGAGTATTACATCAATGAGAAAAGAAGCCCGCCAGAATCGGCAAGCTCTTATTGGTTTAAATGGTTGTTAAACTCATGTGTAAAGCGGTCAAATGCTTCCTGACCTGAAGCCGTTCGTTTAAAAACGCCTGCATGGCTTAAAATATTGGAGAAGATCAACCCAACCTCATGACGCAATCGTCCCTGTACATTCGATGAATTCAGGTCTGAATACTTCTTAAGAAGAGAATCAGCCCATGTAACATGTTTCTGAATGCGATCATCTTGCTTAATACTTTCTAGCGGATTTTCACTTATAAGAGATTCACCAAGCAAGTGAAGCTCTTCTTGTAATCTACCAGGAAGCACAGCTAGCCCCATTACTTCAATTAAACCGATATTCTCTTTTTTTATATGATGCACTTCTCCATGGGGGTGAAAAAGTCCCATTGGATGCTGTTTCGTTGTTCGATTGTTCCGGAGTACAAGATCAAGCTCATAGCGCTCGCCATTTCGACGAGCTATAGGTGTAATCGTGTTATGAGACTCATTACCTGTAACCGCGCGAACATCAACACTCTCATCACTATATCCCTTCCAGAATTGAAGAATCGCATCAGCCAGTTCACCAAGTTCATCTCGATCGTTGCTTTGAAGTCGTAGCACAGACATCGGCCACTTCACAATGCCTGCCTTCACGTTCGGATAAGCTGATAGAACGACGTTTCGCTCCATCTCTGCTTTCGCCATCGGGAACTCATGCTTCCCTCCCTGGAAATGATCATGACTTAATATCGAACCGCCTACAATTGGTAGATCAGCATTCGAGCCGATAAAATAATGAGGAAACTTGCCAACAAACTCTAGTAGTCTGTCAAACGTACCTCGTGAAATTTTCATCGGCTCGTGTTCACCGTATAACACAATCGCATGTTCGTTATAGTAAACGTAGGGAGAGTACTGCAAATACCACTGTTTCTCTTCAAGGGTTATAGGGATCATCCTAAGATTTTGTCGCGCAGGATGAGTTAATCGTCCCGCATACCCTTCGTTCTCTTTACAAAGCAGACACTCAGGATAGCCGCTTGACTTCATCGTTTTGGCTGCCGCAATCGCTTTCGGATCTTTCTCTGGTTTAGAAAGGTTGATCGTGATTTCCATCTCACCATACTCTGTTTCCGTAAGCCAGTCTTCATTTTTTGCTATGCGATCGGTACGAATGTAATGAACGTCTTTTGAATATTGATAAAAGTTAGCCGTTGCTGCTTCAGGGCCGGCATGTTCATAAGTCGCTTCAAACTTCTCAATCACTTCTGAAGGTCGCTCGGTTAAACACCCCATAATTTTTGTATCGAGCAAGTCACGATAAGTTACCGTATTTTCTATTAGTCGATCATGATCATATGCCCAATTCAGGATGCGATCTAAAATAGAAACAGGGCTATCTGGAATATCCGCAGGAACATCACTTGTATCGATCTCCTCAAGCTGAAGAACTTCTAGAATTTGATTGCGAACATATGATAAATCCCACTCACGAAAAAGATGTTTATTCAATCCGTATTGGAGGAGACGGTTAATCTCTTGATCGATGTTCGTCATGGTTTCTCTCCACTCCTCTCCAGAATTACAGTGCTTCCGAAAGCTGATTTATTTCTCTTGCTCCTGCACCTATTTCCACAACGTAAAATTCAGGTGTTAAGCCCGTTTTCTCTTTATATGTTTTCGCTACATTAGTTTGGAATGATGTTAAAAATTGATCCTCCACAATGCTGATCGTACAGCCACCAAATCCTGCCCCAGTCATCCGAGAGCCAATCACACCTTCTTCTGACCATGCAGCTTCTACTAAAGCATCAAGCTCAAGACCAGTTACTTCATAGTCATCGCGCAAGGAAACATGTGACTCATTCATTAACTGACCAAATGCTCCAATTTCTCCAGCCTTTAAACGTTTAGCCGCTTCAATCGTACGAACGTTTTCATAAACTGCATGTTTCGCACGTTTCTGATCAATCAGATTTGTGATGTGGTGTTTATGCGCTTCAAACGAGTCAATTGTTAAATCACCAAGTGATTGAATCGAAACATGTTCTTGAAGCTCGGCGAGTGCCCGCTCACATTCAGAACGTCGCTCATTATATTTTGAATCAGCAAGCCCTCTTCGTTTATTCGTATTTGCAATAACGAGTGAAGCTTTTTCTAGAACTACCGGGCTGTATCTATAAGCAAGCGTGTTGCAATCAAGAAGAACCGCTGCTTTTTCTTTCCCCATCCCAATGGCAAACTGATCCATGATGCCACAGTTTACGCCTACAAATTCATTTTCAGCACGCTGACTCATCTTCACCATTTCTACCATCTCAAGATGAAGGTGATTTAGTTCATTTAATAGAACAGCCGTCGCAAGTTCGATTGACGCTGAAGACGAAAGTCCCGCTCCATTCGGAATGTTTCCAAAGTAAAGGACATCAAATCCGCTAACGTCATAACCTGACTCCTTAAAGATCGAAACAACGCCTTTCGGGTAATTCGCCCAATCATGTTCAGCATCATACGCAAGACTTGTTGAATCAACTGTCATCACACCTTGCGTTTTGAAGTTCAGCGAATAAAACCGAATAAGATTATCTTTTCTTTTCCTAGCAACGGCATAGGTACCAATACTAAGCGAGCATGGAAAAACATGTCCCCCATTATAATCCGTATGTTCGCCAATTAAATTGACGCGCCCTGGCGAGAAGAAGCTTCTTATCTCGCCACCTTCTCCATACACCTCTCGAAATGTTTCGTATAGGGTTTTCATTAATTTCACCCGGCCTCGTTTATTTACTGCTCTTCCGCAGCTTCAGTTTTGTCGACATCGTCACTTTTTTGGCTACTTTCCTTCTCAATAGACGCTCCATCAAAAGGCCAACAGCCGTTTCACCCATCAGTTCTGTGTACACTTTGACCGTACTCAAAGCAGGATAAACATACTTCGAAACGCTAATGTCATTCACTCCAATTAAGCTAACGCGATCAGGAACAGCTACGCCGTTCTCATGAAGAGCGCGGAGACACCCAATCGCCATTGTGTCATTTCCTACAAAGAACGCAGTCGGTAGCTTCTCTCCAAGCTCTTCGATCGCACGATTCATAAGGGAATAACCATCATCTACCGTAAACGATCCTGTGTACACGTAAGATTCATGATCCTGATCACGTTCCGTCATATAGCGCTTGAACGTGATTTCGCGTTCATCAACAATTTCAGCACTAGCATCTCGAAATGTTTCTCTGCCACCAATGTAGCCAATTCTCTCATGACCTTTACTCGCAAAATAATCGAGCACTTTTTTGGTCGCCTTTTCAAAATCAACGACAACCGCGTCGTACTTTTCATTGTCTGGATCATAGTCAACGAATACGATATTAGGGGTGACTTTATTTAATGAAGCTATTTCTTGACTACTAAATTTACCTACGGCTATCATGCCCTGAATGTTTTCTTTTTCTAATTCATCATAGTTATCTTTAAAAATTTTCACGAGTTCAAGCCGCTCTTCCTGACAGCGCTGCTCGACTCCTAGTCGAATCGACATGTAATACAGGTCATTCAACTCTTCCTTTTCGGTATACCAATGGATAATTGCAATTTTCGGTGTTAGTGATTTTTTTCCGCGTTTTTTACTATAGGAAAGCTCTTCTGCCACTTCGAAAATCCGCTTTTTCGTATCATCTGAAACAGATAACGTTTCATCGTAGTTAAGGACGCGTGAAACAGTCGATGGTGAACATTTCACTTTTTGTGCGATGTCCTTAATCGTTGCCATGGTCATCATCCTTTTTTATTCTGCTTTTAAATAAAACACTTTCGATTGAAAGTCACCACCGCGCTCAGCTTGCTCGCCATTCGCTCCATTGAACTCAACCGGAAGCGGAATGCCGTGCTGCATCAGTTCATCTCCGAAGTATGTCTCCTCATCGACGTTATAATGACGATCAGGAGCTAAACCTTTTAATTTCACAAACTGATTGGTGCGTGGATTCGGAGTGCTTGATGATTTATACCAGCCAACAAGCGCTTCATTTCGATTCGACGAAACGACCATCCAGGCCGTTTCATTGCTTTCAAATGGACTTTGTAAGCGAATGAAATCACCATCACGGACAAGCTGTCGAAATGACTGGTATCGTTTAATTTGTTCTTTTACAATTTCTTTTTCTTCATCAGACAGGGTTGAAGGATCCAATTCATAACCAAAGGTTCCAAAATACGCAACATCTGCCCGCATTGACAGCGGAGTTGAACGAAGCGTTTGGTGGTTTGGTACGGCTGATACGTGAGAACCCATGCTATAGATAGGATAAGCGATAGAGGTACCATATTGGATTTTCAGACGCTCCACCGCGTCTGTATCATCACTCGCCCATGCTTGTGGGGCGTAGTAAAGGAGAGCCGGATCAAAACGACCACCGCCGCCCGCACACGATTCAAACAGTACATTTGGAAACTCTGATGTTAACCGTTCATAAAGATCATAGACACCGAGAATGTAACGATGGAAAAACTCTCCCTGGTGCTCTAAACCTGCAGAGTAGGCCTCCGTAATGTTCCGATTCATATCCCATTTAATATAATCCAGATTCGTCGACTCAATGATCGTTTTCATTCGTCCGAAAATATAGTCCACTACTTCTGTACGCGTATAATCAAGTACGCGCTGATTCCGGCCAAGCGTAAAGTGCTCACCTGGAATACCTACAGCCCATTCAGGATGCTCTCTGTAGAGCTCACTATCAGGACTAATCATTTCAGGCTCAAACCATAAACCAAATTGCAATCCCGTTTCCTTCACTTTTTCAGCTAGAGAGGCAATGCCATCTGGGAGTTTGTTAAGATCAACCGTCCAATCTCCTAGTGAAGATCGGTCATTGTTTCTCTTCCCAAACCAACCATCATCAAGGACGAAAAGTTCAACACCAAGTTCTTTTGCCTCTTTCGCAAAATGAATAAGCTTCTCTTCATTAAAATCAAAGTAAGTAGCTTCCCAGTTATTAATTAAGACAGGACGCTCTTTCTTTTTCCACTGTTCACTAATCAACTGATTGCGGTAAAGATGATGGAACGTTTGGCTCATCCCGTTCAATCCTTGATCAGAGTAAACCATAATCGCTTCTGGTGATTGGAACGATTCACCGGGACTAAGATTCCACTTAAAACCAAGCGGATGAATACCAAGCTGCGCACGTGCCACGCCATAATGATCAACTTCCGTTTGCGCTAGAAAATTCCCGCTATACACGAACTGGAATCCAAACACTTCACCCGTATGTTCTGTTGCATCCATTGTTTTTAGTGCAAGAAATGGATTGTGATGATGAGAGCTTGCTCCACGTATACTCGAAACGGACTGAATGCCCTGCTCTAATTTCCTCGTTTTCACATGACGCTCACGGGCCCATGTTCCTGAGAGGTGCACCATTTCCATATCAGCATAAGGAAGATCAACAGACAGTGACATCATTCGATCAATGGATAGCTCGCTATCTGTGTTGTTAATAAGACGCGCGTTCCTCGCAATCACAGATTCATTTTCAAA
This sequence comes from Anaerobacillus sp. 63XJN7_4_ISO-PGPR-S23-413, assembly GCF_056173725.1. Classification (NCBI taxonomy): domain Bacteria; kingdom Bacillati; phylum Bacillota; class Bacilli; order Caryophanales; family Bacillaceae; genus Anaerobacillus; species Anaerobacillus sp. 63XJN7_4_ISO-PGPR-S23-413. Next base: position 3,668,406 of record NZ_CM149688.1, read on the forward strand.
AATCGTGTAGCTGAGATGAAGCTCAACCTTCTGATACTTATCCTCCAACACAATAAGTAACGTCTCCGCTTCTTGCGCATTCGCATAAGTGGCCGGCAAACCTTTCAAGCGAGGCTTCCCTTTCACTTGCTCATGTGATCTATAAACAAAGTTCGCTATAGGCTTTTGACCTGCTAACACCATAAAGGCAGGCTCTCGAAAATCTCCTTTTCCATAGGCCGGGTACTCCTGCCTAATCGTTTCAAGCGAAAAAGCCGCGTCGTTCTCATATGAATGACAGCTAGCCGGCGTTGGATTGTTCGTGTTCTGAAAATGACCATAATCACGATCAGGACGAAGCGCTTTTCCGAAATACAAATGACCGAGCTGACCATTTTTTAAAATATGAAAGATGTAGCTGATCTTTCCATTTGTTAGATGAAACTGCTGTTGGTTAATCAGAATGCTCATTGCCATCGATCCTTTATCCGAGTTTAGGTTCGTTCACTAGTTTTACGCTGCTTGCAGTATGTCCTTCTAATTCCAGAACGACAATTTCATTTGTACCTTCATTTAACAGTGGACCTGGCAAGTAAAGGCGCTGCTGTGGTCCCATCGTTTGCCAGTAGCGACCAAGACTAAAGCCATTAATATAAACATTCCCTTTTGTAAACCCTTCCAAATCAACAAATGTATCATAGCATTGATCAGCATGAAATTCGCCTTTGAAATATTTCGGATAACGTTCTCCTGATGAATACGTCTTCGGTAAACGATCTCCTTCAATTTTAATCATTTCCCAGTCAAACCAATACTGGTTGTTTAGCCAGAGATTCTGCACAATCCCCTTCTGGTCAGATAGATGTTTTCCATAATTCACTCTTCCAAGGTTTTCAACAAGTATTTCAAGAGCATTTACTTCATTCGGAAACGGGATCATAACCGATTTTGACTCATCATTTACTGAAATCGTCGCCTCATGTTTCCCATTGACGTAAAGAAAAGCTCGATCATGAATTGGCGTTGTATCAAGCTCAAACGTTCCAGTGTCGTTAATCGACGTTCGATAAAGCGTGTAGCCGAAACTCTGATCAATCTTCTCCATGCTCCGTGGTGCAACGTGCTCTACCCTGGTTCCTACTTCTTGGAGAACATCGAACAGGCTTGCGCTCTCCACTAGCTTCACTTCTCCATAGCTTTTCGTCTCAACTTTAGAAACGTCTTCAATCGAAACGTCTGCTACGCTTTTCAACACCTCCGCCATTGCGAGATACTTGTCTGTCACGTCGCCCCATTCTGTTAAAAGCGAATCGTAGTCATAGCTAGTAATCGTCGGAGCATATTTTTCGTAATGATTCGCACCGTTATAGAAACCAAAATTTGTTCCACCGTGGAACATGTAGAAATTCACAGATGCGCCCATATCCATTAACTTCTGGAACACTTCCGCTGCTTCCTTTGCGTCACGTGTATGATGCTCGCCGCTCCAGTGATCAAACCAGCCGATCCAAAATTCCGCGACCATTTTAGGTGAATCAGGTTTTATCGCTTCAAGTGCCGCAAAGGCTTCTTCTGGCCTTGAGCCAAAATTCAGCGTCGTTATGACATTATCCATTGAACCTTGTTTAATGAAATCCGGTCCGTCTGATGTGAAGTAAAACGTATCAATGCCATGTTTCTCGTACTGTTCTTTATGAAACTCAAGATAGTTCTGATCGTTGCCATATGCGCCATATTCATTTTCAATTTGAAAGGCAATCACCGGACCGCCGTTCTTTTGTAAGAAAGGCTTCAACCGTGGAAGAAGGTCATTAAAGTATTCCTCTACATGTTTTAGAAAAGCAGGATGACTACAGCGAAGTGCCATGTCATCTTCTTTTAGTAGCCAAGAAGGAAGTCCCCCCATTTCCCACTCTGCACAAATATAAGGAGAAGGACGAACAATAACATAAAGCCCAACGTCCTGTGCTTCAGCTATGAACCGCTCCACATCAGCCATTCCTTCAAAATGAAACTGACCCTTCTTCGGTTCATGAAAATTCCATGGTATATACGTTTCTACTGTATTCAGTCCAAGTGCCTTCAGCTTCTGAAGGCGATCTCTCCAATACTCAGGGACAACTCTGAAGTAATGAAGACCTCCTGAAAGAATTTGGAAGGGTTCGTCATTTAAGTAAAAGTGGTTCTTTCTCGCTTCCAGCATAACAGCCTCCTACTATTTCAAGGCGCTTCCGAGCATACCTGAAATAAATTGTTTTTGCAGTGTTAAGAAGAATGCAATGATCGGAACAGTCGCTAACGTAACGCCCATCATCACTTGACCGTAGTCGATATAAGAGAGTCCCATTAAGCTAGATAGCGCAACAGGGAATGTGTACATATCGTTCGTATTCAATACAACGAGCGGCCACATAAAGTTGTTCCACTGCGTCATGAAAAGGAAGATCGAAGCAGCTGCTAAAGCTGGTCGCATCGATGGAATGACGATCGAGATAAAGATACGCGTTTCGCTTGCGCCATCAAGACGTGCTGACTCCATCAACTCTGTAGGGAATGCCAGGAAGTTCTGTCTTAATAAGAAAATCGCAAATGGGAAGCACAATTGCGGTGCGATAACTGCAAAGTACGTGTTTAATAGATTAAAATCAGACATCATTTGGAACAACGGTATCAGTGTTGCCTGGTAAGGAATCATCATGGAAAGCAAGAATGCAGTAAAGATGAACTTTTTCCCTTTGAAGTTGTACTTCGCTAGAACGTAGGCTGCGCTCGCACAAACTGCAAGGGAAATCACTACATAAAGTCCTGAGACGAAGAGAGAATTAAACAGTACTCTGAAAATACCAATTGACTCATTTAGATTGGTTAAGTTCGTCATAAACTGATCGCCAGGTAAAAGCGTTGGCGGGTTCGTAAACATTTTACTAGAGTCGTTCGTCGCCCCGATAAACATCCAGTAGAACGGGAAGATCGAAACAACAAGGAAGATGCTTAGTAGCGTATACATCCAAACGGCTTTTAGCTTATTTTTCTTTTTCTTAGGTTTCTTTTGTTGCCTTTGAGCAAGGGTGAGTTTATTCGTCGACTGTTCAATTACCTCAAGGTTCTTAGCCATTAATCATCACCTGCTATCTTAAATTGGATAATGGAGAGAATACCAACCATCACAACAACCGCGTATGCAATTGCGGAAGCGTAGCCGAAATCAAAGTATTCAAATCCACTCTGGTAAATATAAAGTCCAAGGGTCATCGTTGAATCCGCCGGTCCACCGCCTGTTAAGTTGAATGGCTCGTCGAAAAGCTGAAGCGTTCCGATGGTTGACAGAATACCTGCAAAAAGAATAACGGGTTTTAGTTGTGGAACAGTAATGTAGAAAAATTGCTTAAACTTATTCGCTCCATCAAGAGAAGCGGCTTCGTATAAATCTTCTGGAATGTTTTGAAGAGCTGCTAAGAAAATAACCATGTTATATCCTGTCCATCTCCACGTCATGGCGATAATGATCGAAGCCTTTGCCCAAAACGGATCAGATAACCACGGAATTGCGGTAATCCCAATGTAGCTTAATGCCGTGTTAATAATTCCTTCTTCTTGAAGCATGATCGAAAATAAAATCGAGTAAGCTACAAGCGATGTGACAGCCGGAAGAAAGAATGAGACGCGGAAAAATCCTTTTAGCTTTAACAACTGGTTGTTCAACACGTTGGCTAGTACCATTGCAAGAATGATCATAACTGGGACTTGAACAACAAAGATAATGAATGTGTTCTGCATCGCCGTCCAGAAAATATCATCATTCCAGAGACGCGTATAGTTTTTCAATCCTGCAAAAACGTATTCTCCACCAACTCGTTCCTGAAAACTGAGAACGAAGGAAGCGATAATCGGATAGACGGTAAATGCTAGGAAAAGCAGAATGGCCGGAGCTGCGAATAAATATGGAAAACGTTTCGCTCGATTCATGAATATCCCACCTTAACATGACAGGGGTCGAAATGAATCAACCCCTGATGATTTCTGTAGCTTATTGAATACGGTTTTTCAAACGATCTTCTGAAGCTTTTAATGCTTCTTCAATGCCTTTACCGTTCGCAATTTCAGATTGCGCTTTAACAGCTTCATCCTTCGCTACGGCATAGTCTCCTGTGTAGTTAACAGCAGGAATGCTATCCATTTCGTCAGCAAGTAGACTCCAGATCGGCTGATTGTTAAAGAACTCAACTTCTTTTGTAAATGCCTCGTTACCATAAATCGTGTTTAGTGAAGGGAACAAACCACCTTCCATTGCAGTTAATTGAACATCTTCATCTGTTGAGAAGAATTCCATAAAATCATACGCTAGATCAGCATTGTCGCTTGCACTAGGAATCATGTAGTTACTTCCGCCCAAGTTAGATGCGCGATTGCCACCTTCTTCAAACGCCGGTAGCTCAATTAATCCCCATTTTCCTGAAGTATCCTTGCCCTGCTGAGTGATCGAACCGTACAACCATGCACCCGATGGAGCTGTCGCAACATCTCCACTAGTCATAGCGCTAATCCATGCGTCCCAACCTACTGTTTCTTTAACTAGTCCTTCTTCATTTAGATTCTTTTGTACTTCCATTGCTTTTTTTGACTCTTCTGAAGTGAGGGCTACATTTTTCTCATCGTCAAAGTAGAATGTGCCTTGCTGATTGAGCATCATACGATAAAGACCGTCATCACCGTTCAGATCAAGACCAATCATTGCTTTATCCGTTTTTTCTTTAATTGTTTTACCAGCTTCGATATAGTCATCCCACGTTTTAATATCTTCCGCATTTACGCCAGCTTCTTCAAAAATATCGGTGCGATAGAAAACTCCTGTTGGTCCACCGTCAAACGGGAATCCGTACATGGCGCCGTCTTTTGAAACAAGCTCTGTCTTATAAGACGGGAAGCTCTCTTTCATTTCGTCAAATCCTTTATCGGAAACGTTTACAAATGCGTCCGGAAAAGCACTCATATAACCTTGAACGCGGTCATCTTCCACAAGAACGATATCTGGTAAACCTTTACCTCCTGCTTGAAGACCAGTTGTTAACTTCGAGTAAACATCGTCAGTACCCATTTCAACAACTTCTAGTTCAAAATCCGGATTTTCTTCTTTAAATTTCTCGGCTGCTTCTTCAAGCACCGGTACATTAATATTCCAAGCCCAAGCTGTTACTTTATTGCTATCGCCTGATCCTTCACTATCATCTCCACCATTCCCACACGCCGCAAGAAACAGACTTAAGACAAGCATCATACTTATACTAACTAGACCCGTTACCTTCTTCATCGACTACCCCTCCAATTAATTACTGAAAACTTTCAAAATTCGTAATGAAAGCGTCTACACTTATTAGAATAGTCGAAGAGGTAAACATAGTCAAGTAAACTTTTACTAAAAGTTTACTACTTTATTTACTTAACAATTAATGGAAGTTGTTACACAAGAAGAAAGTGTCCATCTATGACGGACACTTTCTTCTTTTTGTCTTTATAGGGGGTCAGGTGCGTACCTGACCCCCGCACTATTATTGAATCCGATTCCTCAACCGATCTTCAGCCGCTTTATAAGCCTCTTCAATCGATTTCTGACCATTCATCACTTCGGATTGTGCTTTGATTGACTCATCACTTGCAAGCGCATAATTACCTGTATAGTTCACAGAAGGAATATCATTCATCTCGCTTGCAAACAGCTCCCAGATTGACTGATTGCTAAAGAATTCCACATCCTTTGTGAATGCATCATTTTCATAAATCGTGTTCAGCGTTGGAAATAAACCATTGTCCATCGCCGTTAGCTGTACGTCATCACTAGTAGTAAAGAATTCCATGAAATCGTAAGCCATATCCTGATTCTTGCTCGCGCTTGTAATCACATAGTTACTTCCACCAAGGTTCGCTGCACGGTTTCCATCTTCTTCAAACGCCGGAAGCTTAAACACTCCCCAGTTACCTTCTGTGTCTTTAGCTTGCTGTGTAATAGAACCGCTCAACCACGCGCCAGAAGGAGCCGTCGCAACATCACCTTGTGCCATTGCACTAATCCACGCGTCCCAACCCACTGTATCTTTAACTAGTCCAGCTTCTTTCATCATTTGTACTTTTTCTGCCGCCATTTTAGATTCTTCAGAAGTGAAGTTCACATTCTTTTCATCATCAAAATAGAATGTTCCTTGCTGCGTCATCATCATACGATAAAGACCGTCATCACCATTCAAATCAAGGCCAAGCATTGCTTTTCCTGTAGCTTCTTTGATCTTTTTCCCCGCTTCAATAAAGTCATCCCATGTCTTAATATCATCGGGATTTACACCAGCTTCTTCAAAGTAATCTGTTCGATAAAAAACGCCCGTTGGACCACCATCAAATGGGAAACCATACATTGCATCTTCTTTTGAAAGAAGGTCTGTTTTATAAGTAGGAAAGCTATCCTTGCTTTCATCAAACCCCTTATCAGATACATCTACGAACGCATCGGGGAATGTTTCCATATAACCCTGAATACGATCATCCTCGACAAGTACGATATCTGGCAACCCTTTCCCTCCAGCTTGAAGGCCAGTCGTTAATTTCGAATAAACATCTTCACGACCGAGTTCCACAACCTCTAGTTCAAAATCCGGATTTTCTTTTTTAAACTTCTCTGCCGCTTCTTCAAGAACTGGAACATTAATGTTCCATGCCCATGCTGTCACCTTTTTACCATTACTATCTCCGTCTCCCGCCGACCCTTCACTTGAGCTATTATCACTAGAACAAGCACCGAGAACTAACATCAGAATAAGCAAGAAACTAACTCGACCGATTACCTTTCTCAAAATAACCCCTCCTGTTTGTTTACTAAAAAACACCGAACAACATAAATGAAAGCGCATTCATATTTATAGATTAAGGTACAAAAGGACTATAGTCAAGTAAATATTTACTGATTAATTTACTTTTTGACGGCTATATTCTTTTCATTCTGCCTCATGTATTTTAAGTTTTTGTAAAATATTGAAGAAAAGCAAATTTCAAAGGTATAAATGCTATAGTATTAGGTGGATTATATTTAATTATTGGAGGAGCTATATGGTATTTAGTAATCTCGTTTTCTTATTTGCTTTTATGCCGATCGTCTTATTTTCTTATTTTTTTGCTAGAAAAAGTTTTCGAAACATCGTGCTTCTTATTGCTAGTCTTGTTTTCTACGCATGGGGAGAACCACAGTATGTCTTTCTGATGCTCTTCTCTATTATAATGAACTATGGTTTTGGGAGAGGAATTGGCTATTTTCATAATCAGCTCGCAATAAAAAAATTCCTCCTAACGTTATCGATCGTCGGTAACATTGCAATTCTTGGTTACTTTAAGTACGCAGGCTTCGTATTAGCTAATGTTAATGGCTCCTTTGGGACAAGTTTTGAACTTGGAGAGCTGCCTCTTCCAATTGGAATCTCGTTTTTTACATTCCAAGCGATGAGCTATGTCATTGATATTTATCGAAAAGACGCACCCGTTCAGAAAAATGTTTTCTCACTAGCTCTTTATATCTCTCTTTTCCCACAGCTCGTTGCAGGGCCAATTGTTCGATACAACACCGTTGATCAACAAATTCATTCTCGCTCTATAACTGCTGATAAGGTACACGAAGGAATCAAACGATTTATTATTGGTTTATCAAAAAAAGTACTGTTAGCTAATAGTTTCGCAGTTGTTGCGGATCAGGCATTTAACACTCCCGCAGGTGAAATGAGCGTGATGATGGCGTGGATTGGTGTTATTGCTTACACACTACAAATTTACTTTGATTTCTCAGGGTATAGTGACATGGCCATTGGTCTAGGAAAAATGTTTGGCTTTGATTTTCTAGAGAACTTTCGATACCCCTACATATCTAAAAGCATTTCAGAATTCTGGAGAAGATGGCACATTTCTCTTGGGACATGGTTCAAAGATTACGTTTATATCCCACTAGGTGGGAATCGCCATGGAAAGCTTGTGCAGGTACGTAATCTTCTAATCGTGTGGACGATTACTGGGTTCTGGCATGGCGCTAGCTGGACGTTTATGGCCTGGGGATTCTACTACGGGGCAATTATCGTAATTGAAAGCCTCGGATTTGGTAAATGGTTAAGTCGCCTATGGTCGCCTCTTCAACATATCTATGTCCTACTGCTCGTCATGATCGGCTGGGTCTTTTTCCGCGCTGATAACTTTACGTATTCATTTGAATACTTACAAACGATGTTCGGCTTTAATCAGGCTGCTTTCGCAGATTCAATGTTCCTATTGCAGTGGAATGATAACTGGGTGTTATTCCTAGCTGGCGTTATTTTCAGCACACCTTTCATAGCGAATATCGGCAACATTTACAATCGAATGGCGACGAAAGCAAAGGGACTACAGGTCGTCACGCTTTTCTCAGAACCAGCGATTTATATGACGCTAATGATTTTCGCTATGGTTCGATTAGTCAATTCTAGTTACAACCCATTTATTTATTTCAGGTTTTAATGCCAATAAAGGAGCTTTGCTATGATTCAGCGACTTGAAAAGGCAAGGAAGTGGATGCTCATTATCTTATTCTTTGCGTTTATCTTTACCGTTTTCTTCTATCTTACAGTTTCAGCAGATATTGAAGTATCTGACGTAGAAAAAAGAGAACTAGCTCAAAACCCTGATCTTTCAATTGAGAATGTTTCGAACGGAGAATACATGAACGATTTTGAATCGTATTTTCTTGATCAGTTTCCCGGTCGAAATATCTGGTTGAAATCATATCTTCAATATCAGCAAATGACGAACAAAACCTATATTTTTGATTACTATGTATCTGACTCGAATTGGATCATCCCAAAACCGAGTTATAGTAAGCCTTCTACCCATATTGATGAGGCAGTTGATAACTTAAATGAATTTGCGACAACGATAAAGGATGAGGGTAAGGAAGTTTATTTTGCTTCTCTTCCTCATAAAGTGAATACCATCGACATCCTGCCGTCTTATATTGAAGAGGGAACAGGAATAGAAAAGAAAGATTACTTTTTCTCAAAATTTAACCAAAAGAGCATCCCAACAGTTGATGTTGGGAAAGAATTTAAAGAAGAATATACTGATGATGAATTGAAAGAGCGCTACTTCAAGACAGACCATCACTGGAACATGTTTGGGGCGTTTGAAGGCTATCAAAAAGTAGCAGACCTTCTCTCTGAGAATTCAACTTACTACACAAACATGAACGAAGACGACAGTGACTATGAATTAAAGTGTTATAACGACAAACAATTTATTGGAAGCTATAATAATCAGCTTTATTTAACGGTTGATGCAACAGGTGAAAAGATCTGTCACATGTTACCTAAAGATAATCTATTTGATAACTATCAAATTACCTGGAACGGCAAAGAGCGTACATTTAAACAGGTCTATGGTACAGACATATTTAGAGATAACGATCCTATCGATTTTGGTGGGCTGTACATGAACAATACAGCTGAAATTACAATCGAGAACCCTGCCGTTCAAGAAGAAAGTCGACTATTGATTTTAAAAGATTCCTACGCAAACCCAATTGCGTTCCACATTGCCCAGCATTTCTCCAATACGACTGTTTATGATATCCGTTATAACGATGATCAGATATTAACAGAGTATATGGCGGATAAGGATTTTGATGTAGTCCTGTTCTTGTATAATGACGCCATGCTTCAAGGCGAATCCTTCCGCTTCTCAACACCAATGGAAGACTAAATCGAACGAAGTTTTAGTTGAGCAAAATAAATGAAACCAGCTCTCAATGAAGAGAGTTGGTTTTTTTGTCTTTGTTTTGAGAACAGCTGTCTTTTGTTGGGGACAGGTACGCACCTGACCCTCCCCTCATACTTCCGCAGTTACCCCATATACAGACTCATGAAAATGGTGTATTTGAGGTTCAGTTCCATTCTCTTTAAAAATCTGCATCATCTTCTCAGAAGAAATTCGCTCATGAAGTGGTGGGCCCATATCCATTTCAATGGCTTCCCATTCAAGTACAAGCAATTTCTGTCCCGCCTTAATAATTCGCTTAAATTCTTGGAATGCTCTCGTAAGATCGGGCACTTCATGAATCACAAACGCCGCAATCGCTTTGTCAGCGACGTGATCTGCCAAATTCATCTGCTCTAGGCTACTGACAACGTACTCGATATGTCCAGCTAGATCTTCTTCTGAAACACGCTTCTGAAGAAGATCTAGCATCTGCTTTTCAATATCAACCGCATAAACCTTTTCAGCTGCTTCCGATAACGGCAATGTAAAATACCCATTACCCGCTCCTAAATCAGCTACATGATCGGTTGCCTTTACACCAAGATGAGCGATAACTTGTTCAGGTGAAATAATTTCCTTTCGTTTCGGATCAAGTAGTCGATCCGCATTACCTGGTTTGAATCGTTTACCAGCCACAACGAGAACCTCCTTAGAATTTCTTTCTAATTCTTCACAACCCTACTGGCAGATATACAATATTTAAACACTAAAGCCCACTCATTAATGAGCGGGCTTTAGTGTCCTCTATAGAAAGACAGCTGTCCTCCGTGGGGGTCAGGTACGCACCTGACCCCTCTTATACCCATCAGGATTTTCCGACTGCCAGCGCCACGTGTCGCGGCACATTTCTTCAATGCCTTTTTCCGCTTTCCAGCCAAGCTCAGCTTCAGCTTTCGCCGGATCTGCATAGCATTCTCCAATATCGCCAGGACGGCGCGGAGCAATGGAGTACTTCACTTCTTTCCCAGTCGCTTCTTCAAAAGCCTTCACCATCTGAAGCACGCTATACCCATTTCCCGTGCCAAGGTTATACGCTTCTACTCCCGTTGTACCTAGGATATGCTCTAACGCTTTCAAATGCCCGTTAGCCAGATCCTCCACATGGATATAATCACGAACGCCTGTACCATCTGCTGTATCGTAGTCATCTCCAAACACGCTAAGCTTTTCGAGTTTTCCAACCGCAACCTGACTAATATACGGCATGAGGTTATTTGGAATCCCGTTAGGATCTTCCCCAATTCTTCCGCTCACATGAGCTCCGATTGGATTGAAATAGCGAAGAAGGGCAATGCTCCAGTTTGAATCAGAAACATGAAGATCACGAAGAATCTGTTCAATCATGAGCTTCGTTTGTCCATACGGATTCGTTGCGCTTAAAGGGGCTTCTTCAGTGATTGGCATAAGATCAGGCATACCATAAACGGTTGCAGATGAGCTAAACACAATGTTTCGAACGTTAAATTTCTCCATCACTTCACAAAGAATGAACGTCCCTGTTAAGTTATTATGGTAATAATGAAGTGGCATGGAAACCGATTCGCCAACAGCTTTCAAGCCTGCAAAATGAATGACTGCTTCAATTTCATTTTCTTCAAACACCATTTCTAAAGAAGATCGATCAAGTAGATCCACTTCATAAATCGGAAAATCTCGCTCAGTTAACTCTTTCACACGATCAAGCGATTCCATTTTACTATTCGAAAAGTTATCCACGACAACAATATCGGAACCTTGATTAAGTAACTGAACACACGTATGACTTCCAATATATCCAGCACCGCCTGTTACTAATATAGCCATTCTTACTCCCCCACTTCTTGTTATGTCACCAAAAAATTCCTTCTCATCATATCACATTCATTCCCATAAATTCAGCGCAAATAATGAAAAAATCGCTCTCTATGAGAGCGATTCTGCTATAGAAGGAAGCAAATCATCTAGACAAGAGTCTGGATTTCTTTCGTTTTCCTTTCTCTTCTGAATCAGCAGCTAAAAGACCTTCCTGCTTCTTCATTCCTTCTTCTTTGAAGCGACGCTTTTCTTCTTTCGACCACGATTTATACTCTTTAATAAAAGCTTCATACTTCGGCATGATATCTTTCATTGCGCCATACTCACGGATCGTGCCATGTTCAAGCCAGATTGCTTTATTACAAAACTTCTTCATCTGGCCGTTTGAATGACTAACAAAGAAAATTGTTTTTCCTCGTTCCTTAAACTCCTCCATTTTGACAAGGCACTTATCGGCAAACGTCTTGTCACCTACAGAAAGGGCCTCATCGACGATCAGAACATCTGGGTCAACGCTAATGGATATTGAAAAACCTAGACGTGATTTCATACCACTGGAATATTTTTTAACAGGCATATCGATAAATTTACCGATATCTGCAAAATCAATAATGTCAGGCTTCATCTTTTCAATAACGTCTTTCTTATATCCCATCATAAGCAGCTTCAATTCGATATTCTCGCGCCCTGTTAGCTCTTTATTTAAGCCAGCAGAAACAGCGATAAGGGAAACATCACCTTTTACGTCAATTTCCCCACTAGTTGGTGGCGTGATATTAGCGACAAGGTTTGAGAACGTTGATTTCCCGGACCCGTTCACTCCGATGATACCAACGACATCACCTTCACCTGCTTCAAATGTTAAATCACGAATGGCATAGAAATCCTCCCCGTAGCCACCAGGGAGAAGAATATCCTTGAGCTTATCAGAGTTCTGCCTGTGCATTTTATATTTTTTCGTAATCCCGTTTAATTTAACTGAATAACTCATAAACGACAGTCCTTATTAAATATAGTCTACGAAATGACTCTTGAACTTCATATGCAGGTAGGAACCAATCATCAGTAAGAGCACAACGACTACCCAGTAGTAAAGGGTATATTGCAGTGTCTGATGAACCCAGCCCATGCCGAGAAGTGCATCTCTGTAGCCTTCCACTATATAGTATAGCGGATTAAGTTTCATCCCAATCTGAATAAATCCAGGAAGATCATCAATTGTCCATAAAATTGGTGTTAAATAAAGAAACATCCGAATAAACGACTGAAGCATTTTGTGCACATCTCGAACGATTGTCGATAGCGTCGACGTAATGAGAGAGATGGCAAAAATGAGAATAATTAAAGCAAACATATAATACGGTAGTTGAAGCAAATGCCAGGATACCCCCTGGCCAGTTAATAACACTGCTGCAAAGTATATACCAAGTAAAATCAAATGTTGATAAAAGACTGACATAATCACATAGCTCGGAATCGTACTCATTGGAAAGTTCATTTTGGATACCATTGATATCCTAGTATAAATCGACTTTGATCCTTGAATAACAGCAGGATTAAAGAAGAACCATACAACAAGACCAGCGGACATCCATAGAACAAATGGGACGCCATCAACCGGGTTCCCGTTTCGTATTCCAAAGCCAAATACAAACCAGTAAATACTCATTTGGAAAAGGGGATTTAGAATCTCCCAAACCATACCAAGATAATTATTGCTATTCGTGCTCTTTACCTGATAAACCGAAAGCCGATTAATTAGGTAGAAGTTGCTAACTTGTTCTTTTAAAACTGCAATCATAGAATTCATGCTTATTTTGCCTCACTAACAAAAATTTGGTCAACAACCTTTTTGGTAGCAGACCCTCCTTCAAGGTAACAATAAGTGTTATAGAAATCGTTATACTTTTCTTCAAATACGCCAAATCCTTCATTTTCAAACGTTTGAATGGCGTGTAAAACTTCTTCAGATGTTGTCACGACAGGACCTGGCGCCTCTTCTTCAAGATCAAAGTAAAAGCCACGCAATTTATCACGATATGAAGCAAGATCATAAGCGAAGAAAATAATTGGTCTCCTCAAATTAGCATAATCGAAAAAGACAGATGAATAATCTGTAATCAACACATCAGAAATTAAATAGAGATCATTGACATCGACACCAAGTGATAAATCAAAAACAAATCCTTCATATGGAGAAAGATCAAACTGCTCTGCAATTAAATAGTGCATCCTTAATACAATAACATATTCCTCGCCGATTTCACGTCTCAATAAATCAAGATCTAATTTCAGCTCATGTTTATATTTCCCCGGTTGATAAAATTCATCATCTCTCCAGGTTGGGGCATAAAGAACCACTTTTTTTTCTGTAGGAATGCTATACTCCACTTTCAATGCATCAATTTTTTCTTGATGATTTTCAAGATGAAGACGATCATTACGTGGATAGCCCGATTCTACCATTTTTTTCTTAAAACCAAATGCTCTCTCAAAAATCTCAGATGAGTACCGATTCGGCGAGATTAAGTAATCCCACTTCGCTGCTTCCTTATAGAAATTATCTTTATAGGAAAGCGTGTTTGTTCCAGGCATGTACACTTCTTCCATATCACCTGCAAGCTTCTTAAGCGGCGTTCCATGCCAAGTTTGTACATAGACAGTGTGAGAAGGCTTAGGAATCCAAAGCGACATCCGACTATTAGTCACCCAATAACGAGCACGAGCCATGAGATAAAACCATCTTAGCGAAAAACGCTTTACAGTAGGTATACCCCTTTTACGGAAAGACTCAGCATGAGATTCTTCAACACTCCAAATCATGTCTAAATCATAGTCGTGCTCTAACAGATATTCGTAGATCGCCCTTGGATTACAGCTGTACTGCTTTCCAGAAAAGCTCTCAAAAATAACAAGGCGCTTGTTTGCTGGAAAACGGCCCAACGCCACAAAAAGAAGTCGACTAAACGCCTTCATTAACGGATATATTTTCAACATTCTCAATAGCTTTTTCATGAAATGGACACCATACTCCCGACTAGTAGTAGATTACCTCTATTCGAAATGCGCTGTCGCTTTGAAAAAACAGGATAGTGCCATATCGCCTTCACCAGCGGCAGTACCCTGTTTCTCTAAAGTCTATCTACATTTCAGCTTTCTCGGGCTCAAATACCCTATTAATTACTTTTCTAGAAGCGTGCCCATCATCAAGATGACAATATTTATCATAGAATGCATCAAAATTGCTTTGATAGGTAGCTTCTATTTTATCGATATGCTCAATCGCATCTATGACACCGTCCGACGTTTTAAGAAGCGGACCTGGTGCTTCATTCTCAAAATCCATATAGAATCCGCGAAGAGAATCGCGATATTTTTCAATGTCATAAGTGAAAAATAAAATGGGACGACGTAAATTTGCGAAATCAAAGAATACGGATGAATAATCAGTAATCAGAATATCTGATAATAAATAAAGCTCCGCAATATCTCCGTAGTCAGATAAATTGTATACAAAATCGCTCATTCCAGTCGTATCAATATGCTCTGCAATTAAATAATGCATGCGTAGACCAATCACATATTCGTCACCAAGACGTTCCTGCATTTCGCTAAGGTTCAGCTTTAAATCAAACTTATACTTCCCCTTACCGTGAAACTCGTCATCCCGCCACGTTGGGGCATAAAGAATGACTTTTTTATCAGCAGGAATACCAAGTTTAGCCTTTATTTCCTGCTGACGTCTAGCTTTTTCTTCATCCTCAAGATAGAGGATATCGTTTCTCGGATAGCCCACATCAAGAACTTCTTTCCCGAACTTAAAGGCTCTTCTGAAAATAGAAGTCGAATAATCATTTGGCGAAACGAGATAGTCCCATTTTTGTGCTTCATTGTAAAAGTTCCGCTTATATTTTTCTGTTGTCGTGCCAGGCATACGTACTTCTTTCATATCAGCTGCCAGTTTTTTGAGCGGTGTACCATGCCATGTTTGTAAATAAACTGTCTCAGGACGTTTAATCGCAAAGTTTGGCATTCTGGCATTCGATACCCAGTACTTGGCAGTCGCAAGATGGTAATAGTAAGCGGGGCTTAAGCGTCTCACCTGCTTAGGATTCCCCGGTATATCCTTTTTCTTTTTATCATAAACCCATAAATAATCATACTTATGATCGCTTTTTAACAGTTCTTCATAAATGTAGCGAGGGCTATCTGAATACCCCTTACCACCGAAGCTCTCAAGAAGTACTTTTTTCGGTTTCATTGGCATTTTCACAAGAACCGTTCGGTAAAGCTGACGCATGAGTAAGTGTTTCTTCCTCAATGATCTACGCCACTGCCTTAAGCGTACTCGAAACATCATTGACTTCAGAACGGCTTCTTTTTTCCCCTTTTGTAGAAGACGATGCTCTCTTCGTTCGATGATATTCCGTCTCTTAATCCTTCCAGGTGCTACTAAAGAGAGACTGTTCTTTAAAGCAGTGAAATGATCAAACAAAACGTTAGAGTTCTTCACGGCTTTATTAGTTATGCTCTTTGAATAATAATTTAACAAGAGAAGGTCCAAATAGCGACTAATGCTTTTCGTATCAGCGTACGACATCTTCATTTTATGATAGACATAAAATAAATCAGGCAACTTCTCCTCTACAGAATGGAGCATGAGAGTTGGGTGGTCGATCGGATCATAGCATTCTCCTTTTAAATAAGTGGGAACGCCTGTAATCATCGGAATCTCCTCTGTATTTACTATTGCTGGAATGGAGAAGGTAAGGTCCGTGTAAAAGGTAGCTTGTTCATCAAAACGAAGCTCATGAACATCCACAAAGTCTTTGCGTAGCAACAAGTTAGTAGCACTCCTACGACGAAGTGCTTTGATTTTTCTTCCACCACTTAATCTACGCAAATAGTAGGAATCTTCCCCGATTTCCATTGGAATAGCAATTTTTCCAGCTTTGAAAATAGAACCACCAATGAAGTGATCTTCTCCTATGTTGTTTAGGAGAAGGTCTAGTGTGTATGGCGCCAGGTAATCGTCACCGTCAACAAAATAGATAAACTCGCTTGAAGCGTACTCGATCCCCATGTTGCGCGCTTTTGAGACACCAACATTTTTATCTAGATGATAGCAAGTCATTCTCGAATCGCTGTAACGCTCAATAATCCCCTTACTATTATCAGTTGATGCATCGTTAATCAGAATGATTTCTATATCCTGAAAAGTCTGCTGTAATAGGGAATCAAGGCATTTTTCGATATAGTCTTCTTTATTATAAACGGTTACTATTACACTAATTTGTCCCATAACAATTCCTAGCACCTCAACTATTTATTCTTTCTTTCTACAATTGCTTATCCGTTAGATACAAGTAGCTCTTTCTTGATTTTCGATGTCGAAATTCCCGCTGTGCGAGGAAGATAAATGACTTCACAATGATCTTTCAAGAAATCAAATTTCCCTTCCCAATCATCACCCATCACAAAGATGTCTACATCGTGATTTTTTACGTCATCTACTTTTTGCTCCCAGTGTTCTTCTGGAATCACTTCATCAACATAGCGAATTGCTTCTAATATCATTTTGCGATTTTCATAGCTATGATATGCTTTTTTATTTTTAATTTCATTAAATTCATCTGTTGAAATAGCTACAATAAGATAATCACCAAGATCTTTCGCTCTCTTCAATATATTAATGTGGCCCCAATGCAATAAATCAAATGTACCGTAAGTCAAAACCTTCTTCATTTCGACCCCTCCAGTTAGTAGTGTTTAATAATTTTTACGAGACGTGAATTAACATACAATTTACAATCTTTAATAACACTTAACATCACGCGAGTTCATTATGATTTATAATGGATTTATATTGAATATTAGCTTTTATCAAATGAACGTGATGTAATGAAGACCCGTAGGCCTGTCTTTAATACAAGCATGGCAAGGAAAAAGGATATATAGTAAAGTAGCAGATCTACTCCTGTTAGTTGTTCAACAATGATGATAACAACGACAGCTAC
Source organism: Anaerobacillus sp. 63XJN7_4_ISO-PGPR-S23-413 (assembly GCF_056173725.1). NCBI lineage: Bacteria > Bacillati > Bacillota > Bacilli > Caryophanales > Bacillaceae > Anaerobacillus > Anaerobacillus sp. 63XJN7_4_ISO-PGPR-S23-413. The sequence goes on from NZ_CM149688.1 coordinate 3,686,006, forward strand.
AAAGAAACCAGGTAGACCGAGCAGAACAGCTACAATATCAAAGAATAATGATCCATCTCGAATCGAATTAACAGGATCTTGAGTGGTTGATTGTGACATCGTCAGCTTCGTTAATTGATAAGCAATCGGAACGAGTAATGCCATAATAATCGCAACAAACGTCGCATAAACAAGAACCATTTCGAGAATACTAACATCTAGCATTCCAGCTTGTCTTAATACCGTTAAAACCATCGATAAAAAGACAGGTAGAGCAGCTGCTTGGATAATAATATCAATATAATAACCTTTCGACGACGTTTGCTTCGTAATGCGAGCAACTTCACCATCTACACAATCAAGTAGATAACCGAGATTGTAGAAGAGCGCCGCAAGTATAATGGATAGTGGTGTAGCGATCACAAGTGATAAGCCTGAAATGAGAATGAAGAATACACTCATCCAGCTTATCGTATTTGGTTTTATACGCATCTTACAAAAAAGAATTGTAAGGTAAATCGAAATTCGACGCAGTACGTACCATGACCACAGGTCTTCTTTGTAACTTAATGTTTGAGACTGCTTACGATATGCAAGGATCGTCTCATTATCAAGAAATGTGGTCGGTAGTAATTCTTGCCCATTTTTCATGACCGGTCTTCACCTTCCAGTATTGTTTGCTAAAGTATCCGCCTACTAGTCCAAGTCCTCTCGTAAAGTGAAGCAAAAAGAACTGCATCACAGTTGGGAAATAAGCGCGGAAACCATGTTTTTTAATAACTCCTAGCGAAGAAATGCCGATCATCATCATATAAATAGTAACGAGCGTGATTAAGCTGATTAGAAACCCATTGTTAAATAGCGCTCCAATTCCAAGACCTGTTCCAGTTAGAAATGCTATTAACGGAGCAAGCTGTCGGAATCTCATCACACCTCGAGTACTTCTCGATGCAATAATACCCCATTTTCCATCTGCATAGGATTTCTGAACAAATGCTTTCAGACTATCTCTTGCGTAGTAAGTGGAAGCAATTTCGCTTGATAAATAAAACTTGCCACCCTGATTCCGTACTCTCGCATGAAATTCAATATCTTCACTTCTTCTTAAGTTTTCGTTGAATAATCCGGCTTTCTGGAACACTTCACGTTTGTAAGCGCCATAGGGCACGGTATCTACTCGCCCTTCCCATTTGCTAGAGCTCTTTGTGATGCGGAACATAGAGTTCCCAACGCCCATAGGATGTGAGTAAACATAAGCATTAATCGTTCCCCAGAACCCTTTTCCTTCTGTTCGAATGACTCCACCAACGCAGTCCATATCTGGCTGACGCTGAGTTAAGTCGTAATAACTCGTAAGGAAATTAGTTGGAATCATAGTATGACCATCTACTCGAAGAATGTATTGCCCCTTCGCGTTTTGAATGGCAAGATTCCATCCTGTCGGCAACGTCTCTTTCGGATTTTCAAACAACCGTATTCTTCCCGGGTTCTTACTACTAACATCTTCTATAATATCCTTCGTTCGATCGGACGACATTCCATCTACTACTAGAATTTCATATGAATCTTGAGGAAACTCCTGTTGCAAGACACCTTCCAGCAACTTTCGTATATACCTCTCTTCATTCTTCACGACGAGAAGCACGGAAAAGAACAATTCTTTCATTTCTTTTCATCCCTTCACAACTTCGCCTTATCTCTCTTTTAATCTAAGAGACTTACATAAACCTTTTCAATCTAATATTTAAGTATACATGATACAGGTTAAAGAATCATTGTAAAAATAAGGGAAAAGTAATTTATTTTCTTTCAATTGTGTGAACAATCATTGGCCATTGCTGTCGTTTTCTAAGAATAAACAAAGACTTATCGCAGAAAAGCGAGTTTGAAATGAGCAGTATTTTAATATTTCATAATGCATTTACGTCTTAATTAACATACTGACATCCTTCGTCACTCTCATTAAGATTGTGGCCCTACAATCACTTGCAATAAATGGATGCTTAGTTAGAATCACGTACTTTAGTGACCTATGCAATCTAAATCCGGCACATACTTTTTGATTGCTATGGGAATAGGAGATTCTATCGTTGAAAAAAATGATCCATTTTATGCTTAAACAGACTTATACATAGTTAACCTACATTACCCTTTTAGATGTAATTAAAAACAATGAAGAAATGAGAAGTAAAGGTCAATAAAAGCAAACAAGACCCAATAAATACAAAGGAAAGCGTTATTTCGTTATGCTTTATCATAACATTACCCAAATGAGAAGGATACCGACTATCGCTGTCGAAAAATCTGTTATGGAGGCTAACGATAATGAAGAATGGCTTCTTATTTGGAAAGCTACGTTAGCTTAAATTGTTGATTCTTGATTTTAGGCTAATTCGAGTGAAGTCTTCCTATCGTCATGTCTTTTCATTATGAAAATGCAGGAAAATAGTCATGATATATGTTAATATTAGTAAGCACTTATTGGGATTTTGAAAACAATTAGTTACTGGGAGGATTCAACATGAGAGTTAGAAAGGCGATTATACCTGCCGCTGGTCTTGGAACAAGGTTCTTACCAGCAACTAAGGCACAGCCAAAAGAAATGCTACCAATCGTGGACAAGCCAACGATTCAATATATTGTAGAAGAGGCTGTCGCTGCTGGAATTGAAGACATTATCATCGTTAGCGGTCGCGGAAAGCGTGCTATTGAAGATCATTTCGATAAATCATATGAGCTCGAAGAAACGCTTATCAAGAAGCAAAAAGACAAGATGTTAAAAGAAGTACAACAAATTTCTAATCTCGCTAACATTCACTACATTCGTCAAAAAGAACCTAAAGGACTTGGGCATGCCATTAATTGTGCTAGCCGCTTTATCGGCAATGAACCTTTCGCTGTTCTCCTTGGTGATGACATTGTAAAATCAGACCAACCATGTATCGGCCAGCTAATGGATAGCTACAATCGTTACCGCACTTCAATCGTAGGTGTTCAACAAGTGGCTGACGATGCTGTTTCTAAATACGGAATCATCTCTCCTAAGGGAGAACAAATTGACAACGGCATTATTCCAATTAAGTCACTCGTTGAGAAACCATCCCTTGAAGAGGCACCTTCTAATTATGCCATTCTTGGACGTTATATCTTAACTCCTGAAATCTTCTCCATTCTTGAGAACCTACCTAAAGGTGCAGGCGGAGAAATTCAGCTTACAGATGCGATTAAGGTGCTAAATGAGCAGCAAGCAGTCTTTGCTCATGAGTTCGAAGGTCAGCGTTATGACGTTGGTGATAAATTTGGATTCATAAAAGCAACAGTTGATTTTGCCCTTAATCGTCCAGATCTCCAAAAAGATGTGATGAACTATTTAAAACAAGTTGTGGATCAAGAACTCACAACAAAGAAATAAATAAGTAAGTAAGACAAAAACCGCACTCCTCCCATAATAGAGGAATGCGGTTTTTATTATTTGATTTTCTCTAGCTGTTTCTCTGCAAATTCACCACCAATCGGTAGCTTATACATCTGTCCCTGATAAGCTTTTACCATTAAGACAATCCAAACAATTAAGCTTAGCGGTGGCAATATAAGAAGAGAGACAAGCGATCCTATAATTGGAATCACATTCATAACAAGACTTGCGACAAATAATGTTCCGAACACAACGATCGACTGCATGGCATGAAAACGCACAAACTTGTTTTCCTTTTCAATCAACAAGAAAATAATACCTGTCACGAACCCCAGCACATAGGTCAACAGTCCTGCGACATTTTCCTCCATACCACTCGATGTTTTGCGAGGGGTTTGGCCCATTTTTTCAGGGTTATTCCCTGTTTCCACTGCGATACCTCCCTTATTTTGTAAATTCTGAATATTGTTTAAATTAATTTTATCAAAAGAAGGAATTGGAGGGTAGTATACGAAAGTATACTACTTAGACAAAAATCGAGTACTTTTTCAGTGGAGTGTGATAAGGATGAACCTTCCAGATAACCCCAATCAAGAACAAATTCAGTCGAAGGCTTTTCCGTTTAATATTACGAGAGAAAAAGAGTTAGCCGTATTTTCTCGTTTGCTAGATCAAAACGGTAGCAGCATTCTATCCGTATATGGACAGCCCGGGACAGGAAAAAGTGAGCTAATGACGCATTATCAAAAGGAAGCGTCAGACAGAGATATTGTTTTCTACCTTGTAAACGCACAGTATTCAAAGGCTGAACCATCCGCTTTTCTCCAATTACTATTGGAGCAAATGGGAGCATCTAACCTATACATTTCGCCTCTTGAGGCAATTAATATGCATATTCAACATCTTGAACAACAAGGAATTCGTTTCGTCATAGCCATTGACTCCTATGAACGCTTTGAGAAATTAGATGAATGGTTTAGACAATCTTTCCTTCCATCTCTTCCCTCTTCAAGCATTCTTATTTTTTGCGGACGTAAAAAGCTCAGGGAATCCTGGAGGGCATCGATCTGGTATCCGTTCATTACTTCCATTGAATTAAAAGGTTTCAGCATCGGACAGTATGATTCTGCCTTTCGCACTCTTAAACCAGAGCTCACTAAGTTAGCCTGGCAATTTTCAATTGGTAATCCCTATGCATTATCGCTTTGCGTTCAGAAACTAAACGAGACGCAGGAATGGAATGAAAAGGATGAGCAGAAAATTTATAGAACCGTCGTCCAAGAATGGCTAAGTGAACTTGAAGATGATCGCCTCCTTCCCTACATAGAAGTGGCGTCGATTGGTCACTACATTCAACAGGAAAAGCTTGAAGTAATGCTGGATCAAACGATCTCGCGAAAAGATTTTGAAGCACTCGTATCCCTTTCATTTTTTGAGGAAACAGAGTCAGGGTGGCAGCTTAACACTCTTTTTCAACGGGCAATGAGAGACGACCTGCGTAGAAGAAAACCCACGTATTATCATCAATTATGGAAACGCGCCCTGCTCTATTGTCGATCCTTTTTTAAGCATGACCGTGTCATGGATTCCACCGAAATTAGCGAATTCTTCTACTTGCTTGGTGAACCAATGATGCGTGCTTCTTTATTTGATCATGACACGCTCTCTACTTATAGCATGACATCTGCTAGCTCAGACGATTGGGACGTGGTCCTACCTTATTTGAAGAGTCCTCCCACGATGAATGAAGCGTTGTTTGATGATGATCAAAGTACCAAGGGTTTTCAGCAACATGTTCCAAAGAGCCGTGATAAGCAATCAGCCTATATAACGAAGGAAATGATTGAGTCTGTAGGGATTCAGCATGTGAAACTGCTACGTCACCGTGGTGGAAAAGTCATTGGAATCGCGTTTCTTATTCCAATCCAGTCCAGCACGCTTAAGAAGCTACAGCAAAGCCCTGTTACAAGAAGTTATTTTAAGAGGCTGTCTTCTGCAGAAGAAAAAAGTATTTTGTCTCAGGATAAGCCGGCAGGGTGGGTCATTCGATACCTCGGTGTTAAAAATGTGAGTCAAATGGAAGATCGCCAGGCACTTTTGTATCATCTTCTGCCTCTTGTTCTAACAGAAGGAATTCTCGTTGCATCGACACCGCTTCCTTTTTATCAAGATTTATTAGAGCAGTTCCGTTTCAGCGAAGTACACGAGGCAATGCATTTTGACTATGGTCCAGACCGACCTTCCAGGACTTATGAACTTGATTTAAGAAACGCTCGTCTTTCCCAGTACCTTGAAACATTCGCCCAGGCGCTCGGCGTAAATCTAACCGAAACACCACACCATCCATTTCAGTTTACTCCGCGTGAAGAAGAAGTTGTTACACTCGTCATCCAAGGATACTCAAATGCTAATCTTGCTGCTGAACTCTCCTTAAGCGAAGTGACTATCAAAAAGCATTTAAGTCGAATTTATGAGAAAACTGGTGTAAAGAACCGCACGCAGCTAACGCGTATTATGCTTGAGAGGAAATAATGGAAGAGCGGGGGTCAGGTGCGGACCTGACCCCCGCTCCTTTAAAGAGGTGAAGCGCTAAATGAATGAAACGAAAATTTATCTTGTACGTCATGCTCATTCTTCTTATACACCTGATGAATACGGACGAGGATTATCACCGAAGGGCAACAGGGATGAAAAGAGCCTTACACATCTAATGAAAGAAAAACAAATTGATGTTGTGCTTTCTAGCCCTTATAATCGAGCGATTCATACAGTTGAAGCCATCGCAAAACATCACTCGATAGACATTCAAGTTATAGAAGCATTTAAAGAGCGAACACTTGCTGGACAACCTGTTGATGATTTTCAATCCGCGATCGACGCTGTTTGGCAAGATGAAACGTTTAGCTACCCTGGTGGTGAATCCAACGAACTCGCTCGTAGCCGAGGAGTGAGCGCCCTACAAAACGTACTAAAAACATACAAAGGAAAAAGCGTAGTGATTGGTACTCATGGGAATTTAATGGTTCTCATGATGAGTCATTTCGATGATCAGTACGATAGACACTTTTGGGAAAATCTCGATATGCCTGATGTCTATTGCCTCACCTTTCAAGGAGAAGAGTTAATGAAGGTGGAGCGTATTTGGGAAAGAACAGCATAAAAAATGACGGCCCTTATGCGCCGTCATTTTTTATGCTGTTCAAGTGTGTGGTTTACTTTCTTGTGAAAAGCTTGAATCCTCGATATGTCTCAATTTAAAGAACCTTACTCTAAAATCCCCTCTTTCTTTAACTTCTCCTCTACGCTAGCGAGAATGTTTCGATTCCCTTCATTTTCAGGACCTTTACCATGAAAATCTTCACTACAGTGTGACTCTGTTAAATAAAAAGCATTATAAAGGAGGCGGCGATCTTCTATAGTGATTCCGCTATTTGGGAACAAATACGTACAGCTTGTATCAATTTCAGTACGTTTGTCTTTTTGATCCACGTAATAAAATTCATCCGTTACTGCCCCGTATTTCATATCTTCCGTTGAAGTTAAATACGTACCGTCTTCGCTATAGGGAATAACTGTAAATCCTTTTTCTTGTTTTAATTTCGGAGCGCCTTCCACGTTGTAAATCACGATCAATTTCCCCTCAAACCCCTCAGGAACTAAATGAACGGTATCTGTTTTTTCATGATGAACGGTTGTAGCCTTAGACGAACATGAAGCGGCCATCAACATTATCAAAACCACGATGAGTAATCTGATCCCATACATACGCTTCTCCCCCTGACCGTTTGTACCTTTATCTTTTTCGACGGTGGTGGTTGCACTTCCTTCACATGGAAAAATTCCTAACAACAAACTGACCGGGTTATGACGATGCACTATGTCAATCGAGTTATTCTTCTCATAAAAAAAAGCCCGCCTTCTATGGAAAGCGGGCTTCATCCGTTAGTTAAACGGCAATATCTTTTTCAACAGCATTTGAATCATTGAACTTATCGTGGTTCAACTTGCCAAGAATTCGTGATGTGAGTGTACCTGAGGTCATCGCACCATTCACATTTAACGCCGTCCGCCCCATATCAATGAGTGGCTCAACAGAAATGAGAAGACCGGCTAAGTAAACGGGTAGGTTCATAGAAGAAAGAACGATTAACGCAGCAAATGTCGCTCCGCCTCCCACTCCAGCCACACCAAACGAACTAATGCCAACGATTAAGACAAGTTGGATTAAAAAGCCAGGACTGAGCGGATCAATACCTACCGTTGGCGCAATCATAACTGCGAGCATCGCTGGATAAATTCCCGCGCAACCATTTTGGCCAATCGTTGCACCAAAGGATGCAGACATGTTCGCTGTTCCTTCATCAACACCAAGGCTATTTTTCTGAGTGGAAATATTCAAAGGAATTGTCCCTGCACTTGAACGAGAAGTGAAGGCAAACGTAAGAACAGGTAATACCTTCTTCAAATATGTTAGTGGATTTAATCCACCTGTCGCAACCAAAATCAAATGAATGATAAACATCACAAGCAGTGCTAAATAGGATGCAAGAACGAATTTCCCGAGTTCGAGAATACCGCCTACGTTCGTTTGAGCGACGGTAGTTGCCATCAAGCCCATAATCCCGAATGGAGTTAACCGAAGAACTAGTGTGACGATTCTCATAACGATCGCATAGACAGCATTCACACCTTTCGTAAAGATGGCTGCTTGCTCTGGATTTTTACGACGTACACCTAGTGCCGCGATTCCAACAATAGCTGAGAATATAACAACGGCAATCGTTGAGGTCGGGCGAGCTCCTGTCATATCTTCAAACGGATTTGCAGGGATAAACGCAAGAATTTTATCTGGCGTACTCATATCTTTCACACTACCAAGCGTTTCTTCTAGATAGCTTCCACGATCCTGTTCCGCTTGCCCTGCTTCAATTTGCTCTGCATTTAAATCAAAGACGAGCGAGCTACCTACACCAACAATCGCTGCAACCATTGCGGTTGATACAAGAATTCCAATAATCCAGCCTGACATTTTGCCAAGCTCTGAAGTCTTCTCAAGGTTCGTAATCGATTGAATGATCGAAACCATGACAAGGGGTATAACAATCATCATTAGAAGGCGTACATATCCGCTCCCTACAATGCTATACCAATCTGATGTTTGACTCACAATCTCTGAGCTAGCTCCGAAGACAGCTTGCAAGTAAACACCTAACACAACCCCAAATCCTAAACCAGCAAACACACGCTTACTAAAAGACACATGTTTCTGTTGCATCTTAATTAAAACACCAATAAGAACAAGTAAAATGGCAATATTCACAATGACTAAAAATGTATCCACGCTATTTCCCCCTTTTATTTTCTCTATAAAACCAAAACTTTATAATCCATATAAGTTTAGTCGGCATTAATCTAAAATACTACCAATTTGTGGCACTGTCAAGCGCTGGTGCCTGTCACTCCCCGCTATTTGTCGAATGGAGGAAAAGGCTTAGGAAATCTCCATCTTAAGTATGAGTTGAAAACCGAACTGGTGACTGGTTTATTTGATAAGCATACGGCGTAGACTGTAATTAACAAGGAAAGAGAGAAACAAGGAGGTGCTGGACATGGAGAACATTTACGTTCTTGAACAGGAAATTATTAATAGGCGCTAACCAACACATTCGTTGAATCGGAGGGGAACATTTCAATGATCTTATTACTCATCAAGAACTATTTTCAACCAGGTGCTGATCAACAATGTCAATGGAAGGAACATCGCAATCGCCATCTTGATCTACTCGCAAAATCCATCTATCATATTTAGCCCCCTAGAAGTTGAACAGTAACTTCCAGGGGACTTTTTTTCTCACTAGATATGCCTAATCAACTTAACGTAACTTGTAATGCTTCTAATCCAAGAATTGCTTCCACTACATCATTTTTCGTCACATGACCTGAAGGGAAATGAATGGACTCCCCATCTCTCGTAGCGTATTCTGCGATAACTTGACCTATGCTCTCCACATTTGTTGGTTCAATGCCAATTGACTCTAACGAGAGGGGCAAACCTATTTCTTTATAATAGGCAAATAAACCTCTCACCTCTTCCCACTCACCTTCTAGTACAAGTTGCACAAGTATGCCATAAGCTACTTTCTCACCGTGAAGAAACGAATGAGCTTCAGATAAGTGTGTTAAACCGTTATGAATGGAGTGTGCCGCTGCAATCCGACCATAGCGATCGCCAAGACCTCCTACCATTCCTCCTGATAAAAGATTTGTTTCAATCACCCGGATAAACGCATCACTCAAACGACCATTCTGTTGATCCCTAACCGCTTTTTCTCCGTCTGCTACAAGGACATCACGGCAGCTTCTTGCTACTTCATACGCTAGTTTTATGGGAATTGGCGTTGAAGGCAGTTCCTCAATGAGTGCTCTCGCTTCATACCATTTGGCCAGCGTATCACCAATACCTGCTTTCAAATAAGCGATTGGTGACTGCACAAGAATTTCAGGCTCTACAAGAACAAGATATGTACTTCTTGGAAAAATAGTATACTCAATAAACTCTCCCTCGTCTGAATACTTCACACTAAGTGGCGTCGTTGCGGCACAAGTAGACGCGAGCGTTGGCACAAGAGCCACATCTTTGTTTACTTCATTACCAACCGCTTTCGCTACATCCAGAACCTTTCCACCACCTACACCGAGTATCAAATCGGCACCGTGAATATTGGCTAATTCAGACTGTCTTTTAATTTCCGTTTCTGAACATTCACCACTGTACGTAGAATAAGCTACATGAAAGGCAGATAGATCTGGAAAATAACCCTGAGCTGCTCCCCAAGATTGATGTCCAGAAATCACAAACACTTTTTGAAACTGCCCATCCTTAAGCAATCGTGGTAATTCTTGAAGGATACCTGATCGACATTCATAATGTCCTGGCGTTGCTCTTACCTGAATTGATTCCATCTTTTCTTCCTCCTAAATCTGATGAACAAACTGATCATGAAGTTCATTTATTGAAGACACACCTGCTAATGACAATGAAATAAAAAGATTTTCTTTTAACTTAATCCTTCTTCAAACGAGCGGAGAGAACATTCCCAAACGATTGGAGTCCCTGAACAAGGACAATAAGGAGAAATACCGTAACGTACATCACATCGACTTCATATCGCAAATGACCGTATCGATAAGCGAGATCACCAAGCCCACCTGCTCCAACGAGCCCAGCCATTGCCGTTGCCCCAATCAGTCCAATTGTCGCAATCGTTAATCCAAGAACGATCGATGAACGAGACTCCCTTACAAGAACATGCCAGATAATGTGTCTGGTTTTTACCCCCATTGCTTCATAGGCTTCTACTACTCCACGATCGACCTCAAGAAGAGCGGACTCCATCAACCTTGCGATATACGGCGCCGTAAAGACAACGAGCGGCACAATCACACCTTTTACTCCAATTGTTGTACCTGCAATCATTTTTGTAAAAGGTAAAATGAAAAACAGTAAAATGATAAATGGAATCGACCTGATCACGTTTATAGCCGCATTTAATATGCGGAAAAGAACTTTATTTTCTAATGCTTTTTCAGGTCTAGTTAAAACAAGTAGCACACCAAGCGGGAGCCCAATCAACACTGAAATCAGTAGTGAGATCCCAACCATTTGAAATGTTTCAATAATCGCGTTCCAAATGTCTGCACCCCAAAGATCAATAAACTCCGATACCTTAGCTGACATGAGCTTCCACCTCCTGAACATAGCCTTCTACTACGACGCCACTTTCCTCTAAAAACGCAACGGCCCGAGCCGTCTCTTCCGCTTCCCCATCTAAATGAACGACTAGCCTACCAAAAGGCTGATCCTTCAGTTGTGTAATGTTCCCTGCTAAAATGGACGGATACACGTCGAACTTCTTACTAACAAGCGCAAGAGCGGGACTACCTGATTTCTCCCCAATAAATGAAAGATTCACGATCTGACCACGCTCTTTCAATCGAGACACAAGCGACTCTGGAAGCTCATCCTGGAATAACGACTGAACAAATCGTTTGGCCGTCGTTGTAGCAGGCTTACTAAAGATATCGATCACTCGCCCCTGTTCAATCACCTTCCCGTTCTCCATCACAGCCACTTCATGACATATTTTCTGGACAACGTGCATTTCATGCGTAATGAGTAAAATCGTGATTCCAAAATCACGATTGATTTGTTCCAATAAAGATAGGATTGATTCTGTCGTATCTGGGTCAAGGGCACTCGTTGCCTCATCGCACAGTAGCACTTCAGGTTCATGAGCAAGCGCACGGGCAATCGCCACACGCTGCTTCTGACCACCTGATAGCTGGGAAGGATAAGCATCCCGCTTATCCGATAACCCAACGATACCTAAATATTTATCAACTCGCGCTTCAATCTCTTTTTTACGAAGACCCGTAAGCTTCAGCGGAATGGCAATGTTTTGATACACAGTGCCTGTTTTCAATAAATTAAAAGACTGAAAAATCATCCCGATGCGCTGTCTTGTTTTTTGAAGCTTTCCAGTAGACAAAGAAGTGAGCTCAATGTCATTGATAAATACCTTTCCATCTGTCGGTCGCTCCAGAAGATTCACCATTCGGACAAGCGTGCTCTTTCCAGCACCACTATAACCGATGACGCCATAGATGCTTCCTTTCTCAACTTCTATGGAAACATCATCAACCGCCTTCGTAATCGTCTCACCGCTTTTATACGTTTTCGTTATATTTTCTAATCGAATCATCGTGCTCACTCCTCTTTCGAATTACCAGGATGCAACAACAGAACCGTTAAATTCGTCCTGGATAAATTGCTTCACTTCATCTGATTGATAGTAGTTCACTAGCTTTTGAATACGTTCATCATCTTTGTTCTCTGTTTGTGTTGCAATCACGTTCACCCACGGGGAATCTTCGGGTTCCATTTCAAGAGAATCTTCTTTCGGTACGCGTCCACTTTCCATTGCAAAGTTCGTATTAATTGCTGCAATCGCAAGCTCACCAAGCTGTCTTGGAATTTGTGAAGCTTCTAATGGAACAAATTCGAGATTATAAGGGTTCTTCTCAATATCTTTGATCGTTGCTTTAACACCAACGCCATCTTTCAACTCAATAATGCCAGCTTGCTCAAACAACATTAGCGCTCTAGGTTCACCTGTTGAATGGTTAGGCAAGCCAACTTTGTCGCCTTCTTGCAATTCATCAAGACTCTTATATTTGTCAGAATAAATTCCCATTGGGAAAGTAATCGTAGTTGCTACCTTGGAAAGCTCGAGTCCTCTTTCTTTTACATAATCATTCAAATAAGGTTCATGCTGAAATACGTTCGCATCCAATTCCCCTTCATCAAGGGCTGTATTTGGCATCACATAATCATTAAACGCAATCACTTCAATTTCAAACCCGTCTTCCGCTGCGATTTCCTTCACCTTGTTCATCACATCTTCATGCGGACCAGCCGTTACCCCTACCTTCAGTGGGCCATCTTCTGAATCTCCAGAAGCCTCATTTCCAGAACAACCTGCCAAAAAGACTAAAATAAGTGCACCTAATAAATACAATGATTTCTTCATTTCTCAATCTCCTTTAAAGTTCATATAGTAATGTAAAGCGTTTTAGCGCTAAAATATAAAAGCGCAAAAGTGCTTCGATCTGCTAAAATCCCCTCCCAATAAAAAAACTCCCTCTGTAAAGTACAGAGAGAGTTGTATCATTTCATCATTATCAGCAGCGCTGAACTCTCTCTCATCTTTCAAACGATTGCTCGTCTGCTGGAATTAGCACCTTTCTCACGAACTGAGATGGTTGCTGGGCGTCACAGGGCCAGTCCCTCTGCCACTCTTGATAAGAGTTTTCAATATTATTTAACTATTTTCAATAGTATAGTATCTTTCTCGAAGGGCGTCAAGGGAAGATCTCAAAAAGTGCCTGTCACCGCCCGCTATTTGTCGAAAGATTTCTTATTGTCTTCCTTCTAGGTAATTGTCGAACCAGTTTCCTAGATGCTTAAGTCGTTCCACTCGTAGTTCTGGATGACCGCTTCTTGATAAATTATGATCAGAATCTGGGAATCTTACAAACATCGTTTCCTTCCCACGATGCTTTAAAGCCACATATAACTGTTCTCCTTGCTCTATAGGGCACCTGTAATCATTTTCGCTATGAAGAATTAAAAGTGGGGTTTCGATTTGGTCCACATACTTAAGCGGTGAATGATGCCATAGCTTAGCAGGGTTTTCATCTAAATCACTTCCAACTTCCCACTTTGTGAAAAAGTATCCGATGTCACTAACGCCATAGAAACTCTGCCAATTCGAAATGGAGCGCTGGGTAACCGCTGCTTTGAATCGATCGGTTTTCCCAACAATCCAGTTCGTCATAAAGCCACCGTAGCTTCCTCCCGTCACGAAAAGTTGAGCTTCATCAATAAAGGAATACTTGTTCAAAGCGGCATCAACACCCGCCATCAAATCCTCATAATCACCCCCACCATAATCTCCTCGGCAACCATTCACAAACTCTTGTCCATATCCCTGACTACCACGTGGATTCGTATAAAGGACAACATATCCTTTTGCTGCAAGAAGCTGAAATTCGTGCATAAATGAATTACCATACATCATATGTGGTCCACCGTGAATTTCAAGAATAAGGGGATGTTCCTGATCTTCCTTAAAATCCTTTGGCTTCATGAGCCAGCCCTGAATCTCCAAACCGTCTTTCCCAGCGTATGTAAACATTTCTGGTGTCGAGAGATCCAGGCATTCGAGAACGTCAGCATTTGATTGAGACAAACACAGTTCATTTACCCGATCTCCATGAAACGAAAGCGTATAAATATCGCCAATGTTAAGTGGATCGCTAATTGCAACAGCCGCTTCATTCGCGCCTGGCAAGTAGTGAAATGCATAATGGTGCCTGTCACCACCCGCTATTTGTCGAACCGTGCAATCTTCTCCGACGAAATAAACACCAGTGTTTCCTTCTTTACTAGCAAGGAAATAGAGTCCATCTCCATTTTGGCTCCACATCGCACCAGGAGAAGCGCCTCCCCAGTGCATATCTGAAATCAATACATCCGAACACTCTAAATCAACCTCCTCTGTTAAACAAGTAAACTCTTTCTTCGCTATGTCAACAGTCCAGATTTTATTCAACGTAGCTCCTTCATGCTCAAAGTTATGCCCAATGAATGAGAGCTTCTTCCCATCTGGTGACCAGTTCGGTGTGCTAAAGCTCCCACCCTCACGATTTAACTGATCAGGCTCTGATCCTTCATTCAGACCCTGAATAAAGATGTCGGCTCGCATGTAGGACCCCTGTTCTTCATATCGATCTCTCACATATACAATGGATTGTCCATCCGGTGACCAGTTAGGGCTAGAATGATTAAATGGTGCATCTGTTAGCCATTCTATTCTCTTTTCACCTGAGGTTACCTCGATCAAGACAACTTGCATATGGTGATTGTCAAGCAAACCACTGCTGTCTGCTTTATAGCGTAAGTCAGTCACAACGAGAGGCTTACGTCCTTCTTCTTTCTCTTTTGTATCCTTACTTAAAACAAGTAGCGAAGAACCATCGGGTTTCCAAACAGGAGCGGAAACACCACTTTTAAAATCAGATAGTTGTCGCGCTTCGCCACCATCAGTTGAGATAAGCCATATTTGATTTTCTCCTGATCGATTCGAAACGAAAGCAATCGTCTTCCCATCAGGCGACCAGCGCGGAGAGTGATCTTTTTTCTCCCCAGAAGCATATGTCCAATCATGCTCAATTTCAGTATCGCGATTTACTATGACTAAATTTGAAGTATATTCTTTGTTCTCATTTATTACTTTCTTTACATAAACAACGTAGCTCCCATCCGGTGAAAGTTGGGGATCACCAACAAAAGTAAAATCATAAAGGCTTTCTTCCAATTTCTTTTGTTTCTTGGCACTTCCAATTTCTATTTCCATCATCCACACTCCCTTTCTACATCTTCTCTACTTCCATTGAATAGGAAAAAACTCCTGCAGAGGGAACAAATCTCCTTCTAAATCCATCTCTAATTTTGATTCTAACCATCTCTTCTAGAATAAAGATCACTTCATCCAGTTTGTTTAAAAGGAGGAAACAACCAAAATACACATTTTTTTCAAGCCAAATCCAAAAAACAAGAACATACATTCTCTTTATTACTCTTATTCCCCGAACTTCCGCTCACTTTCATAGCAATTTCACATCGGTTCCCTGCAATATATCTCATTTTGGTATTTGAATCATCTCATTGTGAGATGTATAATAAAATTAACAAATTGAAAGCGGTTACCAAACAGGAATTGCCGCTTAAAATACAGGGAGGATTTACAATGAGCCAGCAAGCACGAAACCAATTTATTGATCTTTTGTGCGACAAAACGACAATGAACAGAGAAGAAGTTCTGAGAATGTCTGATGCGGAAGTAGAATATTTTCACTGGCTCTACTTTGATGACTCACCAGCGGACTTAATGATGTAATAAATATTTACAGCCCCTGCGGTAACTCCGCAGGGGCTGTTTTAATAGAAAGAATGCGATGTGTCTTTGTTGAGAAAACAGATGTATTTAATAGGGGTCAGGTACGTCACCGGTAACGCACCTGACCCCTTACCTATCTTCACCCCTCCATCGCAGCCACAAAATCCCCATCCTTCTCCTCAAGCAGTTGCCTCGCTCGATCCGCATCAACTCTCCGCAAAATCATCAGCACCGCTACCCGCGCATCACCTCCTGCCTGTTCACTGTAGCGTTCAGCTTCTGCTTCACTCACTCTCGTTAACTCCTGAATAATCGAAACTGTTCGCTTCCGTAGCTTTTCATTCGATGCTTGAACGTTCACCATTAAATTACGATAGACCTTCCCAAGCTTGATCATCGATGCTGTCGTAATCATATTTAATACCATCTTCTGTGCTGTTCCTGCTTTTAGTCGAGTTGAACCTGTCACCACTTCGGGACCTACTGGTAATTCAATCGGATATGTAACCATTTTTGAAAGCGATGCGCCTGTATTACACGAAATCCCTGCTGTCACTACACCCATTTTATTCGCTTCTTCGATAGCGCCAAGCACATAAGGGGTTCTTCCGCTTGAAGCAATACCGATAACCAAATCGTGTGCACTTACATGCTTCCTTATATCCTCTCCCCCCGTTTCCCGACTATCTTCGGCCCCCTCGATTGGATACCTGAGCGCTCGGTCTCCTCCAGCAATTACCCCATTCACTAGGTCAGCCGCAACACCAAATGTCGGCGGGCACTCAGAAGCATCTAACACGCCGAGACGCCCGCTCGTACCAGCTCCAAAATAAAAGAGCTTTCCGCCTTTTTTCATCACAGCAATAGCTTGACCAACCACTTTCTCAATCTCGGGAAGGGCGGTTTTTACAATTCCGGCTACGCTCCCATCCTCTTCGTTCATCAGTTCGATTATTTGAAGCGTTGAAAATTGGTGCAGATTTTCCGATTTAGCATTTCGCATTTCTGTCTTCATCTCATTCACATCTGTCAACGTCATCTCTCCCCTAGTTTAGCCGTCCATTACGTGATGAGACGACATCAGATTTACTTTTCGTTCGTCTACGATCGGTACGCCACAACAAAGCAGTGCACAAATGCATGCCCCTACAGCTGGAGATAAGTTAGGGTAATACACATCGCTTACCCCTCTTGTTTTCAATTCTTCAAGAAACCCATTTCGAAAGAAGGAGGATTGCATTAGCCCTCCGCAAATCACAAGTTGATTGCCCCTAATCTCGATAGCACGAACTAATTCACTCAAACTTTCACAAGCTCTCTGAACGATCTTCAACGCCGTTTGATTTTGTCGCTCAGCAAGCTCGATGACGTTCTCAGCAACAGAAGCGATTTTCATACGCGCATAGGAATCCTCATAAATCGCCGTAATTATTTCAGGCGCACCGTTTACCTGTAAGAAGGAAAGGATGTTACTACAAAAAGCTTCGTCCAACATCATTCTTCCATCATGCATCATCGCAACTGTCCGGAGCGCCTTCCGCCCAATATCGTAGCCGCTTCCTTCATCACCAAACAAATAGCCCCAGCCTCCCACACGACGGGAACCATTTGCATCAATCGAATAGGAAATCGAACCAGTACCCGCAATGAGAACGGTCCCTTCCATCGAAAATGTACCGCTTGCAAGCGCACCGTAAGCATCGTTCTTAACCTTGAGAATCCCTTCAAAACTCGGAAGCCTTTCCCTCAGCCATCTTTCCCAGCGCTTCTGATCCTCTTCTCGGTCACCACCCGCCGTTGAAACAAAGATTCCTGCAAGCTTTCCATCTTTTAATCCCGACGTTAATTCTGTAATCACGTGATGAATGGCAGATCGCACCTCTTGTTCTGCGCGAGATTTTAGATTTGTCGAACCTGCCGTACTTTTAGCTAAAATCACTCCATTTTGATTGCACAATAACCCAAGAGTTTTCGTTCCTCCGCCGTCTATGCCAATGTAGAATCGCTTATTTAATTGCACCTTGAGTAAGTCCTTCCATAAATTGTTTTGATGCGATGAAGAACAGGACAATCATCGGAAGTGACGCAAGGGTCAGACCTGCAAAAAGGGATCCCCAATCTGCAGAGTATTCGCCAAATAAGGAAAGCATGCCAACTGGGATTGTCTTTTTCATGTCATCGGTAATAAAAATAAGTGGGAAGAAAAAATCGTTCCAGGCTTGGATAAATTGGATGATCATCACGGTTCCAAGCGCCGGTCTCATCAGTGGTAGCACAACACTCCATAAAATACGAAGGTTTCCAGCTCCATCAATACGTGCAGCTTCTTCTAGTTCACGAGGCATCGTTCGAAAGAATCCAGTCAAAATCAAAATCGACAGTGGTATTCCCGTGGCAACATACATAAAGATCAGTGACCAGAGCGAGTTTAGTAGATTAAGATCTTTCATTAAAATAAACAGCGGCACAATGCCTAGTTTGATCGGAAGCATCATTCCCATTAAGAAGAAAAAGAAGATGATGTTATTCCATACAAACGTGAAGCGTGCGATATAGAAGGCTGCAAGTGACGAGGTAATCAAAATTAATAGAACAGAAACGACGCTCACAAACACGCTATTCATGAAATACGTTGTAAACGGTATAATCTCTAGTAAATTCCGATACGTATCAAGCGTGAACGTCTTCGGGAATGAGAGTGGACTTGTGAAAATCTCTGCGCTTGTTTTAAAGGAAGAGAGGATCATTAATAGAATTGGATAGATGCTAATGGATGCGATGAGAAAAGCAAATACATAGTAAAACGGTCTCGTCCAAATCGTATGGTTCATAGTATCGCCTCCTTACATGTCCACTTGTTTTTTCTGCATATAGCGTAAATAGAGTGCGGTAAAGAATGAGATAAAGAGAAAGAGCACCACCGCAAGTGCTGATCCTAATCCGACTGCCGTTGTCGATCCTCCTGCAGAACCTCCGAATGCGAGACGATAAAAGTAAATCGCAAGCGTATCAGTAGAATGGTAAGGTTCTCCCTGCGATCCCTGCATCGCGTAGACGAGTTCAAACGCTTCAAATGACTGAATAAATGTGAGGACTGTCATAATCATGAACGAAGGAACCATTAACGGAAGCACGATTTTACGTATCATCGACAAACCATCTGCGCCATCAAGCTTGCCTGCTTCGAACAGTTCTTTCGGGATCGACTGAAGACCGGCAAGAAAAATAAGGACACCGAACCCAATACCATACCAGCAGTTAACGAGAATAATAGAAATCAAAGCTGTATCTGGATCACCAAGCCACGCTTTTTGAAGCTGTTCCAAACCGAGCTTTTCAAGAATCACATTCAGTGCACCGTAGTTAGGATTTAGAATCAGCTTCCAGAGAAAACCGACAACGATGACGGATAGAAGTCGCGGCAGGAAATAAGCAATTTTAAGAAATTCCGATCCCTTCACTTTTTTATAAATAATATAGGCAAGTACAAAAGCAAGGCCGTTCTGGAAAATCATCTGTAGTACAAAATAAAGAATGTTATGGCCAAATGCGCCCCAAAACAGTCCCGAAAAAGGCTCCAGCGTAAACAGATCTTTAAAATTTTTCAGCCCCACGAACTCCCCACGTACAATTCCTTTCCAATCAAAAAAGCTGTAGGTTAAGGCTGCAAACAAAGGATAAACAATGAAAAGTCCATATATAATCAGGGCAGGAATCGGGAAAAGGTGAATGGTCCACCTTTTCCAGTTCCTTTCTTTTTTGATTTTCACGATTGAATTTGTAGCTAGTTTCATATTGTCCGCCCCTTATTACTGTAGTGGCTCATACCAGGACTGTGCGCTTTCTTGAATAGTCTTTGCTACTTCCTCTGGTGTACGTTCGCCAAGATACATCCCCTGAAGCTCTGTTTCGATCGTCGCTTTTGTGGAAGGATTTCCACCAGCGAAATGAACGAGCATCATGTACGGTGTTGACTGTTCTTCTGCTGCTTTTCCAAGCGCATTGACAAGTTCATCTTCCGACTCAATACCAGGGATTGCGCTGATCATTTTAAATTCTTCTGTGAACATCGTGCCAAACTCTTCTGTTGTCATAAACTGAAGAAATTTCTTCGCGGCATCTTTATGCTCCGAGCTTGCATTGATTGCATAAGATCCATCTACCCAAGTTGTAATCGTAGGTTCTTTTCCTACAGCAGACGGCATTGGGAAGAAGCCAAGTTCAAGATCAGGATTCATTTCACGTAGCACTTCAATTTCCCAGCTTCCAAGTGGGAACATCGCTGCATCACCTGTAAAGAACATCGTACGAATATCTTCCATTCCAAGACCTTCGTAATTTTCTGGGAAGTATTCTTTCAGTTCATCCATCGCGTCAATCGAACTCTGAAATTCATCACTTGTAAAATCCGTCTCACCAGCTGTAATTTGATCAACAAATTCATTACCACCATAGTGAGCTGGACCAATAATTCCGTGCGATAATGATAAGAGCCACCCTTCCTTTGTTCCAAGAGCGATCGGTGTAGTACCTTCCTTCTTTATTTTTTCATTTAGCGTCATGAACTCTTCCCACGTTTGCGGTTCTTCAAGACCCATTTCTTCAAACATTTTCTTGTTGTAGAACATTTGCGTCGTGCTCATATTTAGCGGCACACCGTACTGCTTATCATCCGATCCTTTCGAAGCAGCAAGGGTTTCCTCTGGATATTGATCTAGTCCTTCCAGATCATCTAGCGGCTCAAGGTATCCAGCATCCGCAAGCTCGATGCCCGGTGTATAAGGGCGAAGGTGAATGATATCAGGACCTTCCCCACTTTGAAGGGCCGTATTTAAGATCGTGTTATACTCCGTATTCTTTGAAGGTTTGAATTCCACGTTAATATCCGGATTTTCTTCATTAAAAGCATCAATCATTTTTTGATAGCTTGCTTTGTCTTCTGTTCTCCAGCTTCCGATCGTTATCGTAACGCTATCTTCACTTGCTTCAGAGTCTCCCGAATTCCCACCACTTTCTGAGCTACACGCAGATAGAACAAGAATCAACGCTAGAAAACCAGAAAAAGTAAACACTTTCATTTTATCCATAATATTTCCCCCTCATTTAATTAGTAAAAGAGTCATGAATCAAAGAATGAAGATGAGGTCTAATCTGTCTCATGTTGTGGTTTCTTCCGTAATGCACGATATTCGTTAAAAAAGTGACGATCAGCTCTTCTTTAGGATCAATCCATAAACTAGTACCAGTAAACCCCGTGTGGCCGAAGCTTCCTTCTGACCACCCCCTTCCACATGATAATGCCTTTCCTTCTCCGTTCCAAACCTCAAAGCCAAGCCCACGATTTTGTATCACATGCTTTCTAGCATTCCTAATCGTCTCTGGTGACAGCACCTGCTGCGTTTCTGGATACAGAAAATATCGACCGAATTTTCCGACATTTTTAGCTGTAGAAAATACACCTGCACTTCCGCTTGCTCCGCCTAGGTGGAGCGCTTTCTCGTCATGCACCTCCCCCTGAACGTAATGATCGTAATGCCATTCTGTTGCAGCAATTCCCTGGTGTTGCGGAGGATTGAACATCGTTTTCGTTAACCCCCATGGCTTGAAGAGTTTAGTATTCGTGAAGGTAGGTAAATCCACGCCGCTCACACGCTCTATTACTTCTCCAAGTAAAATCATGCCTAGATCACTATACTGCACAACGCTCCCTGGTTGATGGATAAGATCTGCGTTGACAACTTCTTGCAAAATCAACCGCTTTTCGTCTCTTTTGATAGGCGGATCAATGTCTGCAGGTAAGCCTGTTGTATGTGTAAGTGCTTGGTGAATCGTGATATCTGAATGGTTCAATTCTGGGATGTAGGTTTGAATGGTGTGATTTAATTCAACTGACGTGTTGTCGATCAGCCATAAGATAGAAGGAAGGGTTGCCACCACTTTTGTTAGGGAGGCTATATCAAAAAGCGTTGTGATATTCATGGTGTGAGATTGTTGTATCCTGTCTTGAAAACGACCGTAAGCTTGATGAAAAACAGTGCTCCCTTTATGTTGAACATGAAGAACAGCGCCAGGGAGCTCCTTTTCGTCAATTAATTTTTTTAAGTAAGCATCAAAATCATACATGCTTCTTCACAACCTCAACTGCTTTTCGCGTTCGCTCAAGTGCAGCAACGCTCTCATCGTAGTTTCGACTGGTCATGCCAACATATAGAATATCAATGACGTTCAGTTGGGAAATACGTGAGCTCATCGCACCACTTCGAATGCTCTTTTCAAGAGAGCTTGTGAAAAGCTTAATATCAGCGAGGTCAGAAACTGGATTTGTACCGTATTTGGTTAAGGTAATCACAGTGGCACCATTGTCTTTTGCGATTTTCAGAGATTCAATAATGTCTCTTGTTTGGCCAGAATAAGAAATGCCGAAAACGACGTCAGCTTCTCCGAGGTTTGCGCTAATCGTCCCTTGTGTATCATAATCGACTGCAGCTTCACACCAGCGATTAATACGAGAAAGTTTTTGTTTGAAATCCTGGGCAATTAATCCTGATGCTCCAATACCATACAGCGCAATTTTCCTCGCACGACTTAAAACAGTGATTGCTTTCTCTACTTCCTCTTTTGATAGAACAGAAATTGTATCATTAATCGATTGAATATTATTGTTTGATACATTTTCAATAAACGAATCCACCGTCCCATCAATCGATATTTCTTGATAAGATTTGCTCGTCTGCTTCGTTGCAAGATCACCTGCGATTCGAAGCTTCAATTCTTGAAACCCTTTGTAGTTCAGCGTTCGAGCAAGGCGGATAATTGTCGCTTCACTCACTTCTGTTCGTTTCGAGAGTTTCTGAATGGAAAGGTTGATTACTTCTTCCGGATAATGAATGATATATTCCGCTACTTTTCGTTCTGAAGGTTTTAATGAAGTGATTGATTCCTGAATACTGATCAGGCCTCCGTTCATTCCTAGCCCACCTTTACCTGAATAGATTTTCAATCATTTCATTTTAGCATATCTTATTTAGCGATTCTTACCTTAGCTTGTCACAAAAGCAGATTCAATCGCTTTTCGCAAATGCCCATCATACCTTTCTAATGTCGAATGAACGATTTCTCCTTTTAATCCTGTTAGTAACGAAAGAATCGCTCCTTTCGTTGATCCGTATTCTTCAAGAGCTTTCTCCGCCTCCTCAGCAGATACACCTGAAATTTCTGCAACAATGTTCTTACCACGCTGAACAAGTTTACTATTTGTTGGTACAACATCAACCATCAAATTGCTATAAACTTTTCCAATTTTAATCATCGAAGCAGTCGTTAACATATTTAATACAAGCTTCTGGGCTGTCCCCGCTTTCATCCGCGTCGATCCAGTGACAACTTCTGGTCCAACATTCGCAACGATGCTGTGGTGAGCCACTTCTTCCATCTTTGTATTTTCACTACACGTAACCGCTCCAACCGTTGCACCAATTTCTTTGGCATAAGCCATTGCAGCTACCGTATAAGGTGTGCGTCCACTAGCTGCAATCCCTACGATCACGTCTTCCTTCGTAAGCGACAGCTCTTTCATGTCTAAGACAGCCTGCTCTTCATCATCCTCAGCACCTTCAAGCGCATATTGAAGAGCTTTATCGCCACCCGCGATCACACCAATCACCTGATCTGACGGCGTTCCGAACGTTGGAGGGCATTCAGAGGCATCAAGAACGCCAAGTCTCCCACTCGTCCCTGCCCCAACATAAATTAAGCGACCATTATGTTGAAAGCCATCTACAATTCGATCAACAAGACGTTCAATAACTGGTAGGGTTTCTTTAATAGCGTCTGGTATAACATGATCTTCCTCGTTTATGATGTTAAGAACTTCATATGTTGTCATTTGATCAATGTTCAGTGTGTTTTGATTTCTACGCTCGGTCTGGATGTTATTTAAATTCATTGTCTTAATTCCTTTCATGAGTAGCATCAGTTTTCAAAAGTAATTCAAATGGTTGAGATGCCCCAATGTAATTTAATAGAGGCAAATCTTCTCTAATCACATTTCCAATAACATTCACACGATCGTCCTCCGGAAGATCGTGCTTTACAAGTTGAATTTCACCAGCATAGCGGCCATAGTTCATATTATCAATCGTGATGGCGCCGCGTTTTCTTTTTAATGAAGGTATTGGTTCAGGACGATGTTGTAACTGTCTCGACTCTACTGAACGGATCACATCCCGCGCTGGATCGGGACGGTTCTTATGTTTTCCCTTCACCTGAAAACTTTCAAACTGATCATCCACTTTCGAAACCTCAAGCGGAATCACTCCTTTTGCAAGGAGTGAAAGCTTTTCTAATTGGTTATCACTTACTGAAATATCTCCTATCAGAACTTTATCAACTTGATAATGATAAAGTAGCTCAGCACAGGCCATATGAGGAGACATAGAACGATGTTTCTCAAGTGTTGGAAGGCCAGAGTAAATCGGTCCTCGAAGGTTTTGATCGCCTGGAATAAATGCCATTGTTTGAATGCCATATTCTCTAAATAAACGATTTCGTTCTGAAAAAAAATCAACGTCTAATCCAGTTTCTGGTCTTGGGTAGTAGTTATGCCACGCCTCTAGGTTCGAAACGTTTGCACCCATTTCAAGCCACGTCTCAATTTCCTCTCTCGAAACAGTACTTGCATTCAAGCCCACTTTCATCAACTGAGATAAAGAAACAATTAAATCATCGGTATAACCATAGTCCGGACGAACGCCATTCACTCCCCAGTCCAATAACTCTTCATAATGTTGAATATTTAAATGGATAATGGATTCTGGCGAAATATCTGCGACAAGCTCCATCTCAAATTTCCTTGCTAATTGACCAAGCTCTTTCAAACGAGTTTGATAGAGCGAATGATCATCTTCAGGGATATGGAGGGATGTAAAGATAGCATCGAATCCAATTGATTTAGCTCTTTCTAAGCGTTGCTCAACATCTCCTCCATCACTTCCAAGATAAACAGATATTCCAAGCATGACATCTGACCCTCCATTTTCTTATGCAGCTGTGTTCGTTGAAGCCCCTTTATCAATCGCAACGGTCATTTCTTCTTTAAACCCGAAGAGATACGTGAAGACAAAACCAAAGAAATAAGCAACAACGAGAGAAATAATATAATATAAAATTTGATTTGAATTCACGAGGAAGATCAGCGGTAAGCCAGATACTCCGATCGCAATTGTCGCCACTTTAAAGAATGCGGCAAACGCGCCTCCAATGGCTGCGCCAAGACATGCCGTAATAAATGGACGACCAAGTGGTAGCGTCACACCGAAAATCAGTGGTTCTCCGATCCCTAAAATGCCGACTGGCAAGCCAGCTTTGATCACTTTTCTTAGTTTCTTATTTTTCGTTTTGAAATATATCGCGAAGGCTGCCCCTACTTGACCAGCGCCTCCCATGGCAAGGATCGGAAGCAATGGATCATCACCAATCGTGTTGATTAATTCCATGTGAACAGGCGTAAGCCCTTGATGAAGCCCTGTAACAACTAGAGGAAGGAACGTTCCTGCTAGAATCAATCCGGAGAAAATACCTCCTGCGTCAATCAATCCTAGTAGCCCTTTTGTGATAAGGTCTGATACAAATCCACCAATTGGCTGTAGGACAATTAATGTCGCAAATCCCGTAATCAAAACAGAGATCGTTGGCGTCACGATAATATCAAGAGACGATGGAACAAAACGACGCACGCGGCGCTCGGTCCATGCCATGAAAAACGCTGCAAGCATGACGCCTACTAAGCCGCCTCGACCAGGTACAAGCTGTTCACCAAAAAGCGTAATATCAGCAAGTGCTGGGTTAATGATTAAAATACCAGCGATACCGCCGAGTGCAGGGGTTCCACCAAATTCCTTGGCTGCGTTTATACCAACGAAAATGCCAAGGTAGCTAAACAAGCCCCAACCAATAAAGTTTAGAATAGAAACAAGTGACGTTTCCGGATCAACACCTGATCGAATCACAATATTCGTTATTCCAGCAATTAATCCTGACGCAACAATAGCTGGAATAAGTGGAATGAATATACTAGCTATTTTTCGTAAAAATAACTTAAATGGCGTTGCATTCTTTTGCTTAAGATCTGATTTTGTTTGATCTGCGAGTCCTTCAAAAATGTTCTCATCATCTTCCAAATCCTCCGCATCAACACCACTCAGCTTTGAAACTTCTTCTGCTACCTTTGTCACAATGCCAGGACCTAAAATAATTTGGATTGTTTCAGCTTCCACAACGCCAAGCACGCCGTCAATTTCTTTCAATCGATCAAGATCTACTTTTGTATCATCAATCGGTGTTACCCTGAGCCTTGTCATACAACTTGTTAATGAGTTAATGTTCGATGGTCCACCTAAATGCGGTAGAATCTCCCCTGCTAAGCGTTCTTCTTTTCTCACAAGCCTTCCCCATTTCTTCTTATGATTTCGTGATGTATTCCGTTTCCTCATATTGATGGAGCCTCTGGCTATGTAGTAACTGCCTACAAATGTGCCCTAATCAATCCTGTTTATTTCGTTCGTGATCCGCCCTCCTTTATATCTGTTCATCGAATTGAATTTTCTAATAATTTCAGTTTAACAAGTTTTATTTAATAATGTAAGTGTTTTTGTGAAGTTTTATTACATAAAATAAAAAAAGCACTCGACGCTATGCGAGTGCTTATCAATCTATCTAGTATAGTAAATAGTCTTCTCTTACTTCTTTAAAATCTTTTAAATCATCTTCCCACTGCTTCTCCATCTTTTTCACGCTGTCTCCATTTTCAATGCCTTCTCGAATCCATCCGTTTCCAACGAGAAGGTCAAAGAATGAGACGCCTGCGCTATTTTCTGCGCGAAACTCAAAGTCTTCAGGATAGAGATCGTGAATGTTTTTCACTAGGCTTAATCCTGTTTTGACTGGCTTGAACGCTTCTTTATCAGTCACATGAATTTGAACGCCATGTGTTAACTCTCCCGCATGCTTCGAAAACGAAGGAGTAAAGGAAGCTGCCCTAAAATCAACGCCTGGAAGTTTCAATTCGTTCAGTTCACTGGCAAGTTCTGTTGCGTTAATAAATGGTGCACCAATTAATTCAAATGGCTTTGTGGTGCCTCGACCTTCAGATACGTTTGTTCCTTCGATCAAGGCAGCTCCAGGATAAGCGAGTGCTGTATCGAGCGTTGGCATATTAGGCGAGGGCAATACCCATTCAAGTGGCGTATCATCGTAATACATATCCCTCTTCCACTTATCCATTTCGACGACTGTTAAATCAGCACCGATTTCAAATTCTTCATTGAAAAGTGAAGCAAGCTCACCTACTGTCATGCCATGACGAAGTGGAATTTCATATTTTCCGACGAACGAAGAGTATTCATCATCAAGAACGGGACCTTCCACCGCTTCCCCACCTAGAGGGTTAGGACGATCAAGCACGATAAATTCAATGTCATTCTCGCTGGCAGCTTCCATAGCATAGGCCATCGTATAAATGTACGTATAGAAACGCGTGCCTACATCCTGAATATCGAAAAGAAGAACATCAATGCCTTCTAGCATTTCTGGCGTCGGCTTTTTAGTAGATCCATAGAGACTGTAAACGGGTAACCCTGTTTCCTCATCCGTATAATACTCGACATATTCTCCTGCCTGTGCGCTTCCACGAACGCCATGTTCCGGTCCATAAAGTGCCTTTAAATCAACATCGGAATCATTGTGAAGCAAGTCAACAATGCTATTAAGCTCCTGATCTACCCCTGTAGGATTTGTAATCAGGCCAACGCTTTTTCCTTCGATAAGCTCTTTTTGATCTTCGAGTAGAACTTCCACACCAAGCTTAAACTTCTTACGCTTATCATGACCGTGTCCTTTCCCATTGTTATCAGCGAATGCCACAGATAATGATGATAAGACAAGCATCGTAGTTAACACCATCACAAGCCACTTTTTCATGTTTAAAACGCCTCCCCATTTTTTAAGAATCGGGAAGAACAAGTCTTCCCGACCACAATTTTAGTACGTTAACCCATGACCAAAGTTATAAAGCACGCCGCCCGTTTCCCCCGGGATCGTTATTGGTAGCTTACCTGACGGGGCATTTTCACCAAAAATGGTAGCTGCTGTTGCTTCAAAGCTAGCTGTTCTAAAACCATACTGAGCAATATAACTGTCAACGTTCGGATAAGCCATAATGTCATATGGATTTCTGATTCCAATCGCAATCACATCCGCATCCGTTTCACTCATAATCGTATCGACCATCATCATCTGTGGATGCTCAGGCGAACGCGTACTCACACTGTACGTATACGTGCCAATGATAATTTGATCAGCGGACGCAAGAGTTTCACGCTGTTCATCTGTTAGTGTGTAGCTTGCATTTACTTCAATAACCGTCGTATTGTCATGCGCTGCTTTTACTGAGTTACCGAGTGATTCAACAAAACTTCGTCCAATAACGACAACGTGACCATCACTGTTCCCGTCAAGAGGAAGGACATTGTCATTCTTTACAAGCGTAATGGATTTATCCGCCGCTTCTTTCTCAACGGCTTTATGCTCGTCTGACCCTACTGTCTCGAGCGCATCTTGAATTTGTTTATTTACGTCACTCGGGTTCTCCGACTTGATGATTCCGCGATTTACTTTTAATGTTAGGATTCGTTTCACTGATGCTTCGATCCGTTCTTCAGATATGTCACCTGATTCAACTGCTCCATATAATCCTTCTGCCACTTCTTGAAGTCCAACTGGCATCAGGACGATATCGGTTCCTGCTTTCACTGCGCGAATCGCTGCGTCAACAGATCCGAAGTGATCCTGGATAGCACCCATGTTCATCGCATCCGTTGTAATGACGCCTTCATACCCCATCTCATCACGCATTAATTCTGTTAAAACTTTGTGCGAGAGTGTGGCCGGAAGAGAAATTTCTGTACCATCTTTTTTGGAAATCACTTTCGTATCATCGATTTTAGGGAACGTCACGTGCGCTGTCATAATCGCGTCAATCCCAGCTTCCATTGCCTTCTGAAATGGATAGAGTTCGACTTCCATGAGACGTTCTTTATCATAAGGCACTTCTGGAAGTCCTAGATGTGAATCAACTGCTGTGTCTCCATGTCCTGGAAAGTGCTTAGCTGTTGCTGCAACGCCAGTTTCCTGAAGACCTTTTGTATACGCAATACCAAGGTCCGCAACAAGCTCTGGATCTTCTCCAAATGAGCGAACACCAATAACAGGATTATCGGGATTGTTGTTCACGTCCATATCAGGTGCGAAGTTCATGTTAATACCGAGGGAGGCAAGCTCTTCCCCAATCGCATTTCCAACTTCCTTCGTCAGATCTTTGGAACGCGTAGCACCGAGCGCCATGTTCCCTGGCATATCTGTGCCCGACTGAAGACGCGTTACAATGCCTCCCTCCTGATCAATTGTCATAAGCAGACCGTACTTCTCGGATGCTTCCTGATAATCAGCAACAAGCTTTGTCGTTTGCTCGGTTGTAACCACGTTTTCTCTGAATAAAATCACGCCTCCAAGATGATATTCTTCAATTTGCGCTTCAATTTCCGGAAGCATCTCTGTTACATTTTCACCGTTCCAATTTCGATAGTCCGGCATCAGCATTTGACCGACTTTTTCTTCCATCGTCATACCGTCAATCGCATTTTCGATAATGTCGTATTGGTGCCCTTTCTGTTTAATCAAAGACGGAGCGGATGATTTTTCATTTGATTTATCCACTTTATAATCAAGGGCAATCCGATCTTTGTTCTTACCATCTGAAACCGTAATGAACGTCCGGCCACGCTTACCTGTCAGCGTTACGTTCCCTTCACGATCTACTTTTGCCACCTTTTTATTGGATGACTTCCACTTTAGATTTTGATCTGTTTTCATAAAGTGACCATCATCGTAAATGTGAAGCGCATGCAATGCAATGCTTTTCCCATCAAATTCTGAACTCACTTCAGGAACATTTTCCATTAAAATCAACTCGGGTGAACCTGCTTTTTTTGCGGAAGCTTTCCCCGGTAACATAACTGCCTGGGAAAAGATCATTAACAATGCAAGAAAAGTGACAATCATCCGTTTCTGTCTCGTTCGCATGCTATCCCTCCTGGTTTTTAATATGATCGCTTCATCCATTCATCACTCGTCAGCGTGACTGTTGAGCCATTCACCTTCAAATCATCAACATACCAACCACGTTTGTTTGTAGAGCCATCTGTCTTATATGTGAAGCGAACGTACTTTGTGTTTGCAGGAAGAGCGACTTCTCTCGCCTCCCATTTCTTACTGCTTCCTGTTAGCTGAAGCGCTTCGGTCCATTCATTCCCATTCTCTGAAACCTCTACTGTTCCCATGTCGTAGCCTTCCTCAATTTGGTACCACGTATCAAAAGTAATAGTAGATTCTTTATGCACGTTAACTTTAGCAGTCAGATACTTCGATTCGTTATCTCCATAGCCGGCAAACCAGGGATCAGCTTTCTTGTTCATCGCAACTGGAATCGCATCGGCTACCTTTCTTGCAAACTTCCGTCTCGTTGGAGAAGTAGATACGGTTTCACGCGTCGGATGAACCCGATTCGTTAATAAGATCGCAATTGTCTGATTCGTTGGACTGACAACGATTGACGTCCCTGTATAACCTGTATGACCGAGCGTTGTGCTTTCAGATAGAGCATCCATGAACCAACCTTGTTGAAGCTCCCAACCGAGGCCATGATCGTCACCTGGAAACTCTGGAATCCGATTTTCTGTTAAAAGTTTCACCGTCTCCGGTTGAAGAATGCGTGTCCCACCATAGCGTCCTTCCATCAGAAACATATGAGCAAATTTAGCGAGATCGGATGCTGTCGAGAAAACACCTGCATGACCAGCGACTCCGTCCAATGACCAGGCACTCTCATCATGAACTTCCCCCCAGACAAGCCCTCTGTTCGTCCATGCCTGGTATTCCGTAGCCGCAATTCGTTCCTTTAATTCAGCAGGAGGATTGTACATCGTATCCTTCATATCAAGCGGATTGGTGATTTCTTTTTTTACATATTCATCTAGACGTATCCCAGACAATCGTTCAATGAGAGCACCGAGTGTAATCATGTTAAGATCGCTGTATGTATACTCACTCCCCGGCTCTGATTGAAGTGGATAGTTAAAAACATACTCCAGGCGATCTTCTCGATCGCCTTCGATCGTATAGAGTGGAATCCATGGTTTGAATCCCGATGTATGTGTCATCAGTTGTTCGATGGTAACGCTTTCCTTTCCGTTCGCTGCAAATTCCGGAATATACTTCGCTACCGGATCATCCAACTTAAATTCCCCATCTTCATAGAGCGTCATTGCCGCCGTTGTTGTGAAAAGTTTGCTAATTGAGGCAAGATCAAAAATGGTTTCCTTACTCATCGGAATTGGGTTGTTCATTTCAGTAAACTCATCATCTGTGTATTGCGCAGCATAACCGTAAGCTTCTTCCTTTACGATATGTCCTCTTCTCGCTACAAACGCAACCGCGCCAGGCATAACCTGTTCATCGATGGCGCCTTCAATCAAATCATCAATCTCATTAAGTGGTTCTACTCGCATTCCGGCCCCTTTGACTGAACCAGGATGCAGCACAGGCGATGTCGGTCCAGGATTGTCCCACGAAAAAGTTGGATGACTTTTACTTTGACTCATGTTGATCTTACCCGCTTTCTCAATCGTTGGACCAGGTGCAGCCAAACCAGATCCTGGAGCTAAAAGTGACGTACCAAGCGCGGTGGTCAAAAGCAGTGACAGCGTTTTTCTTTTCATAGTGCCCTCCCCATTGTTATTGAATACAAGTAATAACGAGCTACCTCCTCAATGAAACAAAATAACATTCAGAATATTCTATTCAAATCGTAACCTCTTCCTTTATAGTCGTCTATACCACTTAAGTCATAGATAAGAGAAAAACACCCTGATTTATCTATCTTTATACCCGGGTCATTGGAATGATTTTGGAGTTTTATACCGTTTTATTTATTTCGTTTCCGTAGCTTTATTTCAGAATATGAGTGTATACGTTAAATAAACGTTTGTTTAGTAGCGGTATATTAGGTGGTGCCTGTCACTCGCGAATTCGCGAGTGACAGGCACCACGAATTCCGCCCTTCTCACTTCAACGCATTAATCAACAATCCCCAAAACTTCTCTTGATTAATGCCATGCGCAAACTTCACATTCGGCTTTCTTCTCGTCACATGCAGACGATCAACGCACGTTGTACCGTATGTAAATTCTCCTTTTGTCTCAATATCCACTCGAACCGTCTCGAATTCAAAAATCGATTCATCAATTAAATACGCTATCGTGCATGCATCGTGAATAGGAGCTCCTTCAAAACCAAAAACCTCTTTATACGTTTTCGTGAAGAATACAAGAAGATCCCCCACAAATTTCGAAACGTTCGTGCCAATCGAAGAAATCTCCTGAAGAATCGTCGGCGTTGTAATCGCCTGATGCGTAACGTCTAGACCAAACATTGTCACAGGCACTCCACTGTTAAAAACAACATCCGCCGCTTCGGCATCGACATAAATATTAAATTCCGCCGTAGGTGTCCAATTTCCAAACGTCCCTCCACCCATCAGTACGATTTCACGAATCTTTCCAACGATCGCAGGTTCCTTTTCAATCGCTAAAGCGATATTCGTGAGGGGACCTGTCGGAACTAGCGTAATCTCTCCATCAGAATCTAACAATCTCTCAATGATAAAATCGACAGCATGCTGATCGATCATCATTTTCTTTGGAACTTCCGGAAGCTCTGGTCCATCAAGACCAGAATCTCCATGAATGTCTGGTGCGAATTCACGCGTTTTAACTAGTGGCTGCTCAGCTCCACGAGCAACTGGCACGTCGAGCCCTATGAAATCACATACTTTTAACGCATTAAGCGTTGTCTTCCCAACATCTACGTTCCCCGCTACCGTCGTAATGCCTTCAATCTGAATCTGATCACTAGAAGCTGCAAGAATAATCGAAATCGCATCATCATGGCCTGGATCACAATCTAAAATCACTTTTCTCTTTTCCCTCATTCAGCATCTCTCCTCGTTGTTAAAATAGAAGAACCCTGAGCACCTCCAAGAAAGGAAGCTAATCAGGGTTGAGTTATTATTGAATAGACTCGTATACGATATTCGCGATATGTTTCGAAAGTCCTCCAGTGCTTGGATAGGATCCAGATTCGAGAGGGCCGTTATTTTGTTTATTAGTTAACACAATAATTTGGAGATCATTAGATGGGTCAAAGATCACTTGGGTCCCTGTAAAACCTGTATGCCCAAAAGTCGCTTCTGAATGTTTGTCACCCATGTACCAGCTCTTGTCGAGTTCCCATCCATAGCCCTGTCCAAAACGCTGAGGGGTTGTAAAGTCTTCAATAACCTCCTGATCATATAGCTTCACTTTACCGTAACTCCCACCATTCAACATCGCCTGTCCAAGTACGGCAAGATCTCGTGCCGTGGAGAACAAGCCAGCGTGTCCAGCTATACCTTCGTTTGCATAAAAACTATTACCGTCATTAACTTCTCCAACAAGTGTTTCAGTTCGCCACCTTCCAAAGTCCTCAGCTCGCTCAGGAACGTTGTAGCCGAAATCAGGATCATCAACCATTTTATATTCAAAAGGATTCCCCCATGAGGTGGCTGCGATTTTATCATCAAGGTGATCTGAAGGAGTAAACATCGTATCTTTCATTTTCAATGGCTCATAAATATTTTTCTGAAGATAATCATCAAGCTTCTCTCCGCTTATTTCCTCAATGATGAACCCTAGCGTCATAAAACTAAAATCACTATAGCGACGATCTGTGCCGGTTTCGTATTCGAGTGGAAGTGCATTAATATAGTTTAGAACTTCTTCCGAATTCTTAGCATGAAAATAAGTCGGCTGCCAAGGAGTTAAGCCAGAGGTATGTGTTAAAAGGTCTGCGATTGTAATATCTTCCTTACCATTAGAAGCAAAATTAGGAATATATTTTGCTACTCGATCATTTACTGATAATTCCCCATCACTGACAAGCTTCATAATTCCTTGCGTTGTTCCCATTACTTTAGTTAAAGAGGCAAGGTCAAACATTGTTTTCTTTTTCATTTTCCTTGGTTTTTCTAATAGATTTCCCATATCATATTTTTGTGCATCTCCATAGGCAGACTCTTTTACGACTTTACCACTTTTAACCACAAGTACCACTGCTCCAGGAGTTATATCATTACTTATAGCTTCTTGCACTACGTCACCAATTTCCTCAAGTGTAGTAGCATTCATTCCAGCACTCTTCGGACTACCATGACTCAGCTTCTCTCCGTTGGCAGTAGCTGAAGCTGTGGAAAAGACAGAGATATTCAACAGCAGAACCACGATCGGTATTATAAAAATTCGTTTCTTCATATATACTCCTCCTTAGTTTTTGAGGATTTGATTAAGAAAGCTAGTACCTGCTTCAGTGGATTCAATACGAAAATAATCACTCAAGGTTGCCCCTATATCTGCCATAGTATTTCTTATCCCAATCGATACTGGCTTCACTTTAGGACCAGTAACCATAAGAGGAGTATACTCTCTTGTATGTTTTGAGTGCCCGATCGTAGGGTCATTCCCATGATCTGCCGTTACTATTAAAATATCATCTTCTTTAAGTAGAGGAATAAATTTCTCCAGCCAATTATCTACTTCTTCAAGAAGTGATGCGTACCAATTCGTATCCTCTGCATGACCAGCAAGGTCCGTTTCTTGTACATTTACTAGAAAAGCCCCATGCTTTTCTTTACTAAATGTTTCTTTTAGTTGTTGAAGCACCTCCGCTGTATTCACAATAGAATAAGCCCAATGCTTTCCTTCGAGTACATCTGCCGTTTTCCCAATTCGATAAACTGGAATTTTAGATTCAGCTAGGGTCTGGAATTGTCTTTGTACGTTAACACCATATCCCAGGTGACGAACTTGATAGTCTGGCCCATACAAGCCTGCTTTAGGGCTATCAATTCCCCACTGCCCCGCTTCCCCTTTTTTTACTACTGATAGAAGTCGCTCGACCGAAGTGTGAGGACCGCCTAATGTAATAACTCGACTTGTATCAACAACTCTCCTTACAACGCTTCCTACTTTAAGCGCATACTCAAACGAAACCTTTGTCAGGTCTGCCGTAACATTAATAATATTTCCAGGGGTTGATTCAATGTTATCTGCAATAATGATTGCATCGTCAATTAACAATATTGGCAAATCTTCAAAAGGATAGGTTACTTTGAAATTTTCCCTTAGTAGACTCGTAGCTATATTCTCATGAACGTCTTTCATCAATCGTTTGGCGGGACGTTTCGGAAGACTTCCTACAATCTCTTGGTGTCCCATATAAGTATCAGCTCCGTAGTGTGCGAGTCGTGCTTTTCCGTAAGCTCCTTTTGGTGTTCCGGTTTCATCTACAAGTTGATTAAGTCCAAGCGAATACATGGTGGGAATGGCCATCGGTACTTTTTTTCGAATATGCTCGTACGTATTTGCTATGCAGTCCCCTGGTTCAAAATCTGCACAGTCATCCATTGCTCCAATCCCAAAACTATCGAGAACGAGCACTACGATACGTCCCATCGTTAACCTCTCCTTTCAAAATGTACAATTTCTGGAACACCATCATGTAACCCACGAACAAGGGCAACATTTGCCCTTGTTACAAACACTTGCGTCCGAAAAGCATATATTGCCGTATCACCGATAGATACTCTTGATTCACGTTCAAGTCTTCCATAGTAATCAATGTACTCAGAATTTAGAGGCTTGCCTTTTAAAAATGTATCAAAAATACGTTCAGGGGAGCTTCCGACGTAAGCGCCTGTCATATTTCCCCTTTCGTAAAACCCTCCTCCAATCACATAAAAATTCTCCTCATCTTCATGAGAGACTTCAGATACATAGATAATAGCAGGATCCTCAGGAAGAGTTCGCACCGCATGAAGTGGGGTAGTCCCTGTTAGAGCATGTCCAGGTTCCCCATGTGTAACCCCGGCTTTTTTTAGCATTGGAATCGTTTCTGTACTTGTTGCACTTGGACCATTTACCTGACGAATATGAAATCCCGATGCTTCAAGGATTGCTTTTGCCGAAAGAATTGTTTTCAGGTTCTCCGTAAACAATAGCTCCTTACGTTCTTTGTCCATTAGCAATAACGGAAATGAAGTAACGCCCATTACTTCGATTCCTTTCAGCTGCTTTAGCTCTGGAATAAAACCTTGAAGCTCCTCTACCTGAAATCCTCCCCACTGTCCAGGATAAATCGTGTCTGATGAATTGATTACTCGCAGAATGACCTCCTGTTTTTTTCCCAGTTTCATAGCTGCATCTGATACTTGTCTTGCTCGCTCAATCGAAAAAACCGTCACAACTTCTGGATCGAAACTAAGAACCTCATCCCACTGATGTTTCCCAGGTTGGACAAGATGACCCACGTTACCAATACTGACACCGGAATGATATAGTCGGTAAGCTTCTTCAAATTCAACGGCAACAGCTTTTTCAATTCCATGTTCCGCAATCCAATTCCCGAGATCGCCTATACGACCAAGCTGCTTACTCATAAAATACAATGTAAAATCATTCTCTTTAGCAGCTTGCGCCATTCTTCTGACATTGTGGGCTATTGTGTCAAGGTCGAGAACATACGTATTGGGAGGAATAAGCCCAGATTGGTGAAGTTTTACTCCCGCTTTAATGAGTTCTGGATTTCTCTTCTTTGTAAGTGAAAGAAACAATGTAGTAGCCTCCTAAACAACAGCGTATAGATTATGTCTTGATGTATACTTACTCTCCTCGCAATGATTCTCGAAGAATACGAATAACAGTCTCTGCTCCAGCCTTCATAGGGTTAATCCGTAAACCATATTCAAGTAATGCGGGTGTACTTTCGAGGAAACTACCAGAAACTCGATAAATCATTGGAACAAGTTCAAAACGTGATTCTGCTCCAATTGGATATGTTGCTGCTCCAAAGGCCTTACTTCGCTCGATTACTTCACGGGCAACTGGCTCTTTCAGTTCAACAATGACATTCTTTGATTGAGAGTTTGTAATATATGCCTCTTTTACTCCATACACTTCACCTTTATTTAACAAGTCACATAGAACTTCAACTTGCTGACTCTGAATAGCTAATGAGACAGGTGCAAAAGGTAGGGATCGAAGTAACTCCATCGCTTCTGGTCCCTGAACTTGACTGCCTCCAGAATAATTTCGCTGTTGAATTGTTTTAATGGCGCTCTTCCCTATCACTACTCCAATTCCTTCAGGTCCAAGTAGCTTAAATCCGGAAAAAGTGGAATAATCAGCGCCAGCCTCTACACCAATTCCATGCATTTTCAATGCACAATAATTATCATCAACAACTACAATCATTTCAGGGTTGATCGTCTTAACTAACTTAATCACTTCTTTAAGACGATAAGTGTCGATTGGTTGCTGCCTTGCATGTTGGATATAGAAAACCTTTGCTTCTGAATGAGGAAGACTTTGTTTAATAGCATCTAAATCATTGAAATTCACTTCTTCCGTTCGTAACCCAAGCATTCGGATCGTTTCTTTAGTCGTCATATAAATAGGTGCAGTGTGAATCATCATGGATTCTCCCGGTTCAAGGAGGGCACTTAAGAGAGATCGAATTGCACCGGTACCCGATCCTCGCACAAGTACTGCCTGATCACCTCCAAAAATACTAGCAAGAACGTTCTCAACTTTCGCAGTTGTTCTAGGTCGTTTATAGATCGGATGCACACCGCGATCGCCATCATGGAACATTTCATTGTCTTTAAATTCCTTTGTGATATAATCCACAATTTCAAATTGTTTATTTGTTGCTTCTGCAAGTGACATCTGAGGTATAACAGATTCCTGGTATTTCAATGTTATGCAATCCCCTTTCGACTGAAAGCATGAGCTGGATTATCGATTAGCATCATTCTGATATTCTCATCAGACAAGCCTGCTTCTTTTAAACGAGGAACAAATTCATTGAGAACATAGTCATATCCAATACCTCCGTGCTTATGCCAATGTGACTTTCTAGTTAAATCAGCTGATAATAAAATCTGCGCACCATATCCTCTTTCAAATAGACGACAAATTGTATGAATTCGCTCTTCATCAGGTCGATAATTAATTTTTCCAATCGTATCAAATCCTACAAATGCCCCTGCTTCCACAACAGAAAGTACTCGTTCATCATCTTGATTAAGGTCTTGATGCCCCACAATCAATTGGTTCATTGGCAATCCAAGGGCAGAATAAAGTTCAACTTGCTCGACTCCCATCGTTCCGAGCGTTGTATGTGTGGTGAGCGGAAGCCCCGTTTCCATTGCTGCGATTCCCGCACCAGTTAAGAGCTCTTCTTCAATAGGCTTGATTTCATAGTGACTGCTCCCTATTTCTCCAATAACGCCAGGATAAACGTCTGTTCCTTCAATTCCGTTCTTTATTTCATCAATCATGTATTGTGCAAACTGATCGCGATTCCACTCAGTCGCTTGGTTTGGAAGGAATGGGTCTTTGTAAAAACCGGTACTTGCGATCAAATGCACTCCTGTCGTTTCGCTTAACTTTCTAAGGAGACTTGCATTACGACCCATTCCGTCATTCGTAACTTCTATCATCGCCTGCCCACCTGAAGCTTTAAAATAGCGAAGTTCTTCTTCCATTCCGCCTATATCGTCAAGAATAGTGTCAGGATCATTTTTAATTCGTGATAAATCAATACAAAGATGTTCATGAGCGGAACAAATCCCGAGCTCAGTAGGATCAATTGGTCCTCTAACCGTTTGAATCATCTTATCTCCTCCTTCTACTGTGGTATTTGCATGAGGCCAAGTACGACAAGAACATTCGCCAAGATACCAACTGCTATTGCGCCAATCGGTCCTACTGCCATTCGCACAATTGGACGGCCTGCAATCTCATTTAACAAATAGAACCCTGCAATGATAAAAAATCCAAGCCCTGGAGCAATAGCATTAGCTGCGTTTGCACCACCAATTAAAAGAGCCACTTCTAAAATTCGACTCATCGCTGTACGAATATTTTCTCCTGATTGTCGTACTCCGGGATATTTGTCAAGGAAACGTGCAATCTGACTCAATAACATAACCTCAAGAAAAACAGTAATAATACCAAGGATAGCCGCAACCCATACATTAGGAACAAGCAACCCTACAACGAAAATGATTGTAAACCCAACTGGACTATACACCCCTGTTGCAATCGCCGTACTAGCAACAAGTGGGATGAATCCCAGCGCTCGGGCTCCTGCAGCGATAGCAGCATCTGTTATTTTTCCGTCTGCTATTAAATTTAAAGATATTGGATCTCCAGCCATAATCAGAAGGTTCGTAGCCGCAGCAATAAGCCCA
Organism: Anaerobacillus sp. 63XJN7_4_ISO-PGPR-S23-413; assembly: GCF_056173725.1. Taxonomy (NCBI): domain Bacteria; kingdom Bacillati; phylum Bacillota; class Bacilli; order Caryophanales; family Bacillaceae; genus Anaerobacillus; species Anaerobacillus sp. 63XJN7_4_ISO-PGPR-S23-413. The sequence goes on from NZ_CM149688.1 coordinate 3,725,379, forward strand.
CCCATAATCATGAAATAAACCACATGCTTTTTAATGCGATCGACTCTCTCACTGAAAACCGAAGCAAGATCAATCCCGCTTCCGTCCCCTTCAGGTTTTTGACGCACAGCATATGTAATTAAGAAAATCATTCCAGTAATGAGAGCCATTCCTTCTTGATTTAACGTAACCGTCGTATCACCAAAAGTCATGGCACCGCTTTCATTTAACCATACAGCTAATTGCCGAATAATGGCTGATGTAATAAACGTCAAAACACCTTTTTTAACACTGAATTGCAACGCCACTGCTAGAGCTGGAAATGCCATGAAGGTTACCACGACCGGCGATCCCACTTGCCCCATCGCATCTAGAAAATTCAATGGTAGTTTTTCAAATAAGGTGACAAATCCTTCTAGTCCAACTAACAAACCTGCACCATATGCGCCACCAACAATTGCTGCAACAGGCGTACCCCATTTATTTCGCGGGGTGATTAATCCAATAATATCTGTTCCAAGCAGAATGCTATGGATAAGAATAATACTCGCTGTAATGGTAAACGGAATCCCAAAACCAACTACAAGTCCAAAACTCATAGCAAAAGCCGTTAAACCAAGCTCTTTACGTCCCATTCGCCCTTCAGTATTTTCAGGTACAATTGGTCGTAAGCCGTCATTAAACACAGCTAAATTTAAATTTGCAAGAACAGCTGCCATAGCCCCGATCAAAATGACGAGAACCATTTCCATGTGCCGAACCCCCTTCTAAATTAAAGTGCTTTAATTGCTCTCATAATCATTGGAACGACCGTTTCCATATGATCAGCAGTAAAACCGAATGCTTTCTTTCCGTCCTTAACAGCCTGTTGAATTTTCTCTTCACTCGGTTTTCTTCCTGGCATTGAAACAGTTTCACAGCTTGGTTTTCCAATAATAGCAATCGCCATTGCTAACGCACCTCCACCACCAGTGTGACACGCTCCAACATAGTATTCTGCTTGACCTGTTTTTACTGCCATTGCCGCTTCTACATCTGATTTAATGGAAGTTTCCACTCCATTTGGTCCATGTTCCTTCACTAGGGCTTCGACTTCCTTTTTATCTACCTGTCCACCAATAACAATTTTCATAAAAAATCTCCTCCTATTTCATTTCTTTAAAAATAGATACATAGTGCATTTTTAAAAAAGCGATCTCAGATTTTGGAATTTCCTCACCCCAATTGGATTTAAGCCAATTAATCTCTCTATTCGCTAGATCAATTTGCTCAGATTTCTCTATTTCTGAAAAAAGCTCATCAGGTGGGCCGTCGACCGATTCACCGCGGGACATACGCGTTAAGGCTGATGCAAGATGAGTAACGAGCATTTCTATTTTATTTTGAGGAAGCGGCCTTTGCGTATGGTCACTTAATCTTTGCACCGCTTCCTCAGCGATAGTTGATGCTTCCTCACTAATCACATCGCCAGCTTTCAGAATATCTAGTCGTTCCTTAATCGTTGACATAAAAACCAACCTCCAATATACAGGATTTAGTATATTAAAATCATAGGGATTCAAAATGAAATCCCGCCTAATATCGAGGATAAATTTCCCCCTTTTCTACTCGAACTTGTAGCTCCTTGACGTTAAATACTGACAGGTCGAGTAGTGCATCTCTAAGTTCTATCCTCTCCCTATTTAAGAGCATAGTTGCTTCATTCACCTTTCGACTTAATTCCTGAGCTTTTATCGAACGAAACGATCCTTTACCCATTCCTTCAGAATGAATAATCTCATCCTTATTCCAAACTGCTGCATCAATTTCATTGTTCTTAAGCATCTCCATCATCTGCATGTAGTTCACTTCAATTAGCTGAACATCAATACCTTCTATTTCATACTCCGTTAGAAGATGCTGATCAGCTGAAGAATAATCAATACCTACCCGCATGCCGTTTTGAATACGCTCTGTTTTAGAGTCTGAAAAAAAGATTTCATGTCCGGAAACATATGAGTTATTTCCAAATGTTTTTGCCATTTCGATACGAGCGTCATTCCGAACAGCAAGCTCAGCCGCATGCCTTGAAACAATCACAAAATCATATCTTCCAGCTTTCAATGCCTCTATTCTATTCGATGAGCCTCTCATGAAAGCCAAATTAAAAGGTATTTTCATCATTTCAAGCACCTGAACTAAACCAGTAGCAAGGCCTTCATATTTTCGCGAATATGGTAAAGGCATTGCCCCCATAACAGAACCAAGTCCTGCAATATCCCAAAGTAGCTCTCGATCCGTTCTAACAAGAAACGTACCAAGGTGTCCTCTTGCTTCAAGAACAATAGCTCCTATTTCTTCGAGTAGACGTAACGCTCCCTGAATTGTCCCCCTTCCAAGTGATGTTTCTGTAACAAAATCACTTACGCGAGGAATACGGCTTCCTGGCTCGATCGCTATTAGATTAGCTGCAATTCTCCTAGCTGCCAGTCCATTCTTGCTGTATAATTTCTCCCATTTGCCTTCCATATCCTCACCTCAATATACAATTTTTCGTATTTTCACTTTAAAGAATAAATCAAAAATCTGAAAATTTCAACTGATTTCCTAAAAAAGAATGCGCGGTGTAATTAGTCACCTCGCATTCTTACTGTCTTTTTAACTATTCTATGCTAATAAAACTTGTTGATTTCTATAGGTTTGACACCTTCAAATAAAATATTGATTCACTCGACTTTTAGCGTGATATAAGGGTTATAAATAAAATAATAAAGTGAAAGCTAACAAAGCAAAACCGTTCTATATAAATTCTATAATTAAAACAAATTAGAATTAATCACCTTTGGTAAGTAAAAAGCAACATCCGGTACAAACGCAACTACTAGCAGTACTACGAGTACTATAGCTATATATGGCATAACGGCACCTAGTGAACGTTCAACTGGTAATTTTCCAATTTTCGCAGCTAAGAGTAAACATAAACCATATGGGGGCGTCACTAGACCTACAGCTAAAGTCATGATTGTAACGATACCTAATAGAATGGGATCAATCTCAAAACCGATCGCAACTGGCAAGATCACTGGGATAAATAAAATCATTGCTGGTATAGCATCCATGAATGTTCCTACAAAGAGGAAGAATGCAATGATAATTAATAGAAAAACCCATTTACTATCGATATTATTTGCGAAAAATTGTTCCGCCCATGATGATAATTGGTAGTAACTCATCAATTCTCCTAAAGCATTTGCTGCGGCTAAGGCGAATAAGGATAATGAACTAAGTGTTAACGTATCCACTAAAATTTTAGGGAAATCTTTTATTTTTAGTGTCTTGTAATAAAAAAGGCCAATGATGACTGTATAAAGTGAAGCAAATGCCGCTGCTTCAGTCGCTGTGAAAATTCCGGTGATAATCCCACCAATCAGAATTACGGGTGTCATTAGTGCAGGAATTGTGCCAACAAACTGTTTCATGAAATTTTTCATTGAAGCTTTCTGATATGTGGGATATCCTCTCTTCCTAGCAAGAATATAAACAAGGATCATCATACCGAGTCCAACGAGGATACCAGGGATAATTCCTACTAAGAACAAAGCGCCAACTGATACATTTGTTAGCCCCGCAAAAATGATCATCGGGATACTTGGGGGAATGATAACACCGATTGTAGAAGAGGCCGCTGTAATACCAACAGCTGTTTCAGTGTCATATCCTTGTTTTTTCATATTAGGAATTAGGATTTTACCAACCCCGGCCGTGTCAGCTTGAGCGGCGCCTGAAACCCCTGCAAAGAGCATAGATACGAGAATATTGGCGTGCGCTAATCCACCACGGATGTGCCCGACAATTGCTAGTGCTAAGTCTATTAACTTTTGGGAGATTTGGCCGCTATTCATCAAGTTAGCTGCTAGTATGAAAAGAGGAACGGCTAATAAAACAAACGAATCGAGACCGTTCAGCATTTTAACTGGTACTGTTACTTCAGGAATATAAGGTACGTTCATAATTCCTAGCAGGGCTACAATTCCGATTACGAAAGCAATAGGAATACCAAGAAACATCAGGATAATAAAGAGACCAACTAACAGAATACCAATCATTCGGTTACCTCCTTCTTAGAGAAGCTTCTTACGTTACGTAAAATGTGAGCAAACGTATATATCATCATCGTTCCACCCATAATCGGAATTGAAATCCATACATACCCCATTTTTAATTCCGGGATAGAAACCCAGGTATAGTTCCAGAAGTTTTGAACAGCTTCTATTCCTAAATAAAATAAACCTGTACTAAATACTAGAAGAATAAGATCATTAATGAGATATAGGCTGTTCTTACTTTTGCCAGTTAACTTATTCAACAGAAGATCGAATTTAAAATGCTCTCTTCGATTGAGCATGACGGATGCCCCCATAAACACGGCCCAAATAAAGGAATAAGTCGCAACTTCTTCCGTCCAAATAGCTGAAACCCCCATATACCGCGTAATAACCTGGATAATGATCGTGATAAAAAAGACAACTAGAAACAAGACACCAACAGTTAATTGAATTTTCTCAAGCAGCTTAACGAGCACGGCTAACTTCCCCTTTCTACAAGCGCAAGGCTAATGATTAGAATAAGAGCGAAGGTACCGACTATACCCTCGCTTCACTCTTTACTTATTTCAAATCACGAATTTTTTTCAAAAGATCCGTCGCACCAATTTCTTCTGCTGTTTTGTCTTGAATAGGCTTCGCTAATTCAATGAACGGTTTACGATCAATGTCATTTACTTCTGCCCCTTCATCAATAGCTTTTTGTTTGTACTCTTCTTCTTGCTTGTGAAGGACCTCAATCTCTTTCTTTACTGAAGCTTCAGCTGCTTTTAATACGGCATCTTTTTGCTCATCTGTATAAGAATCAAATTTCTTTCCATTAATGAGTAATAAACGAGTCGTGTAGTCATGCGCTGTTTCTGTGATGTACTTTCCATTTTCAGTTTTATGGTGATTTTGTTGAACGAAGTATGGATAAGCGTTCTCAGAGGCATCAACGACACCTTGTTGTAAAGCTTGATATAACTCTCCCCATGCTACCGATGTTGGTACAGCTCCAGTTTCTTCCCAGTACTCTGCAATAGCACCAGAAGTTTGCGTCCGGAATTTCATCCCTTCAATATCCTTCATGGAATTCAATGGCTTTTTCCCATAGTAATGACGAACTCCAGCTGTCCAATAGCCCAAAACTTTGAATGTATTATCAGACTTCTCATTAATCGTTTCAGCAATTTGATCGCCAACTTCTCCCTCAACTGCTTTCTCCCAATGTTCATAACTATTAAATACGTAAGGCATAGCGAATAGATCGATTTCTTTAATACCCGTTTTCGACATAAAACCAGGAGACACGAGAACAACATCAGCACCGCCAAGCTTAAGCTTTTCCACAAGTTCTGATTCACTTGTGCCCAGAGTTCCTGCATGGACTTCTACTTCAATATTACCGTCTCCATTTTCTTCAGCTACTTTTTTAAATTCCTTCATCCCATATTGGTAAGGATTTTCAGGTGAAGTTTGGTTATGTGCCGCAATAATTTTAATCTTGCCATTTTCGTTTGCTCCAGCATTTTCACTGTTACCGCACCCCGTCAAAAAACCTAGAGATAAAATCATAACTAACAATAATGTAAATACATATTTCATAAAAGCTCCCCCTTTATTTTCTGAATCCGCTTTCAAATAATGAAGTATGATTTGCTCCTCTTAGCTTTTCAACATATTGACTTGCCAATTCTTTTAAACTATTGAAATCGTCTTCTGACGTTAGATGATCACATTGAACAAGTTGGCCTCCAATCCCAACAACCTTAGCTCCCGCTTGGAAATAATCAAGCATATTTTCCTTATCGATTCCACCAGTTGCCATTATTTCAATTTGAGGTAGAGGACCGAGAATATTTTTTATATAACGAGCGCCCATTGTGTCCGCCGGAAAAACTTTCACCATATCAGCGCCTGATTCATAAGCTGTCACCATTTCCGTTGGGGTCAAGGCACCTATAATGCATGGGACTCCATATCTTTTCGCCACTTTAACTGTATTTAGATTCACCGTAGGAGAAACAATAAAATCGGCACCCGCCATAATAACTGCTCTGGCTGTTTCACCATCGAGCACAGTTCCTGCACCTATTAATAACCCATCAAAACTATCTCTAACTTTCCTAATCAACGTTTCAACCTCTGGTGTTTCAGCTGTTATCTCGATTGCTTTAATACCACCCTCATATAAAGCTTGAGCAATTGGTAATATATTGTTTTGATTTGCTTTACGGATGACAGGAATAATTTTTGCCTCCTGTACTTTTAGCAGGTTAGCCATTTAGTACACCTCTATTCCATATTTGCGTGTTTGGAAGTCATTCTTTCGTTATCCGTTTGCTTTGATTGATTAATTGTGTAGATGATAATAGCGTCTAGGAGCAAGTGCAGCGATTGATCAAATTGGTTTCCAAGCGGCTGAATCGTACTAGGCTCTTCTGGTAATCTCTTTTTAGTTGCTGCAGGAACGACTAACACATGATCACTTATTCCAGCAAGCCTAGAGCTGCCATTCGTTGTAACCGCTGAAATACATGCTCCTATTTCTTTTGCTTTTTCTGCATAAAAACAGATAGACTGAGTTGAACCTGATCCAGAGATAGCGATTAACAAATCACCAGTTTCGATATTCGGAGTAACGGTTTCCCCTGTAACATATACCTCATATCCACCATGCATTAATCGCATAGCAAATGCTTTTCCCACTAGTCCAGAACGTCCCTCACCAGTCACAAAAATTCTTTTAGCTTCTTCTATATGAGTTGAAAGCTGCTTCGCTTGATCTTCGTTCACTTCTGATAACACCTGATTAACTTCATTAACTACAGTGTGAATGACTTTTTTCATATTCCTTGATCGCCTCCTTAATTTGTGCAGCCGCTTGTTTACGGTTATCCTGCTTCGTAATGCCTCCCCCAACGATTAAAGTATCGGGAGCGTAAGAAAGAATTGATGACAGAGAATCAAGGTTGATTCCACCTGCTACAGCAATTTCTATACCTGAGGATTCGCTTACAAGTTCAAAGAGATCACCGGTGATATTTCCTTTTTTCTGCATATCTTTACCAAAATGTAGACTAATGAGATCGACTCCAAGGTTTTGGAGCTGATTGATGCGCAATTTATTAGTAACGCCCAGTAAATCAACCATTACTCTGCCTTTATGCTCTAAGGCTACGTCTAACATATCGGAAATCGTTTGATCTGCTGCGAAAGCCATGACTGTCGTAATATCAGCCCCAGCTTCAAAAGCCTGAGCAGCTTCATGTTTGCCCGCATCACATGTTTTCATATCTGTTACAATGATTAATTCAGGAAAGGACTCTCTGATTTCCGTTACAATTGACATTCCGTATTCTTTGATAACACCAGTTCCAATCTCAATCCAGTCGATGGAATCATATGTCTCTCCCAAAATGTCTAAACACTCTTCACGGGATAGCCTGTCCAATGCTAATTGAAGTTTCATCTATCTCACCTCTCAATAAATTCTCTTTCTCCAAGCTGTGTAAGAACTTCACTTAGTTCTGGCAACCCTTCATTATCTCCACAAACGCTCACTACCATAGAACCAATTGCATTTGAGAACTTAAGAGTTCTTTCAAGAGTCCAGCCATTTAGTAATCCATAAACAAACCCTGCATCAAACCCGTCTCCTGCTCCTACCGTATCGACCACTTTTTTTGGAGGTATTGCTGGCGCATGAACAAGTTGACCATTCTTATAAGCACTAGCTCCATGCTCACCTTTTTTGATCGCTATTGTTGAAATACCGTATCTTTGACAATCCTGCGCAATTTGTTCAGGTTCATGAACTCCAAAAAGTAATTCAGCTTCATCTTCACCAGTAAGCAGTACGTCTACATATGGAAGCAGTTCTGTTAAGCCGTACTTAGCTTCTTCGGGAGACCACAATTTCAATCGTATATTAGGGTCGAAAGTGATTATCGCTCCATTATCTTTTGCTATCGTGGCAGCTTTTTGGAGAAGTGAAATATTCTTATCCGGATTAATTGCAGCAAAAACGCCAGTTATATGTAACACCTTGCAACGTCTCAGCATAGCTTCATCAAGGGTAGCCTCTGTCAGTGCCTCCGTAGGTGATTGATGACGATAATAGAACGTTCGACCATTACCGTCTTCTCTAATCTCCTTGAAATTCAACGAGGTTGAATATCGATCGAGCAACTGCACTTCTGAAACATCGATTCCCTCACCTCTAGCAAAATTACGAATATATTTTCCAAACTCGTCATTCCCTAACCTACTAATCCATCCTGTTTGTAACCCGAGCCTTGCACATCCAACAGCGAAATTAAATTCAGCTCCACCTGCTTTTCTTTCAAAATTGGAAGCATACCGCATTGGGCCATGATGTGAAGGATCAAATGTGATCATCGCATCTCCAATCGTAACAACATCTTTTTTCATGCCCGATCTCCCTTCTATTTAGTTAACTGATTCTCTTATCATCAATTTTGGTTCAAAACGATACTCTGGCTGATCATTTATCCTTGTCGTTTTGTTAATTTTATCCAACAAAATCTCGGCTGCCATTTTACCCATTTTAAAAGTAGGCTGCGCAACTGCCGTGATGGGAGGAGTAAAGAAACTCGCATACGGTACATCATCAATTCCGATAACAGATAAGTCCTCAGGAATGCGCAAAGATTGCTGCTTGGCAAAACGAAGCACTTCTTTTAGTACAAAATCATTTCCTGCAATAATACAATCTGGAGGTGAAGGAAGTGCTAACATCTTTTCAAGTGATGAAGCAATCAAATCTGGATCAACACATTGGATATAATCTTCTTTTAATTGAATGTTTCGTTCAATCAGAGCTTTTTTATAACCTTCTACTCTCTCATACCGTGAAGAGATGTTATCTATAAAAGATGTAGTCATAATGGCAATACGCTTATGCCCTTTACGAACAAAATGTTCAACAGCTAATTCGGAAGCTTTTTCATTGTTGAGCATTATAGAGGATGCTGGAATATCTGGAACTAGACGATCTAGAAAAACGAGCGGATATTCTTCATCCAACATTTGTTTGTAGAGTTCACGGTTGTTACCCGTTGGAAAGATAATCAATCCGTCCACCTGTTTGGCACGAAGCATTTCAATGTAACGCTTTTCTTTAACTGGATCATCATCAGCATTACAAATGATTGTATGAAAACCTTTTTCATGACACAAATCTTCTACTGCTCTACTCACTTCTGTTGAAAAAGTATGGAGAATATTAGCAACAATGACTCCAATTGTTTTCGTAGATTTTTGTTTCAAGCTCCTGGCTACAATGTTTGGTTGATAACCAAGCTCTTTAATCGCTTCTTCAATTCTTACTTTCGTTTTTTCACTCATATAGTCATATCGTTTGTTTAAATATTGCGAAACGGTGCTCTTCGATACTTGTGCTTTTTTTGCAACGTCTGCCATAGTTACAGTTCTCATAAATCATTCTCCACATCTAAAGTGATTTTACTAAACCGATTTAGTAAATCGATTTAGTTGTATTATAAAGGGTATGTAAGCGTTTTACAACCCTTGATTTTAAAATCGACAGATTATTTAGTCAATACTACGGTTACGGTACAAAAGAGAAGGAAAAAATAAAAGAGTGGGAAAGACATTTGTCTTCCCCACTCCTCTACGCCCTCACATCCCAACAAACTCCTTCTTCCTCTCTCGAAACACCGTCCAATTCTTAAATCCAATCTCCTTCAGCTTTGTTCGAACTTCTTCAAATTCTTCTCCAACGCGTAAAGGCCAATGAGCGTCAGATCCGAAAGTAACTCCAACACCATAATGGCAGGCCATTTCGAGCATGTCATTCGCGGGATACCAGCCGCCGCAGTCTTTATGCTTACCAGATGTGTTGATTTCAATCGTTGACTCAAGCTCTCCGAGTCGCTTCAATGCTTTTTCGACTTCAGGTGTTTGAACGTTTGCGAAGTCTGGATAAAATCCCTTCATGGCATCAATATGGGCTAGAATATCGAAGACGCCGCTTTCAGCTGATTCTACGATTAGCTTGTAATAATGCTCTTTTTCTTTGCGTATGTCTTCTTCAATTAAATTTTCCCATCGACTTTTATCAAAGATGTTAGTTCCATTACTAAAATGAACAGAGCCAATTATATAGTCAAACGGGTACTGATCATAAATGCTTTTATATAACGGGTAATGGTCTCGAAAAAAGTCAGATTCAACACCAAGCAAAACGTCAATCTTGCCACGGTACTTTTCCTTCAGCGAGAGCACTTCTTCTACATAAGAAGCGAACTCACTCTTGGCCATAGCAATGCGAGGCAACGCTCGATCCTTCTCACTTGCAAAAAACGGTGAATGATCAGAAATTCCGATCATCTGCAAATCATTTTGGATTGCTGCTTTTATGTAATCTTCAATTCCTGCTTCTGCATGACCACATCGTTCATGGTGCGTATGGTAATCAAATTTCATCGTACCGCTCCTTCCCAATACTTGTAAGTCGTAATATCGTTATCCTACCATATTTGTCTTATAAGAGTTGACTTTCACGCAATGTATTTACAGAAAATTGATACTCACGATCTATATTTTTGAAAATTCTAACATAATTAAATTGACATCGTTTTCATAATTCAGTAAAGTTAAATCATAATAAAGAACACCGTTCCTTATTAAGGAACAAGGAGGAGGCAGTTTATGCAATCACAATTGGATGTCGTCACACTCGGTGAAACCATGGTGCTTTTTGATGCCGCTTCTACCGGCCCTCTTCGATATACGAATCAGTTTAACAAGCGAATCGGCGGGGCTGAATCAAACGTAGCGATCGGTCTTTCAAAGCTTGGTCACTCTGTAGGCTGGATCAGTAAGCTGGGCGATGAAGAATTAGGTCATTTTACATTAAATGCCATTCGTGGCGAAGGGGTCGATACAACGAATGTCCTTATGGACCCTGAAGAACAAACGGGCTTATATGTTAAAGAAAAGCGAACAGATCGCAATCAAGTTTACTATTACCGCAGTGGTTCCGCTGCAAGCACTATGACTACAGCAGACATCAACTGGGACTACATAAAAAGGGCGAGAATCGTTCACTTAACTGGCATTACTCCTCTGTTGAGTGAATCTTGTTATGAGCTAGTGAATGAGGTTTTCCACTTTGCTAAAAAACATGAAATTAAGGTTTCATTTGATCCTAATATTCGAATAAAACTGCTGAAGAATATTCCAAATGGACAAGAAAAATTGCTAGACCTCGCAAGACAAGCGGATATTCTTCTTCCAGGACTAGACGAAGCTGAACAATTGATAGGTACAAGTGATCCTGATGAAATCATTTCATTTTTTCTAGCCTCTGGCGTTCAGAAAATCGCGATAAAAAACGGAGCAATTGGGACCACCTTTGCCACAGCAAATGGTGAGAATGGATTTGTGAAAAGCTATCCTGTCTCTAAAGTGAATGATCCCATAGGAGCAGGAGATGGTTTTGCTGCAGGAGTTCTCTCTGGCCTTCTGAAGGGGAAAACATTTCAAGAATCTGTTGATCTTGGCTCATTAATTGGTTCCATCGTTGTTTCTGTATTTGGCGATATTGAAGGGCTTCCAACGATTCAAGAAATTGAATCTTTAAATGCAACGAAACAGGATGTATTAAGATAAAAGGAGTGGGAGAATGAAACAGGCGATCTTAACAAAAATGATTGACGGTGGTGTTGTAGCCGTCGTTCGAAAAGTTGACCGAGATAAAGTGATGCAAGTGATTGAAGCGATCGTAGATGGCGGGGTTAGTGGGATTGAAATCACACTTGATTCTGATGGGGCACTTGATGTGATTCGTGAAGCAAATCTTGCTTTTAAAGGTCAGGCAGTTGTTGGGGCAGGTACCGTTCTTGATGCGCAATCAGCAAACATGGCGATTCACGCTGGTGCCGAATTCATTTTCTCTCCAACAATGAATACAGAAACCATTTTGACCGCTAATCGATATGGTAAAATTGTGATACCTGGTGTATTCACGCCGACAGAAATACTGCAAGCCCAACAAGCTGGGGCAGATCTAGTGAAAATTTTCCCTGCAAGCGTACTTGGACCAACTTTCATTAAAGATGTAAAAGGCCCTCTCTTTCACGTGCACATGATGCCAACCGGCGGAGTAAACCTTTCAAATACAGCGGAATATATACGAGCTGGGGCAGCTGCCGTTGGTGTTGGTGGCTCCCTATTACAAAAAGATTTAATTGCAGAAAAGCGATACAGCGAACTACAATCCCTCGCAAAGCAATATTGTGTTGAAGTACAAAAAGGCCGACATGTCCTTGTCAATTCGAATTAAATCGTTCTGATTGTCGTGATCGGTCTAGGAAAGGAAGATGTTATGATTCAGTCTGTCGATCGATCACTTCAAATTTTAGAGCTATTGAAAGAAAAACCAGAAGGAATGGGCATTACAGAGCTCGCTAACAAGCTTAATGTGGCAAAAAGCACGATACATCGACTAGTTTCTACCCTTGAGTCACACCAATATATCCAGCGCTCGGCTGATCAAACATCTTATCGACTTGGGTTGAAATTCATTGAGATGTACCATGTGGTTGTCGATGAATTAAATATTTTAGAAGTCGCCCGGAATGTTCTTGAGGAATTAAGTGAACGAACTTCAAAAATCGCTCACCTTGTTATGATCGAAGAAGATCATCAAGTCATTTATCTTGATAAAGTAGAGACACAATCCACAATTCGAATATACTCCCGTACTGGGCGAAAAGCTCCGCTTCATTGCACAGGTGTAGGGAAAGCGATCTTAGCATATTCGAGTGATAAGCAACTAAACGATTTCCTTTCAACTAAAGAGTTATTTAAGCTAACAGATCGGACCATCACGGACGCTACAGAATTTCAAAACGAATTAGAAAAAGTTCGTCAAAATGGCTTCGCTATTGACGACGAAGAACACGAAGAAGGCATTCGCTGCATCGCTGTTCCGATCTTTGACCATCTCGGAAGTGCAACGTACGCGATCAGCATTACAGGCACCGTTCCTCAAATGTCAGAAGAGCGTTTAGCTGAATATTTACCCATTCTGAAACAAGCCGGGAAAGAAATATCGAGAAGACTCGGGTATAAAGGAAGCCGATAGGAGTGATCCTATCGGCTTATGATGGTGCCTGTCACTCGCGGTTTATGTCGAATCTCTCTCCCCCTTACTATCCAACCTTTCTCCCATGTCTATCGGTCTGTTTTTAGTAAATTCTGATATTTTACATTCAATCCGTTTACTATCCTCCGTTCCTTATATATACTAAAATCGAAACGTTTCACTAATTTTGAAAGGAAGTGGATTCATGAGAAAATTTCTTTTGTTTTTTCTTGTAGCAGCCATTGTTTTAACCGGATCCTTGCCAGTCACTAATGCTGAAAGTTCTACCAAAGGAAAGAATCATGCCTTTTCCAAACAATTGAAAGCGATTTCAAAGACGACGTATCGGTACTTTGAAGATTTCACGGATGAAAAGACTGGATTAACGTATGATGCCGTTCGAATGAAGAATGGTGAAAAGACAGTACAAGACTTTACATCACCAACAAACATCGGCATGTATTTCATGAGTACAATATCTGCTCAAGAAATTGGGATAATTTCAAGAGATGAAGCAGTCCACAGGATTCAAACTACACTTCAAACATTAGAAGAACTCGAGACGTGGAATGGTTTATATTATAACTGGTACTTCACTAAGGATGGTTCACTTATGACCGACTGGGGTGAGTTCATCTCAACCGTTGATAACGGCTGGCTATCCGCTGGTTTAATCGTAGCCGGACAAGCTTATCCTGAGTTAAATGATCAAACAAGTGAATTAGTGGAAGCGATGGACTATTCTAAGCTCTACGATTCAGAGGTTGGCCAAATGCGCGGAGGGTACGATGTAGCAACTGAAAGTGTTACAGAGCATCACTACGGAGCGTTTTATACAGAACCACGCCTTGCGAGCTATATCTCGATTGGTAAAGGAGACGTTCCTGTAGAACATTGGTGGAAAATGTACCGGACAATGCCTGCAAGCTGGGATTGGCAATCTCAAGTACCAGAAGGCTATACCAAAACATATGATGGGATTGATGTATTTGAAGGTCACTATACATACAATGACCAAAAGTATGTACCAAGCTGGGGAGGTAGTATGTTTGAAGCCTTGATGCCGGGTCTTGTCTTGAAAGAAAAGGAACTTGGCCGAAATGCCCTCGGCTTAAATAATCAAAAGCATGTGGATATCCAAATCGAGTATGCAAAAGAAGAGCTTGGCTATCCTGCATGGGGATTATCTCCTGCCGCAACTCCTGAAGACTATACCGAATTTGGCGCAACTCCTCTTGGTATGGAAGGTTATAGTGCAGAAGGAGCAATTGTAACACCACACGCGTCTTTCCTTGCATTAGAGTACGCACCTAAAGAAGTGTACAAGAACTTAAAAACACTTAAAGACTTTGGTACTTACGGGAAATACGGCTTTTATGATTCGGTAAATGTCCTAACTGGAGAAGTAACAGAAGCGTACCTCGCGCTTGATCAAGGAATGTCTATGGTTGCGATCGCAAACTACCTGGAAGATGGCATTATTAAGGAATACTTCCATGAAGATGGCATTGGCGAAAAACCAGAAGATTTATTAATAAAAGAGAATTTCTCAATTAAATAAGGTAAAAATAAACCGGGATATCGAAACGTATCGATATCCCGGTTTCATTATTTTATTCCACAATTACCTCAAATGTTACATCATAACCAAATTTCAATAGTGTTCATGCCGCTATTCAAATACTTTTCAGCAACTGCCTTTCGAACAACCATTCCGCCCTCACGATAACGATTAGAGTTAAGAGCTGTTTCAACTCGCTGACCGTTAATATGAACTTTTCTTTCTTCATTTGTTAGATGATACTGAAAAGTAACGTCCAGCCCCCAGAACTGATAGTGCAATTGAAGGCCATCTAGTCTATTAGGAAGGATAGGGTCAAGCACCATGTTTCCTTCTTCCTGGCGGATGCCAAGTGCATTTGTTACAAGCTGATTCATATAAATTCCTGGTCCACTTGAATAAATCCGCCAACCGCCTTTCACCGGAACTGATCCGCTTTTAAGATCATCAAACCGATTCTGCGCCTCGTAACGCGTATTGAATTTCCCATCTGAACTACTGAAGTAGGCATTACTTTGTCGTTTCTCTGCGTTTGACACCACATCCGTAATACCAACCGGATTAATAACTTGTAGCCCCTTCCAAACTTCTTCCCTTTGGCCAAGTTTCGCCATTGCCTCAATAAAACGAATATGTGCATGAACATATTGAAGTCCAATTTCTCTTCCAAAGTTCGCTGCTTGCTCCGCTCTTTTGAAATGAGTACTCACTCCACCTTTATAATTCGCAGGCTTATCCATTAATCGAACACCATCCGGACATGCGAGCTTTTCTTTAATAATTTGGTAATGATCTCCTGCTTCCTCTGCAGATAAAAGCTCACTGATCATCCCTCGAATCATCGGTAATAAACGATAATGGATACCTGTCTTCTTATCCTCTGGATGAAGCATCTTTTCAGGACGCTTTTGATCTTCCATATATAAAAACCCTGGAAGAACTCCTGTATCGAGGAGAAATTTCTGATAGTCGCGTTCAATTCCAAGTGCAAGCTCCTGAAGATCCTTTTTCCATTCAGGCTCTACTAGTGCATCCGCAAACTTACGCACAGCCTGGTAAGTCAGCGCAACCGTCCAGCTACTCACCATGTATTTTTTTAATTGAGCGTTCGCAGGCTGAAGGGTATCATCCCAATCCCCATCACCATAAGAAGAAAGGAAGGTATCGTTGAGAAAATGTCGTTTCACATACTCAATCTGTTTTTTAATATGTTCCTTCAATGAATGTTTCTTTTCGCTAAATGTAAAATCTTCTCGCAGGGTATATGGTAATTCCATAGCTAAAATTGTATGATCACCTGTTACAGCAAGGTAGTCAGCGACGACTTTTAGCGGCCAAATCACAACATCCCCATGACTTTCCTCCTGCTGAACACCCCCATACTCATCAAACATAAACCACTGTGGCCAGTTACCTTCATCTTCATATTGATGAGCATATACTGTTTGAATGATTTCTTTCACAGAGTCATAATTCTGCGTCGCCATGAAATATTCAGTTGGCCCCTGGCAAACATCTCGTGTTCCCCAAGCTGCCCCAATCGATTGCTCAAGACCTCTTGGAACAGAATAATGCACAAGCATATTGTGCGTGTACCACCAAGCAAGTGCGTTCATTCTGTCTAACTCGGCATTCTTTTCTTTATGACTGAGATGAAACTGATTCATAACCTTTCCTAAATAGTCCCGGTAGCGTTTAATTTCAGCACTTGCATCTCGTTCAGAAGGAGCATACTCTCCATCACGTGTCCCCTGTATATGTAATGAGAACTGTTGTGTAGATTGAATTTGAAGCACAACAAGCGAAGCATCCCCTTCTTCAATAGGATGAACGAGTAGACGCTCATCTCCCACTTCCATATCAGTACCGGAGACGGACAACTGATAAGTGAGGTTAGGATTGACCTTTGTACTTTCGGAACTATGTGGTCGGAACGTTAAAACACGACCTTTCTGCTCCACATCATAGACTTCTTCATATTCATGGTTAGCCATTGAGATTTGATTCGTAACCAAATAGCGATATTCTTTACCACTTTTCGAACTCACATCTAACTGCACTTGCTGAGAATCAACGGTTGTAAAATTTGTGATGATAATAGTGTCGTTCTCAAATTTGTAATACCAGCGCGCGTAATTAAATCCCATTTCAAATAATGAAGGCATTGTTAAAAGTCGATAGGTTCCTTCGTATTCCACATACAATCTCTGGCCCGACGTTTTTAGAACATTAAGGGGATTACGCTGATTGCTCATCATCTTATGAAACGATGTATTTCCTAAAGAAATTTGGGAATTGAAGACACCATACATATAGGACGTTGTCGAAATAACATTCCGATTCAATCGATCATTTTCCCCAGACATCAAAATATGCCCATGTGGCCGTTCGACTAGAAGTTCTTTTTGCTTTAATACGACGTGCTCATACGTATCGGTGAAAAAAGATAGTAGCGCCCCATTCTCACGCTCTTCTTGTTGACGATTAGGAAATAGCTCGATGATATCTTCCTCTGTCATATCAAGAGATTGAATAGGCTGTCCGACATGATGCTGCACTCGTTCTTGTGCTTTTTCTAGGTGTGGGTCCAATTTAATCGAATCCCAAGAAGCGATAATGTTATCTCGACTAACAGGCTTTGAAGTCGAATGAGGATGATCATTTTGAAATAGTCCATAAAAAGTGAATTCTTTTTCTCCATTTAACTTCACGCGATCTGTTTGAAGAGCTGTATAGGCGAATTCATATTGATAGATTTCATTTGCTAGCGACTCTTCCTTCAACCTTTCTGGTTCATTTGTTTCCTTATAAGATAACCCGAAGAACTGAAAACCATCTGTAGAATAGCCTTTTGTATTCCCGAGTGAACCTTGTTGAAGGTAAGGAAATCCCCCCTGTTGTGGTTGATTTTGACGTGTACAAACGATGTAACCATCCTCTTCAAAAACGGTATGATCCATATACTGAGACGTGTATGCTTCATTTGTTCGAACACCGCCTTTTTCAGCAAGTCCAAGATCCTGTCCGTATACAACGTCTACTTCAACATCATTTCCTTCAAGCGTGACGTTCCAGAACCAAAGATTCTGTTCCGTAAGATGAAAAGCAACGGTATAGTGCACATCCGCAACTTTCCCTCTCCAAATTGCCTCAGACGTTCCAAATTGAAAAGTACTATTGGATTTAGTTCCGATTAAAGGGTATGTGCTAATTTCTTCATTCGTAAACACTCGTAAATATAAATTATTTAATGCACCATCAATAGCATTCGATAGCACTTGATTGATCATAATATTTCCCGTCGTTAATTCATAAAGATCTCCACTTTTTAGAAAAATGGCTTCCATGTCTCCAGCTCGTAAACATGCTTTTCCTCGATCAATCATTATCACTCGAGCCCCACTCCTTTACTTCACTAATTTAAATGGCAATTCTTGAACGTCATGACTGTTAGAACCAACAAAAGCAATATAGTTTCCTGGATCGCTTTCAAAAGATAAATCACTATGATGATAACGAAGTTGCGTCTCTGTTATTGTAAAGACAACTTCCTTTGTCTCACCGGGTTGTAACGTAATTTTCTTAAAATCTTTCAGCTCTTTCATTGGTCGTACAACCTCTCCAGCGATATCTCTTACATATAGCTGAACGACTTCCTCACCTTCATATGACCCAACATTTTCAACAGTCACGTGAACGACTAAATCTTCTTCACTCATAATAGAATCGGATAGTGTCGCATTACGGTAAGTAAAGTCTGTATAGCTTAATCCAAAACCAAACGGAAATACCGGTTCATTCGGAATATCAAGATATTGCGACACATAGCGAACTTGCGCATCCGGCGCATCTTTCGGACGTCCCGTGTTAAAGTGATTGTAGTAAACAGGTACCTGTCCAACTGAATGTGGAAACGACATCGCTAACCGTCCAGAAGGATTCGCATCTCCGTAAAGAAGATCAGCAACTGCCGCCCCTCCTTCCGTTCCTGGATACCACGCCTCAAGTAACGCATCAGCTTCCTCAACCACACCGTGAAGATCAAGCGGCCGTCCATTAAAGAGCACAGCAACGATAGGTTTATTCAGCTTCTTCATTTCAGCAATGAGCTCAAGCTGAACCTTCGGAAGACGAATGTCGCTTCGACAACCTGCTTCACCACTCATATCTGAATCCTCTCCAAGAGCGAGCACAATCACATCTGCATCCTTTGCAACCTCAACCGCTTCTTTTAACGCTTCTTTTGAGCCATTTTCGATATCGCACCCTTTAGCAACTTGCAAAAGAGAAGAGTCTATTTTTGATAACAATCCTTCCTTTAAAAGAACGGCTTCATCTCCTGACCCTAACCAAGACCACGGGCCAAGAATGTCATTACTCTCTCCAAATGGTCCGATAAGCGCTACTTTCTGCTCTTTCTTTAGAGGAAGCACAGAATCATTTTTTAACAGCACGCTTGATTTCTGAGCAAGCTTTCTTGCCACTTGCCGATGTTCTTCGCATAAAACAACTTCCCTTTCCCGTTCAACATCAGCCCCTCTGAATGGATTTTCAAACAATCCGAGCTTCTCCTTCAGATCTAGAATTCGAAGTACAGCTTCATCAATGACCTCTTCATCTATAGCGCCTTCTTCGACAAGCTGTGGTAGGTGGTGAACATAAGTCGAGGTCATCATCTCAATATCCACTCCTGCAGCAATCGATTTTAATGCAGCTTCTCGCTCATCTTCCGCAACACCATGAGGAATGAGCTCCTTCACGGCCCCCCAGTCAGAGATCACGACACCATCAAAACCCCATTCTTTACGTAGTAAATCGCGCATTAACCGCTTATTCCCACTTGCCGGGATGCCATCGACCGTATTAAATGCCGTCATCACCATTTCACAACCCTCATCAAGGGCAGCTTTGTACGCAGGTAAATAGGTTTCGCGAAGCTCTCGTTCTGATAAATCAACATAGTTATAATCACGACCGCCTTCAACGGCACCATATGCAGCGAAATGCTTCACACAAGCGGCAACTCGTTCAGCATCGTTTCTCAAATCTTCTCCCTGAAAACCTCTCACAAATGCCCGTGCATATTCACTATTTAAATGTGGATCTTCTCCAGTCGATTCCATCACTCGTCCCCACCTAGGGTCTCGAACAAGATCAACCATCGGAGCAAAGGTTACGTGAATGCCCGAAACGCCCGCTTCCCGAGCTGCCACTTTTGCGCTTTCTTCTGCAAGGTTCAGATCCCATGAGCATCCAATGGCAAGTGGAACCGGAAAAATCGTTTTATAGCCATGAACGATATCAGACATAAAAAGAAGAGGAATCCCTAATCTACTTTCTTCAAGATAAGTCTTCTGGATATTGCGGATATTTTCCGCTCCGGATGCTCCGAGAACAGAACCACTATGACGAACCTGTTCTTCATCAAGGTTTAGCTGTTCTAATGGACCCGTTATCTCCCCAGCTTCTTTCGCCCCTTTAAAGAAAGGCGTTGCGAGCTGCATCAACTGAGCTGTTTTTTCATGTATCGTCATTTGACTAAGTAAGTTCTTCAATTCATTAGGTTTCATTTCTTTCCTCCTCACCTTTTATCGAAACGTTTCAATTTTATCTTAGTTGAATTATAAGCATGTCTAAAATAATTAGTCAAAGAGTGATTTCATTAAATTTCTTCATAAAACCATATTAGTAAAGCTTCTAATCACCGTTTTCAAATAATTTTAACAAAAGTGTTGAAAGCGGATACACATTTGATTATAATCGAAATATCGAAACGTTTCAATAAAGTTTGTATGTCAGTCGCAAGTTAGTAGGCATGGAAAATAGAGTGAAAAAGGAGATGGATTGCATGAAGAAGAAAACCGCAGCACTATTGGCTACGTTCTTACTTACAATTTCAATGGTTCTTGGAGCTTGTTCAAACGATGACAGTAGTTCAAGTGATGGCAAAAAGGAAATTACGGTATGGGCAATGGGTGAAGAAGGAAAAAAACTTAGTGAGCTCAGTGATAAATTCGAGGAAGAAAATCCCGACATAAAAGTAAAGGTTCAGGCCATCCCCTGGGAAAACGCCCATGATAAGCTGCTAACAGCTGTCGCTTCCCAAAAAGGACCAGACATTGTTCAATTAGGAACAACCTGGGTACCTGAATTCGCAGATGCCGGTGCTTTACTTGATCTTTCTCCTTATCTTGAAGACTACCCTGAATTTAAGCCAGAGAATTATTTCGAGGGTGCTGCTGATTCCATGACATTCGATGATCAAGTCATTGGCGTTCCTTGGTACGTTGAAACACGCGTCCTCTATTATCGTACAGATTTATTGAAGGAAGCTGGTTTTGAAGAACCTCCTGCAACGTGGGATGAACTGAAAGACGCAGCAACAAAGCTTTCCGATCGTGGAGACGACTACTATGGACTTGATATTGATATGAACGATCAAATCACCCCATTTATTTTCGCATGGCAAAATGGATACGAGATGGACGTTGAGAACAAAGATCTAAACTTCGACAGTCCAGAATTCCGCGAAGCAATGAAGTACTATAACAGCTACTTTAAAGAAGGACTCAGTCAAACAGCTGAAGGCGTTGATATTGTCCAGGCTTTCAAAGACGACAAGAAACCAATGTTTTTCAGCGGGCCATGGATGATTAACATTTTGAACGACCAGGCTCCAGATCTTGAAGGCAAGTGGGATGTAGCCGTTATGCCTGAGAAGGAAACAAATACATCAAGTATCGGAGGATCGAACTTCTCTATCTTCCATAACTCTGAAAATGTGGACGAAGCGCTAAAGTATCTTTCCTATATGAACGATGTGGATACACAATTGGAATGGCTTGATGTATCGAACACTCTTCCATCTCGAGTGGAAGCTTGGGAAGACCCTGCTTTAAGCGATAATGAAATGTACGCCACGCTAGGTGAGCAGCTTGAGAATACAGAAGGTGCTCCACAAATGAAGGAATTTGAAGCAATGGCTCAGGAACTACTAGCCTCAATTGAACGAATTAATGTTGGCGGTGCTGATGTAGATAAAGAGCTTGATGAATTTAGCAAAAAAGCAAATGAAATGCTAGAAGACTAATCACTGACGGAGTTACAGGCGTATATCGTCTGAACTCCGTTTTATCGAAAGAAAAGCGCTCTTCAGATAGGTGGGATAACATGCGCAGTATACTAAGAAATGCCTTTCAAGCAAGACATGGACTAATGTTCATCGCCCCTGCAGTTCTCATATTAATTGTCTTCAGTATTGTTCCGATTCTCATCGCATTTTTTATCAGCTTCACGGATCTGAACCTTAAAGGGCTTGCTGACTGGTCAAATATTAGCTTTATTGGATTCGAAAACTACGTGGATCTTTTCTCAGACGATCTGTTTCATAAATCTGTTTTTAACACGATTTTCTATGTGTTAATTGGGGTACCACTCGTCATTTTCTTCTCTCTCGGTATCGCCCTTCTATTAAACTACGGAACATCAAAACTGTTTACGTTCTTTCGGGCAGTCTATTACATGCCATCCATTACTAATATTATTGCGATCGCAGTCGTATGGGGCTACCTCTACAATACCGAGTACGGGCTCTTTAACTATATCCTTTCGTTGCTCTCTGTCGATTCGATTCCATGGTTAACAGAACCTACGATTGCAAAACTATCACTTATTATTCTTGCCGTCTGGAAAGGAATCGGGATTAACATGATCATCTTTCTTGCCGCTCTTCAAGGCATACCAAAATCTTATTATGAAGCGGCACAAATTGACGGCGCCAATCGGATTCAGGTGTTATTCAATGTCACCATTCCTTTACTGCGATACGCCACATTCTTTGTGACCGTAACAACATTGATTGGTTGGATGCAATTTTTCGAAGAGCCGTTCGTCATGACCGATGGTGGCCCGCTAGATGGAACCATATCAATGGCGCTCTTTATTTACAAAAACGGCTTCCAGTTCAGCGAATTTGGCTATGCAGCTGCAGGCTCATTTGTTCTTTTTATTTTCATTATCATTGTCACGCTTGTTCAATTTAAGGTGCGAAAATCGGATACAGAATATTAATAGACAGGATCGGAGTGAAAAGAATGGAATCAAGATCCTTTTTACAAAAAATCGAAAAGCCTTTTGTGACGTTACTGCTCATCGTAGGTGGCGTGGTTGTCTCCATCCCTTTTCTTTGGATGCTTTCAAGCTCGTTCAAGCAAGAAAGTGACGTCTTAAACATACCGCCACAACTCATTCCAAGTAATCCAACGTTAGACAACTATATAAACCTTTTTCAAAGCTTAAACTTTGGGCTTTATTTGAAAAATACGCTGATTATCGTACTCTTCTCTTTCCTTGGTCTTCTATTAAACGCAATGGCAGGATATGGATTTGCGAAATTTAATTTTAAAGGAAAAGAAAAGATCTTTTACATCGTTCTTGCTACAATGATGATCCCAGCCCAAGTGACGATGATCCCTGTTTACCTTCTATTAAATGAAATGGGGCTAACGAACACAATGACCGGAATCATTCTCCCCGGCCTCGCCGTCGCCTTTAGTATTTTTCTCTTCAGGCAATTCATGACGACGATTCCGACGGATTTAATTGAAGCGGCCCGCCTTGATGGCGCTGGTGAGTTCTATATTTTCTTTAAACTTATCATTCCTATCGCAAAACCAATCTTTGCTGTGCAGGGAATCTTAACATTCATTGGCGCTTGGAACAGCTTCTTATGGCCGTTAATTATCGCAAATGATGAAAGACTATATACGCTTTCTGTTGGGCTGTCACTACTGAAGGGACAATATGCAAATAACTACGCCCTCCAAATGGCAGGAGCTGCTATTATGGTCGTTCCGATCGTCATCATCTTCTCTTTCTTTCAGAAATACATTGTGGAAGGATTTACAATGTCAGGTCTTAAATAAAAGTGAGCTGGAAGAAGTCGGGCAAATGATTCACCTGACAATTGCTAACAATTAGTTGTACACTTAAAGTAAACATATTATAAAGTTGTCTAGATAGAGGATGTGAAAAGATGGCAACGATAAAGGACGTAGCAAAACGCGCAGGTGTAGCCGTCTCAACGGCTTCCTACGCATTGAATAACATAAAAAAAGTTAGTCCTGCAACGGTGAAGAAAGTGCAAGACGCCGCCAGAGAACTAAACTATCAAAAAAATGGCTTTGCTTCTGACCTAAAGCGAACAAAAACAAATACGATTGCATTGATTCTAAAGGATCTTTCAGGACCCTATTACTCTGAGCTGATTAAGGGCGT
The DNA here is from genome assembly GCF_056173725.1 of Anaerobacillus sp. 63XJN7_4_ISO-PGPR-S23-413. NCBI lineage: Bacteria > Bacillati > Bacillota > Bacilli > Caryophanales > Bacillaceae > Anaerobacillus > Anaerobacillus sp. 63XJN7_4_ISO-PGPR-S23-413. The sequence goes on from NZ_CM149688.1 coordinate 3,749,395, forward strand.
TCAAGAAGTAACCATGACAAATGGTTTTGACTTGATCGCCTGTAGCTCAATAGGTGGCGCTCAATCCACTGCGGTAAAATTTCTCACGGAAAAGCGCGTTGATGGGGCAATTATTTTAGCTCACAACATAACTGATGAAATCATCAGTGAAGCAGCTCGTGAAGGCTTTCCTCTGGTCGTACTTGATCGAACATTAAACAATGATCACGTTATTCAAGTAGAGGTCGATAACATTCAGGGTGGTTATCTCGCAACGGAACAGTTAATTCAGAATGGTCACAAGGATATCGCTTATATTAGCGGCCCATATAATTCTCATGACAATAAAATGCGCTTCAAAGGATATGAACAAGCATTAAAGGAACACGAGCTTCGTTTTCAAACGAGATGGAAAATCTCAGGTGACTTCACTAGAGAAGGTGGCTATCGTGCAACAAAAATGCTAATTGCTCAAGGCAACCTCCCCACAGCTGTTTTCTACGGAAATGATGAAATGGCGATCGGAGGCATTCAGGCATTTAATGAAAAGAAAATCTCTGTCCCAGATGATATTTCCATCATTGGCTTTGATGACATCCAGCTATCCGAATATGTCTCACCACCGCTAACAACGATTAAACAACCCAAATATGAGGCCGGCGCTCTTGCCGTTCACCTTATCTTCCAGCAGCTTTCACTCGAGAAAGTGGATCGCTATTATAAACTTCCTACAGAACTAGTTGAAAGAAAGTCTGTTGCTAGGAAGGATTAAAATCAAACCACCGCGGGGCGTGCCTGCGGTGGTTAAATGGTGCCTGTCACCCGCGGTTTATGTCGAAATTATTAATATTCTCATGCTAAAAGTCCTGATACCACGAGTGCTATTTTCCCCTCACTTTTGAACCACGTTACAGGTTTATTAGCCTCTTTCAAGAGACCTTCCCCTCATTTTTTCCTGTCCATCCCTCCTAACCTCCACTTCAACGCTTCTAACAAAACAATTGAATTCGCCCTTTTCTATTTAAAAATCCGCCTTATGTAAATCACCATTTACATTCATTGAATATACTATCAGTTGAATCGATTTTGAAAGGATGATAGTGATGAAGATGAAGCGGAGATTTAAAATTGCAGCATTATCAATGAGCATTTTCTTATTTGCAAGTATGCTCCCGACTGGAGCTGCCTCAGCAGTTGAAAAGGACAAGTCTCCAGGCATGAACTCTAACAAACTATTAAACGTAGCTCACAGAGGTGCTTCTGGACATGCTCCTGAACACACGCTTGCATCCTATAAACTTGGGGATGAAATGAAAGGCGACTACATTGAAATCGACCTTCAGATGACGAAGGATGGTAAACTCATTGCCATGCATGATGAATCAGTTGATCGGACCACAAACGGGACAGGCCTTGTAAAAGACTATACACTTGAGCAGCTAAAAGAGTTAGATGCAGGTAGCTGGTTTAATGAAAAATATCCTGAGAAAGCTAATCCTGCTTACGAAGGGCTTCAAGTGCCTACTCTTGAACAAGTACTCCAAACATTCGGGAAGGATGCTCGCTATTATATTGAGACGAAATCTCCCGAGGTATATCCTGGTATGGAAGAAGAGCTCCTTCGCATTCTTAACAAGTACAATTTAACAGGTGTTAATGAACGATCTAGTAAAGTGCTTATTCAATCTTTTAGTCAGGAAAGTCTATTGAAAATGCATAACCTCAATCCTAATTTACCGCTTATTCAGCTCATCTCATATAAAGAGCCAGCAACAATTTCTGAGGGAGAACTTCAAGAACTAGCTGAGTATGCAGTCGGCGTCGGAATGTCTGCTTCAAAAATTGACGAAACGTACGTACAAAAAGTAAAAAGCGCTGGTTTACTCATTCATCCTTATACAGTGAATGAGAAAGACCAAATGACGCGCTTATTAGACTGGGGCGTAACGGGGATGTTTACGAACTACCCTGATCGTTTGAGTGATGTACTTCATGGTAAATAATCACAAAAAAGGTATCAGTTGGTAACTACCAACGAATACCTTTTTGACGTTTACCAGCCATATTGCTGAAGCAGCTCTGCAATCGCAGAATGATCGCTCTCTTCCGCTAACGCAAATGCCTCTTCACTTTCCTCAATAGAAGAAGGAAGGGCTCCCGCTACGAGGAAAGCTTCAACAAGTGAAGGATTGTCTTGTTTGATTGCTTCAAATAGCAATGGATCTCCTTCGTAACGAGCATTCGCATCCCCACCTCTACCTAGTAGCAAAGAAACAAGTTCGGTAGACTTTTCTTTGGTGACTGCCGTAACTAGTGCACTTTCATCGTTTTTTTCTACCGTAAAGTTTGGATTTGCTCCAGAATCAAGGAGTAATGCACTTGTTTCTTCATTTCCTTGTGCGATGGAATAAGTTAATAAAGTATCATGCTCGCCTTCCACTTCTATTTCTAGGTTCGGATTATAACCATTGTGTAATAAAATTTTGATGAGCTCGATGTTTTCTTCCTTTACAGCTTTGACTAACATTTTCTCATTTCCGATTTCAAAATGAGCACCCATTTTTAATAGCAAGTCAACAATTTCGTTATTTCCTTGTTCGACTGCTACTTCTAGAAGGTTCTCATTTTTCTCATGATTTACTTCAGCATCCCCATCGTGATCCGATTCTTCATGATCATGTACCTCTACCCCATTCAGAAGTAGGAACTCAACAAGCTTGCTATCTCCTTCCATGACCGCATAAGTGATTGGTGATACGCCATCATTGTTTACTGTATCTGGCGAAACGCCCTCATGAAAAAGATCCTCCATCTCCTTTAATGTCGTTTCATCTGAACGATTCTGATAGAGGAGTTCCCACAATTGGTCTTCTTCTGTAAGAACGTCGGTGTCTGTTCCTTGATTTTCTGCACTAGCTTCTTTATGTGATTCAGACGTCGTTTTATCTTGATTTAATTCAGAACATGCCGCTACCACGATCAACATAGGCATGATCATCCAAAGTAACTTTCGCTTCATTGTTTCCCTCCAACTTTATAAAAAGTCAATTCCTAAACCATTATATCGTGAAACTCTCTGAGGAAAGATTAAAATTTAGTGAAATATGTCTTCGAATGGGACAACTTCCGCCCGTCATACACTTTAATAGTCAAGCTTCAGGGAGGACGAGACGTTGTCATACTTTAAAACGAGGAGGAAGCGCGGAGGTTCAGGAAAGGTTATTTTTAGCTTAATCGTCTTGCTGCTTCTCGGTGGCAGCATCGCTATTTGGATCTGGCAACAGCCTAAATCACAAGCTGTAGCAACTGTAAAGGAATTCTATTTATATGAGCAAAGTGGTGATTTCAAAAAAGCCTGGAACCTTTTTCATCCAGAAATGCAGAATCGGTTTTCAGATGAACAGTACAGTCAATTACGCTCCCAGTTGATTACACAAGATATTGGCGCTACCTCGTTTACGTTCGATATTGGCAAAGTAAAAACAAAGAAAAATTGGCGTTCTGGAGTAAATGGAGTGATCATGAAAAAAGTTTACACAATGAAAGTCACGCTTCAGTTTCACGATCAGTTTGGAAATTTTGATCTCGTTCAGGAAGTGTTTGTAATAAAAGAAGAGGGAGAATACAAGGTCTTGTGGGATTACAAGTAGAAATAGAAGATTAAACAAACGTTTGATTAAGGGGAGGTGCCGGATAAAGTCGGCATCTTTTTTATTTTGAATTTAGCTTAAACCTTCCTTCTGTGATAAAAGGGATTGCACAATAACATCTCTTCGTGCCATCACGAACTTACAGTACTGCTTTTTCTTTTGATGGATAGTCCCAGGATAGCCTTCAATTAACGGAAGTAAATAAAGGTAGGGTTTATTAGGTTTATTACGTAAACGGTAGTAGTGATAGCTCGACCATGGATAATCTTCTGGGTCTGAGACAAGGTTTGCTTTTACGGGATTCAAATGAATATAACGGCTAACTTCAAGCATGTTTGATGAGCTATTTAACGGTTCATCAAAATAGCGTTTTTCAAAAACGTGGCCAGTTAACTCATATCTTCCATTGAAATAAGTCGCGTATCGTTTGTTAATGAGTGACATGATCTTTGAAATGGAATGTTCTTTGGAGCGAAGTTGAAGATGATAGTGGTTGTTCATTAAACAATAAGAAGCTAACTCAAACGGGTGTGTTTCGAAGACTTGATCGAGGATAGACAAAAACGTTCGATAATCTCTGTTATCGTAAAACAAAAGTTCTTTACGATTTCCTCGACTCACGATGTGATAGAAATGATTCGGAAGCCAAACTCTTGGTTTTCTCACCATACCATTAGTGTTGTTGCATGTGGATTTAATAGATTCCTGTAACAAAGTAGCTTCGTCATTTTTCTTCCTCCCTTGTCAGTAATCTTCTCTTTCTCCAAGAATAATCTTCCCTCTCTTACTCGTCAATCAAATTTTATCGACAGGATTCGGGGAGTGACAGGCACTCGCAATTTTAATACCAAATTAATGGTAGTATAGGGAAGTATTGGGCAAAAAGGGGGATATAAATGAAAAAAATTCACTTATTTAGCTTTGTTTTACTAGCTATAATCGGGAGTTTAGTAGGGTTTGGATGGGGCGACATGGGCACTATTGATCTAGATCAAGTTACATTATCTACTAATGAAAGCAGTTCTACAGCTGAAGCTTCTCATCAAGAAGATCATGAAGAAGAAAAAATTAATGAGCAAGAACTTAGAATTCGAAAACTAGAAGAAGCTGCTGAAAGAGGAGCTGCTCCTCATATACCTGTGTTAACCTATCATAATATAATCTCAAAAGAAAATTTGAAAGAGAGACACTATGGCGATGATGGTAATCTATCAAGCACCATTGTTTTACTTGAAGACTTTAAGCAACAAATGAATGTTTTGCATGAAAATGGTTTTTTTACGTTAACGCTTGAGGAATTCGAAAAATATATAACTAGCGAAATACCTGTCCCTGAAAAAAGTGTTTTACTTACGTTTGACGATGGTCATAAGAATAATTACATAGAAGCTTATCCGGTATTGAAGAAATATGATTTTCACGCTGTTGAATTTTTGATTACGAATCGAAATAAAGACAAAACCGTTCCATATAATACTGATACAAATCAATATCTCAGTCATCAAGAAATTGAAGCAGCAAGCGACGTCTTCGAATATGCAAGCCACACCAACAGTTTTCACAATTTGGATAACGGCCCACCTTATCTAATCTCAAAATCTCTTCCTGAAATTCAAGAAGATGTAGAAACAAGCATTGAATTAATTGGTGATACAAACGCACTTGCTTATCCTTATGGGGCTTACGATGAACAGACGATGGAAGCAATGGATGTTGCTGGAATCGACTTTGCTTTTACTGTACAAGCTGGCTACGTTCAGCCCGGAGATGACATGCTACAGATTCGCCGAAATTCCGTGAGACCTTATAATACAATTGAAGACTTTAAGAATGTGATGGAAATCAACTAACTTTATGCCATATAAAAGAACAGGCCATTGTGCCTGTTCTTTTATATAGCATTCGGCACCAATCCGGTGGTATCGGGTGGTGACAGGCACTATTGCCTCTACACCTTATTTGGCGCCTCTTCTCCTTCAAGTACTTTCAATAAGTTCATAGCAGCGACTTCTGCCATTCTCAACCTCGTTTTTACACTTGCACTCCCTATATGAGGAAGGGTAACGACGTTTGAAAGACGAAGCAAGGGATGATCAAGCGGTACTGGCTCTTCTTTAAAAACATCTAAACCCGCAGCCCATATAACACCATTCGTTAGGGCTTCATAAAGAGCATCTTCATTTACAATTCCTCCTCTTGCTGTGTTGATTAAAACAGCGCTCCTCTTCATCGTTTCAAGCTGCTTTACCCCAATTAAATTCTCAGTTTCAGGCGTTAATGGTGTCAAAACACATACAAAATCAGACTCCTTTAAAAGATCTTCAAACTCTTTAAACTGAAGATCTAATCTACTTTCTGCTTCCTGATTCCGACGACGGTTGTGATAAACCACATTCATATCAAATCCTCTAGCTCTTTTCGCCACAGCTTCCCCAATTCTCCCCATGCCTATAATCCCTAATGTCGCCCCATAGATATCCTGCCCTGTTAGCTGCATAGGTGACCAGGCTTCCCAGTTTCCTTCACGCAAATAATTGGATGCTTCAGGAATTCGGCGTGCGGTAGCCATTAGTAAAGCAAAGGTTAAGTCGGCTGTTGTTTCCGTCAGAACCCCCGGAGTATTCGTCACAACAATCCCGCATTCTTTAGCTGCTTCAATATCAATGTTGTTATAACCTACAGCCATATTGGCTACTACTTTCAGGTTGTTGGCTTTTTTTAGAAGTGAGTGATCTACTTGTTCAGTTAACATACAAAAAAGCCCGTCCACACGCTTAATTTCTTCTTCTAAGACAGCGTGCGGCACTGGTTCTTTATCCTTGTCCCACATCCTTACTTCACATGTTTCACGAATAGGCTTCACAATTTCATCTGGCAACTTCCGCGTAATATACACTTTGGGTTTCATCCACATTCCACTCCTTAACTCAAATTGTCTCTATCCTACATGTTTCACGAATAAAAACGAAATTCCTCTTCCACATAGAGACATTACCCGGGAAATTTCGAAGCGATACGCAAAATAATAACGGAATATTGTGATAAAATAAAGAAAATCGAAAGTTGAGGTAAACCATGTTACATAACTATCACTTTTCTTTTCCCATCCGCGTTCGTTACTCCGAAATCGACGGTCAAAAAATTGTATTCAATGCCCACTATTCTACTTATATTGACATTGCTACCACTGAGTATTTCCGACACGTCTTAGGTGATCGATTACAGAAACTTGCTGAAGATCGGTTGTTTGATCCGGTATTAAGGAAAATAACGATTGAATTCATCAAACCAGCAAAATTGGATGATCTCCTTGATGTGTACTGCCGAATTACTAAAATAGGTCAGAGTAGTTTTCAACTTGAGCACACTATAACAAGAAATGAGGAAACTCTTGTAAAAGCAGAGGTCATACAGGTGAATTTTGACTCAACTACCGGCCATGCAAAAGCGATCCCTCAAGAAATTAAACAAGCGATTACTATTTTTGATAAGATAAGTGATCATTAACCTTCTCATCATTTTGTGGATTTACAGAAAAAGTCGGCATGCCAATGTAATATGTACCCTATAGAGTAGACACTTAAAAAAAGTCTGCCCTATAGGGTACTTTTATGTATAATGAGGACAAATTCTACGATGGGAAATGATTATTAATGAGTAAGAAAGTATTCTCAGAGGAAGATGTCAAAACACTTGCCTCTAATAAATTTGTGAAATCAGTTAGTGAAAAAGGAATCACATACAGTGATGAATTTAAGCGAATATTCATTACGGAGTATGAAAAAGGAAAACTACCGAGTCAGATTTTTAAAGAAAATGGATTTGATGTCGATACTCTCGGACACGAAAGAGTACATTCTGCCGCGAGAAGGTGGAGACAGGGTTATAAAAACAAAGGGATTAATGGACTTACTGACACTCGTAAAGAAAGCTCCGGAAGATCCAAAGATAAGGAACTGTCTTTAGAGGAAAAATACAAACGTTTAGAAGCTCAAAATAACCTATTAAAAGCAGAGAATGATCTCCTAAAAAAGCTCGAAATGATGGAAAAGGGGATGGGAAAAAAGAGATAAAATTAGCTGCTTCTCTCAAGTTTGAATTAATCCGCCATATCATCCATGAGTATCAACTTAAAAATATGGTCCGATACTTATGTTCCGTAGTGGGTGTCTCACGATCTGGTTATTATCGTTATTTCACTGAAGGTGCTCGAAAGCGTCGAACAGAAAACGAGGCGCGAGACCAAGTTTTAAAAGACTGGATCCTAAAAGCCTATGCCTTTAAAAAGCGAAAAAAAGGGGCACGTCAAATCAAGATGACGCTAGCTAACCAGTATCAAATAACCTATAACTTAAAACGCATACGCAGAATCATGAAAAAATACGGAATCGTATGTCCGATCAGAAGAGCGAATCCCTATCGTCGTATGGCGAAAGCAACGAAAGAGCACAGCGTTGTACCAAACAAACTTGAGCGAAACTTCAAACAAGGCATCCCAGGGAAAGTACTTCTAACTGACATTACCTATTTGTTTTATGGAAATAAGAAGAAAGCGTATCTATCTACCATAAAGGACGGCTCTACGAATGAGATCCTAGCTTATCATGTGTCTGACCGAATTACGCTCGATCTAGCGACAGATACGTTAGTAAAACTTAAAAACAACCGTAAAGCAAAACTAGATGCGAATGCCTTTATTCATTCTGATCAAGGCTTTCACTATACTCACCCTACCTACCAAAAACAGCTAAAGAAATACGGTTTAGATCAGTCTATGTCTAGAAGAGGAAACTGTTGGGATAATGCCCCACAGGAATCTTTCTTTGGTCACTTTAAAGACGAAGCCTCAATAAAACCTTGTCAAACACTAATCGAATTAAAACGTGAAGTTAAGAGTTATATGATGTATTACAACCTGGATAGATGTCAGTGGAACTTAAAAAAGATGACCCCTGTTCAATACAGGAATCATCTTCTTAATGTTGCCTAGTCTTTTTTAAACTGTCCTTTACACAGGGTACATATTAATGAAAGCATACCGACTTTTCTATTTACTACGGTGACCAAAAAAGTTGAAAATGTGAAACTCCTTCATGAAACAACTTCATTATCTGCGAATTTTACTCCTTCTGAGCAATCCGCACTGCTGTTTGATAAAGCAATTGCACTCCTTTCTCAATATCATCCATTTCCGCAAACTCAAGCGGGTTATGGCTAATCCCCTTTTCACATCGAACAAAAATCATCCCATAATCACTGATATACGACATAAACAGAGCATCATGGAATGGTCCGCTCATTAAAACAGGGGATTCGAAACCGAGCGCTTTATCCTCTTCACTCATGATTTCTTTAATCCAGTCAGCACAATAGCGCGGCTCACTTCTTGTATCTTCGGTGATCGTATAGGTAAGTTTGTAAGTCGTGGCGGCTTCTTCAATGATCGTGTAAAGCTTTTTCTCAAGCATCGTACGGTGCTCCAGGTCGATGTCACGCAAATCCATTGTAAATTCAACTTTTTCAGGAATGATGTTACGTGAATTCGGAAATACCTGCACACTTCCCACAGTCCCAACCGTTGTTTCTTTCCCCTCTTCTTTTATTAACTGATCAAATTTCGTAATGATCTCACTGGCTCCAACCATCGCATCTTTTCGTAACGGCATCGGAACAGAGCCTGCATGTCCAGCGAATCCTTCAAGTGTAACGGTTAACCAGATAGGACCTGATATTCCCGAAACAATTCCTACAGGTTTGTCTTTAGATTCCAGAACCGGTCCCTGTTCAATATGAAGCTCGAGAAACGCTTCAATATCGCCTTTCTTGTATACCGGGCTTTGTGAAAGATCAGGCTCGACACCGAATTCTTTCAGTGCTTCTTTTCGTGTCATCCCTTTCTTATCTTTTCGCTCGAGTTCACCATCTTCTAAAAGGCCAGCAAGAGCCCGAACTCCGAAAACACCTTTATTAAAACGTGAACCCTCTTCATCAGAGAAACAAACCACTTCGATCGTTCGCTTTGGTAATACGCCGTTGTCCTTCATCGTATGTACAACTTCAATCGCTCCAAGAGCTCCAGCCGTGCCGTCAAAGCGACCTCCATAAGGTTGAGAATCGATGTGAGAGCCAAGCATGAGGATTGCCTTATCTTTTTCTGAGCCTTCTATTCTGCCAATTAAATTCCCAAAACCATCAATTCGAGCAGTTAGTCCAGCCTCTTCCATCCATCCCTTTACAACTTCCACAGCTTCCCGATCTTCTTTCGAGTGAGCAAGACGACAGACTCCTGTTTCCCCAATCTTTCCAATCTTAGCGAGTTCTTCAAGATGACTCTGTAAACGACTTCGGTTAATCCCCATTCACACTCATCCTTTTCGGCTTTTTATTCACTATAGCAAAGCAAATGCCATCGCACATTATACAAAACGTAAGGTATTAGCTGGTTATTATATATACTTCGTCTATTCAGGCAAGATATTGCCCCAAATGACATGGTATGCATTCGACATTATCCACCATAAAACGGGTGGTGACAGGCACCATCATACCATCACCCTCTTGCCACAGCACCCTTCATTGCATATAATAGAGCTAGATAACATAAAGTATAAAAAAAGAACGCCGGTGCTTTCGCACCAGCGTCCATACAGCTGCTCCGCATGACGAGCGGCGGCTCAAAAGGCAAAAAGTAACTCACCTTAATCCTTGGCCGGGGCAGGGTGGGTTACTTCTTTTTATTACTGGAAACAGTAATAATCGTGACCACGAGAGAAGCAAAACTGATCATCAATACAAGCGCCTCGTATGTGCTCATCATTATAGGCAGCACCCCCTTTCATAAACGGGGTACCGCCGCCCACCCTGCTTTGCAGCTGATACTATTCATTTTATCATAGACATCTACCCTATTTGGATAGACCATTTACCTATGTTAGTGTCAAAACAAAATATGCCAAGATTCTAAATAAGGCTTAACGATGCGGGGCCACCCCACCTCGTTAAGCCTTTTCTCTTACAATGGACGATCATCAAAATCATAGTCTGCTGGATTCGGCGCAACTCGCGCCTTCTCAAGTGCAGGAGTATCTGGTCGTGCAATCTGATAGACGGCTGCTCCTACAATTTCCGCAACATTTTGGAGTTTCTCTTTACTTATTTTATCAATCGTATCATCTGGAGAATGGTACCACGGCTCAAGCGGCGCATGAATAAAGAGAGCAGCCGGTATCCCTTTTAGAAAGAAAGGCACGTGATCGCTTCTTCCGAGTTCTCCATAATCAACTGCGCCTGAAATCCTCGCTCCAGCTGAAGCACCAAGATCGGTTACAAGATTCTTGTTCCCATCAGGCGTGAACATAATAAGTTCCCCAGCATCACGACTTCCCACCATATCCATTTGGAAATGAGCAACCGTGCTTTCTATTTCATCATCAGTCAAAGAGTCTGCATAGTGGTAAGAACCGACTAATCCTTTTTCTTCAGCACCAAATGTAACAAATCGAAGCTCTGTATCTGTAGGGGTTTTCGCCATGATTCTGGCTAATTCTAGCGTTGCCGCTACTCCAGATGCATCATCGTTAGCTCCGGGACCATTAGGGACGGAATCGTGATGCGCACCAATGCTGACAATTTGTCCATTATCCTTATTCGGGTGCGGTTCTTTTTTCGCAATGACGTTATAAGAGGTTTTATCAATTGTCCCAGCATTTTCTACGCTTACAGTAGCTTTCACGTCTTCATTATTCAGCTGCTCCACAAGTTGAAGGCCAGCTTCTCTTGTTATCGCTACCGCCGGGATATCCTGTCCTTCATAAGCGTAGCCAAATGAATTGCCAGAGCGTCCTTCTCCGTTAAACATAATGACGCCAATTGCTTCCTTATCATAGACGTTCTGAATCTTTTCATAAAAACTATAAGTCCCACGCTCAATTAATGCGATCTTCCCAGCAACTTCAACACCTACTTCATCCTGAGAACCAAGTCCTACATAAACAAGAGATCCTGTGGCGTGATCGTTAATGGATCCTTCAAACGTATAAACATCGCCAGAAAAGACTTGCTCATTAAGAGAAAGCGATGAAGCTCCACCATCCCACTCCTGAATGGTAAAAGGCTGTAATTCCGTCTCATAGCCATAGCGTTCAAACTCACTTTTTATGTACTGTACCGCTTTGTATTCCCCTTCTGTACCTGATGCACGAGGTTGCTTTGATAATAAGGCAATGTTGTTATACATGTTTTCGCTGCTAATTTTCTTTATCACTTTGTTGTCAAATGCGTGGTCAGATTGTTCATTTGGAACAGGCTTAGCTGCATCAACCGAGAAAGACATTGGACTTAGAACCAGACCTGTTGCCAAAGTAATTGTTAGCGCTTTCTTATTCAAATAGTATTCCTCCTTAAGATGAAGTAATCAGCATAATTATTCCATTAATTGAATGTTTAGTAAATTACTCATTTAATCCTAATAAGAGCTTAACAATCCAAAATATGGACTTTTCACCTACAAAAAATTGAGCAATCTCAACCTTTTTCAGTCGAAATTTGTATATAAGTGTAGAGAAAATGAGCATTCTCGGTCATTTTTTAATTGTTTTTATTTTTTTCGTAAAACACTTTTAATTACTGTCCCATTGCAGTTATTTGTCCGCTTACTATAGAATGCTATCCAAATATAAATAAAGAGCCCTCCAATGAAGAAGAGCTCCTAATTAATATTTCCTTATTTATCATTCGACAAATTCTCTCAAAAAGCGGGTAGTGACAGGCACCATTTCACACCTTCCATAACCTCAATACTACATCTTCCTGAACCACAGCATGTTTCTTCTCCGTCATCAAACTCACGCTCACATAACTAAGAAACGAAAGCAGTACCGGCAACACAACCGTATGCATCCCAAATGCATTTGGCATAAATGTATTAAATCCAATATAGCTTCCAACTCCAACAAGAATGGAAGCCATCGCACCGCTCGCATTTCCCTTCTTCCAATAAAGTCCCATCACAACCGGCCAGATGAACGCAGCTTCAAGGCCTCCAAAAGAGAATAAGTTTAACCAAATGAGAAGTTCCGGAGGGTTAACAGCCATTGCAAACACCAACATTCCCAATACCATTGTCACACCTACGCTAATTCGCTTGATCGTTTGATCGCTCGCTTCAGGCTTCACGTAATTCAGGTAGACGTCTTTCACGATGGCAGAACTAACAAGTAACAACAGCGAATCCACTGTCGACATGATAGCAGCCATAGGAGCAGCTAAAACAATGCCCGCGAGCCAGGAGGGTAGCACTTCTAGAGCAATTCTCGGCATAACTGTATCTCCTACCTCAATTCCAGGAAGCACCGCGCGTGCAAACACCCCAGTGAGATGCATTCCGAGCATAATGACGCCAACTACGATCGTTCCAATTATTAAAGCACGATGCATGCCTTTTGAGCTTTTATAAGACATCGCTCGAACGGCCACCTGTGGCAAACCAACGACCCCAACACCCACGAGAATCCAGAAAGACGATACATAAAGTGGTGTTAAAGATCGATCAGCACCAAAAGGAGAAATTAAGTCAGGATTCTCAGACGCAAGCGTGGTAACAATGCTCTCAACGCCACCACCCGCTATAACCGTTCCAACTAGGATAACAAGCGTTCCACCTAACATCACGATGCCCTGAACCGTATCCGTGATCGCAACCGCGCGAAATCCTCCGATAATAACATACACAAGAACAGACACCGCAAAAATAAACAGTGCCCCCGTATAAGGCAACCCTGTCAGCGATTCAATGAGTCTTGCACCCCCGACCCACTGGGCAGCCATCGCAGAAAATAAGAAAATAATGATACTAAGCGCAGATAAAATAACAACCGCTTTGCTTTGGTAACGTTCCTTCAGGAAATCAATCAACGTTACTGCCCGAATTTTCCGAGACATAATCGCGAATTTTTTCCCAAGAACAGATAATACGAAATAACCAGTGGCAAGCTGAGACATCGATAAAAGCACCCATCCCAGCCCCATCGTGTAAGCTACACCAGGGCCTCCGATAAAACTACTGGCACTTCCATATGTAGCAATCATCGTCATCGCAAGTATAAATCCACCAAGTTGCCGACTACCTAGAAAGTACTCTTGCAAAAAGTTCGAAGTCGATTTCAAATGTGTTGAGGCATAAAAACCAATAAGAAAAATGATAACAAGAAAAATAAGGAGAGGAATCACAACTTGCCAATTCATTCGTCCTCCTCCTCATCAAACGGAACTTCTTTAAACAAGAAGACAACCGCAAAAATCACAAGGACAATCACAATCCCAGTTCCAAGCAGACAGCTGTAGAAAAACCACGCTGGTAATCCCCATATATAGCTATACTCCTCTACTGGTTTTGAACCAAAACCGTAGGCAAATCCATACCAGAGTATAAAATTTATTAAAACAAGCCCAACGCCAATAAGCGCTTCACGATTGGCCACGAGGTATCGCGGATCATCTTTAGGCGTTTCTTCGTGTTGCTTCATGCTTTTCCTCCTTCAAAACAAACCTCGTTCTATTATAACCAGAAGGTCTTCTTCAACCATAATGAAATGTTTATCACAGCGGACTCCTTAATGAGTATAGCAGTGAAACATTATAAGGATAAAAGAAATAATAACATGCTGCCATGTTTTTCTTTATATATCTCAGTAAACTAGTTTAAATAAGTACAGGCAAGCTTAGCCTACGTTAAAAGAGTGAAGCGCCCTATTCATAGGACGCTTCACTCTTTTATTTTGATATTAAACAAACGTTTATTTAACACCCATTACGCCTTCCGATAAGCCCTTCTCTCCGCATAGGACACACATTTAAAACAAACCGGCTTCCGATTTCCCTCATCATCTAAATAATATTGAGGACGTGTAGGTTTCCTATGACAAATCATACATTTCTCTAATCCAATTAACCTTCGAAAAAACCCCTTCATATTTGTCACACTCCTAATCTTTAGTAAACTAATATACAGTACGAACCAAAATCACAACTGTTCCTTCAATCAAACTTTATCAGAAGGAAGTTGAGAATACATGATATGACAAATATCGGGGAGTGCCTGTCACCACCCACACAACCCAAACGAACAAAGGATGAGCATGCATGAAAGTAATCCTCGCTACCCCTTTCTTTCACCAGCTTCGTGGAAATACGATCACCGTTCAGCGTATCGCTGATGGATTGAATCATTCTGGTGTCGAAACGGAAGTGATCTCCATAACAGAGCAAGACGATCAGCATCATTCCCTTAAAGATGCTGATTTGATTCACGGCTTTAATGCTTATCGTTTTTATCAATTTATAAAAGCAATAAGCCTTCCAATCACAAATTATACCGTTACACTAACGGGAACGGATTTGAACCATGATCTAAAGAACCCAACTAGAAAAAACGATGTTATTGCCTGTTTAACAAATGCATTAGCAGTCCATGTTTTTGATGAAAAGGCTAGGCGCATTGTTCTCGATATTTTACCGAAGTTAGAAAATAAGCTTTATGTGATTGCTCAAGGAACGGTTACCTCAAGAAAAAGAAACGTACCAGAGAACACCACACCGGACACGTTCCATTTTCTTCTTCCCGCAGGTATACGAAAAGTAAAAAACATTCCGTTCGCAATTAACAGTCTACTGGAATTACGCAAAACTCACCCAAACATTAACTTAACAATTGTCGGCCCAATAATAGAGCCTAATGAGGGAGAGGTCGTTCAGCAGTTAGTTTTAGAAAACAGTGACTGGGTGACTTATAAAGGAGTAATTCCTCATAAAGAGATGGAAGCATTATACAGAAATGCAGATGGTGTGATTAATACATCTCATAGCGAAGGACAATCCTCTGCTATCCTCGAGGCGATGAGTTTCGGTTTACCTGTACTCGTCTCAAAAAACAAAGGAAACATGAGCCTCGTTTCGAACGAAGAGACTGGTTTCGTTTATGATGGCATCAATCAATTCTTAACATATGCTATTCGTTTAATCGAGAAAGCGTCTCTCCGAGAAGTACTAGGTGAAAATGCAGCTACGTATGTTGAAGAGCACCATTCTGCGACACAAGAAATCTCAGCAATGGTTAACATGTACGAAAAAAGTCTGGCAGAGCTAAAGAAAGGAGAAAACGATGATGATTAAAAGTCCATGAGTCGTTGACAGCTCAAGGGTCGTGTACGACTCTATTGATCAAAACGTCATTACATCAGGAGAAAAAGGAGCAAATAAGACAGTCATCTTAACCTTTGATGATGGTCCAGGACGTGTGCTTCCTAAACTTCTCGATATTTTAAAAAAGGAAGAGGTACAAGGCATGTTTTTCTGGCAGTCACGCCTCCTCTATAAAGAAAGACCTTGGAAAAGAGTACTAGATGAAGGTCACCTAATTGGCACCCACTCTTGCAAACATCCTAATTTAACAAAACTTAGTTATGCCGAGCAGTTTGAGGAGCTTGAATACAGCAAGCTAAAAATCCACGAAATCACCGGCTCACCTGTGACTTATTTTAGGCCGCCGTTTGGTCAATATAACCTTGATACAATTAAAGCAGCTAAGGATCTTGGCTTAACAACGGTGATGTGGCGAATTAGCTCAATGGATTGGGAACTTGCACGCCATCCGGAAGAAATCTTACAAAATGTGATTCAGAACCTTGAAAATGGTGCCATTATTCTCCTTCATGAACTACAACAAACTATCCAGGTGCTCCCAGATCTAATCAAAAAAATCCGCGCCGAGGGCTATGAATTTTCCTTACTACCACCGTTGAAAAAATAAAAAAGAGGAGGTGGCTCATAAATGGCTACCTCCTTCCCTTTTTAGATCACGCAACGACTCATTTACCCTTCAACCTCTACTTCATTTACGCCTTCCACTTTTCGAAGAAGCTGATAAATATCCGTCGTATGATTTTTTTCAAACGTCATAAGTTTCAACTCAACTTGCGGGTTTCTATCTTTTGTATCTCGCACACGAACGTGTCGAATCTCAAAATCATTTGCCACAATGGCTTTCATAAAATGAGTCACATCTACACTTTTCTTTAACGTGATTTTGGCACGCATTTCCCGCTGTCTAAGTGCCTTTGGTCCAATCCGTTTGATGATCCATGGAAGAATATTCACACTGAACAGAATCAATCCAGCACCAACAAAAGCTTCATAATAAAAACCGGCACCCGCTGCTATTCCTAATCCAGATGCTCCCCAAATAATCGCTGCAGTTGTTAAGCCAGAAATCGCATCATTATTACGCCGCAAGATTACACCAGCACCGATAAAACCAATCCCAGAAACAATTTGAGCGGCCAATCGCATTGGATCCGTTCGAATATTCGGGGAAAGCTCCGCGAACGTTTCCGCTGATTCAATCGACACGATCGTTAACAAACAGCTGCTTACTGCAATGACAATACAAGTCTTTAAACCGAGTGGCTTATGCTTTAACTCGCGTTCAATTCCAATCAGTAATCCAAGCAAAGCTGAAATACTTAGTTTAATAAGCACAACTACCATCGTTCGTCATCTCCAACGTCGTAAAATAGAAGTAGCGCACCTCTGTATTACTCTATTCAGGAGAAGGAAACATTAGAATACGACGAATGGCCACTCCGAAGCACTTAGTTTAGAGTTCGACAAAATGTGAGCTAAATCGGGCGGTGACAGGCACCTTCGTGCCCCGCTACGCGCTACCCCTCAACCTCCACAAACGTTGCGCCGTCAATGTCTCTTAACTGCTGATAAATACTAGTCGTATGATTCGCTTCAAAGGTAAGCAGACGCAAATCTATTTGATGGTTTTTTTCCTTCGTATCGCGAACGCGAACGTGCTTGATTTCAAAATCGGCCGCCTGGATTGTTTTCATAAATGCGGTAATGTTCGTTCCTTTTCGAAGCGTAATTTTTGCTCTCATCTCACGCTGTCTTAGCTGGCTAGGGCCAATTTTTTTGATAATCCAGGGAAGGATATTTACGCTAAACAGGATCAAGCTCGCCCCTACAAACGCTTCAAAATAAAATCCCGCTCCTGCTGCGATACCTAGTCCAGAAGCTCCCCATATAATCGCCGCAGTTGTTAATCCTGAGATGGCATCGTTATTTCGTCTTAAAATAACGCCCGCCCCTATAAAACCGATTCCAGAAACAACTTGAGCAGCAAGTCGCATTGGATCTGTTCGGATGTTGTCAGATATCTGAGAGTACGTTTCAGCGGATTCAATGGAAACAATCGTTAATAAACAGCTGCTCACTGCAATGACCATACACGTTTTTAAACCTAGAGGCTTATGCTTTAACTCGCGTTCAATTCCAATCATGAGTCCTAGACAAGCTGATATACAAAGTTTAACGACGATAACTACCACGCGACACACCTGCCTTCAATAGATATTTCTATTATTTTACCAATAAAAGGAGCAAAGGATCAAAAGGAATTAACACTCACCCACGAAATAAACCAAATGCGTGAATTACACCACAAAAAAAAGAGTCGCTAGAGGATCATCCCCCGCAACTCTCAAACGACTTTTATATCATCACTAATGTATATCTTTTTTCTTAAAGCGACCGCCTCTTACTTCTGCAATATCGGCCATCGCAAGGAAAGCCGAATCATCATGGTCAGCGACAATGTCTTTTAATTTCGCTTCTTCTAGTCGAGTGATCACACAGAAAATCACTTTCTTATCATCACCAGAAAAAGCACCCTCGCCGTGCAAATAGGTTACCCCTCTGCCTAAGCGGCTTAAAATAGCATCGCCGAGTTCTTTATGGTTATCACTAATAATCCAAACGGACTTTGATTCATCAAGACCTTTGATCGTAATATCGATCATTTTATAAGCAACATAGTAGGCGAGCAATGAATACATCGCGCGATCAAAGCTGAATACGAATCCTGCGCTACCAAGAATGAACAGGTTCGCGAACATGATAATTTCTCCAACAGAGAACGGAAGCTTTTTACTCGCAAGAATCGCAAGAATTTCTGTTCCATCAAGTGATCCACCAAAACGAATGACCATTCCGACCCCAATTCCAAGGACCACTCCGCCAAACAATGTGGCTAAGAGAATGTCATCAGTAAAAGCCGGGACAGGATGCAATAGCGCAGTCGATATGGATAAAATCACGATACCGTACAGCGTTGAGAAAGCGAACGTCTTGCCAATTTGTTTGTAGCCAATATAAATAAACGGAAGGTTAAGAACGAATAAGAAAATTCCTAAGCTAATGCCACTTAAATGGGAGAGCATAATGGAAATACCAACAATCCCTCCGTCAATAACCTGATTGGGTACTAGAAAAACTTCTAGACCAACAGCCATAATAACGGCACCTAATGTAATCATAAACGTTCTTCTCGCTTTTTCTTGAAGCGGTGTTTTTTTATGAATTTTCGTTTCATTAATTAACTCTTCTAACGGTTTACTTTCACTCAAAATATTGCCTCCTCTTTATCTATCAAAACATTGTACTTATTTAAAATAAGATAACACTAACTGCAGTACACGATGACTAGACAGTTCCCTGAGAGCTTAATCCTCCCCATAATTGGGAGGGTTAAAAGAACAGCCCATCCGAAACGTTCAAGCTTGCTTTGCCATCATTATTTCGCTCAACTATGGGCATTCACCATTTTAAAATTTTCAAGAAAATGACATAGTAGTTCGGCATCATTGCTATTAGTGAATGATTGTTTATAGAAGGTTGATGAGGTAATTAGAGTGAACAGCATATACATTCAGGAAGCCTCTCGCATCAGGAAAAGCTTCTATTTGCATCATGTTTTTTTGAGGATATGTAAGATGATCCTGAAAGTTCTGCTCACTCGTAAACGGAACAAAAGGGCCAATGAGCTTTTGTTTCTGAAGTGAAACTGACGTCGGGGGAGGAATCAACTTTGCATCTGGGAGATAAGCAAATTCACTGATCGTCGGTTTATCGGCAGAATGATAATCATATTGATTTAATTGCTGTGCTGGATATATAAACACGAGAAAACCAAATAACATCAGCAGTAGCACCTGTCTCATCTCAAACCCTCCTCTCCCTGTCATACTTATCCACATCTTATTAATTTTATCACTGCTTGAAATTAATTGTCCACAAGTAGGCAACGCACGGGAGAAGTGATCGACAAAACTTGAGTTTTTTCGGGCGGTGACAGGCACCATTATTACCATTATTTCCCACCTCTTCCTAAAGAGCAAGACTATTACACTACTGTTTTTCCAACAAAGGAAAATAAATCCATTTTTACAGGCTCTTTCACATGTTGACCCTCCCCGAATAAGAGGAATACGATTGGAAAGTACTTTAGAAATTTAAGCAATCTATTAAGAAAGAAGGAATTGTTATGTGTGGCATTACAGGTTGGATTAATTGGTCTGGTGACCTCTCAACGGAGCAAGATACGCTAAAGAAAATGGCAGATTCTATTGCTCACCGTGGACCTGATGAAGAAGGATTCTGGCTATCAGAACAGGCGGCACTCGCTCATCGTCGTTTGATCGTTATTGATCCTCGCGGCGGTAAACAGCCGATGACGTCATCAGATCAACAACTTGTTCTTACGTATAACGGGGAACTCTACAATTATCGGGAATTAACACAGGAACTAAAGCAGAAAGGGCATACGTTCACTTCTAATTCAGATACAGAAGTTGTCCTACACGCTTACATGGAATGGAAAGAAGAATGCGTGAAACATTTTAACGGCATCTTCGCATTTGCGATCTGGGATAAAAAAGAACAGCAGCTTTTCCTTGGCCGTGACCACCTCGGTGTCAAGCCGCTTTTCTATTCAAAACAGGGCGATTCACTCGTCTATGGCTCTGAAATGAAAGCGATTCTCGCGCACCCATCCGTGCAGCCACAAGTCGACCGTAAAGGCCTTGCTGAAGTTTTCGGAATGGGACCTATGCGAACACCTGGACAGGCTATTTTCAAAGGGATTGATGAAGTTCGTCCAGGGCATTACGTGATCGCAACAGCCGATTCCATCGAAGAGCACCGCTATTGGAAGTTAGAATCAAAGCCTCATACAGATGATGTGGATACAACTACCGAAACAATTCGGGAGCTTTTAACAGATACTGTTCAACGTCAGCTCATCTCTGATATGCCTGTTGTTTCGATGCTTTCAGGAGGACTTGATTCTAGTGGCCTAACAAGTCTTGCCGCTCAAGAATTCAAACAATCAGACAAAAAGCTAGGAACTTACTCGATCGATTTCGACCAAAACGAAGATCACTTCCAAAAGGATTTCCTCAGACATGATATGGACGAGCCGTGGGTCAAACGAGTGTCTGACCATGTTGGAACAGACCATCATTCTGTCACGTTCGGAGCGGACCAGCTGCTTTCAAATCTCCTTGAACCAATGAGAGGACGAGATCTGCCCGGCGTCGGTGAAATCGAAACATCGCTCTATCTCCTTTTCACAGAAATGAAAAAGGATGCTACCGTGGCGCTTTCTGGTGAGTCTGCCGATGAGGTATTCTCAGGTTATCCATGGTTCCATCAGGAAAAATATCTGGATGCTGAAGTATATCCATGGCTCGTGAACCTAAAAGGCATTTCTTCCGTGCTTTCTGAAGAAACGAAAAAACAAATTCAGCCTGAGCAATACCAGAAAGAGCGTTTTGCAGAAGCTTATGAAGAAATTCCATTCCTTGAAGGGGAAAGTGAGTTTGAAGCGAAACAGCGTCAAATGTCTTACTTTTTCATCACACGTTTCCTACCGTTTATGCTTGATCGCAAAGACCGCGCAAGTATGAAAACAGGCTTTGAAGTACGCGTACCTTTCTGTGATTATCGTATCGTTGAATACCTGTGGAACGTTCCAATTGATTACAAAAACGTCGATGACATTGAGAAAGGAATCCTACGTCGCGCTCTAAAAGGAACGCTTCCAGATGATGTCCTTTATCGTAAGAAAAGTGCGTATCCAAGTGATAAAGACCCAGTTTATCTTGAGGGCGTACAAAATTGGATGATCGACATTCTCGACAATCCAGATTCCCCTATTCTTTCATTAATTGATACGAAAAAAGTTCGTGCGATTGCTTCGAATGAGGCAGAAGGATTGAATACCGATCAAATGAAAGGTCTACTCGACTACTTGATTCAAATCAACGCATGGCTTGATGAATACGATATTGAGCTTGTCAGCTAGACAAATATCACCGGAGAACGACTAGGTCGTTCTCCTTATTTTTTTAATTCAATTGTAATCGTTAGAATGCTTCGTCTAATTTTCATAAGTCTTTACATTCCTTCTTAAATGCAACCAAACTAACGGTTTAAAGGCATTATTGAATCAAAAACCTCCAATTTTCGACAGTGAATCCGTGATACCTCCTTATAATTTTTACAAATTTAAAAACATTTTAAAAAGGTGCACTTTTTCATTAACGCTTTAAATTGACAAATAATTTGCTAAAATGGGGAAGTTATAAAAAATTGGAGGTTTGATTATGGACACCACCATAGACGAGAAGCCAACGAAAAAAGGGAAGCTAAAACACCCTCCTGGCTTGTATCTTTTGTTTATCACAGAAATGTGGGAACGCTATAGCTTTTATGGAATGCGTTCAATACTCATTCTTTATTTAACCGCTGAGTTAATTAGCGGAGGACTGGGGATGGATCAAGATAAAGCACTATTGCTTTACGGTATGTACACTGGTCTTGTTTACTTCACACCATTAATTGGTGGTTATTTAACCGATAAATTCATCGGATTAAGAACGGCCATTACCATTGGTGGTATTACAATGGCCATCGGTGATTTTACACTGTTTGCTGTCCAAGAACAATGGGGCCTTTATACCGGGTTATTGTTACTGATTATCGGTAATGGGTTTTTCAAACCTAATATTTCCACTCTTGTTGGAGAGCTATACAGTAAGAACGATAAGCGAAAAGATTCAGCGTTCACCATTTTCTATATGGGAATTAACCTTGGTGGCCTGATTTCACCATTAATTGCCGGTCTTTTATACGCTAATGTTTTCTATACAAATACAGGCGGCGTTGAAACGTTTGGATTTAAATATGCATTTCTAGCATCATCAATTGGGATGATTATCGGACAAATCACCTTTAATCTACTTTCTAAAAAATATCTTGGTAATATTGGAAGAACTCCATCCAGTAACCGTGTAACACCAACGATTGAAGGAAAAGCTAAGCCGCTTACAAAAATTGAAAAGCAGCGTACTTCAGTCATTCTAATCCTAGCCATTTTCACCGTTACATTCTGGGCAGGATTCGAACAAGCAGGTGCTTCCTTTACGCTTTATACAAGGGATTTCATAGATAGAACGGTCTTTGGCTACGAAGTACCAGTATCCTTCTTCCAATCACTGAACCCAATGTTTGTATTATTGCTAGCACCAATCATTTCAGCCATTTGGCTAAAACTAGCAAAATCAAAACGCGGTGATTTTGCCATTCCTACAAAAATGGCTTTCGGTTTAATCCTACTTGGTGTCGGATTCATGGTAATGGTTCCGGCGGTTATGATGACCGGTAGTGATGAAGGTAACATTGCAGTAAAAGCTAGCATGCTATTTATGGTTGTGACGTACTTCTTCCATACACTTGGCGAACTATCGCTTTCACCAATCGGACTTTCTCTAGTTAGTAAAATGTCTCCAGTGAAAATCGCTTCACTATTGATGGGTGTTTGGTTCCTAAGTAACGCTGCTGCTAACTACCTTGCAGGTTACATCGCTTCCCTCACAACATCAGCGGGCTATCTTGAAATCTTCATTTATTTAGGTGTCGCTGCTCTAAGTTTAGGTGTGATCCTGCTCTTGCTTTCTAAGAAGCTACAAAAACTCATGCATCTTGAAGAATTTAATGAGGATCATGTTGCTAAGCAGATGAACTAAACCAATAAAATAGGCTAGTCAAAAAAGGGTTTGCTCTCCAAATGGAGAGCAAACCCTTTTCCGTTAATTCCTCACTGTTCTTACTATCGATAAACAATTTATTTCTGTTCAGACCTCACTCTATCTCTCAAGCTCAATATTATAGTGATATTGATCGCTCCGGTACTTCGTTCTCGTATATTCGATCGGATGATCATTTATACCAAGACTTAGACGCGTCATTTCCAGGAGCGCTTCACCAGGGCGAATACCAAGTGCGTCTGCTTCGTTGATCGTGGCGTTAATTGCCGTGATTCGCTCACTCGCTTTTTTGAGATAATATTGATGTTGTTCAAGTACTTCATAATACATCGCCTGATTAAGATCAAATTTAATTAAAATCTCGCCAATTTCCTTTGGCCAGCACGTTCGTTCAAGAGCTATCGGCACCTCATCAGCAAAGCGAATCCGCTCCACAAGAAGGATTGGCTCACCTTCCGTTACCTTCAGCATATCGTTCTCATGGTAAAGGTCATCACGAAATTCTGCTCTCAGTACCTTTGAATGGGGAGTTTGTCCACGTTCCAGCACTTCTTCAGCGAAGCCCCTAAGCTTCCCAAGATTTCCGATCAAATTCTGTGGTTTGACTACCGTTCCGCGCCCCTGCTTTTTCTCTAACAAGCCATTCTGCACAAGAATCGAAATCGCCTGCCTGATTGTCGTTCGACTTACATCAAATTCTTTGATGAGTTCCTGTTCAGTAGGAATCAATGTATTCGGCTTCCAGGCACCGGTTTGAATTCGTTTGATCAGAACATCTTTTATTTGAAGGTATAGTGCTTCACCTTTATTATGATTGAGTTTATCTGATGACATATAAGCCTCTCCTCTTGAGCCGCCAACTGTTTGGCTCGGTTCATACATTCATTATAGCTAAAAAGGAGCTCGCTTTAAAAGAGTAGTACCATTCTTGAGGCTAGGATCCCTTTTTGATATACCACTCGTTCGACAAATAAGGACAAACATCGGGCGGTGCCTGTCACCGCTCAAACCGCTCAACTCTTTCTCTCACTTCTTCCACATTAAGTAGACGATTAACACGCACTAATCTAATACAGAGTTTGGTTGTCAGAGCTGAGATCTTGAGTGCAATTCGTTCTGAATCCACACAGATTTCAGCTGGCAAGAAACCGAGTTTATTAAGCATTTCTACTAGTGCAGCCTGTAGCTGTTTTCCATAATCAACTCTCTCAAACACCTGATAATAAACGATCATAGCCCCTTCATCTTCAACCCCAAGAACAACATTCGGAAAAAACGGACGTTCTCCATCTCTTTCCTGAATCGCTTCTTCTTCAAAGTATGATGCAAACTCAAGACGCATTTTCACCTGTCTATATTTCTGAATCCGCCTCATTTCAATCTCGGAAATCAGCACCGCCTCTTCCTCTTCAGGTTCTATAACAGCATTCATCACGCCATCTACCCACTGACCTGACTCCAGCAACCGTGCACGCCACCGCCCATCATAACCTTTTAACAAGTAGGCGTCATTCTTCTCCGTCTCTTCTACCACGTGAATCGCCTGCTTTAAGATCTCACAAAACGTCCGTACTTCCTTTCGAGAGAAATGCCACGGATAATATCCGGACGACATACTTCTAAAAACCGGCCATTCCTGCCGACCACGAAAACGAAGCCCCAGCTTTTTAATCCACCGAAGATCCTCTGTCTTTAACTCATCGCGAGCCTGAAAGGCCAGCAATAAGCTACGCTCATATTCAATTACAGTCTGAATATCATCACGGCCATCCCTTACCGCCATTTTATAAGCAAGACCGTCATTACCAAGGTGAACGCCAAGCCCAAAGTGCTGCCCATTCATTCCGAGCACCGAACAATAAGCAACTTCACCTGTTCCCGGAATTTCTACAATGAACATCTCGTTGCTATGAATCCACTTCCAAGGTTGAAGCTTTCTATAGACCATCGTAAGTTCAAAAAGTTCTTTCCACAGATCATGCTCACCTACCTCACTCTCTCTAAAAACAGCAAGTTGCTCATTAATACGCTTCATCTCACCTGCAGAAGGCATTTTTCCTTGCTCATACTGATGTCGCTTCCCTTCTTCAGGTGCGCCTTTATAGACCATTAAACATGTTGGAAAAGTTGCATCCTCCCGACCGCTAAACGCTTTTTCCAGAAAAATCTCATGCCGCCAGTTCTCCTCCGAACCATAAACGTATGTTAATGAAACCTGCTCCTCATTTAAAACATCCGAAAGCCGAACTTTACGTTCATCACGCATTTCCATTCCAGCATTTTGAGAATCTACTTGTGTGGGACCAATGAATAATTCACTTTCTTCATCACCTAATGTAAATAAATCGCGATGATCCATAATAAAATAATGATGATGTGCGTTCGACCAATTAAAAGCAATTTGTATGTATTCATGTAGCTCACTAAGAAAGATCGAATCATCTACCTCAAATCGTCTCCAAATCTTTGATTTCATCTCAATTAGGCTCACTTTTATTTGGAAAATCACAATTTCTCATCCTTTCCTTATACTCTTGTAAAACGACTTTTTTCACAGTATAGCATGTCCCTCCGAAACACAGACTCGCCATTTTATGTGATAAATGACCTATCCCAGCAATATATATAGGATAGTAGCTTACTAAGACATGTTCGGAGGAATGTGTGTTGAAAAAAGGCCTAATCCTTACCCTCTCCATTGGAGGCGCAATCGCAACCATCCTTGTCAGCGTTTTAATCGGAGTGTTAATTGGGAACGCGGATCTTGAAGAAAACTACACCGAGGATTTGAAGAAAATCAAAGCTGAGATTACTGAATCTGAGAAGGCAGCGAAAGAAGAAGGTGAAAAGCTTCTATCGATTCAAAATGAAATGAGCAGTACAGAAGAGAAGCTTGCGACTGAAACTCAGAATCTAGAAGAAGCTAAAGTAAAAGCTGAGGAAGTAAAAAAGTTACTCGATGAGAAGAAAAATGTCTCTGCAGATATTGAAAAGTTAAAAAAAGAAAAGGAAAGCACGAAAAAAGAAATGAGCAAGCTTGAAGATGACATTAAAGCGAAAAAGGATAAAGTGAGCACACTAGATGACACAATCAAAGCAAAGAAAAAGGAGATTGATCAACTCGAAGAAACTATCGTAAAGAAAAACGAAGAACCTATTAAACTCAGCGCCGGACAATATATTGTTGGCAGCGATATCCCAGAAGGTCGGTATCAAGTAACGAACGTTGGAGAAGGCACAAACTTCTTCGTTTATAACCCAAGTGGATTACCGACAGTAAACACCATACTAGGAGATAGCATCGTCGGAACGGGGGATTTCGTCTTCTTCACCAGTGATGGGGATATGATCGAAACGCTAGGGCCGGTGAAATTAATTCCAGTCGAATAAACAACACACCTAAAGCCCACGCTCACATGAGCGCGGGCTTTAGTTTCGACAATATGTGTGCTAATTCGGGCGGTGACAGGCACTCGCGACTACTCGCGACTTGCGAACTCACGCAAACTCACTTCGGCAGCCGCACCGTACTAAAGTTCACTAACTTCCTCACTCCCGGCCATACCGATACCCTCGTCAATACATCTCTAACAAAAATCCCCCACCAAGAAGAAGGCAAGAAGAAGCTCGCAAACCTTCTAGCCGACTTCTGAAGCTTATCGATATCTGGATGGAGAGACCGTTCATAATCCGTAAGCGCAGCTTCCAAATCATTTGGATGTTGATCAAGCGATTTTGCAAGCGTATATGCTCCCGCCATCGCCATGGAAGCACCCTGCCCGGCTAGTAACGAAATGCACTGACAGGAATCACCCACAAAAGTAATCCTGCCGTTTCGCCACTGGGATAATCCTACTTGCGACACCTCATCGAAGTAAAAATCCTTCGCCTCTTTGCCTGCTTCGAGCAAATCTGGAACAATCCAATTCATATGACCACAATATTCATTCAGTTGCTCCAGTGCTTTTTCCTTTTGCACATGCCCCTGTTGTTCTGGATAGCGATATAAGAAAAACGTCGCCACTTTATTGCCTCGAATCGGATACACAGAAACCTGGCGATTCGGTTCCGAATACGTATAAAAATTCTTATCAATTTTTTCAAGAAAAGCAGGGTCTTCAACAATATAAGCCGCTGTATAATAACCCATGTAGCGAATTGGCTCCTTCTCTTCCTTAAACGAAAGAGAGCGCACTTTCGATCGCATACCGTCCGCACCTACAACTAAATCACATGTAAGTTTCGTACCATCTGAGAGACTCACATGCGCCTTTTCCGCATCCTGTTCAATTCGCTCTGGAGATACCCCAAACCGAAACGTAACCTGTTCTCGAACCTTCTCATAAAGCACTGTCTCAAGATCTCCGCGCATAAAATTGAAGTGCTTTTGATTTAATAACTCACGCAGAGACTGATAGGAAACCCTGTATTTCTCCGAGCCATTTCCCTTCAAAAAAGAAAGAGAATCGATCGGATAATGAATACGACTTAAATCATCGAGCATGCCCAGCTTTTCAGCCACGTCATAACCTGCTCCAAAGAAATCAATCATATAGCCTTCCGTTCGTATCGAAGGAGATTTCTCAACAATCGTGACTTGATCTCCTCTTTCACTCAAACAATAAGCAAGGGTTAATCCTGCAATACCGCCACCCACAATACATACGTCCATCACGATTCACCTCACTTTAAAATAAATGTAAGCTTACGACCCGTTTGCTCTAACACTTCTTCAAGACTGCGCTCCTCCTGGTAAAGGTAAATAAGCGTTTCAAACATCACTGAGCTATAAATAAGCTCAGCGGCAATTTCTACTTCGAAATGATCCCGAAGCTTACCTAGTCGCCTTATTTCCTTAAGAAGTTCAACCAGCTCTTCAATAAACATAAAATCGAGCTGCATCAAGCTTTGCAGGAATTCTGGTTTACTTTGATAAGCATTCAATGACGCCACAATCAATTCTCGAAAAAGCTTCTTCTCTAGCAAACTGAAGCCTTCCAAACGCTTCGTTAAATAATTTCGAACGGTAGCTTCAGCTGTCTCCTGAACTTCAAAACTTAGATCCATCCTCTCTTCCATACCTGTAAATTCCGCTCGCATCACTTCAACGAGAAGCTCTGCTTTAGAAGGAAAGTAATTAAATAACGTTCCTGAACCGATCCCGGCCCTCCTTGCTACAAGCTCTGTTGATGTCGCTTCATATCCTTTTTCAAGAAAAAGACCTTTCGCTACCTCCATGATCGTCTTTCTCGTTGCCTGCTTCTTTTGTTCACGTAGTCCGCTCATCATAACCTCCTAACAGCTCAGTTAATTTATGACTGCGCTCATTTATGAGTATACTCATATTTTAAACCTACTCGTATGAAACTGCAACCTTGCGTGGCAAGACTTCCTTATTCTTATATCCAAATCCAAAAATGCGGAAGAACAATTCCTTTTTAGAAGGAATTGTTCTTCCGCAAAACTCGACTTTATTCGCGCTAATTCGGGCGGTGACAGGCACTCGCTAACTCGCGATCCAGCGAACCCGCTCCTACCCCAGAAACACTGCCCCATACGCCAGTGCCCCGACAATCACAAACGCTGGATGCACTTTCATCTTCTCCATCAGTACAAAACTAGCCACAATCAGAAAGATCGTTTGAACCAGCCCCGCACCTTCATATGAACTAGCAAAGAACTGAAACGCCATCACGCCAAGCAAGATCGCAATCGTCGGGCGAATGAGGGCCGTCATTTTCTTCACTTTTGGTGAGTTCTTAAACCGATTTAATAAACTCAGTAGGACAATCATCAGAACGAGCGAAGGTGCCACTGTCGCAAACACACCAACAAATGCGCCAAGAACCCCTCCCTGCTGAAACCCTATGTAACCTGCCATTTTCGTCGCAATTGGTCCAGGTAGCGCATTGGCCATCGCTAGCATTTCACTAAATTCATTCACACTCATCCAGCCGAACCGACCAACAACTTCATTTTCTACAAGCGGGATAGACGCAGGTCCGCCTCCGTAACCAACAATTCCAGGTATGAAAAACGCCACAAAGATATCCCAGTAAATCATGAGGACGGCCCCTTTCTCACCTGATCATCATCGGACTTCCCAGCATTACGAGTCGGCTTAAGCAACGCATAAAGCAGCAAACATCCTATTACAATCCCCGGATGTATCCCCGCAATTTCAATAAATAAAAAGGAAGCAACCGTCAACGCAATTGTTAAAACCCACCCTAAGTTGCCCTGTGCTTTTCTGAAAAAATCATACGTTAACACGGCTAGCATAACACCAACCACTGGAACAACGGCCTGCGTCATCCCCTGTACCCATGCTTTTTCTCGAAACGTGGATAGAAACGTTAGTAAGAAAATCATAATTGCGATCGTCGGCACAATCGTTGCCAGCACAGCATTCAGCATCCCCGTAATTCCTGCCACTCGATGCCCAATATACCCCGCCATTTTTGTCGCAATTGGACCAGGGAGTGAATTTCCTAAAGCGAGAATGTCCGCAAATTCATCGTCATCCATCCATTTGTATTTCTCAACTACCTCTTTATGTACCAGTGGAATAGAAGAAGGTCCTCCTCCGTACCCAAGCATTCCCACTCTAAAAAAAGCGAGAAAAAGATGCCACTGTTGCATGACTCACCACCTTCCGAAACCTCACGCCCCTTTTAATAAGCGGCGATCGTTCCGTCTGTTCTTGATTCTGTGCCTCCAAATAAAGTACCTGACTGCTGATCACGCCAGATAATTTGTCCGCGGCCGAACGCACCCTTTTCCAACTGAACTTCGATTTGATGACCTTTTCGGCTAAGCGCCTCGGCAAGATGAGGAGGGAAAGTCGACTCAACCCACACGCGCTTCCCGTCAACCCACTGCCACCTCGGCGCATCAAGGGCAGACTGCGGATTTAAATGAAAATCAATCAGATTCGTAATCACTTGTAAATGACCCTGCGGCTGCATAAAGCCTCCCATCACACCAAACGGTCCAACCGCATTACCATCTTTACTGAGAAATCCAGGAATGATCGTGTGATACGTCCGCTTTCCACCTTTTAGCGCATTGTCATGCTCAGGATCCATCGAAAAATTATGCCCGCGATTTTGGAGTGCAATCCCGGTGCCTGGCACCACAAGTCCTGAACCAAAGCCCATATAATTACTCTGAATAAACGAGACCATGTTTCCTTCATCATCAGCCGTCGCTAAATAGACAGTACCACCTTTTGGAGGATGGCCAGGAGATGGCAAAAGCGCTTCATTACCAATTAACTGACGGCGACTTTCACCGTAAGCAGGCGAGAGCAAATCCTGAACCGCGACTGACATCTCCTGCTCGTCAGTAATGTACTTCTGTCCATCCGCAAAAGCAAGCTTCATCGCTTCAATTTGCTTATGATAGGTATCGACGGAATCTTTATGATCAAAATCAAACCCTTTTACGATATTCAGCGCAGATAACGCAATCAGTCCTTGCCCATTCGGCGGGATCTCCCAAACGTCATATCCGCGATACTGAACCGAAATCGGATCGACCCACTCAGGTGCAAACCCCGAAAGATCTTCCTTCGTCAAATACCCATTATACGCTTTCGAAAAAGCATCAATCTTATCTGCAATTTCTCCCTTATAAAAAGAAGCGGCATCGGTTTCTGCGATTTGCCTTAACGTCTCCGCGTGACCCATCGACTTCCAAACCTCGCCTACTTCAGGCGGACGACCGTCCGGTGCAAACGTTTCAAACCAGTGCTGAAACTCTTCTTTCTTTAACTCTTTTTCAAAATGCGCATAAGCATTCTTCCAAAACTTACTTAAAATCGGAGAAACCGGAAAACCTTCCTCAGCATAGTGAATCGCCGGCGCAAGCGCCTCTTTTAAGGAAAGTTTCCCAAATCGTTTCGACAAAGCAGCCCACGATGCCGGAACGCCTGGCACAGTAACAGGAATCCAACCGTATTTCGGAATTTCATTATACCCACGTTCTTTGACTGAATCAATGGAGATCGATTGTGGCGAAGGTCCACTTCCATTCAAACCGTGCAATTCACCCTTCGTCCAAACAAGAGCAAACGCATCTCCGCCGATCCCGTTCGACGTCGGCTCCACTACCGTCAATACTGCCGCAGTCGCAATCGCCGCATCAATCGCATTCCCTCCCTTTTTCAACAGATCTAGTCCTGCCTGTGCCGCTAGCGGCTGGGAGGTGGCCACCATTCCTTTGTTCGCTACTGTTGTCATGCGCTGAGAAGCATAGGGATAATGTAAGTAGTCAGTTGTCATTGTTATAAAAGCTCCTTTCGATTTATGTAGAGATGAATAAGCTAAGCACTATTTCCGAATCTCAAAAAATCCATAAAAAAAGAAACCTCTTCATACCTCAGAGATTTTCCCATTATATAGGAAGCTCCCTTGGATGAAAAGGTTTTCTTTAGAATATTTTTATTTTTCGGTCATTTATCAAATTCTTCTCCACAAACGAGACAGCTCACCCAAACGCACTCCCAGGATGATACTCTCCTAGATCCAACTCATTCCTCTCCCCAAGCACCAACCGCGCAAGCTCAGCGCCAAGAAACGGTCCACTCGTTAATCCCGAAGCTCCAAGACCATTCGCCACCAGCAGTCCTCTCACGCTAGGAACCGCTCCTGCAATCGGAACATTCCCTGGCGTAAACGGCCTGAAGCCTACCTTCGTCTCCACATACGTACTATCCGATAGACCCGGAGCCACTTTCAACGCACGATCAATAATATGCTGAACCCCCCCCATTGTAACGCGCAGATCAAAGCCAGCCTGGTCTTCCTGTGTGGACCCGACGACAATTCGCCCATTTTCAAATGGTAGGAAATACTGAATAAAAGGTGGCATGACGATTGGCCATTTTCCTGTATCCGTTTCAGGCAGATCGAGATGCACAATCTGGGCTTTTTGAGGTGAAACGAGGAACTTCATCCCAAGTGGCTGAAGCAGTTCACGCGCCCAAGCACCTCCAGTGACAATCACATTGTTCGCAAAATAGTTCTCGCCATTCACCTCGACTCCGTTGACCTTCGCATCAACCCATAAAAGTGAGGCATCCCCATGAATCACCTTCGCACCGTGATTTTTTGCTCCTCGAATGAGTGCATTTCGTAAAGCTCCGCCATTTACACGTGCTGCCCCACTCACATGAACAGCGGCGTAATGATCTGAAAGCGGAGGAAACAGCGCATTTGTTTCAGCAGCTGAAAGCCGTGACACCTCTCCCATTTCAGGCGTATCCTTCCGTCGCTCCATCGCAAGCGCAAGCTTTCTCTCAAGCTTCGCCTCACCTGAATAAATGTTAATCGCGCCAACGCGAGCGTAGCCCGTATCTATTTCGCCATCTTTTCTCAACTCTTCAATTAATTCCGGATAATAACGCGCCCCAGCTTCAACGAGACGATAGAAAGCCCCTCCACGTCGATTCGTTAGCCATGGACATACAATCCCAGCCGCCGCTTCTGTCGCCTGTCCTGCATCTTTCCGATCAACGAGCATCACATCCGCTCCCTGCTTAGCCAGATGATAAGCCGTTGACGCTCCTAAAATACCAGATCCAATTACAATCATTGATTTCATATCTTACACCTTTTCGTCGTTTGTCTGATTAGGTATTTTACAGGAATGTCGGAGGAGACTCAAACATGGCATAACTTGTGATCAAACAAACTTCATGACAAACTGAAGAAAAGGAAAGACTGTAGACGTATCCTGCTATTCTCACCTTTAATCAAACGTTTGTTTAAGAAGGAGGAGTCCCAAATGAATTTCAAAAAAATCATTGATCTCTCGATTCCAGTTCATAACGATACGCCTGTTTTCCCAGGTGATCCGAAACCGAACATCTATCCTGTAGCGGAGCATGACAAAGACGGATATCAGGTGACCCAAATGAATATCGGCACACATACCGGCACACACCTTGATGCCCCTTTCCACTTCCAGAAAGATGGCGATCCCATCGATCAATCAAGTTTAACGAAGGTGATGGGACCCGGCCACGTCATTGATGTAACAGGCAAAGAGCCAGGCGAACAAATCACATTAAACGATGTAGCACACCAAATCGATAGCATCGCTCCAGGAACGATCGCTCTTTTCCATACAGGTTGGTCTAAACATATAGGAACACAGACTTATTTTAACTACCCTTACCTATCTGTCGACATTATTAATACACTATTAGAAAAAGGCGTCACCACTTTCTTTGTTGATGCGCTTAATGTTGATCAACCAGGTGGTTCAACATTTCCAGTTCATGAAGCTATTACCTCCAACAACGGTATTATCGGAGAGAATTTATGTAACCTCGACCAGATCGATTTTGAAAATCCTCTCATCATTGCGCTGCCGTTAAAACTTGAAGGATTGGATGGATCACCTGTGAGGGCAGTTGCGGTGGAAGTGGAATAGAAATCTTCCTTTACTTCGATTTCAACATCCACTTATCAACATTTTAGGTACCAACACAAACCAACTCGGTCAATAAAGCATCTACTAGTAGTAATTCATTTTATAGGAGGTGCTTTATTGAATTTAGACGAGGTTAAAAAACCGTACGATCTTATCGTGAGTTTGGGTAGTTCATGCAGTCCTGCAGGTCATCTAAGAAGAAATCACTTAAGGAAATTTTCAATGCCTTTTGACTGGATAGTTACTCCGAAACTATCTGACATTAATCGAGTGATTCAAAATCAGTTTAAAGATTTCATGTTACTAGAAAATTTACAACGCATAGATGGACAAGCAAACTTCCTCGACGATAACGAAGTTGCTCAAAATTCAAAAGCTTATTTTGTTCAAGATACGCATAATAATATGCTGTCTGTTCATGATTTCCCCATTCTTCCTAATAAAGAATGGAGCGATACCTACCCGGCCTATCGACAGAAGCTAGAGCGACGGATTGAACGATTTCTTCTGCAATTACAACAGGCTTCCTCCATTCTATTTATCAGATGGTCTGGTAACTATGCAGAAGCGATCGAAATGCAACAAACGTTAAAGAAGTGCGTAAACGGATCAGTTCATATTCTCTTGCTCACCCCTGATCCAAACCTCGAAATCGTTCAGGATACACACCTTCCGATGGAGGATATTTGTATTCTGAAAGTGCCTAACCAACCAGATAACACGTTGATGTGGGACAAGATATTAGGTGGCATCTTATTAAAGCCATAACTTATTCTCGCAATAGGTCGATCATACACAAACAGAGCCCTTCTCTCCCCGAGAGCGGGCTCTGTTTCATTCGACAAATAATTGCACAGTTCGGGCGGTGACAGGCACCTCTTAATTTAAATCGAACTCCTCAGCAATCTCCGCCATATGATAAGGCATCACTTCATCGTTCATAACGTTTTTAGCGTTCTTGAAGCGAGTGGGGTTTACTTTACGAACCTTCTCCGCACCCTTTCTATCGTTTAATTCTCGATTCGCTTCATAACCTACATACGAAGGATATCGTGGCACTTCGATATCATCTTCACTTCTCATAGTCGTTTTAGAAGCCTTCCCTCTCCATTGATCCGTTAAGTCAATTGCTGCATCCGCTCCTTTAAGAATGGCTTTTCTAGTTCCTCTTCTTGCTCTCGTAGAAAAAGTAAGCAATAGGAGAGCAGCAGTCACTAAACTCCAAAAACCGTTTCTTTTCTTCCACATCACTAAGAACCTCCCAACAAATGGTATACCTACCTAATTATTTTGCTACAAATACCATTACATTATTCCCCTATCTTCCGATCACATCCTAATCGTTTCTACCCCCAAATAAAAAGAGAGCCTCGATCAAACCGAGGCTCTCAAAATCATTCTATGAAATAAAATTCTTCCAAACATTAGATGGAGAATTCTCTCCATTAAGTATAAATATTTAAGTTCCCTGACGAACCTTCAATCTTACAAGATGCTTCTCCAACACTTTATTCACTTCCGGAGACTTCTCAAGCGCTACCGAATGACCCGCTCTACCTATAACCTCGCATCGTCCATTCTCAACTGCTTTCGCAATGTTCTCGGACAGTTTAATCGTATACGCATGATCTTGCTCGCCTGCAACAGCAAGAACCGGCACGGTTACGCCTTCCAGCTCCTCAAGCACACTCTTTCGATGAATAACCTGGTGAGCCGCATCCCCTATGGATGGCTCAAGTTTTTTCATATAATCTCTCCAGTAGGTACGCTCTCTTTCGAATTCCATCGACCCAAGCGATGCATCACCAAACATGATGTACATCAGCGTATCCACAACTTCCTCCGCCCCATTCTTCTGAAGCTGTGTAACAAGCGGCTGGAACTCCTCTTTCTTGTACTCTGCTTCACCAGAGCTTCCAAGAACAACGCACGAATGAAGAAGATCCGGCCTTCTAGCCGCAAGTCTTAGAGCTATGAAACCACCCATCGAATTACCGATAAAATGACACTTCTCAATCCCAAGACTTTCAATCAACGCAGCAGCATCATTTGTAAGCGTATCCATATCGAGGTTTGCTAAAGAAGACCTCCCGCTATTCCCTTGACCGCGGTGGTCATAGCAAATGACTCTATAGTCTTTTGAAAAATGCTCCACCTGATGTTGAAACATATCTGAGTTAAAAAATAACGAATGACTAAAAACCAAAACCGGTGCATCCTTTGGACCATAATCTTCATAATAGAGCGGTGTTTCGTTCACTTCGTTAAACGACACGGTAAACCATCTCCTTTAATATGAATTTTGTTATGGTATAACTCCTACAAAGTTCGCTACTAAACAGCATATCCCTCTTTTATAACTGCCTAATATCAAAACAATAGTGAAGAGAGAAACATTCGACAAATTCTTTCATATATCGGGCAGTGACAGGCACCGTCCTCCACACCACGACCAAAGACACAATTCCACTAAATCTCATTGACCACGCTTCCATAAAAAGGTACCTTTAATATGACACTTATCCTCGCTGTCGTTTATTTTGTATCATACAAGGAGGCTACCGTATGGCAATTTATTCTGAACGAGAAACTTGGAGCACCGCTCAAATGCACGCCCATCAATTAGAAGGATTAAAACGAACAATCAGACACGCCTACCAGAACATCCCTTTCTACCACGAGACTTTCAAGAACATACATATAACCCCAGATGATATCCAGTCACTCGACGACCTGCAACGACTTCCATTTACAAAGAAACATCACCTAAGAGAAAATTACCCTTTCAAGATGCTCGCCTGTCCTATGGACGAAGTTGTCCGCATCCATGCTTCATCTGGGACGAGCGGTAAACCAACCGTAATCGCCTATACAAAGAATGATATTCAAAATTGGGCCGATATTGTTGCAAGATCAATCACACTCGCAGGCGGACAAAAGGGAGACATCCTTCATAACGCCTACGGATATGGACTGTTCACAGGTGGTCTCGGTCTCCATGCAGGCTCAGAGCGACTTGGCTGCGCAACAGTCCCGATATCAGGCGGAAATACAGCTAATCAAATTACCCTAATTCAAGATTTTAAGCCCAGAATCATTTGCTCCACTCCATCCTATCTCCTTAACATTGGAGAAGCGATGATGATGCAAGGCATTGATCCAGCTTCAACTTCATTACAATACGCCATTCTTGGCGCAGAGCCATGGTCGGAAGAAATGAGATTTCAGATCGAAAAATTATTCCATCTGAAAGCAACGGACATTTATGGTTTAAGTGAAGTAATGGGACCGGGCATTGCAATGGAATGTGCAGAATGTCAGAATGGACTCCACATCGCAGACGATCATTTTATCGCTGAAATCATTAACCCTGATACTCTCGATCAAGTCGACGAGGGACAATACGGCGAACTGGTTTTCACAAGCCTTACAAAAGAAGCTCTTCCAATAATCAGATACCGAACAGGTGACATCGCATCCATTACGAGAGAAAAGTGTCTTTGCGGCAGAACAACCACAAGAATGAGCCGTGTAAAAGGACGTATTGATGATATGCTCATTATCAGAGGAGTTAACGTTTTTCCTTCTGAAATCGAACGGTATATATGTAATCTAGAAGAACTCGTCCCGCACTATCAAATCCACTTGCAGAAAAAAGGCCACTTAGATCACGTAACCTTGCATGTCGAAGTAGAGCAGGAGTTTTATAAGAAGCTAGAGATGAATTTTAACCATCCTATGGCGGTGAATCTTGTTGAGAGTCTTGGAAAAACTCTTAAAATGAAAACGCTTATATCAGTGGATATCCAATTGAAAGAACCACACTCAATACCTCGCTCCGAAGGAAAAGCAAAGCGAGTGCTAGATGCCCGTACAAAAATTATTCCTAAAACTTCTATTCATTAATTCAAAACAGGCTGACGATTCATCTCGTCAGCCTGTTCGACATTTAGTGACATAGTTCGGGTGGTGACAGGCACCGCGCACCAACATACCACTCACCCCCTAAATAACCGCCCGCTCACCCTCTACCTCAACCACTCGCTTCGTTTCATTCGCTTCCAGTGCAGCTAGAATCACCTGCAACGATTTCATTCCTTCTTCACCACTGACGGCTGGTACAGTATCGTTCGCAATGCAATCCACGAAATTCTCAACCACGTGCGTCGTTTGCTGTCCCCCCGCTTCATTCGTTTGGATTTTCTGAAGCTCATAATTCACGACATCACCGTTTTTGTACTGAACAACCAGTGAATGCTCCGGATCATCCTCTAGGCGAAGCACCGCATTTTCCCCATAGATTATGGTTGAATTATCACCGCCAGAAACGTAAGACCAGCTTGCTGTGAGTGTGCCAATCACTCCCGTCTCCATTTTAAGAATGCACACCGCGTTATCATCCACATCCGTGTTATCCTTCGCCTTCGTTTCTACAAACGCGCCTACCTCCACAATTTCTCCAAGCAAATAGCGCATCAGATCTGATTTATGTACGCCAAGGTCTCCCATCGCTCCGATAAACGCTCGCTCTTTATCGAAGAACCAGCTACCCGCTCCATCAATACTCCACCGTTCAGGTCCAGGATGACCAAACGTGGTGCGGAAGCTGTAGATCTTTCCAATCTCGCCGCCTTCGATCAATTCCTTAGCTTTTACGTGTGACGCGACGAATCGCTGATTATGAGCAATCATTAGCTTTTTGCCATTTATCTCCGCAGCTTCATTCATTGCTTTCGCTTCCTCAATTGAAGTCGCCATCGGCTTCTCACAGAGAACGTGCTTCCCTGCTTTCAAGGCCGCAATCGATACAGGTGCGTGCAACGCGTTTGGTAAACAAACGCTCACCGCATCAATTTCATCATCTTCAAGTAACGTGAGATAATCAGTATATGCCGTGCCGCCATACAAACTAACCATCTCCTCTGCGCGCTCTTTCACCACATCACAAACCGCTACAATTTCCACATTTTCCTCTGCATTGTACTCCGGCAAATGACGCCGTCTCGCAATACTTCCACAACCGATAACCGCTACTTTCAATTTTTTCATTCCCTATCCCTCCATCGTCTCAGATAAACTGTCACTTGGCATTGCATCAGGTTGCTTGCACTTACTCGTCATCTCATAATGCTTACCTTTCACTGAGGATTCATGTATACCATGCATCATTTCTAGTACATGATAAGCAAGTTCACCATTTGCCCGTGGTTTCCGCTCTTCTCGTAAAGCGTTCACCATGTCCACCACACCAAGCCCACGGCTATTTTCAATCGATCCATGCGTAAGGGAAACTTCCTTCCATTCAACTTCTCCCGCATTTCTTACTAGTACCGGACCGCCGAACGTATTCGGATCAGGTACACTTAACGACCCATTCGTACCGTAGATTTCTAGAAAAGGAGTTTTCGCTCCCCATACATCAAAGCTCGTGATGATCGTACCGATCGCACCATTTTCAAAATCCAAAATGCCTGCAACGTGCGTCGGCGTTTCAACCTTAATCGTCTGTCCAGACTTCGGTTCGCTTGTAATCATCCGTTCAGGCGAGGTGATCCTTGTCGATCCAGTAAGTCGACGAATCGGGCCAATTAAATGAATGAGAGCAGTTAAGTAATAAGGACCCATATCAAACATCGGCCCCGCTCCCTCTCGATAGAAAAAGACTGGATCAGGGTGCCAGCTT
Source organism: Anaerobacillus sp. 63XJN7_4_ISO-PGPR-S23-413 (assembly GCF_056173725.1). Lineage (NCBI taxonomy): Bacteria > Bacillati > Bacillota > Bacilli > Caryophanales > Bacillaceae > Anaerobacillus > Anaerobacillus sp. 63XJN7_4_ISO-PGPR-S23-413. Next base: position 3,789,096 of record NZ_CM149688.1, read on the forward strand.
TCCGGTCCGTGACCCATCATGAAGGCGGTCGCAGCAACTGGTTCCCCGATTGCGCCATCCTCGATTAGTTTCTTGCACGTCTGAAGTCCACCACCGAGAAATGTATCAGGTGCAACACTTACTAAAAGACCTTTTTCCTTCGCCTTCGCTAGCACCTTTTGCCCGTCTTCAAGCTTTATCGCTAGCGGTTTCTCAGAATACACATGCTTTCCTGCTTCTAATATGCGTAAACTAACTTCCGCATGTGCCGCAGGAATCGTTAAATTAAGAACGAGTTCTATGGTCGGATCTCCCAAAAGGACATCCACATCCAGAACACGAGCAATCTCATATTTCTCTGCTTTCTCAACTGCTTTTTCGTGATTCAAATCAGCTACTGCAACCACTTCAAGATTCGCATACTCGCGAAGATTCGTTAAATAAATGTCGCTAATGTTGCCACAGCCGATGACACCAATTTTCATTTTCTCCATAATCCCCCACTCCTTTCCAGGTTCCCTAACCTTTCACTGCACCACCCGTTAGTCCTTTTACTACTTTTTCTTGTGAGAACAGGTACACAACGAGCATTGGAAGACTCGCAAGTGTTAATGCCGCCATCAAACCAGGGACATTTACTGAAAACTCTCCATAGAAATCTTGCAATCCTAATGGTAGAGTCATGTTCTCAGGGCTAGACACGAGAACGAGCGCAAAGATAAATTCATTCCACAGATGAATAAAATTATAGATAAAAACCGTCATAAGAGCCGGCGTTAACATCGGCAGAATTATGCGCCAAAAAATACCGAAATGAGAACAACCATCAATCTTAGCAGCTTCTTCTAATGACTTCGGAATTTCTTGCATAAATTGCGTTAAAATAAAGATCGAAATCGGTAAACTGAAAGCAATATAAGGTCCAAGTAAAGCTAGCAATGAATCATACAACCCCATATTTTGAGACAGCTTAAAGATCGGGATAAGCGTGGCATGAATTGGTAGCATCATTCCTGATATGAAAAGAAGAAATAAACCACGGTTAAACTTGAAATTCATTCTACTTAATGGATAACTTGCTAGAGCAGCAATTAACATAACCGCCACAACTGCCACAACCGAAACTAGGATACTGTTTAAAAAATAACGAGTTAGCCCCATCTGGAATACATCCGCGTAGTTACCCCACTCGATCGAGGTAAAAATAGCAAATGGTCTTTCAAAGAAAGTGCTTTGATCTTTTAATGAGGTCGAAATCATATAAACAAATGGATAACCTGTGAAAACCAAAAGCAATAATCCGATTAGATACAAAGGCATCTTCCTGAGTGATTGCACCATTAGAAAGCTCCTTTCTTCTTGCGGTTATAATCAACGATTTGGATCAGTACAGTAACAACGAGCGCAATGAGAAACATTAGAAACGCAATCGCACTTGCATAGCCCATATTGAAGTTAATAAAAGCCTGCTTGAACATATAAGTGCCCATCAGCTCTGTTGCGTGATTCGGTCCACCACCAGTCATAATATAGAAAATATCAAAAGCCTTTAAGGATCCAACAATGGCTAGAATGGATGAACTCACAATGGTTGGCATAAGCAAAGGTAACGTGATGTGGAAGAACTTCTGCCAGGAATTCGCTCCATCGATTTGGGCAGATTCATAGAGTTCCTCTCCTATCCCGACCATAGCTGCCTTAAATAGGATCATATAAAAAGGTGAGAACTGCCAAACGACTACTAATAAGATCGCAATCAACGATGTGTTTTCATCACTAAGCCATGCTACATTTTCAAAGCCAAGTAAATTCACAATCTGATTAATAATCCCGTTGATTGGGTCAAACATATACACCCATAAGAGGCCGATCGCAACCGTAGACATTAAGAATGGAAGAAAATAAACGCTACTAAACAAGCGAATGCCTCGTATAGGCGCAAACAGCATCAGCGCCATGATCATGCCGAGTGGAATTTGCACAAAGACAGACGTCAGAACAACCCATGCATTGTTCGTAAGCGAAGTCCAAAAGACGGCATCGTTAAATAATTGAATGTAATTATCGAGCCCAATAAACGTTTTGTCATTCGTTCCATCCCAGCTGTAGAAGCTATAACCTAATGTAGATAAAATGGGGTAAATCACATAGACAAGATAAACAATAAGGGCTGGCGCTGTGAATAAACCAATCGTGACCGCTTTTCTCATATTGCGCTTCTTCGTTCCGTGAGCCACTCTCGTCGTCTCGCTTCTTCTCGCCACTTCAGCTGTTTCCATATGTAAAGCTCTCCCTTCTGTAGATAAGAAAGAGGGGACTCATCCCCTCCTTCACTTATTCAAGAAGCTCTTCTGCCTTGGCTTCCATTTTGTTAGCTGCTTCTTCTGGCGTCATTGATAGACCGAATAGTGCCTGCGTCGTATCTTTATGAAGTTCAGCAAGCTCTGGAGGAAGTGTCTGGTCATAAGGCATTTGAATATGAGAAGCATTCTGAGCTACATCATAGAACTGCTTTACAAATTCATCCTCAGGAACAACATCTTTTACAGCTGACAGCGTTCCCGTGCGATCCGTGAATTTCTGTGCTGTTTCTTTACTCGTTAACGCTTGAATAAACTCAGCTGCTAAATCAGGATTTTTAGATTCTTTCGCAACTGACCAAACCGGTCCAGTGGCACCACCGACTTGCGTTTCATTTCCTTCCCCACCTGAAATCGTCGGGAATACGAAGAAACCAAGTTTCTCCTCGAACTGTGGAGCTTCTTCTCTCACGTTATTTAAGAAAGAGATCGTCATATCCATCATCGCAGCTTGCCCGGAGTACATGAGCTGTCGACCGCGGCCTTCATCGTAAGGAATACCGTTAAATCCAGCATTAAATGCATCCATCTTGACGAGATCTTGAATATACTCACCCGCTTCAACATAAGCAGGGTCATCAAAACCGCGTCCTTCGCGATTAAATGCGCTCTCGAATAAATCTGGTCCACCAATGCGACTTGCAAAATTCATTAAATAGTACGCTCCTGGCCATTTCGTTTTATTCGTTAACGCAAGTGGCGTCACATCATTCTTTTTCAGCGTCTTAATCACTTCAGTAAATTCCTCATACGTCTTTGGTTCTTCAAGATCATACTTTTCAAAGATTTCTTTGTTGTAAAAAATCACATCGAGCGATAAACCCAATGGTACACCGTACACCTTTTCATCGAATGTCCCGTTATTTAATGCCATTTCTAAGTAATGATCTTGATCGATATTTTCAGTAATATTTTGCACATTTCCCTGATCAACGAAATGCTTCAACCAGCCGCCACCCCAGCTCTGAAAGATATCTGGTGGATTTCCACCCGACATCGAGACAGCTAATTTCTGCTTGTAAGCATCGTTTGGTGTTTGGAGTAACTTCACCTTCACACCATCATGTTCTTCTTCAAACTGCTTCGCTACTTCCTGAAAAAGCTTTTCCCGTTCACCCGTTTCAATGTGCCAAACTTCAATTACCTTCTCATCCCCGTTGCCAGAATCAGAACTTCCAGATGCTCCCTGGTTCCCCCCACATGCCGCTAACAGCAACAACACCAAAACTGATAATAAAGCCGTTACTTTCTTCATGCTTTACCCCCTAATTTGTAGTAATGACTATATAGCAACTGATCAAGAATGCTTACTAAGGAAATAGTTCATACTCATTTCAATACTTTCGATAGGAGAGCGCTTACATTTATCTTGTTCAACAATCCACCAGTCAACGTTAGACACATCGCCTTGATTGAGGACTCCATTAAGGTCAACCCCTCCTGTGCCGAGCTCAGCGAAGAATTGCTCCCCATCCGTGGTCATGTCTTTCAAATGAACAAGAGGCGTGCGATCTTGATATCGCTTCATCCACTCTACCGGATTTTCCCCAGCCCGAGTGAGCCAATAAATATCAAACTCCGCCTTCACCCACTCTGGATTCGTTTCATCTAAAATGGTCTCAAGCGCCGTTTTACCATTCGACAGCCTCTCTAATTCAAAATCATGATTGTGATAACATAACGTGATCCCTTCTTTCGAGCACTCTTGTCCAATGTCATTCAAGCTTCGAATGACCTCCGAATATCCTTCCTCTGTTCGCATTTCAGGTGCAAGAAACGGACAAACAAGCTTGGTACTTCCAATTTCATGCTGATACGCTATCACACTACTTAAATCTTCCAATAGTTTATCGAGAGGAATGTGGCTAGAAGCTGCCATTAATCCAAGGTCATCCATTACTTTCTTCAAATCCTTTGCAGACATATCGTAATACCCTGCGAACTCCACACCTTGATAACCGATGTCCGAAACCTTTTTCAAAGTACCAATAAAGTCCTTTTCACTTTCCTCTCGTAACGTATACATCTGTACTGCAACAGGTATATTTGCCATTTACTATCTCTCCTTTAATAGTTGATTAGTTTAAATCAGCCGATAGTCCGTTCTTCACCTCCTGGAAATAGTAGACTTCATAAATGTAATGGATTACATTTATGCATATGATAAAGTGTTAAAGTGTTTATAAATAAAGGTTTCTTCACCTCTCATAAAGTAAACGGTTACATTTTAGTGAAACAGAATAGTCATCAAGACTAAACCTGCTTTTTATAACCGCATGACTCTCTGATAATAAGTTTCGTATCAAGCACGTGCTGCTTTTTCGTTAAGGTTTCACCATTAATTTGCTTCAAAAGGAGTTCCATAGATCTTTGTCCCATTTCCATAAAAGGTTGCGCTACTGTCGTAAGCGACGGCTCAAAGGTATCTGAGAACTGAATGTTATCAAAACCAACAACTGCAATGTCTTCCGGTACTCGAAGTCCGTGAGCTTTTACCGCTTTAACGGCCCCCATCGCCATGCTATCATTTGCAGCAAATATAGCTGTAGGAGGGTTTTCCAATGCAAGAAACTTATTCATCTGATTGTAACCAGATTCATAATGATGATCTCCCTCTTGAATAAGAACCCCATCGATTCCTATGCCGTGCTCAAGAAGCGCCTGTCGATAACCTTTTAACCGATCCCGACTCAACGGAATATCTAACGGACCTGTAATCATTCCAACTCGTTGATGTCCAAGCTGCAGTAAATGCTCCACCGCATTACGTGCACTGCTAATATTATCAATGGCTACAGTAGGAACGTTGAGACCTGCAATAAAGTCAGATGTAAGCACAACAGGATATTTGTCAGCAATGTCGGTAATAACGTTATTATCCAACCTCGTTGTTAATAATATCACCCCATCTACCTGTTTCTGCTTCAACTCTTCAAGATAGCTGTAAGCTTTATCCGGATCTTGATAAGTATTTCCAAGAAGCACTTTGTAACCCGATTGATGGGCGACCAAGTCAATTCCGGCAATCATTTGCGGAAAAACATTATTCTCAATAGAAGGAACCATAACGAGGATCGTCTTCGTTTCAGTTCTTCTAAAATAACGAGCTAGAACATTGGGCTGATAGTTTAATTCTTCAATTGCCTGAAGCACCTTCATTCGCGTCTTTTCTTTTACAGCATCAGGATTTTGAATTACCCTGGACACAGTAGCTGTTGATACATTCGCAAGCTTTGCTACATCTGTCATATTCGCCATTTCAATTATCTCCCTAGTGTTTAAAATAGTATCTTTATTTTAAACTATAAATGGCTGATAGTGAGAATTCAAGCAAAATGTAATGGATTACATTTAGTGAACGGATTATCCATTACCTGCAACTGATGTTTATTATAGAGAATAAATAGGCAAACTTCAATAGATTTCAGAAAATTTATTTAATTAAATTAATTAGAATGCACTTACGATACTTAGATCCCCCTCTCCTCGGATCTAAAATTCATTCTAAACAAATCCACAAAAAAGAGCCCAACGTAACCTAACCATTGGACTCTCAAAATTAATGTGACCTTAACGTTGCGAGAAGTTTGCCACCTACTTGATTAACAATAGGGTATTTTTTATACCTTCTCCACATTGTGGAGACAGCATCGCTGCTCTTCAACACTTCTTTGAGCGTTTTTCTTCTTGTTACTTCTTTCTCTTTTTTCTTAATTTCAGAAAAGATCCTTGAGCTGTTACCATCATCAATATAGTTAAAGTACTCAAATCGCTTGCTGCTAATTTCAGGTTTTTCAGCGAAATTCGTGCTCGCATACTCTTCGAATTTTGAAACTAACGCTGCGGAAGAGTATGCGACATCTCCAAATAATTCTTTGTTAAGATCCATATAACTTCCCTGCAATTCATTATACTTACTCAAATCAAAATGGAAAAATAGCACTGGCTTCTTTTGATAATACATTTCCCAGGCGACACTGGAATAATCCGTAATTAACATACTGGAGCGCATCAGGAGATCATTAATCTTTTCCTCACCGAATTGAATGACTCTTACATGCTCATTTTCACTAGTAAAATGGGCGACATAGGGCATGAATTTAGGATGAACATAGAAATTGAGAAGCAAATTATTTTTCCTTAGCGTGTCATGTAGCTCATTAGAGTTTAGCAGAGCATTATAAGCTTTATAGTAATCGGATAGCACAAATTCGCCTTCTTCTACTTCATCAAGCCAATTCCGCCAGGTCGGCATAAGAAAGACCTCTTTTTTCCCGCTATCGGTTGGCTCTTGGGAACGGTCTTCTACTACATCCCATCTTGATAAGCCCGTCACAATAATGTTCTTCGCTTTATATCCAAAGTGGTCCATGACGATTTGCTTTTCAAAATCGGAGGACACAACGAATAAATCAGCTGAATTCGCTGAACCAACCTTAAACGTATTTTCTACCTTCTTCAGTCCCAACACACCGTGCTGTAGAAAGACGTAGCGCTTACTATTCACATAATCACGAATCGGTCCACGAGCCACCCTCCAGGCATAACCGTGTCCCTTCGCTTCAGATGAAACAATCACTTTGGAAGATAGGATTAAAAAAAGGTGTTTAATGCTCATGAAATAAACGACTCGTTCCTTATAAGGAATTAAATTGCGTTCATCTTCAGACCCTTTTTTAATAACATAGTAAACCTTCTTACCTTTATGTTCTTCAAAGCAATGTTTAAAGAAGTAATAGGCATTATCTTGCGCTGTTTCTGAATATTTCTCATGAATTAACCAGGTAGGTTTCCAAAACGCATTCCAGTAGAAAAGGATATACAAATAGTACGCAATGTACTCATTCATTTTGTACTTTATGCTCTCATATTCGCCTTTATAGCGATAAGTGATACTAACCCCACCATTAATCGTGATATAGGGATAGATCATGTAGCCATTGGATTGATTTAAAGTGTATTTCCCCATCCGATGTTTCAATTGCTTATGAATAAGTAAATTATCACTAACTACTCTAATTAATCTCGTCTCGTGATTATTTACTTTTACTGAAATAAAAAAGTCCCAATAAAACTGTTCAAATTCAACTTCATTTAATTGAATGCGGAAACTTACTTTTTGTTTATTAGCGGACGTTTCCACCACTTTATGATAAGGTACACTTACTCGTTTACTCTTATCACTACGTAGCCTTAGGACGAGCTCCTCCACTTCGAAGCTTTTTATTCTCTTCATTGAAACCGTAGCCGTCAACTGCAGTTCACCATTTTGTTTAAGATTCAAACGATGAAGAGAAACGTTACCAGGATACTTACTTTTTAAATATTGCTCCTCAGTACTAACGTAAAATGAAAATTCATGATCATTTGTTAAATAAGGTGAAAGATAAAGATCATCCGTTATAGGAAGATGACCGACATGCCGTTCGAGGTGGTTGAGAGGGTTATTATACTCACCGACTCTTCTTACCTCAACTAGGTTAGCGTGCCGAATTTCAACAAAAAGATCCCAGCGGCTTGTGTTAGTAAATAATTCATTGAATTGGCTTATAGACACGCCGATTTCTTCCACCGAACCATGTAAATGACGGGACACCTCCAAATTCACGATCTCATCTCTTTTACGTTTCTTCAAATAAAATTGAATTTCATTCGCATATTCGATGAAATTCGTAGAAACATCAAATAAGATGCGATCGTGCGTAACACGTAAGTTCTGAGCATGAAGCTGCCCCTTCACTATTTTTGTAGATGAAGGTTGCACGATTGGGGTCACTTGACTATTCTCAAAAATTAACGAATAAACTTCAAGAGTGTTTCCACGCTTAAAATGAAGTTGAAGCTCACCTTCTCCATTCACATAGTCATTCTTGTTTTCATTATGAATTGTTAAAGATTTATCTTCTGGATGATAAGATGAAGGGATCTTTCGAGAAGTTAAATCGTTCGTGTGAACCATTACTGGTGAAGAAGGAAAGTACTGATCGATATGTAGAATGAGGCGGTTGTCTTCTTCTTCCATGGAGATGACCTGACTTTGGAAGTCAACAACTTCATAACTAACTTTTTCTAGCTCACTTATACTCCCTATATGCAAGGAAAGTTCATTCCGATCCGTAAGATAAGGAATCCAAGAGTGCTGCTCCATTTCAACAATCGGTTTCAAATACCTGTGTGGTCTAGAAGCTATGGGAGCTTGATAGACACCAATTCTCTTTCTATCCATGCTTTTACTTCGACCATTTATTACAAAGAAATCCCATTTACCTGAGTTTAATCCACTTAAATCCTCTTTAAATAACCTGAAATTGATAAAAGAACCTACTCTTTCTTGTTTAAAGTCCGGCCATATATATTCTTCATTTTTACGATTTATTAGACATAGATTGAGAGATTCTAGATCAAGAATTTCTTCATTTTTTATCTGGAAGCTTAACATCTCTCCATCCCATCGCACATCGTTCACTGCAATATTTCTTCTCTCAACTTGATGACGTTTAACAAGCATTTATCTCTTCCTTTGTACCATTAATTTTCCTTTTAATTAGGCAAAACAGCTATTTATTTTCAAAAAAAAAAACGTTTGATTGAAATAACGGTAAAAAACTCTACTCCCCTTAAAAGAGATGTAAAGTCGAATGATTGGATAGTCGTTTTCGGATTCCATTTATACCCATTTAAAACCAATGATAACCAACACATAACGTTAATATTACCACTTATAGATTCGTTTTCAAGCATATCTGACTAAAAACTAGTCAATTAGTCATGCATGTGTCTATTCTCATAGATTGAGATCCGCTTCTTATCACACTAATTTTAACGGAGATATTGATACAAAAAAAACCCATCACCTCAATATGATGGGTTCTTTACGTTCATTGGAATGGATTAATCAAACGTTTAATTAATTCCAAGTTCCTGTTGATTCAGCATCTTTGTTTTAACAACAGGGCCTTTTATCCCCTCGATGTTGATGACAATTAACCTTACTAGCTTACTAATGAAAACCGACGTTCCAAGCACTAGGGTGAAGATAAGTACAATATATTCTTTTTGCCATACCGCATCTGGCAAAATACTTGAATACGCGATAATCATGAATGGAAAGATAAAATAGAGGCCTATTGTGTTTTCCCCAATGGAGTGCAAGAAAATATCCAACAGCACCACTTTTCTAACTGATCGATAAATCCCCACCAAGGTTATCGTTATCACAGGCACCGTTATCATAAGAAACCATTCTGCCTGATAGATAGAGCCATTCATCAAATAGTAGGTAACCTCGAAAAGAATTAATCCAATCAATGGTACAAGTCCGAATCGATTGAATTTCTCTAGAAAGTTCTGTACAGAATCCCAGTGCCGAGCTAAGTAACCTCCAAGAACAAAGAAGAAAAGCCATTTCAAAAGCAAACCGTCTTGGGCCAGAAATGCATTACCTTCCGTTAAGACTGGAGATACGAAATAGTAATGAACCAGTCCAGTAATAACTAATAGAATCGACCAACCAGCTTTAGTTTGAACAAGCTTCAGTAAAGGGAGAAATAGAAGAAATTGTAGAACGACTGAAATAAAAGACAAGTGATAGAATGAATCCCCCATGGCAAAAGTAAGAATAGAATCTTTCCAACCGGTAAACATCTCTACGTTCATGGCTACTTTTGCAAGAACAAGATAGAAAAGGCTCCAGAGAACGAATAGAAGAATAACCTTAGAAACTTCAAAAGCACCTAATCGCTTCTCCTTCTTCGGCGATGGTTTAAATAGATATAAGCTAACGATCACTGCAAACATCGCAATCCCAAATTGACTGAGTTGATAAGTAATAGAGCTAATCTCATTCAATGACTGTCCTTCTCCAAAGAAAAGCATTTCCAAAACATGAACGAGTATTAGAAATAAACAAGTAATCGCACTTAGAAAAATGATTTCGCTTTGACCTTGATTCGTTCTCTGCATGAGCTCACATCCCGTTGTGGTTTGACTTGATACCTCTATTATAAGGATGTGACTCTCGCTGTGGAGGGATAATGGCTATTCTTTACAAAACATTAATAGAGCTGACATGATCCTTACAATGCCTTCATCCGCACTAAATAATATTCTCGAAAGAGCAAGAATAGCCTTCGACAAATAACGGGGAGTGACAGGCACCGCGAGCCGCAACCGCACCACCGACAGCAAAAATAAGACTGCTAAGCTACGCTTAGCAGTCTTACCCCATTCCATCAACTCGCTTCATTCGCAACAAGATACACTTTCTTGTTCCTTTTAACAAGAAAGACATATGCTCCTACAGCAATCAGTTCACATGCTGCAATCACAAGAGCCATTGATAAACCACCTTCCCCTAATCCTACTATTGGGGCAACAATAGCACCGAGAAGAAATGGTAGTAAACCAAGTAACGCAGAAGCACTTCCGGCATGCTCAGCTTGATTTTCAAGTGCTAGTGAAAAGACGGATGTATTCACCACACCTACACTTGAGACGGTGAAAAACAAAAGAATGCAAACATAGATAACAGGTGCATCCATTGCGATCACCATTAGCAATAAAATACTGCTGATCACAGCTTGCGATAAACCGTAAACAAGTAGGCGACTCTCCCCTATTTTTCCGGCAAGCCTTCCTGTAATTTGGGTCGCGATGATTAGTCCAACGCCGTTCAACGCAAAAACAAGACTAAACATTTGAGCAGAAAGTCCATACACTTCTTGAAGCACGAATGTGGAACCTGAAATGTACGCAAACATCGCACTCATCACAAATCCTTGTACGAGCACATAACCAAAAAAGATTTTATCTTTAAAAAGAAGTCCGTACGTCTGAAGAACCTCTTTGAATCCTCCTGTTTTTCGCTTATTAACAGGCAGTGTTTCTTTTAATCCAAATAGAACCGCAAAAAACATAATGGCGCCGATCACAGTTAATACGCCAAAAACACCACGCCATGATAAAAATTGGAGAAGCTGTCCGCCTGCAACTGGCGCAGCTATTGGTGCAATTCCATTCACAAGCATAAGTAGGGCAAAGTACTTCGTCATCTCTGTTCCTGAGAACTTATCACGTAGACTCGCTCTTGAAATCACCATTCCGGCTGCACCTGAAAGTCCCTGAAGTAAACGAAGGGCAATGAATGGCCAGATCGAAGTCACAAAGAGACAAAGTAACGAAGCGATCGTATAAATAGTTAGTGAAATGATGAGAGGCTTACGTCTTCCCTGTATATCACTAAATGGTCCAACCACGATTTGCCCCAGCGCTAAACCAATTAAACAAGCTGTTAAACTTAGTTGTGCCATAGACGCATTGGTTTGCAAATCATCAGCCAACGTAGGAAGTGCCGGTAAATACATATCAATTGTTAAAGGACCAAACGCACTAAGAGCACCAAGTATAAAAATAAAGAAATAGATGGATTTCTTTGAGCCGCTTGAGGTCGCTGTTAATTCTTCTTGTTTCATAATTGCTCTCCCCTCAATATCTTATAACAGAACAATCATAAACCCTCCAGTAACTGGAGGGTCAAGTTTTTTATTATCTTGAAGAAGAATTTAGTGGGAAGAGTAACTGAAAAGAGATAATGAATTTGTGAATTCAGCGTATCCTTAACCTCCATTTATGTAGAACCGACTCACTCCTTTTACCCCTTAGCACTCATATATGAACTAACCTTCTTCATTCTCGCCGATCTTTTATCATACGTTTTAGTTCTTCTGTTTCACTTAGCTGTTGCTCCTGGTAAGTCATGATCTGAGACAGTCCAAGCAGAATAACCCCAAAGAATAAGCTACTCCCAATAACGTTCAAACCACCAAACCAGGATTGAGATACATTCCACACAATGATGCCAGTGATTACTCCAAAAATAAGAATCATCCAACCCACTAAGAAGGCGGCCACTTTAATCCCACTGTCTCTCTTTGTATTCATGATAGCACCTCTTTTATGTTATTATTTTAACACGCACTGGTAAATAACTGGATATTAACAGCAAGCTTCTAACACGAAAGAAGGTACTAAGAACTCGTTTCTATCAAACTAAAAAGCACCCCTGGAAGTGACCCAGAGATGCTTTAATGTACCTTTTCGAATTGTCATTATTTCTTCAACAACCGATTAATAACATCTTTATCAAACGACTTATACCCCTGGGATATAGCCCAGTCCATCATATCCTTACGATCAGAATGATTCACATCATTAACAATTTGGAGGAATTCTTCAAATCCTCCTTCTCCACCTACATCTTCAGGAGGAGCATTCCCTTCCCCATCAAGGCAGACAGAATAATTTAAATCTGAATTTTGAATGATTCGTTCTACCTCAATTTCATGCACCCAGTAATCTCCATAATCGTAGGTATACACCATGCGAGCAGGCAGATAATCCGAAAGTTTCTTTCCTCCCTCTAATGCCATTGGCGTTTCTCCTTGAAAGTCAAATGCATGCTTACTACTGACTAAGTTCATAAGTGGACGATTATTATTTTTATCTGCTTCCAAAGGATAAATCATGAAATCATGAAGATGAGCATTCATCCACCCAAAAGTGGTTTGTAAAATTCTATGGAAACTCGAAAAGGTTGTATTCGTCGGTACTCTTAACCTTCGCCATACATTATAATCCCTGAGTTGCAGCGTTACCTTCAGAACTACCGCCTCTATACTAAAAATCTCCCCACCTGAAAGCTCTTCTAAGTCTTTGTACAATTCCTCATTTGGTACAATGTAGCTATTCTTTCCGTTTCCATACAACGTATTGCTAACCCATTGACTCAATTCTTCTTGGATAATTGTATCAGGGTCAATCATATCTTCACCGAATTCCACGTTTTCACAAGCTTTGTTTAATCTCGCAACCGTTGTGCGATTTTTAGTTTTGGCATAAGTCGTCTGTCCCGCGTTCTGAACGACTTGATCAATAATCTCTTTCTTAATCCCTTCTGCCGCATACACTCGTTCAATTCCTTTAAGTAATAGCTGATCCAATTGCTTAAAGTCTTTCGCTTTTACACCATATAGTACAATTGCATAGCGATTTTGATCATTAACGAAAACTACTACCTTTTTCCGTCCAAGCTTAATGACGTTAGCATGCCAGGAATGTAAAGGTTCCTCATCTACATCTATCGCTACGTCGCCTTTCACTTCATCTAATAGTTTTTTGGTACATTGAATTAGCATGTAAGAGCTCCTTTTTAAAGTTGATTTAGAAAAAGACCCACTCAGTCAGTAAATTTCGCTTCATGTATTCATTCTCTAACTCCAGAAGTGTTTCGTCAAATGGCGAATGACTTATATCGTTATGAATGAAACTAGTATTCCACTCTAACTCCCCCTGCAACTCAAACCAGTCCACTGCTTTACATAAAATAAAACGGCGGGAGTTAAACAAACGTTTGTTTAACTCCCGCACCATTCATTTAATCGTCTTTTGAAACCCTCTTAACCTCTTGAAGCAACGGCTCATACAGGTCTGAACCTTTTTTTACATAATGAAGTTCCTTCACCCCAGGTACCTTCAGGTGTATTGCTCCGCTTTCCTTGTTGTACCACAACCTTAATCCATCAAGAAAAACGGACTTTTCTGTTTCGGAAACTTCTAGTTTCATCATTTATCTCTCAATCCTTTCTTTAGTTTAGTAGTGCTCATCAACAAATACCTGCTCTTCATCAGCAGACAATAACCGACTCGCCTTTCCGACTGACCCGTTATTCAAGCTCCAGAGCTCGTTATGAACGTAGACCGCATTTTCAAAATTTCCGTTTTTCCATTTCATTAACGCTTGCTTATATAAATCGTAATGTTCATATTCTCCCTTACCCTCGACTTGATCCAGAATGGTAAGCATGTCGTCAATACGCTCATCTGTCATTTCAACAAGCGTCCACTTTTCATCAGCATAAACTTTCTGATGTGTCATACCGTGAAGAGTGTTCATAAAATGCTGTTCACTCGGTATATCATCATTCGCTGTTGAATCCGATCCATCATCAATATAGCGTTCCTGATCAATCTCATCTGCCGCATCTGCTGAGCCCTCATCAGATGCTTCAGTTACGCCTTTGTCTTCTAGTAAAGTTGTATTCATATCTGAGATAAACCAATAGCCAAGTCCAAGAGCCAAAAGGACGATTGATACGATTGAAATCAGTATTGTTTTAGTGGATGGCATGTTTTAGACAACTCCTTAGTATGATTGTTCGTTCAATTTATCTTTTCGTGCTAGATCTATGATTCCAGCCAGGTTAACGATGCTTCGCTTAAGGACGACATGTTGTTGCTCTAGTTCTTTCGCTTTTTCAACGCTATCGTCTTCAGGAGATGCGGAGTCGTTTGCTAGAGTGTCAGCTTTTGTATAGATTTTATCTATCTCACTTTTTAATGCCGGAAGTTCATCTGAATAGTTCATCGCTAGTTCCATCCGATCTCTCACTAATGCACTCCGATCATGGATTTCTTTAATACCATCAACGTTCACAACCCATCTAAAATCAACTTCATTATTATAGACTCCCACGACAGGAGGCGATAAAAGTTCGACTTCCATGTCAGCTGCCTTTTCATTGATATATCCCATAACGACGCCCATATATTGATCTTCTGTCGGAAGAGGTTGATCGTCAACTTCAGGGTCTCTTTGCCCCCAATTAATACTCGAAATATATCCAGTATCTTTCGAAAAACTATAACCATTCTCGTATTCAATATTGGACGGAATTTCTGAATCCTCCAATGAAATGCGATTTTCTTCTGGCAACTCCCATTTCAATAAATAGTCATAAATTTTTTGGTAATGCTCATCAGGAAATTTCCTTTCATCAAATTCAGCTTGTTCATTCTCCATTTTTTTCTCTACTTCATCATCACCAACAGATAAATCTGGTTGTTCTTGTTCTTCTTTTTCCAGCCCTTGTTCTGTTCCAAAATAATTAGCAACTCCATTTGACCCAAGAATAAATACCAAAAGTAAACAAGTAACGAAAGATAGGGCTGGGACCAATCGTCTTGGTTTCCGCTTGGAAGAACGACTATGAATTACGGTGTAATAAATCCGCTCCTTCTCCCTCTCACTCACCTCGCCCTTCTTCAATACCGTTCCATCCATATCCTTACGAAGATTTTTCAGCTTGTCTTCCATCTACTCAACCTCCTTATAAAGCTCACGAAGTTGCAATTTAGCACGCCTTAATCTTGTTTTTACCGTCTCTGTTTTAATACCTGTTAATTCTTCTATTTCCTGAAGACTTAAATCCTCATAATAGAACAATATAATCACTTCTCGATATTTCACCGAAAGCGAGAGAACCTTCTGAGAAATCTCTTCTCCTTCACTTTTTTGAACGAGTATTTCATCAAGACCAGCCGCCACCTCCACCTTTTCATCCCCGCGAAAAGGAACCATCGACCTGAACCACTTACTCTTCAAATAATCTTTGCATCGATTGACGGTAATTTTAAACAACCAGGTTTTATAGCTGCTTTCTCCCCTGAAATGTTCTATGTTTTTAAAACAAGAAATAAATACTTCTTGCGTAATATCATCCGCTACCGCCCAATTTTTCACATATGTATAAGCCAGCCGCTTAATCTGCTCGGCAAAGTCATCAATCAACTCCCTAACGATTTCATTTCTCTCAAACTCATTGTCTGTTTTTTTCTCCCCCAACTAGCTCCCCCCTGGATTCACCTGTATGATAGACGACTTACTTTTCGTTATCGGTTCAAAAATATACCATCTTTAGCAGTTTACGACTAGAATTAATATCAAATTTTATCTAGTTAAAGATATGCACCACAAAAAGAACCGCAGGAAGTTAAGAGGTTCCTGCGGTTCTTGAGTTGATATTTCGTTTTCAAGTACTGACATTCTTTCAACCAAATGATCAGCTCTTCAAAGAACGAATGATACAATTTTGAATAGCTCTTTTATTTTCGCACAAGCATATTCTTCTTCACATACGCCAAGTTCTGCGGAAACGAAAAGCGAAGCCTCCAGTAAGTCGTACCCAGCAAACCATAAGCTTGCATTTGTTTGTATTTGGCTGTGACGCTTTGGATATCTTCATACCAAACTGAGTGCGACGTATTTGCAAAGGTGTAGCGGTAGTTTGGCGCCTGTGCGGTTTGGTTGTATTGAATGGGAATCCACGCATTGACTGCTCGATTCTGGGCTATTTGCGCAGAAATCATTTGAGCTGGTTTAGACTGAATCGGCACCGTCCAATCATATCCATACAGGCTCATCGCCATCATCACTTTACGAGCATCGATCTCCCCAGTGGCGTAAGTTAATACCTGTTCGATCCACCACACAGGTGAGATCGGGTCAGCTGGACCAATAGCGTATCCGTAGTCAATCGTCATAATGGAAACTATGTCCACAACCTCACCAACCGCCCTGTAGTCAAGAAAACCGACTAAACGGTTTGTAGGTATGTCGCTGCTTTTGGCATGTGCATTGAGCTGGAGTGTTAGATTACCCAGCCCTTTCTTTAACTCTTTTAAAAAGGAGGTAAAATCATTCCTTCTCTCAGGTGGAACGAATTCGAAATCAATACTAATCCCTGCATAGCCTTTTTCTTTTACTTTCGTAACGAGATTTCGAACGAGCGTTGCTCTTCTTTCCTTATTTTGAAGAACCGTAGCAGCTAACTCCGCACTAAACATTTGCACGTCATAATTACTGATAACAAGTAACGGCTTAATGTTCAACTGTTTCGTTTGCTGTAAGATTAGATCATCATCGATTGTAATCAGCTCGCCTTCAGCCGTGAATGAGTAAGTGAAGATAGCTAAATAGGTTATAGAATCGGCTAATTCATTCAACGTTTCTAAGTAAGGTGAGCCTTCTATTGCATCAAAGAAGACGAGGGATTCCATAGGATATTTCTGCATAGTAGGAATGCGAATTCTTGCTCCGATTGGAATCGTTGTCGGATTAATCGTAGGATTAGCCGCAACGATCGCTTGCACGGATGTTTTATATTTTTGAGAAAGGTTCCAAAACGTATCTCCCTCTTTAATTTGGTAATACCGCTCAGGTAACTCCTGATCTGGGATATACAAATTTAATCCAGGGACAAGCCGATCAGAAACAAGGCCGTTCACCGTCTTTAAAGTGGAGATCGGGACACCGTAGGTCATTGAAATACGCCATAGATTATCCCCCATTATTACTGTGTGAATCGCCATTGAATCTCCTCCCAATTATGCAGCAGACTATACTGTTAGTGTATTTTGAGAAGGAGAAGTTCATGAATCATCCTATATTTCGACATAACTTTTCATACTTCGGGCGGTGACAGGCACCATTCAACCATCAATCCAACGAAAGAATATCATCCTCTACACCAGGTCCAACAGCACTTGTTCCACCTAAAATAATATAATCAGTCGTTTGCTCTTCTTTAAAGAATTTATAAGTAGACTCTGGAAGCTGATTTTTCTTTGTTAGAATTGTTGGTGCACCAAACTTAGCTGCTAAGACAGACCCAGTCAAAGCATCAGCAAATCCTTCACCCGTCGCTACAAAGATGCCGTATGTTGGTAGCTTCATCTTCTTCGTAACAGCTATTGATGTTTCATAACGATCATTTCCTTGTATCCTTGTTGGCGATGGAAGTTGTTTTTTCACTTTCTCACTAATCGCATTCGGGCCGCCAATCACGTACGTTTTCGTATAACTTACCATCGCATCCTTTGTTGCTTTTGATAATTCATTTGTATCCGTTAGAAAGATTGGGTGACCGTACATAGCTGCATATGGAGCCATGGAAAGAGCATCAGGAAAGTTCCCACCATCAACTACGACTGCCGTTCGATTTGGTAGAAGCGTCTCCGCGATCGCAGCTGCTGTTTCGTATCGATTCTCTCCTTGAATTCGATTAACGGTTAACTTCATATCTTTTTTTAATTCATTTTCTACTGCTGACGATATAGCATTCGGTCCACCAAGAATCGTAACCTTCTTCACGCCAAAATCTTTCATTAAATTCCTTACGCGCTTATCAAGCTTGGCTTTTGGAGTTAGAAGGATCGGTGCATCCATTTGGAATGCTAGAGGTGCACCTGCTAGTGCATCTGGAAAAGTAGAACCGGTCGCAAGAACCACATTATCTGCTCCATTTGGCCACCCTGCTCTAGCAATCTCGATCGCCGTTTCATAGCGATCGTCACCTGAGATGCGATCAATATACTCCATATTCATGGCAGATAAAGCATACATGCTATCTGAACCACCGCCATTTAAATCAAGAGCTCCTATATAATAAGTTCCTTCTGGAATCACATATAGTTGAATTTGAACTCCGTCGTAAACCTCATTAACATCTGGAGTTAACCAGTCCCCATGTCCATCAGCAAGAAGGAAACCGAGGTCAATCCCACGCTGTGAAGCGCCTGAAACAACCAATTCTATCGGATTTTTCACTTCAATTTGATAGACGTCAACATCATCCCATTCAAACGTGCCATACACCGTATCATCGAGATTTAATAGATTCGCTCGATCGAAAGTATCATTCGGTTCATTCTCCCAATAATCCGTTAGTGTTTTCACCTTATTAGGATCACTCGTTAGCTTGTCTTTTACCTGTGATTCAATTTTCTCTAAATCTTCTTTCGAAAAAGTAGTTCCTTTGTCCTGTTCCAGCTTCTTAATTTCATTCTTCCACTCATTATGACTATCACTAGCTGCATAACCTTTTCCCGGCAACGTTAATCCGCTTAATACTAGAAGACTAGCAACTAGATAAAATACCACTTTCCTCATTCAACCATCCCCCGTTTTTCCCAAATAGTGTCATAAACACCACTCTATTATATAGGCACTAGGAACCAGAAACCATGAGAGGTTCTGTCGAAGCTTAGGAAATATTAAGGATAAATATAAGTGATTTATGTCTACCTTTGTCAGTAAGATGAGCTACTAAAATATGAAAAAAAGAGCCCGAATCATCAATAACAATGATTCGAACTCTCTTATCATTCATTCCTTACGTTTTTCATTCCATCAATTATTCTGCGCCGCAAACTTCTTCGTTAACTTTGAAAGCAGCTCAGGCGTATCGTCACGATGCATGACAACTTCGATAAAGCAAAGCTTCTCATCTTCTGCATTAGCACTAGCGAGCACCTGATCAAGCTCTTCCTCCGTCTCTGCTTTAAACGTCGTGAAGTGCTCCTCCGCTCCAAACGCATGCGGAAGTTTTTGATAATCCCAAGTCGCAATATCGTTATAAACTTGCTCAGGTCCATGAATCGCGCGTTCAACCGTATAACCATCATTATTAATGAGGAAAATGATTGGCTTTAAACGATGACGCATGATCGTCGATAGTTCCTGTGCTGTTAGCTGGAATGAGCCATCCCCGATAAACAAAAGATTTCGTCGATCAGTATCTGCGAGCTGAGAGCCAAGTAAAGCGGGCAATGTGTAACCAATTGAACCCCAGAGCGGTTGACCGATAAAACGCGCTCCTTCAGGTAAAGGCATCGTCGCTGCACCGAAGAAAGACGTTCCTTGCTCAGCTAGAAGGACATCGTTTTTCTTCAAGAATTGAGCCATTCGCTCATAAAACCACTTCTGCGTGATTTCATTTGAACTTGAAGAAACATCATCCTCTGCAAATCGCGTTGCCTCCGCTTCCCCCTCATATCGATCCAGACGAGCAGCTAATTGATCCATCGCCTGAATCATTGAAATAGGAGCGTATTTTGCTTCCTTCCGCTTCACGCCATACGGATTGATCTCGACAACCTGTTCTTCCGTAAATTGATGAGAGAAACCACCCGTAATCGAGTCACTAAGCTTTACACCAATCTGAAAAATAACATCGGCTTCGTCTATTCGTTTTTGTACCTCCGGAGAGCTCAGTTCACCGTTATAAACCCCGATGAATTGAGGATGAGATTCTGGGAAGACTCCTTTTCCCATGCTTAACGTCGCAACAGGGTAACCTGTTTTTTCTGCAAAACGAAGCAATGCTTCACGTGCTCCGAAACGGTCCACTTCATAATCAGCTAAAATGACTGGCTGAGTCGATTCATTTGCTTCTCTCGTAATCTCACGCACCATTTCATCCAGCACTTCCTCATTTCCTTCAAACGATAAATTCAATGGTGAAGCTGGTCTGTTAACCGGCTTATTGTACACATCAATTGGAAGATTAATATGTACCGGACGCTTTTCCATCCAGCATGTTTGCAGGACGCGGTCGATTTCCTGTGCCGCATTTTCTTCCGTTAACGTCGTTTGCGCCACCGTTACTTCTTCAAACATTCTCGCAAAGCGATCGAACTTCCCATCACCAAGCGTATGGTGAACAAGCGATCCATTTTTCATCACAGCCGTTGTTGGTGTGCCTGTTATTTTTACCACCGGCACGCGTTCAGCGTATGCGCCAGCAATTCCGTTCACTGCACTGAGTTCTCCAACGCCAAACGTTGTGACAAGTGCACCCGCACCATTCATTCTTGCATATCCATCCGCAGCATAAGCTGCATTCAGCTCATTAGCATTTCCAATCCACTCCATTTTTCCATCCTCAAGAATCGTATCAAGAAACGCAAGATTATAATCTCCGGGTACGCCAAACATATGGCGAATCCCTAATTCAGATAAACGATCTAATAAATAATTTCCCACTGTATATGTTTGTTGCATCATTGAACACTCCTTTAATAACGTCAACTATGTTGACTCAATAAAAGGGTATCAAACAGAATGATATAGGTCAAACTTGTTGACTCTTTATTGGTGACGAAATGAGCGCAGTGGTATACTAAGAAATACAACTAATGCGATATGTTCAAAGCTTCAGGGGGTAGTGATGAAGGAAAAAACGAACGAACAAATGAACGAAGTGCTAGCCATGTTTTACTTCGCCTACAAAACGTTCACAGAAGAACCAGATATTATGATTGAAGAGTACGGCATCCAACGCGTGCACCACCGCATTCTTTTTTTCATTGCACGTTTTCCTGGACTTAGTGTGAATGAATTATTATCATTGTTAGAAGTAAGCAAACAGGCGCTTCATCGACCAATGAAAACTTTAATCGAAAAAGAACTTGTCACAACATCAGAAGCGGAACACGACCGCCGTGTTAAACAGCTGTTTCTAACGGATAAAGGCGAACATTTAGAGGAAAAGCTGAGCAACACACAAAAACAGCACCTCACTTCCATTTTCCAAGAACTAAAGCCTGAACAAGTCGATGCCTGGCAAACGATTATGGAGAAATTATCGGTCGAGCGGGATGGGTTTGAAGCGTGGAAGAACAAGTTAAAAAATGAACCAGATAACTCTAAATGATGTTGTTTTGAGTAAATTATTTGAGAGATAAAATAAGCGGCTAGCTTTATGACAAACTCATAAACTAGCCGCTTTTAAGATATTTGTTAAAATATACAATTGATCAATAAAAACACCTTTACCTCTTTATTATATAATTCGGAGCTTTTCTTTCCAGGGTGTTTTCCTTATTATTCTGTCCATTCGTTTTATCAACTGTATTATCATGCAGTAAAAAACTATACTTTCCAATCGGTAGTCCGTCCATATCGGATAAATCACTCACGATTTGATCGAATATTTCCTTGTTTGGTTCAACACCAGGTTCCTCCATATACAGTTGAATAAGAACACTAACCATAGCCGGATTGATTGATTCCCCTTCTAACATATTGACCCATTCATCTTTTGGGAGATCCGAATTTTCAAGATACTCGTTCAAAAGTTTTTCTTGCACAACACCACCGTAAATGACTACTTTATAATAAGGGGTTGTATGATAATTACCCACACCATTTTGGTTAGCTTCTTCAGAGATACCTACTACAGGATACTCTTTCACTTTTCCATCTAAATACTGATCAAGTTTCTGAAATTCATCTTCATAGATCCACGTGTATAATCCACTACTAATAGCAGCTCCAACCTGACCTTCTTGCGACCAAACCCCAGTAGAATCTACTGTCTCTGATTGCTGATCGACAGAGATAATTGCATAGGAGTAGAAATGTGGTTTGCCCACCGATTCGACAAAAACAATTGCACCGTCTACTGCTCCCACGATGCTATGTACCTTTACTTTGGTTTGATAGTTTCTCTTAAAATACTGCTTTACTGCCCGATCAACCTCTTCGCTATGTTCTTCCGCAATCTCACCGTTTCTTTCACCTTTCGCAAGCGTATAACCTTCCCCTGTATATTCTTGAACAGAGAGAAAGTATTTTTCTTCTACTCTATCTTTTATGGTGCTGCTTTCTTTATTGGCACACTCACTTATGAATAACAGACTAAGAATCCTGAAGAGAAAAAGAAAGTTTTTCACTAATTACTCCTCTCGTATAAATAAAATAAAAGTAGGATTAGCACTATTCATTCCAATAAAAGTAAATCTATTGTATCTTTTAATAGAAGAGACATATAACCTTTAACTTGGAGGTATCAATGAAACAACCAATTACTCTAATCATTCTTCTCTCTTTTCTTATAACAGGTTGTCAAATAAGTAATGAGATCAAAACAACTGATCCTGAAAAAGTTGATCCTAAAGAACTACCTAAAGTAAGAGCTTTTAAAGATGAGTTTACGAGAGGTTTCTTACAATCCATTAAAGAGACAAGGGAGGGATACTATCTTTTTCGATCAGATACCAACCACTACACAATGGACTTCCCTTCCGGAGGAGTAATAGGTGAGATGGGATATTCCATACAAAAAGTCTCTGAAAGTTTCCTTGTTGGTGTAGAAGGTAAAAATACTGATTCTGAAATATCTATAAAATACCTTGAATTTATGAAGAAAGAATTGAGAGAATCAAGAATTGAAACGCTAATAAAAAATTCAAAATCCCCACTTAATTTTGAAACAAGGGAATTGGATGATCGTACAATAAGTACAGCTTACTTCGAGACTGATAAGGGTTATTATGGATACGTGGCCCTAGTCCAAAATACTAAAAGATACGGGGCTGTTGAGGTAACTTACACTTCAGAATGTAAAGTGGACCTATCAAATTGTGAAGAAGTGATAAAAAGTAAAAAAAATTCCTTCACTAACTGGATTGAAAGCATTCATTTTATTAATCAAGAAACACACGAAACATCCAATCAACCACAAATCAAAACACCGCGAACGTTAACAGGCATCTCACTATAATAATGGGGAGGTTATCGCCAAACCAACTAACCTCTCTACTCTAAGAGTTCTCTCATTAGTCTAAGCAAATACTCCAGATTGTACAGAAAGCAATAGGAGAAAAAACACTTAACAGAAAAAATCCATTCATCAAAACGACAATAAATCAAACATAGCACAGCTAGTACTAATGTCTCTACTTCGCTGACCAAACAAAAAAATCTCTCAGTTACATTCCAAGAAAAGGATATCTATTGTATCTTTTAATAAGAGCCCTATAACAACCATATGAAGCTGGAGGATCACAATGAGATTAATTATTAGTCTACTCATGGTTTTATCTATATTTTTAGGAGGCTGTCAAATGAGTGAAGAAAATCAAACAACGGATCCAGAGAAAGTAGATACAGAGAAACTGCCGAATGTAAAAGCATTTGAAGATGAATTTACTAAGGGGTTCATTCAATCAATTAACGAAACAGAAGAAGGATTTTATCCTTTTCTTTCTGAAACTGGTGCTTATAGTATGAATTTTCCTCAAGAGGGCGTTATAGATGAAAGAGGATATTATGTACAAGACGGTACTGAAAAATATAGTATTGGTCTAAAAGATAATAATGTCAGTACCAGAATCAATATTAAATACTATCAATTTATGAAAGCTGAATTTATGGAGTCTAGCTTGCAAACGCTTGAAGAAAATTTTGACCTCCCTCTTCAATTTCAAGAAAAAAAACTTGATGGACGCACTATACAAAGAGCTTTTTATGAAGATGAAGATGGTTACTTTGGAGTAGTCGCCATGGTTCAGAACACAGAAAATAATGGAGCTATTGAAGTGACAACACTTTCAGAGTGTAGTAAGGGTAATGCCGACAGTCACTGTAATCAAGTTAAGAAAGATTACAAAACCACTATCTATCATTGGCTAGAATCCATTAAATTCATTACGGAAAGTGAGTAAACTTATGACGATTCAACTATCAAATTCTCGCGAGTTTCGTCTAAGAATAACAGAATTGGAGTATAGCAATCTTTCCGATAAAGAGTTCATTCAAGAAGTACAACAAATTTATCTTGAAGAATTCGGGGAAGTTCTTCCTGCTAACATAGATATCTTCCACTCATCGGAGTCTGTCAGACTTGAAGGAGATACTTCAGGTTATGACGGTACAGCAATTCATTTTAAATCAAAAGAAAATGATATCAATGAAATATATGTTATTTCACAGGGCTCCCAAGGAAATGACGATTGGTCTTATAACATTAAAGCTATGTTTGCTGGTAAAGATTATTCACAAGCGCAGATGACAAATGAATTTGTTAAAGATGTAAAAAATGAATTTCAAATTTCAGAGAAAGACAATACTGTCCCGATAATCGGACTTTCTCATTCACTAGCACATAACAATAATACAACTGCTCTACTTTTATACAACACATTTGATGAAGTCTATAGTGTAAATGGTGCACAAACTAATTACTATCAGTTATTTGAGGCTGATACTAATTTCCAAAGAGAACTTGCAAAAACATTTTCCATTTCGCCTGATAACCGAAATGCTATCTACACTATAGACCCCAAAGCCCTCGAAGCCTTCACCAAAGATTACTACAGCCAAAAAGCAAAAAGGGTTCATCAAACCATCTCCTATGATGATCCGTTATATGGGGCAAGTGGTGTAAGAGGATTTGTTACTCTTGGGGAAGTAGACATGATCGATACAAACCCAACTTATAAAGGCATTCGTGAATTGGTTGATGAAATTCCTGACCATGTTATTGAAGACTTTCAGCAGCTTGCCATTAATTATACGGTTGCCTCTAAAAAAGATGGAAATGATCAAGTGATTAAGGATTTGGTAGGTTTCGATCCTGAACTATTAAACGGCAACCCAATCGCAAATATTTCTGGCACATATCTGCTCGACCAATCAAAATTTAGTGATATGGTCGAAAGCATGAACGAAAAAGTTCCTGACCTTCTCGATAATGTTCAGGTCATTACTCAAAACGCCGACACCATTTTCGGAAAGTTAGTAGAAGCCAACTATATTACAACTGACCAAAAAACCGAGCTTGTGCATGTCTTTGAGAAAGTAAAGAAAGATTTACAAGACATTGAGGATATTATTTGGAAAATGGATCAGATTCGCTTCGATTCAGTGATTCCCCAACCACCGCCTATCGCTGGAGATGCAATTTTGGCTTCCAGACTTTATCATAATTACACGCAGATTCTCTCGCAGCTTGAGACTTTAAATAAAGAAGAATACAAGAAACTTATGGATACGATCGTATCCAGTCATAGCATAGCTGAAATGCTTGAGGCCATTAGGTCTGGTAATAAATCCTATCAGGGTACAGATATGGTTTACTCCACAAGTCAAAATGGTGAGACCATCTTGGTGAATATATCCGCGTCTCTTCGCATGTATCGGGATGGAAAAACTGTTATTCAAAAAAAAGAAGAGGCAATCCGAAGGTTTGAGCTCGCTGTGAATAGAGAGATCGAGGCAGAATACTTAAAACAAAAGCATCAAGTTTTTACGAAAGTAAATGATATTGAGCAAAATCCAGATCATTATAGCATGTATCTTCGAAAGCACATCTATTTCAGTCGACTCAGTAAAACCATTCGTCATATCTCTGTTCACGAATCTATTCCTCCTCTTCAAGGTGTTGATTTCGACTATGAACTGTCTGCTCTTCGTAAGCAAGTAACTAAGGGGTATGACTATATCGAAAAGTATCGAAAAGCTATTGAAGATTTGTTTCACGAAGATGACCGAGTTTCTACGCTTTTTTCACTCATTTAATGAGTTGCCTAAGGAGGTTTTTTCTTGAAAGAACTACATTCATTAACAGTAAGAGAACGAATTCTTGAATCCACAAGTCTATTACATAA
Source organism: Anaerobacillus sp. 63XJN7_4_ISO-PGPR-S23-413 (assembly GCF_056173725.1). Lineage (NCBI taxonomy): Bacteria > Bacillati > Bacillota > Bacilli > Caryophanales > Bacillaceae > Anaerobacillus > Anaerobacillus sp. 63XJN7_4_ISO-PGPR-S23-413. The sequence goes on from NZ_CM149688.1 coordinate 3,815,501, forward strand.
GCAAAAACAGCTTCAGGATGCCATTGACGACATTCACTATATCGACGAACAGTTTCTAAATTTGGTACGGACTATTATCATTAGCGAAGATCAGCAAGGCGAAATTGTTAAAGCAATGGTAGAGGAAACCGAGCGTTATACAATGACAAACCGCACTCTGCTAACAGCTTTAGAAAATCAGTCTGAACAGGCTGTCAAATCTTTAGACAGGCAAGCAGATGATCTAAAGGTTCAGAGTCTAACGATTACTTATGAAGATACTCCTTCTGCTTAACTTGTACACAAAAAGCGTCTCACCTCATTCCCCTATGAAGTAAGACGCTTTTCTAATACCGTGTTCACCTTTCGCCTCCCCCACTAATCCTCGCAATGACTTCTTCAATAAAAATAAAAAACACCGTTCTCGTTTTTTCAAAAGGAAGCAGGCTGTTATCCTGATTAAACTTCGATAAATAGAAAATATAGTCCGCCATCGAATTTAACGTGTTCACATACTCTTCTAGAATCAGCATGATATCTGCACCGTTTTGTTTTGTTTCTGTAAATAAATTTTCAAAAGATGAGAATTTCCCTGTAACGGAAAGAACGATCAGAAGCGTATCTTCATCTGCCAGTCGGCTTGCAAAGTCTTCACTTTGCGCTACGGTGATATTTTTATTTGTGACAACTGTCAGTTTATACCCAAAATACTCCGCACTTATAAAGGATGGACCAAGACCGTAGATGATCACCTTCTTATACTTGTGAAAAACAGAAACAAAATCATCAATAAGGGCAGGATCAAAGTTTTCCAAAAACTGCATCAATCGCTCAATTTCGTTTGATTTTTTTTGTTTTTCAAGGTTAATTTGCTGTCCGCTAAAGTATAGCTTGTACTGCTTAAAGTTATCGAAGCCTAATTTCCGAACGAGCTTCGACACTTTTGAGGGAGAGACTTCACATAGCTCAGCGGCATCGATGATTTTCAACTTATCGTTTGTAGCCACGACTTCTGACAGCTTGCCGTGAACTTCTTCTTCTAATTTCGTTAAATTAGCCGTATCTAATTTGATCATTTATTTGCCATTCCCTTCCTTTCTTGCTCCAGTCCCTAGGCCATACCGATAAGACTGGTTGCTAACTACAAATGTTCGTTATATCCTATTAACATTGATGACATAAGTCAGCTAATACGCCTTTCAATCTCTTTCAACTGATAGTTGGAACCTGATTTCATTCCAACTCATTTTTCTTTTCCCTATTAGTCTATCCCCTTGAGCTTTTAATTTCTACCGTCACTAAGTAAACTATATGAATAAAATTACTTTAAAATAAACAATCGTAATTTCCTCATCGAAAATTACGATTGCCTGTCTATTATTGGAATAGATTCCGCTTCCTATACTGTGCTTTGGTGTGACTCTTGCTCAGTATATTTCACGTTTCTATTAACTGTCGTTTTAAAGATTAGCGTAATGATGATACCTAATACACCAGCTACTGCACTAAAGATGAAGTACGCATTGTAACCCCCTGCATCTCCAAAGGTTGAAAGCATCAAGCTCATAACGAGCGGTAATAGAATATCTGGTAAGTAACCAATAAATGAAACTAAACCAATTGATAGACCAAGTACTTCGTCATCAATGTCACAATCGCCTAGTAGCGCCCAATAAAGACCTCGGATCGTATAGACAGATAAACCACTTAAGATAATCAATGCACTAAAGTAAAAATCCGGCAAAGTTGTTGGTAATATTGCAACCGCTGTCAAAAAGAGGGTCGCTAATCCCAAGGCTATTATAAGGATACTGCTTTTCCCAAATTTATCTCCTAAAAACCCTCCGACAACGCCACCAATTGGGCGCATCCAAAGCATTGTCACTGTGATGGTCCCTACAATTGATGCATTCATTCCAACATTCGTTTCTAAAAATCCTCCAAAATAATACACGGTCCACGTCACAATGTAACTCATAAAAATGATGCCACCAAGTAACCAGACAAATTTGTTAGCAAAAACTTTTTTCAAAGTCGCTAAATTTAGGGATGGTCCCTTTTCCACATCTTTTTCTGTTTTCTGAGTAGATTTATCTTCAACATCCACAAAAATCATAATCAGAATCGAAACTGCAATCAGTACGCCTGAATACAGATAGATAACATTCACCAACGCGTCTTGTTTATCCGCTACAGCTGTACTTGTTCCGAGTACTCTTGAAAAGATAAACACTGCGATACTCGCTAGTGTTGCTTCAACAACACCTCGACCGCCATCCAAAATCCCAAAAAAGCGTCCTTCTTCTTCTTTTTTTGAAATGAGCTTCACAAGTTTTAAATGGGCTGCCCAGAAGGTTAAAACAGAGAAGATCCCCCAAATCGCAAAGATGAGAATGACAACTGGATAGCTTGGCACTTGAGCAAACCAAATGCCAGCTAATCCTACAAAAAATAAAGAAACAGAAATGAGTTTCTTAGCGGAAAACCGATCCGAAATCCACCCACTTGGAAAATAACCGATAATAAACGCGACACCTAAAACGGAAAAGATGCTATTTAATTGCGATAAACTCATCCCATACACTTCTAAAATCGTCCCTTGATAATTTGTTCGAAGGTAAATGAGTGGAAAAATAGCACCTGCCGCTAACACAATAAGCATAAATTGAAAATATCGTTTCAGATTACTGGATTTCATAAGAATCATCCATTTCTTATTTAAAAATCGGATAAGAAAGTTTAAAAATTTCATCCGTATGCTTTCTCACATGCTGTACAACCGTTTCGTTTAAGGTCTTATAAAAATCGTGATTCTCCGCATTCGGCTCAAACGTTTTTTCCGTTTTCACCATATGCTCAATCGCTTCAGAGAAATCATCGTAAACACCTAAATACTTCGAAGCGCTAATGGCTGCCCCTAAACAGGCACTACTGCTTCCCTTCCGCCGATGCACGGGTAACCCAAATAAATCAGACAGGATTTGCATGATGACATCACTCTTGGAACCCCCACCGATTACGACTAATTCATTCAGCTCCACATCAATTTCATCTAACATCTCATCAATATTGTTTTTAATATTAAATGCAATCGCTTCCAGGATCGAACGATAAATATGGTACCTAGAATGTCGTTGATCGAAGCCTAGCATTAACCCTTTTCGATACGGCTTATCAGGTGAAGCTAACCAATCTAGGATCGTAACCAACCCTTCACTACCAACAGGAACTTCTTCCGCCTTACGATTCAAGAACTCTTCTTCCGAAACACCTAATTTAGCTGCTTCAGTTACAAGTTCTTCACCGATTAACTTCTTAAACCAGCTAACCGTCCATAACCCACGTCGAATACCGTTAGATTCATAGACGTATTTAAAAGGAATCGATGCAAAGGTTGGAAAAAAGTTTTCCGCGTTCTCATAATAGTTGTCTCTTAATAACATGGAAGAAATAAAGGTTCCCAATGAAATCATGATTGAGCTGTCGTTCTGTATACCTGATCCAAGCACTTCCACTGCTTTATCGTTCGAAGTAGCAACGACTGGAATACCTTCGCTTAAACCAAATTCCTCCGCAAGGGCATTACGAATGGAACCGAGCTTTTCACCTGGTTTCACAAGGTTAAACAGCATATCTCTTCGTAAACCGTTCGCTTCAATTACGGCGTCATCCTTCGACCAATCTAACGTTTCGCGGTCAATCGGCCAAAATACTTCCTGATTACCAGCCGTATCGTTGTATTCTCCCGTCAGCTGTAATCCTAAATAGCCTGAAGTTGTTGTCACATACTGTACGCGATCGTCTTTGTGCTCATACGGTTTTGATAATCTAGCATCCATCCAGCTAATCGCTGGATGGGCTAAATCACCGTCTTCATTAAGTAAAACGCGACAGCATCGGATCGTACATAATCCGATTGCTTCGATTTCTTTCGGATTACCGTCGAAATTCGCTAAACAGTTTTTCACACCGTAATACACACTATCCCATAAGTCATCGTCTGGGTGAATGACGACGCCTGGTTCAGGTGTTAAGGTTTCCCTTAACGCCTGTGATCCATAAGCGACTTCATTTCCTTCTAGGTCAAAGATCACTACTTTTGTGCTTTGTGATCCATTATCAATCCCCATGATGTATCGATTCGCCATGATTTCCCTCCTAGCCTCTAATATACTTTTTCACTTCGCTAGGTTGAGGGAAAATCGTGCCGTGATTCATGATGCCTTTTGGATCAAACGCTTCTTTCAACTTCTCAAGCATATAGTAGGCAGAACCGTGCTCTTCTTTTGTCCATTCAGAACGATACTTCCCAATACCATGGTGGTGACACATAGAGCCGCCAAGCTTCAACGTTTCTTCAATAATGATTTGGTGAATCGGGTGGTGATAAATGCGCATTTCATCTTCTGGTGCACAATTAATTGTGTAGTTGTAAACAAAATACATATTTGTTCCGTTCAAGTAGCTATGAGAAGAGTGACCGCCAAGCATCGTTAGCTCATCTGCACGATCAAACTCATTTTTAATCCGTTCGATAACATTGTTATAAAGTTTCGGGATACTTTCCCAGTCAGCCGACACTTCTGTTGTAAACCCATCATGAGTATTGTGATCAATCATATCTTGGATTTCGCGCTCAATGCGGCTTTCATCCCAGTTCAAGTTATTGAACCAGTTTTCAATTAGCGACGAATCTACTTTTTCAACAATACCCGACTGGAACTTTTCAACCGCTTCTTCAATACCTGTGTTAGTTGCTTCTACGATTCCTTTTGGACCTTCCGCCATGAAAATCAAAACGCACTTATCATTATAAAAATGTTTAAAATGCTGTCTTGCATCTTCTTCAGAATAAACGCGCGCAACAGATGGACGGTAACCATTCACCATGACTTCACGTAGCACTTTGATCCCAGTTTCAACATCTTTAATCAAGTAGCCGTGGAACGCATTATTCTCTGGATTGTGCTTGAAGATTTTCACTGTTACTTCTGTGATATAACAAAGTGCACCTTCGTTCCCAATTGCGATGTGGCGAATATCCGGGCCACCAGAACGTCTAGGAACGTTCTTAATCTTTGAAACTTGTCCTTCTGGGAATACACACTCAAGACCAACAACCATATCCTCAATCGCACCATACAAAGTGGAAAGCTGACCAATACTTCTTGTGGAAACAAGGCCACCATATTGAGCAACTGGCTTGGACTGCGGTGAGTGACCAGTCGTATAGCCCAATTTACGTAGCTCATCTTCAAGCGTTTGAAGCTTCACCCCAGACTGAACCGTAGCCTGCATGTTGTACGTATCCATTTTAATAATTTCATTCATCTTAGAACCGTCAATGACGAGCGTCGTTTCTTTCCAGTTCTCCAGTCCACCCTCAGTGCCTGTTTTCCCACTTCTAGGGATCACGTTAATATTATTTTCATTACAGAACATGAGAAGCGTTTTAACTTCTTCCGTTGAATGAGGGAACACGATCGCCAGTGGTGCCGGAACATCGAGTACATTTTTCGTTTTTGCGTATTTCTTATAGCGATCGGCTGATGCATCGTAGAGCGCCTCTTCATTTGTTACGATTTGATCCTCAGAAAGTAGAGATTTTAATTCTTCTAATAGGTTTTTCATAATTGATTCTCCTTTTTTATTATGATAGTTTAATAGAATTTATCGTACGAGGTAACCACCATCGACATTAAGTAACGTTCCATTTACATAGTTAGAAGCGTCAGATGCCAAGAAAACAACCGCTCCCATGAGATCCTGAATGTTCCCCCAACGATTTGCCGGAATGTGATCCAGTACGCGCTGATTGCTTTCAGGATTTTCTCGCGTGTTCTTTGTCACATCCGTTGCAAAGTACCCAGGCGCAATGCCATTCACTTGAATGTTATATTGAGCGAGTTCATCGCAATACGCTTTTGTAAATCCAGCCAAACCATGCTTTGTGGCTGCATAAGCTGGCGACCATTGTCCACCAAGATAAGAGAACAGTGAGCACGTATTAATAATTTTCCCACTTTGTTGTGGAATCATATGTTTTGCTGCTTCGTGTGACAGTTCAAACGGAGCATTTAAATTGACAGACACCATTTTATCCCACTGAAGTCTGGAGAACTTCGTAACATCTGGTTCATTGATGTTAATCCCGGCATTATTGACGAGAATATCAATCTTTCCAAAAACACTTAAACATTTATCAATAATATGCTTGCAGACGCCTTCTTCAGTTAAGTTTCCAAGCATTAAATGATATTGAACGCCCTCTGCTTCAATTAATTTCTTCGTTCTGTCGTCATCTTCTTCCATACTAACCGCAAAGATATTAGCTCCTGCCTTCGCTAACGCAAGCGCAAATCCTTGCCCTAGTCCTGAATTACCTCCAGTGATAATTGCAACTTTTCCTTTAAGATTAAAAAAATCCATATTAAAATCAGTGATCTTATTCATTTCCGGGTTCATACTCAATCTTGCCACCCTTCAGATTATTTTATCTTTTCTTCAACTAGGTTCATTCTAATCCTCCACAAAATGAAAATCAAGCGTTTTCAGAGAAATTTCTCTTTTTATTATAAATAAATTATAATAAAAGGAAAATTTTCTTTTCGTGCAAGTGGAATTCATTACCCACTCACCCCTTTTTTCATTAAAAACAAGAAAAAAGAGACAAACCTATTAAATCTCTAATAGGTTTATCTCTCACATTTAAACTATCTTTTTCTTATATCGTAGGTTTTTTTACTTACTCCCCATCATAATTACTTTCCGGAAGCGTATCCCAGAAAGTAGTGTCGGCTGAATCAATTGAATCATCTGCCAGGGCATTTAGACTCGCTTTCATTGCCGTAACCGCTTGTTGAATTAAATAACCATTACTCTTCTGCCCGAGAACATAATCATCGCGATAATGATCGGCCATACCACGCATCTCAAAAAGAAGTGTTGCAATGCCATATTCCATCGCTAGTCCGTTTCGACTAATTGTTGGCGCACTTCCTCCCGGATACTTCGACAGTAGGCCATATCCTTTTGCTTCAACCGCGTTATAAACAACGGATCCGAGTTCTTTAGACTGCTCCACCACTTCTGGATCAACGTCTCCGTTTGTAGGATAAAGAATAGAACCAGACACAAGCTCGCCCGTGTCGCCTAACGTTGTTTGTGTCCCCTGATGATGAAGGTCAATCATATAATCCGGCGAATATTTTTGTAGCACATTCTCGTGTAGCGCCTGTGTTTCAGGCTGCTCGCGATCCACATGATCACGGTTAAGATCAACTTCGTTTGCGTTATAGCGTGTATGCGTACCAGAAACATAGTCTTCTAATGAAAAATTCACATCGCCTTCTGCCCCATCGACATTAAGTCGCGGTGCAATCAGCACATTCACGTTCTCAAGGATATTCTGCACGTTGTTTCCATTCGACGATAAATACTTAATCATCTCAAGAGCGCCTTCCGTCGTTAACGTTTCATTGCCGTGCTGCTGTGTTAAGAATAGAATTGTTGGATTATCTGGGTTCATGGTACCAAACTTAGCAAGGTAAAGATCTCTCCCTTTAACCGACTGACCGTACACTTCAAGCTCCAACGCTTCAGAGCGCTTATCGACTTTTTCTAAAAAGCTCACCATTTCTTCATAAGAATGCAGTCGTTCATTTTTTATTGTTTCATTGCCACCATAGTTCGGTCCATTCGGTCCGTTATCTCCCGCTAAAGCCGTATTCCCTGTTAAAAAGGAACCAGACACAAGCATCGTTCCTGCTACTGTTAATGTAAGAATTTGTTTCTTCATATATATCCTCCTATAAATTATAATCGACTCATTTTGTTCCCGTTTACAAAGTTATGTATCAGTTGAAAACAACAAACTCGCTACACAATAAATTCATTTTCTTTCACTCTCATCAGATTCCTCCTCTGGATTAAAAAGTCTATAACTAAGGATTTCTAGTTTTTTCACCTACACTCCTTTGGATTACTTTTAAAACGAAACGTTTGAACTAGTAGATGTTTAGTGTAATAGGTCGTTTTACATAGAGATTAATGAATAATACGGTTTCTGTGAGACTTTACTCATCCATTCTCACCAAATATAAAACAAATTTTAATAATTGAAAGATAACTACTTCTTTTCATTAGGCTCAAAAGTTTACATAGTTCAAACTTCTCACCCACATCCATTGGTTAACTCACTAATATTCGGAATAATAAGAAGGTAATGGCTTGTAAATTTTCCGCTTACTCGAGATTTGATAAAATAAATTTCTTATTATATCGAGGATCTCCTTTTTGAAATGGATTAAAAGTTAGGCAAATTTAAAGCTATGGCATTAGAATCTCAGGTGTTCTTCGAGAAATTAACCAGGCAAACGCTCTTCCATCTTCATAAAGAAAAACTTTTTTTGAAATTCACAATGATTTTCCAGATCTCATTACTAGCATAGAGATCCACTTTGAATTATTGATTCTTATTCAGTCAAACCTTTGATTCAATTGAATAAAATAACCCCTGGACTGTGTTTTCCCACAGCTCAGGGGTTATAGAAGGTTTATAAAACCTCTTAATTCATGTATCCACTAAGTTTATTTATCAAATCTAACCTTCTTTAGGTACATAAAGTTTAATATCATCAATTACCGCAGATCCCTCATAGTAGTTGAGATGAGGAATCCCAAGTATAAAGTAATCAGGATAAGCTGAATCATCCGGCCATTGCTCTACTGAATAACTGCCATATGGACCAGTAAACGTCAATGAAGAATTATACTCACCATCATATTCTTCCGGTGAGTTATTATAGTGCCAAATTGGTCTATCATCTTCAACAAAATCTCTTTCATAGCGCAGTGTTTTGTACCCACTATACTTAAAGTTCCCTGTCATCTCCATTACATATCCAGTTTCATTCCGTTCAATGGCAAATTTATAGGATTCTTCTGGCATTAACTCAGGCTGTATTTCCGCATTCGATACGATCGAATAAGGAGAATCCTTGTCTGAGAAAGAACCACAATCTGTTTCAAACATAAAGGAGTTATAACCAATAGATGGATCACGGAACGTATCTCCAGCAAAGAAAATACTATTGATTGCATTATTGGAGCTCTCTTCACTAGTTTGGCTATATAAATCACCTGTATCTGAATTACAAACGCCATAACTGCTCGCCCATGAGCCACTCACGTTATAGGCATCCATACCGACTTTTCTATGATTATGAATAAACACATTGTTATGTGGAGCCGGGTTTGCATAATCCATGATTGAAAGGAAGTAGTAGCCATTTTCTTTCGTCACTTCTCCAAAATTCTGATTTTGATGAGAAGGTTCACCTGAAAAATCACCGCTACGCTTCCACGGGAAATTCGATTTTCGTTCATCTAATGTATAGCCATTATGCTTACCATCATAATCGAATGATCCGTCTCTTTTCCCTCCAAAATCAATACCTCTAAGGACATACTCAACTCGGTATTCGGATGGAAGCTCTTCAGTCGAACGAATAATTAATCCTGAATCAAAGCTTGTTGATAATTCAGCCGCATGCTTCCCTTTATCTAATTTCACATTTTTAAAGGAAGCTTCTGTATCTGGCGTTCCGTCTTTATTATAATCTCTTGTCGCAACTTCGGCCGTAAGCCAACCATCCTTACCAAAATCCACTCGTTTTCTTAGTAAGTTAAAACTACTAAGTTGCTCCTCGAAATTTTCTCCTCCCTTAATTTGATAAAATTCTCCATCATCGTCCAGATGATCCACGTTCCAAGGGCTTTGGTCACCATAATCATCGATAATCCATGGAGCCTCGTCAATCAACAAACTTCGATTAAAATTCTCGTGGTATTTCAACTTCCAATCTTTATGGAGATTAGCATTATCGCTTTGGGCCAGAGCCAAATCTCCTTGTCCTATAAATACGGCGAAACTTAACATGCATAACATACCAATTTTTATTGTTAAACCCTTCATTATCTTAGAATACCTCCTTGCTTGAATGTAATCACATACTTTCGGTCTTATTAATTGGCTCGACCGCTTTCTTCTTATAAAGTACACTGCAAATAATGAAAGCTAACACAGCCAAACCAAAGCCAACAAGTGGAATGTTTAAGACAAAAAAGAGTTTCATTAGCCCCATTACAATGATCACATCGGGTACTAACAGAGCTAGTCCTTCAACACCATAAACTTGTAATCCAAAGAGTGGATAGAACAAAGCGACTGGAACTGTTAAAATAATGCCATAGACAGCTCCAGAAATCATAGCTCCGCGTCTTCCCCCCAAAGCATTCCCAAATATTCCTGCCATCCCCCCTGTGAAAAAGCCTCCAATAATAGACGGTAATGGCACAATCGTACCGAATAGCGTAGAGAGAAGCATACCAACTACCATTCCAATAATAGAGAAAATAAACCCTAGCATAAGCGCATTAGGCGCGTATGGAAAGAATATCGGAACATCAAGCGCTGGCTTCGCCCCTGGCACAACCTTAAGGGCAATACCACGAAAGGCCGGGACGATTTCGCCTAGAAACATTCGTACCCCTTGAAGAAGAACGAGTACGCCAGCTGCAAATCCAAGAGAGTTCAATGTACTGAACACTAAATAATTTTGACCGTCTGAAAATGGTTCCACCACTTCCGGTCCAGCAAATAGTGCAGTAATAATATAAATTAAAAACATTATTAGTGAAATCGATACCGCTGTATCCTTAAAGAAATTCAACTTCTCGGGCATCTTCATCTCTTCACTATTTTTCTTTTTATCTCCGAATAGTTTACCAATCCAAGCAGAAAGAACTACTCCAGTAGTCGTTAAATGACCATAAGCGACCTTGTCGTTTCCTGTTATTTTTCTAACAACAGGCTGAGCTATTGCAGGTAGCAGTACTAATACCATACCGTGGATGATGGATCCAAAAATGATGCCGTTCGTCTCAGATACTCCTAAGTCGTGAAAAGCCCATGCAAGTGAACCGGCGAGAATCCACATCATATGACCTGTCAAAAAGATGTATTTAAATGGGGAGAGACGAGCTAAAAGAAGGTTGGTTATAAAACCAAACAGTAAGATGAAAGAAGTCATTCTACCAATTGCAGCTACTGAATCTACTAAAGCTGCAATAACGGCCTCATCTACTGGAACAACTCCTGTTAAATTGAAGGCTTCCTCAAACATCGTGGCAAAGGGGACAAGATTCGTGACAATTAAGGAGGAACCAGCACCTAATATTAATATCCCTAATATTGTTTTCGTTGTACCTTTAATAACTTCAGTAAATTCTTTTCTTTGAAGCAAGAGACCTAATAAAGCAACTAAGCCCAACGTAATCGCTGGAACCGTTAGTATCTCAGCAATGGCTTTTAACAATTTGCACACTCCCTTTCGTTGACGGCCTTAAATCATTACAAGTACACCTAGACATACGCCTAGATGCACTTATCATTCACTATTTATTCAAATATTGAAGTAATTTCTCTTTAATTTCGTCCGTATCTGTTAAATTATGAATATATATTTTGGGAACATCGACGCTTTCTAGTGCAGAGTCTAAGTCTGCAGAGGCCATAATTAAGTCTGCTGATCTCCCTTTGGCTGACCCTGCATCCAGCGCACTAACCTCAGCTTTAACCCCTTCTTCTGCTAGAATGTCATCCACCGTCATTTTCAACATTAAACTCGTACCAAATCCCATTCCGCATACAGTTAAAATTTCCATTTGATCTCCTCCATTATAAGCATGTTAGTCTATCACGATATTTTTGGATAAATTCTTTATTAATTTGATCACCTTTATCAAGGTTTGAGCTAACATAAATCGGTGGTTCAACTCCATCTTTTACTAAATCCTCAATCACCTGCACGATAATGGATTGTAAAATCGTAAACCCAATAATCGAAGAAGTTGAACCGAATTTAGATTCTAACCCTTCCGTTTCCATTATGGCGTCTCCGGGTTCACCATGATTGTCTAGAACAACATCTGCTTTATCGAATAATTTTTCTCCGCTATGATGCCTCGATTTCACTTCTTTAGAGAAATCAAGGGAAGTAAGGGCAATAACTTTCATACCTTTCTTTTTTGCTTCGATCGCCATTTCAATTGGAACTGCATTCCTTCCAGAAGTAGAAACAATGAGCATTACGTCCTGAGGATGGACATTTTCTTTGTCCAAAATCACTTTAGCAAGGCCCTCCTGTCGTTCTGAAAATGTACTAATCGGGGCAGATGGTTCAAGTGAGAGAGAAGGAGCTAAGACAGCATTTACTGGTACTAATCCTCCTGCCCGATAAAACAACTCCATCGCATACATTTGGGAATGTCCACATCCAAAGACATGAAGCACGCCATCTTCTTTAATCGATTCCTTAATTATTTGCACCGCTTGAATAATATTCTCTTCTTCTACCTCAGAAACCTGACGTAGCATTTTTTCGATATTGCCAAAAAATTGTTTGTACAACATGGTTATCCCTCCACTTTGGTTTGTATCATTGTTAGAACATGTTCAACATCGTTATCATTCCTAATTGAATCAAGGAGTTCTCCATCTTGCAGAACTTTCATTAATTCAGCCATTAATTGCAAATGAGAGTCATGATCGAGAGCGCCGAATGCAAAGATCAAATCTACAGGATCCTTGTCACCTGCTCCAAATTCAATAGGGTTCTCAAGAGTCATCATACTCAAGCAAATTTCTTTTACGTTTGATTCTGGACGAGCATGAAACAATGCAATCCCTGGTGCAATGACTATGTAGGGACCAAATTCATGAACAGATTGAACCATACTATCAATGTAACCTTTGTTAATAGAATCATTTTCAAGTAATAAATTCCCTGCTTTGTTTGCTGCCTCTTCCCAGTCGGCTACTTGTTCATTTAACCTAATCGTTGAAGTATTTAACATAGTCGTTATCATGATTCTCTTCTCTCCTATCCTTCTCAAATTTACTTAATAAACACCAACTAGTTATGTCGTCATAACCAGTTGATCTTTAAAAAACCCTTAGAAGCAAATATTTCCTCCTTATAGCTAAAAATAGTACCATACAGATTAATGAACCACGTAGTTTTCGTTACGTAATGTCACAGGAATTTTCATCAATTGTCTGATCCTAAGATTGATTGATGCTCACTATCCCGATTCAATTCATTAGATGTATTCTTTACACGAAGCAGCCGTTTCTTTTAAAACATCATTGAGAGCCATTATATTGCGCTTGCCTTCCGTCGCTAACCATTGTTCAGCTGTTTCTTGCCCTGACTGTTTATATTCATACGCAGAACCACTCCATGTTGCTCGTCCACAAAGAACGCCGTGAAACTCTGCACCTGAGTGTTTAGCAAATTTCAACGTTTCTTGAAAAAGTTCTGCACTAACACCTCCGCTTAAGAAAATAAAAGGAAGTGGAGTAGCGTAACTTTGCTCCCTAAAATATTCAGCCGCTTCTTCTTTCGAGTAAACTGCATCTTCTTTTGTATACCCTTCTACATAATTCATATTGACCGGGACCTCGACCTTCAAAACATCTGCACGAAAGCGTTCTTCAGAAAAATGTTTCATCGATGAGATAACTTTCCTAGGTCTTATTTCGGCATATTCTGGGCCCTTCATGTCATCAATTTTTTCGTCATAAGTAAGAATTTCAAGAAAAAATGGAATTTCCTCAGCAACACATTCAGAAGCAATTCTTTCAATAAAAACATCTTTCTTTTCATTAATTTCTGGAGCTCCATCAGCATCGTGGTAGAGCAAAACCTTAATGCCATCCGCACCTTTTTCTACTAGTCTTCTAACAGACCATTCAGGAAGTAAGCTTGGCATACGACCTGGTTCATCAGTATCATAGCCTGTTTTTTCATAAGCAACTAGAAGGCCACATTCTTCATTTTTCTTTTCAACTGCTGGCCATCCATACTCTGGATCTAATAGAATTGCTGATGCGTGTGGAGTCAATTGGTAAGAGACAAGCGATTTGTACGCTTCAATTTCCTCTTTAGCAGTATCTTCTCCCATCATGCGTTTCAAAGCCCCTCTTTGATCAATAGCCAGAGCACTAAAAAACCCATGATCGTTCATTAATCTATTGAGACGATTTTGTTTTACAACACTATTCAATGTCATTCCCCTTTCGATTCTCGAGAGTAAATAACTTTACCATTAACAGCAGTGCACTCTACTTCTAAATTTGAATTAAGTACGACATAGTCAGCTTTTTTTCCTTCCGCAATACTGCCAAACTTACTTTCCAAACCTAAACTTTTCGCCGGAGTTAAAGAAGCTAAATGCCAGATATCTGTTAATTCTTCTTTTGTCCACTCACACAAATTCTTAATGCCATCGATCAGTTCAAGAGTACTACCAGCGAGAGATCCTGTTTCAGTACGCGCGACTCCATCTGTTATTGCAACTGGAAACTCTCCTAATGTATATTCCCCATCAGGCATCCCACCTGCTCGCATGCAATCTGTAATAAGCATGAGACGATCTTGTTTTAATTGATAAGTTAACGCTGCAACTTCTGGGTGGACGTGTAACCCATCACAAATGATTTCAACAAATGAGTTTTTTGATCTTAGCGCAGAACCGACTGTACCTGGTTCTCTATGATGCATCCCTTTCATCCCATTGTATAAATGAACGAAATTATTTGCTCCATTCTCAATGGCCTCTTCACAACAAACGTAACCTGCATCAGTATGAGCAATACTCACTTGAACACCAGAGCGTTTGACGCTTCGGATAAACTCCTGCGTGCCTGTTCTTTCGGGTGCTAACGCAATCTTCCTAATCATTCCATCTGCAAGTTTCTGCCATTCGTTAAATTCTTCTAAAGAAGGGTCTTTGAAGTACTTTTCATTTTGTGCACCTTTATGGGTTTCCGTAAAATACGGTCCTTCTAGAAATATTCCTTCTGATTGAGCACCTGGTAATCCCTGTTGAACCATACTCTTCACTGCCATTATTGCCTTATTCAAATCTTCAGAAGAAGATGTCAGCGTAGTAGGTAGAAAACGGGTGACCCCCCGGGCAGCCAATGATAGAGAAATTTTCTCCAATGCTTCTTCAGTTCCATCCATAATGTCATAACCATCGATTCCATGGATATGGGTATCAAACAAACCTGGAGCAACTGAAAATCCAGACCAATCTACGACATTGTCTTCCGAAGACACCTCATGAACTATGGAAGAAAAGATTCCGTTTTCAATCAGTAAATATCCTTTATCAACTACTTTATTTTCAAGTAAAAAGTGATCTGCTTTAATGAAATAGCGCAATTTCATCACCTCCAATTCCTTACTTACTCATCCTCATACTTGTAAATGGTCACCCCTTGTACCACTCGGTTAATCGCACCTGTTGGACTAGGATTATCCGGAGTAATACCTAACTGAATTGATTTTTTCATCGCAAGCGTTTGAGCAAATAGAATGTACGTGAGAGCAGAAAGAAAATCACTTGCTTCTTTCCCTTCATTTTCTTGAAGGAAGAAAGCTAAATCGGCCAGTTCTTCTATCTCGTTATCAGCTTGAATTGATAAAGCAACAACCATAGAACAGGCTTTCTCCTCTTGAAGCTGGCGGATCATATCAAGATCGTATTTCCTTGTATACTCATCTTGTGAAACAAAAACAATAACTATGGAATTTTTATTCAATACTGATTTCGGCCCATGACGAAAACCTAGAGTAGATTCATGAAGAGCAATCACTCGCCCTCCAGTTAACTCAAGCATTTTTAGGGAGGCCTCCTGAGCCAACTTACCTAGAATACCTGAACCAAGGTATATGACACGTTCAAAGTGATTTCTAAGAATCGTGTTTACGACATTGTCTACTTGTTTAAGGAGCTTATCACCTGCTTCGATCAATCGACCTGTTTCAAGGTCCTTCCCTTGTTCTGGTATAAACAGTTCATAAGCTGCCAGCAGCATAGATGTAAAGCTACTTGTCATCGCTAACGATTTATCATTAGCTTTTTCTGGCATAAGCACAGTGAAACCTTTTTCATCATACTCGACATTTTTCGCAAGCTGACCATCCTGATTGCACGTAATCACTACTTGATAAAAGTCTTTTACTAATTGCTGACCTAATGACACAGCAGCTTTGCTTTCAGGACTATTCCCAGACCGTGCAAAAGAAACCATAACGGTTGTTGTTTCAGGAGATAAGAATTCACTCGGGTTCGAAACTATATCAGTCGTTGGTATGGCATTAAAAACCATATTCTTGTTGCTCCACTTATTGAGTACTGGAGCGACTGTTTCTGCCACATAGGCAGAAGTTCCTGCGCCCGTTAAAATAAAATCAATTCGTTTATGCTCCTTGTTAATTCCTTCCATAAAGTTACTGAAAGCAGGCTGGGTATCTTTCAAAGAAATGATCAGTTCTCTCCATACTTCGGGTTGATGATAAATTTCCGTAGCTGTATGTAAAGCCCCCTTTTCATAAACATCATCTTTAGATAGATTGAACATTTTCCTTACCTCCAAATTTGGTAATGTCGTCATAACCAGTTTGAGTAAAAAGTATAATGAACGTTAGCTCAATTACACCTGTGATGACCAATTACGCAATTTACATTCAATTACTATAATTGGGCATCACACGGGAACCCTTCATTAGCGTAAGGGAAAGAGCTATCAGTGGAGATCGTTTCATGTTAACTCAATCGTATATTCAAATTTGTCTCCTCTAGCAACAGTGACGGTGTACTCTACAATTTCTTCATTGGAATAAGCAAACCTCTTTATCAACATAGCAGTTTGCTGGGTAGTTGTTTGTAGACTTTCTGCCTCATCTTCTCTTATCAAAGTTGGAGAAAAACTTTCAACCGCTTTATTTACTAATACACCATAATCATTGTAGAACACTTCATACATTGGTAAAGTATCCAGGGTTTCTTGAGTTAGCCCAGGGAATTTCGATACCGGCATATACGAAGTTTCATACATCAAGGGTTCTTCATCAGCTAATCGAAGTCGAACAACTTTATAAACTTCTTCATCTTTTTCTAACCCTATCTTATTTCCAATATCGCCTTCTATTTTCATTATCTCAAATGATAGAACCTTGCTTGTTGGGATTTTGCCTATCTTTCTCATTTCTTCTGTAAAACTATATAATTTCACCAAGTTTTGACTATAAGATTTAGGAGCTACAAAAGTACCTTTTCCATGCTGCTTATAAATAAAGCCCTCACTCTCAAGCTCTTGCATCGCTTGTCTCACAGTAATACGACTCATTCCATACATTTCACAAAGTTCCCTTTCAGATGGCAACTTTTCTTGTTCTCGATACTTTTGAAGTTCAATTTTCTTTATAATGTCATCCATTAGCTGTAAATATAAAGGAATTCTCTTTTGCCTATTCACATTTTATCTCCTATTTTGAATTTTAGGTAAGTGGTTATTACCAGTTAAGTTTATTCTAACCTTTTTATACATAAAGGTAAAGGAATAATTTTAAACACCGGTTCGCTATTCTTAAGCAAAACCGTCATATAGCTATGTTGAAAATCAGAATTCAGTAAAATATATGTATGGAAGAAATCATCTTCTATTAGTTTCTATTACCTTAACCCACTGGACTTATTCTAAAGAAAAACATATTCAATGATGATATCGCGCGATTTAACCTTTCCTACTGTTTCATCTCCTCAACCAAACATGTGCAAGCGGTTGCGTAAACGGTGTCATATAGTATATACTATTCAAACGAAACATTATTTGGTATTCTTTCAGATTTTCGAAAGTCTTACATATCTTTTATATAGCACATAAAGGGGCTAGTTTAAGAGTCAACTGTTATTGTTGAACGCTCTAATCGCTTCTTTAATAGAATGCTGATCGCCATGCGGTAACAGCTTTTATTTTCTCATCAATGTGCAAGCGATTGCACATTGATGAGAAAACCTAATCATTAATTTCTGGAGGGAATTATGCTTAAAGAACGAGTTGCCACAACGAATGAAAAACGATATCAAAAAGAATTACCCGCTCTACCTCTCACAACAATCTGGTTAATTAGCTTCGGATTTTTAGGGGTTCAGATGGCCTTTTCATTACAAAGCGCGAATATGGGACGCATTTTCCAAACCTTAGGAGCAGATCCTCATAATCTCGGTTTATTCTTTATCCTACCGCCGCTCGCTGGATTAGTTGTTCAACCTTTAGTTGGATATTTTTCCGATAGGACCTGGATTCCAGGGCTTGGCCGACGAATTCCTTATCTACTCGTTGGAGCTGTAGTTGCTGTCATTGTCATGTGTCTCTTGCCCAATTCGGGTAGTTTCGGGTTTACTGCAGTCACAGCTATGACGTTTGGAGCCATCGCCATTCTATTTATGGATGTTTCATCAAACATGGCGATGCAGCCATTTAAGATGATGGTTGGGGACATGGTGAACAAAGAACAAAAAGGATTTGCGTATTCGATCCAAAGCTTTTTATCAAATAGTGGTGCTGTGTTAGCTAGTATTTTCCCGTTTCTATTAACGATTATCGGCGTTTCAAACAGCGCCCCAAAAGGCGTTGTACCACAATCTGTAGTCCTTTCATTTTATGTTGGTGCAGGAGTTCTCATCATCTGTAGTCTGATAACGGTATGGAAAGTAAAAGAGTATACTCCAGATGAGTACGCAGTTTATCACGGCATTTCGAAAAAATCGACGAAAGAAAAGGTAAACATTTTCAAATTACTTGGAAGCGCTCCAAAAGTGTTTTGGACCGTTACACTCGTTCAATTATTCTGCTGGATGGGTTTTCAATACTTGTGGACGTATGGCACCGGTGCCATTGCGTTAAATGTTTGGAATACGAGCGACCCTTCTAGCGCAGCTTATCAAGATGCCGGGAACTGGTTTGGGATTTTAACAGCCGTTCAGTCGATTGGCGCCGTACTCTGGTCTCTCGCGTTATCCAGAATTCCAAACAACTCACGAAAATCTTATTACTCCATGAGCTTATTGTTAGGTGGAATCGGATTTGGATCTGTCTTCTTCGTGCACAATCAGTGGGCACTCGTTATTTCCTTTACGTTAATCGGAATCGCTTGGGCCGCAATGATGACCTTCCCATTCACGATCTTAACGAACGCGTTGAAAGGGAAGAACATGGGTACATATCTTGGGTTATTTAACGGTAGCATTTGTTTACCGCAAATCATTGCTTCATGCTTAAGCTTTGTGCTGTTCCCGCTGATCGGATCTTCTATGCCGTTTATGATCTTGCTTTCAGGTGTGTTACTTGTGGTTGGGGCGTTGTCTGTACCGGTTATTAAGGAGACTTATGCGGAGTAGATGAATATTGCATAATAAATGAGCCACTTATGCGCAAAATTAAACCACCAATTGCGGAAGATTGAGCCACCGTATGCGTAATATAGAGCCAAAAACATATTTTCACGATAAATACCTCCGGTATACTTAAGTAACATGCTTAAAAAGCATGACACTTGTGTAGAAGGAGGATTTTTTTATGGTTAATTATCGGAAGATTCTGGGGATGGAGTTCGATGGTATAAGCCAGAGGACGATCAGTTCCAGCACCGGCCACTCGCGAAATACTATTGCTGAAGTTATCCAGCGGGCTAAAGAAAGAGGGTTAAGGGAGTTAGAGGATTCCATGAATAATCAGTGGCTTGGGACTTACTTGTTCCCTGAGAAACAAGCTATTGAAAAGGGATACTGCCCCGTTGATTTTGAGTGGGTTCACAAAGAACTTCAAAAGAAAAATGTCACCCTGACGCTTCTGCATAACGAATATGCCAGTACAGCTAGAGAAGATGGAAAAGTCCCTTATGCCTATCGAACATTCGCTAAAAAATATGGGAACTTCGCAAAGAAGCATAAGCTAACCATGCCAATCAGAAGAAAGCCAGGCGAGATCTTAGAGGTGGACTGGGCAGGAACGACGCTTAAGATCATAGATAATTCGACCGGCGAGTTTATACCAGCGTATGTATTCATTGCAACCCTTCCCTATAGTCAGTTGAGTTATGTAGAGGCATTTCTTGATATGAAATCAACTTCCTGGCTGCGTGCACATATTCATGCATTCGAATATTTTGGAGGCGTTACCGAGGCTTTGGTACCTGATAATTTGAAGACGGGCGTGACTAAGCCCCATCGGGGCGATCCAATGATCAATGAAGCTTACCGGGAATTAGCCGATTACTACCGGGCGGTTGTGGTGTCCAGTCGCGTCAGAAAGCCGAAAGACAAAGCGAGTGTAGAAGGAACTGTCGGATACATATCAAGGCAGATCATTGCATCACTACGAAACTATCAGTGTTTTCATCTAGAGGATTTAAATGCACGAATCTTTGAAAAGCTGGAAGAAATCAATACGATGAATTTCCAAAAGCGCGAGGGTTCTAGGTCCAAAGTGTTTGAAGAAGAGGAGAAGAGCCACCTTCATCCTCTACCTCCAACACGGTTCAAGATGACGGAATGGACGACTGCCAAAGTTCAACCGAACTACCACGTTCAAGTGGACTATAAGTTCTATTCCGCCCCCTATGAATACGTCCGCGAGGATGTCTATGTCCGAATCACTGCGGATGTAATTGAATTGTACTTTAAAGATGTGCGGATTGCATCCCATCCACGTAAACAAAAAACAGAAGATTCATATGCCACAAATCCGGATCACATGCCAGACCACCATCGGCTTTATCTCGATCACAATCCAGAAAACAACCGGAAATGGGCAAGGACTGTCGGACCGAATACGGAACGACTAGTTGAAAATATCTTGAAAACAAATGTCGAAAAGAAAGCTTTGAATATATTGAACGGGTTGAGAAGTACAGCCTCTAAAAGAACGGAATCTGAGCTTGAGGAAGCGACCAAGACCTTACTGGAGATATCCTCCCATCCCACTGTTGCCGTTCTTAAAAGTATCTTGGAGAGGCAGAAGAAAAAGCAAGTGAACAAACAGCTAGTTGGAGAACCGCAAACAGAGGACTATGGTTTTACCAGAGGCGCTAACTATTTTGGGAGGGATAAAAAATGATTAACCAAGAAACCTTACGAAAGTTAATGGACATGAAGATGAGTGGAATGGCGGAGTTATATCAACTACAGAATGAAAATAAAGACTTCCAAGGCATGGATTTTGATGATCGTTTTAACTTATTGGTGGATACAGAATATGATCGCAGAAGATCGAATAAGCTGGACCGATTGATTAAACAAGCAACATTTGATGACTCGAGCGCAGCCGTTGAACTGATCGAATATCACGCTGACCGTAAGTTGGATAAGCAGTTAATTTTAGAGCTGGCGTCCGGCACCTATCTTCAGAAGCATCATAATATTATACTTATGGGCGCTTCAGGCAATGGAAAGACATGGATATCAAATGCTTTCGGCATTCAGGCCTGCCGGCAGTTCTACAAGGTGAAATATATCCGATTGCCCGAATTATTGGATGAACTCGCAGTTGCCAAACATGAGGCAGATGGAAGTTTTCGCAAACTGATTAAAAAGTACAGATCGATTGATTTATTGATATTGGATGAATGGCTCCTGAGTGAGCTGTCTCAAGATCAAGTACTCCACGTTTTAGAAATTATCGACGCGAGGCTCAAGCGGACTTCTACCATCTTTTGTTCCCAGTTCTCACCCGAAGGGTGGCATTCCAAACTCGGACAAGCCCAGGTAGCTGATGCGATTCTTGACCGGATTGTCCATGACTCTTATAAAATAATAATCGATGGCCACATACCAATGCGTGAAAGGCATAGTTTAGTCGCTCCTCGTTGACCATATTAAAGAAGAGAGTCACTAGTGAAATTTACCCGGTGGCTCTCTTCTATGCATTCACTGGCTCCATTCTCCGCAATTGATGGCTCAAAACTTCGCACAAGTGGCTTTTTCGTTCCGCAATACTCAGAGTAGGAAAGCTTAAGTTTAAAGTAGTAAGAGTATTATTATCTACCATTTCATAACAAGCAAAAGTCAGGTGAGCTAATTAGTAAAAAGATTAGCTTACCTGGCTTCTTTTTATCAAAAATTTCACTTTGATTTAACTATTTGTTTGGACTACCAACCATCTATGTAGGCTCGGTTTGAAGTGTGTATCTGTATTCGGAATAAAAATATGATTTACTTTCCCATACAAATTACACTTTTAAATAAATACGGTAAAGTAAATATGTAAAAATTGTGTGATTAACCCGTCCGTTCTATAAAAAGAACAAAAAATGGTATATAATTCAATTATAGACATATACAATAAGGAGCTGATATCTCTTTGAAGTTCTTAAAAACAAACAATAAATATTTAGTAGTAATGCTAATTTTATTAATAACCGTTGTCAGTATAATCGCATTTACAAAATTCAATAATACAACAACTACTAACTTCAAAAGCTCGAATTACGTTAAAGTGGAAGAATTTGGAGCAAAGGGAGATGGAAAATCCGATGATACGAAAGCGATTCAAAATGCGATTAATAAAACTGCAAATATGAATGTCTCCGAAGTTATATTACAAGATAACAAATCATACATCATCTCCTCTACGATTTTAATTAAAGAAGGAGTTAAATTTACTCTTGGATATAATACGCGTTTACAGATAAATGGGGATTTTGATGCGATTGAATTAGAAAAGAATGCTTCCATAAGTGGAGGCATTCTTGAGATTATTAGCTCAAATTTTGATTCTAGTGTACTGTCTTTAGATGGAAAACATCAGTTTTATGGAATATGGGAAACGACTGAGATTTACGATCTAAAGATTTTAAACTCTTCTGGTGAAATCAAAGGTACAGCACTCTTTTTGACTGCTAGTGGACCTTCCCATTATATATCATTTGTTAATTTTAAAAATATTACTATATCAGGGTTTACAACAGGGGTAAAGCTCCAAACTAAAGATCCAGGAAATGGCGATTATAGTTGGATTAATGGCAACCGATTTGAAAACTTTACCTTAGAAGAATGTGAAAATTTCATTGTGTTTGAAGGCGGGATAACGGTTCCAAATGAATCAAGTGGGAATATGTTTACGAACCTTCAGATTCAGCTAAGCGGAAAAACGAACGAAGTATTGAATATTGATGGTTCAGAAAACAAATTCGACGGAGTTATATGGGATGTACAAACATTAGCTCACAGCAATCCAATTATAAAACTAACTCCTAAAACAAATCATAATACGATTAACTTTAATATAAATTCACAATTAATTCAGAATGAAGGTAAAGCGAACGAGTTCTCCCTCATAGATTAATAAAAAAGTTAAGAAGGATAATATCCTTCTTAACTTTTTTCATAATTTAGCATGCTTTCGATAAGCATTAATTGAATAATGTGAGAAGTACCACACGGTTTTAATGACGCTGATTTTTTGAGTTCTCCGATAAGTATTCCAAGTTTTCTTAGCTGACTTAAGCTTATTTCCTGAATCAGATTGTTTTGACTTTCTATAATAAGCTAACTCTTCATTAAGACGATGTGCATTATGACCTTTCTTTAAGAGGACGAGCCATAAAGCAAAATCTTCTGTGCAATTAAGATTCCCAACCATTTTTATTGGACCAATCTTTTCTATATTTAACATAACTGTAAGAGTTCCAATTATAGTATTTTTAAGTAGATAATAATAATCTAACGATTTGGGACCGATAACAACTTTATTTGTTCTTTCACCCGTTTCTTTTATAATTCTATAGTTCGTAAAAGAGAACGACAAATCATTTTCTTCCATGAATTTCACTTGCTTATAGAGCTTTTCAGGATGCCATAAATCATCACTATCCAGAAACGCAATATATTTTCCTTTTGCTTTTTCAATCGCCATATTTCTTGCTTCGGCAGCTCCGGAATTTGATTTCATTTTTATTAGTTTTATTCTTGGTTCATGAGCCAGTTCATCTACTATAATATTGGTTGAATTATCTTTAGAGCAATCATCAACAATAATAAGCTCCCAATTTTCATAGGTTTGGGATATCACAGAATCAATCGTTTCTTTTATTGTAAATGCTGAATTATAACATGGTGTGACAATGGAAACTAATGGACTATCATTTTTGTTTTTTTTATCCATATTATTCTTCCTTTCCTCACTTTTTTAACGAGTTTGGGTGATCGCTTCCACGTCTTTCTGATCTAAAACATTTTTAAGTTTATCTTCTAAATCTTTATCTAATTTTTTTATGCCATCAGCCTGATTTCGTTGTAGCATTACAGATAAAGTTTGAATTAAAATTTTCAAATCTAATGGGAGTGAGTAGTTTTTAATATAAAAAACATCATACCTAAGTTTATCTTCTACTGAAGTAGTATAATTTGATAATGTTTGTGCTAGCCCAGTAAGA
Source organism: Anaerobacillus sp. 63XJN7_4_ISO-PGPR-S23-413 (assembly GCF_056173725.1). Classification (NCBI taxonomy): domain Bacteria; kingdom Bacillati; phylum Bacillota; class Bacilli; order Caryophanales; family Bacillaceae; genus Anaerobacillus; species Anaerobacillus sp. 63XJN7_4_ISO-PGPR-S23-413. Next base: position 3,839,830 of record NZ_CM149688.1, read on the forward strand.
CCAGGCTTTACAGACATCCGATAGGAGTAATTTGGTATATCCCTTCTAAATTGATTAATAAAGAATGCCCTTTCAGGTCTAGGTCCAACTAGACTCATATCACCTTTTATTATATTAAATAGTTGGGGAAGTTCATCCATCCGAGTAGCTCTTATCCACCTACCGACTCTGGTTATTCTCGGGTCATTATCAATAGCTAGCGCTGGCCCTGTTAATCTCTCAGCTTCTTCTACCATGCTCCTGAATTTGTAAATATGATATGGCTTTTCATTTTCACCTAATCGTTCTTGTTTATATAAGGCTGGTCCTTTAGATGATAAAGGAATAATAATAAATAAAACGAGAAATATGGGTGAACAAAGTACTATAATGAAAGAACTGATTAAAAGGTCAAAAGTTCTTTTCAAATGCCTTTGGATGGAAGTGATTTCAACTGGTTTAATCGATAATACAAATGTATCGTCAATTTGCTGAGGACTGGATTCTAATATAAATAAATCTGTTAATTCAGGTATAACCATAACTTCTATTCCTCTACTTGAACATTGAGAAATAATTTCACTTTTTTCAGTATAAGAAAGTGAAGGACATAACAAGACTATATCAGTATCTTGAATGTTCTCTATTAAATTGATCTCATTATACACTGGGATGAAATTTTGTATAATAAACCAACCTTTATTATGGTTAAGAACCTTATAAACTAACTCACCATCATGTTTACTACCAGAGCCTATTATCAACATATTTTTTTGTCCCTTGTAATGCTTTAAGACAGACCAATAAAGAACACGAGAGCTAATGATCAAGATTAGTTGAAAAATCAATGTAAGATAGACTGCTATACTAGGAATGTTTTGTATTGGTAATAAATAAAAAGCAAATAGTGTAAGAGTTGATGAAAGTAATAAAGATAGAATAATATTAATCATAAACTTACTAATACTCCTCCTAATCCAATCAGCATACAAATCTAGAAAATAAAAAAATACAATTGTTACCAACAAAGTAGAAATTGGTACTATGAATGTTATCTCTCCAAGAGATATCCACATAGTTAAAGAATTAAAATAAAGTAAATTAGCTATCATTATGCCTGCTAGTAATAGAAGCACATCAGAAGTTAGAAGAAGTATTTTGTTTAATCTGTCTGAAAGATTGTTCTTCCTCATAGTGCTATTCCTCCTTCTATATGTTTGATCTAAATTAAGTGTTTAACCATTCTTAATTAAGAACAATTAAGGTAAAAAAGATATGTTTATTCAAGTGCTATCCCTTTTCCAGGTTATATTGCTCTAGCGTATTAGCAGACATTATTTCAGATGTAAAGCAATTCTCAACCTTTTTACGGCCATTCATAGAGAGCAAAGTCCTTTTGTTGTCATCCGAACGAATAAGAATTATTTTTTCTGCAAACGCTTTAGCAGAATAATCATTTATGAGATAACCATTTTTGTTATCATCTATTGCTTCACAAATGCCTCCATAATTAATTGATATTACTGGTGTACCTACTGCCATAGCTTCTAATAAAACCATCGGGAAGACTTCTCGAAATGAAGTTAGGATAAGGATATCCATATCTTTAATGAATTGATCCGGCTGATTAACTTGCCCCAGCATAGCGACTGTCTGACTCACTCCATTATCTTTTATCATTTGTGCAATAGCTTGATATCGAGGTCCATCACCTGCAATATGAAATTTTAGTCCATGTTCATTTTTCATTTCCTTAGCTATTTGGATAAATAACTCATGATTTTTCTCTTCTGAAAGTCGACCTAGTATCCCTATATTAAATTCTTCAGAACTCGAACTCTTATTTAAAAATGAAAATTGATTCAAATCAACACCATTATGAATCGTTTCAATTTTTTTCCCCTTCACTCCCAAATCAATTAAGTTCTTTTTTTCAAATTCACTAACTGTAATGACTTTATCGACAAAACCATTAATAATTTTGGGTAGGAGTCTCTTGAACTTCTTCTCTAACAGAGTGACATTATGTTTTGTATAAACTATCTTCATACTTCTGGATACAAATAGCTTTATACATACGGCATAGAACACCATTCTCAAACTATTTGCGTGTAAAATATTAATTTGCTGTTTTTTTACTATGCTCGCTAATATCGATATATTTTTCAAATGGCGATTCTTTGTTAATAGAGTAAAGTTCTTTTTATTCTTTAATTTCTGTATTAGTTCCCCATCACCAGCAGCTGTAAAGAAGTGAATTTTTTCTTCGCTAAGTAAATTTTCTAATTTATAGAAATAAGTTTCTGCACCACCCATTATTAATTTGTCTGTAATGAATAGAATCCTCAAATATATCCACCCCCCGAAGACGTTACTTTCTCATAAGATCTTCTCTCACTACTTTCTAAAGTAGTAAACGATTTTGACTTTATTGAAATTAGCACAGCGACTATAGCCAGGTACAAAAAAAGCATTTCATTAATGATAAGTGTTAAAGACATCATTTGAAAAATAATCGCTAACAAAGATAAAAACAAATACGTATTAGCTTTTATAACCTTTTTCTTCATGATTTCTACACCTAATGTAATGATAAAAACTATAAAAAGGGCAAACCCTATAATGCCAGATTCAGCAAGTATATCTAAAAACATGTTATGAACATGGATGTATTCTCCATAATGAAGTTCATTGTAATCTGGAAAATTAAATGCACCTATTCCGAGCCACACGTTAGATGAGAAATAATCCCAAGCTCTTTCCCACAATACAAAACGTCCACTTCCTCCATCCTGAGAAAAATCATTAATTCTTGATTCAATAATTCTCATCACATCGAACTTCAAATAAAAAATAACAACGTAACCAATTATTGTAAAAGAGGTCAAAAAACCAAAAAATAACTTTATTTGAGTAACAGGATTATTCATAAAGAAGTATAAGACAACAATTAACGTCATTGCTAACAGGCCACCTCTTGAAAAGGTTAAAATGTTTGTTAGGATACATAAAAGCAATCCTGCCTTATTTAATAGACTATTACGTTTACAAAGAAAATAAGTAAAAAACAAAGTATTATAGAAAATATAAAAATTAGGATCAGGTACAGTACCAATTAATCTGGGATAATCACGATCCAGCATCACCCCTAACACTTTTATGCGGTCTCCTTGAAATTGAAAGTTTAAAACACTTAATCCCAATATATATAGGAGAAGACTTACTGAATTGAACAATACTCCAGAAATACCGATAGCTCGTTCAATAACATTGACTGATATACCAGTCATTGCATGCTTCATAATAAAATAACACCCTAGTAGTATCGTAAAGCCAAATAATACTCTTACACTTGATTCAGGGTATTTTGCAAAAACTCCCGTATAACAATAATATAAGTGAAAAACAATGAGCACTATTTCATACCAGTACAACTTTTTAATTTCAAACTTCGATAGGTTCATTAATAAATAAATAAACGAAAAAATCATAAATGGTTTTAGTGAAAATCCAATATCTATGTTGAAATTTGTAAGTGTAACTAGAAAAAACATGCTCACTAACAAGTATTGCTTTTTTACATCTAATTTTTTTTTATAATCCACCCCCGACCTCCTTAGACGTTCTGACATGCTTTTTTTTATATACCTGTTCAACTCTCTTTAACTTTTCTTGCAAGTTTCTATTTAATTCTTTATCAATAAGAAGTAATAACATCAGCAATATGAAATGAATAACTACGGAGATAACTGGATAACTATTCAATAAATAATTAAGTAATAAGATAGATGAACCAAAGTAAAGCATGTAAGGAATCAAAGCTCGCTTTGCTATTTCCCATTTATGTGGATTTAATAGCCAAAATCCTCCTAATGCAATCACTTCAATTAGTACCCCTGAATAACTTGCTCCCATTATGCCAATACGGCTACTAAGGTGAAAATAGAGAATGATGCCACATAATAGAGCCATTGCTTGTACAACTGTTCTATTATTTTGTTTCCCCATAGATGTTAATCCATCTGCAAGGGCTATGCTCATACTTTGAAAAACCAGCATTAAACAAAGTACCTTCAGTAAAGTAGCGGCCATATCCCATTCTTCGCCCAAGATTATTCCTATAATGGTATCTGACATATAATAAAAAGGTATTGCCATCCCCATCCCAATGATACCCATCACTTTTATCTGAAGAATGTTTAAGTCTCTATGCTTGATCACCTGATGGGAATTAAATTGCCGGAATAGCACTGGAATAAAAGCCGCAGCAATAACAAGTGGTAATTGTGTTAAAGCTTGTGGTATACGATAAGCTACTGCAAAGAAACCTACTTCAGATAAAGTTAATGTCTTTTCTAGCACCAGAGGACCAATTTGAGGAAGTGTTACGAAAAGTAAACCACTTAAAAGAAACGACCAGAATTGCGAAAACAATTCTTTATGAAATGGTGATGATAGACTCACTTTAATTTCTTTCAATAAAAGAACGACAGAGAAAAGCCCAGCAAGAAAGTAAGCAAATCCATACATAAAAGCTATCAATAAAGAATTTAAATTTAATAGTATTCCTATTAAAATAATAATGATGAGACAACTAGATGAGCACATTTTTATATATCCTGAATACTGCATTTTTTCAGAAAGTTTAAAATAAGTTGTGCCTATGCTTTGCATAGCCACACCTAAAACCATCGGGATGATTAAATAATAGGCTATGTTGATAAGTTCTGATGATTGAGTCGTAAGATGAATAATAATAAAGCCGATACCAAACGTAGCAACCAATAATATCGTCCTTAACTTGATATAAGAAGAAAGAATAACTTCAATATTAGAATTTCGTTTGGAACCCTCTCGCAAAACAATTTCGCTTAATCCTGAATCTGTAAAATAACTCATGATCATTGCAAATGCCAACGCTACACTTAGGATTCCATAATCTTTTGAATTTAAATAGTTAGCTAAGACAATTAACGCAATTGCATTAAGCACACTTGAGAGCGCAGTGCTATAAAACATGTGTACTACATTAACGCCTATTGAATTTTTTTTGCCCTTCATAAAAAGTCACCTGTCTTTTAACTGACCTGATAAATCATGCCTAAAACCCTTTTCTCTGCTCTAGCTACACTTTTGGATATAAGAGAGATTTCTTCTTTTTTAGTCTTATTTTCAGTTACAACAAGGACTACCCCATCACATATATTCATAAAATCCTGTGAATCCGATACTTCTAATAAAGATGGAGAATCGAATATAACAATATCGTATAGCGTCGCCCAATTCTTTTTTATTATAGAAAGTCTATCGGGTAAGGACATCCTAAAGGTGTTATCCATCGGTAAACCAGCTGGTAGAATTGAAAGGTACGGTATACTCGTTCTTATTGGAACTCTACTATCAATTTTTCCGTTAATAATATTAGAAAACCCTTGTTCATTTGAAATTTGAAATAATTCATTTAGCGTGGGGGATTTGAAATTTGTATCTACAAGAAGAACCTTCTTGCCTTGCTCAGCAAATGAGGCAGCTAACTTAACTGAAATAATTGATTTTCCTTTTGTAGCATTCGCAGAAGTAAGCATTAGAAATATCGTTTTATCTCTAAAGTCAATTGAATATTGAAGGTTGCGTGAAGCAATCCTCATCTGTTCAGTGCTCACATAATGGTCACTTAATAGCTTGTAGATTTTTGTCCTTTTCTTTTTCATGATTTAAATCACCTCGTATTTCTTTTATATTTTTGTCCTTTATCTTCTTCTTTAAAAACCAAGAATGATTCTTTTTCCTTAAGTTCACTTTCGATAAAACTACTAAGCCACTTTGAATTTCTAGTCCTTCTGGATCCTTTATAGTCTCATCAAAGCTTTCTTTTACAATCGCTACTCCAATTGCTAAAAATAGAGCTATCACACACCCAATAGCAATCCCTAGTGTTTGATTGGAACTAGAACTAAGAGTACTTTCAGAACTTAAAACTTTAGCATTCTCGAAATTTAGTATTTCTGACATCTTTTCTACCGATGTAGTAGCGATACTATGATTTAAATCTTTAACTAATTTGGGATCTTCACCAGTAATTGTAATTTTTATTATTTGTGATTCCTTTGTATTTGTAACTACTAACTGGTTTGCAAAGTCATAATTTTTTAAATTATTTTTCCTTAAGACTTCTTTACTGACGATCGGACTATTTATAAAATCGATTGAGGAAGCTACCATTCGGTTTATTTTCTGGTTCTCTTCATAAAAATCTTTAGATTCATTTTGAAGATCACCAATAAAGATATATTCATTTGCTTCATATGTTGTCTTCATTAAATACGTAACTGCGAAAAACGTAGAACCGGAGATAACCACAAATACTGCTATAACAACCAAAAATCTTCGTTGTAAAATCTTTAATAATCGTTTAATTGTAATACCTTCTCCCATAGTGATAACACCCTCCAGACTATTTACAATCGCGATGTTCTTTTTATTAGTGATAAAGCGGTCGTTTAATTCTTTATAAAGAACAAGCCTACATGTTTAACTCTCTTCGATCTTTTTCAATAGAGGTTCCTTAGATTTGATCTTTTTCTTTATCAATGTTTGCTTTAACAATTTCACTTGTAAATATTTAGTCACAGGTTTCTCAATCGTTAAATAAATCATCATGGAAGATACAGTTGATAATACGATTGTTCCAATCATTAATAATAGTAAATTGAACATATCATCTAGGTTCATCCAGAGAAAGATTAACATATATAACTGAATAAGGGGACCATGGCAAATGTATATTGAGTAAGATGCATCTCCTAAAAGTGATACACTAGCGGGAAGTTTATATGTGAAATTTCGTTCCATTCCAATAATCCCAATTAGTATAAACATAGAAAAGACGCTATACATAAACATGATATCAATTTGAGTAAAGTGATAGATGTTGTCACACCAAATAAAAAGGAATCCAGCTAATCCAATTAACAACCATACTTTTTCATATTTAATTAGATTCTGAAATGTCATGTATGCGACAAAACAACCAAATCCAATTTCTATATGATTAAAACTAAGCAAAAACACCTCGTTGTTTTTATAAAAAAATTGAGCTATTAAAATTAACAAAAACCACGGAGGGATGATAAACTTCCAAACACGTGGCACGCATAGGTATAGAAAAAAAATAAAGTAAAAAAATAAAATATAACTCAGAGACCAGGTAACATCCAATAAAGGGGTCTGTGTAGTTAAAAATAAATTAGTAAATAAATCAATGGCAGTAAGTGGCTGCATTTCCCCAACATTGGGGAATATTTGATAAAGGAAAATCGCTGTTAATAACATTAGCCAATATAAAGGAAATATTCTAATTAAGCGTTTTAATAGGAACTCTTTTGATTTTGTAATGTTTCCTGTGTATTTATGATAAACAAAGACAATCATAAAGCCACTCACTACAAAAAAGAAATCAACACCTCCAGTTCTTTCCCATTCGGCTATATGAAACCAATTGTAGTCAAACCTTGCATAAAACAAACTATTTGCATGACCTACTAGGACGAAGAAAATAGCAAAAGCTCTAGACATTTGGACTAATAATAGTTTGCTTGTAGTTCTATTCACGTCCTCCGATCTCCTCGCTATTTATAATGACTGAACTAAGATTGGCAACTTTTATATTTGTTTCTACTATCTTATCATGTTCTTTATAAAGAAGTAAGTGTTTCTTATAAAGTTATAAAACTTCACATCAATGGATGTGAAGTTTTATATATAAATATTAATACAATAAATTTAATACATTTTTTCTACCCTGGTTACTTATTCTATCTTGAGGTATTCCCCTTACATTAAATGAGTTTAGTGAACTTTTGTTCGTTAGTTTAACGAGCGAGGCTGTAGAGTTGATTGTTGAGATATCCCATACTAGCCCATCAAAGAAATTTTGTTGTCCATTAATTTGAAAAAGTTGCTGAGTAGCCGAAGTTGGTTGAACTTGAATATTAATAAAAAAGTTACCACTACACTCAAATGGGATTGTTTCACTACCAATGATTTGTATATTATTTATACAGTCATCTAATGACAAAGCATTGAAGCGATTAGCGTTTACATAACTAAACCCGCTGGAAGCTTTAACAGCCTGTAATTTAACGGCCGTATTCATACCCACAATTTTTATATTCTCAAAATCCATAAAAGAAATGGCGTGGTTCGGACCATTTGAATATAAATGAAGTCCAATACCTTTATGGCTACCACTCCAATTAACAATTGTCAGGTTTTTAACAAGTGATTTCCACCATACGTTATAATACTTGTACTTACCGTCCAAATAAATGACTGATGAATTAAAAGTTGTATCATCTATGGCAATATATGCTTCATCTAATGACGAATTTCTCTCCATCTGGATTACTTTAAAATTCCCATATACTACAAATCTTGATCCATAACTGAATTTTAATTTTATTCCTTCTTTTATCTGAATGCCACTAGTCATAATATAATCACGCTCTGTAAGGTATACTGTTTTTACATTATTTATATGAGCATAATCTATTGCAGCTTGTATTTTCTGAGGATCGTTTGAACCTGCAAAGTCATCTACTACGACTTCCTTATGCATTGATACACCTCTACTCTCCATAATATAATAGTGTAGTATATTAAAACCTTCTTTCACTACTTTATATTTTATGAAGAAGGGAGCAATAAGGACTAGTCATCATCCTATATAAAGTGACTATTTAAATGTATTAACCATAATCAAACAACCTATTTATTCTTGTTTTTCCAGTTAATAAATTCTATTAGTTCTTTATAATAAATTAAGTTCTCTTCCTTAATACCTGCCATTTTTACTTCTTTTATAAAATTGAACCATTCAGAACCTACTTTATCGTGTTCCCTCACAACCTCATACTTATTTTCACTAAATATGTCTTGAACATCTACTTCTAAAACGTTTGCAATCCTTTCAATAATATTAATTGATGGATTTTGTTTAATATCTCTTTCAAGACTGCTCAAATAAGACTTCGAAACATTCGATCGCTTTGCTAATTCAGTTAATGATAGACTTTTCTCACCGCGATATTTTTTTATATTTTCGCTAATCATTCTTAACTTCACCTTCCATGTGACCCCTCCTTTATTAATATCTCTTCTCTTACAAACTTTCTAAAATCGATCTTTTGTTCTTTATAAATATTATAACGTTTCTTATAAAGAACGCAAATGGTTTTTTGTGCGCCATTAAGAAATTAAGTAATCGAAGAAGCAGTTCTTTTTAATCAGTCACATACAGAAACAAGCAAACATATGCTCTAGCTTACCTAATATCTCTATCACATTACATACAAATCCTATTCGGCAATCACCTAGACAAAATCTCAAATTATACTTTTTTACAGAATAAAACCAGATAAGCTACTCACATTAGGTTTCACTCATCTGGATCTTTAGTTTTCACGCCCCTACCCCATCCGCGCCAACCGCTCATAAACCTCACGCAAATTCGTAAATCCCATCTCCTGAATTCTCTTCAAGTAATAACACCAAAGCTCAGCTGTCATTTTGGCATCTCCCAGGGCATGATGGCGATCTTTTACCTCAACTCCGCAATTTGTACAGCACTCTTCTAATTGAAACCCTTTTAGCTCCGGATCAACAATTCGTATTAAAAAAGAAGTATCCACAATACGATGATCGAAACTGGCACGCATCAAACTCCAGGTAGCGTGTTGCATAAAGGCTTGTTCATGCTTCGCATGATGCGCAACTAAAGTGTGCCCTTTCATAAATTCATAAAATCGAGCGAGCACATCTGAGAGGGGCGGTGCGGAATCCAGATCTTCCGCCTTAATGCCCGTTAATTCAGTAACCTCTTCGGATGGGGCGTTACTAGACTGAACTAATGAATAAAAAGTATCTTTTTCGATGGTTTGACCGGTTACTTTCACCGCCCCAATCGACAGGATGGTGTCCCCTTTATTCGGATAAAAACCAGTTGTTTCAAGATCAAACACAACGACTCGTAATTGATTTAAGGGTACTTCTAACGTGTTTTTCATTTTTATTTCTTTTTGCATCTGTCTTAGCATGGAAATATGATGAGGATTTGATTGATCTTGAATTGATGCGTACATGCTCGTATTCACCTTACCGGACAGCTGCTTTAAATATTGAACCATTTGATTCATCTTCATTTAGTAACACCCTTTTCGATGTGCTTTGTGGTGTCATTGTAAAGCTCAATCCCTTTTTTCATAATCTCCTTGAGCTCTTTCTTCTTTTCTTTAGGAAGGGAGCCAATCGTCACATAATGAACGGCTTCATAGTCTTCTTGTTTTCCATAACGAAGCCGAAACTGTAAAAGCTGCCTAAATTTATCTTCATACTGCTTCCATTCTGAACGGCTATTCTCTGATAATGCACCAAGTCTTGCTAAAGTAGACGTCGTCATCACGCCATCCTTCAATGCAAGAAGCCTCACTGCATTAACATAGGGAAATAAAGCCGACTGTTTTAAATTGATTTCTCCAGTATGGGTACCATGCGTTTCGACGAGTATTTGTCCGAATACACCGATCCCTTTTTGAAGCCTCATCGTATTTTTCAGCATTCTTTTTAATAAGTATGGCGATTCCTCTATTTTAGAGTGAATCCCTTGCTTTAAATCTTCAATAAATTCCCCTCTACCAACTAAGACTCTCGCATCAATAAAAATTAATAAGTGACGGATGGCTTCAAAGCTTTCATCATCCATCCAATTTTCAAGCTGGCTTTTCCACTCTTCCACTGATTTACACCAAAGTGGATTAGACGCCATCACATTTCCATCACAGAATTCATATCCAACCGTATTGAGACCAACCGAGATTTCTTTTCCAAGCTTAAGAAAATAGTTGCTCGCCTCTTCGCTCGAAATTTCATAAACGATCCCATGATCCTGATCACTCCATAGCGCTTGCTCAAACCGCCCGCCGCTTCCCATTAAAAAAAATGAAAAAGGAGAGGGAGGTGGCCCCCACTCTTTTTTCACTTTCTCTACTGCTAGATGCACAATTTGACTCATCAGCTGATCATGGAAGTGATTCAGTGCAAAATGATCTGTCGCAACGTTCTTAATTTGTTGTTTTCTCATTTTTCTTAGATCCTCATAATTTTCAACACCATCATCCATACCGACAGCCCCTTTGCATCTCAATTAACCGGATTTTGAGCTTTTTCCACCTTGTTGTACTGGCTGTTCGCTCGTCTGCAAAAATTCTGGATAGCCATAGCTACCGTGCTCACTGAGATCAAGACCAATAATCTCTTCTTCTTCAGTGACTCGTAAACCGTTTAGCACTTTCTTAATGATCACTAAAAGAATAAATGAAACACCAAAGGCATAAGCCCCACTCGCACCAACACCAAGTGCTTGAACCCCTAGCTGCTCGAAGCCGCCCCCGTAGAAAAGTCCTGGTTGACCTACTGTTGCTAGTTCTGGCGTTGCGAACAAACCGTTTGATAACGTACCCCAAACGCCTGCTACCCCGTGAACAGATAAAGCAAAGATCGGGTCATCCACTTTCCGTTTTTCGAAAAATCTCATGCTGTAAAATACGATCATTCCGGCAACTAATCCAATCACAACCGCTGCCCACGTGTCGACAAAAGCACAGGAAGCTGTAATGGCGACTAATCCTGCTAATCCACCGTTTAACATCGTTGGCACATCCGCTTTTCCTGTTACGGCCCACGCCACAACTAAAGCGGCTACAGCTCCAGCACCTGCTGCTAAGTTCGTATTCATGGCGACAAATCCAAAGAATGCAGCGTCAGCAGATAACGTACTACCTGCATTAAATCCGAACCAACCTACCCATAAAACGAGCACACCAAGTGCCGTAAATACCTGGTTGTGTCCGGCAATGTTGTTTGGAGAACCATCTTTATTGTATTTACCAATCCGTGGTTTTAAAAGAATCGTTGCGGCAAAAGCGCCCATTGCACCTGTAAGGTGAACAACCGTTGAACCCGCAAAGTCCTGTTTCCCATGCTCAGCTAACCAGCCGCCGCCCCAAATCCAGTGGGCAATCACAGGATAAACGAGGACCGAAAATAAAACCGCAAACAGAATATAAGCTGTTAGTTTCGCACGTTCAGCAAAGCCACCAAATGCGATCGTTAATGAAATACCTGCGAACGCTAACTGGAATAAGAAGAAAACTGGCGCCGAAAGTCCTAATCCCTCAATTTCATAACCTGAATAGAAAAAGTCCGTTAAACCGAAGAGAGCATTTCCTTCACCGAAAATTAACCCATACCCAACTGCCCAAAAGACTAACGAAGCAATCCCAAATGTGAAGATCGTCTTACCAGCAATATGGCCAGCATTTTTCATTCGTGTTGACCCAGCTTCAAGTAAAATGAAGCCACCTAGCATCAAAATAACGAGTACTGCTGAGAACATCACCCAAAGACTATTCATCAAAAACATCGAATCCATTCCAACTTCCCCTTTCACTTTTCAGAACCATAATCTTATTTTCAGAAAATGTTAATTAATCTGACATTTATTATTATAAGTATTTTTGCATGAACAAAAATTGTCTACAACAATCATGTCACATTATCTCTCTGACTATATGTTGAGGGATGGTCAGATCACGTTGAGGGAGGTTTTCTAGGATTTTGTGAATATGATTAGTAGGGTTAGTTTAAAAAGCATATTAATCAAACGTTTGTTTAATATGCCATTTACCTAGTCTGAATGGGTACGATCATCATTATCCAATTTCGATCGTTTATATTTTTAAATTTAAAAACGGTAGCACAGATCTTATGAACAATAGTTCTACCGATTAACTGAATTTATTATAAAAAAACAGGTAAGCTAAGTAATAGCTTCCTGTTTTTTTATATGGAGATCAGTTTTAGCTTACGAGAGTTCACTAAGAACAGCCCTTTTCCCTACTTATGTAAGAGATTTTAACTCTAAAATGAACCATTAGTATCATTCAAGAACTGTGAAAAACATGGTTTTCCCTCATATTAGTCCACCGCTCTCATTTATAAAAAGTAAGAAACCCAAAGCCAATCGGCATGGGTTCAAAATGGAGGATACTGAGTAGTCTAAGTATCAACACGAATCACATTCATTGCACGTTCGGATAATTGCTGAACATAATCATTATCCAGCTTTTGATCGGAAAGAACGTGATCGATCATATCCAACTCTGCAAAACGAGCGAATGCCTGGAGACCAAACTTGCTATAATACACCATCACAAAATTAATATCCGCACTATCTAACATTTTCCTTTTAATGCGAGCTTGCTGTTCATTTGATTCACTAATGCCTCGGCTTAGATGGATACCTTTACAAGAAATGAAGGTTTTATTAACATGATAATCCTCTAGCCAAGCCTCAGCGAGTGGACCAAGATAAGACATTGATTTAGCATGTAAAGAATCACCGAGACGGTTCTACTGATTCACTCTCTATTCCTAATAGAAAACCAGTTAGCTCATCAATGAGGTGGTGATTTAACTGGTTTTTTGATTAGTATTTGCGAAAATCTGTTTATACTTTCAAGTGCCTCATGAGCACCACCCCCGTGATTTCCAATTTCCTTCATTTCAAGACAAACCTCTATCTACAGTAATTTGATATTCTTTCATTTTTCTCCAGAGTGTTGATCGACTCATACCTAGACTCTTTGCAGTTTTGCTACGGTTATATTGTGTTTTAATTAATGTTTGTAGAATGCGTTCTTTTTCATTGGTTGGATGGTCATCAAGTTTTCCAGGTGAGGTGTTGTGAAGAACTGCTTTTACATCTGACTGAGTAATATTAGGCGTGTATAGCACAGCTAATCGCTCACAAATGTTATAGAGATGTCGCACATTTCCTGGCCATGAATAATGCATTAATAATTGTTTCGCTTCTTCTGTAATTTCAATCTCAGGATAATTTTTATGGTAATAATCTTCGACCAAGAAAGGAATATCACCTTTATGTTGTTCTAAGGTAGGCAATTCAATCCTTAAAACATCCAATCTATAAAACAAATCTTCTCTAAATCGATTCTCTTTCACTAAAGTTCTTAAATCTTTGTTCGTTGCAGCGACAAGACGAATGTCTACTTTAATAACCTCATCACTTCCTACCCGCATAAATTCCCTTTCTTGTAGAACACGTAGGAGTTTGGCCTGAAGGGTTAACGGTATTTCGGCGATCTCATCTAAAAAAATAGTTCCACGATGAGCGATCTCAAAAAGTCCAGCTTTTCCATTTTTATTAGCTCCAGTAAAACTTCCAGACACGTAACCGAATAGTTCACTTTCTAGGAGCTGTTCAGGTATAGCCGCACAGTTAATTGCCACAAACGAATTGGAAAATCTGTTGCTTTCACGATGTATACTTTGAGCAAATACTTCTTTACCAGTACCACTTTCACCTATTAAAAGGATATTCGAATTCGTACGACTATATCTTTTTGCTACTTTTATAATTTGTTTCATTCTTTCTGTTTCTCCAATAATCTTTGAAAAAGTGAAACTCGCTGTATGACCTTTACTATAAATTCGTTTTCTTATACTGCCCTCTAGTAATTGTAGGTCTTGAACCGCTTGAATTGTAAATACAATATCAGATACTACTTCTTTAACTTTAATAAAGCGTTTATTGATATTTAGCATTATTTTGTTGTATTGAAAAACCTCATTTGTATACTCATTTGTATCTTGCATTAATACTTTAAACTCCGGTAAAATAGTTGTGTTTTCTATTTTTTGTTCATTAGTAGTCTTGTCGAGGTCCATTAGTTGGGCTGCTTTAGGATTCAACATTACGATTTCGTTACTCTCATTTATCACAATAACCCCATCGCTAGAACCATCAAGGATCGCCTGTAATCTTTTTGCCTTTTCTTGTTCTCTTAAAGCTGTGATAACCATTATCTTCGCCTGTGTAATTGCTTGCCACAGCGCCTCGGGACTTGATTCAATTACCATATTATCAATTTCTGAATCTTCCGCATATTTACACGTTTTAATTCCACCTAGGATAATTTCACAACCACTAGCATGAGCTTCTTTTACCAAATAACTCCCGTTCCAATTAGTACCCAGTCTATACGTTTCGATAGGTGCATCAAGTAAATCATATATATTATTTAAACCTGCTAACATGTTGCTTGCAGCAATGACACCTATTTTCCTTCTACCAAATTGCTCACTACACTTACGAATGGTACGAAGTATATCAGAAGAAGAAACAGCGATTTCAACAATTGGGATATTCCCAGAAACTCTCCTTAAAATTTCAGCTAGTAGTCCCCGAGTAATAATAATATCTGCATGGATTTTAGCATGCTGATTTTCCTCAGCAATTACAATCTCCTCAAACTCAAATAGATATTTTTGTTGATTTGAATCTAATTCATCATGTTCTTTAAAAATAGTAGCAGCATCTTTGATAAAGTCCTTGCACGGAACAACTAAAGCAATTTTAATCACTTAATTTCCCCCTTCTAGTTCGTATAGTAGCTTTTATTATGGGGCCATGGGATAGTAACTATATTTCACTATTAAAAAACGAATGAACGCAAGAGATAGCGCTTACAAAAATCGCAGAAAACCATATGAAGATGCCCAATTAAAAGTTTTCTCAATAGTAACATAATTACCCTTCCTTTCTCGTTTAATGACACAAATTGTTGAAACGAATATGTCTCATTAAACAATATTATGAACCAATGAAGTACTAAATTTATACTCAATAAACTCACAACCCTTTTAAACGGCGCTTTTTGAATAATATATAAAATCATAAAAGTTGGCATACTTCTTGCTACTTATATAAACGAAAACAATCGAGGAGGGTTTCAAGTGCTAAAGTTAAACAATGTATTTAAAAACCGTGTAAAGGATCAGCTGTTAGGTAATAAAAAAATGTCCGCTGGGTGGCTACAAGCCTCAAGTCCCATAACTGCAGAAATTATGGCGAAATCTGGTTTTGACATTTTAGTAATTGATATGGAGCATGGACCAGGAGATATAATGTCATTGCTTCATCAGCTCCATGCATTATCAGGTTATGAAGTAACACCTTTTGTAAGAGTACCATGGAATGATTTTGTAGTAATTAAAAGAGTTCTCGATGCCGGAGCTCACGGAATATTAGTTCCCTATGTCAACTCCGCAGAAGAAGCCAAACAAGCAGTAAAGGCTTGTAAATACCCTCCCGAAGGCTTTAGAGGGATTGCGCCAAGTCCGAGGGCTGGAGGGTTTGCTATGAATGGTAAAGATTATCTTGAACACGCAAACGCACAAATCAGTTTGTTTGTTGCAATTGAAACGAAGGAAGCAGTTGATAATTTACCAGAAATCTTAAATGTAAGAGGAATTGATGGGATATTTATAGGACCAATGGATTTATCTACATCTATGGGTTACTTTGGGAATCCCCAGGCATACGAATTTAAGGAGACAATTAGTAAAATAGAAAAGTTAGTATTACAATCAGACAAAGCCCTGGCAACGGTTGCCAGTAATTTTCATCAAGCTAAGGATTTATATGAAAAAGGTTATCGTATTGTGGTTATGATGTCTGATACTACGACTCTAGGAGAACTCGCAAAAAACACAGTATCAAAATTCAATGAATTATATCCAAAACATTAAGAAAGTTATGGGGGGATAATAATGATTAACACGGAACCACAGTATAATCCTCAACCGGAAAAAGTTGAATTCAAAAAATTGACGTGGAAACAAACACTGAAGTCTCTAGGACCTGGGGTAATTTTTATGTTAACAGGGCTTGGTGCTGGAGATTTAGTAGATTCCTCGGTTGCAGGTTCACATTACGGATATGCTCTAATGTGGGTTTTAGTAATTGCTTGTATGATTAGATTTATCGTTGTCAATATTCTGACTCGTTTCGAACTTTGTAACATCGAAAAAATATCGTTATTTGAAGCCTATACAAGAATTAGTAAAATCTATCCGTTCCTATTTATGACAATGGCTATTGTATTAGGGCATATGGCTATTTCAAATATGGTGAAGGGATCTGGTGAGGCACTCTATTATATTTTCAACGGTTTTGGAAGCCCTTTCTTTTGGTCAGTTATTGTGATTATCTCTTGTTTTTTCCTATTGAGAACGAACGTTTATTCTCAACTTGAGAACGTCATGAAAGTTTTATTGGCTGTTATGACCATAGCATTTATCTACCTAGCGCTTACGAGTACTCCAGATCCAAATGAATTAGCAAAAGGCGTTTTTACATTTGAAATGCCAGAGGGAACCGGTTTGTTTGGTTCGTTAGCCATAACATTATCAATGATTGGTGCAGTAGCTGGCTCAATAGTTAACTTTCTATATCCACGTTCCATCCGTGCAAAAGGTTGGAATAATTCATCATATAAGAAAATACAAAGAAATGAATTGCTTTTCACCATAATTATAATGGTTGTTATCAATCTATCTATTTGGGTGGTTGGTGCCGAAATTCTTCGTCCGCAAGGTATTGAAGTAACATCATTAAGTGACATCGCAAGGGCATTAGAAGGAGAGTTTGGACGTATAGGTGGACTTGCATTTTACCTAGGAGTTTTCGGTGCATTATATAGTACAATACTTGGCATTATCCACGGCTATAACAATGTTGCCATGGATAACCTATGGATTATAAAACCCGAAAGAAAAGAAAAGTATTCCACAACTGAGAGCGATCCTTTATACAAGTACATTGCTATATTTTTCATGTTTTCAGCATTTATTTGGTTTATACCTGGAATGCCCGGCTTCATTGAATTAACCTTAATGACCACAATTCTACAAGCAGCATGCCTTCCTGCTATAGCAATTGGATTGCTGTTTCTAGCTACAAGAAAAAAATATTTACCGACTCAATTTCTTAATAATTGGTTTGAAAATATTGTATTGATTGGAACTACAGTCCTTGCCTTATGGAGCTCATATAAAATAGTAATTGAATTATTTTGAAATCCAGAAAACAACAAAAGGTGGTAATGAATTTAATGGACAGGAAAATAATTGTCTTAGACGATGATCCAACCGGAGTTCAAACCATTCACAATCTTTCCGTATATACCTGCTGGGATATTAATTCCGTTAGGGAAGGTTTCAATGAATCTAAGGAAATGTTTTTTATTTTAACTAATTCAAGGAGTTTTTCAAAAGAAAAAACGATTAAAACACATCAAGAAATAGCTAAAAATATCGTTAAGGTTTCGAAAGAAAGTGGCAAAGAGTTTGTAATTATTTGTAGAGGAGACTCCACTCTTCGCGGCCATTATATCTTGGAGATGGATATTATCTCTGCGACTATTAGAGAGTTAACAGGACGCGAAATGGATGGACAAATCATTTGTCCAAGCTTTTTTGAGGGCGGACGTATCACGATTGACAATGTTCATTATTTAAAAGAAAAAGATCAACTAGTTCCTATAGCAGAAACTGAATTTTCCAAGGATAAGACCTTTGGTTATTACCATTCGCACCTTGGATTGTATATCGAGGAAAAAACCAACGGACTATATAAAGAGAATGAGTGTATGTATATTGATCATAAAGAATTGAAAAAAGCAAACATATATCCATTAATGAATAAACTAGATTCCATAACAAATGAAAAAAAAGTAATTGTGAATGCCACTGAGTATAGTCAGTTAGAATTTTTTTGTGAATCGTTGCGACTGTCCCTTGCAAACAAGAAAAATTTCATCATCAGATCTGCAGCTTCTTTTGTTAAAGTGTTTGGAAGAATTCCTGACAAACCATTATTAACAGGTAAGGAATTACTGAATACAAACAATCAAAACGGTGGTTTAATCATCGTTGGCTCTCATGTAGACAAAACAACTAAACAACTGAAAGCACTAATGGATTCAAATCTACCAGTAACTTTTTTGGAATTTAATATTCAAAAAGTGATTAAGCAAAATGAAAAAAAGGTTATTCAAACTATATCAAATCAAGCACAGAATTTAATTCAAAAGGGGCAGAATGTAGTTATCTTTACAAGCAGAGAAGTATTTATATCGAAGGATATGGACGATGAGGACCTATTAGAAATTTCCGTTCAAATATCCAATGCCCTTAGTAGTATTGTAATGAAGCTTGAAAGCATACCTTCTTTTATTATTGCCAAGGGAGGAATTACCTCTAGTGACGTAGCCAAAAAGGGCTTAAACGTAAAAAAAGCTCAAGTTCTAGGTCAAATAAAGAAAGGAGTACCAGTTTGGATCACTGGAATTGAAAGCAAATTCCCCAACTTCCCATATATCATCTTCCCTGGCAACATTGGAGAAGATTCCTACCTTAAAGACATTATCGAAGAACTCGGGAAGAGGGAGACACCTACTTCATACTAAACTGTAACCTATAAATTAGACACTATGAATAACGTTCTCTCTTGAATTGCAATCTATAATATAGATAGTTGAAACCTTCAGGAGGGTTCGAGATCACTCATAAAGGCTAAGCGAGATCACCTGGGGGACAAAGGGACAGATACATTGGCCCAGCAATTATCTAATAAAACAACTTTGCAGATTTGATCATAAACATTCTACAATTACTAAAGAATGACTGTATCGCTTCTATACTAACTCCGAGATTCCCGGTGGGACGAGGTACCTGTCCCCATAGCCGTGTAAAACAAGACTGAAGACATCACTAACGGGACTGGGGACCTGTCCCCACGTCCCTTGATGAGTTTAAAGAGAAGTATCGAAAACGAGCTTGTCAGGAATGGAAGAATGGGGAGATGAAGAACTTCCACGGATTAGGTTGTGCCAGGTGGTACAGTCGATTAAGTATGTCTAAACAAGCCAAGTTAACGGCTATAGCCGTTAACTTGAAGAGGATAGGTAAGATCCTATCCTCTAATAAAGCTAAATATGGTATTTTTTACTATTTTATTGGATATGTCCTAAGTCACTGGTTGGGAGGAAAAACCTGTCCCCATGTCCCTCCTAATACCTCGCTTTCCGGTGAGAAGAGGAATCTGTACCTGCTTCCATGTCCCTCCTATATTGGATAGCATAATGTTTAATTAGTTTAGTTGTTTCATCTTTAACGACTTTAATAGTTTGTATATCATTTGGAATAAGTTTGATCGTTTCATTCATTATCTATTCCCCATCAAAATAATATCTTTTTGATAATTTTACCATATAAATAAAAAGGCTTGTCTCAAAATAAAACATTTCATAACAACAAAAAAAGCCCACCAAGCGGATGCATCAGCTAACTCAGCGGGTTTCCTTCATTACTTCTTCAGCGTATAATATTTTGCTTGAACAGATCCAGTGGGACGAGGAACCTGTCCCCATGTCCCCCTAGGTCATTTTTTATTAACTGAACTGTTCATATTAAAGGCTACAATTCAATTTGTCCCACACTTTTTTTATTTTTCTTCAAAGGCCGCCATTCTCTTCATTAAGTCTGTATCAAATTGTTCTTTATTTTGATTTACATATTTAAACTCAAAATACTCAATCCGATCTGTAGGACCGAATTCGCTGTTATGCCAGTTAGTGTAGTCAAAATGCACATTCAATTTACCAGACGCATTTAAAATGAATGCAACTGAAAACCACGGTTCTTGATCATTGTCTATAAACACCTGCTGTACCTTAGTAGTAAGTTCAAACAATTTATGAAGTTCTTGATCATATGATTTCTCACTAACATTATATAAATCTGGTATATCATGTGAGTAAACTACTTCATTTTGACTATCAACAGGGATGAAGAAAAAATATACACCGCCCTCATTTCCCTTTACTTCTCCATTGAAATAAACCTCACTCCATTCAACTGGTATCAATTCGTTAAGATGTTGTGCAATTTGTTCATATAAGTTATTTAATTGAAGTTCAAAACTCATAATTTTAACCTCCTGATTGGTTTGATATCTCTAGCCTAACTTGTCTTTTTCCTTCAAATTTGTATTTTATTATAAATATATCTGGCCGCATAGATTTACTAGAATAAATAGGTTGAATTTTAACAGAAACTTTTTTAGGTGGTACCTCTTTTAAGGCATTGGCCCATTCTGTCTCCATATCATACCAAACTCCACCTCTTCTATTAATTTGACTATTTTGAGGTACGAGGTTATCAATATCTGGAGGACCATTAAACTGTGCTCCTATTAAATGGCCACCATCATCGTCTACTAACCTATCATTACCACCTACATTTGCTTGGGCATATTTGTTTCTATCAGCTCTCTTTAAAACAAGCTCAGAGGCTTCTACATTAACAATACGCCCAAGTTCATCAGTAGTATATTTATAATTATCGCTTGTCACATATTTAGTATTTGGCATTAATTTTTTTCTGCCATTTTCGCCTTTTATTATATGTTTTCCAAAATCTATCTCTTTGACTTCTTTAGTTAAATTACCTCTATTATTTCCCTCTGTCCCTTTATCCTTCTTCACACTACTAAGATTAAACGTTTCCCTAGCATTCTTCCCCATATCTCTCACAGTATTATGAGGAATATCTCCAACTCCCGCCAAAGCATAATCCGTTCGCAACGGAACCTTATAATCAAGGACCTTCCGCACAATCTCTTTCATATCCACTCGCGTATTCATCAGTGGACCCTGCACCACTTTTTGATAAGTCTCTTTCATGACTTTCCTTGTAACGTCCGGATGAACACTATGCTTGATGCTGTTCATCTTAGCCGTGCTGCTTTTAGGAACACTCACCTTCGCCCCAGCAACCATCGATGCCAGCCCAAAACTACTCAACCAATGCTCTTTCGAAAAATCATCTTCAGGATTTAACGCGTCTGTCACCAGATCCGCTCCACCACTCGTCAAGTAATTCACAAAATCATACGGTGAATCCATAGCTTTATCAGATCGTTCGTCCATTGCACTAACAGCACCTCTTACCCCCTCGAATAATCCTGAGGTGAGATAATTCCCAAAGTCGTAGAGAGAATCCATTTTCTTTTCGCCACGCTCTTGAAAGCCAGCCCAAAAATCAGTACCAATCTCTTTAAAACTATTAACCGATTCAATAAAAGGATTTTCATTTTCCTCCACAGCCGATTCAACTTCCTGAGAAGTTTGCTCTTTCTTCACGCTAGCCGCTTCCGCTTGACTCGCAGCAATCGCCGAATAAATATCACTCGAATGAAAAGACTCCGCATCGTAGTAGATCGATGAAACCTGATTCCCTTGACTCGAGGCATTCATTAATTCACTGCACAAAGCGGTTAGAACCTGCTCATTGCTTTCCATCATCGTGTATTTACTCGTTAGTTCTTCATCAAATTGTTCAACGCTTTCGATCGTCTTTTCTCGTTTCATCTTTGCTTCATCAAGTTGTTGATCGACTTCGTTTCGAGAAAAAACTTGCAGTGGTTGAATGTCGCTGATGCGATCGAAAATCCGTTGCAGATCTTCCTGTTGATCTGCAATCATTTCTTTAGCTCTATTCTCGCTGTTCGATAGCTCATCTTCTAAAAAAGGAAGCTCAACGGTTTCGTTTTCAAGATTTCTTGACGCAGCCTTTTCAGGAATCTCACTAAAGAAAGCAATATTTCGATCAACGAGTTGAATCCATAGATTTAACGCATCAAGTTGAGCCTGATAAAAGCCTTTGATTGCCTCGGCACCTTTGCCTTTAAGGGCTTCATCAAGTTTAACGATGCTTTGAAAAGCCTTTTGAAGGGTGATCAATTGTTCTCTTAGCGTCTCGTATTCCCTTCTTCTTGTCGACATCGTATCAAATAAGGTTGAAGCTTCATAGACTTTCACTTATAACGACTACCCCTTCTTTAAGATCTTGTAATAGCTTCATCCTGCTCTTTAAGTGAATCCACATTCGCTTTCGTATCTTCAAGGTTTTTTTGCACAACCGTCATATAATCCTTCAATAAGCTTTGGAGGTTTTGTTCACGATTAATCCAGGCATCTGTATAGTTCATTTTGTTACGCCCCAATTGACCTGCTGAAGGCTCTGGTAACGTGAGATGTTGAACGGCATTCTTTGCTTCTTCTAATTTCGTCATCACTTCTGAATAATTGAGTTTAATCTCCGTAGAAGATCCTCCGCCAGAAACGGCTTTATACATCAGAAAATCCTCCCTTTAATATGATTGATTTTCGCTGATACATCTTCCGCATAATCTTCACCTTTATGTAACAAGAATTCTGCTTCATTTGCGAGACTCCCAAGAAAGCTAAAGTGACTTTGCTGGGCTTCAAGAGTGTGAATACGTGAACCGATAACCCTTTGGTACAAATCGTACTGTTCATTTCCTATCTGAACCATAGATTGATAGGAAGCCTCCCGATCAGCATCATATTCATCAGAAAGTGGTCCTACCCATTGATCTGATAAATCAGGTCGTCGTAAATTCCGAATTTCCCCAAGTAACAAATTTTGCTCACGATTAATTTCAGCTTTAGCCTCTCGCAAACGACGTATTTGATCAGCTATTTCACTCGATTTTCCATTTATCAGTCCTTGAAGACTACTTAACTCTCCATAAATCCCCATGACTTCACCTCAATACCTTCAATATGAAATCCTCATCATAAAAGGATTTATCTCGATATCTATCTTACCATTTACCCAATTCAATTTATTTCCAATCTATTATTTTCATAAAAAATGAGCAAATAGTAGGGGTATCATGTACTGGTTAACCTTAATAATCATTTTTCAGCTCAGTAACTCCTGTAGTATGATAATACAGAAACCATAATTTAACTATGCAGGTGATTTTTTATGTATGACCACATATTAGATGTCATTAAACAAACAGAGATCGATCACGATATTAAAATCCTTTATGCTTGTGAATCGGGGAGTAGAGCGTGGGGTTTTCCTTCTAAGGATTCTGATTACGACGTTCGCTTTATCTATATTCATCGAAAAGAATGGTACTTGTCCATTGATCAAGAAAGAGATGTGATCGAAATTCCAATGAGAGATAAAGTCTCCATTCCCGTGGATGATTTAATGGATATGAGCGGGTGGGAACTGACAAAAGCTCTTAAACTATTTCGGAAGTCCAATCCCCCTCTCCTTGAGTGGCTACATTCAAATATTGTTTACTACGAATCTTTTTCAACAGCCGAGCAAATGAGAAATTTCGGCGAAAAGATCTTTTCACCTACGACTTGTTTGTACCATTACCTAAACATGGCCAAGGGGAATTTCAGAGAGTATCTTCAGGGGGATGCGGTTCGGATTAAGAAATATTTTTACGTTCTTAGACCTGTTCTTGCTGCTAGGTGGATAAAGAAGTATCAGTCGATCCCGCCAATTGGTTTTCAAGAACTATTTGAAGATGCAGCTCTGCCATTAGATCTACATGAAGAGATCACAACATTATTAAAACGTAAAATCGCTGGAGAAGAATTAAATGCTGAGCCGAGAATTGATATCATTAATTCCTTTTCACAGAAAGAGATTGAGGAATTAGAAGCCTATGCAAAAAGTTTAGATTATGAATCAGAGGATCCAACGGAACTGTTAAATGAGCTTTTCAGGAGTACGTTAGAAGAGGTGTGGGGGTAACAGAATATAGAAACAATTTACTTGTTCTACTTAGTGACTTTCTGTGAAATACAGGAAAACTGGTGAACTACTCATTACTAGAACAAATCTTTTTAAATTATATATAGACCTATGATTAACCTTTCAAATGTACCAACGAACTATTCCAGTGATGCGCATGCTAAAATAGCAAAAAGGATTTGATAGAACTGATACATATACTAACTGTTAGTCGCGATATTATAGGATGTTGCTTGATCCTTAATGCGATTTTCTCACTATTATTTTTGCTTAGTAAATCGGCAGGAAATGGACTGGTTAATTGGATTTCCTCCGGTGATTTCCAGTTTTTCAACATCTTGATTGCTCCACTATTTGCTGCAACTCACGTTGTATCAAATGAGTTATACGAAAAATATAATTGGTTTATAGCAAGAGTCATTCTTACTTTCTACATCGTTATCGTGCTTACAATAACCATTGCATGGTTTTTGGGGTTTAATTATCTTATTGAAGCTATCTAAATTTAGTAAACTAGCTAGAACGTTTCGGTAACAGTTAAAAAGAAATGACTCTACTAAAAAGAGCTATTTCCAGAAAGATGAATCGTCGGGACGGTTCTACCGAGTCACGCCCTAAAAATCAACGACTGCGAAACACCCAATATTCTTGCCATCTGCCGTTGCGATACCCCTTTGATTCGTTTTAACTCTCTTATCAACGGATCTCTTCTCTCTTTAGGGAGGCTCTTTACCTGAGCAATTTCCACTACACCAAGACTGCTTCTTATGAGGTCTCTCGCTTCATCATCGGTTAATCTTCTTCTTTCATCGTTTACATCTTCTAAACAACAATCATCAGTGATTCGTTCATTAAACTCCCTAAAATGGCCAATAGCTAAACGGCGGTCATGACCATAGAATTTCAGGATATAATCACAATCTAGCCATTTCGTTTCGGAGTAACCCCGATAATATTCCGCACAACTGCTCCATGGCCAATCATCTACACTCCTAACCATCCGCGCTTTCAGTGGATTTTGGTGGATGTAGCGCACCACGGTAAGAAGGTATTTGACTGACTCCACATTTTCACTTTTAAACCGATCTTCGAAGAGATGTCCAGATGTACGATATTTAAAATGATAGGTGTGGACAAAACTTATGGCGAGGCGTTTTAACGTAAGTGAGATTTCTTCGTTTCCTTCCTTTAATAGAAGATGGATATGATTGTTCATAAGGCACCAGGCATAGCATTTCATTTCGTACAACAGGGCGTACTTTTCAAGCGCGTTAAGAAATCGAATCCGATCATGATCATCATGAAAAATTTCCTGACGATTGGCTCCTCTAAAAATGACGTGATAAATCGATGTCTTGCTTCTTTTTCTTGCTTCTCGTGGCATAAATACTCTCCCTATTCGATTTGTCGAGGCGGAATCTCTGAATTGATTGTCAGAGCATATTGAATTTGTACACTACTCAAATTAACGGAGACGATTGAGATAGAGGTAGGTAATGCGAGGATGAGATGATTGTCAGAAGAGACGTTTGGGATGTAAATCTAGTAGATGAAAAATGAGATCAAAATTTGGAATGAAAATAAGTTAATTAGTGGTAGGTTCATACTTTTGTAAAACGGGGTTAAGAGTTGGAGGAAATGAAGTCATGGTACTTAGATAAGAGTTATTAGGGACTTAGAATTTTAATCCATTTACAAGATCACCTCCTGATTATCTGTAGTTCGTTT
This sequence comes from Anaerobacillus sp. 63XJN7_4_ISO-PGPR-S23-413, assembly GCF_056173725.1. NCBI lineage: Bacteria > Bacillati > Bacillota > Bacilli > Caryophanales > Bacillaceae > Anaerobacillus > Anaerobacillus sp. 63XJN7_4_ISO-PGPR-S23-413. The sequence continues at coordinate 3,866,110 of NZ_CM149688.1, forward strand.
ACATATTCTTTTTGCTTGTGAAATTCCCTTCATCTGTATGGAAATGTTTTGATAAATCTGTTTAAGCCCAGTTAATCAAACGTTTGTTTAACTAGGCCTTTTTCGCCTCTCTTCCCCCAAAAAGTCGAGTCGCTGCCTAAATACGCAAGACTCACCTTTTGTTCTATCACTCTTATTTCTAGTTTTCATCTTATATTGATTCACACGAACCGTCCCAGCGATGCGCGCTCCCGCCGATGCCACCTATGCCGCACATTCCCAGTGATTCTCATTATCTGGTTGACAATGAGAATCATTCTCTATATGCTAATGATGAAATGATAACGATTACTACATAGGAAATAGGAGGAAACAAAACGTGTTGAAACATAAGATCTTATATTTATTTCTTGCTCTAGGACTTGTTCTAGCTGCTTGCGGGCAAAATGATAATTCTACTAATGAAAGTGCTTCTGATGAAAAATCAGAACAGAATAGCACAGAAAAAGCGGATGAAGGTAATGGTGAAGAAAAAGAAGATGCTGATTTCATTTCTTCTTTTAATGAAGGGAAAGCAGAGCTTGAGAAAGCTTCTGAAGGTGAAGAAGTTAACTATCAGGCTGTGATTGATCTTTATCATAACGATTTACAACCTCTTGTTGAGCAACGAGAAGGCGAAATGGATCAACAGATCTCTTCTGCTTTAGAAGCTGGAAAATCTGGTGACCTAGATGGCGAAGTTGTGAAACAAATTTACGATAAGCTAATGCAAAAAGTTTTCTATTTAACGGTTAAGCATGAGTTTGACGAAGTGAAAGAAAACTGGGGCAATACAGAAGAAGTGAACAAAGAGATTGAAGAAGCGAAGGAATACTATGAAGTGTTAAAAGGAACGGTTGAAAAGCGTGACGCGGCATACGATGCTTCCATGGTTTCTCAAATCGACGGTGGTTTCAGTGACATGGAAGCCGCTGTTGAAAACGATGATAACCTTCAATTTGTACTCGCTACCCAAATGGTCGATAAGACGTTGATGAAGACGTTCTACCTTGCAACCGGCGCTCTACCTGAAGGATATGCAACAAAAGCAGCTAAGGAAGCAAAAGAGGATCCTGAACATGCTCGCGTGGAACAAGCAGAAGGATGGGCATTCTATCAATCAATCTCAAATTACATCATGAACCACGCTGAAGAAGACGCAGCACTGATCGAGAAGAACTTCAGTCTTGAAAACGATGTGGCAGAGATCGCCCCAGAAGCTGTTAACCATGCGTTTATTCGCGGCTTCTCAAAAGTAGCGCTTCATGAATATGAAGAAAGCGAAGAAGAATGGGGAGAAGATAAATCCACGATTACTGCTCTAGAAGGTGCTCTCTTCATCGATATGATTTCAAGCGACATTACGCGCATGGAAGGCGAAGAAGCTTACAACACTCTTTCTGACCATGCCCAGTCTTATCTGGAAGCTGTTAAATCAGATGAAAAAGAAAAGGCAATGGAAGAGCTGAAGGAAATCAAAGAAACGTTGAATATGGTTATTAATAAAGCTGAGTAAGAATCACCGGAATCACCGGGACGGTTCTACTGATTCACTTTCTATCCCTAATAGAAAACCAGTTAACTTATCAACGAGATGATGAGTTAACTGGTTTTTTGATTAGTATTTTCGGAAATCGGTTTATACTTCAAGTGAATCACGAGAACCGTCCCAGCGATGCCCCAGCGATGCCAGCGCTGATCATTTTTCCTCCTGAGTATACAAAGAATTTGCAAGAATGTAATCATAACAATCATCTGGAAGTAAATACCTCGGTGCACCACCCATTGATAGTTCGTCACGGATATAGCTAGAACTAATCTCCATAGCGATTCCTTTGTCTAGTAAGTGAAACGTACCATCGTCATTATTGCGAAGAAGTGGAGAGCTGCTGATCGCTTTTAACATATCTATACCATCACGAGCCATTACGATAAATTTATTCTCCTTAATCAACTTTTCTGATTTACCCCATTTGCCTTCTGCAATATCAACAAGTAAGTCGGCACCCATAATAAAGTAAATTTCATCATCTGGATAAACCTTTTTGAAGTGACTCAATGTTTTATATGTTGTTAGGTGCCAACCTTCTTGATTTATTTCGTAATCACTTAAAACAAATTTGTCATTGTTTTTAGTCGCTAAAGATAAAAGGTTCCAGCGGTCTTCATTGCTCGTTTTTATCGTTTTATCTCGACGTTTATTTGAACAGGGTAAGAAAACAATCTTATCAAGTTTGCACCTGTTTGCAATCGTGTTTGCAGTCCACAAATGGACATTTGTAATTGGATCGAAAGAAGATCCATAGATACCGATTTTCGCCATATAAAAACCTCCTCAGAATATTTTTATATTGCAATTAATGACAAAAATAGAGTTAGCTATTTTAACAGAACCTACCAAGCCTCTTAACAATGCGGACCATGGTGAGTCGTTTTTTATTTAGCAGATTAAAATGACAAACCTTTCACGATTCAGTTAAAGTGAAACAGTTTCTTTAATTTCTTGGATCTTGCTCATTTTGTTGTCCCAACAAGCTTGGCTTAAATCAACTGGGTACTCTTCAGGCATTTTTAGTCGTTTGTATTCATCCCACAAGAGGTTTAAATTGTCCTCAACAAATGCTTGCACATCTTGAAGCGGAGGGCACTGATATACAAGTTCACCATTTTGAAAGATTGTATGGTGGAGATCTCTCGCTTCAAAGTTAGTGACAAATTTACTGATATACGTGTGGACTGGGTGGAACATTTTTAATCGTTCTTCTTCTTGAGGTTTTTCGTGTGCTAACGTAATGTAATCTCCTTCTGACTTTCCGTTGGATTTATTAATGATCCGATAGACGTTTTTCAATCCTGGGGTAGAAACTTTTTCTGGATTAGCACTAATTTTAATCGTATCTTTCATCTCACCATTTTCATCTTCTATTGAAACGAGTTTGTATACTGCGCCGAGAGCTGGTTGATCGAAACCTGTAATAACCTTCGTACCAACTCCCCAAATATCAATTTTAGCTCCTTGGGATTTCAAATCAGTAATCGTATATTCATCCAAATCATTTGAGGCTGCAATTTTCGTATTTTTGTATCCTGCTTGATCCAGTTTCTTTCTTGCCTCTTTTGATAGGAAAGAGAGGTCACCGCTATCAAGGCGAATGGCTTTGAAGTGAATGTTGTCTCCCTCTTGGTCCGCAACTCTAATCGCATTAGGAACACCTGACTTTAATGTGTCATACGTATCAACTAAGAAAGTGCACTCTCTATGACTAGTTGCATACTTCTTAAATGCTGTGTATTCATCGCGATAGGCTTGAACAAGTGAGTGAGCGTGAGTTCCAGCGATCGGTATCCCGAATTTCTTCCCCGCTCTTACGTTGGAAGTAGCGGAGAACCCTGCGATATACGCGGCTCTTGTTCCATATATCCCAGCATCAAATTCCTGGCTTCTTCTAGATCCGAATTCCATGGCTGTACCATCACCAATCACTTGAACGATTCGGGAAGCTTTCGTTGCAATCAATGTGTGATAATTTACGATCGTGAGTAGAGGTGTCTCAATTAGCTGCGCTTCCAATAATGGTGCTTCAATGCGAATGATCGGTTCGTTGCCAAAAACAACTTCGCCTTCTTTCATTGATTGAATGGTTCCTGTAAAACGGACTGTGCTCAAGTAGTTAAGAAAGTCTTCTTTGTAGCCCTGATCCCGTAGATACGCCAAATCACTTTCGGAGAAGCCAAAGTCTTTTAAGTATTCAATTATTCGTTCAAGACCAGCGAAGAGGGCATAGCCACTTCCGAATGGGAGTTTCCGAAAAAATACTTCAAAAACAGCTTTTCTGTTATGGAAGTTATCTCTCCAGTAGGCTTCTGCCATATTGATTTGATAAAGGTCAGTGTGTAAAGCAAAGCTATCGTCAACATACGTCTTTGTCATAATGGATTCCTCCTAGAAATTTAAAAGTGTAAAAAGAGTTATGAACACTTATTTGATTACTCTTTTAGAAGTTTAAAGTCAGGGTACATTCAATAGGCCGTACAGAGCAGTAACTTAAATAACATCCGCTCCTAAACAAGCTTTAAAGTGACCAAGAGACCACTCGTGCCCAACTTGATTGAAGCTAGCCACTGCATCTTTGTAAACGACTATCTTAAACCCCTTATTGTAAGCATCAATTGCTGTATGGAGAACACATATATCTGTACATACCCCAACGAGATGTAATTCTGATATTTCGCGTTCTCGTAGCTTTAATTCAAGATCGGTTCCCGCAAAAGCAGAGTAACGTGTTTTGTCCATCCAATAAACGTTCTGGAGAAGACAGTTATCGTCGTATAGTCGATTCAACTCGCCATATAAGTTTCTGCCATTGCTACCAGATAAGTTGTGAGCTGGAAAGAGATCGGTTTCTGGATGACAGCGATCACCTTTATGGTGGATATCGACTGCAAAAACCACATAATCACCGTTAGCAATGAACTTTTTGGTTACGGCTAAAATATTCTCCTCAATTTGCTGAGCGGGTATACCACACGTCAACGCCCCCTTATCAGAAACAAAGTCATTCGTATAATCAATATTTATCAATGCTTTTTTACTCAAAGTGAAAACCTCCTATTTAATTAACGTTTAACATATTGTTAATTATTGAAAATAAAAAAATTAATATCTCGCTGTATAGATCGGCTTAATGATATCAGCCTCCGTATGAACAAATCGATACAACTGAGTTGGAATTTTTGATGTTCTCTGTGTTTTTTGACCCTCAACAACTTCAATGAAGGGAAGCGACTTAATTTTTCTAGCAAACCCCGCATCGCTTGAAATAGCCGAATCGTCCGTAACAGTCAAAAGGACAGATTGTAATTCAGAATAAGTAAATTGTTCTGGCAAAAATTTTCTTGCAACAGTCGTTAGAAGAAGATCCTGCTTAATAACGGTAAAAGCATCTTTGATAATTCGTCTGTGATCAAAAGCAAGGTTAAGGTTGTATACTTCGTCCATTGAAAATAATTCAACCTCCGCTGCATCGTCATCAGCTCTTCTTTGAGCGAGTTGATGAGAAGAGACAATGGCATAATGGGCATTTGAGATAATCCAACCACGAGGATCTCTACCTGGCTTATCATAAATCCCGAATTGTTTTAGATGTATTTGGGATACACCCGTTTCTTCAAATAGTTCTCGACCTGCAGCTTCAAATCCAGTTTCATCATCTTGAACGAAACCACCCGGTAGAGCCCACTTATCAGCTTCGATATTGACCTGTTTTTCGCTATTGTGTTTCGCTCGTTTAATCAACATTAGTTTCAATGTCATTGATGGTGGCTTGTATTCAGCAGTTTTTTCAGAAACAATTGTAAAAACCGCAATATCAGAAGTGTAACCATCTGGAGTACGGTAATTTTGAATATTATATTGTCTCATAGCATCTTCATTCGACATCGTTAACCTCCTTTTCAACGTTTGATTTCTATTTATTTAGATTCTCTCTTTTTTAATTAACAATTTGTTAATTATTATTATATGACAAAGAAAATTAAAAGCAAGTGTTTAACTAATTTATTTCAAAAAATTTAACTTTTGTATTACTCGTGAATTCATTTGGAGATATAGGGATTTTTCTTTGCGGCATAAATAGTTATTAGAGGTGATGATATGAAACCAAGTTCAATTGAAGATGTTTTATTAGCAAAAGAGGCGATACTTCCATACTGGCAAATAGTCCTGGAGATTATCCCAAAGAATACAGGAGAGTTCTTTTTTTAACATCAAACGATGCAAGCTTACTTTTAGTGATAATTTTATTGACCTCAATAACAGTTTGAACAGTAAAAGCATTTAAACCAGTTAGCTTATTATCAATTCGGTCCAGTATCAAATAAGAATTGCTGTTAACAGAAAGAGTATCGTCAATTTCAAGTTTACGATATGTATGAAATCCAGACAGTTCCACTAACCTTGATCACTCACATCTATGTGTAGAGAAGGCATTTAAATCACTCCAAGAGTAGTACAGTATGTAAGTTTCGCATTTATTCTTTTACAATATAATTAGGTGCACCCTTTTTTAGAGAGTTTTGCTTATTATTTTGAGCGCTTGTTTTATCAATCGTATTATCATGAAGTATAAAGCTATAGTTACCTGCTGGAATGTTATCTTTTTCAGTAATTTTATTAACAATTTCTTCAAAGACTTTTTTATCTGGATCTACATCTGGTTTATCCATATACATCTGTATTGTTATTGATGTCATTGAAGCATCTAACGATTTACTATCCAACAATCGTTGCCAATTGTCTCTACTCCAATTAGGATGTTGAATATAATTGGGAAGTAAATCCTTAAATAATCCCCCATAGACAGTTACTTTATAATAAGGTGTTAAAAAGTAACTTCCCCTTGCATTCTCATTCGCCTCTTCATTCATACCTATTACAGGATATTCTTCAGCAATATTTTCAAGAAACTTATCAAGTTCTTTAAACTCTTCTTCATAAATCCAAGCATATAAACCACTAACGATCGCCGTCTCAGCCTGTCCTTCCTGCGACCAAACACCTTCAGAATCTACCACTTTTTTATCTTTATCTATTGGAATAATCGCATACGAATAAAAATGTGGTTTACCAACTGATTCAACAAATACAGTAGCCCCATTGATTGCCCCGACAATGTTATGTACTTTAACCTCTGTTTTGTACTCATCCTTGAAGTACTTCTTTATAGCTCTCTCCACTTCATCTCGGTTTTCTTCAGCTATTTTATCTGTCTCCTCACCGTTATCAAGCGTATATTCTTCCCCTGTGTAATCTTGAACTGACACAAAATATTTATCCTCTATTCGTTCTTCTTCAGTCTTTTTGTCTGTTTTTTGTTCCTTCTCTTTTCCAGTCTCATCATTTGAATTAGGTAAAGCAGAACAACCTCCTAATAATAATGCACTACAAAGGATGCCAGTGAGTAAGAATCTTTTTTTCGTCATAAGTAGCTCCTTTTTCAGTTCTTCCTATTTCGTATTTGTAATTGTTCCTTCCCTTAATTGATTATAAATGAGATTAATGAGAGAGAGTGAGTGACCTTGTTCCCAATTAATTGAAAATATTCCATTAGAACTAATCAACATCTCTGTTAAATGATTCTATTCCATTAGGTGTAGCTAAGGTCAACCTCTCCATAGAATATTAAGACATTATTCCTTAATAATATAATTAGGTGCTTTTCTTTCTAGAGTGTTTTCTTTATTATTCTGTGCATTCGTTTTATCAATTGTATTATCGTGTAACAAAAAACTATATTTCGCCACAGGTAGCCCATCCATATCAGACAGATCACTTATCATTTCGTCGAATATCTTTTTATCTGGCTCTACATCAGTTTTTTCCATATACAACTGTATAAGGACGCTCACCATAGCCGGATTAATTGATTCCCCTTCTAGCATACTCACCCACTCTTCCTTAGAGCGATCGGGATTATTCAAATACTCATCTAAGAGTTTTTCTTGCACAATACCACCATATATGACCAATTTATAATATGGGGTTGTATGATAATTTCCAGCACCATTCTGATTGGCTTCTTCAGAAATACTGACTATAGGATACTCTTTCACCTTTTCTTCTAAATAATGATCAAGCTTCTTAAATTTATCTTCATAAATCCATGCATATAAGCCACTTAGGATTGCAGCATCAATTTGTCCCTCTTGCGACCAAACACCTTCTGAATCAACCTCTTTTTTGTCTTTATCAATTGGAATAATCGCATAAGAATAAAAATGTGGCTTACCAATCGATTCAACAAATACAGTGGCACCATCTATTGCTCCTACGATGTTATGTACCTTAACCTCTGTTTTGTACTCTTCCTTAAAATACTTCTTTATTGCTCTCTCCACTTCATCTCGATTATCTTCAGCGATTTTATCTGTCTCTTCACCATTATCAAGCGAATATTCTTCCCCTGTATAATCTTGAACTGATACAAAATATTTGTCCTCAATCATTTCTTCTTCAGTCTTTTTGTCAGCTTTTTGTTTATTTTCTTTTCCAGTCTCATCATTTGAATTAGTCAACGCAGAACAACCTCCTAATAATAATGCACTACAAAGGATGCCAGTTAGTAAGAATCGTTTTTTCGTCATAAGTAGCTCCTATTTCAGTTCTTCCAAGTTCGTATTTGTAATTGTTTCTTCCCTTAATTGATTATAAATGAGATTAATAAGGCAGAGTGACCTGATTGACAATTAATTGAAAATAGTCTATTGGAACTAATTAACCTCTCTGTTAAGCGATTCTATCTCACCAGAAAAAAGGTTCTTCTGACCTTTTTCATATATCTAGCACTCAATTTACAAATAATTACATAACATTAAGTTAAATACCCTATTTCTCAAATACAAACCCACAATATCCACATGTCATAAAAAAAGCTAGGAAACTGATCAATCCTTCTCGATCAGTCTCCTAGCTTTCTATTTAATCTTATAATTGTAATCTATTATTTACACTACACAAAAAAACTAATCACAAACACAACCCCAAATCCAATAAATCCAATCAGCGTTTCCATCACTGTCCATGTCTGGAGGGTTTGTTTCTCTGTTAAGCCAAAGAACCGATTGACTAACCAGAAACCGGAGTCGTTTACGTGAGAAAAGACCGTAGCACCACTCGCGATGGAGATAACCAATAAACCTAGCATTGGTTGAGAGACGTCCATCATGCTGATGATTGGTGACATTAAACCGGCTGCCGTAATCATGGCGACGGTTGCTGATCCTTGCGCAACACGAACGAAAGTGGAGATAAGGAAGGCTAATAGCACAATCGGTAAACTGGATGTTGCCATCATTTCGCCTAGAATATCTCCAACGCCGCTGTTAATGAGCGTTTGCTTGAAGACACCACCAGCACCTGTTACTAAAATAATGATTCCGGCTGGTTCTAGTGATTTTGTTGCAATGTTTTGCACTTCTTCCTTCGTGTACCCTCGTTTTGTTCCTAAGAAATAAAACGTGAGGAGGGTAGAAAGCGTTAAGGCAATAAAGGGATGTCCGATAAAGGTTAATAATGACCTTGTAAAACTATCTTCCGGTAAAATCTGACCAGAAACGGTATTCACTAAGATAAGAACAAGTGGAATAAGAATTAAAATAACGATAGATAAAAAGCTTGGAAGCTCTTTTTCGTTTTTAGCCTGTTCCATTTCGTTTTGTGTTACGAAGTCAGGAACTTTAACGTGAATTTTGTTCCCTATGTACTTACCAAATATAGGGCCTGCAATAATCATAGCAGGTAGACCTGCCAGTGCACCGAATAGAATGACCCATCCTAAATCTGCACCTAAAATAGAAGCAACCGAGATTGGGCCAGGCGTCGGCGGAACAAAGCTATGTGTAACAGCTAATCCTGCTAGCAACGGTATACCAAAGTAAAGCGTAGACTTTTTTGTTTTTTGAGCAAGGCTATATACGATTGGAATAAGAATCACCAGTGCGACATCCAAAAACACTGGAATGGCGACGATAAAACCGGTTAATCCAAGAGCCCACTGGACGCGGCTTTCGCCAAATTTGTTGACGAGCGTAATCGCTAGCCGTTCGGCACCACCCGAGACGCGGAGCATTTCCCCGAACATGGCACCAAGTCCAACGACAATGGCGATAAATCCAAGCGTCCCGCCCATTCCTTCTTCAATGGCCGTGATCACTTCATCTAAGTTTAGTCCTGACGCAATCCCAATGAACAAACTAGAGATTAATAATGCGACAAAGGCTTGCAGCTTGGATTTCATAACTAAAAAGAGCAATAACGCAATACCTAATACCGTCATTAAAATAAGATACGTATCTGAACCCATTTAGTTGCCTCCTTCTTTTCCGATGACTGAACGTCTACCATTCTGCAATGGACCCATCCTTGTGACGCCATACCGGATTGTGCCAATTGTGACCTTCTTTCGCCATTTTCTCGACGACTTCTTCATTGACGTCAATTCCTAAGCCAGGTCCCTGCGGAATGCTGACATAGCCGTCTTCATATTTAAAGACTTCTTTATCCGTAATATAGTCTAGTAGATCACTGCCGACGTTATAGTGAATGCCAAGGCTTTGCTCCTGAATGAAGGCATTGTGTGACGTTGCATCCACTTGCAAGCATGCCGCAAGTGCAATTGGGCCAAGCGGGCAATGAGGTGCAACCGCCACATCAAAAGCTTCTGCCATAGAAATAATTTTCTTGCATTCGGTAATGCCTCCTGCATGAGACAAGTCAGGTTGAATAATGTCTGCGTAGCCATCTGTTAGAAGCGGTTTGAAATCCCATCTTGAATACATCCGTTCACCTGTTGCGATTGGGATGTTCACATGGTTCGCGATGTCGCGTAGTGCTTCATTGTTTTCAGGTAAAACAGGCTCTTCAATAAACATCGGGCGGAACGTTTCTAATTCTTTTGCTAGGATCTTGGCCATTGGTTTATGAACGCGACCGTGAAAATCAATGCCGATTCCGATATAAGGACCGACTGTTTCTCGAATCGTGCTCACTCGTTCAAGCACTTGATCGATCTTTTCATGAGAATCAATATACTGAAGTTCTTCTGTTGCGTTCATCTTGATCGCTTTAAACCCTTTTTCAACAACGTCCTTTGCAGCTTGTCCCACGTCTGCCGGCCGATCGCCGCCAATCCATGAATATACTTTTATGGAATCTCGACAAGCTCCGCCTAGCAGATTATGTATGGAGGTGTTATGAAATTTCCCTTTTATATCCCAGAGCGCCTGGTCGATTCCAGCAATCGCACTCATCAAAATTGGTCCACCTCGGTAAAATCCAGAGCGGTACATCATGTTCCAGTGATCTTCAATTCTTTCAGGGTTTTTTCCGATCAAGTTTTCCATAAGTTCGTCAACGGCCGCTTTCACTGTTGATGCGCGCCCTTCAATGACGGGCTCTCCCCAGCCGACAATCCCTTCATCTGTTTCAATTTTTAAAAACAACCATCTTGGTGGTACTTGATAGAGTTTATAGCCAGTAATCTTCATGATAAATGCCCTCCTGTAGCTTCCTTTACGAAACTCGTAAATTGACGTGCTTTATCCGTAATCTCTTCAAGGTATTCTCCTGTTACTTCCTTTGTTTTATGGACTAGTGAACTTCCAAGTCCTACTCCAAAAGCACCAACTGATAAATAACTTTCCACGTTATCTAACGATACGCCACCGGTCGGTAGTAACCTGAGCTGTGGAAGCGGTCCATTCAAATCTTTAATATAAGATGGACCAAGCGTCGTGGCTGGGAACACTTTTACAACATCAGCTCCCGCTTCATATGCCGTCAGAATTTCTGTTGGTGTATAGGCTCCTGGTATACTGACCGCGCCATAACGGTTTGTTAGTTTAATTGTTTCGGTATTTAAAGAAGGAGAAAGAATAAACTTTGCACCAGCCATTAGTGCCGCTTGCGCTGACTCCGGATCTAAAACGGTTCCTGCGCCAACGAGCATTTCGCCACCTAATTCTTTTGAGATCTTTTCAATCGTTCGAAGTGCATGAGGTGAATTTAGTGTTACCTCAACTAAGCGAATTCCCCCATCGTACAGAGCTTTTGCAATTGCATAAGCATCTTCTTCCTCGTAGCCACGTATTATTGCAACAATTTTATGTTGTTCGATTTCATTAAGCGCTTTCATTTTTTCCTAGACCTCCACTTCATTATCGTTCTATATCCTCTCGTTGATCGGAAGACATAAACTGCTCTAACCTTGCCCGATCTGGCAACCCTTCAAAGTCACCTGGAATGGTCGTAACCATCGCTCCTACAGCACAGGCACGCTCAACCGCTTTTTCAACGGATAAGTGATCGAGAAGCCCTGATAAAAATCCTGCTGCAAATCCATCTCCGGCACCTACAGGATCCATGACATTCTTAACATGAAAACCGTCAACTTCTCCAGCCCCTTCAATCGTGTTGTAATAGGCTCCTTTCTCACCTCGTTTTACCACCACACACGAGACGTCATCCAAATTCAAAAAGGACTGGGCAATTTCTTTGTCATCAGTGGTGCCAAAAAGAAAAGCGCCTTCTGCAAGCCCGGGCAGGATGATATCGGCCCGTTTGCTAATGGTTAATAAGGTCTCCCTCGCTTCCTCTTCACTCCAGAGCTTCTTTCTCACATTTGGATCAAAGACAACTTTCGTATCGTGTTCTTTCGCGATTGATATCGCTTTCATAATAACGGTTTTACAAGACTCACTTAACGCAGGGGTAATCCCTGATATGTATAAAAATCTTGCATTCGCAATATAGTCTTCATCCAAATCATCTGCTTCAAGGTGACTGGCAGCAGAACCTTTCCTATAGTAGTGCACTCTCACTTCTCCGCCATGAATCATTTCTTTAAAAAACATACCCGTTTGGTGCTGACGGTCGAGCGTGACGTTCGATGTATCGACCCGTTCGCCTCTTACCGTTGTTAAGATCTTAGCCCCTAGTTCATCATCGCCAAGTCGACTAATCCAACCCGTCTCATGACCTAAGCGACTTAAACCAATTAACGTATTCGTTTCCGCTCCGGCCACTTTTGGACGAAATGAGTCCGCATGCCTCATGAACCCATTTGCACTTGGTGTAAGAGAGACAAGCGTCTCTCCAATTGCTACAACATCCATTTTCCCAACCTCTTTTCTTAACCTCGATAGCCTACTTTGCTTGAGATAATTCGCGCTGTTTTCTTCAACTCATTAGTCGTCGTTTCCATTCTCGCCATCATCCGCTCTTTCGGACCAGCCACGCTGATCGCCGCGATCTGCTTGTTACTACTATCAAAAACAGGTGCCGCTACGCAGAATAAGCCTTCTTCATTTTCTTCATCATCAATGCTATACCCTTGCTGCTGGTAATCCTCTAGCTGCTTCATTAGTTCATCTTTATCAGTAACCGTTTTGTCAGTAATCGGTTCCAACGTCATTCCCTCCAACAGGGAATCTCTTTCTTCTTTCGGAAGAAAGGTTAAAAACGCTTTTCCTAATCCCGTACAATATAACGGCTTTTTAAACCCTAACTGAGCTGACGTTTTGATCGAACGATTGCTATCGATCTTCGCTACATAAACCAACTCTCCACCAGATAAAACCGCCATGAACACCGTCTCTTGGACATTATTCATGAGAGAACTTAAATAAGGTAATCCAATGCTATGAATATCCAACGATTCCATAGCCGTTGTCCCTAAATGAATCAGCTTCGCTCCCAATCGATATTTCTTTAATTCATCCTGATAAAGATACCCTTCCTGATGAAGCGTCTTCATTAAATTAAACGTACTACTTTGAGGAAACGCTAACTCATCACTCACTTCCTTGACCGTTAAGCCAGATGGATAATGAGAAATAACCTCTAAGATTTCCAATACGCGTTTCGCAGATTTGACTGACATTCCAATTCCTCAATTCACATATGTGATTTTAAATCTCTATTGTGATTTATTATGAATTTAACTTATCACATGAAAGCGTTATCGTCAACTAGAATCGTAGGGACGGTTCTGCTGATTCAGCTCCACACACAAAAAGACAAGCTAACCACGTTATAGTTAGTTTATCGGGTTTCTTTTAACTAATATTTGTAGAAATCATATCAGGTAATGAATCACGAGAATCGTACTTGTGCACGCAAATCGATTCAAGGTAAAAAATCACTCTTCCAGGGTTCTATTAACTTAGCACTCAAAATAAGATGCGTTGTAGGGACAAAAATTCATATAGGAGGTTTGTGAATGGAATCAGGTACAAATGTAGAAGCTCTCCGTACGTTTGGTTGGATATCATTTTTCGGAGGGTTCATTCTAGCAATTACGTTAATCATTGCCTTGGATCCTCACGGTTGGCTACTAGGTGTAGCTTCAATAGTTGGGGGGATTTTTCTTTCTGCTCTAATAATGGGTTTCGCTGTATTGATAGAAAATATTAGTAGAATACAGAAAACGATTGAAGAATCAAATGGAAACAACTCAATTAACTAGTCATTCTAAAACCTAGAATCAACTGGTACAGCCGAGACCAGTGATTCTACGTGTTGATTCTTAATTGTCGGAAACTGTTAGAACCTATTTACTGAAAACTGTTGATTTTTAGTTGACGTTTACAACAGTTCTACTGATTCACTTTCTTGTATAAAAACCAGTTGAGCTACTTAGCGAATATGTTAGCACAACTGCTCTTTCACAATTGGGCTTCTTGCTTTAAAACAAAAATGAATCACGGGGGATCGCTCCCGTGATTCATTTTTGTAATTATGCTTCCATATTAGTTTGTGAACTTTCAGTCTGAACTGCATTAGAATCACGATCTATTTCTTTTAATCTTTTGATCATTTTTGATAAGTAAAACGGCGCTACAAAACCACCGATTGCCCAGGAAGCAAATAATTTTACGAAAGGATAAATTAACCAACCTCTAATTCCCATAAATAAAATCCACCCATTCATAATACGAGATATGAAAGACCATCCAAACGGAATAGATGCAAAAAAATAGGTGGAAATCATAATAATACCGAATGAGTTGTATCCAAGGCTAGATAAAAAACCAACAATTAGCATAATACTACTTAAAGTTAAGCACTTAGTAATATTTTGTCTTTCAGTACTTTGTACAGTTGTAAAGCATCCTTCACACATTATAGGTGTAAAACGGTCTGTACAACTGTTACATAATGTTCTTCCACATTCGTGACAAGACGCTGAACCTGCTGTATCGGGATGATAATAACAATTCATTTGAAACCTCCTTGTCATATTAATAGAGCCAACTGCAATCTTAGAATTGTAGAATACATTAAATATGCATAAAACCTTATTCAACCCTTTGCCATATACTCCACCGTAAGATCAGCTTGATCCTCATAATGAGTTTTAATCGTTTCTGGTAAAGTTTCTGCATCACCCTCAACGTTCGTATAATAAATTAGAGAAGAACCATCTAAGTATGCTGCCCATATCTCTCCAGTTTCCTTGTACATTACTACTCCATTTAGACTCGTGGCTACTCCTCTTACAAAACCGTAGTATACAGTAGCGCCGAACCCGTCTAAGTCTTCTTCATTAGTGTAGGTACCGAACCGTTCTACAAAGCGATCATAATCTTCACCTGTGAGAGTTTTCATCGTGCTATCAATATTTTCAGGAAGCATTCCTATACTAGTAAACGTTACTGTGTTAGTTACACCACCTTTTGGATATTTTCCATTAAATGAACCGACCCCTGCTCCTTTATAACCAGAACAAGCATCGTTCTCCGTTACTTCGATATAATCATCTTTATGAACAAACGTTATTTCACAACCAACCTCATCCGGCGGATATACTGCCTTGTTCTCTGATGTATAGCTTGCAGTACCTTCAAGCATACCCGTATTACCACCATTAGTGACATTTAAGACAAAGTCAAAACCGCCCGTAACTTGCTTCATTATTTCAAGGAACTGACCACTATGAGCATCATTTTCTGACCACTCTCCGCTCCAGTCTTTTGAAGAAGTTTCAGATGTTTGATTTCCTTCTGTTGGCTTTTGATTGAGGTATTCTTCAGTCAATACCACCGGAGCCCCGTCCTTATTTTTTGTGATGGTATATTCTGCATATGGTGCCGGGGGATTATAATCTAATGCTACCCAGAAGGCTAAAGTAAACTTACTCGCTTCATTTTCCCACTCCTGATTGTGATACAAATTGTTTGGATCATTCTTATGTGTAGGGTCATATTCGCTGATTACTTGATCATACAATTCCTGGTATCCTTTTTTCACTAGATCCTTCACTTTAGGATCATCCAGGGGACGGAGGGACAGGTACATCGTCCCGCCAAACATCTCTATAAATAAATCAATTATGGACTTACGACAAATTTCCTTGCCCCTCCTTCACTTCAACCCTTTCCTCACTCTCAATCGATGTCCATTCTCCTCCCCTCTCTTCTGTAACTTCACCGCCTCCCAAATATGACCATCAGAAATCGTCTTAACCTGTTGCAGGTCAGCAATAGTACGGGCTAGTCTTAAAATTTTAATCTGTGCTCTATTGCTTAAGTTGTTCTTTAAGGATAGCTGGCGAATCATATGCTGCTGACTGTTTGATAGAAAATTGCTTTTTGTTAATTGGTCGTATGAGACTCTGCCATTGCAAAGTTGTTCTCCATAGCGATCGTACTGCCTTTCCCTTGCTGCAGTTACTCGTTTTCGAAATTCATCTGAACTTTCCTTTTCTTTTTCCTGATCTGCTTGCAAATCTACTGGTTTTAGGGAAAGGTGAATGTCAAACCGGTCACGAATCGGACCTGAGAGTCGATTATGGTAGGCGATGATTTGTTTTGGAGTACAAGTGCAATAATGGGTCGGCGAATGAAGGTAGCCACAGGGACATGGATTCATCGCCCCTATCAGAATAAATTGAGCGGGGTAACTAACGGTTGAATGCGCACGGCTAATCGTCACCTTTCCGCTTTCAAGAGGTTGCCTTAACATATCGAGCGTCTTTTTTGTGAATTCAGCTATTTCATCTAAAAAGAGGACTCCTTTATGAGCAAGGGAAACCTCACCTGGCTTGGGATTTTGTCCTCCTCCAATAATGGAAACACCAGATGCAGAATGATGGGGATTTCGGAAGGGTGGCTCGCGGGATGATGCGGGGCTGCAGGTATTTAGCTGATACAAGCTCATGACTTCAAGTCGTGCTTCTTCTGTTAAAGGGGGAAGGATAGATGGAAAGGCTTCGGCAAGCATACTTTTTCCACACCCCGGGGGGCCTGACATGAATACATGATGCTCGCCCGCTGCTGCAATTTCTAATGCTCGCTTTGCGTACGAGTGGCCAACGACTTTTGAGAAATCAACTGTGCTCTCGATGATCGATTCTTCTTGTGTAATTGGTGGACGAAATGAAAGGATTGTCTGGCCGTAAAGGTGCTGAAGGACATCACTTAATGTAGAAACATAAATCAAATCTAACCCATTAAATTCCAAGTGGGGTAACGCCTCATCAAAAGGCAGATATAACCTCTTAAGACCAAGCCTCTTCGCCGCCAATATGGCAGGCAACATCCCCTCTACCGGCCGAATTCCACCATCCAGGGAAAGAGCACCAATAAATGCAAAGTCTTCTGAGAGATTCACTTGAATTTCCTTCAAGCTGAGGAGTACGCCTATTGCCATAGGCAGATCAAACAATGGCCCATTTTTCTTCTGCTCCGCGGGAGACAGATTAATAATGATTTTTTGGTCGGTAAGGGAGTGATTCATAGAGTGAAGAGCTCGAGCTACTCTCTCCTTCGATTCTTTCACAGAAGCATCGGGTAGCCCCACAATCACGATGGTTTCCATCCCATCCACTGCCTGAACCTCCACTCTCACTCGATACCCTTCCAAACCTCTTAGTCCGATACTGGTAACGTTCGAAGACAAGCCAATTCCTCCTTATGCTTATCATAGCGAATGATTTTTTGAAAAAGTGTTCTGAATAAGGATTTATAATATCATTACAAACCCATATCCATCTTTCACTTTATGCGATCAATCACGCTTTTTGAGATCCCGGTTACTCTAGAGATCTGACGGATGGAAACTCCATTGATTCTTTTCATCTTTGCTAAAACAACATTTCGCTCTTCTCGATCCATTTGCTGTAGCATGCTGTTGCTAAGAATGCCTATTGTACGAAGATAGCCCCTAACCTGGTCATCTGAAAGTTTTATAGTCTCTTTGATATCTAGGCATTGATCTTGATTTGTCTCTTGCATATAAAGGATAAAACGTCGTCGAGCCATTTTCCGATCTTCAGAGAATAAACGTAACCCCCTGTCAATATCAACAAGCTTTATGATACGTACATACTCATGGATACTCGTCCACTTACTGTCCCATACACTTCTGACCAACTTTGCCTTAAGGGGATTCTGATGAATATATCTCAACACGGTCACAAAGTAGGCATCACTCTCCACGTTCTCACTATTAAATCTTTCCTGAAATAGATGGCCACATCTTTCATACTTTAAATTGTACCAATACACATAACTCGAGCTTAGCCTCTTCATAAAAATTGCGAGGCTCTCCTCTGTCTCCTTTACCAACAGGTGGACATGATTATCCATGAAGCAGTAGGCGTATAGTTCAATGCCACTTTTTATTTTGTATCGAGCAAGGACTTCTAAAAATTTCTCCTTGTCTTCCTCATCTTCAAAAATCGTCTGACGGTTAATCCCTCTGAAGACTACATGATAGACTCCAGAGCTACTTTTCTTTCTAGCTTTTCTTGGCAGATGAACATCACCTCTTTTTCGGCTGTTATTAAGAACGAAATTAGATACAAGTTGGGAATTCTAAGAAAGGAATTAGTGAAAAGGAAAAAAGAGTTAAACAAAAATGTGGTGGATAGATACTGGGGGGTACTTCTAAAAAAGGGGAAAAGAGGTGTCTTTTGTAATCACTAAACGGAAGCACTTTTATTTATTAGACACCAATACCAAGAATCCTTCAACAAAATCAATTTTAAATTGCGATAACAATGAAAAGAAGGATGACAGCGGGAGTATGCCTGTGTCCCGCCAACACTTTTGGAAAAGGATAAGACTCTGTACATCTGTTATGAACCTACTCCATATCGTCTGTCTTATCAAAGAATTTCATTTGAATTTGAAATCCTTCAAAGCTTTTAACCATCTCACCTAATCGTTCCCATGTATAAGGTTGTCCATCTATTACAATCATAGGTAGCGATGGGCTCATCTCATCGTGATCAATATGTCCAACTACCTCGTCATCAATGATGGATTGATATGTTTGACCGTTAGGAAATACCCCTACCTTTGTAAACCGTTTTGATACACCATGCTTCACTTTATCTACTAATCTCTCATATAATTCAGTTTGATTACATTCTAGCTCACCATGCACCGCAAACTCGTAGCCATATTCTATATTCTCAGTAGCCTCCAAGAATAGACCGTCTGGATGAAGCCGCTGTTGAACTGTAAACATCCTACTAGTCCCAGAGTGATCGGTCACTTCTAAATCTTCAGGTATAGGCTCTAACCTAACTCCTACTTCATCGGCAACCACATCGTTAAAACAACAATCGCATAGCCGCTCCTGCCAAACATCAGTTAAAATAATGGTAGCTTCTCTATTCCCACAACGATCACACTTTTTCATAACGATCTCCCTTAATTAGATCATGCTGTTCTTAAGTTTTGTATTTTCTTTATTATGACATAATTTAAATGGGAGAAGTAAATTCAATTCAACACACACTTACAATTCTATTCTAGCGTTTATAGCTGGGGGACAAGGAGTCTGTCTCTCCAACTTCAATACCTGCAAAATGAAGATTAAAGCCACTATCATTTTTGATAGTGGCTCTCTTATGGCACGACTGGATCATTTTCTTGACCTAAGTGGATCAAATAGATGGCAGAGGTGGATTCTTCTTTACGGGTTGGGACGAGGAACCTGTCCCCATGTCCCTCCAACCACACTCCGTGCACAATGAAGTTTAAAACCACTATCATTTGTAATAGTGGTTCACTTATGGCACGAGTGAATCATTTTCTTGTCCTAAGTGGATCAAATAGATGGCAGAGGTCAGTTTAAACTATCATCACTGGTTGGGACAAGGTACCTGTCCCCATGTCCCACTTCAATTGACTGCGCAATATGAAGATCACGTTTGTTTCCACTTGTATCCGTTCGATCATAATCGTATACCCGATACGTCGTATCAGAGCTTTGCTGCGTTTCAAGAATCATCGTACCTTTTCCAATCGCATGTATCGTACCACTTGGCACATAGTAGAATTCACCTGGCTTAATTTGAATGCTTCTTAACAAGCTATCCCATTTGCCTTCTTCAATCAATTGCTGGAATTCTTCTCTTGACTCTGCATGGTGACCAAAAATGATCTCAGAATCCTCTTCACAATCTAGGATGTACCAGCATTCTGTTTTTCCATAAGCCTCATTCTCTACTTCTCTTGCATAGGAATCATCGGGGTGAACTTGTACGGAAAGGTCATTGTTCGCATCAAGAATTTTAATTAATAGTGGGAAGTGTTCTCCACCTTCATTCCGAAAAAGATCTTGATTTTCTTTCCATACGATATCTAAAGTTTTTCCTTTAAGCGGACCATTCAGAATTTCAGAAGGTCCATTTGAATGAGCTGATATTCCCCAGCATTCGCCAGTCGTTTCGGTTGGGATGTCATAATCAAATTTCTCACGTAGATTCGTTCCACCCCAGATACGATCTTTAAAGTTTGGTTTTAAAAAGATTGGTTGACGTTCGTACATATACTCCTCCAACTTATCTACTTTCACGAATTATGTCTGTTGCAATCGTGACAAATGTATTCATTGTTTCACCCGGTTTGACGAATTGAAGATCTTCTTTTTCATTAAAATCATTCATTTTGGCCATCCATGGCTCAATGCAAATGAACTCCTTATTGTGCTCAGTCCAAAGCACCGCATATTTAAACTCACTGCCATAAGACATTGTTATCCGCTGATTCATTTGCTTTAAATCGAATTTAATTTGATGTTTGTGTGCATGTTTCAAAGCAACTGCTTCACGCTTCTCTGTTAAATCAACTTCACCATAGAACAGTTTTATTTCTCCATCATTGTAGTCAAAATAGTCCTTTGCATCGGCTTGATAATCTAAATTCTTATCCTTTGAATGAAAGTACGGATGGAACCCTGCATAAAATGGCATGATTTCACTAGAAAGATTGCTGTAGCTTTGCTTAATGATCAATTCATTGTTTTTTAATATGTACGTAAAACGCAATTCAAAATCAAATGGAAAGGATTCTTTTGTTTCACGATTACTTTTAAGTTTTAACGTTATTTGTGCGCCATCTTCTGTACTTGTCTCAATAACATCCCATGGCAAGTTCCTTGCAAATCCATGATTCTTCATGGGGTATGTTAGGCCGTATAAACGGTACTGCTTTTCTTCTAATTGGCCACAGATTGGAAAGAGGACCGGTATACCACCTCGGACATTGGCTTCCGTATCACTAAATGTTTCTTCATTTAGGTATAAAAGTTCTTGGCCGTCTGATTTATACCCTATCACCATACCGCCACGTTCAGGAGCGATTCGAACCTCTGAATTGGTTTCACAGTTGATCAAATGATAAATTGTGTATCCATCCATAACTGACTGTTTGATTTCATACATAACTGGTAACCCCCGAAACTTATCGTTGCTATTAGCCCTCCTTCTAAAGAGGGCTACATTCTTTAAACTCTAATAGTAAGAATCTGATCAACTAGGTCCATCACTTCATTCTTTACTTGATTAAGCATTCGTTGACTTGCTTCTAACGAATCTTCTTTCACTCCAAAGTAAAGTTTCATCTTTGGTTCAGTTCCTGAAGGGCGCAAGCAAAACCATGTCCCATTGTCAAGCTTGTATTTAATGACATTCGATTTTGGTAACACGATTTCTTCTTTTGCGTTTTCAAGTACACTTGTCGCTTCGCTCAGTTGATAGTCTTCAATCCTTACAACTTTTTGATCAGCTATACGTTTAGGAGGATTCTGTCTGAATTTATCCATAATGGAAGTAATTTGCTCTGCACCTGATTTGCCTTTTAGGGTAAGAGACTCGAGTGCCTCCTGGTAATAGCCATACTTTACAAAGACATCTAGAAGTCCTTCATATAGCGTTTTTCCTTTTGCTTTATAATAGGCTGCCATCTCTGCAGCAAAAAGACATGATTGAACAGCATCTTTATCCCGCACAAAATCTCCAATCAAATAGCCATAGCTTTCCTCATATCCAAAAAGGAATGTGTGCTCACCGGTTTCTTCAAACTCTTTGATCTTCTCCCCAATGAACTTAAAGCCAGTTAAGGTATCTATACTCGTTAACCCGTAACTTTCAGCGATATCTCTCCCGATCTCAGATGTAACAATTGTTTTAAGAATCGCGCCATTTTCCGGAAGAGTCCCATTCTTACTTCTAGTAGAAAGAAGATAGTCTACCATTAAAGCACCAAGCTGGTTTCCACTTAACACTTCATAATTCCCTTCTAGATTGCGAACCGCTACACCGACACGGTCAGCATCTGGATCCGTACCCATAAGAATGTCGGCATCTAGTTCCTCACCATACTGAATTGCAAGTTTAAAAGCCGCGTGCTCTTCAGGGTTAGGACTAGCAACCGTTGAAAATTCAGGATCAGGCTTTTC
This sequence comes from Anaerobacillus sp. 63XJN7_4_ISO-PGPR-S23-413, assembly GCF_056173725.1. NCBI lineage: Bacteria > Bacillati > Bacillota > Bacilli > Caryophanales > Bacillaceae > Anaerobacillus > Anaerobacillus sp. 63XJN7_4_ISO-PGPR-S23-413. Next base: position 3,888,377 of record NZ_CM149688.1, read on the forward strand.
CTGTTCTTTGACAACTGAAACATTATTAAATCCTAACGCTTCTAAACCAGCACGCACTGGAAGGTTCCCCGTCCCATGAAGTGGAGTGAATACTATTTTGAGGTCCTTATTGGTTTGACTACTCTTTTCCTGATTAAGTGAGATCGATTTCAACTGGTTGATATAAGCGTTATCCATTTTTTCACTCAATATTGTTAGGAGTCCATTATTTTTTAACTCATCAGGATTTGCTACTTCAACTGCCAGTTCATCCTCCACTGCATTCACATGATGAATAATTTCATCCGCAACACTCGGGGTGATTTGTCCACCATCAGAACCATAGATCTTGTAGCCATTGTATTCTGGTGGATTATGACTAGCTGTAATGACAATTCCAGCATAGGCATATAGATATCTAACGGTAAATGAAAGTTGTGGCGTTGGACGAAGGGCATCAAATAAGTATGTTTGAATTCCATGGAACCCAAGCGTTTTTGCGGTTTCTAAAGCAAATTCAGGAGATTGGTGTCTTGAATCGTATGCGATAACGACTCCACGTAACTTTGCTTCTTGTCCTTGTTCATCTATGTATTTTGCTAACCCCTCTGATGCTTTGCGGACAGTATAGATGTTCATTCGGTTTGTGCCTGGGCCGATTTCCCCGCGCATACCGCCGGTGCCGAATTCTAGGTTTTTGTAAAATGAATCTTCTAATAATGTTTTGTTATCTTGATTCTTCAGTAAATCTTTATGAGAATCCTCCAAATTTTCATTATTCAACCACCGCTTAAGCTCTATTTTCCAATTCATGTTTTCCCCCTATTTTTCTTCAAACCAGAAATTATTCTCTACTAGGTTTTCATTGATGTTTCTAATAATTTAGTACTTGTTTTAAAATATCAAACATTTTTTTATACCCCAACATATTTACTATATCTCTTTCGACTAAGTAGGAGGTAATTGAAATTATATAGTATGCGTCATTCTTAAAAGTCAAACCACGAAAGATCAATACAACTAAAAGAAATTAAATGATATCTATTTAATCTGACTTTTTAAATATAAAGAGAAATAATCATTAAAGCGTTCCCCAATAATATTAATTTAAGTATTGTACTAATCAATGTGTCCATCTTACCGGCGATTTAATTAAATATTCTTAAATGACTCATTATAACAACATATCCCCAACTTCTTAGAAGTTGGGGATATGTTGAAGAAAGGCTATATAAATAAGCAATTAAAAAAATTAAAATACATACAAATAAATACTAAATTAATAGTATAGAGATATTAAATCGGTCTATACAGCACCAACATTATTATATTTATAATTACTCAAATTCACCTATTTGCATAGCAACTATCAATAATTTCATTCCAATCCATAAAAATACGTATTATATCTTCTTCTATTAATTCAGAACCAGTTTGCACTTCAATAAATTCCAATTCAGTAACTGCATTAATCGCATGCCTAGCTCCAACTGGAATTTTTATTACATCTCCCTCACTAACTTCTTTTATTTCTTCGTTTAATACAAACTCACCTTTACCTTTGACCACTGTCCATACTTCGCTTCGTTTATTATGAGTTTGATAGCTAAGATTTCTCCCTTTTTTAACGCATATACGCTTAGTTAATACTTCTTTATTTTTTTCTATTTTTGTATGATCTAGTACTTTGTACCATCCCCAACGTCTTTCTTCATACATCGGTCGTTGTTCAATTTTATTCACTAATTCTTTTACCCTTGGACTAGATTCTTTATCCGTGATTAATATGCCATCTGGACTAGCAGCTACTACCACATTCGATAGTCCAAGTATCGAAACAGGTATATCAAGTTCATTAATTACATAAGTGTTTTTGGAATCATTACTTAATAAAGCATTTCCAGTAATATTTGAACCCATCTCTTCCGTTAATGTATTCCAAGTACCCAGATCTTTCCAATAACCTTGATAGGGGAGGGCAATAATTTTTTCTGCATTTTCTACAACTTCATAATCAAAACTGATTTTTGGCAACTGATTATATTGTTTAGACAGTTCGTCATATTGGATTGGCCATCCCTTTTCAATAAGTAAGTTAATGATATACTCTAATTTAAATGCAAACACTCCACAGTTCCACAATGAATTCTTTTTCAATAACTCTTTTGCTTGATCTTCCGTTGGTTTTTCCCTAAAATGGCTAACATCAATATAAGGCTTACAACTATCTGTACTATTAGGAACTATATACCCATACTTTTCTGATGGATAAGTAGGTTCAACCCCAATCAAAGCTAAATCTGCTGCCGAATCTCTTAACGCATTCTCTAGTTCTATTACCTTATTAAAAAATTGATTCTCTACATAGGGATCTACTGGTAATACGCTAATGACCTCATTTAAGTTCGTACCTTTGATAGAGTAAAGATACGTAGCAGCCAGTGCAATAGCTGGGAAAGTATCCCTTCTATCTGGTTCGATTACTATTGGAACATTACCTAATTGATTATGAATCATATCTACTTGTGATCTACCGGTTGCAATTACTGAAGAATCACCTAAATTAGCAGACTCTAATTGATTCCATACTCTTTGCACCATTGACTGAAGATTCCCTTGACTATCATTTAATACTTTCAAAAACTGCTTAGATCTAGAATCATTTGAAAGTGGCCAGAGCCTCTTACCTGAACCTCCAGAAAGTAAAACTAATTTCATTAATAAAACCCCCAATTAACTAATATATATTATTTAATGATCTTAACAATCCAGCTTTGGTGAAGTTTTCAGTGTGTTCAATACACTTCTCTTGTAACATTAACCTCTCATCACATGTTAATGAATGGTATTTAAATATGCCATTTCTTAATGAGGCTATATTGTTTGGATCAATTAAATAATTCTTCGGATCATATACCACTTCAGGTATTCCTCCTCTATTAGAAGCAAATACTGGTGTACCCATTAGGTATGACTCAATTATTACTCTTCCAAAAGGTTCATCCCATTTGGAAGGCATTACTGTCAAATCAACTTCCATCATTTTTTCTTGAACCATTTCTTTAGTAAGATGACCAAAAAAATGAAACCTCTCATCGTTATTAGTAAGTTGTTTCAACTCATCAAGCATTGGTCCACTTCCGCATATGTAGATAGATTTCACTATGGAAGTGGGGATATCTTTAACTACATTGATTAGATAGTCAACTCCTTTTTCTGGCACCAATCTTCCGAAATATCCAACTATTAAGGATGCACTATTTTCTTTTTTTAATTGACCTAATGAAATAGATTCTCCTTCAACTACATTTGGAATAACTTCTTTTTTTGCGGTAGGAAAATAGCCAATCTCTTTATGAAAATTAAGAATATAATTGGAAATACCTATTACTCCGGTTACTTTCTTTGTCATTTTTCTCGCTATAACTTGATAAACCGAGGAGAACAATTTTGAGTTAATTGGATTAATCAATGAGTAGTCTCTTAAAGTATGATAAATTGGAATTTGTAAATCAGCAGCTGCCTTCCAAACACCTAAACTTAACCCAGTAATTTTTTGAGTATGAATGAATGCAGGATTTATATCCTTGAATACTTTTTTGAAATTTTTATATAATTTGTAATTAAAAACATCTTCAATAGTCCATAAAGCTTTCATTATTTTTTTTTCAGAGCTATTACCAAACCAGTATAAATTTGAATATGGTAGTCGAATTACATTCACTTTATTAATAACTTCTTTTATTATCCCCCTCTTTTGAGAACCAATTGTTACAACGAATACATTATACTTCTCTAATAAAGATTCAGCTTGAATTTGAGTAGAAATCTCCGCACCACCAATTATATGAGGATAATATAATGAATGGCATATTATTATATTCTCTTTCACTTAAAATCCCTTTCCTATTCCTAATATTTATTTTACATTTCTAAATTCATGAATTAATAACTTAAAAAACCTCATGTCATCAATAAAATATCTTTTAAATAGTCTTTTCGGCTCTTGGCAAAACCTCCAAAACCATTCCATACCTATTCTTTGTAAAAATAAAGGAGCTCTTGTAATAGTTTCAGCTTCAAAGTCAAAAGAAGCGCCTATTCCAATCGAAACCGGGACATTAAGTTTTTGTTTATGTTTATAAATCCATTTTTCTTGTTTAGGTGCTCCAACTCCAACAAATAAGATATCTGGTTTTGCTTCATTTATTAAACCAAATATTTTATTGTTTTCCTTAGTGTCATTTTCAAAACCAAAAGTAGGGGAGTACGTCCCAACAACCTTTAACCCACTAAATTTCCTCTCCAAATTTCTTTTGGCTTTATCTGCAACCCCTGGAAGACCCCCCAGAAAAAAAACTTTATAACCTTTTTGGGCTGACATTTCACAAATATCTGGAAAGATATCAGATCCAGATATCTTTTCCTTCAAAGGTTTTTTTAGCAGATGGGACGCCCATATTAAGGGCATCCCATCTGCTAAAACAAGATCCGCGTTCCAATAAACTTCTTTAAAATATTCATCGTTTTGTAACTTTACAATATGATCTATATTTGGTGTAACTACAAAACTTTTTTTTCCATCATGTATCAAGTTTTCAATCTGAATAACAGCTTCAGTTTTAGTTATATTGTTAATTCTAACGTTCATTAAACTTATGGTTTTAGACATTAATACCTCCATTTAAGTTTTATATTCCTTTATCATTAATTTTGCTATTTTATCCCAGGATAAAACATTTATATTAGGCTCCATCTTCAATCGGAATATCTCATTCGGTGAATCTATCCATTCAATAGCCTTAGCCACCATATCTTGTTTTTTTTCCCCCATAAAAACCGAAGATTGTTCATTAAATAGTCTGAAACACTCTTCATCACCCATACTTGTTATAACTGGAATTTTATGATTTATAAAAGTTAAAAAACTACCTCTCCTTAAAGTTAGACCATCTTCAAATGGTAGAAGAGCAAAATCAACTGAATTAATATGATTTGAGACATCTTCTTTATCTTCAACATAACCTGTGAAAATTATTTTCTCCTCTAGTTTTAATTCCTTAATTACGTTTTCCAACTTTAGATGATAGCTATTTTCCTGGTCAAGACTTCCGATTACCAGTACAGTAAAATTATCTCTTACTTTATTTATTTGATTTACTATGTCTAGAAACATTTCAAATCCTTTGTTTTTATAAATAAACCCGAAATATCCAATAGTTATCTTTCCTGTATGATTTTCTTCAATAACATTATTTTTTAAAGGAATTATATTACTATTGATGTAAGTTTTATATACTTTGGATTTGAAGATCTTATTTAATTTCTTGTAATCTATAAATGAAGGGATAAATATTTTTTGGCTAAACAATAGTAACGGTATATCTACTATTTTTCGCAGTAACCTTGAATTAGTAAATTCATGATATCTTAAAAAAACTTTTGGTCCTTTAAATGAAAAGAGTAGTTTTATTATAATTGGTAATAAATTAATTAGGAGATTAAATCCATAACCTTTTCCTGGATATTCTATATGAATACAATCAATTTTATTTTCTCTTATTATTTTATTTATGAAGTTTATATTTTTTATTGAAACATTCCATTTTTCCATTTGGTATGTGTATTGTTGATATTTTTTTTTATTAATATATTTTACTATTTCCTCATCATTAGAAGTTAATAAGTAAATATTGTTGTTTTGTTTAATAAACTCCTGTAAAAGTAATTCTGCACTATCCCCTATTCCGTCTTTCATATTAGGAAAACTACCTGTTATGAACAATATATTCATAAATTCACCTACTTGTTTATAATTGCATTTTTAGTCTTATTGATAACAAAATTACCCAGTGCAAAATTCAGCCAAAAAAACAAAAAGTAAAATCCATTACTAAAGTTGTTGGCAAATAGCATCATAATAAGGGAAATAATATTATATTTAATAAAATCATCCTTTGTATGAGCGAAATACCTTAACTTCTTTAAAATATTTTTCATAGTAAATAGCAAAAATAAAGTTAAACCAATGATTCCTAATTCAAAGTAAATATTTAAATACATATTCCAGGCTCCTGTGGTAAGTCCATAATTCAAATTACTATATTCGATAATGTATCTACCAAAGTTATCTAAACCTATTCCAAATAAATAATTAAAATCAAATTGCTGAGCTATTTGAAAAATATGCAATCTATAAGTAGTAGTCTCATGATCACTACTAACAATATGTGTAGCCCTGTCCACAAATTGACTTAAAATAATATTTTCCGGAAATATAAAGAAAGAAAAGAAGAGACAAGTTACACTAAAAAAGGCAAACAACACTATCTTTTTATAATAAGTTTTGTTTTTAGAGAAAGTAAGATATATTAAAAAAACTAACAAAAAGCTTACCCATGCAGCACGTGTTTGCGATAAAAGTAAACCAATAATATTTAAAAATACTAAGCTATACTTTTGTTTTTTTTCAACATAATACAAGGTATATGGAATTGAAAAGAGAAAAAAGTATCCATACCAATCTGGCTCGGAGAAAAATCCCTGTGCCCTACCTTCCATATATAAATTTATTCCTGGAATATTTAGCATATATTTCAATGATAGCTGTAGGATCCCAATGACTGTTAAAAGCCCACCAGTGTAAGATATTATTTGAATTAACTTTTCGCCTCTTAAATGCAAGCTAGAAAAGTATGTATAAACAATAATAAAGTATCCAATAATAATATATTTGCTAAATGAGATTGCAAAAAAATCCGAAACAAAAAAAACATTAATAGTAATATAGATATAAAACAGAATTAATAACTTATCTACATTAATAGAAATTGTTTGTCTTTTCAGTCCTATCAAAATTGAAAAATAAATTATTAACAACAAGTATAAGTGGTATATTTTTAAATTATAACCGCCTATTTGTATATAAATAGTGTCAACTATTAAGGTTATAAAAAGAATATAGAAAAAAGGATATATGGATGTATTCATATTATTGACTTGTTGCATAAGTATCTCCTCTCAAAGATCCTTAAAAAAAGCATTTTTTTCGATACTCTTAAAACTGCCTTTTTCGAGTAGTTTACGAATATCTTGCGAATCACTATCTACCAATTGAACGATATCTTTATTTATTAAATCTTCCATATACTCTATTCCTGGCAAATTAACCAATACAGTTTTACACTGCAAGGATAATCCTTCAAATATTGCAGTAGAATACACTCCAATTTGATACTCAGAAGACGCTAGTAGAGAGTATAGATTTTCTGAATTATCATCGCACACTTCGAAATTATCTAACGTTTCAGCCAAAACTAAACTTGGATAAATTTGTTTCCATCTATCATATTCACCTGGGTGTAATTTATAAATAAAATAATAATCCTTTAAATTTTTCGCTAAATTATACGAAAATACAGATAAATCCTTCCCGATTGTTCCTTGAGATAAGATTATTACTTGCTTATTTATTTTACTAATATTCATGAGAGACTTAAGATTTTCCTCCATGTGCCTAAATCCTCGTGGGATTAAATTCTCTTTTCTTATAGGATAATCAGCCGCCTCTATCCAATATTCTCCAAACAAATAAATTTTATCAGGAAAGTAATCATTTTCTTCGCAATCTTTAGGATAGTTATACCCTAAATGGTATGGGGTGATTACTCCATGTTGTATTTCGATTACTTCAATATTATTATCTTTTGCGGCAGCTATTAATGCATGATGGCCATAAGATACTACTAAATAAATTTTTTTAGGTTTACGTTTATTTAATAGTTTATCGAAATACATATATTGTAACTTGAAATGCCTTATCTCATTATAGAATATATGGGAAATATCGATAGAAATATCGAATTTTTGAAGAATGTTATTTTGCAAATCATTGATACGTTCTTCTTCAAATTCTGTAAATTTAAATTTATAGAACATTTTTTTGAATGCAGTAGATAAGTGTAAGCTATCTAAATATAATATATTTTTATCCTTAAATTCAGACCAATGTTTTCTGAGGTAAGGAAGCTCAATAATTTTATAGTCTTTTCTATCTAAGTTTTGAATTAGGTCATTGGTATAAATATCTATTTTCTTACCGTTATGTGGAATTTTTCTTTGATGATCGAAAACTAAATATTTCACTTCGTATTTTCCAAATAAAGGGTTTTTTACCAAAAAATAAAGGAGATATCGTGGAGCTGACAAGATTTTATCGGAAATTGTATTTTTAGATGTATGAGGCTCTCCAAAACCACCTAATAACTTCAATATATCATTGAATATTTGATACCTTACGACTTGCCATATTTTAACACCTTGAAACTCGATATTAATCAGATTTGTCTGTTTTTCATATGAGGAGATAAATTTAAAAACATTTTTAACCTTCCCCTCATTATTTCTATTTCTCAATTAAACTCCTCCTAGTGGAAGGCTTTTTCTGCTTTTAAATTTTGATAATGATCTATATTCCTATACTTGATTAATTTTGCTGGATGCCCTCCATAGATTGAATACTTTGGAACATCACTAACTACTACGCTACCAGCTTGAATAATTGCGCCTTCTCCTATAGTCACTCCTCCAAGAATAATTACTCTTGAACCAATCCATACATTTTCATCAATTTTTATATCTTTCAAAAGGTATGTATCGTCATAAGGAATAGCAACACCATTATCATAGTTATGAATTTCGGAAATCATTAAACAGTCCTGTCCAGAATGAAAGTTGTCACCTATCTCTACTTTACCTTTCCCACCAATTTCCATTCCATTAAAATTTACGTTATTACCAAGAAATGTGTTAGGTGTTACTATTGATTTACCATTCACTTTCAATTCACGTCCAAAAGAGCCAACTTTTTTTTTAACTTGAAATAGATAATATTTTTTTAAAAGAACTTTGATATTTTTTTTTATTGAACTTAACATTTACTTTATTACCCCCTCATTTTTCCTGTTTTTCAAAAACCATGGCATTTGATATAATCTAGAAGCCACAATCCAAGTAACAATAAAGGTAATAAAAAAGGATATACAAGTTGCTTGGGCTGCACCGACTGCACCATTTATTTTTATTAATATATAGTTAAGAGCTAAATTTAAACATGCTGTCAAAAAAGTTGTATACATTAAAATAACTGTTTTCTGCATATAAAATATATAGTTAGTAACCATCTTATACATCCCGTTAAAGGCAAATCCTATTGCAATCCAAATTACAAATTGACTTGAATCTCCAAAATTTTCCCCTACAAAAAAGCTTAAAAACCATGGCGACACTAACCCTAACAGTAATGCAACAAAAATGATTAGAAAAAAATAAACATAAGTTATTTTTATTATCTTTAACTTTTCACCATATTTATCTTCTTTTAATTTTTTATAGAACCATGGCACCCATGCTTTATTAAAAGAATCTTGTAAAATCCCAATAATCATACCTATTTGGTAACCAACCAAATACAGTCCAGTTGCTTCAATCCCAACCATGTTAGTAACAAAAACTCGATCTACCATAGTTATTATTAATGCTCCCACTGTATGAGGTATAAGTGGAAGACCAAAAGAAAATAAGTGCTTTAAATACTCAATATTAAAGGAAAGCTTAATCCAATTATTTTTCCATAATATAAATAAACCTATTAAACCAAAGAGAACACCAGCAAAAAGCTGACCCTCGATTCTACCTTGCCAACTTTGTCCATATCCTACTACTAGGATAAGTGTAATTCCTACGTTTATGCTTGTTTGTAATACCTGAAATAAGCCATATGATATCGGTTTAACTTGCACTTGCCATAGTACAAGATTTATTTGTATTACAACCTGAAAAATGACTACAAGCATCACTGCCCATAACCACTTTTCAGGAAAAGATACTAGTTTGCTTAATTTATCAGATAAAAGCCAAACTATTCCAGAAATAAAAATTGAATTTATGCCCAGCACAATTAATCCATTTGTAATATATATAGAAATATCAATCTTATCTTCTTCAAAGTATTGCCTATTTATAGCTCCGTGCATATTAATTCCAATAAAAGGATTTAAAAAACCTATTAATACTGTAAACATGGCTACTATTCCATAATCAACCGGCGTCATATACCGCGTTAAAACAGGCATCATTATAAAAGGAATTGCGGCATTTAGCATATTCGTTATTGTATAAATACCTGAAGACCTAAATAATGAAGAACTTAACAATTTTTTTATCATTTGATCCATTCCAGACAGCTTAATTTGTTTTATTCACAATTTGATATGCTTCTTCAAGCTTACTAAGAGCAATCCAGAAACCTTCTCCATTGTTTTTATGACCTTGCCATATTTCTGGGATAAAGGATGCTTCACTAGCGTATTTCTTTAGACCTTCAACTAAAGCAGGAAAATCAATTTCTCCTTCTCCAATCTGCAATCCTTCTCCATCAACGCCTTCAGCATCTACAATATGAAGATATGCAGTATAAGGTCCAATTTGTTTTATAAATTCTGCAAAAGACCATTTGTGATAATTGCAAGCGAGTTTTGAGTGAGAAGTATCAAAACATACTCTCATATTATTTTTCTTACAGAAGTCAACAGTGTCTACTGGGTCCATAAATAAATTTTGATACCTTTGACCTCCAAAGTGCCAAGGAAATGGGGGCATAGTCTGAGGAATTATCTCTACACCCTCCATATCCAACTCTGAAAGACTTTTCTCAATAAGATCATAATATTTTCCTCGATCAGAAGGTGACAATGGAGAATCCTGAGTAAAACCACCCATATTTGTTACTATAAGAGGTTTTACTGATTTGGCAAAGTATTTTTTAAGTTTTCTAGTAATATCAATAACTCGTTGAGCTTCTTTGATAGAATGTTTTCTATACTCTTCATCAAATGAACAAAGATCTAACAAGTGATCCCCTGCAAATAATTCTGGCATATGAACTACAAAATCCATATCATATACTTCGTTAAAATAACTATCAATATTTTCTTCTAAATCTTTGTAACTGAGATGAAACTCCAGAAGATCAGGAGATGTTTTTTCAAGTATTGATTTATAATCGTGGTACCTTACGGGAACTCCCCATTTATGCGCAAAATCATATTTTTCTTTTGGTTTAACTGTTTCAACATTTAGGTCAGAATCATAAAAGAAGTCGCCAATTTCAAAATCTCGCTTTGCTTTCAAACCAATTAGCTCCGATCTTCTGTTTGGCTGAATTCCCTTTCCTGGACTCTTTACTTCGATCATACTTTCTTTTATAATTTCCCCTTTTTTAAGTTGACAGTTAATAACTAGACTTTTAGCAAGGTTTTCTCTATTTATTAACTCACCTTGAGACATATTTCTCTCTTGAGAAGTACCAAGAGCAAGTTCAACCTCACGAATTGCTTGCACCATGCTTTTAAACTCATTCTTAAGAAGGCTTACTTTATGATCATTTCCTTCCATACTTCTATCTATAGTGAAATGTTTCTCAATTACTTTTGCACCTTTGGTTACGGCAGCTATTGCTATATTGATACCTCGTTCATGTCCTGAGTAACCTACTAAGCATTCACCAATTTCCTTTAAGCGGTCCATATAATTTAACTGAACATCTTTAAATGGGGCGGGATAGGTAGAATTACAATGTAAAAGAATATAAGGTGAACCCTCACTCTTTAAAATTCTTACAGCCTCTTTTATCTCATTTTCTTTTGACATACCTGTTGAGCAAATAAGTGGTTTACCTGTTTTTGCCATTTCTAATAACAATTCGTGGTTAGTTAAATCTGCAGAAGCTAACTTATATGCAGGCATTCCGTATTCTTCCAAAAAGGATAAGCTTTCCGAATCCCATGGTGTACAAAGTGGCATTATTCCTCTTGCTTTACAATAATCAAATGCTTCTATCATTTCATTATTAGAGAGTTGAAATCTCGAAAGAAGGTCAAGCGTGTATTGAGAACCTAAATCTTCACTTGCATCATTTGCATTCCCAGAATTTTTATATAAACTATTTAAATTTCTTAGTTGAAATTTCGCACAATCAGCCCCTGATTCTAAAGCATCGTCGATTAAAGTCTTAGCTAGATCTATACTTCCATTATGGTTGTTACCAATTTCTGCAATAATAAAAGATGGAGAAGCTTCATCCAATACATAATTTCCTATTTCAATTTTATTAGAATCTTTTCGTGCGATAGATACTAAGTGGTGCTGTTCATCAACTATAGGAATAAACTCATAATTTTCAACAAATATTTTTTCGACATTCTCCTTAGCTTCGTTCTTGTTCGCATATGTATAGTTTTTGTTTGCGATTAATTCAACTGGTTGGCTTAAATCAATATCTTTTTGATTAACTATCCAACGACGAAAATCTCCATCAGTTAAAATACCTTCTAATACTCCAAATTCATTAACTGAGAAAATTATTCTTTCCTTATTCTCACTTATTTTTTTTAGAGCATTTACAATACTATCTTGAGAATACACACTATATTTCTTTATATTTTTATCAAATATCATTTATTTTTCAAACTCCTTTAGAAACACTTCTACTATTTTAAAGTCCGTTCTCGAATCGATTTCCCAACTTTCTTCTTCATCCATCTTAAACATGGAGATCTTTCCGCCCAAACGATTATTATTATCCATAAGTAATTTGCTATTCGTTATATATATAGAACCATTTTCTCTATACCATCTATCTTCAGGGTCAATATCTTGTCTTCTAGGACGGTTTTTATAATTATAAAGTGCCTCTGGATTTTCTTTGTTCATCCAGAAAAAATGATGATTTTCACAAACACTTAGCAGTGAATCTGTTTTTTCTTTTTCAAACTGTTTGATTGCTTGTGTAAGTCTTCCTTGTTTTCTAAATGGAGAGGTCGGCTGTAATAATACAATTGCATCTGCATGATAATCTTCGTTTTTATCTAACCATTCTACTACATGTGTTAGAACTGGTTCAGTTGCAGAAGAATCGAGAGCTAAATCATCGGGTCTTATAAAAGGAACTTCTGCATTATATTGCTTAGCCACCCTTGCAATATCCTCACTATCAGTAGAAACTATTACTCTTTCAATTTTATCGGAATTTAGTGCATGTTCAATACTCCATGCAATTAGTGGCTTCCCATTTATTTCTAGGATATTTTTGTTTGGTAAACCCTTTGATCCTCCACGTGCTGGGATCACTGCAACATAATTCATTTTTAAACACCTACTTTATTTAATATGCATCTTTTGAACCAAGCATAGTCAAAACTGTTTTTAATATTAACCTAATATCAAACCAGATACTTCTGCGCCTTATGTAGAAAAGATCTAATTCTATCATTTCAGCAAACCCTATATTACTTCTTCCACTAACCTGCCATAAACCTGTACATCCTGGAACAACGAAAAGTCTTTGTCTGTCATATCCAGAATATTGATCGACTTCTCTTGGAAGAGCCGGTCTTGGTCCAACAAGACTCATTTCACCTTTCAACACATTCCAAAGTTGGGGAAGCTCATCGATACTTGTTTTTCGAATGAATCTTCCAACTTTCGTTACTCTTGGATCGTTTTTAAGTTTGAAAATAGGGCCTGTAGTTTCATTCAATTCTAATAAGTTATGTAGAAGGTCTTCTGCATTTGATACCATTGATCTAAATTTATACATATAAAAGACTTTCCCGTCGAGACCAACTCGTTTTTGTTTAAAAAACACGGGGCCTTTAGGATCTTCAATCTTTATTGCTAATGAAATAATAATTAGTAATGGAGATAAAAGAATGATTCCGATCAACGACCCTAAAATATCAATAAATCTTTTTGTTATTAGATATGAATTCCCAGTGTTATTTACTGAGTGTTTAATCATATCTTTTCCTGCGTTTTCTTTTAATCTATCATTTGACGGTATATCAGAAACTGCCAATCTAGTACCTCCTTTGTAGTATTATTTTAAAACTCATCCTAATTCCCTATTTTTTATCACTATTATCATATTAATTATAGATAACTTCAGTAGTTACTTGTGGGCGCCCAATTGAGTAGTATTCTAAATTATGATTTTCTACCTCTTCAATCGAATAACAGTTTCTTCCGTCAAAAACCACTGGAGAATTCATCAGTTTGGAATACACATTTAGTTTTAACTGTTTAATTTGCTCCCATTCCGTTACAATCAGGGCGCAATCTGCTAATTCTATAGCCTCTTCAATTGAGTCTACATATGTCACTTCATCGGGTAGCCACTTTTTAGCATTTTCAATAGCAATTGGGTCATAACCAACAACATTCGCACCTAATCCTACTAAATCTTCTGCGATGCGAATGGATGCAGCCTCACGCATATCATCCGTTTCCGGTTTGAAAGCGAGGCCAAGCAAAGCTACTTTTTTGCCTTGCAAACTACCAAAGCGTTCAATTGCCTTATTTACTAACAATCTCTGCTGATTGTTATTTACTTTTATAACCGATTTCAAAAGTTCAAAATCATGCTCGAAGTTACCGGCGATTTGTACGAGTGCATTGGTATCCTTCGGAAAGCATGATCCCCCATAACCAATACCAGCATTTAAGAAGTTTCGTCCAATTCTTTTATCCATTCCCATACCCGCAGCCACATCTTCTACATTGGCCCCAGTTTTTTCGCAGATATTAGAGATTTCATTTATGAAGCTAATTTTTGTAGCAAGAAAGGCATTTGAAGCATATTTGATCATTTCAGCACTTTTAATATCTGTATGATAAACCGGAATACCAAAAGGCATATTAATTTCTTCTAAAAGGTTAGCTGCATCTAGATCATCAGAACCTACAACAATTCGATCTCCATAAAAAGCATCCTTAACGGCAGATCCTTCTCTTAAAAACTCGGGATTAGATACGACATGTACTTGTACGATATGCAACAAATTATCCAGAATAAGTTGTTTAATGTACTCATTCGTTCCTACTGGTACTGTACTTTTTGTCACAACAACTGTATCTCTTGTCACATGAGTAGCAATATCTTTGGCTACTTGCTCAATATAGGAGAGGTCAGCTGATCCATCGCTTTTTTGAGGAGTTCCTACCGCTATATAAATCGCACTAGCTCCCTCGAACCCTTCATTGTGATTTGTAGTGAAGAATAAGCGACTAGCTTGTACATTTTTAACCATCAGTTCTTCTAATCCCGGCTCATAAATAGGGGATTTTCCCTGTCTCATACTCCGAACTTTACTTTCATCGATATCAATACAAGTGACTGTATGCCCTATATCAGAAAGGCAAACACCTGTAACCAACCCCACATAACCTGTTCCTACTACCGATATTTTCATGTTTCCCTCCTGAATCATTCGTTTTTACTTACAAATTATAATACTCAAAAAGCAATAATCTTTATCCTCAAAAAGAGAAGTATGGTTATACTTTCTCTTATTCAACTAAAGATCAATCTATTGTTTTAATATGTAATAGGGCATTCAACCCATCCTCACACCATGCCCCTGACAATAAATGTCTAAGGTGAAAAGATTCCCCACCCACAGCATAGCCGAGTGCCTCCAGAGGTAATGGCAAGGAGACATCGCCAGAACATGACTTTGGAACCATAATTAAACCAAATTATCACATTTATTATGATGTTACGATCTTAACACACTACTTACGGCCTAAAAACAGGTGATTTTCGTCTGTTTCTGTCGAAAATCACCATTTAGTATAAAAGCACCACTATTTCTGAGCGTAATAATAGTAGTAACTACCATCTTTCATTTTCTTTCGATTAAGTACAACTCCAAGTAGCTTACTATTTACACTTTCAAGTCTTTCCTTTGCCTTAACCGCAGCTTCTTTATCCGTTGTCCCACTACTCACGACCAGCACAGTCCCCTGCACCTTATTCGCAACAATTTGCGAATCGGCCACCGCAAGAATCGGAGGGCAGTCGAATAGTATGACGTCATAATGACGGAGTGCTTCTTCGATAAGGTTATCCATCCCCTTAGAACCAAGAAGCTCTGATGGATTCGGTGGAACAGGTCCACTCGTCAATACATTAAGATTCGGTACTTCCGTTTCTTGCGTCACCTCTACTAACTCAGCCTGACGGGTGAGGATGTTGGTGATCCCTCTTGTGTTCATTGTTCTGAACGTATAATGAACGGTTGGCTTACGTAAATCTGCATCCACGATTAAAACGCTTTTTCCCTGTTGAGCCAAAACCACTCCAAGGTTAGCGATCGTCGTCGACTTTCCTTCCATCGGTCCAGAAGAAGTAACCATAATCGTACGAATTTCTTCTTCAACTGAAGCAAACTGAATGTTCGTTCTGATTGTTCGATATTGCTCAGCAATGGGTGATTTCGGGTTTTGATGTGTTAAGAGACTTCTTTCTTTATCAACGTGTACAGACTTTCGATTTTTACGACTCAACCGTTTCACCCCTCACTGACTTTTTTGCATGTCCTTTCGATGAACCAACTTCTTTATCTTCAATCACTGCAATTGTTCCAAGTACAGGCAAGCCAAGAATCTTTTCAATGTCATTTTCATCTTTAATTGTGTTATCAAGGTATTCGAGTAAGAAGGCAAGACCGACGCCAACCATTAATCCAACTACTAGAGCAATTGCCATATTTAGAACAGGTTTAGGATTAACTGGACTTGGCGTTCCTTCAAAGTTTGCTTCTGAAAGAACACTTACATTGTCTACATTCATAATATTTGTGATTTCATTTTCAAAAATTTCTGCTGTAGTGTTCGCAATTTTAACAGCTAGGGCGGGATCCTGATCTTTTACATCAATTGAAACCACCTGAGAATTTTGTTCATTGCTAACCGTGATTTTTTCTTTCAGTGCATTTGTTGAAAGATCAAGGTTTAGATCTTTTCCAACTTCTTCAAGGATTTTGGGGCTTTTAATAATCACGCTATATGTATTGATCAGTTCCACATTGGTTTTTACCTGGTTATAATCAAAAGCATTCTCTGAATCTGCTTTTTGGTTTACAAGAATTTGGGTTGAAGTTTGATAAATTGGGGTAAGTAGGAAATAAGAGACAACTCCGCTTGTTGCTGTAGCGAGAAGTGTAATAAGTAGAATAAGAGCGAGACGTTTTTTGAGAACTGCGAAAATTTCCTTTAAACTAATAGTTTCTTCCATAGATGCCTCCAACGCGATCAAAATTATTTTTAATACGTAACTATTTTCAGTACAGAATTTACTATAACACAGAAATTAAGTAAAATTTAGCCTTTTTTCTCATCAATACCCACATGAAATTTGTCATAGTACGAATATACTATGATTCTATGTCGAATTTTGTAGAAGAAAATGCTTACATATGGGTTTTTATACAATTTTTGACGAAAACTTTTTTTATAAAGATTATGTTAAGAGGTCACATGAGAAATTGTGACCTCTTTCTCATACACTTAGAACAATCCTAGTATTTTCTTCTTACGGATTTGTTGTGGTACCTCTTTTGCTACCATTCTTCCAACCACCATTTCCTCTGCATTTTCCTGCAGCATGTATCGTGTCGAAATGCCAAACTCCTTTTCAACCATTTCAAAAGCTTCTAGTAGGTCAAACGGTCTGGAATTTATATTATGAGCATCGGAAGCCACAAAGTGGGACAGATTATGCTGGATTAAATCAAAAGAAAATTTTTGGATTTTCTTGCCCATCTTCCCGGTGACGCTCGTCCCCGTAAGTTGAGTTAATGCTCCTTCTTTAACCAAATTATACAACCGCTCTGGATTCTCTATAATTTCCCTGTTTCGCTCAGGGTGCACGATAATCGGAACAACCCCTTTTACTTGGAGGTCAAATAAAAGCTTATTGGCATAGCGAGGTAAATGACTTGATGGAAACTCAATTAACATATAAACGCCATTGTCATTCACGGTTAGCAAGTCACTTCCTTCTAGCTCTTCTACTAACTCTCCGTAAATGCGGTTTTCTTGACCTGGTAAAATTTCAAGATCTATGCCTTCTCGCTGTAGTTCTTTATTCAAGATTGCTACGTCTTGAACAATGGATGGTTTGATATTGTCAAATGTGCCATTTTTGTTGTGAGGTGATGCCACTACTTTTGTGATCCCTTGATTAATGGCCTGACGAGCCATCGCAAGACTATCATCGATGCTTTTCGCTCCATCATCGATTCCCGGTAAAATATGTGAATGAATATCGATCATGTTTTCTTTCCCCTTTCCATTTCTTAACTGATTCTATTAGATTAGCATAATTTGTTTCGTTCATTGTAACTTCTTTCCCTATTGTATCGTCTAAATGACGTGTAATCTTAAGCATCCTTTGAAAATTCAAGGGCAATCTCTAATGTTTGGAAGGTATTTACTTTACGAAATAGTTCGACTTATAATAGGGGATAGGATTTCACAAGATGCATAAGTCTATTATTCTACGGAAAGATGGAATGTTAAAATGAAAAAAGTATTAATCGTTTTAGGAGTAATTGCCGGAGTTATTCTGTTAGCCGGTGGGGGATATGCTTACTACCTCTTTGATTCTGTTAAAGATACAGCAGGTGAAATGCATGAGCCCATTAGTCGAGATACTTCAGAAAAGCGTACCGAAAAAGTAAACATGAATGAAAAAGATCCCGTTTCGATTCTTCTGATGGGAGTCGACGAACGAGAAAATGATCAGGGTCGCTCGGATACGATGATCATGATTACATTAAACCCTCATAATGATTCGATGTACATGTTTAATATTCCACGTGATACGCGCACTGAAATCATTGGGCGTGGCACGACTGAAAAGATGAATCACGCTTATGCTTATGGTGGTATCGAAATGACAATGGACACAGTCGAGAACTTCCTGGATGTGCCGATTGATTATTACTTCAAAGTTAACATGGAGGCGTTCGAAGATGTTGTTTCTGCGCTTAATGGTGTAACGGTGGATAATCCATTTGCATTTGATTATCAAGGTTATTCGTTTCCAGCTGGTGAAATTGATTTAAATGCAGAGGAAGCTCTAGCCTTCTCAAGAATGCGCTATGAAGATCCAAAGGGTGATCTTGGGCGTAATGACCGTCAACGTGAAATCATTAAGTCGATTATTGATGAAGGTGCTAGTGTTGGAAGCATTAATAAAATTGATGACTTGCTACAAGCCGTTGGTAGTAACGTAAAGACGAATATGACATTTGAAGAAATGAACGATATTTTCAAAAATTATCGAGGCGCTCGCAACAATATGACGACTTTTGAAATTCAAGGAAGTGGCGAAATGATTGATGGCCTCTGGTACTATATCGTTTCTGATGAAGAGAAACAAAGTATTACCCAAAAACTTAAAGATCATCTAGAAATTAGTTAACTCTTAGTACGAGGCAGCCTAGTAGTTTAAAGGCTGCCTCGTATTTTTAAAATATACCTAGTCTTTTCTTTTTATGAATGCGCTGTGGCATTTCCTTATCTACCATTTTAGCGTTCGCCATAAGCGCTGCATTTTCTTGTAACTGATATCGAATGGACATCCCGAATTTTTCTTCCACTGTATCAAACGCTTTTCTTAGATTAAAAGGGCGTGTGGTTGTATTATGTGCATCTGAAACAATAACGTGCGCGAGATTATGAGAAATTAGTTCATGCGAGAACTTTTTCATCTTCTTTCCCATTTCACCTGATACTGCAGAAGCCGTTACTTGTGATAAAGCACCTTCCTTCACTAACTGGTAAAGTTTCTTCGGATTTTCGATGATTTCTTGATTTAGCTCAGGATGAACTATAACTGGAATTAATCCTTTCATTTGAAGGTCGAAGAATAGCTTATTTGTATAAGCCGGAAGATGACTAGCTGGCAATTCCACAAACAAATAGATCTCCTCATCGTTCACTGTTAAAAGGTTACTTTTCTCATAGTCTTCTAACATTTCACCAAACAATGCTATTTCCTGGCCTGGAAGAACTTCAATATCAATTCCTTCTCTTGATAGCTCTTTGTTTAAAATCGTCACCTCTTGCATGATCACTCTCCGATCATTTTCATAGCGACCATTTCGATGATGAGGTGTCGCCACAACCTTAGTAATCCCCTCACTCACAGCCTTCCTCGCCATCTCGATACTTTCATCAATTGACTTCGGCCCATCGTCCATCCCCGGTAGAATATGACAGTGTACATCGATCATAACCCACTTCCCCTTTCCCTCACGTTACTCTCTTATCAAGTCATTACATCGAGGTGCAACGGTTTTCAGTTCATCATAAAAACCCACTTGTTCTATTTTGAGAACGGTTATATGTTTTATATTACCATATTTTAAAATACTTTCATATTGTAATTATCTATTAGACATATATCACTAAAAATTAAAAAAAGAACTGACGCGATATATCACCGTCAGTTCTTCTATTAGTCTACTTGTCCATTATATTTTAAGAGAATAGCTTTAATCTGCTCAATGTAATCCTTTGTTGAACTAGCTTCACGTTGATCCTCTTCTACACTTTTAACAAATTGTTCAATATCTCCCCACATTCCCACGTTGGAACGTTCCATCTAAACTACCTTCCTTTTTATATATTTCTAATAATAGTACCCAATCACTATGAAGTTGTAACCATATTTGTGTAATTTTTTCGTTAATTTACCAGTATCTTTGACGGTCATAGTAAAATAAACACACTCGACTTATTTAAAGAGTAATAAAAACTGAGGGATATGGGTAAACTAGAGTTAAGTTATTAACTACTATCAAGACTCGTGAAAATATTTTTCGTGAAACGACAACGTTTGATAGCGGTATCATTTATAATAGAAGGAAGTCACCCTGCTTTAACCGGATGAACTTTCTTTTGAAGGGGATGAGCATATGCATTACCAGGAAGAAGGCAATTTTGCTAAAGGAATGGTATGGGGCGTCTCATTAAGTATTCCTCTCTGGATCGCATTGTTTGGGTGGGCGAAGATTATGTTAAGCGTTGTAAGTTGATATAAAATGAAAGAAGGACAGTGCCCAGGCACTGTCCTTCTTTCATTTCACTTATATTTTGTTTCTACTCTCCTATTCTACAAACATCTCATAGATCTCATCATCAACTGCAAAGTCTACGGCAGCTGGTCCACCAAAGATCGTGAATGTGTTCGTACCATAGTCTTCGAAGAGCTTTTTCGCCGGAGTAGACAATTTGTTGGGTCTCGTTAAAATCACCGGTTCTTCATTAACCGCTGCATGCACGGATCCTGTTAGCGCATCGGCGAAGCCAAGGCCTGTTGCTAGATTCACAGATTGCAAGCGAACGTCTAGCTCTTTTGCAACATTCACAGATGTTTCATAACGATCTGATCCTGCAATACGCTCTCCGTCTGGAAGTTGATTAACGACACTGTCTGAGATCACAGCCGGTCCACCGATGGCGTAGGAATCGCTGTAGTTTTGAAGCGCGTCGCTCGTGGCTTCCGGAATGTCGTTTGATTTCGTTAAGAGAATCGGACTTCCTTCCATCGCGGCAATTGAAGCAATGGATAGTGCGTCGGGATAGTTACCACCATAAGTAACATAAGCCGTTTCGCTTGTAGCACCCAGCTCATCGGCAATTTTTGCAGCCGTATCATAGCGGTCATCACCTGAGATACGATTTACCTTCATCGAAAGATCGTTTTTTAATTTACTCTCTACCTTTTTGGATACTGCATTTTCCCCGCCGATAATCGTTACTTCTTCTACGCCAAAGTAGTCAAATGCATTGAGAACATCATCTGGGATTCGATCTGTTTTCGTTAAAAGAATTGGCGCATCTTTTGCATAGGCTAGTGGTGCACCTGCAAGAGCGTCTGGAAAATCTGATCCGGTTGCAAGGACCACGTGTGGCGCTTCATTTTCTCGAAACGTTTCTTTGGCGATTTCAACAGCTGTATCGTAGCGGTTAAAACCGTAAATGCGATCAGAGAAAAGCATCCCTTCCCCGAACGTCTGGAAATAATATGTCTCACCGTTATCTACGTTGTTAAGGTCTTTAATAACAAAATAGTACGTTCCTGGCTTCAGGTGATCAAAACTTCCTTTGTACAGTTCAATGTTCTCTTCACTATCTGGCGTCATTTTCTCGAAGTTCTGATCATAGACATCCACTTGAAACTGAAGAGGTGAATCCAATGTATCTGTTCCAGCGAAAAAATCAAGTCGCTGTTCCTCCCTGATTTCTAGTTTATAAATATCTTGATCATGATCTGTTAAAGTTCCAGCCGCTATGTAATCGATGCCTGTTTCACGTGCATCCTTAAACTCATTATTTGGCTCCATTTCCCCGATAAAGCCTTTAATGTCAAAGGGTGCTTTAGCGCTCGGCTGAGGCTGTTCTGCGCTACCTGTTTCTGCAGAAGCTGACTGACCGATTAAGCTTCCTGCGAGTAAAAGTGATGTTAGGATCCCGAATGCTCTCTTCATTAGTATGTATTCCCCCGGTATTCTCTGATTTATGCCTGTGTTGTCTCTCTCCACCTCCTGTTATGTTCATTGCACGTGTTTGAGTATAACAAGAAAGTGGGAGAATAATCCAGAGGGTGTAGGTATAAAGTCGTGTGGGGTCAGGCACGTGCCTGACCCCACACAAAGACAAAAAAGACGGTTAGCTCATGCTAACCGTCCATTTTTTACTCAAACATCTCCCAAATCTCATCCTCCACATCTTCACTAATCGCATTCGGTCCACCGAAGATCGTGAAGAAGAATGTGTCTTTATCCATAAATAGTTTTTTAACTTCCTTAGGTAGCTCGTCCTTTCTCGTTAGGAGAACAGGCTCGTAGAAGTTTGCGGCAAGAACAGAGCCGGAAAGAGCATCTGCGAAGTTTTCACCCGTAGCGAGGTTAACTGCATACCCCGACGTATCTAGTTGCTTTGCCACCTGAACAGACGTATCATAGCGGTTTTCTCCTGAGATCCGCTTTGGGTGTGGGAGCTTATTGAAGACCGTATTGCTGACAACGGCCGTTCCGCCAATAACGTATGTGTCATTGTAATTTTTTAATGCTTTTGCTGTTACAGCTGGAATTTCTTTTGTTTTTGTTAATAAAATCGGGCTTCCCTGAAAAGCTGCAATGGAGGCGACAGATAACGCATCTGGGAAGTTACCTCCGTAGGTGACAAACGCTGTATCACTGAAATAAGGATCGATTTCTTTAGCAATTTTGGCAGCTGTTTCGTAGCGATCTTTTCCTTCAATACGATCGAACGTGATGCCCATTTTTGTGAGGGACTTTTCCACATTTTTTGAAACAGCTGTTTGCCCACCAAGGATCGTGACGTGCTCCGTTCCAAAATAGTTTAGTGCTTCTTTCACAGAAGCAGGTAGCTCTTTCGTTTGGGTCAGAAGAATTGGCGCGCTATATTGATAAGCAAGTGGCGCTCCGGCAAGGGCATCAGGGAAGTTTTGTCCTGTCGCAAGAACAACGTGTCGCGTGTAGCCTTCTTCAAATCCTGTCTTGGCGATTTCAACCGCTGTCTCGTAGCGATCTTCCCCTGCGATCCTCATAACGATTGGATCATTGGAGTACGTGAAGGCGGAAAAATAGTAGTCTACGTTATTATTTTTATTAGCGGAATCCGTGACTCTGAAATAGTAGGTTCCAGGCTCAAGCTCCTCGATACCTCCGTAATAACCGTATTCGCCTTCTTCGTAATCAGGTGTGATTTTCTTCTGATTCTCATCATAAAGATCAACCCAAAGCTCCATTGTTGGCTCTTCTTCATCCGTACCTGCACCGAAAGATAAGGAGACTGGCTCGTCTGCTTCGACTTCGAATTTATAGAAATCTTGATCCTGATCGGTTAATTTACCGGTCATGACGTCATCATTTATATAGGAATTTGCTTCTTTGAAACTATTATTTGGTTCGACTTCAGAGATGTATTCCCAGTCATCATAACCGTCGTTCATCGTCATTTTCTGCGCTTTTTTCATAAGCGCATCGTGGGTGGAGGCAGAGGCAACAGGCCCACCAATGAGACTTCCTGCCAGGAGTGCGGTTGATACTAGTCCAAGTACTTTTTTCATTCGGATCTTTTCCCCTATCATTCTCATTTATGAAGCAAAACGAGCATGTCCCCTGCTCCTTCATCACCCTTCCATTTCTTTACACTAAGAGGATTATATAGGAGAAACGAGGGTTGCGCTATAGGATGTTTTTGTCGAATAGGAAGTTTTTTTAGAAAGAACGACTTGTTATGACACCCTACTATTTCATTATCAAGACTACTAACATTTCGGTTATTTATTTTCAGATAATTCAACCGATATAAAAAGGATGTGAGCGAAATATGGCGAAAGAAGTATCCAATCACTACCAAAAAGGAGGGCTACGATGAAATTCGTGCTAAGCCGTAAAGGATTCGATGCGGGAAGCGGCGGAAGACTATCGCCATACAATGAACAGACGGGTAAATACGTGTGGTTACCGATTCCAGAGCGAAAAGCAATTTTTCAAGCTAGGATTAGATATGATGAAATTCCAGTGGCTAAAGGGTATTTAGGTGGTTATGAAGGGATGAATGTGAGTGATGTTTATCAGGAGATCTACAACACGTCTAAGATTAAGGTAGGGAATGAGGGTAAGCGTGACATCAATGATCCGGATATTTATGCGCACTTCGACCCGATGCTTGGTCGCCCCCCGTGGATTCCAGAGCAGAGTCAATTTGCGATTGGAAGAGGCTTTGGTCAAGCAAATGCGGCACCGCATTTGCGGAAAATGAATGTAGGGGATGGGGATTTGTTTCTTTTCTTTGGCGGATTTAAGGTGATCGGAAAAGCTCGGAAAGGACATTTTTTATATGGATGGATGAAGGTAAAGAAGCGGATTGAAACGTATGCTGATGCCACGGTGGCTTCGGATGAGTACGGACTAGGGCGCCATCCTCATGTGACCAAGGATGCCTTTTCGAAATTAAATTATGTGTATGTGCCGGATGAATGGCTGTTTGAAGATCTTGGGATACCGGGATGTGGATATTTTAAGACTTTAAATGAAGGATTGCGCTTGTCTGCTCAGCTTAATGGGCGTCATGGCACATGGGAGTTACCGTCGTTTTTGTATAAGAATTTGAGTCAAGTTCATCATAGAACCTGGCAACAGGATGTTGACGGATGTACCGTTTCGACTGGGATTGGACAGGAGTTTGTTTGTGCGAATCCAGGTGCTGATGGGAATGCGTGGATTAGGGAACTGTTTGTACGGAATCAAGGGAATATTTTTCGTGAAGGAGTTAGGAGCGTGTAGGACTATTCTCTTTCTTAGGTCCATGTGCCTTTATGAAAGTTAGAAACTGGATAAAACTAGACTTTCGATGGGATTTGATGCTAAAGAAGAAAGGTACTCCGTTCCATATCTTCCCTTGATTCACTGTATTATAATGAGGGTTAACTTATTCGAGAGGGGCTTGCTAATGAAATTCTTACATGTACTTGGGTCTCTTGTCCTTGCATCATGCTTTTATTTATTCGTCTTAGAGGACAATGCATCGGCAATGATGGACACGGGATCAAGAGGATCAGAAGTTCAGCACATGCAGTCAATTTTAGAGAAGCTCGATTACTTCCATACGACGCCAACGGGCTATTATGGATCGGTGACGAAGGAAGCTGTTCGTGATTTCCAGGCGGATTTTGGACTTAGCGCAGATGGCGTAGCGGGTACGAATACGCTGAACATGCTAAGTAATCTTGAGATGATCGCACATGTTGTTCATGGTGAGTCTCGTGGTGAGCTTTATGAAGGTAAGGTTGCGGTCGCCGCTGTTATCTTGAATCGCGTTCAATCCTCTTCGTTTCCAGGGAGTACATACGGGGTGATTTATCAACAGAATGCGTTTACCGCTTTGAATGATGGACAGTATTGGCTCACGCCTGATGCTTCTTCTTACCGCGCTGCGAAGGATGCGTACTTCGGATGGGATCCATCTGGCGGTGCGACGTATTACTACAACCCGAGTGGCGTGTCCGATGAATGGATTTATTCGCGTGATGTGATTAAGACGATTGGGCAGCATGTGTATGCGCGTTAGATGGCAATAGAGAGAGAATGAAAGAGATTTATAGAGGCAAAGCCACAAAGTCCGCTTAGGGCGGACTTTGTGGCTTTTTTGTTTGTGAAGGGGGTCAGGCGCGCGCCTGACCCCCTTCATTGATCTCTTCTTTGAAAGCAGTCGTAGTACCTCTTACAATGAGTGACGGCTTAAAGAGAACTCTTTCTCTTATAACAACTCGTTTATGTATTTCCTCAATCAACACATCAACAATCTTACGCCCCATTTCCTCAATAGGTTGAGAAATTGTTGTAAGGGCCGGCACGGTTGTCGTTGCTAAAATAGTGTTATCGAAACCAACTATTGATAAATCAGAAGGCACCTTAATTCCCAATTCCCTTGCTCCCTGAATCGCTCCAATAGCAATGAGGTCATTGCATGCGAAGATCGCTGTCGGAGGATGGTCACGCTGAAGCAACTCTTTAACGCACTTTGCACCATTTTCGAGAGAAGCCGTTGTTCTTAGCGTATTCTCTTCTAAACAGGGTACTCCAAAAGCTTCAAATGCATCGCGATACCCAAAAATTCTCATTCTACTACTATGCACGTCTTCACCGATAATGGCTATATTACGGTGACCAAGTGATATGAGATGTGAAGCGGCTTCATATCCGCCTTTGTAGTCATCGACGGATACCGTGGTTACATCAAGGGAAGGGTCATCAAAAGATAGCATAGCCAGCGGCACCTTATTTCTCTTTAATTCATCTAATAAACTTTTGTCTCGAAATCCAGAGGCGATAATTAAACCATCTACCTGTTTCCGCTGTAAAAGCTCAATGTATTTCTTTTCTTTCTCTGCTTGATCATCGGTGCTACACATAATGACGCTCATTCCTCGATCATGAGCGCGATCCTCTATCGTTCTTGCCATTTCTGAAAAGAATGGATTTGAAACGTCCGGCACCAAGAGCCCTAGAGTTTCGGTTCGTTTTCCTGTTAAAGCAGAGGCTACTACGCTTGGATGATAGTTTAGCTCCTTCATCGTCTCAAGTACTTTTACACGCGTCGCTTCACTAATTTTACCGGTATGGTTAATAACCTTAGAAACCGTTGCAATTGAGACACCTGCTGCTTTCGCTACATCATAGATTGTGGCTTTCATCAGTTCCCCTCCTTTCTTTCCAAACTTTCCTGTTCTTCTATTTTTCATCATACCATTTATGTAGTGTGTTTGGCTTCTTGGAAAAGCTATGCTAAAAGCAGGCTGAACGCTCAGCCTGCTTAAACGATACCTGTATTCGCCTTATTTTTAACAAGTTCACGCTTCTCAAAGGATTCCTTACAAGCATAGCCAAGCCTTGTGGATTCTACGCCATCTTGAACTGTCACACTTGGCTTTCGACCTTCGAGAATACAAGATATAAATTCTTCTACCTCACTACGATATGCCTGCTCGAAACGTTCAAGAAAACCATCAACGCACTCTTGTACCGCTCCCAACTCGTTAAAGAGAACCACTTGATTACGTTCAGGGACGGTTCCTATTCGAAGGCTTCCCTTCGTCCCAATAATTTCGGTTTCGATATGATAACCATGAGCACAATTCCGCCCAGCTAGAAAAACACCAATTGCGTTGTTCTCAAATCGAACCATGGCAGCACCTGTTTCAGCATCTTGAAGGGCATCGAATTCTTTTCGCTCATAGCCTCCGCCAATCGCCCAAACTTCTTTCCCTTCTGTTCCAAGATACCACCGTGCGAGGTCAAGGTCATGAATCGCCATATCTAGAAATAGTCCTCCGCTATAGTTAGCTTCAGCAAATTGAAGGAAACTTTCTATTTTAGCAGCTGGATCAAGACCGTAGCAGCGAATAAAAATCGGATCTCCAATCTCACCGCGATCGATCTTTTCTTTAGCAGCCAAATACGATTTATCATAGCGACGCATAAATCCAAGCATAAACACTTGATTTGGGTGTGCTTTTACAGCTTTTTCAACGTCAATTGCTTCTTCTAAGTATAATCCCAATGGTTTCTCACTGAATACGTGAAAGCCGGCCTCAAGTGCTAACTGGATCTGGTTGCAATGAAACCCAGATGGAGACGCAATAAAGATCGCATCCAGCTCTTTGTTCTTGAGCATTTCTTCATAGGTGGTGTAGCCATATGGAATCTTCCATTTAGATTGAACTTCCCACACTTCTTCTTCAACCACACTGCAGATGGCGGTTAACTCACAATGAGGAATGCGAAAAGCTAAATTTTCTGCGTGTTGTCTGCCAAGTCGTCCGAGCCCTACGATGCCAACTTTTACTTTTTCCATATGATCCCCCTTACACTCCTGCAGTTTCTTTCAAATACTGGCGCGCCATAAGAGCGTATTCAAATGGATTGGCAATTGCAGGAACTTGCTCTGCCTCGACGAGAAGCCAGCCTGTATAATCTGATTCGCCAATGCTTTTCAGAACCGGTTCAAAATCAATATCACCGTTACCTGGAACGGTAAATACTCCTTCTTTCACTGCCTGGAGAAAGCTGAGCTTTTCTTCTTTCACGCGATTGGCGATCGGATTGCGCACATCTTTCAGATGAACATGATGAACGCGATGCTGAAATTTCTTCAACACGTCAAGCGGGTTTTCATCTGAAAAATACAAATGACCTGTATCATAAAGAAGATGAACTTTCTCAGGATCAGTCATCTCCATCAGTCTATTGATTTCATCCGCTGTCTGAATACCTGTTCCCATGTGATGATGAAAAACAAGCTTCATCCCCTTCTCATGTGCCAGTTCCCCGAGCCGATCAAGACCTGAAGCAAGTCGTTCCCATTCTTGATCTGAAAAAGACGGCTTATACTCAAAGAGCGGAATGTCCTGACCCTGAATGCTTTTTCCTTGTTCTGATACGACGATTACCTTTGCTCCCATTTCATGAAGAAAATCGCGATGCTCAAGGAAGGATTTTTCCGTTATTTCATATGGTTTTGTTGTGAGGTAAGCACTGAACCACGCGCTTACAATTTCGATATTTCGTATGGATAAAGCTCGCTTTAATACATGCGGATCTCTAGGATATTTATTGCCAATCTCCGTTCCAGAAAAACCCGCTAACGCCATTTCACTGACGCATTGTTCAAATGTAATTTCTTTCCCAAGCTCCGGCATATCATCATTTGTCCATCCAATTGGCGCAATGCCTAGCTTTACACTGTTTTCACGAAACATGATTTCCCCCTTAATAGCGACGTGCGATTTCTAACTGTTTTTCCTTTTCTTTATAAGCTTGTTGGATCGCTTCCTTCTTCGACGTTTCAGCTACGCCAACGTGCCACCATGATCCATAGCCATCCGTCATCGTCTTAGGCAAAACTTTAATGTCAATAAGCGTTGATACGTTCTGTTCCTTCGCATCTTCTATCGCATTTTGAAGTTCATCCATTGTTCGAACAGAATAGGTTTTCACCCCATATCCGCTCGCACTTTTCGCAAAATCAATTGGCATTAACTCACCAGTTAACTGCTGATTGTCCCGCTTTCGAAACTCAGTCCCAAAGCTCCCCATGCCGTTACCCATCTGCAAGTTATTAATACAGCCAAACCCGGCGTTATCAAAAAGAATGACGTTAATTTTAAGCCCTTCTTGTATGCTAGTAACTAGCTCGGAGTGGAGCATCATGTAGCTTCCGTCTCCAACCATGGCATACACTTCCTGATCTGGAGCTGCCATTTTTGCTCCAAGTGCTCCTGCAATCTCATATCCCATACAAGAATAACCATATTCCATATGGTACGTGTTCGGGGTATGAGTCACCCACATGCGCTGGAGATCTCCTGGCAAACTACCTGCTGCACCTACAACAATCGCATTTTCAGCAATAGAACGGTTAACCTCTCCTAGAACTGCTGTCTGTGTAAGTGAAGACTTAAGAACTTGTTGATACTCGGATAAATCAAGTTGACTCTCAATTTCAGGTTGATAGTTTTCGTCTTCATAGTTCGTCTTATATAATCGCTCAAGTTCATCTTGCCACTCTGCTTTCGCTTGCTCAATCTGATTTCCATAAGTAGTGAAATAAGTGCCAAGATGATCATCTAATGCTTTAAGGGCCGTTTTGGCATCCGCCACTAAAGTTGTCGCATCGAATTTATTTGCATGATAATCTGATAGATTAATATTTAAAAAGGAAACATCGGTATGTTGGAAAAGCTGTTTGGATGACGTTGTAAAATCAGAAAAACGTGTACCTACTCCTATGACAAGATCTGCTTCTCTCGCCAAATCATTTGCTGCTTTGTTCCCTGTTACACCTACTCCACCAAGATTGTAAGAATGGGTGCTTTCTACAGCGCTTTTCCCTGCCTGTGTTTCAGCAAAAGGAATGTGATACTTTTCTGCAAATGCTTTTAATGTATCGCCTGCTTCAGAATAGCGGACACCACCACCACAAATAATAAGGGGCTTCTTTTTTGAACGAATCAATTGAACAGCTTCATTTAGTTCTGTTTCACTTGGCTGTTTTCTATTTAAACGATGTACCCTTTTCTTAAAGAAGCTCTCCGGATAATCATATGCTTCCCCCTGAACATCTTGAGGAAGAGCAATCGTAACAGCACCTGTGTCTGCAGGGTTTGTTAAGACACGCATGGCGTTTAACATCGCAGTCATCAGCTGTTCTGGCCTCGTAATTCTATCCCAATATTTGCTCACAGGACGATAGGCATCATTCGTCGTGATGCTTGCATCATGTGTTTGTTCAACCTGCTGTAATACCGGATCTGGCTGACGCGAAGCAAAAGTGTCTCCTGGTAGAAGAAGCAAAGGAACATTATTAGCAGTAGCAGTAGCGGCAGCTGTGATCATATTCGCTGCACCTGGACCCACTGATGAGGTACATGCGATCAGTTGCTTTTGACGTTTCTGTTTCCCAAATGCTGTCGCTGCATGCGCCATTCCCTGTTCGTTACGCCCTTGATAAACTTCTAGATCCCCAGAATCTTCTTCTAGAGCCTGACCAAGTCCAAGAACATTGCCGTGTCCAAAGATGGTAAAAATCCCTTTGAAGAGCTTCTGCTCCTCTCCGTCTCGATCCATATACTGTTGATTTAAAAATTTTATGAGTGCTTGAGCCATTGTCATTCTCAAATGATCACCTCCATGAAAATAAAGAAAAAATTAACTTAATAATGGATAACCCTTCATCAAGGAATAAAGCCGGACGGTTTGCACCTATCCGGCTATTCTTTTTATACCCAGCGTGTTGTAACTACTTTTTTGCGCGTGTAGAATTCCACTCCGTCAGAACCGTTAGCATGAAGATCACCATAGAACGAATCTTTCCACCCAGAGAATGGGAAGAAGGCCATCGGGGCCGGCACGCCAATGTTAATTCCAAGCATACCTGCATCAATCGTTTCACGGAATGTACGTACTTTACCGCCGTGGTTTGTGAACAGGCAAGCTCCGTTAGCGAAGCGGGATTGATTTGTTAGCTCTACCGCTTCTTCTAGATTTTTCACACGAGAAATCGAAAGAACCGGAGCAAATATTTCATCCTGCCAAATTTTCATTTCGCTCGTCACATTATCAAAAATGGTCGGTCCAACAAAATAACCTTCTCGCTGAATATCCTGATCCTTACGACCATCGCGAATCAGTTTCGCTCCTTCATTTTCACCTGTTTCAATGTATTGAAGCGTCCGTTCTTTGTGCTGATCACGAATGACTGGTCCAAGGAAAACATCGTCCTCCAGGCCATTCCCAATTTTTATTTCGTTCGACTTCTGAACGAGCGTTTCGATAAACTGATCAGCTACACTTTCTTCTACAGCCACAACCGAGCAAGCCATGCAACGCTCACCAGCCGAACCGAAAGCGGCATTTAACACCTGCGTTGCTGCATTTTCTAAATTAGCATCTTCAAGAATAATCGAATGGTTTTTAGCACCTGCTAGCGCTTGAACACGCTTAAGGTTTTCTGTTCCTTTTTTGTACACGTATTCTGCCACTGGTTGAGAACCGACGAACGAAATCGCTTTTACTTGTTTATGTTCAAGAAGACCGTTCACCACATCATGAGCGCCATGCACAATATTAAATACGCCTTTCGGAAGCCCTGCTTCTTCAAGAAGCTCCGCCAGACGATTAGCAAGGAGAGGCGTGCGTTCTGATGGCTTCATAATGAAGGTATTTCCAGTTGCGATAGCCATCGGAAACATCCAGCATGGGACCATCATTGGGAAATTAAATGGTGTAATGCCACCAACAACCCCAATTGGATAACGGTAAACACCTGACTCTAACCCTGTTGCAATTGACGGAAGCTGTGAGCCCATTGTTAATGTCGGAGCACCTGCAGCAAATTCCACACACTCAATGCCACGTTGCACTTCTCCCTTTGCTTCTTTCACATTTTTTCCGTTTTCAATTGTAATTAACTCAGCAAGCTGATCCCAGTTATCGACGAGGAGCTGCTGGTACTTAAATAGAATTCGTGCACGACGAGGTACCGGGACTTCACTCCATGTTTTGAATGCTTCCTTCGCAGTCGCTACTGCATGATCAAGGTCTTCCTTTGTGGAAATCGGAACTTCAGCAATGACTTCTCCTGTTGCCGGATTATATACCGGCTGATATTCCTTCGTTTTCGAATCAATCCATTCTCCACCTACATAGTTTTGAATTGTTTTTACCGCTGTTTTTGTCATATTATTTCCTCCTAAATTTAGACTGGTTGAAATTCTGATGTGCGAATTTTTTCATCAACTTCTTCACTCGTTGGCATTGCTTCCGAACAGCTGTGTTTTGAGATAACAATGCTTGCTGAAGCGCTTCCATATTTCATCGCTTCAGATAAATCCCAGTGATTAAGTAATCCATATATAAATGCAGAAGCATAAGAATCACCAGCACCGAATGTTTTCAGAACTTTTGTTTTAAAAATCCCGCCACGATGTGCACTACCGTCTTTGGAATAAGCGATCGAACCTTCCCCACCATGCTTAATTACGACGACTTCCGCATGATGATCGAACCATTTTTGAGCGGTACGTTGATCATTTTTATCCTCTTTCTCAAATTGTTCCATCATATTAAACTCTTCTCTTGTTCCGATAATCACATCACACTTTTCAGCAGCAAGATTATAATAGATGGCTGTCTCTTTGGCTGAATTCCAGCTGTAAGGACGATAATCAATATCAAAGATCACGATGACGTCATGTTTGCGTGCGTATTCAAGAGCAAGAAAAACAGCTTCTCTTGAAGGACTTTGGGAAAGGGCAGTTCCTGAAATCAGAAGTGATTTGGACTCCCTAATGTAGTCTTCTGAAATATCTGTTGTTTCAAGTTTTAAATCGGCTACATTATCACGGTACATGAGGATGCTACATTCCTCGGGACTTTTAATTTCAGTAAAGGCAAGACCCGTTACTGCTCCTGTCTGGTCCTTCACGACACTTGACGTATCTATTTTGTTCCTTTCAAGATAATCAACGATATAGTTTCCCATTTGATCACTTGAGACTTTCCCAATAAATCCGCTGTTCAAGCCAAGTCGCGCTGCTCCAATAGCAATATTTGCTGGTGAACCTCCGACGTATTTCGTAAAAGAATAAGTTTCTTCCATCGGTCGATTGATTTCATTTGCGTTCAAATCAATGCACAGTCTTCCAAGTCCGATTAAATCAATAGGGCGATCTTTTTTGAAATCAAGGTGATACATTCGTTTTCCTCCATCCCAGTTAGGTTAAGCGCTTACCTTAAAGGCATTACTTCATTACATTTTCAAATAGCCATTCATGATCCGGGTCGTTATGGAATTTCCAGGTTCTTTTGGGGCCAGCCATTACATTTAAATAATAGGATTCATATCCTGGAATTGATGAGACGGGATGATACCCTTCCGGAACTAGAACGACATTTCCATTCTCAACGCTCAGTGTTTCATTTAAACTCCGATTGTCGTTATAAACTCGTTGGAACACGAAACCTTGAGGTGGATTAAGTTCATGGTAGTATGTCTCCTCAAGATAGGATTCATATGGTAAATGATCGCGATCATGCTTATGAGGTGGGTAGCTTGAAGTGTTTCCATCAGGTGTATATACTTCTACCACAAGTAGACTGTCCGCCTCTTTTTGCTCTGGTAAGATATTGTGAATTTTACGAGACATCTTTCCATGTCCTCGATCTTCTACGCCAACATCGTCTGGAGCAATTAGTCTTGCTTGATAAGATCCTCTACCGGGGGCAGAACAAACGGCAAGTTTCATATCACTTAAAGCAGTTACTTCATAATGATCATCGTTTGGTATATAAACGGAATATGGTGGAATTTTTTCGAATACACTCATACGCTTTCCGATGTTCACGAATTTTTCTTTATTCGTTTGGACATCTGCTTTTCCGCTTAGCAAAACTAGACAAACTTCTTGATTGTTTGTGTTCTGCTTTAGCGTACTCCCCTTTTCTAACGAGTAGACTTCAAAGCCCACATACTCCCACCCCGCTGATTCAGGAGTTACTCTAAGTATGTTGCCTTCTTCAGTTGCCTGGTTAGGTTTGATAAGCAATTGAGACATGATCAACTTCCTCCTTCACAATAATTAAGGTAAGCGCTTACCTTGTCTATATTCGAGTCTACAACATGATGTTTAAAAATTCAATCTATTTTTACTGAAATTAGCTCAGAAAGTGTAACCGTTCGACCCTCTTGCCACGATAAGCGGGCAGCGAGCGCAAGATTTTCAGCCTGTAACCCGTCATATCCACTGCACGTTAAGGGCTTTTGTTCCAATATAGATAAAGCAAAATCCCTCACTTCTTCTACATAAGCTTCTTTATAGCGATCAAGGAAAAAGTATTTAGGATGATCACTTGTCACCGATTCTCTCGTGCTAATTTTCACGGTCGTATTTTGTTCATTTTCCGCAGAAACAACGCCTTTATCTCCAAAAACTTCGATTCGTTGATCATATCCATAAGCCGCCTGACGACTATTGTCTATTACTCCAAGACTACCGTCTTCAAAAGTTAGCGTGATGATGGCTGTATCGACATCGTCGTTTCGTTTGAATTTCTCATCAATTAGATTGGCTGCTTTCACTGTGACATCTACAACTTCTTTTCCAGATAAATAACGAATCATATCAAAATCATGAATGGTCATATCCATGAACATTCCGCCGGACCGCTGGATATAAGCTTCTGGTGGTGCTTCAGGATCTCGAGAAGTTACTTTGATCACGTGCGGTTCACCAATTGTACCGGAACGAACTGTTTCAAATACTTTCCTAAAATGCTTATCATAGCGACGATTGAAGCCAACTTGAAAATTGACCCCAGCGTCTTTAACAACTTGAAGAGCTTCACGCGTTTCTTCAATTTGAAAACTGACTGGCTTTTCGCAAAAGACGTGCTTTCCTGCTTGTGCAGCTCGTTTAATAAAATCAACATGCGTATCTGTTGATGAGCAAATAAAAATAGCGTCGATTTCAGGGTCTAAAAAGAGGTCATTAGGGTTAGTTGTAATGATTGCTTCCTTTTCATATACCGTCCCCTCAAGGTGTGAGATATGAATATCTGAAATACTTCTCAACTGATAGTAAGGTGATTGAATTAAGTTATCAGCATGTAATTGACCGATGCGGCCACCTCCGATAATACCTGCAGTTACTTTTGACATGGAAAATCCCCTTTCTTTATAGTGATGATTGTTTAAGAGCCTGGTTAAACTTCGATCGCTCTGCTTCCTGTTTCCTTTGTTTCAATGTCGTACTTCGCCAGAACCAGATCACTCCACTTATTAAAACAAGCGTTCCAAGCATGAAAACAAGTGACATTGGTGAATATTCGGCACTAGCTTCTGCCACTCCAATTGGAGAGAAGAAAGCATAAACACCGATCATCAGTACTAGGATAAAAATCGAGAAAATCCTAGCATGCTTCCATGGTGTGAGATCGACTTTTTTAGAATCATATAATTCGTAAGCTGTCGTTCTCGGTCGAAGCTTACCAACTAGCACCATAACAAAAATGTTGAGTGGGAACAGAACGGAAAGAACGTACAGAAAATTCACGTGGCCAAGAAACACCTTTGATAGAGCATAAACGACTATATGAACAAGAATCGTTATTTTTGGTGCACTTGACGGTACATGTTTACTAAAGAAGCCTACAAGTACCATGGCGATAATCGGTATATTGTAAAAACCAAACATTTCCTGAAGATAATAGTACAAACCCGAAGGAGCAAAGATAATGAACGGCGCCACAATTACGGCAACCGCTGCAAGTCCACCGGCAAAAATCCTTCCCACTTTAACAAGCTCTCGTTCCTTTGCATTGGGTTTGAAAATTGGGCGATAAATGTCCAAAGTAAAAAGGGTAATAGAGCTATTTAATGCTCCATTAAAAGAACTTAAAATTGCTCCGAATAGAACGGCAGCTAAAAACCCAGATAGCGCCAGGGGAAGAACATCTGTCACTAATGACGGATACGCCATATCAGCGTTTTTAAGTCCACCTTCTCCGTAAAGTAAGAAAGCAATGATCCCAGGTAAAACTAAAAAGAAGGCACCAAATATTTTAAAGAAGCCTGCGTACAAAACTCCCTTTTGTCCTTCTGCGAGATTCTTTGCTCCTAACGTCCGTTGAATAATTGCCTGGTTGGTACACCAATAGAAAAGGTTATTAAAAAGAAGACCCGTTAAAAGCACCGTCCACGGAACAGACGATTCATGATTTCCAATCGCATTTAGCTTGGCAGGATTGGCATGAAGTAGTTTATCTACTCCATCAACAAGATTGCCGCCTCCAAGAGCAACTAATGCAAGAAAGGGAATCAGAAATCCTCCTATAATTAGCCCAACACCATTGATCGTATCGCTAATGGCACAAGCTCGTAACCCACCAAAGATGACATAGCAGCAGCCAATAATTCCGATCGCAAAAGCAACGATCATGACGGTTGTAAACTGGCTCGTCCCGCTAATGGTTGACAGCGAGAAAATACTATCTAATACAAGTGCACCAGAGTAGAGGACGGTAGGTAAATAAGCAACCGCATATCCAAGAAGAAATAGAATCGAAACAATTTGTCGCGTTCGAAGATCATACCGCTGTTCCAGAAAGTCAGGGATCGTGGATATTCCTGCTTTTAAATACCTTGGAAGGAAGATAAAAGCCATGAATATAAGCGCTATAGGCGAGGTTACTTCCCACGCCATTACGACCATTGATTCACCAAACCCCTGTCCATTCAGTCCTACCATTTGCTCTGTTGAGAGGTTCGTTAAAATAAGTGATCCTGCAATAACAATACCCGTTAAACTTCGACCAGCCAGAAAATAACCATCGGAACTTGTTAAGTCTGTTTCTCTCGTCTTATACCAAGAAAACCAGGCGACAAAACCCGTATAAACAAGAAAACTACTAACAATCACCCACATCATAGGCGTAGACCTCCGTTTCAAGTAATTTTGTTGATTTGCGTAATAGAGCAAATAAATTAAACCAATCTACTTATAACATGTTTATAAGCTTCACAAGGAAAGCGCTTACCTTATTAACGAAATTAATGTACCATGATTGTTCGCCTTATAATTAATGCACTTTTCCCCTAGAAAACAAAACTCAGTGAAAACGGCGACATCATCATGACTTATCACTTATTTTCAAACCCACAAATCAAGTCTCCTTCCTAAAAAAGTAAAAGAAAGCGCTTACCTGAGTTATTATAAAACACATTTTTTGTACACGCAATGTTTTTTGTGATTTTTCAGAAAATAAAGACCTTAGTTGCATATTTCTTCTTAACCTTTTCTGAATCCAAATCGGGTTAGCTTAAATTTTAAAGAAACATGGAGTATAGCTCATTTGAATGTCCGTGTGGAGTGGACTTTGTTTCTTTTTTGTATGTGAAGGGGGTCAGGCGCGCGCCTGACCCCCTTCACCGCACCCCGCTCCACTTCTTTCCCACATTCTTTGTTAATTTCTTCACAATTTCTTAACACACAAAAGAAGCAAAACGCGTTATGCTAGAGTCAAACGTGATAGTAAAGGAAGGAGGTTGTGTTCATGGGAGTTCAACTCCGAAAAGGCATGATTGATCGTCGAACCTACCTAATTCGCAAGTTACTAAATTCACCACACAATCGAGAAGACCTTACTCAACTTCATAGCCTTACATTAACCGAGCTTGAGAAGAAGTATGAGAGAGAAAATCGTATGAAAACATTGTAAAGAATACTTGAATAGATAGAAAACCGCGCATTGTCTGCCTCAGGCGGACAATGCGCGGTTTTTGTTTGTATGTGGGGTTAGGCACGTGCCTGACCCCTTTCAATTTCCACTACATGAAGAAGCCCACCCGCTCGTTCACGTAGGTGCTCCTTTACCTCTTCTCCATAAGCGACAATAAAACAAGTAGACGGGCCTGAGGATTTATGAACGTCCAGATCTACCATCACCTGTTCATCCGTCACTTCATCTTCAGCTAGAAGCTCATTCAACTCATACAGTATCCCTTTTGATCCAACAGGTAACACAGCCCGAACACCTTCCTGTTCACTCACCCACTGAAAAAGATCAAGTGGTGCTAACGCATTCGGCTCGTTCACCACTTCATCGCCAACGAGCGGTTTACCGATTACGGCGAATCGGATGTCGTCACTTAGCGATACTTCAGGATGTTCGTTACGCCGCTTCCGTCCAATTACCACAACACCAAGCGCTGATTGGAGGAGATGCATATTTGTTTCAGAGCTTCCTGTGATCGTAAGCTCGTTCATGCCTAATTCTCTTTTTCCTCGCTCGATGCCGCCCACAAGCTCCTCCCACTTTGCGCCGCCGCAGAAGTTATGTAAAACGACGGAAAGTGGCGTTGCTCCATGTGCGACATTTTCCATTACCGCAACGCGAAAAGCGAAGTAAGAAAGCACATCATATGGCACGTTCACGATATCATGCTCTTTCTCTCCGATGCCTCCGCTGTTATCGCTTGTAATCACGAGGTATTCGTTATCGAGCGGAATCATCGTACCATCTCTCATAAGCTCGCAAGTCCTTTTTTCTCAAAAATCGTTGCTAAGCGTGGGATGAGAGCCATCGCAAGTACGAGATTGATCGCTGACGCAACAACTAGCCCTGGCATAATCGCCATGTAAAAGCCCGTGCCGAGCATAAAAAGAAACGGTAGTGGAGCAATAACTCCGTTTCCTACTAAAAAGAGTCCAACAGCTATTTTTCGTTTACTTTTCTCATAAAGCGCACCGAAAAGCCAAACGAGCGCTGCCATTTCTGCCGCGATTAGTAGATGCATGGGACCGAGCGGAAAGCCGACAATAAGCGCAGATAGTAGATGACCGAATCCTGCGATCAGCGCACCGCTCCTGCTTCCGAGAAGAACGGCGGCTACGAGAGCTGGAAACGCATCGAGCGCAACGCTTCCGATAACGGAAGGAATTTTAATAAGCGCGCCAACAACGGATAGTGCAATGAACATGGCGAGAAGGCTTGCGCGTTTTCCCGACATGCCTACTCTCCTTTACGCTTGCCGCCGCGGAACACTTTTGCGCTTCTTGCGTACTCCACGTCTTTTACGTTCAAACGGAAATTAATCACGCGAGCAAGGGCGAAAAAGTAATCTGATAGGCGGTTTAAGTATTTCATTGGGACGGGTGGAATGTTTTCTTCTACTTTATTTAACGTAACAACGTGGCGCTCGGCGCGACGTGTGATTGTGCGAGCGATATGAATCGTTGCGGACGGTTTGCTTCCACCAGGTAAGATAAATTTCTCAAGCGCTGGCGCTTCTTCAATAAACTCATCGATGCGTCCTTCAAGGTACGTAATCGACTCTTCCATAAGCTTCATTTCTCGTTTTGGTGAGACGTTCGCAAGGTCGCCGCCACAGTCAAAGAGCTCATGCTGAATTTTTTCCAAATCTTCTAGAAGATCCGTAAATTTATCTGAGCCAAGCTCACTTAATTCAACAATCGCCTGTCCAACAAAGCCATTCGCTTCATCTACCGTGCCGTAAGCTTCTACTCGTACATCGTCTTTATCGACTCTTCCCCCGATAATGCTCGTTTTTCCCTCGTCACCTGTTCGTGTATAAATTCTCATCCCTATTCCCCCTCGATTATTTTAACTGCTGATTGAGTCCGTACCAGATTACATCAACACGGTCTGCTAAGGCCGCTAAATCCTGGTACGCCCATCCTGTTAAATCACGCCATTCGCGCTCTTCTTTTTCCATTGGTACGATTCCTTTAGTAATATCCGCGCCTATAATCACGACCGTCCGCTCATGTTGCTCGCTTTCCCACGAGCGCCAGATGCCTAGAAGCGACTGCCAGATCGCCCGGCATTCTTCATGCCCCGAGTCAGCCGTAAGTCCTTTAATCCACTGTTCTACACCTTCAAGAACAACGACATCTCCGTAAAAGCGACTTACATTAAGCGGGATTTTCATTTGGTCATAAGCGGATCTCCAGCAGTGATCCTCCGTTAATCCGTAGAACGTTGTCACCCATTTCGATTTGCCGTTATAGGCACCTCCTGTAACGAAGTGCATCGCCTATCCCTCCTTAGGTCATCTCGTTTCCATTCAAGCTCGATTCCTGAACCGTGGGGAACTTTCCATTCCCAAAACGAACGCTTTTCTGGGGCATACTTGGTTAGCAAATAGCGAATAACGCCTCCGTGTGTAATCACGATGCCTCTCTGATTCTGTGATTCAATGACCTGTTCGACGACCGATTTAAACCCTTCCTCAATTCGCTGACCAAATTGAGCGAAGCTCTCACCTCCAGGTGGAGACATGACGAATGGATCATCAATCCAGCTTCTGTATTGGATATCATGTTCAAGGTCGGCATACGTTTTTCCTTCCCATTCCCCAAACAGGATTTCCCGCAACAGCGGCACGGGAATTCTTTTCCGATTCGGAAAGAGACGTTTCGCTGTTTGCATGCATCGCTGCAAGTCGCTCGTGAAAATAAGATCATACTGATCAGCGTCGACTGTAGCAAGTTCAGCGGCTTCATTAAGCGGTGTATCTGTCCAGCCAATATAAGCCCCGCGCTTGTTATCATCCGTTATCCCATGACGAAATAATGTAATAGCCACACGCTCATCCATAAGATCACCTCCATCCCTTCAACGCTCGCGCCGAGCACATCTCCGGTTACGCCGTTAAACCAGCTAAGTATCTTTCTTCTCATCGCGATCGCAAATAGAACTGTCATTGCACTTAACAACAGCAATGCTAGGAAAGCGTCTGGGGAGAGTAGCACCGTCATGCCGATGAGCGCGATCCAATAAATCGGATAAATCCATAAGCTTGATCGCTGAATCGATTTCTGAAAAAAGTAAG
The DNA here is from genome assembly GCF_056173725.1 of Anaerobacillus sp. 63XJN7_4_ISO-PGPR-S23-413. Taxonomy (NCBI): domain Bacteria; kingdom Bacillati; phylum Bacillota; class Bacilli; order Caryophanales; family Bacillaceae; genus Anaerobacillus; species Anaerobacillus sp. 63XJN7_4_ISO-PGPR-S23-413. Next base: position 3,929,711 of record NZ_CM149688.1, read on the forward strand.
CAAGCCCCTCTTGTTTCGAAGGTTGAATGCTTAACAGAAAATATCCCATCACACTTTTGCTAAAAAAGGGTATGGCCGCAATGAGGAGATACGAGCTGAACGTCGCCATTTGAATGATTTCATAAAGAAAAAGAAACCTTGCCGAGAGAAGCACAATCACCGACAGTACGCCGAAAGCCCCTGTCCGCGGATCCTTCATAATTTCAAGACGTTTAGCAAGATCGCGATACGAGAAAAACGCATCGCTTGCATCCATCCAGCCGTCAAGATGAAGACCACCCGTTAGCGCCATCAGAAACACCCATGTGACGAACGCGATCGCTAGCGACGAAAAAGGCGTCCATTCGATGAGCCCGTAGAGAAGCGCTGCCGATAGTAAACCTTGAAGCAGTCCAAGAATCGGAAACGTTTGAACCGAGCGCGTTAACGGCTCCCGCTCCATTGGAAGTTCGCGTCGCACCGGGATAACGGTGAAAAATTGCACATTAATGAGAAAACCTGGCCACAAACTCATTGGCGCTCACGCTGAAACATGATGCTTTTCATAAGCTCCCAGTTCAAGTGTGGCTTCAGCTGGTTAGCGAGATGATCGTACGTTTTCTCTTTCATGCTAGTACGGTTGATTTGCTTTTGTTGCGGCAATCCTTTCCGCGTTCGCAGACGATTCAGCCACTCGGTTCGCCATTCATCATTATGAAAAAGATGATGCAAATACGTGCCAATCACGCGACCTCCTTCATTATAGTAGCCTTCAGGCCGACCCTCGATCTGGAGGAAAGGTTTGGCTGTATGGGCAAAACGTGTTTCCCCTAGATGAATTTCATAGCCTTCGATTGGCATTGCTAGGTTAGTAGCTGAATGCAGTGAACCGCTCACTCGTACGGTAGTTTTTTCTTTATGAAACGACGTTTGCGCGGGAATGAGCCCCATTCCTTCAACCGTTTTCCCAGACTCACCTGTATCTGCGCCATACGGATCAATCAGCTTCTCCGTCAGCATTTGATAGCCGCCGCATATGCCAATAACGCTTCCGCCGCGTGCTATGTAGCTTTGTAACACTTCGTCAAAACCTCGATCCTTCAACCAATCCAAATCACGGATGGTACTTTTCGTTCCAGGAATAATGACCGCATCTGGATCGCCAACTTCATCCGAGTGCTGCACCCAGCGAACCGTGACGTCCTCATCGTTAAACGGCTCCATATCGCTATAGTTAGAAACAAACGGAAGCTGAAGCACGACGATTTCAAGCGCACCTTTTTTCTGTGAAAACCGATCGGTAAGTGAGAGAGAATCCTCCCCTTCCACGTGATGCTCCACATAAGGAAGGACGCCGATCATTGGTAGACCGGTTCGCTCTTCAAGCCATGTGATGCCATCTTCGAAGAGCGCTGGATCGCCACGAAATTTGTTAATGATGATACCTTTCACCCGCTTGCGTTCTTGATCATCCAGGAGCTCAAGGGTGCCGACGATGCTTGCAAACACGCCGCCGCGATCGATATCAGCCACAAGAATGACTGGAACATCGGCCATTTCAGCCACCTTCATATTCACAAGCTCGCGATCTTTTAAATTGACTTCAACCGGGCTGCCCGCACCTTCCATCACAACCACATCATAGTTTTGCTGTAGGTGATCGAGCGCACGCTCAATGCTTTCTATGCCCATCTCGTAGTACGATTCTCGGTAATCTTTGCCCGAGAGCGTGCTGTAAGAGGTTCCGAACTGAATCACTTCCGCATGCTGATCGGATCTTGGTTTTAATAGAATGGGATTCATCCAGACGCTCGCTTCGGTTCTAGCCGCTTCTGCTTGTGCGCCCTGTGCCCGTCCGATCTCTTTTCCTTCCATTGTCACGTAAGAATTGTTCGACATGTTTTGTGATTTAAACGGAGCAACGGCATAGCCTTCGTTTGCGAGAAGACGGCAGAGGGCCGTCACGATCAAGCTTTTGCCAACGTCTGATGCCGTGCCTTGAATCATGACACCCTTCATGTAATTCCGTCTCCCTTCATAACCTGCGGCAGGCCCATTTCAATCAGATAAGCTTCGTCCGCTTCACTAACAATCCACTGATGAATTTCACCAAGCAATCGCGCATAAACGGAGACAAGTTCCCCATCTAACGGTTCATGCCCAAGTTCATTGCTAACAATGACGAGGGCTTCTGAGCTTTCGTTAAGTTTTTCGATATCAAGCTGAATTTTCTGTTTCGTTTGTTCCTGAAAGATGGCGTTTGACCAGTCTCCGTTTTGAAACAATTCATTGGATAGAAGCGTTGTCACGCAATCAAGCAAAACAACCGCCTTTGCCCCAAGCTGTGAGGTGGCGCTTCCTACATCCTTTGGGCATTCAACTGTTTGCCATGGAACGATGGCTTTTTCCCTATCCTGCTGGTGACGGCGAATTCGCGCTTCCATCTCTACGTCACTTGCCTGACCGCAGGCGATGTAATGAAGCGTACTATTTTCTGTCCGGACCGAAGCTGCTCGTTCTTCAGCAAAACGACTTTTCCCGCTCCTCACGCCTCCGGTTATGAAGATCAGCGTCGCCATGATGCTAGCACCTCCATGAGTCGGTCGTTTTCATCGGAAGTTCGAATCGCAAATCTGAGCCATCGCCCGTTAAGACCTGGAAAGTTCTCCGTATGCCTTGGGACGATGCCGTTTTTCATCAAGTAGTGCATGAGTGGCGCTTGATCGGTTTGATCAGGATCTTTAAGTAAATAAAAATTCACGCTTGAACGTGAGTAAATATAGCGATGCTTTTCAAAAAAAGTTTGGAGCTTTTCACGTTCCTCCTCTACAAACTTTCGCGTTAGCGTCATATACGCCTGTTCGTCGATACAAATCTCACCAGCCATAAGCGCTAAAGCGTTAACGCTCCAGTGTGGCTTGAGCTTTTTTATTGCGCGAATCACTTCAGGATGCGCCATCATATAACCTAGACGTAAGCCTGGAATGGCGAACATTTTCGTTAACGAGCGCAGAATGATCAGGCGCTTATTTGTCATGATCTCTACGGTATAACAGGGCTCTTTTTGTAAAAAGTCAGCGAAGGCTTCATCGATGATGAGGTAGCAATCTTGCTTTTCCGCTTCAGCAATCAGTGTTCTGACTGATTCAGGATCATACGAAACACCGGTTGGGTTATTTGGCGTACAGAGAAAAATGGCGTCAAGGTGATTCATTTTTTCAACAAGAGGGTTTGGGTCGAGGCGCCATCCCTCTTCAAGCTTATGGTAAGTGACTTCGCATTCTGCACTACGACATGCTTCTTCATACTCTGAAAAAGCAGGCTGCACGATGCAAACTCGTTTATGAAAAAGAAAACGACCGACGAGCGTGATCAGTTCAGCACCACCGTTACCAACGAGAACGTGACTTTCTTCCGTACCGTGCCTTGCTACAAGCTTTTTCGTTAGCGAGGTGGCGTGGGGGTCAGGGTATGTTGTGATGAGGTTGAAAGCGTCAGGCCACTTTTCGATCAGCGCCTTTGGAGGACCGAATGGATTCAGGTTTGCGCTGAAATCGAGCGTCTCCTCAGGCTGTTCGATGCTCAGCGATTCGTATAAATAGTGCGGATTAGAGCCGTGTGATGGTAGCAATGAAAAGCCCTCCGATCCATAAGATAAGTAGAAAAAGAATGCTCGTGCGATTCATGATCGCAATCGCTTTTGGAATATGTATGGCGCTTAGCTTAATGATGGCGTCACCGATAAGCGCACGGTTTGAAACGATGCCTTTATATGTGTTCACCCCGCCAAGCTGCACGCCGAGAAGCGCTGCCGTTGCCGCTTCTCCCCAGCCGCTGTTTGGACTCGGATGCTGTTTTGCATCGCGAAATAGAACGTGCCAGGCGCGGCTTCTTGCGGTATGCTCCGGCTTTTTGGAAAGCATCATGCAGTAGCCTGTGATGCGACTTGGAATCCAGTTCACAGCGTCATCAAGCTTCGCAGAGGCGTAGCCAAAAGCTTCGTATTTTTCGTTTCGATAGCCAACAATTGAATCACACGTGTTAATCGCTCGGTAGGCCATCGCCCCAACGCTACCGCCGATAAGCGCCCAGAATAGCGGTGCCGTAATGCCGTCGCTAGTGTTCTCAGCGACCGTTTCAACAGTGCCTCGTACGATTTCACTTTCATCGAGTTGATCTGTGTCACGACCAACGATCCAGGAAAGCTTGCGTCGTGCTTCTGTCATATCGCCTTGCTGAAGGGGCTTATATACGTCCAGTGCCGCCTCTCGCAAGCTTTTCTGTGAGATCGTTGTTGCGATGAGAATGCCTTCAAAGAAAATCCCCACAAGCGGGTGAAGGTTGTAGGCAAGAAAAACGGTCAAACCGGTTAGAGTAATCACGACGACAAGAACGGTGAGCGTCATGAGGGCACCTTTTTGTTTGCGGTTCGCACCATAGTTCCAGCGTTTGTCGAGAAAGTTGATAAGTGAGCCAAACCACTTCACTGGATGCGGCCATTTTGGTGGATCGCCAATCAGCAGATCCAGAAAAAAAGCGAGGCTAATCGCAAGAAGGTGATACATGATCATAGCGAGAGCCTCGTACGGTACTTTTCAAGTGCCTCTGTCGTACAGTTGTAAACGCCGAGGCTAATCAATTTTCCGAGCGTTGTGATCGTGCCCGCGTATGCCTGATGCTGTCCACGCTGTGTCGCGGCGATCAGAATGCTGTCTGTAGAAGTACCTGTTGCTATGGTGCCTGTCACCGAGTCTTTTACTTGCTGGTCGTGCATGACTTTAACCTTTGCTTCCGTTGCGGTCATGATGCTTTGGATGAATGCTTCATCTGTGAGCGTTCCGTTCACGAAAATCCACGTGTTGATCGTTCCGGGAAGCGGCTCGTATACGTGCTCTGCGCTTTTCGATGCATCGACGGCGTTTCCAACGCCTGCCGTTACAACGACAAATACCGAAACGCCTTCATCTTCTACTAAGCGGTAAGAGACATCCTCTAGTCGAACGGCCGTCATCATGCCAACTGTTTCTGTCGGATCGATGCCGTGCTCCTCTAAAAACGTCGCCATTTCTTCTTTATGATCTGAGCAGCTGTAGCTTTTAGGGACGTGTCGGTTGACGAACGTGCGATACCAGCCAGTTCCAGATCCTACGACACCAGAAGACATCGTCCGAAGCGGAAATGGTGTCGTGAGAGTGATCATGTTATCTGACCGCTTAAGGTAGCGCTCATCAATGGTAAGATTGCTTTGATCCTCTGCCTGTTTTTCTGGCAATAACAGCATTTGTGGCTTTGGCACGGTCGGATGCGGATGCTTTTCAATTTTTGTGCGATAAACCGATTGAATGCGCTGTTCGTTTAGAACGTCATTTGGCTTGTTGTGCATGTTGATTTTCCCATTTTCAAGAAGAAGCAGGCGGTCACAGTACAGACCTGCCAGATTCAAGTCGTGAAAAATCGAAATCACTGTTAGCCCCTGTTCGCGCGTCCATTTTTTTAAGAGATCGAGCAGTTCTTTTTGATAAGAAAGGTCGAGGTGGTTCGTCGGCTCGTCTAATAAGAGAATCTCGGGTTCCTGCGCAAGCGCCTGTGCGAGAAAGACGCGCTGACGCTCACCGCCTGAGAGTTCGTTCACGTAGTTATCCGCGAAGGCGGCGGTTCCCGTTTGCTCCATTGTACGCTGTACAACCGCCTCGTCATACTCGCTCCACATTTGAAACCATCCCGTCTGATGGGCGTAGCGTCCGAGCGAAACGGTTTCTTTAACGGTATAAGGAAAAGCCTGATCCGCATGCTGTGGAAGAACCGCGAGCACGCGCGCCAGCTGTTTCGCTGAGTAGCTTGAGAGCGACTTATCTTTGAGCATAATTGAGCCGGACTTTGCCTTTAGAATGCCGCTAACCATTTTAAAAATAGTCGTTTTGCCGCTTCCGTTTGGTCCAACGATGCCGAGAAGCTCACCTTGATTCACATCAAACGAAATGTCATCAAGTACGTCGTGACCGGGGTATCCTCCTGTAACAGAATGTACGCTTAGCATGCTTATCCTCTTCTTTCCTTACGTCTTCGTATTAAAATGATGGCAAATACCGGGGCACCGATAAGCGATGTGATGACGCCAATCGGCAGCTCAGTTGGTGAAATGATCGTTCTTGAAATTAAATCAGCGATGATTAGAAAAGCAGCTCCAAGTAAAATGGAGAGTGGCAGTAAATGCCTGTGATCCGGACCCCATAGGAGGCGCGTTAAATGCGGAATCACAAGGCCAACGAAACCAATCGTTCCTGAAACCGCAACAGCTGCCCCTGTTAAAATCGAGCCGCCGATTAGAATCCAAAGCTTTCGTTTCGCGACGTTCACGCCGATATGCTGAGCGCGTTCTTCACCAAAAGACATCGCGTTCAGCTCCTTGCTGCTAAAGAGCAGGATCCCTGATCCAATGATGAAAAAGGGAAGAATGATCCCGATGTATTCCCATCCGCGCATCGACACGCTTCCAAGGAGCCAGCCGATAATTTGACGAAGCTCCTCTCCTGTTAAGGCGATCATAAGTGACAGGAGTGAGCCAAGGAATGAGCTAAACACAATTCCTGTTAGGATGATCGTCTCCACGCGCATCGATCGCTCGATTTGTCGTGCGAAAAAGAGCACGAGGAAAATCGTGAGAATCGATGCAGCGATGCTCATAACTGGTAGGGTGAACATGCCGACAAACGGAATGGACAGGTTGAAAAACAGCACGAGTACCGCTCCAACTGATGCTCCGGATGAAACGCCGAGCACGTACGGATCCGCTAGTGGATTACGCAAAAGACCTTGAAAGGCGGCCCCTGCTATCGCAAGAGACGCCCCCACTAGACCTGCCAAAATGACGCGTGGCAAGCGAATATCCATCACAATCGTTGTAAACATTGGATCGGTTTTGCCTATGAATGGAAGGTGTAAAACTTCGCTTCCGATTAATTTTAGAATGGTAAGCACTGGAACTGAAACAGTACCGATTGAAATGCCAAGGAGCATGGCACCAATTAAGAGTGCTATCGCAATCGGATAGGCAATTAAACGTTTATTCAGCAAAAACATCCGGGTAAACCGCTTTTGCAAGTTCCTCTACTCCTTCAGTAAGACGAGGGCCAGAGCGCGTAACAAGGTCAGAGTGCACATCAACAACCTGCTCATCTTTGACAGCCGTCACGTCTTGCCAGCCGTCGCGGCTTAACACTTGTTCAACTGGCTTCTCTGTATAGTAACCGTACGTTGTGATGATCACGTCAGGATTCGCTTTGATAATCGCTTCCTGATCCACCTGGTTCCAGCCTTCCTGATCGTGCGTCACGTTCTTCGCGTGAATCATCGTTAGCATGTCATCCATAAACGTATTCTTCCCTGGAGAGTAGATTTCAGGCGCAGGGGCAACTTCGACGAAGACATTTTTCTGATCTTCTTCACTAATGCTTTCTGCTTTTGCTTGAATGCCTTCAAGATCTTGCTTCATTTCATCGATCGCGGTTTCCGCTTCTTCCGTTTCACCGGTTGCTTGTCCAATCATTTCGATGGAAGCGTACACTTCATCGAAGCTTTTCGCATCGTTCACAACGAGTACAGTGATTCCAGCATCACGAAGCTGCTGTAGACCTGCTTCTGAGTTATGTGCGCTTGAGCCGTGTGCAAGTACGAGATCAGGCTTTAGAGAAATGATTTTCTCCACGTTAAATTCCATGCCGCCGATTTTTTCAATATCAGCCGTTTCTTCTGGATAGTTGGCGAAGTCAGATACGCCAACTACTTCTTCCCCTGCTCCCAGGTCGAAAAGGATCTCAGTGTTACTCGGGATTAAGGAGACAATTTTTTCAGGATCTTTTTCGATCGTAACATCCTCGTCCAACGCATCCGTTATCGTTACTGGGAAAGCGCTATCTTCTGACTGTTCAGCTTGCTCTGTATTCGCATTTCCTTCATTTGTCGCGCTGTTCTCTTCACTCGCTCCGCAACCTGCGATGGTTCCTGTAACGAGAAAAAGTAAAACGAGTAGTGAATAAAGCTTTTTCATGTGTGTTTCTCCTCCTGTTTTCTGATGTCTCTAAACTAAAAAATCCCCACGCACGAGGGCATGAAGATGGTCGAATGGAAGTAACGGTGCATAAAGGCACCTGAATCCGTTCGCACATCCCTATCCTCGTAGGCTGTTCGCGCTTGATTCAGGCAGGTCTCCTGGCTCATGGTTATCGCATGCTGCTCCTTCCCATTCGCTGTTTCGAACAGTGGATTCTGCAGCAGGCGACCATTTACAGTGGCGGGACCGCGCTGGAATTGCACCAGCTTCCCTATTAAGTCTTCATTGAAAAGACACCTGAATCGATCACTATGTAATTGGTAACAGGTTTATTATACATGATTGCGGGAGTGGGGGGAACAGTTGTGTTTTGAGGGGGTCAGGCTCGCGCCTGACCCCCTTCACAAACAAAAAACCATCATTGTCCACCCACGGTGGACAATGATGGTAATTCCTTTACTCTTCCTTCGCTTCTTCTACCATTTTCTTCAGGTCATCAATTGTTTGTCCTTCAAACGGCTCGCCGTTCACAAAGAGAGCTGGTGTGCCAGTAACGTCGAGATCACGGGCTTTCGATAAGTCGTAGTCGATCGCCGCTTCTCCTTCGCCATCTTTAAAAGCTGCAAGAACCTGTTCAGCTTTTTCTTCATCAGTCACTTCTTTTAGCGTGTCTACAAGGTAATCTTCTGTGTAGATGTCCTGCTTTTCCGTGCCTTCTGTTTGCTTTTCATACATTAATGAGTGGAATTCCCAGAACACGTCATTCCCAAGCTCCTGGTACACCACTTCAGCAAATTCCGCTGAGCGATCGGAATCAACATTAATAAATGGATAGTTGATAAACGAGAATTTGATTTCCCCTGTTTGAATTAACTCTTGATCAATTTGCGGGAAAAAAGACTGTTCGAATGCTTTACAGTAAGGACATTTGTAATCTCCAAATTCAATCACTTCTACCTGCGCATTTTCATCACCGAGAAATGGTTGCTCCATCGCTTTTTCCTCTGAACCATCAGAACTCGAGCCGCTTGAAACGACGATCACGATTACGATAACTGCAGCGACAGCGGCCACTAACCAGTAGATCCATGCTTTCGATTTTTTCTGCGCATTAGCTATTGTTTGCTTGTTCGGTTGCTTTTTCTTATTCTTATTTGCCATGATTCTTCCTCCTATGATTGTTTCGAAAAGTATTTGTAATCAACGGAAATGGCTCCACCTCCGCTAATCAAAACAGCGACTGACATACCGAGAAGAGCAAGATCCAATTCATACCCTCCGATAAATCCTGTCGTTAGTTTAACCGTAAAGATCGCTCCTAGCATGACGATCATGAAAAGCAAAGAAACAATGCGTGTGCCTAGTCCTACGATCATAAGAAGACCTCCGACTAGTTCAATCGTTGCAACGACATACGCTAAACCACCCAAAATGCCAATGCTCTCGAAAAATCCAGCGGTATTTCCAATCCCTCCAGCAAATTTATCTAGGCCGTGAACCGTAAAAATAAGACCGAGAACGATTCGTAGTACGACAAGGGCAACGTTTTGTGATAAATTCATAAATTAATTCCCTCCTAATTTTAACACTACGATATGTAGTGTTTGTTTCCGAAAAAGAATTAGGGTGTCGCCACCATAAACATGATGGATAACCCTAACACAATATAAAGTGAGTAAAGTACTGTCCCAACAGGCAACGTTACGTGCACTTCTTTTTCTGGCGCAAGAATATGTTGTATGCGATCGTTCACAGACGTTTCCGCAAAAGATACAGCAAAAGCATGACGCTGTCTGTGATCGCTTTTTAATAGTTTTAATAACGCGCTACTAAGATCAAGCATATTTGCTTCTTTCATCGCAAACCGATCCGCGGCAATTTCGCGTAGCGTGTGATAGTGATTTGATACCCATTTCAAAATCGGCACGTACCAAAGCGCGTGGACGAGAAGGGTGATGATAAATTTTTTCAATGGATCACGATGCTGCTGATGAAAAGTTTCGTGATAAATCACGGCGCGCAGCTCTTCTTTGCTCAACAGGCTAACTAGTTCAGTCGAAAGAACTATTTTGGGTTTAATCATTCCATATGTAAGCGCGATAGGCTCATCGCTTCTAATCACCTGGAGTGCCTGCTTTCCTAAATCGAAATTCCGAATGACTACCTGTGTGACAGTGTCTTCACGAAGAAGCGACAGCCGTTTCGAAAAGGTGACATATCGATAAATTTGCTTCACGATCATCATCACGATTAATGAAAATGTTGAGAGAATCAGAACTTCTAATAGCATGTTCATAGATGATAAACCGATCGCGCGAAGCATATTATGGCAGGCTTCAAGTACGCTTAACATAAGCGTCCAGTTCGAATATAAATGCAGACTGTATAGTGACATTTGAACAATCATCGTGGCTACAAGAAAAAAAGACAGCATAAACAAAAATCGCGGCTGTTTTATTCTCATCTTACTTCTCCTTTAGCTGCTTGATTTTTTGCTCAAGCTTTTCGATCAAAACTGGATCCGCTTCATCGAGCGCATCAAGCATATGATTCACAGCAAGCGGACCAAATTCATCCATTAGATCCTTTGTTAATTCCTTCGATTGCGTTTGTAAAAAATCTTCTTTCGATAGAAGCGGCTTAAACATTGACGTGCGCTTTTCAACTCGTTTTACTAGAATTCCTTTATCCACGAGACGATTCATGACCGTCATAACCGTGTTAAAGTTCGTACTTTTCTCTTGATCAAGCTTCTGTTTCACATCTTTGATCGTCATTTCTGGACCTTCAAAGAGTATGTCCATAACCTTCGCTTCAAGAGAGCCGAAAAAGCGGTTTAACCCTGTTTCATTCGTTTTGAACTGATGAATTTTCATCGCTTCCACCTCACACTACACAGTGTAGTCCAAAAGGATAGTAGGGTCAAGAAGGAAAAGAGAGGATATCTTCGAATGTGTTGGAGTGTCTTTCGTGCGGAGACAGTTGTTTTTAAAGGGGGTCAGGCTCGCGCCTGACCCCCTTTAAAAACACACCCCTCATCCATTTTTCTCATTAGCCCTCTCTTCTCCTCTCCTTCTTTCATAAGCTAGTAGCAACTCTATATGTGAACAAGCAAGAAGGGAGATTTATTTATGATAGAACCACATGGCGGTCAGCTAATAAACCGCATTCCATGTGAAGAGGATCGCCTGGCGCTTCTCGAGAAGGCCACAATGTTTCCGGTCGTCACCTTAACACCATGGAATTTATCCGATTTATATATGATCGCAATCGGTGCTTTTAGTCCGTTAACGGGCTTTATGAATCAAACAGATTATACGCACGTTTTAACTAAAATGAGGCTCGCAAATGGGACAATCTGGAGCTTGCCTATTACGCTTTCTGTATCCAAAGAAACGCGTGACAAGATTTTTACTAGTCCTACTGTTTGCCTGAAGGGTGAAGACGGGGAAATCTATGGATTAATGGAAGTAGAAGATATTTATGAAACAGACAAAACAGAAGAAGCTCGACGCGTCTATGGAACGAACGACGCTGAGCATCCAGGCGTTCAAAAAACGTACGAGCAGGAAGCGTTTAACCTCGGTGGCCCAATCACGCTCCTTCAGCACCCAACAGCTCTTCAAGACCATTTTCAAACGCCGGCAGAATTAAGAGAAACATTCCAACAGCGCGGCTGGAAAACAATCGTTGGCTTTCAAACGCGCAATCCGATTCATCGCGCACATGAATACCTTCAAAAGACGGCACTTGAAACCGTTGATGGCCTTCTCATCCATCCACTCGTTGGCGAAACGAAGAAAGATGACATTCCAGCGGATATTCGGATGAAAAGCTACAGCGCTCTTTTAGAAAACTATTATCCGTCTGATCGCGTCATTCTCTCCGTATTCCCAGCCGCGATGAGGTATGCTGGCCCGCGCGAGGCGATTTTTCATAGTCTCGTTCGGAAGAACTTTGGCTGCACACATTTTATCGTCGGCCGTGATCACGCAGGTGTTGGCGATTATTACGATACGTTCGCGGCGCAGAACATTTTTCACCAATTTGCAAAAGACGAAATCGGCATTGAGATTATGGCCTTCGAGCACGCGTTTTATTGTATCAAGTGTTCGAGCATGGCTACTGCCAAAACGTGTCCACACGATGGCGAATTTCACATTCATCTAAGCGGCACAAAGGTTCGAGAGATGCTGAAAAATGGCCAAAGACCTCCGAAAGAGTTTTCTCGCCCTGAAGTGATTGAGATTTTATTAGATGAGGTGCAGCACGATCATGAAGACGAATGATGCCGCGCGCGCTGAATGATGGCATTCTATTTCGTTATGATCACGATGAGCATCATGCTTTTCTGTCTTTTCTTTGAAAAAGGACGACCTGAGGTCATTCTAGCCTCGGTTCTCGTCTTATTTCTATTCACTGGCATTATTACGCCTGAGGAAGCAACGGCCGGATTCTCGAATGAAGGGATGCTTACGATTGCCCTTCTATTCATCGTGGCTGGAAGCATTCAGCGAAGTGGCATTGTGGATCGCCTCTTTCAACGTCTCCTAAAAAGCTCGCATTCGCCAAAGAAACGCCTGACTACATTGCTATTTCCAATCTCCATCATTTCGGCATTTGTGAACAATACTCCGATCGTGATCGCTTCTACGCCAATGGTGAAAAAATGGTGCGATGAAAACAGGGTGTCTCCTTCGAAGTTTCTTATTCCGCTTTCCTACGCTACGATTCTTGGCGGCACCATTACGTTAATTGGTACGTCGACAAACCTTGTCGTTCATGGACTGCTACTCGAAAACGGCTATGCTGGTTTTTCTTTTTTTCAGCTTAGTGCGGTCGGAATCCCGATCACGCTATTCGGTCTCGCGTATTTGATCTTCTTTAGTAACAAGCTGCTTCCAGATCGACGTTCTTCATCCTTCACTGAACCTGAATTGCTCAAAAAATACACCGGTGAAGTGCTTGTTACAGAACAATTCCCCTATATCAATCGCACTGTAAAAGAAGCGCAGCTACGGAGCTTGAAGGGGTTATTTCTCGTCAGCATTATGCGTCACGAGCGTGCGATCGCGCCTGTATCAGGCGAGACGATTCTGAAGGAAGGAGACCGGCTTGTTTTTAGTGGTGACATCTCAACGATCGCTGAGATCCAGCGGATGAAGGGACTACAGCTACAGGGAAGCTCCGGCTCTTATTTTCCAGAAAATCACCAGCTTATTGAAGGGATTGTGACACCTCATTCGTCACACCTTTTCAAAAAGATAAAGGACACCAATTTCAGACACCAGCATCAAGCAGCCGTGATCGCTGTTCATCGCCAAAATCAGCGCCTGAAATCGAAAATTGGTGATATTGTCTTAAAACCAGGTGACGTTCTCTTAATGATCGCGGGTGAGCAGTTTCATAAGAAAAAGGATTTCTACGACATTACACCAATCGATCATAAGCTCGTTACGCAGCGTCAAATCAGATTAGGCTGGCTTTCGATCGGGTTGCTTGGTGTCATGATTATTCTCGTTACGATTGGCGTTCTCTCCATGCTAACTGCTATGGCCGTTACGACGCTGCTTCTCTTTTTAACAAAGGTTGTGACGCCAGGCGAAGCGCGTGATTTGATTCAATGGCACGTTCTCCTTATGATCGCTTGTTCGTTTGGTATTGGTACAGCGCTGCTGAATTCAGGTGTAGCCGCTTCGATGGCAGGTCTCCTTATCCAACTAACAGCGCCGCTCGGACTTCTTGCAACGTTGCTAAGCATTTATGTGTTAACGAATATCTTTACAGAAATGATGACAAATAGTGCTGCCGCTGTCTTTATGTTTCCCATTGCCATCGAGGTTGCCCATACGCTTGAGATTGACCTCCTCCCCATTGCGATGATTGTCGCAATTGCAGCCTCCGCAAGTTTTATGACGCCGATTGGGTATCAAACGAATTTGATCGTCTATGGCGCCGGCGGCTATCGCTTCCACGACTTTTTGAAAATTGGTTTCCCATTAACGCTGATCGTTATGGTAACGACGCTATTAATCGTTCGGTTTATTGTGATGATTTAATGAAAGGAGGACGAATAAATGAAAGAAAAACATGTCACCTGGCATGAAGGAAACGTGACAAAACAGGATCGTGAAAAAATGAAGTTGCACAAAGGCGCTGTCCTCTGGTTCACAGGACTATCCGGGTCAGGAAAATCAACGATTTCGGTTGAGCTTGAGAATGCCTTACATGCAGCAGGCGTGCATACTTACAGGCTAGATGGTGATAACGTTCGACACGGGTTGAGCGCAGACCTTGGCTTTTCTGATGCGGATCGGATTGAAAATATGCGAAGAATTGGAGAAGTGTCTCGTCTCTTTGTTGATGCTGGCCTTATGACACTTGCTGCGTTCATCTCCCCTTTTCAGCAAGAGCGAGATAAGATTCGAGGACTTTTCAGAGACAAAGAATTTATTGAAATCTATGTGAAAGCCAGTGTGGAAACGTGTGAGAACCGTGACCCTAAAGGCCTTTACGCCAAAGCACGAAAAGGTGAGATCCGTCAGTTCACAGGAATTGACGCGCCTTATGAAGCTCCGGTTTCGCCAGAGCTTACAATCGATACGGAAACGGAAACGATTGAAGAAGCTGTTCAATCGATTAAATCCTTTTTGGTGAAAAACGGGTACTTAAATGTGTAAACAGGCGGGCCCCCTGTCCACTCCTCTTACCATTCTTCTTCATAGGATAGTAAAGCAAGTCCACCACGTTTGCTTATTAAAGGAGGTTTACACGATTGACTGACACAAAGCTACCACGCTTTTTATTAAATTCGATTCCGAAAAGCGGGACGCATCTTTTAAAACAACTACTGCTCGGTGTACCTGGTATGCAAAATGATCCGTTTATTGGTATGTACGGACATTATCATTACCAAACGGCGGAAAAATTGGCCACTGCAAGAGCGTTTCCTAACCACAGCTTCTTAAATGGACATTTCCATTATTCCAAAGAGTGGGAGACATTTTTTGAAGAATTAAAGTTAAAACAAATTTTTGTACTGAGAGATCCACGTGACGTGCTCATTTCATACGCACATTTTATTCCA
This sequence comes from Anaerobacillus sp. 63XJN7_4_ISO-PGPR-S23-413, assembly GCF_056173725.1. Classification (NCBI taxonomy): domain Bacteria; kingdom Bacillati; phylum Bacillota; class Bacilli; order Caryophanales; family Bacillaceae; genus Anaerobacillus; species Anaerobacillus sp. 63XJN7_4_ISO-PGPR-S23-413. Next base: position 3,944,827 of record NZ_CM149688.1, read on the forward strand.
AAGGTGCCAGCTCACCATCTCTATGAAACGTTTATGCAGGAAGGATTTACGCACAACGATCGGATTCAATTTCTAATCGAAGGGGGCGTTCCGATCACGCCTTTTGTTGCCGTGCAACCTCATTTTGCTGAGTGGTACCGAAGTTTTAGTGAGTGGATGGGGCGTCCAAACGTTCACTCTGTTCGATTTGAAGACCTGATGTCATCAGAAGAGAACAGAAGAAAAGCCACTGGGGAGATTATTGATTTTCTTTGGGGTGATACAGCGCATAGCTACAATCGTGAAGAACTGATCACGAAAATGACGGCAAACATCAAACCACAGGAATCCGTTACGTTCCGAAAAGGAAAAATCGGCAGCTGGCGTGAAGAATTGAACGGCGAGCTTGAAGCGCTATTTATAAAGCATGCAGGGCAGTTGTTAGATGAATTGGGGTATGGGAGATAAATTTAGTTTCCCCCTCTGGTTTTCCATTTATTAGAGATGAGTTATTTTAGGGAAAATGAAACTTTCTATAAGCAAAATGTCTTTCTGTGAGAGACACTTTATTGCTTTTGTTTGTGAAGGGGGTCAGGCTCGCGCCTGACCCCCTTCTCTTTTTTCGTTTAATAGGAATCCTCCAATCGGGGTAGCATACGAGTAACTAGACCTATGAAGGAGGAACGGTCATGACCATGAAGCTCGTTACGATTGCTGCTTACTTGTATTTGCTCGCCTCTTCACTCCTCTTCTCAGGAGATATGTCGGGTACTAATGATGTACTGATTGCCCCCGCCGGCTATACATTCGCGATTTGGTTATTAATTTATTTACTTTTGCTCATTTCACTCGTTAGACAATTCACAGCGAGTGAGTGTGATCAGGTCCTCTATGTGAAAGTTTCCTATCTTTTTGCATCTAGCATGCTGTTATCAGGAACAGCTCTCCTTGTAAGTAAATCGGTTGCGCTCTTGTTTATCGCGGGTTCATTAATTACTCTGTCTATCCTTTACGCTATTATTACGAAAAATTCTGAGCGCTCTTCCTTTTTTAGCGTACCGTTCTCTTTCTATCTCGCTTGGACATCGATTGCAACGATCGTGGATGCATTCGTCGTCGCGCAAGAAAATAACGTATCGCTGATTTTTGGTATGAATGAGTTAACCTGGACGATTATCATGCTCATTATCGGCGCAGGACTTGCGGTCTACTTCAGCCTTTACAACGACGATCTGATCTATCCGATCGTGTTTTTATGGGGTTACTTTGGCATATTTGTGAAAGATGATAAACCAGTGCAGCTGACTTACACGCTCAGTATTCTAATTATTGGACTTGGTGTGTTTGTGATTTGGAAAGTAGTGCGTGAGGTGCGTGGACGGAGGATTAGAGCTGAGGCGGTTTGATGAGTAAGGCGCGTTAGAAGGGGGGCAGGTATGAACCTGGCCCCCCTTCTCCCTTAGCTATGCTGCTTTTCTAAAATGGTTTTAACGAGCTGCTCATGACTCCCTTCCACTCTCGTTACTTCGCTAGTATGGTAGAAGGTGCTCGCTTCTTTTGCGTTATGGAATCCCTCTTCATTGAACAGGTAAACTGGGGTGTCACGACCTAACGCAATCCCAAGTTCAATATGAGTTCCCTTTCCTCCCGGAAGCAGGACAATAAGGAAATCAGCTGTTTTTACTGCCTCTAATTCTGCTTCTCCGATTGAAGCAAGTTCATCGAACGTAGCGGCTTTTTCATTTGTCGTCCAATCGTATGTATGCTTGAAGCCGTGACGTTTTAATTCTGTAGCGAGTGTTTGCACGTGTTGTTTGTTTTGAAAACTCGATGCAATGTAAAAGTTCACTTTGCTTTTCCTCCGTTCTCATTCGGTTGTGAAACAGAAATTGGTATAGACGTAGTAGCCACGAACCGCTACTTCCCCGTTACACCCGTTTTCCGTCTTGTAGTATGGGATTGTTAGCGTAGTTTCCTCATTGGAAAGAATGATCCTAAAAGAACTGCCAGTCATGTCCCAAGTATCCGTTCGCTTCGCAGAGTTGATCTTTTCAACAACGTTATTCACTTTCTCTCGATCTTCTACCGTATGGATAACGACTTTTGTATCGATGTTTTTGATTTCTAGTTTTGAAAACTTCTCAGAAATGAGCAGATCATGAGAACAGCTCGTGATCAAATACAGCGATGTAAGTAGAAGTACTATGCGACATATCTTCCATTTCATTTGTCTTCTCAACCGGCAGCTAACTGTTTTTGGATTACTTTTTTTAATTTCCGTTCTTTTCGATCTTCATACATCGGTGATTTTTTTAGCTTTTTCATGTTCATTTTTCCAATTACATTTCGTACAGAAGAATTTTCTTGAATTAACTTGTTATATTGAGGGTTCTCAATAAGCTCGACGAACCAGCTATATGCCATCAATGCGGCAATATTCGCTTCGATACGCAGCCCATCTGGAGGTTCTCTCCAAAATATAAGATCACCTGCTAATCCTAAAATCTCTAAGAACAATTCCAACTTCTCTTCCCCCTCAAATAAAATGATTTTACATTTTTGACCAATCTTTATATAGATACGAATGAGGAGTTCGCATTGTTTCATAAGTTTAAGGATGTAAATAAGCTGAAATGTCCTTGAGGTGGGGACTTTTCAGCTTATTTTGGTCGTTTTGTCTTTATTGGGGGTCTGACTCGCACCTGACCCCTTTTACTCTTCTCTCCACACCTTATCCGGCACAAGGCTCCCACCTGTTGCCCATACAAGATGCGTACCACGCATACTCTTTCCATCTACCGCTGTTACTTGTGGCCCGCTCATTCCTGCGAGAGCTGAAGGCTCAAGCTTAATTTGCTCGGTTTCATAAATCCAGCGGAGCATTTCTTTCATTCGCTCATCCGTGACGGTGTAAACACCATTAAGAATCGGTTGAACGACGCGTCCAACAAAGCCTGATGGTCTTCCTACAGCAAGACCGTCTGCCGCAGTGATATTGTCGATCCCAAAGTCTTGAACGGACACTTGATCGTGTAAGCCTGTCATTAAGCCGATAAGCATTGACGGGGAGTGCGTCGGTTCTGCAAAGTAACAGTGCACGTGTTCTCCGAATATCTGAGAAAGTCCAAATGCAATGCCGCCAGGGCCGCCGCCTACTCCGCATGGAAGATACACGTGAAGCGGGTTCCCAGCGTCCACCTTTATGCCTCGCTCATCGAACTGCTTTTTCAAACGAAGCGCTGCTACTGCATATCCGAGAAAGAGGTCTTTCGAATTTTCGTCATCAATAAAATAACAAGTCAGCTTCTTCTCGCACTGCTTTCGGCCTTCTTCTACAGCAGCACCATAGTCTGCTTGGTGCTCCACAACTTGAACGCCTTTTTCGCGAAGAAGGTCTTTCTTCCATTGCTTTGCGTCACTCGACATATGGACCGTGACATTAAAGCCGAGTTTCGCTGACATGATTCCGATGCTTAAACCGAGGTTTCCCGTAGAGCCCACCGCAATCGAAAAGCCTGAGAAGAACTCAGTGAACTTTTTGTCAGCTAGAATGGAATAATCGTCATCTTTCGTTAAAATCGCATGTCCGATCGCAAGTTTTTCTGCATGTTTGAGCACTTCATAAATGCCTCCACGTGCCTTAATGCTGCCGGCGATTGGGAGAATATCATCTCGTTTTAGAAGTAGGTCCCCTGGAATGCTGATCTCTTCTTCTTTCTCAAGTTTTTCTTTCATCTTACTAATATCTGAAATAGGAGATTCAATGATGCCATTCGTTTCTGGAAATACTTTGCGAAAATAAGGAGCGAAGCGTTTCATACGAGCTTCAGCATCTTGAATGTCTATCATTGAAAGCTCAGTTGTATGAGGGATTTTACCTTTTTGTGGGTTTCTCCAATATACTTCTTTTAATTGAAGAAGGTCGTTTAATAATGGATGGTCACTTTTCCACTGTTTAAGTGTTTTTCCGGCTATTGTCATTGTTCCTTCACTCCTTTACTGTAGTGGGGGACAGAGAGGGGTCAGACCCCTTTACGCTAAACAAAAGCCTTCTGACCGAAATCAGAAGGCAGTTAAGATTATTTTACCGTAAGTTTAGCGAGGTCGTCATCAACATGGATAACGTCTGGACCGCCGAGAAGAACAAAGCGGTTTAGTTGCTGAGCATCGATTGATTTTTCCATTGATGCAGACAGCTCATTTTTCTTTGAAAGAATTAACGGCGCGTCATTTTTAGCAGCAAGGACGGCTCCTGTAAGAGCATCAGCAAATCCTAAGCCATTTGCTACATAGCCAGTCTTAGCTCCATCCCCGAAGTAATTCATGATTTCTTCAGCCGTGCTGAATCGGTCATCGCCTGCAAGGCGAATGCGATCATCCGACAGTTGGTTATAAACGCTCTCGTTCACAACATCTGACCCACCTACAACAATTGTCTTGTTAATATCAGATAGCGCATCCTCAGTCGATTCCGGGAGCGAGTTTTTTTTCGTTAATAGAATTGGCATGCCTTCTTTTGCAGCATAAGGTGCTACTGCAAGAGCATCTGGAAAATCCATTCCTAATGCGACAACTGCTTCTTTGCTATCTGATTCAAGTTGCTGCGCAATAAGCTCAGCTGTTTCAAATCGATCGTCGCCACCGATTCTGTTAATTGTCATTCCCATCTTGGAAAGTTCGTTTTCAATATCTGGACTAACAGCATTATCACTTCCGAGAATGATGGCTGTTTTCGGATCGAGACGTTTTATTTCGTTTCTAAGTTCATTCGTTAGCTTATTATCTGGTGTTAGCAGAATTGGTGCATCTTCTTGATAAGCAAGGGGCGCTCCTGCTAAAGCATCTGGAAAGTCACCACCACGACTGATCACGACTGTATCTGCACCGTCTTGCCAACCATCCTTCGAGATTTCAATGGATGTGTTGTACCGGTTGCTACCTGACAGACGCTCAGTTATCGGATTCAGGCTACTTGAAGCCATATAACCTGTTCTTCCATCTGTGAGTTTTACATGGTAGCGAACCCAATGTTCAATAGGGCTGTTCTTTGTTTTATCTACATAAAATTGGCTATCTAAAACAGTTGCAATTTGGGATTCTTTAATCTTAATCTCATTCGTACCGCTTGGAGAATCCTTCATTATTTTACCTGCTACTGTCGAAACTTTATCGCTTTCTTTTAATAGTGTTCTCGAGCGAGTCAATTCTTCATCAACGGTATAATGCATTTTATTAAATTCTATAGGATCATCTTCCTTAGGGTCATAAGAAAAATCATCGCGTTCAAAGATGATAGCTTCCATATTCAGATCTAAATAATTGTGATCTTCTAAAAGAGTAAAGACCCTATCTTGATACGTATCTAGATTTCTCGTTCCGTCGTCAGCATCGCGGAAATATGGACTATTAACAGGGACAGTGCCATTGTAGGCCATAATCGCAAAATACCAGTGTTCTAGAATATCTCGATCATTTGTGTTGATCGTTGGAATAATCCCATCTACTCCGTAGCTCCATTTTTCATTTAAAATATCTAAACCGGCATCGATGTTGTATCGTACATCATTTCCGAGTTGTTCTGGGTTATAGCAATCCTTTGTTTCATCACCTTCACATACGTGACTGGTTACTTGCATTAAACCAATACCGCCATCTTTCGCATTAACGAATGGTTCCGTTTGCGCGTCATCCGACCATTGCGTCCACGCGCTCTCTTTCAGCGCCACTGCCTTCGCAATTTCTGGTGGAATATTATGTTCTAACGCACTCTCTGTTATCATCCGATTGATATCATTGTATGTAACCTTTTCTTTCCCTTCAGCTCCTGCCATTGATGGCAAGGCAAGCGTCAGAATCAGCATCATTACTAGTAAACTCTTCATTTTTTTACCCATCATTTCCCCCTTATAGACTTCATACGTAAACTCCTCTCTCATTCTAGCATCCATTGGATTATTTTCCAATTTTTATCATAAAATTAGTAGATTTATCTTTTTGGCACTGAATACTTCCGACTAAAATAAAAAATAAGCGGTACGAGTACAATCGTAGGCAAAATCCAAAGGTAAATACTCCGAAACCCTCCACCTAATAGTCGAGGAGCTCCAAACACGGTAAAAGCCGTCACGGTTGATATGGAACAGGCGATCATGCCTTGTATGTGTTCGAGCAACCAGCTATTTTTCACAGGCATTGGGCGAAGCCAATATGCTAACTGACTAAGACCTAGAAAAATACCTATAAAAGGGAAAAAGGAGATGAGCGTATTTCCTGATGTAAAACCGTAAATGGAGCAGGCTAGTCCTGACAGAAATAGTAAGTTTGCGAAAGCAAGATCACCAGGGTGACGATGCTGATCAGCTTTACGCTTAAAGCGAAGAACGCGCAAACCATAGTATGCGGTCGACGAACTAAGAACAGCTATGAAGAGCAAGAAAATCGAAAAAGAAAAACGTTCTGGGGAAGTATCTGGTTGAATGAAAATACGAAGAAAAGCCATTCCAGCTGCTGTCACACTTACAATCGCCATCATCGCAACAAAGAACCAGCCGATTCGTATGTGCCACCTACCGCCTTTTTTTAGAACAAGGGGTAGCCAAAATGTGAGAAGGGCGCTAAATCCTGCGAAAATGTGAAGGAAAAGAAAGAGTTTGAACATCGGATCGTCTCCTTTGTTTATGTGTGGGTGGGGGTCAGGTACCTCTCTGACCCCCACCCCAATTATATCTGGTAAACACTGTAAAAACAGGAGTTTTAGGTGATCTTATGAATAAAAAAACCAGCAAAAGCGTCCGCGATAGGTGGACACTTTTGCTGGTTTTGTCTTTAAGCGGGGTCAGGCACGTACCTGACCCCTTTTGAAAAATCAATGCGCGCGCTTCGCCCCTAAATACCTCGGTGCCCAGTAGCTTGATGTCATGTCGCTAATGGTGACGCCTGTTGAAGAGCCGGCGTGGATAAATTTATTGTTTCCGATGTAGATGCCTCCGTGTGACGCACCTGGTTTGTATGTTGTGAAATACACGATATCTCCTACGGATGGAGAGCTAACAGCTGTTGTAACGTTCCACATTTGCGCCATTGTTCTTGGCAATGAAACGCCCTGCTTATTAAACACATAGACGAGGAATCCGCTGCAGTCAAAGCCCTGTGTTGGCGTGTTTCCACCCCACACATAAGGAACACCTATGTATACAGATGCATCTGCAATAAGGTCCATCACGCTGAAGTTGGAACTGCCGCTCCCGCTTCCGGTGTCCCCATTGCTATTCCCTTCATATCCTGTCGATTGCTTTAGCTTTTCCCATGTCGCTGGTCCTACAACTCCATCAACGGTTAGCTTGTTGCGTGATTGGAAGTTTCGAACAGCTCGATCTGTTCCATTTCCAAAATCGCCATCAAGCGAACCGCTATATAAACCAATCGCTTGTAATTTAGATTGAAGCTCTTTCACAAGTGATCCTGTTGAGCCTTTCTTTAACAAATCACCATAATCTTCTCCAGTTGAAGGGGATGATTCAACTTTATCTGTTAAGCCGTCAAGCGCATTCATTGTTTCCTTTGTTGCAGTGCCTGTCACCTGCAGCTTTTTTGCTTTTTGAAAGTCCTTGACCGCTTTTTCAGTGACAGGGCCAAAGTAGCCTGTCGCCTCAACGTGGAACGTTCCTGCTTTTTTAAGTTTATTTTGTAGATCCGTTACAGCACTCCCGGTTGAACCAACTTTAAGAACTGTTGACGTCTCTTGCTGACTTCTGGATTTCAAAGCATCGATCGTTTTATCATCCGCAATGCCTGTAGCCTGTAAACCTACGATACTTTGAAACTCTTTGACCGCTTTTTGCGTAATACTACCAAAGATCCCGTCTATGTTATAGGAATAGTAGCCACGATCATTCAATAGCTGCTGAAGATTTGTTACGGCACTTCCTCGAGAGCCAATGGTAAGGCCGCTCGCAGGTTTTTCTGCATTCCCACTCTCTGACAGGGCCGATAAGGTTTTACTATCCGCTACGCCTGTTTGTGACAGTCCCTTTGCCTTTTGAAAATCTTGTACTGCTTTCTTCGTGATTTGACCAAAAATGCCATCTACATTATATGTATAATAGCCTTTTGCTTTCAGCTTTGACTGAAGATCCGTTACTGCACTCCCCCGCATCCCGATGGAAATATCGGAAGAAGAGCTTGATGATTTTGAGCTTGATGAACTTGCGTTTGCAAGGGCACTGATCGTTGTAGAATCTGCTTTCCCTGTTACGGAAAGCCCCTTTTCTTTTTGGAAATCCTGTACAGCTTTCTGTGTAATTTGACCATAAATCCCATCCACGTTGTAGGAATAGTAGCCAGCCGCTTTCAGTTTGGACTGAAGATCCGTCACCTCTTGCCCACGAGAGCCAACTTGTAAAACCGATGAAGATGGCGCAGCTGAAGATTGGCTTTTTGATGTTCCTCCTAACTTTTGAAGGGTATCAGTTGTCGCTACCCCCGTAACCTTTAACCCGACAGCCTGTTGGAACTGGCTGACTGCATCCTTTGTAATTGGACCGTAGTATCCTGTTGACGTGTGGTAAGTAAAATACCCCTTCGCCTTCAATACATCCTGTAGCTCTTTGACGTCCTGATTATTCATTCCTTGCTTAAGCTCTTGATCCCCAAACGCTGCTTCTGCACCATCAGGTTGAACAAACATTACTCCAGCGACAAGCGCAGAACCAGTTATTGCTTTCTTGACCAATGAAGGTTGCATCCAGATCCTCCTCATTCCAATTAAATTGCTGCCACAAATATCGACACTCTGTCTTTACTATCGGCTATAATTCAACAAAGTTTAAGAGATATCCTGTTATTTATTACAAAAAATAAGAGATACAGGTCAAATTCCCTGTATCTCTTAAAATTGGAACGCAACTTTTGTCGCATTATTCCTGATATAAGCGCTGTTCAACTTTTCCATTTATTGCTGACTGACCGCCCAGCAAGTTGAAATTGTTCATCCCTTTTATCGCTTCTACCGTTTCTTTTGGAAGCTCATCAGACTTCACTAGCAAAAGTGGTGCGCCATCTTTCGCCGCTAGCACAGAGCCTGCAAGGGCATCGGCAAAGCCGAATCCTGTTGCCAAATAAGCTGATTTAGCTTCTGGATAAAAGGTGGTTTTCACTTTAGCTGCCGTTTCAAATCGATTGGCACCTGAGATACGCTCTGGTGACGGAAGACCTTGATACACTTTTTTTGTAATCACACTTTCACCACCGATGACAACCGTATTATCAATGTTTTTCAGCGCGAGTTTTGTTGCCGCAGGGATTGTCTCTTTATCCACTAACAAAATGGGATAGCCATTTTGCGCAGCATATGGTGCAATCGCAAGGGCATCTGGAAAATTAAGACCGTAGGCGATCACGACTTTCTCAGGATCTCCTCCCATGCGCTTCGCAATTTTTGCGGAAGTATCATAGCGATTATCACCACTAATCCGCTCAACCTCTAGTCCGAGTGACTTGATCTTCTTTTCCGTTGCAGGTGAAATCGCGTTAACTCCACCCAAGATAATTGCTTTTTTCGCCTCGAGTCGGTTGATTTCTTCTACCGTTTCTTTTGGAAGTTCATTCGTTTTAGCAAGGAGAATAGGCGCTTTTAGTTGATAAGCAAGTGGCGCACCAGAGAGAGCGTCTGGGAAATCTAAACCTCTCGCAATCACAACCGTATCCGCCTTATCATACGTTTTCGCACTCACATTCGCTGCCGTATCAAAACGAGTCGCACCTTCAATTCGTTTTACTGTGTTTGCTGACGTTTTCACGGTCAATTCGGGGCCATTCGTTGTAACATAGCCTTTCTTATCCACCGCTTCTACTCGAAAATCATATGCTTTATTCGTAGTAAGCCCCTGAACGGTAAGCTTTCTTGTCGTTGCTTCCACTTCTTTTAACACGCTATCATTTTTATAGACGATGTAAGATTCAACGCCTGAAGCATCTGTCGCCTCTGACCAATTTAATGTAAGTCTGTCATTTTTGATAGAGCTAGCCGTAAGTCCTGCGTTTTTAGCCCATACAGGTGGAAGCTGATCGTCTCCCTGTGGCACTTTCACTGAAACCGTCATTATATCGCTATTCGGATCAACAACTATAACGGAAACGCCTGAACTAGCCCCTGAATACACTTTGCTATTTGGTGATGTAGAGCTATTAAAGCGACTGTAGCCATTCCCGCTATAATAATGATCGTAGTATAATCGCGTATTTGGATCTTGATCTAGCTCCGGGTAACCCAATCTACTTTCATTTGCTTCTTCCACATCCACCGCTTTATGTGATTCATTTCTATTGTTTTGACGATTTTTCAGCTGCTGCTCATCAATATGCCAGATGGCAATTCCAGGCGACGCCACCTGATCAGCTAAGCCGATATCAAAGCCAGTAAACTGACGATTTTCAATTAAAAAGTACTCCGATTCATCGGTTGTTTTTAATTTCAATACGGAATAGTCGTCAGTAGTGAAATTCCCTACTTCATATGAGCCATTATTTTGCACTTCAATAGGTCGCTCTAAGCCAAGCACCATTTTGGACCATGGATCGAGATGAGTTGGATAAGCTCCTTCGTACTCATTGTTATGGGTTGTCCAAGAACCGCTCCCCATTAAACTGTGGATGCCAACACCATCTGAAGTGCCGTCCGTATCGTAAAGATCCGGTAGCCCCAGATCGTGGCCCATTTCATGTGCAATAATTCCAACGGTTGCCATATGTCCGCCATGTTTCTCCCCAAACATCGTGTAGCCGCCGTTCCCTTGATAAGAGCCTACTTTTACTCCATCAAGACGAGGAGCTTCGCTTTCATAAAGGCTCGACATGTGACCCCAAACCACTTTCCCCGTATCTCCATAGCTTGCTTCACCACCGGCCACAATGGTGACAATATGTAATTCCTCTGAGGATATAGAACCGTCTTTATTTTGATCAAATTGAGCATAGTTTACTTTATCATTCGATGCCTTTAGCGCATCTTTTATGATTTGTGAGTATGTACTATCTGGATTTGTTGCCGTCTCAGGACGAGGGTGAGCATACGGTAATGTGACCCTTACGATCCCATCATTTGTTCCGCTTGATTCGGCAGCCCCTTTAAATCCAAGCTTTCCTTTTGAAACTTCATCATAATAGTGATTAAGCGTACTCCCACTAGTGCCAAAGAATCGGTTACGCCAGTCTGCATCTGAATAAGTGATTTTTGCATCACTATATTCAACTAATAAAACAAGCGTGTTCTCCTTCGCTCCTGCACTCAATAAATCAAATGAATCATCCGTATTTGGAATCTCCTTTTGCTTTGTATTCATTCCTTCAGTCGGTTGGAGCTTCTTCACATCTTCAAGCTCTGCCGCGTCAGAAGGCTTTTTATTAATAGCAAATCTAGCTTGTGTAACTTCTAGACTATCACCAACAATACGAGTGTAATACCAGTATTGGTCTTCCCCTATTTTAATCACAGATTCATCGTTCGCCGTCCACCAATGAAAATTTTCACTGCCGCTGAGTGACGCCTTAAATGTCTCTCCTGATGGCTGAACGAGCTCCTGCGTTTCTTGTAACGCAGGCATGGCATTTGCCTTGCCTGCTCCCAAAATGATGAACAGACTACATAAAAGTAAACCGATTCCATAGATGCTTTTCTTCATCCTGCTCCCCCTATAGTTGACCAAAGTGTTTCAGTAGATTTTATACTCTACAAGTCTACCATTAGCGAGTAAAAAATTGCCATAATTCTGCAATTTTCGGTAACAAAAGGGACCAGCTCGTAAGCTGATCCCTCAGAAATAATTATTCGACTATTCAACTCCAATAAGCTCCCTTTCAATGGAAGGACTAACCGCTTTCGGACCTCCTAGAATCGTAAAATGATAGATGCCTAACTTTTCTTTTGCTTCAATGACCGCATCCTGCATATTATATGGATCTACTAACAAAAAACTACTGTCTCTTTTGGCAGCAAGAACACTTCCTGTTAGCGCATCTGCAAATTCAAGACCCGTTGAGACAAAAGCCTTATGCGATGGATTTAATTCCATTGCAATAATTGAAGCTGTTTCATAACGATTCTTACCCCCGTATCGCTTTGCTTTTGGTAACTTTTCGAAAAGGCTTTCCGAAATAACAGCCGTACCGCCCACGGCAATGCTCTCAGGATATTGTTTGAGAATTTCGGCCGTGTCTTCTGGGAGCTCATTCTGTTTTGCTAGCAAGATAGGATACGTATTTTCCGCTGCGTAAGAGGCAATTGCAAGAGCATCTGGAAATTTCATACCGTTCGCAATAACAGCTTTATTTGATGGAGGAAGACTCACCGCTATCATTGCAGCTGTTTCATAGCGATCCGCTCCTGCTATTCGTTCGACTGGAATCTTCATCTTGCCTAATTCATCTTCAACATCTTTGGAAAGAGCCTTCTCTCCTCCAAGAAGTATGGCGAACTCTGGGTCGAGTCGTTCAATCTCATCCTTTACAATTTGATCAAGACCGTCAGAGTGTGTTAATAAAATGGGTGAATTTAAATCATAGGCAAGCGGGGCACCAGCTAACGCATCAGGAAAATCATCACCTCTTGCTATCACAACTCCTTGCGCGCTTTGCTTCCACCCTTCCTGAGAAATTTTCACTGCTGTCTCATACCGATTAGCTCCAGCGATTCTATCAACATTTGTTGGCAAATTCAATTTCACTTGCTTCCAAAATTCATCGGCGATCGCCATGTATCCTGCTGCCGATGGATGAACGTTTTTAGGATTTGGCAAATAGGTTGCATAATCCGTTGAAATGGCATCATAGGTAGGAACGTAGTGGCTGAATGAATCGGCCGCGATCTGCTTAATGATCCCATTCACCGTCTTTGTCAGTTCCACGAGCGGACGCTGATCAGCCTCAGGGAACGCGTAGAAACCATTGTAGTATCCCATTAAATAAACATCTGCGGACGCATTAACGCTTCTTATAATTCCCATAATAGAAGCGTAATTTTCCGATAGCTCAGTGATGATCTTTTTGACTTCTTCTGGGTCCTTCAATCGTTCCGGTTCCGAACCGAGTACTTGAAGAAAATCGTTCGCACCGATCGTAATCGTTATCATATTTTTGGAGGCGATCTTAACTTGCATGTCACGATCCATCAAAGCGTTCAACAAATCTTTAGAAGTCGCTCCAGGCACCGCAAAAGGTTTTTCGTAGCTTCCTAATAAACCTACCCGATCTAGATCCTGAGCTATGTAGTCGCCATAACTTAAACCGAGAGTATTGTTCGACATGACGCCAGCCGCAAGTGAATCACCAAGGGCAGCATAATAGACATTATTTTTTTCTTCATCGAGACTGGCAGTGGCAAACGCTTGAGACGGCATAAGCATGGTGATCACGAGAATCAACAGCAGCAGCGGACTGATTTTTCGCTTTCCCGACCTCTTCAATCAGAACCCTCCCCAAAAATAGTTCGTTATAACGAATCGTTACGTATACAATTAGCTTTCCTTTCTTCAATACCTGCTTATTCATAAAATAAATATCAAAAAAGCGCAGGAGACGTTCCCCGCGCTTTCTTAATAAATGGATTACTTTTTGAGCTGATCTAAAATGTCGTTACTTACAGCATTTTCTCCACCAAGAACGTTGAAGTCATAAGCTTCCATGTCCTCGATCGCTTCTGCTGTTTCTTTCGGAAGCATATTCGGCTTCACTAATAGCATTGCAGCATTTTGTTTCGCTGCCAGAACAGATCCTGAAAGGGCATCAGCAAAGTTCATGCCAGTGGAAACGTAAACGCGTGCTGAAGGGTTAAGATTTGTAGCAATATCAGCCGCTGTACCGAAACGATTGTCCCCTGCATAGCGATCTTCAGCATGTAGCTTCGCATCGAGCTTACCGTTAACAGCTGTTTCGCCACCAACGATGATCGATCCATCAATGCCTTTAAGCGCATTGCTAGTTGCTGATGGAATTTCATCCGCTTCTGTTAATAGAATTGGATAACCTTTCTGTGCAGCGTATGGCGCAATTGCAAGAGCATCCGGGAAGTTCATGCCGTTTGCTACAATCGCTTTATTTGGAGATCCGCCAAGACGCGCTGCAATGTTTGCAGCTGTATCGAATCGGTTGTCCCCTGCAATACGCTCAACTTCAATTCCCATACCTTCAAGCTGGAATTTCACGTAATTGCTTACCGCACTTGTGCCACCAAGGATAATGACATCTTTCGCACCAAGACGTGCAATTTCTTCTTTCGCCATTTTATTCAGTGATCCGCTTTCTGTTAAAAGAATTGGCGCATCGTATTTATAAGCAAGTGGTGCTCCTGCTAGTGCATCCGGGAAGGAATCGCCACGTGCGAGAACAACCGTATCTGCAGTTTCCCAGCCTTCTTGCGAAATTTTCACAGACGTTTCATAGCGCGTTTCACCCTGGATACGCTCAGCATCTGCTTCAACGATACGTGCTTCGTCTTTCGCTTTAACTGTTCCAATTTCATCGAGATACTCTGTAAATACTTCAAAATCTACGAAGAAAAGTTCGTTCATACGACCGTCAGCGGCAGCTTCACCCATTGCATCGTATCCGTCGCCACCTTGAGCGATATATGCGTTAGTTGCAACAGTGTAAGTCGCTTCTAGATCAATATCTTCATAGCCGTTTTCAGTTTTCACATTTACATCTAGAATTCGCTCATCAGAAGGAAGATCTTTATCAAAAGAATAGCGAAGTCCTGCTACTTGAGCAAAACGACCTTCCTGAGTTTCGACACCGCTTACCCCATGCTCCAATGAATCAATGATTTCTGCACCAGTCATATCAAGCGTGACGAGGTTGTTACCGAATGGCATCGTTGTGAGAACTTCTCCTAATGTAATTGGTCCCTCATCGATTGATTCACGGATTCCTCCGCCGTTCGTGATTGCGATTGTTGCATCAGTAAACTGCTGAGCTTTGTAAAGCATACCGTCTGTAATTAAGTTTCCTAGATTCGTTTCACCTGTTCTTACGGATGCACGTTTTCCATTAAGATAAACGTCAGATTGACCGACTACTTCTTTCTCAATTTCCTCGAGTGGTTTCTTCAGTTCATCATAGAGAGCTTTTGCTTCTTCGTTAGGCTCGAACTTACTTTTACTACCCAAATCAAGAAGTTCATTATCCCAATCAGTTAGCACGCCTTCTTCGTTAAACGTCACTTCAAGATCACCTAAGAAATTGCTATATTCATTTGCTTGTACAACTAGAGTTGGATCTTCAAATGTATCAACTACAACCGCTTCTTCAATTGTTGTGTGGCTATGACCACCAACAACAACGTCGATGCCTTCTACTGATTTAGCTAGTTCAACTTCAACCGCTTTTCCGAGGTGAGTAAGGGCTACGATTTTGTTTACGCCTTTATCCTCGAACATTTTAATCATCTTTTCAGCTTGCTCCTGATGATTTTGGAAGGAAATCGTTTCGCCAGGGCTTGATAGCTCATCTGTTGATTCAATCGTTAGACCGAACACACCCACTTCTTCGCCGTTTACATCAAGGATAACGGCTGGATAGATGGTACCATCATCACCAGTCATCGCCATTTCATTTTTATATAGAGGGCTAAGATAAGGATCTTTGCTGTAATCAATATTTGAGCTTACGATCGGGAATTTCGTTTGCTTGACGAACTCAGAGAACGTCTTTGGACCCTCATCAAATTCGTGGTTACCCGGTACCATCGCATCGTATTTCATCATGTTCATAAATTGTACGTCTGCGAGACCTTTATATTTATTGAAGAAAAGCGTACCAGAGAAAACATCACCAGCATCTAATAAAATTGTATTGGCGCGAGCTGCACGAATTTCTTCTACAGCTGTTACTCTTTTTGGAGCATTATCTAGATGCGCATGTGTATCATTTGTATGCATAATTGTAAGATCAAAATCGCCCGCTGCCGCCTCAACAGGTGTGGACGGTGAAGCTGCTGCAATTCCCATTGCTAATGCCGCTGTTGATAGAACGCCGAAAAGAGGTTTTTTCATATTCATGTAAGTAATCCCTTCCCTTTCGAAAACTCAAATTTTGTCGGAATGTCTCCGCGATTTTCATTATATACTAGCCTACTAGGTGAATGGTCCTTTTTGTCACAATAGTTAACATATTCAAAACATTACTTTATAACTAGTTTCATAGAAAAGGAGAAGGCGGAGAATTCCCGCCTTTTTCCTACTTTAGTTGTTCTTTAATTCATTCATTACGTCGTCGCTAATAGCATTCGTGCCACCAAGGATGTGGAAGTTGTGCATGTCATTTTCGTTAATGGCTTCAGCAATTTTCTCTGGAACCTTATCTTTCTTAACGAGCAGGATCGCTGCATCTTCTTTCGCAGCAAGAACTGAACCAGCAAGCGCATCAGCAAACTTCAATCCTGTTGCTACTATAGCTGTGTCTGCATCTGGTGTTAGAGCGGTTGCGATCGTTGCTGATGTTGCATAGCGGTCATCTCCGCTAATTCGAACGGCATTGGAAAGACTGTCTACAACCTTTTCACTGATTGCACTTTTTCCACCAACGACAATTTGCTCGTTTGTTGTGTTTAATATTTTCTTCGACACAGCAGGAAGCTTGTCGTTATCCGTTAGTACGATTGGATAGCCATTTTTAGCTGCATAAGATGCAACAGATAGGGCATCTGGGAAGTTAAAGGCATTCGCCAGGATCGATTTTTCAGGCGTCCCGTCAAGCTTCGCTGCAATGTTCACAGCTGTTTCGTAACGCGTTTCTCCGCCGATACGATCAACTTTCAGCCCAAGGCCTTTTAGTTCATATTCTGTGTAAGACGAAATTGCGGATGTTCCACCAAGAACGATCGCTTTTTTCGCGCCAAGACGTTTAATTTCTTTCTTAGTAGCAGTGTTTAGCTTGTTTTGTTCCGTTAAAAGGATTGGTGCATCATATTTGTACGCAAGCGGTGCTCCTGCAAGGGCATCCGGGAACTTATCGCCTCTTGCGATCACTACTGTTTCAGCACTTTCCCATCCCTTTTTCGAAACTTCAACCGCAGTCTCATAACGTGTTTCTCCTGAAGTGCGGTCAACGCTGTTGTTCATTTGAATCTTCGCAAGCATTGGATCGTGGTCACTTGCGCGGCCATCTGCTTCACTAAAATCAGAGTTAATGTTAATGCTATCAATCATCGTACGGTTTGCTAGATTGTTCGATACGAGAATATGATCGAGCACCTGCGCATTTCCTTGATAGTTGTAGGAGTAGCGTTGCTCTGTTGGAAGCTTTTTGACCATATTCGTTAGTACGTCGCCTTCAAGCGTTTGGATTGGCTTTGAGAATTCAAAGTCATTCAAGTCACCTAGAACAACAACCTTGCCATTATCCATGTTCGTCACGACGTCATTTACGAAATTGTTTAAGATGGACGCCTGTTTCACACGCTGTACTTCACTTCCTAAAACAACAGGGTGATCAGCGCCAAAGAGTGCGCCATCTCCGCCTTTTGAATTAAAATGGTTCGCTACAACAACCACTTTTTCACCATTAAATTCAAACTCAGCAGCAAGTGATTTACGGGAATCTTCAAACGCTTCATTTGTTGGATCAATGCGTCCAGGATTAAGCGTTAGTCCGTTTTCATCGACGCCAACTGAAGTTGTTGCATCACCAGATTTCTTCTCAGAGAAATTAACGCGATCAGGATTATAGATGAACCCAACGCGAATATTTCCACCAGGCTGTCCGCCATCTGTTTTATCCTCAGGTGCGATTTCAGTAAACTTGTATGTTGGGCCGCCTGCTTCTTCAATCGCTTGAATAATCGCTTCATAAGATTCGTTTGCACTTGTCGTGCCGTCATCTGTAGGACCATTGTTATCTTGTACTTCGACTAAACCAACGATGTCTGGTGTTTTCATGTTCTTTACAATCGATTCAGCAATTTTGCCTGTTTTCTCTTCCCCAACACCAGGATAGTAGTTTTCAATGTTATAAGAAGCAACAGTTAGATCGCCTTTTGATGACTCAATTTTCGTTACTTCACGTTCTGTATTACCATCAATCACGGATGGGAATGTGCCCGTTGGACGGATTTTGAAATTACTGTAATCGTAGCTCACGATTCCAGTGACGGGGCCATCGAGACGATCACCAGTCGTTACGTCAATATCAATACCATCCACGTCAATTAAGAGACGTTCAGGGTTTGGATCTTCTGCTGAAAGCAGCAGTCCGTTTGCACGAGTAAGAAGTTGATCTTCACTTGTGTTTACGTATACAGGAAGCTCATCGTATTTCACAGGCCCTGTTACGTTTGCATCCGAAATCTCAATAAGCATTCCTTCAAGGCTTTCATAAAAGTCCAGTCCATCTGTTTCAGGATCAAAAGATTTCATTTCGTCATCTTCTACGATTTCAGTTGGAGGCGTGCGGTCTGTTCCGATTACGATCGCTTCTGGCAAAGTGTTATCGGAAGAAGCAACAGTGATGGAAGAGGCAGTAATTTGAGTAGTGAGAAGGTCTTTCGCGTCACTATAACCACCTTCTTTATACTCTTTCACCTGACCGTCTACTTCTACTTTGTCGCCAACGTTTACGCCAGCGCCGCCGCTTTTATAAACATAGATTCCTTCTGAAGTGGCGTTGCTATCGTCGGGATTATCTTCTTGCATGTAGAAGGCGTTATTGCCGTCTTTTGCCGTAACGATCCCAGCGATTTTCGTAACAGCCATTCCTTCATAAGGAGAAGTGTGGTCTGAACCTTGAATATCGTGAATGCTAATGCCATCAGCAGACTTTAAAACAGTGTAATCAAAAGTGGCGACTTCACTTAATTTATTGTCTTTGGTTGCTACGGCTTTAATCGTTGTATCTTCAGTTAGTTCAATTGGCGCTGTGTATTCTGTGCTTTCAGCTGTCGGTTCGCTACCATCTGTTGTGTAATGAACCGTCGCACCTTCTTCTGCTGTCGCAAGCTTCACCATCGTGCCTTCAATAACAGATCCTGATGCAGGATTTGCCGTTACTGAGAAAGCTGTTTCGATAACGTCAGCTGCGCTTCGAGTTACGAGTTTGTATTCGTTAAAGTTGTAGTCAATAACACCTTTAAGAATTTCATAGGTTTTACCTACTTCAAGTAGAGACTTATTTGTTGGTTTAATGACAAATTCACCTGAAGCGTCTTCAGCAGTGAAATTACCATTGCCATCGACTGACTTAACAGTGACATCATTAAATTGTGTGAATGCAGCTTCATGCTGTTCACCGTTATCTTTGGAAAGATCAGTGGATATGAGTGACTGAGGGGACGGGATACCTTTGTCTTCCGTTGTGATGGCTACATTAGAGGCACTAGTTTGTACTTGCTGCATGCCATAATAATCTGACATGGCGCCTTCTACAGTTACTTCATCACCTGGTTGAGCCGTAATGCCTGCAGCACGCACAATAATGGCAGCAGTGTCATCCTGGATAAACAGGTTCGTTTGGCCGCCAGTTTCAAAGGATGCTGTGGCAATGCCTTTTATTTTCACTTTTGTACCGTTTTCTACTTTTCTAGCATCAGTGATTGTTGAGAGTTCGATAGGTTCTGGATCTGGGTCCGGGTCTGGAGCTGTGCCATCAGGAAATGTGTAAGCTGAAGGCTCTTTGAGTCCTGGAACACCGAAGTACGTTGCGAGGTTTCCAGTAATTTGGATCTTCTTACCTTTGTTTTCCGGATGAGCGATTAAATTAAGGTCATCTCTTAGAGATCCTTTTGGTAATTGTACCGGAATAATATTTTCTGCTTGTGTTTCATTGGCAGAATCTGCAATAGCAATATTTGTTTCTACGTTATTAGCATTTTCTAAGTTGTAAGATGGGCCGTTAGAAGTTGTTCCTACAATATACCCTTCTACTGTTGCAGAACCAGTATTATTTGCGATTGCTTCACTAACGGAAATTGTTCCTTCGGCAGAAGCAGAAAGCTGCGAAACTGGTAATGCGAAAAAGCTAAGAACCATTGAGAATATTAGCGCAAAGCTAATAAAACGACTGGTTGACCTTCGTTTCAAATTTCATCCCCCCGGATATGTAGTCGAATTTTGGTGATGATACCACCAATTGTCAGTATACAATAACTTTTGACCCAGATGTGTAAAAATAGCGTAAATTGTCTAAATTTAGATGGCGCTTTCATTTTGTGGTAGGGGTCAGGCGCGAGCCTGACCCCCTTCACATACAAAACCGCTGTTTTCGCTGCTTTTGTCCGCGTTCACGGGAGACTAATTGTTCCTAGAAAACTCTTTCTTCAATCTTTCACATTGTAAAGAAACGGTGAAATTAATATATAACGATAGATTTCATTTTTCCTTACTCTTTCATTTTCTGCTCACATACTAGTCTAAAGTACTAGTTTCCAATCACAAAGAAAAACCACCCTATCGATGGCTCGATTGGATGGTTAAGAGGCAGGTTTATCTTCTTCTTTCTTACATCTCTTCCCTGATGGGTTGGATCCATCATGCTCTAGTCGGGGAGATGATCTTGAAGATCCTTGAGGGAACATTACACGTTAGTCTAGCGGGGAGTATACTAGTTTGGTGACTCAAGAGTATATGGGTTTTCTAATTCGTTTTCAAATGAATGAAAATCATTATAAGGACGTATACCTTGCTTCATTAGACAGTTTGTCCCCTGCCTAAATCGAGCATCATTGCTATTGAAAACAAGGACGTTTCTTGCTTGCTTCCGCGCAAAGTGAGCTGTCGTCATAGCACCACTTTTCACTTTAGCTTCCATAATCACGACATGACTTGACCATGCACTGATTAACGCATTTCGCTGAATAAATTGCTTTGGTGTAGGTGCTGTGCCAGGTGGATACTGCGATATGACAGCGCCTTCAATTGATATTGCTTCGAAGAGCGAGCGGTGCTCTTTCGGGTAACAAGTATCAACTCCATTTGCAACAAAAGCAATCGGTTGCCCACAATTTGCGAGGCAGGCAGTGTGAGCAGCATAATCGATTCCTTTAGCGAGACCACTAATAACAGGGATGTTCAGGCTTGAGAGTTTGGTGGATAACTCTTTCGCAGCACGTCGCGCCTGATTAGAACAAGAACGGGAACCAACTATTGCGACAGAAGGTAAGCTTGGCTTGATATGACCTTTGTAATATAAGAGAACGGGCGATTCAGGAACATTTTTTGCATAAACAGGGTAAAGCGGGTCATCTCGGGGTAATAGCCAGATCTCCTTTTGCTGAACAAGTTCGAGAATGCGCTTTGGTTTCTCAAGTGAACGGGTAGCCATTATTGCTTCGCGTGCAAGACGAGAGATTCCACGGACATTCTGAAGTTCAGAGAGAGAGGCATCATAGACTCGTTCAGGAGTTCCGAAAGCGGTCAACAGCTTTTTTTGTGTCACCGGACCCACATGCGGAATCGAACTTAGCCAGATCCAGCGCTCCATTCGTTCACTTCTCTTTCGTGATTAATTTTTATGACAGGATTTTTTCCCATCGTTACTCTGGAAGTTTGGAGAGCACATACACTTTGCTACCTTTTCGCTCTGGCCATTGTTTAACAAGATCTGGTGGTGTTGAGGATTCACTATTCTCGACATAAAGCTGGTAAGCTTCCCGGGAAGGTTCCTGAAAAAGTGAGAGTATGTAATCCGGGAAAGCGTGTGGATTCTTGCGATCAGAAATGTACGCACGATAACTGCTCCACATATAGTCCGCTGGCTTTACTACCATACGAGCTTTAACTGGATTAAGGTGGATGTATTTACTCACGTCAATTTCATAATCAATCGAATCGAGAAGTTCAGCGAAATAGCGACCTTGAAAGACATGTCCTGTGTACTCATATTTGTCGTTGAAATATCTTGCATAGTTGGAGTTGATCACTTTCATGATTTCACCAGGGGGATAATCGAAGGTTTCGATGGAGAGATGCACATGGTTAGTCATGAGACAGTATGCGTGTAGGCGAAACGGAAAAACGAGACGAGCTTGTTCTAAAAGTAATAAGTACTTCAGACGATCAATACGCTCTTCAAAAAGTGGTCCTTTTCGATTCCCTCGACAGATAATATGGTACTTAGCACCAGGGAACCAATTGCGTTTCTTACGAGCCATTCGAATTGCTCCTTTAGTAAGGAAAATGGGGAATTTCTACCATATCGGGGTTAATAATTGTAGTATACCACCTTTCAAGAATTTGGGAATAGTTAATTTGTAAATTATTCAGAAATATTTTTTAATTCACTTGAAGGAAAATGAGGGGGGAAGTAATAGGCGTGAATGAGGAGGACAGGTACGTACTTAACCCCCTCATTCACCTCCTACCGTTCAACCCTTATCCACTATAGGTTCAATACAATGGGAGAGACATTTGCATTAAAAAAGTGTCCACCTGCGGCGGACACTTTTTGGTGTTTTGTCTGTTAATGGGGTCAGGCGCGAGCCTGACCCCATTAAGCATTATTTCAATCCATCCACCACATCATCACTAACCGCATTGACTCCACCTAAAATAGTGTACGTATCTGCTTGTAGTTCTTCAATGGCTTCAGCTGTTTCAGACGGCAATTCATCTGGCTTTACTAGAAGCATCGCTGCACCTTGTTTGGCAGCTAGAACAGAACCTGTTAACGCATCAGCAAAGTCCATGCCTGTTGCGATGAACACGTGCTGAGATGGGTTAAGTTCAGTTGCAATTGACGCCGCTGTACCAAAGCGGTTTTCTCCAGCATAGCGCTTCGCATCCGGTAGCTTGCTGAACGCTTTCTCACTAACCACTGCTTCACCACCAGCGACGATCGCCTGGTCGACACTGCGAAGGGCTACTTCCGTTGCTTTTGGCACAACGTCCTGCTTTGTAAACAGAATTGGATAACCATTTTCTGCTGCGTAAGATGCGGCAGAAAGAGCATCAGGGAAGTTCATTCCACTTGCTACGACAGCTTTATCAGGATTGCCACCAAGACTCGCCTGGATATTAGCAGCTGTTTCGAAACGATCATCTCCGTAAATTCGTTTCACTTTCAAATCGAGTCCTTCTAACTGATAAGCGATAAATTTCGGTACGGCTGATGTCCCGCCAAGAATAATCGCTTTCTTCGCACCAAGGCGCTTAATTTCGCTTATGACCGATTTCTCAAGCCCCTTTTCACGCGTTAAAAGAATAGGTGCATCTAATTTATACGCGAGTGGTGCCCCTGCTAGCGCATCTGCAAAGTTATCTCCTCGTGCAATAACAACAGTATCCGCTTCGTCCCATCCTTCTTTTGAGATCTCAACAGCTGTATCATAGCGATTATCTCCAAATATCCTCACTGGTTCCTTCGATTCCGCTTCACCAGCATCAGATGTTACTTTCCACGTATATTTCTTCGTATTCTTTCCAATCGCTCCACTATCGTTATTGAAAATTTTAGATTTATTTTCTTCAGATGGTTCAATTGTAATTGGTATTTCATTTTCACCATTTACTAGCTTTACTTCATGTGTGAACGTCATATCCTCATTCACATTTACTTTCTCACCATTAATCGTTAGGTTTCCTTCTTTGATCGCATTTCCTTTAAAAGTTACCGTATCGCCTTCCACAACGGCACCATTTTCAGGAGAGTTTACGACAACGGGCATATCGATCCAACGGAAAATTTCATCTTGTACAACCATTTTATTACTGCCCTGGTTAGTTACCGTCACTTTAAGATCTGTACCTTCTGCTCCGTAACCATAGAAGCTGACGTCATCATCAGACTTATCATTACGCGTATGGTCGGCAAGTCCTTCCTGATCCCATGACTCCCCTTTTGCATATTTGTACGTTAAGACCGTTCCTTCTGGGAAAGATTTTTGTAGTTCCCAATCCGGTGATACCGCTCCATTACGAGACATTTCCCATGCACTTGTACTCCACCCATTTTGATCACCAGGCATCGTTACTTTTGCGCTAAGCGGTGTATCGTCAGGGGCATGCACTTTAAATGTTACGTCTACCATCACAATATCCGGAGTTACCGTTACTTTATTAGAAGCGGTTTGATTTCCAGCTTTGTCATACGCTACGATGCGATAGGTGTACGCTTTGCCGTTCTCAACAGCGAAGTCTGTGTACGTCACTGCTTCTGCATTATCTAGAAGTTCAACCGTTTGACCATCCCGCTCAACCGCTAATAAGTAAGGGTTGTCTGTTCCTTCAAGTGCCCAGTTTAATGTTACCTGTCCAGATTCCTTTAACGGCTCTTCAAGCTTCACAGCATCTGCAGGGGCCTTCGTATCATCCTCATTTTGAGAGAACGTGACTTCTTCTGTATTCGTTGTTTTCCACGTAGCCCCACGATCAGTTGAAAAAGCTAGTCGGTAAGCGTATGTTCCTTTCTCAATTGGGCGGAATTCCGCTTTAAATCCATTAGCCTCTTCTTCCTGTCCTGTGTAAGTCGCTTTAGACTCTTGCCACTCACCGTCACGCTTCACTTGAAGTTTTCCAATTAATCCTTCTGCAAGACTTGATTCCGTTGCACCATCTATTTTCACACTAGCTTCGATTGCGAAAGTGTTTGATAGATCCAACACTTGATCGTCAATGACTGAAACTGAAGAAATTTCGTACTTTCCTTCTTTCCACTCGATGTGCGGAATCGTTGGTTCCTTCGTTTCCACTTTTACCGATTCATTGCCATCCTTATCGATCGCCGTTACGGCAAAAAAGTAAGATTGGCCATTAGTTAATCCAACAACGGTAAGTTCCTTGTCTTCCGTTACACTCACTTCTTCATACATCGCCCCTTGTAGCGTTGAGCGATACACTTTGTATTTCGCTGCATCTCCTGTCCAAGAAAGGGTTGCGCTTCCTTCTCCAGCAGAAATTTTCAAATCGCTAGCCGCTTTTGGTCGCTCAAAATTCTGACCTTCGTCAGCTATTAGCATGCGGCCAGTCATTGCAGGAATCGTTACCGAAACCTTGCCACCCTTCACCGTTACGCTGTCATCTTTCGCGAGTCCATCGGTAAATGATATGTTGTTTTTCACAACTTCCTTCACATTTAGCTCGATCGTTTGCGAATTAGTACCGCGGTTCACTGCAATGATTGCTGCACCGTCATCATTCGTACGAGCAAATGCATAGACATCCCCGTCTGCATGCAGGGTTGTAAGCTTCCCGTATGCAAGAAGATCTGCATTTTCAGTACGAACAGCTCCTGCAGCTTGATAGTGCTTTACTAACTCTGCATTTTCATCTCCCCACGGATACGTGCGACGATCATCAGGGTCTTTAGAACCCGTTACACCTGCTTCATCACCGGAATAAATCGTTGGGGCACCTGGGTAACCCATTTGCAGAACCGCAGCTAGTTTTAAGCGCTGCACGCCAAGCTCGTGATCGTAATTCGGATCAAACTCAGCTCGTTCATACGTGTCAGTTCCGCCACCAAGTACATAGATTGCACGCGGCGTATCATGAGACCCCATTAAATTCATGAGCGCATGAAACGCCTCATCAGGGTAATCCTCCTGTACTGCCATCAACTTCTCATCTGTACTTGCTGCATTCCCATTTTTCAAGAAATCAAGAATAGCACCTTCGAAACGATAGTTCATCACGGAATCATATTGATCCCCAAGGAAGTATTTTGATGCGTCATCCCAGATCTCACCTAGAATCAGCGGCTCTTCCCCATCCTTCAGCGTTGCTCCGGCACCGGCCATTTCTTCAGATTTCAATTCATCACGGAACTCACGCCAGAATTCCATATCGACTTCATTTGCGACATCAAGGCGCCATCCGGAAGCCCCATTTGTTAACCATGATTTCGATGCAGAATCTTTGTCATACATAATGTAATCAGAAAATTTCTCATTGTTTAACTCACTATCATAATCAACTGCGTCTCCTTCAACGCTTTTGATTTCAGGAAGAGAATCATATCCCCACCACGCCTGATAGTCGTAGCGTTCCTTCCCATTCTCATCCTTCACTTTTTCATTTTTGATATTAAACCAGTTATGAAAGCCATATTCGTCATTAAACGTTTGGCCTTCTTTTTCAAGCTGTTTTCGTGCTTCTACTCTCGCATCTTTTTCACTCATGTCCTCGTCATTCATTAGGTCATAAATACGAGACCAATATTCATAAGCCCCAACGACATCGTACTTACTATAGCGATCAAAGTAGATGGAGTCATCCCCAACATGATTAAATACGCCATCCATAATCAGGTGCATGTCACGTTTTTCAAGTTCATCGGTAAATGCTTTAAATTCCTCAGGTGTTCCAAACATTGGATCAATCGTTTTCCAATCCGCTGCATCATATTTATGATTTGATGCTGCCTTCGCAATTGGATTTAAATAAAGGGTATTTACACCAAGGGATTGAATATAATCAAGCTTCTTTTGAATGCCTTCGATATCCCCACCAAAGAAATCGTTACTCCATATCTTATCTCCATCATAATCTGCACTGTCCGAAAGCCTTGGATTATCGGGAAGCTCTCCCCACTCCTGGTGCTCAATTGGTTCATGACCACGTGCGGTTTCCTTTGAATCATCGTTTTCTTCATTTCCATTATTAAATCGATCAGGGAAAATTTGATACACCACAGCTTCTTTCATCCAGTCTGGCGTTTCGTATCCTGGATCGAAGACCGTTAATTGATAAAGTTCAGCATTCGTATCAACTGCTTTTCCAGCCGCTCCTTGCTTCGTATCTTCTCCATACTCCGCTTTTGCTGAACCATCACGCACGATAAATTTATAGCCGTAAAGTCCTTTTTCTTCAGGCGTTACTTTCGCTTCCCAAAAATCTTTCCCATCATTTGTGGCTGCCTTCTCCATTGAGATCAGCTTGCTTGTACCCGTATTTTGATTCTTGATGTAGAGGTCGGCTTTCGCTACATCATCTTTCTTTGCTGCTAGACGTAGCGTCACCGTCTTTCCTTCTTTCACAGCACCAAACGGAGCACGATAAGCTTCTTCCCATGAGTTATGTAGAAGACTTGCCTTATTTACTGCACCATCTGACCCTTCAGCACTATAATCTGTGCTTACTTCTTTTGAATCGGCATTGAAAAAGAACGTGACGTCTGCCTTTTCAATGACGTTCAACTTTGCATTCTCTGCTGGATAATCGTCTCCCCATTTATCGCCAAGCACCACTTTATACTCATAATTCCCTTTTGGTACGCTTGTCGTAAAGGAATAGACATTATCAAATTGATCATCAGTCAGAAGCGCTGTTGACTGATCAGGGCTCCACTCTGCCCCTGCATCAATGGCAGGCTGGATCGAGCCAACAAGTCTAGGTGATTTTTCTTTTAGCGGTGTGTAAGTAGTTGAATCTGCAATCGCATGTGTTCCATCATGATAATAAAACGTTACTTTTGTTTTCTCATCCAGTGTTAATTTAAGATTGTTTCCACCATCACCATAGCTCTCTCCCCAAGATTGATTGATCGCTATTTTATATTCATAACTCCCTGCTGGAAGTTCACCAGAGAATTCATAAAACCCTCCTCCCATGGCTTCCATCTTTGTTTCCTCAGCTGTTGGATCCCATTCCTTTGAAGCACCGAGCTCGTCCTGCAAATCGCCAACAAGGGTGACAATTCGTTCGTCTTTCACCTCGCCAATCGTAAAGGTACTATTATCGCTACCATTTGGATTTAAAGGATCTTTCATCCATTCATCTCCCACGATAAATTTGTACTGATGAAGTCCATCGGATAGATCATCTATCGTTAACTCCCAGACGTCATCTACTTTCTCGAGTGGAAGTGCCCCTTCCTGCCAATTTGTAAAATCACCTGCAACAAGAATCGATTCTTCGCTCCCATCTCCTTCATAAATAAACGTAGCTGATGATCCGTCTATGACAGGACTAACTGCTGCCGCTTTCACTGCTCCAGGAATAGCTCCAGCAAGCAATTGAATCAACAGAACGACGACGAGTGACAGTGAAAATCTCCTTCGATTACCCCTTTTCATCCTTTTCCCCCTTGAAAATACGATTAGCGAAACCGTTTGCACAAAACCGTAAATTTCAGGAAACCGTTTGCAGTTATAAATAAAAAATAAGCTAACTGTTCCAAATCCAAGCAAACGCTTTCGCGATCTATTTTGCCACAGGATTTGGAAGTAATCAACTTATTTTTAGAAAATTTCATTATTTTTCGTACAGCTCGATCGGTAGACCATCCGGATCATTGAAAAAAGTGAACCGCTTCATTGTGAGCTCATCCACTCTTACATCTTCAATAGAAGATACTCCTCTTTCTGTTAGATGATTAACGGCCTTATCAAGGTCTAATACTTCAAAAGCGATATGTCTTAGTCCCTTTGCTTCAGGATAGCTTGGTCTTTCTGGCGCATTCGGGAATGAAAATAATTCAATTCTTGTATGATCTCCGACGGCAAGATCAAGTTTGTATGAATTTCGTTCTTCTCTGTAAGTTTCCTCGATAACCTTAAGACCGAGTGTATCTACATAGAACTTCTTTGATTTTTCGTAATCTCCGCAAATAATTGCAACATGGTGCACTTTAGTAAACATCTGCTTCACCTCACTTTAAACGATAAGCTGACAAATGAGCGTCGTCAATAAGAAACCCGAGCAGCTAGTCATTATAGCAGCGATTCCGCCCCATCTACATACATATCTGTCCCTGTTACATGACTGGATGCATCAGAAGCTAGAAAGTAAACGACGTCTGCCACCTGTTGTGGCGAACCTGGTTTTTGCTCAAGCGGATGACTTCCTTCAGGATATTCTACTGGAATTTCAATTTCTTCTACACTATCTTTTTTGTCTGTGTTTTGATCAATGTTCGTCTCGATTGCCCCAGGGCAAATGGCGTTTACGCGGATGTGATACTGTGCTAGTTCAAGAGCAGCCATTTTCATAAAGGCTACCTGTCCTGCTTTTGAAGTACTATAAGCAGACATGCCAAAGTTCGAAAAAGTCCGATTGCCATTTATGGAACTAGTAATAATGATACTCCCTCCATCTTCTTTCATATAAGGGATTGTATGTTTCACCATTAGAAAAGTACTTCTTAAATTTGTTTCAATCGTCTGATCCCACTCATCAACCTTCATTTCTTCAATCGGATTCAGTGTGCCATTAATTCCTGCATTGTTAAACAGAATATCAATGCGTCCCCATTTGTTAACAACTTGCTTCAAACCATATGTAACTCGTTCTTCATCGGCCACATCCACATCAAGGACAAACGCCTCTCCCCCGTTTTTTACGATCGACTCCTTCACTTGTTCTGCTCGACTTTCCTTCAAATCAAATAAGCAAACTCGAACGCCTTCTTTTGCAAAGCGTTTAGCTGCGGCTTCTCCAATTCCAGATCCACCACCTGTTATAACGGCTACCTTCTTCATATTTAGCACTCTCCTTTTTTCTGACTATTCCCGTCCACCTACTTTTTAGACAATTTTATATAAAAAAAGAGACCCGTTAAGGTCCCTATTGCTGGTTTTCAGTTTCATCATTCGGTTGCTTTTCAGTGTCGTCCATGTCCCCTTCATCCATGTTACCATCTTCATCTTTATCGCCTTCTTCTGAACCATCCTTATTCATTGTATCATCGTCTTCCTGATCAATCGTTCCATCGTCTTCGTTAACATTCTCTTCATCTTCTGGTGTATCTTCTTGCATTTCGGGATCTTCTACCGGTCCTTCTTCTTCATTTGCATTCGAACAAGCCGCAATACTCAGGGAAAGAAACATCGTCATCAGTAACAACATCCACTTTTTCATAGAAAAACCTCCATCGTTGTAATAGTCCTATTTTGACCATCTCAAGTGGATGTATGTATTTTCCTAACACCAAATTTAAAAAAAGCTATTTATTTACAAAAAAAGTCATATATTTTTGATATTTTTTACAAATTACAACACATTTCGTAGGTTTAATGGCCTATTATAATAGTAGGATTTTCATAAATATATGATGGATCGTACAAAGTATCCTCCAGAAAAGGGCAACCATTTTTGAAAAAAAGTGGGCGCAAAGTAAACAGATCTAAGGAAGCTTGTTGATAGAAGGCTTCTATGATGGCTGAACTACCTGGAAAGAGTTTAAGGAGGAGTTACATGGGCGTACATACGGAAGAAAATCTGGACGAGGAATGGATTAAATTAATGAAAGAAGCGAAGGAATTGGGCATCAAAATTTCTGAAATCAAAGCGTTTCTCAAAAATGAGGGAATGTAACCTGAACGAAAGCGGCGGAACGGACGCCGCTTTCGTTCTATTTACGGAACAATAACATACTGGTATAATTACATACAATCAAAGAATTTTGTCGAAGCATCGGAGGGATACACGTGATAGGTGAAGAAGTAAAGAAGTATCGTTTACGCAAAGGGTTATCTCTTTCAGAATTAGCGGAACGTGCGAATGTGGCCAAGTCATATCTGAGTTCAATTGAACGAAATATACAATCAAATCCCTCTATCCAATTCCTAGATAAAATATCTAATGTTCTTGATGTTTCGGTAGAGGTACTACTTCAGGGAGATGATCCTATTCATCAGAGTGAGTTAGACTCGGAATGGAAAAAGATCGTTAAAGAAGCAATGGAGTCTGGTATAAGTAAGGACCAGTTCAGGGAGTTTCTGGAGTTTAATAAGTGGCGTGCCAAACAGGGATCTGATCAATAAATTGTTTTTTTAAGAGCCGACATCTTCCAGTAGGCTCTTATCTATTTAGTTAACAGGATATATACCTAATAGCCGTGGATACACAATATGAAAGAATATAATGTTGAAGCCACGATTAATAAAATCCGTATTAAACCGGATTTAAAGTGATGAAATTTTAAAAGTAAGGCGATCAAAAAAAGAGACAAACCTATTTATACATTAGGATAACAAGTGGATCCATTTGAAATAGCATTCGCATTAATGGATTCACTTCTCCGATCCATCCATTTTGAACTCCACAATATGTGATAAATCCATCAAGAGCGTTAATCCATGCTAAATAAATAACAAAAAACTGCTCCTACGTTTTCCCTTTATTCATAATGAGACGATATATTTTGGTTTTGTATAATCTCCCTAAGTTCATCGTACATTTTCTGTTCATCTCGGATTATTCCTTTGATGTCTTGTTCTTTATTTTCAAGTCCGTGGATTTTCTCTAGAATAAAAGATAAATCGCACTTCCCTTTATATTCGTCATTGATGTAGAGTTTGGCGATCTGTTTATCAACCGCAATGATTTTAATCCTCTTCCCTAAAATATAAGAGACAAAAGTCCCTTCCCCTAATTTGATCACCATCATTCCTCCTTATTTTTTTGAGGAATTGATTAGAAAATCCTTCACTTCCTCCTTAGATAATCCCATTCTTCTTGCAATTGAAATAAGGGTCACCCATTCCTGATCCAATTTTTCGTCAGTATACGTTTTCATTCCCCATCCCCCTTATATAATTCAGCAATAAACGACATTAATAAAGAACGTTTTGTTCTTTATTTAGAATGTACATCTAATATAGTCTTATTTTGGAAGATTAAAAAGACTGAAAATTCTTTATATAAGGCTGTTACCAGCTTATAATCTTCTATATCCTACCAAATACTCTCTCGTTCTTAAATTTTAATTATTTTGTTCAAAGAGACTTTTAGAAAATTAATATAAAAACACGACATTTGTTCTGTTTACAGAACAAATTGTTCTTGATAAAATTAACACAATAAATAATGATAAAGTCGAGGTAAAGGGATGATAGGGGAAAAAATTAAACTTTATCGGAATCGTATGGGACTGTCTTTAACTGAACTCGCTAAACGGGCAGGGGTTGCCAAGTCTTATTTAAGTTCGATTGAACGAAATCAACAGGCTAATCCTTCTATTCAATTTCTTGAAAAAATAGCGGCAGAATTAAAGGTTCCTATGGAAGTGTTCATATTAGAAGAAGATCACGAGGAGCCGGCACTCGACACGGAGTGGAAAGAATTAATCGAAGAAGCGATGCGCTCAGGTATTACAAAAAAAGATTTCGCAGACTATTTAGAGTTTAAAAAGTGGCAACTCCATCATGGCAATGATGAATAAAACAACTACTTAAAATCGAATTTCTATTGAAATATGAAACTCCTGTCCACGAAGGACAGGAGAGAAAGTTCTTATTCAGCAGAGTTCTCAGAGTTTTCGTTAGCCGCTGGCTCTTCGGTGTTGGTTCCATTGTTCATAGAGTTATTGCCGTTCTCAGAATCATTTTCACCGCTGTTACACGCTGTGATTAACATTACAGCTACTAACGAAGTTGCAATTTTGAGCATGAATTTCTTGTTATTCATTTCCAAAATTCCTCCCTGAACTCGATAAGTTTTACCGCTATGTAGCGGTTGAGTAAATCATAGCAGGTAAAAAAGGGTATTTGTTAGAATTTACATAGTCTCTATGATCGTTTAACATTACATCAACATTTGAGTCATCATCGAGCCTCTACTAAAGTGAACTTCACACTCCAAAAAACCCCTATTTCCGTATAAATTACGGAAATAGGGGTTTGCTTGTCCTACTTCAATGCAAACATAATCTCGGCTTCAGCTGCAACTTCGCCGTCCACTGTTGCTGTTGCTTTACCTTTGCCGATCGGTCCTTTGATACGAATGATTTCAACTTCGAGACGAAGCTGATCTCCCGGTTTAACCTGTTTTTTAAAGCGACATTTGTCAATACCAGTAAAGAAAGCTAACTTGCCTTGATTATCTTCCTTCTTCAGCATCGCGACAGCACCTACCTGAGCAAGTGCTTCAACGATTAACACACCTGGCATAACAGGGTAATCTGGAAAATGTCCATTAAAGAACTCTTCATTCGCTGTTACGTTCTTAATACCAACTGCTCTTACTTCTTCTTCTACTTCAAGAATTCGATCAACGAGCAGAAAAGGGTAACGATGCGGGATAATCTTCTTAATGTCCTGACTATCTAACATAATTCATTCTCCTAACTGTTACTCTTCTTTTTTGACGATATCACTAATCTTTACCCATGTACTCTTCTTAAAGACGTCTGCAGGGCTTCCGTCTCCAATGACACCGTAACCGATCATCGCACCTGCTACAAGTGAAGCGACGAGCAATAGGGCAACGAGAAGAAGGCGTAGCCAGATTGGAATTAACCGAATCCTTGGCTTACGCTCTTTAATTTCTTTATTCTTATTCGTTTTTATGGCCTCTTCATTAGGAAGTTCCTTATGCTCTGAGGTCTGGTTCACCTTTTCATGGTTGTTCGCCATTATGATTACACCCTTACGAATAGTTTCCGTTCTAATTTAGACTAATTTTTTCTTTGCAATTTTGTCAATATGCTCAAGCATGAGGCCTGTCCCTTTTGCAACGCAGCTCATTGGCTCTTCGGCAATGAGTACAGGTACCATTAGCTCTTCAGCGAATAGCTGATCAATACCGTGAAGCAAAGCACCCCCGCCTGTCATGATGACACCACGGTCAATAATATCTGCTGAAAGCTCTGGAGGAGTTCTTTCAAGTACGCTCTTCGCGGCCATTACCATATGTGTAATTGGCTCCTGAAGGGCCTGCTGAATTTCATCAGATTTCACTGTGATCGTGCGTGGAAGTCCTGAAACCATATCTCGTCCACGAATATCAAGTTCTTCTTTCCGGCCGCCTGGAAATACCGTTGCTACGTTAATCTTAATTTGTTCTGCTGTCCGCTCCCCTATGAGAAGCTTATACGTTTTCTTGATGTAATCCAGGATTTCGTAATCGAACTTGTCCCCTGCCATTTTAATGGAAGAGGCGGTGACAATATCGCCCATTGAAAGAACTGCGATATCCGTCGTTCCACCGCCAATGTCCACAACCATATTACCGCTTGGCTGAAATATATCCATACCAGCGCCAATCGCTGCTACTTTTGGTTCTTCTTCAAGGAAAATTTGTTTTCCACCGCTTTTTTCAGCAGCTTCTTTAATCGCTTTCTTTTCAACAGACGTAATGTTTGTTGGCGTACAAATTAGAATACGCGGTTTAGATAGAAAGCTTTTTACATTAATTTTGTTCAAGAAATGTCTCAGCATCACTTCTGTAATATCGAAGTCTGCAATAACGCCATCTTTCAATGGACGTGTTGCAACGATGTTTCCAGGAGTCCGGCCAACCATTTGTCTTGCTTCTTCACCTACAGCAAGTGCTCTTCCAGTACCAGTGTCTAATGCCACGACAGAAGGTTCATCCAACACTATGCCTCTGCCTTTCACATAAATCAGTACGTTCGCGGTACCTAAATCAATCCCAATATCACGTGAAAACATGACTTATCCTCCCTGTATTCTTTCACTCATCTATTGTCTCAGTCCTAGTATGTTTAAACTACTTATCCATTAGTATATTGTACCACAAATAAAGAACCAGGAAGAAAGTATTTAGAAAAAAATGTCGTTTTTAGGCGTATTATTTGACAGCTTCTTCTTTTTCCGTATCCTTTCTATATTTTATTCTCGTCGCTTCGCCGCCGCGGAGATGGCGTATCGATTTATGATACTCGAGAATCCCCTTCACCTCATTGGCGAGGTCCGGATTAATTTCGGGAAGCCGTTCTGTTAAATCCTTATGAACGGTACTTTTGGACACTCCAAACTCTTTGGCGATCACCCTCACCGTTTTCTTAGTCTCCACGATGTAATTTCCAATCTTGATGGTTCGCTCTTTGATGTAATCGTGCACACCACTCGCCTCCCTAAATTGGATGTGAGAGATGCGAAATGAGACTGATAAAGTGATCATGCTACGAAGCTCTAGTCATCAGGTCGACCTACATGATGTCAGGAGTATTGCATGCAAGAATACTTCGAAGCCTTACCACAACTTCTCACCTCTGCCCCTCATTTACTAAGTTTTGTAACATTTTATTAAGGCAAAGGTGGTTATATACCAAAAAGTCAAGAGGGACAAGGGATTTTATTTAAATTTTCTTATAATGAGCGATTTTTGCCTTTTTTGTATGCTAAATCATTTCCTAAAAGAACCTCTTCTATAGAATTTCTCTTCGCATCTTTGCATGCGATTATTTACTAATTGATTTCTTTAATCCTCAAGATTCAGAGCAATTTCAATGCTTTTTTAAGCAATAAAACTGGAATTAGCATGCTATTTCCCGGGAAAGGTCGAACGATGTCATGTTGAATTGTAAACAAATAAAAAACCCCGATTGCTCGGGGATTTCTGTTACTCTGAATCCTTTGTACCTGATTTTTGATCATCCGATTTCTGCTCATTGTTATTTTGCTCGTCGGATTTATCCTCGTCAGCACTCTTTGCATCATCTTCGGCGTCTTTCTCAGCATCCATTTCGGATTCTGTACTGTTGTCTTTGTTCTCAACATCAGTACCTTCTGAGGCTGATGGGTTGGAAACTTCATTTCCAGCTTTTTCTGGACCTTCAATTGCTGAAGAAGGTTGATTAAAAACATCAAGTGGGTTAACTGGAGTACCATCTTTACGAACTTCAAAGTGTACGTGTACACCAGCGTCTGTATCAAATGTGTTTGTTCCAGCCTTACCAAGCTTATCGCCTTGCTTCACTTTATCGCCTTCTGCCACTTCAACTGCTTCAAGCGATTCATAGACAGTAACAACCCCATCTGCATGTTCTAAATGAACTACATTTCCTAGCAGCTGGTCGTCTGATACTTTAACAACCTTTCCACTCATAGCAGCTTTAACTTCAAAGCTTGCTCCATCTTCACTAGCGTAGTCAATTCCTGCATTTTGGTAGTAGGTATTATTATAGAAAACAAGGGCTGCTTGTTGTTCTTGCGTGCTAGCTGATGTGTCATAGAATTGTTTCTGCACAAATACACCACTATCTTCGGATGCAGGTACTTTAAAGACTTCTGAATCACCAAGGACTGGAACGGACTCGTCATTAGTGTCAAAGGCACTTCTTTCTTCATCAATTCCGCTTAAATCCGGGCCAGCATTTTCTTGCCCACCTTGCATCCAAAGAACGGCTGCAAGAACAATTGCTGCAAAACCAAGATAGACTGCCGGATAGATCCAGCGTTTCCTTGCTAGCTTCTGCCATTTAGAAGCGCTTTTTTCAACAGGATGAGATCGTTGTTTTTCGTCTCCCATTTGTTCATCACCTCAGCAACATTGTGGTCAGGTTGCGAGATTTATATACATGTTCCTAAAAAAATGTCTATTTATTTTTTGATAAGGGGGATGTTTTTATTCATGAATTCGGTTTTCCCAGTATTTACATACGATTTTAGGCGTATTTTTCTATATATGCCATTATTTCTTGTTTTATATTTTGTTATCTGTTTGTAAGAATGATTACTTGAATATGAGGGTATATAACCTTTAACAACACTTTTGGCACTAAAATCCGTTTTGATTTATTCAAGACGAGAATGAAGGGGATTACTCTATTATGAATTACGTCATTACATCAACACTGCCCGAGCAATTTGGAGGCAGAACAAAGTCCCTCCTCGATCGTACTAAGAAATTAGTAGAACAGGCTGACCTGAACTATACCATTATTACAACAAATTATAATCCTTACTATGGGGACATATATGAGCAATATTATAGTGAAAACAAAGTACCGCGTTCGGTGAAAATGATGAACATCTACGACTATCTTGCCGATCGTTCTTATTCTGGTGATAGAGTCGAACAACCACTTGAGGAAGAAGGACTTACGTATCGTGAAATTAAAAAGAATAAAGCCTATCGCTATTTTGAAAACGGCGAATACGTTCTTTATAAGAGTTACGATTCGGAAGATGGATCACTTAAATTCATTGATTTTATGGATCCTTATAATCGCAAACGTGCGTGTCGAAAGGAATTTAATAAACGAGGAAAATGCCATCGGAAGATCAATTACAAACAAGGGACGACAAATAAGCTTGAAGAAATCTATTATGATGATCGCGGACATGCTTATGTTAACCAAACATACGATGGGACGAGTGACAACAAGATTATCCGTATCCATCATTTCACTGAAAAAGGCATCCTTGAATTTAAAACAGAAAAAGATTTCTTCCGCTATTGCCTAGAGCAGATGATTGAGGATTCTTCTACCATTATCAATGACGCTCGTCTTCTTGATAAACCTATGTGTGAGCTGAAAGGTAACGATCTTACGAAAATCGCAATTCTTCATAATACACACTTACAAAGTGAAGATATCAATGATATCAAATCATCTTATCAATATATTATCGACCATGCAGATGAAGTTGATCATATCGTCGCGTTAACCCAAGAGCAAAAAAACGATCTCTCTCATTTAATTTTTAACAATGAAAAGATTAGCATTATCCCGCATTCTATCGCGCCATCAACCTTAAATCTGAAAGGAGAGCGTGAAAATAAATTTGTTTTCATCGGTCGCTTAACTGATGTGAAGCAACCTGACCATTTAATCGAAGCCTTCCAATTGGCTAGAGAACAGCTGTCTACTTTCACTCTTGATATATATGGTGAAGGCCCGATGAAAGAAAAGCTCGAAGAAAAAATCAAAGAATATCAGCTTGAAAAGCACATTTTCTTAAAAGGGCTAACAGATGACCCAGAAAGCGTATTTGCTACTGCAAAAGCATCTTTCCTGCCAAGTCAGTACGAAGGGTTTGGACTCGTTATCATGGAAAGCCTAAACAATGGTTGCCCAGTTGTAGCTTATGATATTAAATACGGACCAAGAGATTTAATAAAAGACCAGGAAAACGGACTTATGGTTGAAAAAAATAATATTGAGGCTTTGTCTGAAGCAATGGTACAAGTTAAGGATAAATTATTTGGCAAGATCGAAGTAGATAAGGAGTACCGTGAGCCAGCTTTCGTAAAAAATTGGACAACACTTATCGGAAAACAAGAGAAAAAATTTAAGTTACCCTTCTTCAAATAATAGCTATTCACAAAACTTACCCAAAGATAAAAGGCCGCATTAAATGCGGCCTTTTATCTTTGGGCTGTAAAATTCGTCACGTATTTTTCCATTTCACTAATGGCAACACCTTGATAATAATATTTAACGATATCAGAGTAAGCACTGCCGTCCTCAGCCATTCCATTAGCTCCATATTGACTCATGCCTACGCCGTGCCCAAATCCTTTCGTGGAAACAGTAATCGTATCGCCGCTCCGGTCCCATGTGAAGTCAGAAGAACGAAGGCCAAGAAGGTCCCTGACTTCTCTTCCTGTAAACTGCTTCCCATTTATTGAAACTTCCGCAACTCTTTTACCTTCCGTCAAGTTTTTGATCGTTCCAATCGATTGGTCATTAGTGAGCGTGACTCCTAACTTCTTTTCGAAGTCGGCTACTGTAAACGTCGCTTTGTCTTCATACTTTGGAGAATCAACGTCCCAAGGACTTTCGACACTTCTTAAGTACGGAGCTTTATTTTCCCAATAATCTTCCGAATTCTCGGTATAGCCGTTGCTTGTTGAGAAAAAGGAAGCATAAATCGGATTCCCATCATACGTTAAAATTTGCCCTGCCGTGGCTTGAACTGCTTCTTCTATTCTTGCATATTTCTCTTCAAAGTCTTTGCCCCATGCTTTCTTAAGCTCGGCTTCATCTCTATATACCTGATCCTGAACCGTATCCGTTACAACCGCTTGATCGGGAAGGTCCGCAGGAGGGTTTGTGAGCTTTGTTACGACAAATGTTCTCGCTGTGAGAGCTTGAGCCTTTAAAGCTTCCATATTGAAATCTGTAGGCATCTCAGCAGCAACAACGCCTTTCACATAATCTTCGATCGGTATGCTCGTCGTCACAGTCTTTGCTGAACGATAGACCGGAACTTCCACTTCCACCACTTCTGCCACCTTCTTCTCAGCCATCTGATTTCCTTCACTTACTGGTTGCTTCATCTCCGTTGTTCCAAAAGGTAAAACCAGGATAGATGGAAGAAGGATTAGAATCGCTGCAAATAGAATAAGTGAACCTACCATTCGCTTCATCCGCATGCCTCCTTCTCGATTGTTTACCCCTATCATCGTATGGAGTTGGACAACCATTTAGAACAGAAATGCTAGCAGCCAAAACGTTTTTTACCAATAATCTGTCAGTCATTAAATATAGTATTTATTTTGGTTGCATACAAAAAAGGAGGCCAGTGGCCTCCTTTTTTTCTTTATTATTAGATTATGCAAATTTTGGTTTCATGTTAACTGATTGCTCTTCAGTTGTTTCTGTTGCAGGCTTTGCATCTTCATCAACTGTTACGCGTTCAACGTCAGCTCCAAGACTTGCAAGCTTTCCAGAGAAGTTCACGTAACCGCGATCCAAGTGCTTAAGCTCATCAACGCGAGTGTAGCCATCAGCTACAAGTCCTGCAAGAATCAAAGCAGCTCCAGCGCGCA
This sequence comes from Anaerobacillus sp. 63XJN7_4_ISO-PGPR-S23-413, assembly GCF_056173725.1. Taxonomy (NCBI): domain Bacteria; kingdom Bacillati; phylum Bacillota; class Bacilli; order Caryophanales; family Bacillaceae; genus Anaerobacillus; species Anaerobacillus sp. 63XJN7_4_ISO-PGPR-S23-413. The sequence continues at coordinate 3,984,186 of NZ_CM149688.1, forward strand.
AATCAGTAGCGGATACTTCTGCACCTTGAAGTGTAGAAGGCCCTTCGATAATAGCAGCGCGTCCTTCAATCTTAATGTTACCATTCATGCGGCGGAATTCTTCCACGTGCATGAACCGATTTTCAAATACTGTTTCAGTAATCACACTTGTACCCTTCGCTTGAAGTAGCAACGCCATCATCTGGGATTGCATATCCGTCGGGAATCCAGGGTGAGGCATTGTTTTTAAATCAACAGGCTTAAGCGTTTCAGGTCCAACAATACGAAGTCCCTGACCTTCTTCTGTAATTTCTACGCCCATTTCTTCCATTTTTGCAATAAGTGGACGAAGATGTTCAGATACAGCATTCTCAATTAGAACGTTACCACCAGTAATTGCAGCAGCTACCATGAATGTTCCTGCTTCAATACGGTCTGGAATGACAGCATGCTCTGCTCCAACTAGTTTCTCAACGCCTTCAATGCGGATTGTAGCAGTACCTGCACCGCGAACTTTCGCACCCATAGCGTTCAAATAATTTGCAAGACAAACGATCTCAGGCTCTTGAGCAACGTTTTCCATTACTGTCGTACCTTCAGCAAGTACAGCAGCCATCATAATGTTCTCAGTGGCGCCTACACTTGGGAAATCAAGATAAATCTTTGCTCCTTGAAGTCTTCCTTTAATACCTGCTTCAATAAAGCCGTTACCAATCGTAACTTCTGCACCCATCGCTTCAAACCCTTTAAGATGCTGATCAATTGGTCTTGAACCAATTGCGCAACCTCCAGGTAGTGCAATACGAGCATGACCCACACGGGCCAAAAGTGGTCCCATTACAAGAAACGAAGCTCGCATTTTACGAACTGCTTCAAATGGTGCCTCTGTTTCCAAAGGTTTTGTTGCGTCTACTTTAATCGTGTTGCCTTCTATTTGCGTCTCAACATTAAGATAGCTTAATACTTCACTTATCGTGTGTACATCTGAAAGGGCAGGCACATCTTTTAACGTGCTCGTGCCTTCTCCTGCTAAAATAGATGCTGTGATGACGGGCAAGACTGCATTTTTAGCTCCTTCAACTTTCACAGAGCCAGACAATCTCCTGCCACCTCGGACGATGATTTTTTCCAACGTATTCCCCTCCGCGTCCTATTTGTATATTAATATTCAGTCGTAATTATTGGTGTGCCAATTGTTGCGGTTATTCCGCCGCCTATTCCTGTATTGCGTAATGCTATTTGTATGTTCATTCTCTTGTTGTTCGTTACAAGATCTTCTTCCCACTCTTCATGGTATGCGGAAAGAGATACAAACGTCTCTTCATTGATTTCTTCTACTTTTGAAGCGGAAAAAGCTCCTAACAGCTTGTCTGCTTCATTGTACAAAACAATGTTCATTGTATCATTTTTCTCGCCTACAAAACAAGTGAAAACTGGTGATTCTTGCGGGTATAATTGTGTCTTTTGTGCCTTAAAACGTTCGTACGTTGTTCGCCATTCCTCCTGAGAAAATCCTGTTATTTCCATTTTGTAAATAAGATAAGAGCTAATGCGATTGTTTTCTGGATAAGACACGAGTGTCAGTGTTTCTTTCGTACCTAGCTTAGAATCAATTCTTGTCCCACTTACTTTTACATTTCCATCATTTTTTACCAGATCACCCCATGAAAAACCGGGTGCTCTTTCTGTAAGCTTAGACGTAATACCTTTGTACCCTAAGGACTCCTTGATGAAACTCACTTTTTCTCGTGTGTAAAGAGACCAGCCCTCAATTGAATAATTGTGGGTTAATAAAACATTCGCCATTTCGGTTACTTTTACTTCCGTGTCATCTTCAATTGAGACCGATGTACCATTTGAAAAACTCACTAAAAGTAAAATAGATAATACTCCGATTAGAAGCTTCATCTTAACCCTCTCCCCGTTCAGGTCTTCTTATCTTTCAGTGTGACCACGAGGAGGGAGTGCATACATGGAAGTTGTAGTCAGTTCCCGACAAATTCCGTACGAAGCTTCTGTATGTTAACGCTGGTGTGTTTGTTTAGCTGCTGCGCCCACAGTCCCTTAAGTCGCTTCGGCTTTCAGATTGAACGCATGTGTTCGTGCTGAATGGTTCCAGCGCTTGTCGGGTTTAAACGGGCGCATTCGCTTTTCATTGTCTAGCTACAACCCCCAGTCCCTCGATCGCTTCACCATTTAGATTGAACACAAAGACCGTGTTCATTCTAAATGGCTCCAGCGCTTGTCGGGCCTAAACGGGGGTTTTCGCTTTTCTTTGTCTAGCTACAACCCCCAGTCCCTCGATCGCTTCACCATTCAGAATGAACACAAAGAACGTGTTCATTCTGAATGGTTCCAGCGCTTGTCGGGCCTAAACGGGGGTTTTCGCTTTTCATTTTTCAAAAGAAATATTGTAGACGGAGTGACCAGTTGTAGTAATCTAGGAAGAAACTGCTTGCGAGGGAGCCGATGCTTAGGGTTAGTAAAATCATGAGGACTTTCGCCTGTGGACTGTTCGGCTTTTTAAAGAATACATCGAACCGAACGGTTTGTAGCGCCCACCAGGTGATCATAATGAAAACCAGGTTAATGACAATCGTTAAAATCGATTGTTGCGCCAGTGCTTCTGTCATCTTCTCTACCCCCCATCTGCAAGTGCACCATTCGACAAACGTACATTTTTCCATCTAAGAGCCTATTATAAAAGATTTCCACTCAAATGAATACCCTACTTTCCCACTATAAAAGGGATTATTTCAATTCAAAATAAGTCATTTTCGTCATAATCTGGTAGGAATGCACTCATTCATGAAAAAAACAGCAGAATGATCTGCTGTTCTAAGGATTAAAAATCTCTAGAAATTGAAAATGATCATGTATAAAGGATAACGCAATGGAAGGGAAAACCCCAAGCAAAACGGTTCCAGCTGCCGTTATAGCTAGCACGGTGACGATGCCATTTGATGCCAAAACCGGCCTTTTTGTTTGGGAAGGTCTAAAGTACATTTGAATAAACAGCCCAAAATAATAAACATAGGAAAGCACTGTGCCCGCTAGCATAGCGACTACTAAAAAATATCGCTTCGGTTCGGTACCAAGAGCACTCATGAAAATCTCAAACTTACCGATAAAACCAGCTGTGAGCGGGATACCAGCGAGAGATAGAAGATAGATCGTCATAGCAATGGTTACATACGGCGCTCGCTGAAATAGTCCTGCAAACGAAGCCACCGTGACCTCCTCGTCATTTTCCGCCAAGGCATGGATGACAGCGAAAGCCCCCAGATTCATCAACAGATAAGCGGCGAGATAAAACCACACAGCATCAAAGACTAACTCAGAAAGAGCGGCAAACGGTACGAGAAGATACCCTGCGTGCGCAATGCTGGAATAAGCCAAAAGTCGTTTTGCGTTCAGCTGTCTGAGTGCCATCACATTTCCTATAAGAATCGTTAGAACAGCTAATAGAACAAGATAAGGTCGAACCGATACAAGTAGCGTTTCATAGCTGATTCCCTCTGGCGTAATCACTTTTCCTGTACCAGGTGCAAAGACAAACGGTACCATTAGCAGTCTAAGTGTGATTGCAAATCCAGCTATTTTAGAAACAACACTAAGATAAGCTGTAATCGGTGTTTCGGCTCCCTGGTATACATCTGGTGCCCACATATGAAACGGAGCAGCCGTAATTTTAAAGGCTAGACCAACGAATATCATGAGAAAAGCAAAAACGGCAAGATAACGATTTTCCGTTACTACTTCGCTTCCCATTAGCGCTTGAATTTCATATATATTCGTTTCTCCAGTAAGTCCAAATAAATAGCTCATCCCAAACAGCGTGATCGCAGTCGCTATACCGCCATTAACGACATATTTAAACGCCGCTTCATTTGCGAGCTTATCTTTCTTTCGAATTCCCACTAGAACATATGAAGATAAGCTTAATAATTCTAGACCTACAAAAAGCGTAATCAGATCTGCACTCGAAGCCATCATCATACCACCTAGTAAACCCGTTAGAAGAAGGTAGTGGTACTCACCTTTCACTTCGCTTAGATCATTCGTTTTCAAGCCTAGAAGCATAACGAAACCAGTTCCAATTAGCATAAGAAGCTTAAACGCTTTCGCAAAAGAATCCAGTCGGTAAGTTTGATTTAGAATCGTGACAACTCCATTATCAAACTGAAAAATAAGAAAGACAATGGCCAGTGCGATGCCGACGATTGCGAGCCAAACGAGAATAGACCTATCTCGCTTTTTATCCATAAAGAGATCGATCAACGAGAGTGCAACTGCTGTTACTAGTATAGTGAATTCCGGCATCATACTGCTCCATTGGTACGCTAGCAACGTATCGATATCCATTCGTTAACCTCCGATCCCGAGTGTACGAGCGATTTGAAGTGTGTTAGATAACACTGCAGGATAGACACCAATCCAAATAATCATACTGAGTAGAATAGCTGATGGAACAAGCTCAACGGCAGATAGATCTCTTTCCTTATCAAACGTTGGGCGTCTTTCACCAAAGGTAACCGCAAGAACGGCGCGAAGCATATAAACCGCTGTTAAAATGAGACCAATTACGCCAATGCTTCCGATTACAGGCATCGTTTCAAATAAGCCTAAAAAAGCTAGAAATTCACTGATGAAACCGCTCATTCCAGGTAATCCAAGTGATGCCAGCCCGGCTGCCAGGAAAAAACCTGCAAAAAGGGGCGTCTGACTTGCAATACCACCTAATTCTCCAAGTTTTGTCGTGTGAAAACGGTCGATCAGTACACCAACAAGCAGGAACAGCAGCGCTGCAATAAGACCATGAGAAATTGTTTGGAACACTGCCCCTTGAAGACCCGCGGTATTAAATGAAGCAACGCCCAGAATGACGATTCCCATATGCGAAATCGAGGAATAGGCTAGAACAGCGCGAAGTTCTGTTTGAACTAGGGCAATAAAAGCACCATACAGCAAATTAATGACGCCAAGAATAGCTAGAAGAACTGCCGTTTCTTTTAGCTGCTCTGGAAAGAATCCTGCTCCGAAACGTATGAGTCCATATGCGCCTATTTTAAGTAATACACCGGCGTGAATCATCACAATGGCGATTGGAGCCTCCACGTGTACTCGTACCATCCACGTATGTAGCGGTACGATTGGAAGCTTTGTACCAAATGCCAGTAACAGCAGGGCAAACAGCCACATTCTAGTGTTTCCAGATATGATTTCATAGGACTCTGTCTCTTGTAAGAGGGAGGTTAGCTCACTAATATTAGTCGTTCTCGTCTCAACAAAGAGAACGATAATGACAATCAACAATAGGATCGAGCCTATCCCGTTGTAAACTAAGAAAGAGAAGGCTGCTTTTTCCCGCTCATATCCGCCCCATTTCCCTACAAGTAGAAACATCGCAACAAGAGTCATTTCAAAGAATAAGAAAAACAAAAACAAGTTTTCGCTTGAAAAAACGCCGAGAATGCCAAGTTCCAGTATCAAAAACAGGATATAAAAGCCTTTCACACCTTCTTGAATGCGAAGGGCTGCAAGTGAGGCGAGAAACGTAATCAATGAAGATAGCATTAGAAAAAGAAGCGATAGCCCTGTCACCCCAAGATCATAAGTCACTGGATAAGGCTCGTTTGGACTAATCGCAGTCATTAACTCAAACCATTGATGTGTTTCCGCAAATTGAACCCCTGATACTGTTCGATCGTATAAGCTAAATACAAAAATCGTTAACGTTAGTGGTAGCACAGTGCCAAGAATGCCAACTGTTTTAATTGATTGATGCTGTGAAGGCATCATAGCAAGCACGATGACACCAAGTAGTGGGGAGAAAATCAAGATCGTTAGCAAGTAAGACTCATCCATTAGAAATACCCCCCAAATACCGCTATTAATAGGAGCACGACCACTAAACCAGAGAATGCTACGGTGCCGTATGTTTGAACCTGACCGGATTGAATTCTTGCTCCTACTTTTCCTAAGTGCTTTACAATTCCCGTTATGCCTTGAGCGCCTCCTTCAATAATAAAGCGATCAAAATACAACCAGAAATAACCGATCACGCGGGTTCCTTTTACAAAGGTAGCTTCGTATATTTCGTCGATATAATATTGATGCGTTAACAGCTTATGCACTTCGCTCCCTTCATCTGGAGCCATGCCTTTTCTTACATACATGAACCAGGCGAGTCCAATTCCTGCAATGGCTAACAAACTCGCACTGATCGGAATCCACGAGGGTCCTGAATGATGATTGGCTAATATCGGATAAGGACTCGTTTCTAGCCAGTCACCAAGAAACGAACCGAACCATGTTGTCTGAATATACCCTGCAACAATAGCCAAAGCCGAAAGGACAATCATTGGAATCAACATCACCCGAGAAGACTCTTTCGCTTCACTCGAACCTGTGCCAGAAAAGACGAGGAAGTAAAGACGAAACATATAAAACGCTGTCAGAAAAGCGGTTACTAAAGCAATCGCAAATAAAATGTAGCGCCCATCCGCATAAGTCGCGACAAGTATCTCATCCTTACTAAAAAAACCTGCAAATAGCGGAAATCCAGAAATGGATAAGCAACCTATTAAGAAGAGAACTGCTGTGATAGGCAGTTTTTTTCGAAGTCCCCCCATTTTATGAATGTTTTGTTCATGGACCGCATGGATCACACTTCCTGCAGCAAGAAAGAGTAAGGCTTTAAAGAACGCATGAGTTGTCAGGTGGAAAATTCCTGCTGTGTAGCCCGCTGCACCAAGGGCAAGCATCATATACCCTAGTTGACTAATGGTTGAGTAGGCAAGTATGCGTTTAATGTCTTTCTGGACAAGGGCGATTGTCGCTGCAAAAATGGCGGTGAATCCACCTGTTATGCCAACGGTTGTCATAGCCGTTTCTGAACTTGCGAAGAGTGGATACATGACAGCAACGAGATAAACACCCGCAGCAACCATTGTCGCTGCATGGATTAAAGCCGAGACTGGGGTTGGACCTTCCATCGCATCAGGAAGCCATGTGTGGAGCGGGAACTGACCAGATTTTCCTATCGCCCCTACGAAAATAAGAATCGCTATTAGCGTGACCATTGAAGGGGCAATATCGCCTGCTTGAGCCGCTTCAAAAATGACATCGAGTTCAAAGCTTCCTGTTTGCCAAAAGAGAAGAAAAATCGCAATAAGCAGCCCAATATCTCCAATCCTTGTGACGATAAAAGCTTTTTTTGCAGCTGCCTTTGCTTCTGGTTTATAGAAATAAAAACCTACTAGTAGAAAGGAACAAACACCAACAAGCTCCCAGAAAACATAAAGTTGAAGGAGGTTTGGTGAGAGAACGAGAGCCGTCATCGCAAAAGTGAACAGACCAAGATAACTAAAGAACGTTGCATAGCGCTCGTCATTCGCCATATAACCGATCGAATACATATGTACGAGAAAGCTGACAAGCGTGACGATCACGAGCATCAAAGCATTTAGCGGATTCACTTCAAGGCCCACCGTAATCACCACTAAATCGATGGAGAGCCAGTTGTGTTCTACGAGATAGTTCCCTTGAACGAAATGACTGTAAAGCACGAGAAGGGAACAAATAAAGGCAGCACCAGCGAGAACGGTGCCCACAACGCCGGCTTTTCGATAAAGAATCGGCCTAGTGAATAGAATGATGAGAAACGATAGAAGCGGCAACATTGGTATAAGCCAGACATAGTCCACTTTTATACCCCCTTCGCTACTTTTTGAGTGTATTCATTTCATCTACATTGACGGTAGCCCTGTTCCGATAAAGCGCCATAAGAATGGCAAGGCCGACAGCGGCTTCCGCTGCAGCGACTGTAATGGTAAAAAGAGAAAATACCTGACCCCGAATCGAAGCACCTACGCCGTATTTTGCAAAAGCTACAAGATTTAAGTTCACTGCATTCAGCATTAACTCGATCGAGATGAGGACGATGACGGCGTTCCGCTTCGTTAACGCCCCGTAGAGACCGATACAAAAAAGAATCAACGCCGTTAATAGAAAAGCCGAAAGCGGGATTGAGCTCATGACTGCTCACCTTCTTTATCATCGGGATCATCTTTCTTTGCAATAATGATCGCTCCGACAAGAGCGACGAGTAGGAGCACAGATACAAGTTCAAATGGAATAACGTAATCTGTGAACAACATCATACCTATTTGCTCCGTATTATTTTCGTGCAAGCTCTCTGCTTGTGGCCCGAGAGAAACAGTACGAATGCCTTTAAAGACGATCAGAAAGAATACGGTGATCCCAGTTAAAACGAGCCCTTTCTTTGCCCAGCTTGTTTTCGATTCTTCTTCAGAATGCTTCGTGAGCATGATGCCAAATAACATGATGATCGTAATAGCGCCAGAATAAATCAGAACTTGCACAACAGCCACGAATTCTGCTGAAAGCATCACGTAAAGTCCAGCAATGCCGAGAAAAGTTAGCACTAACGCCATCATCATATGAATCACTTTCGTTAGATTAATCATCAGCAAGCCGCCAGTAATCGTCACAAGAAATAGGAAAAGAAAGACGAGCAGCTCTCCGGTCATACTTTATTTTCCTTTCGAAGGTTCGTATCATTTTCATCGAGCCATTCTAAATTCTTAAAAAGATCATCCCGGCTATATTCGGCAAGCTCGAAATTATTCGTCATAATGATCGCTTCGGTCGGGCATACCTCTGTGCAAAGGTCACAAAGAATGCAAATTTCGAAGTTAATATCATACGTGTCGATGATTTTACCTTTCTTGCTTGGGTCTGGATGCTTCTTACCTGATAAGGTGATGCAGTCAGTTGGGCATATGGCAACGCATTGATTACAGACAATACACTTCTCAGGATAAAACTTCTGAATGCCACGAAATCGATCTGGTAAGGCTAGTGGCTGATCCGGATAGTTATAGGTTACTTTCTCTTTCGTCATATTTTTGAGGGTGTAAGCTAAACCTTTCGCAAGTCCTCGCATGTTGGGCTTCCTCCCTTATCTAGAATGAACGAATGATTTCAATGACAACGGTCGTTAGAAAAATGTTCAATAGTGCGAGTGGCAATAGTACTTTCCAGCCAAAGGACATGAGTTGATCCGCTCTTAGTCGAGGGAATGTACCGCGAATCCAGATCATCACGAAGACGACTAGGATAAATTTCAGTGCAAACCAGACTGGTCCTGGAATAAAAGATAAGTAAGGAATCGCCTGCCAGCCGCCAAGAAATAGAATCGTCGTTAGCGAAGCCATAGCGAATAAATATACGTATTCTGCAAGCATGAAGAACGCCCAGCGGAAGCCAGAATATTCAACATGATATCCGGCTACGAGCTCGGATTCCGCCTCGGGTAAATCAAACGGCGTACGGTTCAATTCAGCAACAGAAGCAATTAGAAAAATTACAAAGGCGAGCGGTTGCTTAAAAAGAAATGCCACATTCTCCTGCTCGGCAATAATCGTGTTTAAATTAAGCGATCCTGTCAAAAGCACGATGCCGATCACACTCATGACAAGTGGAATTTCATAGGAAATCATTTGAGCCGCTGAGCGCATGCTACCAAGAAGAGCGTACTTATTGTTTGATGCCCAGCCCCCTGCCAGGATTCCGATCGTAGAAATGCCAGAAATCGCAATATAATAAAGCAAACCAACGCCAATGTTCGCAAACGAAACTCGTTCTGTTAATGGAAGGGCGGCAATCACAATGAAGGCTGGGGCAAACGCGACAACCGGTGCAATGATAAACAATGGACGATCTGCGTCTCTTGGGATGGTATCTTCTTTAAGTAAAAGCTTCAGCACATCCGCTACCGTTTGCAGTAAACCGAACCTTCCCCCTACTCTGTTTGGACCATGGCGGAGCTGCATAAAGCCCAGTACTTTTCGCTCTGCCAAAATAGCGTACGTTACAAAACCGAGTACGACCATCAACATCGCAGCACCTACAAGGAAAAATCCAAGTGTCTGCCAGTAGCTCGGTGTAGATCCAAGCATGTTGTTGATCATTACCCATCCACCTCCCCGAGCACAATATCAATGCCCCCGAGGATCGCAATCAAGTTCGAGATGTTTTGCCCTTCTAACAACTCAGGTAGTATTTGTAAGTTATAAAAGGAGGGACGGCGGAACTTTAGGCGATAAGGTTCTTTCTTTCCTTTTGATGCGATGTAGCAACCGATTTCGCCACGTGGTGATTCAATTCGAACGTAAGTCTCTCCTGCAGGCGGTTTAATAATCCGCGGTACTTTTGCCATAACAGGTCCTTCAGATGGAATTTGCTCTACCGCTTGTTCTACAATCTTCAACGCTTCTTCGATCTCAGCCATGCGACAATGGTAACGCGCTAGCGCATCGCCTTCACGGAAGACTGGAACATCAAATTCAAAGCGGTTATAAAGCGAATACGGTTCGTTTTTTCTAAGGTCCCATTTCACACCGGTACACCGAAGGTTCGCCCCACTCAAGGAATACGAAAGTGCTTTTTCTTTCGAATAAGCACCTACTCCTTTGATTCTTGCCATAAAAATTTCATTCCCCGTCACAAGATCGTGATAGCCAGCAAGCTGTTCTCTCATATAAGGAACAAAAGCACGAACTTTATCAAGCCATCCATCTGGCGCATCCCACTTCACTCCGCCTACGCGCATATAATTAAAGGTAAGACGACCACCTGAAATTTCGGTTAGTAGGTTAATGATGACTTCTCTCTCTCTGAACGCATATAGAAATGGGCTCATCGCACCAATATCGAGAAGGTATGTTCCGAACCAAACGAGATGACTCGCTACTCGTCCAAGCTCCATGACAATAATGCGAAGATAATCTGCCCGCTCTGGAAGCTCCATTGCCATCATCGTCTCAACGGCATGACAGAGGATGTAATTATTCGTCATCGCAGCCAAATAGTCCATCCGGTCGGTATATGGGATGATCTGCGTATATTGAAGGTTCTCCGCAATTTTTTCTGTTCCCCTGTGCAGATAACCAATAACCGGCTTAGCTTCCTTAATGATTTCTCCATCAATTTTGAGAACAATGCGAAAGACACCATGAGTGCTCGGATGCTGAGGTCCTACATTCAAAAGCATTTCCTCTGTCCGTATCATTGCTACACCTCCACATCATACGGCTCATAATCTTTTCGAAGGGGATGCCCTACCCAGTCATCAGGCATCATAATTCGTGTTAAATTGGGATGCCCTTTAAACACGATGCCAAGTAAATCAAATCCCTCACGTTCGGGCCAGTCCGCCCCTACCCAGAGGGACGTGAGGGAATCAATAACTGGTTCGTCTCGATCTATCTTCACCTTGAGCGCTACGCTCTGGCTGTTCTGATAGGAGTAAAGATGATTGTAAATTTCCATATGCGATTCAAAATCTGTTCCATGTGTTTCTGAAAGATAGTCAAAAGCAAGAAGCTCATTGTGTTTAAGAAATTGGGCGAGCTTCAAGTACGTGTGTTTTTTAGCAACGAGCGTCGGAACGTCTTTTGCAAGACGATTAATATAAGCGTCTTCTAAAAGATCGTCACCAAGATTTTGTTGAATGATGTGAAGATAGCGGTCAAGGACAGGTTGATTCGGTGAAGGGGTCTCTTCTACAGGCTCTTCGTTTTCTTCAGATGCTTTTGCTTTCGCCTTTGCAGCCGCCTTCGCTTTTGCGGCAGCTACCGCTTTTGCTTTTGCTTTCGCTTTCGCTTTCTCATCTGAAATATCAGACGCTCCATCCTTTTTCTGCTTTTTAAGTGCTGCAGCTTTGGCCTTTGCAGCCGCTACTGCTTTCTTTTTTACTAGATCGGCATCGGTATCCATATCCTTGCTTATTGCTTCATTCTGCTGCATTTCTTTTTGCTTCTTGAGAGCCGCCGCTTTCGCCTTTGCGGCTGCTACTGCTTTCTTTTTCGCTAGATCAGCGTCTCTATCTTCGCTGGCTGTTTCATCCTGCTTCAATTCTTTTTGCTTCTTGAGAGCTGCTGCTTTGGCTTTTGCTGCTGCGACAGCCTTCTTTTTCGCTAACGCTAGGTCGTCTGACTCTTCACTCACTGATTCATTTTTTTCCAGTTCTTTTTGCTTCTTAAGAGCAGCTGCTTTCGCCTTTGCAGCAGCCACTGCTTTTTTCTTCTGAAGCTCTAGGTCGTCTGCAGGTTTCTCAGCTTCAGCAGCCTTCTTTTGTCGTAACTCAGCGGCTTTCCGTTTTGCCTCCTCAACCGCTATCCGCTTTTCTTCTGCTAGCTCTTCAGGTGTTTTGCCATCTGTCATCGATTGGTCACCCGCTTTCCGGTTCGAGCTTCATATCGAATTTTTTCCTGTAATTTATTAATTCCATAGATAAGTGCCGCTGGATTAGGTGGACATCCAGGGATATATACGTCGACAGGTACGATTTGATCGACCCCTTTGACGACCGCATAGGAATGAATATAAGGGCCGCCAGCTGTGGCACACGAACCCATGGCGATAACCCATTTAGGTTCAGGCATTTGGTCATAGAGACGCTTTAGCACAGGAGCCATTTTCTTCGTTACGGTTCCTGATACAATCATGACATCAGACTGTCTTGGCGATGTTCGAAAAAATGTTCCAAAGCGATCAAGGTCGTAATGGGAGGCCCCTGAACCCATCATTTCAATTGCACAGCATGCGAGACCAAATGTAAGCGGCCATAGTGAATTGCTTCTTGCCCAGGCCTTTACATTTTCAAGCGTTGCCAGGAACACATTCTGCTTCATTTCTTCATATTCTTCCGGTGTAATATTCTCTAGGTTTATATCCATTTCAGCACCTTCTTTTTCCATGCGTATAGTAAGCCAATTAAGAGCATGACAATAAAGATCATCATTTCGATGAACGCAAAGAAACCAAGCTTTTGATAAGCTACCGCCCACGGATATAAGAAAACGGTTTCGACATCAAATATCACAAAAAGCAGTCCGAATAAATAATAGCGAACGTTATACTGGATCCAGCTTTGGTGAAACGGCTCTATGCCGCTTTCATAGGTTGTTTGTTTCTCAGGTGTTGGTTTTGAAGGACGAAGGAATCTTCCTGCTGTTAGGGCAACAGCTGGAAGGAGAAGGCCAAGTAAAAGAAACATCATTACGAAGAGATAACTATTTTGGTACACGTTAAGCGATTCACCCATTCAGGTCTCTCCTCTCATCGTGCTGTAAAGTTGCTAGTCTTGTATACTAATTCAACATCCCAACTCTTATTCTTGCTTTTATTTGTAAGTTTTTTTAAAATTTCGAACAGAGGTGATCGTATGCCAGACAAAAGAATCAGAACGCTTACAGAGAAACTGTGGGCAAAAAACAAATATACCGTGATGGCAAAGGGATATGAACATTATCAAAAGGTGGGAGAAGCATTAAAAAACGCTCAGTCTCATGAAGAGCTAGTTGATGTTTATGATCTCATCAGTGAAAGCTTAACTCTCCCCTATACTAAAAAAGGTATGCGGACAACACTCCAACATATGTGGGGCTATTTCAAAAAACAGGCAACAAGTGAGGAAAAAGAAGATTTTTTTATAACGTTGAATCTACGAATCACTCCATCATCGCCCCTAACCGATCAAGACATTGAAAGCATTCGTAGCCATCTTGCCGTATTACTTAAAAAGTACCCATCCGATTACTTGTTACAAAGCAGCTTTGTGCAAACGAGCAGGAAGTGGAATGAAGTATATGATCAAAAACAACTAAAAACAATTTCTAGAAATGATTATTCTGAATGAAATAATTGAAATTGTGGAGGATTATCGCTTTAGCACATCGTAATTAAATCATGACTAGTTTCAAATCTGAGGCATATCAAAGTGAATAAAGGGTGGGACAAGAATGACGAGCTATATTGGATTATTAAGAGGGGTTAACGTTGGTGGAAAAAACAAACTAAAGATGGCTGAGTTACGAGATGCCCTGACAAAGGAAGGCTTTCTACATGTGAAAACGTATATACAAAGTGGAAATGTCTTTTTTGATTCAGAAGAATCGGAAGATGGTTCAAGGAGAAGAATGGAACAAATCATCAGCACCGAGTTCGGATTGAAAGTGCCTGTATTAATAAGATCTGCAACAGAGTGGCAAAGCATGATCGAGAGTTGTCCGTTTCACGAGGAACAAATTGCAAAAGCGCAAGAAAAGGCTGTTGGAGAAAGCCTTTATGTAGCTATGTTAGCGGAACCACTCCGGGCAGATGCTAAAGAAAAACTTGTTTCATATGCTTCTGAGAAAGAAGAATGTGAGCTGATCGGAAGAGACGTTTTCCTTCTGTTTCATGATAGTATTCGAAATTCAAAGCTTGCGACCTACTTAACTCGAGTCAATGAGTATGCAACAATTCGAAATTGGAAAACCATTAATAAGATAGCTGACATGCTCCCTAATAATGTAACTTAACACCTATATTTCCGCGAAAAAAAGCACCAGAGGAACGTCTCCTCTGGTGCTTTTTCCTTATTTACCTGCCAAATCCAGGCGGTTGATTGCACGCTTAAGCGCTAGCTCAGCACGCTTGAAATCAACATTATCCTGCTTCGCTTGATTTAAGCGTTCTTCTGCTCGTTCCTTCGCAGCACGTGCACGTTCCACGTCAATATCGGAAGGTAGCTCTGCAGACTCAGCAAGGATCGTTACCTGCTTTGGTCTTACTTCAACAAACCCACCGCTAACGGCCAGTACATGCGTGTCAGCTCCATTTTTGAAGCGAACTGCATTGATTGTAAGAGGGGTAACTAGTGGAATGTGTCCTGGTAAAATTCCTAGCTCACCGCTAGTTCCTTTTACGCTGACCATTTCAGCTTCCCCTTCGTATACCGGGCCGTCAGGGGTGACTACACTGACATCCAATGTATTCATTGTACCCCTCCCTGGGTGTGATCGTAATTAGAAAAGCTGGCTTATCGCCCAAATAGCCAAAAGTGGGAGCGAAGGCCCATAGGTCTCCACCCTACTTTTTATTTACGCCATTTGTTTCGCTTTCTCAACTACTTCTTCAATTGTTCCAACAAGACGGAATGCGTCCTCTGGAATATCATCGTGTTTACCATCAAGGATTTCTTTGAATCCTTTGATCGTTTCTTTAACTGGTACGTAAGAGCCTTTTTGTCCAGTAAACTGTTCAGCTACGTGGAAGTTCTGAGAAAGGAAGAACTGAATGCGACGAGCGCGGGAAACAGTTAGCTTATCTTCGTCAGAAAGCTCATCCATACCAAGGATAGCGATGATATCTTGAAGTTCTTTGTAGCGCTGAAGTGTTTGTTGCACTTCACGCGCAGTATTATAGTGCTCGTCCCCAACGATTTCCGGAGAAAGCGCACGGGAAGTTGAAGCAAGTGGATCCACCGCTGGGTAGATACCTTGCTCAGAAAGTTTACGTTCAAGGTTAGTTGTTGCATCAAGGTGAGCAAACGTCGTTGCCGGAGCCGGGTCAGTATAATCATCGGCTGGTACGTAGATTGCCTGAATTGAAGTAACAGAACCTTTGTTAGTTGAAGTAATACGCTCTTGAAGTTGACCCATCTCAGTAGCAAGTGTAGGCTGGTAACCTACTGCTGATGGCATACGTCCAAGCAATGCCGATACCTCTGAACCAGCTTGTGTAAAGCGGTAGATGTTATCGATAAAGAGAAGAACGTCTTGTCCTTGCTCATCACGGAAGTACTCTGCCATTGTAAGACCTGAAAGGGCAACACGCATACGTGCACCTGGTGGTTCGTTCATCTGACCGAATACCATTGCTGTTTTCTTAATAACGCCAGAATCAGTCATCTCGTAGTAAAGGTCATTACCTTCACGCGTACGTTCACCAACACCTGCGAATACCGAGATACCGCCGTGCTCTTGGGCGATGTTGTTGATCAGTTCCTGGATAAGTACCGTTTTACCTACACCGGCACCACCAAATAGACCGATCTTACCACCTTTAACGTATGGTGCAAGAAGATCTACTACTTTGATTCCTGTTTCAAGGATATCAGTAGTTGTTGAAAGTTCATCAAATACTGGTGCTAGACGATGAATCGGATCGCGGCGAACTTCGCCAAGTTCTTCATTAAGGTCAATTTTCTCACCTAGTACGTTAAATACACGTCCTAGTGTAATATCCCCAACTGGAACGGAGATTGGTGCACCTGTATCTAGAGCATCAACTCCACGTACAAGACCGTCTGTTGAACCCATTGCTACGGTACGAACAGAGTTATCGCCAAGGTGAAGCGCGACTTCAAGCGTCAATTCGATGCTCTCTTCGGCACCAGTTTGAGCGATATAGTTAACTTTAAGGGCGTTGTAGATTTCTGGAAGCTTTCCGCTCTCAAACTTAACGTCTACAACCGGACCCATAACCTGGGTAATGTATCCCTTGTTCATCCTGTTCCCTCCTAACTTGCTTTAAGCTGCCTTTGAAAGTAAGTCTTTCAAATAGCATTTATGGTTTATCGTAGTATTGTCCAGCTACAGTGGCCAGGCCCTCGAGTCGCTTCACCTTTTCGATTGAACACAAAGTGCGTGTTCATTCCAAAAGCCTCCAGCGCTTGTCGGGCCTAAACGGCCACTTCCGCTATTCTAACGCTGCCGCTCCACTTACAATCTCAGTAAGTTCCTGAGTGATTGAAGCCTGACGAGCACGGTTGTAAGAAAGTGTAAGATCGCCGATAAGATCGTCCGCATTGTCCGTCGCACTTCTCATCGCTGTCATACGAGATGCATGCTCGGCTGCTTTCGCATCAAGAAGCGCTCCGTAGATCAAGCTTTCGGCATATTGAGGAAGTAGTACTTCAAGAATTTCTTCTTCAGATGGCTCATACTCATAGCTTGCGAGTGATTTGCCTTCGCCCGTCTCAATATCCGTTAACGGAAGAAGTTTCTTCTCCGTTAAATCCTGCTGAATGGCACTTACATAGTGGTTGTAATAAAGATAAAGCTCATCGAAAGCTCCGTCTTCAAACATACCTACTGTTCGAGATGCAATATCCTTAATGTCTGCGAAGGCAGGCTGATCTGAAAGACCAACAATGCTTTCTACGACAGGCATTCCGCGCTTTTTAAAGAAGGAAAGTCCTACTTTACCAGCTACGATAATTGCGTACTCATCTGTAGAGTTGTGACGCTCATTAATTGTTCTATACACATGACGTAGTACCGAGCTATTGTACGCTCCAGCAAGTCCACGGTCTGATGTGATAACCACATAGCCCGTTTTCTTCACTTCACGGCTTTCTAGCATCGGATGACGTACGCCACTTGATCCATTTGCAATGCTTCCGACAACCTCTTGAATTTTCTCCATGTATGGAACGAATGACTTCGCATTCATTTCAGCACGGTTCAATTTCGCAGCGGAAACCATCTGCATCGCTTTTGTAATCTGCTTTGTTTTCTTAGTCGACGTAATTCTCGACTTAATATCGCGTAAAGATGCCACTCATTTCACCACCTTTTAAGCTGGCCACGGCGTTTCCGCCGCATCCCTCTTATTCAGATACTGCGAAGCTCTTTTTGAATTCTTCGATTGCACCGTTGAATTCTTTTTCATCAGGAAGAGCTTTTGTTTCACGAATTGTATTGAAAATGTCTTTCTTATTGTGTTCGATCCATGTCATCATTTCAGATTCAAAACGCTGAATGTCGCCAACTGGGATATCATCAAGGAATCCACGAGTTAGTGCGTAAAGAATAGCAACTTGCTTCTCAACTGCAAGTGGCTTGTTTAGTCCTTGCTTTAGAACTTCAACCGTACGAGCACCACGGTTCAGCTTCGCTTGAGTTGCTTTATCAAGGTCAGATCCGAACTGAGCGAATGCTTCTAGCTCACGGTATGATGCAAGGTCAAGACGTAGTGTACCCGCAACCTTCTTCATCGCTTTAATCTGAGCGGAACCACCTACACGGGATACAGAAAGACCGGCGTTAACCGCTGGACGTACACCCGAGAAGAAGAGATCAGATTGAAGGAAGATCTGTCCATCTGTGATGGAGATTACGTTAGTTGGGATATAAGCTGATACGTCACCAGCTTGTGTTTCGATAAACGGAAGGGCAGTTAGTGAACCTGCTCCTTTTGCATCACTAAGCTTCGCTGCACGCTCAAGAAGACGTGAGTGAAGATAGAATACATCCCCTGGATATGCTTCACGACCTGGAGGACGACGAAGTAGTAGGGAAAGTTCACGGTAAGCAGAAGCCTGCTTTGTTAAGTCATCGTATACAACAAGAACGTGCTTGCCGTTATACATGAATTCTTCACCCATTGTTACACCAGCATATGGTGCTAGGAAAAGAAGCGGAGATGGCTGAGATGCACCAGCTGTTACAACGATTGTGTAATCAAGGGCACCCTGCTTACGAAGCGTTTCAACAACGCCACGTACCGTAGATTCTTTCTGACCAATCGCAACGTAGATACAAATCATATCTTCGTCTTTTTGGTTCAAAATTGTATCGATCGCAATTGAAGTCTTACCAGTCTGACGGTCACCGATGATAAGCTCACGCTGTCCGCGTCCGATTGGAATAAGAGAGTCAATTGCTTTGATTCCTGTTTGAAGTGGCTCATGTACTGATTTACGATCCATAACCCCTGGTGCTGGGCTTTCGATCGGACGAGTTTTTGTTGTTCCAAGTGGGCCCTGTCCATCAACAGGTTGTCCAAGTGGGTTTACAACACGGCCAAGAAGCTCTTCACCGACTGGAACTTCCATGATGCGTCCAGTACGACGTACTTCATCGCCTTCACGAATTTCAGTGTATGGTCCAAGGATAATGATACCAACGTTGCTCTCCTCTAGGTTCTGAGCCATACCCATAACACCGTTTGAAAATTCAACAAGCTCTCCTGCCATCACGTTATCGAGACCGTGGGCACGAGCAATACCATCACCAATTTGGATAACGGTACCAACATCATCAACTTTAACATCAGTTTGATAATTTGCGATTTGCTGCTTGATCAGCGCACTGATTTCTTCAGCATTGATGCTCATGCATATTCACCCCTATCTTCTAGCTCTTCGCTGAAACTAATTCTCGTTCCATGCGTTTAAGTTTTCCGCTAATGCTACCGTCAAAGATGCGATTGCCAATACGTACTTTAATACCACCGATTAAAGTAGGATCGATCACATTCTCGATCAGAAGCGTTGTTTTGCCTACTCGTTTCGCAAATACTGCAGAGACCTTCATCTGCTCCTCTTCCGTTAGAGGCTTCACAGAATAAACTTTCGCTGCCGCTTTTTGCTGCTGCTCATAAGTAAATCTTTCAAATTGACTAACAAGATCAAAAACGATTGCAACACGCTTTCGTTCGATCAATGTAAGAAGCGTATTCATAACAGGTGCTGATAGAGAAGATCCAAAGCTTGTTTGGATAAGCTCTTTCTTCTGTGCTTCTGTAAATTTCGGATGTTCAAACACGTTCATTAGGTTCGGTGTTTGATGAAAAACATCCTTTACTACGACAAGCTCATTCTTGACTTGCTCGACGTTATCGTTCTCACGAGCGATGTCAAAAAGAGCACCGGCATAACGCTTTGCGATTACTTCAAGATCTCTACTCATTTCTGATCGCCTGCCTGATCAAGGTACTCATCGATCAGCTGCTTTTGAGCGCGCTCATCCAGTTCCTTCTCGACAACTTTTGAAGCGATCATAACGGATAGTGATGCAACCTGCTCACGTAGAGAGGCAACTGCACTTTCACGCTCACGCTTGATTTCAGCAGTAGCTGCTTCTTTCAAACGCTCAGACTCAATACGAGCCGCTTCGATCAATTCCTGACCTTTTTGGTCAGCCATTTGCTTTTGGTTCTCAAGCATAGCTTTTGCTTCCTGACGAACACGCTTCATTTCGTCGCGCTGCTCATTCAAGAATGCTTCCGCTTCTTTGCGGTTCTTCTCAGCCGCATCAATTTCGTTCGCAACGTGCTGCTCACGCTCTTTCATGATGCCCATAAGAGGTCCCCATGCAAACTTCTTTAATAATGCAAGAAGCACTAAAAATGCAAAAAGTTGGAAAATAATATCTCCTGCAGCAAATCCTGCTCCTAGAATTAAACTATTGAACACCGTGTTCACTCCCTTCAGAGGTCATACAAAACGAATGGCGAAGGTTTCATTTCGAAACTTTCTCCGCCATCATGAAACGATCCAAAATTACTATAAAGTTCTTAAATTATTGACCTAGTACGATGAAGGCAATAACAACACCGATGATCGGCAATGCTTCAACTAGTGCGATACCGATGAACATTGTTGTTTGAAGAGTTCCGCGAAGTTCTGGTTGACGAGCGATTCCCTCTACTGTACGTCCTACGATAAGACCGTTACCAATACCGGCACCTACTGCCGCTAAACCTACTGCAATTGCAGCTGCAATTAAACCCATGCTAAACTTCCTCCTTATAATTCATAAAATAGTTTTTTATATAATGAAAACTCATTGATACCTTTTTTTAATGGTCATCTGCCACTTTGTGTGCCATGTAAACCATCGTTAGCATTGTAAAGATAAACGCTTGAATTGTACCGACAAAGATACTGAATCCTTGCCATGCGAGCATAGGAAGAAAGGCTCCAAGCGCTCCAGCGAATGATGCTCCACCAAGTCCTGCGAGAAGTCCAAGCAGAATTTCACCGGCGTAAATGTTTCCGTAAAGACGTAGACCAAGTGTTAATGTATTGGAGAATTCCTCAATTAACTTAAACGGGAATAAGAATTTAAGAGGACTGAAAAATCCTTTTCCATATTCCTTAGGTCCTTTCATTTTCACACCGTAATAGTGTGTAAGAACCACGACCATCGTTGCTAGTGTTAGCGTGATTGTCGGATCTGCAGTTGGAGACTTCCACCAGAGTTCTGAATCGACTGCAATGGCGAATGGAAGACCAAGCATATTTGATACAAAAATGTACATGAGTAGCGTCATCCCAAGAAACAGGAAGCGCCCACCGGTTTTCCAGTCCATCGTACTTCCAATAAGTCCTTTAACAAAGTCCATCACCCACTCAATGAAGTTCTGCAATCCCGTAGGACGCATTGCTAACGAGCGAGTTGCTACAACAGCAAGGATAAATACAATAGCAGAAGCAATTGTAATCATAAGAACATTGGAAAGATTGAAAGTAAGTCCTAGAAAGTCATGTGTAGGTGCATGATGTTCCAACAGCTTTTCACCTCTCTTCCTACTTAAAGCGTATTTTGGATATTGAATCTATGAGAATGATAATGTAGGTGATCATTAACCCAATTACCACACCTAGCAAGCTGAAGTGTTCCGGATATCTTGTTGCAATTGCAACGGCTAGTCCAGCAACGGCCAGTCTCGTTAAAAAACCGAGTGACTTTGCCTTCTTACCCTCTGCAGCCGCTTCACCAAGACGATTAATCTTTCGGAACATATTGAATAGGTTGTAAATACTGAAAATAGTGCCAAGAATTAACCCGAGGAATAATGCTTTATATGAGGTAATTCCCCAACCCATCACGAAAATGGCGAGCAAATACAGGGTGAGTTGCATGTAACGGCGGAAACTTTGAGTATATTCTGTCATCTAATCTTCCCCTGTAAACTTATGTAGAAGACGAACCAATCCATAAATCCCTCCGCCCAAACCGAGCAAAAGGCCAATAATAAGAAAAAGTGGAAAGGTGTCGAATAGGCTGTCCATCCACTTGCCTAGGAACACCCCAGTAAGGATCGATCCAACTAGATAAGATAGAATGGTTGTATAGAGTGCCATCGCCTTCAAATCAAGCGCCCCTTTGCTATAAAGGTGAGTCATTGAAAAGCATATTTTGAGCAAATGAAAACCTTATCACTATACCCTTTGTAAGTCTACAATAGGGTGTACTTGATGTCAATGCGTTTAGGGGAAATGGTGTGATCAAATTCACAAATAGAAAAACACTCAAAAAACCCAGTAATACCAAGGATAGTAACGCTTACACGAGCAGAGATGTGTTATTTAGACGAAACAGGGAATCATTCCCTATTAAATACAGCGGAATTTGTCACCTTTTTTTCACATTTGTCGTCATCCGCACATTATTTCACCGATTCATTGAACCATTCTTGACCTTTCAGACACTCCTCTTAAATCGTGTTTCCTTACTTCCAATCAAAAAACCCCTTCCGTTTAGGGAAGAGGTTTTGGAATCCTTTATTTCGTTCCGTATAAGCGGTCTCCTGCATCACCAAGACCTGGAACAATGTATCCTTTTTCGTTTAGCTTCTCATCAAGACCAGCAATGTAAATATCAACGTCAGGGTGAGCTTCGTTCAGAAGTTCCACGCCTTCAGGTGCTGCGATCAGACACATCATTTTGATGTTTTTAGCTCCGCGCTTTTTAAGGGAGTTGATGGCTTCAACAGCTGAACCGCCTGTTGCAAGCATTGGGTCGATCACGATAAATTCGCGCTCTTCAATGTCAGCAGGAAGTTTCACGTAGTATTCTACAGGCTGAAGCGTTTCAGGGTCGCGATATAGCCCTACGTGTCCAACTTTTGCAGCTGGGATTAGTTTCAGAATGCCGTCTGTCATGCCAAGACCGGCTCTTAGAATTGGAACAAGTCCAAGCTTCTTACCAGAGAGAACTTTTGATTTCGCTTCTGTTACAGGTGTTTTCACCATCACTTCTTCAGTCGGAAGTTCTCTTGTAATTTCATAAGCCATAAGTGCTGCCACTTCGTCTACAAGTTCACGGAACTCCTTCGTTCCTGTTTTCTCATCACGAATGTATGTAAGCTTATGCTGAATCAACGGATGATCGAACACGTATACTTTACCCATCGTATGCACTCCCCTTTTCGTTTTGGTTTCGTTCCTAAATCTTCTTCGCAATTCTACATAAAAACACGGTTTGATTCAAGGCTTTATAAGATGATGAAATATTCACGCTCTTCCTATTAAGTTAGCAAGACTCTTTCTTGGTGTCGATTCGTCGTTTTTTCTCTATAAAAACGCCGGAAGTTCATAGGCTCCCGGCGTGTACATCTATATTAGTAGGAAATACTTTCGTACATTGGAAATTTATCCGTAAGTTCCTGAACACGTTTCTCTGCTTTTTGAAGCTCGTCTTCGTTCTCATGATGCTTCAATACGTCACCAATAATACTAGCGATTTCTTCCATCTCTGCTTCACCAAAGCCGCGTGAGGTAACAGCTGCTGTTCCAATACGGAGACCGCTCGTTACGAAAGGACTTTGTGGATCAAAAGGAATCGTATTCTTGTTTGTTGTAATCCCGATATCATCAAGTGCTTTTTCAGCTACTTTCCCTGTCATATCAAGACTCTGTAGATCTAGAAGAACAAGGTGATTATCGGTACCATTAGAAACAAGATTAATCCCCTCTTTTTCAAGTGCTGAAGCGAGTTTCTTCGCATTCGCAATCACTTTTTCGGAGTAAGTTTTAAACTCTTCAGAAAGTGCTTCACCAAATGCTACGGCTTTCGCTGCAATCACATGCATCAACGGACCGCCTTGAATTCCTGGGAAAATAGACTTATCAATTTTCTTCGCGAATTCTTCTTTACAAAGAATCATTCCTCCACGAGGTCCACGAAGGGTTTTATGTGTTGTTGTTGTAACGAAATGAGCATGTGGTACAGGGTTTGGATGATGACCTGTCGCCACAAGACCAGCGATATGAGCCATGTCGACCATAAGGTAAGCATCCACTTCATCCGCAATTTCACGGAAACGTTTGAAATCAATTTCGCGTGGATAAGCACTTGCACCTGCTACAATTAATTTCGGACGATGGGTTTTGGCTTTCTCAAGAACGTCATCATAGTCAATACGCTGTGATTCTTTATCTACACCATACTCGACGAAGTTATATTGCACGCCACTGAAATTAACAGGGCTTCCGTGTGTAAGATGGCCACCATGAGAAAGGTTCATTCCGAGAACAGTATCTCCCTGCTCAAGAATCGTGAAATAAACAGCCATGTTCGCCTGTGCCCCTGAGTGAGGTTGAACATTCACATGCTCCGCGCCAAAGAGCTGCTTCGCACGGTCTCTTGCAATATTTTCAGCGACATCGACATATTCACAGCCACCATAGTAACGACGACCGGGATAGCCTTCCGCGTACTTGTTCGTTAGTACTGATCCTTGCGCCTCCATAACGGCTTCTGATACAAAATTCTCTGATGCGATAAGTTCAATCTTGCTGCGCTGTCTACCAAGCTCGTCTTTCATTGCCTGTAAAAGTTCTTGATCCTGCTTTGCTAGGTTTTGCATTGATATCCCCTTTCCATCCCACACATATTTCCATTCGTCAACACGAACAGTTGTGATGCAATCTCGATTGCATTGTACCACAGAAGTTTGGATCCGTATATTACTTAAACGAACTAATTTATTGTTCGGTTTTGAGGCTAAAAGCAATGCTCATTTTTCCCAAGATATGAGGCGCGTTCTCCCCCAATGAGCTTCGGTCTTGAGCGAACCATTGTTAAGTGAGCTTCACCTATTGACGTGTGCCTACCTCGAACTGGTACTGCCACATGCCTGATGTGCATACCAATAAACGTATCGCCAATATCGATTCCTGCGTCCGCTGAAATAAACTCAACGAGAACTGGATCATTCATTTGAGCATAAGCATGCGTCGCCATCGAACCGCCTGCTCTCGCAGTCGGGATAGCCGCTACAATTTCATAACCCTTGTCATAAGCCGTTTCTCGCTCAACGACAAGCGCTCGATTTAAATGCTCACAACATTGAAAAGCAAGCTGAACACCTGTTTCTTTTTGAAACACATCAATACTTTCATAAATAGCCTCCGCTGCCGAAACGGTCCCAGCAGTCCCAATGCGCTGACCGATCACTTCGCTAGAGCTCATCCCAATGACGAGCAAGTGACGATCTGTCAGACGGGCATCTTTCTGAAGGTCTGAGAGCGCTTCAAGCGTATGCCGAGTAATTTGACGCGCTGTTTGTTCATCCACAGGTAACGCCCCCCTTATTCTTTTACTTCGTATTCTGTAATTTTGCCGACTCTTCTAGCATGGCGTCCTGCTTCATAGTCGGTTTCAAGCCAGACCTTGGCAATCTCCGTGGCAAGGCCAGGGCCAATGATACGTTCGCCCATCGCAAGAACATTGGAATCGTTGTGTAGTCTAGTCGCTTTCGCACTAAAAAGATCATGTACGAGCGCACATCGGATACCATTGACTTTATTTGCTGCAATCGACATTCCAATCCCTGTTCCGCAAATCAATATGCCGCGATCCGCTTCTCCTGAAGCTACTTTTTCTGCGACAGGAATCGCATAATCGGGGTAGTCCACGGAATCGTGACAATCACACCCAAGATCGATGACCTCCATACCAAGCTCCTGAATTACTTTGATGATGTCACCCTTAATGTTAACGCCCGCATGATCTGCACCTATGGCTACTTTCATTCTTACCCCTCCATGTCTTCTTGACGGATCCGTTCCATCATTTGCTCAATCGCTGTCTCAATTTCTGTATAAGTTGTTCGATACTGTTCTATTGTACCGCCAAATGGATCGGATATATCCATTGAAGGCAAACCATCTTCAAGCGCTTGCAATTCTCCAAGATCTTTTTTCATTTCCGCTTCGAATTGATTGCGCTTCTGCTGTTCATCTTCTCCTGTAACGTTTTGAATCTCATGATGAAAAGCCGCTCGCTTCATTTCAATCTCAGCCGCTTTCTCTTGATAAGAATCGTATTTCTTCTCATCTTCTGTTGCTGCATATTCTTTTAATGTATAAACCTTATCAGCTAGCTCTGGAAAATCACGAAGTACAAGTGCTTTGTGACTACTAGTCATCGTAAGAAGGAGATCGCTCCATTCTGCTAACTGTCGATCTAGCATTTTTGCCGTATGGGCAAATGGAACATTTTTCTCTTCTAGAAGTATTTCAACCTGACGACTCGCAGGAGCACCGTTCGCTGCAAAAACACCTGCTGATTTCGCTTCAACTTCTTTGCTTTTATTTTTTAGAATCACTTCCGCCATTGGACTGCGGCATGTGTTACCTGTGCATACAAATAAAACTCTCACCATGTCCACTTCCCTTCTCCTCCTATTATGAGAGATGAAGGGGGATAAATCCACCCTCTATCGCCCAACCGTTATTGTGAAAAAATATGGGAATTACGAAACCTTTTTGTTATCTGCACGTAATACTTGTTATAAGAAAATCGAGGGGGGAAGTTAGATGTCACAAAGAAAAATTGTCATCCTGTCAGGTGCGGTTGTTCTATTTCTTATCCTGGGGGTCATTCTAGTTACAAGCTGGTATACAGTGGATGAATCAGAGCAAGCTGTCATTATGACATTTGGGAAAGTAGATGAAGAAATAAGCGAGGCTGGTCTTCATTTTAAACTGCCATGGCCGATCCAACAGGTGGATATTTTACCAAGAGAGACGTTCAGCTTAACGTTTGGATATGATGAGGAAGATGGAGAAATTGTGGATTTTCCAGAGGAAACAAAAATGGTAACTGGAGATGAAAACATCGTACTCGCCGACCTGGTTGTGCAATGGCGAATTACGAATCCTAAACAATATTTGTACTACTCTGATGAACCGAAAGAAATTCTCTATAATGCTACATCCGCTTCATTAAGAGGTGTGATCGGTAGCTCAGAAATAGACGAAGCCCTTACGTCAGGTAAAGCGGAAATCGAAGGAAATGTTCGCGATATTCTCACCCAATTAATTGATCGTTACGAAATAGGAATTTCCATTCTTGATGTGAAGCTTCAAGACGTTGAACTGCCAAATGATGAAGTACGTAAAGCGTTCACAAACGTCGTCGATGCCCGTGAACAAAAAGAAACGACAATCTACGGTGCGAAGAAATACAAAAACCAGGAGCTCAATGTTGTAGAAGGTCAAAAGGATGCTCGTATTTCGAAAGCTGAGGGTGAAAAGGCTCAGCGAATCGAGCAAGCCCGTGGTGACGTTGCTACCTTCAATGCTCTTTATAATGAATATAAAACCAATCCTGATATTACAAGACAGCGCCTTGTGTTAGAGACGTTAGAAGAAGTTCTTCCTGATACGAAAATTTACATTACCGACGAAGGTGGAGACACCGTCAAATACTTACCGATTCAGCCAGCAAAAGAAAAAACAGCTGAAACCCCAAAGCCAAAGGAGAGTGAAAAGAATGAGTGAGAACGTTTTTAATATGGATGAACACCGGCGTAAGATGAGTCCTAGAAAAATTGTAAAAACCGCAATACTTATCGTTCTCCTTCTCATTATGATTGGCGGGCTTTTCAGCACACTATTTGTTGTAAAGGAAGGCGAGTACAAGGTCATTCGTCAATTTGGTGACGTCGTTAAAATCGAAACAGAACCCGGACTAAAATTTAAAGTACCGTTCATTCAGTCAGTTACGACGCTACCAAAGTATCAAATGCTTTACGATGTCAATCCAGAGGAAATTACAACGAAAGATAAAAAGAGGATGACTGTGGATAACTACGCCGTTTGGTCTGTCAGCGATCCACAAGATATGATCACTAATGCACGAACAATTGAAAATGCCGAAGCGAAAATGGGTGAATTTATTTTCTCAGTCATCCGATCTGAGCTCGGTCAGCTTGAATATGAGGAAATCATAAACGAAGAGAAATCTAACCGTGGTAGCTTCAACGATAACGTTCGGGAGCGAGTAAATGAACTCCTCGATCGCGATGCGTACGGCATTCAGGTAACGGATGTGCGCATGAAGCGCACCGACCTCCCTGACGCAAACGAACAGTCCGTTTTCCAGCGAATGATTTCAGAGCGTGAATCCAAAGCACAGGAGTATTTATCTCAAGGTGACGCGGATTCCGATCGAATCAAGGCGGAAACAGATAAAGAGGTCGATACCATAATTGCTAAAGCAGATGCCGATGCGGAAGAAATTCGCGCAGAGGGAGAATCTGAAGCGGCTAAAATCTACAACAAAGCATTTAGTAAAGATCCTGAATTCTACGAGCTTTATCGCACGCTTGAGTCGTATAAAACGACTTTGAACGACGAAACAGTGATCATGCTCCCAGCAAACTCTCCTTATGCGAGGCTTTTACAGGGGATAACGGAGTAATTCAGCTTATCTTAAGCTTCAGGGAGGGTGTCCGCAAGTACCTTAGCCTTCCCTGGAGCTTTTTATTGGCTGAAATTTGGATTTATTGGCCAAACACACTTAACTGCACATTACAAAATCAAAAGCTTCAGCCCAAACCCAAATAGTATGCAACCGCCGAGAAGTTCGCTGTACGAGCCGATCCAGCTCTGAAATTTCCGACCCATCATTAAGCCTGACCACGTTAAGAGCATGCTAATAAGCCCAAATAATAAGATCGTGATAACCACTCTTGCACCGTAAATGCCAAGACTTAGCCCAACGGAAAAGCTATCAAGACTAACGCTTAAAGAAAAAATAAGTAAACCAAACCCCACTGGAGTGACAAATGGTTTATCGCTCGATGAAAGTGATGATAGTCCCATTTGAATACCTAATAAAAGCAATAGACCGCCGCCGATCATTGTTGCAATCGTGCCAAAATGCTCGGAAAGCACGCGCCCGATGATCATACCGGCAAGTGGCATCCCCATATGAAATAGTCCGATCACAACGCCGATTTTGGCAATTTGGCGAAGCCGGAGCGGGATCATACCCATGCCTAGTCCAACTGAAAAAGCATCCATGCCGAGAGCAAATGCCATTATACTTAACGTTGCGAGCTCACCAATTAATGCAGTGGAAAACATTTCATCTCCTCCCGGGACGTGCTATTCAACTTTTATGCACGTCCTCTTGAAAATAGAAGGGAAAGGAGGAATAATAGGTTAAGAAGGGCTCGTTAAGGGTAATGTTCTAGTATGGAATGAGCCGAAATGGAGGAACTAATTAGATGAGCGTTCACAAAGGTATTTCAAATCAGCTTAATGAAAAAAATCGTGAAATTAAATTGTTTATTCAGTTAGATAAAGAGCGCGAAGCAGCGATTGCTCATGCTGTTGAACAATGTGAAGCGAACAAATCTTATACAACTGAACGGATCAATGAACTTTCACTTCAAATTAATGAACTTGCTAAACAAGGAAGTATCCCTACACGAACTTACGTAACAACGAAAATGGTAGAAGAGTTTGTGGAAAAGAAACGCAATAATAATTAGCCTCGATGAAAAAACCCGCTCAAATGAGCGGGTTTTTACTATTCTTTCATCACACGATTGTTTGCAGCTTTTGATAGCCGGTTCATAACCGCTGCTCCTACTCCCTCATGTGTGAATATTTCGCTATAAATTTCATCCACATCGGATTCATCGAACTGCCTCAATACATCATAAAGACGATTCGCTACAGAAATAAGGTCATCTCTTGATCCACATGGAATGATGATATCTGCTTGATATAATGACTTTGATTCCTCTGTTGCGAGGATGCCTATTTTCAATCCTTCTGCTCTACGCTTGTCCACGATCGTTTGCAAATGCTTTTCTGAGCCATCCACAAGCGTAACAGG
The DNA here is from genome assembly GCF_056173725.1 of Anaerobacillus sp. 63XJN7_4_ISO-PGPR-S23-413. NCBI lineage: Bacteria > Bacillati > Bacillota > Bacilli > Caryophanales > Bacillaceae > Anaerobacillus > Anaerobacillus sp. 63XJN7_4_ISO-PGPR-S23-413. Next base: position 4,013,672 of record NZ_CM149688.1, read on the forward strand.
AGCTGTCGGTGCATAGTGTTTGTACTTTACACCAGGAGACTTTGGCTTTTGGCCATCATCACTTAATGCTGGATCAACCTTCACTTCGCCGACCACTTCTTCTAACTGCTCCTTCGTGACACCACCTGGACGGAGAATTGTCACGACATCTCCAGAACAGTCCACAACAGTAGACTCAAGACCAACACCAGTTGACCCTCCATCCACAATGCCAGCGATCCTTCCGCTCAAATCATGAATGACATGATCGGCTGACGTCGGACTTGGTTTGCCTGATAGATTCGCGCTTGGCGCTGCAAGAGGTAAGTTCGCAGCTTTTAATATGGCCAGTGCTACAGGGTGATTTGGCATGCGAATGGCTACCGTATCGAGTCCTGCTGTTACATTTCTAGCCACACTCTGTCCACCAGGTAAAACAATTGTTAGAGGTCCCGGCCAAAATGCATTCATCAGATCATCCGCTTGCTTCGGAATACTCGTTACTAACTTTTCCACATGTGGACGAGAGGCAACGTGCACAATAAGCGGATTATCTGCAGGTCGTCCCTTCGCTTGGAAAATTTTTGCGACGGCTTCTTCAGATAAAGCATTCCCACCAAGCCCATAGACCGTCTCAGTAGGAAAAGCAACGACTTCATTTTGTTTTAAATATTCTGCTGCTTCCGCAATTTGTGGATAACTTTTTTCGCTATCCACATTTTCATCCACATACCAAACATTTGTGTGGATACCTTCCATGTTATACACCTTCTTATATCATAAATACTAATAAGCCCGGTTATTTCGGGGAGATATGTGATCTTTCCACAGGATTCTACACGATTCGTAAAAACGCTTCCTTCGTCTTATTACGCTAATATCCACATTGTGTGGATAAGGAATGCTTATTTTGTGTATAACCTTGTTGATGAGATCCCCTACGTTAACCGTTTTCTCATAATCACTCGCTGATCTGAATGATTTGTAAATAACTCATTTGTCTTCAACGTTGTTGGGATATTTTCTACAGGAATTGTCGAGAAACCGAAAACTTGAAAGAAAAAGGATTCTTCTTTTGACGTAAGGTATAACTCGTCCAATTGGTTTTTCTTCGCCAATTGAATCACCTGATCAAAGAAACGTAGCAAACGCTCTGAGGTGGATTCGGAGCTGTTTAAGACGAGAGCTCTAAGTAAACCTGCATTACCAAACGTTTCAAGGGCAATGACACCGAATAGCTCCTTCTCTTCTGATTCTGCGATAAGGAAGGACTCAATCTTAGGTAGCCCGTCCACTTCGAGTCCAGAGCGTTTCACAAAATCCCAAACTGCGGCGACATCTTCAGTAGTTGCTTTTCTAACTAGAAACAATTGAATCTTCCTCCTTCAAATTCTTTTTTGAGCACAATACCGTTCTGTTATGGTCTTATGCTTTGAAGGAGGAAAATAGACCTTTTAACTGAAAATCCCTTTAAACCATTCAACAATCGTATCAATAATTTTGACGAGGAAGAATTCAACTTCTACTTCTTCAGATGGTTCTTCCACTACATCACTTTCAGCTTGGACGGCATCACCATTTGAGAAATCAAGAAAGCAAAGCGGTGGAAACAATACGCACCACCAGTTATCCCCAAGTCCTTCCCCAATCGTAATGAGCACAGCTTCATAATCACCTGCTGGATACACGAAGTCGCCATAAAGCTTCGTTGGAAAAGCCACTTCTCCGAACGTAACGGAAAAAGATTCACGACTACCGATCATTTCTAATTGCTTGCTTACGATGGCTTCAATCTCGGCTAGACGACTTTTAATCACATGACGAGATTCTTCAATAGAAGTTAGATCAGCAACCCATTCATTAATCGATTCATTGACTTCATCACGAATGCTGCGTTTCACGGTTTGATCTTCATTGCTATTGCTATTGGCTAAAATGCGAAGACGAATCGCTTCGTCTGGAATAACCTGTTGATTTGCTGTTACTATTCCCGAACTCTGGAGACTTGAAGCAAGAATAAAAAATGAGATTAATAGATTAATAAGTCCTCTTTGATTCATCTTGTATCCCGTCCCTTCTAGCTCTCATTCTGGCCAGAATCGAACGTTTTAAACGTAGAACTCTTCACCAGAATGCGAGTAGAATCGACAGGGTTATTTTACAACACCAAATACCATCCGTTCTTTCCCACTAATATCTTTCACAACTTCCACTTCAATGTCCTCACCAAAAGAGGATTCAAGCATTGTAGCAACGGTTCTCGCCTGCTTTTCTCCTACTTCAAATCCAATTAATCCTGGAGACGAGATCAAACTAGGGAGACCTTCCGCAAGTCTTCGATAAAGCTCATATCCATCTTCTCCTCCAACGAGTGCCTGAATAGGTTCATGATCTCGAACCAACGGGTCAAGAGTTGCGTATTCTTCTTCAGAAATATACGGAGGATTTGAGACAACGATATCAAGCTTACGTCCTGCTAACGGCTGAAGTAGATCGCCATGAAGAAACGAGATTGGCGCCTTAAGCTGTCGCGCATTTTCCTTCGCAACTTCTAGAGCATCTTCAGAAATATCGACCGCAGTGACTTCTCGATTTTGAAGTTCAAGCGCTAGACTAATTGCAATTGCCCCACTTCCCGTTCCAATGTCAGCAATCGTTGCCTTTGTCGGATCAAGAAATAGCTTCTTCGCTCTTGTAAGGATGCCTTCCACAAGCTCTTCTGTTTCAGGTCTTGGAACGAGAACATGATGGTTGACCCGATACGTTCTACCATAGAACTCTTCCTTTTCGACAATGTGCTGAACAGGAATGCCGCTTGCATGCTCCTGGATTTTTGCTTCAAAACTTTCATAATCAGGCATTTCGTCTTGCATTCGAAGGAGCAATTCCGTTCTTGTTACATTTAACTCATGCTTAATCAGCCATTCAGCTGCTGACGCTTCACGTCCATGCTTCTCTAAAAAAGAAGAAGCCCATTTAAGGGCTTCGAATACAGTCTTCATAAGGTCACTCTCCAGCTTCTGCCATTAAGCGCGTTTGCTCTTCTGTAATTAGCGCATCAATGAACTCATCAAGCTTCCCTTGAAGAATCTGGTCAAGTTTCTGAATCGTTAAGTTAATTCTATGATCCGTCACGCGGTTTTGTGGGAAGTTATACGTACGGATTCGTTCGGAACGGTCGCCCGTTCCAACAGCGGATTTACGGTTATCGTCATACTCTTTCTGTGCTTCTTGTTGGAACTTATCATACACCCGAGCACGAAGAACCTTCATCGCTTTTTCTTTGTTCTTAATTTGTGACTTCTCATCCTGACACGATACAACAACACCTGTTGGCGTATGGGTTAAGCGAACAGCTGACATCGTTGTATTAACACTCTGTCCACCTGGTCCACTTGAAGTAAATGTATCAACACGAATGTCTTTGTCATGGATTTCAACTTCCACTTCTTCCGCTTCAGGAAGCACGGCTACTGTTGCCGTAGATGTGTGAATACGTCCACCTGATTCTGTTGAAGGAACACGCTGCACTCGGTGTGCGCCGTTTTCATACTTCATTTTGGAATATGCGCCGGCACCGTTGATCATAAAGATAATTTCTTTATAACCACCTAGCTCCGTTGAACTATATTCGATGACTTCAGACTTCCAACCTTGCATTTCAGCGAAGCGGCTGTACATTTTGTACAAGTCACCAGCAAATAATGCGGCTTCGTCTCCACCCGCTGCTCCTCGAACTTCGATAATTACGTTCTTCTCATCGTTCGGATCTTTAGGAAGAAGTAGCACTCGTAAGCGCTCTGCATACTCTTCTTCTTGTGGTGTAAGCTCTGAAAGCTCTGCCTTCACCATTTCACGCATTTCTGCATCTTTTTCTTCCTCAAGCATCGCCTTCGCGTCTTGAATGCCTTCGAGAATTTCCTTATATTCACGATACACCTGAACGGTTTCCTCAAGGCTAGCTTGCTCTTTGGAATATTCGCGGAGTTTCGTCGTGTCATTAATGACTTCTGGATCACTTAACAACTGATTTAACTTATCATAACGTTCTTCTACAATTTCTAAACGGTCTAACAAGATCTTTCACCTCGTTTTCGTTGCATAACATTCTAATTATAGTATAGGACATTTCGCCAGTCAAAAGCAAAAATAGCTTTAACATCATTTTTTAAGGGTAAACTGAAAGTAGGCTAGACTGAACGATTAGGAAAGGGGCTGCTTATAGATGAAGTTTGTTATTATTGGCGGAGATGCGGCTGGTATGAGTGCAGCAATGCAAATTATTAGAAACGATGAGGAAGCGGAAGTTGTGACGCTTGAAAAGGGAGATATTTATTCGTATGGCCAATGCGGGCTACCTTATGTCATTAGCGGAAAAATTGAATCTACGGATAAACTGATTGCAAGATCCGTCGATACATTTCGAGAAAAGTATGGAATTGACGCACGTGTCTACCATGAGGTTACAAACGTTGATACTGAAAACAAAATTGTAAAAGGAATCAATTTAAAAACGAATGATCACTTTGAAGAAAATTACGATAAGCTCCTGATCGCTACAGGAGTAAGTCCTGTTAAACCAAACTGGGAAGGCATCGACCTTAACGGCATACATACATTAAAGACCATTCCCGATGCTGAAAAAGTGATAAAAGATCTTGATGATTCCGTACAAAATGTGGCGGTCATTGGCGGTGGATACATTGGACTTGAAATGGCCGAAACGTTCCGTGAACTCGGTAAAAATGTACGCATCATTGAGTTAGGACCGCACCTTGCCAGTATTTTTGATGACGATATGGCTAAGCTTATACACGAAGAAGCCAAGCAAAACAATGTTTCGGTTCATACAAATGAAGGCGTTCAGTCTTTCAAAGGGGATAAGCGCGTCAAAAAAATCGTGACTGACAAAGGAGAATATGATGCAGACCTTGTTCTCGTCTCAGTCGGCGTCAAACCGAATACTGGTTTCCTCAAAGAATGCGGTCTTCATACAACTTCTAACGGTGCTATTCAGGTGAACCGCTACATGCAAACAAGTAAAGAGGACGTATATGCAGCTGGAGACTGTGCAACCCATTATCATCGCATTAAAGAACGAGATGACTTTGTTCCTCTTGGCACAACGGCAAATAAGCAGGGGCGCATTGCTGGCCTTAACATGATTGGGCAACCAAATACATTTAAGGGGATTGTCGGCACTTCTGTTATTAAATTTTTCGGATTAACTCTTGGCCGCACAGGCCTTTCTACTAACGAAGCAAAAGAATTAAATTTACCATTCTCAAGCTGCTCAACCGAGGCAACTGACATTGCGGGTTACTACCCAGAAGCTCGTGAACTTTGCGTGAAAATTATTTTCCGAGATGATAACGAACGAATTATCGGTGGACAGTTTATTGGAAAGTACGGCGTTGATAAGCGAGTTGATGTGCTTGCAACGGCTCTTTACCACCAGATGACGCTTCATGACATTGAGGATCTTGATCTCGCATATGCTCCCCCTTACAATAGCGTTTGGGATCCATTGCAACAGGCAGCGCGACGCGCCCAGCACTAATAAAACAAAACAACCCTCTCGCATGAGAGGGTTTATCTTGCTCGTACATGAATTTTGTACCTCGGTACGGCTTGATAAATTTTAGCAGCGAGGTTTTTTTTCTGTTCATTTAAACTCGCTTCATTTTTATTGCTAAATTTCACATTGACCCACGCGTGATTTCCTGTGATTGAAACGACTCCAGCATCGAAACCTTCTGTCTCGACGACTTCACGAATCTTATCTTGATCGTCACTAATTGTTGGCTTATCAACACTCATATTGCGATAGGACTGAGGATTTAAGTTAATATCTGTGTTTAAATTCTGGCCTTCTCCCGCTTGTCCATCCGCCTCTGGTGGCTTTAATGGCGAACAAGCAGCTACAAGTAAAAGGAATGCAATCATCATAGTTGAAACCTTTCTCATCAGTCAGTCACCTCCTCGTTTTAAGGTGCCCAAAGATGACTGGTTAGATTCTCGTTCTCCTCTTCTATGGAAATGAAACCAGATGTTTTCGCGCATTAAAAAAAGCCCGGTTTCCCGGACTTATTTTGATATTTGCTGCTCTTTATTGTCTCGCGCCGTTGGTTTCCCTGGTACTTTGTGACAATGACGACAGCGTGGTTCATAGGATTCTGACGCACCAACAAGGATAATCGGATCCTCATAATGCGCGGGCTTCCCATCAATTAAACGCTGGGTACGGCTTGCTGGAGAACCACATACAACACAGATTGCTTGTAGCTTCGTAACTGATTCAGCAACCGTAAGAAGCTTAGGAACTTGCCCGAATGCTTCGCCGCGAAAATCCTGGTCGAGTCCTGCGACGATTACACGAACGCCTTCATCAGCAAGCTGCTGAGCCACATCTACGATTTCTTCATCAAAAAACTGTACTTCATCTACCGCAACCATATCTGTATCCTCTGAGACGCGGTCCAGGATCGCTTGTGAATGATCAACTGGGACAGCGATAACGGACATTCCATTATGAGACACAACAGATTCTTCGCTGTATCTATCATCAATTTTAGGCTTGAACACCTGGACTTTTTGCTTTGCATAAGTCGCTCGCTTCACTCGACGAATCAATTCTTCCGACTTTCCGGAAAACATACTTCCGCAAACAACCTCAATCCAGCCGCTGTGCTTCATGACATGCATTCAACCGCTTCTCCTTTCTCCAGCATAAGCATTAAAAAATGACTGATCAGCACAGTCTTTATTTTGCGTATACTTTCATCCAATTATTGATTTTAAACGTTTATAATTTCATCGGGTATGATCTCACTCATTGACTTACTCACTTGTAGGAAGAAACGAGTGAGCAAATTTATTTGCTCGAGCCGTTTCTTCCTACAAGTGCGGAGGTGAGTCAAAAATCTCCCCTACCTTATAAAAAGTGCGTTGTTTCCACTAAGAATATTGAGTAAAAAAACAGGCAAGGAGTAAAAACTTGCCTGTTCTATCATTAACCTTTTAGATTGTATTTTCTTCTAAACTTATCTACGCGTCCACCAGCGTCATTAAACTTCTGACGTCCAGTATAGAACGGGTGACATTCAGAGCAAACCTCTACGCTGACGCCGTCCTGTTTTGTAGATCCAGTTTCGAATTCGTTACCGCAAGCACATCTAACTTTGATGTTTTCATAACCAGGATGAATTGCTTGTTTCATGAATTTCATCTCCTTCCGCCCTGATTCCTGAGGAACCAGAGTTAAATGAAGCTAAAAGGCATTACCTTTTAGCTTCTGCACACATAGAAGTATTATAGCAGGGAGGTAGAGACAATGCAATTGATCATCCTGTGACGAAAGAATCCCTAATTAGCGAGATGAACCGCTTTTTTCTTTCTCAAATAGATCGAAAAATTCTTTGTTTTCCTTTGTTTTCTTAAGGCGTTTCAAGAAATTATCAACGAATTCAAATGAGTCATCCATGCTCTTACGGATTGTCCAAAGCATTTCAAGCTGTTCTTTTGGAAGAAGTAGCTCTTCTTTACGCGTGCCAGAGCGACGAATATCAATCGCTGGGAAGACACGTCGTTCTGCAAGACGTCGATCAAGATGCAATTCCATGTTGCCTGTTCCTTTGAATTCTTCATAAATAACGTCATCCATACGAGAGCCTGTTTCCACAAGAGCTGTCGCTAAGATCGTCAAGCTTCCACCTTCTTCGATGTTTCTTGCCGCACCAAAGAATCGTTTTGGACGATGGAAAGCAGCAGGATCAATACCACCTGAAAGAGTACGTCCACTTGGAGGAATAACAAGGTTATAAGCACGAGCAAGACGTGTAATACTATCAAGAAGAATCACAACGTCTTTCTTATGCTCAACAAGACGCATAGCTCGCTCTAGCACAAGCTCAGCTACTTTTATGTGATTATCCGGCGTTTCATCAAAAGTTGAATGAACAACATCCCCATCAACAGAACGCTCGATATCCGTTACTTCCTCAGGACGCTCATCAATGAGAAGCACGATAAGTTCTGTGTCAGGATGATTCGTTGTAATGCTGTTAGCAATTTCTTTCAGCAACATTGTTTTCCCTGCTTTTGGGGGAGCTACGATTAAACCACGCTGTCCAAACCCGACAGGCGAAATCATATCAATGATACGCGTTGAAAGATTGCCTGATTTGTTCTCAAAGTTCATTCTCTTCTCAGGATACAGCGGCGTTAGCGCTGGGAAATGCACGCGTTCTTTAGAAGAATCAGGGTCTTCTCCATTTACTGCGGCTACGTGTAAGAGACCGTAGTAGCGCTCATTTTCTTTAGGGGGTCTTACTTTACCCGATACGCGATCACCGTTACGTAAATCGAATCGACGAATTTGTGAAGCGGAAATATAAATGTCTTCCGCACTAGCTGAGTAGTTAATCGGTCGTAGGAATCCAAATCCTTCAGAGGAAATAATCTCTAGAATACCTTCCATGAAAAGAAGGCCAGATTGTTCAGCCTGCGCTTTCAATATGGCAAATACAAGTTCTCGCTTGTTCAACTTGCTATAGTATGAGACTTTGTACAGTCTTGCCTGTTCATATAGATCTTTTAACGTCATTTGTTCTAATTCTGATATATTTACTGCCATGTTGACACCACACTTTTTATATAATAATAGGTTTGACCCTAACGGCTGGAAAATGATATGAGTGCGCAAAGAGGTTTGCTTTCACAACGTAAGTACGTTGTATAGAGTTGACCAATTTGACGGTTGAGAAAATAAATAAAGAGAGAAAGAGTTTGTTGAGATCCTGTGAGAGGCTATCCATTCAGGCATCTCTTAAGTGAGAGTAGAGGAAGTGCACAACGAAGGTGTTGCTTAGCAATCGTTACTCTGATAATTCTCGGCTTGTTCGAGCGTCATCTTTGGCTCATGATCAACTTGCAAAAGAAAGCACGGCGAGTATAAGTACCTCTTCTCCACAGATCGAATGAGCCAGGATTAGTTTACTATCTATTTCGTTCACATTATAGTTTCGGTAACTAAACGTAATAACAATAATACAGCACCTTATAGTTTTACCAGATTCCTTAGGAATATTCAACATGTAAAAACCAATGTTGCATGAGATCTCGCTTCCTTTATAGTGATTTAAGGTCGAATGACGAGATCAGGCTTCTTTTGTAAACTATGTTTTCCGTCGATGAAACGAACTGTTCCTGACTTTGCACGCATGACAACGGATTGCGTTGTCCCAGAAGTTCCCTGAAACCTAACTCCCTTTAACAATTCACCATCAGTAACACCTGTCGCTGCAAAAATGGCGTCGTCGCCCTTCACAAGATCTTCCATATGAAGAACGCGGGAGACATCTTCAATTCCCATTTCTTTACACCTGTTTAATTCTTCCTCATTTTGCGGTAGCAGCTTACCCTGTATTTCTCCACCAAGGCATTTCAGTGCTACTGCAGCAAGGACACCCTCTGGTGCTCCACCAGATCCAAACAAAATATCGACGCCCGTATCATCAAACGCTGTGTTAATTGCTGCTGCTACATCTCCATCAGAAATAAGCTTAATTCTAGCTCCGGCAGAACGCACTTCTTCTATAATCTTTTCGTGGCGCTTACGGTCTAATATGACCGCCACGCAGTCTTCAATATTTTTTCCTTTTGCTTCAGCTACTGCTTTTAGATTCTCGTGTACGGAGGCATTAATATCGATTTTCCCTACTGCTTTTGGTCCAACTGCGATTTTGTCCATATACATGTCAGGAGCATGAAGAAGATTTCCGTGATCGGCTACCGCTAGAACAGCGAGGGCATTCCATGTTCCTGCCGCAACAATATTTGTTCCTTCTAAAGGATCGACAGCTACATCGACACGCGGACCATATCCAGTTCCAAGCTTTTCACCGATATAAAGCATTGGTGCTTCATCCATCTCGCCTTCCCCGATGACAACTGTTCCTTTCATCGGAACCGTATCAAAAACGTCACGCATAGCAGTCGTTGCAGCATCATCTGCTTCTTCTTTCTTGCCTCTTCCCATCCAACGCGCTGAAGCAAGCGCAGCTGCCTCGGTCACTCTAACAAGTTCCATCGATAAACTTCTTTCCATCATGCTTCCCCCTAAGTTTACACGATCTCTATTTTTTAAACGCTTACACGAAAAGATGACAGAATGGCGGTTTTCACCGCCTGTTCTGCATTCTTAAGAGCTTTCCACTTCTTTAAGCTCTTCTTGATCTAATTTCTCACGCCAGACTCTCGCGCCAAGATTGCTCAGCTTTTCTACAAGTCGTTCATACCCACGATCGATGTGCTCAAGTCCTGAAACTTCCGTAACGCCTTCTGCCATTAATCCAGCAACGACAAGGGCCGCACCAGCTCTCAGATCAGAAGCACGTACCTTCGCACCTTGAAGCTTAACAGCTCCATTAATGATGGCAGAACGTCCTTCCACCTTCACATTCGCACCCATTCGGCGAAGTTCATCAATGTGCTTAAATCTTGCGCCATAAATTGTATCGGTCACAATGCTACTACCCTCTGCGTTCGTTAAGAGCGATGTAAACGGCTGCTGTAAGTCTGTTGGGAAGCCAGGATAGACGAGTGTCTTTAGGTCAACGCCTTTCCAGCCTTCGCGTGGTGAACGAATATAAACCTGGTCTTCATTCGTCTCTACCTTTACACCCATCTCACGCAGCTTTGCGATAAGTGACTCAAGATGTTGCGAGATGACATTATCGATGACGACTTCGTCTCCCATCGCCGCTGCCATAATCATGTAAGTGCCCGCCTCTATGCGGTCAGGTATGATCGAGTGGTAACAGCCACTTAGCTCGTCAACACCATCGATACGAATGACGTCTGTCCCTGCTCCTTTGATCTTCGCTCCCATACTAGATAACAGTGTGGCAACATCAATAATTTCTGGTTCTTTCGCTGCATTTTCAATGACTGTCCGTCCTTTTGCACGAACGGCTGCAAGCATAATATTAATCGTAGCTCCTACACTTACAACGTCAAGGTAAATACGGGCCCCTCTCAGTTCATCAGCACGAAGGTAAATCGCACCTTGCTCATTTGTTACTTTTGCACCAAGAGCTTCAAAGCCTTTAATATGCTGATCAATCGGACGCGGTCCAAGGTTACAACCGCCTGGAAGTCCGATAACCGCTTTATTAAAACGACCCAACATCGCACCCATCAAGTAATAAGAAGCACGAAGCTTCTTTACTTTTCCATTCGGCAGTGGCATGGCAATCATGTCCTGTGGATTCACAGTTAATGTATTTCCATCGAGCTCAGCTTGTCCTCCGATTTCCTCTAGTAAATCACGGAGAATTCCCACGTCAGAAATGTTCGGCAAATGATCAATTGTGACAGTGGAATCTGCTAGAATAGCCGCCGGAATTAATGCAACCGCACTATTTTTGGCGCCGCTCACTTGAACTGTACCGCTTAATCGGTGGCCTCCAGCGATCATCAACTTTTCCATAACGGTCTCCCTTCTTCGTCCGCATCTCATTCCTGTTCATGTTTCTGTCGAATTTTGATACTTCTTAAGAATAGTATGGGCAAAAACAGGAAGTTCATGCCAATTTAATAAGACTATTTATTTGCTTTCTTCGCTTCTTCCCAGTCAGAAAGGAATTGATCAATTCCTTTATCAGTTAGCGGGTGTTCTAGCATCTGAAGAACGACCTTAAGTGGCATTGTGCCAATGTCAGCGCCACGAAGAGCCGCTTCTGTTACATGCATTGGGTGACGAATGGACGCAGCAATAATTTCAGTCTCAATTCCATGTACCGCAAACAGTTCGGAGATTTCAGAGATGAGATCAAGACCATTTTGACCAATATCATCAAGACGTCCAAGGAATGGCGAAACGTAAGACGCACCAGCACGTGCTGCAAGCAAAGCCTGGTTAGCAGAGAAAACAAGCGTTACGTTTGTTTTAATTCCTGCTTCGTAGAATGCTTTGACCGCCTTCATCCCTTCACGATTCATTGGAACCTTTACGGTAATGTTTGGTGCGATTTCAGCTAGTTGTTTTCCTTCTTCAATCATTTCTTCAGCAGTTGTTGAAACAACCTCTGCACTAACAGAGCCAGATACTAGGCTTGTAATTTCACGAAGACGATCATGGAAATTCACCTTTTCTTTCATAACAAGAGATGGATTCGTAGTTACTCCAGCTACTACTCCCATATCGTGTGCTTCTTTAATATCATTCAGGTTTGCAGAATCTATGAAAATTTTCATTATGTTCGTCCTCCTTTGATTTTAGAAAGCGGTTACGAGAAAGATTTTAACATATTTTGTTTTAAGTTAGCTGATTTGATTGTAAATAAATGAAAAATAGTCGCAAGGTAGTAGTTAGGGGATTAAAAAACGGAAATCAGAAACCGCTCATAATAGAGCGGTTTTGATGATCCGATTTTAAGAAGTTATTACGCTTTGTTAGAAGAACCAAACTCACGCATTTTGCCGATTACTGTTTCTTTAATCGCGTCACGTGCTGGTCCCATGTATTTACGAGGATCGTAAAGATCTGGCTTTTCTTCAAGTACAGAACGAACTGCTTTAGCAGAAGAAAGTTGGCTCTCAGTGTTAACGTTGATTTTAGCATGTCCAAATTTGATCGCTTTTTTAACGTCAGCAGTTGGAATACCAGTACCACCGTGAAGTACTAGAGGAACACCAGTCATTTTGCTGATTGTTTCCATGCGGTCGAATCCTAGGTTAGGCTCGCCTTTGTAAGGGCCGTGAACAGAACCAAGTGCAGGTGCGAAGCAATCTACTCCAGTTTCGTTGATAAGGCGCTCACACTCTTCAGGGATTGCGTATGCAGCTTCAGCATCGTCAACGATAAGATCGTCTTCTTGTCCGCCAATGCGTCCAAGCTCAGCTTCAACAGAAACACCAACTGCATGTGCAGCTTCTACTACTTTTGTAGTTAGAGCGATGTTTTCGTCTAGTGGGTAATGAGAACCGTCGATCATAACAGAAGTGAATCCAGCGTTGATCGCTTGCATACACTTCTCGAAGCTAGAACCGTGGTCAAGGTGAATAGCAACTGGTACTGTAACCTTGTACTCTTCCATAAGCGCTTCTACAATTGTAACAATTGTTTTGAATCCGCCCATGTAACGAGCAGCACCTTCAGAAACACCAAGGATAACTGGTGATTGTTCTTCTTGTGCAGCTTGTAGGATAGCTTGAGTAAACTCAAGGTTGTTAAGGTTAAATTGGCCAACTGCGTAGCCTTCTGCTTTACCTTTTTCGAGCATTTCTTTCATAGAAACTAAAGGCATGGTAAATCCTCCTCAATATAATTTAAAATTGCCAGGATGATACCTGGAACATCTTAATAACGAATACTTGTCATTGAAGCATGCAGATGTATCCAGAAAAACTGTCTTCTTCAAGATGGCACAAACGCGATGTTTTTATGTATGCCGTCGTCCAAGAACTTCCCGCTAAACTGAATTCATTTGCTCTACAATTTCTCCAAAAACACGGTTCTATTATAGCATATCACTTTCATAAAAGAAGGGGAAAAGCTTGATTTAATGGGATTTGTTTATGTAAGCGTTACCTTTCTTTATGAAAGCGACGCTAATTCTTTTTTTACTGCTGCTCGTATCTCGTCAATGTCAAAAGGCTTCGCAAAATGGGTAATTGCTCCTAGATCCATCGCTTCGTGGATCATATCTAGTTCACCGTAGGCAGTCATAATAATGACAAGCGCCCTTGCTTCCATTTTTTTGATTCTCTTTAGAATTTCAAGTCCGTCCATTCCTGGTATCTTCATATCGAGAATGACTAAGTCGGGATCCTCACTTTTTACGATCGATAGTGCTTGAACGCCATTCGCTGCCTGGAATGTTTGATATCCTTCTTTTTGGAAGATTTCATTTAGAAGAATTCGGATTCCATATTGATCATCTACGATTAAAATTTTTTCATTCATGTGAGAGCACCTTCTTTTCAGTTAGTCTTACTGTTTATGTTCGCTTCAAATTGTTGAATCCCTTCCTGATTATACATCGAGGGCTGTAATTCGCAAGTGTCATGTAGTTTCGTTATAATAGGAACCTGCAATGAGCAAAAAAATTGTTCATCTCCTCTTTAGATATAATGAGATTTATTCATATATTTATATCAAAATACAACCAAAAATCAGTTCTCTTTTTTATAAAAACTTTGAAAGGCAGTGATAAGATGCTTAAGATTTTTACGACTCAGCTGATGGGGAAGTTTAAGATTATTCAAGATCAGCATGAGATGGTGATTGAAGATATATCCCGATTGTTCGCACAGACGATAACAGGAGGCGGGACGGTTTATTTTTTTGGCGAGCATGAGCTCCAGGGTGCTGCTCTTGAAGCAGTGTACGGATCTGAGAAGCTTCCTTCAAGTGCGATTCTCCATGACCATGCCACATTAACTGAAGATGACTGCGTGATATTATTTTCACGGTTTAACGATGACAAACTAGCGGCTGAGCATGCTGAGAAATTCAAAGCAAAAGGAGCTCAGGTTGTAGGCATATCAGCAACAAAGAAAGAAACTGATCCTCTGCTTGAGCAAAGCGTTCATTTTCACATTAACACCGGGCTTACTTCCGGTCTCGTGCCAAATGATGATGGGGAACGAATCGGTTACCCTTCTCTACTCACTTCTTTATACATTTATCATGCTCTTTATTTAACTACGAGGGAAATATTAGAAGAGCATGGCTACGAATTCTAATGCTACTTTCTCCTAAAAAAGCCTCTTCTCCGAACGGAGAAGAGGCTTTTTGTAATTATTTGCTGTTAGCGATAGAAGCGCCAATAAATTCTTTGAATAGCGGCTGTGGACGAGTTGGACGTGATGTGAATTCAGGGTGGAATTGTGATGCAACAAACCACGGGTGATCCTTCACTTCTACGACTTCTACAAGACGGCCATCAGGGCTAGTTCCAGAGAAGATGAAGCCTGCTTCTTCCATTTCAGTACGATACTGATTGCTGAACTCATAGCGATGACGGTGACGCTCATAAATTACTTCATCGTTATAAGCTGCATATGCTTTCGTACCTTCCGTTAGCTTACATGGATAAAGACCGAGACGGAGTGTACCACCAAGATCTTCAACATCCTTCTGTTCAGGGAGAAGGTCAATGACTGGATATTTCGTTGTTGGCTTAATTTCAGCTGAATGAGCACCTTCTAGATTCAGAACGTTACGTGCAAATTCAACAGAAGCAAGCTGCATACCAAGACAGATTCCTAAGAAAGGTACTTTGCTTTCACGCGCGTACTGAATCGCAGTAATTTTCCCTTCAATTCCGCGATCGCCGAATCCACCTGGAACGAGGATGCCATCTACGTCAGAAAGAAGTTCCTCAACGTTTTCCTGCGTAACTGTTTCAGAATTAATCCACTTAATGTCAATGTCAGCATCAAATGCATAGCCAGCGTGCTTAAGCGACTCTACAACGGAAATATAAGCATCTTGAAGAGCGACATACTTCCCTACAAGCGCAATTTTTGTTTTGCCTGAGAGGTTTTGAACTTTCTCAACAAGCTCATTCCATTCAGTCATATCCGCTTCTTGGCAGTTCAATTTCAAATGTTGACAAGTGATCTCATCAAGCTTTTGTGCTTGTAGAGCAAGAGGAACTTTATAAAGCGTATCAGCATCTTGCGCTTCAATGACCGCATGCTCATCAATATCACAGAACAAAGCGATTTTGTCTTTCATTTCTTGTGGAACTGGCTGTTCCGCACGAACAACAATAACGTTTGGCTGGATACCAAGGCTTCGAAGCTCTTTCACACTATGCTGTGTTGGCTTTGTTTTCATTTCACCAGCTGCTTTAAGATAAGGAAGAAGCGTACAGTGAATGTACATAACGTTCTCCTTGCCGATGTCACTCTTGATCTGACGAATCGCTTCAAGGAATGGAAGACTCTCGATGTCTCCAACCGTTCCACCGATTTCAGTAATAACTACATCAGCGCTTGTTTCGTTACCTGCGCGGAAGATGCGCTCTTTGATTTCATTCGTAATGTGAGGAATTACCTGTACTGTTCCTCCAAGATAGTCGCCACGACGCTCTTTACGAAGAACCGTAGAGTAGACTTTACCTGTTGTTACGTTTGAATTCTTAGAAAGGTTAATGTCAATAAAGCGCTCGTAGTGTCCAAGGTCAAGATCCGTCTCAGCGCCATCATCTGTTACGAATACTTCACCGTGCTGATAAGGACTCATTGTCCCTGGGTCAACGTTAATGTACGGGTCGAACTTTTGAATCGTTACGCTCACGCCGCGATTTTTCAAAAGTCGTCCTAATGAAGCTGCTGTAATTCCTTTACCAAGCGAAGAAACAACACCGCCTGTTACAAAAATGTACTTCTTATGTTTTGCTGTCATCTTTCTGCCCCCTCATGGTTTGTATTCTGCCCTTCAAGAAAGGAAGGGGATTCATCTGAAACGAGAGATTTTATGTTTTTTAATAAAATCAATGCAGATGGTTACATTTTTCTTAACTTAATCGGAAGGTCCACTCGTACTGGCTAAATTCCAGCTTCTCAATGCATTTCATCAATGAGCTTATTAGAAGAACATGCCAACAGGTTCTAACAGAAGCCATCGTTCTTCTTATACTTTAGCCCTTTAAAAAGCTTAAAATCCTTAAAGTATAAAAAACAAAAAAAACAAAAGTGGCACCTGTCCCATAAATGAGGGGGCACTTTTGTTTTCATATCGTATCTATAAATTAGTTTAGTATTTTGGTGAAGCCCAAAAATGATTCTACCGATTTCACTACCGAAAGTCAAGAAGCGACAGAAATTATTTCTTTTCTTCTTCGTCGTCTTCCACGTCGTCATCATCGTCATCATCAATGTCTTCATCGTCCAAATCTTCTGTATCATCATCGAAGTCATCATCGTCAAAGTCGTCAAGATCATCTACTTCTAGATCTTCAAGATCGTCTTCATCATCTTCGTCGAAACCAAGCTCATCGTCAGTTGATTTCTTGCGTTTCTTTGGTTTAATCGTCGTAGCAAGCTCTTCTTGAGATTGCTCAACAGGATACCAGCCCTTAAGGCCCCACTGGTTATCTCCAAGCGTTACGAAACGACCGTCTGTG
This sequence comes from Anaerobacillus sp. 63XJN7_4_ISO-PGPR-S23-413, assembly GCF_056173725.1. Taxonomy (NCBI): domain Bacteria; kingdom Bacillati; phylum Bacillota; class Bacilli; order Caryophanales; family Bacillaceae; genus Anaerobacillus; species Anaerobacillus sp. 63XJN7_4_ISO-PGPR-S23-413. The sequence continues at coordinate 4,030,792 of NZ_CM149688.1, forward strand.
TTCAAGTTTGTATAAACTTCTGCAAGCATGTCCTGAAGCTGAGAAGAAGTTAGACCTTTCATTTTTCCAATTCGTTCCATTAACGTATAGAAAGAAACAGGTTTTTTCTCGTCCTGCAGGATGAAATACATAATATCAATCATGGATGTTTCTTGGATGTCTTCAGCAGACAGCTGCTTTAAGCTATTCACGATATCGGCACTCCCTTTCAATTATCTCCTATGAATAATAGCTGCTAATTTGAGAAACTAGCTTATCACTATTTTTAAACGATAGCATTTATTTCAAGCTACTTGTAAATCCTAATACAAAACATACCATTCATTATAAACAAAATTACGCAATCTATGCTACGATTTTCAAACAAATCTATTGAAATAGAAGGATTTCACCTTCAAATGATGTACCTTTTCGTACGAAAAGGAGGAAGGCTACTCCTTCCTCCTACAATAATATGAACGCTTGCATTTGACAAGTTCTTAACGGTCTACATATTTCGACGGTATTTTCCACCAACTTCATAGAGTGCGGTTGTAATTTGTCCTAGACTTGCTACTTTCACCGTCTCCATTAATTCTTCGAAAATATTTCCTTTACTTAACGCTGCTTTCTTTAAGCGATTCAGCGCATCTTCTGTCGTATCCGAATGCGTTTCTTGGAACTGCTTTAAGTTTGTAATTTGCTGTTCCTTTTCTTCCTTACTCGCTCTTGCAAGCTCCATGTTCCACTCTTCTTCTGCAGGTGGATTTGGATTCTTATACGTGTTCACTCCAACGATCGGAAGCTCACCGCTATGCTTTAGCATCTCATAATGCATAGACTCTTCTTGAATTTTACCGCGCTGGTACTGTGTCTCCATTGCACCCAATACACCGCCACGCGCGTTAATCTTCTCAAATTCACTAAGAACAGCTTCCTCCACAAGGTCTGTTAATTCTTCAATAATGAATGAACCTTGTAGTGGGTTTTCATTCTTCGTCAGTCCATGCTCTTTCGTAATAATCATTTGGATTGCCATAGCTCGACGAACGGATTCCTCTGTTGGTGTTGTGACAGCTTCATCGTAAGCATTCGTATGAAGCGAGTTACAGTTGTCATGAATCGCCATTAAGCCCTGCAATGTTGTGCGTATATCATTAAAGTCCATCTCTTGCGCATGCAAAGAACGTCCTGACGTTTGCACATGATACTTTAACTTCTGGCTACGAGCATTTGCACCGTACTTCTCTCTCATTACCGTCGCCCAAATTCTGCGCGCCACTCTTCCAATAACGGTATATTCTGGGTCAAGTCCATTACTAAAGAAGAAGGAAAGATTCGGTGCAAACTTATCGATATCCATACCGCGACTTAAATAATACTCGACATACGTAAAGCCATTCGCAAGCGTGAACGCCAGCTGTGAAATAGGATTCGCACCCGCTTCGGCAATATGGTAGCCGGAAATTGACACTGAATAATAGTTGCGCACATTCTCATTGATGAAGTACTCCTGAATATCCCCCATCATCCGAAGCGCAAATTCTGTTGAGAAAATACATGTGTTTTGACCCTGATCTTCTTTTAAAATGTCCGCCTGAACGGTACCACGAACCGTGCTAAGCGTATTTGCCTTAATATCGGCAAGCTCCTGCTCGTTTGCTTTACGACCTTCTTTTTCTTCAAATCCTTGAATTTGCTGCTCAATCGCCGTGTTCATAAACATTGCGAGTATGATCGGCGCAGGGCCATTAATCGTCATAGATACTGAAGTCGATGGTGCACATAAATCAAAGCCTGCATAAAGCTTTTTCATATCGTCGAGTGTACAAATACTCACGCCACTCTCGCCAACTTTTCCGTAAATATCAGGACGATAGTCAGGATCTTCTCCGTAAAGCGTCACAGAATCGAAAGCGGTGCTTAAGCGCTTCGCATCTTCGTTCTCAGAGAGGTAATGGAAACGGCGATTGGTTCGCTCAGGCGTCCCTTCCCCTGCAAATTGACGCTTCGGGTCCTCTCCTTTTCGTTTAAATGGAAAGACGCCAGCGGTATACGGGAATGAGCCCGGCACGTTCTCTTTCAATACCCAGCGCACAATTTCTCCCCAATCTTCATACTTCGGTAGAGAAACCTTTGGAATATCCAATCCTGAAAGACTCTTCGTCGTTAGTTCTGTTACAATTTCTTTCTCGCGGATAACGGAAATGAATTCTTTTCCACTATATTTCTCTTTCACTTCAGGCCAGCTTTCGATAATCTTACGCGTTTCCCCATGCATATCGTCCATGTTTTCATCTTTCATCTTAGAGAGCATTGCAATCGTCTCGTCATTGTCTCCCGCACTCTCTAGCATCTCAATCGTCCCTTGAAGCTGGAATGCTTTCCTTGCAAGCTGAACCTGCTTTTCAACGTATTCATGGTAACGACGAACGGAACCAGAGATGTCCTGTAAATATTGCTGACGCTGCGGTGGAATAATGAGATTCAGCTTTTCTACGATGTCACTTGTTTCAATGTTTGTTGCCCAGTCATTTCGACATTTACGATGAATCGTATCAACCAATGCTTTAAAAAGCGTATTCGTGCCCGGATCATTAAACTGACTTGCGATCGTGCCGTAGACAGGCATGTTATCTAGATTTTGCTCAAACAGCATGTGACTACGCTGATATTGCTTCTTCACGTCACGCAGAGCATCTTCAGAGCCTTTGCGTTCGTATTTATTAATCACAATCAAATCCGCAAAATCGATCATATCAATTTTCTCAAGCTGTGAAGGCGCACCAAATTCACTTGTCATCACATACATCGAAACATCAGAAATTTCAACGATCTCGGCATCCCCCTGGCCGATTCCGCTTGTTTCAATAATGATCAAGTCATATCCAGCCGCTTTCACAACGGTTAACGCTTCACGTATTGAAAGTGAAAGCTCAGTTTTTGATTTTCGCGTTGCGAGACTTCTCATAAACACGCGGTCATTGTGAATAGCGTTCATACGGATTCTGTCACCGAGCAGTGCGCCGCCAGTCTTTTGTTTTGTCGGATCAATGGAAAGGATCGCTACCGTCTTATCATCAAATTCATTAATGAAACGGCGTACGAGCTCATCAGTTAAGGAGCTTTTCCCAGCTCCACCAGTACCAGTAATCCCAAGAACTGGAGAGTCGGTTGCCATATTCTTAAGCTTATCAAACACTTGCTCAGCAGCGGCCGCCGTCTCTTCTGTACGTTCTCCTCCATAGCTTTCAGCAAGGGTAATGAGACTCGAAACAGCCTGCGGATCGCGCTCATGCAAGCGATCAATCTGGTTATCAATTTGTTTAAACGTCGGAAAATCACATTCCTTGATCATCATATCGATCATCCCTTGCAGACCAAGATCACTTCCATCATCAGGTGAAAAAATGTGAGAAATTCCGTAAGCATGCAGCTCTTTAATTTCCTTAGGAATAATAACGCCGCCCCCACCGCCATAAATCTTAACGTGTGAAGCGCCTTTTTCTTTTAAAAGGTCATACATATATTTAAAGTATTCCATATGACCGCCTTGATAAGACGAGATTGCAATTCCCTGCGCATCTTCCTGTATGGCAGCGTTCACGACTTCCTCAACAGAGCGGTTATGTCCGAGATGAATAACTTCTGCACCGCTCGCCTGCAGAATGCGGCGCATAATGTTAATAGATGCATCATGACCATCAAACAAACTTGAAGCGGTTACAAAACGAACATGGTTCACTGGTTTATACGTTTCGACTACACTCACTGCTGTTCCTCCTCTATCGGTTCGTAGTTTCTACAGGATTTAAAGCTTGAATCAAAAAAGCCTCCTGCATTCTTGTATACTCTTCAATGGAATAATGAGACCGAAGCGCCCAGCGCCTGAACACCCACATCTGTCCCTGCACGAGAATGTTATGAGCAGCTCCGTAAATTTCCTCTTCTGTAAGCCGAAGTTTTCCTTCTGCTACACATTCTTCAATCAATCGCTCAAAAATTTCTGCCATGCCTAGCTCTTTTTTCAATACATAAGGGAGCGTTTCCCGAGGAAGGGACTTTGCTTCCTGGTACATAACAAGCACTTCATCCTGCATATCGTCCATCACATGATAAAACGCATGAAGGGCCTGCCTTAAACGCTCGATTCCTGTTATGTCAGGCTTAAGCTGATCTTCTAGACGCTCTCTCACTTCATCATAAATGCTGTCACAAACGAGATATAACACATCTTCTTTTTTGCGAATGTATTCATACAGCGTACCAATGCTAAAGCCAGCAACACGCGCAATTTCTCGCGTTGTCGTACGATGGAACCCTTTTTCCTTAAAAAGGGAGACCGCTGCTTTGATCATTTGCTCACGTCGTTTCTGAATGAGTTTTTCATCCTTTACCATCGAAGGAACGTTTTTCTTCACCTTCCCATCCCCTTCCTCTCAAGGCTGCCCATATAATCCTGAAGCAGCTTCACAGCGGCTGAGTAAGGGTCGATAGCGCCACTTTTCACTTCATCAATCCAGCCATTATCTTCTGCTTCGCGCTCCATAAGCTGCTTCATCATTTCATCATGCACCACTTCGATCACTTCTCGTTCAAGTGAGGTTTTGCGTCTAGCATCGCGCTCACCAGACTCCTTACTGTATTCAAAATGCTCCTGCATTCGTTTCCAAACATTCTCAAGACCTAGATTTTGAACAGAGATCGCCTTCACAATCGGTGGACGCCAAGGCGCATCATGCTTCACCAGATCGAGCATGCTTTCAAGCTCAGCCAGTAGCTTGGGGACACCAGGTAAATCTGCTTTATTGACGATAAAAAGATCCGCAATTTCCATAATGCCAGCTTTAAAGACTTGCACAACGTCCCCGCTACCTGGGTTCAACACTACGGCAATCGTATCCGCGATCTTCATAATATCGAGCTCTGATTGCCCAACCCCAACCGTTTCAATTAAAATGACATCGAATCCAAAAGCGTCCATTAAGCGAACCGTTTCCTTCGTCGTTCGAGAAAGCCCCCCAAGGCTCCCTCGTGTTCCCATGCTTCGGATAAAGACACCAGGGTCGGTAAAATGCTCCGCCATCCTGACACGATCTCCTAGAAGGGCGCCCCCGCTAAACGGACTCGTTGGATCGACGGCCACAACACCAACAGTGAGATCCTGCTTTCTAAGGTGGGTAATCAGCCTGTTAACGAGCGAACTTTTACCGGCACCGGGTGATCCGGTCATCCCAATATAGTGGGCACGCCCCGTCATCGGGTGGATATCCTTCAGTAATTCCAGTTTGTCTTCAGCATCATTTTCAACAAGACTGATCGCCTTTGCGAGCGCACGTTCATCCTGATTTGAAAGTCGTTCTGCGAGTGGATGCATAGCGCTTCTTAATCAGCCATCAGCATTCTTGAAATAACAAGACGCTGAATTTCATTTGTACCTTCATAGATTTGCGTAATTTTCGCATCACGCATATAGCGCTCAACTGGATAATCCTTCGTATATCCATAGCCACCAAAGACTTGCACTGCTTCTGTTGTTACTTCCATCGAGATATCTCCAGCGTATAGCTTAGACATCGCCGATTCCTTGCCGTAAGGAAGACCCTGACTTTCTTTCCATGCAGCCTGGTAAGTTAATAGTCTAGCTGCTTCAATTTTCGTTGCCATATCAGCGATTTTAAAGCCAATACCTTGATTTGCGCCGATCGGCTTGCCAAACTGCTTACGCTCCTTCGCATAAGCTGTGGCTGCATCAAGCGCGCCTTGTGCAATGCCAACAGCTTGAGCCGCAATTCCGTTACGCCCACCATCAAGCGTCTTCATCGCGATTTTAAATCCTTGTCCTTCATCGCCAAGACGATTTTCAACAGGTACACGGCAGTCTTCAAAAATGATTTCGAGCGTAGGAGAAGAGCGAATGCCGAGCTTTTTCTCTTTCTTACCCATAGAGAAACCTGGCGTTCCTTTTTCAACGATAAACGCAGTAATCCCTTTATGACCCTTTTCTTTATCGGTCTGAGCAAACACGATATAAATTTCCGCTTCGCCGCCGTTTGTAATGAAAATTTTCGAGCCATTTAAGATGTAGTGATCGCCATCAAGCTTCGCCGTCGTTTTCATCCCACTCGCATCCGATCCTGACCCTGGCTCTGTGAGTCCGTAAGCTCCCATTAGCTTACCTTCTGCCATTGGACGCAAGAACTTCTGCTTCTGCTCTTCTGTACCAAATGCATTCAACGGCCAGCCTGCAAGGGAGGTATGTGCAGAAAGCGTTACACCTGTAGACGCACAAACGCGTGATAGCTCTTCCACTGCAATCACATAGCTTAAGTAATCTGAGCCAATACCACCGTACTCTTCTGACCATGGGATGCCCGTTAAACCAAGCTCAGCCATTTGATCAAAAAGCTTACGATCAAAGCGCTCTTCTTCATCACGCTCAGCCGCTGTTGGTTCTACTTCTTTCCTCGCAAAGTCGCGCACCATTTTCCGTAGCATTTCATGTTCTTCTGATAGTTGAAAATTCATCCTGTTTCTCTCCTTTTTGGTGGTTTGGACAATAAAAGTTGATTTTGGACAATATATCTCGAATTTGGCCAATAAAAATGAAGTTTGGCCAATATAATGGTTTTTTGGACAATAAAACGGGTATCACCGGCTTTTCTGAGGAAGTCTCCAGTGCCTGACGGGTCTAAACGGTCACTTCCGCTTTTCTGATCCAGCTGCTGTGACCAGACCCTCTGTCACTTCACCTTCCAACTCGATCACAAAAACCGTGTTCGGTTTGGAAGCCTCCAGTGCCTGACGGGTCTAAACGGTCACTTCCGCTTTTCTCTATTTCATCAAGTTCCGACTAATGACGATTTTCTGGATTTCGCTCGTTCCTTCGTAGATTTCGCATACTTTCGCGTCTCGGAATAGGCGTTCTACTGGGTAATCTTTCGTGTAACCGTAACCGCCATAGACTTGAACCGCTTCAATCGAGGCTTTCACGGCTGCTTTCGATGCAAAGAGCTTCGCCATTGAGACTTCCTGCATGCAAGGGATCCCGTGGTTTTTCAGGTCAGCCGCACGATAGGTTAGGAGTTTCGCTGCCTCTACTTCTGTTGCCATATCGGCAAGCTTGAAGCCGAGACCTTGATTTTGCCCGATCGGCTTACCAAACTGGTGACGCTCTTTCGCGTAAGCCGTCGCGTAATTTAGCGCCGCTTCAGCAATTCCTAGTGACTGTGCCGCGATCCCGATGCGGCCGCTCTCAAGGTTTGCCATCGCAATTTTGAATCCCTGACCTTCTTCGCCGAGACGATTCTCAACTGGCACACGGCAATCTTCGAAAATGATTTCAACCGTATTCGAGCCGTTTAGCCCCATTTTCTTTTCTTTCTTCCCAACGCTAAATCCAGGCATGTCATGTTCGATAATAAAAGCAGTTACGCCTTTGCTTCCTTTTTCCTCAGGATTTGTTCTTGCGAAGGCAACATACGTATCCGCCTCGCCGCCGTTTGTAATGAAAATCTTTGAGCCGTTCAAAATGTAGTGATCGCCATCTCGGACAGCGCGCGTTTTCATGCTGCTTGCGTCTGATCCTGAACTAGGTTCCGTCAGCGCGAACGCACCAAGGTATTCTCCGGTTGCTAGCTTCGGAATGTAGCGCTTTTTCTGTTCTTCTGTACCAAACGCTAGTATCGGCAGTGTCCCAACGGATGTATGAACCGATAGAATCACGCCGACCGTGGCGCTCACTTTTGAGAGCTCATGGATTGCAATGATGTATGACGTATAATCCATTCCCGCTCCGCCATAAGCTTCTGGAATCGGAATCCCCATTAAACCAAGCTCGCCCATTCGTTTAATCACTTCGCGTGGAAAACGATCCGTCTCTTCCATTTCTTCAACGATTGGCGCGATTTCTTTTTCCGCAAAATCACGCACCATTTTCTGCATCATCTTCTGCTCTTCCGTAAATACAAGCTCCATGCTCGTTCCTCCTCGTGGTGTTAATCCTGGTATTGGTAGAAGCCTCTTCCTGTCTTACGTCCGAGCCAGCCAGCTTTTACATATTTACGTAATAGCGGACATGGGCGGTATTTATCATCGCCGAATCCTTCTTGAAGCGTTTCCATAATATAAAGACACGTATCAAGACCGATAAAATCTGCGAGAGTTAATGGTCCCATTGGATGATTCATGCCGAGCTTCATCACGCTATCGATATCCTCAGGGGATGCCACACCTTCATAAACGGTGTAGATCGCTTCGTTGATCATTGGCATCAAAATTCGGTTGGAAACAAATCCTGGGAAGTCGTTTACTTCAACCGCTGTCTTACCGAGATCCATCGCTAGCTTTTCAACGGCCTGGTAGCTTTCGTCTGTTGTTGCTAGACCGCGAATAATTTCAACAAGCTTCATGACAGGCACCGGATTCATAAAGTGCATACCAATCACTTTCTCAGGGCGCTTTGTTGATGCTGCAATTTCCGTAATTGGGAGAGAGGATGTATTCGTTGCAAGAAGCGTATGATCTTGCGCAATTTCATCCAGCCGTGCGAAAAGGTTACACTTCACTTCCATGTTCTCAACAGCTGCTTCAATGACGATGTCTACATGCTTTGCATCCTGCAGATCTGTCGTCGCTCTCAAACGTTCCATCGTTCCGCTTAGATCTTCCTGCGTAATCCGCTCTTTGGAAACTTGTTTCGAGAGGTTTTTCTCAATTCTCTCAAGTCCTTTATCAAGAAACTCCTGCTTCAAATCATTTAAATAAACTGTATAGCCAGAAGCTGCACACACCTGTGCAATTCCAGCTCCCATTTGTCCTGCACCAATCACCATAATTGTTTTGATTTCCATCATCATGCTCCCTTCTATACCTGAACCATAATAGCGTCGCCTTGACCACCGCCGCTGCAGATCGCTGCTATTCCGATGCCACCGCCGCGTCGCTTCAATTCATGAATAAGTGTTATTAAAATGCGTGCACCACTTGCTCCAATTGGATGACCAAGCGCCACTGCACCACCGTGCACATTGACCTTTTCTTCATCGAGTGAGGCAATTTTTCCGCTCGTTAGCGCTACAGCTGCGAACGCTTCATTGATTTCAAATAGATCAATTTCTTCAATTGATTTTCCTGTTTTCTTCAATAGCTCATTGATCACGAGACCCGGCGTCTTAGGAAAATCCTTTGCTTCAACAGCAATTGCTGTATGAGAAAGAATTGTAGCCATGACTTCTTTGCCTTCTTTTGAAGCACGTTCTTCAGACATAAGGACAAGCGCCCCAGCTCCATCATTTACACCTGGTGCATTCCCAGCTGTAATCGTTCCGTCGGCACCGAAGACTGGCTTTAGCTTTCCTAACTGCTCCTCTGTTGTGCCTTTTCTAGGTGCTTCATCATGTTCAACGACGAGAGGATCTCCTTTTCGCTGTGGCACGTTAACAGGGATAATTTCTTCTGCAAAAATCCCCGATTCCATCGCTTTCACAGCACGCTCCTGACTTCTTGTCGCCCAGCGATCCTGCTCTTCTCTAGAAATCTCATACTCTTCCGCTGTCGTGTTTCCATAAACGCCCATGTGACAACCATCAAACGAGCACGTTAAGCCATCATGCACCATGAGATCAACCACTTGTTTGTCGCCCATTCGCATGCCCCAGCGCGCGTCCTTCATGATGTATGGGGCGTTGCTCATCGATTCCATTCCGCCGGCAACAATGACTTCTTCATCACCAGAGCGAATGATTTGATCAGCGAGCGTCACGCTACGAAGACCTGAAGCGCATACTTTGTTAATCGTTTCCGTCTTTACTTCCCAAGGAATACCAGCGTGTCTTGCTGCCTGACGAGATGGAATTTGACCTTGACCACCTTGAAGGACAGACCCCATAATCACTTCTCCTACATCCGCAGGATCAATTCCAGCGCGAACCAAAGCTTCTTTAATCGCTGTTCCACCAAGCTTAGATGCTTCTATTGATTTAAGAGCCCCACCAAATTTTCCAAACGGCGTTCTCACACCGCTAACAATGACCGTTCTGCCCACAAAAACCTCTCCTCTCATTTTTGAAAACGCTACCATAATTGATTAAATTGCGACTGAACGCTCGCTCACCTTACCGACAAAGTAACAAAGGAAAGAGCTCATGCCGGTCGTAAAAACCAGCATAAGCTAACCCTTTGCCAAACAGTCTATTGGAGAACAGTTTCTTTTTGAACAATGGAGCGTTCTAAAATCTCGACAATATCTAGTGTTGCTACTTCTTCTTCTACTTCCTTCGCTTTCGTACCATCACTCATCATCGTTAAGCAGTAAGGACACGCACTTCCGATAACGGATGGCTTCACGCTAAGGGCCTGTTCCGTTCTCGTTACGTTAATGCGAGATCCTGTATCTTCTTCCGTCCACATCAAACCGCCGCCGGCGCCACAGCACATACCATTTTCGCGGTTGCGGTCCATCTCGATCACTTCAACGCCTGGAATACTGCGAAGAATTTCACGTGGTGGATCGTATACTTCGTTGTAACGTCCGAGGTAACAGGAATCATGATACGTGATTCTCTCGTTTACTTCGTGTTTCGGCTTCAGTTTTCCTTCTTTGATCCAGTCATACAATAATTCGGTATGGTGATAAACCTCTGCTTCAAGTCCAAACTCAGGATACTCATTTTTAAGTGAGTTATAAGCATGAGGGTCGATTGTAACGATTTTTGAAATATTATGCTTTTGGAACGTTTCAATATTTTTCTGTGCAAGATCCTGGAACAAGAACTCGTTTCCTACACGTCGTGGCGTATCGCCAGAGTTCTTTTCTTTGTTACCAAGAATAGCGAACGAAATGCCGGCTTCATTCATGATCTTCGCAAAGGAAGCGGCAATCTTCTGGCTACGATTATCGTAAGAGCCCATCGAGCCAACCCAGAAGAGATATTCGAATTCTTCGCCTGCTTTTTCTTTTTCTTTTACTGTTGGAACAACGATATCATCACGCATATCGCGCCAGTTCTCACGCTCTTTACGGCTAATCCCCCACGGGTTGCCCTGACGTTCGATGTTCGTAATCGCACGCTGTACATCGCTATCCATCTTCCCTTCCATTAAGACAAGGTGACGACGCATATCGATGATTTTATCAACGTGCTCGTTCTCAACTGGACATTGATCTTCACAGTTACGGCACGTTGTACAAGCCCAAATTTCTTCTTCTGTAATCACGTTACCAATTAATCCATCGCTCACAAGCCCTTCAGCTGCTGCAGCTGTTTCCTGCTGAGCACGTGATTGATAAGCAATTTGATTTCCTGCTGTGTTAGAAAATGCATATGCAGGAACCCACGGCGTTCTTGATGTAACGGCTGCGCCTTTTTCTGTCAGGTGATCACGAAGCTTAACGATCAAATCCATCGGAGAAAGGATTTTTCCTGTTGCCGTTGCTGGACACATATTCGTACAGCGTCCACATTCCACACAGGCATACAAATCAACAAGCTGCTTCTGATTGAAATCTTCAATCGTATTCACGCCGTAAGTTTCTTGACTTTCATCTTCAAAGTTAATAGATGCAAGCTGCCCTACTTTGTTTGTACGACCCAAGAAAACGTTGACTGGTCCTGCAATTAAGTGAGCGTGCTTGGATTGCGGTACATACACCATGAACGTAAGAAGCACGAGCAGGTGAATCCACCAGAAAAAGAAGAATAGCGCAATCGCTGCTGTTTCATTAATCCATGAGAATAAGAAAGCAATTCCCGAAGCAACTGGCGCACTCCAAGAATAACCAGCATCATGCCAGATAATTTCCATACCGCCTGCAAAAAGAACGGATATCATTAAAAGTCCAATGAACAATAGTACAAGTCCCGCTTTAAAACCTTTCTTTAAACGAGCGATCGCCTCAATATAGCGACGGTAGAATGCCCATACAACTGCTGTTAAAATCATTAGCGTCACGAGCTCCTGGAAAAACGTAAACGCTGGGTAAAGCGGTCCAAGAGGAAGATGTGACCCCGGTGATAAACCTTTCACAATCATATCGATTGCACCGAATTGAACGAGAAGGAAACCGTAGAACATCATCACATGGATGGTTCCACTCTTCTTATCTTTAAGTAATTTCTTTTGCCCAAACACTTTGACTACAATAGCTTCTAGTCGTTCTTTCATGGAATGATCAAATTCTGCTTTCTTTCCAAGCTTAATGTATTCATATCGAGTCTTCACAACATACCCAAATAAGAAGAACGCGTAAGCGGTTACAAGAATGAAAGCAATCCAGTTAGCGATCAATAAAACATCCATGCTGGCAAACCTCTCCTTTCGTGTCATTCCTTCTTAGCCGCTTCGTGATGCTTGAACAAAGATGCTCCCCGACAGTTCAAACAATTTATGAAAACGCTTTTAAGTCAGAATGAAAGTAATTTTCTGACTTTAGTATAACACATAAATAACTGAATGAGCATTCAGTCAGAGAATTTTTTTTACTTTTTTTAAGTTTAGGACAAACTAAGTCAACAGTAACTATTGAAAGGAAGGGAAAATCGTGGAGATCTTTTTAACAGTCCTACTCGCACTCATATTGTGGTTAATAACCGACCTTCATACAGGCAATAAGAAAAGAAAACTCGCTCCTTCCTCTTCACGTCAAAAAATGACGGGAAACCTGACTTTCATTAATGATGGAGATGATTTTTTTAGAGCACTAATAAATGATATTGATGCTGCAGTCTATCAAATTCATATGATGTTTTATATTTTTCGAGATGACGCCACGGGACATATCATTATCGAGCATCTTTGTCAAAAAGCAACCTCTGGCGTCTCTGTCTATTTACTCGTGGACTATGGAGGTAGTCACAGCTTAAAGAAAGCCACCATAAGAAAAATGACCTCCTGTGGCATCGTTTTTTCCTATTCCAGAAAAATTTCTTTCACACGATTTTTCACTTCCATAAATGAGCGTAATCATCGAAAAATCACTGTTATTGATGGAGAGATTGGCTACGTTGGTGGCTTTAACGTTGGAAACGAATATGTAGGGAAGGATCCTAAGTTTGGATATTGGCGAGATTATCACCTTCGCGTGACTGGCGAAGCCGTGCAAGGACTTCAAGATCAATTTTTCCTTGATTGGGAAGAGAGTCATTCCCCTATTAATAAGCATAACGTTTATATACCGCCGCTCGAAACAGGTCAGCATAAAGTCTCGTTTCATATTACGAATGGTAATAGCGTAGAGGAAGCTTTTGCCTCGTATATTGATAAAGCTACAACATCTATTATCATTGGCTCCCCCTATTACATTCCAGGACAAACTGTTCAAACGAGCCTGCTACGCGCCCTGAAATGCGGTATTAAAGTCCAGGTTATTTTGCCAATGCGTGCCGACCATCCTCTTGTAAAAGAAGCTTCATATGAATACCTCGTTGAACTGATTCGTGCCGGTGGAGAAGTTTATCAATATATGAATGGCTTCTACCACGCCAAAGTTATGATCATTGATGAGACATTGTGTGACATTGGTACAGCGAATTTTGATCAACGAAGTTTCCACATTAATGGGGAAATCAACTGCATTATCAGCACTCCTTCTCTCATTGTTGAAATCAAAGAAGCGATCCAAAAAGACATTCTACAATGTGAACGTCTGGACTTGAAGAGACTTCAAGATCGAACGATCGGAAACCGAGTGCTTGCCCCACTAGCAAGACTCTTCAGTCCGTTTCTTTAAAAAGTTCGATGTGCTTTCCTTTGTTTCAATTCGCTTGCACAGGGAAAGAAATGACCAGCCCTTTTTTTGAAAGGAGACCACTTATTATGAAGCTCAGATTTGGATATGTATCAAACGCACTTGCGTTGCACGAAGCTTCACCGTCGCGTACAATGACTTTTTCCACCTGGTCAAAGCTTTTTGAAGAAGAACGTTCAGAGAAGCTTCATACAATTACAGAAACGAATTTAAAGAGTACGTTACGTGCGCTGCACTACAATATTGCACATGAAATTGATTTGTATCGTATGTCTTCTTCCATTGTTCCGCTTGCGACGCATCCTGAAGCAAAGTGGGATTACATTACGCCTTTCCGTGACATGTTTGAAGAGATCGGTGAGCTTGTTCAAAAGCACCGCCTTCGTGTGAGCTTTCACCCGAACCAATTCACTCTTTTTACAAGCCCAAAACAACACGTAACGGACAATGCTATAGGTGACTTGAACTATCATGTTGCTATGCTAGATGCGATGGGACTAGACTCTCGCTCCATCGTTAATATACATATTGGTGGAGCTTACGGAGATAAAGAGGAAACCCTTAAGCGTTTTTACGCGAATTTTGATTCCATTCCTTCTCATCTTCGCTCGCATGTGACGCTTGAAAATGATGATAAAACATACAATGCGAAAGAAACGCTCGAGGCATGTGAGCAAACAGGCGTCCCGTTTATTTTCGATTACCATCATCATCTAGCGAATCCAGGCGACGGACTACCTGAGCGCTTTTTTGAACGCGTTCATGAAACATGGAAGCCAAAAGGACTTCTACCGAAATACCACCTTTCCTCTCCCAAATCTGCTAGCGCCTACCGGAGTCATGCAGATTATGTGGACAGTGAGTTTGCCATTCCGTTTATAGACATGTTGAAGGAATACGGAGAAGATGCTGACATCATGATTGAAGCAAAGAAAAAAGACCTCGCAGCTCTGCAGCTTGTCGACGATCTTTCAGCGATACGTGGCGTCAAAAGACTTAGTGGAGGTTCTGTATTATGGAAATAAAAAATCATTTCGCTATCGATGCAGCTACCAAAAAGCTCAATCTACAGTGACCAGAACCCTGATAACCATTCATACGCCTTAAATCCAAGGTATATCCCAACAATCCCAGCAATGCCTGCGAATGCAGGTGGAGCTGGGATGGGTAGCTTCAAAAACGCAAAAATTAACCCGACCAAAAATCCTGTTAATGTTGCAATCAAAACTGTCTTCATCACATCACCCCTTTTTTAAAGTATGACCGAATGACCGATTCATTATAAAAAATGTGAGCGTGTAAGAGTTTTTAACCTACGAAACCAGTTTAAAATTAATCAACGTATCATTCGCATAAATAGAAAGAGGCTGGGACATAACTAGCTTGAAATAATGAAAAAAGGTTCCGTTCAGCGTTTTTGATGAACGGAACCTTTTTTGTTTGGTTATTCCTAAGATTATTGGATCACTCTGCACTCATGGCGGTGTACTTTCTCAAGTTCACCGCCATGAGCGCAAAGCCCATTTCATTTTTGACCTTCTCTTTGCCCCTTACGGACATCCGAGTGAAACCCAAAATAGCCTTCAGAAATCCAAAAACTGGCTCTACATCGATTTTCCGTTGACCGTAGATTTCACCTGTTTTTTCGTCCGAAAGCAGCTCTTTAACCTTATTCTTTTGTTGTTCCCACTTGGTATTGTAATAGACTCTCCGATTCGTGCCATCTTTGGTCTTTGTACATTGTTTACGTAAGGGACAACCGGTACAATCTTCGCATTCATAAACTTTAAATTCTCGTTTGAAGCCACTCCGGTCAGTGCGATGAGAGACGTAACGGAACGGCAACAATTTCCCATTTGGGCATGTGAATAAATCTTCTTCTTCATTGTAGTCCCAGTTGGATACGCGAAACGTATCCTTCGTAAAGCTCTTCTTTTTCTCTTTGCGATAGGTATTGTACGTGATGAGAGGGATTCGCTTGCGATTCTCCAGGACATCGATGTAGTTTTCTTCGCTTCCATAACCGGCATCCGCGACGATGTAAGGTGGGAGTTTAAAGAAATCATTCTCCACACGATCTAGAAAGGGACGAAATGTGCGTGTATCCGTTGGATTCGGGAAGATATCATAAGCGAGCGTATATTGTCCCTCCGTCGCAATCTGGAGATTGTAACCGGCTTTGAGTTGCCCATTTTTCATATAGTCATCTTTCATGCGCATGAACGTGGCATCATGATCGGTTTTGGAATAACTGTTCCGTTCTTTGAAGATAGCCATATCGTTTTCGTATTTTGTTTTGCGCAATACGAAATCCTTCATTTGTTTAAGGAACTGCTTCGGTCCTTTTCGCTCTGAACGAAGCTTTTTTCGTTCGGTTACATCGGCACTGGTTTCAATCTTCTCATTGTATTCTCCGACTTTTTCTTCTAGCTTTTCTTCTATTTTAGAAAGTTCTTTAATGGAAAGTTGTTCTGGACTTTCCCGTTCGATTTCGGGGATCACTTCTTTTTCAATCAACTCATCGTACATCGCATTCGACTTTTCAATCAGACTCTCGCTGTACCTTTCAACAGCCTTGCGCCACACAAATGTAAACTTATTGGCATTCGCTTCAATCTTCGTACCATCAATAAAGATCGCTTCATCATCAATGAGGTCTTTTTGAACGAGCTGACAACGAAACTGTACGAAGCCCTGACGAAGAAGTTCTTTGACTTCTGGGTGGACACGGAACCGATTGATTGTGCGATAGCTGGGTTCATACCCTTGCGCTAACCACATCATCCGTACACTATCCTTGAGGAGACCTTCAATCTTTCTTCCTGAAAAAGCCGATTGGGTGTACGCACATAAAATAACTTTCATCATCATACGTGGGTGATAAGCAGGGCATCCCGTATCACGTAGGAACGCAGAAAAAGCTTCATCCGGAATCTGTTCGACCAACTCATGGACGGCATAGGCGATATCATTTTCTTGTAATTTCATTTCTAAATCTAAGGGCAAAATCACTTGATTCATGTTATAATCTTTAAACATAAGGGCACCTCCGATGGTTATTGTGTGGTAACTATAATTTTATCAGAGGTTGTCCTTATTTTATTGTTAAATTAAGATGAAAATATAGAAAGAGTGGCCCTGCGAACAAATTCTTTGTCCGCAGGGCCACTCTTATTTTAATTTACTGGGTTTTGTCCCAGCCTCTTTTTATTACATTTTCTCTGGTGCAGTGACGCCAATGATTTCAAGGGTGTTTTGAATCGTTTGACGAACGGCTTTCATAAGTTTGAAACGAGCCGCACTTTTCGCAAGATCTTCTGGATCAAGAACTCGTTCAGCATTGTAGAAGCTGTGTAGTGCTTGAGCAAGTTCAAATGAATAGTTTGTAATGCGATGCGTCATACGCTTATCCGCTGCTTCCGCAATCGCTTCAGGCAATTCACCGAGCTTCTTAAGAAGGTCCATTTCTTTCTCAGATGTAATGAGAGATAGATCCGCATCTTCTGTTAGCCCCATCTCTTCTCCCTGACGAAGAATACTGCATACGCGAGCGTGCGCATATTGCACGTAATACACAGGGTTTTCATTCGAGCGTGATACGGCAAGGTCCATATCAAAATCAAGGTGAGAATCTGAGCTGCGCATTGAGAAGAAATAGCGCATTGCATCGATACCGACTTCATCCATCAATTCACGAAGCGTAACAGCTTTACCTGTTCGCTTACTCATCTTCATTTTTTCACCATCTTTAAAGAGGTTCACCATTTGAATAATTTCCACTTCTAGCTGCTCACGCTTATAACCAAGTGCTTCGATTGCCGCTTTCATTCTTGGAATATAGCCGTGGTGGTCAGCTCCCCAAATGTTAATCAGCTTATCGAATCCACGAGAAAGTTTATCTTGGTGGTAAGCAATATCCGGAGTTAGATACGTATAAGAACCATCGCCTTTAATCAAGACGCGATCTTTGTCATCGCCGTAAGTAGTCGAGCGGAACCACGTAGCACCGTCCTGCTCAAATGTTTCACCGCGTTCATTTAGCTTCGCAAGAACATCATCGATTTTGCTTGATTGATAAAGAGAAGTCTCAGAGAACCAGACATCGAATTCAACACCAAATTCTTTCAAATCCTTCTTTAGCTTCTCAAGCTCGCGCTCAAGACCGTACTCGCGGAAGTAAGCATAGCGCTCTTTCTCATCGAGTTGAAGTAGACGGTCGCCTTCCTTCTCGACAAGATCTTTCCCGAACTGAACGATATCCTGACCTTGATAGCCATCTTCAGGCATGTCCTTTTCTTTTCCAAGTGCTTGCATGTAGCGAGCTTCAAGAGAAACCGTTAAATTATGAATCTGGTTCCCAGCGTCATTGATGTAATATTCACGCGAAACATCATAACCGGCACGATCAAGCACATTACAAAGCGTATCACCTACAGCCGCTCCTCGTGCATGACCAAGGTGCAGGCTTCCAGTCGGGTTCGCTGAAACGAACTCTACTTGGATTTTTTCATTCTTGTCTGCAGATCGGCCATAGTTGTTTCCTTTATCAAGAATCGTTGGAATGAGCTCTGTTAAATAAGCAGTATCCATAAAAAAGTTAATAAACCCAGGACCAGCGATATCAATCTGCTTAATCCCTGCTTTTGTCATATCAAGATTTGCTTTAAGATCCTTAGCAATAGCTCTCGGCGCTTTTTTCGCGATACGAGCAAGCTGCATCGCCATGTTCGTCGCATAGTCACCGTGAGCCTTGTCTTTAGGTGATTCCAAAATCACTTCCGGCATTTCACTCTCTGATGCAAGACTAGCCTTTAATACGGCCTGCTTGATTTCTTCTTTTAGCTGTTCTTTCTTTTGTTCCACACTGTTCATTGACTTGCTCCTTTCCAGCTTAGCGACAGTTCGTGTCGCTGCGTTTCATCTTCCTCGAGGTTAAGCAAATAGCGAAGCGTTAGGCGTCCTTTGTGCTTCTCCTTGTCCACCAATTGCTCAATTCGTTCCGTCCGGATTTGCATCGGCATCGATCCGAACGGTGTTTTATATAGAGATTCTGACACTTGTCCTGGCGCAAATTGCTGACGCATCGATAGCGCCCCTCTTCGAATCACGGTCACTTGCTCTTTATCTATTTTAACAGTAGTTGAAACCTTGCCAATCTCAAGGCTTTCTTCATAGCGTAAATAAAGCGCCTCTCCCTTTTCAACGAGGTTTCCCTGCACGGAATAGTTTGTAGATTCTTTTTCTTTTCCCGATTGGATACGGGAATCAATGGTTATTTCAATCGGATGATCACTCATCACTTCACGTCCTTACTAAATCATTAACTTTCTTATTATAAGAAAAGCGGCAGCGCCTTGTCCACCCCCGACCAGCTTAAGGCGACTCTCAATGTGACGTTCTTTGTCACAATGAGAGATGACTTAAGACCTCGAGGGGGTAGGCGCTGAAGCTAGATCATCAAAAGCGGAAGCGCCTTGTCCACCCCAGCTCATTTTCTGTGTTGATTTTTAGCTCATATATGCAGTGTAAAACTAAGGTTTCACTCAAATAAGCTAAAAGTCGCGCACGGAACATACAGAGCATCCAAACAAAAAAAGACTGTATTCAAAATGAATACAGCCTCTCTGGATTATTTTTTGTGAGTCCAGCCGAGAAGCATTTCACGGATAAATTTACTAGCCGCAATCGGCGTTTGTTCGGATGGGTCATAAGCTGGTGCAACTTCAACAAGATCCGCACCAACGACGTTTATTTCAGAACCAGCAATGGCTGAGATCGCCTCAAGCAACTCTTTGGATGTGATCCCACCTGCTTCAGCTGTGCCTGTCCCAGGCGCATGAGCAGGGTCAAGAACATCGATATCAATCGTTACATACACATTGCGTCCTCTAAGCGTTGGTAGGACTTTTTTAAGTGGTTCTGCTACTTCAAATTTGTGCATGTGCATACCGGATTCTTTTGCGAATTGAAACTCTTCACGCATACCAGAACGAATGCCGAATGAGTATACGTTCTCAGCACCAATCAATCCACAAATTTTACGAACAGGTGTGGAGTGAGAAAGAGGCTCTCCTTCATACTCTTCACGCAAATCCGCGTGTGCATCGATATGGATCAACGCAAGATCATCGTATTTTTTGTGAAAAGCTTTTAGAATGGGCCACGTTACAAGGTGCTCCCCACCCATACCAAGTGGGAATTTTCCCGCTTCAAGCAAAGAATCAAGATATTCCTCAATCATATCTATGCTTCGCTGAGGATTACCGAATGGAAGTGGAATATCTCCTGCATCGAAATAACGAATTTCTTCAAGATGACGATCTGCATAAGGACTATATTCTTCAAGTCCTAATGAAGCCTCACGAATGCGTCCTGGCCCAAAGCGAGATCCGGGACGAAAGCTAACTGTCCAGTCCATTGGCATACCATAGATAACCACATTACTTTCGTCGAAGGATGGGTTACTTAGAATAAACACGTTACCTGAATAAGCTTCATCGAATTTCATGCTCATTTTACAAGGTCCTGTACGAATTTCGGAAGTGCGAAGCAAGCATTGTGAAGCTCTTTCGTATAGTACTTAGTCTCAATCTCGTGGAAGCGACTTTCAGGTACTTCAAGCGGATCATTCTTTTTAGATCCAATCGTAAACGTCCACAGGCCACTCGGGTAAGTTGGAATGTTCGCTGTGTATACGCGCGTAATCGGGAAGATTTCTCTTACATCTTTTGATACTTGCGTAATTAAGTCTGCTTTAAACCAAGGGTTGTCCGTCTGCGCAACGAAAATACCATCTTCTTTTAGTGCTTTTGAAATACCTTCATAGAAACCACGTTCAAAAAGCTTTGCAGCTGGTCCTACCGGCTCAGTGGAATCAACCATGATCACGTCATACTCGCCTTCGCTTTTCGCGATATGCATAAAGCCATCATCAACGAGGACCTCAACACGCTCGTTATCTAGCGCTCCTGCGATAGTAGGTAAGTACTTTTTCGAATACTCGATCACTTTGCCATCGATTTCAACAAGCGTTGCTTTTTCAACAGACGGATGCTTCAATACTTCACGAATAACGCCTCCATCACCGCCACCAACAACAAGAACGTGTTTCGGGTTTGGATGTGTGAAAAGGGGCACGTGTGCGACCATCTCATGGTAAACAAACTCATCCTTCTCCGTTGTCATAACCATACCGTCGAGTACGAGCATGTTACCGAATTCTTCTGTTTCAATCATATCAAGACGCTGAAAGTCCGTTTGTTCCGTATGCAGCGTCTGCTTAATTTTCGCCGTAATGCCGAAGCGTTCCGTTTGTTTCTCTGTGTACCATAATTCCATGTAAACCACTCCTCTATGTCATTGCTACACTAAGTCCGTTCCCGAACCACATAGGTCCAAACACCATTAGTATATAGCAAAAAAATGTATCTAAGCATTCTTAAAGTACAAGAAAAGTATAGTCGACTCTGTGTAAAAAGCAAGAGAATTTTATACTTTCAACTGTCGGTTCAAAAAGTTATTTAAGTGAACAACTCTATTAACACTAAAATAAAATCATCCAAACAAAAAAAGCAAGCACAAATCTGTAAATCGCAAAAGGGATGAGACGGACGCGTTCAATGAATTTAATAAATGTTACAATAGCCAAAAGCGCCACTAAAAAGGCTGTTAAAAAGCCTGTTAGGAACACAGGAATGTCGGATACAGATAAATACTGATAACTTTGCAATAAATCATACCCACTCGCAGCTACCATCATTGGTACAGCTAGAATAAATGAAAATTCAGCAGCTGTTTTATGCGTTGTTCCGAGCAAGACGCCACCTGAGATCGTTGCACCTGACCTTGAAAATCCAGGCCAGAGAGCAAGACATTGAAATACTCCAATAGAAAAAGCCTGCTTCCATGTTAATTCATCCAGGCTCCAGCTAATTGGCGCCCCCTTTTTCAAGTCAGCTATGATCATTAACACGCCACCAATCACAAGTCCGATCACAACCGTGTAAGGGGAGAAAAGATAACTTTTAATAAAGCCATGAAGAAGAAATCCTGCTACGACAGCTGGAATCATTCCAAACATAAGATGAATCAGGGTTAATCCTTTTCTCTCGCTATTTGGTGATAATAAATCCGCAAATCGATGCCGATACATCACTACCACAGCTAAAATAGAGCCAAGCTGAATCACAATCTCAAATGTTTTTGCCCGTTCACCAGTAAAACCAAGCCAATATCCCGTTAAAATCAAATGACCTGTAGATGAAACGGGCAGAAATTCCGTTATCCCTTCTACAATTCCAAGGATAATCGCAATCATCATCTCCATACTCTTCTCTCCCTGCTCTCAGTAACATTCATTATAGTTCATCCTATTCAAAAGCTGGACAAATATTTTCCCTTGTTCATCTGAAGAAACGCATTCGCCCATTCTAGCCTATCCGCGTTGGATAAAAAGGACAATTACCGAAGAGAAACGTGTTTAAGAGTTTCTAGATTGTCACATACTAGATTTAAGATGATGTGGGGGTGAACCACATGAAATGGCTCAGAACTGAGCGATTCCATTATTGGAAGCGTTGGACAATGCTTCTAAGTAGGCTAATGATGATATGTATTGTAATAATCGGGCTATCCGTTGGATCGCTCTATTTGCTAACTGTTTTCATGGGAGCTCCTGAGCTTCAAGTACCGCAAACAACGATTTATTATGATCATAAAGAAAATGTAATTAGCGAGAGTAATAAAGACGGTCAGAATCGCTACTGGGTTGACCTTGATCACATTTCTCCTCATGTCATAGATGCCACGATTGCCATTGAAGATCGGCATTTTTATGATCATATGGGCTTTGACTTCAAACGCATTGGCGGGGCTATTCTCGCTGATATAAAAGCGATGGCCAAGGTTCAAGGAGCAAGTACGATTACGCAGCAATACGCCCGTAATCTATTTTTGGAACATGATAAGACGTGGAAACGAAAAATCGCAGAAGCTTTCTATGCTTATCGACTTGAAGTTCATTATTCAAAGGAAGACATTCTAGAAGGATATTTAAATACGATTTATTATGGTCACGGCTCATACGGAATAGAATCAGCCGCAAGAACGTACTTCGGAAAAAAAGCTGAGGGTCTTTCGGTTGCTGAGTCTGCCATGCTCGCCGGCATTCCAAAAGGACCAGGTTATTACTCTCCATATGCTGATGCAGAAAGAGCAGAGGAACGACAAAGCACGGTACTTCAAGCGATGGTAACTAATCATGCTCTAACCGAATCAGAAGCAAAACAGGCAGATATGGAACAGATGGCTCTCGAAACCTTTACAGAAGATACTAAGCCTGAAATTGCTCCATATTTTGCACAAGAGGTTAAGAAGCAATTAAAATCCGTACTTTCACTTGATGAACGTGTTATTGAGCAAGGAGGATTACACGTTTATACGACGCTTGATACATCAATGCAAAATGCTGCCGAAAAATGGGTAGAATCAAGTATTGATAAAAAAAGCGACATACAAGCTGCTCTCGTAGCGATGGAGCCTACATCAGGAGCTGTAAAAGTAATGATTGGTGGCCGCGATTATACAGAAAGTAAATTCAACCGAGCAACAATGGCCAAAAGGACACCAGGATCGACGTTTAAGCCGCTGCTTTATTATGCCGCAATCAAAAATGGCTTTACGCCGTCTACGCTTATTCGCAGTGAACCTACAACTTTTTACTATGATAATGAACGCAAAACCTACTCACCTCATAATTATGGGGATGTTTACGCGAATGATGAAATCACACTCGCCCAGGCACTTGCCCTTTCAGATAATATAGTCGCTGTGAAAACACACATGTTTCTAGAAGAAAAAACGCTTGTGAATACAGCCAAATCATTCGGCATTAGAAGTAAGCTGTCTGCTATTCCCTCATTAGCTCTCGGCACTAAGCCCGTAGGTATGATGGAAATGACGGAAGCCTATAGTATGCTTGCTAACGGTGGATATGGCGTCTCACCTTATTATATTGAAAAAGTCACGGATCGAGATGGAAAGGTCATCTACGAACACAAATCTGAATCTGAACTTGTATTGGATCCTGATGCTGCCTTTGTCACGACAAGCATGATGACGGGTGTTTTCGATGAATCCTTAAATGATTATACGCGTGTAACAGGCTCAGGCGTTGATCATCTATTAACACGTCCAGCTGCCGCTAAAACAGGTTCTACTTCAACTGATAGCTGGATGGTTGGATTTACGCCTCAGTTAACAGCGGCCGTCTGGGTTGGTTATGACAGAGGAGAGAAGCTAAATCATCGAAACGATGGTTCGTATACGAAGAAAATCTGGGTGAATTTCATTGAGGATGCACTGGCGGAAGAAAAAGCGACCGATTTCGAGCAGCCTGAAAATGTTGTCGGTGTTGAAATTGATACGCAAACAGGTTTAATCGCTACTGAAAACTGTCCTGTGAAACGCTTAACTTATTATATAGAAGGAACCGAACCAACTCACCTTTGTGAAGATCATCCCGGAACGGTCCCTAATGGAAAAGAAAATGAACAGAAAGGACTTTTGGAGCGATTCTTCCAATGGGTCCGTTAAAAAAGACGGATGAGTACATCCGTCTTTTGATTAGCCCTTTATTTTGGATCTGCTTTCTTTAATGCTTCAAGGTCTTGCTCAATACTCATCCACTTCTGCTCTGTCATGCCAATTGCATCTGAAATACCGGCATTGTATAGAGTTGGCCCGATCTCTGCCATAACAAAATGGAGAAAATTCTCTGCTGCGAGCTCACCTATTTCTTCATCACGTTCATCATAGAAATATGATTGAATGCGCTCAATAAGCTCTTTCTTTTTCTCACGAGGGATTTGATTCCACATTTAGCTCACCCTTTCTACATATAAGAGTATAACATGGAAGCGCTCACTTCATTTTCGGAGACAACCAGAACAGCCCGGGGAAGATTCCCCGGGCTGCTTTGGGTCCTAGCTATATGTGTTGCGTATACATAAGTTTACGCTCAGTTTTAGGAAACCTCAAGTGATTTTATCAATTAGTCAGAAAACGATATGAAAGTTAGTCTTGAAGTCCTAATTTCACGTCATCACTTGAACGCTCATAGACGTCTTTATCGAACTCAATCAAATACTCACGAAGCATTTTTTTGGATTTGTCATCCATATGGTCCACGACCACCTTACCTTTCATGGATTTATCCATATTATTCACATGCTCTGGCATGCTTTTCCATGCCCGCTTCGCTTCGGCATTTAAGAAGAATTCACAGGCACCAATGCCATAATAGAAAGGTCCTTCTTCACTTCGTTGAAGGGTAACCCATACGATCCAAGCAGTATGCCCATCAGGTACTTCTTCACGTGTCTTAACGAGCTTCTTCCGTTTCTCAAGGGCACTACGTGCATGCAATGCGCCAACATCAACATAAATTTCATCCGTTGTCGGATCGATAATCACAGGGGAAACGTTATCGAGGTTGATCGTTCCTACTCCATAACCGCCGTGTCCATCTGTGGAGTCCCCACTTAAAATATTAAAACCTGTTGAAGGCTTCTTTTTTGGTTTTTGTTCTTCTTCATTTGCCATTCTTTGTACCTCCTTCATTCACAATTGTCCGCTCTCATTTTATCACAATTACACTTGTGTATTCATCCGACAGCCATTCACACCTTTATCATCAACTATTTTAGATTACCCCTTGTCAAACAGCTTTATTACGAATATTATAGTATTTGTGTTTAAAAAACGTTCGTATTTAATGGAGGTATTATCATGTTTAACTCCTTTTTCCGCTTAAAAGAAAATGGAACAAACGTTAAAACAGAATTCCTTGCAGGATTAACGACTTTCCTGACAATGGTATATATTGTAATAGTTAACCCAATTATACTATCTTCAACAGGCGTGCCATTCGATACCGTCTTCATTGCCACGATTATTGCAGCTGTTGTTGGAACACTATGGATGGGACTTTTCGCGAATTATCCAATCGCGATCGCTCCAGGTATGGGGCTGAACGCCTACTTTGCGTTCTCCGTTGTAGGTGGACAAGCAGGCGTATCCTACCAGGTTGCCTTTGGTGCCGTATTTATTGCCGGACTACTGTTCATTATTCTTTCATTAACACCGTTTCGCGAAAAGCTTATCGAAGCCATTCCTACGAATTTGAAGCTTGGTATTACAGCAGGTATCGGACTTTTCATCGCGTTTATCGGACTTCGCATGACAGGGATTATCGTCGCGGATGAAGAAAACCTTGTTGGTCTAGGAAATCTTCATTCCCCTGAAGTTCTTCTAGCGCTTTTTGGACTTATGATTACACTTA
Organism: Anaerobacillus sp. 63XJN7_4_ISO-PGPR-S23-413; assembly: GCF_056173725.1. NCBI lineage: Bacteria > Bacillati > Bacillota > Bacilli > Caryophanales > Bacillaceae > Anaerobacillus > Anaerobacillus sp. 63XJN7_4_ISO-PGPR-S23-413. The sequence continues at coordinate 4,056,858 of NZ_CM149688.1, forward strand.
TTCTGATGGCCCGAAATGTTCCAGGTGCACTCTTCTTCGGAATGATCATCACGGCTATCATTGCTATTTTTACAGGACAGCTTGAATTTAAGGAAGGCTTCATGCAAGCACCTTCTGCTCCCGAACTTTTCATCTTCGGAAGTCCACTTCAGGCCATTAAGGATATGATTGAATACGGATTATATGCCGTTGTCTTCTCATTCCTACTCGTCACACTCTTTGATACGACGGGCACAATGGTCGGTGTGGCAGAACAGGCTGGTTTGATGAAAGGAAAGAAAATGCCACGTGCACGTCAGGCACTTCTTGCTGACTCGATCGGAACAACTGTCGGAGCGATCTTTGGAACAAGCCCAACTAGTGCTTACCTTGAATCCTCTGCTGGTGTTGCTGCCGGCGGGCGAACTGGGTTAACATCAGTCGTCGTTTCTGTACTCTTTATCGTCTCAGCTTTCTTTGGACCACTTGTCGGTTCTCTATCTGGACTTTCCGCCATCACAGCTCCCACTCTTATCATCGTCGGAAGCTTAATGATTGGCGCCGTTGGTAAAATTGATTGGAGTGAATTTGATGAGGCGTTTCCTGCCTTCTTGATCATTCTCACAATGCCACTTACGGCAAGTATTGCAACAGGAATCGCGCTTGGGTTTATTACGTACCCCATTTTAAAGATCGTAAAAGGGAAATGGCGTGAGGTTCATCCGCTTCTTTATCTTTTCGCTGTGTTATTCTTCTACCAGCTCGCTTTCCTCCCACATGCTTAACCAAAAAGATCTGCCCATTCAGGGCAGATCTTTTTTCATACCCATTTCACTAACCTTTTCTCTTCACTACTCTTTAATGCAAGCTCGATCACTTTAATTACTTTAAGGGCTTCTCTTGCTGTTACAGGCGCAGTACTTTGTTCACAAATCGCTCGGTGCAGTTCTATGTAGTATGTTTGATAAGAACCAGGTGTGGTTGGAATCACTCTATCGCGATTATCTTTCGTTAGCACGCCGTACTGATCGCTCTCGTCTTCTCCCCAGTGCTCATCCCCTGGTAATTGTCCCTTTTTCAGCGCTTCTTCCTGAGGATCAATACCCCATTTTACAAACGATCCCTTTATCCCATGAATTTGATAGCGAGGTCCGTGTTTTTTTACGAGAGAGCCAGCGTGGAGAATCACTCTTCTTTTTCCGTAATGCAAAACCAAGTGAAAGTAATCGTCCGTTTTCCCTTCTTCTTTTTGAGTCAAAACATCTCCATATACGGCCTCAGGCTCGCCAAATAGAGTCAGTGCCTGGTCGATTAAATGAGAACCCAGGTCAAAGAGAATACCAGATCCCTTCTTATCCTGCTCGCGCCAACGATCATGTACCTCCGCACTATACCGATCATAATGCGCCTCGTACGAAAGGACCGTTCCAAGCTCCTCTTCTTTTATGAGCTTCTGAATCGTAAGAAAATCATTATCGTATCTTCTGTTATGATACACACTTAGCAATCTGTCATAGTTTTTAGCTATTTGAATTAACTCTTCTCCTTCTTCTACACTTACCGTGAATGGTTTCTCAAGAACAACATGTTTCCCTGCTTCAAGAGCCTGCTTCGCCATTGGGAAATGAAATTCATTCGGTGTCGTAATAATGACTAACTCTATTTCTCTATCATTTAAAAGCTCGTCTATTGAAGCGACCACTTCTATTTCTGGAAACTGCTCAATTACTTTCTTCGGATTAGAAGTAACCACTTTTGTGATGGTTAACCCCTGTACAGATTCAATCACTGGCGCATGAAAAGTCGCTCCCGAAAAACCAAATCCAACTAACCCTACCTTCACTTCTTTCATCTCCCTCACTCCATTTCAATAATGTAAGACTTTTGAACCCTTTTTGTTATTCGACAAATAAGTTCTATTTTCTCGACTTGTTTTTCCAAGTTTTGATATAGAGAAACGATTATACTAATCATCAAACGGGTATTTATGTAGTGAACTCGAAGTATTTGTAAAAGGTGGTATGATTATGAAAAAATATCTTTATTCTTCCCCCGCAATTGGCTTCTCAATTGGCCTACTTGCGTCCCTTATTTATACGATTATTTTAGCAGCCGGAGGCTATCAGTATACGGGACTAGCAGGTTTCTTTTCACTACTTATTATCCTAGTCGGCTACTTTCTACTTTCGACATTCTGGCTTCCTACCCTTCTTAAAACGAGACATACAATTGCATTGATTTCAGGGATAACCTTCCATACCGTCTCTTCTTTTACGCTAGTCTTTATGATGGCAGGAACCTTGCCTAACATATCCGAACTTCTATTTCCCTATATCAGCACACTGGTATTCTCTTTTCTCCAAATGATTGCAATCATTGTTGCTGGTGTCATTCTTTCAAAAGTCGACCTTACAAAACTCTCTGAAATGAGTCAGAAGAAATTTTCGATAAAAAGTTAATTTTTGCAACAAAAGGTGCCCCTAAGGGCACCTTTTGTTTGTAGAAATATCTTATTCTATTAAACTAGATACAAATGACCTTTAGCATCCTAGCTTTTCTATAAATGTATAGGCCTCAGTAATTTCATCATCAGAATAATTCTGTTTACGTTTGATGGTATGAACCTTCTCAACCACTTCTTCCTTTGAAAGGCGATCGAAGAAAAGAATGGTTGAAACAAGCTCAAGAAAACGTGAACTTTGACTATTGATTTCATCGATGCATTGATGTAATTCCGGCATTTGGAAATCATAATGACCGAGAAATTCATGACCTTCATCTGTTACCGTGTATTTATATTGGTAATAGCCACCTTTGCTTTCCTTCACCTCTGTAACAAGACCAAGGTTACAAAGCTCTTCCACTCGTAGCGTCAATTCTTCTGAATACGGTCCATAGAAATGGAATTGATACTTCTCGTTAAATGGAAACTGTAGCTTCTTACAAATGTAAATGATTTTCTGTAATTTCTTACGTCCAATGACCTCTCCGGCTTCCTTCAACACAGCTATCACTTTCGCGTGATCTTCTAGCAACCTGCACCCCTCCCATGTACTTTTTACAGGTTGTCCAAAAAGCTTTCTTATCTATTAGAAGATGCTTAAACGTTCAGTTGAAACGGGAGCTCACTCCCAAATTAAACTCAACGTTTTAAACACCACTATTTAGCGATGCCTGTAGCGGAAGTCGTCTTCATGCCAGGATCACTTTTCTTTTTGAACAGCTAATCAATTTGAAGCAATGACTTAATACGACGAGTAGCATCTGTATTTCCTTCAAGAATGAAATCTGCAGGGAAATACAGTTTGTGGTCTGTTCGCTTCTTACCAGAAATCGCTTCAACCACATCAGATTCACGGGAAAGCTCACGCAAATCCCCACCTGGTTTCAACAAATGGATCGGCAAACGTTCTTCCTCTTCTCCAGGCCGATAGAAATCATACGGTAAATCAGAAGATGAATCAACCTCAAGATAGTAATCTGGATCAATACCTGCTTCATGAAAAGAGTCATAAAGCTCTCTCCACGCATTCATTTGCTGCATTGGATTAAACTCAATGTACTTAAACAGTCTTCGATTCATAAATCGTTCACAGAGGTCTCTTAGAATATCATCCTCTTCCTCCTGCCAGATCTGGAAATAGAACATAACGACAGAATCATCTAGCTTAAGAAAGTCTTCTAGACGAATATCTTCTTTAAATAGTGAATAGAAGTGAATCGGATCGTGTTGAAAATGATAACCCTCTTCAAACAGTCTTTTTGCACGATGGAGAATTTTACTTAGAATCACTTCTGCACTTCGTGTCACGGGGTGGAAATAAATTTGCCAATACATTTGATAGCGGCTCATAATATAGTCTTCAACTGCATGCATACCGCTCTGTTTAATCACAATTTGATCATCACCAGGTCGCATGACGCGTAAAATTCGTTCAATATCAAATTGTCCATAGCTCACTCCAGTAAAATAGGCATCACGAAGAAGATAATCCATTCGATCGGCGTCAATTTGACTTGAAATTAAGCTAACCACAAGTTTGTTGCTATGTGTTTTGGCAATTACATCAGCCACTTCCAACGGGAAATCATCGCTTACTTTTCGAAGCACTTGATTGATTTCAGTGTCCCCAAGGATAACCATCCGAGTAAAGTCTTCATGGTCCAGGTTAAACACTTTTTCAAATGAATGTGAAAAAGGTCCATGACCTACATCATGTAACAGCGCAGCACACATACTTAATAGCCTGTTCTCTTCGTTCCAGCTATCATATTGAGAGAAAATCTCGTTAATACGTCTTACAATCTCGTATACACCGAGCGAGTGACTAAAGCGACTATGTTCTGCTCCATGAAAAGTTAGGTACGTTGTTCCGAGCTGGCGAACCCTTCGCAAACGCTGAAATTCCTTAGTACCAATTAGCTCCCAGATTAAACGGTATCGGACATGAATATAGCGATGGACAGGGTCTTTAAATACTTTTTCTTCGCTTAATCGTTCGAGCATTCCGCGATAGGCTCCTTCCGTCAAAATCATTCATTCATTATATAACACCCATTCCAAAATGAAAACCTTCCCCCACTTTGTGATCAAACACATCATGAGGGAAGGCTCCTGTTGAACGGGCATATGGAAAGAATGGAACGACTAACAATAGCTATATATACGAGAAATTGTTTCCTTTTTTCATTTAAAAGGTTCGAATCTCATACTTTATGATGTTATAGAACAGTCTCTGCTTCTTTTCCTTCACGTTTCTCTTCAGATTTCGCAATATACATCGCACATGCCGCGTCACCTGTAATATTAACAGCGGTACGTGTCATATCAAGTAGACGGTCAACTGCTAGAATCAATCCAATTGGCTCTACTGGCAATCCAACTTGCTTTAGAACCATTGCGAGCATGATAAGTCCTACACCTGGCACACCAGCTGTACCTATACTAGCGAGCGTTGCTGTGACGACAACAATGATGAGCTGTGTAAAGGTAAGATCAACCCCGGTAATTTGAGCGATAAAGATCGTAGCTACACCCTGCATAATTGCCGTTCCGTCCATGTTAATGGTTGCCCCAAGCGGTTGTACAAAACTACTCACCTGCTTAGGAATCTTCAGATTTTCTTGAGCGGTTTTCATAGATACAGGAAGCGTACCGCTACTTGAAGATGTACTGAAGGCAACAGCCATTGCAGGTGCAAAAGCTTTATAGAATTTAATTGGATTCTCTTTACAAAGGAAATAAATCGCACTACCATATGTGAAGAGAAAATGGATGAGGAGTGCGCCAAGTACTACTAGGAAATACATTCCCATTGACTGTAACGCTTCTTTACCTTGTCCACCAACAGCGGAAGCAATAAGTGCAAATGCACCATATGGCGCTGTTTCCATAATAATCTTAACAAGATACATCATAACGTCGTTACCCTGTTCAAAAAGATTACTTAAGGCTTTCGTACGCTCGCCAAGAATCGCAAGGGCAAAACCTACGAAGATAGCAAATGCGATAATTTGGAGCATGTTTCCTTCAACCATGGCCGATATCGGATTCGTTGGGATAATATTAATAATGGTATCCAACACAGGAGGTGCTTCTTCTGCTTTAAAATCAGCATTTCCTGAGAATGAACCTTCAACACCCGGTTTAATTAAGTAAGCAAGCGCCATCGCAATGGAAATAGCAATGGTTGTTGTAACAAGGAAAAACGCAACGGTTTTCCCACCCATACGTCCAAGCTTCTTCGGATCGCTTATTCCAGCCGTTCCTACCACGATTGAGAAGAATACAATTGGTACAACAAGCATCTTAATTAAGTTAAGAAAGATTTGTCCAACAGGACCAAATAGATATTGATCGACAGGTCCAAATGCATCTGGTGCAAATAAGTTAAAGATAACACCAACAATAATACCTAGAACTAGACCTGCAATAATTTTAACTGTTAGCTTCATAAACATGTCCCCTTTCGTCAAATCGACGTAAATACCACCGTTTCCTGTTCATGAAGAACGATCCAACGCTGGTTGTTTCTCCTATATGTAGATTCTTCGTATGATCTTAGTCATATATGAAAGCTCTTACATACATTCCCATTTCTTTACTGTATATACCCGCTCGCTCGCTAACTTGAAACTACCGTAATTATGATTATATCATTTTAGACAATTCTCGCAATTTCCTTTTTTTCGTAATAGATATATTTCTTTATAAAATCAAAGTTTTAAAGGGAAAATAAGAAGTAAATTAGGAAAAAAGGACGAGTGTTTTGTCATCACCCGGGAAATACTGTCGGATGATGTCTTATGTCTCATTTCTTCTGCTATAATAAATACGATTAGTTAGTGAAGAAGGGATAAGAAAATGCCAACAAACGATTCCATACTTTTTCAGCCAAAATGGCGGATTATAGATCAAACAACACTAGGCCCATCCTTTGATGCGCTGCAATCTTTTGCAATGGATGATACCCTTTGTAATTCTGCTGGAAGTGGTGAATCCCCACCGATTTTGCGCTCATGGGTGCATCACAATACGATAGTTCTCGGCATACAAGATACACGCCTTCCCAACTTTGAGGAAGCCGTTCACTATTTAGAAAGTTTAGGTTATCGCGTAATTGTGAGAAACTCTGGAGGTCTTGCTGTCGTCCTTGATGCAGGGGTATTAAATCTGTCACTTGTTTTAGCTGAAAAGCAACAGCATATTGACATTGATACGGGGTACGAAGCAATGGTCGATTTCATTCAGGAAATTTTGTCGCCATATAACGTAACAATTGAAGATAGGGAAATTGTAGGATCTTACTGTCCGGGTCGATACGACCTAAGCATTAACGGGAAAAAATTTGCCGGCATTTCGCAACGCAGACTTCGCGGCGGAGTCGCTGTTCAAGTTTACCTCTGTGTCGATGGAAGTGGATCGGAGCGAGCATCTGTCATTCAGGAATTTTACAAGCGGGGCGTAAATGGAGAACCAACGAAATTCAACTACCCTGAAATCTCTCCCGAAACGATGGCTTCGTTAAGTGAACTCATTGGGGAAGAGCTAAGCGTTTCCGACATCATGATGAAAACTCTTAAAACGCTTAAGCAATATACCGAATCATTAACAACCGCACATCTTTCCATTCCAGAGCTGTCTCTTTACGATTTCAACTACCAGCGAGTGTTTACTCGAAATGAAAAAGCACTTGGCTAATAAATAAAGCCCCTGAAGGCGTGCCTTCAGGGGCTTTCATTAATTATAGGCTCTGCATTGCTGTAATCAATGCTAGCTTGTACACGTCTTCCTCGCTACATCCGCGAGATAGGTCGTTTACTGGTTTGTTTAATCCTTGAAGGACTGGACCAACGGCCTCATATCCACCAAGACGTTGAACCATTTTGTAGCCAATGTTACCTGCTTCAAGACTTGGGAATACAAATACATTTGCTTGTCCTTTAAGTGGTGATTCAGGTGCTTTCTTTTGTGCTACTTCTGGAACAAAAGCAGCATCGAATTGGAATTCGCCGTCGATCACTAGATCTGGCGCCATTTCTTTCGCTAAACGTGTTGCTTCTTCAACTTTCTCTGTTTCAGGAGATTTTGCAGAACCTTTAGTAGAGAAGCTTAGCATCGCTACTTTAGGGTCCATTCCAAACATTTTTGCAGTTTCAGCACTGCTTACACCGATTTCAGCAAGATCATTGCTGTCAGGAGAAATGTTAATTGCACAGTCAGCAAAAACGTACTTCTCATCACCTTTTACCATTACAAAAGCACCAGATGTTTTCTTCACACCTTCTTTTGTTTTGATGATTTGAAGTGCTGGACGAACTGTATCACCAGTAGAATGAGCCGCACCACTAACAAGGCCATCTGCTTTGCCTTTGTGAACGAGCATTGTACCGAAGTAGTTCACGTTAAGAAGAATATCCTGCGCTTGTTCAGCTGTTGCTTTACCTTTACGACGCTCAACAAATGATTCCACAAGGGCATCCATTTCAGAATACGTTGCTGGATCCATAATTGTAAGGTCGCTGTGCAATGTAAGGCTTAGGCTTGACGCTTTATCCTGGATTGCATTTTCTCCTCCAATAACGATTGGCTTAAGGATGCCATCCTCTGCTAGGCGGTTTGCTGCTGCTAATACGCGCTCATCTGTTCCTTCAGGGAAAACGATTGTCGGATAACCTGCTTTAACCTGGTCTTTCATGTTTGTAAAAAGATCACTCATTGGTTTCACCTCATTATTTTTAATATCCAACTCCTACGATAACCCTTTTTCCCGAAAAACGAAAATAAATCCGCAAGTGTAAGCCTTTGCATGCAAAAGTTCTATTTTTCAGACGAATCAAAAGGGACTATAGTAGTTTTCAATCTTAATTCTCTTCTAAATATAAGCTAACGTAATCATATTTAAACATTGGTACTGATTTACCATCGGATTTCTGAATATCTTTTTCATTCAATCGTCACTCTCAATCGCTTTTAAAGAGGTACAAGTATTGGTATAGTAGGTAGTGGATATAGGGAAACTTCCATCAAAGTGGGCATTGTTTGATTTGCTCTGATGGTTAGTTGAACCAATCGGACCTTTAGGAGCAGTTGCTGTATAAACGTAACCTGCCTTATTGGTGTGATAAAAGATAAGGAGTGAATCAGATATGAATCAAGCAGCAGTTACTCTTGATGGCTGGTATTGCCTTCATGATTTCCGTACTATGAACTGGACGGCATGGAAACAGCTTTCAAGCGAAGAACGTGATCTTGCGATGAATGAATTTCTAACGTTCCTTGAAAAATGGGAAGTCACAGCAGGCCATAAACAAGGAAGTCATACGCTTTATTCCATCATTGGTCAGAAAGCGGACTTTATGTTAATGCTTCTCCGCCCAACTATGGAAGAGTTAAATGAAATTGAAAATGCTTTTAATAAAACGGCATTAGCTGAATATACGGTTAAAGAATACTCTTACGTATCTGTCGTTGAGCTTAGTAACTATATGGCTGGAAAAGATAGCGATCCTGATAATGACCCGCGCATTCAGGCCCGTTTGAAGCCCGAATTAGCTGAAGCTCCTTACGTGTGCTTCTATCCAATGAACAAAAAGCGCGAAGGAAACGACAACTGGTACATGCTTTCAATGGACGAGCGTCGTGAAATGATGCGTAGTCACGGACTGATTGGACGTAGCTATGCTGGCAAAGTAAAGCAGATTATCACAGGCTCTGTTGGCTTTGATGACTGGGAATGGGGCGTTACGCTTTTCGCAGACGACGTGCTTCAGTTTAAAAAGCTTGTCTATGAAATGCGCTTCGATGAAGTAAGCGCTCGTTTTGGTGAATTTGGTAGCTTCTACGTTGGAACGCACCTACCGAAAGAGCGCCTGCCTCAATTCCTATACGTTTAATAGAAAAAATCCCTTCTGACACTTTATTGTCTGAAGGGATTTTTTGTGTATCTGAGTGGTCCACGTCAAAGTCATATTCCTTCAAATTGCACATACAATGAGTTACGTAGAGTCATGGCATCTTTCTTACTTCTTGCACATGGGGTACAACTGAGATGAGGTGTGGCTATGGCGGTGATTCAGACGAACGAAAATGATGTAAACCTTTTGGCTCGCTTGATGCGTGCAGAAGCAGAAGGTGAGGGGCAGTTAGGAATGCTGATGGTAGGCAATGTAGGGGTAAACCGTGTAAAGGTGAGATGCCTTGATTTTAAGAACATCAACACGATGAACAACATGGTTTATCAGAGTCCCGGCGGTTTTGAAGCGACTCAGAAAGGCTACTTTTACCAACGAGCACGCGAAAAAGATAAGCGTCTTGCTCGCAAAGCCATCAAAGGGATGAAATACCATCCTGCCAGCAACTCGCTCTGGTTCTTTAAACCAGGTGGTACCTGCCCTGACCAGTGGTATAACCAGTGGAATGCAGGACGCTTCAAATCCCACTGTTTCTACAAGCCTATCGAAAGTGAATGTGCAGACGTGTACAACAGCTTCTAAGAGAATGCTTAAGGAGGGTTATGATGAACAATCAATACTGGAACACTTCACCGTCACAAAACCAGGGGGGCGGCTATGGTCAAATGCCGCAGCAAGGGCAAGGCGGACAGATGGCACAGTATCCTTCAGGCTATCCTCAAGGCCAGCAGGTTCAGGGAGCATCAACACAGGGAGGCGGAGGCTTTCCAGGACAGCTACCCGTCGAGCAATCATACATTGAAAACATCCTGCGCCTAAACCTTGGAAAAATCGCCACCGTGTACATGACTTTCGAGAACAATGAGAAATGGAACGCCAAAGTATTTAAAGGAATTGTAGAAGCAGCCGGAAGAGATCATATTATTCTATCCGATCCTCAAACAGGCAAGCGGTATATTCTACTCATGGTTTATTTGGACTATATTACATTTGATGAAGAGCTTGAATACAACTACCCTCTTCAACAAACGACGCAATATTCTCCGCGTTAGCGGGTATAGAAAAAGCTGCCGGATTTCCGGCAGCTTTTTGTTTTGGCCAATAAACCGCACCGGCCTGCCACGGTTCGACAAATAGCGGGCGGTGACAGGCACCATCGACCGCCGCACCTCTACGCCTTAAACGCAGCCACAACAACCAAAATCCAGGCTGTAATAAACGCGACGCCGCCTAGTGGAGTAATTGCACCAAGGATCTTAATTCCGCTCAAGCTAAGCACGTACAAGCTTCCGGAAAAGAGGACGATCCCAGCAAACATGAGCCATCCAGCCCATTGCATGAGCCCTGCTGATTGAAGCTTGTCAGCAGCAATGGCTACACCAACTAAACCAAGAGCGTGATACATGTGGTATTGTACACCGGTTTTAAACGTCTCTAGCATTTTTTCTGATAGTCTTCCTTCTAATCCATGTGCCCCAAATGCGCCTAGTCCAACTGCAAGTGCCGCATTAATCGCACCAATAATTAAAAATACCTTTATCACATTATCCGCTCCTTCATCTGAATCTACTCTCCCATCATAGCGGAAAGCGCTTGATCGAAGCAACGAAATCTCGAATTGTTCATACACCTTTCGATTTATGATAAAAAACTTTTTATGATTGCATGTTTCTATGAACGATCTGGAGACTCTCCTTAAATACAAACCATCCGCCTAGCGGAAAGAGTACAACTCCTAGCCAACCTGGGAAAGCAACCCCTGTCACGATACACAGTAGAAGAAAACTTGGCATCGACACTAGTTTTAATGCTTTTTTCCCCGCTTCCTCTTGGATCGATTGATGCCATTGAAATAGATTGGCATAGCAGCTAGATGAGAATTCACTCCAGTCTGCCCTTGAAAGGCCAATCAGCGCATAGAGCGCAAATAGAAGCACGACCACTTTGACGATAAGAGGCAACAGAAATATCGCTGCTGTACCCCAGCCAATGACTTGTAAATAGTACTGAACCTTCCCCATTGATCGAAGTAACCATTTTAAATAAAGGTCTATCATTCTAACTTCTGGAGACTTTTTCTTACTGATTCGCCTAGATCCTCTAAAAAGCATAGGCTGCTTTCGAGTGAAAAGGGGCATTGGCGCAACACCTACTCGCCCCATCAAAAATTTCGTCACGCTCTGCTTATGCCCGCGCTCCATCACCACATCATGGAAAAAAGTCCCCTGCATATTCATTCGTGCTCGTAACTGAACAAGTAAAAGGAGAAGCAAACTTCCTCCTCCAAGAGCAACTGCCCATTCATACCGCCATCCTATGCCACTTATGAGAAGGAATACGATGATCGAGATCAGGTTCACTAAACCGATCGGGAGCCATTTCACCCAAATAGAAGGAACAAATAACTCTATAAAATACCTGCTAGTTTTTATATTCCAACTGACTAAAAGGACAAATAGGCCTGTGACGGCACAACGCTCTATGCCCCACCCCCATCCTGTAATAAGCAAGGGTAAAACAAGGGTCATTCCAATGATCGTCGCGACCAGTCCTTTTAGAAGAGAATAGCATATTCCCCATTTCTTTAATCCGTCCATAAGACTCACATTTTGCAACAAATAGACTTGATCAGCTTCTTCTGTGTACAGTCGTAATGTCCAGAAAGTTGCAACTATAAATAACGGCAGAACCGCCAACTGTTGCGGTACTTCCGCGAGCCATTCAGGCGGAAGAATCCACCAGGAGCGGTAGTACTCCACTCCAATCACGAGACCTGGGATAAGAATATACAGCCATACCGTCCAATCGAGTGCTGAGCGAAGATCTCGGATTTTATAACGCTGATCGTCACGTTCGCGTTGCCACCATAGCTGGAACGACGTCATATTCGTTGCTCCATAAAGGCATCAACACAATCAAGAAGTGAACTTTCCCGAGCGCCTGACTGCTCACGCATGTCTTCAAGCGTACCTTGAGCAAGAAGCGTTCCGTTTGCGAGCAGAACGAATTGATCACAAATTCGCTCTGCCGTATCAAGCACATGCGTACACATTAAAATACCTGCTCCACGAGACCGCTCCTTTTCAATAAGCGCGAGAAAATCCTTCGTAGCGCGCGGATCTAGTCCAAGAAAAGGCTCATCAATGATATAAATATCCGGCTTGAGCATAAAAGCCGTTATGAGCATCACCTTCTGTCGCATTCCTTTTGAAAAGCTTGACGGTAGGTTATGGATTACGTGCTCCAGTTGAAAATAGCGAATCAGTTCTTGAGCTCGCTCTTCCCATTCCTCGTCTCCAAGAACCGCCGCTGCAGCAAGCTCCAAATGCTCCCACAGCGTTAAGCTATCATAGAAGACGGGTTGCTCTGGCACATACGCATAGCGCGACCCTTTCTCAAACGTCACGCTTCCTTTCCACTCTTTCAGTAGCCCTAATATCGTCTTGATTGTTGTGCTTTTCCCAGCTCCATTTGACCCTAATAACCCCAGAAGTTCGCCGCCTTTCACTTCAAATTCGATCAGACGAATGGCGCTATCTTTCTTTTCATAACCTGCTTGTTCGATTTCAACCTTAAGCATCCGCTTCACCTCTACCTCTTTATACGGAAGAAAAAGGGAAAAAGTTTCTTACCCCTTCCCTTTTTGATCTTCAATAAATTGTTCAAAGTTTGGCACATCCTCCATATTGTATTTTTCCACCGCTTCAAGAACTTTTAATACTAATTCCTGACGCAAATCATCTCTGTTTTGAGGGGAAGTTTGCCTGAGCTCTGCTTCAATTTTCTTCTCAAATTGATGAATAATGGCGCCGAGTTCTTCTTTCTCTTCCTGCTTTGCCTGTTGTAAAAGCGTATATAGTCTTTTCTCCATAGTCATCCCTTCTTGTCAGTTTCCTGATCCGCCACCGCACTTGTTAAATCATCAATTTTCTTTTCTAGCCGCACGAGTAAATATAGTGAAACGACGATCGGAAATCCAAGATCTCCAATAATGGCATTAATCACCGTAGTTATGCTCATTTATCCCCCTCCTTTCCTGCTTCTCTTAGCTTCTCAAGCGCACGTTTACGCCTTCTGCTCGCTGCCTGTTGAGAAATCCCCGCCATTTTTGCAATCTCCGTATCAGAAGCTTCATATCGGTAAAAAAGTTCAAGAACTTCCTTCTGTTTTGGCGTTAATCGGGTATATCCTAAATAAAGTGATTTCTGCTGAAAACTTTCGGCAAATGAAATCGTTTCACCACACGTTTCCGTACTTTCAATGAAATCAATCCAGGCATCACCAGACATACCTACAGGCTGATCGAGCATAAGAGGAAAGCGAAGATGCCCAAGTCTTCGCTTTCGGTCAAAGTTGATGGCCGTGTAGCGAATCAGCTTCGTGACGTAAGCAATAAAACGAATTTCTGTATAGTACTTTTGAAAAAGTGAATTGAGCTTATTTACCGCCTCACGATCCTCTGATGCATATGCCTCCATAAAGCTTGTCCAATGCTTCTCTTCTTGAATGAATGACTTAAATAGGAGATTTCCTTTTAAATCATCATACATTTGATTTGTTAAACGACATCCATTCTTCATCCTCACCTCTCCTTTCTCTGTCTGTAGGAATGAAAGTATCCTGGCAGCAAGAAATCACAACCATCATTTCGAACGTATGTTCTTGTTTTAATTATAGAAAAAACTCATGCAAATGACCATGAGTCAATACTTCCTTTTTTAGATGGGTCGTTAGAACTAGAGAGAAAGATCAACAAGTAGCCCCTTTATTTCGCCAACAAGCGATAACAAGGTCATACCATTCTTCTCTTTTTCTCTCATCTCTTCTTGCAGTTCAACGAGCTTGTTCTCTACTGTTTCCACAAGCTTATACGTTCGATTTCTTCCATAATGGTCCATGCTGTTTTTCTCAGATAGCGTTAGCCCCTGACTTACTGCTTCCTCAAGAAACTGTTTCACCATTCGCTTGTATGCCGATAAGTTCTGAAACGTTCGTTCCTTTCCAAGCAGCTCCCCCTGACGATCAATTTGCTGTAGCAGTCGCTTTAGTTCTGCTCCCTTCAGTTCCTTTGATGCTTCCTGAATCACCGATTGAAACGCTACCTGCTTGTTACCTTTTGGGAGATCCATTTTTAAAGAGTCCAGTGACGTTTGGCCATGCTGCTGAATTTTCATCGCTGTTCAGACCTTCCGTGAATATTCACAATCAGCTCAACTTCGCCGACACCACAATTAAGGATTCTTGCAATATCCGTCACCGAAAAACCCTGTGAATGAAGCTGAAGAGCTTTTTGATTGCGTTCGTTGTTAGCAGAAGGGTGCTGGATAATGACCGGCTTCATTTGCTCCTCCACCTCAGGCGATACGGTCTTCCCCTGTTCTAACACACGAAGCCGCGTATCAAGCTGGTTTTCACGTTTATCAACGTAAGATTTCACTTCAGTCATCAGTCGATCATTTTCTTCCTCTAGCTGTTCAATATACACTTCCATCCCCGTGGCGATCTCTTCACTTACATCTGAACTCTTCGTTTGCTTTAGAAACAAGAGAACAATACATAGAAAGCTCACGAGATGAAGGGCAATACTTATAAAGATGAATGGATACATGGAAATCACTCCGATTACTTTGATTGAACGTGTTCTTTATTAGCTCGGAGGACACCCTTCATCCGAAGGAGCGCTCTCGAGTGTAGTTGCGAAATTCGGCTTGTCGATAAACCTAAGATTCTTGCAATCTCTGTAAGTGTTAACTCTTCAAAATAAACAAGAGAGACAACAAGTTTTTCTTTCTCAGGTAGACGTTCAATCGTTTCAGCTAGTAACTCTTTAATAAAATGTTGGTGCAAATGCTTTTCTGGTAAATCAGCTTGTTCATTTTCAATTACACTATAACGCTCAATTTGCTGCTGATCGTCATCGTGCACGGGCTCGTCTACGGAAACCATTGTAGACAGAGAAGCATCTTGAATCACCCGCTGTACTTCTTCAATTGTCATACCAAGATACTCTGCTACATCATGGTCGCTGCTTGACGTTTTATTTTGCTGTTCTAAAGCAGCGTAGGCTTCTTCAATTTTACGTGCTTTGTCACGAACGGAGCGTGGCACCCAATCATTCTGCCTAAGCCCATCAATGATGGCCCCTTTAATGCGCCAGCTGGCATAAGTTTCAAATTTCAAATCACGTTCTGGCTCGAATTTTTCAAGTGCATCAAGAAGCCCTTGATACGCGAAACTATTAAGATCATCACGCTGAACGGATGACGGAAGAGCTGCCGCATAGCGCTGTACAGCGAAATCAACGAGCGGACGATAAAGGGCAATCAATTTGTTACCAGCCTCTTCATTCTTCTCCTCTTTCCATGCTCTCCAATATTCGATTGTCTGTTTATCCATTTTGGGTTTCATGAAGTTCACCACCTGAAAAATTCTTCCCACTTATTTATGAAACAGCATCTTTGTTAGAAATCCTTTTACACCAAGCTTATAATTTGAAGGAAAATCTAGATAAGCATGAACTAAATCATCTATGGCCTTCGCTGCTCTGGAATTTGGATACTCTAGTAGATAAGGCGACTGAGCAATCACCGCTTTACGAACGATAGGATCATCCGGAATCCATCCGAGTACATCAATCGACTTATTCAAAAATTTTGCAGAGGCTTTTTGGAAATTGCGCGCTGTACGCTCTGCTTCCTCAGTATTAGTAGATCGATTCACAATTAACTTAACAGGTAACTGAGCATTTCTTGTATGTAATGCTTTTAGAACGCCATAGGCATCTGTAATAGACGGTGGCTCTGGATTAATCACAAGAAAAACGTCATCCGCTGCCTGCAAAAACCGGATCCCTTCATAGGAAAGGCCCGCTCCCGTATCGAGAATAATGTAATCGACTTTGCCTTGAAGAGAGCCAAATTCCTGGAAAAAGTGATTCTGCTGATTGCCTGTTATAGTTAGGATCTTTCCAATTCCGTTTCCACCAGCAATGTATTGAAGACCATTTACTCCTGTTTCAATGACAGCATTTAAAGAGAGTTTTTTTTCCAGCATGGAAATAAGCGTTTCTTTAGGCGTTACACCCATGAGCACATCAATATTCGCCATGCCAACATCTAAATCAAAAATCATCACTTTCTTATTAAGCGCTGCAAGACTGAGGGCAAAATTCAGTGATACATTCGACTTCCCCACGCCGCCTTTTCCACTTGTCACAGCAATAACCTTCGTCTTTTTCCCACTAGCATTCGGATGAATTCGCTTCATCACTTCTTCCCGCAATTGGTTTGCCTGATCAGACATTCACTCGCTCCCTCATGACCAGATCAAGAAGGAAATCCGGTGTTGTTGTCACCATATCATCAGGTACATTTTGTCCTGTCGTTAGAACCGAGATCGGAAGTTTGTATTCTTCCATCAAGTTAAAAATGGGGCCGCGAACTTTTGTTTCATCCATCTTTGTCATCATCACCTCAGAAATACCAAGAGAGTGAAAATTATCGGTGATCGATTTCATATCAGAATAGCGATGTGTGAGGCTTAACATAAGCGTGATCGATAATTCTTGACCGGATAGCAGTTCTTCAAGCTGTGAAACGTAGCTGTACTGCTGATAGTTGCGTCCCGCTGTATCCATTAGAATGACATCACATGATGAAAGGTTCGCTAGAGCTTGACCCAAATCCGCAGGAGACTGAACGACTTCTAGTGGAATACCGAGAATATCAGCATACGTCCGAAGCTGTTCAACTGCTGCAATCCGATAAGTATCTGATGTAATCAGTCCCACAGATTGACGCTCTTTTAATAATAAATGACCTGCTAGTTTTGCGATCGTTGTGGTTTTTCCTACGCCTGTTGGGCCAACGAAGCATCTTAGCTTCTTCTTTTTTATTCCTATATCAGGATAATTCTTGATTCGCTTTGCGAATTCCTGTCTCATCCACTCAAAAGCATCTTCTTTCGTGTAAGTAGGGTATGATTTTGATTTAATCATTAGTTCCGCCATCACTCCTGAACGAATCGCATGAGAGAATTCCTGTGCTTCTAAATACGTTTGAACTGGCTTTAACTGTTTTGGTAGCCGTTCATTTTCCATCAGCTGCATCATGATTTCTTTCATAGACTTCAGCTCATCAAGTACATTGGCTTCAAGCGCCTCCCGTCGTGGCGGCGTTTGTTTCTCTTGAATCACCTCTGGACTTTTTTCAACCCGTTCAGGCGTTTCTTCACGACGCTTTTTTTCAGATTGCAATAGCGTGGCAAATTCTCGAGTTTCTTCCTTCTCTACCTTTTTTTCATCAAGGGCAGCGAGCACTTCTAGACGCTGTTTTTGGAAAAAACCAAAGATCCCCCCCACTTTCACCTTTTTTGTATTTAAAATAACGGCTTCCTGACCAAGCTCCTGCCTTATCAGCGGCATTGCTTCGCGAAGATGGCTGACTACATAGCGTTTAATCTTCATGGTAGATTAATCACTCCTACACTTTGGACTTCTACATCGGGTTCTAATTCACTATAGGAAAGGATCATCAGCTCCGGCATGTAACGTTCGAGAAACTGACGTAAATACATGCGTATCGCTGGTGACGTTAGTAGAATTGGCTGAATACCTGACTGCTGCAGGCGGCTTACTTGTTGAAGTACTTCCTGGTAAATGGCCTGTGACGTTTCAGGATCAAGCGCAAGGTAGCTTCCCTGATCAGATTGCTGAACAGATTCTGCGAATCGCTTCTCCAATCTGGCCCCAGCTGTTAACACTTTAACCGCTTCGCCTGGAACGGCGACCTGAGATGTGATTTGACGTGATAGCGACTGCCGCACGTATTCAGCTAGCACATCCGTATCTTTCGTTCGAACTCCGTTATCAGCTAACGATTCTAGAATCATATCGAGCGAACGAATGGATACTTTCTCCTTCAGTAGTCTCATCAACACCTTTTGAACATCCCCGATTGTAAGGATATTAGGGATTAGCTCCTCAAGCACTGCAGGAGACGATTCTCTCACATTATCAAGAAGATGCTTCACTTCTTGGCGACTTAACAGCTCATGCGCATGACGCTTAATAACTTCCGTTAAGTGCGTTGATACTACAGAAGGTGGATCCACGATCGTATATCCTGATAGCTCAGCGCGATCCTTCATTTCTTCTGTTACCCATAAAGCAGGAAGTCCGAAGGCTGGTTCAACTGTTTCGATCCCTGAGACTGTTTCATCTTCAAGTCCGCTACTCATCGCAAGATATTGGTTTAATAGCACCTCTCCACCTGCAACACGGTTTCCTTTGATTTTAATAACGTATTCGTTTGGCTCAAGCTGAATATTATCGCGGATGCGAATAACTGGAACAACAATTCCAAACTCAAGTGCGATTTGTCTTCGAATCATAATCACGCGATCAAGAAGATCACCGCCTTGCTTTTGATCAGCAAGAGGAATTAATCCGTAGCCAAATTCAAACTCAATCGGGTCGACCTGAAGAAGACTTGTGACGCTTTCAGGCTTCTTCATTTCTTCTACTTCTTCTTGACCAGCAGCTAGCTCAACTTCCTTCGTCTGATCAAGATTCTTCTGCATCGTCCAGCCGCCATAGACGAGTAATCCTGCGATTGGAAAGGTGAGAAGCGGGTTTATGGGAGTTGCAAGTCCAAGGAGCGTAATAACCGCTCCAACAACGTAAAGCAGCTTTGGATATGCAAAAATTTGTGCAGTAATATCTGAACCTAGATTGCCGTCTGATGCCGCTCTCGTTACGACGATACCTGTAGCAGTCGAAATAAGAAGAGCTGGGATTTGACTGACAAGACCATCACCAATCGACAGCAGCGTAAAAGTAGTTGCCGCATCACCAACCGGCATGCCGTGCACAACCATGCCGATAATCAATCCGCCAATAATGTTAATCAACGTAATGACGATTCCAGCAATCGCATCCCCTTTTACGAACTTACTGGCCCCATCCATTGCCCCATAAAAATCAGCTTCGCGCTCAATTTTCTGACGTCTTTCTTTTGCATCGCGATCTGATATCATTCCTGCATTTAAATCAGCATCAATGCTCATCTGTTTCCCCGGCATGGCATCAAGTGTAAATCGAGCACCAACCTCTGCTACTCGTTCGGATCCTTTTGTAATAACGATAAATTGAATAATAACAAGAATAAGAAAAACAAGGAGTCCGATGACAACACTTCCGCCAACAACGAAAGAACCAAACGTTTCAATAACCTGTCCACCTGTTTTATTCGTCAGAATGGATCTTGTAGTCGAGACGTTCAAACCAAGTCGGAAGAGCGTAGTCAGCAATAAAAGCGATGGAAAAATCGAAAATTGGAGCGCTTCTCTCGTATTCATTGCAACAAGGATAATTGTTAAAGCGAGACTAATATTCAGCATAATAAGAAAATCAAGTAGGAGCGGAGGGAACGGAATAACCATCATGATCACAATCATAATGACAGAAACGAGCACGGCATAATCTTTTATTTTCATTGTTAGTTCCCTCCTCCCGGGTAGCCTTTTATGCTATAAACGTACGCGAGCACTTCTGCAACAGCTTTGAAAAGATCCTCAGGGACGCCGTCACCTATCTCCACCTGATGATAGAGCGCTCGAGCTAGCTGGACGTTCTCTGATGTTATGATGTCATGCTCTTTTGCTTTTTCTTTAATTTTTAGCGCAACGAAGTCCATTCCTTTTGCCACAACTGTCGGTTTATCCATTTCTTTTGGATCGTACTTAAGCGCAACAGCAAAGTGTGTTGGATTTGTAATGACGACGTCAGCATGGGGAATTTCCGAGATCATCCGGTTCATTCCAAGTGCGCGCTGCTTTTCTTTAATTTTTGATTTAATGAGCGGATCGCCCTCGCTCTTTTTATATTCATCTTTAATGTCCTGCTTCGACATTCGGATGTTTTTTTCGAAGTCATATTTCTGATAAACATAGTCTAATAGGGCAAGGAATAATAATAGAATTCCAACAGCTAAGCCCGTTTGAACGATCAATGAACCAACAAGTGCCATTGCTTCACCGATCGACTTTTGCGAAATGAGCATCACTTCGTCTCGTTTATTCCAAAGAACAATGAAGGTGCAAGCTGAGATAAACGTAATTTTTATTAACGACTTTAATAGTTCGACGAGCGTTCGAGCTGAGAATATTCGTTTCGCACCTTTTAATGGGTTAATTCTTTCAAGCTTTGCCTGAAGGGGATCTGTGGAAACGAGAAATCCCACTTGCATATAGTTTCCTAGAACTCCCATGACGAGCGAAATTCCCATAAGCGGGGCTGCGATCAGTGCCGCCTGCCACACATTTTCTTTAAGCATGCGATCAACATTCTGTTCTGTGAGCGTCCAATCTGTAATCTGAACAAGATTGCCTCGAATCATGGACTCGAGGCTTTCAATGATCCACCCACCAATGAAAGACATAAACAGAAACACACCAATCATCATAAAGGCGGATGGAATCTCAGCACTTCTCGCCACTTGACCCTTTTTACGAGATTCTTGCTTCTTTTGTGGTGTTGCTTTCTCAGTCTTTTCTTGTGAAAAGAATTGGAGATCCATTTGTAAGCGATAAGTTCGCATCGTACTACCCACCCAGTATTTGAATAAGCTGCCCCATCGTAGCGAGCATTTCTTGAAAAATCCCTCGCAGTAAAAAGAAAAATGTAGGAATCGTCACTAGAATAAGCACGAAACCGACAAAGATTTTTAACGGCAAACCGACAACGAAAATATTCACCTGAGGTACTGCTCTCGCAAGAAGGCCGAGCGCCACATCCACAAGAAAAAGGGAAGCAACGATCGGTAGCGCGAGCTGAAATGCTGAGAAGAACATCCCTGCAAATACTTCAGCGATAAACTTTGCAAGGGACTGACTATCCGCCTGACTCAGCAGCTCATCAGCTGGTAGAAGTTCATAGCTTCTAACAAGCCCGTCTAGCATCATGTGGTGACCATCAACGGAGACTAGAAAGAGAAGAGCAAGCATGTATTTGAAATTCCCGATAATCGGTACTTGAGCTCTTGTCTGGGGATCGATTACGTTTGCCATCACAAAGCCCATTTGAAAATCAATAAACGCTCCCGCAACCTGAACTGTATACAGGATAAGGGAGGCAATAAATCCAAGTGATAGCCCGATAAAAAGTTCTTTTAAAATAATGATCACGAACGCGAGATCAAGCGTTAGCTCTGCATCAGTACCTAATCCGGCCGTGACGATTAACGCAAAAAAGAAACCAAGTCCAATTTTGAAGCGGTTTGGAACGCTTCGTGTTGAGAAGATCGGCGCTGTTATAAAAAAAGATGTCGCCCTCATAAACACAAGCAAAAATAAGGGAAGGGCGTTAATGACACTTTCCATATCTAGCCGATAAACCTATAAAGATTTTGATATAAGTTCGTTGTGTAATCGAGTAGCGTTGTGAGCATCCACGGTCCAAACAGAACGATCGTTAACAGAACGGCAACGATTTTGGGAATGAACGCAAGCGTCTGTTCCTGAATTTGCGTCATCGCCTGAAACACACTCACGATTAACCCAACGCCAAGTGCGATTAAGAGAAGCGGAGCTGAAATAATAATCACCGTATAAACAGCATCTTCTGCAAGTGAAATGACCATATCCGGCGTCATCGTCGTCCTCCTTAGAAGCTTAATAGAAGTGATTCGACGACCAAATACCAGCCATCGACAAGCACAAATAGTAGAATTTTAAATGGTAGTGAAATCATGACAGGCGGCAGCATCATCATTCCCATCGCCATAAGCGTTGAGGCCACAACCATGTCAATAATAAGAAATGGAATGAAGATAATAAATCCAATCTGAAACGCCGTTTTCAGTTCTGAAATCGCAAAAGCTGGAACGAGTGCGGTTAACCGAATATCTTCGATCGACTCGGGCTTTTCAAGCTCAGCGTATTTATAAAAAAGGGCAAGGTCTTTCTCTCGTGTATGTCCTGCCATAAACTCTTTAATCGGAAGCTCTGCGGCATCGAGCGCTTCCTCCTGTCCAATCTCTTCGTTTATATAAGGCTGTAACGCCTCGCTATTAATCTCTGAAAGAACAGGGGACATCACGAAAAAAGTTAGAAAGAGTGCTAGTCCGACCAACACTTGATTCGGCGGCATAGATTGTGTTGCGAGCGCCGAGCGTACGAAGGAGAGGACAACAACAATTCGTGTAAAACACGTCATCAATACAAGAATGGCAGGAGCTAGCGATAGCACAGTTAGAAGCAGGACAAGCTGAATCGTAACGGAAACATCTTCTGTTGCGTTTGAACCGAAATCTAGTCCTGGGATCGTTAAGTTTATGAGTAAATCCATCACTTATCGTCCCTTCCGCTTCCGTCATCCCAATAATCCTTACGTTTGTTTCTTTGCTTCTTAAAACTTGCCTGAATCATCTCTTGAATTCCTGCTTGCTTTTGATTCATAAACGTAAAGCCCGACCGCTGTTCTTCAGCTTGATCTAAAATACGCTTCACTTCTTCACCCTGAATTTCCTTAAGAAGGTTCACGTTATCTCCAACCCCAAGCATGTAGAGGGAATCCCCGACCTTGACCATTTGAACGGATTTATTGTTACCAAGCGGTGTTCCACCAATTTGAGTGAAAACGGAATGGTGCTGAAGCTTTTGTTGGCGTTTGGACAGAAAGCGAATCAGCAAATAAATGAGGCCAACCACGACGATCGTATAGAAAACGAGCTTGATTAGTAGAAAGAAAATATTTGTGTTTGAACCTTCCACTTCAGCAGGCTGCTCTTCTATATCAGCAGGGTCTTCCCCGTTTTCCGTGAGCCAGTCTTTCACACTTCCATTATCTGCCGCTGCGATGGCGTTAAGCGGCATTACTAAGACAAGGCTGAGGAGTGTCATGATGCCAATCACAAGGTGTCTCACTTTTAAGCACTCCTTCTAACGCAGCTTTGATAAACGCTCTGCTGCACTTAATATATCCGTTACTCTAACACCAAAGTTTTCATCGATGACGACAACTTCGCCTTTGGCAATGAGTTTACTATTGATCAAAATATCAACTGGCTCTCCCGCAAGCTTATCAAGCTCAAGAATCGATCCGTGTGAGAGCTCAAGAATGTCTTTTACAATACGCTTTGTTCGCCCTAACTCCACCGTTACTTGAAGAGGAATATCTAGGAGCATGTTCAAATTTCTTTGTTCCCCGTACGGATGATCTTGCTGGCTAAAATTTGTGAACTGCACGTTTTGGATATTCGGTTCATGTTCTTTCTCACGCGTCGCAAATGAATCCATCGATTCTCTTTCTTCTTCCTCATGATTCTTTTGTTCATGTGACGATGGGTGCTGTTGCTGCAATTCAGCTTCATGCTCCTTTACCTGCTGTGTCTCTTGTTCCTGCACGGCTTCCCGAAGATCTTCTTCACTTATTAGTAATTCACTCACTTGCTTTGCTACAGATGCAGGTAGGACATGGTGTACAACCGTTTGAACAATCGATCCTATGGAAAGTTCAAACGAAACGTTCATATACACTGATTCAGCGGCTTTTTCCAATAACATAGAATTAGCAGGTTCTGAAACAACTTGAAGATTCATAAATGTTCCTGTAAATGAAGAACCTGATGCCATGCTCAGTCCTTTATGTATGCTCTCCATCATTCCTGTCATAACAGCAGTTAAACTCTTATCAACACTCTCGTCACCTTCATCACCCTTTGCCACAAGCCAGATGTCAGCCATATCTTGGGCATCAGGTGGATTGAGCATAATGATCGATTCGCCGGAAGATGCCCCTTCATAGCGAATCGCGGCCTCAACATAAGGAAGGGCTAATTCTTGTTTAAAGCGATCGTCAGGAAGGATGTTCATCTGAACATTTGATACAAAAACGTCCTGCATGAAAACGGAAGATAATGTTGTTGTAAGGCTTCCGATCGCAACGCTAAAAAGTTCATTTAATGCTTCTTCTTCAATTGAATGAAAATACACGTTAGGTTCCTCCCTTCCTGCTGCTGTCTCTTGAAATAATGCGTTGATTTCATCTTTTGAAAGGCGATTATCCGTCATGGCCTACTTCCTCCTCTTCCTTCACTTCTGTAATTTGTACGGCCATCCGACCTTTCGAAGTCCCTGGCTGTCCATGGAACTTCACCCGGTTATCGACCCTCACAATCAATGGATCTGAGACGGATTGATCCAACCGAATCACATCTCCATCTTCTAGATTTAAAAATTCTTCAATCGTGATTTCAGAGTGGCCTAGCTCAGCGATAATGCCTAAATTAGTTTTCTTAAGTCTCTTCTCAAGTTCCTTACTTTCCTGAGGCTCCCGATCCTTTTTCTGATTCGAAAGCCAGTGATGAGCTGAAAGCCTTGGCATAATCGGCTCAAGTACAACATGTGGAAGACAAAGACGGATATTACCTGTTACTTCGCCTACTTTTACATTCAGTGTCACGGTGACGACTGTTTCATTTGGAGATACGATTTGAAGAAAGTGTGGATTAACTTCAAGCTCTTTAAGCTCAGTTTTTAGCTTCAGTACCGATGTCCAGGCATCTTGAAAGCTTTCTAAGATTTTACCGAAAATCCGCTCAATAACAACCGTTTCAATTTCCGTTAAGTGTGTCAGTTTTTCAGGCTGATTCCCTTGACCTCCAAGCATTCGATCCAGCATTGCATAGGCAAGCTCCGGTGCTACTTCAAGCACCATTTGTCCTTGCAATGGTGAAGCAACAAAGAGACTAAGAATTGAATTCTCTGTAATCGACTGCACAAATTCTTCAAATGGCATCTGATCAACAGAATGAACGGAGGCTTGAATGATCGTCCGAAGCTGAGCCGATGAATACGTCGTCATGAGACGTGCGTAGTTCTCATGGATACGAGTTAAAATTCTGATGTGATCTTGAGAAAAGCGAAGCGCTCTTTTAAAGTCATATGTTTGCACTTTTCTATCCTTCATTGACTTCTTCTGCCCTTTATCGTCGATGGCAGAAAGAAGTGCATCAACTGTTGCTGGCGATAGCATATCAGACAACATGGTCACCCCCGTTCTTCTATTATTTCTCTAATACGTGAATATCACGATAGAATTCCGTAACAAGCTGTTTTACTTCCTCGACTGTCTCCATCACAACGTAGCGTTTTCCATTCGTTAATAGAATCATCGTATCCGGCGTTGACTCAATCGTTTCAATGTAAATGGCATTCAACATCATCGCTTCACGGTTTAATTTAGTTAACGGTATCATATGAACAGAGCAGGCCGAGGAAACTCCTCAGCCCTTACCCCCTATCGTTTTAAATTGACGATTTCTTGAAGGATCTCATCTGAAGTTGTAATCACTCTTGAGTTCGCCTGGAAGCCACGCTGAGCTACAATCATTTCAGTGAACTCTTCGGTTAGGTCAACGTTGGACATTTCGAGTTGACCAGCGACGACGCGTGAGTCTTGAGGAAGCCCTGGTACTGCATCCCCAGATTTTTCTGTTTCACGAAAAAGTGAGTTACCTACTTTATTAAGCCCACCTGGATTTGGCACTGTGCTTATCCCTAGATTCAAAGTTTGTTGTTCATTTCCTTGAGTATCTGTATAAGTGATAACCCCATTACGATCAATACTTTTAATTTCACCGATCTGCTGAATAGGGTTACCTTGATCATCTAACACTGCGTAGCCTTGTGTTGTCACAAGATTTCCTGTCGCATCAACCTGAAAAGACCCAGAACGAGCAAGGTAATCAGTTCCGTCACTTCTTACTGTAAAATACCCATCCCCCTGAATACTCAAATCCGTCTGTACCCCTGTCGTCATTGGTGATCCGGGACTATCTACCATATTAATCGCCGATACGGATGAACCAAGACCTACCTGTTTCGAATTTACGGAGTTTCCTGCCACGCTCTGACTGAGTAGATCTTCAAACAGCACTCTACTTTTCTGGTAACCTACTGTATTTACGTTCGCAATATTATTCCCGATAACATCTAGCTTTGTTTGAAAGCCTCTCATTCCTGAAACGCCTGAGTACATTGAATTTAACAAGTTGTTTCCCCCTCTAATTGTTTCGCTGCTTCAATCGGTCCACAGCGAATCGGCCTCCTGCTCGGTCCGGCCATTATAAAATAAGTGCTGAGTCAATGTTTGTGACGATTTGATTCTCCATACTATCCTGCTTCATAGCAGTAATGACTTTATTGTTTTTGACGCTAACAACAAAGGCGAGATCTTTCATTAACATAAGCGACTCGTTTGATCCTTTTTCTCTCGCTTTTTCTACTCCATCATTTAGCTTTTGGAGCTGATTGTCCGAAAGGGAAATCCCATTTTGCTTAAGTCGAACCTGTGCGTGGTGACTAAATGAAATCTGTGAATCGATCGAATGCTTTAGTTGATCAGCAAAAGAATTTTTTGAATTCTCCTGTTTTGTAGTTAGTTGAATCGGTTGCTTTGGATAATAAACTTGATTGATTTGAACCATACTATTCCCCCGTTTCGATACGCTCTAATAGGGAGATATCTACCTGTTTGCCACTATCAAGTTCTGCGAGTACTTTGCCTTCTTTGTATAAAACAGCTTCTACCTTACCTGCGTTCGCTTCGTTATTCTCCTGCCACTGAACGCTTTTACCAATTAAATGTGCGTAATCCTTCATCGAGCTTTGTAACTGACTATCGAAAAATTTATTCATCGACTTATTCATGTTTGTCATTTGCTCGAGTGAACTAAATTGCGCCATCTGCCCGATAAATTCAGTATCTTGCATCGGCTGCATCGGGTCCTGGTTTGAGAGCTGAGCAACGAGAATTTTCAAGAAATCATCTTTTCCTAACTGACCAGGTGCCTCTGTTTTTTGTGTTTGAACAGCTGATGTTGCTGTGACAGAACCTGTATTCATGTCACCCCTCCTAAATAGCGTAATTAATCCCACTAGATGCGCCTTCTTCTTGCTCATTCGTTACGAGTGGATTCTCTTCTAATTCATATTCACCTTTTCGCCCTTGTCGGTGCTTTCCTTGTTGAAACGCCTGACCCTGCTCCTGGCGACCATCCTGCATGAACGATTGTTGTGAGCCCTGCGGCTGTTGAACGACTTCCACTTTATCAAGTTGGATGCCCTGTTGAATGAGCGTATGACGTAGCTGGTGAAGCTGTGATTCAATCATGTCCTTTGCCCCTGAAGTCGCTGTTATAATGTGCGCTGTCACTTTCCCATCAGAAGTTGTTAGCCGAATATCAAGTTGACCGAGATTTTCTGGAGAAAGCTTAATTCTTATGTTTGTTTCATCTCCATTTTTCGATAGTTGCATGCGCTCGGTAATCATTTCACTTAGCTCCGATGCAACATAACGAGCCGGAACTGGTGTAGTCGATTCCTTGATGGTTGTTTGAGATTCATTACCTTTAGCTAGCGGAAGCGCTTCTGGCTTCTCGTCTATCTGAATTTCATCTCCAGACATTTGATCTGTCACAAGCTTCTCTTGATTATCAGCTACTTCTCCAGATACGCTCTTTTCGACGAGTGCCTTTGTTTCTTCTCCTTCAGGAACACTCTGTTTTGGAGTCTCTACTTGAACTTCAATAACTTCTCCATCTAACTGGACGTTTTGATCGGAGTCCATAACAAGTTTCTGATCTTGTTTCGGTTCAGTCGCCATTCTCTCCATCATTGAAAGAAGCTCTTTCGGCTCTTTCATCTTCAACTCTTGCATAAGCTTCATAACATTAGATGGAAGTTTCGTCTCTACCTCAAACGTTTCAGAAAGAACTTGTTCTTCATTTTGTAAGACTTGCTCGATTTCTACAAACTCACTTTTTGTAAAACCGGGTAGACTTACTTCCTCCTGTATACGATTAGCATTCACTTGTAGTGGTTCACCACTCATGTCAGTTCCTTGTTGGGCAAGCGATTTCGATAAAGAGTTTTGATCATGTTGAACTGGCGGAACATTGACAGCACCCATCATGAGAAGGTGCACGGGGGGTTCACCACTTCTATTTGTTGGCTTATTGTCTCCCTCTTCTAGCTCGCTTTCGTTATGTGTCTCTGATTGCTCACTTTCACTCACATTAAGCTTTTTTCCTAAAGCACTTAATAACGTTGAAAATCCAGTTGGACCATTTTCAGTTCGAACCTTAGGCTGAACAATTATGTTTTTTCCAAGTGACTGGATAGCGTTCACTATTTCACCTCCTTTTAATTGGCTAAATCAGCTATGTAACTAGAAGAAATCGATTCTTCCATTTCTCCAAGTAACCCTGTACGCTTCTCTTCATCAAATTCTTTCAGAATGGAAAGCCCTACTTCTTTCTCCTCTTTAGACTGAGCCATCTCCGATAGGATTTGGGCCGCTTCTTCGTCAGTCATTTCTGACAAATTATCAGCTACGTCTGAAACAGAAAGCGAACTATCTTCGCGATCAATCGCATTCATCAGGAGCGTTACTCTCTCTTGCATTGCAGCAATCTCAGGATCGTCTGCTTTTTCAATATCTCTTAACGCGATCGTTAAATCTGCTGCTACAGCTGCATTCATTTTGCCTAGTACAGCGGCTTGCTCTGTGCTTCCCATTGCATCAAGCAGGAGAGCTGCCTCGTTTAACGTAAGGTTTTCCATAATCGTCGCGGACTTCGATGCTGACATTCCTTCATACGTTTTTGCTAACTCCTGAAGCTTCTTCTGACGCTCTTCCTTGTCAGCTAATTCGCTCTTCATTTCTTCAGCTAACGATTCCAGCTCAGACTGTTTTTTCTTCAGCTCGATTTCTTGCTCATCTAACTGCTTTTTCAAGTCTGAGATTTCGCCATCCTTTTGATTTATTTCTTGTTCTAGCACTTCATCTTGATTTTGATCAGTAGCCTCAGCGGTAAAATTATCTTCCACATATGCGATCGGCTTCTTACTAAGTGAAGTGGCCATTGCGAACAGATCGTATCCAAGAAACGGAAGAACAACAAGCATAACCGTAGCGATAAACGCGAGCGGCAAGAGAAAACCGTGGATGATGCGTTCTTTCCATGAACTCTTCTGTCGCTTTCGCATTCCCCTCACCCCTTAGCCGTTTCTTGCAAGCATATACGCACGTACGGTATTTAAATCATCTAGCTCATTTTGTTCAATCATTTTCATATCGTGATAAAACTCTTCTTTTCTCGTCTCTTTGATTGACTGCCACGTTTTCTCTTCTCTTACTTTAGAAGCAAGCGTGTCCTGCTGCTCACTCACTTGATGTTCAACTTGAATCAGCTGATTTCTTTTCTGGTGGAGCTGCCCCTCAAGATAGGTAATATGCTCTTCTTCCTTAAGAAGATCTATAATGGAAACCCCTTCTTGTTGACGCTCTTCCAGTCTCTGACGCATGGAAAGAACCGCTTGCTCAAGATCACGCATGGAATGCTCGATATCCACTTGTGCTTTGAGTGATTCAGCCATGTCTAGCTGTGCCTGTGATTTTTCATTTTCTTTTACATCCAAAATTCGTTGAAATGGGAAGTGAAAAGCTGCGATGGTTAGTCATCCTTTCCAAATCGGGATAAAAGCCAGTCCTGACTTTCTTCAAATGAAGCTTGATCATCAATCCCCTGCTTAATATATTTCTCAATCTCCGGGTGAATTGAGATTGCTTTATCAATATTGCTGTTCGTTCCAGCTTTATAAGCGCCAATATTGATAAGGTCTTCAGAAGAAACATACACAGCAAGAAGTCGCTTAAATTCTTCTGCAGACTTCATATGCTTTGGAGTCACAATTTCTTTCATCACACGGCTAACACTCTCTGAAACGTTAATCGCTGGATATTGGCCTTTTTGAGCGAGCTTCCGATCCAAGACAATATGCCCATCTAGAATCCCTCGCACCGCATCTGCAATCGGTTCGTTCATATCGTCACCATCAACTAGAACGGTATAAAAAGCTGTAATCGATCCCTGTTCAGCTGTGCCAGATCGTTCCAACAATTTGGGTAAAAGAGCAAATACGCTTGGCGTATATCCCTTACTAGTTGGTGGCTCTCCAATTGCCAGCCCAACTTCCCTCTGTGCCATGGCAAAGCGTGTCACAGAATCCATCATTAGCATGACGTTCTTTCCTTGATCACGAAAGAACTCTGCGATCGACGTTGCCGTAAGCGCTCCTTTGATCCGCTGTAGTGGGGGTTGATCAGATGTTGCCACAACGACAACCGATTTTTTAAGCCCCTCTTCACCAAGATCACGCTCAATAAAATCCCTTACTTCCCGTCCTCGTTCACCGATCAAGGCGATCACATTCACATCGGCTTCTGAATTTCGAGCCGCCATTCCCATTAACGTACTTTTTCCAACGCCACTTCCGGCAAAAATACCGATCCGCTGTCCTTGACCGACTGTTAACAGCCCATCAATAGCGCGAACACCAAGCTGAAAGGGGGTCGTAATGCGCGGACGCGTCATTGGATTTGGTGGCTTTCGATTTGTGGATACAGCCTTCAGTCCACCAGGGAGATCCGAGTAATCAAGAGGTCTGCCGCGCCCATCGAGAATCGTTCCAAGTAGTGAATAGCCCACTTTCACTTCAAGTGGCTGTCCTGTCGCCACTACAAGGCAACCTGGACCAATTTCTGATAGGTCATGCATCGGCATGAGCAGAACACGATTTTCGCGAAAGCCAACTACTTCTGCTTCAATTGGTTCCTTTGATGGTCCTGGATAAAGGTAGCAAAGCTCACCAATTTTAACCTCTGGACCAAGTGATTCGATCGTTAGCCCAATAACCTGTGTCACCTTGCCATACTTCTGGACCGTTTCCATCGAATGAAGCTGCGAAAGATATGGCTCAACATTAATGCTCATCGACAGTTCGCTCCTCAAACATAGCAAGCAGCTGTTTCTTCATCTCAGCAAGCTGGCTGTTAATCGAAATATCGTACGACCCGCTCGGCGTATGAACAAGTCCTGAACCGACTTCCAAGTCACTCATCGGCACAAGCTTTAAGCTCGCATTCACATCAAGTTGTTTTTCAAGCTCGTCAACCATTGGTATCACATGCTGATAATCTTCTGTTGAAACTTGAACAATGACTTCTCCACGATCCTTTACTTTCTTTAGCGTATCTTTCACCATGCCAAGCAGCGTCTCTGGATTTTGTTCCATTTCTTTTAAAATGATTTTCTTCGCAATGGCTGTGCTTAGCGATAGAAGAAACGGTTCAGCATCCTGAATTAATTCTTCCTTCTTGTCATAAGCGCCCTTTACCATGTGTTCCATTTCCTTCTTCTTTTCATCGAGCTCGAAATGAATTTGCTGCATGCCTGCTTCATAACCCGCTGCATATCCGCTTTCTTCTGCTTCTCGATACGTTTTCTTCGTGATTTCCTGCCACTCAAGCTCTTTTTGTTCCTGCTTCTTCTCAAGATTTTGATGAACGTTCGCTTCTTCATCTCCAAGTCTTGTTCGAATTGTATGATAAAGATCTTCTAGCCGGATCATCATCTCAAGAAGCTGCGATTTCTTTTCTTCAATTGTCGTAGTACGAGAAGGCAATATGCGATTTTGCTTTGGCTCTGTGACCGTTCGCTGCTCAATTACTTTCGGAACGGCTCGCTTCTCTCCAGAGGTTTTTCTGATGATATTAGACAATCAGATCATCTCCTCCACCGCGTGCAATCATAACATCACCTGTTTCTTCAAGGTAACGGATGACAGAAACGATGCGTGTTTGCGCTTCTTCCACTTCACGAAGCCTAAGTGGCCCCATCAATTCGATCTCTTCTTTCACCGTATCTACCCGGCGGTTAGACATGTTTCGGAAAATTGTATCCTTCACATCGTCACTCGCTACCTTAAGCGCTATAGAAAGATCTTCATCTTTCACTTCACTAATGACGAGGCGAATGGATCGGTCATCAAGCGTAACAATGTCTTCAAAGACAAACATCCGCTTCTTAATTTCTTCTGCTAGGCTTGGATCATCTTTCTCAAGCGAGCTAAGAATTGTTCTTTCCGTACTTCGATCAACACTGCTTAGAACTTGAACTATTGATTCCACACCACCAGTAAACGCATAGTCCTGCGAACCGCTAGCGTTAAGCTTACCTTCAATGATCTTTTCAAGCTGACTAATCACTTCTGGTGAGGTACTATCCATCAGCGCAATTCTTCTTGCTACATCTGCCTGACTTTCTTGAGGTAGCGAGGATAAAATTTTGGAAGATTGCTTCGCATCAAGATAAGATAAGACAAGAGCGATCGTTTGGGGATGCTCCTGCTGTAAAATGTTTAGAATTTGATCAGGATCTGCTTTTTTTGCGAATGCAAATGGCTTTACCTTTAAATTGATGCTTAAGCGAGACAAAATTTCTTCTGCCCTTTTCGGTCCTAGCGCTTGCTCAAGGATATGTCTTGCGTATTCAATTCCTCCGACGGCAATGTAATCCTTTGCTTTTACCATCTGGATAAACTCATCCACGACGGCTTCTCGCTCATCGGGCTCAACTTTGCGAAGCTCTGAGATGCCAAGCGCAAGCTGATCAATTTCCTTCTCAGATAAGTGTTTAAATGTTTGAATCGAAAGGTCAGCACCTAAAGAAGTGAGAAGGATCGCTGCTTTCTGAGTTCCTGTTAATTCTTCTAAACTACTCACCATCCAATCCCCCTACTCTTCGTTCATCCATAGTCTTAGTAGTTTCACAAACTCTTCCGGATCATTTTTTGCGAGAGTTTCAATTTCATCTTTTCCAATTAGTGCATCAGGTGTCATATCCACTTCACGTTCTTCTTTTTCCCTCGGCAAGTAGTGATCCTCTGGTACACTGTACGCCTGTTCAAATTCCATGAAGTCGTCCTCATCCTTATTTCCTTTTCGGCGGAAGAGAAGAATGATTCCACCAATTAGAAGAATACCAACGCCACCAGCTACCGCATAAATCACCCAGCTTGGAACACTGTCTAGAACAGAAGAAAAGATGTCTGGCTTTGGCTCTTCATAGTCCGCACGCCCTCTAAATTCATTCGCAAATACAGAGATACGTTCTTCAAGAGCAGCATCCTCAAGCGGAACATCACTTTCACTCAAAGACGTACGGACAACATTTTTGAGCACAGTGCGAATATCTTCTATATGAGTTGCTGTTAAACTAGTCATATCGTCAGCGACAGGTGGCTCTACACCAACGTTAATTGTAATATCATCAATCATATAAGGGCTTTCTTCGATTTCTTTATGAATACGATTCACTTCACGATTGATGCGATCTTCTACTTTTTCATAAGAGCCGTCGCCCTTGGCATCTGGGTCATCTGCATTATAGTTTGGAATCTCGCCTTCATCTGTACCCGTTCCATCCGGGGCAGCAGCTTGATCACCGGAATAGGATTCCATGATTTTCTCAACGCTAATATCAATGCCTTCACCTGTTTCTTCATCAACAGGTTCGACAAGGTCTTCCGTGCGCTTTTCTTTTGTGAAATCCACGCTAGCCATTACAGAAACAACCACTTTATCTTGTCCGAGAATCATGCCAAGCATTTGCTGTAATTCTTGCTGCATGTCTTTTTCGATGCCGTTACGAATGTCCTCTTGCTGCTGATAAGCGGATAAAGTTGTATCAACGCCGCCACTTTCGCCGTAATCAAAAGCAGTTCCGTTCTGGTCCATGATGACAATGTTTTCAACAGGGAGATTCGGAACACTTTTACTTATAAGATGATAAAGGCCTGTGATTTGGCCCTGGTCAAGCTGAGCACCAGGATCCCTCGTAAGGACGATCGAGGCAGAAGCTGTCTCACCTGTTTCATCAAGCCAAACACTTTCAGCCGGTAGGGTAATCATCACTTTTGATTCCTGAATACCGCCAATTTGTTCAATTAAATAACTCAGTTCATTTTGCATCGCATCTCGCTCTACAACATCGAATTGGCGATCTGTCATCCCCATGCCCATGTTTTCACTAAAGATGCTGTAGTTAACGTTACCACTTTTTGGAATACCCTCAGCCGCTAGACTTACTTTTAAATCAGACGCCTGATCCTTTGGCACGCTGATCGTTGTTCCATCCGCTGAAACTTCTACCGGAATTCCCTTCTGCTCAATGGCCCCTTTGATCTCACCAGCTTCTGTCGGCGTTAAATTAGAATAAATCGGAGTTAAATTAGGTTTAGACATCCAAAAAACAAGGAATAGAAGCAGAAGAAGAGTGACCAGAAAAGTCCCTCCGATGAGCCATTTGGTTTTCGTTGAATAGCTACCCCATGTTTCTTTCCAGCGACTTGTAAAATTTAGTAGTTGTTGGTTCATCTCTTATCCATCCCTGACATACTACATTTGCATACGCATGATTTCTTGGTATGACTCAATAACCTTATTTCTCACTTCTACCGTTAAATTTAGAGATAGTGAGGCTTTTTGTGCTGCAAGCATAACCTCGTGAACATCCTGAACTTCTCCAGTCACAAGCTTATTCGTCATCTGTTCAGATGCCACTTGATTGTTGTTCACCTGTTTGATCGCATCCTGAAGCATCTGACCAAAATCAGCCGTTGCTTCACCCGAAGTAACCTGAGACTTCGCTTGTGTTGGAAGCTGCTGAAGTGCACTAATTGTGTTCATAAGATCCTCCTATGCCCGACCGTTATTTACCAAGTTCGAGCGCTTTCATATACATACTTTTGGTTGCGTTTAACGCTGTTACGTTCGCTTCATAGGAACGAGATGCTGACATCATATCAACCATTTCTTTCACCATATCCACGTTTGGCATTTCCACATAACCTTCTTCATTCGCATCGGGATGAGCGGGATTATAAACAAGTTTATTAGGAGCATTATCTTCTTTAATGTTCGACACTTTCACTCCTGTTGGCGCTTCGCCATTTCCCATTGCGGCTTGAAGCTTACTCTCGAACGAATTTTCCTTAAGCTCTACCACTTTTCGCTTGTATGGCTGCCATTCCCCATCGACGAGCTCAGAGCGAGTCGTTTCAGCGTTTGCGATATTGGATGAAACAACATCCATTCTAAGACGGTTTGCAGTTAAAGCTGAAGCACTCGTATTGAACCCATTAAATAAATTCATATGATTTAGCTCCCTCTAATTGCTTTCTGTAAATCACGGAACTGGCTGTTGGTCTTTTCAATCATCGCATTGTACCAGAGTTGATTTTTGGCAAGTTCGGCCATTTCAACATCCGTGTCGACGTTATTGCCATTTGATTGATTAAGTGTATTTTGATCCGTTTTGACAACGGTCTTTGATGCATTATTTTCGTTACTAAAAGGGACGTGTTTGGGGTTGGATTTGTAGCTCTGCAGATTCTTTGTTGCATCCTGCAGGGTGTCTTGAAATGAAACGGTTTGACGTTTGTAATTAGGGGTGTCAACATTTGATATATTTGATGTGATAGTACGCTGCTGCACCATCGACGCATTCAATGCTTGTTCAAGCGGTCTAA
This sequence comes from Anaerobacillus sp. 63XJN7_4_ISO-PGPR-S23-413, assembly GCF_056173725.1. Taxonomy (NCBI): domain Bacteria; kingdom Bacillati; phylum Bacillota; class Bacilli; order Caryophanales; family Bacillaceae; genus Anaerobacillus; species Anaerobacillus sp. 63XJN7_4_ISO-PGPR-S23-413. The sequence continues at coordinate 4,092,684 of NZ_CM149688.1, forward strand.
TCGATTGAAAAACGTTCACGAAGCTTTTCACACTCCTTGTATAAAACTGTTTTTAAAGTTAAAAAATGGATACAAAACCATAGTTATACTCATTCGACAATTTTTTCGTTAGTGATAGCATAGCATTGTCAAAAATAATAGTAAATGAGTGTTTTAACCTAAAAAACGACTTTTTTCACTTAATTTTCCCATATTTAAACGGTATAATAGAGTTACAAAATTCAATGTACGCGTTCGATAGTACTACGATGGGAGCGAAATAATGTTTAAAGGCATGTATACGGCAACATCCGGTATGATGGCAAGCGAGCGAAAGCAACAATTCTTAACGAATAATTTATCAAATGCCGAAACACCGGGCTTCAAACAGGATGAAGCAACCTTCCGTTCCTTCCCTGAATATCTACTAAAAGAAAGAAATACGAACACACCTACCCCTAACTCTTCCATTGGCACTCTTCAACAAGGCGTCTATACACAAGAAGGCATTCCTAATTTCTCAAACGGTTCCCTTAAAGAAACGAGCAAACAAACAGACATGGCTCTCAACGATGAGAACCTTCCAATTGATGCAGAAACCGGTAAAAAAGGCCTACTTTTATTCGGTGTTCGCCTTGAAGATAATGACATTCGCTATACACGAAATGGAAATTTCTCAGTAAATGAAGATGGATTTCTAACAACGAGCGAAGGATACCAAGTTCTTGGGGAAGATCTTCAGCCAATTCAACTCAATGATGATTCTTTTACAATGACCGACGATGGAACAATTCGTGAAAGAAACGGAAATGAGCAACAAATATGGATTGGCTATACGGGCGATCCATCCAAGCTAGCACAGCAAGGAAATGGTGTCTTCGAATGGGAAGGTAATGAAAATGATGCACCGAGAAATATCCAGACGACAGACATCAACCAGTACGCCGTGAAGCAAGGATTTCTCGAAGGATCGAACGTTGATATGACGACCACGATGACCGATATGCTGAATACTTATCGTTTATATGAAGCAAACCAAAAAGTACTACAAACTTATGATCAAAGCATCGACAAGTCAGTCAATGATGTTGGTCGCGTTTACTAGGAGGGTTACGATTGAATATCCAGATGGCCACAGCCTCTTCTTCACTTAGCCAGACACAAAAGAAAATAGATACAATCGCAAATAATATTGCGAACGTGAATACAGCAGGGTACAAAAGCCGTGAAGCGACGTTTCAAAATCTATTAACTCAAACGTATGCGAACCAAACAGGTGAGGCGACGGAGCCTGGAAGAGAAACACCAGAAAATCTTCGCGTTGGTTTCGGCTCAAAAATCGGCTTAACAACCCTTCGTAATGAACAAGGATCAGCACAAGAAACTGGCAGAGATCTTGACGTCATGCTTGAAGGAGAGAACGTCTATTTCCGAACTCAAAATGGTGATAGTATTCACTACACAAGGGACGGATCATTCGAACTACAAAATCAGAATGGGACTTTGTCACTCGTGAATAGTAGCGGTAACCCGATTCTAGACACGAGCGGAAATGCGATTACATTTAACAGCGATCCGGCTAAACTTGCCATCTCTGATACTGGAGAAATTGTGGGGACGGATGCAACTGGAAATGAACAAACCTATCAACTTAGCATCGCCAAGATTAATCGGCCCGAGGCTCTCACCAATGTGGGAGGAAATGAATTCTCTCTTCAAGATAATGAGCAGCTTGAGCTTGTCGCTCCTGGGGAAGAATTTAAAACGAGACAGGGATTTCTCGAAATGTCGAACGTTGATCTAGCGAACGAAACGACCGAGATGATCTCAACCCAGCGGTTACTTCAATTCCAGAGCCAGGCGATAAAGATGGCCGATGAAATGATGGGACTGGCGAATACGATTAAGAGATAAATGAACTAGATAACCAAAACCCCTCTCACAAATGTGAGAGGGGTTTTGGTTATCTAAGAAAGTCTAATAGAGAAGGCTGAATGATCTTGGCACTTGCCGCAAGGGATGCCTGATAGACGCTTTCTTCCGTTTTAAGTTTCATGATGGATTCCGCAAGATCCACATCTACATTTTTAGAAAGGAATGATTGAACGGCTAGATTCTCATCCTTCAGACGCTGGTTCATACTTTCCACTCGAGATTGACGAGCGCCCATACCGGTCCAGCTTGTCAGAACCTGTTCTGCGCCTTCTTCTATTTTTCCAAGGACGGTATTCATGCCTTCTTTATCTCCACTTGATAATGCCGTAGAAAATTCATCAAGTACTTTGAATAAATTTACCTGACCATCAAATACTTCCCCCGCATCAACGTTAATCTTCACATCGCTAAATGGAGAAATTCGCTGATTGATGGACTGGTTATCAAAAGATACATTCCCATCCTGGTCAATTCCGACGGGTTGATCCGTTTTCTGTCCATTAAAGATGTATTTTCCATCAAGCTTCGTATTGGCTAAACCTTTGAGTTCTTCCCTTAACTGCTTAAATTCTTTTGCCATTGTTTCCAGCTCTTGAGCTGAATTTGTGCCATTCGAAGCCTGTACGCCAAGCTCACTAGCTCGCTGCATCAAGTTCGAAATACTACTAAGCGATTGTTCCGTCATCTCCATCCATGACATCGCATAATCGGTATTCCTCTCATACTGTTCATTATCAGCCAGCTGCGACGATAGCTTCAGTGATTTTTCCGTACCCATTGGGTCATCAGATGGCTTGTTGATACGGGTACCAGTCGAAACCTGCTGATTGGCTTTTTCGAGATTGGTAAGGTTTCGATTCATTTGTGTCACCATGTTACTTGATAACATTTGTTGAGTAATTCGCATTCGATAACTCCTTCTCCGGCTAGACGCCCATCCGGTTAATAATCACATCTAGAAGTTCATCAGTCGTACTAACATATCGTGCTGCAGCGTTATAAGCATGTTGGAACTGAACGAGGTTGGCCATTTCTTCATCAAGTGAAACACCGCTGATTGACATTCGGTTGTTATTGATGGACTGAAGAACGGACTCATGATTATTCACCGTACGCTCAGAAGACTGCGCATTTGAGCCAAGACGTGAAACAAGCGTGCTATAAAAATCGTTGACACTCGTTTGTACCTTATCGTTAGATCCAGAGATATCAAACGTAAAGCTCTGATCTTTCAAATTGCTGATCGCCATTGCAATGTCACCATTGCTCGGAGCATCGTTTCTTGAAGAGGCGCCAAGCGTAGCAGGATTCGCTTTCACGTCTTTCGTGATGGTCGTTTGTTCAAGAAACGTATTTCCAGTCCCATTCGTGTCAAAGAGGGGCTTACCTTGTTGCATTGTTCCATCTGCATTTCTAACCAATGAAAACCCTAAATTTAATAATTCATTCATTCCTGCTGTATGAACGGTGTTCCCACTTGCATCGACCGTATCCTGTCCTTTAACTAGCTGCTCAAACATTCCGTTCAGGTCATTTTTAAGCTGATTTGTTGTCGTAAGGGAATCTTGAATTCCCTTCAATTTCCCGCCAGTAGGATTAGTTTGATCAAACGTAACCGACATTTCTCCATTAGGTTGTTTTTGAACGTTAACGTCGATAAGACCGGATAATTCATCAATAAGCTGATCGCGATGATCCATTAAGTCGTTCGCGTTTCCGTTCTTCACGATTTCTTTATTTAAACTATCAATCTGAGAATTGATTGAGCTGATTTGGTCTTTTACAGCTGCTTGTTGTTTACTTAAACTATCTGCTACGTTTGTTAGTCCTGATTGAAATGACTTCGCTTGATCAAGAAGCTCTTCAGCTCGACTGACAACAACGGATCTGGCTGCGTTACTATCTGGATTCGAAGCGAGATCTTCCCACCCTGACCAAAATCGATCCAATGAAGCGCTTAGTCCATTTTCTCCTGGCTCACCCGATAACGCTTCGATCTGCTGCAGCGTATCTAGCTTCATAGATTCAGAACCTAGCATGGCGTTCCGCTCGCGGTATTGACCATCGAGGTACTCGGAACGAATTCTTTCAATCGATTGAACACTTACACCAGTACCAAGCTGAGAGGAAACACTTCCTGTTTGATAGGAATAAGGGAGGGCAGAAGTTGACTGCATATCAACACGCTGTCTTGAATACCCAGGTGTATTTGCATTCGATATGTTATGACCTGCCGTTGTTAAAGCAGCCTGCTGCGTATATAAACTTCTTTTCCCAATTTCTAAACCATGAAATGTTGATGTCATGCTTTCACGTCCCTTTCCTCACCTGATCTGTCAGGCCTTTGTATCAAAGTAACCTCTTGGTGCTGCTGTCTTCTTTTGATTGGGCCTGCCGTAAGTGATCGATTGTTCTCTCGGAGTCGTCAAATGACCGATCATATGGTGAATAAAAGCCATTGCATCTTTCAAAAGCTCCTCATTCTGTTCATTTAATCCTTTTAGCTTCTCCGCTTGCTGCTTTAACTCGTTGGCTCTACTTTCGACCATTCGTTTGACAGCTGGGCTAAGCTTACCCAATACTTCTTTGAGCGTTTGCTCCTGATCTCCTGCAAATTCAGAGGTTAGCTGCTGGCGTTGTTCTTCTAATAAATTCAACTGGAAAAGAAGATCTTTTTCACTCTTCATAATATCTGTTAAGCTCTCCATGTCCCGTTCAATAATCGCTTCATGCTTCCGTTCAGATAGCGGTATTAATGTCTCATGCAATTGAATCATTTCGCTCAAAACCGTAATTAACTTTTGCCCCATCGTGCCGCCTCCTGTTAGAACCACTGATCAAACAGCTTCTCTGCTGTTTTCTGACTATCGACACGATACGTACCTTCTTCAATCTGCTTCTTTATTGCGGTTACTTTGGCTTCACGCTCTTGTTCCGTTTTCATGTCGTATAGTTCTCTCGCTTTGTTTGAGATTTGAAGCTCATCTTCTCGAGGAGCCTTTTTGACCTGCTCCACTTTCGTAACAGGATTATGCTTCTGGTAAGGGTTTACAATAGGTGGTGCTGACGGTTTATTGACATTCATATCCGGTCACCTCTTTCCGACAATTTATAATACTACTCCTATTCTATTATTCGTACCCTAATTTGAGGATTATACCGTTATTATCGGAAAATTTCTTAAAAAGTTAACCGCTTACTGAATTTTAAAGTCCGTTACAAGAACACGCTCTACTTTTCCATCTTGTAGAACAGTATTAATCTCTGCTTGAACTGCTAAGGTAAACTGCTTCAGACCCTCTGAACCCTTGAGATCTTCTTTCGATAAACCAGCCAGTATCGAAATAACGATAGCTTTTAATTCAGGGTTACGTACTTCTAACTCCTTGTAACTTTTTTCGTTATCCGCAAGTAAATTTAATTGAACAACCGCATAGTTTTCTGAAGATAAATTTGTTGTTAATGGTTCCATACTGTAACTTCTTTCTGCCAGTTCTTCCGCAGTTGGTTCCTTCTCCTGCTGTGCAATCACTTCTTTTAAATTGATATCAAGAAAAAGCACGGCTGCTATCGCTCCTGCACCAACGATTCCTAGTGCCGCTAGGAGGATAATTACGACTCGTTTCACCTTATCCACCCCATTATGTTAATTCTGAACATTATATGGAAGAATCAAAACCTCAACGCGACGGTTCTTCGCTCTTCCTTCTTGTGTTTGATTGGTCGTCACCGGCCGATACTCTCCATAACCTGTAAAACTAAATAGCTTTGGGTTTAACTTATTATTTTCTAATAGCTCTGTCATAAAATTCAGCGCTCGTTCAGAGCTCAAATGCCAGTTTGATTCATATTGAGACGTTTTAATGGGCCGATCATCTGTATGACCTGTAACAGTAATACGACGAGGTGGGTCTGTCACAAGAAGAGAAGAGATTTCCTTCGCAAGCTCCTTCGCATTTCCTGTTAAATCAGCTTTCCCACTTTTAAATAATGCAGCTTCTTTAATCGTAATCAATAGGCCCTCTTCGGTTAATTTCGTTTGAAGGAACGAGTCGAGTTCTTGATCTGCGATATACTCATCAATTCGCCCTTTAAGCGCTTCAAGCTTATTCAGATCCTGCTCTAGCTTTTCTTCCTCCCGCTCTTCTTCCTTCTCGTCATTCTCATCCGGGTCTTCGTCTTCTGTTAACCCGACGAACGATCCATCCTGTGGCTGCATTGTAGAAGGCTCGCTTTCCATGACTCCAGTTCCGCCATTCAACACTTCTTCAAAAGATTGAGTAATCGCTTCATATTTCTTCACATCAACCGTACTTGCCGCAAAAAGAACGATAAAGAGCGCTAGAAGAAGAGTGAGCATATCTGCGTAAGGAATGAGCCAGCTTTCGTCAACATGTTCTTCATGCTCCTCATGCCGTTTCTTACGCATCAGCGCCTACCCCTTCTCCTACTCCGGCCTCGTTCCCTTTCTTTGGTTCTTCCAGATTACGATCTTTACTTGGTAAATAGACAAGTAGTTTATCCTCAACCATTGTAGGGGATGCGCCAGATTGCACAGCTAGCAATCCTTCTAACATAATCATCTTAATGTGCGCTTCTGCGCTTGATTTACGCTTCAGCTTATTCGCAAACGGATGCCAGAGCACATACCCTGTGAAGATCCCAAACAACGTTGCAATAAAAGCTGCCGCAATCGACTTACCAAGAAGCTCCATATCTCCAAGATGACTAAGCGCAGCAACAAGCCCAACAACAGCCCCGAGTACTCCAAGTGTAGGAGCGTATGTACCCGCTTGTGTAAAAATACCCGCTCCCATTTTGTGGCGGTCTTTCATTGCTTCAATGTCTTCTACTAGAATTTCCTCAATCGCTTCATGAGAATGCCCATCGATCACCATTTGAAAGCCACGTTTCAAAAAAGGATCCTCGATTTTCTCAAGACTATTTTCAAGTGAAAGCAGTCCTTCACGTCGAGCAACCGTTGCCCATTCACGAAACATTGGAATCAGCTCTTTTTCGGTTACAAGCTTTTGATTTGAGAAAATAATTTTTAATAGCGTTGGAAACTTCTTAATTTCATAGAATGGAAAAGCGATTAATAAGGCCGCTGCTGTCCCAACAAAAATGATGACGAGGGCAGCGGGGTTTAATAGAGCTGCTGGATTCGCTCCTTTTAGAATAAGTCCTCCTATCAGAACGAAAAAGCCAAGCAGTACTCCAAACAGAGATGTTTTTTCCATTGCATTCACCCTCTTTGTTTCTCGTTATTTCATTTGTTCCATTGCTTCTTTCCACGTGTTGCGGAAATCTTCAGCTAATCCCTCTATCTCTTTTAACTTACCTAAATCATTTGCTATATTAGCTGAAACGAGCTCCGAAATCATATACTCATAGAGTGGATCGAGCGACGACGATAGTTCAATTTCCATGTTCAACGAACTCCGAAGCTCTTGAAGAATGTTTTGCGCTTTAATGATGTTCGTATTCTTCGCTTCGATGTTCTTCTTTTCCATCGCCATCGCTGCAAGACGAATAAACTTAATGCATCCGTTGTACAGCATTAATGTTAATTCCTGTGGAGATGAGGTTGTCACTGCATTCTGCTGGTACGTTTGATAAGGATTTTTCATTGCCATATCCGTTCCTCCTATTTACGCTGATCGAAAAATGCGCCGTCGCTGTAAGCCTGTCCGCTCTTATACTTACTCGTAGCTGATTTGCTCTGCTGAAATCGTCTCATCTGATCTGAAAAAGCAGCATAGAGCTCAGAAAGCTTTGGTTGAATGGTTTCTTCAAGACCACTTAGTTGCTCAAGTAAATGCTTCTCATCCTCTGACCACTGATCTCCTTCATTTTTCATAGCTAGATCAAGCAATTTAATCGTCTCTTCTCGACGGTTAATCATATGATTAATCCCCTCAAGCTGATTTAGTTCATTATCATCCATCGAAGGATTCAATTCTTCAAGCGATTTTGCAATTTGATTTGTCACAACGTGCATCTGATTTAGTGCATCAATTCTTCTCATCTTCTACATCCCACCAAATAAGTTTTGTTGTACCCACATACTTTGTTGATTCATTTTATCCATTGCCGTTTCCATTGCCGTAAACTGTTTCCAGTAACGACTTTCAATTGTCGCAAGCTTATCTTCCCATGTATTCATTTGCTCATCTAAGTTTTTTAATCTCGTTGTTAGAAAACTACTATCAATGAGTGTTCCCGGGGTTCCAGCCTTCTTCCCAAGCTGATCGATGCCTTTGTTGACGCTATCGTAAAGCCGGTCACCAATGCCATCAGTCCCACTCGTAAACAAATTCATCACTTCTTCAGGCTTCTGTTCAAGCGCGCTCTTTAGCTTCGCATCGTCAATAAATAGCTTCCCGCCGTCTTGATAAGCGCCCGTGTTAATTCCGATTTGGGAAAGCATATTTAGCTCACCGGAAGGAACACCGCTTACAGGAGACATCCAGGCATTACGCATATCACTTACAATGCCTCGAACGGTTGAATCGCTTTGAAGTAAACCGCTTTTCGCTTTTTCTTCCCAAAGCTCAATTTCTTTATCCGTTAAATCTTCTCGCTGCGCATCCGTTAGTGGTGGAAAATCGCGATACTTCTTTTCCGTTAATAGCGTCTGCGTTTTATCAACGAACTCGTTGTATTTCTCAACGAACGATTTAATCATATCGAACGGCGCCTGCGTGTCACTTTGAACGGATACAGTTGCTGTTCCTTTCTGAACGAGATCGAGCTTCAGGTTATTAATCGTTGTCGCATTTGTCTTCAGGTTATCGACAGTAATTCCATCAAACGTAACGGAACCGTACTTTCCCTGAGCTGTATTCGCTGCACCACCGAGGATACGATTTTCTATATTTGTGTCGCTAAACCCGCTTAGCGTGAACGATTCATCTCCACCCATCGCTTTAGAAGAAATGAAAAAGCGCGACGTTGTATTATCGAAGCTCGCTCTCATACCGAGCGATTCACCTGTGCCATCATCTACAGCACCAGCGATTTTTTCAGCAAGGCTTTTGAACGTATCAGAAGCGGTAATGTTGATCGATGCCGTTTGACCTTTGCTGTTCGTTATCTGAAACGATGCTGTCTCAGTTGATTTCAACACTTTATCTGTTCCATTTGCTGCTGTGCCTGCATCATTCATAATCGCCTGTCCAGAAGTTAACTTCGCACTTTGCGCTAGCTCATTCACCGTTACGTCATAGGAACCTGCTAGCGAGGCCGATGTTGCCGTTGCTTTTACAGCTGTACTAGATGAAGTCGATTTATACGCATTGTAGCCAGACTGCAAACGCATCGATGAAGCTGCAGTTCGCATATCAGACATCATTGTATTTAGCTCACGGTACGAATCCTTTTGCCACTCGTACGTTTGTTTTTGTTGAGATAGCTTATCGAGCGGAACCCGTTCCGCCGTCATCAGATCTTTCACCATCTGATCGATATCCATTCCCGTCGCTAAGCCGGAAATCCTCATGAACATCTCCTCCGTTCATTCCTCTTATTCATACTATCGGCAGGGGAACCAAAGAGTTTAAGGTGTAATTAGACCTAAATAAAGAACTCTCAACTTGAGAGTTCCAGAGAAGTTATATTTTTTGATCGACTAGAAAACCGAGTAGTTCAGCTGTGGCCGCATAGCGATCAAGAAATTTTTTAGAAGGAATTTCTTTTAACACCTCGTCCGTGTTCGTGTCGATGATTTGGACGTAGTATTCATTTAATTTATCGTGAAGCTGGAATTTGAGGTTTGTTTTTGCAAGTTCTATAAAGTCATTGAGTTCTTTTAATCGAGTAACCAAAGCTTCTTTTGTAAATAAAATTTCTTCACTATCAGTGTTTTGGGGACTTTGGGGCTCAGTTGGAATTTCCGTTTGTTTTACGTTTAGTATCATCCCCGAAGTAGGTGGAATTTTGGATACTTCCATCGTGTTCTCTCCCTATCTTAGGAGGCGAGGTTCTATCCTTTGATGTTCACGTTGTTCCCGAGATGAGGTTGAACCGATTGCTCCAGCATTTTAATAAAATCATTTGATTGATTTTCAGCTTGATTCATAGCGGTTTTTGTCAGGGATGTTTGGACTTGCTGTTGGATTTTGGATTGGTTTAATACGATTGAAAGGGCTGCGATATCCATAGGGCGTCACTCCTTTTTATAGAAAAAGACCTTAGAAGAAGGTCTAAGGTCTTTCGTGGAATATAGTTGCTTAACGAAGAAGTTGAAGAACTTGTTGTGGAGCTTGGTTGGCTTGCGCCATCATTGCCTGTGCTGCTTGAGCCTTGATGTTTTCCTTCGTCATTGTCATCATTTCTTTTGCCATGTCAACATCGCGGATGCGAGATTCTGCTGCAGAAATGTTTTCTGATGAAGTGTTCAGATTATTAATTGTATGTTCTAAGCGGTTCTGATAAGCACCCATTTTTGAACGTTCAGAAGATACTGTATTAATAGCAGTTGCAATTACATCAATTGCAGTTGCTGCACTATCTGCTGTAGCAACACTAATAGCTCCTGTGCCTAAAGTAGTTTTGTCAATTTTAGCTATAGATACACCTAGTTGTTGATCTGTAGCATTCTCAGAACCAATTTGCAAATTAACACTAGCATTCCCATCTGTTACTACAGTCCCTGCTGTTGCTAGTGAGGCAGCTGTCCAAGTGTCGTTAACAGTAATCTTAACTCCCATTTTATCAAAATTTAGAGTTCCAGCAGTATTATCAGTTAAATTAACTACTTGAGTATTCCCATTATCATCTGATAATTCAACTTCTCCTGCACTTCCCGTAGCGGCAACAGTGTAAGTCGTGGAAGCATCTGCACCACCAATATCAAGCCCAGTTACGCCATCACTGCCTACACTAATTCCAGAAGAAGCATCTAGTTGCACACCAAATCCACCATCCAAAAGTGCTTCTCCATTAAATTTAGTTGAAGTTGAAATTCGATCAATCTCACTATTCAATTGGGTAAGTTCATCACTAATTGCAGTTCTATCATTTGAAGATAAAGTTCCGTTTGCACCTTGTGTTGCTAATTCATTCATTCTTTGAAGAATAGAGTGAACTTCACTTAAACCACCTTCAGCGGTTTGAATTAAAGAAATTCCATCTTGTGCATTTCTACTAGCCTGATCGAGACCTCGAATTTGGCTACGCATCTTCTCAGAAATAGCCAATCCAGCTGCATCATCTCCAGCCTTGTTAATACGAAGACCTGAAGACAACTTCTCCATTGAACTACTCGCTGCATTTTGGTTTACATTCATCTGACGGTACGTGTTCATTGCTGAAATATTATGATTAATAATCATCCCTAAATCTACCTCCATGTAATTGGTTTTATCAAGAAAATCCACATCCGTTTGGACTTCCTAACACCACTATTATCGGCAGGGGTTTTTAGATGTTTAATAGTTTTCTGAAAAATAATTAGAAAAACTTGGATTGGTGTCACATTCTAGCGATAGCCATCGTTTTGCTAATGATTTAGTCCTAAAATGGAGAATCATTCTTAAAACATAAAAAAGAACCGCCGCCTTATGACTTCGGTCCCTTTGAACTGTTACTCTTCTGAAACTCCTTCAAATCCTCTAAGCTAAACTCCTGCATCGCCGCAAGCTTATTCTCCGATTGAATCGCTTCATATACTTCTTTTCGGTGGATGGCGATATTTTTTGGCGCTTCTACACCAAGCTTCACCGTATCACCGTCAATGCTAATAATTTTTAGCTCAATTTCATCATTAATCACAATCGATTCGCCCTTTTTACGTCCGAGTACGAGCATTTATTCACCCTCCTCTGTGGTGACTTGCTTTAATAGAGGTTCTTTGATGCCGTACTCCTGCTTCAGTACGAGCTGCTTTCCGGTGTGTTCAGCTGTATTAAAGATGAGCGGAGCTTTTAGATTCATTGTTGCGTCTTTTAATGATCCTTGAACAGTAAGAATCGAGAGTACGAGCGCATGCGCTGGATCGGTGAGATTGAGCTGAGCAAGCGTGCTGTCATCAAGGTTTACTTCATAATTTGGATAAAAGGAAAACGGATCTGCGAGAAAGAAGCAAAGACCGCTTTCTTCAGTTGATTGTAAAAAGTAAAAAGGAGACTCATCTTTGTCGTCGGCGGGTAAAAGACAGTAAGTTCTAAAGTGCTCAAGGCCGGGAATGCCACTTTCAAATGTGATCAGACGATCATCCGTGACGTCCATTTCTCCAAAGCGTGCAGTATGTAATTTCATAGCGATCTCCTTTGCTGATCAGTGTCTACCCTCATTATAAGGCTTATGGCGCTTTTTTCCATGGATAATTTGTTGTCTTTTTGAAATTTCGGTAAACTTAAAGGAACAGAAATCCGATCAACTGGTATAAAAAGTAGAATCCCTTCGAAGTTCTATTCTTAACTTATAAAAAGAGATTAACGAAAGGAGCACTAGTCATGGAGATCACCTTTCATCCACTCGGTGAAGCGGCTGTGAAATGCTGTTTCCAGGAGGATATATCGCCTACTCTTACTGATCAAATTCAAGCGTTTTGTCGGAAGCTACGTTCATTAAAAGGTACTGGCCTTATAGAATGGGTTCCTGCTTATGATTCTGTCGCTGTTTACTACGATCCATGGGATACTTCTTATGAGAAGATCACTGCATTGCTTCAAAACATAGCGGTTGGAATGGACACAAAGATCCATCAAGTAAAAAATGTGATCACCATTCCTACCTTTTATGGTGGCGACTATGGACCTGATCTCGAAAATCTCGCCAACACCAACAGCCTAAGTCTTACCGACGTCATTAACCTACATACAGGTGCAAACTACCTTATTAACATGATTGGTTTTTTACCAGGCTTCCCCTATTTAAGCGGGCTTGATGAACAAATCGCTTTGCCTCGTCTTGAGAGTCCAAAGGAATCTGTGCCAGCCGGATCTGTTGGCATCGCAGGGAGTCAAACGGGCATTTATCCGCTTGACTCCCCTGGAGGATGGAACTTAATTGGCCGCACACCGCTTCGATTGTTCGATCCTGAAGAAGACGAGCCATTTCTTTTTGAACAGGGAGATTATCTACGTTTTAAATCGATTAATGAAGAAGAGTACAAGCGGATTCAGCGGGAGGTTGAAGATGGCACTTACGAACTTGAACGCAGGGAGGGGTTCGAATGACGTTTCGCATTGATTTAAACAGTGATCTTGGAGAAAGCTTTGGCACCTATGTGGTCGGTCAGGATGAACAGGTTCTTGAGCTCGTATCGTCAGCGAATGTGGCTTGTGGCTATCATGCCGGCGACCCGCATATTATGAATAAAACAGTGGAGTGGGCGAAAGAGCATCATGTTGGCATTGGGGCGCATCCTGGATTTCCAGACTTAGTTGGATTTGGACGCCGAAACATGAACATCACCCCAGAGGATGCTTATTCCCTTGTTCTTTACCAAATCGGGTCACTGCACGGGTTCTGCAGGGCGCATCAAGTGCCGCTTCAGCACGTGAAACCGCACGGGGCGCTTTACAATATGGCTTCGAAGGATCCTGAGCTTGCGAATGCGATTGCGCAAGCCGTAAAGGATTTTGATTCAGAGCTCATTCTATTTGGGCTTGCGAATTCAGAATTGATTCGCGCTGCGCAGGACGCTGCACTACCTTATGCATCTGAAGTTTTTGCGGATCGAACGTATCAGCCTGACGGGTCGCTTACCCCTCGCGTTGAAAAGAATGCGATTATTCGAGACGAGCAAGCGTCGATTGAGCAAGTGATTCAAATGGTGAAAGAAGGAACGGTAACGGCTGTGGATGGCTCGATCATTGCGATTGAAGCTGATACTGTTTGTGTACATGGAGATGAACCGTCGGCGCTTGCGTTTATTAAAGCGCTACGGAAACGATTTAGTGAAGAAAACATCGTGATGGAAAGGATCGGAAACCGATGAAGTTATTTTCAGTCGAAAAGCCAGGATTGTATACAACTTATCAGGATTTAGGACGTGTTGGATTTTTAAAGTACGGAGTGCCAGCCTCGGGAGCTCTCGATCGCTTTGCTCTTCAGGTTGGCAATATTCTAGTCGGGAATAAGCGCGATGCGGCAGGACTTGAGGTTACGATGCAAGGACCTGAGCTGATTGCAGAAGAGTCTTTTGTGGTCGCTGTAACGGGAGGGGATTTGTCTCCCATGGTGAACGGGAAACGCATTCCGCTCTGGAAATCTGTGCATATAAAAAAAGGACAGGTGCTAGAATTTGGTCAGCCGCGACAAGGGGTTCGTGCCTACCTGACTGTTTCAGGTGGATTCCATTCAGAAAAATATATGGGAAGTCGCTCCGTTTATGAGCCAGCTGGACTCGGACGTCCCCTTCAAAAGGGAGATGAACTCGTTGGTAAACCTGTGAAACAAAAAGCAGGAACCGGGCTTTTTTTCACCGAGATTCCTGATTATGATCGTGATGTTGAAGTGCGCGTTGTGAAAGGACCACACCATGAACAGATTTCACCTCAAGTTGTGGAACAATTTTTCTCTTCCACTCATGAAGTTTCACCTCAATCCAATCGAATGGGTTATCGACTTCATTCTGATTTGGAAACAAATCATGAAGCGAACGTCATTTCTGATGGAGTTCCGGTTGGCGGCATCCAGCTGCCTGGGAACGGACAGCCGATAATCTTGCTTGCGGATCGGCAAACGACAGGTGGTTACACACGGATAGGAACGGTGATTGGTCCTGATTTGCCACTTATTGCTCAGCTGCCACCTGGTGGGAAGATCCGTTTTAAAGAAATAACGGTAGAAGAAGCACAGGAAGCGGCGAGACAGACTGAGCGAAAGCTTCGTATTTGGGAGCGAATCCATCGCTAGTGCAATCGGAGGTAGCTGTGGAGCTCATCCTTCACAAGCTCCCCCTGATCCTGCTCGTTCATTTGCAGGTGGTAATGATCTCCTTCAACCTCCGCTTGGAAATTATAGAAGCCTTTTTGATTCAAATACTCGCTAAGATCTTCAATTTTCTCACAGTGAGAGAACAAAATTTTATCGCCCACATAATCGTCGTTTACATATACGTTATAAGCATCATGTGCATTTTTTATAGCATCAGCCTCTGCTGGATAAAAAAACGGGATTGGTTCCGGCATTCTGTCTCCCTCCTTTCTTTAGGGATTACTATCAATTTGTCCCTTCACGCCTTTTTTATGTTGGAAAAAAATTCTTGTACGCTAGTATGTTTAATCCTTTAAGCATTCGGGAACCTTCTCTAACGTACACTAAAGGAGGATGACTCATGGCTAACACATATACAAAGCAATATATTAACGGTGAATGGGTTAAAGGTTCTAGTGACAAAACTGTAACAAATTATAATCCATTTTCAGGCGAGGAAATTTTTACATTAAATTCAGCATCTGAAGAAGATCTAGATAAAGCTTATAAAACGGCAAAAGAAGCACAAAAATCATGGGCACAAACAACACCAGGCAAGCGCCAGCAAATTCTTGATAAAGTAGCGGCGCTCATGACAGAACGAAAAGAAGAAATCGTTGACTGGCTAGTGAAAGAATCTGGCAGTACAAAAATCAAAGCAAATGTTGAATGGGCAGCGGCCACTCGCGTTGTAAAAGAGTCTGCTTCGTTCCCATATCGTATGAAGGGACAAATCGCACCTTCAGATACGCCAGGTAAAGAAAACCGCATATATAAAAGCGCAAAAGGCGTGATCGGTGTCATCGGACCGTGGAACTTCCCGCTTCACCTTTCCATGCGATCTGTTGCACCAGCGATCGCAACAGGTAACACGGTTGTTCTAAAACCAGCATCTGAAACGCCAGTAACCGCTGGGTTCTTAATTGCTGAACTATTTGAAGAAGCAGGACTGCCGAAAGGCGTACTAAACGTCGTAGCGGGACGCGGTTCTGAAATTGGCGATGCGTTCGTCACACACCCGATTCCGAAGTTGATTTCTTTCACAGGTTCAACCGAAGTTGGTCAACATATCGGTGAGCTTGCAGGTAAGAACATTAAAGAAACGGCGCTAGAGCTCGGCGGTAACAACGTGTTTATCGTTCTTGATGATGCCGATATTGATCAGGCAGCTGAATCAGCGGCGTTCGGTAAATTCTTGCATCAGGGTCAAATTTGTATGGCGATCAATCGCATTATCGTGCATGAAAGCATCCACGACAAATTTGTTGAAGCCTTCAAAGAAAAAGTAGCTTCTCTTCAAGTAGGCGACCCTTCTGATGCGAAAACAGCTGTTGGCCCACTCATCAACAATGACGCAGTTGAACGCATTCAAGAGTCACTTAACGCTTCTCTTGAACAGGGCGCTGAGAAAATTCTTGGTGGCGAAGTGGAAGGTAACGTGATGCATCCGGTTATTTTAACAAACGTAACGAATGACATGCCGATCGCAAAAGATGAAATTTTCGGTGCTGTTGCGCCAATCATTAAATTTAGCACAGTAGACGAAGCGATCGAAATTGCAAATGGCTCTCCATACGGCCTTAGTGGCTCTGTTCACTCTCGCGACTTAAACCGCGGTGTTCAGGTTGCTCAGCAAATCGAAACGGGCATGGTACACATTAACGACCAGCCGGTGAACGATGAAGCACATATGGCATTCGGTGGTGAAAAAGAGTCAGGTCTTGGCCGTTTCGGTGGTGAATGGGCACTCGATAAATTCACAACTGTTAAATGGATTTCTGTTCAACAAGAACGCCGTCAATATCCATTTTTCCAATAAGCACATGAAAGCCCTCGATTCGTTCGAGGGCTTTTTTTCGCTAGCCTAAATTTGTTTGAATTTGAATTGGTTCCCCGGGAAATAGTGGTAAGAAGATATGTATGGCAATATTGTTGCTTTTTATTTTCATTTTTGAAAAAATAAGATAGAGAAAAGGAGATGGAAACATGATTGAAGTTCGTGAAGAAAAGTTACAAGATCATGAGGACATCTCAACCATATTACAAAAAGCATTTGGTGGAGAAGATGAGGTTAAGCTAGTCAGTAGGATTCGGGAGTCTGCGCACTTTGTTCCTGAGCTTTCGCTTGTCGCGCTACATAATCGACGGGATCCGGTTGGTTACATTCTTTTTAGTGAAATCACCATTTCAACAGAAAAAGAAAAGCTCACGTCCCTAGCCCTTGCTCCTGTCGCAGTCGTTCCCGAATTACAGGGAGAAGGAGTTGGGAGCATGTTGATCAAAGATGGCATGATGAAAGCTACTTCGCTTGGATATCGTCACGTACTCGTGCTTGGCCACCAGGACTATTATCCACGATTCGGCTTCACCCCTGCTTCTGAGCAAAACATTTCTGGTCCATTTGATGCAGGAGATGCGTTCATGGTAAAAGAACTTAAGAAAGACGCGCTAAAAGATGTTAGCGGAGAAGTTATTTATCCGAATGCGTTCGGCGTTTAAAAACGGCAAACAAAAAAGCCGCTCTTTGGCGGCTTCGCTTAAAAATCAAAAATCGAGTCCTCGTTCGCATCATCGTCCTTCATCGGCTTTGATGAAAGCGACTGTTGAACTGGTGCGGCAGCTTGCTGCTGAAGCGGTTTAACTCCAGCGTTGGCGGCAGGCTTAGGCCTATGACTTCCCGATGCTTGGAGCAGCATGTCACAATAAGTTTTAATGGCAATCAGCTCTTCTCGAATGCCATCGACATCTGCATCATTTTCTTCCACATTGTATGTGAGCTGTTTCATTCGTGCATTCATTTGTTGAACCAGCTGATCAATTGGTATATCTTTCATATCGATAAACTCCTTTAAGTGAAGGATCTTTATCACTAGTGTACCAAACTGCATGCCAAATGAAAAAAATTAAAAGGACAAGGAGATAATATTATGGATACCCTTCATGAAGTATTAAAATTTAATGAGGAATTTGTCGCTAATAAAGAGTATGTCCCTTATGAAACAACAGGTCTTCCCGATAAAAAGATCGTGATCCTCTCTTGCATGGACACGCGTCTTGTAGAGCTTCTTCCACGAGCGATGAATCTAAAAAACGGTGATGTGAAAATCGTTAAAAATGCCGGTGCTGTCGTGAGTCACCCATTTGGCAGTATTATGCGTAGTATTCTTGTAGCCGTTTATGAACTTCAGGCGGAAGAAGTTTGGGTTATTGGGCATCATGACTGTGGCATGGGCAAAGTAGATCCAGATGAGCTGCTACACAAAATGGAAGACAGTGTAACAAAAGAAGTTGTTTCTTCCATGAAGCACGTAGGGATTGACCTTCACTCATGGCTACAAGGATTTACAACGGTTCAAGATGGCGTGCGCGGTAGCGTATCGATGATTGAGAATCATCCGCTTCTTCCAAAGGATCTTCCTGTTCACGGGCTTGTGATTGACCCTGCAACTGGAAAGCTGGATCGCGTAACAGAATAATATAAAAAGCTCACTCCTATTTTATGAGGAGTGAGCTTTTTATATTATTTCGCTAAAATATCAGCAAAGGCTTTTCCGTACTGTGGAAGATCTGGCGGGCGACGCGCAGATACAAGATGTCCGTCAACAACAACGGGCTCATCAATCCAAGTCGCACCGGCATTTTCCATATCATCACGAATGCCTGGCGTACTTGTCACTTTTTTCCCTTCTAGTACTTTTGCGGAAATTAATACCCAACCAGCATGACAAATCTGGCCGATTGGCTTCTTATTTTCTTCCATATGCTGAACCATTTTCAATACTTCAGGGAAACGGCGAATCTTATCAGGCGCCCATCCACCAGGAACAAGGATCGCGTCGTAATCGGCAGGATTAATATCTTCATAAGCATAATCGGCAACCACGGGAACACCATATTTACCAATATACTTCTCTCCTGCTTTCTCACCAACGTAATGTACCGTTGCCCCTTCTTCAATTAAACGATAGTAAGGGTAAATAAGCTCCAAATCTTCAAATTCATGATGAACAAGACTGATTACTTTTTTATTTTCTAAACGCATGTTTCCACCTCCACTCTTTACCTTATACCATTTTGGCATCATTTCAAAACGATAAAAGATTTCAAAGGATTTTCCGAGTGGAATCGTATATAGGATAGATCTACCTTTTAAAGCATGTATTTTCTAGTATGGGACTGTCCAACTGGGAATACTAATGAGAAGGTAAAGGAGAGATAACCATGGATGTTGGTCTTTTACTGGAATACGGGTGGGTGCTCATTGTTCTAATCGGTCTTGAAGGTGTGCTGGCAGCAGATAACGCCCTTGTCATGGCCATAATGGTGAAGCATCTTGACCCACAAAAACGTAAAAAAGCATTGTTTTATGGCCTTGGAGGAGCATTTGTTTTCCGCTTCGGTTCTCTCTTCATCATTTCCTTTCTCGTTGATATTTGGCAAGTTCAAGCCATTGGAGCGATTTATCTTTTGTTTCTCAGTTTAAATCACATCGTGAAAAAATTTTTACTCAGCGATCGAAAAGAGAAGAACAAGGAAAATCAAAAGTCCGAGGAGGGACCTGGTTTTTGGACGACGGTTTTAAAAGTGGAGCTTGCTGATATCGCATTTGCCGTGGACTCCATTCTAGCTGCTGTAGCGTTAGCTCTAACGCTACCTCATACAACGCTACCAAAAATTGGAGGTATGGATGGTGGACAATTTCTCGTTATTCTAACCGGTGGAATTGTCGGGCTAATCATTATGCGCTTCGCTGCTAATTACTTTGTGAAGCTTTTGCACCGTAAGCCAGGTTTAGAAACCGCCGCTTTCGTGATTGTCGGATGGGTAGGGGTTAAGCTTGCGATTTATACGCTCGCTCATCCAAACCTCGGCATTCTTGCTGAGGATTTCCCGAAAGAACCCGCATGGAAAATCACATTCTGGGGCGTTCTTGTTGCGATTGCACTAGGAGGCTGGTTCCTTTCTTCAGAACGAGAAGAAGACGACCGAGAAGATGAGAATGAAGATACACTAGAAGAAGAAAATGAGGAAGCGAATGACTTCTGATAAATCAACAACAGGTGCCACATAGGCACCTGTTGTTTTATGCTTTTTGAAATTCTTCTCTGATTTCATTCATTCGCTTCTTATTAACTCCCATATCTGAGTATCCAGTCCGTGAAGCAGAACGAAAGTGAATGCTCTCATTTGCTGTATCAATGTAAAACTCAATATCATCGACAAATTTAAACAGCTTTGATTTCTCCTCCGCTCTTATGTAGTTTTTCCTCTCTTCAACAATTTCTGTTCGCTTTCGATTGGTTAGGATTGTTTTTAATTTTGCGGTTGCTTCCTCTGCTGTCCCATTGTATGAAATAGGTTCCATCCCATGCTTCTCATCTGTGCTTTGACTCGACACACAATTTGGTTTATCTGGACAGGGAGCAAGCTTCCCTTCTTTTACGCCTAATTGTTCTGAACTCATTTCGATCGCCTCCTGATTGGATTGTTCTATTCTTTCTATACCCTATCACAATACCTTTTGAACTTATTATGCCTTACATTGCTATAATCACGCAGCACATTGATGTGTAATTTTCCCGTTTAGAACTTTTTCTGAGCGTGTATAGTACATGTGAGATTAAAAAAAGCAGAACAATCTTTGAAGGAGGCAATATTGTGAGTAGACCAGTAGTACGCGAATACCAGAATGATGAGAAATTAAAAAGCGACATTGAAGAGTTAGAAAATATCGGTGTAGCTAACGATGATATTTACGTGCTTTCCCATGACGATGACCGCACAGAGCGCGTAGCAGACAGCGTTGATGCGAATACAATCGGCAAAAAGGAAATGGGTCTCAGCAGCTTGAAAAATGTCTTTAGTAAGAAAGGCGACGAACTGCGCACCAAAATGCAGGAAATCGGCTTTTCCAAAGATGAATCTGAACGCTATGAAGAAGAAATGGACAAAGGTAAGATTTTCTTATTTGTAACAGACACTGATAAAGTGAAAGAGTGGAAGTAAGAAGTAATGATTGATATAGAAAGAGCCGTTAATCTCAGTTGAGATCAACGGCTCTTTTATTTTTCGTTCTTCTCCTCATAAACCTTCAACAGCTCTTCCACCGAAATCCCATCAATTGTCATACCTTCTACCTCAGATTTCTCGATCTTCACATTTTTTAAGTTACAATCTGTTATCGTACTCCCATGCAGATCACAGTTTTCGAAAAGAATTGGCATGTGCTCCTCTCTTCTTCCTGCCGCAAAGTGATCTTCAGGGGGTAATCCGATATTACGAAAAACAGCCCCTCCCATTTGTGCATCTTCGATTTTAAGATCGCTAAGGTCAATATCTCGGAAAGAAATACCGCTCATATTCATATTTGTAAAGGTCGCTTCTACCATATAAGCGTCAGAAAAGATTGATTGTGCTAAGTTCGAATTCATGAAGTTTGCGTTCGTTAATTCAACTTGATCGAAAAGCGCCTTACGGAGACGTATTTCCTTAAACACTTTTCGCTCAAATTCTTCCCCAACGTTTTGCTCGCTCATATTCTTTTCAAACATTTCAAACAGCTCCTTTTTCATTTTTGATCTAGCTCTTCGAATACAACTTTCAATTGCAGAGGTGGAGCGTTCTAACATCGAAGCAATTTCCCCATCGAATAGCCACCCATATAGTAAAGAACGACAGGGGTAAGCTCACAGACCCCAAAATAAAATAGTTCTTCGCTCGTCTCACACTGCATATATTTGTAGGGCACTAAAAATATTTCTTTCAAAGGGAGTGCTGATATGTTGGATCGAACATTGCTTTTCGTAGCCGCTATGATTGCTGGGTTTGCATTACTTCGTTTGTCTGAGGCAGATTCATTCCTCGAGAGTCTTAATCCGGTCTTCGAAGTTGTTGGCTTTCTAGCAGCGCTGCTATTTGCACTTGTCTTGATCTACAAAGGCATCATGGCCATTTTACCTCGGAAAGTGTAAACGCTTTCCACTCCTGAAAGAAAAGCGAAAGTGGCCCGCTTAAAACCGTAGGATGTTGGAGGCTTTTAGAATGAGACGCTTTTTGTCTCAATCTAAAAGGTGAAACAGCCGGAGGTTTTGGGCCACTGTAGCTAGACATGAAAAGCGAAAGCAGCCCGCTTAAAACCGTAGGATGTTGGAAGCCTTTAGAATGAGACGCTTTTTGTCTCAATCTAAAGGGTGAAACAGCCGGAGGTTTTGGGCTGCTTTCGCCGTACAAAAAAGCGGGATCAAAGAGATCCCGCTTTTTCCTATTATTCTTTTGGTGCAATCATATCTTCAGGACGTACGATATCATCGAACTGCTCCGCTGTGAGCAAACCGCTCTCAAGGGCAGATTCACGTAGCGTTGTTCCATTTTCATGGGCTTTCTTCGCAATTTTCGCTGCGTTCTCATAACCGATATGTGGGTTCAAAGCAGTCACAAGCATAAGTGAATTCTTCAAGTAATCTTGGATCACTTCTTCATTTGGCTCAATGCCAACTGCACAGTTATCATTAAACGACTTCATGCCGTCCGCAAGGAGGCGAGAAGACTGTAGGAAGTTATAAATAATGACTGGCTTGAAGACATTCAGCTCAAAGTTCCCCTGACTTGCTGCAAAACCAATTGTCGCGTCATTCCCCATCACTTGGGACGCTACCATTGTGAGCGCCTCACTTTGTGTTGGGTTCACTTTGCCTGGCATGATCGAGCTTCCTGGCTCGTTAGCTGGAATTGTAATTTCTCCAATACCACAGCGCGGTCCACTTGCAAGCCAGCGCACATCGTTTGCGATTTTCATAAGATCAGCCGCTAGAGCTTTCAACGTGCCATGGACATGCACTACTTCATCATGACTTGTAAGCGCATGGAATTTATTCTCAGCAGATGCGAACGTCTTGTCCGTCATTTTGCTAATTTCCTCGGCCACCATATCACCGAACTTCGGATGTGCGTTCAATCCTGTTCCAACCGCCGTACCGCCGATCGCAAGCTCTTTCATATACTTAACGCTCTCAAGCAGCATGTTTTCACATTTTACAAGCATGCGATGCCAGCCGCTAATTTCCTGTCCAAGCGTTAGTGGCGTAGCATCTTGAAGATGAGTACGTCCGATTTTAATAATATGTTCATTATCCTTCATTTTTTGATAAAGCGTTTCTTTTAATTCAATAAGGGTTGGATAAAGATGATCCTCAACAGAAAGAACTGCCGCAACGTGCAGTGCTGTTGGAAATGTATCGTTGGAAGATTGGGACTTATTCACGTCATCATTTGGATGAACACGTGCTTCGCTTCCTTGTTCTTGTAAAAGTTCATTTGCACGGTATGCAAGTACTTCATTCATATTCATGTTGGACTGCGTGCCGCTTCCAGTCTGCCACACAACAAGTGGGAAATGTTCATTATGATCGCCGTTGATCACTTCGTCCGCTGCTTTCACAATGGCTTCAGCTTTCTCATCTTCAAGCTTGCCAAGACGCTGGTTTGCAAGTGCTGCGCTCTTCTTCAAAATCGCAAATGCCTTCACAACCTCAAGCGGCATTTGTTCGTTACCGATCTTAAAGTTCTGCTTGCTTCGTTGAGTTTGAGCACCCCACATTTTATCTGCTGGTACTTTGATTTCTCCAATTGTGTCTCGTTCAATTCGATAATCCATTGTGATCCTCCTTCAGAGTATAAGCTAACAGGTTCCACTTCGATAAAAAGAAGGGAACTCCTTTCTCTTCAAACGAATTTCTATTTATGACGACGCTTTCATCATATCACACTCTTCTTCTACCGGGAATCAGCAGATCTTAGCGTTTTTACATAGAAAAAGTCGCCCTCTTAGTAGGAGCGACTTTTCGATTTATGCATTCGCAACTTCTTTCTTTCCACCGTCCTGCTTAATCAAAAACTGAAGAGCTAACAGAGTGATAAATAGCCCGAGTCCAATGAGATCTGTAGAACCTTCTGGATAAATAAGCATTACGCCTGCCGCTACTGCAGCGATCCGTTCAACTAAAACAGTTCGACGGTACCAATAACCAATCATTCCTGCGCCGATGCTAATCATTCCCGTTAATGACGTGAAAAGTACCCAAAGAAGACTTTGCCACGTTGTATCAATCATCATGAGCTCGGGTGAGAGCACAAAAATGTATGGAATGATAAATGCCGCAATCGCGAGCTTAGCTGATTGAACCCCTGTCCGAAGCGGCTCACCTCCCGATACACCTGCTGCCGCAAATGCAGCGAGCGCAACCGGCGGTGTAATATCTGCGACAATACCGAAATAGAACACAAACATATGCGCCGATAGCTCGGGGACAGATAATACAATCAAAGCCGGAGCTGCAATTGTTGACGTGATAACGTAGTTTGCGGTCGTTGGAGACCCCATCCCAAGAATAAGGGAGGCAATCATCGTAAAGAAAAGGGTGAGCAACAAATTTTCACCAGAAAGCGAAACAAGACTATTCGCAAGCTTTAACCCAAGTCCTGTTAGAGTTACTACACCTACGATCATCCCCGCTGCAGCGGTTGCAGCCGCCACTCCAAGTGCGGTTCTTGCCCCATTCGCAAGGGCATCAATGAAATCACCGATTCCCATACGAGTTTCCTTATTAATTGCTCCAACGATAATCGCTGACAAAATCGCATAAAGAGCTGCACGCGTAACGGACGTGCCTGACATTAAGAAGAAGATAACAGCGACGATTGGAAAAAGAAGATAGATCCGCGCAAGTACAGCTTTTCGGTTTGGCATTTCATCTTCCGTCAAACCTCTTAATCCAATGCGCTTTGCTTCAAAGTGAGTCATGATCCAAATACCCGTAAAATATAGGAGTGCAGGAATCGCAGCCGCTTTGGCAATTTCCCAGTAGGTGATGCCACCACCAATAAATTCGACCATTAGGAACGCCGCTGCGCCCATAATTGGCGGCATAAGCTGACCACCTGTAGATGCTGCTGCCTCTACTCCACCAGCAAATTCCTTCCGATACCCAAGTCGCTTCATCATTGGAATCGTAAATGAACCTGAGGTCACAACATTCGCAACTGAGCTTCCGCTAATGGTTCCTTGAAGCGCACTTGAGAAAATGGCTACCTTTGCCGGTCCTCCAACCCGTTTTCCTGCGATAACGAGAGCAAGATCATTGAAGTACTGACCAACCCCTGTTTTGACGAGAAAAGCTCCGAAGAGGAGGAAAAGGAAAATAAATGTGGAAGAGACCCCAAGCGGCGTTCCAAGAATTCCTTCTGTCGTGTAGTACATCGAGCGAATAATGCGATCAATACTTAATCCACGATGCTGCAAAAACCCCGGCATATAAGGTCCGAAATAAGAGTAAAGCAAGAAAATAGACGTAATCACGGTAATCGGAAGCCCTACCACTCGTCGCGTTGCTTCAAGAACAAGCAGGATAGCTAAAAGCCCTACAATTAAATCAAGCGTTGTAAGGCGTCCAATCCGATACACAAGTTCATCGAAATTTAAAGGCCAATACATCCCAACGTAAACACCAATAATGGCTAGTAAACCATCATACCAGGCAACTTGAAACTTCCCTTTTGTCTTATTACGCAGCTTCTTTTTGGAAGCAGGAAATAATAGAAAAATTAGTCCGAGCGCGAACGCTAAATGAATGGATCGCTGAAGCTGTGCTGTAAAAACGCCGAAAATAGCTGTGTATAATTGGAAAACGGAGAAGCCTACGAGACCAACAAGTGAGATCCATCCGATTATACCTGTCAGCCTACGATGACCTGCTTCGGGATCGAATTTCGCCATTAATTCCTGCGTTTGTTCATCTGTCATCTGCTCTTTGTCTTGCTTCGTTTTCGGAGGCTGATCTTTCTCACTCAAGCACGTTCACTCCTTTCATCCACTGCCATAAACTGATTGTATCTGATTCAAGGTGAAGCCATGAACCAGGCTCAATGATCCGACTTAATTCAATCTCTTTATCTTGGACAAGAAGGACGTGATTTGCGACGACCTGACCCGTTCTCATATCAATAAACGGAAATTTCCTGTTCATATCTTTAATCTTGTATCCATCCTTATCCTGGACAAATCGTTCCCCTGCATCCGCATTTGAAGGCATTCCGATGGCAAAATTCTCGTATGAGAGTTCGTATTGCACAATCTCACCAGATTCAGATACATAATAAGACTCCTGAACAGGTGTTTTGTGCACAGAATGCGTATAGCGAATGTCGAAGTTAGCCGCATCATCCTCAAAAGGAACATATGCCAGAACTTTGCCTGACTCTCCTTTTTCGAGCGCCATCACAGGAAAAAATGGGTAAAGAAATACGACTAAAATAAGGGCAACTGCAATTGTCGTTTGGTACATGAATTGTTTCGTTGAATCGGAAGGTTTCATAGTAAGAAGACGCAGGCTTTTCACCTGCGTCCATCACATCCTTTTTTTGTAGATTCGCTACTTTACTCGACACCTTTTTCATCAAAGTATTTCTTAGCACCAGGATGAAGGTCAATGCCAACACCCTCTAGCGCTGTATCAGCTGTAATAAACTCACCTTTAGCGTGAGTAATTTTATCAGAGTTATCAAAGATCGCTTTCGTTACTTGATACACATAATCTTCATCAAGGTCTGAACGAGCTACAAGCATCGCAAGAACTGCGACAGTTTTCACATCACTTTCAAGACCGTACGTTCCACTTTTGACTGTATCTTCTGCATAATACGGGTGCTCTTCAATCAGCTTATCAATTTTATCCTGCTCGATTGGAAGAATGTTCACTGGCTTCACTGCAGACAAACCTTCTACTGCACCAGTCGGTGTACCAGAAGTAATAAAAGCAGCGTCGATTGTGCCATCCTGGATGCCTTCAGTAGACTCATCAAATGCAAGATGCTGAGCATCGATGTCTTCCATCGTAATATCATGAGCAGCTAGCACTTGCTCCGCATTCGCATATGTTCCACTACCTGGTGCTCCAACGGAAACTTTCTTTCCTTTCAATTCATCCACAGAAGCAATTCCGCTCTCCTGAAGGGTTACGATTTGAATCGTTTCAGGATATAGTGTTCCAATCGCCTGGATGTTGTCCACTTTTCCATCTTCAAACATTAACTCACCATTTGTTGCATATGCCGCGATATCTGTTTGAGTAAATGCAATATCCGCATCTCCATCTTGGAGAATTTGCATATTTTCAACAGAAGCACCTGATGACTGAGCATTGGCGCTTTCAATATCAGTTCCATCTTGAATTATATTTGCTAGTTCACCGCCAAGTGGGAAATACGTTCCTCCCGTTCCTCCCGTTAATAAACTAAGCTCTGAAGGAGATCCGTTTGCTTCTCCGTCTGAATCAGAACCTCCACAAGCTCCAAGCACCATCGCTATAGATAGTACAATAACGAATAAACTAAGTCTTCTTTTCTTTCCCATGCAACTTCTCCCCCTTTAATAGTTAGAAAATTTCAAATTTACTATATCATATTGTTCCTTTAATTGGTACAGGTTATTAGAACACCCTCTAAAAAGGAAAACTGTTATAAAACAAAAAAAGCCACATTTCTACTCGTTTCGTTTGCATTCGACTTTACCGATTCAAATCAATAACGTCGAATGAAAACGAAATATAGTAAAATGTGGCCTAAAATTTGTTTTCGTTTGTAAAATAATCAGGAAATACTCCAGTTCTTGAGAGAAGCTTGTCGAATCATCGTCTCTGGCGGAAAAATAAACGTCCATGGTACAGCTGAATGAGATGGAACGGTTAACTTATGGGTAAACCGTTCTGTTGCCACTAAGCGGTTATTTTCAAAATAAGAGAGCAGGCGATCATCTAATTTCCAATCACCCATACCATTTAGAATACAAACAGAAGCCAGCAGTTCATTTCGATGATTAAAAGCCACTCGAATTGGAACAAACTGAAGCTTTCCTTCTTGGATCGGGTTCTCTTCATAAATTTCCTGGATTCGTTTACGATCTTTGTCAGCTATCGTACGGTCCCACTTTTCTTCAAAGATCAGCGTCACGTTTTTCACCTCTGTTCATGTACCTACTCTCTTTTTCTTCTAGAATCGACAAATCATCAATCACATCATTCAAGGAAAGCAACTCAAATATCACAATCATTTTTCCTGTAAAATGATGGCGGGGGTCTGTCGCTTCATCTCTTGAATCATCAAGATCATGAAATAGCTGATCGAGCTTTTCAATGCTATCGATATGCTCCTGTGTCAGCTGCGTAGAAGGGTTATGAAAAGCTTTGGAGATCGAACGACCGGCTTCAATAATGATGCGATGATCTTCGGGATCGATGCCATTTTTCGTATCGGTAAATAGCATATTTCCAAGATGGTAAAGGATCTTCTGCAAGTATTCCAGTTTTTTAAGAACAACAGAAAAGGTGCGAACTTCATGAATGCTATGCCTGCGGTATTTCCACTCTTCCCGCTGATAGGCAATTAATTTGTATGTTCGTTCAAGGTCACGACTTAAGCGCTGATATACGAGTGTTTGTCTTTTGGCATGCGGAAGATCTGCGATAATTTGATCTAGTAAATCACCAGCGTTGCGGTACAGTCGCTTTACACCTTGATTGATCATAGTATGGAATTTCGGTGGCATAACAAAGTAGTTTACTGCTGTTGAAACAACAATCCCAATGAGCGTCGTACTCAACCTTCCTACAAAAGATATCATATACTCTCCTGATGTATCGGGAATCATCGCAACTGCTGTTAGCGTTGCAACAAGCATACCGTCATCAAGTCCAAGCTTATGACAGGCAATAAGTGTGAAGGTTGCGGCTAGCGCATAAGTGAAGGGTGATTGATGGAGCATAGATTCAAATAGCATTGCAAATCCAGCCCCGATTGCAGCGGCTGGAAAACGCACGATACCCTTTTTAATGGAATCCGATGCGGTTGGTTCGACTGTTACAATTGCCGTGATCACAGCAAAGAGAACAGGAAGGCCGAGCGCATCACAAATCCACGCCGTCAGAAATGCAGCTAGTCCCGTCTTAAGAATTCGTCCACCAACAAATTTAAATACTTTGTGCTTGATATCTATCATACGAATCAGTCCGTTTCTATTCCTCCATTATAACGTACACTACTCGTTTACATGAACCCATTTTCCACTTATTGTTTAATTAAGCGAAAGGAGAGATGTTATGAAACGCTTTATCGGAATTGATTTATCAGGACCATCCAATACAAAGGATACCTCTATAGCGATCTTCCATGGAGATGATTCCGCGTTTTCCTTTCATCAGCTCATCGAAGGGGCAACAGATGAGGACATTTATCAGCAAGGAAAGCTTACACATAACACAATCATTGGAATCGACGCCCCGCTTTCTTACCAACCAGGTGGTGGCGATCGACCTGCAGACAGAGCACTCAGAAAAGCGATCGTTAAAATCGGGATGCGAAGCGGATCGATTATGACGCCAACGATGACGCGAATGGTTTATTTAACGCTTAGAGGAATCTCACTCTCGAGGACGCTTTCACCACATGCTACTATTGTGGAAGTGCATCCTGGAGCCGCGATCGGTTTGCGAGCAGCCAATATCGAATCTATTCTCGCTTATAAATCAGAAATGGAACATCGCTATCAGCTAAAGTACTTTCTCGAGCAAGAGGGGGTAACAGGAATTCCAGAAAAAGCACTCGAATCAACGCATTCTTTTGATGCGTGTCTTGCTGCTTATGCTACGTGGAGATGGGAGCATGGTCGATCGGAATTTCTATACGAAGCCAAACCACCTTTCCATCCATTCGACATGAGCTGTTAATAGGTAATTAAAAAACCCTGCGCACTAATTGCGTAGGGTCTCATCAAAGACTTTTGGAACGACGTCGCGAACGACAATATATAAAGTGCTTAAGAAAAATGCTGTAATTGCCATCGCAAATGAAGGAAACACATCCCATTCACGGTCCATGCTCCATCCACTGAGCATCGCTCCTGAAAACGTGCCAATCATATAGCAAAACGGAATCCACCATTTCATTTTGATTTATCACCTCAGAAATGATATACCCCGTTTCGACAAATTCCGAACCTTTTTAGAGCATTTCCTCAATATCTTTCTTAATAGCGGCTGGTTCTGTCTTTGGCTCATAGCGTTTCACGACATGACCATCTTGATTTACGAGGAACTTCGTAAAATTCCAGGGAATGTCGCCGTGTTCAACATCTGGCGCTTCGTGCGTTAAATAGCGATAAAGAGGATGAGCATCGCTACCGTTTACATCGATTTTCGCAAACATTGGGAAACTCACGCCATAATTAATGGAGCAAAATTCCTCAATATCATCCTTCGATCCAGGCTCTTGCTCTCCAAATTGGTTACAAGGAAAGCCTAGAATTTCAAACGGCTTGTCCTCAAGCGACGTATACAGCTCCTGAAGTCCTTCATACTGTGGTGTTAACCCGCATTTACTAGCCGTGTTGACGATTAAAAGAACCTTTCCGCTATATTCTGATAGCGGCATGTCTTTCCCTTGAAGCGTTTCTGCAGTGAATGAATGCACACTCATTTTATCCCTCCTATTCGTTGTCTCACCTCACTTTTATCATAGTTAAGCAAGAATCGCTAGTAATCAGCGCGCTCTTGCAATAATGCCGTTATGCACTTTAATATAGCCGTGCCTTACAATATCCATGCCGTTTTCATACGCATAGAGTCCCATTTGACGGATATCCATTAGCTCACGATACGTATGATTCATCATATCAGCCATCACATGATAATAAAGACGTGATTTCATCTGATTTCGAGGTGTTGTCATAATGACGTATCCATCATCTTTTACAAATTTGCGATGCCATTCTAAAATGGCTGGCTTATGTTCATCCGGCACATGTTCAAGCAAGCCTACACTTAGAACAATATCAAACTCTTTATGAAAATCGAGATCACGAATGTCTTTTACAAGATAGCTAATGTTCATTTGATCTTTGTACCAAACTTTTGGTCCGCCCGTTTGTGGATTTGTTCCAAGAAAGGGATACGTATTCGGAAAATGAGCAAAACGATCTGTTTTACAGAAGGCATCGTAATCTACCATGACAACTTCTCCACCCGGATACATCGCATGAAGCTGCATCGCTTCATACCCTTCGGCAGCACCAAGAAAGAGAATACGAGGATTTTTTACATCAAGTCCTTCAAAAAGCGCTCGCTTTCCACGCGGATCCCAAATCCCATCCTCGATGCGGTGCACATAATTCCAGAGAGATAAGCGTACCATCTCCCCCAGGCCATTCTTGACATCACGAAGATGAAAGCCTTTGAAGCTATCTTTTAGAGAAGACTTCAAGCGCTGCTGTTCGGCAGGTACATCTTGCATAAATAGATTGTGAAATGAGCGATTAAAAAACTCCCACGAGGTTTTCACAGGCATATCCTGCTTATGTTCAGACTCCCAATCTAGACGCTCTTTCGCGAGCTTCTTCACTTCAAACGGCCTTCCTACCTGTTTCCAAGACATTTGCGACCAGTCGCTTACCATATTTGCATTCACAAAGCGATCGAGCTGTTCATTCCTCGGATTCCTTAAATCGACACGATAACTCGGCAGTAATGCTGTGTATTCAAAGTCTTGTTCCGAAAAAGGGTGTTCAGGCGTTAATGAAGCAAGTTCCAATTAGCTCACTCCTTATTTTTTCACTTATTTTCTCACGGAAACGCTTTCATTACAAACATTTTACGAATATGCCGACAAATGATCACGATAACCTATCTAAATTATTTGTGATGAAGGTGATATAATAGAGAAATTAACGATCAGGAGTTGGAAAAGAATGAAGATTGTAGTAAGTACGTTAAATGCGAAGTTCATCCATACGTGTCTCGCATTACGGTATTTGAAAGCCTCTGCTGCCCCAGATTATGATGTACAAATGGCAGAATATACGATTAAAGATCCGATTATGAATATTGTAAGTGACCTCCACAGTATGAAAGCTGATGTCATTGGATTTAGCTGCTATATCTGGAACATTGAAGAGACGATTCCTGTCATTGAAATGTTAAAGAAAGTAAATCCATCGCTCACGATCGTACTTGGCGGTCCTGAAGTCTCATATGATGTGTATGAGTGGCTCGATCGTATTCCTCAGGCTAATTATATTGTTATGGGAGAAGGAGAAGTGACGTTTAAAGAACTGCTTCAATCAATTGAAACAGGAGAATCAGTTGAAAACGTAAAAGGGATTGTTTACAGAAAAGATGGAAGTAATCATATTAATCCACCAGCACCAAAACTAAGCTTAAGTGAGATTCCATCGCCTTTTCGATTCGAAGAAGACCTTGCTGATCTCGGTCGCCGCGTCACTTACGTTGAAACGAGTCGGGGATGTCCTTATTCCTGTCAATTCTGTTTATCCTCTATTGAAGTTGGCGTAAGGTATTTTCCTGTAGATCGAATGAAGGAAGAGCTGCGTTTCTTAATGGATAATGGGGCAAAAACGATTAAGTTCGTTGATCGAACATTTAACATTAGACGAAACTACGCGATTGATATGTTTCAATTCCTTATTGATGAACACCGCCCTGGCTGTGTGTTTCAGTTCGAGATCACGGCTGATATTATGCGACCTGAAGTACTAGAATTTCTCAATCGCGAAGCTCCGCCCGGACTCTTCCGATTCGAGATCGGTATTCAATCAACCAACGATGCAACAAATGAACTCGTGATGCGAAAGCAAAACTTCGAGAAGTTGGCACGAACGGTGACAATGGTGAAAGACGGCGGCAAAATTGATCAGCACCTTGATTTAATCGCTGGACTTCCTGAAGAAGACTACGCTTCTTTCCGAAAAACGTTTAACGACGTTTTCTCCTTCCGTCCGGAAGAGCTGCGAGCTTGGCTTTTTGAAAATGCTACGCGGCACAGGTGTCCGTCTAAGCGCTGAGAAACATGGCTATCTTTACATGGATCATGCACCTTATGAAATTCTTGGAAATAACGTTCTTTCCTTTGATGACGTTATTCGCATTAAGCAGGTAGAAGACGTGCTAGAAAAATACTGGAATGATCATCGTATGGACGCAACAATTGAGTATCTTGTTACGGAAGTTTTCCAATCTCCATTTGATTTCTTCCAAGGTTTCGGCAGCCATTGGGAAGGAAAAGGCTGGTCACGAATTGGTCATCAGCTAGAAGATTTATTCCGACGCCTGGCTGACTTTATTGAGAAGCATGCTCCAGCTCATCATGACCGCGTCACATCACTTATGAAAATCGATTACTTATCAAAGTCCAAAAAGAAGCCTCGTACGGTGTGGTGGCGTGATCGCCTTGAGAAAGAAGAAGAAAACGCCCTATTGAAGCTTGTAAATGAACAACCAGCTTTGCTTGGAGAAGACTATCAAGTGTTAAACCTATCAGAACGAGAACTGTATAAGCATACAGTAATCGATCTGTTACCGAGCTCAGAAGACGGGCAAATACAGAAAACCATTTTACTCGTTTACTATCATCCGAAAACAAATGAGCGTAACGTGTTTTATGGTGTTCTTCCTTCAGAATCTTCCGTTGCGTTGTAAGACTGAAGGGAAAAGGCATTTCGACATAGATGAAATGCCTTTTCTATTGAGTGACGTCTCGATTTAAAGGATTTTGTACGTTCAAGACGAATACAGTAATGTACTGATGCCGGAGGGTAGGCCGGTAAAATATGGAGGGATAGCATGAAACTATTAGAAATGGATGCCTTGTCCCTATCGAAGAAGATTTCCAACAGAGAAATTTCATCGTACCATGCCGTTAGAACGTATATTGAACACCTGAATGCCATTAACCCAGCCTTAAATTGCCTTGTAGAAGATCGCTTTGATCAAGCTATAGAAGAAGCTAGAAAAGCAGATTATACCCTCACTACAGGAGATGCTAAAGGGCGACTGTTTGGCGTTCCAATTAGTGTAAAAGAGTGCTTTCATGTAGCGAACATGACGACAACAGGTGGCCTCGGGTATCGTGCAGGATCTCGCGAGAAGAAAGATGCTGAGGTTGTCAGACGCCTTCGCGAAGAAGGTGCCATCATACTCGGAAAAACGAATACACCTTCCCTTTGTTTTTGTCAGGAAACGGATAATAAGCATTACGGCAGAACGAATAACCCGTGGGACACCTCAAGAACAGCAGGTGGATCCAGCGGTGGGGAAGGTGCTTTGATCGCTGCAGGCGGTACCGCAGTTGGTCTCGGTGCTGACATCGGCGGCTCGATTCGATTCCCCTCACATTTTAATGGCATTATTGGCTTTAAATCCGGCAATCGTCAGGTATCTCAAGAAGGAAATTTTCCTTTTGTTGACAAGCCAGAGCAAGAACGCATGCTAGGAATTGGTGCGATGAGCAAGTCTGTTCAAGATGCGAGATTAATTAACCAGATTATCGCTCATGAACAACCACCTGAACGTAACCTTGCAGATTTTAAACTCGTCTACCCAGTTCCTCACCATCGCTATCCGATTAATCGTGAAACGTTTCAATTGATCACAACCATAAAGGATGCGTTTGATGGCGAGCTTTCTGAAGAGCAGGCAAATCCCCCATTTTTTGAAGAAGCCGCTCTTATGTGGCAACAAATGATGTCGATCGACGGGGGAGCCGATATGGCTAAGCTTATGTTAGAAAACGATAAAGCAAGTCCAATCGGTGAATACATGAAGGAAAAGCTTTTCCGTAGTTCAGATGTACATCCCTACTTATCGTGGGCGCTTATTGGAACGAAGCTTTTCAAGCCTAACCAAAAACAAATTAAACAAATCCATGCTTCGCTAAAGCGTGGAGATGAGATTTTAGAAGATTATTTGGACGACCGAATCTTAATTATGCCAGTCTATCATTCACCGGCACCGCTTCACGGAGAATTGTATCAAGAACTTTTCTCCATTCGTAAAACCTTCTTGAACTATATGCCTTACATTGCGTATGCGAATGTGTGGGGGCTCCCTTCTCTTACAATTCCAATCGGAACTAGTAAAGAAGGCCTTCCAATCGGTGTACAGCTAGTAAGCCGCGTTGGTCATGAAGAAGCGCTTTTTCAGCTAGGGGAGCAAATTGAACAGCGCATCGGCGGGTATAACCGCTGTGTGCAGCATGATCAAAAAGCCGAGGCTGAAGCAGAACTCGTTTAAGTCGTAATGGAGGATTGAATCCCATTGTTTAAAAACCAACATACGAAGCCATACATCGCCATTATAATCGCGATCCTATTTATCTCCACTTCCGCCGTCATCGTCAAGCTAGCAACTGCTCAAGCTTCGATTATTGCGATGTACCGTCTCGTTTTTGCCATACTTATTATGCTACCGATTATCCTACGAAGCTATCGAAACGCCTTTCGTCATATTAAAGCTTCTGATTGGGGATTCGGAAGTCTTGCAGGCGTTAGTCTCGCCTTTCACTTTATTCTCTGGTTTGAGTCGCTCAACTACACGTCCGTTGCAAGCTCTGTTGTTCTTGTCACATTACAGCCGCTGTTTGCCTTTATCGGTACGTATCTTTTCTTCAAAGAAAAACTCACCCTTCTAGCTATTGCTGGAGGGGTGACCGCTGTGACCGGCTCTATTCTGATCAGCTGGGGGGATTTCAAGATTAGTGGAATGGCTCTGTGGGGAGATCTTTTAGCCCTGACGGCATGTGCCATGGTAACTGGATACCTCTTGTTCGGTCAGAACATTCGAAAGCGTCTGGATCTGATGCCATACACCTTTATCGTGTATGGCATCGCTGCTCTTACGCTTATCATTTATAACGTTGTATTACGCTACCCGTTCTTTTCTTATCCAGCTACAGACTGGGGATATTTCATCTTGCTAGCGATATTCCCAACGCTTCTCGGTCATTCTCTATTAAATTGGGCTATGAAGTGGGTGAGCGTGAATGTCATTTCAATGAGCATCCTATTTGAACCGATCGGAGCTAGTATTCTCGCCTATTTTATCCTTGGCGAAACATTGCATACGATGCAATGGATTGGTGGCGGAATAATCATTGCCGGTCTTTATCTCTTCATAAGAAGCTACACCTCCAAAAGAAAACTGAAAAAATAGCTTGGCGTCCCCCGAACGGGGGACGCCAAGCTATTTCGACAGTATTCGAGCTAAACCGGGTGGTGCCTGTCACCACTCCTAGCGCGCTTTAGGACACGTCTTACAGCACGCGCCACCTTCCGATACTTGATCGTACAAACAGCAAGTACGGCGGAAGCGGATCTCTCCTTCTTCACGCTTCACTTTCTCTGAATAATACGGCATGAACGGGTTTGCGCCGCAGGTGAAACTTGTGCAGTTAAACTCCGTGAGAAGGAAATGAAAGTCTTCTTTAGCTCGACGCACTTGTTCCTCATTTCCTTCAGATGGCATCAGAGTTTCATAGAGCCAGAACAAGTAAATGGACACATTCTCCCATAGAATCGCCGCTGATAATTTCGTCGCTTTCACCATTGCTTCAACAAACGGAGCAAGGTTCTCGTTAATCAGTTTATTGGCAAGTGCTACTCTTATTTCAACACGATCTTTCTGATTAGTGGTGACGTCTACGTCGTTATCAATCATAAGCTTCATCATCCAGGGCTCCGCATCTGTATTAACTTCATAGCAAAGCTCATCAGTTCCAGCCAGAATCGCTTTATCCCACATCGTAAAAGCATACAGTATCGGCACAACCGTCATAAAACCATATCTTTTCATAAACTGTGATCCCGCCACAATTATAGATGGAAAATGGCCTTCCTCCACGAGCTGTTCAAGAAGACCTTTTAAGTGATGCTCATCGTGTAGCTGCACTAAACTTGCACTGCTTTCACCCACAGTCAGGCGAAACTGTTTCAGCCTTTCTTTCTCGTCTCTCGTAAACACCGGGTGCTCAGCGACCATTTACCTTCCTCCCTTTGCCATGTGGTACACAAAGCGGTGTACCGAATAGCGGATCCTCGATAATGTCACATTGAAGCCCAAACACATGCTTCACAAGCTCTTCATTCACGATCTCTTCAGGTTTCCCCTGATCATAAATGCCCTTATCCTTCACAGCAATAATATGGTCGGCATAGCGACAAGCGAGGTTTAAGTCGTGAAGAACCATTAGAATGGTCCGGTTATCCTCTTTATTCAATTCAAATAGTAAATCGAGTACCTCCACTTGGTGAGCGAGGTCCAAGTACGTTGTTGGTTCATCAAGTAATATAATATCCGTATCCTGAGCAAGGGTAAGCGCGATCCAGGCACGTTGCCGCTGTCCTCCAGAGAGGGAATCAACATTACGCTCAGCAAACTCTTCCATGTGCGTTGCTTTTAGCGCGTTTTGAACGGCATCTTCGTCCGCTTCAGACCATTGACTAAACCACGTTTGATAAGGATATCGTCCTTGCTTAACGAGCTGCAGAACTGTGAGGCCTTCAGGTGCGACTGGTGACTGTGGAAGGATAGCCATTTTCCGAGCGATTTCCTTTGTTGGCTTATTCGCAATAGCCTCTCCATCAAGAACAATTCCTCCAGAATGCGGCTTTAGAAGTCGAGCTAGACTTCGTAATAGCGTTGATTTGCCACATCCATTTCCACCAATGAGAACGCTCATCTCTCCTTTAGGAATCAATAAGTTCAGCTGATCGATAACGGTTTGTTCTCCATATCCAAGCGTTAAATCTTTCGTTTGCAGTGCGTACACGTCGCCACCTCCTCATCATTTGTTTCTCGATCGAATCAATAAATAGATAAAATACGGTGCTCCAATCGCCGCTGTGAATACACCAGCCGGAACCTCCAAAGGTGAAAAAAGCGTGCGGCCAATTAAGTCAGCAATCATCACAAGTATACTACCAACAAGCGCAGCCACCGGCACAACTACACCGAAAGACGATCCGACGAGCTTTCTCGCAATATGCGGTGCCATTAAACCTACGAATCCGACTCCACCAGCAAATGCAACAGCCCCTCCTGCAAGCGCCGTGCTAATTAGCAGTAACGCAATGCGGTCTTTTAAAAGCATCGCTCCTGCACTTCTTGCTACATCATCACCAAGCTCTTGCAAATTCACCCGTCTTGAGTAAACCATTAAAATAATCATCAGAACGACTACCCACGGCAGCAGTGTCAGAACATCCTGGCCGTTCGTTCCGTGAACACTTCCCGTTATCCAGATGTTTGCATCAGACGCTCTGTAAATAGGACCGATAATCATCAATAATGTCGTTAGCGCCTGCAACAATGCCGTTAACCCTATCCCAATCAGCACTAATCGAATCGGTGAAATACCATTTTTCCATGATAAACCAAACACAAGAAATCCTGCTAAAATAGCGCCGATAAAGGAAGCGAGCGGCAACCATTGAATGCTTACCGTAAGGGCATTCGCTTTATCACTAAAGATCGTAAGAAAACCAATCGTCGCAAGTGCACCGCCCCAAGTGATGCCAAGAATATCAGGTGACGCAAGTGGGTTCCGAATCATTCCTTGAAGAATAGCGCCAGATACAGCAAGGGCCGCTCCAGCCAAAATGGACATGGCGATTCTAGGAAAGCGGAACTGCTTCACAACAAGCTCATTCATCTCATTCCCATAACCAAATAGCGCCTTCACCACTTCATCCGGGGTCATAAATATCTCCCCAAGGCCAATACTAAGTAATGCGATGATGATAACAGCGCCAGTCAGTCCTGCTATTACCCAAAGCGAGCGGCGATCTAGTAGAAAAGAAACAGCTTTCATTCGAAAGGAAGTGTATTTCATCATAGCTGTTTAAACTCCCTTCGAGCAATATAAATGAAAAATGGCGTTCCGATGACAGCCGTTAGTACACCAACCGGCGCTTCAAGTGGCATAATTACGTACCGAGCGGAAATATCAGCTGATAACAAAAGAATCGCCCCAATGATTGCGCTGTACGGAATGACCCAACGATAATCCGGTCCTGTAAAAAAACGAGCAACGTGTGGTACGACGATGCCAATAAAACCAATCGGTCCGGCTACGGCTACTGATCCTCCGGCAAGAAAAACGATAAAAAGTGCTGCGAAAGCTTTGACAAGCAGGGTACGTTGCCCAAGTCCTTTTGCGACATCTTCTCCAATCACCAGAGTGTTAATTTTCGGACTGATCAAAAGCGCACCGACTAAGCCAAGTCCAATGTAAGGAATAACCGAGTAAAGCATATTTAGACTGCGCCCTTCAATCGAGCCAGCAAGCCAGAAGAGAACATCTTCAAGCGCTTTCTCATTCAACACAAGCATTCCTTGCGTTAATGAGGAAAACATCGCCGCAATTGCCGCACCGGCAAGGGTCAGCTTCATAGGTGTAAGCCCTTCTCTACCAAATGAGCCAAGCACGTACACGACGATGGAGGCGAACGCAGCTCCAAGAAACGCTAACCAGCTAAATGCTGCAAGTGACGTAACAGAGAAAAAGGTGACCGCAATCACAATCACAAAACTCGCCCCCGCATTTACGCCTAATATGGACGGCGAAGCAAGAGGATTTCGAGTAATCGCCTGCATCAAAGCACCCGCGACAGCAAGACTTGCGCCTACGGCAGCCCCGATCAGTGCTCTCGGAACGCGATTTTCGATAATGATAATATGTTCATTGCTTCCATTAAACTGCGTAAAGGCTTGCCAGGCCGTTGTCCATGTAATACTTGTTAAGCCATAGACCACGCTCGCAAGCATCAGTATTATGACAAGCAACAAGCCAACTGCTAATCCGAACCATTTTTTATTCATCGAGTGTAATTTATGCGTCATAAAGGTTAATCCCTTTCTTTATCATCCTTTTTAAGTTTAAGAAAAGAATGAAAACGTGTCAATGAATATGAGAATCACTCTCATTTACCTGTTGACTAATTTGTGACAATTCAGTATGATTACATCGTAAATGAAAACGATTATCAATGACAAGGAGGATATACATATGTTAAAAAAAGGATGGCTCATCGTTAGTCTAAGTGTACTTATGATCCTTGCTGCGTGCGGCACAGGTGGGAATAATGAAAACGCTACTAACTCTAGTGGGCAAGAAGAAGAGTCTACTCGAACGGTTTCACATGCAATGGGTGAAACAGAAGTGCCAGAGAAGCCAGAAAAAGTTGTTATTTTAACTAATGAAGGAACAGAAGCACTACTTGCTATGGGAGTAACACCAGTTGGGGCAGTACAATCATGGCTCGGCGACCCGTGGTATGAGCATATTTCGGACGATATGAAAGATGTTGAAGTCGTTGGAACAGAAAGTGAAGTGAATCTTGAAGCTGTCGCTGCACTTAAACCTGATCTCATAATCGGAAATAAATTACGTCAAGAAGACATCTATGATCAGCTTAGCGCGATCGCTCCAACCGTTTACTCAGAAACGTTGAAAGGCGACTGGCAGGAGAATTTCAAATTCTACGCTAAAGCACTAAATATGGAAGACAAAGGCGAAGAAGTGATGAGTGCTTACACCGACCGCATTGACTCCATGAGTGAAGAACTTGGCGATCAGCTTGATCAAAAAGTGTCGGTTGTTCGTTTTCTAGCTGGACAAACAAGAATTTATTACAAAGACTCGTTCTCTGGCGTTATCCTTGAGCAGCTAGGCTTTGATCGTCCAAAATCACAGCAAAAAGAAGATTTTGCTGAAGAAGTAACGAAAGAACGTATTCCAGAAATGGATGGCGACGTGCTCTTCTACTTCACGTATGAAGCGGGAGATGGCGAAGCGAATTCCACTGCGGAAGAATGGACAAATGATCCATTATGGAACAATCTTCAAGTTGTCAAAGACGGTAACGTTCATGAGGTGAGTGATGCGATCTGGAATACGTCTGGTGGCGTCATTTCGGCTAACTTGATGCTTGATGATATTGAAGACGTTTTTCTAAGTAAATAAAGAAATAAGTGTAGCCCGGCCTGCGCCGGGCTTTTAATATGCTTGAATTTATGAATTTAAGGGAAAAAGAAAGAGAAATGTTTTCTGAAGATTATGGCAAGAAGACAGGTTCTCTTCAGGTATACTAATAGAAAGACATATAAGGAGGGGATAAATCGATGCCAAATGTCTGGACACATATTTTATTCGGAGAAGAAGCTGCGATGGAAGCCGGCATATGGAATACGATCAAAGGTGACCTGCCTTTCTTTCGACTTGGTGCACAGGGACCTGACCCTTTCTTTTATCATAATTTCTGGCCCTGGAAAAAGAATAAGCCTGTTCAAGAAGCGGGATCAGTTCTTCATCAAGATCATTGTGGTTCATTCCTCATGGAGATGATTGAATACGGAAAGCAGGACGATCCGATGCTTCGCGCATATATCCTTGGCTTTGTGACGCATCATATTCTTGATCGAAACACGCATCCTTATATCCACTATCGTGCCGGTCTTGAAGGCAACCGACATCAACAGCTTGAAATTATTATAGATACCATTTTGATGAAAGAATACAAAGATGTAGAAACGTGGAAAACACCCGTTTACCAAGAGATTCACATTGGCAAATCACTCTATCCTCCTATTGAACTCATGCTGTATGAATTGATCCAAACCTTTTATCCAGAAACAGCTGAACGTATGCCAGACGACTATATTACTCAATCTTATCGGGATATGGTACTTGCGCTAAAAATATTATTCGATCCACACGGATGGAAAAATCAACTTTTAAAGAAACAAGTCTCTTCCTTTTCCTATCGAAAACAAATTGGCAATGAAGATTATTTAAATCGTGAAGGCACCACTTGGATCCATCCAGCTATTAAAGACGAGGAATCCACCGCGACCTTTGAAGAGCTGCTTGAGCAAGCGGAAGAAGAGGCAACAAGTATCCTGCCTCTTATTCATGATTACTGGCACAACGAAGAAAACTGCCTAACTGAATTAAAAACACAAATCGGCAACCGCTCATATGACACAGGAAAAGATTGCACGCTTTCACTTGAGTTAAAGCACTTCGACCCCATTTTGTAAGGGGTTTCATGTCATAGGAAGGCTCTGAGCAGTGTTATACTGCTCAGAGCCTTTTTTGTGGTCTGTTACCTGGTGAACTGTAGAGAAAACCACTTAATTCCGCGATTTTCTCAATAATTCCGCGATATCTCACTTTTTTCCGCGAAAACCATTATTAATTCCGCGATTCTGCTAATTACATATCCACCCCTTCATTCACCATCACAACCTTCGCCTCCTCTTTCCCTTTTTCGATATTCACTTTACTAAGTAAATAGATGCCTGCTAGAAAAAAGACAACTAGCGATACGATCCCAAGTCGACTTGAGCCTGTTACCTGACCAACGAAGGCAAAGAGAAACGGACCGAATATCGCTGAAAATTTAGCTGAAATCCCATAGAAACCGTAAAATTCTGCATGACGATGATCCGGAACAATACTTCCAAAAATCGAACGACTTAATGCTTGGGCACCCCCCTGAACGAAGCCGACCATGATCGCAAGTAGATAGAAATGCGTAGCAGTTGTCATAAAGTATCCTAGTAAAACGATGCCCACATATATCCATAGTGCTAGCATAAGCGCTCGTTTCGGGCGAATTTTCTTCGCTAAGTATCCAAACAAGAAGGCGAACGGTATGCCTACAAACTGCGTAATGAGGAGCGCTGCAATCAAATCATTCGCTCCTATTCCGATATCTCTTCCATAGATCGTCGCCATTTTAATAATAGTGGAAATGCCATCATTAAATAACCAGAAAGCGACTAGAAAAAGAAGCAGCTGTTTATAGTGGTTCAATTCCCTAAAGGTTGTGCGAAGTCTTTTAAAACCGATTGTCACGTAGGAGCCGCTTAATTTCGGCTGACTATGCTCAACTTCATGCACGTTTTTGAACATTGGGATCGAGAAAACAAACCACCAGACTCCAACACTTGCGAATGAAAGCTGCGTCGCGACAAGCGTATTCGGAAGGAAAAACCACGATGGATTTAAGATCATCATCAGGTTAACGAGAAGCAGAAGCCCGCCGCCAATATAGCCAAAAGCGTAGCCTCTTGCTGAGATGCGGTCCATCTCCTCCCCTTTTGCGATCTCGGGTAAGAATGCATCGTAAAAGACGTTGCTACCTGAGAAACCGATTGTTCCAAAGATTAGTAGAATCGAAGCAAATAAATATCCGCCCTCACCAACGAAAGCCATTAAAACACTCGCAATCATTCCCATATAAGCAAAAAAGCGCAAATATGTTTTCTTTGAATTAGAATAGTCAGCAATAGCACCAAGGATCGGGGCAAGAAAAGCTACGATTAGAACGGCAATGGATTGCGAATAGCCCCAATATGATGTGGCAAGGCTTTGGTCAATATTCTTGGCAGCGACATCGTAATAAAAGACAGGGAGTACTGCTGCCATCATCGTCGTTGCAAAAGCAGAATTAGCGAAATCATACATCATCCAGCTACGAATCTCTTTTTTTCTCATCTTTTTGCCTCCCTGATGTTCAATTCCTTTCAGCATAGCAGGTCGTGACACCTCTTTCTTCAGGCTGGAACATTCTTCATGATCATTTTACAAATGACAGGCTTGCTACATATTCTAGCTGCGAGTACACTAGCGGTAGAGTAATGAAACGGAGGTCGTCCTATGGACCAAAAAGAAATTCAAGACAAAGTTATTGAAAACTATCAGCGCGATGAAAACATGATGATTCTTGTTTTTGCTCAGTGGTGTGTAAACAATGACTTAAATCCAGAAACGCTTTACGCAAAAGCTTATCCAGATCAGGTGAATAACCCTGCTCTTAAACAAAGCATTGAACTCGTTGTACCAAAAGAAGAATCAGAGCATATCCCAGATCAAACGGTGATTGGCGTCCTTTCTCTTTTCGGAAATGATGATCTTGCATTTGTTGTAACAGAAGAAATCGACAAACGCCAAAAAGAAGATAAATAAGCGTTTACCACAGTTTATTCGATAGCAGAGGGAAACTTCCCTTTATAATCAACGAAAGACCCGGTGCATATGCTCCGGGTCTTTCGTTTTCAATTAGGCATCGCGAAATAGTTTCACAAGTGCCTGTGTACCACTATCTTCTTCTCCACGCTCAGCAAGATCTTCGTAGAGCTTTTTTGAAAGCTCAAGGCCAGGTGTCAGCATGCCCATTTGCTTGGCAG
The DNA here is from genome assembly GCF_056173725.1 of Anaerobacillus sp. 63XJN7_4_ISO-PGPR-S23-413. Lineage (NCBI taxonomy): Bacteria > Bacillati > Bacillota > Bacilli > Caryophanales > Bacillaceae > Anaerobacillus > Anaerobacillus sp. 63XJN7_4_ISO-PGPR-S23-413. The sequence goes on from NZ_CM149688.1 coordinate 4,136,612, forward strand.
ATTCAAGAGCAATCGTCATGTCTTTAATAAAATGCTTCACGTAAAAGCCAGGCTCAAATCGATTTGAAACCATTCTTGGCGCAAGGTTGCTTAGCGACCAGCTGCCAGCTGCGCCAGATTCAATACTTTCAAGAACTGTTGTCGGATTCAACCCTGCCTTTTCCGCATAAACTATCGCTTCAGTAACACCCATCATGTTACTTGCGATGGCAATTTGATTACACATTTTTGTGTGTTGTCCTGCTCCTGCTGGGCCTTGAAGAACAATATTTTGTCCCATTACTTCGAAAATCGGTCGAGCTTTTTCAAACACTTCTAACTCTCCACCGACCATAATGGATAGTCGCCCTTCCTTCGCTCCAACGTCTCCTCCTGATACAGGAGCATCAAGCGCGTAGAGCTGTTTTGATAGAGCATGCTGATAGATTTCTTCAGCAAGAGCCGGGCTAGAAGTTGTCATATCAATTAGAATCGAATGCGGCTTAGCATGTTCTAGTATCCCTTTCTCACCTATGTAGACCTCTTCTACATCTTTAGGATAGCCGACCATAGTGATGATTACGTCAGCATTCGCTGCCACGTCCTTCACTTCATCTTGCCATTCTGCCCCTTCTTGAATAAGCGGTTCTGCCTTGCTTTTTGTTCGCGTTGAGATAAGCGTGCGATATCCCGCTTTGATTAAGTTCCGAACCATGCTTTCTCCCATTACACCAATCCCAACAAAACCTAGTACTGGCTTTCGATCCATTTCAATCGCCTCTCTTCCCAGAATTTCCTTTTCTATCACTTCTCTTCATCGTACACTAAAAGAGAGGTGAAATCATAATGAAAACAAGCAGTTTTGCCGGTCTATTTCTTTGGGTAGCCTTCGTTGTCACGAAATTACTCACAACTCCAATCGATACACTTCAATATGTCATGATGTTATTAATGTTCGCTTATCTTGTACTTGTGCCGTTAACCTTAAATCTCGTCCCACAGAGAAAGAACTCCTTTTATCGTTATGCCACCTGGATTCAGCTTCCATCAGCTGTTTTTGCTGGTGTTTCCTTCTTTATTGAACAGGGAACGCTCGCTGTACTTCTAGCCGTTCCGTGGTTTCTTACGACGATTTTAATTGCGCTCTACGGATTTTCTCGTCTCCTCCAAACATGGAAGAGAAGCACAATTTTTGAAGTTCTCATTCAACTGGGGTTGATGTACATAAGCATTGGGGGACTCTGGCTCATTCTACATCGGTCAGGCATCCAGATTCTCCATTTTAGTGATGTAATCGTCCTGCTCACATCTATTCATTTCCACTATGCCGCTTTCATTACACCCATTACGATGGCGTTCATCGGGAAAATGCTTCTAAAAAAAGCACCTTCCATTCAGCCGTGGTTTAAAACGATTGCGAACTTTGTTCTATTCGGACCACCTTTCATTGCGGTTGGTATTACACTATCGGATTCGTGGCCCGTTCTTGAGTTTATTTCAGTCGTTGAATTCGTAACACCGCTCATCGTTTTTTCGATTCTTTGTCTCGTCTATTTAGTGCCAACATTGGATTATTCCGTTCAAATGTTGCTCTCAATTTCATTCGCTTCTCTGCTATTCTCGATGAGTTCCGCTATGATTTATGGATTTGCTCATGTGAATGAAACCGTTATTCTCGGTATTCCTTTAATGGTCTTTTTCCATGGATTCGTGAACACATTTGGCTTCTCTTTATTTGGCCTGCTTGGCGTGACCGCGATGCAGGAAACAAAAGTACTCAAAAAAACCAGCCTCTCTACATAATGTGAGAAGCTGGTTTTTTGGATCATATTAAGAAATAAAGAGGAATTTATAGCTCCTCTGCATAGTGACCGAGTTTTTTCAGTAGTGTAATGGCCGTTTCTTTCTCAGACTCATCCAAACCGGCAAAGATCGACTGGACTTGTTTCTCATGGTTAGGAAAAATTCGATCCATTAACTTTTTACCTTCATCCGTGATAACAGCATGTGTGATCCGTCGATCATTCGGACATGGATTGCGCTTCAAATACCCTTTTCCTTCAAGCTTGTCGACAACGTAGGTGATGCTTCCACTCGCAAGTAGAATTTTCTCACCGATTTGCTGTAGCGGCTGATTTCCTTTGTGATAAAGCAACTCAAGCACAGCAAATTCCGTTGGATTTAATCCATAGCTTTGAATATCCGTTTTAATATGATCGGTAACAGAGCGATTCGATCTAGCCAGGACAATGAATAGCTTTAGTGAAAGCTCACGATCTTTATCATTCATAACGTTCACCCTTAACTTCTAATATCTTGAATTCGAGATAATTATACTTAATTCCAATAACTTATGTCAACTTAATCTGGAAAATTGCTACTATTTTTCATTCACGGAATGAATATGGTCCAACAGCTGTTGAAAGCCAGATAATGCCTTCGTGAATTCCTCTTTTGATAAACCACTGTTTGCCGCCATAGCGTTTGGAATGATCGAAGCTTCCTCTCTCAACCCTTCCCCTTTTGATGTTAAACGAACCATCACTCTGCGCTCATCTTCTTTCGAACGCTCTCTCATCACAAGACCCGCTTCTTCCATTCTTTTTAGCAGGGGAGTTAACGTGCCTGAGTCCAAATAAAGCTCTGCGCCAAGCGCCTTCACGGTTGTTTCATGTTTTTCCCAAAGAACAAGGAGAACGAGATATTGAGGATACGTAATATCAAGCTGGTTCAAATAAGGACGATACATCTTCGTAATTTCCCTTGAACAAGCATATACAGAAAAACAGAGCTGATTCTCTAGTTTTAATTGTTCGTTATGGTTCATGATAACCCCTTCTTTTCAATAAGTTGTGCACAATCAACTTATCCCGATTTGACTGTTATGTCAACATGATCGCTTTCTGTTGACAGATAAATAACGATGAGATATATTTAATCTTGTAAAATTAAATTGTGCACAATTTAAATTATTAGGAGGAATTTTATTATGGAATCGTTATATACTGCAAAAGCATCAGCACACGGCGGCAGACAGGGTAAAGTAGAATCATCGGACGGCGTCATCAACATGGACCTTCGTATGCCAAAAGAACTTGGCGGTCAGGGAGGAGAAGCAACGAATCCTGAACAATTGTTTGCAGCAGGTTATGCAGCTTGTTTCGATAGCGCCTTAAATATGGTCGCACGCATGAAGCGAATTAAAATCAAAGATACGGTAGTAGAAGCGCACGTATCAATCGGAAAAGAAGAAGACGGCGCATTCGGACTTAGTGCGAAGCTACACGTTACAATTCCAGGTGTCGATCAAGAAACAGCAAACGAACTTGTTGAATCGGCACACCAAACTTGCCCTTATTCAAGAGCAACGCGCGGAAATATGGAAGTGGAGCTAGAAGCAATCGCGAAGTAAGCTTCAATCACTGGAAAGAGCTGCCGAGTGTCGGCAGCTCTTTTTACTGTTTGAGCGTTTTAGCCAATAAATTTCGATTTCGGACAATAAAATCAAATTTTAGCCAATATCCACACCACTCCACCAGAAACACACCACTCCAACTAGGAGAGAAGGTTTTTTTCTCCTCAAAAATCGCTATACTAGAAGTAGATTAGCGGAAGGTGTGATGGATTGTGCTCACCGTTTCAGAATTCGAGGGGGTTAAGGCTGTAAAAGGGACTTTTCAGCTTGGGGGCGTTCGGATGAACGTATATATGTACCTTGTAGATGAGCTCTTGATCGACTGCGGACCTAGCCGCCTTCAAAAAGAAATAATGGATTTTCTCTCTAAGGAGAACTATACCCAAATAATCTTAACGCATCACCATGAGGACCATACAGGCAATGCTTCGATGCTTTCTTCAGGAATACCGATGTATATTCATCCTGAAGGCATTCCTTTGTGTCGTGCGAGACCTCACCTCCCACTCTATAGGCGCGTTTTCTGGGGCTCCCGAAAACCATTCGAAGCTAGGGGAATCGAGCACCGAGTCGTAACAAAGCATCATACATTTGATTTACTTCACACGCCTGGTCACGCGCCAGATCACTTGGCTCTTCTTGAGAAGGAACGAGGGTGGCTGTTTACAGGTGATCTCTACGTCATGAGTCAACCAAAAAGTATTTTCGCGTTTGAATCAATTCCAGACGTCATTCAATCACTCCAAAAAGTACTATCACAAGACTTTAAGACTGTTTTTTGTTCGCATGCTGGTATATTACCAAACGGGCGCAGACGATTAGAGGAAAAGCTTTACTATCTTCTTTCCATTCAAGACCAGGTTCTTGCAAAACATAAGGATGGCAAGCCGGCATCCGTCATTCAGAAAGAATTGTTTCCAAGTCGCCATGTGCTGAACTACTTCTCACTTTTCGAAAATTCATCTAAACATATCGTTACCTCGATCATAAATAAAGAAGGATCACGCTAGTAGACGTGATCCTTTTCAGTATATTGATCATACCAATAAATTCGATTTCTCCCCTGTTTTTTTGCGAGATATAACCGCTCATCTGCGAGTTTCATGCATGGAATAATGCCATTTTCTAAAGGATAAAGTGCTGTTCCAAAGCTCATTGTCACACTGAAATATTCGCCCTTTGCAGTGAAGGTCATGTTTCTGATGAGTACCTGAATATGTAGCAAACATTCTCTCGCTTCTTCTACATCCTCAGCATCCAACAAAAGCGCTAATTCCTCTCCGCCATATCGATATGCTCTGCCTTTTGTTCCAATTTGTTTCTTTAATACTTCGCCTATTTTACGGAGCACATTATCGCCAACTAGATGCCCAAATTGATCATTCACCGATTTAAAATAGTCTAAATCGGCAAGAACAACAAGAATTGGCTTCTCCTGCTCAGCACAGTAACGTAAATCTTCTTGAAAGGAGCGATGATTGTATAGATCTGTTAAAAAATCTTTCCGCGCAATGTCTTCTAATTGAGTATTCTTGGAGCGCATCTTCCGTTCTCTTGAAACGATAATCCCGCCAAGAATCCCCATAAATATAAGGAACATAAAATCTAGAAGATATGAAATCAGGTCCTCACCCGTAAACGAATAACCGCTAAAAATAAGAACTCCTGTATAACCAACACCTAGAAAAAGCGCTGCAATCATACCTCCGCTAAATTTCCAATACACTGCAACATGGAGGATAATTAAATATCCGATGGGAAAGAGTGGACTCCCTCCGCCTCCAGTTAACACAATAAGCCATAGAAAAGCGACGTAATCAAAAGCGACACTCACTTTCGTCATATAGTGGTATCGTTTTGAATTTAAAGGCGTTCGATGAAGCGCATATTCAGCGACTGCCATATAAACAAAACCAAATATAAGCAAACTCAAAAAAGCGATGCTATTTCCCTGTAATAAAATATAATAATATGCCCCTGCAATGAGGAGAAAAACCCATCGAAAAAGCGATAAAATCTTTTCAATTATATGGTCGTTTTCTGTTATCACATTCATTATTTCACCCTTTTCACCTTGATTTATTTCAAGTATGAAAATTTTTCCACTACATTTATTATAACGCAAAAGTTACGAAACAATAGGCTGTTTTCAAAACTTTCGAACAAGATGAATACAGAAAAAAGGAAGACTTCACGTGGAAGTCTTCCTGTTCATCAACTGCTTTATTTCTTCTGCTACAGCTAATCCTGATAATACAGCACTTTCGATTCGCGTTCGTCCGGTTTGATCATTTTCATGTAAGAATGCATCCCCTGCTACAAAGATAGCCTCTTTATCAGAAACGTTTAGAAACGGATGATTATGAACGTGAACTGCTTGAGCATATCGCCATCTTTTTAATTGTTGAGACACCAACGACTCAAGGGGAAGCAAGTGCTCTATCTTTTTCAGGATATCAGCTAAAACAGCTTCATCCTCATAATGATAAAAACTCTTTGAGAAATCAGGAGTTGCATAGACCGTTATAATACGTTCATCCGAAATACCTTTTACACGATTATCAACCATACGCTCGATGCCATCAGGCAAATCTGAATCCTTATGCCCTTCAGGAGGTAGCCTGGTTTCGTCTTCTTTTTTAAAAGTCAGAAGGCCAACTACCGCAGGATCGAATGTTATTTGGTTGAGCGATTGAAGCGATTGATCCGATACTTGAACATCACTCGCTTCAAGAAGCTGAAGCGTCTGGGGAGCTGGTGGAGTAAGTAGTACAAGGCTTGCCTGGACTCGCTCACCTTTCTCCGAAATAACGACGTACTCTTCTTCAGCCCGCTCAATTTGCTCAACTTTACTATTTAATTGATGCGGTACTCCACTAGCAAGATTCTTTACTAATTGATTCATACCGTTTGTTGCTTTGTATCTTGCATGTTTGTCTCCAAACCACCTTGATATCCATTGGTTCTGTTCCCATTCATCGACAAATTGCTGGAACTGATCTGTTCGAACGGTGAAAAATTGTGCCCCATGATCAGCTCGACCATCTCCTATTTTTTTCGTTGCGAGCCGGCCACCGACACTTTTGCTTTTATCAAGTACTAAGACATTAATCCCGTCTTCGGTTAATTTCCTTGCTGCAAGAATTCCAGCAACACCGCCGCCTACAATCGCAACATCAACTTTTCTCATTCAAATAGAACTCGGTATTCGCCGTATCCTTCTTCTTCAAGACTTTCTTTTGGAACGAATTTCATTGCTGCTGAATTAATGCAATAGCGAAGACCATTCTCTAAAGGACCATCATTAAATACGTGACCGAGATGAGAATCGGCTTCCTTGCTTCGCACCTCTGTTCGAATCATAAAGTGACTGAAATCCTTCTTTTCTTTCACAAAATGATTGTTGATCGGCTGCGTAAAACTCGGCCAGCCACAGCCAGCATCATATTGATCCGTTGAGCTAAACAGTGGTTCACCAGAAACAACGTCAACATAGATACCTGGTTTGGCATTATCGTAATACTCATTCTGGAACGGACGCTCTGTTCCATTTTTTTGTGTCACTTCGTATTGAATATCTGTTAAACGACTGCGAAGTTCGTCATCGTTTTTCTCATACGCCCAGTTTTTCTCTATGAAATCAGCGCGACCTGATCCTTTTTTGTAGCGATTGTAGTGGGCAGGATTTTTCTTATGGTAATCCTGATGATAATCTTCAGCCGGGTAAAATGGCTTGGCTGGGAGGATTTTTGTCACGATCGGTTTTGAGAAGCGTCCACTTTCTTCTAGCTCTTTTCGAGACTCTTCAGCCAGTTTCTCTTGCTCTTCGTTATGATAATAAATCGCTGTGATGTACGTGTCACCGCGGTCAAAGAACTGCCCGCCTGAATCTGTTGGATCAATTTGACGCCAAAATAGATCAAGTAGTTTAGTGTATGGAAAGACGTTAGGATCAAATGTAATTTGAACGGCCTCAACATGACCGGTAGTTTTCGAAATGACTTCTTCGTATGTTGGATAAGGCTTCTCTCCGCCTGTATAGCCAGATACGATGCTTTGAATGCCTGGCATTTCTTCAAATGGCTCAACCATACACCAGAAACATCCTCCAGCAAATGTTGCAAGCTCATAATTCATACTCATTCTCTACCACTCCAATATAGAAGATTTATTCTACCCTTAAGTGCTACTAAAGGTTCGATTGGTTCGTCTAACCATCAGAAGGAAATGAACCACCTCCTCCTGATGGAAGTATTCACTTTACATATAACATATCCGAAATGGACGGTTTATTGCCAGAAACTTGCTTTATGAGTAGGTAATCAGGGAATAATTTACTAAAAATCAAGAAATCTGCTACAATTTAGAAGTATAACTACGTGAAAAAAGGAGATCTTCGACTATGGCTACGTTTCAAGAGAATCTACAGAAATACGCAGATCTAGCGGTTAAAGTAGGAGTAAATATTCAACAAGGACAAACTCTTGTTGTAAACGCTCCTCTGACATCAGCCGAATTTGTTCGAAACATTGCTGAAAGCGCTTATGAAGCTGGAGCTAAAAATGTCCATGTTGAATGGAACGATGAAACCTTAACTCGTATTAAGTTTGACAAAGCACCTGACGAAGCATTCAAAGAATTTCCGACCTGGAAAGCGAAGGGCTTTGAAGAGATGGCAGAAAACGGAGCGGCTTTTCTCTCAATCACCTCTTCTAATCCAGACCTTTTAAAAGGTGTAGATCCTGAACGCATTTCGAATGCAAGCAAAACAGCAGGCAAGGCGATGGAAGGGTACCGCAACTATATGATGTCTGATCATAATAGCTGGTCAGTTGTTGCCGTTCCTTCTAAAGGATGGGCTCAGAAAGTGTTCCCTGACGCACCAGAGGAAGAACAGGAAGCCAAGTTATGGGAAGCTATTTTCCAGGCCACTCGTGTTTCAACTGGCGATCCGGTTCAGGCATGGAAAGAGCACAGTGCTAACCTTGAACAAAAGGTAGATTACCTAAACAATAAGCATTACAGCAAACTTCACTATCGTGCGCCGGGAACAGACCTCTCTATTGAACTTCCAAAGGCTCACCAGTGGGTTGGCGGAATCAGTGAGAATGTGAAAGGCGATCATTTTGTTGCGAACATGCCAACAGAAGAAGTGTTTACAATTCCGAATAAAACTGGTGTGAACGGTGTTGTGTCCTCAACAAAGCCCCTTAGCTACGGCGGAACAGTCATTGAGGACTTCACGCTTACATTTGAAAAAGGACGCATTGTAAAAGCAGAAGCGAAGAACGGCAATGAAACACTACAGCATCTAATCGAAACGGATGAAGGCGCTCACTATCTCGGTGAAGTAGCGCTCGTTCCTCATGATTCACCGATCTCGAATGCAGAAATCATTTTCTTCAACACGCTTTTCGATGAAAATGCTTCGAATCACCTTGCGATTGGGAATGCTTATTCCTTCTGTCTTGAAGGTGGAAAAAACATGTCTAAAGAAGAGCTTAAAGCGGCAGGAGCTAACGAAAGTGTAACGCATGTCGACTTTATGATCGGTTCAGAAGAAATGGATATTGATGGAATTAAAGAAGACGGGACAAGTGAACCAGTGTTCCGCAAAGGAAACTGGGCAATTTAGTTTTTAAAGCAGAGCAAACGAGCTCTGCTTTTTATTTTGGGACAGGTGATAGAACGTTTTCACTGGGATTATGATGAAAACTCCTTTATACTTGAGTAAAATGATAGGTTTTAACGGTTATAAAAAAGGAGGTTATTACATGAGCGCAAAAATATATATCATTCATGAGAACGAGGAATGGACAAAGCCCCTTAAGCATGAACTTGAACAGCTTAACGTCCCATATGAAGATTGGTTTCTGAGCGAAGGAAATTTCGACTTAAGTGACGTACCACCAGATGGTGTTTTCTATAATCGGATGAGTGCATCCTCCCACACTCGTGATCATCGCTATGCACCCGAATATACTGCAGCAGTACTATCATGGCTTGAGAGTCATGGGCGAAGAGTATTAAACGATAGCCGCGCACTAGCCCTTGAAGTCAGTAAAGTTGCCCAATACGCAGCCCTTAGAAAACATGGGGTCGTTACACCAAAAACGATTGCCGCTGTCGGAAAGGATCATCTTGTGAACGCAGCTGATGCATTTTCTGAGCCATTTATTACGAAGCATAACCGAGCTGGAAAAGGACTCGGCGTTCAGCTATTTAACAATCCAGAGACGTTGAAGGGCTATGTGATGAGTGATGCGTTTGAAGATTCGATTGATGGGATCACATTGCTTCAGCAGTACATTCAGGCTCCTGACGCTTCGATTACTCGCTGTGAGTTTGTAGGCGGAAAATTCCTCTATGCCGTTCGTGTCGATACATCTGAAGGTTTTGAGTTATGTCCAGCTGATGCTTGTCAGGTTGGGGATTCTTTTTGTCCGACAACAGAAGAACCCGCTCCTAAATTTGAAATCATTGAAAACTTCGATCATCCTGTTTTGACCAATTATGAAGCATTCTTAAAAGCCAACGGCATCGCCTTTGCAGGAATTGAATGCATTCAAAATGAGCGTGGCGATTTGTTTACTTATGATGTGAATACAAATACGAACTACAATGCCGATGCAGAGAAAAAAGCAGGTGTTTCTGGGATGAAAGCCATCGCTGAAACGCTCGCACAGGAACTTTCTAACCTTCATTCTCTACAAAAATAAAGAGCGCCGCGGGCGCTCTTGTTGCTTCTTAATCTTCGTATTGCTCTTTGATCTGGAGAAAACCGTCCATATTTGCTAAAAAAACGTCAATAAGATTAGGATCAAACTGACATCCTCGCTCCTTTTTAAAATGAGCGAGGATTTTTTCTGCGTTCCACGCCTTTTTATAAGGACGATCCGTAGCGAGCGCATCAAAAACATCAGCAACAGAAACAATCCGTCCATAGATGTGGATGTCGTCGCCACTTAGCCCCTCTGGATAACCTTTGCCGTCCCAGCGCTCATGGTGCTCCTTGGCAATAACGGCCGCTGCCTTTAGTATACTGCGATTAGAATTTTTCAAAAGGTTATAGCCGATATTAGCATGTTCCCTTACTGCAATGAACTCCTCTTCTGATAGTTTACCAGGCTTATTTAAAATCGCATCGGCAATGGCTACCTTCCCGATGTCATGCATCGGTGAAGCTACTTTAATGAGATCAGCTTCTTCTTCACTCAATCCGCATTTCATCGCTAGAAACTTTGCATACTCCGCTACTCGCTTAACGTGAGCTCCTGTTTCCTTTGAACGAACTTCCCCAATTTCCCCCATTTTGAAAATGATCTCTCGTTGAGCCTCTTCCATCTCAATGTTCGTTAACACAGCTTCGAGCGCTTGAGCTGTATAAGAAGCTGCAAGGCTTAAATACTTTACGTCCTGAGCTGTAAATACTTCATCGGCGGTTAATTTGTTGATGACCTGATAGACTCCAAGCCTTTGATTTTGCTTATTCGTCAGAGGAATCATCATGACAGACTTCGTTCGGTAGCCTGTCTTCACATCCAACTCTGCACAAAACCGCTTGTCCTCATAAGCATCATCGATTACGAGTGAGTTTGCTGTTTGATAGACGTAGCCTACAAGTCCGCTCGTGGCAGGAACACGAATTTTCTCCATACCATGAGGAACTCTTGCCAACAATTCATCTGTTTTCTCATCATATAGCCAGAGCGTACATCTGTCAGCAACCGTCATATCCCTCCCCATATCAGCCATAAGCATCAGAAGTCGGTCCAGATTGTTCTCAATCGTGATACGAGACGCATAATCAAAGATAATTTCGAGAAGCTCTTCAGAATGAAGCTCTCTTTTTAATCGGCCATGAGACATGTAGCAATTAGGCCTCCTTCAACGTGCTCATTTCTACTCGTGTGAATGAGCCAAATAGTAAAATATGAACGTGCAATTGTTATGAATACTTCTATCATACACTTATCCAAAGTTTAGTGGTAGATAAAGGAAGATAGAAAACCCACAATCACACCCAGTTTTTGTGTTGCAAATAGGTACAATTTGATCTCACTCACCCAAGTAGGCATCCCTTGTTAACAAAACCATTCGAAAGACTTTCTTCTTTCCTGATTCTACATTCATACGTATATAGAAAGGCAAACAAGGGAGTGGAAAAGTTGTGAAGTCCTTAATATCATTCTTTCTACCACAAAAGAAAAAGAGTCTATCTGCTCCTCTCATATACGAGTTAAAAAACGCGATCAAAACTCATTCAACTCCCACCTCATTTTCGGCGGAGGATCAGCAGCTCGTTCAATTCATTCTTGAAAAAACAGAGCGTGCAAATGCAAATAACGTCACTCGAACCAAAGCTTATCTGAGTTTCTTTTTCCAACATCCAGAAATTCATTGGGCTTTCCTTGCCCATCTCGTATCTCGGAATGCAGGATGGACAATGACTGATGTACAAGGTGAATATCTCCCCCACCTATTATCAGTAGATCAGCAGATATCCTTCTTCTCTTTTTTGGAACGAGGAAACTGGCTTATTTTTCAGGATGCCTATCCTCAGCTTCTTGTTTATCAAGAAAGTATTAAAAGAAGGAAACCACTTTTTCACCTACTATCTGCTTTTCACGTCTCTTCTTTTATGAGTGTTGTATGGAGAAGGTTCTGGATTGAAAAAGACCGTGATATCCTTTCAACAGCCCTGATTATCAATGAACAACACTACATCGATTCACGCATAATAAAGGATGATGTCTTCCATAAATCAGTTTTTAAAACATTGCCTTTTCAACTACAAAATGTTTTCAATATGAACGTGATATTATTTCCGAGGAATGATAATACCTCTATTCAGCTAATTGGTGAAACTGCCAATCATTTTCTTTATGTTAAGGAACGGATCCATCTTGGAAAGCGTCTCTACCAGATTCTATTTTCTAAGCAAGAAATCCTCAACGACATTTTAGATTGGGCATCACATCATCCGCATACTGGTTCACGTAAAGACTTTTGGCCACATTTTTTCCATCCGGTAAAGGAAGGAATACCAGGAGAAAAGCGCACCATCGAAAAGTGCAAGGTAACAGAAGGCCCGCGTATTTATAGCCCTCTTTTATCTGTTTGGAAGGAAGTCAGTCACGAGCCCCCCAATCGAGAGGATTGGTTTACAAATGATTCAGCCCTGTCCCTATTTTCGTTACCCGCTCCCGATTTGACAGGAAACGTCGCGAAAACCTACTGTCACTCAATTGAATGCCTCGAAAAACTCTGTCGCATATAAAAGACCCGTTCTTTTCCAATAAAAAAACTTCCGCACGGGAAGCTTTTTCTGATTAGATTATGTTTTGCATTCTCAAAACTACTTCAGCAATGAGGGCAGAACCTAGAAACGTTCCTACCATGACAAACATAGCGACCACTACGCTTCGCCAGCCTAGCTTAACAAAATCTGTCCAGGAGCGTCCGATTGCTATACCAGCATAAGCTAATATAGGAGTCGCAAGGGCAAGGATATTAATATTTTCCGTCCACTTTACGACATATTCAGAACCTGGCATGATTGGCATCGAAAGAAGAATTCCAATAATACCAATGTAAGCAACACTTGGAATATTCACAGGGAGAACGTGCTGAAGAATAAGTCCAGCTAAACAAATGACAATTAAAACGAGCATACCAGGTAAAGCTGAGACCGGAAACACACTATACCCAATCCAGTTTCCCACAGCTGCGATCAAGCCGAAAATCACTAATAATAACGTCCACTCTTGTACATTTTTTAATAGCATCTTATGCTCCTTTCCTCATGCTCGCCTGAGGTGACTTTTCTTTTGTTAGCAGCTGATACATTTTTTCTGTTAAAGGAAGACCTATGAAAATGCTCATGTATAAGCCTGTTGAGAGCGACAGCAAATTGCTCGCACCTGCAAATGCAATAATGTCGTCTGAAAATGCAGGAAAAGCAGCAACGAGCGAACCACTTGCAGCGGCCATCATACTTCCACTTCCAATCCCAGAAGCCATTGCGAACGATAATGGATGGAGCGGTGTAATTGTCGCAAGGAACCCAGATATCACTCCCATAAATACTGCCCCAAAGACTGTACCAAATATATAAATGGCCATAACCCCTCGTCCTTCAGGTGAATTAAAGCCATATTTATCAACAATCAGCCCAACGTTTGGCTCCCTTGCTACAGAATGCGCCATGCCAATGCTTTCTCTCTTCAGTCCAAGAAAAACAGCAATTGGCAGAGCAATGAATATCGTACCTAAATTTCCGAATTCCTGCAGAAGCAAAGCGGGACCTGCTTCGATTAATTTCGGTAGAGACGGTCCAATAATCACGCCGATTTTTGCGATAAGTAACGTTACACCAAGCACAATTAACGGTTCAGCATGAAGCGCCTGCGCTTTTTTAACAACTGGTGTAAAAAACAGACCGAGTCCAATAAGCATGGCGTACAGCATTGGCAATAATAGAATAACGCCAGGCCCTATTGTAAATTGAAAAACACCAATCCATTCTGTTAATGCAACAATTCCAAACACAAGTAAGTGCAATCTCCAATCTTTCCAAATCCCCTTAAGTTGATCTGACACCCGTATCCCCCATTTCCTTTTCTGCATGAAAGCTCTAAAGTTATTATTATCTTAATATTTAGATTCTTAAAAGTAAATGGATTATTCATACACCGGGGTAAGATTTAGCTTATAGGTTTTTTAGGAAGCGGATACAAATACAGTCACTATCGTCTTTATCCTTTTAAGAAAAAATTTAGACCAAAACAAAAAGCCAGGCATCACCCGACTTTTCATTACTCCGCTATCTTCTCTTTTGCCAATCTCTCTTTTCGATTAATAATCGAAGCACCAACAAGATCTCCCGTTACATTAAGACCAGTGGCACCCATTCCAACTAAGGCATCCACGGCTGTTAATAAAGCAACGGTTTCCATCGGTAACCCAACCTGAGCAAACACGGTGGCGATCATGACGATTCCAGCACCAGGGACACCTGCTGTACCAATTGATGCAAGTGTTCCAACGATAACGACCATCAACATGTCTGTAAAGCTTAGCGGCGAGCCAACGACATTTGCAGCGAACACCGCAGATATCGCAATTCGGATTGCCGCTCCATCCATATTAATCGTGGCACCTAGTGGCAAACTAAAACTATATAAACTTTTCGAAACCCCTAGCCCTTTCGCCGCGTTCATCGTAAGTGGCAATGTGCCAGAGCTACTTTGCGTAACAAAAGCGGTGATCATCGGCTTACTTGCATTACTAAAAAATTCTTTCGGACTTACTTTGAATAATAGCAAGAACAGTACATATATTCCGATCTGTACAATTAAAGCAATATAAAGGACAGCGATCATGTTTCCGAGTGAGAGAATCGTATCCACCCCCTGGTTTCCAATTGTTTTCGCAATGATTGCAAAAATTCCGATTGGAACGTACTGCAGAATCACATTCATAATTTTAAAAGTCGCTTCATTCAAGCCTTCAACTACTTTATATAGGTGCTCACCGAGCTGACCGTGTTCTTCTGAGTTTCGCAGCGCAGAAATCGCGATACCAAAAGCAAAAGCAGTAAAAATAATTCCAAGTAGATTCATCTCGTTAAACGCTGTAACGATGTTTGATGGTACGATATTTAAAAGAACACTTACAATCCCAGGATTATCCGGAACATCAAATGATTGGTTAGGATCGATTGATAATCCTGTACCTGGATTAAATAATGTCGCTACTGTTAGTCCAACGATGATAGCTAAAGCAGATGTTAAAACATAGTACAGAAACACCTTACCTCCCATACGGCCGAGATTATTCAATTTCGTTTGATTGACACCAACAATCAATGTAAATAGAATTAATGGGATAATAAGAAACGATAGCAATTTAATTAATAAATCTCCAAGCGGAGCGAGAATGGCCGCATCCTTGCCAAAAACAAGACCAACTATAATACCGAGAACTAGCGCAACGGTGATTTTTACTATTAACGAAGCATTCAAATAGCCTCTCATTACATTCTTCATGATTTCCCTCCTAATAAAGGAATGTGAATTATTCGTATATAATTACTAGGAAATAAGATACAGCACTATAAGCTATAAGTCAAAATGTTAGCTTTAACCTCCAAATATGTGAGCTTAACCCACTCTACAAAACTTTCATTCTTTAAATCTCTTTTTCCATGTATAGAGAAGGATAAACTCGGATAGACTGCTTATTAAAATCTATTAAAATAGCTGGAGGATGAACATGAGTAAATTAGAAGTATTCCCCGTCACCCCTTTCGAAACGTACCTTGAGATGACGCAATACGGAACAGAGGTCCATTTTGAATACGATAAGTACGAGCTCTTATCCGGAACAGTTGAAGATGGAAAGATGTATTTTCTAATTGATTACAACACAGGACTAACGTATGAAGTAGAAGAAAACATTGCGCATACTTTATTACAATTAAATGAATTAGGAAAAGGCGATCATCTTGTCCAGGAGATCAGACCGCGTTTACGACCCTCTACATCCCTTTCCCGCATATAAAAAAGTCCTGCTAGACGGCAGGACTTTTTTATATGCTTCATTCGTTTATCTGGCGGAGTTACCTACATATCCATCACGTTCACTAGTTCAGATTGAATCACATATCGTTCAGGGGCGTGCCCAATGAATTCAAAAGGATAGCACGTCGTTAACGTTAATGTCGCCTCTTCTTTGTCGACAATAACCGTCCTGTCGTCCTCATCAACAACCTTTATTCCGACAACGATGTACTCATATCGTTTTCCATCGAATTCAAAAAAGATTGGATCATCTTTCTGAACATTATTCAAACCAGTGAAAACGGTGTCCCGATGTCCACTTAATACGGTATGGCGGCCCTGATCAGGTGTCGTTGTATACTGACTTACGTACATCCCAACACCTTGACTTAACGTTTCTTCATCTGTTCCCCAATAAGTAGTAAATCCTTTTTCAATTGCAGGGATAATTAATCGACCAACTTCCTCGCCCTTCTCATAAGCATTTATTTCATTACTCATTACCACCGCTTGCTCTTTTGAATGACTACTAGCCGTTTCTATTTCCTGAACTTCGCTTGCTTCTTCGGTATTCCACCTCTCAGTCTCTTCAGCATCTACTTGCTCAACTGCTTGCGTGGACTGCCACCACTCATAGCCATAGAAGGCTGCTATAAATAGACCTGCACACATCAAAACAACATAAACTTTGTTCATTTCTCCACCTCAATTGCTCGTCCTATAGAAAGGGAAAAAACCGCATCATGCTTTGCGGTTCTTCACAATAGATTATTGAGTACGTGTTTTCCTTCTGAAAACCAATAGGCCACCTGCTATTACAGCTAGAGACGCTCCACCTAAGGCAAGCATAGGATTGGCAGTAGCCGTTTCAGGCATTTGTCCGCCCTCCAATGGCTTCGCCGAATCAATCACATTAGCTGGAACGGTAATTTCATCAACACCGTTATAGTTGTCTACCGACATTTCCATCGATTGAGTCATATTCATGCTTTCTCCCTCGATTTCCATATCCATATCAATGTCCATTGATAATTGCTTCATGTAATAAGTCTCTTTATCGATCGTCACTTCATAGTTAAAATCATTAATCGTCATCTGCTCCATAAGTCCTTTCATTGACCCGGAGTCTTCACCTGACATACTCTCTTCAAACATTTTCATAGATGCTTCCATTAACGTCTTGCCGTCGCCCTCATATGTTAAAACGAATCCTTCGCCAGTTTCTTCAACGCTCATCTCTTCACCAAGTTCTTCGGCTTGCGACATCTGGCCTTCCACCATCGTCATGCTTTGAAGCTCTTCTAAACCTTGCGTCAGTTCTTCAGGCATCTTAATCCAGCCCTTTTCAGGATCTTCCTGGTAGAAACCTTCCTCTGTCCAATAAGACTCTAGTGAGACTTCACCTTCCTCAGGCGATTGTGTTGTCACAACCTGATGCATTGCGAAAGGCTTCAGCGTTATGTCCGCTTCAGATTCGCTAGAAATGGACATCGTTTCACCTTTAAGAGGAATCGATTGTTCCATATTTGTTTTTGTAGAATAGCTCTCGATTTCAGTCATTGCTTCATTCGACTGCTTTAGAATGTCCCTCGCACTCATTTCCTTTGCAGAGGTGTGAAACGGGGCACCTACAAAAACAACTGCTGCTAACGATAGTGGGGCTAATTTCTTTAACATCCAAACACTCCAATTCATTTTTTTGGCAAGAGAAGGCTAGGGATCTGACGTTACATTATGTATGGAACTACCTGATGGTTTTCGTAATCACCAGTTTCTTTCACCTATACCTTAATTTCCCAGTTTATATAAATCGAAACATTTTTATATAAAAAACCAAGGAGCCTCCGAATAAAAGGCTTCTTGGTTTTGAGAGACAAACTATAACGAATCAGAAAAGATTCCAATAACATCAAGATAGATCCTATATGAGATACAAATAGTACTTTTAACACCATTGTATATAAAAGGACTTGATGAGGATTTACGGTTACCTAGTTTGAAATTTATAGCGTGTTTTTGATTCATATGGTGTGTTTTCACTTAGCACAACAGACGGAAATTCTGGTTGATTAATAGCATTGGGATGTTTTTGCGTCTCGAGACATACACCTAAATATTTTTTTGAAGGAACCTCTCTTATTTTGAAACCTTCACTTATGCTGTTGCCTGTATATAGCACAACACAAGGCTCGCTCGTAGCAACGGTCAGCTTCCGTCCTGCAGAACTTAATACAATTTCTTGATGATCTTCAAGGATAAAAGGATGGTCATACCCTTCACCTACTAATAAATTCTGCTCATGAGGATTATTCACACCCTCACTCAATTTTTTCCCGTCTCGAAAATCAAAAGACGTTCCCTGTACATTTAATAGCTTTCCAGTAGGTATCATGTCACGGTTTAACTCTAAATAGTAATTGCTTTTCAACTTTAAAGAATGACTCAACACATCTTCCTTCAAATCCCCACTTAAATTAAAATAAGTATGGTTTGTCAAATTCATGATCGTATCTTTGTCAGAAGTAGCACTGTAATGAATCGTTAATTCATCTTGATTGTTTAATGTATAACGTACAACAACTTCTACATTGCCCGGATAACCTTCTTCTCCGTCAGCACTATGATATTTAAATTCAATAGTCCCCTCATCCTGATGATTTTGAATCACTTTGGCATCCCAAATTACGCTATTAAACCCCCTACTGCCTCCATGAATATGGTTGTTAGCATCGTTTTTATGTAATTGAAATTCTTTTCCACCTAATTCAAAGGAACCGCCTTCAATTCTTCCAGCTACTCTCCCAATAACGGCCCCAAAATAATTGGAACAAGTTAGATACTCTTCCAGGGTGTCATAACCCAGTACTATATTTTCAAGTTGTCCATTCTTATTTGGGCTGAGAATACGAGTAATAATGCAACCATAATCAATACAAGAAATTTCAAAACCACTTTTCGTTTGCAACTTAAATAATGTTACATCCTGACCATTTAACGTTCCAAAGTTTTCTTGGGATATGTTCATAAGTATTCCATCTCCTTATAAAGCGAAGTTATAAGACTATTATCTAAAAAGGTTCTAGGAAAATTGGGGGTGGAAAAACCAAAGAGTGAATCGATTCTTTTAATTCTTTGGTTAGTATATCACCTACCTATTTGTTAATCTACTGACTCCATACATATACGGTTCTTTCTAGAATTTGATTCGAATTTCTCTCTTCAAACACGTTCCAATTTCACATCTGTTCACTTTTGCAAATTGACGAAATACAAAAACAACACATTGCAAACCCTTTCATATTAACCCTATCGCCTATATACTTAGCAATATCAAATCATGATTTGTTTCATCCGTATCATTTTGCAATTGTAAGGGAGTTGGAGATCTCCATGTCACTTGATGAAAGAAGCACATTTTTACTAACAAAGCTCGTGAATGCAACAGAGTTAGTTACGGTTGATCATGTCATTGACCAATTAGGAATATCAAAACGAACTGTTCATTATGACCTACAAAAAATTAACGATTGGCTAGATGAGAACAAGCTACCCATTATCCAAACAAAACAAGGAATGGGGTACTGTCTCTCTGAAGAGACCAAACAGACCGTTCCTAAATTGATGAAGGAGCTAAAAGAATGGCAGTACCACTATTCTCAACCGGAACGCATCACCTTAATTGGCGTTGAACTCTTAACAAACGATAAGCCAGTCTTTATGCAGAACTTTATGGAACGTACTCAAGTAAGTCGCGGCACAGTCGCTAAAGATTTAAAGCTTGTTAAAAAAGTTCTGGCCGAGGAAACATTAACTTTACAATTTGAAAGAACAACCGGCTATGTAGTGGAAGGTAAAGAGGAAAACAAGAGGAGAATATTGAGTCGTTTTCTGTCCGAGGTTCTCACCAATGGACAATTAACCGAAATGACGAATTTTCTTTATCCTCTCTTAAAGAACGGTGATGAACACACCTATTCACACCTCATTCCGATGAAGCAAATCATCATGAATGCTGAGCCGATTCTAAAAGTAGAGCTAACGGACGATACGATCCATGTTCTAGCCATTCAGCTTGTCGTTCTTCTTCAACGTTTGAAAGGCGAGCATCGCATCCAGCTCGATCCAGATGAAAAACACGCTGTTTGTTCAACGAGAGAATTTGAAGCAGCAAAGAGCATTGCAAAAGAATTAGAAGTTCAATTCAAACTCTCACTATCAATGGATGAGATAGGTTTTATCACGATGCACCTTCTTGGCTCAAGGGTCAATTATTCTGAAGTAGGCACTGTTGGTAGTCTTGAAAGTAACAAGCTTAGAAAAGTTGTTAGAGAGATCGTTAATGAATTTCAAGTTTACGCTTGTGTCTTATTCGAACAGCGCAATGAACTAGAGGAAGCTCTTTTTCTTCACCTTAAACCAACGTACTATCGATTGAAATATCATGTTCCAATTACAAACGAACTAACAGAGTCGGTACAACAGGAATATCCAGATGTCTTTTCCATTACGAAACGTGCCGTTTGGCCGATCGAATTGATGATGTCTCAAAAGCTACCAGATGATGAGCTCGCTTATCTAGCGATGCACTTTGGAGCATGGATGCAGAAGGAAGAGCTTCCGGAAGTGACGTTCGGAAAAGCGATTATCGTTTGTGAAAAAGGAATTGGTACATCAAATATTTTAAGAGGACAGCTTGAAAAGCTTCTCACAAATGTGGAAGTCATCGGGACAGTATCAAGAAGACAATTCATACAAAACCACTACGACGTGGATTATGTCTTCTCAACATCACCATTGGAACATGACACGTTACCTGTCTTAACGGTGAATCCCATTTTGACACAGCAGGGAAAAGAGAAAATCCTTCATTGGATGGAGGAAGTACAAACAACTTCTCATGAAGAAACTGACTTGAACCCAGATGTGATCGTTGAAATCATGAAGAAACATGGCACGATTACGAATGAGAAAGAACTAAGAAATGAATTACATCAGTTATTTGCTCCATCACCAACCAGCTTATCAATAGAAAGGTTTGAACGACCTATGTTAAATGACTTACTACATGAAGAAACCATTCAATTTGCTACGCAGACAGCAGATTGGAAAGAAGCGATCAAGACAGCAGCTCTGCCGCTCCTTGCGACAGAGCAAATCACCTCTTCTTATATCGATGCCATGATCAAAAATGTAGAAGATTTGGGGCCTTATGTAGTCATCGCTCCAGGAATCGCTATTCCTCATGCCCGTCCAGAAGAAGGTGTGAATACGGTTGGTATGAGCTTGCTTCGATTAGATCAAGAGGTTCCCTTTTCATCTAAAGAAAAGCATCAGGTAAAGTTGTTAATCGTACTCGCTGCAGTAGATAACGAAACGCACCTAAAAGCTCTTGCTCAACTTTCGGAGCTGCTGTCAGAAGAAGAAAACCTAGAAATGATTTATGGTGCAGAGGAAAAAGAAGAAATTATTAAACTCGTATCAAAATACTCAAACTAAGGGAGAGAATAAAAATGAAAAAAATTCTTGTTGTATGTGGTAATGGACTAGGAAGCAGCTTTATCGTAGAAATGAACGTGAAAAGTATTCTAAACGAGCTTGGAATTGAAGCTGAGGTTGATCATACAGATCTTACAACTAGTAAATCTGAAAACGCCGATTACTTCTTAGGCTCAACAGAGATTGTTGAAAATCTAGAAGACGGCAAGCGAAATGTCATTAAGCTAAATAATTTGATGGATAAAAAGGAACTAAGGACGGCGATTGAAGCAAATTTGAAAGGGGCATAACATCATGGTCGATCTTATAATGAAAGATATTCTAGGAACACCGGCGATTCTTGTAGGGTTATTTGCCCTTATTGGTCTCCTTCTTCAAAAGAAAGATGTCGCAAATGTTATATCAGGTACATTAAAAACGATCATGGGATTTGTCATTCTAGGGGCAGGCGCTGGCGTGCTTGTCGCCTCCCTTGATAACTTTAGTAGTATGTTTGATCACGCTTTTGAAATTCAAGGAATCATTCCGAATAATGAAGCGATTGTAGCATTAGCACAGGATGCGTTCGGCGCAGAAACAGCGATGATTATGCTTTTCGGAATGGTAGCAAACATTCTTCTAGCACGCATTACCCCTTTTAAATATATCTTCTTAACTGGTCATCACACCATGTTCATGGCATGTCTGATTGCTGTTATTCTTTCAACTGGTGGCTTTAGCGGCGTAACAATGATCGTCACTGGTTCAATTATTCTTGGTTCTCTGATGGTCCTCTTACCTGCCTTACTGCAACCTTACACAAGAAAAATTACAGGTAGCGATGATTTCGCGATCGGCCACTTTGGCTCATTCGGTTATCTAATCGCAGCTGCTGTCGGAAAAGCAGTTGGTAAAAACTCTAAATCTACTGAGGAAATTAAAGTACCTAAGTCTTTTAATTTCTTGCGAGACACATCTGTATCCGTTTCTCTTACGATGGCGATTCTCTTCTTCGTAGTCGCTCTTTTCACAGGGCCTGCGTTCATCGAATCCGAGCTAAGCGGTGGAACAAACTTCTTAGTCTTCTCATTTATGCAAGCGTTAACGTTTGCAGCTGGAGTGTACATCATTTTAGCGGGTGTAAGAATGCTCCTATCTGAGATTGTGCCAGCCTTTAAAGGAATTGCAGATAAAATCGTACCAAATGCGATTCCAGCACTTGATGCTCCATCTGTGTTCCCATTCGCAAACAATGCGGTCATCATCGGTTTCTTCTTTAGCTTTGTCGCAGGACTTCTCAGCATGTTCCTTCTACCGATCTTAGGTCTAAAAGTGATTGTCCCAGGTCTTGTGCCTCACTTCTTTACCGGTGCCGCAGCTGGCGTATTCGGTAATGCGACTGGCGGGCGTAAAGGAGCAGTATTTGGCTCGATGGCTAATGGTGTAATCATCAGTTTCTTACCAGCACTACTTCTGCCAGTGCTTGGTTCACTTGGATTTCAAGGAACGACGTTCGGAGATTCAGATTTCGGTGTAGTTGGACTCCTTCTCGGTGGCTTGATTGAACTGCTATCTTCTAACGTTCTATTCCTTGTGATCGTTGCTGCGATACTAATTGCTGTATTTGTAGGGACTGGCTTAATTAAACGTTCTTCAGCGAAGAATAATTTAGAAGAAAAACATGAAGCTATGTAGATGATTGAAAGAGACCATCCCTAATTAAAGGGATGGTCTCTTTCATACTACGCCAAATACTTTTCCGCAGTTACCATATAAACTAGCTGATCCTAGCCATTGGAAATACATTCTCTCTAACGTTGAAAAATCAGCCATTCCAATTTGCGTGCCAAAGATTAAACTCTTTCTAATGGACATCTCTAACTCTTGGATTAATAAAAACTTAGCACCTTTATAGTCGATTCCATTTAAAAGAATAGTTTACAGACTATTACATCTTTTCCCGATCAAGCTTACGATTAATTTCATGAAGCAAATAAAGCCCTCGGAGCAAGCAACCTACGATAATACCAAATCCAATGATGAGTCCGATCTCATTCAATGGCAACAATATAAGTCCAACTACGCTGCTCGCTACGATAAGAAAAAAGAGAAACATCTCGCACCTCCTAAATTCATACAAAACTAATTTATCATTTCTTACGTCTAACATGGAGTTGTGAGCAAAATTAAAAGGTTTTGTTGTTTCTTTACAGACCTTAATAAGTGATTTCCGCTACTTTTAACTACAACCCTACTAAAAAAAGAGCAGCTGCCATTATGGCAACTGCTCTCTTTCATAATTTATCAAATTCACTTAAGAAGGGAATCCTAGTACGGCTTTCGTTTCAAGGTACTCTTCAATTCCGAAGTCTCCCCACTCGCGTCCGATACCGGATTGCTTGTAACCACCAAATGGTGCTGCAAAGTCCATATCTGCATTGTTCACTTTAATTCGTCCAGCACGGATGCTTGTTGCAACTTTGCGAAGCGTTTCTTTATCTTCACCAAAGACATAACCTGCCAGGCCATATACAACGTCATTTGCAATTTCGATCGCTTCATCAATTGTTTCATATGTGATGATCGACATAACTGGTCCAAAGATCTCTTCTTGCGCAATGACCATGTCATTCTTCACGTCTGTAAAGATAGTTGGTTGTGCGTAATAGCCCTTTTCAAGACCTTCTGGCTTACCAGTTCCACCTGCGATGAGTGTCGCGCCTTCGTCAATTCCTTTTTGAATATAAGACTGCACGGTATTCCACTGCTTTTCAGAAACAAGTGGTCCTACATAGTTATTTCCATTCGGATCGCCAACTGGGAATTCAGGAAGAACATTTTTTACCGCTTCTTCAAATTCTTCTTTTCTAGAAGCAGGAACAATCATTCTAGTCCCAGCTGAACATACTTGACCAGAGTTTGTTGCAATGTGGCTTACAGCAGCTTTAGCAGCTTTTGTAATGTCTGCATCTTCAAGCATGACAAATGGAGATTTACCTCCAAGTTCAAGTGCCACTGTCTTGATTGTTTCTGCTGCGTTTTTCATTACTTTTTCACCAACGCCTGCTGATCCTGTAAACGAAACAAAATCGATATCAGGATGTGAGCTAATGCCGTCACCGATCGTTTCGCCTGTACCGTTCACAAGGTTAAATACGCCTTTAGGTACACCAACTTTATCAAAGATTTCTGTTAAGATAATTGCTGCAAATGGTGTGATTTCAGCTGGTTTTAAGACAACTGGACTACCTGCTGCAAATGCACTCGCAATCTTAGTAGACGATTGGTTTGTCGGGAAGTTCCAAGGTGTAATAAGGCCACTTACACCAACTGCTTCTTTAAAGATCGTATGATCGCCACGATCTTCTGAGAAAGAATACTCTTTCAGTGCTTTCGCTGCTTCAGAGAAGTGTTGATAGCCCATGTTGTAATGAACTTTCTCTGAAATGGATCGAGGAGAACCAAGTTCTTGTGTAATCACGTCAATGATTTCTTCTTTACGGTTCGCGTATTCTGCCGCAATATCTTCGAGCATTTTCACACGTTCTTCTCGACTTGTTTGAGAGAAAGAAGGGAATGCCGCACGAGCTGCTTTAACTGCTTTATCCAAATCTTCTTTCGTTCCCAAACTAATCTTGCCGATGACTTCTTCTGTCGCTGGATTGATTACGTCATGTGTTTCTGAACCTGTAGATTCAACCCATTCGCCGTTAATGTAATGTTTTAATTGGTTACGCATGATGTAAAAACTCCTTTTTATGTTTAATCGATTTATATCATTTAGCTTATCTTTGCTTCCACAGTAACTGTAACCGTTAAGGACTATAGTTAAACATACGAATGCTTTTATGAAGTTTAGTAAGCGATTGCTTATTTTTGAATTCTGGGTATGCTAGCTTTAGACTATTAGATAGAGACGTGAAGAAAGGATGATCAATAATGGGACAATCCATTAAAGGTAAAATCGCTTATATTACTGGGGCAAGTAGCGGTATCGGACGTGCGACGGCTCTTCAGCTTGCAAGTGAAGGGGTTCATGTTGGCTTGATTGCCAGAACAGAAAGCAAGCTAAAAGAAGTCGCTGCGGAAGCAGAATCTTACGGTATTAAAGCCGTTGTTGCTCCTGCTAACATTGCAGAGATTGAGGAAGTTAATAAAGCCGTTGATCACTTAAAAAACGACCTCGGCTCGGCAGATATTTTGATCAATAATGCTGGTATGGGGCGATATGGCTCATTCTTAGAAATGGCGCCCGATGACTGGAAGGAAACTCTCGAAGTAAATGTTTACGGGACGTATCATGTAACGCGGGCTGTTCTTCCACAAATGATCGATAAAGATAGCGGTGATATTATCACAATCTCGTCAAGTAGCGGCCTAAAAGGAACAGCTGGTTCAACATCTTATAGTGCTTCTAAGTTTGCCATCCAGGGCATGACCGAAGCCCTCATGCAAGAAGTTCGCCGAAATAATATTCGCGTCTTCACACTAAATCCAAGCCTTGTTGCTACTGAACTCGTCTTCGGCGACAAGCTCGACGAACAGGATAAGGAAAAGTATATGCAACCTGAAGATCTCGCTGAATATATGGTTGGCCAGTTGAAATTGCACCCTCGCATTTTCATCAAGCAGTCATTGCAGTGGGCGACAAATCCGTTTTAAATCATAAAAAACAAATACACAAACAAACCAGGGGCCTCATTGCAATGAGGCCCCTGGTTTGTTTAAAACGCTTTCCTACATAATAATTAAACGTTGCCTTCCCTCATTCAAGCATCGATAAATCAACCGTATCTGCCATCTTCTCGTACCCTTCATCATTTGGGTGCAAATGATCTCCAGAATCGTACTTCGAGAGATATTTCGCAGGATCGTTAGGATCTCTCAATGCTTTATCAAAATCAATTACATCATCGAAGGCTCCGCTTGTCCGGATCCATTCGTTAACTTCCTGACGTGTTTTCTCCCCTTCTTCTGTATACATATCGGAATCTTTATATGGTGTTAACGTCCCTCCATAAATATCAAGACCCTTTTCATGAGTTGCTTTAATAATTGCTTTCATTCGATCAATGATTTTCTCTGAATCATATTCAGGATAGTGTCTTAAATCATTTATACCTTCGTGCAATAGAACCGCTTTTATCCCTTCCTGGCTTAAAACATCTCGATCTAATCTAGCTAATGCGTTCTCGCCTTTTCCTTCTTCGCTATTAATTAAATGATTCGCAGATACCCCTGCATTCAAGACAGACATGTTCACTTGAGCTTCTTCTTCATTCATTCGATTGGCAAGATAGTCTGGCCATCTGTTATTCGCATTCATAGTTGAATAATTGCCATTCGCTATTGAACTCCCCATTATGACGAGTGCACCATCTACTGAATTATTTGAAACCACCTCTAATCGATCTAGCCAGAACCAGGCTTCTTCTTTTGAAGTGTATGATGTACCTTCCGCATCCCCAGCATGATTCCCTTCCTCCGACATGTACACCGTTTGGTTTGAACGCTGATGCCATGTTGTAGGTCCAGTCTCACCATCTACTGATAAACTGACAGCAAGATTCTGATCCGCACCAACAGGGAATTCAATCGAATCGCTATACTGCTTTTCACCTGGAGGAATTGTAACGGATTTCTCTCCGTTAAACGTGATAACTTGATCTGTCTCGCCGTCTACGCTCGCACCTTCTTTGGAGACAGCAACCCTTACTTCTTTCATAGATAAAGGTAATGAACCAAATTCATTAGATAGTCGAATACGCATTTGATCTCCATCCATATGGGGACGAAGTATTAAGCGGATTGTTTGATCCTTAAAACCTTCATGCGAGTTTCCATCCTGAGCAGGCGCCTGCATGCTTGCTGTCCAAGATCCGACCCACTCACTCTCTTCTGATGCACTATTATTTGATGAAGGCCATCCTTTTGCACTTACCAAACTGATTGATCCAATGAGTGCAATGATGATAAAGCCAATTCCTATTCGTGTCATTGTTTTCTCGCCTCTCATGTTGTTTTCTATTGAACTTGTGACTTCCAAAGCGCTTCCGATAAAAAAGCCTTCGCATATTTCCAATAATCTCAGTTGGTCGACCACTCTTTGTTTCCTATTCTTAATTAAGAAGCATACCCTTATTCCTATAGAATGAAGCCGCTTGAGCTTTAACGTAAAAAACATGCAAACAAACTGATATATAGATTACGAACAGTTAAAACGGAATAAGATGATAAGATTCGCACATTATCAATTTAAAAATCCGGTCCATAGGAAGATCAACAAAAAAATCCCCTCTTTCATTATTTGAAAGAGGGGATTTTTTAATGAAAAACGGTTCAATTAAACAAAAGCGATTATTAATTCATTTACCTCAACAATTGAGAAAGCAGCAGGCCAAGGTGGACTTATTAGAAGAAATCCATAAAATTCGTTTCTCTGTTCGGTATTGTTTTTTGCAGAATGGCTACTTCCTTCTCTGATCCTTGCAGTAAACCTGCTTCATAAAGCAATTCCGGCATCTGATAGCCAGTTAGAAGGGCTGTCAACGTATTAATATTACATCGTAGTCCACGTTTAGGTGGATGCGTACAAGCGGCATTTTCTTTATCTCCCTTGTACACATTAACTCCCTCCGCGCTAATATGATAGCTCCCATTATTCCATTGTGCATGTTCATCTGTAATATGTAGAAAGAATGATTCATTCTTATCTAACTTGAATGGATACTGTTTTAGAAAGTTCTCTACGTCTACGATTCGTGCCATGAAATAGGCTTCAACTATTGTTTTCACTTTAGGATTATTTAGCAAGAAAGGAAGTTGATCGGCTACATTCGTCAGAAGTGTTCCATCATCAATCATGGAATCATGCTGACAGATATAATTCCAAAGCCCTCGTCTCGCCTCACCATCCAAACAAACCAATTCCTCTACCTCAATCGAACGATCTTTTACTTGATAGTACACATATCCTGTTAATCTGCCTTCTTCGTTTCGATATCCCGCAAACTGAAATCCTTCTGAATATACCCGTTCCCGCCACCAGCTTTCCGTTCGAACAAGCATGCCATTAAATCGATTAGCAAATTCTTCATATACTGGATTAAGCGTTTCGTAAACGTGTTCTAGTGCAATTCGTCGAACTTTACCATTTACACGTGGTAACAGTTTGAAATCTTCCTTCTTAAAATTTAACTTTTTCCAGTCATTCAGAACTTCAAAACCAAACTTACGGTAAAAGGGAATTTGGAAAGGATGGAGAAAAGAGATTGTTTGTCCTCTATTCTTCATTTCCAATAGGGCGTTTTGTAGTAAACGTGCTACTCTCCCACCTCTTCTATGCTCAGGGTATGTTGCAACCGACGCAATACCGCCCATAGCGAACTTTTTCCCAGCAATCCATGTTTCAAAATCAATTAAATGAAGCTTAGCGGCAAGCTCGTCGCCTTCAAAATCTCCCCATATTTCATGTTGACTATAGCCCCTAATTTTTTCTTCTAAATCTTTATCAGGAACTTTATATTGAAAAGCATATTCTGAAAGTCGTACGGCATCAATTACTTCGCTTTTTTCTAATCTTCGCATGTTAAGCCTCCTATTTTAATGTTTTCCTTTTATTACAATCATGAGTGGACCAATAATCGGTAGAACACCATGTATTCCTGACACATGGTCGCGTTCACGTAAAGCCAGAATAGAGAGTCCTGTTAAAACTAGAAAATCGATCGTCATCACATGAACAAAATTCGATTCTAGAAAAGCTTTTTGATAAATAGAAGCATCTCCAGCCACTAGTCCGTAAATCATTAAACCAAGAGCTATCATAATAAGGACAAGGGAAAGACCACGAGATTGAAGTAATATCCTCAACTTATCTGGCGTTCGATTGGGGGCATCCTTCTTCTTATTTAAAATAAAATATGGCATTAAGCTAAATGCCCCAGCTACAAATGAACCAAGTACAAATGGCCATGCTGGTATTGAACCACGGTCGCTCCGTAACAGCAATACAGCAAAAACAGCAGGAAATACTCCGAGTAGTGAAAACATGGCAAGCAAACTGGGATCGGGTTGATTCATCGTTAATAATTCAGAAAGATAAGGACCATTTCCTTCTGGCGCTAGAAAAACTGAATACAGTATAAACCCAAGCCATATGATAAGTAAGATGAATCTCTTCATCATGCACCTTCTTTCCTCTTTATCTTTCTAAATCATAAAGTTATCCTGAAAAAATCTCAAATATGTGTAGAATTTTCGAACAATTGTGGTATACTAATTGTAACAAAACATTCACAAATTATTCTTTATTTCGACATAAGTTTAGTTTGTAAGCGGTATCATAAAAAGGAGTTGTTAACTATGGATGTCTATATGGTCTATCTTTTCGTTATCACGGCTACACCGTTGTTTCTGTGGCAGGATTATAAGAAGCTTGCTTTCTTACACACACCGTTTATTGTGGCAATCTGGGCGCTACTTATTTTCTACATTGGTGGCGGTATGACTCCAGTAGCACATACACTCTTTATTACTCTTTTCGCGATTAATGTTCTTTTCGCTCATTTAGCGGCTTATCTCATCTTTGCTCGCCCATTCCTTAAGGAACGTTCACTTGCAAAGAAAATGTCACAAATAGAAGACTAAATTTTCAACAGTACTGTGGAGATTCATAAATCTCTACAAAATTTCAATTTAAAAAAAGCTGTTCACCTCTTGAGGTGAACAGCTTTTTTTGAATCACATATTCATATTGTGCATGCCGAATGACATAACCCAGATTGTACCGGCAACGACTGCAACCGCAATGAAAACTGCGTAAAGAATCGTTCCGACCTGAATTCGGCTACTATCACTCTCAGTAATATGCATAAACATTAAGAGCTGAATCGCTGCCTGAATCAATGCCAGGATGACAACAATAATCATAATCGTTCTAAAACTAAAGTCTGAAGCGAATCCGACCCATAAAGCAAGTAGTGTTAAAACGATCGATAGACCGAAACCAACTAAGTGGCTCCATGGGAAGTGGCTATGACTATTTGTCTGCTCGTTGTTTGAGGCCATCTTACATCACCATCCCATACAAGTAGACTGCTGTGAAGATAAAGATCCACACAACGTCAAGGAAGTGCCAGTATAAACTTGAAATAAAGACCTTCCTTGTTGTGTCAGGTGTTAATCCGCGTTGCTTCAATTGAATCAAAATAAGTGAAATCCATGCAATACCCATTGTTACGTGGGCACCGTGCGTTCCGACTAATACAAAGAAGCCAGACCAATAGGCACTAGTTGTTAGTGCAGCACCTTCATGAATGTAATGAACAAATTCATAAATTTCAAACCCTAGGAATCCTAAACCTAATGCGAGTGTAATACCTAACCAGAGAAACAATCCTTTAAGAGAATGATTTCTCATATAGTGAATAGCAAGTCCACATGTGAAACTACTTGTTAGTAGCAAAAATGTTTCAATTAACACACCACTAATTTCAAAAAGCTCTTCTGGTCCTGGACCGCCAGCTGTACGACCAACTAATACTAGATAAGTGGCAAACAGCGTTGAGAACAAAGCGATTTCGGCACCGAGGAAAATCCAGAAGCCTAGAATATTCAGTCGGCCAGTTTCCGACTGATATTCTAAAGGCGTGTTAGGAGAATATTCGACTGATTCCATGCTTCACGCCTCCTTTATAAAGTAGTTTTTTTCTCATCTTCTTCTATTTCTTCTACGCTAACGTAGAAACCTTTATCATAATCAAATGAACGGATCACCATTGTTGCAAGGACACCAATTAGCCCAAGAATAGACATCCAAGTCCAAGAGAATACCATACCAAATCCTGCAATAAAGAAGAATACACTCATCACAATCGGCACGCCAGAGTAACTAGGCATATGAATTGGTTTATAAGGTTTCTTCTCAGGTGTTTTCCCTTGTTTCTTCTCTTCTTTCATAATCCAGAATGCATCATGTCCTTTCGCTTCAGGAAGATGAGCGAAGTTATAATGCGGTACTGGAGCTGGTGTTGACCATTCAAGTGTTCTAGCATCCCAAGGGTCACCAGTTGTTTCACGTGGAGAGTAACGGAAGCTATAGTAGATGTTATAAACAAGAATCAAGAATCCGATTCCCATTAGCATACCACCGAACGTAGCAAGTACGTTCAAGCTCATCCATCCGTCTCCAATTCCATAAGTGTAAATACGACGAGGCATTCCTGCAAGACCTAGGAAATACATCGGGAAGAAACATAAGTTAAATCCTGCAACGAAAATCCAGAAACTCCATTTACCAAGACGCTCGTTCAAACGGTGATTGAACATTTTTGGATACCAGAAGTATAGACCTGCGAAACAAGCATACACAGTACCCGAGATGAGCACGTAGTGGAAGTGAGCAACTAGGAAGTACGTATTGTGGTACTGATAGTCAGCAGCTGCCATCGCTAGCATAACACCTGTTACCCCACCGATAACGAAGTTCGGGATAAAGGCAAGCGACCAAAGCATCGCTGTCGTAAATCGTATTCGCCCTTTGTACAGAGTGAATAGCCAGTTAAAGATCTTCACACCTGTCGGAACGGCGATTAACATCGTAGTGATGGAGAAGAATGAGTTAACTGCTCCACCTGCTCCCATCGTAAAGAAGTGGTGAACCCATACTAGGAAGCTTAGTCCGGCAATAACGACCATGGAATAAACCATTGCTTTATAACCGAAAAGTGTCTTACGTGCAAATGTACTAATAATTTCTGAGAACATACCAAACGCCGGAAGAATAACAATGTACACTTCAGGGTGGCCCCAAATCCAGAAGAGGTTTGCCCAAAGCATTGGCATACCGCCATCCATCATTGTAAAGAAGTGACTTCCAAACAGACGATCAAACGTCATAAGTGCAAGTGCCACGGTAAGAACCGGGAATGCAAAGATGATGATAACCATCGTAATTAATGAAGACCATGTAAACATAGGCATTTGCATAAGCTTCATAGATGGTACTCTCATTTTCAAAATCGTAACGAGGAAGTTAATACCCGTTAATAATGTACCGATACCTGCAATTTGTAAGCCGAGTAAGTAATAGTTCTGCCCTACTCCTGGGCTTAGTTCGAGACCAGCTAATGGAACATAACTTGTCCAACCAGCAGATGGAGATCCACCAATAACAAATGAAATGTTAAAGAGCATAGCCCCCATGAAGAAAGTCCAGAAACTTACTGCGTTTAAAAACGGATAAGCAACGTCTCGTGCACCAATTTGTAATGGTACAACAACGTTTATTAAACCAATTAAGAACGGCATAGCCATGAAAATAATCATGATTGTTCCGTGCGTTGTAAATATTTCATTATAGTGGTTCGCATCCAAAAAGCTTGAATCTGGAACCGTTAATTGCGCCCTCATGAGCATGGCATCTACACCACCGCGGAAAAGCATAAGAACTGCTGCGATGATATACATGATACCGAGTTTTTTATGGTCAACAGTGGTTAGCCATTCCGTCCATAACCATTTCCACTTTTTGAAATACGTTAAGGCGAAGATTGCGCCAATCAATGTTAGTGCAATTGATACATCCGCCCCATAGATCAGCGGATCCCCGGTGACAAAAAATTCATCCAATTTCATGGTGTCTTCCTCCTCTCTTAATGCGAGTGTTCCTCGGAATCTTTTTCAGAGTCTTCATGGTTCATTTCTGAATGATCCATTTCTGAGGACTCATCTTCATCAGTTGATTCGCCATTACGGACCTTTGTTGCGTATTCAGCGTCCATTCCATGATCAACCCACTGAAGGTGAGTTTCTGAGAATGTCTGCTCTTCTGTATGACCTTTAAGCATCAACTCATTGTATTTCTCTTGAGTAAGTTCAGGTGCGTCTTGCGCCTCTTCTACCCACTCATCGTAATCTTCTTGAGATTCAGCTGTTACAGTAAATACCTGCTCAGTAAATCCTTCACCAGTGAAGTTGGCATTACGTCCGCGATACTCACCAATTTCATCAGCTTGCAAATAAAGTTCTGTCATCATGCCAGACATTGTGTATTCCTGCCCACCAAGTGACGGAATCCAAAATGATCCCATTGAATCTGCCGATGCTAATTTAAATAGAATTGGGTGATCTTCAGGGATATGAAGATAGTTCACCGTTTCAATATTTTCTTCTGGATAGCTAAACACCCATTTCCAATCGACTGATGTCGCATGAATCACGATTGGATCTTTATGAGACGTCGCTTCCGGTGCCTCTTCTAGTGCAAAAATCGTTTGTACAGTCGGCACTGCAAGGACAATAAGAATAATTACCGGAATTACAGTCCAAACAATTTCAAGGAACACATTCCCCTCGATATGTGGAGGTTCGTATTCAGGACCACTCTTACGCTCACGATATTTAACAAGGATGAGTGTAAATAGCACGAACACGACCAAAACAATAAACAGCATAAAGCCAATAGAGAAAAGAATTAAATTCGCTTGTTGTTCTGCTACAGGTCCTTTTGGATCAAGAACGGTTAAGTTACTACAGCCACTCAATACCATCACTGCAAGAAACATACTGAGCGCAAAAAATGATTTCATTCGCTTCACCGCCAGGCCACCTTCCTTTCTTCCTATATATTAGTTAAGTAGATTTTAAACAAAAAATGACAGAAACAACTGTTACCATTGGCTATTGTAGCAGGTTCCTTTCATAAATGTGACAGGTGTCACAAGATGTCAAAAGTTGCTCATGTATTTATCACTTTTTTGTCACATTTCATACATATTTTGTTCAAATTTGTGGAATGATTTAACTTTAATGGATATAACAGCGCTTGCTTCATTTGTCTCTGCTTTTCTTCAGGCACGATCGTTGTCTGTTCAATAGACTAATTGATAAAGTATGACTGTATTTTGAAAGGAGCTTATCATGAACTTACAATTAACTGACAAACTAGCACTTGTTACAGGGTCAACATCCGGAATAGGTAAAGGAATTGCGGAAGTACTATTAAAAGAAGGTGCAGAAGTTATTATCAACGGACGTACGTATGAGCGTGTACAGGATGTGGTGAAGGAACTATCATCACTCGGGAATGTACACGGCGTTGTTGGAGATCTTTCAAAGCAAGGCGAAAGCAAGCAACTCATTGAAGAAGTAAACAAGATTGGTCAGCTCGACATCTTAATTAATAATATGGGGGCATTTGAAGTTAAGCCGTTCACAGACGTATCAGATGAAGAGTGGATGAGTTATTTCCAAACAAACGTCATTAGTGCCGTGAGACTGAGTCGCGAATTTCTCCCTGCTATGCTATCAAGGGATACAGGACGAATCCTGAATATCGCGAGTGAAGCAGGCGTTAAACCACTATCCCAAATGCTTCCATACTCGGTAACGAAAAGTTCTTTAATTAGCTTATCACGCGGACTTGCTGAAATAACTAAAGGCTCAAATGTTACTGTTAACTCTGTACTACCGGGTCCAACATGGACAGATGGCGTAGCAAGCTTCATGGAAGGCGCAGCTGCCGAAGAAAAGAAAGATCTTGATAACTTTACACGAGACTACTTTAAAGACAACGAACCAACATCGTTAATTCAACGTTTTGCACGAGTCGAAGAAGTGGCAAACACAGTAGCCTTTCTCGCGTCCCCATTATCATCAGCGATAAATGGATCAGCTCAGCGTGTAGAGGGCGGAATTATTCGCTCCGTTTAATAGCACCACCCAATATGAAAACCCCTCTGACTTGGTCAGAGGGGTTTTCTGCTATTTTGCTTCAAGTAGCCACTTTGTCGCTTGCACATCTACATAGCCGTTACTTTTAAAGGTAAGACTTACATCATGTTCTTCAGGGAAAAACCTTGATGTGAACACTTCCTCACCATCATTTACAAACACTTCAATCGAGGATGAATCGACATAGAATCGAAGGTTATAAACTTCATCGATGGAGCAGCTTCGCGACTCATCCTTTCCATCAACAAAACTCTTTCGTTTAAACGTTAATATTCCTTTATCAGCATCATAAATCATTTCGGCATTGTTTCGGAAGTTAACAGCAAACGAGTTTTCCACTTTCTGCACATGAAGAAGTAATTCATATGTGGTTCCGTGAAACTCCTCCCATTCCTTTTCTTCATTAGAAAGCGTGATTTCTTTTTTCACTTCATTCTGTCGCATCGCTTCTAATTCCTTCACAGGACGTTGGATAAGTTTATCCCCTTCGTAATAAAGCTCTCGTGGAATGGTTAGCATGTGTATCCATTTGTGTTCGATTGTTGGATGATGCTCTTCTCCCTGCTCAGGCACACCCATCCAACCAATCATCAGCCTTCTTCCGTTCTCATCAAGTGTCGTTTGTGGTGCATAAAATTCAAAACCTCGATCAAGCTCTGTAAACGATCCGTGATTCATCTTTCCACTCACATAATTCATTTCTCCAGAAAGGTACCCTGTTTGATAGACATTTTGGTACAAGTATCCTGTAGGCTTTAGCCCTTGTGGGGAAAAGAGAAGAATATCCTTCCCATCTAACTCAAATAAGTCAGGGCATTCCCACATGAATCCTAAATCACCAATCGGTTCTTCCCCAGAAGCTGTGACGTCCCCTTTCAACATCCAGTCCTTTAAATTGGTTGATTCAAATAAGGCGACTCGACCTTTTTCATTTAGGTTCTGCGTACCAACCACCATGTACCATTTCTCTAAATGCTGCCACACTTTTGGATCTCGAAAATGAGGGGTATATCCTTCAGGCAAGTTTAATACTACGCCCTTTTTATCAAAGTGAATCCCATCTTCTGATTCAGCCAGACACTGATAGGTTTCACGATTTCCCTGCTCATCTTTTACATTCCCAGTATAGAAAAGCATCAATTTATCTTCAGAGACGACCGCACTTCCCGAATAGCAGCCATTCTTGTCGTACCAGTCCCCAGGGGCTAAGGCAATTGGGGCAAGCTCCCAGTTAATGAGGTCTGTCGACGTATAATGTCCCCAGAATTTAGCGCCATGATCCGTTTTAAAAGGCATCCATTGAAAGAAAACATGATAAACGCCCTTCCATTGTATAAAACCATTTGGATCATTTAATAACCCTGCAGGTGGCATTAAGTGAAATGCTGAGCGGCGGTAGTCACTTTCAACCGTTTCACGTTGTGCCTCTATTTCTTTCATTGCAAGATCTTTTAGCTGCTCGTTTCGATCCGTCATAAAAATCACCTAGTTCATTAAAATTTTGAAAAAGGGGATCCGCTTTATTGAGGATCCCCTTCGCTATTATTTATCTAGCATACCGTCTTTGTAGCCAAATGCCCATGTAAGACCAAAGGCAATCCCAATCGAAATGATGTTAACAAGTAGATACAATACAATCTGACTATTCAAGAATAGTAATGTACCTGGGATAACAGTAACTGCAAGGCCCGTCGCTTTTAACTTAAAGAGTGATGCGAGGAATC
This sequence comes from Anaerobacillus sp. 63XJN7_4_ISO-PGPR-S23-413, assembly GCF_056173725.1. Taxonomy (NCBI): domain Bacteria; kingdom Bacillati; phylum Bacillota; class Bacilli; order Caryophanales; family Bacillaceae; genus Anaerobacillus; species Anaerobacillus sp. 63XJN7_4_ISO-PGPR-S23-413. Next base: position 4,173,502 of record NZ_CM149688.1, read on the forward strand.
CGCCGACTGCACCACCGATTAATCCCATGATAAATGGCTTCATATACCGGAGATTGACACCAAAGATAGCCGGCTCTGTAATTCCAAGAAAAGCAGATAAAGAAGATGGAAGGGCTAATGCTTTCAATTTCTTAGACTTTGTTTTCAGGCCAACAGCAAGTGCTGCCCCACCCTGAGCTGCGATTGCCGCAGAAATAATTGGGTTAAATGGATTGTAGCCAAGGTTTTCAAACAACTGAATTTCAAGGAAGTTGAAAATGTGATGAACACCTGTAATAACAATAATTTGATGGAAGAATCCAATGATTAAACCACTTAGACCAAATGGAAGATCAAGAATATAAATCGTACCATCCATGATGTACTCTTCTACCGTATGGAAAATAGGTCCGATCGCAAATAGCGACAAAGTAATCATAATTAACAATACTAGGAACGGAGTTAAAATAAGATCTAGTGCTTCTGGTACTATTTTACGAATTCGTTTTTCTAACTTTGCTCCGAGTAAACCTGCAACAAAAGCGGGAATAACCGAACCTTGATAGCCTACTACTGGAATAAACCCTAGAAACTTAAGTGGCTCTGCATTTCCTGCCGCTACTTCCCATGCGTTCGGAAGAGCAGGCGTAACAAGCATCAATCCGAGTACGAGACCGATCGTCGGATTTCCTCCAAACACTCGGAAGGTTGACCATGCTACAAGCGCTGGTAGGAAGATAAATGCTGTATCCGTTAGAACTTGTGTAAATAGAATAAAGTTATCTGAGATATCCCCTGGTGTTAAGCCGAATAGAGCAAGTATCTCTTCTTGAAGCACAAGACCGCGTAGTCCCATAAATAACCCTGTTGCTACAAGCGCTGGAATGATTGGAACGAACACATCACCAAATGAGCGGATCGCACGTTGAAACGCATTTCCTTGCTTCGATGATTCTTCTTTAATTTCGGACTTAGTAGAACCAGTTGCTCCTAGCGCTGTCACCTCATCATAAATTCGGTTAACAGTCCCTGTTCCAAAAATAACCTGATATTGTCCAGAATTATAGAAGGCACCCTTTACTTTCTCTACCCCTTCTACTCTTTCTTGATCAATTTTTTCTTTGTCGTGTACCATAATTCTTAGTCTTGTTGCACAATGGGCAACAGATTGAATATTCTCCTGTCCACCAATAGCATCAATGACTTCCTGAGCAATCTCACGGTTTGTAGCCATATCATTAACTCCCTTCACATTATATCTTGCGCATGGTATCGATTCCATATTTGGCGAAATAAGAGCGTTTTCATTTCCTCGCTCTTTTTAGTCTATCGTTAAGTAATTAAATAATGAGTGATATGTGAACGATTCCACATTGGTTAAAAAGAAATTGACATCGCTTTCACTAGTTACTATACACTATCCCTTTCAATAAGTCTATAGTTAAGTTTAAGCTTTTTCTTTTCCAAAACTTTCCCTGATAGCTGCTCTAAAATAAGCTGAGCCGTTTTCTGTCCAGCATCTTCATTAAAATAGTCCACAGTTGATAATGCCGGCGTCACGTGGCGGGATAAGTCAGAAGCACCGATACCGAATAATGCCATATCTTCTGGAATGCGAATCCCCTGCTCTTTCAACAAGCCAAGCGCTCCAATCGCCATGCGATCCGTTACGGCAAAAATAGCGGTTGGTTTTAATTTAGATTGCTCCACTAATTGTTTGGCAGCTTCATATCCGGACTCAAATGTAAAGTTCCCATATTGAATCCAACCTTTTTCCACTGTTAAACCGTGCTTTTTCATTGCATCAAGGTAACCCTGTTTCCTCACGATCCCAACAGCATGGTCTGTTTCTGGTACACCTATAAAACCAATGTGGCGGTGACCTTTTTCTATAAGTGACTCTGTCACACTATATGAAGAATGATAGTCATCGTATACGACAGACATGACGCCATTTAATTCCTGTCCAATTGCAACAAAAGGAATAGAAGCATCTGAAATGGTATCAAGTAATTCTTGGTTCCGATTTGTGGCAAGCAAAATAATACCGTCCACCTGACGACTTTTTAATAGCTTTATATTTTGTATTTCTTTCTCAGGCTGTAATTGGGTATTGGTTAGAAGAATCTGATAACCGTTGGCCGCAAGCTCATTCTCGATCCCATTAACAACACGACTGGCTGTTTCAGTACTGATTCTTGGCAGAATAACGCCTATAACGCCCGAACGCTTCGTACGCATTGTTTTCGCATGTGCACTCGGAATATATCCCATCTCTTCCACTGCTTCAACGACGCGCTGCCTTGCTTCATGACTAACATAACCATTGTCATTCAGCACTCGCGAGACTGTTGTTCTTGAAACACCTGCTCGTTTTGCTACATCCTTAATTGTTGGCATAACCGTTCCTCCATCATGACAGTCTTTCCTTAATTCATCATAATCGATCTCACTGCTGTTGTCTATAACTGGAAATATGTGTAGGGAGGACCGATTTTGTAAGTCTCCTCAGTTTACTTCTAATGTAATGCCCTCTATGATGTAGAAGAGTGTGTGTTATTTCGTGATACTAAATAAATAGCGTTAATAGATACTCCAAAAAAATAACTTTATTTAAAGGAGGGCTGCTATGACAGACCACTATGAACATGAAAATTTAGATGCATCAGCGCGGAAAAAGCTAATTATTCTTGTCTGTACGATTCTAGCTTTTGCCGTTATGAATGGAACGATGTTCAACGTTGCCATTCCTGATATTGCTGCATCTTTTAATCTCAGTCCATCAGAAGTAAGCTGGGTGTTAACTGGATATATTCTTGTATTTGCCATTGGCTCTCTTATGTACGGTAAGCTAGCGGATATCTATCCAATCAAAACTCTTTTTACTATAGGGATTAGTATTTTTGCTACAGGGGCCTTTATTGGTTTTCTTTCTCCCAACTATACTACTCTTCTAGCAGCACGAATACTTCAAGCAATTGGTGGCGCAACGATTCCAGCGCTTGCCTTTATTGTTCCGATTCGGTTTCTCCCTAAAGAAAAAGGAAGAGTGTTTGGATTGATCTCTTCCACTGTTGCTTTTGCTTCCGGTGTAGGTCCCATCATCGGTGGCGTTGTAGGAGGTACGCTGAATTGGCGCTTCCTTTTCCTTTTCTCTGTTGCGACTGTATTTGCCATTCCGCTCTTTAGAAAATGGCTACCCAATGAAGAAAAGCGTTCAGGATCTATTGATTTACCAGGTGCTGCGCTTATGGCCGTATCGGTAGCATCACTGTTGTTCTATATTACAACGTTCCTTTGGTATTTACTCGTCCTCTTTACCGTCTTTTTCATTCTATTCTTATGGCGAACATTTACGATTACACACCCATTTATCGATCCCGTTATATTGAAAAATACCAAATACACGATTACCGTGTTAACTAGTTTCCTTGGAACTTCCGCGCTCTTTGGATTGATCTTCGTCATCCCGATTATGTTGCGAGAGCTTAACGGGCTATCAACCTTAAATATCGGTCTTGTCTTATTTCCCGGGGCAATGGCTGCTGGGTTAATCGGCCAAATCGGTGGTAGAATCATCGAACAGCGTGGCGCAATACTTGTTGTAAAAATAGCGCTTCTTCTGATCGCAAGTGGAACATTTTTCATCTCAACGTTTTCAGGTTACAACGCATGGGTCATTGCACCGTGTCTATTAATAGCTTATCTTGGGTTTCCACTCATCCAAAGTTCAACAGCTGATCTTCTGTCTTCCATTCTACCTGATAATCAAAATGGTGTAGGTATGGGGGTTTTCAATTTATTGAACTTCCTTGCTGGCGCTTTTAGTTCAGCTATTTTCGGAAGGCTTCTTGAAATGAAAAACGTTACTTTTTCAATGAATCCACTTTCAAGATCAGGAAGTAATCTTATTTTTAGTAACTTGTACCTTGGGTTAACCTGTATTGCTCTGCTCGCATTTGCCATCTTCACTTTGAAATTTCTATCAAAACGTGAAAAAGCACTATCCGAATCATCTGCGTCATAATAAGCAATCAAAAGATCGGCCATAGAGCCGATCTTTTTCTTACATCAAATTTGCAACATATAAACCGCTTGCTGCTGCCTGTGATAGAGAATGCGTTTCACCAGAGCAATCTCCGATCAAAAAAAACCCTTCTATCTCTGTTTCAAATTGATCATTTGTCTGGATCTTAGCTTCATAAAACTTCCCATCCATACCATATAGTAACGTCTCTTCATCAATTGGCTCAGCGATCAACTTTTCGAGGCAATCAAGAAACTCCTGAAGCGCACGAAGATAGATGTTGGGCACTTCGTCTATCAAGTTCCCAGCTTCTCCATCAAGGGAAGGAACAATTGAATTCGAACTTAGGATTGTCGAAGTTGTAGCCTTATGTTTTTTTAAATCCCGCAGACGCTGGACAACAATTCGATCCCTTTCTCTATTAATCCCCCTAATAATTTGCTGTGCAGTGTGATCCGCTTCCTCTTTCGAAGAATAAAAAGAAGGAACAAATAAAGTGAAGTTCAAGTTGTTTCCTGGAGCATTCTTTTCCCTTTTATTCTGTCCATCGGGCATAACAAGTCCGTGTTGATATTTCCTTATGATTCTCCCATTTGGGTTCATACAGTACGTCGTTCCTTCAAATGCCTCTCGTTGGATATGAAGCTTCGTTTCGAACGTATCCTTCAAAATGGATGTGAGCTGATCACCTCGCATTTCTACTCGGATACCCAAATCAAGGCGAGCAGGACCAGGCACGAGACCAAACTGTTCACATTGGGCATACATCCACTCACTTCCGCTATTGCCTGTCGAGATAACAACATTTTTTGTTTTCATGATTCCTTTTGATGTATCTATGTCAAAGTATTCTGCTTTTTCAATCGAGTAAACGTCCGTTTCAAATCTTAAATCGATTCTTTCTAACAAATACTCATACAAATTTTGAAACACTTCAAAAGAAAGGTTTGTTCCAAGGTGTCTAACTGATGTCGTGAACACATCTAATCCTACGTTTTTGGCTTTCTCCTCTAACTCCGAACTGTATGTATGATAGAGCTCAGCCTTGTCCCCGCCAAAAGAACAAAGAATGCGGTCGACTTCCCACATCAATTTTTCCGACTGAGCAGTACCCATTTTTCTACCGAGACTACCACCAAAATCATTCGTATAATTAAATTTACCTTCTGATTTACCTAGCCCAGCAAACCCTATGTATTGGTCACAAACGTCACAAGAACATTCTTGTTGTGAACGAGCCCTACAATTTCGGTCGGTAAGCTTCTTTCCTTTATCGATTAACATAATTTTATATTCTGGATGTAGCTCTGTTAACTGATATGCCATAAAAATACCACTAACTCCAGCTCCAATGATCGTGACATCGTACATGGCACTACCTCCACTCTTTTTATTTAAAAGCATACCACATCAAAAGGACTGATCTCTAAAAATCAGTCCTTTAAATGAAAGCAAATATTATCTAACGACGTCCTCTTGAACGTCTGCCACTTGATCGTCTTCCTGAGCTACATCTGCCGCTCGAACGCCTACCTGAGCGTCGGCTGCGTCGGCTGCGACGGTTACTACGTCTCCCTGTCGAGAAAAGTCCAGAGCGCACGCCGCACGAGCGTTTGCCTGAGCTACGTCTGCCGCTTGAACGCCTACCTGAACGTCTTCCTGAGCTACGACGTCCTGAACGTGAACGCTTCCCTGAGCTACGTTTTCCACTTGAGCGACGACTACGACAACCGCTCGAACCTTTACCTGAACGACGACCAGATTTCTTCCCTGACTTACGCTTGCCACCTCTAGCTTCGATCGGGTTTTGAATAAGAAACTCATCAAGACCTGCTTCCTGAGCTTGTTGTAATAGCACCTCTACATTCATTGAAACATTCTTCAACACTGTTTGCTCCCTTCCCTTATCTTCTGCTTTAGCATTACTATATGATATGAAGAAATGAAGAGCTTGTTCAGTTCCTACGGAAAATTCCACTCTCTCCCATTTAAGTGGCATGATCTCATATGACCTCATATCTTGTTATGAGTAGGAAAAGGATAAAGGAAGTGACGTATGAGCATTCCACACTATCATTTATCGATCGATAAAAAAGGTATGAAAAAGCTAAAGAAAGATAAATGGAGCGATCAACTTGTACCAGCTGTTTTACAAGTAGACCAAACGAATTATGAGGTGAAAACAACTTATCGTGGCGCACACACGCGAAAATTCAAAAAAAAATCCTATATGGTTGAGTTTAATGACAAGAACTTATTTCATCATCAAAAAACACTGCACTTAAATGCCGAATTCAATGATTATTCATTATTAAGAAGTAAGCTTTCTTTCAATTTATTTCATAAATTGAATGTACTAACTCCTAATGCTGAACACATTATGCTCACACACAATAACCTCTTCTCAAGCATCTATTTAAAACTGGATTCGATAGATGAATTTTACCTTAACAATCATAACCTACCAGATGGGCCCATTTACTATGCTCAAAATGATGACGCCAATTTTTCACTCCTTCGACCTGATGATTACAAACCGAAGAAATCATTGCTTGATGGATATATGAGAAAATATGGATTGGAATCAGACGATCATTCAGTTGAAATTCTTCTATATAAAATCAACACATTATCACAAGAAAAGTTTATAACTGAAATAAACAATTTAATAGACGTTGAAAAATATTTAAACTGGCTATGTGGCGTCGTTTGCACACAAAACTTTGACGCCTTTATTCAAAACTACGCCCTTTACCAAAACAGAGAAACCAATCGGTTTGAAGTTATTCCATGGGATTATGACGCTACGTGGGGGCGAGATATTAACGGAAGAATGATGGAACATGACTATATCCCCATCAGTGGCTACAATACGCTTACAGCGAGACTACTAGCCTGTCCTACCTTTAGAGCTCGATACAAATTAAAACTTGAGCAAACAATCGAAACATTCTTTACCACCAAAGAACTTGAAAAAGAGATCAATGAACTTCACCAGACTTTGAGACCTTATGCCCTTAACGATACTTTTCTAAAAAATAAACTAAGCTACTTTGATTCCGAACCTGACTTTATACTTCAATACATCCGAGACCGAGTGAATTTTATAAAGAAAGAATTGGCCGATTTTTAGAGGGATTTTTAGCCGGTGCCTGTCACTCTAATGAGCCTAAACACTAAATGAAAATAACCAAAAAGCCCCCAAATGGGGGCTGTTACTCATTTTCTTCCTTCTGTTTCTTCTGTTCTTTATCTTTTTCTAGTTTCTCATCGGATCGCTGCTTCTCAAGCTTTTCTCTAATCCGATTAAATTCTTTACTAGGTGGCATCAAACTAACAATAACATCACCTGCTTCAGCTCTCGTTTGAGAGTCATGGGCGAAGAACTCCAAACTTCCAGATGGCTTTTTCACAAAAAGCATGATCGTTTCATCGTCTCTTTCTTCAAGGTATTGATCATAAGCATATTGCTGAGTGATGTTTGTTTTACGCAAAACATACCCACTTTCTACCTTACGATTCAGGCTTTCCCATGTAGCTCCTTCTTTAAAGGCTACACGTCCACCGATCGTGTGAACAAGCTCCTCAAGGTCATCTCCTCGATCGTTACGTAAGCTTAACTGGAAGAGGTTATTACGACCAATCTCCGGAACGAACGTCGTACAAACGAGCGCATTGTAAGAATCGAGCTCCGTAGCTGCAAGCATATACTCGTAAGGGGTGAGATCAAGGCGATACTCTGTTTGCTCAGAGAGTATTTCTCCTCTATAAAAAGGTACTCCTGCTTTTCTCGTTGTAAGCAGCCTTTGCCATGATGAGTCTGTAATTAATACAGGGATTTTAAGGTCTTTCAGCGTTTTGGATAATGCCGTAGAGAACGTACTACCCCCAACAATCAGAACGCCGGGCTGGCCATCACTCGCTAGTCCAAGCTTCTCAGCAGTCCAACGAATAGAAAAGCCGTGAACCACAACAGTAGCGAATACTAATGCAAACGTAAGCGACATTAATATTTTTGCATCCTCAAATCCTGCATCAAGTAAAACACTAGCAAAATAGCTCGCTACGGTTAATGCTACAATACCTCGCGGCGCAATCCAGCCAACAAGCGTTTTTTCTTGCCATGATAAATCCGTTCCAATGGTTGATAACCAAATGGATAGTGGTCTTACTACAAATAACATCAGAATTACGAAGACCAGTATTTGCCAATGGAAAATTTCAAGCAAAGTGTCAACTGATAAAGAAGCTGTTAGCATGATGAAAATCGTCGAGATCAATAGCACTGATATATTTTCTTTAAAATGCCTCATATCATCAATCGAAGAGATATGCATGTTGGCAAGAGTAATACCCATTGCCGTAACAGCAAGCAGTCCAGTTTCATGCGTGATTTCATCAGCCACTGCGAAACAAAGAATCACCACTGCGAACACGACTGGAGATTTCAAGAATTCAGGTACATAACCTTTCTCGAACATCCAACCTACTCCGCGACCACATAAGAAGCCAAATAATGTCGCAAAAAGGGATCCTAAGAAAAAGACAAGTAGGACGGTTGCCGTTGCTTCTTCTACTTTTAAGAATTTAATAATTTCGAATGCAAATACAGCGAGAAGAGCCCCAAGTGGATCAACGATAATCCCTTCCCACTTTAATATTTTCGCGGGTCTTGGTTTTAGTTTGGCTTGCCTCAATAACGGCAAAATGACCGTAGGGCCAGTGACAATAAATAATCCACCAATAACAAATGCTACGCCCCAAGATAGACCTGCAACGTAATGGGCTGATAACGAACCAAGGAGCCACGCTAGAAAAGCTCCTATCGTTACAATTCTTCCAACCGGTCTTCCAAGCCCTTTAATCTCACGAAAATCAAGATTTAGACTTCCTTCAAATAAAATAATAGCAACTGCGATAGATACAAACGGGTCAAATAAGTCACCAAATACATCTTCTGGATGAAGTAATCCAAAAAGCGGACCGACAAGCAATCCAATGATGGACATAACGACAATGGCAGGGAAGTGAAAACGCCAGGCAATCCACTGTGAAAAGATGCCAAGGGCACCCACAAGCATAATATTAAATAAAATCGAATCGACCATGGATAGCCTCCTTATGTTTAACAACTGCTAGTTCTTCATTTCTATTCTGTCCTTTGTATATAACTTCACTATAATCGAAGTGAACAGAAATGTTTGAAAATATGCTCAAATTTGTAGATATTAGTAAAAAAGATGGAAAGTCTATTACCTGCCGTCATTTTATACGTAATTACCTGTTAAAGGCAACTATCTACTCTTTTATTAGTAATGAATTCCTACTGACAAGGGATGTACTGTGATTGGAGTATTACCCTCTAAACTACAAAACGAACCTATTCCCCCCATCTTATTATTTTGTCATTACAATATTAACATCGCTATGAAAAAAGAAGCAGGTCCCCCTGCTTCCTGTTATTTATCTTGATCAAGTTTTAATTTCGCTAAAGCATCAGCAAGAGCTGTATTAACTGGTTCATCCTGGCCCTGGTGTTTCATATATTTTGATACGTCTTTCTTCGTTGCTTTGGTATTCTTTTCCTTTTTCCGTCGTTCATTAAACGTCGATAGCTTTTCACGATGACCGCACTTGCATATAAATGTCTGTGCGTCTCCCTGTCCATGAAGCTCGAGCTTTTTCTTACACTTAGGACATCTAGCATTCGTTACTTTACTTTTCCCTTTACGGTACCCACATTCTCGGTCCTGACAAACGAGCATTTTCCCCTTCTTACTTTTCACTTCGAGCATTAAATTACCACATTCGGGGCATTTCGTTCCCGTCACGTTATCGTGCTTATATTTCTTCGTACTTGATTTGATCTTCTGAACCGTTTCATTTGCGTAAGCCTTCATCTCTTCAATAAATGCCTGCTTCGATAGTTCGCCTTTTCCAATCGCTTCAAGCTTTTGTTCCCATTCTGCCGTTAGAGCCGGGGATTGTAATTCGTCTGGGACAATGTCTAACAATTGCTTTCCTTTAGATGTAATTGTTAAGTCTTTGCCATTCTTTTCAATCAAAAAGCTATTAAATAATTTCTCAATTATATCTGCACGCGTTGCAACGGTTCCTAGCCCACCTGTCTCACCAAGGGTTTGGGCTAGCTTCTTATCCTGATTACCAAGAAATTGAGCTGGCTTCTCCATTGCAGTTAAAAGAGTTCCTTCATTAAAACGAGACGGCGGATTTGTTTTTCCTTCGGTTCTTGTAAGAGAAAGAACTCGAAGTTCCTGTTTTTCTTTTAGCTCTGGAAGAATGACATCCGCTTCTTCAGTATCGTAAACTTCTTTCCAACCAGCTGAAAGAACACGTTTGCCTTTCGCATCAAAACGCTCTTGGCCAATCTTCGCAACAACCGTGACTTGTTCGTATTCAAATGGAGAGTATAGTGCTGCCACAAATCGCTTTACTATGAGATCATAAACCTTACGATCCTTATCGCTAAGCTCGCGAATAATGGGTGTTTGCTCCGTAGGAATAATGGCATGATGATCAGAAACTTTTCGATCGTCAACAATGTGCTTTCCAGTTTGAATTGGGTTCCCAAGTACTTTTCTAGCCGTTTTCTCATAAGGTGCCACTGCTTCTAGTCGTTCTTTTAACGTATCCTTCATATCAGAAGACAAAAAGCGAGAATCTGTTCGAGGATATGTGACGAGCTTATGCTGCTCGTACAGGCGTTGTGTAGCTGAAAGAGTTTCCTTTGCAGAGAAGCCATAGCGTTTGTGAGCGTCTCTCTGTAATTCCGTTAAATCATATAAACCTGGAGCGAACGTCTTTTTTTTAGCTTTTTTCACTTCTTCAATCTGAGCTGGTTTGCCCGATAAATTCTTTAGGTAAGTATCTATTCTGTCTCGATCAAATACGCGCGAATCATTCGATTTCGCATCGCGATAAGTTAATGTAAAACCATCCACAACAGCAGAAATCCCATAATAGCGTTCAGGTTCAAAGGCTTTTATTTCTTCCTCTCGCTTTGCAATAATCGAAAGCGTTGGTGTTTGTACTCTGCCACTAGAAAGCTGTGCATTGTATTTTGTCGTAAGCGCTCGAGTTGCATTAAGACCTACATACCAATCCGCTTCAGACCTAGCTGCAGCTGCCTGGTATAGGTTCTTGTACTGATTTGCCTCTTTCAAATTCTTAAAACCATCACGAATCGCTTTATCCGTTACAGAAGAAATCCAAAGTCTTTTTAACGGTTTTTGGACACGTGCTTTTTCAATAATCCATCGTGCCACAAGTTCCCCTTCTCGTCCCGCATCAGTGGCAATAACAATTTCACTAACATCTTTCCGATTCATTTGCGTTTTTACAACGCTAAATTGCTTCCCACTTCTTTTAATAACAACTAGCTTCAGTGGGGCAGGAAGCATCGGTAAGTCCTCTAGCTTCCACGTCTTGTATGCTTCATCATAAACTTCTGGATCAGCTAGTGTCACAAGATGACCAAGCGCCCATGTGACGATATAACGGTCTCCTTCAAGAAAACCATTTCCACCTTTTGTACAATTCAATACCCTCGCAATATCACGTCCAACAGAGGGTTTTTCTGCAAGAATAAGCTGTTTACCCACAATACCAATCTCCTCAAATATCGATTCTTTTCTATTTACTATCATACCAGCTTCGATGTTACACGTGAAACAATGGAAATAAGATACTGTTTCTTTCGCTATAAAGTTTGTAGAAGATAGATGAACATACAAAAAAAGAAGATGTTATCCCATCTCCCCTTTTGTTAAACCTTATTAAGTATGCCATCTTCAATTAAAACCTCTTCAAGAGCATCAACGACTTCAGCGTCATATAAGACACCTGAAAGACGCTTTAATTCATTCATGGCATATTCTGGCGTATACGCTTTTCGATAAGAACGATCGTCTGTCATCGCGTCGTAGGAATCGCTGACACCGATGATCTTCGCGCCAATCGTAATTTCTTCATCCTTTAAACCATCTGGATAACCAGAACCATTAAGTCTCTCATGATGTTGGTGAATAATGTTGCTGACATCAGCATAATATGTGTCCTTTATCATCTCTGCTCCATCGGCTGGATGCTTTTTGATAATGTCATATTCTTCATCGGTTAGCCCACCGGGTTTGTTGAGAATTTCTTCAGGGACATTAATTTTGCCTACGTCGTGGAGGATCGACGCAACAATTAAATTATCAACATTTTCTGGAGATAGATTCATCTTTTTACTAATTTTCATACTCATACTTTGTACACGTTCACTGTGTTCTTTTGTATATTTATCTTTTTCCCCTACGCTCTTAACATTTTGTATCAATTTAATGATGTCTTCACTAATCAATCTAAATGTAGGTTCATTAATAACCCAAAGAAGATGCGCTTCAGCTATAACCTCAAAGAATATTAATTCTGTTATAGCTTTAACTGAAAAATAATCTCCTTCATTTAAAACGAGGTCCTGATCCTCACACTTTATTTGTCCTTTAAGAATATAGAAAAACTCATATGCATCAGGGTTCTTACCAGGATAAATATAAAAAGCCGTGTTTTCATTTATTGTATGGATCATAAATTCAAGGCCTGCTCCCTTAGCTAGTAAACTTAGGGAGGCTGATTCTTGTTCTACACTTTCAAGATATGAATTCTTTCTTCCAACAACAAGACCATTCACCATTTACCCTCCTCGAGTGCGGAACAATAGATTTATATGTATTCATTATATAGTGCTTTTAAGATACAAAAAAGGTACATCATGAAATTGATGCACCTTTTTTGGTCATGGCCCGATAACTTTAATCGGATCAACCCATACCCAGCGGTCTCCAATTTGTACGTACACCCATGAACATTCAGCCTGAATGCCCTCTTTAGCAGCTTCTGCAATCATGTCTGCAGTCATTTTGTTTGTTTTATCAATTAGATTGTCAATTAGTTTATCAAGTTCTTGATTGTATTTAGAAGTAAGTTCAGCTTTCTTAGTCTTTACTTCTTTCTCTATCTTAGCAATTTCAGCGTCTGATTTCCCATCCTGACGAGCGGTAGCGAGTGTTGCATCAAGCTTAGTTGTTTCAAGAGAAAGCGTTGACAATAGTTTGTTACCTTTAACCTGTGCTGTTTGAATCTCTTCTTCAATCTTAACATTTGTTTCTTCAATTTTCTGTAAAATATCACTGTGATCATTTTCTGCTGCAAAAGTTCCAGTACCCATGAACATAAATAGTGCAACTACTGAGAATAAAGCTACGATTAACTTTTTCATTTTAATCCTCCCCTAGTAAACTCGTATTCTGTGAAAAGATAGAATTGGGTCATACTTCCCACTAATCAACACTATACGGTAAATTTTTCAAGAAATCTATTCTTTTTTACCCTCTTTATTCTACATTTTTGGAAATTATTAGATTGCATTTATCGTTTATAAATGTAAATGATTTCTATAAAATAAATAAACAGCCGATTGAATCGGCTGTCTGTATTAGCGATTTATTCGATAAACTCTCGCTTCATAAGGCTTTAAATTAATCGAATCATTTACTTCTTGCACAACAGGATAGTTATTCAGAAGCAATTGATCTTGCTCTAGAACCAGTCCTGTTTCAAATACAGCTGGCTCTATTGATAGGTTCGTCACAACAAGAACTTGATCTTCTTCTGTTGTTCTCGTATAGGCATAAAGCTGCGGATGCTTTTCAAGAAGCAAATCATAGGTCCCGTAAGTGAAAACTAGGTTTTCTTTCTTCAGCTGAATCATTTTTTTGTAGAAAGTTAGAATAGAGTTGGCATCATTCTCTTGCTTTTGTACATTAATATTTACAAAATTCGGATTGACTTTTAGCCACGGGGTCCCTGAAGAAAACCCAGCATTATAGTCGCTGTTCCACTGCATTGGTGTGCGACTATTATCACGAGAAGAAGCCCAAATCACTTTCATGATCGATTCGTGTGATACACCAGCTTCACGTTGGATGCGATAGCGATTTTTATCTGCAACATCGTCATAATCTTCAATAGAAGGGTATTGAACATTTGTCATGCCGATTTCCTGTCCCTGATAAATGAAAGGCGTTCCTTGCATAAGGAAGTACATCGCTCCCATTGAAGTCGCACTTTCTCGCCAGTATTCCTTGTCGTTCCCCCATGTTGATACTACACGTGGCTTATCATGGTTCTCAACAAACAATGCATTCCACCCTTTGTTTTCAAGCCCCTTCTGCCAGCGTGTCAGCACCGACTTGAGAGATACGATATCAAGTTCAGGTTTATCTACTGCATCCCATAATCCAAGATGCTCAAATTGAAAAATCATATTCATTTTCCCATTTTTTTCGTCGACCCATTGATCAGCTTCATCAATGCTTACGCCGTTGGCTTCTCCAACCGTCATCACGTCATAATTAGAATACGTTTCATCCTTAAATTCTTGAAGAAATTCTTGAATACCCTTCTGATTCATATGCATATCAAAGGAAGAGACGTATTTTTCATTTGCAGGATTGGGCATATCCGGGAATCCTGGGCGTTTTTTAATGTGACTAATGGCATCAATACGGAAACCATCAATCCCCTTATCAAGCCACCAATTCACCGCATCATAAAGCGCTCCTCGAACAGCGGGATTTTCCCAATTTACATCTGGCTGCTTTGTTGAGAAAACATGGAGATAGTACTGATCTGTTTTCCTATCGTATTCCCATGCTGAACCGCCAAAGATACTTTCCCAGTTATTCGGTTCTTTGCCATTCTTACCGTCACGCCAAATATACCAATCACGCTTCGGATCTTCCTTCGAAGACCGTGACTCGATAAACCATTGATGCTCATCACTTGTGTGATTCAATACGAGATCAATAATCAGCTTCATATCTCGCTTATGCACTTCCTCTAGAAGCGCATCAAAATCTTTCATTGTACCGAAATCTTCCATTATATCCTGATAATCAGAAATGTCGTATCCATTGTCATCGTTTGGAGATTTGTACATGGGACAAATCCAAATCACATCAATGCCAAGATTTTTTATATAATCAAGTCTTTGAATAACCCCTTGTAAATCACCTATACCATCACCATTTGAATCCTGGAAGCTACGAGGATAAATTTGATAGCCTACTGCTTCTTTCCACCAGATTCTATTCATGTCTCTACACCCTCATCTTTTAGTTAAAGTTAGTAAAGTGCAAACGTTTGCCTAATTTTCGATAAAAAAAACGCTTTCTTTTGTCTATTTAGATGTTCTTACTTGTAGTTTACTTGTATTCCACCCATTTATCAATATGAATATGAAAGTATTTTTTCGAGATGATGACAGATGCTATTGACGAGAGTTCAAGAGATCTATAGAATACGCTAATAATGCGTACCAGGTTTCGTATAAATTTGGAGATAAGGTCCAAAGGTTTCTACCAAACTACCGTAAATGGTTTGACTACGATGACAATTCTGGCAATGTGAATATGTCATCCTCTGTCTAAATGAGAGGAGAATAATAATGGAGAAGTTAACCAGAAGAGTTCAAGCAGCTGCGGGGAAACGCCCTGCAGATCTTGTGATTAAAAATGGAATTGTATTAGATAGTTACAACCTAGAGCTGATTAAGACAGATGTAGCTATTGTTGATGGTGTGATTGCTGGACTTGGAGATTTCGAAGGTCATCATATTATTGATGCGGATGGGAAATACATCGTACCATCACTAATCGATGCTCATGTTCATATCGAATCCGCAATGGTCACCCCTTCCGAATTCGCCAATGCTGTTCTTCCTTGTGGAGTGACGACAATTGTCACTGACCCCCATGAAATAGCGAATGTCTGCGGATCCGAAGGTATTTCTTATATGCTTCAGGATTCTGAAAACGTTCCGATGGATATATTCTTTATGCTTCCCTCAAGTGTGCCTTCTACCTCCTTTGAGAATTCAGGCGCGACCCTTTCTGCCGAAGATCTCAAACCTTTCTATGAGCACAGCCGCGTCCTTGGCCTAGCTGAAGTGATGGATTATCCTTCAGTCGCTCATACTTCACCTTCTATGATGCAAAAGTTATTCGATGCGCAAAACAAGAAAATAGACGGACATGCCGCTGGGCTCCATTCCAATGCTCTAAACATTTATAAATCAGCAGGAATTACTACGGATCATGAATGCATCACGGCTGAAGAAGCGCTCGAGCGGATAAAACGTGGGATGTATGTATTCATTCGCGAAGGGTCCGTAGCCAAAAACTTAAAACAACTCATTCCCGCTGTAACTGAACGAAATGCTAGAAGATTCATGTTTTGTACAGACGATAAACATATCGATGACCTGATCAATGAAGGAAGCGTCGATCATAATATTCGACTTGCTATTCAAGAAGGGGTAGATCCACTTCTTGCCATTCAAATGGCATCATTAAATGTGGCTGAATGTTTTGGGTTATCAACGAAAGGGGCTATTGCGCCCGGCCTTGATGCTGATTTTCTTATGCTCGATGACATCGAGTCCTTTTCTATCTCTCATGTTTATCGTGCTGGAGAACTTGTTGCAGAGTATGGAAAGACAAAAATGGGAACAAAGGTTACTCCTTCGAATCGGATTACAAGCTCTGTTCATCTCCCCACACTAAGAAAAGATCACCTGAAACTAGCCGTTTCAAAGGAAGAAGCGAATGTTATTGAACTCATTCCTAATCAAATAGTTACAAAGGCCAGAAAATTAACGGTTGATCATGATGAAAATGGTGGGTTTGTTTCTTGTTCTAGAAAAGACCTTATGAAGCTTGCTGTGATTGAGCGCCATCATCATACAGGCAACATTGGCCTTGGGGTCGTGAAAGGTTTTCAAATCCATGATGGGGCAATAGCAACAACCGTCGGTCATGATTCGCACAACTTAATTATGGCAGGAACGAACGATGAAGACATGATTAAGGCTGCAGAAGTCATTCAGGAAATGCAAGGTGGGTTGGCTGTTATTCGAGGAAAGAAAGTGATTGGTAAGCTACCGCTGCCAATAGCTGGACTACTTTCGGATAAAGACTATCCTACTGTCATAGAGGAACTTGAAGAAATCGAAAAAGCATTAAAGGAAATTGGTGCTCCAGATCACTTCAATCCTTTTCTTACCCTTTCGTTTTTAAGCCTCCCTGTTATTCCGGAGCTAAAATTAACGGACCTCGGACTTTTTCATGTAGGAGAGTTTCGCCATATTAATATAGATGAATAGACGATATGAAGAAAGCAGCATGGCAAAATCGCCATGCTGCTTTTGAATTATAGAGAACGTTGTAAAATATCTCGAACGCTCTCACGATCCAGTTCTTTATAAGTGCCAACGCCTGGCTTAATAAATGTTTTTTCAACCATACCATCAAATTCAGCATCGTCAATTTCGTAATCAGCAAGACGTGATGGAGCGCCAAGTGAATTCCAGAACTCACGAAGCGCTTTCGCCCCTTCAACTGCTACTTCTTGATCACTTTTCCCTTCTGATGAAACGCCAAGAACGTTTACCGCTAGCTGTTTCACGCGGGAAGGATCTTCTTTAAGAACATGTTCTAACCAGTTCGGGAATAGAATCGCCAATCCGCCTCCGTGAGGAATATCGTAAACAGCAGATACCGCATGCTCGATTCGATGTGTTGCCCAGTCCCCACCATCTGTACCATTACTTAATGTTCCGTTAAAGGCTGTTGTACTAATGTACATCATCGTTTCACGATGTTCATATGATTCAAGATCATTTAGTAGCTTAGGACCAGTTTGAATTGCCGTGCGAAGAAGTGATTCAATAAATCCATCGATCATTGGTGTATTGTTTGTACGATGGAAGTAATGCTCTAGCGCATGTGACATACTGTCAACAATGCCATACACCGTTTGATTCTCCGGAACCGAGAATGTATAAGTAGGATCTAGTACCGAAAACGTCGGAAATACATGAGGAGAACCCCAACCGAGCTTCTCTTTTGTTTCCCAATTTGTAATAACAGAAACTGAATTCATCTCAGATCCAGTTGCAGCTAGAGTTAATACCGTACCAAATGGGAGAGCTGATTCAATCGGCTCCTTCTGCGTGATTAAATCCCATGCAGAACCTTCGTAATGGGCACCTGCCGCGATCGCTTTCGTACAGTCAATTACACTACCACCACCAACAGCTAGAAGGAAGTCTATTCCTTCTTTCTTACAGATGGCAGAACCTTTTTCAACTGTTGTTAAACGTGGGTTTGGTTCAACACCAGAAAGCTCATGCACCTCTGCATTTACTTTTTTAAGTTCTGACATGACAGCATCATATACGCCGTTTCGTTTAATACTTCCTCCACCATATACAACAAGAATTTTCGCACCATATTTAAGTTCACCTTGCAATTGAGTGATCTGATCTTTCCCGAAATAAAGACGAGTTGGATTGTATTGTAAAAATGTATTCATAAGACACCTCATTATCGTTAGTCGAAGTTAGTGTAACACATTCACTTCCTAAAAACGTACGTTAAACTATCGGTTAGTGATGACGACTTCACGCCTTTGCTCCTCCGCACGATAAGCAGCCTCCATCAGCACTGTTAATTCAAGGGCAAGTCCTAGGTTTTCATCAGTTTTGATATCCTTTTGAATGTGGTCGATCCACTGAAAGAATGGGGATGGGCGGTCATCTGGAACCGCTACCTCTTCCGACTGATCAGATACTTTCTTTAGTAAAACCTTCTCTGGCATGCCATATACAGCTGATCCTTTAGTGCCATGTATTTCAATGGTAAATGGGGAGTGATCATTTACAAACCCTGTTTCTGCAATACCGTAGGAACCGCTTGGATATCCAAATGTCACGACAGCCTGGTCCTTTACTTCTTTCTCCGTTACATAACCGAACTGAGCTGTGACACTTTGCGGCATTCCTTGGAATAGCCTCGTTAAGTACAATGGATGACAGCCAAGGTCGATTAATGCTCCGCCCTGACACTCTTCTTTCTGATAGAAATGCTGTGGAAGCCAATCAGCAGTCGCTCCATTATGAGCAAGGCGTACACGTGTCTGTGTGATGTCGCCAAGATCACCTGACTCAATCAACTGCTGAATAGCTTCAGTATAACCATCATAAACGCGGGGCAAAGAAACAAATAACTTTACCCCAGTCTCATTCACCGCTTCTAGAATCTCCAGCGCCTCATTTTCTTTAGCAGCTAGGACTTTTTCAGTAAAGATATGCTTTCCTGCCCTCGCTGCTCGAATGATGATCTCCTTATGCATGTTTGTAGGTGAGCTCACTACAACAGCATCGATATCTTCTCGATTAAGAAGGACGTCTAGATCACTTATGTACTCCACCGCTCTTTCCTGCGCTTCTTTTCTTCCACGTTCTTCGTTCTCATCCCAGATCGCTTTTATATCTGTATCAGGGTGAATCTGCGCCTCTTTGGCATAATCTTTTGCATGAACGTGCCAGAAACTAATCATTCCAATCCTCATTTTGTAAACGCCTCCATTATTAGTTAAACCCATATATGTCTATTATTGTAATGGAGTTTACACTGATCAATCAAACATACCGCTACAACGAAAAAAATATTACATTCGTACAAATTAATTGTTTATGTTATAATAGTAGATGTGCTATAATTTATAAATTTGGGGGTGGGCGCTTGTTTGAGGTAGGCGATAAGATTTTTTATCCCATGTACGGTGCAGGTATAGTCGAAGCAATTGAGGAAAAAGAAATACTGGGCGAAACTCAGATCTATTATATTCTTAATATGCCTTTTCGTGATATTCAGGTGATGATTCCAAAAGGTAAGACGGAAAACCTGAAGATTCGTGAAGTGTCTGATGTCAGTACGATGGACGAAGTGCTAACTTCTTTTAATGAAGAAGTTGACGTAGAAGAGCCCAGTGCTAATAGGAACCAGCGTTACCGGGATAATATGAACAAGCTTAAAACTGGAGACATCCACAATCACGTGGAAGTGATCCGTGAGCTCGTAGCCCTTAACAAGAAAAGACCGCTCGGAACTGACGATAAAAAACTACTGGAGAATGCCCAGCAGTTTCTCATAAGCGAGATCGTTTTGACGAAAGACGTCGAGTTAGATCAAGCAACGGTAATATTGAAGGAAGCCATTAAGCATTAATGCTTGATGGATAACAAAAGACAGCCCAATCGGGCTGTCTTTTTGTGTGGTGTTGAAAGGATTCCAGTGTCTGACGGGTCTAAGCGTGGCACATACGCTTTAGTTTTTCCCCAATTTTTTATTTTGGTAGTTGGCTATGGCTGTGTATTCTTCGGTTAGATTTCTTGAGATTCTGATGTAGATTGGTAGTAGTTCGGCGTAGGTTTCTACGTTTTCTTTTTTTGGTTGATGGCTGAATGTGTCTCCGACGAGGTCGGATACGATGCTTAGTGAATCGATTTCGCCGAGTGCTTTTTTACCGAGAACGATTGCACCGAGGCAGGAGCTTTCGTAGCTTTCTGGAACGGTTACTTCTTGGTTAAAGATATCAGCCATCATCTGACGCCATAGTGCGGATCGCGCAAAGCCGCCTGTTGCTTTAATTTGTTTAGGCTCTCCTATTAGTTCTTCTAATGCAAGAAGAACGCTATATAAGTTATAAATTACGCCTTCTAGTACTGCTCGAATCATATGTTCTTTTTTATGGTGCATGGCAAGACCAAAGAAGCTTCCGCGTGCATCGGAATTCCATAGTGGTGCACGTTCACCCGCAAGATAAGGATGGAATAGAAGTCCATCGGCACCAGGGTTAACCTGCTCTGCAATTCTTGTTAGGATTTCATACGTATCAATCCCAAGTCGTTTCGCCGTTTCTGTTTCGGATGCGGCGAATTGATCACGAACCCAGCGGAATGTGATTCCTCCATTATTCACCGGGCCGCCAACTACCCATTTATCTTCTGTTAATGCATAGCAGAAAATTCGTCCTTTAGGGTCTGTTACAGGGCGATCTGTTACCGCTCGAATCGCTCCGCTTGTTCCAATTGTTACAGCAACGACACCTGGCTCAATTGCGTTAACGCCAAGGTTTGAAAGCACACCATCACTTGCACCAACTACAAAGTTCGTTGAAGAAGTTAATCCTGTTTCTTCAATATAAGGCGCTTTTAAACCAGTCATCATATGAGTAGTTGAAACGGGTTTTGATAGCTGATCTGCTGTCACCCCAGCGATTTTTAATGCTTCAACGTCCCAGTCGAGCTGCTCCAAATTAAATAATCCTGTTGCTGAAGCAATGGAATAATCAATGACATATTCCTCGAAAAAGCGGTAGAAAACATATTCTTTAATGGAAATAAACTTTGATATTGATTGAAACAATTCTGTTTCATCATTTTTTAGCCAAACAAGCTTGGACAGGGGAGACATTGGATGAATAGGCGTTCCGGTGCGGCGGTAAATTTCATGACCGTCCATCTCATTTTTTATTTTCTCTGCCCACTTCGCACTTCGGTTATCTGCCCACGTAATACAGTTTGTAAGTGGTTTTCCTTTTTCATCTACCCCAATTAAGCTGTGCATAGCTGAGCTAAATGAAACAAACTTTACCTGTTCCCCTTTTAATGAGTTATCTTGAATCACTTTTCGAATCGACTCCACTACAGCTAACAAAATTTCTTCAGGATCTTGCTCAGCTGTTGCTGGTGTTGGTGTATACAATGGATATTCCACGTTATGTTTTGAAACGGGTTGCCCATTTTCTTTATATAGAACGGCTTTTGTACTCGTCGTACCGATATCTACACCGATCATATATTGCTTGTTCATCGTCATGAGCCATTCCTCCTACATCGTTATTGTAATCGACCTATTCACTGACTAGTATAGCTTTTCGTAGTCCTTATTACGAACTTGCCTAAGATGGTAATCTGTAAGCGCGTTCAATTAACGCAAGATGTTTTGGTAAGAAAAGATCAGGAAGCATGTTTATACAAACATGCTTCCTCCTTTATCTTCCAAATTAATTGCTTTTTTCAGTTGCGTGACCGCCGAACTCATTACGAAGCGCGGCTACAACTTTACCTGTAAATGTATCGTCTTCTAAAGAACGATAGCGCATCATTAATGCAAGAGCAATAACAGGCGTTGCTGTCTGAAGATCAAGAGCTGTTTCTACTGTCCATTTCCCTTCACCTGATGAGTTCATAACACCACGAATCTCATCAAGGTTAGCATCTTTAGAGAATGCCTGCTCTGTTAATTCCATTAACCATGAGCGAATAACAGAACCGTTATTCCATACGCGCGCTACTTTCTCGTAGTCAAAATCATATTCGCTTTTGCTTAATAGATCGAATCCTTCTGCAATGGACTGCATCATACCGTATTCCACGCCGTTATGAACCATTTTTAGGAAGTGTCCACTACCTGATTCTCCGGCATAAAGGTAACCATCTTCTACACAAATATCTTTAAACAGTGGTTCGATCGTTTTGAAAACTTCGCTATCTCCACCAATCATTGTACAAGCGCCATTACGAGCTCCTGACTTACCACCGCTTGTACCAACATCAAAGAAAGAAATTCCCTTTTCTAGGAGCATCTCACCTCGGCTTTTTGAATCTTTGTAGTGAGAGTTTCCTCCATCAATGACAATGTCACCACGATCAAGAAGTGTCGACAATTCTGTTGTCACAGCTTGAGTAATCTCACCTGCAGGAACCATCATCCAAAGAACCCGAGGCGTTTCTAGCGCTTCTACAACATCCTTAAGAGAAGACTTCCCATTAAAACCTTCTTCGTTCATTTTTTGTACTTGCTCATCATTAGCATCATTTACAACAACGTTATGTCCATGATCACGTAAGTTTAAAGCAAGGTTGTATCCCATTTTACCTAAACCAATTAATCCGACGTTCATATTAAAAACTCCTTAAGTGAATGAAATATTTTTTCCTATAATTTAATTATACATTAAATATTTTTTGTTTCAATTGGTTGAGTGGAATCTATTTTCATCTTAATTGTAATCGGTTACAATTATACAATCAGGATTGATAGAGAGGAGAATGTAAATGTCCGATACGGAAACCCGTCACTGCCTTCCAAGAATTCGCTCTTCCTATTCGCAATTTAGCGAAAAAGAACGACAGGTGGCGGATTATATTTTGAACCATTCTAATAAAATTATCCATAGTACCATTAATCAGGTGGCAGAAGATTTAAACGTTGCAGATGCAACCGTTTTCCGCTTTTGTAAGCGAATTGGCTTTAAAGGCTTTCAAGCGATGAAAATTGCCCTTGCTGCGGAAATCGTGAATCCCATTCAGGATATCCATGAGACCATCACAGAAACGGATTCAACGAAAGAGGTAGCAGAAAAGGTCCTCCGTTCCAACATACGAACGCTTGAAGATACGTATCACATACTCGATAACGCAACCATTGATCAAGCTGTACAGATTTTATTAAATGCAACTCATATTGAATTCTACGGAAATGGTGGTTCTGGGATTATTGCGATGGACGCCCAGCATAAGTTTATTCGAACAGGATTACGCTCCACATCATACAGTGATGCACATTTACAAATCATGTCCGCTTCTCAGCTATCAAGTAGCGATGTGGCTGTCTTAATTTCTCATTCTGGAACGAACAAAGATATGCTTCGTGTTGCTGACATCGCAAAAGAAACAGGTGCAACGACGATCGCCATCACAAACCTGGCGACATCTCCACTAAGTAAAAAAGTTGATATTCCTCTTTATACTGTTTCACAAGAAACCGATTTCCGCTCTGAAGCGCTCGCATCAAGAATTGCACAGCTAAGTCTCGTTGATGCGCTTTATGTGAACGTCATGATCGCTCGAAAAGAAAAATCTAAGCACTCTCTTCAGCTTATGCGAGAGGCAATCTCTTCTAAACGAATATAGCCTCATACTAAAACCCGCCATCATTGGCGGTTTTTTTATAAGTTTTACTAACACATCATAAAAGCACATTGAAAGACAAGAAATGAGCTGTCATGCTAAACTGTAAGAGTTGGAATTACAGTACGTGTATTAAAAGGAGGACAACAATGACTATGAATCGAAAAATGCTTCAATCTTATACTCTACCTTCTGGCGTAGAATTGAAAAACCGTGTCATGCTTGCTCCAATGACAAACTTCTTATCAAATGATGATGGTACAGTATCCGCACAAGAGCTTGCTTATTATGAAAAGCGTTCTGGTGGAGTTGGCGCAGTTATTACGGCATGTGCTTATGTGCTCCCACACGGGAAAGGCTTTGCTGGTGAAATTGGCGCTAACCGTGATGAACAGATTCCTGGTTTGAAGAAATTAGCTGACACCATTCATGCAGAAGGTGCAAAGGCGATTCTACAAATATTCCACGGAGGTAGAATGTGCCCTCCTGAGCTCGTTCCGAATGAAGAAATTCTTAGCGCAAGTGCTGTACCCGCTGAGCGGGAAGGTTCGAAAACTCCTCGTGCAATGACAGAAGACGAAATTCAAGAAACAATCCGTGCTTTCGGCGAAGCAACGCGAAGAGCTATCGAAGCTGGGTTTGATGGTGTTGAGCTTCATGGTGCCAATACGTACCTTCTTCAACAGTTCTTTTCTCCGCATTCTAACCGCAGAGAAGACACATGGGGTGGCAGCCTTGAAAATCGTATGAAATTCCCATTAGCTGTTCTAGAATCTGTTCAGGAAGCAATCAAAAAACATGCTAATGGCGCTTTCGTTCTTGGCTATCGGATCTCACCTGAAGAACGCGAAAATCCTGGAATCTCAATGGATGATACGCTTCAGTTTGTTGATGAACTTGCTTCACGGAACTTGGACTATGTTCACGTTTCACTATCCGACTTCTATCAAGGTTCAATGCGCGAAGAAGATGCTACACCACGCATGGAGATGATTAAAGAACGAATTGGTCACAACGTTCCTGTCATTGGTGTCGGCTCACTTCATACCCCTGTTGAAGTGGAAGAAGCGCTTGAGACTGGTGTACCTCTTATCGCTCTTGGCCGTGAAATGATTATGGAACCGAACTGGGTTGAGAAAGTTCAAAACGGTGACGAAGATAGCATTCGAGTGACGTTACGAAAAGACGCTCAGCAAGAACTTGTATTACCTGATCCACTTTGGAATGCCATTTTTAGCGTACCAGGCTGGTTCCCAATCGAAGAATAGAAAATAGCAAAGCCCCCGCATTTTAAAGTGCGGGGGCTTTGCTTATTTTAGGACGGGTCTCAAATCCTCTAACTTCTCAAATAAATGCCAGACAAAATCATCGACCCCAAGCTCACGATGTGGATGCAAATCCTCAAGATCTGGATCACTTACATATTTGTATATACCTTCTTTGGATTCCCATTCAACAAGCATCATCACTTGTCTCGGCTCGATATCCCCTTCTGGTGATGATTGTAGCTTGCCAATCGCAACAACCTTCCCTCCGTATTTACGTACTGGCTCCTCTGCCCTTTTTGCGTATTCAGCATATTCTTCTCCATCTTTTACGTTAAATAGATTCAGAGCGTACAAAGCCATGTTCACTCCTCCCACTTTTTGCTTTTCTAACGACAATCGGTATACCATTTAATACAGCTGTTCCTGAAACAGCATCAAGTCTTTTTTCATTACTTAATATATTCGTATTGACGCCTTTGTTTTCCTTAGCCACCGTCATTTTCGTCCCATCTAGGTTATGACCATATCCATGTGGGATGCTGCCTACTCCAGGCATAATGTCTTCTGTTAATGCTACATTTACTTCAAGACTACCTGTATCTGATAGAACTTGTGCGAGGTCACCATCTTGAAGGTCAAGTCGCTTGCCATCTTCTGGGTGAAGCAATAACGTACAGCGATCCTTCCCCTTCATAAGAACAGGCAAATTATGCATCCAGGAATTGTTTGATCGTAAATTTCTTCGACCGATCAATACCATATCTACTTGGTCAGACGATTCTTCTTTAAGCCTTGCCACGTCTTTTACAATGACTTCAGGGGCTAACTCAACCTTACCTGTGTGAGTCAGTAATACTTCAGGAATTCTTGGCTTTAACGCTCCTAAATCAATTCCGTGCGGGTTTTGTTCAAGTTTATTTAGGCTTAAACCACCTTGCTTTTTGAAATGGTCTCCATAAGGACCTGACCTAAGCATATAATCAAGCATTCTCTCTGGACCAATTCTGCCCTCAAGGACGCTAATAATCTCTTTCGGATCCTGGTCGAAAAGGGGCGATTGTTCATTTTGCACGTCTTTTTTAATGAGGTAATGAATCGATTTCTCATCTAATTTCGCTGCTGCATTGTCATCAGGCTCTTCTTCTCCAACTAATGTCGCAAGCTTTAGGAGGATTTCCCACTCATCCAGCTGGGATTCTTTCTTTTCGAAAACAGGAGGCGAGTAGTGAGAAATGTTTCGAACAGACAGTTGATAAAATGAAAGATCATAGTGTGAGCGTTCAAGTGGTGTAGGAGCTGGAAGAATCACGTTAGCATTTCTTGTTGTTTCATTCAGGTAACAGTCAATGCTTACCATAAAGTCGAGATTTTCAACGCCGTTTTGTAAGCGCTTACTATTTGGTGTTGACAAGATAGGATTACCAGCTACAGTTACAAATGCACGGATCTGTCCTTCCCCTGGCGTATCCATTTCTTCTGCTAAACACGCAACTGGAAGCTCACCGAGTACTTCTGGCAGTTCGCTCACTCTGCTTCTAAAGCGATCAAATCGGTAGCCTTTTTTCTTAGATGTCTTGCCACCGGCTGCAGGAGTTGTGAACATAACACCACCTTCGCGATCAAGATTACCTGTCACAACATTGATCACATCAATCAACCAGCTATTTACTGTGCCAAATGTTTGTGTACATGTCCCCATTCTTCCATACACAGCAGCACACGTTGCGGAAGAAATATCCCTTGCAATGGTGCGAATCGTTTCTGAATCGAGACCACATATCGAAGCAACCTTATCAGGTGGAAAATCTTTCGCGAGCTCTTTCACTGTTTCAAGTCCATTCACATGACCCGATAGGTGAGTTTCCTTCGCTAACTTTTCATCAAACAACGTATGGAGGATACTAAACAAAAAATAACCATCTGTTCCTGGTTTAATAAAATGATGATCATCTGCTACTTTAGCTGTGGCTGTACGAATGGGATCAACAACAACAAGACGCCCACCGCGATCTTGTAATGCCTTCAGCCTTCCTCTCATATTTGGTCCTGTCATTAAGCTACCATTTGAAACAATTGGATTCGCTCCAATCACAAGAAAATACTGTGTTCGATCGATATCAGGGATCGGTATACTGAAATCACTACCATACATAAACTCAGCTGCTAGCTGCTTTGGAATCTGATCGACTGTGCTTGCTGAATATTGATTTCGACTACCGAGAGCACGAAGAAAGAGAGGTAAATAAAGTAAACCTGAGAGATTATGAACATTAGGGTTACCGAGGTAGACGCCCACTGCATCGCGACCATACTTTTCAATCACACGACGAAGCCCTTTCCTAACTTCCTTAAAAGCCTCCTCGTAGCTTACTGTAAACCACTCTGTTCCTTTTCGAATCATTGGCTCTCGAATGCGCTCTGGATCATGATGAAGTTCTTTTAAACTAAATCCTTTCGGGCACAAATATCCCTTACTGAAAGGATCTTTCTTATCACCCTCAATATGCGTTACTTCTCCATTCACCGTGTGAATTTCTAAGCCGCATGTGGCTTCACAGAGCGGGCAAGTACGGTAGTGAATCTTCTCCTCAGCAGTGGTCATCGCATATTCCTCCTTATGTTCGTTTAAATACCAACTGGTTAGTATTTAAAGTTTACTGAAAATTCCATCACTATTCAAGGGAAAGTAAAAGGATTCCGTTAGTTACAGAATCCATTTTTCTCTTAATGCTTTTGCAACTGCTTCGGCACGATGATTAGCTTGTAACTTTCGAATCGCCGTACTTATATAATCTCTCGCTGTAAAATCACTGATTCGTAATAACCTGGCCATTTCTTTCGTACTGTAGCCATCAGCTGCATATTGAAGAACTTCTGTTTCACGTTTGCTTAAGGGATTGGGTGACTGAGAGATTGGTGGGAGCATATAAGCAAGTGCCTGTTGAAAATAAATCATCACATCATCAATAAGCCCTTGATGAACCGTAACACCCTCTTCGTTTTTATCAATTAGGACACAGCCAATAGCAATTCGCTCAATGCTTAATGGAATAATTAAGACAGATGTTAAATCATAAGCTTCGATATATTCTGTGGGGAAGAGCTGATGATGCTGATCCATCACCAGGAAAGAAGGCTTGTTACTTAGAAGGACTCGTTGAATGGGTGGGATGCGCCGTATATCCTCACGTATAGCGCTCATAGAAAACACTCCACTACGATCAACGCGAAGAATGCCTTCTCCAACACCTGTAAAATAGGAAAAAGTAAAGAGACTGGCACGCATGAATGGAAAATGGGCAAGACATTGTTTAATCATTACTTCGCAACGTTGGATCGGATCTTTCATCTCTAACATCCGATGAAAAGATCGCATCCACGTTTCCTCATGCATCGACATGATTCACCCCTATCTTTTCAGGAATCGAACTGCCGTACAAAAATCGTTAAACTGTATATGTAAGCGCTTTCTAAGATAGCTCCTTCATTATAAAATTTGCTAGATTAAATCGCAAGTATTGAAAGGTGGTCAAAGATGCGGAAAGAAATGATAACGACAAGCAACCGCGGACTTCAGGAAGATTCCCTGCCATTTCGTCTTTATCAAAAAGCGAAGAAATTTGGCGGATGGGACCCAAGAGAGATTGATTTTACTCAAGACGTAAAAGATTGGCAGTTTCTAACCGGGGATCAACAAGAAGAGATACTGAGACTTATTTCTCAATTTCAGGCTGGTGAAGAAGCAGTCACATTGGACCTTCTGCCATTAATCATGGTGATCGCAAAAGAAGGAAGATTAGAAGAAGAGATGTACTTAACAACTTTTCTTTTTGAGGAAGCAAAGCACACGGAGTTCTTTCGTGTATTTCTAAATGAGATTGGTCAAACCGGGGACCTGTCCCGTTTTCACTCCGACACCTATCGTAAAATTTTTTATTCTATATTACCGGAAGCAATGGGGAAACTCCACCAGGACCATTCTCCTGAAGCGCTAGCTGAAGCTTCTACTGTCTACAATATGTTTGTGGAAGGGGTTCTTGCTGAAACGGGCTATTTTTCTTTCTACGAATCTCTTGATAAAGCCAAGGTTATGCCAGGATTAATGAAAGGCGTTGGATTGCTTAAAAAAGATGAATCACGTCATATCGGCTATGGAACCTTCTTGTTACAGCGCCTGATTGCTGAACATCCCCACCTCTTTGAGATTGTGCAAAATAAGATGAATCAGCTCGCCCCACTTGCAGAGCAGTTAACACAGGAAGGAATAGGAGAAAAAACACATAGCGCATTCGGAAATACACTTGATGCCACAATGGCCTTTTCTATGAAACAGCTATCGATAAGGATGGACATCCTTGCACGCGCAAAAGGAAAAGACATCAACGAGATTTACCGTACTTCTGAATCCGATGTTGGCGTTCTTTAAAGTAAAGGAGGAAGAGCTATGTCAGTAAACGTAGAAATAAAGTCATTTCCGCTTTTTATTAATGGAGAATGGTCTCCTTCAGAAAGTGGTCAACTGTTCGAGGTGATGAATCCTGCTACTGGAGATGTAATCGCAAAAGTAACGAGCGGTAACGCTAAAGATGTTGACCGAGCTGTAGAGGCAGCATCCAAAGCATTCGATAATGAAGAATGGCGTGAGATGCCTCCAAAAGAGCGTTCGAAAGTCCTTTATTCCATCGCTCAGAAAATCATGGAAAATGCAGATGAACTTGTTGCCTTAGAAGCGCTCTCTTCAGGTGGCACCGTTAGAAGACTTGGATCCAATGACATCATTCAGATGGTGGATCTATTCCAGACTCTCGGTAAATTTGTGCTCGATTACACCTATTCAGAAACACTGCCATCTCCTCCGTTTCCAGGACCAGCTCATAACTTTATCTGGCGTGAGCCAATCGGCGTCTGTGCCGCCATAACGCCATGGAACATGCCTATGCTTATTGCAACGTGGAAGATCGCACCTGCCCTTGCCATGGGGAACACCATCGTTATTAAACCAGCGAGTTATACACCACTTACAACGCTCCGTCTCGCTGAAATTATTTCTGAAATAGTTCCCAGAGGAGTGATAAATGTTGTCACGGGTAGTGGAAAAGACGTTGGTGAACCACTCGCTACGCACCCTAAAGTCGATAAGATAGCTTTCACTGGTTCTACTGAAGTGGGACGTCACATTATGAGTCTAGCTTCTAAAACAGTGAAGAACACAACGCTTGAACTTGGTGGGAAATCACCTTCCATTATCCTGGATGATGCAGATCTTTCAATCGCCCTTCCTGGCAGTCTGTTCGGCGTCTTCCTTCACTCTGGTCAATTGTGCGAATCCGGAACGAGACTCTTTGTGCCAGATAAACTGTATGATCAGGTAATCGATGGACTCAAAGAGCTTTCTGAGAAGCTTGTGATTGGAAATCCAATTGATCCGGCGACAGATATGGGTCCGGTGGTTTCTGCTACGCAAAAAGAAGCGATCTTATCATACATTGAGAAAGGTAAGCGGGAAGGGGCTCGTCTTATTTGTGGCGGGAATGAAGTTAACGTGAAGGGCTGTGAGAAAGGACATTTTATTGCTCCAACAATTTTTGCCGATGTCACGAACGACATGACGATCGCCAAAGAAGAAATCTTCGGGCCTGTGCTTTCTGTTATCCGGTATAGCGATGTTGATGATGCCATCCGTATGGCGAACGATACGATTTACGGACTAGCAGCAGGTGTTTGGTCAACTGATGTGAATAAAGCCTATAAGGTCGTAAGAAAACTGCGTGCCGGTGTTGTTTTGATAAATGATTGGCATATGCTCAGAAATGATGCACCGTTTGGCGGATACAAACAAAGTGGCATTGGTAGAGAAATGGGCAAGCATTCTCTTGACGCATATACTCAGGTGAAGCATGTGCACACCTCAATGGTGCCAGAAATCGAACGGAGAAATTGGTACAGTCTTCTCTTTTCTAACCAATCTTAATAAAGGAGGTAAAACTGTATGACATTAACATATTCTCAATATATGCTTCGAACGGCCATTCATAGCGGGGCAGGAACTCGGGCACTTGTACCCGATCTGTTCAGAGGACTTCAAGCAAAGCGTGTGGTTCTCTTTAGTGACCACGGACTTGAAAAAGCTGGTGTCGTTGAAAAGATCAAAGAGATATTCGAGCTGACACCACATGGGACTGGCCCTGAACTTGCAGGGATTTATCTTGATATCAATCAAGATGCAGGGAGTCATGATGTTAATGCAGCGCTTCAATTTGCCAGGGAAGTAAGTGCGGATGGGCTACTCGCTGTTGGCGGTGGCAGCGTGATGGACACCGTGAAAGGGGTGAAATACGCCCTTCACAACGGATTAACAGATATTAAAGAAGCTATTCCAGGAGGACTTCTCTATTTATCCTGGCCAGAGGCCACTCATATACCAATTCCCCACATCTCGATCCCTACAACCGCTGGTACAGGATCAGAGGTATCTCCTATTGCCGTGATTTATAACGAAGAAATCAAGATGAAGACAAACATTATTCATCCATTTATTAATGCCGATATGGCTATATTGGATCCAGAATTGACAACGGGATTACCACCTATCATTACGGCTTTTACTGGATTTGATGCGTTAACTCATGCAATTGAAGCATTCGTCTCACCATCAGCCACATCGCTAACTGATGCTTATGCCCTCCAGTCTATTCGCTTGATTGAGTCACATCTCTCAACTGCCGTCAACCAGGGAGATAACCTCACAGCACGTATGGAAATGCTCCAAGCGAGTATGATGGGTATAACGGCATTTAGCTTCGCCCTTAATGCCATTCCTGTGCATAATTTTGCGCATGCGTATGGAGCTCTTTTCCGCATTCCACACGGCCTTGCGAATGCCGTTTTTCTTCCGGTTGTGATGGAAATGCTCCCTGATCTCTATCTTCCAAAAATAAAGGAACTTGCTCGTGCCCTTCATTTAGAGACAACCGGCAAGAATAATGACGCGTTGCTACAAGCTGTCATTCATAAACTAAAAGAAATGCAGCAGAACGTTGGTCTTCCAGCTAATTTCAAAGATTATGACATTAAGCCTGATGCACTTGACGCTACAATCGCAGCGGTAAAAATGGATCCTGCTGCTCTCAATTATCCACTTCCACCAGAATTAATTCGCGCAGTTGGCGAGCGCGTCATTCATTCCCAGAAGGTATCCGTATAACCGAAAGAACCGTGAAGCTTAAGCTTCACGGTTCTTAGTATGCAAGTCCGATCGATTCTCGAATGTAGAGATGATCTGTTACGGTATGAAGCATAAAATCAGCTACATCTGATCGAGCGATGCGACGTCCGCCTTTTGGAATGCCACTTCGCGCTTTCCGATACTCTCCAGTCCGATCATCATTCGTTAATCCCATTGGACGAGCCACTGTCCACTCTGCTTCACTTGCAGCAAGAAGGTCGACTGCTCTTCGATGATCAGCAAGGACGTTCTGCAACAGTTTGCCTGCAACAAACCCTGTCACTCCAGGAATCTCTTTATTAATCCCAGCAGAAGCCATATAAACGATCCGCTTTACATCATGAATGCTCATCGCATCGAGGATATTTGCCGTCATTGTAGAAAGATCTGTTGTTTTTCCAAGTCCATTAGCACCCAAACATGAAATAACGGCATCAACGTCAGGAGTTATCGCCTGCTTCACATCAGCAGACTGCATCGCATCGCCAATTTCAACTAATAAATTTTTGTGAGTCGTTTCAAGTTTTGAAGGTGTTCGAACAAATGCAGTGACGGTATGTCCCGCTGCAATGGCCTGTTTCACAAAAGCATTTCCTGTACCGCCGGTAGCTCCGAATACAATTAGTTTCATGAGTACGACCTCTCCCTCTATTCAACGATCTTTATCTTTTTATCCCCGTTAATAGATATCAGTGAAACGCAAATACCCTATTTAATTTTCTTTATGAAAACAACCTTAAGATAGTTTCCTTCACGAAACTCTTTAATCGTACGAAAATCTTCAGGTAGTGTAAATTCTTCTAGCAGCTCATATTTACCGTTCGTTTCTTTAAATGCCTGATCAACAAACCCTTTAAACTTCTTCATATCATAGCCGCTATAGTTCGTTGAAGCGACAATCACACCATTATCTTCCGTAATTGAAATCGCATCTTTCAACAGATCTTTATAATCTTTAGCAGCACTAAATGTATGTTTCTTAGAACGTGCAAAGCTTGGAGGATCAAGAACCACCATATCAAAAGATAAATTCTTTTTAACGGCGTACTTAAAATATTTAAATACATCCATCACGAGGATGTTTTGTTCTTCATAATCAATGTCGTTAACGCTAAACTGCTCGATCGTCTTATTCAAGCTTCGATTAGCAAGATCAACGCTTGTAGTACCCGTCGCGCCACCTTCAACCGCAAATACCGAGAAAGCACCTGTGTAGGAGAACGTATTTAATACTGTTTTCCCCTTCGCGTATTGATCACGGATTAACTTTCGAACAGGGCGCTGATCAAGAAATACTCCAACCATGGCACCTTCATTTAAATACACAGCAAAGTTCACACCATTTTCTTTCACAATTAGCGGGAATTCGCCGCGTTCTCCTTCAACAAAATCATCATCTTCTACATATTGACCTTTCGCGTCAAAGCGTTTCTTCTCATAGATACCTTTAAAATCCACAAGCTGTTTTAACGCCTCTACTACAACATTTTTAAATGAATAAATCCCTTCACTGTACCAGTTAATAAGATAATAACCGTCGAAATAATCGATGGTTACGCCTCCCAGGCCATCTCCCTCCCCATTCACCACACGAAATGCCGTTGTTGTTGGATCTTCAAAGAACGAAGTACGATGACGAAGGGCTTGCTGGATTTTCCTCACAAAAAAGTCCTGATCAATTGCTTCTTGTTCATTTTGTGAGAGCACCCAGCCATACCCCTTGTTTTGCCTTCCATAATAGCCTCTTGCAATAAACTGACCTTTCTCATCTTCTAGTCTTAGAATCGTCCCTTCTTCTTTCAAGACGTCTGCATTCACAATCGCTTCCTTGAATATAAGGGGATATCCTTTAAAAAATTTCTTTTGATGCTTTGCTTGCACCTGCACGCTTCGTTCGTTCCTCATCGTGTCATCCTAACTTTTCGAGTTTTTTTAATCTGCTTGCATTATATCACGTAACCTACCTGCTCCATAAACCGAACTTCCCTCTGGATAATTGGATTGATTCATTCAGAAACTAACGACGAAAGGTGGTGATGAATGGTGAAAACGAAAACAGGAACGGATATTGAGACAGTGAAACGTCTTAATGCAAATTCAGGGCTTACCTATAACCAGGCAAAAGAAATGTTGGCTAAAAAGATGAAGAAAGAAAAGAGTTAATTTCATTGAAACCGTGAAATGAGACGAATCATGCGCTTATCGTTTACAATAAGCTGGTGCTTTACTAACGCATCAGGAGGGTTTTAATGAACGAGAAAACAACTTCAAGCTATTTCAAAACCATTCTTCTTTTAAGTGTGGCGGTCTGGCTTGTTGTCATGAATACAACAATGTTTAATGTTGCTTTACCAAATGTATTAACTGAATTTAACCTTTCCCCTGCAGACGGCGCCTGGATTGTGTCTGGATACTCCATTATCCTCGCAATTTTCACGATTACGTATACTCGTCTATCGGATTATCTACCGATCAGACGCCTCTTAATTGCAGGGATTGTCATATTTGGACTCGGATCAGTTCTTGGCTTCTTTTCAGAGACATTTCCACTACTATTAGCTGCACGTCTTTTACAAGCAACCGGAGCAGCTGCAATTCCTGGACTATCTATGGTGTTTGCGGGACGATTCATTCCATTTTCAAGTCGCGGACGGGCGATGGCCATGATTGCTTCAGCATCATCTCTCGGGTTCGGACTTGGCCCTGTTGTTGGGGGCGTCGTAACGGAGTATCTTGATTGGAATTATCTTTTCACTGTAACTTTATTTGTAGTTTTACTCATACCAATTCTCTTTCGTCGTCTTCCGGAAGAGGAGGTTCGTAAAGGAAGCTTTGACATTATAGGAGGACTATTGACAGGGGCTACTGTTACAAGCTTTCTACTCTATATTTCAACTTTTAATTGGCTGTTTTTAGCTCTGGGCATTATCGTAGGCGGACTCCTCTGGCTTCGAATTACAAGAACAGATATTCCTTTTATTCAACCGTCTCTTTTTAAAAACAATGGATATCGAAAGCTATTGTATATGAGCTATCTTGGGTTCACAACCCACTTTGCCATTTTACTTCTTATGCCACTCATGCTTCAGAACGTTTATGAAAAAGGACCTTCTGTCGTAGGGTATATTATTTTTCCAGGCGCCATGCTTTCAGCAGTTGCCGCTATTTATGTTGGAAGACTACTTGATCGATACGGAAACATGAAAGTGATTTATCTTGCTCACGGTCTGCTTCTCATCTCCACCGTGATTTTCTACTTCCTATCACCTCTAAATGAATACATGATTATGATTGGCTATATGTTCACAAGTTTCGGCTTCTCAAGCCTTTCATCTAGTACAACGAACGAGGTGTCGCGCATTCTTCCTTCTGAAGAGATCGCCACTGGCATTGGTATGAAGCAGCTCATACAATTTGTTGGGAGCGCCTCAGGATCTGTAGCTGGTGGGATCATGCTTGAACTTAACGGATTAACATATAGTACAGAATCATTCCAGCTAACGTATATCTTCTTATTTATCTTAATGGCACTATCAGCCATCATCATGTGGATATACGCCCGCAAATTGAAAACCTCAGTATAGATCATCTAAGCACTAGGAGACTAAATAACCCACCTCATAATGAGGTGGGTTATTGATTCGACAGGAATCGGGGAGTGCCTGTCACTCGCTATGTTTCAATCCCTTATTCCAAATAAGCGGTAAGATAAACGCAAGAACAAGGAGATACGCCCAGGTACCGAATGGAACTTTGGTTAGTATAAAGTGTACGACCCAGAATACAGGGATCAATAACGCAAACGGGATAGTCTTCCAACCATCACTTTGCCCGGCTGATTCAAAAGGCTCCGAAAAAGGAAGCGTGCCTTTCAATATTCGAAAACAAATGACGCTATAAATAAGAGCGATTAAGCATACGATGATCAAATCTGGAATAATTCGAACACCGAATAAAAAGGTATAAATCGCACTGATAGCCACAAACACAGGTGCAAATAGGCGAAGTAGAAAAGCCTTTAACGTACCCTTAATAATCACGCCAGAATTTTGTATAGGTGTGACATGATAAATCCATGACCCTTTACTTTTACTCGAATATTGAAGCATGATCACTATTCCCGGAACCATCATCATGCTCGCATAAATCGTTAAATAGGAGTTACCTGAAGTAAGGGCTTCAAATGACTGCCCAGCAGAATAGCTATTATACAGAAAAACAAAAGGAAAGATCATAGCAAACCCAAGAGAAGGATAGATCTTAAGTTTTAAATCACGTTCATTCTTTAGCATTCTCCCCGCAAATTGATAAAACGCATGCTCTTCTCTGCTTCGCGTGATAAATGAAGCCAAACGTTCCATTCCCTTAAATGTCTTCTTTTTCGATGGGCCAGTCTGATCGATGAGCTTAAGAAGGTTCTTCTCAAACGTAGGTAACAATGATAAATATAGCCACAGAGCGATTAGTGGTATCAAAATAGCTAATGCGATAAAGATATAGTAATAAGCTCCGTTAGCCCCATTCAACACTACAGCAAACGGTGCGCCAAACCAAACTGGCGGTAAAAGGAGATTCCACCATGTTGGTGAAAAGCCTACCTGTAATCCCGCAAATTCAAAAGCACGAGCAAGTACTTGATAACCGACTACGATGGTGATTGATAACCCTATTTGCACATAATTAATGACATCTCTTAAGCGTTCTCCGCCAAAAAATTTTAAGATGATGTAATACAGCAGCGCTGTCAGCGCCACAATTAACAAATCACTAAAAAACACTGTAACGACAAATAACACTCCAAATAAAATTCCATACTGCACAGTTCCTACAATAAGTGGAACAACAACAATCGCAGCCGTTAAGAAAAATAAATATATCGTAACGTGGACAGCCCGTGCTGCACTAATCGTTCGACGATCGACAGGTCTTGTGCCAATAACCGTTTGGTCTCGAACGTCTAAAAGAACAGAAGAGAAATCTGAAATCATCGCCGTCATAATTAAAAACATTAAAACGCCGAAAATCAAGCTCATCTGAAACATAAAATTGTCACCAAAAAACAGGATCGGAATCAACGTTAGCCCAATAAAAGCATAAAACCAGAGTGATTTAAGAAACTGGTTGGAATCTTTCTTTTTGTTCCCACTCATGTTCTGGCTCATTATCGTAGTAGGGCGTCTCCCATCCATCGTTAGCTTTACCTGAAGTATTCGACGCAAGGTTGGATAATCAATATCCAGCCGCTCAAATAGGAACCGAAAGAGGTCAAGAATCTTTAGTGTTGGAAAGTTCTTCATACATCTTCACGCTGCACGATTTGCACAAAATCTCCCGCAAGATTTTGATGCTCATTAAAACCTGTTAATTGATTAAATATCTCCTCAAGTGAGCCCTCTTTATTTTTTTGACGAAGCTGTTCAAAGCTTCCATCCGCAACAATCTTGCCATCATTTAGAAGGAGAATACGGCTACTAATTTTCTGAACGACCTCCATAATGTGCGAAGAGTAGAAAATCGTTTTCCCCTGAGCCGCAAGCTGAGCAAGGATTTCTTTAAACACCATGACACTATTCGCATCAAGACCATTGATCGGTTCATCGAGAAAAAGAATATCAGGGTCATGAAGCAAGCTAGAAATCAGTAAGACTTTTTGCTTCATACCTTTTGAGTAGGATGAAATACGAGATTCATAAACGTCTTCAAGCTCAAACACTCTCATCAGCAATCTAGCTTTATATTCCGCTGTATCAGCATCTAATCCGTAGAGTTCACCTGTAAACGTTAGGTACTCCTGCGCAGATAAGTTATCATAAAGGTCCGCCGATTCTGGAACATACCCGATTCTCTTTTTATAATCAACGCTATTCTTTTTAATATTTTCTCCAAATATCTCAACTTCACCAGCGTAAGTAGCTTCTAATCCGAGCATGATTTTAACAGTGGTACTCTTACCAGCCCCATTCGGACCAATGTAACCAATAATTTGCCCTTCATAAACATCAAGATCAATATTATCTAGAACGAGCTTTTCTCCGTACCACTTCGTCAATCCTTTCAAAGAAAGTACTTTTCCCGGTCCGTGTTCCATACAATCCCCTCCATATGTAAACTTCTACTTATTTCTACGAAACTTACGATAAAAGGTTTCATCCTGTCCACAAACCCTTTAGGTAGTATAATCAGGTACTTTCCCACCGAAAATTCATTTCGTCAACAAAAAAGACGATGCTACTCACATCGTCTTTCCAGCTATTCGCCCTCTCTACTTAACATTCGATTGGCCTTCTCTGTCAGCCCATAGCCTTTGGAGATTTTAAGCAGCAAGCCGTCTTTCTCCATGTATTTGATCCCTTTGACAACATGTTTTTCTTGCCAATTCTGTAAAAGACCGAACACCTCATTTTCATGTAGTCTCTGTGCTCGTATCGCATTTGTTGCTTGTCCGGTAAAGACTTTTGAGAGCACATGAAGTGGCTCATTTTCATGCCTGATAATGAAGTGAAGCAATAACTTCATCTCGCCAATTGTCATCGTATGTTTCTTTACATTCATGTACTCTTCCTCATTCGAAGGGACATTTTGACTGATTGACTTTACTTTTTCCAGGTAGTCTCGAACAAAGGTGATTTCCCTTTGATCCAAATCCGGAAAAACTGTCCGAGGCTTAAAAGGTGCTATGGTATCGGTTAATACATGGGAAAACCAAATAAGTGGTGAGCCTGCTCGATCTTCTGGCAGTCTCACGCTTTTGAGCTGCTGATAAACCGTAACCGTAGATGGCGCTTCAAATAAAGCAAGTTCTTCTTCTGATAAAGTATGCTGAACTTGTAGCACTTCAGCATAAAGCGGTGCATACGGCTTGAATGCTTGAATCGCTTGAGACACTTCCTCTATTTTTTCTACTAAACGTGGAGTCTTGTCTACCATTTTATTGAATTGTCGTTCAATCGTTCCGATACGTTTCTTCGCACGGTCCATGTCAATTTCCTCTTTAAAATGGACATGGTTTTCCTCTATATCATAATAAATCGCATATCCGCAGGCCTCACAATAAAATTCAACATCACTACTAGAAGGGTGAAGCATCATCTTCTTCTCATGATGACAAACTCCCTTTTCGGTCCATAACCATTCATCTGGAACTTCGCGGTAAGGTCTCATCACAATGTCGACTCGGTGTCGCCAGTAAGCAAGATCTTCAGGAGAATTTAAAAGGGAGATAAGAGGCGAGTGATTCATCCTTTCAACCGCTTTTACAACGTTTTCTTTCTCTCTAGCCAATTGAATAAACGGATGAAGTTGATACGCCTCTATAATGCGCTCTTCCCATTCTACACGAGACTTTTCAGCTAACTCCGCGCAAAAAAGGTAATCTCGAATAACCCGATCGAGATGACGATCAAGATCTTCCGTTGATAACTGTAAATAAAACTCTTGATAAGTAGAATTGTTATGGATGGGGAGGCCATGCATCGGTGAAAAAGTTTGCCACAATAATTGCTCTGGTTTGATAAGATGTGGGTAAAGCTCATCTTCTTTATTTAAAGGAATAGGTAAAACGGCTTCGTTTTCCTGTTCAAGAAACGTTTGCAACTTCTGCTTCTCTTCCTGGATAAGAGCGCCAATCTTCCGTTTCACATGTTCGTGAAGACGATGAATCATGCCTTTTTGTACTTTCTGACCTACCGTTCTAATTCGTTTATTTTTCTTTCCCATTGGAACAAACGCAAACATCGGATAGGCATCAAAATGATAAGTATGATGTTCAACTGTCATTATGCAAAACCCGCTTTCTGTCTTTCAGCTGTTTATCCAACAGTATACGGCGGAATTTGGTATGGAAACAACCTTACAGCATGCAAAAAAACACATTTAGAGGAGGGATACATTTGTACGGCTCGGGGTATATAAAGAGAAAATAGAAACTGAGGAGCACTACATATGAAGAAACGATCATGGTATCGCAAAAAACGTTGGATGATATTCATTATATTTTTAGTTATTTATGTAGGCGTTATCACTTATCACCGCTTCAAGCCTTTACCTGAAGGC
This sequence comes from Anaerobacillus sp. 63XJN7_4_ISO-PGPR-S23-413, assembly GCF_056173725.1. Classification (NCBI taxonomy): domain Bacteria; kingdom Bacillati; phylum Bacillota; class Bacilli; order Caryophanales; family Bacillaceae; genus Anaerobacillus; species Anaerobacillus sp. 63XJN7_4_ISO-PGPR-S23-413. The sequence goes on from NZ_CM149688.1 coordinate 4,213,938, forward strand.
GTATCCTACGCAGGTGAAGTTCATCAAATAAATGATGAAGACATCGAGTTTCTTTTTGACTTAACTTACGACAAAAAGGAGAAAGAAGTTTATGATCATAGTATTTTTGATGAAATCAACAGTACGATTCAAGAAGCCGATGATTTCCTTATTTTAGACCTTTTCTTATTTAACGGATACACGGATGGGAAAAGAGATTATCCAAAAATCAGTGAAGACTTAGCGAATACAGTAGTTGAAGTAATGAAGGCGAAGCCTAACCTGAAGGTTGTCCTCATTAGCGATGAAGTGAACACAACATATGGATCTCACGAGGCTGACCAAATAAATAAAATTAAGGAAATGGGCGCCGAAGTTATTTTCACTGATCTTGATCGGCTGCGAGATCCAAACTTATTTTATTCAGGGCTTTGGAGAATGGGGATCACCTGGTTTGGGCAAGAAGGCAAAGGATGGCTTCCAAACCCAATGGCACCTTCAGCACCAAAAGTCACTGCACGATCTTATCTAGAATTGCTTAATGTGAAAGCGAACCATCGTAAAACGGTGACTACAGAAGATGCGGGTATTATCATGTCTGCAAATCCTCATGATGCGAGCGGTTTTCATTCTAACATTGCCTTTAAAGTGAAAGGCGAGATTCTAAATGACCTTATCGAAACTGAAAAAGCAGTTGCCGCCTATTCTGGAGGAAACGTATCGTCATTTCCAGACACTAAGTTGACCGATGAGAGTCCCGAGGCTGCTTCTAATGTTAAAGCTCAAATTGTGACAGAAAGTAAAATTCAGGATAGAGTTGTGACAGCTATTGATGATGCCAAAAAAGAAGAGCTTATCTATATTGGAATGTTTTATCTGGCAGACCGGGATATCGTTGATGCGCTTGTTGACGCAACCGAACGAGAGGTCGACGTACGTCTAGTACTAGATCCCAATCAAAATGCCTTTGGACAGCAAAAAATCGGCTTACCTAACCTTCCTGTGACAGCTGAGCTAGAGAAACAAGGAAGTGAGCATCTTACAATTCGCTGGTATGACACAAATAAAGAGCAATTTCACACAAAACTATTGTATATAAAAGGAAATAAAGAGAGCACAATCATCGGTGGATCAGGCAACTATACCTCTAGAAACCTGGATGATTACAATATGGAAACGAATATTCATTTAAAAGCACCTAACGATACTAAAGTCGTCCAGGATGTTGACCGCTATTTTGAGCGAATTTGGTCAAATAAAGATGGAACCTATACAGCTGACTACGAAAAATATCAAAACTCTCTTTCCCCCTATAAATATTTCATGTATATTCTTCAAAAATTATTCCAAGTAACCACTTATTAACTATCATTAAAAATCCCCGGGAAAAATTTCCCGGGGATTTTTAGCTTACCTTGTTCTTCTTTTATTTCGCATTTTCTTTACAATCGGATAAATAATGGGACCGTATTTAATCGCTTTTTTAATCAAATTTCTCATAAAAGGATACCCTCCTCTAGTACTATCCTTTATTCCCGATTTCTTATTACCTAAACGAAAGATTAGAGGAGATTCAATGGACTGGAGAGAACTAGAAAATAACCAGATAATTAGGAGGACGATTTCTCTTATGATCAAACAGGTGAGCCAAATAGCGATTCCCGTCAAAAAGATGGAGCGAGCGGTCCAATTCTACAAAGAGCATTTGGAACTTAAATTATTATTTGAAACAAATCAGATGGCTTTTTTTGATTGTAATGGGCTGCGCTTGCTACTAAGTCTTCCAGAGAAAGAAACTTTCGCACATGCAAGTTCAGTTCTTTATTTTGAAGTAAGTCATATTGAGAAAAGCTACGAACGTTTAATGAAGAATGGGGTGATTTTCATTAGTAAACCTCACCTAGTTGCGAAAACAGATGACGTTGAAACGTGGATGGCGTTTTTTGAAGATAGTGAGCAAAACACACATGCCATCATGAGTGAAGTGCTAACAAAATAAAGAAAGGATGCCGGTGGCATCCTTTCTTACTTGAGTTCTAAACCTTACTTAATCTTCATCTTTTACATCTGGATCTTCTGGAAGCGGCTCATTGGCTTCTTCTTCTAATCGTCTCTTCATTTTTTCCAACTGTTCAAAATGAGTATTAAACTGCTCTTTATATAGCAAATATTGCTCACCATCAAAAATGGTGCGAACGCGCTTCTCTCGAATGAGCGTTTCGATATAGGATTCTGGTAAAGATAAATATTCTGCCGTTTCTTTAATAGTGAGGTACATGCGCCTGCCTCCAATATACGTCATTACGTCTCAAGTCTTATTCCAATTTAATACTCTAGATGATGTTTAGATGACTTGAACTACTATAAGATTACCATAGGGAATAGCATAACGACGGAAACTCGGGGAGGAAATATAGTGAGAAGTGGATTTATGGTCATTGTTGGGTTGCTTGCAGTAGGGGCGGTTTTATTAATTTTATTTGAAAACACCTCTCTTTTTGCACGAGGAAGTGATGAGAACAGCATTGAGTTAAGTGAAAAAATTAATCAAGTTAGTATTTTGACGCACAGCAGTGATATGAACATAGTCACTGAATCACGTGATGATGTGAAAGCAACCTTAAATGGTAGTGGAGAGCTTTCGGTGAGAAAGAAGGGAAATGCGATTGAAGTTGAAGTGAAGCGAAAGTGGTATAAGTTTTTTAACTTTAACGGGGGATCAGATGTTACTGTTTACCTCCCAGAAGACTTTAAACACGATCTCAAGCTTGAGGTTGGCTCAGGAAGTGTTGTCTTCAATAATGAAGAAAATCCTACCATTTTAAACGAAGTAGATATTGATATGAGTTCGGGTGATGTTGAACTTTCCAACCTGGAAACAAAAAGCTTCGAGCATGACGGCTCATCTGGTCGTCTTATCATCGATCGACTTTCAACCGAGAAGGGAAGCTTTGATATAAGTTCTGGAGACGTGATTTTAACCCATTATTCTGGCCCACTTGAGGGAGAAATGTCATCAGGTGACATGAAAGTTCAAATGGATCAGTTAACAGGGGATGTATCGTTTGACCTTAGTTCAGGTGATGTCGATTTGGACCTTCCGGACAATGCTGATTTCACATTGGATAGTGAGGCAAGCAGCGGGGACATCTCAACCAAATTCACTTTAGAAGAGCAGACGATTAGCAATAAGGAAATATCAGGAGTACATGGTTCAGGGAAGTATCACGTGAAGATATCCCTTTCAAGCGGAAGCGCCAGCGTTTATTAAAAAGGAACACCTGCTTTCCAATAGGATGGCAGGTTATTTTTGAGTTTTCAATGGAAAATAAACGATTTGGTTTACTCGTCGGTTACTTTAACGGCATTTATCATTTCACATCACCAAATTATTTCCATGAAAATATTCCTTAACATGTTCTAGGTAATATTTATAGCCCTGCCTTCGTAATTATACTCGGTGGAACGCTCATTACCATTATAGGAATCTTGAGCATTCTCTTCATTCAGAAATCAGAAACAAAGCATACAAAGCAAGCTTACAAAATACCTCGCTATAAAGAAAAAAACCACTTTTCAGCTCTGCTGAAAGGGCGCCCTATGATGACCAATCCGATTGGTCACCACAGGGCGTAAATGAGTCTAATATCAACAACATTCAATTACATAGTCTTTAAAATAAGAGATTTTTTTGCTAAAAATCTTGATTGCCTTCGAGGAGCGGAATACGTGATTTGTATCTCTCAATCAATGCCTGATTCGATTCATCTGACCCGTCTACATTCCCGCTCTTAAACACAGGAGGAGTTATTCCCCGTTCAATCAACTGATGAATAGTTTCTACAGTAATACCGTTGAGGATCCCCATTCCTATAACGGTAGAGATTGAACCAAATGAGACTTGATTCTCTGTATCTTGAATCACCGCATCACCCACCTCAACATGGTTATCAATCACTTGATCTACTACATCGTACAAGTACTTTCCTTCTTTGTGACGAGATGATTGTCCATTTGAAGCTTTTCGTGAGGTTAAGCCGATAACGTACGCTCCTCTTTCTTTACTAAGAAGGGCAACATCAATCGGAACCGGGTTACGACCTGACGTCGATACAACGATCACTACATCGCCTTTTTGAATATCCTGGTCCGCCATGAATTCCCGGGCTAATCCATTCGTTCGCTCTAGAGCAGAAGATCTCGTTCCGCCTCTATGGAGCATTAAGTCTTCAATAAAAATAGGACGAATTGGCACAAGCCCACCTGCACGGTAAAAAACTTCTTCCGCCATCATGTGAGAATGTCCACATCCAAATACATGAATGATTTTTCCGTTTTCGATGCTATCAGCTAGAGCGACTGCTGCTCGCTCGATAGAAACGGCTTCTTTCTCTTCAATTACTTGAAGGGATGTTCTAATTTTGTTGAAGTAATCATGAAACAAATGAACGCCTCCTCAATGAAATTAACGCTTAAGTGTAATCATAAATTTATACCGATCTGCTCTGTACGAAGACTTCACTACTTCAAGCGGTGTATCATCCGCTAGTTTCGTATTCCTCTGAATGAGCAGTATCGGTGCTCCTTTTTGTATATTTAGGTATTCTGCTTCCTGCTGAGTTGCTACAGAAGACTCTAACACTTGGGTCGCTTCCTCAATCTTGATCGCTAGCTGATTTTCAATGTGATGATATAAAGAGTGCTGTACAGTTTCTTCCGTCAACCCTTTTACGAGGTTAGCCGAGATGTACGTCTTCTCAAGTGCCATTGGGATACCATCAGCAAGTCTGACCCGTTTAATTTCGTAAACAGGTGCGTGATCCTGTATTTTTAACTGCTCCGATATATAAGGTGGAGCAGGTACAATTTCAAACCCTACTAGTTTACTACTTGGTTCCATGCCACGTGATTTCATATCTTCGGTAAAACTTGTTAACCCCATCAGCTGTTGCTCAATTTTTTTCTCAGCAACAAAGGTACCTACTCCCTTTTGTCGATAGAGGTAACCCTCATTAACGAGCTCTGTAATGGCCTGTCTTACTGTCATGCGACTAATGCCAAAGCGCTCTGCATATTCTCGCTCGGATGGAAGCGAATCTCCTGGGGTTAACTCGCCTCTTTCAATCAGTCCTTTTATCCACTCAACTAACTGATAATAAATAGGTAATGGGGACGTCTTATCAATCATCGGAAATAACTCCTTTCAGCGCACTGTTACGCCTGATAACGCTTTTTTATCAGCAATAATTGTAACATGAGAATGCCTGTTTAACACCGATGCAGGAAAGGATTCGTCCACTTCACCTTCAACCAATTTCCTCATTGCCTCGTTCTTTGCTTCACCAGCAACAAGTAACAAAATCTCTTTGCTTTTCATAATGGTTGCAATCCCCATCGTAATAGCTTCATGTGGTACTTCGTTAATATCGTTAAAAAAACGAGCGTTGGCTTCTCTAGTAGATTGAGCTAGCTGAACTATTTGTGTTGTAGCTTCAAAAGAAGTCCCAGGCTCATTAAATCCGATATGCCCGTTACTACCCATTCCGAGTAGTTGCACATCAATTCCACCTGACTCTTTAATGCTTTCTTCATATGTTTTACATTCATCATTAAGATCAATCGCCGTACCATTTGGAAGATGTATATTCGCACTTGGAATATCGATTTCCCCAAAAAGTTTCTCATACATGAAAGCATGGTAGCTGTTCGGATTATCAGCTGAAAAACCGACATATTCATCAAGGTTATAAGTAGTAATCTCCTTGTAGGTAGTATGATTTCGTTGATGATCCTGAATTAAATGCTTATAAGTCCCTTGCGGAGTTCCTCCAGTCGCAAGTCCCAAAACCATACTTGGATGTGTATGAATTTTATCAATAAGATAATTCGCTGCCAGTTCACTCATATGCTCATAGTCATGTGCTTCAATGATTCTCATTTTCTACATCTCCTTTATTCGTATATGCAAGATGTCCATTACAAAATGTCATCATCACTTCTCCATCATTGGATCGTAAGAAAAAGTCTGCGTCTTTTCCCACGGCAAGGCTTCCTTTTCGATCAAAAACACCAAGCTGTTTCGCAGGATTTTCCGATGCCATTTTTATCGCGTTTTCAAGAGTGCAGCCCGTAAAAGCCTGGATGTTAGCAAGTGCATCCTTCATTTTCAGCACACTACCTGCCAAAGTTCCATTATCTAATAGCGCTTTACCATCTTTCACCTCAACATCTTGTCCACCCAAATCATAGCGACCATTTTTTAGACATTTGGCTCTCATCGCATCGGTGATTAGAATCATCCCAGCAACTGATTTTTGAAAATAAGCTAACTTAATCATTTCAGGTCTTACATGATACCCATCTGCAATCACTTCTGTTTTCAACTGCTTACTTAACAGAGCAGCACCTGCTACACCCGGTTCACGATGATGGAGACCTCTCATCCCATTATAGAGGTGGGTAACGTGAGAGGCACCACATTCAACTGCCTCCATGACCTGCTCATATGTGGCATCGGAATGACCAATTGAAGCCACAATACCTCTTTCTGTTAAATATCGAACAAGTTCCATGCCTCCTTCTACTTCAGGTGCCAGGGTAACTAGCTTAATCGTGTTGTTTGCTAGTTTATTCCAAGCTTTAAACACATCCACATCTGGTCGCTGCATGGCAAGTAGTGGCTGTGCACCAGCCCGCTTACTATTAAGAAATGGACCTTCTAAGTGAATGCCAAGTACTTCCGCATGTCCTGGTTGTTGTCTCTCCATTAAGTACTCGCCTGCATTCTGAATAGCACGCTCAATCGCCTTTGCTTCCTGAGTAATAGTCGTTGCTAGAAAGCTCGTTGTTCCTTCACCTGGAAGTGCTTTCGAAATAGTATCAAGCGCTTCAGTGGAAGCGTCCATCGTATCGGCTCCATTCACGCCATGAATATGGACATCAATCATTCCAGGAAGCACAGATACGCTTTCATTAAATGAATAGACTTTTTCTTGTCCTGCTATAGTACGTTCATCTGTATGACCTATTTCAATAATTTTACCGTTATCGACTTTAAGATAGCCGTTTTGGATCGTTTGTTCTTCGCTATAAACTGTCACATGATCAATAACAAAACACGCTTCATTCACGATGAGACACTCCTTTTTTCGGTTCATCTTGTTATTAAAATCGTACCACCATTAAGTACAGTTGTCTATACCAGCGTAAGCCTAAATTCGTCCTGTACGAGAAAATTGGTATAGACAACTATATTTAGTGCTGTTATGATGAACATGACAATAAAACGTTTTCAAATTTCGAAAGGGGTTGAACGTAAATGCTCGGAGCTTTACAACGTATTGGTAAGTCCTTAATGCTACCAATTGCTGTACTTCCGGCTGCTGCCTTGCTATTGAGGTTAGGGCAGGATGATTTACTTGGTATTCCATTTGTAGCAGCAGCTGGTGGAGCCATATTTGATAATCTCGCACTTATCTTCGCAATAGGTGTAGCCATTGGATTTTCTAAAGACAGCAACGGTGCGGCTGGTCTAGCCGGTGCCATCGGTTACCTTGTTCTTACACAGGGGACTCAAGCAGTGAATGAGAATATTAATATGGCGATACTTGGAGGAATCCTTTCTGGTATCGTTGCGGGACTTCTTTATAATCGATTTCATGATATTAAGCTTCCGACCTGGCTTGGTTTCTTTGGTGGACGACGCTTTGTCCCTATCGTCACAGCAACAGCAATGGTTATTCTAGCAGGAATATTTGGATTTGTTTGGCCTCCGATTCAAGAGGGCATTAATTCGATCGGACAATGGATTATCGATGCAGGAGCACTTGGTGTTGGTGCATTCGGATTCTTAAATCGACTTCTTATTCCATTCGGTCTACACCATGTCCTAAATAGTTTAGTTTGGTTTGTCTTTGGTGATTACAACGGAGCAACTGGAGACTTGAATCGATTCTTTGCTGGAGATCCAACCGCTGGTATATTTATGGCTGGTTTCTTCCCAATTATGATGTTCGGACTTCCGGCAGCGTGTTTTGCAATGATTGCAGCTGCTAAAAAGGATAGAAGAGCAGAAGTAAGCGGAATGTTAATCGGAATCGCATTTGCATCCTTCTTAACAGGGATTACTGAACCAATTGAATTTGCCTTTATGTTCTTATCACCATTATTGTATGGGATTCACGCTCTATTAACTGCCAGTTCGATGGTTCTGGCGTATGTGCTGGATATCCACCACGGCTTCGGTTTTTCTGCAGGAGCCATTGACTTTTTCCTAAATTACGGTTTGGCACAGAAGGCAGGTCTACTACTTGTTATTGGGATTATTTACGGAGGAATCTACTTTGTTGTATTCTATTTCCTCATTAAAAAATTAAATCTCAAAACACCTGGACGCGAAGATGAAGACATGTCATATCCAACAAATGCACCAGCTTCAAAAGAAGACAAATACGATGTAATGGCAGGTCACTTTATCCGAAGCATTGGTGGCATTGATAACATCTCATCTATTGATAATTGTACAACAAGACTCCGCTTACAAATGAATGACATGACAAAAGTAGACGAAGCAGAATTAAAGCGTCACGGTGCTCGAGGTGTAGTGAAAGTTAACAACCGCAACTTGCAGATCATCGTAGGAACTGATGTGGAATTTGTTGCAGATGCAATGCGTGGAACAAATTCACATGCTTCTAGAGAGAGCGACGATCCAACTATCAATTTTACAAAAACGCTAGCTGAGCAAGATTTCGTCATGCCAGTCAAAGGAAAAATTATTCCACTTCAGGAAGTTCCAGACCAAGTATTTTCTGCAGGAATGATGGGGGATGGCTTCGCAATTCTTCCTGAAGACGGTCATTTCGTTTCACCTGTTGATGGTGAGATTATAAGCATTTTCCCTACAAAGCATGCAATCGGCATTAAGTCGAATAGCGGCGTTGAGATATTGATCCATGTAGGAATTGATACCGTCAACTTAAAAGGAGAAGGCTTTACAACACTTGTAAACGAAGGGGATACAGTTAAGAGAGGCGATAAGCTTATGACGGTCGATATAAGTAGCGTCAGACGTTCCGTACCTTCAGTTGCAACTCCAGTCATTTTCACGAATTTACAAAAGTTGAAAATCAAAAAATCCGGAAATATTAATCAAGGCGATAGTGGAATCATTTCGATTGATTAATCGCCAAAAACGAAGAAAGGCAGCGGATATCCGCTGCCTTTCTTTTTTATTTATTCATTTTATCAAGAAATCCTCCGAGCAAATCATCTGCGCTTTCTTCTTCCTCTACCGCTGAACTTTGCTCCTGTTGCGCCTGATCCCAATCAAAATTCATCAAATCATCATCAGACGACTTGGAAGGTGCTTCAATCGGTTCATAAACGGCTTTTGGCATAGTTCTTTTCGAAACTTCATCTTGCAAATAAAGCGCCTGATCAATATCAATCGAGTTGCTGTTAAAAGATGCAAGGAGTGATGCAGCCCGCACTGGATCAGATAAAATTTGGTAAACGATGTTGCCAAGAAGCGCTTCTGAATGCTCATGCTTAAGCCAATCTCGTTGGGCTTTGCTTAATCCCTTAGGCAAAGGCACAGTAATAGCATCATTATCGCGCCTTATCGTTTGCGTGACACCATCTAACACATACTCCGCAACGCGGCTTGAGAAGTTACGCTTTTCTTCGTCCTTTAACTTCTGAAGCTGCTTTAGAATATGATCAGGTGTATCAGAGGGAAGACGAAATGTAATCGCCTGTCCTCTCTGAATCCCCGTCATCCCCGCCTTTTTCATCAAATCACCCTACTAGTTTTTGACCTTGTTCTTTTCTTCTCTCTTTTCCTGGGGCTTGTCTTTATTATTCTTACGATTAAAGTCAGAGATGAGCTTGTAGTAAGCATTCGACATCATCCAAATGCTTTCTTTTTCATCTTCAAAGAAATCAATATTGTAGCCATCAAGGTTGTTATTCAATGTTTTAAGGTAATCTTTTAGAACAATGGAGCCACCACCAACGAAATAGCAGATTTCAGATTGAGAGTTCTTCTGCCAAACGTTACGAAGATGGCGATATTGCTTCTTAGCTAGTTCTAGTAAAATGCGATCCGTAATATCATGAACGCTTGTACGACTTCCGCGAACCATAATATGATTACGATCGTTTTTCTTCGTAATAATATCTACTACGTCTCGACGGCTGTCGAGCTCCACACCATGCTTAGAGCGTATTTCCTCACGAATGGCTTCTAGTGACTCAGCAACTCCAAGATTAAAGCCCTGCGCCTTATCATCGTCGACATTACGATTCTTAATAACCGCGATGTCAGTAGAAAGACCACCGATATCTTGAATCAAAATACGCTTATCAATTAAGTCTTTATTAATGATGTTTAAATCGCTGTCCATTACAAGATTAATATAAGCAGCAAAACCTTCAGGGTAAACCTTAACTTCATCAAATTTAATATTAACTTTCTTACCTTGGTACTTAGGCGTTACAAGAAATTCTACCTGGTGGACGGATCCTAGAAGTCTTGAGCGATATCCAACGTCCTTTCCTTCTTTCACTTCACGTAGTGGAAGTCCTGTACCAAGCGTGTAATTCGCATCTACAACGCCGTTCTGATTTCTGAAATTTGCTGAGTTCTTTGGATCAACAGCATCTAGAGCAAGTGATGCAAACAACATTACAAGAGTTTGATCCTCTTCTGATTTTGCGCTTCCTGGATCTAATTCTGTTGGGTTGTCACTCTTTGTCGCTAGATTGCCAACCCGATAGATCGCGTTGTTATCTTGTAGAGCAGGGGAGTGTACACGAATATGAATGCCATCAAGCGGATCTTTAGTATCCAACTCTTCAATTCCAATTACAGGGCGATCTTCTATATCTCTAGCAATTACGTTTGGTATGTATAGATCAGATTCAAGTTTTCCATAGATTCCTTTTAACGAGTCGTTACCTACATCGACTGCTGCAATTCTTGAATTACTCATAAAATAATCCATCCTTTCATATTTGAAATCTAGTATTTCTACTATTAACTTAAAATTTATAGAAATTTGCAAATGAAGTCAATGAGTCATTCTATCTAGTTTACAAATTTGTGTACTTGTGTACAAATACGTTTACATGTGTACTTTTTCTGTATACACGTAAACAATTATGTACACATCCCTATAAATCAATGTGTGTACACTTTTGTGTACTTGCGTACATTTTTCGTTTACAAGTATACAGCTTTGTTTACATGTCTACATTTTATGTATACATCTTTTTTTGGATTCTGTTTGTCTTTTGGAATGCCCCTATTATTCTTTGCAATCTGTAGATTGTAAGCATAAAAACTATGTATTTAAAATAAAAATGCTAAAGAAAGGAAGAGTAAAACAAGCTAGGTCTTTTCTTTAAAGGTACGGAATTAGCAATAGAAAAAGGAAGATGAGAGAACCCAATCCCTCCCCTTCCCTTCAAAAACGTTACATTAATGAGGCAACTCCTGCCCAAAACCATATTTTCAAACCTAACGTAACAATTCCCGTAACTAACCCTGTAACGGCAAATCCTTTCTTAAGAGGGTTTTTCTTCGCAATTACTCCAAAAATGATCGCCAATATTGCCAAAGGATAAGGAATAATTGGCACTAGAAAAAGCACAAGTCCAATAATACCTAACACCATCGAAGATACCGCGAGACCATTGCTCTCTGGTTGTGGAGCTACATTCACATTTCCTTCCATATCAATTCCCCCCTAAAAATCATCTCTTTTTAGAAAACTATTTTTTTACATAATTGAATTTATTAGAGTGGCATTGATTTTATTCCACAAAAAAAGCATGTAGCAATTAATTGCTACATGCTTTTTTAGGGATTTTCCCACTAAGCCAAATATAATCAGGGTTTCTCTAGCCAATAATGCTATAGATCCTTCTCTATTTCTTCACAACTTAACTATAAGCGGGCTCACTTTCATTGAGAGCAAGCGTCTGTACTATTGAGGCATTGATTTCGTTGAATAATTCAGGATTTTCTCCTAATAACTTGCCATAGGAAGGTATCATTTCTTTAATTTTAGGTTCCCAATCAGGCAACATGTCTGGGAAACATCGCTCGAATATCTCAAGCATAACGTGTACAGCAGTAGAGGCACCTGGAGAAGCGCCAAGAAGAGCAGCAATGGAACCGTCAGAGGAACTAACAATCTCTGTTCCAAATTGAAGCGTTCCTTTTCCTCCACCTTCCGTATCTTTGATTACTTGAACACGTTGACCAGCCGTTACGATATCCCAATCTTCACTTTTGGCAGTTGGAATAAATTCCCGAACTTCTTCCATACGTTTTTCATCTGATAACATAACTTGTTGCACTAGATATTTTGTAAGGCCCATCTCTTTTAAACCAGCAGCCATCATTGTTAACATATTATTTGGCTTAACTGAGCCAATTAAATCCAAATTTGACCCGCCTTTTAAAAACTTTGGTGAAAAGCCCGCAAATGGTCCAAACAACAAGCTTTTTTTATTATCAATATATCTTGTATCAAGGTGAGGAACAGACATAGGAGGAGCGCCAACTTTGGCTTTTCCATATACTTTTCCATGATGCTTCTCAATCACCACAGGATTATTGCATACCATGAAGAGTCCGCTTACAGGGAATCCGCCAATATGCTTTGACTCAGGAATACCCGTTTTCTGAAGTAGTGGTAGACTACCTCCTCCACCGCCAATAAAGACGAAATCAGCTGTGTGATACTCAAGATTGTCGTTGTCGATATCCTTTACCTTTACTTCCCAGATGCCATCGCTATTTCGTTTAATATCTTCTACGCTATGCTTATAGTGCAGTTCTACTTTTTCACCCTCTAAATGCTCAAACAGCATGCGGGTTAACGCTCCGAAATTGACATCTGTACCAGAGTCAATTTTTGTTGCAGCAATCGGTTCATCTGACGTTCTTCCATCCATGATAAGTGGAATCCATTCTTTCAGTTTCTCAGGATCGTCCGAAAATTCCATTCCTTTAAACAATGGGTTAGCTGACAACGCTTCCAATCTCTTTTTCAAAAATTTTACATTATCTCCCCCGTGAACAAGGCTCATGTGAGGAAGAGGCTTGATAAAGTCCTGTGGTTTATCAATCAATTGATTGTTTACTAAATAAGACCAAAATTGTTTTGAAAGCTGAAATTGCTCATTGATTTTGACAGCTTTCTCAATGTCTATCGACCCATCGGTCTTTTCAGAAGTATAGTTTAGTTCACATAGTGCAGAATGGCCTGTCCCCGCATTATTCCATTCGTTAGAACTTTCTTCTCCTGCACTTCCTAGTTTCTCAAACACTTTAACGTTCCAATTAGGTGCTAATTCTGTCAGTAATGATCCTAAAGTCGCACTCATGACTCCAGCACCAATTAAGATAATGTCTTTTTTTTGATTCTTGCTCATGATACCCTTCCTTGTCTCATTTATTTGTAATAAAAAGAATAGGCGCTCATGCTCACATGTCATAAAAAGCAAGGCGACTCTTAGGTACACAACATGTTCTATCTTAATTATACCTTATCATAGTCAATTGTTATAATTGTAGAAAAAATATCTAATAATCTGATGCGTATTTACTAATTTTTACACGTTATTTGAAGAAAAAGAGGCTTGAAAAACAATACAGAAACTAACATCGGAAATTATAAAGTTAAATAAGGTAGGATCATTCTTATTTAAAAAAATTTACTATCCCAGGTAGCTTAAAGACCAACTTCTACCATGAAAAATAAATATTATCCAAGATAGAATTCCTAACAAACCAAATTCTTATTTGGAATCACACTAACCATTTTCCCTTTTAGCCCCGTCATTAACCGTTTTGAAGTCTGTTTGTTCTTATCCAGAGGTTATAGAGTTTTGATTTGTTTCTATGTCGATTTACTTAAACACAAGACGACTCTTCCTCTTGCACTTTTCATTGAATGCTTTTAAAGTATATAATGGTTAAATTCAGTCTAACTAGTAATGGATAAGATAGAAACATTATTACTTTTTAATTTTGGGAACTTGTTTTCCCTTAAGGAAAGGGTTCAGATATACTATGAAAGATAATTTTTGGCACGAGTTGCCTCGACCATTTTTTGTTCTTGCTCCAATGGAAGCTGTGACGGATGTTGTTTTTCGACATGTTGTGAGTGAAGCAGCGAGACCTGACGTGTTTTTTACAGAGTTCACCAATACTGCAAGCTACTGCCATCCGAGAGGAAAAGACAGCTTAAGAGGACGATTGACATTCACAGAAGATGAACAGCCAATTGTTGCCCATATTTGGGGAGACAAGCCCGAATACTTCCGAGAAATGAGCATTGGCATGGCAGAAATGGGTTATCGTGGAGTGGATATCAATATGGGCTGTCCTGCTCCTAATGTTGCCACTAAAGGGATGGGATGCGGACTCATTCGTCGTCCTGATGTTGCAGCGGACATCATCCAGGAAGCGAAAGCGGGGGGATTGCCCGTCAGCGTAAAGACTCGCCTTGGTTATACGGAAGTGGAAGAATGGCGTCACTGGCTGAAGCACCTTCTAGAACAGGATATTGTTAATCTTTCCATCCATCTTCGTACGAAAAAGGAAATGAGTAATGTTGATGCGCATTGGGAGCTGATTCCGGAGATCAAGAAACTTCGAGATGAAGTTGCCCCAAATACGCTTCTGACGATTAACGGCGATATTCCAGACCGTCAGAAGGGACTTGAACTTGTTGAGAAGTATGGCGTGGATGGCGTTATGATCGGGCGTGGGATTTTCCATAATCCGTTTGCTTTTGAAACAGAGAAGAAAGAGCATACGAGTGAAGAATTGCTTGATCTTCTTAGATTGCAGCTCGATTTACATGATAAATATTCAGCAGAACTAGAAACGCGTCAGTTTATAACGCTTCGCCGCTTTTTTAAGATCTATGTAAAAGGATTCCGTGGCGCAAGTGAATTAAGGAATCAGCTTATGAGCACTGAATCCACTGATGAAGTGCGTGCTCTTCTTGATGAATTTAAAGAAAAAGAAAGATCAAACAAAAGTGAAAATTTTTCTATTTCTTGAGTAAAGTTTGAGTCATTTGAACCAAATCGTTCTTAGATTGTTACAGGAGAGGAGAGCCATTCGTGCTTTTCTCTCTTTTTTATAAGACTATGTTAATAAACCATTTTGATTTTTCCTCATTGAGACTCTGTGATGAGCAATCGCATTGAGCAAAAACCAAGAATCAACAGAAGAAAGCTGGTCTGGCTTCAATATGGAGGCTTGACCCCATTTCTTTAAAGCTTTATCAGATGTAATGTCAGACAATTTATATCTGTTACTTTTAAAAATTTAATATAAAAGCCGGTTTCTCCCGCACTTTTCAAGTATAATGGACCATATTCTGATAATGCATATAATATTTCTTGGAGAGAATTCTATACATATGACGAAAAACCAAAAACGAGGTTGAAAAATGAGTAAAAAAAGTTTTGCAGAATATCATCTAAGCGAAGAAATAAAAAGAGCACTAGCTGTGCTAAAATACGAAACGCCAACAGAAGTTCAAAGTGAAGTTATTCCATTAGCATTAGAAAATCAAGATCTTGTCGTAAAAGCTCAAACAGGAAGTGGAAAGACCGCTTCCTTTGGTATTCCTGTTTCCGATATGATTGAATGGGAAGAAAAAAAACCACAGGCCTTAATTCTTACTCCTACTAGGGAGCTTGCGGTTCAAGTCCGCGAAGACATTACGAATATCGGAAGGTTTAAACGCATTAAAGCAGTGTCCGTTTATGGCAAAGAACCTTTTACGAAACAAAAGGATGAATTGAAACAAAAAACTCATTGCGTCGTTGGTACTCCTGGACGGGTCATGGACCATATTGAACGAGAAACTCTAGCTTTGGATCAAATAAAGTATCTTATCATAGACGAAGCTGATGAGATGCTTAATCGAGGTTTTATCGATAAAGTAGAAGCGATTATGAAAGAGCTGCCTTCAAACCGAGTAACAATGGTTTTTTCTGCTACCTTGCCTAAAGATGTTGAAAATCTATGCCATAAATATATGAACGATCCGATTCAGATTGAGATTGAATCGGACGGGATGACAGCCGATACCATTGAACATTCTTTAGTTGAAGTGAGAGAAGAAGAAAAGATCTCACTCCTTAAAAACATCACGGTTGTAGAAAATCCAGACAGCTGCCTCATTTTCTGCAGAACCAAAGAACACGTTGATTCTGTGTATAGCGAACTAGAGAAATCTGGATACCCTTGCGAGAGACTCCATGGGGGGCTAGAACAAGAAGACCGGTTCTCCGTTATGGAAGGTTTCAAACTGGGGAACTTCCGCTATCTCGTGGCTACCGATGTAGCTGCGAGAGGTATTGATATTGATAATGTGACACTTGTTATCAACTACGACGTTCCTATGGAAAAAGAGAGCTATGTACACCGAACAGGAAGAACCGGTCGCGCTGGAAATAAAGGAAAAGCCATTACGTTTTCGACACCTTTTGAAGGAAAGTTCATTAAAGCAATTGAAAGATACATCGGCTTTGAGCTACCAGTTATAGAAGCTCCAAGCCATCTGGAACTGGCTGGAAAAAAAGCAGCTTTCGAAGAAAAACTTAACAGCAGACGCATTGTAAGAAATAATAAAACAGCCCGCATCAATCAAGATATTATGAAACTCCATTTCAACGGCGGTAAAAAGAAGAAAATTCGTGCTGTTGATTTTGTTGGAACGATCGCAAAAATCTCTGGAGTCACTGCAGAGGATATCGGCATTATAACCATCCATGATCATATGTCCTATGTAGATATTCTAAATGGCAAGGGCTCACTAGTTCTACAGGCCATGGAGAATGCGACTATCAAAGCAAAGAAGTTAAAAGTGAGCATAGCCATTAAATAAAATATTTATAGAAATCCTTAAATCCCCCTCACTTTAAAAGATGAGGGGGATATTTGCTTCTATATGAAATTAAAAGAGACATGATGACCCTAGGAGATTGTTTGGTCTAGCCAAGTGTAGCTCCTACTGTACTGAATACAATGCGAACAAAGTAATATGTTTTCTCCGAAAAAACTTGAGATTTTGACTCTTTTCTTTTATATCCTCATTTACTTATGATACGGTTCGCCTCTATTAATCTTAAACGCACGATAAACCTGCTCAACTAGAATTAGCCTCATTAGCTGATGAGGAAAAGTCATCTTAGAGAAGGAAAGCGTGTCATTTGCTCTCTTGAGAACATCATCACTTAAACCAAGGGAGCCTCCAATAACAAAAGCTACCTTACTCTTTCCATATGTTGCGAGCTGGTCAAGGTCGCGTGCTAACTGTTCAGAAGTTTTCATTTTTCCTTCAATAGCTAAGGCAATTACGTGAGCATCAGGTGAAATTTTGCTCATAATGCGATCACCTTCCGCCTTTTTCACCTGAAGCATTTCAGTGTCACTTAGGTTCTCTGGAGCTTTTTCATCGGAGACCTCGATCACTTCTACTTTTGCGAAAGGACCGAGACGTTTCGTATATTCCGCAATCCCCTGCTTTAAATATTTTTCTTTCAGTTTCCCCACAGTAACAATACTTATGTTCAAAAGTTATCCACACCTATCCTTTTTTCTTAAATCCACAGCAGATAAACAAGTTATCCACAGAAATTATCCACATATACACATTTTTCACCCACATGTCGTGACCGAATATTAGTTCGATACCATATATGTTGCGCTGTTTTTGCAATACTCACATGTTGTGGACAACTCATTTGATTCTTTCTCAAGCTCTTCTAATACAGGGAAACTTTCTGTTTCATCAACCATTACATCAAGAGCCAATTCAACATGATCTTTACAGCAATATATTTTCATTCTACCTCTCCTTCATTTCACTTATCCACTGTGCATAAGTTTCTCCAAAAAGAAACAGGAGAGTTCCCCCTCCTGCACTATTTAAGAGCTTTGCTGCTCGGCAAGTGTCACTTCTACTTCTTGTTTCGTACCTTCACGATAGACTGTTAATTTCACTCGGTCTCCAATTTCTTTTTTTGTGTAAAGAAATTTACGAAGGTCGATTGAATTCTTAATTTTTTCTCCATCCATTGCTGTTATAACGTCAAGCTCTTTTAAGCCCGCAATATCACCTGAAGAAGTAGGAAAAACACTCATAACTACGACTCCATAATCCACTTTATCTGGCAACTTTAGTGATTCACTCCAGTGATAGGTAGGAATCTCTGAGAGTGATTTTGTTCCTATTCCTATTTGAGGCCTTCTGACTTCGCCATACGACTCTAGATCATTAATGATAGGCTCAGCGATATTGATTGGAATCGAGAAGCCAATTCCCTCTACGCTTGATTGAGCGATCTTCATTGAGTTAATCCCTACTAATTGACCTGAGATGTTAATTAACGCTCCTCCACTGTTACCTGGATTAATAGAAGCGTCTGTTTGAATTACATCAGCATTCCAATCAATTGTCCCATTCTGATCGGTATCTACTGGAAATGAACGCTCAGGGTTGCTAATAATACCTTGTGTGACGGTCCCTTCAAGAAAGCCTAATGGATTACCGATGGCTATAGCTGGTTCACCTGGCTTGAGAGTATCCGAGTCACCAAATTCAGCAACCATTGTAACGGCCTCAGAAGGGATTTTAAGGACGGCAAGGTCCATTAGAGGGTCAGTGCCTACAAGCTCTGCAGAAACGCGCTTTTCGGCGTTTAAGCTCACTTCAAGCTGCCCTGCACCTTCAACCACGTGATTGTTAGTAACAACAAATGCCTCTCCGCCTTCTTTTTTATAAATAACGCCTGATCCTGCTCCAGCTTCTCCGTAATCCTCTGCCCAGAAATCTGTTTTTTGTAAATTAATCACTCCGACAACCGCTTCGCTTACATTCGCAACAGCTGACGTAATGTCATTTGTTACATCAATACTAATATCTTTAGTAATCGCCCGCTGTTCCGACTTCACTTCCGCTTCTTCATCTTGCGGTGGTTGAATATCAGGCAGCACGCCTACATCCGAGAGAGCAGGCACAGTAAAGAGAATAAGTAATGCGCCTAGAATGGCACCAATCAGTCCAGCCATAAATGCGCCGCCGCGATTACCTTTCTGTCGCATCGGTCGATTGTTTTCATCACCATCATAATAGCCCAAATCCTTCACCAATCCTTTCAGTTAAAAAAGGAGACCTCAGAATCAAGACTAATCTATCTTACTTGCCCTCACTCAAGCTTCTCGTTATAACTTCGTAACAAGTGTTGGCGCAGCAGGATCTGTATCATATAGAGCAATCTGCTCCCCGACTGCAAAGCCGTTTTGTTCAAGGGTTTGCTGGACAGAAAGTCTTGCCAGGTCTTTCATGTTATTATCTTTACTTAAATGGGCTAAATAAATACGCTTTGTTTGATCACCAATTATATCTGATAGGGCAGCTCCCGCATCTTCATTAGAAACGTGACCCATGTCACCTAAAATTCGTCTTTTCACATTCCATGGATAGCGCCCCATCATAAGCATATTGATGTCATGATTTGACTCAAATACAAGCATATCTGAATTGCGAATCGTTCCTTTGATTCGATCACTCACATATCCAAGGTCTGTCGCGATACTAAGTTTCTTACCTTCGTGATGAAAGGCATAAAACATCGGCTCGGCTGCATCATGGGAGACACCAAATGATTCGACATCAAGATCGTCAAAAGTTTTCACAGTATCCATATCAAACTGAAACTTTTGTTCTACTGGTATTGCACCAATTAGACCTGACATCGCTTCCCACGTTTTTGCATTTGCATATATAGGCAGCTTATACCTTCTTGCAAATATGCCAAGACCTTTAATATGATCGCTATGTTCATGAGTCACAAGCAACCCATCTAGATCCTTTGGATCGAGATGGGCTTTTGCGAACAGTTCTTCAAGTTTTTTTCCACTTAATCCAGCATCTACAAGAAGCTTATGCTTCTCAGTACCAACATAAATGGCGTTACCAGTGCTTCCGCTTGCAAGCACACTAAATTCAAGAGACATATTCCATTCCTCTCCTACTTATCGCTTGTTACCGTTTTAGGCTTAGAAGGATCCGGTTTCTCACTGTCATCTGAATCCTCCTCATCCTCTTGCTCATTGGTTTCGACCTCTTTAGGATCACTAAAGACTGTTTTCTCAATCGCATTGACATAATAGTTCTGAATTGGTTTATCCTTGTTTTCGTTCTTAACGACAACATGCCACGTTGGAACGAAAACAAATGTATCGCGGTCATCCTCGTTCGTAACCGTTGTGTAATAGCCAATTGACATGTCTTCTACTTTGTCATTTAAAGAAATATCCTGCTGATTCACAAGAAGCCCAATCGTTTCAGAAGCTGGATCGATTTTACGTTCTTTGCCGATTTTCTTTAAGTTCAAGTATGTTTGCGTATAAGAGACAACCTTGTCATCTTCAAGCGTAACAATTAGCATACCTGAATCCTGGCTATAAATAGGACGATCTTCAAAGGTTTCCGCGAAATAAATAATGTTTGGATTATTCTCATCACGGGCGTAAAACTGATACTTCCCACCTTCATACACATACGTCTCTAGAAATATTGAAAAGGCAGAAGGCTCGTCCGGATCGCTTATCGGGAACGGCTTCTTAAGAGTGGAGATTAACTTTCGTCCATCAAGCGTAATGTCCTGACTTGTTCCCTCTTCTAACGTTTTCTCTTCTTGCTCTGTAAATTCATGAACGTCTCCACTAATGAAAGACATCTTCTCCGTTTGAACAGGAAGGTTTTTCTCATACGTGACGTTTAAATTCTTTAATTGATCTTCAATCGTAACCTGCTCATACTGCTCGAGATCACTTAATTCGGTTTGCTTCTTAAATAAATCACTAGCTAGAAAGATATTAAACACAAGAAACGTTAATATTAATATCGTTTTCGTTCTATTCCAATCCAACTGATTCCCCTCCCTGTTCATTGCTAATGGATTGTAGCGGTGTCCAGGAATTGTTCAACTTCACATACCATTGGGGAATAAGCGTAAACTCATAATTTTGTTCTGCTGACCGATCAATTGTGAAACCCATTGTTATGTTTTGTATTTCGGTTTTCTTAAAACTTCCCTCGTCTAGTAGAGAAAGGACTTCTTCATAACTCGGTAGCTTACGATCTCCAATTTCTCTAGCGTATTGAATAACCTTCAACATTCGCTTGTACGTGCTAACATCATCATTTTCAAGAGTTACATCAATCTCATCAAGATCTTCTGTTGAAGAGCTATAGACTGGATAGCCACCCGTATATAGTCGGAAGGTAATTTGATCTGTATTGTTATCAGAAGATCTGATCCATTCGTTCAGCACATATTCATCATCATCGTAATCGGTGATACGAAAACCAAAATGCTTATTGATAAATCCATAGGCATCCAGAATAGGAGATTCATTCGATACATACCGACTTGTTGTAGAAGGTGGATTCTTAAACACCATAAATTCATTTTCATGACTAAACGTTAAGTCTCGGCTACCGTCAGTATAAAGATCAGAAATATTGTTGAATGAGTTCTTCTCAACACGATCTTGTTCAGGAAAAAGCGCTTCTTTAAAATCTTCTTCATTTGCTAGCTCATCGGAACTTCCTCCGAACGCCGCTAAAGAAGGACCTTGTATCGGAATATAAAAAGTCGGTAGCTCGTCAGAAACTTGAAACGATTTGGCACGAAAGATCTTATTTTCTTCAGCTTCACTACTATTAACCTCAAAAGAAGAGAAGACGTTTGAATACCATTCTTTTATATCATTCGAAGCTTCAACCGTAGCTCGCATTCCATCACCATTGGATGTATTGAGGAAAATGATTTCATTGTTTTTACCTGATGCAATAGACGGAATGATAATGCGATCGAATGTCGACAAAGGAATATCGTCTTTCGAAATGCTCACTAGTTTCTTCAAAACGTCATTTGAAAGCAATGTTGGAAAAATAAGCTCTACGCTATTGCCGGTCTCCCGTATACTTTTCATATCATTCTCCATCGTAAAGGACTTGATTTTCATTCCGGAGATAAATTCATTGTAAAAAGAATCAATGGTATTGGAATAAAAGGAAGTAAAATGTTGATTATCAATGTGATAAACGAGCTGATTTGGTTTTACAACTTCATTGATACTTACTTCCTTAATACCAACAGGACTTGCTTCTGTAGGAGCAGCTTCCTTTTCGTACTCAGGTTCGAATGTCCAAATCTGCCACGTTAGAAACAAGCTAGTTAAAACGAGAACATTTAGTAAAACGGTTTTAAAGTTCTCAAATTGTTTCTTCGTCATTCTCACTTGTCTTCGACCTCCCTTATTCGCTTATAAGGGAGAGTAAAGTAGATCGTTGTTCCATGTCCCCACTTACTCTCTGCCCAGATATCCCCATGATGGGCATGGATCATTTCCTTGGCAATAGCCAAACCAAGTCCAGTTCCTCCAAGCTGCCGTGAGCGAGCTTTATCTACACGATAGAACCGATCAAAGATCTTCGAAAGATTATTTTTGGGTATGCCAACACCTTCATCACTAATGCTGATTCGGATCTTCTTCCCAATCGTCCAGCATCTTGCTGTGATAGTACCTCCATCCGGGGAGTACTTAATCGCATTAGAAATAATGTTATCAAGCACCTGTGTCATTTTGTCCTTATCCACTTTTGTGTAAATCGCTAAACGCGGAAGCTGCCTTACAATTTCAATATTCTCTCGCTTCGACATCTCAAAGCGATCAAGCACATGATCAAACATCTCAACGAAATCGACTTCCGTAAACTCAAGATGATACTCTTTCTTATCCATTTTAGAAAGCTGTAATAGATCATTAACTAACCTGATCATACGCTCTGTTTCATTTTGCGTGACGCTTAAGAAGCGCGGAGCAATTTCAGGATCCTGTAATGCTCCCTCCTGAAGCGCCTCAAGGTAACTTCTCATCGTTGTAAGAGGCGTACGTAACTCATGTGACACATTCACTACAAATTCACGTCGTTCCTGTTCAAGCTGTTCTTGCTCGGTAATATCATGAAGGACAGCAATCAACCCATTAATTGGACCGTCTTCTTTATGGATAATAGAAAAGTTAACTCGAATAATAAACGTTTGTTGATCATCACTTAAATCTAGAATCATTGAGTCAGGACCATTGTAAACATCATCCCACGTCTTCTCTTCAGCGAACTGAAGAATTTTGTTTAGTGATGTTCCAAGAACCGTTTCACGTGAAACGTTCATCATTTCCTCAGCACGATCGTTCATTAGAATGATCATACCTTCTCGGTCTGTAGCAATAACACCATCCGTCATATAAGCAAGCACAGATGTAAGTTTACGTCGCTCACCTTCTGTAATGGCATTAGCTTCTTGAAGCCTTCTTGTTAAATCATTAAAGGCAAGCGCAAGCTGTCCAATCTCATCTTCTCCATACACCTTCACTTTTCGAGTGAAATCGCCTCTGGCCATCACAAGTGCTTGTTTTCTCATATCCGAAATTGGCCTTGTTATCGTACGAGAGATAATAATACCAAGTAGGCCTGTCAGTACCAGGGCAATCAAGGCAGATTGAGCCAATAAACTATTCACTTCATCTGCTTGTTCAAATACCTGATTCATATTTGCCTGAATGTAAACCGCTCCAACAGTAGTGTTTGTTTCACCTTTAATAGGATAGCCATAAGCTAAAAACCGCTCTCCTTCACTATCAAGAAGGATTTCTTGTTCAGCTACACCATTTAATGCACTATCCACGAAATCATTCGTTGCACGTGTTCCTTCTAGACCATCATCATTAAGCGTACCGACTACTTGACCTAATGAATCAACTACTAGAATTTGACGAATTTCATTTTGGCTAAAATTTCTAATCAAGTTATTAATCGTATCATCTTCTTCATCGCTCTTACTGTTCACCTGATCAGAGACATTATCAGCTAGAAGCTCAGCACGATCGCGAATGGAACTAGCGTAGTTACTCTGAAACTGCTCTTCTAACTTGTCGTTAAAATAAACAGAGATAAACTGGATGGCAACAAGAATAAGAAGGACATAAACAATCGCAAACTTAAAATGAATGGATTTAAAAAAACCGACCTTTCCCATCTAAAGTTTACTGCTCCTGTTCCGGTTCACGCATATAGTAGCCAACGCCACGTCTTGTAATAATCCATGTCGGATGGCTTGGATTATCTTCGACTTTCTCGCGTAATCGACGTACTGTTACATCTACTGTTCTAACATCGCCAAAATAATCATATCCCCAAACAGTTTGTAACAAATGCTCTCGGGTCATAACTTGACCTATATGTTTTGATAAATAATGTAGCAATTCAAATTCTCTATGTGTTAACTCAATTGATTCTTCACGCTTCGTAACAAGATAAGCATCTGGATGAATCGTTAGCGCACCCACTTTAATAAGCGAGTTCGGTGAAGATTCTTTCTCAGGCTCCTGCTGACGACGGCGCAAATTGGCTTTTACACGCGCAATAAGCTCACGTGTACTGAAAGGCTTTGTCACATAATCATCAGCACCAAGCTCAAGACCTAGCACTTTATCAATTTCAGAATCCTTTGCCGTTAGCATAATAATTGGCATTTCATATTTTTTACGAACTTCACGACAAACTTCCATTCCGTCACGTTGAGGTAACATGATATCAAGAAGAATCATATCCGGATTCTCTTCCTCAACTTTAGCAATGGCCTCGTCTCCATCGTAAGCACAAACCACCGTAAAGCCTTCCTTCTCAAGATTAAATTGCAGAATATCTGCAATTGGTTTTTCATCATCTACAACAAGAATTTTCTTGTCCATTATGAACGCTCCTTCTTTGATATGACAATATCAATTTACCGTTGATATGAAACATGCATACTTTTGTCTATTTTATCATATTATGTAGGTTTTATTACGATTCCCTACCGCTCTTCCCTTAACTTCTATAAGAGAAACGCTACGTCCTTTCTCTTTCGTCTTATAACACCGTTACCTAATGGCTTTATGAAGTCCTACTAATGCATTCGCCATTCAAACACATCTTTCGCCAGGAAGCCATAAAAGAAACCTTCAGTTTTCACTGAAGGTTATTTTTTCACGTAATTCATTGGATTTTCAAGATCACCGTTCTTATATACTTCAAAATGAAGATGAATACCTGTTGAATCCCCTGTAGTACCCATAACTCCAATTTTGTCACCTTTCTGAACCGTATCGCCAACTGAGACAGAAATGGACGCCAGGTGAGAATAAGTTGTTTTTAAACCGTTATTGTGATTAACAGTAACCTGGTTCCCATAACCACTTCGCGTACCTGCAGCTGTAACCTTTCCATTATCCACTGTACGGATTGTTTTATCCGATACCCCCGCAATATCGATTCCTTTATGGTAAGATCCCCAGCGATCGCCCTGCTTACTTGTAATTGTTCCTCCTACAGCAGGCCATGCAAATGAACCAGTTCCTTTTGATGGAATTACCTTTGTTCCAATTTTAATTACCTCATCTACAGGTTCCTTAGAAACGTCTTCTTTCACAACTTTCTTTTCAACGGCTTTTCCATTTTCACGTTTTACTTTATAAGTAACAGTCTTCTTACCCTTTTCTCCATCTTGCGTTACTTTCTTCTCACCCTTTAAGAGAGAATCACTTTTCTTTTTAGTAACTTGATATGGAATTTCTTTTGTTTTTTCAATTTCTACCGTTTCCATCACGTTTACAAATTTATTCTTCTCAAGAACGTTTAATTGATCACCCTTCTTTATCTCATCCTCACTAGAAAGGTTATTTTTCTCCATTAATTCTTTAACATCCATCTTAAACTTTTTAGCTACTTGTTTAAGAGATTGGTTTTCTGTAACTTTATATGTTACCTCTTCTTCAAAACCTGATTTAAGGAGGGACACTCCTTCCTCCTCCGTTAAAATATCCTCTGGGTTCACTTCATTCTTTTCAACTGTAAATGGTTGTGAGAGCTCAACAGCATCGATCGGATGAGGCTTATCACCTGATTCGAATACATTCAGACTTGTTCTCTCAATTTCCTTCACTTTATCATCAGTAAGTAAGGACTTAGCGTACTCCCATAGAGCATCTTTTGCTTGTTCCTCACTTACGAAGCTCCCTACCTGCTCTCCATCAAAAGAGAGGGTATACCCTTCACCAGTAAACGTAATTTCTTCATCTAATTGCTCGAGTGCTTCCTTATTGTCAACTGAAGGTTTAAATAAGCGTTCCGTCACAACCTCCACGTCATTCTCAACTGATAACTTCACACCATTTGCCTCTTGTTCGTTTTTTAATTCCTTTATATTTTCGTTCAATACCGCTCGACTATCTACAGTGCCTACGTTTTCTCCATCTATATAAACGTGATAAACAGGCTTCATGAGATTATAAACTGATGCACCAACTGGTTCTATCCAAAAAAGTGTACTAACACTCGTTACAATGACTGAAAGTTGTATAAAACGACGTACATTTATTTTTTTCATGCGACTTCCCCCTGCTATAGCTAAAACTATCTTTTTTACTCACGTTTCGCACTTTATCATATACAGGAAGTCACATGGGTACAAATACTCAACTTGTAATAAAAATGTAGTCATTTCGTCACGATCGTGGCAACTCATACCAGAAAACTGGAAGGTTCTTCATCGATTACCTTACACTTTAAATAAGGATCACGACTGCAGGAAATAGTTCGCTTTTAAAAATCAACAACAAAAAAACGCATACCCCTCAATGAGAGATATGCGATATATGTACGTTGTTAATTGAAAAATAATGGTGGCTCCGGACGGAATCGAACCGCCGACACGTGGATTTTCAGTCCACTGCTCTACCGACTGAGCTACAGAGCCATATTACTAATTCCATTTAATAGATTAAATGGCGGTCTCGACGGGAATCGAACCCGCGATCTCCTGCGTGACAGGCAGGCATGTTAACCGCTACACCACGAGACCAAGTTATGAGTGTATTTTGCTCACTTACGTTAGAAAGTAGTTACATCTAGCAGTGAGTTTAGGTTGCCCCTAAAGGGACTACCATTAAATTTTATCATCGATGTTTAATCGACGTAGTTAAAATTTTTATTTGGTTGCGGGGGCAGGATTTGAACCTGCGACCTTTGGGTTATGAGCCCAACGAGCTACCGAACTGCTCCACCCCGCGACGATATGAATGAAAGATTGCTGCACTTGCTTCTTTATGCTGTGCACTGTTTCGTCCTCTGCAAGATTATGCTCCGATGCGTATCCGTCGAAACAACTCGACGTTGATTCAATGAAGTAACGCTCGTTGCTCCACCCCGCGACGATATGTATCATTTTCATCTAAAGAAAATGGTGAGCCATGAAGGACTCGAACCTTCGACCCTCTGATTAAAAGTCAGATGCTCTACCAACTGAGCTAATGGCTCGTCATAAGTATCTTGTAACGACGACAAGATTTATCATATCATTGGATTTCATAAAAAGCAAGAGATCTTGAAAAGAAAATAAAAAAACAGCCATGGAGTAAGTTAACCCTGTCTTAATTTACCCCTTTGCCTGTTTATTTAATCGCTCTTTCATCATTTCACGAATTTCTTGTTTCCGACGATGACGTTTAATGGCGAAACGATTGACCTCTTGAAAAATGAGTGAGGATTCCTTATCCGTTTTGAGATGAAACTTCACACCAAAAAAGTGGCTTGCTCTTGTGTTTGGATCATTAGGGTCGTTTGGCTTCCCCCACACCACTTCACCTGTAATGCGAAATGGTTCATCATTTAACTTAATCGAAAACTCCATATTCGTATGCATTGGCGCTTCAAAATCTACAGAAAAACCAATACCTTCGAGTCCGATATCATGAATATAAATTTTATGGTTAAAATCCGTAGCGACAGGTGTGTTCTTTTCAATAATTCTCATCCTTGCAGCAAAAGGAACGTCAAGCTGCTGACGAAAGACCTGTCTTTTATTCCGACTCATGCGAACACCTCATCAAAGTTTAACAATTTTGATAGTCCAAGTTTACCACAAAAATCGTTTTTCTGCAGAATTTTCCAACTTCTAATGTTCTAAAAAAAGCTGGCAGTCTCAGCTGCCAGCTCGATCAATTAAGCAAAAACGCCACGAATCATATTTGTTTGATTACGGTCTGGACCTACTGAGAAGATTGATAATGGAATACCTGTCAATTGTGAAACACGCTCAATGTAGTGACGTGCGTTAGGTGGTAAATCACCAAGGTTTTTCACACCAGTAATATCTTCTGTCCAACCAGGCATTTCTTCATAAACAGGTTCACATTCAGCAAGAACCTTAAGGCTTGCTGGGAACTCTTCAATAACTTCACCTTTGTACTTATAGGCTGTACAAATTTTAAGCGTTTCGATGCCAGTCAGTACATCAATGGAATTTAGAGAAAGATCGGTAATTCCGCTTACGCGGCGTGCATGTCGTACTACAACGCTGTCGAACCAGCCAACTCTGCGCGGTCTGCCAGTCGTTGTACCATATTCATTTCCTACTTCACGAATTTGGTCGCCTACTTCATCATGAAGCTCAGTAGGGAACGGGCCGTCACCTACTCGTGTCGTATAAGCCTTCGAAACACCAACAACATGATTAATTTTACTAGGTCCTACACCTGAACCAATTGTAACCCCACCAGCAATTGGATTTGAAGACGTTACAAATGGGTATGTACCCTGATCGATATCAAGCATGACACCTTGTGCACCTTCAAATAGAACACGACGCCCTTCATCAATGGCATCATTAAGGACCACTGAAGTATCTACAACATACTTTGCAATCTTTTGGCCGTATTCGTAGTATTCTTCAAGAATATCTTCTTTTTTAAAGCCTTCAACTTCATACATTTTCTCTAGAAGACGATTTTTATCAGTTAGGTTACGCTCCAGCTTCTCTTCAAATACTTCTCTGTCAAGAAGATCACAAATACGGATTCCCACTCTTGCAGCTTTGTCCATATATGCTGGGCCAATTCCTTTTTTCGTTGTGCCAATTTTATTTTCGCCTTTGTACTCTTCTTCCACGACATCAAGCTTCAAGTGATAAGGAAGAATAACATGTGCGCGATTGCTAATGCGCAGGTTATCTGTATTAATATTGCGTTCATGTAAATAGGCAAGTTCTTCAAGAACAGCTTTTGGATCAACAACCATTCCGTTTCCGATGACACAAATTTTATCGTCATAAAAAATTCCTGATGGAATCAAGTGAAGTTTGTACTTCGTATCATTAAATACAATTGTATGTCCTGCATTGTTTCCACCCTGATAACGAGCGACAACTTCTGCATTTTCCGAGAGGTAATCCGTAATCTTTCCTTTACCTTCATCGCCCCACTGTGTTCCTACCACAACTACTGATGGCATTTGAGCACCTCCAGATGCTTCCTACGATTAATTCATCAAGAAGCATACTTCTTTTTTTAAAAAACCCAGGGTAAGTGTACCAATTTGATGGTTGTAAGTCAACAAACCCGAACAATTATATAAATAAATATAATTATGTTCGTTATTTAGTTATTCCTTTCGAATAAAAATAAGACAAATGTAGTGCTTTTATTATGCTCATTTTTGTGAACTATAATAAAAAAGCCTCATAAAAGAGGCTTTTTTAGGCACCTGGTGGCATGTCACCTTCATCATGACGCCTTTCCAGGTTAACGAATTTATTGTATTCTTTCACAAATGCAAGCTCTACTGTTCCAACTGGACCATTTCGCTGCTTTGCAATAATAATTTCAATGATGTTTTTATTTTCCGATTCCTTATCATAATAATCATCTCGGTATAAGAACGCGACAATATCAGCATCCTGCTCAATACTTCCAGATTCACGTATATCAGACATCATTGGTCTTTTATCCTGTCTCGACTCAACTCCACGAGAGAGCTGTGATAGTGAAATGAGAGGTACTTCAAGTTCACGTGCAATGCCTTTTAAGGACCTCGATATTTCGGAAACTTCTTGTTGTCTGTTCTCCCCAGATCCATTACCACGAATAAGCTGCATATAATCAATTAGAATCATGCCAAGGCCCTTCTCCTGCTTCAAGCGTCGACATTTAGCACGAATATCACCAACTCGAATACCAGGAGTATCATCAATATAAATACCGGCATTTGAAAGACTACCCATAGCCATCGTCAGCTTCTGCCAGTCATCTCCTGTCAGTCCACCTGTTCGAAGACGTTGTGCATCAATATTCCCTTCAGCACAGAGCATACGCATGACAAGCTGTTCAGCACCCATCTCAAGACTAAAGATCGCAACATTTTCATCCGTCTTCGTAGCGACATTTTGAGCAATGTTAAGAGCAAAAGCTGTCTTACCTACAGAAGGTCTTGCTGCAACAATGATCAAGTCATTTCGTTGAAAGCCTGCGGTCATTCGATCAAGCTCAGAAAATCCTGTAGGAATGCCTGTAATATCTTCAGTACTGTTTTGTAGCATTTCAATATTATCATAGGCAGTTACAAGAACATCTTTAATAGATATAAAAGCTCCTGTATTCTTTCGCTGAGAAACCTCCATAATGGATTTCTCAGCTTCTGATAGAAGGTTTTCAATCTCATTTTCTTTCGCATAGCCATCGGAAGCTATATCTGTGGCGGCGCGAATAAGTCTTCTTAAGATTGATTTCTCTTCCACAATTTTAGAATAATACTCAACGTTCGCAGCCGTAGGGACTGAATTAGCCAGATCACTTAGGTAAGATACTCCACCAATTTCTTCAAGAATTTTAAGGTCCTGCAGCTCTGATGTAACCGTGACAAGATCGACAGGCTCACCCTTCTCGGAGAGATCAATCATGACAGAGAAAATCTTCTGATGTGCCGCTCTATAAAAGTCTTCTGGCTGCAATACTTCCGTTGCTGTTGTGAGTGCATCAATTTCTAAGAAAACAGCACCGATTACCGCTTGTTCAGCTTCTATATTTTGAGGTGGCGTACGATCAGCAAATAAATCACTCATGTTGTTTTCCCCCTGAGCATTTCGCTATTTTCCACCCGTGATCACCTATTATTGCTCTACCACATGTACTTTAACAGTTGCTGTTACATCATGGTGCAATTTAATGGGTACATTCGTGTATCCCAGTGAACGGATTGGTTCATCAAGCTCGATTTTACGTTTATCCACTTT
Source organism: Anaerobacillus sp. 63XJN7_4_ISO-PGPR-S23-413 (assembly GCF_056173725.1). Taxonomy (NCBI): domain Bacteria; kingdom Bacillati; phylum Bacillota; class Bacilli; order Caryophanales; family Bacillaceae; genus Anaerobacillus; species Anaerobacillus sp. 63XJN7_4_ISO-PGPR-S23-413. Next base: position 4,245,138 of record NZ_CM149688.1, read on the forward strand.
GATGTCGTGCTTTTTCAGTTCTTCAGCAATATTTTTACTTGTAATGGATCCAAATAAACGGCCGCCTTCACCAGATTTTGTTTCCAATTCAACTTCAAGGCTTTCGATTGTTTCTTTCAGCGCTTTTGCCTCATCAAGCTCTTCCTGAGCCTTTTTATCATCACTGCGCTGTTTTGCTTTTAAAGTTTTCATATTTGCATTATTTGCTTCTAGAGCTAGATTATTCTTCAACAGATGGTTACGAGCATAACCGTCTGCCACATTTTTCACTTCGCCTTTTTTACCTTTACCTTTTACATCTTCTAAGAAAATCACTTTCATGATTCATCTTCGCTCCCTTCCAAATAGTTATCAATTGTTTCCTTAAGCAATTCTTCTGCTTCTTCGATTGATCCAGAATCAATTTGCGTCGCAGCATTGGTTAAATGTCCACCGCCATTAAGGCCTTCCATTATAATCTGAACATTAACATCACCAAGCGATCTTGCGCTAATGCTAATTTTACCATCAGTTCGTTTCGAAATAACGAAAGAAGCAATCACGCCGCTCATTGATAAGAGCGTGTCTGCGGCTTGTGCAATCAATACTTGATCGTATGTTTGGTCTCTTTCACCGAGTGCAATCGCAATACCGCTTCGATATATGTGCGATTTCTCTATAATTCTGGCTCTCCTAATATACTGTGCAATGTCTTCACGTAGAAATTCCTGTACAAGAACAGTATCAGCTCCATGTGCCCTTAAATAGGATGCAGCGTCAAACGTTCTAGAGCCGGTTCTAAGCGTAAAGCTTTTTGTATCCACAATAATCCCTGCCAAAAGAGCTGTTGCTTCCATAATGTCCATTTTGAGCCTTTTCGGCTGGTATTCAAAGAGTTCCGTTACAAGTTCAGCTGTAGAAGAAGCATATGGCTCCATATAAACAAGAACTGGATCTTCAATAAACTCTTCTCCACGTCTATGATGATCAATGACAACCACATGGTCAAGCTTTTGTAAAAGGCGCTCTTCCATTACAAGAGAAGGTTTATGGGTATCGACGACAACTAGAAGCGTATTCGGTGTACAATTCTCGAGCGCATCTTCAGGATCAATAAAGCGAGCCCAAAGTTGGTCATTCCCTTCAATCTCTTCCATTAATCTTGAGACACCACTTGTCCGCTGATTTTGATCAAAAACGATAGAACCTTCTTTTCCATTGGCCTGTGCTACTTTTAATATACCTATCGAAGCGCCGATGGAATCCATATCGGGATTTTTGTGTCCCATAATAATGACTTGATCACTATCCAGTACAAGTTCTCTTAAAGCGTGAGAAATAACTCGTGCTCGAACCCTTGTCCGCTTTTCAATCGGATTGGTCTTTCCTCCATAGAACTTCACTTTCCCGGTTGTCTGCTTAATCGCCACCTGGTCACCACCACGTCCAAGCGCTAAATCAAGACTAGACTGAGCTAATTGACCAAGTTCCGTAAGTGTACTGTGACCACTACCAATACCAATACTCAATGTAATGGAAATGTTCTCTTTCGAAGTAGCTTCACGCACCTCATCAAGGATAGAGAATTTATTTTTCTCCAAATCCTGAAGGATCTTTTGGTTTAATACAGCAAAGAATTTCTCAGATGAACTTCGCTTCAAGAATATTCCCTGCTCATCAGCCCAGTTATTCAGAATCGAGGTAACAGAGCTGTTTAAGTTACTACGCACCTGATCGCCAAGTCCCTGGGTTACTTCTTCATAGTTATCCAGATAAACAATCCCAACAACCGTTTTTTCTTCGCTATAAAGACGTTGTATTTCTACCTTTTCACTCACATCGAAGAAATAGAGAAGTCTTTCTTCTTGTTTGAAATACGTTTTGTACTTACGATCATGGATCGTTAAAATTTCTTCATTCGCTTCTGACTTCAAAAAGGGAATAATTTGCTCCGATATATCATTCAACGAAAGTCCTATCAATTGCTCTTTCTCCATCATGATAGGCAAATATGGATTGGTCCATTCGATGTGATAATCCTCATCATACAGCAATATTCCAAAAGGCATCTCCATCAGAGCCTCGTCTCCCACCTTCTTCACACGGTGAGACAGAGTTGATACGTAATCCCTGAGTGCAGCTTGAAATAAAGATTCAGCTCGAATCGCTGTATAAACAAGAAGCGTCATGACCACTACGCTTCCAACCCCTAATATCCAGTTGTAATAGGTGATGATGCCGATAAACAGGATGGAAATGACGAACAAGGCTACCACATGATAACCATGCCACCGTTTCGTTAAAAACTTTGGCATACTTTCAGCTCCTACCTATGATTTCATTCTCCTTCGCAATTCGAAACCAAGATCAATGATTCCAATAATAACAATAAATGATGTTAGTGCGAAGCCAAGAACCGTTAACAGAATTGGCACGACGATGGGCCACCCCTTTTGATGGCTAAAAAAGTAAATGACTGCAAGCCCCTGAACAAATATCAGTGCGTTGAGTATTAAGTAAACGTTAATGGATGCAACAAATACAGCAGATCCTTCTTCTAATCCTACCATCATAACAATAGTAACAACTAAATAATACCATAAAAAACTCTTCGGAAATGACCATTCTCGGATTGGTGGAAAGACTGGTGGATGAAAATTTCCTACCCTCTTTAAAATCGGCACTGAAATAAGTTGAGATATAAGCGCAATAACTGCCCCCATTAATACAAGAACAGTTGGGATAAGATATCGAATTAAACTAATTTGCTCCCTAGCCTGAGCAATTTGATCCGAATTCCCTCCTAAAGCTTTCGCCATTGACTCAGCCTGTTGAAAAGATTGATTCATCATTTCCATAGATAAATCTGCTGGATTTTGACCAATAAGTAAAATACTTGAAATGAAAATGATAACCAAACCAACAACATAGGCAATGGTACTTCCAAGTAAAACAGCAAGCGCAGATTTACGAAGATAATATAAGTACCCTGCAGTTAAACCACCAAGACTAAATACTAAGGTAAAAGCAAACGAAGGTATACCAGCTGTTAATACCCCAATAACAATAGTTACGGCCCACATCACCAATCCACTCTTCAACCCATTCCGAACTACCATTAAAATAAACGGCACTGGAAGAGCCCATAAAGTAATTACACCAACAACGGGTACATACATCGTTACCAAAAATAAAACAGCAAACACAGCCGCAAGCGCAGCCCCTTCAACTAACGGTACAACAGCACGATTCTTCATCATTAACTCCTTTTCTGTAAAGCGGAAGTGGGCGATTAGGCTCGATAAGCACTGTAACCTTTTCATTTGAACACGGTCTTTGTGTTCAGAGGAAAAGGTGAAGTGATCGAGAGACTGCCCACTGCAGCTGGATCAGTAAAGCGGAGCGGGCCTGCTAAAATCCGCAGGCTGTTGGAGCCCATGAGACTGAGGCGCTTTTTGTCTCATTCGATTGGGCGAAACAGCCGAAGGATTTGGCCCGCGCAGCTAGATCAATAAAGCGGAAGTGGGCGATTAGGTCCGACAAGCGCTGGAGACCTTTCATTTGAACACGGTCTTTGTGTTCGGATGAAAGGTTGAAGCGACTCGAGGACCTGCCCACTGCAGCTGGATCAGTAAAGCGGAAGTGGCCGATTAGGCTCGACAAGCACTGGAACCTTTTCATTTGAACACGGTCTTTGTGTTCAGAGGAAAAGGTGAAGTGATCGAGAGACTGGCCACTGCAGCTAGATCAGTAAAGCGAACGATAACGTTCGACTACTAAATAAATCTACATTCAGTCTCACGCCCTACCATACCAGTATTTACACGAATTCAATAAACTACCTTTTATGAAATTCAAAAAAACGGGTCGAAATCCCCTTACTACATTGTAAGAATTTCTGCCCGTTTCAGCAAATGTTTCATTAATTTGAATAGTAAGCATTAAGAAAAGGCTGTTTTCTCAACAGCCTACTATGTATTACATAAGAGATAAAGACTCTTCTTTTGCGCTATCCATTTCATTTTGAAGCCATTTTTCTAATTGCATAGATGCTTCGGTAGCATCCTCACCGTCAGCAATAAGAAGAAGTGAGTCATTTTCTTTCACCGTAAGATTGAACGTTATTAAGCTTGTTAAGTTCTTTGCGTTAATGCTATGACCATTACGATAGAGTGACACGTGACTGTTAAACGATTTCGCTTTTTTTACGAATGCCATAAGGGAGTTCATACTAAGCTGCTCTGTCAGATTAATTGTTGTTGTTTCCACATTCTTCATTATTGTGGTTCCTCCTTACAGATCTCTTGTAAGGTTCTTATTCCCTCAATATGTGAAGTCATAAACCACTTATTCTCCAACAATGTAAAAAAACATTATTTCAGAATAAACTTGTATAGAAAAAAAACAGTGGGACAATGTCCCACTGTTTTAAAACTTACTCACCAAGTACGTATGGTAGTAAAGCCATTTGACGAGCACGTTTAACCGCACGAGTCAATTGACGTTGATATTTAGCGCTAGTACCTGTTACACGACGTGGAAGAATTTTTCCACGCTCAGATACGAAACGCTTAAGAAGATCTGTATCTTTATAGTCGATGTAAGTGATTTTGTTTACTGTGAAGAAACAAACCTTTTTACGACGACCTCTGCGTCCACCTGGTCTTGCCATGGGTAGTTACCTCCTTTGCATTTAAAATTCGATCTCTGTTTTCACCGCTCGAAACAGAGAGTATTAGAACGGCAAGTCATCATCTGAAATGTCGATCGGCTTGCCATCGCTCGCAAACGGGTCATCTCCAAAATTGGAGTGATCACGGTTGTTATCACGATTTTGGTTCTGATTCCCGTAACCGCCGGTTTCTCTGTTTTGGTTGCCGCCACCGTAGTTGCTACTGTTGCCGCTTCCGCCACCGCCCTGGTTTGCACCTTTAGGCTCGAGAAATTGGACGCTTTCAGCCATCACTTCTGTCACAAACACACGCTGTCCCTGGCTATTATCGTAAGAGCGAGTCTGAACTCGTCCATCTACACCAGCAAGGCTGCCTTTTTTCAAGAAATTGGCTGCATTTTCTGCCTGTCTGCGCCATACAACAATGTTGATAAAATCAGCTTCGCGGTCTCCCTGCTGATTCGTAAACGGGCGATTTACAGCAAGTGTAAAGTTCGCAACCGCTACGCCACTAGGGGTATAACGCAATTCAGGGTCTTTTGTTAAACGTCCAACTAATACGACGCGATTCAGCATCAGAACCCCTCCTATTTATAAAACAATTACTTTTTAGCTTCTTCTAGGTTGATCGTCATGAAACGAAGAACATCGTCGTTGATTTTCATCAAACGGCTGAACTCTTCAATCGCTTCAGTATTACTGTTAATGTTAAGAAGCATGTAGATCCCGCTGTTGAAATTCTCGATTTCATAAGCAAGACGCTTCTTACCCATTTCTTTAGTTTCATTAATTTCCGCACCATTGTCTGTAAGGATACCGTTGAAACGCTCAACAAGAGCTTTCTGTGCATCCTCTTCAATGTTTGGACGGATAATGTACATAATTTCGTAGTTACGCATTCCGTTCACCTCCTTTTGGTCTAACGGCTCTCAATGGTAATTAAGAGCAAGGAGTAAGTATACAAAGATAATTACTCACAGCTTTAGATTATACCAAATTAATTCTTTATTAGCAAGTCCCGTAGAAATTGAATCTATAGACTGGTTGATTTCCGCTTCAGGATGCTCGCTTTCCGCGAAGCGGGCGGTGAGCACCTTCCGCTCCAATCAGCTACGTGTGGATTTTTTATACAAAACCCTTTCAAAACAACAATCTTTTAGAAAAGAACCTATATCTTAAACGTTAAAGCGGAAATGAATCACGTCTCCGTCTTTTACAATGTACTCTTTTCCTTCAAGACGAACTTTTCCTTTTTCTTTCGCGATAGCCATTGTCCCAGCTTCAACTAGGTCATCATAAGCTACAATTTCTGCGCGGATAAAACCACGTTCGAAGTCTGTATGGATAATACCAGCTGCTTGTGGAGCTTTCATTCCAAGACGGAATGTCCACGCACGAACTTCTTGCTCACCAGCTGTGAAGTAAGTAGCTAGTCCAAGAAGGTCATAGGAAGCGCGGATTAATTTATTCAATCCCGGCTCAGAGATTCCGATGTCTTCAAGAAATGCATCTTTTTCTTCGCCTTCAAGTTCAGCGAGTTCGGATTCAATCTTCGCACAAACGACGATAACTTCTGCGCCTTCTTTTGCAGCATATTCACGAACTTTAGCCACATATTCATTATCAGTTGGGTCCAGAAGATCATCTTCGTCAACGTTTGCTACGTAAAGAACAGGCTTTTTCGTTAATAGATGGTAGCCGTAAACAATTTTCTCTTCTTCTTCCGTTAGCTCTACGCTTCGAGCAGGCTGTTCTTCTTCAAATGCTTCCTTAAGCTTTGTGAGAACGTTAAATTCAGCTAGCGCTTCCTTATCTTTTTGCTTCGCCATTTTCTGAACACGGGCGATGCGCTTTTCTACTGATTCAAGGTCTGCAAGGACTAGCTCAAGGTTAATCGTTTCAATATCAGAAATGGGATCTACTTTACCAGAAACGTGTGTAATATTCTCATCATCGAAACAGCGAACAACTTGAGAAATCGCATCTACTTGACGAATATGAGAAAGAAACTTGTTTCCTAGGCCTTCGCCTTTACTTGCCCCTTTAACAATCCCAGCAATATCTGTAAATTCAAAAGCTGTTGGTACAGTCTTCTTTGGATTTACAAGCTCAGTTAGCTTTTGAAGACGCTCATCTGGAACTTCTACAATTCCAACGTTCGGATCAATTGTACAGAACGGATAGTTAGCTGACTCTGCTCCTGCCTGTGTAATTGCGTTAAATAAAGTTGACTTCCCAACATTCGGAAGTCCTACAATACCGGTGGTTAATGCCATCTCGGTCACTCCTTTAAAGTATCTGCCTCAGAAGGCGATTTTTATAAAAATAAAGATGGCTAAATGAGCCATAAATAGACTTTTTTGATCATCTTGTTCAACGAACGACATACCTTACCAATTATAGAGATGACGAAGCAAAAAAACAAGCGTCCCCCTTTCTCTATAAGTAAAATGACCGCCCAAAATGGACGGTCAAGATTCTGCATGCTCAAGAACTTTTTTCAATTTTCTAGAGAACTCTTTTCTTGGAAGCATCACACTATGGTCACATCCGAGACACTTGATTCGGATATCTGCTCCCATTCGAATTACTTTCCAACGGTTTTCTCCACACGGATGCGCTTTTTTCATTTCGACAATGTCATTCAAGCCAAAGTCTTTATCAGACATAAGGATTCCCCCTTTATGCTTTTTCTTTTACTTCACTTTGCTCATCACGCTGATACATGACAACGCGTGGCAGAGCAATTTCAATACCAATTTCATCAAAACGTTGTTTAACCGCTTTTCGGATTTCTCGCCCTATGACCCAGTGCTCCATTGGATGCACTTCTGAGATAATACGAAGAACTACTTCTGACTGCCCTAAATCCTGGACTCCAAGATATTCCGGTTTCACAATCATAGCATCAAACTGCTCATACAGCTCGTCCATTAAATCAATGATCACTTTCTCGGCTTCTTGTATATGTTCTTCATACGCAATGTTCACATCAACAACGGCAATACTATTATGAATAGAATAATTCGTTACTTGATTAATGTTACCATTCGGTAGGATATGAAGTTCTCCTGTCCAACTTTTAATTTTCGTAACGCGTAGTCCAATTTCTTCAACAAATCCTTCTACACTAGAGATACGGACATAATCGCCTACAGAAAACTGTTTTTCGAAAATAATAAAGAAACCTGTAATAACATCACGCACAAGGTTCTGTGCCCCGAAACCTACAGCAAGACCAACCACTCCGGCTCCAGCAATTAGGGTCCGAACGTCTACGCCAAATTCACTCAAAATCATAACTAGTGCAACAAAATAAGTAACATAGGTTAGAACATTCTCAATCAACCTTATGAGAGTCGCTTCTCTACGTTCCGATAACCGGAGGGGGCTTTTTAAACGAATAGAGAAAATCTGACCTAATGCTGATTTTGCTATTCGCAAAAAGATCCATGTACCAATTAAAATAGCTAAAATAGTAAGTGCACTTTTGACCATATTCCCCCAAAGCTCACGATTGGATAAATACTGATATGTAGGCGTCCACAAAGAATCGAACCAATCCAATCCACATACCTCCCAGTTTTTAGTACTATGATAACAAATCATACCGTTTAAGAACTGGGAAAATCAAGATAGATGCTAAAATATAGAGATTTAGTACACCGTACAGAGGGTATAAAAAAGCAATTAGTGTAGAAAAACCAAACGCAGTAAACGGAAGCATAATCATGACAATAATAAAAGCGACAATCCATAGAGGAAGACCAAGCAAATCTCGAAATCTCGATGTAAGACCAAAGACTCCACTTACAGCTGTAGTGTATATGGCTAACCATAGTAAGACAGACATAATCAAAATCATATAGTACGGATACGTTTTTAAGATCGCAAACAATGGGATCTCGTATAAAAGAAGGTCATGAGCCACCTGTATGAGTGATTGATTATAAAGAAAAGACACTCCCCCGAGAATTAATCCACTTCCAAGGCTCGCAATCCAAATTTCTCCTTTATGCTTAATTTGATGACCGACGGCTGAAAGGACTGCGACAAGTGGTAAAATATTTAGCGCTGTGAACGTAAAAGCCGCTGGCCAGTTCGCTTGTTTTGTCCAATTAAAAAGCATAGCTGAGGGATTCGAGTGAATGAACAATCCAAGTACTGAAAGTAAGAGAATAATAAGCAAAGGAAGAATAATGGCATTCATTGATAACATCCCGTTGATATCCCAGAAGAAAAGGATAATAACTAATACAGCAAGAATACAAATACCTAACCAATAAGGTAGATGAACCACTTCCATCGTTGCCCCACCACCTGCAAACATTACAATCGTTGTTGTAAACAAATACAGGATAATGAGTAAATCATAGATTCCGGTTAACTTTTTGCCCACAAGTCGTTCCAAAATCGGCAAATAATGAGTGGATTTCGTTTCGTAACTTATTTTCATAATCACATAACAACAAATCGAGAACATGACTGTAAATAAAATGATAGCCAGTACGCTTTCATGACCAAAAAATTGCCACAGTTCTCTCCCTGATGCATAGCCTGCACCAATCATCGTTCCTAATATAAGAAACAACCATTTCATTCCACCGCTTATCATGGCATTCCCTCCTAGTCTTACTCAATACGAAATTGAAGTAAAATCCACGGCAGAAATGATCTTGTATGTATAGATCACGTCAAAATTCCGTATACTGTTACTACTATTACAAAGGAGAGAATCCTATGAATCTTCGAGACAAGTTTTTTCAAAAAAAACCTGCTGCATATCGAATCCATCATGAGGATGATCTTGCTATAGAAACACTTAGTGAGAGGATTTCGCTTCTGCTGCCAACGAGAAGAACAGATTCAATTGTGATCGTTTGCATCGGAACGGATCGTTCAACGGGAGACGCTTTAGGCCCGCTTGTTGGAAGCAAATTGCAGCAGCTTCAGCCAAAAGCAACAGTATACGGTACGCTTGAGTCACCAGTTCATGCTGTGAATTTAAATGAAGTGATGACATCAATTGAACAGACGCACACTCGTCCATTTATTATCGGAATTGATGCTTGTCTCGGACGTCTTCACTCTGTTGGAATTATTACGGCAGGAGAGGGCCCTGTGAAGCCAGGTGCGGGAGTAAAAAAAGAGCTCCCAGAAGTTGGGGATATTCATTTAACAGGGATCGTGAATGTTAGTGGATTCATGGAATACTTTGTTTTGCAAAATACACGATTAAATTTAGTTATGAAAATGGCTGATGTTATGGCTATAAGTCTTCATCAATCTATTGAAGCATATGGATCAGATATGTCACTCGAGAAGAACAATGCCTTAAATTGGGGAGATGACCTTCTTCAACTTCCATAACGTCGACAAAAAGACCCGTATCCTGGTCATTTACAAAACCAGAGTACGGGTCTTTTTAATATAGATCTCTGTTACTAAATCATATGGTTTCTTGATTTTTGACTGCTTAACAAAACCTGATTAAATAATCGCATTCTAAAACATCGAAGGCATCAGGTACAGACTTGAGACAAGAATAGCTGCAATTAATAAAGCAGGGAGAAAGTTAGCTACTCGAATTTTAACAATACCGAGCAAGTTCAATCCAATTGCTAGAATCATAATTCCTCCTGCAGAAGTTACCTCTGCAATAAACGCATCGAGAAGGGCTTGGGGGACAAACTGGTTTATCTGTGCAGCAAAGAGAGCAAGAACTCCCTGATACAGCATTACGGGTATTGCTGAAAACAATACACCATAACCTAGCGTTGCTGTAAACATAATTGCAGTAAAACCATCTATTAAAGACTTTGTAAATAATATTGAGTGATCATTTCGTAGGCCACTATCAAGTGCCCCAAGAATAGCCATAGCACCAACAACGTAAACGAGTGTAGCTGTTACAAAAGCTTGAGCTACGCTGCCTTCCGAAGCAGCACCAGTTTTTCTCTCAATCCACTTCCCTAAACCATTCAGCTTTCCTTCTAGATTCCAATACTCACCTAGTATACCGCCCAGCACCAGACTGCCAATTACAATTAAGAACTGCTCGCTTTTCATGGCCATTTGTAGTCCGATAACAGAAACAACTAAAGCTAGTCCCTGCATAATTGTCGTTTTCGTTTGTTCAGGGATGCGACTGCTAACCGTGCCAATCAGCGTACCCGCAATAATGGCTGCACCATTCACAACTGTTCCTAATAATACCATTTCCTACATCTCCTCAGCCAAAGTACCCCTCAACAATTTCTTCTACTGCTTGGATGGTTTTATTAATTTCATCTATTGAATTATAAGGTCCCACACTTAATCGTACCGCTCCAGTAGTGGTCGTTCCGATCGTTTCATGTCCAAGTGGAGTACAGTGTAGGCCTGCTCTTACTGCAATCTCGTAATGCTGATCAAGTATAATTGCAATTTCCTGAGCATCAATTCCTTCAATAGTAAAAGGGATAACTCCAAGGCGTTCTTTATTAGGTCCATACACCTTCACATAATTAATTTCTTTTAATCCATTTATTAGAAGCCCAGTTAAATGCAGTTCATGCATTCTTATTTTATGAAGACCCATTTTCTTCACTGCATTGAGACCTGCTAATAACCCGGCAATTCCTGGTGTATTGACGGTTCCGCTCTCAAGGCGTTCAGGGTATTTTAGTGGCTGATCGACCAACTCAGAACTACTCCCCGTACCGCCATGATATATAGGATTAAGCTCAACCGCTTTGCTAACCATTAGTACACCTGTACCCTGCGGACCAAGTAAACCTTTATGACCTGGGAAAGCCAATAGATCAACGCTCATTTGCTCCATATGAATAGGAATAATACCAGCTGTTTGGGAGGCATCTACGAGAAACGTAATTCCCTTTTCTCTGGCTATTTTTCCAATCTCATCGATAGGAATAATTTTACCAGTTAGATTAGAGCCATGTGAAACAATAATCATTTTTGTAGAAGATCGTACGGCATTGCAGAATGCCTCCACATCAAATTCCTCAGTCGTCTCCAGATTAATGTAATCCACTTCAATTCCTGAAGTTTTCTTCATATATTCTAAAGGACGACGTACTGAGTTGTGTTCATAAGAAGTGGTTAATACATGATCCCCTTCATTGAAGGAAAAACCTTTTATTGCCTGATTAAGAGCTCCTGTAGCGTTTGCTGTAAAACAAACGCGTTCAGGTTGGTCAAAACCAAAGAAATCAGCCAGCTGTTCACGTGCTTGTACAATCATGTTATCAGCGCGCTTGGATAAAGCATGTCCACCACGACCTGGATTTGCCGCGTATTCGGTCATACACTCAGTCATAGCCTGAACAACTTCAGGCGGCTTAGGAAAGGACGTTGCCGCTTGATCAAGATAAATCACATTACCACCCCATTAAGTTCGTTTCAAATTGTACTAAGCTAGAATAAAAGCATAAACTGAATGTCAGTTTATGCTTTTATTCGTTATCTTCTTTCTCTAACACTTCTAATATGCGATTTAGATCTTCTTCTGAGAAAAACTCAATCTCTATTTTACCTTTTTTCTTCATTCTTTTAATTGAAACCGACGTTCCAAATCGCTCACGAAGGTGATCTTCCTTTTCCTTAAGAAACGGATCTGACTTCTCTTTTCTCTTTGTTTCACGTGAAACATTCTGATTCAATTCCGTAATTAACTTCTCTAGCTGGCGAACGTTTAATTTCTCCTGAAGAACTCGATCCGCAAGTGGCTTTCTAGCTTCTTTATTTTTTAATCCAAGTATCGCCCGCCCATGCCCCATCGTGAGCTTTCCGTCTGAAATATACTCCTGTACTTCAGAAGGTAACTGTAAAAGACGAAGGAAATTAGCGAGATGCGGTCTACTTTTACCCAGGCGTTTTGACAATTCTTCCTGTGTCACATCTGTTTCTTCCATCAGTTTCTGGTAAGCATGCGCCTCTTCAATCGGATTTAGATTCTCACGCTGCAAGTTTTCAATTAAGGCAATTTCCATCATTTTTCGATCTGTTAAATCTTTCACAACAGCTGGAACGGTTGTAAGACCTGCTTCTAAAGAAGCCCTATACCTCCGCTCACCTACAACAATTTCATAGCCTTTAATGCTTTGACGAACGATTAATGGCTGGAGGACACCGAAAGTTTGAATCGAAGCACTTAATTCTTCAATCGCTTCAGTACTAAACTTCTTTCTCGGTTGATAAGGGTTAGGACGAAGCTCATTAACGGGAATATCCCTCACAGTCTCGTTCTCATTTTGGGAAGGGAAAAAGGCGTTAATTCCCTTACCCAAACCACGATTAGTCATTGACTAACACTTCCTTTGCAAGTTCTAAATAGCATTCAGCCCCTCGAGATTTTGGATCATAGACAATGATTGGCTTCCCATGACTTGGCGCCTCACTCAAACGTACATTCCTTGGTATGATCACTCGATAGACTTTTTCTTGGAAGTACTTTTTAACTTCTTCAATCACTTGAATACCAAGGTTTGTCCTTGCATCAAGCATTGTTAACAGTACTCCTTCAATCTTTAATTCTGTATTTAAATGCTTTTGGACGAGTCGTACTGTATTAAGTAACTGACTTAGTCCTTCAAGTGCATAGTATTCGCATTGGACAGGAATAAGCACTGCATCTGCGGCTGTAAGAGCATTAATTGTTAATAACCCCAACGATGGAGGACAATCAATTATAATATAATCATAGTTTTTTTCAACTTTATTTAGCGCCCTTTTCAATCTTACTTCCCGGGAAATGGTGGGAACAAGTTCGATCTCTGCTCCTGCAAGCTGAATTGTTGAAGGAATGACGTGCAAATTCTCAACAATCGTCTCCTGAATAATGTCTCCAGCATCTAGGTCATCTACGAGGATGTTATACACACATTTTTCAATATCGCCTTTCTCAATCCCAACGCCACTTGTTGCATTCCCCTGAGGATCAATGTCAACAAGCAAGACCCTTTTACCAAGATAGGCGAGACAGGCACTTATATTCACTGAAGTGGTCGTCTTTCCCACTCCGCCTTTTTGATTTGCTACAGCAACAATATTCACCAAGATGTCACCCCATTCTCCAACCATTCTTTCTTTCTATTTTATCACGTTTGTTATTAGCCGGACGGTATTCTCAATAAAATTCCATTTCCTCCCTGAAAGAGATAGAAACAGAAAACAGCTCAGCATATTTGAAGTTAATACTATCTGTTTAACGTTTTATATGTACAAAAAAAACTCATCCAGTTTGGATGAGTTTACTTCTTTTTAGGTATTCGGATCGTAAATTGATAGTATTCGTCATGGTCTTCTTCATCTGTATCAATCGTTAAACCAGTCTCTGTTACCATATCAAGCGATTGACGGATCGTATTGACAGCCAACCTCATATCTTTACTAACCGATTTTTTTCTAGGCTTCGGTTTAGGTACAGTGCCTTCTAGCATACGAACAACACGTTCTTCCGTCTGCTTCACATTCCATTGTCTTTCAAGAACTTCTGTGAGAACTTTTACTTGATTCTCAGGATTCTTAAGTGGAATCAAAGCACGAGCGTGTCTCTCCGTGATTTTTTTCTCGAGAAGCGCTCTTTGAACAGGCTCGGGGAGCTTCAGTAATCTAAGCTTATTCGCAATAGTAGATTGCCCTTTGCCAAGTCGCTGAGCGAGGCTCTCCTGAGTTAAATCATGTAGCTCAATAAGCTGGGCATAAGCCATAGCTTCTTCAACAGCTGTTAGCTCTTCACGCTGCAGGTTCTCGATAAGCGCAATAGAGGCTGTTTGAGAATCGTTAAATTCCTTAATAATGGCAGGAATTCGCTCCCAACCTAGCTTTTTCACTGCTCTCCAGCGTCTTTCCCCGGCAATAATTTCATACTTGCCTTCACGTTCTCGAACCACGATCGGCTGAATAACTCCATGGGTCTTTATCGTCTGAGATAGTTCAGTAATTCTCTCATCTATAAAAATTGTTCGAGGTTGGAAACGGTTTGGGATAATATCCTCAACAAGAAGCTGTTTCACTTCCTCTTGTTCTGCTTCCATCGTCTCGCTTTTTTCATCGTTCAAACCGAAAAGACGTGAAAACGTATGCTTCATCGCCTAACACCACCTTTAATCGACTCCTTAACTGATTCGCTGCTTCAAAACCGAATTCCTTCCGTCGTAGCAGCGTTCCATGTGAAACACCTATCCGTTCAAATGCAGTCCATCTTTATTATAAAGGATTTTTATTTGGTGTGCCTGGCTTTCTTGGATATTTTTTTGGAGTTGTTTTGATTTTTTTAATTGTAACGATATTACGCTCACTCTTTTCTTTAGGTAGTGTTAGCGTATCTCGTTTCACAACTTCTCCACCAAGAAGCTTAATCGCCTGTTTACCAGACTCTAATTCATCCTCTACACCTGGGCCTTTTAGCGCAACAAAATAACCGTTTGGTTTAACGAGAGGAAGACACAACTCACCAAGGACAGAAAGTCTTGCAACGGCTCTTGCTGTGACAACATCATACTTTTCACGATGATCTTTGTTTTTACCAAATAATTCAGCACGGTCATGATAAAATGACACATTTGTTAGCTTAAGTTTTGATGAAAGGTGTTCTAAGAAACCGATTCTCTTGTTAAGTGAATCGACAATAGTGATGCTTAAATGTGGAAAACAAATTTTAATAGGCAAACTTGGGAAACCTGCGCCCGCTCCCACATCGCAAATATGATAGTCAGAAGAGAAATCAAATGAGAACGCCGCCATGATTGAATCAAAGAAGTGCTTTTCGTAGACTTCCTCTTTATCAGTGATAGCTGTCAGATTCATTTTCTCGTTCCATTCAACTAGAATTTCATAGTATGTTTGAAATTGTTGAAGCTGTTCAGGAGAAAGAGTAATCCCTTTCTCCTCTAACAACTCCTGAAACTGTTGCTCGTTCATAGACCCTCCACTAGTACATTATTTTGCAATTTTAGCGATTTTCCCCTGTTCGATATACACAAGTAAGATCGATACATCAGCTGGATTAACTCCTGATACACGCGAAGCCTGACCAATTGAAAGAGGGCGAACCTCATCAAGTTTTTGCTTCGCTTCAGTTGCAAGACCACCAATCGCATAATAATCTATGCCCTCAGGAATTTTCTTTTCATCCATTTTCTTCATACGTTCCACTTGTTGAAGACTTTTATTAATATAGCCGCTATATTTAATCTGAATCTCAACTTGTTCTGAAACATCTTCAGGAATTTCAAAGTCTGCTGGTGCTAGTTGATGAATCTCTTGATAAGTTACTTCCGGTCTCTTCAATAAATTAGCTGCGTGAATAGCTTCCTTCAATTCAGTACTATTCTCCGGAAGAACATCATTAACCTGCTCGCCTGGTTTAATCACAATCTTCGCAAGACGCTTCATTTCTTGCTCGATCATTTCTTTTTTAGCAAGGAAACGATCATAGCGTTCTTTAGGAATCATGCCGATGTCATAACCGAGTTCTGTTAGTCTTAAATCTGCATTATCGTGACGAAGAAGAAGACGATATTCTGCTCGTGATGTTAATAGACGATATGGCTCGTTCGTTCCTTTCGTCACAAGGTCATCGATCATAACGCCAATGTACCCTTGAGAACGATCCAGAATCACCGCTTCACGCTCCTGTGCATTCCTTGCAGCGTTAATACCAGACATGATTCCCTGACCTGCTGCCTCTTCATATCCTGAAGTACCGTTTAACTGTCCTGCAGTAAAGAGGTTTTTCACTGTTTTTGTTTCAAGTGAAGGCCACAATTGGGTCGGAACAATAACATCATATTCGATGGCATAGCCTGCACGCATCATTTCAACATTTTCAAGACCAGGTACGGTTTTAAGAATTTGTTGCTGCAAATCCTCTGGAAGGCTTGTTGAAAGACCCTGCACATATACTTCCTTCGTATTGCGTCCTTCTGGTTCAAGGAAAATTTGGTGACGGGGCTTATCATTAAAGCGAACAATTTTATCTTCAATTGATGGGCAATACCTTGGGCCCGTCCCTTCAATCATACCTGAATACATCGGAGATCGATGCAAGTTATCATTGATGAGCTTATGCGTTGCTTCACCCGTATAAGTTAACCAACATGGCAGCTGGTCTGTAATAAATTCTGTTGTTTCATATGAAAATGCACGCGGTTTTTCATCGCCGGGCTGAATTTCAGTTTTACTATAATCAATAGATTTATTATTTACACGCGGAGGAGTTCCTGTCTTAAAACGAACCATCTCAAAGCCCAATTCCTCCAAATGGTGCGACAAATTAACGGAAGGCTGCATGTTATTAGGGCCACTTTCATATGAAAGATCTCCAATAATAACGCGACCGCGCATGAACGTACCAGTTGTTAAAACAACAGATTTCGCCTCGAACTCTGCACCCGTTTTCGTAATAACTCCTTTGCAGACGCCATCCTCAACGATTAGTTTCTCAACCATGCCCTGTAAGAGCGTAAGATTATCCTGTTCTTCAATGGTTCGTTTCATTTCACTTTGATACAGTACTTTATCAGCCTGTGCACGCAGTGCACGTACAGCAGGCCCCTTACCTGTATTTAACATACGCATTTGAATATGCGTTTTATCTATATTTCGTCCCATTTCTCCACCAAGTGCATCAATTTCCCGCACAACAATTCCCTTTGCAGGACCTCCTACACTCGGGTTACATGGCATGAAAGCGACAGAGTCTAAGTTAAGTGTAAGCATGAGTGTTTTCGCACCCATTCTTGCTGAAGCGAGTCCCGCTTCCACACCGGCATGACCTGCTCCGACGACTATAACATCATAAGAATCGGCTTTATAACCCATTGCCGTATTCCTCCTTTTATCATCTTATTTCCCAAGACAAAACTGTGAAAATAACTGATCGATCAAACTCTCAGATACTGTATCACCAATAATCTCTCCAAGAATTTCCCACGTTCGAGTAATATCAATTTGTACCATATCAACCGGCATTCCTGCTTCAACAGCGCCTAACGCATCATCAAGCGTTCTTCGCGATTGTTCTAACAAAGCAATATGACGTGAATTAGATACATATGTTAAATCCTGTGACTCTACTTCACCTGCAAAGAACAGTTCAGAGATGGATTGTTCAAGCTCATCAACGCCTTGTTCATGTTTTAATGAAGTCGTAATCATTGGATGCTCTTCTGCTAATTCTTTTACCTTAGTTAAATCTAGTTTCTCATCTAGATCCGTTTTATTCACGATAATAATAACATCCATGCCTTTTACCGCTTCGAACAACTTCTCATCTTCATGCGTCAACTCATCATTATAATTAAGCACAAGCAAGATGAGATCAGCTTGTTTCAAGCGTTCACGTGAACGTTCAACACCTATTCGCTCGACCAGATCTTCCGTTTCCCGAATTCCCGCTGTATCCACTAATCTTAAAGGCACGCCTCTTACATTAACATATTCCTCAATAACATCTCGGGTCGTACCAGGAACGTCTGTCACTATTGCCTTGTTTTCGTGAACAAGACTATTCAATAAGGATGATTTACCAACGTTTGGCCGTCCCACGATAACAGTAGATAAACCTTCACGCAAAATTTTTCCCTGTCGTGCTGTAATTAGAATACCTTCAATTTCCTTAGCCACCTGCTTTAATTGCGTGGTTAAAAGATCTTGCGTCATTTCTTCTGCATCATATTCAGGGTAGTCAATGTTCACTTCAACATGAGCAACTGTCTCAAGGAGTTGCTGTCTCAAGGTAGCAATCAGCGTCGATAAGCGACCCTCCATTTGATTTAACGCAACATTCATTGCTCGATCCGTTTTTGCTCGAATCAAATCAATAACAGCCTCTGCTTGCGACAAGTCAATTCGACCATTCAAAAAAGCTCGTTTAGTGAATTCACCTGGCTCTGCAAGGCGTGCACCACTACGCAAAACCAACTCAAGCACACGGTTTACAGATACCAGTCCACCGTGACAGTTGATCTCGACAATATCCTCTCTCGTAAATGTCCGGGGTCCTTTCATAATTGAAACCATCACTTCTTCAGCAACCTGCTCAGTATCAGGATCAATCAAATGACCATAATGAATCGTATGAGAATCAACGGATTCTAACGCCTGTTTGCCCTTATATAGCCGATCAGCTATCGCAACCGCCTCTGAACCACTAAGTC
Organism: Anaerobacillus sp. 63XJN7_4_ISO-PGPR-S23-413; assembly: GCF_056173725.1. Classification (NCBI taxonomy): domain Bacteria; kingdom Bacillati; phylum Bacillota; class Bacilli; order Caryophanales; family Bacillaceae; genus Anaerobacillus; species Anaerobacillus sp. 63XJN7_4_ISO-PGPR-S23-413. The sequence continues at coordinate 4,263,954 of NZ_CM149688.1, forward strand.
GGACAATCGCAATTGCCCCTTCTCCCATTGGAGTCGATATTGCAGCAATCGTTTCATATTCCAAAGTTATTCACCTCTCTAATCACACTTCTTTATTCTATTTATTTACGTTTTCTATATAATATAAGCTAGTATTAGTTTAACCAATTATCCACAGTGGATAACTTCATATCTTAAAGCTACAGACTAATCCACAATACCTTTTAGTGTAACCCATTTTCATAAAAAAAGAAATAAGTTTGCTTTCCATACAACCAGCCTAAGAAGGGTGAAAAGAATGGAGATTTCTAGTAAAGAAAACCCAATCTTTCCTCAAAAAAACCTTCGGGCAAAGTGCCCGAAGGTTTCATATCATTTATTACGTGGAACAATAACCACACGGCGATGTGGATCTTTTCCATCTGAGTGAGTGGAAATCCCCTTCTTTTCTTTCAAATAAAGGTGAATTACCTTACGTTCTAACGACGGCATCGGTTCTAGCTGTATATCCTTTTTCGTAACCATCGCTTTGTCTGCAAGACGATCGACTAACTTTCTTAGCGTCTCTTCACGTCTTTCACGGTAGTTCTCAGCATCGAGTACTACACGGACAAATCGGTCAGAAAATCGATTCGCGGCAAGATTTGTCAAATATTGCAAAGAATTAAGAGTTTGGCCGCGTTTCCCTATCAATATCGCAATTTTTTCACCAGATAGAGTAAAATAAAGATCGCGATCCTCTCTTCTACCTTCTATACTGGCTTCTACTCCCATATTGCTAATGACTTTTTCTAAAAAAGCCCTTGTTTGCTCTATGATGTCAGGTTTCTCGCTTACTTTGATGCGGGCGGGCCTTCCTCCAAAACCTAAAAATCCTTTTTTAGGCTCTTCTAACACTTCAATATTAACATTCTCTTGAACAGTCCCGATTTGATTCAGCGCATTTTCAATGGCATCTTCAATCGTTTTTCCCGTTACCGTAACGCTTCTCACTTCTTCGCTCCCCCCGTATTCGTATCAGCGGTTTTAATGGTAGGTTTCGTAATAAAGTAAGTTTGCGCAATCATAAAGATGTTACCTACAACCCAATATAGCGCTAGCGCTGCAGGGAAGTTAATAGCAAAGACAATAATCATAATTGGCATAACGTATAGAAGCATCTTCATTTGAGGCTGCACCGTTCCACCGCTACCCATCATGATTTTCTGCTGAATGAAGGTTGTTATACCAGCAGTGACTGCCAGAATTATATCTGGAGAGCCAAGGCTAAACCAGAGGAAAGTATGTGTTTCAATTGCTTGTGTACGCATAATAGCATGGTAAAAACCTAAAAGAATCGGCATTTGCACTAAGATTGGTAGACAACCTGCAAGCGGGTTAACACCATTCTGTTGAAAGAGCTGCATTGTTTCTTGCTGAAGCTGCTGTTGCGTCTTCTGGTCTTTACTGCTGTACTTTTCTTTAAGTTTCTGCATTTCTGGCTGCAGTTCCTGCATCGCTTTTGAACTTCTCGTTTGTTTGATCATCAATGGAAGTAGTAGAAGTCGAATTAAAATCGTAACAATAATAATAGACAGTCCATAATTTCCATCACCAGTCAAATCAGCGAAAAATGTTAAGACTGCGGAAAGCGGATATACAATGTATTCGCTCCAAAATCCCGTGCTTTCTGCATCAATCGGCTCGTTAATGTTACATCCTGAAAGGACCGCAACGAGACCAATCAATAGAAATGCGAGGGTTATTTTTTTCCTCACGCTTCATCCTCCTTGCAATCATATCTCGACAATGATTTATGTAGTAAAAGCATGCCACTAGTCCCTTTTATCCGGTACAGGATCAAAACCGCCAGGATGAAAGGGGTGGCACTTTGAAATTCTTTTAACCGTCAACCAGGAGCCCTTAATAAATCCATGCTTCTGGTAAGATTCGAAACTGTAATGAGAACAGGATGGGTAGAAACGGCAAGATGGGGGAGTTAATGGAGAAATAAACTTCTGATAGACGCGAATTAGCATCAAAGCCACTTTCTTCATTTAGAATCCCTTCCTTTACTAACTTGTTTCACACCTCTCAACACACGAGCTCTATTAAGCACATGAGTTAAGCTGCTCTTCACTTCTTCGAAACTCATCTCTGAAGTAGGTTTTCGTGCAATTACGACAAAATCGTAAGGGAATTTGATTTGATCTGACAACTGATGGAATGATTCTTTCACAAGTCGCTTCACACGATTTCGTGTCACAGCATTGCCGATCCTCTTACTTACTGAAAGACCTAATCGAAATTGAGGCTGATCATTTCGCTTTAATACATACACAACAAATTGTCTGTTTGCAGTTGAGTTTCCATTTTTGAAAACGTTCTGAAACTCAGAATTCTTTTTAATCCGGTAGTTGCTATTCAATCCGCACACTCCCAGTGTTACTTGGATAAGCATATTATAAACCTTATCTTAAAAAAAGACCACTGATGATCAGTGGTCTATGCAGACAATACTTTTCTACCTTTACGGCGACGACGAGCAAGGACTTTACGTCCGTTAGCTGAGCTCATACGTGCACGAAAACCGTGAACTTTTTTACGTTTACGTGTGTTTGGTTGAAACGTTCTTTTCATTCTATTACACCTCCCTGAGGATAAACTGTATAAAGACAGTCCAAGTAATTATAAGAAAAGACATGGGGAATTGTCAAGTTTAATTAAAATATCAAACACACTTTAACTAAAAGCAATCATTTAAATCTACGATGATCTCCACCAAATAAAGATTGATCAAATCATTTACAAACCTCTTAAAACACCCGTGTGGATAACTCATTTCGACACTTTTCACTTATTCACATCACTTATCGACAGGTTCTACACAAAATCTAGTGCTGTGGACAGTTTTGATCCACAAGATATGTCCTCTGTGGATAACCTCCCGAAAAACATTGCAAACAAGCTATTCTTTTGTTATGATATTTGTGTTTTAACTCGTGAATAAGCTAGAGTGGATTAAAAAGAGTCCACAGTCTGTGGATAATTATGTGGACAGTTATTCAGGTATGTTATTCTTTATGTCCACAACCATGTGAACACAGTCAATAATTCGACTTTCTTCTATATTATATGATCCGCTTTGATATTGTGGACAGTATAATTATTCGTGAATATTCAAATGATTGTACAAAGGTTGTACGTTGGCACATTAGGCGACTATCGTCAGCGAATACAGCCTGTTTTTATTTTGGTGAAAAAACATAAGGGTCTGTTACAATGTCACCCGGTCTGATGATAAGAATCATTCAGAGGCCCGAACTAAGCTCACAATATTAATTTTATTTACTTTTGAACAAAAGGAGGGACTTCG